>NZ_JAMHWM010000001.1:0-3147 GCF_035910975.1 Sphingomonas sp.
TATGACGATGCGCTGACGCAACTGCGCGACCTGGCGCGCGGCCTGATCTCTCTGCCGCCTGGTGCGGATGGCGAGACGGCCGGCGTGGCTGGCTTCGCTTCCGATGGCTTTGCGTCCGACCGCGTCTTCACGATGGACAGCCTCACCGGATTCTGAACATGTCGACGCCGATCAAGATCAAGGTCGACGACAGCGGCGCGAAAGCCAAGCTCGCCGCGCTCGACTCGGCCCTGGGCAAGATGCAGCCGGTCTATGCGGTCGTCGGCAACGTCCTTCTGAACCGGATACGGCTGTGCTTCAAGCTCGGGATCGACCCATGGGGCAGCCCGTGGGCAAAGATCAAGTGGCGCGCGCCGCGCACGCGCGAGGACGACGGCAAGAGCAAGGGTAAGTCGCTGACGGCCGCGGGCCGCGCGCAGCTCGCGGCGAATGCCCAGGGCAAGTCTGGCGCGCCGCTGCGCGACACCGGCCTTCTGCAGCGCTCAATCAGCGCGAAGGCCGACGGCGACGGCGTCACGCTGGGAACGAACAAGATCCAGGCCAGAATCCACCAGTTCGGCGGCGTGATCAAGCCCAAAAAGGCAAAGATGCTGGCATTCCCGGGCCCGACAGGCGAGATCATCTTCGCTAAGAAGGTCACCATCCCGGCGCGGCCCTACCTGCCACTGAGGCGCGACAGCCTGGCCGTCAACCTGCCGCCGGCGTGGTCTCTTCTCGTGGTCAACGCCTTGCGCACCTACCTGCGCCAATCGGTCGATAAAGTGGAGGCGTGAGACATGTTCGCAAATACCGAGCGATCGATCATCGACAGGCTTCGAGCAAAGATGCCGCCAGGCGTTACCGTCGCGCCGTTGCGCGAGCTCGAGCAAGTTCCGGAGCTGCGCCAAAAGGCGCCGGCTGTCTGGGTCGTCTATGACGGGTACACCGTCGCCGACTCTGTTGCGCATGGCGGCGTGCAGCAGGTCAGGCAGGAGTGGTTCGTCGTGGTTGCAGCCAAGAGCGCGCGCAAAAACGGCGAGGTCGATGCCGCACGCGATGCGGCTGCGCTGCTGTGCGAACAGGTCCTGGCCGCCCTGCTGGGGTTCCACCTCGGCGGGGGCAGATATTTGCAACTGGGGCCCGCTCCAGGCCCCGAATACGATGCGGGCTATTGCCATGTGCCGCTGGCATTTTCGAACGCGGCCACATTCAGGGGCGAACCCTGATCACTTTGATCACTTTGATCACCGGAGTACATCACCATGGCTGACTACAGCTACATCGGCAGCGGTCGAACCTACTTGCGCGAGATCGGTGGCTCGGCGGGTCTCGTCGAGGTCGGCAATTGCTCGGCTTTGTCCTTCGGCGTCACCGAAGACACGAAGGAGCTCAAGGACTACACGCAGCCGGGCGGCGGGACCTACAACGAGGTCAGGCGGATCAGCGCCGTCGAGGCCACGATGACGATCCACGACATCAACGCCGAGAACCTGGCGCGGGCGCTCTACGGCTCGACGTCTGCCGTCACGACGGCGGCCATCACCGACGAGGCGCACGCCGACATCGTGCTCGGCGCCTTCATCCCGACCACGCACCTTCCGAGCGCGATCGGCGCGGTGAAAAAGGGCGCGACGGTGCTCGCCGAGAACACCGACTACGAAGTGCGCCCGTCCGGGATCATCCCGCTGGGCGGCGCGCTTTCCGCAGGCGACGACATCACGATCAGCTACACGAAGGCTGCCGCCGACGTGGTGCAGGCGCTGACGAGCTCGGGCAAGGAGTATGAACTGGTGTTCGACGGCCTGAACGAGGCGCGCAGCGGCAAGAGAACCCGCGTGACCGCCTACCGCGTCAAGCCTGGCGCGCTGCAGTCGCTGGGCCTGATCGGAGAGGACTACGGCGCGCTCGAAGTCACCGGCAAGGTGCTCAAGGACACGACGAAGATCGGCGCCGGCGTCTCCCAATACTTCAAGGTCGAGATCGAGAAGTGAACGACGATGTCGACGTGATCGACGGCGGCGCCCTTCGGGGCGCTGTGCGTTTGGGAGACGACGAGGGCGCGGTGACGATCACCGTCCGGCCGCTCACTGTCGCGCAGATCCCGGGCTTCACCCGTGCTATCCGCCCGATGCTCGACGTCGTGGCCGATGTCATGGCGAACGGCGTCAACTTCGACACGCTGGCCGGCGCGGTGGAGGGCAACTTCACCGACATGGTGGCGGCCCTGGCCGCGGCCACGACGCGATTCCCACGCGGAGCGAGCGACGACGATAAGGCGTCGGCCCTGGCCGCGCGCGCCGAGCAGATCGAGGCCGCGACCGTCGAGCAGGTGCTTGAACTGCTGCTGGCTGTGATCCAGGCCAACAAGGATTTTTTGCGCGGTCGTCTGGTCCTGGCCCTGCGGACGGCGGCAATGTTGAAGGCTGGGGCTGGGCTGATGTCGTTGTCGCCTTCATCGGCGCCGGATTCTCCCGTGACGACCTAGACGGGATGACGCTCGCGCAGGTGCGGGCGATCATGCAATCCGTTGCGCGCCGTGAGGCGTCGCGGCGCCTGGGCGACTCGATCGCGCTGCGCATGTCGCAGGCTGATAGCCCAGCATGGAAGGGCTACGTGAAGGGGCTACGGCGTGTCGAGCGATCTTGAGTTCCGAATCAGCGCCGAACTGACCGAGGTCAAGGGCGCGATTGCCGACCTGCGGCGCGACCTGGCGTCTCTTGGCGCTCTGAAAGTGCCGTCGACGAAGGCCTTCGATGGCATCGAGAAGGGCGCGAAGGACGCGGCGAAGGCGGCCGACGACACGAAGAAGCGCGTCCGCGACGCGGCAAAGCCGGCCGGCGGGAATCAGGGAAACCCGTTCCAGCCGGTCGTCGACGGAGCGCAGAAGGCCGAGGCTGCAGCCAAGCGCGTTGGCGACCGCGTGCGCGACGCGCGCACCGGGCGATTTGTTGCCGGCGGCGGTGGATCGTCGAGCCCATTTGTGGGTGTGGAAACCGGCGCGGCCGGCGCGCTCGGGTCAATCGGCCGTCTCGTGGCTGGGGTTGCCACGCTGGCGACGACGCTATCCCTGATCGGCAAGGCCGACGAACTGAACACGCTGAACGCGCGCTTGCGCCTTGTGACGAACAGCGTCGAGGAATACAACCGCGCGCAGGTCGCCCTGTTCGA
>NZ_JAMHWM010000002.1:0-1179 GCF_035910975.1 Sphingomonas sp.
GTCACGGGCGCCCGGGTGGAGCCGCTGCTGGCGTACCTGGAGCGCCTCTCGCACCAGACGCCCGAGCAGATCGCCGGTGAGGTGCTGACGCGGCGTCCTCGGGCGGAAGTTCCAGACCCCTTGTCGCTGGCGGTCAGGCCGGACGCTTGCGCCACGGAACCCAGATCGATCGCGGGCGGTGCAGCAGCCGAGTTGGAGCTGTTCTGAGCCCTCGGCACGCCCGAACATCGAGCGGTCAGTCCGGGATCCTTCCGCGGTCACGGCAGCAGCGCTTTCGAACCGATGCGCGCCGCTATCACACAGAGAAGGGCGAGCCATCCTTGTGCAAGAACCGGCCGTCGGCGTTGGAACTCATCATGTCGATGTCGGAGCAGGTGGTGAGGTCGTTCGGATTGCGCGAGCCCACTTCCAGATAGACGGCGATCGCGGAGGACCTGTTGATGAGGTGGTGGCCGTTGCCGCTGCCCTTCGGAAATGCCGCGCAATCGCCGGCGCGCATCAGCGTCTCACCGCCGTCCTCGACGAGCGTCACTTCGCCTTCAAGCAGATAGACGAACTCGTCCTCGTCGCTGTGCCAGTGGCGCTGGCTGGACCAACCGCCCGGCGGCAGGGTCATCAGGTTGACGCCGAAGTCGCGAAGCCCGCCGGCTTCGCCCAGGCGACGGCGGGTGCGCGCACTGCAGGGCGCGTCGAACGGCTTTGGATAGCCCGATCCCCGGCGTCCGGGTACGGCGGTGACGTCGATCCTGGGCATGCAGTTCTCCTTCTTTTCGTGCTGTCTGCCTAATCGGCAAGCGGAAGAGATACGACGACCGTCGTTCCCTTGCCGGCGCGCGACTGCAGTTCGATGCGGCCGCCGAGCTTGGTGACCAGGGACTTGACGATGGCCAGGCCAAGGCCCAGACCGTCCCGTCGGGCCGGCGACTGCGCCGCCTTGAAGAAGGGCTCGAAGACGCGGTCCTGGACGTCTTCCGAAATACCGATGCCCGTGTCCGCGACGACGATCAGGAGTTCGCGCGGCCCCGTCGGAGTCGAGCGGACTTCGGCGGCAACTTTGACCTCGCCGGTGGCCGTGTACTTGACGGCGTTGCCGACGAGGTTCTCGACGATCTGGCGGACCTTGCCGAGGTCCAGCAAAAGTTCGACATCCTGCGCAGCGACCTTGAGCGCAAGTCCCTT
>NZ_JAMHWM010000003.1:0-2051 GCF_035910975.1 Sphingomonas sp.
GCGATCGCCTTGAGGGGAACGCCTTGCGACGCCAACGCCAGGACCTGTCGGTTGACCGCCTCGCGGGTCATCGCCGCCTCCCACTGAATCCGCTCCGCCTTGCTCAAGGTCTCTGGATCGACAGGCGCTTCGGGCGAAAGCGCCTTGCGCAGTCGCGGCAACTCGGACCGGACCGCCGCGAGGAAGGCGGCGGAAGCGTTCTCGAACAGATGCCAGCGGTCCGCCACCTGCCGGGCCTGGGGCGCCGCCTCCGCGGCCGCGGCCCCATAGCCCGGGCCTCGATCGCGGCAGATGATGCGAACCTGCGGGTTTGCCCTCAGCCAGGCCATCACCGTCTCACGCTGCCGGTCCGGCAGGATGTCGATCACTGTCCGTCGCTCCAGATCGACGATGATGCTTCCGTAGCTGTGGCCGCGTCTCCAGGCGAAGTCGTCGATGCCGATCACCGTCGCCGCGGGAGCGGAACTGGCCGCGGCGGCTTCGCGACGGACCGCGCGCAGCAAGGTATCCTTCCACCACGGCGCCGCCAGCCGCGCCAGCATCCGGGACCCGGGCCGCCCGCCAAGGGCCAGCCCGACGGCGTGCACGAGCTCATCGCAGCGGGCGACGCGCCGACCGTGACGACGCCCGATGCCCGGCGCCAAGGCCTCGCTGAACGTCTTTCGCTGGCAGGCGCGCTGCTTGCATCGGAACCGGCGGACGCTCAGGCGCAGCTTCACAATCGCGCCGCTGATCGGCAGGTCTGACAGCGTCCGGACATAGCGGCTGTGGCAGGAGGACGACGACGTCCCACAATCCGGGCAGCGGCCGGCGGCTCCGGCGACACGACCCGAAACCTCCACCACGCCGTCGACGAACGACCGGCGCTCGACCACCAGCCCCGGCGGGTTCAACCCACCGTTCCATACGCTCCTGCCCACCCGCCGTTGCCTCCTGGCCCAAAGCGCTCAAATCGCACGGCCAGCAGACGACCTCCCGGCAAATCTGCACGGAATTTGAGTCAGACCCAATCTTCGACGCCGATAGGGGGTCCCGATTCAGTGCTTGTTGACAGCCGATGGGCGGCGCCGTCCTCCAATCTGGATCTGAATGCGCCTCAAGCATTCAAAGGCAGAGCGGGGGAGGGCGTGCGCCCGACCCGCGCCCGGGGACGCGCGTGTCAACCGGGCGAAGGCGCCCTGGCGCGGCCCGCGGCCGAAGGCGAGGACACGGGGGGCGCCGGAGCCGGCGGCCGTGGGCCGACGCTTGCCGATTTACGCGCGGGGCCCCGGATGCTGGGCGGATACAGAATGCAAGATCGTCGGGGCGGGGTGAGCGGGCCCGCGGGCCCGTCGAGCCGCGTCCCGTCCTTCGGCTATCGCGCCCGCCGACGAGGCGGGCTCCGCCGATCCGAGGCACGAGCCCGAGGCGCGTTTCGTCATGGCGCGGGTGGCCAAGCTGGCGCCGCGCGAGGGATCGTTCCCTGACGGCAACCCCTCAGGTCAGGCACGATCCGTCATACATCGATCGCGATGCGCCAGGAACAGACTAAGTCGTGAAGGGCGGAGAGCGGTCGCTCACTCCTCATTGTGCAAAGGTCCGAATGGGCCCCCTGTGCCGTTGGCCCACCCCTGGCATCGATGCCCACTATGGCCCCCGAAGGATCGTCGCCTATGGCGTCGCGCCGAGCCCGGGCGCCCGCCCGAACAGCTCGGCAAGGGCCAGCACGCCATAGGCGACGAAGATGCTCGCCACAACCAGCGGGACGATCGATCGCCCGATGACGAGGGCCAAGCCGATCATCAACGCCAGGTCCTCCGCGTAGAACAGTCGCGGTAGGCTGTCACACATGTACGGGCTCATCGTTGGCGCGCCACCACGAAACGCGAACGTGCCGTGGCCGTCCACCCGGCAGTCGGGACCGCTCGACCGAGCGGCGGTCGCTGCCCTATGCTCCCGACAAAGGTCTTGCAGGCCGAAACCAGGGGGAAAACGTCCATGAAGCTCTCGCTTTGCGCGATCTGCGGCCACCTGCTCCAGTTCGAGCACTCCGCTTGCCGGAAATGCGGCGC
>NZ_JAMHWM010000004.1:0-1478 GCF_035910975.1 Sphingomonas sp.
TGCGCGCCGCCTACCCGCGCAGCAAGCACGCGCCCGACGGCTGGACCATGGCCGACGCCGGCGGCCTGACCCTGGTCTTCATCGACGACGCCGGCCGCAAGTCGCAGGCGCTCTACACCGGCATGCTGCGCGACCGGACCGAGGTCACCGCCCTGTTCCGCCAGGCCCTCGACGAGGCCCCGACCGGCGGCCCCGCGATCCCGCCGCCCTGAGGACCCGAGCGAAGTGAGGGTCCGAAGTGACAAGGAGCGCCGTTGAGGCCGCGTAAGGGCCCGCCGCGGCAAGCGCCGCCGATTCATTCACAGTCCCTGAGAGGGTGTTTGATATTTAAGTTCTCTTGGTGCATAATGCCGGCATGACGGTGGCATCGAAGTCTGCGGCGAAAGGGCGCCCGCACCGGCTGGGGAGCGCGGAGCTCGACGTGATTCGGCAGCTGGCGCTCGCGAATCCTGCGGCGCCCATTGTCGAGTTGACGCGCATGCTCAGCGAACAGCTGGGGGCCCGCATCGATCGGTTCATGATGGCGCGAGCGTTGAAGCGCGCGGGTGTGCAGCGTGTGCGGCGCGCGAAGCGGGCGACACCGCGTCTTGTCCCTACGCCCCACCGCTTCACCGACGAGCATCGTGCAGAGGGGCCGCCGCGCGGGTATCCGTCGAGCTTGACGGATCACGAGTGGGCTCTCGTGCGAGACCTCTTCGAGAACACCGGCCCCGGGCGGCCGCCCAAGCACTCGCGGCGGACGATGTTCGATGCGATCGCCTACGTCGTTCGGTCCGGGTGCGCGTGGCGCATGCTCCCGCGCCACTTCCCAAAGTGGCAGACCGTCTACGCGGCGTTTCGCGAGTGGTCGACGAAGGAGCGGTTCGTGATGATGCACGCGCGCCTCGCCGCGATCTGGCGCGAGCGGGAGGAGCGTGATGCGAACCCGACCGCCACCGTCATCGACTCCCAGTCGGTGCGCACGTCAGCGCAGGGTGGTCCACGCGGGTTCGATGCCAACAAGAAGATCAAGGGGCGCAAGCGCCACATCGCTACCGACACGCTCGGGCTCTTGCTGGCCGTCGTCGTCACGGCGGCGTCGGTCCAAGATCGCGATGTCGGTCCCGCCGTGCTCGATGCCGCGCTCGCGCGGTATCCGACGCTGGCGATGGTCTACGTCGACCAGGGCTACGCCGGACGCTGTGCCGACGAGATGCGCACCCGCGATGTCCGCGTCGACGTCGTGCGCCGTCGCGACAAGGTCTGGGCCACCGCGCAGTTGAGCCTTCTCCCGACGCCGGCTCGTGGATTCGAGATCCTCCCCAAGCGATGGGTCGTCGAGCGGACCAACGCCTGGAACGACTCGCCGCGCCGCATGGCCAAGGACTACGACCGGCGCCTCGACGTGTCCGAGACGTGGATCTGGATCACCGAAGGCCGGCTGCTGCTGCGCCGCGTGGCTCGCGCGCAGGCGGCTTAATTACCAAACACCCTCTCAG
>NZ_JAMHWM010000005.1:0-272076 GCF_035910975.1 Sphingomonas sp.
AGGACGCCTGCCATAGCTCCGGCGTCAACCGCCGCGTCACAATCATCCTCGCCGCCAAGAGCCGGATCGAGATGACCGAGGCGCTGCGCAAATTGAACGAAGAGGAAGAGGGCTTCGAGCCGATGCTTGATATGGTCACCGACTATCGCAAGCATGTCGAGCGCATGGTAGACTTCGCCAAGATGGTTGAGGCGCGGCTCATCATCGCCGCCCATGACGCGCTTGGCTTGACGCTCGACGAGACCGAGCCACAGGACGATCAGATCGGCGCCTGAGCGTGCGCTCGTCCCGTCCCGGACCTCGCGGACCGGGGCGGAGCAAGCGGCCCTGAGGGCACGGTGGCGTGTACGTACGCTTTGGGGGACGTTCTGCAAGGCGAGTTCGAGACGATGGCCGGAGGGAGTGTAGGCACGCGTTACCCGCCCTAGGTTAGGGCGGCCCGCGTCTTTTTGGACTATCGACCGTTTTCGTCCCATGCTTCCCCCCGCTGCCTGCCTTGATGTTCCGGCTCGCCAAACAGGCGTCGACATCGAGCACGCCGGATGAGCGACGCTGACGCCTTCAGGCAACAAGTCGCGGACCGTTTCGGCGTCCTGCCGAACTTCTTCTGCTCCGCGCCCGCCGCCGCTGGATTGATCGAGGAGCTGTGGGGCTTCGCCAAGTCGGCCTATCTAGACAGCCCGCTGCCGTCGGTCTTCAAGGAACGCTTGTTCGTCCATCTCTCGCGCTTCTGCGAGGTCCGCTACTGCGTCGTCCGCCATGTCGGCTTTCTGGTCGGCGAAGGGCGGCCGGCCGGTGATCCCGCCGCGGCGCCCGAGACGGTCGCGCAGGCGCTGGCGCTGCTGCGCCGTCCGGTGCCGGACGCGGCGGCGCTGGGCGCGATCTACCGCCGGCTGGAGGAGCGCCAAGAGGCCGGCGACGCACCGCTGCCCGGGACACAGGACGAAGCCGACTTGTTCGATGCGCTGACCGTCATCTTCCTGCGGCCGGGGCAATCGGCGCGCGCCCGGCGCGCCGTCCGGCACTTCGTGGGCGAGCGGAAGCTGGAACTGCTCACCGCTTTCCTCGCCTTCGTCCGCACCGCGCATTACTGGACCGAAACGCATCCCGAGCTCGACTACGAGCCCGACGTGACCGCGCTGATGGCCGCGCATCCCGAACTGGCGGCGGCGCTGCTCGACCAGGACGACGCGCTGGCGGCGTCGGCCGACGCGGAACTGCGCCGGACGCTGCGCGAGAGCGAGCATAAATACCGCATGCTGTTCGAGACCATCGACGATGGTTTCGTCATCGCCGAGCTGGTCTACGACGCCGAGGGCCGCGCGGCGGACGCGCTCTATCTCGAAGGCAATCCGGCTGCGTCGCGGCTTACCGGCGGGCGCAGCTACGACCACGTCCTGCTAAGCGAGAACGTGCCCGACGCTGAATCATACTGGCTGGAAATCTACGACCGGGTGGTGCGCACCGGCGAGGCCGAGCGCCACGAGGAGTATCTTCGGCCGCTCGACCGCTGGTACGACTTCCAGGTTTCCCGGATCGAGGGCGCCGGCAGCGATGATCGGCCCCCGCGCGTGGCGGTCATTTTCCAGGACGTCACGGAGCGCAAGCGCGCCGAGGCGGCGTTGCGCGAGAGCGACACCCGGCACCGCCTGTTGATCGAAAGCTGGACCCAGGCGGTGTGGGAAACCGATGCCGCCGGCGTCGTCGTCGCCGACAGCCCGACCTGGCGCGCCTATACCGGCCAGACGCTGGACGAATGGCTCGGCTACGGTTGGCTCGACGCGATCCACCCCGACGACCGCGCCTTCGCCGAGCGGCAGTGGCGCGAAGCGATGGCGGCGACCAGCCTCGTCAACGCGGAGTTCCGCCTGCGCGCGCCCGATGGCGGCTGGCGCTGGACCAACGTGCGCGCCGCCCCCGTGCTCGATGGGGAGGGCAGGATCGAGAAATGGGCCGGGATGAATCTCGACATCGACGCCCGCAAGCGCGCCGAGGTGGCGCTGCGCGAGAGCGAGGAACGCCGCAGCCTCGCGCTGGAAGCGACGCAGGTCGGCACGTTCGTCTGGCACGTGCAGGAGGATCGCGGCGAGCCGGATGCGCGCATGCTGGCGTTGTTCGACCAGCCGCCCGACGGCACGCTGAGCCTACGTGACGCCATCGCCACCATGATCCATCCCGACGACGCGCAACGTTATGCCGAGGCGGTCGCCGACGCGACCCGCCCCGACGGCTCGCGCGAGCTCCGCGAGGACATTCGGGTCCGCCATGGCGAGGACTGGCGCTGGGTCACGGTCACGGCGCGGGTGTCGTTCGACGACAGCGGCCAGCCGCTCCGCATGGCCGGCACCGGGCTGGACGTCACCGAAGGTAAGCGCACCGAGCTGGCGCTGCGCGAAAACGAGGAACGGCAGGCGTTTCTGCTCCGGCTCAGCGACGCGTTGCGGCCGCTCGGCAGCGCCGAGGAAATCCAGCGAACGGCGTCACGCCTGCTCGGCGAGCGCTGGGGTGTGGACGCCCACTATGCACCTGTCGAGCGTGAGAACGGCACGGACTATTTCGTCGTCCGCCACAGTTATACGACACCCGGTCGTCCGAGCTTCGAGGGGCGCTATCCGGTCTCGGCCTTCCCCGGCGCCACCGGTGGATTGTTGTCGGGCGAGACGATGGCCTCTGACGACATCATGTCGGACGGGAGACTGACTGGGTCGGACAAAGCGACATACGCGGCGGTCCAGCTCGCGGCCTTCCTGATGGTTCCCCTCCTCAAGCAAGGACGGCTGGAGGCTGTCTTCGCCGTCCACAGCACTCGGCGTCGCGCTTGGACCGAGGAAGAAAGGTCTCTCCTCGAGGAAATCGCGGAGCGGACCTGGGCCGCCGTCGAGCGCGCCCGCGCCGAAGCGGCGCTGCGCGAGAGCGAGGAACGGTTCCGCGAGTTCGGCGAAAACAGCTCCGACGCGCTGTGGATCCTCGATGCCGAAACGATGCGACTCGAATATCTGAGCCCCGCGTTCGAACGCATCTGGGGCGAACAGCGCGACGCGGTGATGGCCGACCTCGATCGCTGGCGCGCGCTGGTCCATCCCGACGACCGCGCGCGGGCGGCCCGGGCGATGCCGCGGGTGCTGGCGGGCGAGCCCTATGTGGCCGATTACCGGATCGTCCGGCCCGACGGCGCGGTGCGCTGGATCCGCGATACCGGGTTCCCGATCGAACAGGACGGCGTGGTCAGGCGCGTCGGCGGCATCGCCCAGGATGTGACCGACCTCAAGCGGACCGAACAGGCGCTCCGGGCCAGCGAACGCTTCTCGCGCGCGTTGGTGGAGGGGGTGCCGCAGCTGGTGTGGCGGGCGGTCGACGGGGGGCATTGGACCTGGGCGAGCCCGCAATGGACCGAATTCACCGGCCAGCCGGACGCCAAAAGCCACGACTTCGGCTGGCTCGATCCGGTCCACCCCGACGACCGCGAACGGGTCAAGGCGGTCTGGGAGGGGGCGGTCGAGCGCGGCGAATTCCACGCCGATTACCGCATCTGCCACGCGCCCGAGCATCGTTTCCGCTGGTTTCAGACCCGCGCCACGCCGGTGCGCGACGATGCGGGCCGGATCGTCGAGTGGCTCGGCACCTCCACCGACGTCGACGACCTGCGGCTATTGCAGGAGCGGCAGCAGCTGCTCGTCGCCGAGCTCCAGCACCGCGTCCGCAACATCCTGACCGTAGTGCGTTCGGTGTTCGGCCGCACGGTCGAAGCGGGCGGCGACGTCGAGCAGGTCGGCGACCATTTCAAGGGCCGGCTCGACGCGCTGGCGCGCACGCAGGTGGTGGTCACGCAAAGCGCGACCGGGCTGGTCGACCTGGAGAACATGATCCGCGACGAACTGCTGAGCGTTGGGGTCAGCGACGGGCCGAAGCTGGCGATCGAGGGGCCCGACGTCGCCCTGCCGTCGAAGGAGGCGGAAGCGATCGGGCTGGCGCTCCACGAGCTCACCACCAACGCGCTCAAATACGGCGCGCTGCGCCAGGACGCCGGGAAACTCCTGATTTCTTGGAAAATTAATTCAGATTATGGTATCGAAGACCGACTGGTCCTTACGTGGACGGAACAGGGCGTGCCCGCGGTCCCGCTGAAACCCTCGCGCGAGGGGTTTGGCCGGGAGCTGATCGAGGAAGCATTGCCGTATCGGCTAGGGGCCGAGACAAAGCTGGAATTCCGGGGCGGCGGAGTATGCTGCACCATCTCCTTGCCGCTGCCCGAAAGGGACGCGTCCGCGGCGGCTGTCTAGGAAGCGAAGTGCCGACGGATCATGTTCTTTCCGGGAAACGCGTGCTGGTGATCGAGGACGAATATTTCATCGCCTCCGACCTGAAGCGGGCGCTGACCGCGGCCGATGCGATCGTGGTCGGACCGGCGGGGGACTTGGCTAAGGGCGTGGCGCTAGCCGCCGAAGGAGCGCTCGATGCGGCCGTGCTCGACGTCAATCTGGCGGGGGACCGTTCGTATCCGATCGCCGACCGGCTCAGCGAGGCGGGCGTGCCCTTCCTGTTCCTGACCGGCTACGACGACTGGGCCTTGCCCGACGCCTATCGGGCCGTGCCGCGCGTGACCAAGCCGCTGCCGGTGCAGAATGTGATCGCCGAGATCGCGAAGCTGATCGACGGGGTTGCCGCATGACGCGGCCAGCGGTCCGGATCGTCGGCGACAGTGCGCCGCTGCGACGGCTGTCGGCGCTGACCCGGCTGGACCCAACGGCGCGTGACGCGCTTGCCGCAGCGATCGCGGAGCAGCGCGCCATTTCGGCCCAGCGCGAACTGATCCGAGAGGGCGCGGAGATCGCGCGACCGATGCTGCTGGTCCAGGGATGGGCGGCGCGGGCGCGGATCCTGCCGGACGGGCGCCGTCAGTTCATGAGCTTCGTGCTGCCCGGCGACCTGATCGGCGAATGCCGTCAACCCCGACCGATCGCGTCATCGTCGGTCGTGACGCTGACCGATACCACGATCTGCACGCCGCCGCCCGGTGCACACTTCCCCACGCTGGCCGAGGCCTATGCGATCAGCGGTGCGGTTGAGGAGGCGTATCTACTGGCGCACATCACGCGCCTTGGCCGGATGAGCGCGCAGGAACGTATCGCCGATCTGTTTCTCGAACTGCGCGAGCGGCTCGATCTGGCGGGGCTGACGAACGGCGACACCTACGCGTTGCCGGTTACTCAAGAAACTCTCGCCGACGCGCTCGGCCTTACCTCGGTCCACGTGAACCGGATGCTGCAGGAATTGCGGCGGCAGGGCGATCTACGCTGGCAGCAGGGGCAGGTGCAGCTATTGCATAGCGACCGGCTCGCTGACCGGCTGGGACGGATGCCCGTCAAGGTTTCGGCGGCGGACTGATCCCGACCGATACCCTCTACGCGTTGCCGTTGCGGCGCCGGGTGTCCCAGCCCTTACGCGCCGCCGCCGACCGCTGTTCCGCCGAACCGGACTTATGCGCGCGGCCGCCGCGCGACGACGACACGTGCGTATCGGATTTGCCGTGACCGGAGCCGGATTTGTTGCCACCGCCCGATTCCTTGTTCACGGTCGCCCAGGCGCGGCTCTCCGCCTCCTTCTTCGGCGTTCCGCGCTTCTCATAGCCCTCTTCGATGTGCTCTGCCTTGCGCTTCTGCTTGTCGGTATAGCTGGACTTGTCTCCGCGCGGCATGATCATTCTCCTTCATCCTCGGCGCAGCCCGGTCTGATCATCTTGCGAGGCAATCCGGCGGGATATCCATCTGCGTCGGGCGGCAGCCCGCGAGTTTTCGGTCATCCATCGCCGTCCGAGTCCCACTTGCTGAACGCACGGGTGCGACCGTGCGATCCGCCGATTGGGGTCGTGTGTAACTTGGATTAGGGCGAATTCCGGTAACGAACCGACCGCCGCCACCGAAACTAAGCGGTGGAATAATCTACTTAGTTTTCGGATCGCAGCCTGTGTCGCAAGTAGTGCGGCACAGGAGGAAGCCGCCATGCAGCATGACGACATCGAATATTTCATGTTCCGTGCCCGACAGGAGCGCGATCGGGCGGAGCAGAGCACCGACGCCGCCCTGCGCAGGGTTCATCTGGAATTCGCCGCCCATTACGAAGCGCGGCTGCGCGAGCCGCTGGCCCGGCCGAAGCTCCGGATCGTGTGACGCCCGCTACTAACCTGGATCGGCGGGATTGCTGTCCGACTAACCAAAGTGAATTCGCGGCGCCTATGAAGTCGATACCGCGATCGTGACGGGAGGCGACGTTTGAGCCAACAACTGATCCGCAAGCTCGAGGTTGTTGAACGGCTCAGCGAAAGCGAACGCGAAATGGTCCGTGCGCTCTGCGCCGACGTCAGGACGATCGCGCGCCGACGGGACATCATTTCGGAAGGTGACGATCCGGATTTCGTTCACGTCGTCATCGACGGGTGGGCCGCACGCTACAAGGTGCTGGAAGACGGCGCGCGCAGCATCACCGCCTTCTTCATGCCGGGCGATTTCTGCGACCTGCATGTGACCATCCTCGACGCGATGGATCACGGCATCCTGGCGCTTACGGACTGTAAGGTTGGCTATATCGCCAATCAGGATATCGACCAGGTCACGCGCGTATCGGCGACGCTGGCGCGCGCATTTTGGCGCTCGACGCTCGTCGATGAGGCGATCCTGCGCGAATGGGTGGTCAGCGCGGCACGGCGAACCGCAGTGCATTCGCTCGGCCATCTGTTCTGCGAGCTTCACCTGCGCGCCAAGCTCGTCGGCCTGGCCGATGACGGCCGGCTCGACCTGCCGCTGACGCAGGAGGACCTGGCGGACGCGACCGGCCTGACCCCGGTTCACGTCAACCGGATGCTGCAGGAGCTGCGCAAGCAGGGCCTTATCGAAATCGGCCGTCGCGAATTGGTGGTCCTCGATGTGCCCGCGCTTCAGCAGTTCAGCGGTTTCGACCCAACGTATCTTCACGTCAAACTGTCACACGATTATCCGGATGACCGACCCCGACACGCCCCGTCGATGACCTGACGGAGCGGCGCCGGTCATCCATTGATCGCTACAGGCAATCCACCGACAGGGTGATGACTGTGAAGACGACCAGATCGTCCTCGTTCCGGACGATGACCCTGATCTCCTTTCCGTCCCAGATCAGCTCGGGATGGTCGCGCAGATATTCACCGGCGAAGACGACCGCGTGCTTGCGCGCCATGTCCGCGTCGCGAAATTCGACGCCTGTACGGTCGGTCGACTGCTCATGGTCGGAAAGGTCGAAATAATAGCGCGGCAAGACAGTCTCCTCGGCTCGTCGAAGCCCTTGCGGCGCCAACCGATCGAAGACCTACAAGTGCAAGACGGCTCTGGTCGCTCACATACATCAGCGCGAAGGACGAACACGTCCGCCGCAAATTCTGCTGGCGGTGTCTCTGGCCCACATAATAGACATTCGGTAATGCAAGTTACTGATCGCGCAGCAACAATTGCGTACCGCTGGCAAATGCAGACAGTCGATTCCGTTGACGGCGAGATTCGCTTCACAACTGAATGGGGCGGCAGACGCCGTTTCATTTTCATCGATCGGTCATTGATCGAAACGGACGCCGGCCGTCCGTTGAGCCGGGCCGAAGCGATGGAATTCGTGCGCGGAAATCTCACGCGCTACGCCGCGCTGGCGAAGGCTGAGTACGGCGAGGACACCACACTACAGACGTTCGAGCTGCCGCGACTGCGCTGAAGCTAGGAGCCGAATAACCCCGCCCATTTTTTGTCGAGTGGCACCGTATGACTGACAGCATCAAGCCGGGAGAAAATGAACCGGACGTTGCCGCGGGACATCGCAGATGGTCGCCTGCTGAGGACGAACGTCTCAGAAATGAATGGGCACGCACGTCAATACCACAATTCGCCGTCGATTTTCGCCGAACGCAGGCCGGGATCATTGCTCGCGCCAACCGCCTTGGCATCATCGATCAATAGATGGCCGCGACATATGCGGTTGTTGCGGCGCTAAATCGCTTGCCGTTATCGTTCGGCGACGACCATGCCCGCGCACCGCTGTTCTTTCCCGTCAGTCAGTGACCGACTGACTACCGGGACGCTCGAAACGAAAGCGGTCAGTCCGCAGTCGGCCCAGCTTAGGACATCGTTGAGAGGCGATTTCATGTTCGGGAACCAGTGAAGCGGACGCCGCACACCGGGTAGTCGGCCGATCAAGCGCCGCTGCCAATTCTACACGGATCAGGGTCTTCCGACCGCAAGGCAACTTTCGAAAAGCGCAGGTCGCGCACCCGCTGGTTCGCTAGGGAGAGGAAAAAGCCGCATGCGCCATTCGCGGCACGCACAAACCGGATCGAGTGGCCATCCTGCCGCCACAGGAATACGTTGCGTGCATGCGCGCGCAATTCATATTCCCCGCGCGGATAGCGCAGCCACAGCTTACCCTCCCGCTGCTTGACTTGATAAATGACGCCGAGTTCCGACGACCAGTAGTCGCCGACTAATGCACCCAGGTCATAAAGGTCTGGCGGCTGTTCTGGAGCTGACTCCGCTACCCGGCGCGCCACGAAATCATCGCCGTTGTCGGTGCGGATAACGACGCGCTGCGAGGCTCCTCCCTCGGATGCTGGCATGAACTCCGCGCGGAAATCACTGCGGGGAGAAAAGAAGCCCGTGGCGGAGAACGCCGCAAGTTGCGCCGTAGCGCCGATGAAATCCTCGCGCCGGAAGATGTATCGCCGACCCGGTGCCTGGAGGGTGGTGCCCGTGGCGACGGCATATGTTCCAACGTAGCGATCAATGAGGTCGACCGGCATGGCAATCCTCGGCGGCTTGGGCTGAGGAATAGGGAAATTGCCTTTGAGGACGATGTCCGCGACTTTGAAGGCTAACGATGGCGGATCACTGTCGTCCGCGTTAGCCAGAATGATGATGGTGAGACGCTTGGTTGGAAAGTGCAGGACATCGGCCTTGTAGCCCCAGTTGCGGCCGCTGTGCTCGATAAAGGGAAGGCCGCGATAATGCTCCCGATGCAGTCCCGACGCGTATGTGATCGGCGTGCCGTCGCTGAGCGTCCCGGTTTTCATCATGGCGGCGATCGCCGCTTGATGGCTACCCGCACGGGAACTGTCCAACACGGCCATCCACTTGGCCATATCGCCGACGGTGGAGATAATACCGGACGGGCCGAGCATGACATCCGGCGTCTCGCGCGGGGTGTAGCGATCTTCCACTCGGCCGTAACCGGATGCGCGACGCAGGACGATCGGGGTCGGCGCTGCAGAGGCACGGGTCCGGGCCATGTCGAAAGGTTCGAAGATACGGCGCTGCCAGAAGTCGCCTAGCGACATGCCGGACACGCGCTCTATGACGAGGCCCAGAAGGAGGTATCCAGAATTGCTGTAAAGATACTCCGAACCAGGTCGCGCATTGAGCGTCCGCTGGCGCCACAAAAGATCGAGCGCTTGCTGCCGCGACACCGCATCCTGTGGCCCATATCCCTGTAGATCCAACAGGCCCGACGTCTCGCGCAAACCGCTGGTGTGGTGGATCAGCATCTCAAGCGTGATTGGATCTCCATGATCGGGCAGTTCGGGCACGTATTTCCGGACGTCGTCGGTCAGCGAAAGCTTCCCATCTCCGACCAGAAGGTGGATGGCGAAAGCGGTGAACTGTTTGGATACGGACGCCAGCGGGTAAGCTGTCTGAGGTGCGTTTGGAATCGAGTGCTCGATACTCGCCATGCCGTAGCTACGCGTGTCGGCCGCTTTTCCATCGCGCAGGATGGCGATCGTCATCCCTGGCGTGTCGACACGATCCCAGCGCTCGAACAGCCTGTCGACTGGATCGACGTCCGGCCTGTCCTGCGCAGGAGCGAGCGTGGCGACAACGCTACCGCCCGCTACCAGTGCAAACAGCGAGATACGCAGCAAACACCGTAATGCACCAGACACAACCAAGCCCCTTACGACCACTGTATTATCATAGTACTACACCATCTCACGATTGCAATGCGCTTACGATCACTATCTGCATCGCTGCGATCAGCTGCAGGCCGCAAATCCGGCCGTGAACGGGTCTTCACACCACATTCCGGTCAAAAGCTGCCAGGCTGCAATCGGCCCAGTCACGGCCTTGCGGGGCGGCGTTATTATCGGATTTCCGCAAATCGAGACCACGGGCTTTCGCGGTCCGAAGGTCTGGGCAGCAACGCGACAAATCATCTCTGTCCCTGCTGGTCCGCCCGAAAGGTTTTGCCGGCTATCCAAACTCCTCTCGCCAATCGAGCGTATCGTTGCTTCTGCTCGTCGCTGGCGCCAAACGCAACGATCATCAGCGAGAATGGGCTGGTCTGCGTCTGGGCGTCGAGTTTCAGGAATGCGACCCGTCCACGTATCAGGAAAATGTCAGATTCTTCGAATAGCGTGTCGTGGAACCAGTCCGCATCGGTTCTAACGGGAACGAGGCAAATCGCCGTTTTGACGTTTCCGGTTCGCCATTGATTGTGGGCACGGCGGAGCCAGCGGAGCTGCTGGGAAAAAGGAGGGTTCATGAAGACGAGATCGCCCGACCAATCTTCAGCAAGACCGTCACCACCTTCGCTTCGCAAAATCCGACGCTTGGCTTTAACCGGGCTGAGCAAGTGACCGCACGGATCGAGATCAACTTCACCGAACGCGGCGTAGATGGGCGCCATGAACTCCTCCGGAGTGAAATGACTGTCCCGGTCGCTCTTTTTTCCCCGTCCCCAATAGACGCGCTCCGGTGCCCGGCGGCGGGCGTGAGGGGCTAACACGGCCAGCACGCTCAGCAGGCTCCGCACGGTACCGCTCCCGCGCTCCAGGGCCGCGACTGTCGCCGCAGACAGGCCAGATTTTGCGCCAATCTCCGTCTTGGAGCGTTTGCCGCGCGATTGAGTCAATTGGTCTGCGAGCGTATCTCCGTCCTTGAGACCGGTAAGGCTGAAGTCCAGTGCTTCCATCGCCGCGATGAGCGTGGTGACCGACCCGACGCCCCGTTCCAGGCGCTTGATCGTTTGCGGTGATACACCGATACGACTGGCCAGCACTTTCTGCGACCAGCCGACGCCGCGTCTTGCGTGGCGTAGCTCGGTCAGAATCTGACCTCTAGCGGGTTCACTTCGTTCGCACGCAGCTGACGGATCGGCTGGTGCATCGGCGAGACTCTTCGCTGTCGATGCGCCAGTTGCGAACGACGGCAGGCTCTTAGAATGCAAATGCCAGGTTCGGGCCGCGATTTCGATGAAATCCTCTATTACAGCTTCGGCATACTCTTCCGCGGCTGCCTTCTGCATCGAACGGCCGCGCCCTTCGGTCGCGTCTTCGGTCAAAGCGCGCACCGCCGCTCCACGAATACGACGAAAGTGTCGCGCGCTGTCGTTCGCCGAAGGGCCTGCTGGGATACCGAGCGTGCAGACTATCAGGGTCAGCGTGGCCAGTTCAGGCTCGCCAACAAGCAGATCCTCGATCAATCGATATGTCTGCCAGCGATTGGGGCCGGTTTGGGCGCACATCTCAGTATGTACCGCGAGAAGTGCCGCGAAGACGTAGTCGATGAGGTGGTCGGTGAGCGCATCGAAACGACCCACCGCTGCTAACGCGATACCTGCCTCGGCCGCGACAGCTTTGGGTGTCAGCGCCCCAATGCCATCCCGCAGAACGATGCGTCGCGCAGTCGCATGAACGTGGTCATCCCCGTCAGCTGCATCCGGCAGCTCCCTCTGCGCCTGCGCAGTCTTCACGCGACAATCCCTTCCCGCTGTCGAAGGCGAGCGAGACGGGCACGCGCGCAATCAACGACGGCGTCCCATTCGACGCTGCGAAACTCCAGCCGGTCGATGTCACCCTTCAGGATGTCGGTCGGCGCACCCTGGCCGTACTTGTCGCCGACGTTGCTGGCGGCATGGCCGGCCAGCTGGTTGAGATTCGCGGTCGCGATGCGCTGCCGCCGACCTTCGCGCTTCATAGTATGGCGCGTCGAGTAAAAGGCCTTGTCGGTATCGGTAATGCCGACGGCACGCAGCGCCTTATTAATGATACGTGACTGCTCTTTGTAGCGATCGCCGTAAACGTCCGGCACCAAATCATCGAACAGCCATTCCGCGCCGCGATCGGCCTGCAGCCGTGCGAAATCGAGGAAGCCGCCTTCGATCACGATCCAGTGGATCGGAATGTCGCGGATTGACGATCGGGTTTTCTGCTTACGAGGCTGGCTACCGCCCGCAGGTTTACCGACACTGCGGGTGCGCTTGTCTGCGCGGATTCGCATGACCCAATCGCCATCATCCTCGACGATCTCGCGTGGCTTCAGTTTGCAATGCTCGCCCGGACGCGTCCCGTGGAACGGCGCGAGAAACAGCAGCCAGAACGTCGTGTCGCCGCAAGCATCCGGATCGGTCATTAATGGCGATGAGTAGATCCGCCGCATGTCGTCGTCGGAGAAGTGGTCGCGCTCGTCGCCGTCCCAGCGCGCGCCCTCGATGGAGATGCCGGCGGCAGGATTTATCGTGATCCATTCCTGATGGACCGCCATCGAAAGCAGGGAACGGATCGCAGCGACCTGCTTGCCGACCGTCGGTTCGGCGAGTGTCGGCAAGCCATCGCGCTTCGCCACCTCGATCTGATCGTGATGCGAAAGAACGGCGACGTCCCTCTTGGGATTAGCGGGCAGTTCGGCGACCTGCTCACCGAAGGTCTTGACCATCTTGCTGGTGATAAGCCGGGTGTCGCTGAGGCCGATTAGTCCATGGAAGCGGACGGCGGCTTTCAACCATTCATCAGCGGTCTTGTTCTTCCCCGTGATCCGCTTGCCGCGTTTCCAATGTTCGAAGGCGTCCAGCAGCGTGAAGCCGGCGGAATCGTCGAATTGAGGCGTTGATTGCGGCTGCGCCACGGGCGCGGCGGCGACGGGTGTAGCTGGCACCGGGACGACCATCGGCGTCACCACTTTGTCGATATGCGCGGGCCAGGATTCGAACGCGTGGTTGACGAGCTGGGTCAGGTAGCGCTCGACGATCGCATCGTAGGTCTCGTCGTCGTTCAGGTTGAGCCTAGGTTCGATCGAGCGCAAATAGCTCACCGCGAATGCAATCGGGCGGAACACGCGCCGTCGCAGCAGGATTGTCGCCAGCTCGCGATATACGACACCATCGGCGATACCGCGCCCCTCGAAGATCTCGGCGCGCAGCTTAAAAACCTCGCGCTCGACGTCGGTGTCGATCGACGGCACCGGCTCGACTTCGACCAGCGGCTCATAGACGATCATGTCGCCGTAAGACTGGCTGCGATCGACCGGCATCGGCGCCCACGAATCGCAAACGTGCGACGCCAGCAGCGTCAATTGCTGGGCGATCGCGGAATCCTTCGAGCCGCGGATCTTGGCCAAGCGGTCGAGCGCGATGTCCACTAGCCCCGCCGCCTGATCGAGGCTTTGACGTGCGAGCTGGCCACGCAGGCGGCGGATTTCAGACTTGTATTGAGTGATTAGACGGCCGCGCTCTTCGTCGGCGGCGTCGCGATCAATCGTCTTAAGCGAATGTGTCCATTCGCGCTTACCGACGATACCGCGCAGATCGGCTGGCACGGCCATACGAAACTGTTCGATCTTGGTTTTTTTCCGCTTGACCGAATGCGACATCCGACGCCCCATTTGTAGCACCCTTTTGTAGCAGTGGGCGCCTAACGAAGCGTTGATTTTGCTGGATTTCTGCCGATCTCCGCATGTTAGCGGGAGGATGGTGACCCCTACGGGAATCGAACCCGTGTTTCAGCCGTGAAAGGGCCGCGTCCTAACCGCTAGACGAAGGGGCCATGTTGCCATGGGCGGGGGCGTGGTTAGGCGGGGTTGCGCCGGGGGTCAAGCGCGATCAGGCGACCCAGGCGGCGTCGTCGATATGGAGTTCGGCGGCCGGGCGGCTGCCCCAGTCGTCGATCCTGGCGCGCCCGGCGATCCACAGGCGACGGTGCGCGGGCGCGCCGAGCAGTGCTGCGCCGAGCGGCGCCTCGGCGGCGCGAAAGGCCATCGCCTTCAGGCTGCGACCGTCGTCGCCGGCGACGATCGCGCGGACATGGCCGTTGCCGACGACGTCCGCCTTCACCACGCGGACCGGACCGGCGGCGACGCGCGGCGCGGGCCAGCCCATGCCATAGGGGCCACCCGCCTCCAGCGCATCGACCAGCCCGGGCGAGACGCCGCCAGGCGCGAGCACCGCGTCGAGCAGCAGCGCGCGGCCGTCGGCGGCGCGTTCGACCGCGTCGGCCAGCCTCTCGTTCAGAAAGGCGGTGAATTCCGCGATGCGGTCGGCTGCGATCGTCAGGCCCGCCGCCATCGCATGGCCGCCGCCCGCCGCCAGCAGTCCCATGTCCTTCGCCACCAGCACCGCCGCGCCGAGATCGACGCCGGGGATCGAGCGGCCCGACCCCTTGCCGACGCCCGCTTCATCGAGCGCGATGACGATCGCCGGGCGGCCGAGCCGTTCCTTGAGCCGCCCGGCGACGATCCCGATCACGCCGGGATGCCAGCCCGCGCCCGCGACGACCGCCACCGCACCGGCAGGGGTCATCGCCTCGGCATCGGCCTGGACGCCCTGTTCGATCGCGCGGCGTTCCTCGTTCAGACGGTCGAGTTCCTCGGCGATCGCGCGAGCCTCGTCCGGGTCGTCGGTGGTGAGCAGGCGGACGCCGAGATCGGACTTGCCGACCCGGCCGCCGGCGTTGATGCGCGGGCCGAGGGCGAAGCCCAGGTCGCTGCACGTCGGCGCGCGGGTAAGGCGCGATGCGGCGATCAGCGCGTCGAGACCGACATTGCGCCGCCCGGCCATCACCTTCAGCCCCTGCGCGACGAAGGCACGATTGAGGCCCCGGAGCTGCGCGACGTCGGCGACGGTGCCGAGCGCGACGAGATCGAGCAGGTCGAGCAGCCGGGGCTCGGCGCGGGCGGCGAAGAAACCCCGTCCGCGCAACGTGCGGAGCAGCGCCGCGCCGAGAACGAAGGCGACGCCCACCGCGGCGAGATGGCCGTGCGCCGCGCCTTCACCCTCGTCGAGCCGGTTGGGATTAACCAGCGCGTGGGCGACAGGCAGCGCGGCGGCGCATTTGTGGTGATCGACGACGATCACGTCGATGCCGGCGTCCTTCGCCTGTTGCAGCGCCTCGAACGCCTGCGCCCCGCAATCGACGGTGACGATCAGCGACGCCCCTTCCGCCCCCAGTCGCACCAGCGCGGCGCCCGACGGGCCATATCCTTCCATCAGCCGATCGGGGATATAGGCGCGCGCCGGCAATCCGAGCATCCCCAGCAGGCGGATCATCAGCGCGGCGGAGGTCGCACCGTCGACATCGTAATCGCCGAACACCGCGACGGCCTCGCCTGTCTGCACCGCGTCGGCCAGCCGCTCGGCGGCGCGATCCATGTCGCGGAAGATCGACGGGTCGGGCAGGAAGGCGCGGATGCTCGGGCTGCGATAGGCGTCGAGCGCGTCGCGCGGGCATCCGCGCGCGAGCAGCAACTGCGTCACCAGATCGTCGGGCGCCATGCCGCCGCGCGCGGCGGCGCTGGTACCGCGCCAGCGCCACGGCTGGCCCAGGATCGAGCGATCGATTCCCAGAACGTTGTCGGTCACGCGCGCCTCACCGGAACCAGGGCTGTTCGCGAAACCATTTGGTGACGACATATTTCGTGCCCTTCGTCACCGCCACGCCTTCGTGCAGGGTGAAGGGGTTGGGCTGGCCGTCGGGCTGCATGTTGTTCCACGCGAGCAGCATGCGCTTGCGCGGCGGGATGCGGATGCCGGCCTGTGGGAACCAGGTCGCGCCGCCCTCGTCCACCGCGTTCAGATAGAGCATCGCCGTCCACGTGCGCTGCCCGCCTTCGGCCTTCATGCGCGGCCAATAGGGCTGGTCCTCGTGGAAATAGTCATGGTGCGCGCGGAACTGCTGCCCGGGGGCATAGCGCTGGCCCTGCATCGTCTCGCCATAGGGGGGATCGATGCCGAGCAGGCCGGCGATCCGTTCGTCGATCGGTTGTACCAGCGGCGAGAAGCGATCCATGTCGCAGCTTTCGCTGGTACGGAACTGGGGGTCGCCGGTTTCGGACAGCAGGGTCGAGGGGCGGCGGTGCCGGTCGATCAGCGCGATCAGGCTCGCGCATTCGGCGTCGGTGAGGAAATCCAGGTGATAATAGACCTGCGCGTTCGCCACCTTCACCTGGGTGACGCCGGGGTTCGCCTCCAGCCGGGCGACGACCTGGCGGCCCGTGTCGGCACGGGTCTTCGACGGCTTGTCGGGATTGTCGACGGCGGTGGCCATGGCGCGCAGATTGCCGCTGGCCTGCCCAAAAGCAAGGGGCCGATCCGCACCCGGACCGGCCCCCCTGCGTCATCCCGTCAAACGCGATCCTACCAGAAGATATCGTGGATCACATCGACCACCTCGCCGCTGTCGATATCGACGAGCAGCGCGTCGTTGTAATAGCGCACCCACTGGTACGGGCCGTACGCCGGCGGCAGGCGATACTGCCACGGATCGCTGATCCAGTAATTCTGCGCGAACAGCACCGAGCCCAGGGTGAAACCGATCGAGAAACGCTGGTAACCATAGTGATAGCCGCGAGGCGCATAGTAGCGCGGCAGGCGATAGGTCGTCCGGTTGCGCTGGCGCCAGTCCTGCCAATCGTAGCGGCGATCGTCCCGCCACTGGCGGCTCCAGCGGTTCGAACGGTTCCAGTCGTTGCCGCGGTTCCACTGGGAGTTGTTGTTGTTGTTCCAGCGGCCGTCGCGGCGGTCGTCACGGCGATCGTTGCGATAGTCGCGACGATCATCGGCGCGGTCGCGGCGGAACTGGTCGGGGGTCACCCGGCCGTCGCGCAGGTCGCGGCGGTCTTCGCCGCGCTCGCGGCGGAAGTCCTGCCGATCGTCACGCCGTTCCTGGCGCCACTGCTGTTGCGTCGGCGTCGGTGCCTGCGGGCGCGTGGCACGCTCGGCCTGCCGCTGCTGCCATCCCTCACGGCTGACCGCCGGGCGCTGGCCCTCTGCCGGTGCCTGCGGACGGGCGGCACGCTCGGCCTGGCGCTGCTGCCACCCCTCACGGCTGGCCGCCGGGCGCTGGCTCTCTGCCGGTGCCTGCGGGCGGGCGGCACGCTCGGCCTGCCGCTGCTGCCATCCCTCACGGCTGGCCGCCGGGCGCTGGCCGTCGGCGGGCCGCTCGGTGCGCTGCCCGCGCCAGCCGCCGCGATCACCGTCCTGGCGCTGCATCTGGGGCTGCTGCTGGCGTTCGGCACGCGGCTGTGGGTTGCCGCCGCGATCACCGCCACGCCGGCCCTGCCATTCCTGGGCGCTCGCCACCACCGGCGAGAGCGCGGTTGCCGCGATCAGCGCGGTCAGAATCACCTTCTTCATGTCCGTCCACACTCCACTCGCCGGTCCCCCGGCTTCTGTCGATGAAACGACATATGTCTGAACGGGGATGAGCCGTGGCTGAATTGCGCTGAAAGCATTCCGTCAGGAATCGATCCTCTCACCGGCGTGGCGGCGGGGCCAGCGCGGGGACGGTGCGCGCGGCATCGGCGGGGTCGATATCGGGCGGCGCGACGGCGTCCAGCGTCTCGTCGCCGCGCGCCACGGCCGCCGCGGTCAGAATCGCGTCGGTCAGGCGCGGGTAGATGCCGCAGCGGCAAAGATTGGTGATCGCACGGCGGACGTCGTCCTCGCTGGGGCTGCGGTTGGCGTGGAGCAGCGCCTGCGCCGTCATCACGATGCCCGGAATGCAATAGCCGCACTGGACGACATTGGCGGCGAGCAGCGCCTGCTGGACCGGGTGGTTGCGGTCGCGCGACAACCCCTCGATGGTGGTGACGAACGTGCCTTCTAGCTCGCCGATCGCGACGGTGCACGATCGCACGGCGCGACCGTCGACATCGACCGTGCAGGCGCCGCAATCGCCGCTGCCGCAGCCATATTTGGTGCCCGTCAGGTTCGACGCGTCACGCAGCGCGAACAGCAAGGGGGTATCGGGGGCGAGCCGATATTCGACGGGCTGGTTGTTGACGGTCAGGCGGGTCATGCGCGCGTTGGTGTAGCGTGTGACGCGCGCAGGTGAAATCCCGTGGGAACGCGCGCGCCAATCCCGTGTTCTGGCCGGGATACCCCGTCAGGAGACCCGCGATGCCCAAGGCGCTCAGCCAGTTCTCGATCACCCGCGAAGCCGATGCCTATGTCCTGCGCCTGGAGGACGAGGACGGCGATACGACTGAATTCGCCGCCACCGAGGACCAACTCGACGAGATCACGATGGCGATCGAGGATCTGGACATGATCGACGCGGACGATCCCGCCCTGCTGGGCGACGACGACGAGGATATCGACGACGATCGCGATTAGGGCGCGGTCGGCTCCGGCGTCAGCGGCACCGGTCCGCCGACAGTCGCGTCGAGCCGGGCGTCGCCGCCCAGCACGCGGTAGAGCGTCACCAGGTTCTGCGCGCGAACCCGCTGCGTCGTGACCAGCGAACGCTGCGCCGCGTAGAAGGATCGCTGCGCGTCGAGGCTCTGCAGGAAGGAATCGATGCCGCCGCGATAGCGCTGGGTCGCGAGATCGCGATTGTCGCGCGCGGCGGCGACCAGATCGGTCTGGGCGCGCTCCTGCTCGGCGATCGTGCCGCGACGGGCGAGACCGTCGGCCACCTCGCGGAACGCGACCTGGATCGCGCGCTCATATGAGGCGCGGGCGAGATCGAAGCGCGCCCGCGCCTGATCCACCCCGGCCCGGCGCGCACCGCCGGCGAACAGGTCATAGTCGGCGCCCGCGCCCGCGGTCCAGTTGAACGCGTCACCGCTGAACAGCGCCCCGAGCGCGCCGCTGGCAAGGCCGAGCGCACCGGTCAGGCTGATGCGCGGGAACAGCGCCGCGCGCGCGGCACCGATGCGCGCGTTGGCGGCGCGCAGATCATATTCCGCCTCCACCACGTCGGGACGGCGCAGCAATATGCCCGAATCGAGCCCGGCGGGCAGTTCGGCAAGCGTCGCTGCCGCCGTCTCGATCGAGGTGGGCAGCAGTTCCGCGTCGATCTCGGTTCCGACCAGCAGGCGCAGCAGGTTGGCGTCCTGCGCCAGCGCGGTGCGCTGCTGCGCCAGATCGGCGCGCGCCTGGGCCTGGACCAGCTCTGCCTGGCGCAGGTCGGTGCGCGGCGCGATGCCGCCCTCCAGCCGCAGCCGGGTGAGGCGCACGCTCTCGCCCGTGCTCTTCACCGTATCCTCGGCGATGCGCAGCAGGCTGGCGTCGGCGGCATGCGCCAGCCACGCGTCGGCGATGTCGCCGACCAGCGCCAGCCGCGTCGCACGGGCGGCGGCCTCGGTCGCGAAATACTCGTCGAGCGCGGCGCGGCTGAGCGAGGCGACGCGGCCGAACAGGTCGATCTCGAACGCGGTGACGCCGACGCCCAGCTGATAGCTGTCGGCGGCGGCCCCGGCCCCGGAATCGCGCACCGACGCGTCGGCCGACGCCGCAACGGTCGGCAGGCGGTCGGCGCGCTGGATGCGATATTGCGCACGGGCGATCGCGATGTTCGCGGCGGCGGCACGCAGATCGCGATTGTTGGCAAGCGCGGTCCCGATCAGCCGCTGGAGCCGCGGATCGCGAAAGACGTCGTGATAGGTAACGGCCGGCAGCGTGGCGTCGGTCGTACGCAGATAGGCGTCGCCAGCCGGCCAGGTCGGCGGCACCGGCGCGGCCGGACGGTCATAGACCGGCGCCATCGAACAGCCGGCGAGCGCGGTTGCGGCGACAAGCGGCATCAGGTGACGGATCATGCCGTCACGCCTCCCCGATAGCCGGTCGGCCTCCCGCGCATCTTCGCCAGCCCGTCGCGCACGCCACGCCGCACCAGCACGAAGAACAGCGGGATGTAGAAGATCGCCAGCACCGTCGCGGTCAGCATTCCGCCGATCACCGACGTCCCGATCGCGATGCGGCTGTTGGCGCCTGCGCCGGTCGAGATGGCGAGCGGGAGCACGCCAAAGATGAACGCCAGACTGGTCATCAGGATCGGGCGCAGGCGCAGGCGTGCCGCCTCCAGCGCGGCGTCGATGATGCGCGCGCCCTTGCGCTCGGCCTGTTCGGCGAACTCGATCATCAGGATCGCGTTTTTCGCGGCGAGGCCCATCGTCGTCAGCAGGCCGATCTGGAGGAACACGTCGTTCTCAAGCCCCCTGAGCGTGACCGCGAATACCGCACCGACAAGGCCAAGCGGAATGATGAGCAGCACCGCCGCCGGGATCGACCAGCTTTCGTAGAGCGCGGCGAGACACAGGAAGACGACGAGCAGCGACAGCGCGTAGAGCAGGGGCGCCTGTCCCGACGACAGCCGTTCCTGGAACGACAGCCCGGACCACGCGACCGAGGTGCCGGACTGTTCGGCGGCGAGCGCGGCGATGCGGTCCATCGCCTCGCCGGAGCTGACGCCGGCCGCCGCCTGTCCGCTGAACTCGAACGTCGGTACGCCCTGAAAGCGCGACAGCGTCGTCGGCGCCTGCGCCCAGCTGATCGTGGCGAAGGACGAGAAGGGCACCATCTGGCCGTTGTTCCCGCGCACGAACCATTTGCCCAGATCCTCGGGGCTGGCGCGGTACTGCGCGTCGCCCTGGACGAACACCCGCTTCACCCGCCCGCGATCGACGAAATCATTGACGTAGCGACCACCCCAGGCGGTGCCCAGCGTCGCGTTGACGTTGGCTTGCGTCAGCCCCAGCGCGGCCAGCTTGGCCTGATCGATATCGACCTTCAGCGTCGCGATGTCGGGAAGGTCGGAGAGGCGCACCGACCTGAGGCTCGGGTCGGCGTTGGCCGCGGTCAGCAGGCGTTCGCGCGCCGCGACGAAATCGGCGCGCGACATGCCGCTGGTGTTCTGGAACTGGAGCGAGAAGCCGCCGGTCTGGCCCAGACCCCGGATCGATCCCGGCGACAGCACGAACACCTCGGCGTCGCGCAGCCCGCGGAACGCCGCGGAGGCGCGTTCGGCGATCGCGTCGGCCGCATTCTCGCGGCCCTTGCGTTCGTCCCAATGCTTCAGATTGATGAACCCCTGCCCGGTGTTCTGGCCCGCTGCGTTGCCCCCGCCGCCGCCGGCGCTGGTCAGCATGACGCCGACGTTCTTGCCCTCCGGCCCAAGGAAGTAATCGATCACTTCCTGCTGCACTTCACGGGTGCGGTTCTGCGTGGCGCCGGCAGGCAGTCGCATCTGGACCTGGACGCGACCCTGGTCCTCACTGGGCACGAAGCTGGTCGGCAGCCGGAAGAACAGCAGCACCAGCAACGCGGCGATCGCGAGATAGATCAGCAGGAACAGCCATTTGCGATCGATCACCCGCCGCGAGAGCGCCACATAGCGATCGGCGCTGCGATCGAACCAGCCGTTGAACCCGTCGCCCATGCGCCGCGCGAAACCGGCGGTGCGAGGGAAGCGGCGATCCGCCCAGCCGTCCGGGGCGGTCCCGTGACGCTTCTGCTTCAGCAACGTCGCGGTGAGCGCGGGGCTCAGCACCAGCGCGACCACCACCGACAGGATCATGGCCGAGATGATCGTGACCGAGAACTGGCGGTAGATGACGCCGGTGGACCCGCCGAAGAAGGCCATCGGCAGGAACACCGCCGACAGCACCAGCGCGATCGCGATCAACGCAACGGTGATTTCATCCATCGACTGGATGGTCGCCTCGCGCGGCGACATTCCGGGGTTTTCCTCCATCAGCCGCTCGACGTTCTCGACGACGACGATCGCGTCGTCGACCAGCAGGCCGATCGCGAGGACAAGGCCGAACAGCGTCAGCGTGTTGATCGAGAAACCGGCGACCGCGAACACGGCGAAGGTGCCGAGCAGCACGACGGGGACGGCGATCGCCGGGATCAGCGTGGCGCGCCAACTCTGCAGAAAGACGAACATGACCAGGACGACCAGGATGATCGCCTCGATCAACGTCGCGCGAACCTCGTCGATCGACAGCTTGATGAACGTCGTAGAATCATTGGGGTAGGCATATTCCAGCCCTGGCGGGAAATTGCGCGCGGCCTGCGTGATATAGGCTTTCACCGCTTCCGCCGTGGCCAACGCGTCGACGCCAGGCGCCAGGTTGATCGCCATGCCTGCACCAGGATAGCGGCCGATGCGGCTGATCTGCGCATAGCTTTCCTGCCCCAGCTCGATCCGCGCGACGTCGGAAAGGCGGACGCTGGCACCACTCGCCTGCGTCTTGAGGATGATGTTGGCGAACTGTTCGGGCGTCTGCAGCCGCGACTGCGCCGTCACCTGCGCGTTGAGCATCTGGGTGTCGCTGTTGGGCAGCCCGCCGACCTCGCCCGCCGCCACTTCGGTATTCTGCGCCTGGATCGCCGAGATCACGTCGCCAGGCATCAGCTGGAAGCTCGCCAGCCGCTCGGGCGCGAGCCAGATGCGCATCGCATAGGGCGCGCCGAACACGTTGGTTTCGCCGACACCCTCGACCCGGCCAAGCCCGTCCTGGAGGTTCGACGCCATATAGTCCGACACATCGGCATTGGTCCGTCGACCGGTGGTGTCGTAAACCGCGACGATCATCAGGAAGTCGGGGTTCGACTTCGTGACGCGTACCCCCTGCTCCTGCACCTGCTGGGGCAGTCGGGGCAGCGCCTGCTGGATGCTGTTCTGCACCTGCACCTGCGCGATGTCGGGATCGGTGCCCTTGCGGAACGTGGCCGAAATGCCCGCCTGGCCGCGCGATGACGACGTCGAGCTGAAGTAGAGCAGGCCGTCGATCCCGGTCAGCTGCTGCTCGAGCACCTGCGTCACGCTGTTCTCCAGCGTTTCGGCCGACGCGCCGGGATAGCTGGCGCGGATGTTGACCTGCGGCGGGGCGACGTCGGGATATTGTTCGATCGGCAGCGTCGTCAGCGCGCCGAGACCCGCCAGCATGATGCAGATCGATATCACCCAGGCGAAGATCGGGCGATCGATGAAGATGCGGGAGATCATGTCCGGATCAGCCGCCCGACTTCTTCTGCGCGCCGCCGCCTTGCCCAGCCTGGGGCGGCTGGACGCGCTGGGGGGTGTTCGCGGGCACCGCGCGGATCGTCGAATTGGGCCGCAGCCGGCCAAGCCCCTGGACGATCACCCGGTCGCCGGCCTGCAGCCCTTCGGTGACGACCCAGCTGCTGCCCTGCACGCGCGCCGTCGTCACGATGCGCGACACCGGCTTGTCGTCCGGCCCGACCAGCTGCACCGTCGCCTGCCCGCGCGGATCGCGCGTCACGCCGACCTGCGGCACCAGGAACGCCCGTGTCTCGATCGCCTGGACGAACGACGCGCGCACGAACATGCCGGGCAACAACAGCCCCTGCGGATTGGGGAAACTGGCGCGCAGTGTGACGGTGCCGGTCGCCTGATCGACCGTCACTTCGGAAAACTGGACGCGGCCGGCGAAGCCATAGTCGCTGCCGTCCTCCAGCTTCAGCCGCACCGCCGCACTGGCCGGCGCGACTTCGCCGCTGGCGAGCGAACGGCGCAGCACGAGCAGTTCGGCGGCCGATTGCTGGATATCGACGAACATCGGGTCGAGCCGCTGGATCACCGCCATCGGATCGACCTGGTTCGAGGTGACGAGCGCCCCCACGGTCGCCAGGCTGCGCCCGATCCGCCCGGTGATCGGCGCCGGCACGCGCGTAAAATTGAGGTTGACCCGCGCGGTCTGGAGCGCGGCGCGGTTCTGCGCCACCGACGCTTCCGCCTGACGCTGCTGCGCGACGGCGTCAGTGTAATCCTGCTGGCTGATCGCCTCGGCCTTGGCGAGCGGACGGAAGCGGTCGGCGCGGATGCGGGCCGCCTCGGCCTGGGCGGCGGCGGCGGCGACATTGGCCTGTGCCTGCGCGGCCGACGCCTGATAGAGGCTGGGATCGATCTGGTAGAGCGTCTCGCCGGCGTGGACCAGCTGGCCCTCGGTGAACAGGCGGCGGCGGACGAGGCCGGTCACCTGCGGACGCACTTCGGACGTCTCGAACGCGGCGGTGCGGCCGGCCAGCTCGGTCGTCAGTTCGATCGCGGCAGGCTGGACGACGACATAGCCGACCGTCACCGGGCCGCCGCCGGGGCCGCCCTTCTTCTTCGCGGCGTCGCCGCCGCCGCCACAGCCCGCGAGCAGCGCGAACGCGGCGAGCACGCTCGCCCTTGCCGGAAGATTACCGATCACCCCGTGTCCGAACCCTGAGTTGAGAATCACTTGCGACTAGGACGATAGGGCACCGCGCGGCAACCCGTCGCCTTCGCTTTTGCAACAGGCTACACGCTATACCCTCGAAAGGGCAATCGGATGATCCTGCACGATTACTGGCGTTCATCGGCGGCGTACCGCGTCCGCATCGGGCTGAACCTGAAGGACATCGCCTGGAAATCGGCGCCCCGCGACCTGCGGACCGGCGAACAGCGGGCCGCCGACTACCTCGCCATCGCGCCGCAGGGGCTGGTGCCCGCGCTCGACACAGGCGCCTACGTGCTGACGCAGAGCCTGGCGATCCTCGAATGGCTCGACGAGACCCACCCCCTTCCCGCCTTCCTGCCGCCCGATGCCGCTGGCCGCGCCCGGGTGCGCGCGATGGCGCAGGCGATCGCGGTGGACATCCACCCAATCAACAACCTGCGCGTCCTGAAGGTGCTGAAGGCCGATTTCGGCGCGGAGCAACCGGCGATCGATGCGTGGGTACGCCACTGGATCGACGAAGGATTCGCCGCGCTGGAACGGATGGCGCCCGACACGCCGTTCCTGTCGGGCGACGCGCCGGGCCTGGCCGACATCTGCCTGGTGCCGCAATGGTACAATGCCGAACGGTTCGAAACAGATCTGGCGCCCTATCCGCGACTGGCCGCCGTCGTGTCGCAAGCGCGGGCGTTACCGGCGTTCGCCGACGCGAGCCCGGACAGGCATTCCGACGCAGGATAGCACCGGCCATTCCCCTTGCGCGGTTGCAACCTGGATTGCGCCTGTGCGGCACCCTGCGTAAAGCCCCGCGCGACATGGCAGACCCGATCGTCATCGCGGTGCCCAAGGGGCGCATCCTGGAAGAGGCGCTGCCGCTGCTCGCGCGCGCCGGGATCGAGCCCGAGCCGGCCTTTTCCGACGAAGGCAGCCGGGCGCTGCGCTTCGCCACCAACCGCGCGGACATCGACCTGATCCGCGTCCGCGCGTTCGACGTCGCGACCTTCGTCGCGCACGGTGCGGCACAGCTCGGCATCGTCGGGTCGGACGTGCTGATGGAATTCGACTATCCCGAACTCTACGCGCCGGTCGATCTGGGCATCGGCCATTGCCGCCTGTCGGTCGCCGAACCGGCGGGCATGGCGGCGAGCGACGATCCGCGCGGGTGGAGCCATGTTCGAATCGCCACCAAATATCCCGGCGTGACGAAACGCCACTTCGCTGCGCGATCGGTCGGCGCCGAATGCGTCAAGCTGAACGGCGCGATGGAACTGGCGCCGGTACTGGGGCTGGCGCCGCGCATCGTCGATCTGGTCTCTTCGGGGCGTACTCTGAAGGAAAACGGCCTTGTGGAGGTCGAGGTGATCGCCCAGGTGACCAGCCGCCTGATCGTCAACCGCGCAGCCTTCAAGACGCGGGCGGAGGTAGTGCCGCTGGTCGATGCGTTCCGCCGCGCGGTGGCGGCGTGATCCGCCTGTCGAGCGCCGATCCGCGCTTCGACGCGGATTTCGCAGAGCTCGTGAATGCGCGGCGCGAGGCCGACGCCGATGTCGCCCGCGACGTTCGCCTGATCGTGTCGGCGGTGCGCGACGAGGGCGAGGCGGCGGTCGCGGCCTATACGAAGCGGCTCGACGGGCACGACCTGAACGAGAGCGGCTGGCGGATCGAGCGCGCCGATTGCCTGGCAACGTTCGAAGGGCTGTCTGCCGAACTGCGCCAGGCGCTCGAACTCGCCGCCGAGCGCATCGCCGCCTATCACGCCAGCCAGATCCCGGAGGACCGCGATGAAGTGGACGCCGCCGGCGTGCGGCTGGGCGCGCGGTGGCGGCCGGTCGATGCGGCGGGCATCTACGTTCCTGGCGGACGCGCGGCCTACCCCAGCTCGGTGCTGATGAACGCCATTCCCGCGCGCGCGGCCGGCGTCGGGCGGCTGGTGATGGTCACGCCGACGCCGAAGGGCGCGGTCAACCCGCTGGTCCTCGCCGCCGCGCATCTGGCCGGGGTGGACGAGATATGGCGCATCGGCGGCGCGCAGGCGATCGCCGCGCTCGCCTATGGCGCCGGGCGGATCGCGCCGGTCGATGTGGTGACCGGCCCCGGCAACGCCTGGGTGGCGGAGGCCAAGCGCCAGCTCTACGGCGTCGTCGGCATCGACATGGTGGCAGGCCCGAGCGAGATCGTGGTCGTGGCCGACGGCGCCAACGATCCCGAATGGATTGCCGCCGACCTGCTGAGCCAGAGCGAGCATGATCCGACCAGCCAGTCGATCCTGTTCACCGACGACGCGCTGTTCGCGGATCGCGTGGCGGAAGCGGTCGACCTTCAGATCGGGACGCTGTCGACCAGCGCGGTCGCGCGCGCGGCGTGGGACGCGAACGGCGCGATCGTGGTGACGGCGACGCTGGGCGAGGCGGTGCCGCTGGTCGATCGGCTCGCGCCCGAACATCTCGAACTCGCCTGCGACATGGATGTGGCGGAGGCGCTGTTCGCCGACGTGCGCCATGCCGGATCGGTGTTCCTCGGCCGTCATACGCCGGAAGCGGTCGGCGATTATGTCGCGGGACCGAACCATGTGCTGCCAACCGGACGGCGCGCGCGCTTTTCATCCGGCCTGTCGGTGCTCGACTTCATGAAGCGCACCAGCTTCCTCGCCTGCGACGCGACGTCGCTCGCGGCGATCGGCCCGGCGGCGGTGGCGCTGGCGGAGGCGGAGGGGCTGCCCGCCCATGCAAGGTCGGTGGCGCTGAGGCTGGGGCGATAGATTCAACCCGTTCGCCCTGAGCTTGTCGAAGGGCTGCCGTTCTTCGTGCCGCATGCCGTGCCGAAGGAAGAGAAAGACAGGGCTTCGACAAGCTCAGCCCGAACGGTGTAAGGGCCGATTCCAATGACCAGCAAGACCACCCCCCGTACCCGCGCGCGATCGACCGCGCGCGCCGCCGCCCGCCTCGGCGCCGTCCAGGCGCTCTACCAGCAGGAGATGGAGGCGACTCCGCTCCGCCAGTTGCTCGTCGAATTCCACAACCATCGTCTTGGCGCGACGATCGAGGACGTCGAATATGCCGACGCCGACGTCGATTTCTTCGACGATCTGGTGAGCGGCGTCGATGCGCGGCGCGAAGAGATCGACGCGATCATCGCCGCGAAACTGTCCGCCGGATGGAGCCTGGAGCGGCTCGACAAGCCGATGCGCGGCATCCTGCGCGCCGGCACCTATGAACTGCTCGCCCGCGCCGACGTGCCGACGGGTGCGGTCATCAGCGAGTATCTCGACGTCGCCGATGCCTTCTACGACAAGCGCGAGAAGGGCTTCGTCAACGGCCTGCTCGACGCGGTGGCGAAGGACGTGCGGGGCTGACCGAGGCCGAACTGATCGAACGGCTTCGCGCGCTGCCGCTGCATCCCGGCGCGCTGCGGCTGGCCGACGACGCCGCGCGGCTGGGCGATCTCGTCCTGACCAAGGACATGATCGTCGAGGGCGTCCATTTCCTGCCGCACGATCCGCCCGGCGACGTGGCGTGGAAGCTGGTCGCGACCAACCTGTCCGATCTTGCCGCCAAGGGCGCGGTGCCGGAGGGTGCGCTGATCGGCATGCCGATCGGCGAGGACCGGTGGGACCGGGCGTTCCTCGACGGGCTGGACGCGGCGCTCCGGGCGTTCGACTGTCCGCTGCTGGGCGGCGACACGGTGTCGGGGGGACGAACCTTCTCGCTGACCGCGATCGGGCGCGCGGATGCGTCACCGACCCGCAGTGGCGCGCGGCCGGGCGATGCGCTGTGGGTAACCGGCACGATCGGCGACGCGGGCGCGGGACTGGCGATCGCGAAGGGGGCGGCGGGGCCGGACAGCCTGCTCGCCCGCTATCGCCGGCCGATGCCGCGGCTGGCGGAAGGGCGCGCGCTCGCGCCCGTCGTCACCGCGATGATGGACGTGTCGGACGGGCTGGTGATCGATGCCGCGCGCATGGCGGCGGCGAGCGGGTGCGCAGTGACCATCGATCTCGCCGCCGTGCCACTGTCTTCAGCGTATCGCGACTGGAGCGGCGACCCGCTTGCCGCCGCTACCGCCGGCGACGATTATGAACTGCTGTTCGCGCTGCCCGCCGATGTGGCGCCGCCGGTCGCGGCGACGCGCATCGGGCAGTTCCGCGAGGGCGACGGCCTGGCGCTGACCGACGGCGACGATCCGGTCCCGCTGCCCGGACGGCTCGGATATCTGCACCTATCGCGGTAGCGGCCGCCCCTCGCGGCCGGCCAGCTCGATCACATATTGCCAGGCGATCCGGCCGGAGCGGCTGCCCCGGCGTGTCGCCCAGCCGATTGCGTCGGTCTGGTCGAGCGGCAGGCCGTAAGCAGCGGCATAGCGCGCGACGATAGCCAGATAGGTGTCCTGATCGATCGCGTGGAAGCCGAGGCTCAGCCCGAAGCGATCGGCCAGCGCCAGCGCGTCGTCCACCGTATCGCGCGGGTTGATCGCGCTCGCCTGCTCCGCGATGTCGCGCGGCACCAGGTGGCGGCGGTTGGAGGTGACGAGCAACCGCACGTTCGCCGGCCGCGCCTCCGCCCCGCCCTCCAGCAGCGAGCGCAGCGCGCGTGCCTCCGCGGGACTGGAGAAACCGAGGTCATCGACGAACACCGCGAAGGCCCGGTCGACCGGCGCCAGCGCCGCGAACAGGCGGGGCAAGCCGTCGAGCGTGGCCGCGGCGACCTCGACCAGCGCGACACCGGCGGCCGACGCGGCGGCGGCGACCAGCGCCGACTTGCCGGTGCCGCGCGCACCCCACAGCAACACGTCATGCGCCGGGTGCCCGGCGGCGAGCCGTCGGAGATTACCGGTCAGCGCCGCCTTCTGCGCATCCATGCCGGTCAGCATGTCCAGCGGGAGAGGCGCGAACGCACGGGCCGCGGCCAGCGCGTCCCCCGCCCAAAGATAGGCCGGATGGGCCAGCGGATCGGCCGCGACGGGCGGCGGCGGGGCAAGCCGCTCCAGCGCGGCGGCGATGCGGTTCAGCGCGTCGGTCATCGCCGCCGCCCTTACGCGAGCGTGATCGATCAGGCGAGTGCGGCGATCAGCGCCTGCGCCGCCTCGCGATCGGCGAAACGCGGATCGGAAAGCGCAGCCTGCGCCTGCGCCCGCGCCTCGCCGTTGCGGCCGAAATCGGCATAGACGCGGGCCAGGTGCCAGCGGATCATGGCATGGCGCGGCGCGAGCGACACCGCCTTCTCAAGCAGCTGGAGCGCCCCCTCTCCGTCGCCCGCCGCGCGCAGGGCCCAGCCATAGGCGTCAGCGGCTGCGGCGTTCGACGGCGCCAGCGCATAGGCGGCGGCGGCGTAGCTGGCCGCCGTCGTCGCATCGCCCGCCCCGACATGGGCATAGGCGAGTTCGGCGAGCAGCGCCGCGTCGCGGTTGCCGAGCCGCGCCCGCAGCCCTTCGAGCGTGTCGATCGCCGCGTCATACTCGCCCGCCGCGACCTGCCAGTGCGCGGACAGGCGCAGCGCCGTCACATTGTCGGGGTTCTGCGACAGGAACAGCGCGAGCGCGTCGGCGGCGTCGGCGCCGTCGCCGCTCCGCGCCAGCGCCTCGGTCAGCCGCAGCATCGTCGGCTCGTCGAACGAAAGCGCGGCGGCGCGGCGATAGGCCGCCACCGCCTCGCCCGGCCGGTCGAGCAACATCAGCGTGTCGCCCAGCACCACCGCCGCCTGCGGCACGTTGGGGTTGGCCTGCGCCAGGGCGCGGGCGCGCTCGATCGCGCCGACAGCGTCATCGGCGTCGATCAGGCTGCGGATCAGCGGGATCGCGCTCGACGGCTCGCCCGCGGGGTCACCGCCGGCAGCGGCCGCGACCACCGCGACGCTGCCCGCGCTGCCGAAACCGTCAGCCGCACCCTGGGCGGGCAGCGCGGCGCGATCGAGGAACTCGCCGGCTCGCGCGTGATCGCCCAGCCGTTCGAAGGCGCGTGCCGCCAGCGTCAGCGAATAGCTGTCGGCGTCCGCGCGCAGCACCACCGGCTGGAGCACTTCCAGCGCATCGCGCGTCGCGCCGAGCCGGACCAGGGCCAGGCCGAGCAACTGGCGCGCACGAATGTTCATCGGCTGGACGGCGACGAGGTTGCGCAGCTTGGCCGCCGCCTGTTCGTCTGCGCCGGCATCCATGTCGAGAGTTGCGCCGAGCAGCAGCGGACCCGGCACCCCCGCCAGGCCATTGCCGGTGCGTTCGAGCATCGCGCGCGCCAGGTCGGCCTTCCCGGCCCGCGCGGCCAGCACGGCGAGCAGGTAGAAGGCCTGGGGATCGCCCGGCCGCACCGCCAGAGCGCGGCGCGTAGCGGCGAGCATGTCCCTGGCGCGCCCAAGATCGCCGAGCGTCGCGGCATAGTCGATCAGCACGTCGTAGCGGTCCGGCGCGCGCTTCAACGCGCCTTCGAACCACGGCAGAGCACCGGCGAGGCCATATTGCGCGCGCACGAGCTGGGCGCGCAACAGCAGCGCATCGACCGCGTCCGCATCGGCCGCCACGGCACGGTCGGCCGCTTCGATCGCGCCGGCCTGATCGCCGATGCCCATGCGAAAGCGTCCGATATCGGTCCACAGCCCGGCGTCACGCGGCGCGCGGTCCGCCGCCTGGGCGAACATCGCATGGGCGCCGGCCGGATCACCGCTGGCGGCGAGCGCGCGCGCGCGGACGCGCAAGGCATCCACACCGTCACCCGCGCCGCGCAGATGACCGAGCGTTCCGGCCGTGTCGCCCTGCAGCAGGCGGGCCTGTGCCATCAGCAGAGCGACATCCCGCGCGGGCGCACCGGCGGCCTGCGCGCGACCCGCTTCCGCCTCAGCAACGATGCCATCGCCGTTGCCGACGGCGGTGCGCGCGGCGGCGAGGCGCTGGCCGGCAGTATCGGGATCGGCGCGCAGCGGCTGGCCGGCGAAGGCCACGAGCAACGCGGCGACACCGGCGGCGGCGAGGCGCTTACGGCTGGAGATCATAGGTCCTCATCAGATCGTAGAGCGTGGGGCGGCTGATGCCGAGGATACGCGCGGTGCCGGAAATGTTGCCGTCGGCGCGCGCCAGCGCGTGGCGGATCGCCTTGCGGTCGGCCGCCTCGCGCACCGCGCGCAGGTTGATCGGCAGCGCGGCTTCCTCTGCCCGGCCGAGATCGAGATCGGCTGCGGCGATCCGCGCACCATCGGCCATGATGACCGCGCGCTTCACCCGGTTCTCCAGCTCGCGGACGTTGCCAGACCAGGGGTGCGCGTCGATCACCGCAAGGGCGTCGGGGGCGAAGCCCTTCACTCCCGACTTCATCCGCAGGGCGTATTTCCTCATGAAATGCCGGGCGAGCAGCCCCGCGTCGCCCGGCCGTTCGGCGAGCGAAGGGATACGCACGACGATTTCCGCGAGGCGGTAATAGAGGTCTTCGCGGAAGCTCTGGTCGGCGACCATCGCGTCGATGTCGCGGTGCGTCGCGCAGACGATGCGGACATCGACCGGGATCGCCTTGCGCCCGCCGATCCGCTCGATCACGCGCTCCTGCAGGAAACGCAGCAGCTTGACCTGGAGCGGCAGCGGCACGTCGCCGATCTCGTCGAGGAACAATGTGCCGCCATGTGCCTGCTCGATCTTGCCCTCGGTCGTCTTGACCGCGCCGGTGAACGCGCCCTTTTCGTGCCCGAACAGTTCGCTTTCGAGCAATGTCTCGGGGATCGCGGCACAGTTGATCGCGACGAATTCGCCCTTGCGCCCGCTTTTTTCGTGCACGCCCCGCGCCAGCAGTTCCTTGCCGGTGCCCGACGCGCCGAGCAGCATCACGGATAGGTCGGCGGAGGCGACCCTCTCGATCGTGCGGGTGACCTTCAACATCTCGGGCGCCGCGGTGACCATCCCGCCCAGCGCAGTCTCGCCCGTCACACCGGCGGCGAGGCGGCGGTTCTCCGCCTCCAGCGCGTGGACATGAAAAGCGCGCGCGACGATCAGGCCCAGCGCGTCGATATCGATCGGCTTGGCGTAGAAATCCCAGGCGCCCTCTCCGATCGCGCGCAGCGCGCTTTCCCGCGCGCCGTGCCCCGAAGCGACGATCACCTTCAGGTCGGGCTTCAGCGCCAGCATCTCGGCGAGCGTCGCGAAACCCTCCGTCGTGCCGTCCGGATCGGGCGGCAGGCCGAGGTCCAGCGTCACCACCGCCGGTTCCTCGGCGCGCAGGATCGCCATCGCTTCCTCGCGCGTGCCCGCCACCAGCACGCGGTAGCCGTCATAGGCCCAGCGCAGCTGGCGCTGGAGCGCGAGGTCGTCCTCGACGATCAGCAGCGTCTTCTCGGTCACGCGGCGATTCCGATCGGTTGGGCGTGCGCAGCCGGCAGCAGCACGCGGAAGGTGGAGCCCTGGCCCTCCCGGCTTTCGACCAGGATGCGGCCGCCCATCGCCTCGGCCAGCTGGCGCGCCTCGAACGCGCCGATGCCGAATCCGCCCGGCTTCGACGACACGAACGGGCGGAACAGACGGTCCCGTACGAAGGCAGGCGACATGCCGCACCCGCAATCGGTGACGCTGAGCGATACCTGCGTACCCGCGCCCCCGACCGCGATCGTCACCGGCTCGGCCGGCGGACTGGCCTCGACCGCGTTGGCGACGAGATGGCCGACGATCTGGTCGAGCGCCGCCGGATCGGCCAGCGCGACGGCCGCTGGATCGCCCGAAACGATCACCGGCGCGTCGGACCGGCCGGCGGCGAGGCGCTGCGCGAAGTCGAGCAGCGGGACCGCCACCGGCGCATCGCCGCGTACCCGTGGATTGGCGGAGAGGCGCGCGAGCAGCATGTTGAGCTTGGCGGCCGAATCCTGCAGCGTCGCGACCATGTCGGCGCGGAAATCGGGATTGTCGGCGTGCCGCTCCGCATTGCGCGCGACAAGGCTGAGGCCGCTGACCAGATTCTTGATGTCGTGGACGATGAAGGCGAAGCGGCGGTTGAACTCGTCGAACCGCCGCCCGTCGGCCAGCGCCTCCTGCGCGCGCGCCTCGGCAAGATAGCTGGCGACCTGGCGGCCCGCGACCTTGAGCAGGTCGAAATCTTCCCAGTCGAGCGCGCGGTCGACCAGTGGCCGCGCCAGCACGACCGCGCCGACCAGCCGGCCGAGGTGGAGCATCGGCACCACCGCCCACACGTCGCGATCGTCGAGCATCCACTGCGGGGTGCAGGCGAGTTCCGCCGCGTCACCCGATCCGGCGCGCAGATCGTCGAGCGCGATGATCCGCTCGCTGCTGCCCAGATAGCGCGCGAAGTCGGCGCCGGCCGCCACCCCCGCGCCGTCCCACTGCCACCGCGCGCCGACGCCCAGCATGTCACCGTCGGGCACCAGCAGCAGGCCGCGATCGGAGCCGGTCAGGTCGGCGATCGCCTTGACGATGCGTTCGGCGAGCGGCGCGGCGGCTTCGGGGCTGCCCAGCGTGCCGGTGAAGCGCAGCCATTCGGCGCGATAATCATAGCGGTGCCGAAACAGGTGCTTGGCGATCTTGACCTTCAGCCAGCTGCGCAGCCAGCTCGACGAGACGAACGTAAGCACCGCGGCGGTCGATCCAAAGACGAACGCGGTCTGGTAGATGCGCGCCGCCTCGCCACCGATCGCGGTCAGCGCGCTCGTGCCGAGCGCCAGCAGCGCGAGATAGCCGCCGACCGCGACCAGCGAGAGCGACTGATACGCAACCATCCGCGATACCGCGACGGGGCGATGCTCTCCGCGCCTGAGCGCCAGCGCGACCAGCCCGGCCGCGCCCGCACCGGCGAGCCCGCGCAGCGCCAGCATCGCCGGAGCCCAGCTGCCCGACAGATAAGCCGAGGTGGCGAGCGCAAGATCGGCACCCCACAACCCGGCGAGCGCCAGGCCCAGGCCCCGCACCGCGACGTCTCCACTCGCCATCGACAGATTGTGCACCAGCACCAGCGCGGCGACGGCGGCCATCATCCGCAGCAGCGTCGCGGCGGTGACGATCTCCGCTCCGGCGCCCGTCGTGCCCAGCGCAGCGGCGACGAGCTGGAGCATCGTGCCGACGACCACCACCAGCGCGACGACGCCATAGACCGGCGTAATGCCGAGCGGCGGCGCACGCATCCCGCGGTGGAGCGCGATCATCAGCCCGAGCAGCGACAGGTCGCGCAGCCCGACGATCAGTCGGGTCGCGGGATCGCCGCCGCCGAGCCCGGCCACCGCCAGCGCCCACACAGCGCATAGCGCGAGCGTTGCGACCAGTGGCCAGCGGGCCGGCGGGGCGGGCGCGCGCGCCGCCCACAGCGCGACCGCCGCGAACAGCAGCGCGGCGAGCGTGTGGCTCCAGAGCGAGAGCTGGTCGGCCATCCCTGCGCCTCAGCGGGCGCCCGCCGGCCACAGCACGACGCGCAATGTCTGGAGCAGGATCAGCAGGTCGAGGAAGAGCGAATAATTCTTGGCGTAGTAGAGGTCGTATTCGAGTTTCTGGCGGCTGTCCTCGATCGAGGCGCCATAGGGATAGTTGATCTGCGCCCAGCCGGTGATGCCCGGCTTCACCATGTGGCGTTCGGCGTAATAGGGCAGCTTCGCCTCCAGATCCTCGACGAACTGCGGGCGTTCGGGGCGCGGGCCGACGAAGCTCATCTCGCCCTTCAGCACCGACCAGCATTGCGGCAGTTCGTCGATCCTCAGCTTGCGGATGATCCGCCCGACGCGGGTGATGCGCGGATCGTCCTTTTCCGCCCACACCGCCTTGCCCCCGATTTCGGCATCCATGCGCATCGAGCGCAGCTTGATGCAGTCGAAGGCGACGCCGTACAGCCCGACGCGGCTCTGCCGGTAGAAAGCCGGGCCCTTGCTCTCCAGCTTCACCGCGATCGCGGTGAGCGCGACCAGCGGCAGCGTCAGAACGAGCAGGATCAGGCTGGCGAGGATATCGAACAACCGCTTGAACACGCCCGACAGCATCCGTCCCGACGAAAATCCGTCGGAAAAGATCAGCCACGACGGATTGACGCTGTCGAGATCGACGCGACCCGTCTCGCGCTCCAGGAAGGTCGAGGTGTCATTGACGTGCACGCCGGTCGTGCGGATGCGCAGCAGGTCCTTGAGCGGCAGCGCATTGCGCCGTTCCTCGAGCGCGAGCACCACCTCGCTGGCGTTGAGCAGCACGACATGGTCGGCGAGGTTGTAGATCGCGTCGCGCGCGATCGCCTCGGGAATCACGCGGCTGCCCTCGCTCATCGAGACATAGCCGACGACGACGAAGCCGGCGCCCGGCCGCTGGGCGAGCCCCTTCAGCCGTTCCGCGCGCGGCCCCGCGCCCAGCACGACGATGCGCCGCTTGAACGCCTGGCTGCCCAGCGTCTTGCCGAGCAGCAGCCGCAGCAGGGTGAGGAACAGGATCGCGAAACCCATCCCGTAGAGGAGATTCGACCGCCACAGGCTGAGCGCCGGCACGATGAAGAAGATCGCCGACAGCGCCAGCACGCCCAGCGCGACCGCGACGACCAGCCGAACGGCGGCATAGCGAATCGATTGCAGCGATTCGACGCTGTAGACGCCGACCGCGACCATCGCGGTCCACACCACCGCAGCGAAGGCGATCAGTTGCGGCACGCGGGTATGGACGGGTTCGACCAGCATGTCGATCTGGTCGGCGCGGATCGTCCAGCCGAGCTCTGCCGCGAGCAGTAGCAGGACAAGGTCGAACAGGCCGAGCAACAGCACGGCGTTGGGCACATAATGTTTGAACAGCCTGATCATCGCGGTCCCCGGCTGATCGTGAGAGGTGTAAAATCTTCCGACACGGTCCCGCTGTCGCGCAAAATGGCGAAGAAATGCTGAACGGGCCGGAAATCGGGCCGAGAACATGCGTTGTGGCGCACAGGGGCAACCTGCCCCACAGTGACCCTGAACGCTGAATCCGGAGACTCACCGCCCATGTCCGACGCGCGGCCGATCGTGCCCGTCATCCTGTCCGGCGGCGCCGGCACGCGGCTGTGGCCGATGTCGCGGCCCGAACGCCCCAAGCAGTTCCTGCCGCTGACAGACGCGGCGACGATGCTGCAGGTGACGGCGCGCCGTGCGACGGGCGACCGCTTTGCCGCGCCGATCGTGGTGGCCAGCGCTGGCCACGCCGACGCGGTGGCGGCGCAGATGGCGGAGGTCGGCATCGCGCCGGCGGCGATCATCCTGGAACCCTTCGGACGCAACACCGCGCCGGCGATCGCGCTCGCCGCACTGGCGGCGGGCGGCGGGGCCGATCCGCTGCTGGTGATGCCGAGCGACCACGCCATCGCCGACATTTCCGCCTTTCATACAGCGATCGAGGCCGCACTGCCGCTGGTCGCCGACGGCTGGCTGGTCACGTTCGGCATCACCCCCGACGCGCCGGAGACCGGCTATGGCTGGATCAAGGTCGGCGCGCCGCTGGCCGACGGCGTCCACCACGTCGATCGCTTCATCGAAAAGCCGCCGCGCGACCGCGCCGAGGCGATGCTGGCCGAGGGCGGGCATGCCTGGAACGGCGGCATCTTCCTGTTCCGTGCCGACCGCTATCTGGAAGTGCTGGCGCGCGAGGCGCCGGAGATGGCCGCGGCAGCGGTTGCGGCGATGGACAAGGCCCGGCGCGACGAGAACTTCGTCTGGCCCGACCCCGAGGCGTTCGCCGCCTCTCCGTCCGATTCGATCGACTATGCCGTGATGGAAAAGGCGCACCGCGTCGCGGTGGTGCCGGTGGCGATGGGCTGGAACGACGTCGGCAGCTGGGACGCGCTCCACGCGATCAGCGCGCACGACGAGGCCGGCAACGCCCATGCCGGAGACGTGATCGCGATCGATACGAAGAACTGCCTGGTCCGCAGCGACGGCGCGCGCGTCGCGCTGGTCGGGGTAAGCGACCTGATCGTGGTGGCGAGCGGCGACGACATATTGATCCTGCCGCGCGGGCGCAGCCAGGACGTGCGCCGCATCGTCGACGCGCTGAAGGGATAGGATCGCGGCGGCTGGCGCGCGCGACGCCCCTTCGCTACGGGGTCGGCCATCATGACCGACAGCGATCTCCGTTCCGCCGCCCTCGACTCCAAGGCCTGGCCCTATGAGGAGGCGCGCAAGCTGCTCGCGCGCTGGCCGAACGGGAAGCCGGACGGTGCACCGATCCTGTTCGAGACCGGCTATGGCCCGTCGGGCCTGCCGCACATCGGCACCTTCAACGAAGTGCTGCGCACGACGATGGTGCGCAACGCCTTCCATGCGCTGAGCGACCGGCCGACGCGGCTGATCGCGTTCAGCGACGACATGGACGGGCTGCGCAAGGTGCCCGACAATGTGCCGAACAAGGAGATGCTGACGGAGCATCTCGGCCGGCCGCTGACGCGCATTCCCGACCCGTTCGGCAAGTTCGACAGCTTCGCCGCGCACAACAATGCGATGTTGCGCGACTTCCTCGACCGCTTCGGGTTCGACTATGAATTCGCGTCGTCGACCGATTACTATGCGAGCGGGAAGTTCGACGATGCGCTGCGCACCGTGCTGCGCCAGTTCGATGCGATCCAGGCGGTGATGCTGCCGACGCTGCGCGAGGAACGCCGCGCGACCTATTCGCCCGTCCTGCCGATCAGCCCGAAGACCGGCGTCGTCCTGCAGGTGCCGGTCGAGGTGATCGATGCCGAGGCCGGCATGATCGCCTTCACCGACAGCGACGGCGAACGGATCGTGCAGTCGGCGCTGGGCGGCCTTTCCAAGCTGCAGTGGAAGGTCGACTGGGCGATGCGCTGGGTCGCGCTGGGCGTCGATTACGAGATGGCGGGCAAGGACCTGATCGATTCGGTCGTCCAGTCGTCGAAGATCGCCCGCGTGCTTGGCGGCCGCCCGCCCGAGGGCTTCAACTACGAGATGTTCCTCGACGAGAAGGGCGAGAAGATCTCCAAGTCCAAGGGCAACGGCCTCAGCCTCGACCAGTGGCTGACCTATGGGCCGGAGGAATCGCTCGCCTTCTACATCTACCGCGAGCCGAAGCGCGCCAAGCAGCTGCACATGGGCGTGATCCCGCGCGCGGTGGACGAATATTGGCAGTTCCGCGGCAATTATCCGGGTCAGGACCTGAAGCAGAAGCTGGGCAACCCCGTCCACCACATCCACGACGGCAAGCTGCCCGAGGGTGGCCTGCCTGTCACCTTCGGCCTGCTGCTCAACCTGGTCGGCGTGATGGGCGAGGCGACCAAGGAACAGGTGTGGGGCTATCTGGCCAACTACATCCCTGACGCGACGCCCGATAGCCAGCCCGATCTCGACCGGCTGATCGGCCATGCGCTGGCCTATGCCCGCGATTTCGTCGCGCCGACGCTGGTTCGCCGCGCGCCGGAGGGGATCGAGGTGGCGGCGCTCGCACGCCTCGACGCCGAACTCGCCGCGCTGGGCGAGGACGCGCCGGCCGAGGACATCCAGAACATCGTCTACGAAATCGGCAAGAGTGAGTTTGGCGATCTTGGCGGCTTCGCCGAGCTGCGCGACTGGTTCAGGGCGCTGTACGAGACGCTGCTCGGGTCGAGCCAGGGGCCGCGCATGGGCAGCTTCATCAAACTGTACGGCATCGCGAACAGCCGCACGCTGATCGCCGACGCGCTGGCGAAGGCATAGGAAGGGCATTCCGCCGATGATGTTGCCGATCCCCGACCTGCTCGACGCCGCGACCCTAGCCCGCCTTCGCGCGGTGCTCGACGGCGGCGACTGGATCGACGGCAACGCGACTTCGGGCGCGCAGTCGGCGCTCGCCAAGCGCAACCACCAGCTGGCGGAAGGGACACCGGCCGCGCGCGAGGCTGGCGGGATCGTCCTCGACGCGCTGGGCCGATCGCCGCTGTTCGTCGCCGCCGCGCTGCCGCTCAAGGTCTTCCCGCCGCTGTTCAACCGCTATGAGGGTGGCGAGGCATTCGGCGCGCACGTCGATAACGCCATCCGCATGCAGCGCGGCAGCGATTTTCGCATCCGATCCGACCTGTCGTGCACCGTGTTCCTGTCCGATCCCGACAGCTATGACGGCGGCGAACTGGTGGTCGAGGAGCCGTCGGGCGAGCGCCGCGTCAAGCTGGGCGCGGGCAGCGCGATCCTCTATCCGTCCACCAGCGTCCACCGCGTCGAGCCGGTGACGCGCGGCGCGCGGCTCGCCAGCTTCTTCTGGCTGCAGTCGATGGTGCGCGGCGGTGACGAGCGCGCGATCCTGTTCGACCTCGACCGCGCGGTGCAGCGCGTCGGCGGCGAACTGGGCCAGGGCCACCGCGCGGCGGTGGAGCTGACCGGTGTCTATCACAACCTGCTGCGGCGCTGGGCCGACGCCTGATTCGGCACAGGTGCCGAGTCCGCAATTGACTTGGTCCGGACACGCGGCCAAGGCTCGCTCCATGTCGAGGGCCGGGCAACCGGCTCGCGGTACGCGCGGGAGAGAGCTCCGGGAAACCGGGACCGCCGAAGGAGCAACCGCCCCGGAATCTCTCAGGCACAAGGGACCGCGCGTGGCCCGACACTCTGGAAAGCGTCCCGCGCAGGCGGGGCCACCGAAGGGGTAAGCTCGCGCGCGGCGCGGGCGAAAGCTCTCAGGTTTCCGTGACAGAGGGGGCGATGGACCTTGCCGCGTGCCGCGCGGGTCCGTCGCGTGACTCTGTCTGGAAGGCCCGTGATGAGCGACGACGATACCCCCGCCGAGACCCCCGAGACGCAGACCCTGCCGCTTGATGCCTGGCACCGCGCGAAAGGCGGCCGGATGGTCGAGTTCGCCGGCTACTGGATGCCCGTCCAGTTCGAAGGGATTATGGCCGAGCATCTGTGGGTGCGCGAGAACGCCGGGCTGTTCGACGTCAGCCACATGGGGCAATTGTTCCTGTCCGGCGACGGGCTGGACGACGCCCTGGAGGCGCTGATCCCGGCAGACGTGAAGGGCGTGGCGCTGGGCCAGCAGAAATACTCGCTGCTGCTGGCCGAAAACGGCGGCATCCTCGACGATCTGATGATCTCGCGCTGGCCGGGCGGCATCTACATGGTCGTCAACGGCGCGACCAAGTGGGACGATATCGCCCATCTGCGCGAACACCTGCCCGATCACATCACGCTCAATCACCTTGAGGACCGCGCGCTGCTGGCGCTGCAGGGACCGAAGGCGTTCGACGTGCTGAAGCGCCATGTGACGGGCGACTATCCGCTCGACGCGCTGTACTTCATGATTGGCGGCAAGTTCGTATTGGCCGGCGTCGAGGTGTGGATCAGCCGTTCAGGCTACACCGGCGAGGACGGCTTCGAAATCTCGCTGCCCGCCGATGCGGCCGAACGCATCGCCGACCTGCTGACCGGCGAGCCCGAAGTGAAGCCGATCGGCCTGGGCGCGCGCGATTCGCTGCGGCTGGAGGCGGATTTGCCGCTCTACGGCCATGATCTCGATCCCGAGACGACGCCGGTGATGGCGTCGCTGGGCTTCGCGGTCGCTGCCAAGCGTCGGCGCGAGGAGGGTGGCTACCCCGGCCACGCGCGCATCATGGCCGAGCGTGCCGATGGACCGATCGTGAAGCGCGTCGGCCTGCTCGTCGAGGGGCGCCAGCCGGTGCGCGAAGGCGCGATGGTGGTCGATGCGGAGGGCAGCGAGGTCGGCAAGGTCACCTCCGGCGGCTTCGCGCCCAGCGTCGGCGCGCCGATCGCGATGGCCTATGTCCCCGCCGCCATGGCCGCGCCGGGCACCGAAATCACGCTTGCCCAGCGCGGCAAGCTGCATCGGGCGACGGTCGCGCCGATGCCGTTCGTCCCCCATAATTACGTCCGCAAGGGAGCCTGACATGCGCTATTTCACGCAGGACCATGAATGGATCGATGTCGACGGCCAGACCGGCACCGTCGGCATCACCGACTATGCCCAGAGCCAGCTTGGCGACATCGTGTTCGTCGAGGTGCCCGACGCCGGCCGCACGCTGGCCAAGGGCGATGACGCCGCGGTGGTGGAAAGCGTCAAGGCGGCATCCGACGTCTATGCCCCGGTCGCGGGCACCGTCGTGGAGGGCAATGCGGCGCTCGCCGACCAGCCCGACCTGGTCAACACCGATCCCGAGGGCGAGGGCTGGTTCTTCAGGCTGACGCTGGCCGACACCGGCGCGCTCGACGGCCTGATGGACGCCGACGCCTACAAGGCGTTCGTCGCGAGCCTGTAAATCAAAATCCGTCATGCCAGTGAACGCTGGCATCTCGTGCCGCAAGTATTCGAATCGCGGCATGAGACCCCAGCGTGCGCTGGGGTGACGCCTTAGGAAGTCGTCATGCGCTACCTTCCCCTGACCGATACCGACCGCGCCGACATGCTCGCCGCGATCGGTGCATCGTCGATCGACGACTTGTTCGTCGATGTCCCCGCCGACGCCCGCCTGACCGGGCCGATCGCGGGCCTGCCGGGCCATGCGTCCGAACTGGCGGTCGAGCGCCACATGGCCGCGCTGGCGCGGAAGAACATGGTGGCGGGCGACATGCCGTTCTTCCTCGGCTGCGGCGCCTACCGCCATCATGTTCCGGCCAGCGTCGATCACCTGATCCAGCGCGGCGAATTCCTGACCGCCTACACGCCCTATCAGCCGGAAATCGCGCAGGGCACGTTGCAGATGCTGTTCGAGTTCCAGACGCAGGTCGCCCGCCTGCTCGGCACCGATGTGGCCAACGCCTCGATGTACGACGGATCGACCGCCTGCTGGGAAGCCGTCACCATGGCGCGGCGCGTGACGAAGCGGGCCAAGGCGATCCTGTCGGGAGGGCTGCACCCACACTATGTCTCGGTCGCGAAGACGATGGCGAAATACACCGGCGACGTGCTGGAAACCTCGCTGCCGGCGCTGACCGCAGAGACCGATATCGACGCGCTGATCGCGAGCATCGACGACGATACCAGCTGCGTCGTCGTCCAGTACCCCGACATCCTCGGCCGCATCGCCGACCTGACTCCGCTGGCCGATGCGTGCCATGCCAGGAAGGCGCTGCTGATCGCGGTGGTGACCGAGCCGGTGGCGCTGGGCGCGATCCGCTCGCCGGGGGAAATGGACGCCGACATCGTCGTCGGCGAGGGCCAGTCGATCGGCGTCGGCCTGCAATTCGGTGGGCCGTACGTCGGCCTGTTCGGCTGCAAGGAGAAATACGTCCGCCAGATGCCGGGGCGGCTGTGCGGCGAGACCGTCGACGCCGACGGCAAGCGCGGATTCGTGCTGACGCTGTCGACGCGCGAGCAGCATATCCGCCGCGAGAAGGCGACCAGCAACATCTGCACCAACTCGGGGCTGTGTGCGCTGGCCTTCTCGATCCACATGACCCTGCTCGGCGAGGCGGGGTTGCGTGGATTGGCCCGGCTCAACCATGCCGGCGCCAGCGCGGCGGCGGACAGGCTGGCGAAGGTGCCGGGGGTCGAACTGGTGACGCCGGCCTTCTTCAACGAATTCACCCTGCGCCTGTCGCGGGAGGCGCGGCCGGTCGTGCGCACGCTCGCCGATCGCGGTATCCTGGCCGGCGTGTCGCTCGGCCGGCTCTATCCCGGCGTCGCCGATCTGGAGAACGGCCTGGTCGTAGCGGTGACCGAAACGACCACGCCGGAGGACGTCGCGACGCTTGCCGCCGCGCTTGAGGAGGTGCTGGCATGAGCACGATCAACCAGTCGGGCTGGCGTCCCGAAATGATCGCCGACGATACGCCGGCGGCAGCGACCTTCACCGGCAACCGCGCGCTGATGCTGGAGGAAGCGACGATCTTCGAGATCGGATCGACCGCCACCACCGGCATCGACCTGCCCCCCGCCCCCGCCGCGACGGATCGTCTCGGCGGCCTGGCGCGGACCGCCCCGATCGGCCTGCCCGGCCTGTCGGAGCCGGAAACGGTGCGCCACTACACCCGCCTCAGCCGCCAGAACTACGCGATCGACCTGGGGCTGTTCCCGCTCGGCAGCTGCACGATGAAGCACAACCCGCGCCTGAACGAGCGGGTCGCGAGGATGCCGGGCTTCGCCGACGTCCACCCGCTCCAGCCGGTCGATACCGTGCAGGGGGCGCTGGGCGTCATCAACGAGCTCGCCTTCTGGCTGCTCGACCTGACCGGCATGCACGGCGTCGCGATGAGCCCCAAGGCGGGCGCGCATGGCGAGTTGTGCGGCATATTGTGCATCAAGGCCGCGCTGGAGAAGCGTGGGGAGGGCCACCGCAAGGTCATCCTGGTGCCCGAAAGCGCGCACGGCACCAATCCCGCCACCGCAGCCTTCGCCGGCTTCAGCGTGGAGGACATCCCCGCCACCCCCGACGGCCGCGTCGATACCGCGGCGCTGAAAGGCCGGCTGGGGCCGGACGTCGCCGCGGTGATGATTACCAACCCCAACACGTGCGGGCTGTTCGAGCGCGACTTGAAGGAGATATCGGACGCGGTCCATGCCGCCGGCGGCTATGTCTATTGCGACGGCGCGAACTTCAACGCGATCGTCGGCCGCGTGCGGCCGGGCGATCTGGGCGTCGATGCGATGCACATCAACCTGCACAAGACCTTTTCCACCCCGCACGGCGGCGGCGGTCCGGGATCGGGGCCGGTGGTGCTGTCGGAGGCGCTGGCGCCGTTCGGCCCACTGCCGTTCACCGCCCGCCATGGCGACGGCCATATCCAACTGGTCGAGGAGGAGACGGCGGGCGACGACCATCCCGACAGCTTCGGCCGGATGACCGCGTTCCACGGCCAGATGGGCATGTTCACCCGCGCGCTGGCGTACATCCTCAGCCACGGCGCGGACGGGCTGAAGCAGGTGGCGGAGGACGCGGTGCTCAACGCCAACTATGTCCTCCGCGCGCTGGAAGGCGTGCTCGACGCGCCGTTCGCCGGATCGGGGCCGTGCATGCACGAGGCGATCTTCTCCGATCGCGGGCTGGCGGAAGGTTTCTCGACGCTCGACATCGCCAAGGGGCTGATCGACGAGGGCTATCACCCGATGACGGTGTATTTCCCGCTGGTCGTCCACGGCGCGATGCTGGTCGAGCCGACCGAGACCGAGAGCAAGGCCGCGCTGGACCAGTTCATCGGCGCGCTGAAATCAGTCGCCGCGCGCGCAAAGAACGGCGATCCGTCGCTCAAGTCAGCCCCCCATTTCGCGCCCCGCCGCCGCCTCGACGAGACGCTGGCGGCGCGGAAACCGGTTCTGGTGTGGAAAGACGCGCCGGCGGCCGAAGCGGCGGAATAGTCCGGCGCGGGCGACCGGCGGACTGTGCGGCGAGGCCCGCCGCAGTGCCTCTCATCGCCCCGCCGATCCTGGCCCGCGGAACGGCTGCTCGACCAGGCGCAGCGCAGCCGGGTCAGTCGCTGACGGCGGGAGCGCTGCGGGCGATGCCGCGTGACAGGCGGTGCTCGCGCCAGACGATGTACAGGCCTGACAGGATGATGATCGGCGCGCCGACCCACGTCCAGCCATCGGGCAGCACGCCGAACAACGCCCAGCCGTAGAGCGTCGCCCAGATCAGCCCCGAATAATCCATCGGCACGACGACCGACACGGGCCCGAGGCTGAGCGCGGTGGTCATCGCCAGTTGGCCGACCGCGCCAATCAGGCCGATGCCGACCAGCATCGCCCAGGTGCCGGCATCATGGCTGCCCATCGTCCACAGGAAGGCGGGCAGCAGCGGCACCATCGACAGCAGCGCGAAATAGAAGACGATCGTGGCCGGCGGCTCGCTCGATCCCATGCGGCGGATGAGGATCGAAACACTCGCCGACAGGAAGGCGGCGACGAGGCCGGTGAGCGCGCCCGCCAGCGGGATGTGGCCGCTGCCCGGCTGGGTGACGATCAACACCCCGGCGAAGCCGAGCATGACCGCGCCCCAACGGTGTACGCCGGTCGCCTCGCGCAGCACCAGCGCGCCGAGGATCGTCGCGAAGATCGGGACGGTGAACTGCAGCGTCGTCGCCTCGGCCAGCGGCAGCAGCAGCAATGTCGAGAACATGAAGGTCATGCTCGACAGCCCTACAGCGCAGCGCAGGGCATGCGCGCCGATCCGCCGCGTCGCGAGCGTGGCGACACCCGGCCCCAGCGCGACCCAGGCGACGACCACGGGGATCGACCCCGCCTGGCGAAAGAACAGCAGCTCGACCAGCCCCGCCCCGCGCGTCTCCGCGAGCTTGATGAGCGCCCCCATCGTCGCGAACGCCACCACCGACACGAGGCGGTACGCGAGGGCGGGCAGGATGCGGTCGGCGGGGGGCATGCGGATGCCCTTATGGCAAGCGGGTGGCCGTTGCGACCGGTCGGAACCTATTCCGCCAAAATACCGGCGAAGGATCATGACGTTCAGTGGACGGCGTGAGACGAGGCGGTGACTTCACGAGGTTTTGCATGTCGGCCGTCGCCGAAACAGTCCATGTTCGATCGTACCTCAAACTCTTTGCGATCGCCAGTTGAGGTGGTGTCGGTTTTCCGTGCGGGGCGTTAGGGTCAGGCCGCATTAATTGCGGAGCGGCCGGCGGATCTCGGCCCAGGGCGGCGTCGATCGTCGGTCACGATGCATTGGCATCGCTCCACTCCTCTCTCCAACTCTCTCCACAAGGGCAGGGGGTATGGTCGATGCTTTCAAAGGTTACGCAAACGCAGTCTATTCGTCCCCCTTTGTCACCAGTGCCCTGAAGGAGCTGTGCGGATTGCTGTGCCGTAGCAGGCGAGGCGACGAGCAGGGCCATTGCCGGCAACGCGAACAGACAGCGCCTCCCGGCGCGATAACGGCTTCCGGTGGATGATCTATGCATGCGTGAACTTTCGAATATTGCAATTTAAACGGCGACGGCCATGTCGGTAAATTGGAATAACACGATTCGTGTAACAGTTATTCCGTCACTCCTAGCAAATACTTCTGCCAGAAATTCAGGGTGGTATAGTGCTGGAAATCGCGATTTTCCTTTTTCGCGAAATAGACATCATGCCCCTCGTCAGCAGCCACGAGATACCATGGTTCGCCACCGCTCGCTCGTACCGCCTTGACCATCTGCTCGGCCTCGCTCGGCGGAACGCGGGGATCGTTGCCGCCGGCTATCACCAGCAGCGGGGTCTTGAGGCGCGACACGCTGGTCAACGGCGATATCTCGAGCAGCCTGGCGCGCTGCCCGGACTCGCGTTCGTCGCCATATTCAGCCCGGCGCCGATCGCGACGGTAGCTTTCGGTATTCTGGAGAAAGGTCACGAAGTTCGAGATCGCGACGATGCAGTTGGCACCCTTCAGCCGATCCCCGTAGCGAATGGCCGAAGCATAGCACATATAGCCGCCATAGCTGGCACCCTGAACACCTACGCGGCCGGCGTCGATCGCGGTATCCGCAGAGAAGCGGTCGAGGAACGCTCCGATATCCTTCACCGCGTCCTCGCGCTTCCATGGGCCATTGTCGAGGGTGAGGAACCGTTTGCCGAAGCCCCCCGACCCGCGGACGTTGGGATAAAAGATCGCGATGCCCAGTTCGTTGACATAATAGTTCGCGACGCCGCGATAACTGGGCAGCGACTGTGATTCCGGCCCGCCATGAATGTCGACGATCAGCGGACGCTTGCCCGGAAACCGGGTTGGATCCGGCCGAAACAGAAAACCGGAAACGGGTTCGCCATCGAAACTCTTCACCGTTACCAGTTCGGCATCGGCGTTGCCGGAGGGGTCGATCCCCCCCGTTTCGCTCGCGGTCCAGCGGGTCACTTCCAATGTGGACGGATCGGCTACGAATACATCGCCCGGCACCTTCGGGCCGCTGAGCGAGAAGGCTATCGCTCCCCAAGGCGCAATCGTCAGCTTGCTCGCAACGCCGACCGGTATGGACGCGGTTCGCAACTCGCGCGTTTCCAGATCCAGCAGGTTCAGCCGGCTCACCCCGGCCTCGTTCACGATATAGGCGATCCTGCGCTCGCCGACGAATTCGAATTCCTTGATGTCCCAACCCGATGCAGGGCTTGCCGGAGTGAAGACTCCGTTCTTGAGCATGCCGAGCCGCAGCACGTCGGACTGTTCGTTCGATAACACCCACAAGGATCCGTCCGCCGCGATCTTGGGGCCGCTGAACAGAATGCGGCGTCCCGTGGGTGCGAGCGGAAGCAACTTTCCTGTCGCCAGATCAAGGTCGTAAAGATCGCTTTCCTGTGTCGAGCGAAAGTTCGAAACAACGGCGTGCGTATTGCCGGCGCGAAAACCCACGAATCGCCAGCTCCCGCCTGGCATCGCCGCCACCATGCGCGCGCTGGCGGAATCCCGCGGGTTCATAACGTAGAAGTCGCTGTCGGCGCCGTTACGTTTCGTCGACGTGTAGCCGATGAGCGTACCGTCGCTCGAGAAGCCACCGATCTCGTTTCGGTTTCGGCCACCATCCGTCAGCGGCGTCAGCCGCCCGTCCCTCAGCGTGTAAAGCTGATAGAATTCGTCCCCATCGGTGTCTTTCTGCACGATCGCGATATCGCCGGAGGGGGAATAGCGCAGGCTGTTCGTCGTATCCGGCTCGAAGGTGATTTGCCGTCGGTCCATCAAGGGGCCGGTGACGCTGTGCAACTGGCTTGCGCTGGCGAAGCGCGTCGCGACGATCAGCGCCCTCGTCTCCGGGTGCCATGCGACCGGCGCCGCGCTGCGGCTTTCCGTGTAGGGGCGAAGCGCGGCGACCAGGCTGACGGGCAACGGCGGTATCCCTTCGGCAATGATTGCCGGAGGCTTTGGTATGGCGGCGCGTTCGGACGCCGGGGGTGAAATGGAACCGCCATCCGGGCGAGCCGGATTCGCGCCATGCGATGCCGCAGGCATCGCGACAAGCGATGCGAGCAGGAATGCGGTTAGGATCCGTTTCGGGCTGCTGGAGCTATCGTTCTTCGGCATCAGCATGTGCGGTTCTCGATGCGGTTGAAGGAGAGAGGGCGCCTGTCACGCCAGCGGACAATCACCGCTATCGCAGCAGGTGTCGTTGCCAGAAGTCGAGCGCGACATAGGCCTGGAAGTTGCGGTTCTCGGTCCTGGAGAAATAGACCCCGTGCCCCTCGTCGCGGGCCAGGACCCGCCAGACGTCGCCGCCGGCCGCGCGAACCGCCTTCGTCATCAACTCGCCCTGAGCCGCCGGAACGCGCGGATCCTCGCCGCCGTCCATCACCAGCAATGGAATTCGCAATCGTGCCGCATTGGTCAGCGGCGAGATTGCCAGTAGTTTCGCCCGCTGCTTCGGATCGCGCTCATCGCCATATTCCGCGCGGGACCGGCTCCGGCGGGACAGGCCCGATTTGTCGCGGGCCAGCTCGGCCACCGCGACGTAGCAATAGGCTCCCTTCAGCCGCGCTCCGTAATGGATCGCCGAGGCATAGCACATGTATCCGCCGTAGCTGGGGCCCTGTACGCCGATACGGGCCACGTCGATCGCCGCATCCGCGGAAAAATGGTCGAGGAAGGCACCGATGTCCTTCACCGCGTCCTCCCGTTTCCACGGACCATTGTCGAGGGTGCGAAAGCGCCGGCCATAGCCTTCCGATCCGCGCACGTTCGGGTAGAACATGGCGACCCCCAGTTCATTGGTGTAATAGTTGGCGATCCCGCGATCTCCGGGCCGCGACTGCGATACCGGCCCGCCATGGATGTGAACGAGCAGCGGCCGCTTGCCCGGAAAGCGAGCGGGGTCGGGGCGATACAGAAAGCCCGAGACCGGTTCCCCGTCGAAGCTTCGGATCGTCACCAGCTCTGCCGGAGCGTTGCGATGGCGGTCGGTGCCGCCGGTGCGGGTCACCGCCATCGTATCGGGATCGACCGAGAACGTGCCGCCGGACAATTGTGCGCCGCTGAGGTTGAACGTGATCTTGTCGCCGCGCACCGCCAATCCGCGGATGATGCCGACGGGCAAGGTGGCGCTACGCCGCTGGCGAGTCTTCAGGTCGAGTAGATGCAACTTGCTCGCCCCCCCCTCGTTGACGACATAGGCGATGCGCCCGCCAGGAACGAACCGGTAGGCCTCGACCGGCCATTTGTGCTCGGGTGTCACGGGCGAGAAACTGCCGGCGCGCAGCGTACCCAGCCGCAGGACGTCCGATCCGTCATCCGACAACACCCACAAGGTTCCTGTGGAGGTTATCCGCGGCGCAACGAACAACACGTCGCGGCCTGGCCGGGCGAGCGGCGTCAGCTTTCCGGTCGTGATATCGAGATCGTAGAGATCCCGGTTTTCGTAACTGGTATAGTTGGCGACGATCGCATGGGTGTCCCCGGGCCGGAAACACTCGAATTCCCAGCTTCCGCCGTCCACCGCCGCGACCAGACGCGCGCTGGCCGGGTCGCGGGGGTCCATGACATAGAAGTCGGGATCGATGCCGTTGCGCTTGGCCGAGGTGAAGGCGATCAGCCGGCCGTCGCTGGAGAAGCCGCCGAACAGGTTGTAGGCCTTGCCGTCGGTGAGGCGGGTCAGCCGGCCGTTCTGCAAGGCGTAGAGCTGATAAAGCTCGTCGCCGTCGGCGTCCTTCTGAATGATCATGATGTCACCGGTCGGCGACGGGTAGCGGGTCTCCGTCGATGCCGACGTCCTGTTGCCGCCCGTATAGGATCGCATCGCCTCTGCCAGGGCGGCCGGCAGGGGGGGGACGCCATCGACCACGACCCCCGAAGGAACCTCGATGACGCCGGTCGACGGTATCTGGCCGATCGCCGGCGGGGCGAGACCGACGAGAAGGGCAGCTGCAAGGCCTTGGCGCATATGCATCCTGACAGATCAGTTTGGAGGAAGGTGGGGCGACTTACGAACCGGGGGCGTCCCCGATCCGGACGAACGTCGCGAAGCTCTTGCGGACATGCTGCAACGTAAATTTTCGATATCCGTCGCTGAACGTCAGCGTCGCGCCCAGCGCGCGCAGTGACCCGTCCGATGACGGCGAGAAGGTTATGGATTTCAAATTCGTGTTGAGGCCACTGTCGGCGATGGTCGCGACAATGCGGGTGCCGACCCTGGTGACATCGTAGGCTACGCCGAGCTCGTCGGATCTGAACCGGCCGATCCGGTAGGGGGCGTCCGGTATGAAGATGTCGCCCTGGACGATCCTTATTACCGCGTCGGTCTTCGTGACAGGATCGCCGTCGCTGCGATTGCAGAACACCATGACGCTGAAACGCCGTTCCGGCATGCGTGCATATAGATTGACGAAAGTGTCGGACGTGCCGCCATGCTGAACGAAGAACTGGCCGCGCCGCTTGCCGATCGCCAGTCCGCCACCATAGGACATGCCGCCCGGGCTGCTCGTCAGCGTCTCGCCGCTGGAGTATCTGGCCGTGTCGAGCATGATCTTGCTGACGGCTGGGGTCCAGACCTTGTGGCCGAGTTCGATGTCCTGTTCGTACTTGGCGAAGTCGTTCATCGTGGTGATCAGCCCGCCCGATCCGCTGATCACCGGAAAGTTGTTCAGCACGGTGAATTTTTCACCGTCGACCTCATAGCCGTTGGCGAGGTTGGGGATTTCCTGGGCCCCGTTCAGGAAGAAGCTGTGGGTCATCCCAAGCTTCTTGAAGATATGGTCGCGCGTATAGTCGACGAAGCTTTGGCCCGTGACGCGCTCGACAACCTCCGCCATCAGCAGATAGCCGCCGTTCGAATAGGCGTAATCGGTTCCCGGCGTGAAATTGGTGGCGCGCTGCCGGGTTAACAGGCCAAGGGCTTCCTCCTTGGTGATACGCGAGAAATCGGACAGCCCCGCCCAGCGCGCGATGATCAGCCAATCCTTGATGCCCGACGAATGATGCATCATCATGCCGAGCGTCACCGGCACCTCATAGGCCGGCATCTCCGGGATATATTTGCGGACGTCGTCGTCGAGCGAGATCCGCCCCGCCGCGACGAGCTGGGCGATCGCCAGCGCGGTGAACTGTTTCGACATCGACCCGGCGTAGATGCGACTGTCGCCGTCGAGCTGCCGACCGGTCGCGATGTCCGCCAGCCCTTCCGACACCATGAACAGCGGCTTGCCGTCCCGGAATCCTCCGGCGAGGCATCCGGGCCCCTTGTCGGAGCCTGGACTCCTGATCGCAGCCCGCACGCGATCGATCTCGGCGGACTGGGCCTGCGATGCGGCCGGGATGGCCGCTGCCATCGCCGCGCCGATCAATAGCGTTATCCTCATGGCTCCTGCTCCCTTGCTCAGTTTCTGGCGCGGCTGAACCGAGCCCCCTGGTCGGCGAGTGCGGCGGCGACGACGATGAAGGCCGACACCGCGAGAATGGCGACGACACCGGTGGTCGAATGATCGGGCGAACGCGCGACCATGGTCAACGCCCATAGCGGCGCCAGGCCGCCGGCGATCGCGGTGCCTATCTCGCGCCCGGTGCCGACGCCCGTCGAGCGGGATTCGACCGAAAACTGGCGGCTGAGGAAAGAGCCTTGCGGCGCGAACATCATCGGCGCGATCAGTCCGGTGCCGATCACGATCGCGAGATAAACCGATGTCGCCTGACCGGTGCCGAGCAGCGCCATGAACGGATAGGCGAATGTCGCCGCGACGATGCCGCCGGTCGCGAGCACCGCCTTGCTGCTGAAGCGGTCGCACAGCCAGCCGAACACCGGCACCGCGACGATCGCGACCAGGCTGGCCAGCGTGACGGCGAACGCCGTGGTGCTCGCCGGCACGCCCTTGAACTGCGTCAGATAGGCCAGCGAGAAGGTCTTGAAGATATAGCTGATCGCGTTGTAGCCGATCGCGACCAGGAAGACGACGAACAGACCCTTCATATTGGTCGACAGCAGCGTCCGGAACGGCGTCTTGGGCGCATGCGCCACATCGATCGCGTGATATTGCGGCGTCTCCGGCAGGCTCCGCCGCACCCACAGGCCGAGAAACACGAGCGCGAAGCTGAGGATGAACGGGATACGCCAGCCGCCGGCCAGCAGGAACTCGTCGCCTCCCAGCGTCAGCAGATAGACGGTGAGCGACGACAGCAGCAGGCCGAGGTTGAGCCCGAGCGCCGGCCAGGCGCCCTGGCGGCCCCGGCGATCGCTAGCGGCATGTTCATAGGCCGTCACCGCGGCCCCGGCCAGCTCGGCGCCGGCACCCAGCCCCTGCACGATGCGGAAGGCGACGAGCAGCACCGGCGCCCAGATCCCGATCGTCGCATAGCTGGGGATCAGGCCGATCGCCGCGGTGCAGATGCCCATCAGGCTGAACGTCCAGACGAGCATCCTGCGCCGACCGAACCGGTCGCCGACATAGCCGAAGAATATCCCGCCGAGCGGCCGCGCCACGAACCCGATCGCGAAGGTCGCGAAGGCGGCCAGCGTCGCGCTTTCGGGATCCGAATTGTCGAAGAAGATGCGGCCGAAGACGATCGATGCCATGGTGGCGTAGAGGTAGAAATCATACCATTCGAGCATCGATCCGACGATCGTCGCGGCCGCAACCTTGCGGGTGCGGGTGCGGGCCTGCTCCGCAGTTTCCAGGGCCGGGACAGCAGCGGGAGGCGTCATGCCGCTTCCCCCCGCTGGAGAAACGTGGCGCCGCCGACATCCAGGATTTCGCGCGCGATATGCTCGGCGATCGCCATCGACGATGTGGCGCCGGGCGACGGGGCGTTGCGCAGATGGGTGACGCGGCCCCGGCGCTGGATGACGAAGTCATCCACGAGCTTGCCGTCAGCGGTCATCGCCTGGGCGCGGATTCCGCGGACCGCGGGCGATACGGGCACGTTCCTGAGCGAGGGAACATATTTCGCGGCATCCCGGACGAAGGCATTGGCGGATATTACCGTCCGCAGCTCGCGAAGGGTGGCCGGGATATTTCGCGATGCGAAACGCCAGAATGCGGGATAGAGCAGGAAATCTCTTACGTCGCGGATGCTGACGTCACGCCCGGAGTAGTTTTCGCGGCCAAGCGAGATGAAAGCGTTGGGGCCGATCGTCATCTCGCCGTCGATCCGCTTGGTGAAATGCACGCCCAGGAACGGAAATTTCGGATCGGGGACAGGATAGATCAGTCCGCGCACATGACCGCGAAAAGCGGAGTCGACGACATAATATTGGCCGAAGAAGGGAACGATCCTGGGCTCGGCCGTTTGCCCGCTGCGGCTGGCAAGGCGGTCGGATTGCAGGCCGGCACAGGCGACGACCTGATCGAACCGGGCGTCGGGCAGCGGGCCATCCGCGCCCTCCAGGACCACGCCGTCGGCGCTTTCGATGAGGCGCGCGACCGTCACGCCCAGGCGGATTTCGCCGCCCGCCGCCGCGATCTCGCGGGCGAACTCCTCCGCGACCCTGCGATAGCTGACGATCGCGGTCTGCGGCGAATGCAGCGCCCGCAGCCCGCGACAATGCGGCTCGATCTCGCGGATTTCGTCGGCGCCGATTAAGCGGATACCCGGAACCCCGTTCGCCCGCGCCCTGGCGAAAATGGCCTCCAGCCGCGGCAATTCGTCCTCGGTGAGCGCGACCACCAGCTTGCCGCATTCGTCGTAGGGCAGCCCCCGGTCGATGCAATATTCCCGGAGCAGTTCGCGGCCCCGCGCGCAGAACCGGGCCTTCAGGCTGCCGGGCTCGTAATAGAGCCCGGCGTGGACGACGCCGGAATTGTGACTCGACTGGTGCAGCGCGACTTCGGCCTCCTTCTCGAAGACCGTGACCGACAGATTGGGGTGGTTGGCGAGCAGTTGCCGGGCGATCGCCAGCCCGTTGATCCCGCCTCCGACGATCGCAACACGTCCCGCTATCATCAACCCCTCCGGTCACGCGGGACATTCACCGGCGCCATTGCACCATGAAAGACAGAGGACGCAGTTGCGTAAAAGAGAAATATTCTCTACCATAATGTTCGATTTTATCGAACAGAATGTAACGTGACACTGAAGCAACTCGAAGCTTTTTACTGGGCCGCCACCTGCGCAAGCTTCGCGACGGCCGCCCAACGGTTGAACCTGTCGATATCGTCGCTGTCGAAACGGATCGCAGAGCTGGAGGCCTCCCTTGGCGTGCCGCTGTTCGATCGGTCGGGCCATAAGGCAACACTCTCTGCCGCAGGTCATAATATCTTGGATAAGTCGCTGGGAATACTCGATCTCGCGGCGGATTTGCGATCCTCGGCAACGGGTGACAAATCACTGCTCGCCGGGCACTGTGCCTTGGGTGTCGGTGAACTCGCCGCGATGAGCTGGCTCCCCCGACTGGTCGCCACGGCGCGGCTTCGCCATCCGAGACTGCTTATGGAAACGAGCATCGATGTCGGGGCGAGGCTGGAGGAACGGCTGGACCAGGGCGAACTCGATTTCATCGTCGTCGCCGGCCGCTCGTCCCGAGCGACCATCCTTTCGCAGCCGATCGTCGAAGCGCAATTCCTGTGGATGGCGGCCCCGTCGCTTGCCAATGAAGGAAGCTCGTGCAGCGCCTTGCTCGATCGCGGTATCCCGCTTGTCGCGTTGCCGGCACAGGCCGGCACGACCCGGCTGATCGATGACTGGCTGATGGCGCATCACATCACCCGCGCCGAACGGCTGACCTGCAACAACTGGGGCGCGATCGTGGGAATGTTGACGCTGGCAGTGGGCGTCGGCATCGTACCGGCCGGCTGGGCCGACCGCTTGGAACAGAAGGGGCAGTTGCGCCGGCTGGAAACCGAAAGCCTGCTGTCGCCCTTTGCCTATTCGTTTCAATGGCGCCGGGGCGATACCCGGCCTCTGGTTGACGAGATGTGTGCGTTGGTCGGCGAAGTCGCGGATTTCTCGCAGCCGGTCATATTCGCTTGATACGTGTGGCGCGGCGCATCACGAAACAGCCCGAGATCGATCGCGTTCGCCATCGCGATCTTGCCGTCTGCATTTGGATGCAGACTGTCGCCGGTGTTGTATCGAGCGGCGATCTGTGATGGGTCGGCGGGGTCCGCGACAACCCTGTCAAATTCGATCACAGCGTCGAACGCTCCGCTCGTTCGAATCCAGTTATTGACCGCAAGGCGTACCTCTTCGCGCTCGGCAGTATGACGTGACGAGTTCTTCCATGGCAAAATGGGAGAGATGAATATCTTCAGATGATGTTCGCGCGCGCGCGCGACGATCTGCCGATATCCCGCGATCAGATCTTCAGCTCCGATGGGATTGTCCGGACCGATCCCGGCCAAGTCATTGACCCCTTCGAGCAACAGGACATGACTGACGCCTGGCACGGCCAGCACGTCGCGGTCGAAACGTTCGAGCGCACTCGGGCCCCTGCCGCGGTTCAACAGGCGATTACCGCCAATCGCCTGCGTGACCACGACATGCGGCATCGCCGCCTGTGCGAAGCGGCGCCCAAGCACGTCACCCCAGCGGCATTGGACGGGAGCATCCTCAGCGCACGAACTGGCATCCGTGATCGAGTCCCCGTAAGCGACCACCACCGGTCGCGCTTGCCTGCCATGAACATCAATGCCGGCGATCAGTGGTCGAAAAGCAAAGCTTCAGACCGCGTCGAACCGCATCGCGCTATGGTCGCCGGGTGGCGACACTGCGGTCGGTGATCCGCCGGCCGCGTGGACGGTGGTCAATGTCGTGCGGTCGGGCAGGTACAGCGCTACTTCCACCAGCTCGAATGCGGATACCGGCAGCGCGACGGGGTCGCTGACGAGCGGCGCCCGCGCTTCGATCCGCGCCGTCACGGCTCCGCCAAAAGTCACATGCGCTACTTGACCATTGGCACGTCTAATGGTGGCCGCCCCGATCCGCACAGCCACAGCGCTATGATCATTGCCGAGTCTCAGGCGCAATCGCTCTCCTCCGGCGCCAATCCGCACCAGCGACCGGATGGTCACGCCCTCGACCGTCTGGACCTGATCATTCGTCCCTTGCCAGAGACTCGCAGTCCAGGCGCGCGTCCAGCCGTGACCCTGCGCCCGGGCCGGGCCGGTGGCGACAAGTGCGAAAGCTATTCCTGCGACACGCAGCATCCGCATCTGAGCGTTCCTTTTTTTGACATCATGCGGCATCCGATCGTCCATCTGCGGCGAAGCGGTCGATCCGTTCGTCATCCTCACGACCATCGGAGCTGGCGCGAGCGCCCCCAAATGGCGCGCTCCGTGACCGATCGGCATTCAGGGTATTTCCGCCTGCGAATGGCGGCTCCGCGCGCTTCTGGTCACGCAAAGCCGCCATCTTCGGCTGCGTCTGGCCTCAATGTCGATCGGCCCTAGTTCTTGAGCGCCGTCGAAAATAAGGTGATGACCTCGCTGCGTGTCGCGGCATCCGCTTTGGCATTGGCCGGGACCGATCGGATCGCGCCGGCGAGCGATGCGTAATTGTGGCCTGCTCCCTCAAAAGTGCGCAATTCGATATCACTTCCCGAGGCCTTGCCATTCGCCGCGAGAGTCGCGCAGTCCTTGACCGACAACACCTTGTCGGCATCCCCCATGAAAATGCGAACCGGGCCGGGGCCACTGGCCTTGTATTGCGTTCCGACCAGACGGCTGCAGCTCGGGTATACCGCCACGCCCGCCGCGAAACCGGATCCGCCAGCCGCAGACCGATTGTCACGCATCGCGGCCAGGACCGCGCTTCCGCCCAGTTGCCAGCCAATCAGCCCGACGCGGCCTGACGCAACATCGTTGCGCGACTGAAGATAGCGGAGAGCCCCAAATGAATGCAACGGGCGCGCATCAACCGGATCTGACGCGGGCGGCCGGTCTGCCGCCGCAACTCCGGCAAGTCCCGCCGGGTATCCCACCGGGCCGTAATCATCGACCATCAGAACGACGAAGCCGTTCTTCAACAGCAGGTCGATCCAGTTCTTGTACTGGAGCGAGAGCGTCGTGGCATCGTACTTTCCTTTCGCCTCCGGCGAATAGGCGCCTCCTATCCCGTGCATTATGACCACGGCAGGCATCGCCGCGCCAATCTTGCCGGGCTTGAACAGATAGCCGCGCAGCTGGGTTGTCTGATCCGCGCTCAGGAAGGCGACCGCTTCCGCTTTGGGCTTCTGGGCGACGACGGGGGCAACTGCGGCACCCGTCACGACGGCGGCAACCGCAATCAGCATTGATGGACGCATGATGTTATCCCTTCGACGAAAGGTTACTCCGGCAATGCCCCCGCGCGGCGTTGCGCGGTCGTACCAAGGGGCGGGCCCGCGCAGGGGCCCGCCCGGGCGATCACTTGGTGTGGAACCGCACGCCGAACCGGAACGACCGTCCGCGAACGTCCGAATAGACCGGATTGGCACCATAGCCCCCTGCCGGAACCAGCATCGGCCAGCGATCGAACAAATTGGTTACGTTCAGGAACATCTCCGTTCGCGAGCGCCCCATCTTAAACTTCTTCGTGACGTTCAGATCGGTGTAGAAAATCCCGGACACGCGATTGTTGTCATAGGTGGGTGCATTCGTCGTCGAGAGAGGACAATTGGTCTGGCACTCGATCGCCGTCTCCCTGAAAACGCCCGCACTCACGCCGCGCGCTACGAGCGATACCGAAAGATCCGGATTGTCATACGTCGCGCTGGCACGGAATCGCCATGTCGGCGTGCCGGCCCGGCTGCCATTCACCCCGACCGTATTCCGGTCAAGCGCTTCGGGAATGCCGCTAATGACCAGATTCTGGATATAGCGTGTCGCAAATCCGCGCAGCGTGAGGTTTCCGCGTCCATTATCGAACACATCCCGCAGCCGCAGGCGATACAGCAGCTCGAAATCGATGCCGCGCAGGTCCTGCATCTCGGCATTGAACGGCCGGAGCAGGATTTGGTAATAAGGAACGCCCGGGCTCGAACGTGAAGGATCAACCGTGATGGATTGGCAGATATCCTGATTGCCGAGATGGCAAAGGTCCACCATGCTCTGCGGACCCAGGCTGCTGATCCTGCCCTGCAGATTGATCCGGTAATAGTCGATCGAGCCCTGCACGCCCGGCAGGAAGCGCGGCTGAAACACTGCGCCGACGTTCCACTGATCGGCCGTTTCCACAACCAGGTTTGGGTTGCCGACAGTGAGCTGCGAATAGCCGATCCTCGCCGGGCCGTTTGCGCCATCGGGGGTGTAGGCCGGGTTCGCAACCGTATCGCTTCCGGCCGTACCCTCCTGATAGAGTTCGTTGAGATTAGGCGCACGGATGTCGCGCGAGCGGGTCACGCGAACGCGGAAGTCGGGGATCGGCTGCCAGGTCCCCCCCGCCTTCCATGTCGTGACATAGCCGGCGGACGAATAATCGGTGGCCCGGACCGCGCCATTCACCTCCAAACCGGACAAAAGCGGAACGACGGTTTCGAAATACCCTTCCTTGACGTTGTATCGCCCCGTCGTCGGCTGGTAATTGCCCACCGACCAAGCATTGGTCGTTCCGGTTGCGGTGACGACCGGCTGGAACTCCGCCGGCACGAAGCCTGAAATCTGCTCCTCACGCCATTCACCGCCGATCGCAATGCTCACGTCGCCCGCCCAGGTGCGAAACGGGGTCAGCGACAGATTGGCCGAGGCGGCCTTCTGCTCAAGCACCTCGAGCCGGTACGGATTACCCAGCACATAGCCGACAACCGCGTCCAGGTTACTGTTAACGCCGGTTCCGAGTATGTTGAAAGGGACACAACTGGGATCGTCATTGGTCAGATTGGTATCGACATTGACCTGGCACTGGATCGAACCGACCGCATACCCGCCGGGGTTGCCGGCTCGGGCGAACGCGGCAGTCCTCGCTCGCGATATACGCGAATTGTGCATGATGTTGATGAGCTGCGATCGGACGTCTGAACGGCCGTATTGCGCCGAGATATCCCATTGCGCAGGCTTGCCGAACGCCTCGAAACGCCCCTCCGCCCCAATCAGATAGCGCTGAACCTCGCGCTCGTTTTTCATCTGCCGGAGGGGCAAGTCACCCTGGGTCGAACCCACGTTGATGCTGGTGACGCCGTTGAGCAGCTCCCGGCCGAAGGCGTTGTATGCGAAAGCGTTGCAGGTGACGGGTGCCGTTTCCCGCGTCACCGCCGCACCACAGCCAGTGACGTTGATCGTGATATTGTTGATCTGCTGTGGCGCGGATACGTAATGCCCCTTGTAAACATTGTAGGACGCTTCAGCGAAGAGAGTGAAATCGTTGGCGACCTCAAAGCTGACGCGGCCGAACGCTCCATAGCGATCATCGTCCGGCGACAGGCCGCGTCGACGCCAGTTGTCGGCCAGTTGCCAGTCGCCTCCCTGCGTGAACTGCGGCACGGGAGTACCGCTCACGGCCGGGAACGTCAGATCGCCATAATTGTAGCGAAGCAGTTCGCCGCCAGGCCCGAAGTAAATGCCACGGAGCTTGTTCGTTCCTCCACCTGTGGACGAACCCACCAGGCTGCCTGGCAGCAATTGCGTCGCGCCAACCTGGCGCCGGACAAGAAATTGCGGCGTCGTACTGGTCGCGGTCCAGTTTGGATCCTGGATCGCGGCATAGCCCAGCTGGTTCCACTTGCGGGTAATCTCGAATATGCCGTCATTGTGCCTGAAATCGGCATCAACCATGACGTGCCCCCGCCCCCCGGCGAAGGATGTGCCCGCGGTGAAGCTTCCTGAATAATTGAAACCGTCTCCATAGGTAGTGATACCGGTATCGGCGGTAATTTTCACACCGGTATATTTCTTGTTCATGATGAAATTGACGACACCGGCCACCGCGTCCGAGCCATAAGCCGCCGACGCGCCCCCGGTGACTGTTTCGACACGCCTGACCAAACCTTGAGGGATGGTGTTGATGTCGGTAAACCCTGATACCGTGGAACTGACCGTGCGGCGACCGTCAAGCAGCACCAGCGTGCGGCCGGGACCAAGATTTCGGAGATTGAGCGCATAAACGCCCGCGGTACCGCTCGAAAAGTCGATCAGCGCGCTGTCCGGGGTAAAGGAGCCCGCGATAACCGGCATCTGATCCATCAGGTTGGCGATGTTGTTTGTCGGTGATGTATTCTGAATTTCCTCTTCCGACAGCACCGTGACCGGCGTCGGCGACTGAAATCCATCGCGCACGATGCGACTGCCGGTGACGACGACGTCTCGAGTTTCAGCCGCGCCCTCTTGCGAAGCCTGAGCCCCGCTCGTCGGACTCTGCGGTGACGGCAACGCATCCTGAGCAGCTGCCGGAGCGCAGAAGGAGAGCGCGATAGCGGAAAGCGCAGTGCTCGACGCCAGGAGATGGCGAACCGTGGCGAAATCCCGCATAATTATCTTCCCCCCTTTATAAGAAATACAGTATCACACTGTATTAATTGATATTTTCTGGTTTTTGTCGTTCCGACGCCGGCCCCTCCTAACGCCCCTCGTCGCGCGCTGAACGGGTCGCGGCAGATGCCTAGCTTTCGTCGGATTGGTAATGATTCACCCACGCAGCGCCAGCACCGGCGATTTCGCCAGGCGAAACTTCAAGGTGCGTGCACTAGCCGATGTTGAGGGCGACACGAGCGCCATGGACCTCGCCGACGGATCGCCTCGGCCTTGTAAAGGCCATTGATCGCCTCTGCCAAAGCGTTGTCGTAACTGTCGCCGACGCTTCCGACAGATGGCTCTATCCCGGCTTCGGCGAGGCATTGGGAGTATCTGATCGAGACTTACTGGCTGCCGCGGGATGAGACCGCCGCTGCGCGCCGGTCGGCGATCACGGAGCGCCTGTTCCAAAGCATCGAGCACGAAGCTGGCGTGAGCAGTGCGCGATGCGCGCCAGCCGACGATCCGGCAGGCGAACGTGTCGATGACGAGCGTGACATAGACGAACCCCGCCCATGTGGCGGCGTAGGTGAAGTCCGGGATCCAGAGCATGTTGGACACTGGCGCGCGGACCTGCCTGTTCACCCGATCGAGTGGGCATGGCGCCGACCGATCGTCGTACCCCCGGATCACGCCCGCCAGCCCTCCGCAGCCGTTCCAACGATGTTGCGCATCGCCGGAACCTTCGGCTGCTCCGCCCATTGCACGCATCAATCGGGCAACGGTGCAGCGGGCAACGTCGAACCCCTCGCGCCGCAGTTGCCGCCATATCTTGCGCACGTCGTAGACGCAGAAGTTGGCCAGCCGCAGCTCGCGGTTCTCACGCTCCAGCGCTCTCAGCTGCGCGACAAAATCCGTCGGGACCCCAGCACGTCGGCCGCGCTGTCTAGCTCCGCCTTCTTGACCCACTCATGCAGCGTCTGCGCCGCACAGCCGATCTTCGCTGCGATCGACACCACTGCTCCCCAGCGTGAAACATGATCTTTCTCATGATCCAGAACCATCCGTACCGCGCGCTCGCGGACTTCCGGCGCATACTCGTTCGTCGTCTTGCTCATACAGACCCCGCCTTCTCAGGGGTTGGAGCCTCCGACAAACCCGGCGCAGGTCATTGATCCCCAGCCTACGGCTCAGCGTCGCGAGCGAAGCCTGCGATCGCTGTATTGCCGCCCGGACGGCGTGCGTGGTCGTGGCGCTCCCGTGACGTGCCTCGCCCATAGTGCCTCCTTCCATTCCAACGGAAGGAACACACCAGCAGACCGTGGGATCAAACCCCTGGGGCGCGGAGGTGAGAGACCCGTTCGCGTCAGAACCCGATTCTCCCGCCGCCGGCCCCTTTTGCAGCCGCCTCGCCCCGCAGCCGCTCGACGATCACGTCCGCGCCGTCTGCGGGCAGATGGCGAAGCTGGCGGGCGACCACCGCGAAGTCCCCCGGAGTGAGGTTGTCGATCTCCGCCAGCGCGGCTGGCGCGGGGCGGCCGAAAAACCGCGCGAAGGCTTGCGCCGCCCGCTTCCGGCCGAGCGGGCGCAGCGCCACCTTGAAGACGAAGCGGCGCAGTACCGCGGGGTCGAGGCGCGCGGCATGGTTGGTCGCGGCCAGCACCGGCAGGGGATGTAGATCGAGCCAGGTCAGCATCTCGTTGACCTGGCCAGTCTCCCAGTTGGCCCGTGCGGTCGTGCGATCGAACAGAAGTGAGTCCGCTTCGTCGAACAGCAGCACCGCGTCGCGTCGCCGCGCTTCAGCAAAGGCATCGGCGATCTGCGCCTCGGTCTCGCCTACCCATTTCGACAGCAGGTCGGACGCGCGCCGGACCATCAGCGGCCGATCGACCGCGCGAGCGAAATGATGCGCGAAGGCCGTCTTTCCGGTCCCCGGCGGCCCGGTGAGCAATACCGATGCATCCGCCGCTCCGCGCGCCATGCTGGCGAGGATCGCGTCGATCGGCAGGTCGGTTTCGAACAGGTCGAGGTCGAACGAATCCGACATCATGATCGGCATGTCGCCGCCGCGCAGCGCGCGCACCAGCGCGGTCGCCGCCACGGCGCCACCGTCGCCTTCGCCCGCCAGACGCCCGGCCCGCGCGGCGACGCGGAGGACCGTCGCGGCTTCCGGCGCGGCATCGAGCAGAGTGGAATAGCCCTGCCCCGGCACCACCCCTTCCTCACGCGCTATGCGCTCCAGCATCCCCGCCGCCACGCAGCGCGACGGCAGATCGAGCTTCACGATGAAACTCATCCGCCGCAGGATCGCCGCATCGACGTTGCCGATCGCGTTGGTCGTCCAGATCACGGGCACCGGGTTCGCTTCGATCAGCCGGTTGACGAACACCTTGCTTCCCTGGCGCCCCTGCATCCAGTCGCTGCCCGACGGCCGGGCATCGCCGATCAGGTCTTCCATTTCATCGAACAGCAGCACGTTGCCCTCGCGCCCGGCGAGCAGTCGCTGCGCGAGGCCCAGCGCCGTAACGCGTTCCCAACGGCCCGGCTCCTCGCCGTCCTCGTCGACTTCGCCGATGGCGTAGAGCGCCGCGCCGGCGGCCGCCGCCAGCGTGCGCGCGAACTCGGTCTTGCCGGTGCCCGGGGGGCCGTGGATCAGGATGTTGATCCCCGGCGCGCGCTCACCCAACGCGCCGCCAAGCAGACGGACAAGGAAATCGGCGGAGGCGACATGGGCGAAATCGTCGAGCGCCAGCGTCGCGATCTGGCACCGACCGACCAGCGCCTCCATCATCGCCGCCCCGGTTCCGGGCGCACGATCGAGCAGCCGTTCGAGCGTCCAGCGGATCGCGACCTCGATCTCGCCCTGGCGGTTTGTCGTGAAGTCGGCGAGTCCCAGCCGGACGACCGCGCTGCGCCGCACCCCGCGCGCGGCGTCGGACCCGGGCATCCCGGCCAGTTCGCCGAGCAGCGTCGGCAGATCATGGCCGTGGCGACCCGCGATTCGCGCCAGCGCATCCACGCGCGGCAGACGGTCGCACGCGATCATCAGCCGCAGCAGGGCGGCGTCGACGGGTGAAAGCCCAAGCAGCCCGGCGAGCGCGTCGGCAAGGTCGAGCACATGCGCGCGCGCGGCATCGCCACGCCGTTCGGCGACGCTCGCGAGCAACGCGACCCAGTCGAGATCATCCCGGCGTTCGGGTGCCAGCCAGCCGGCGTTCGCATGCGCCCATTCCAGCACGGCCTTCGCCAGCGGCGACGGCGCAGGCATGTCCGCCGCTATCCGGAGCAGCATGCTCCGGACGATTCCATATTCGTCCATGTCAGTCCCACGGGTCTGCGTGGCCGGCGCGGGATATCCCACGGCGGCGATGTCTTTCAGATCGTTCGAGGTGCGGCGGCCGCGGTTCCGGCCAGCCGCGGCGTCGTGGGACGACTTACGCGAAGGGCTGGAAACCGCTGGTCCGGGCACCGCGATTGGCGGCGAGGTCCAGCAATTCTTGTCTCCTTGACTCGCCCAGGGCCGGGTGAGCGGCGCGCCGGTTAGCAGTAACCCGTTACGGCTGCAACCATTTCGATCGAGATCAGGCGACGCCCGCGCCGTGGATGCGCGACAGCAACGCGATCAGCATCTGCACCTCGACCGCGGAGAAACGCCCCTTCAGCCAGCTTTCGTGATCGAGGATCGCGACGCGCGCGCGGGCCAGCGCGTCCTTTCCGGCATCGGTCAGCGTCAGCGTCTGGCGGCGTCGGTCGATGCGCGATGCGCCACGCACCAACAGCCCGCGCCCCTGCAGGCGGTTGACGATCGCCATCACCGTGGCACGGTCCATCTGGAGGGCGCGTCCGAGGTCGGCCTGCGCGATGTCCGGGTGGTCGTCGACAAGCCACAGCACCGAAACCTGCTTCTGCGTCAGGTCCAGGTCGCTGAACGTCTCGCTGAAATGGCGGTAGACGGCGCCGTGCGCCAAGCGGATGTGGAACCCGAGGATATCGCCGATCGCGCCGAGATCGTCAGGGCGGTGAAGCGTCTCGTTCATGCGCGGCGACTTCCCCTTGCTGAATGCCCGCTGGTACCGCAGATGGCAGGCGGCGCAACCCCGACGCAGATATCGTACGTTATACATACCAGTATCTGCGTCCTACGCTGCGCGCGCCGTTGAGTTGGGAGAGGTTTGATGGTCCGTCACGTGCTGACGCTTTCGTGCGACGACCGGCCGGGGCTGGTCGCGGCGGTCAGCCAGGCGCTGTTCGCCAGCGGCGGCAACATCGTCGAGGCGCAACAGTATAACGATGCGTCGAACGGGCGCTTCTTCATGCGGATCGTGTTCGATTCGGATACCGTCGTCGCCGCCCACACCACCGCGCTGGAACCGATCGCGCGGGCCAATGCCTTCGACTGGAGGATCACCTCGCCCGATGCGCCGCGCAAAGTGCTGCTGCTGGTCTCGAAGTTCGATCACTGCCTCGCCGACCTGCTCTACCGCTATCGCCTGGGCGAACTGCCGATGGAGGTGGCCGGCATCGTCGGCAACCATCCGCGATCGGTGCTGACGACGTCGCTGATCGACGATCTGCCGTACCACCACCTGCCGATCACGCGCGACACCAAGCCGCAGCAGGAGGCGCAGATCCGCGCGATCGTCGAGGAGACCGGCGCCGAACTGATCGTCCTCGCCCGCTATATGCAGATCCTGTCGGACGAGATGGCGGCCTATCTGTCGGGTCGCTGCATCAACATCCACCACAGCTTCCTGCCCGGTTTCAAGGGCGCGAAGCCCTACCACCAGGCGCATGATCGCGGGGTGAAGATGATCGGGGCGACCGCGCATTACGTAACCGGCGACCTCGATGAAGGCCCGATCATCGCGCAGGATGTCGAACCCGTCACCCACGCCGACACACCCGAGGATCTGGTTCGCAAGGGTCGCGATATCGAGCGGCGCGTGCTGGCGGCTGCGGTCGGCTATCACCTGGAGGATCGCGTACTGCTCAACGGCGCGCGCACCGTCGTCTTCCGTTAGGTGGTGTCTGCATTGAGCGGATTTTGTTTGACGTGAAATACTGATTCAAGGCTGGCGAGAGGAGCCGGGGTTGAACAAACCGACACTGGCGGACGAGCAATGGGATCGGATTGAGGGCCATCTACCCGGCCAAGTTGGCGCTTCCGGACGTAGCGGGGTGGATAGCAGGCGGTTCGTGGATGCGATCCTGTGGATGGCCGGCAATGCGGCGCGCTGGCGCGACTTGCCGGAGATGTTCGGCAAATGGACGGCCGTCCATGCCCTGTTCCGGCGCTGGTCGCACGCGGGCATATGGGAGCGGCTATTCAACAGCTTCGCTGATGCACCGGACTTTGAGTATGTCCTGATCGACAGCACGATCTCGAAGGTGCACGCTGACGCGAGCGGCGCAAAAGGGGGGCTAAAGCTGCCTCGATCAGTCCTTCGCGCGGCGGGTTGACGACCAAACCGCGCGCCGTCGTCGATGCGATCCGCCTGCCGATCCGCATCCATCCGACACCGGGCAATATGGCGACCGTCAGCAGGCCGAGGCACTGCTGGCGGACCTGAAAGGCGTCGATCACCTCATCGGCGATGCGGCTTACGACGCCGATCCGTTACGGGCCTTCATCGCCGACGAGCTTGGCGCCACCGCGCGCATCAAGGCCAATCCCAGCGGTACCGGAAAACCGCCGACCGACTGGCGCCTCTATAAGGAACGTCACCAGGTCGAATATTTCTTCAACAACCTCAAATACTTCCGGCGCATCGCACTACGCTGCGAGAAGACCTTCTCTGCCTTCATGGGCTTCCTCCACCTCGCGTGCGCCATGATATGCCTACGTTGAATGCAGACACCACCTAGCGCGGGGCCATCCGGATCGCGCCGTCCAGGCGGACGTCCTCGCCGTTCATGTACGGGTTCTCGATCATCGCCAGCGCGAGCCTGGCATATTCCGCCGGCTCGCCCATCCGCTTGGGGAAGGGGACGGAGGCGCCCAGCGCGTCCTTCACATTCTGCGGCATCCCCTGCATCAGCGGGGTGTTGAAGATACCGGGCAGGATCGTGTTGACGCGGATGCCCTCGCCCATCAGGTCGCGCGCGATCGGCAGCGTCATGCCGACGATGCCCCCCTTCGACGCCGAATAGGCGGCCTGGCCGATCTGGCCGTCCTCGGCCGCGACGCTGGCGGTCATCACGATCGCACCGCGTTCGCCGTCGGTGCCGGGATCGAGCGTCAGCATCCCCGCCGCCGACTTTGCGACACAGCGGAAGGTGCCAACTAGATTGATCTGGATCAGCCAGTCGAATGCGGCAGCGGGGAAATGCTTGATGCCGCCGTCTTCCCTCGATCGGCTGGCGGTCTTGAAGGCGTTGCCGGTGCCGGCGCAGCAGACCAGCACCGATTCCTGGCCGTGCGCGGCGCGTGCCGCCGCGAAGCCGGCGTCGACGCTGTCGTCGGAGGTGACGTTGACCTCGCAGAACACACCGCCGATCTCCGCCGCGAGCGCCGCGCCCTTTTCGGCCTGAAGGTCGAAGATCGCGACCTTCGCCCCGCGTGCGGCCAGTGCCCGCGCGGTCGCCGCCCCCAGGCCGGAGGCGCCGCCGGTGACGACGGCGGCGATGTTCGATGTGATATCCATGGTCCGTCGCCCCCCTACAGCCGCTCGATGATCGTCACATTGGCGATCCCGCCGCCCTCGCACATCGTCTGGAGGCCATAGCGCTTGCCGCGCGCGTGGAGCGCATGGACCAGCGTCGCCATCAGCTTGGTGCCCGACGCGCCGAGCGGGTGGCCGAGCGCGATCGCGCCGCCGTTGACGTTCAGCCGTTCGGGATCGGCGCCAGTGTGGCGCAACCAGGCGAGCGGGACGGGCGCGAACGCCTCGTTCACCTCGAACAGGTCGATATCGCCGATCGCCATGCCGGCGCGCTTCAGCGCGCGATCGGTCGCGAACAAGGGTTCCTCCAGCATCACCACCGGATCGCCCGCCGTCACCGTCAGATTGTGGATGCGGGCAAGCGGCGTCAGGTTATGCACCTTGAGCGCGGCCTCGGACACGACCAGCACACCGCTGGCGCCGTCGCAGATCTGGCTGGCGTTGGCGGCGGTGATCGTGCCGCCCTGCGCCAGCAGCTTGACCGCGCCGATCGATTCGAGCGTCGCATCGGCGCGGATGCCCTCATCGCGAGTGTGGAGTTCGCTGCCCTCAGGCATCTCGATCGCGAGCGGCACGATCTCGCGGTCGAAGTCGCCGCGTTCGGCCGCCGCCGCCGCACGCTGGTGGCTGGCCAGCGCGTAGCGATCGTGATCCTCGCGGGTGAAGCCGTATTTGCGGGCGATCATCTCCGCGCCCATGAACTGGCTGAACTGGACGCCGGGATAGCGTTCCTCCTGCCGGGGCGACTTGGGGCCGCCCAGTCCGGCCTGCGCGAACAGTGCGACCGTGGCGCCCATCGGCACGCGCGTCATCGATTCCACCCCGGCGGCGATCACCACGTCCTGCGTGCCCGACATCACCGCCTGCGCGGCGAACTGGATCGCTTGCTGCGACGATCCGCACTGCCGGTCGATCGTCACAGCCGGCACGCTTTCCGGCAGCTTCGACGCCAGCACCGCGCCGCGCCCGATCTGGAACCCCTGTTCGCCGCCCTGGCCGACGCAGCCCATCACCACATCGTCGATCGCCGCCGGATCGATCCCGCTGCGCTCCACGATCGCGTCGAGCACCGCGCCGGCCATGTCGGCGGGATGCCAGCCGGCCAGCCGCCCGCCGCGCCTTCCTCCGGCGGTGCGCACCGCCTCGACGATATAGGCTTCCGCCATTCACCCTCTCCCGATCGGTTGCGTAGGGCAACGGGTATCAGCGCGGGCGGGCGGGTTCCAGTGCCGATGTCGCGGGGCCGAAGCGCGCGGTGAGATCATAGGCCGCGCCGACGAACTGCTGGCGGACGAAGGTGATCGGCTCGCCGCCGCGCCATGTGCGCCGTTCGATGGCGAGGCAGGCGGTGCCTTCCGCGACGCCCAGACGACGGGCCGCGGCGACATCGGCGCCCAGCGCGGCGATGCGGCTCTCCGCCTCGGTCCAGGCGATGTTTTCGAGCAGCCACGCGCCGGGGGAGGTCTCGGCGAAATCGGCCTCTCGCGCGTGTGGCACGGCCGCGAGCGAGACCAGCCGGTCCTCGATCGCCAGCGGTATGCCGTCGGCCAGATGGGTGCCGGATACCCGGAGCAGGTCGGTTCCTTGCGCGATCTCCGCCTCCGTATCGGTATCGGCGGGCGCGATCACGCGGCGTTCCAGCAGGTAGCGATAGGCCTGCCCGCGCCGGGCGACCTCGACCGCGAGATCGGGGATGTCGAGCACGACCGAATGGACGCGCGGGCGGGCGACAAAGCTGCCGGCCTTCTTGCGCCGTTCGATGAAGCCCTGTGCCGCGAGCGCGGCCAGCGCCTTGTTCACCGTCATCCGCGAACAGCCGTAGTCGGCCATCAGCGCATGTTCGACGGGGATACGGCTGCCCGGCGCACGCGCGCCCGACAGGATCGCAACCTCCAGATCGCGGCGGATGCGTTCGTGAAGCGCGGTCATGCCAGCAGCCGCGCGAGCGTGGCGCGGTAGCGCTGGACGATCGCTTCGCGCGCGATGTGGCGGCCGCCGGAAACCACCCGCTGCCCGCGTCGCCACACGCCGTCGATGGCGCTGCGCCCGGCCGCAAATACCAGCGCGTCGAGGATCGCGTTGCCTTCGCGCGCGGCAAGTGACGGGTGGCCTGTATCGAGTGTCAGGAAGTCGGCCGGCGCGCCGACCGCGATCCCGGCGGGTGCGCCCAGCGCCTGCCCTCCCCCGGCCAGCGCGCCGCGCCACAGCGCCGCGCCCGTCGATCCGCCACCGGCCAGCAGATTGCGCCCACGATGTGCCAGCCGTTGGCCATATTCGAGCAGGCGCAGTTCCTCGCAGCCGTCGATCAGCACGTTCGAATCCGATCCGATCCCGAACCGCCCGCCGGCGGCGAGGAAGTCGCGCGCGGGGAAGATGCCGTCGCCCAGATTGGCCTCGGTGATCGGGCATAGCCCTGCGACCGCGCCGGATCGCGCCATCCGCGCCGTCTCGTCGGCGGTCATGTGCGTCGCATGGACCAGGCACCAGCGATCGTCGACGGCCGCATGATCGAGCAGCCATTCGACCGGCCGCGCGCCGCTCCAGGCGATGCAATCCTCCACCTCGCGGACCTGTTCGGCGATGTGGATGTGGATCGGTCCGGCGGTCAGCAGGACGATGCGGGCAAGCTCCTCCGGCGTCACCGCGCGCAGGCTGTGCGGGGCGATGCCGAGCACCGCATCGGGCAGGCCGGCGATTGCCCCGGCGCTGGCGTCGAGCAGGCGGGCATAGCCGTCGACATCATGGACGAAGCGTCGCTGGCCGTCGGTCGGGGCGGCCCCGCCGAAGCCCGAATGCGCATAGAACACCGGCAGCAGCGTCAGCGCGATCCCCGTCTCCGCGCACGCCGCCGCCAGTGCGCTGGCCATCGCGGCTGGATCGGCATAGGGGCGGCCATCGGGCGCGTGGTGGAGATAGTGGAACTCGCCGACGCGGGTGAAGCCGCCCTCCAGCATCTCGACCTGCGCCATCGCGGCGACGGCCAGCAGATCGTCGGGGGTGAGCGCATCGACGAAGCGGTACATCACCTCGCGCCATGTCCAGAAGCTGTCGTCGCCGGGTCCCGCCGTCTCCGCCAGCCCGGCCATGCCGCGCTGGAAGGCGTGGCTGTGCAGGTTGGGCAGGCCCGGCACCGCGACGGCGTGGCGATCCTCGCCGTCCGCCGGCGAAGCGCCGGTCTCGATCACGGCGAACACGCCATCGATGATCGTCGCGCGAACCTTGTTCGCCCAGCCATCGGCGAGCAGTGCGGTGTCGAAGAAAACGGTCGCCATGCGATAATGTCTATACATTATTTGCGCCGCGTGCCAAGCAATGTGCATGCGGTGCGACACGATCTGGCGGAACGCGCGACTGGCGACGATGGCGGGCGCGGGACTCGGCGTCGTCGAGGATGGTGTGGTCGCGGCGATCGACGGGCGCATCGCCTATGCCGGGTCCGCCGATGACGCCCCAGTGGAGGCTGCCGAGACGATCGACTGCGGCGGGCGCTGGATCACGCCGGGGCTGATCGACTGCCACACGCACCTGGTCCATGCCGGCGACCGCGCCCATGAGTTCGAGCTGCGGCTGGCCGGGGCCAGTTACGAAGAGGTTGCTCGTGCGGGCGGCGGGATCGTCTCGACGATGCGCGCGACGCGGAGTGCGAACGAGGCCTACCTGGTCGCCAGCGCGCTGCCCCGCCTCGACGCGTTGATCGCGGAGGGCGTGACGACGGTCGAGGTCAAGTCTGGCTATGGCCTGACTACCGACGACGAGACCAGGATGCTGCGTGCCGCGCGTGCGTTGGGCCGCGAGCGTGACGTGCGGATCGCGACGACCTTCCTCGGGGCGCACGCGCTGCCGCCCGAATATGCCGGTGATAGCGACGGCTATGTCGATCATGTCTGCACCGACATGCTGCCCGCGATAGCGCGCGCAGGGCTCGCCGACGCGGTCGATGCCTTTTGCGAGGGCATCGGCTTCACGGTCGAACAGACCGAGCGGGTGTTTGTCGCCGCGGCCAAGCATGGCCTGCCGGTCAAGCTCCACGCCGAACAGCTTTCCAACCTGAACGGCGCCGCGCTGGCCGCGCGTTACGGCGCGCTGTCGGCCGACCATCTCGAGCATCTCGACGATGCCGGCGTCGCGGCGATGGCGCGCGCCGGCACCGTCGCCACCCTGTTGCCCGGCGCCTATTACTTCACCCGCGAGACCAAGCTACCGCCGGTCGACGCCCTGCGCGCGGCGGGCGTGCCGATCGCGGTCGCGACCGATTGCAATCCCGGCACGTCGCCGCTCACCTCGATCCTGCTGGCGATGAACATGGCGGCGACCTGTTTTCGACTGACGGTGGAGGAGTGCTTGCGCGGCGTGACGGCGAACGCCGCCCGCGCGCTGGGTCTTGCGCGCGAGACAGGCACGCTGGAGCCGGGCAAGGCCTGCGACCTCGCGATCTGGGAGGTCGAGCGTCCCGCCGAGCTGGTCTACCGCATCGGCTTCAATCCCCTTCACCAACGTATCCGGAACGGACGATGATCATCATTCGCCCTGGCCAGGCCACGCTCGCCGACTGGCGCGCCATCTATCGCGGGGCGGGCGTGTCGCTCGATCCAGCCTGCCGGGGGGCGATCGCCGCCAGCGCGGATGCCGTGGCCCGGATCGTCGCGAAAGGCGCGCCGGTCTACGGCATCAACACCGGCTTCGGAAAGCTGGCGAGCGTGCGGATCGAAGCGGAGGATCTCGCCACGCTTCAGCGTAACATCGTGCTCAGCCACGCCGCCGGCACCGGTGCGCCGAGCCCGCGCGCGATCGTCCGGCTGATGATGGCGCTCAAGCTCGCCAGTTTCGGCATGGGGGCGTCGGGCGTGCGCCCGGAAACGGTCGCGATGCTTGAGGCAATGCTGGCGAAGGACGCTACCCCCGTCGTGCCGTGCCAGGGTTCGGTCGGCGCCAGCGGTGATCTGGCGCCGCTGTCGCACATGGCGGCGGCGATGATCGGGGTGGGGCAGATCGATCTCGCCGGGCGCGTGCTGCCCGCCGCCGAAGCGCTCGCCAGCGCTGGTCTGGCGCCGCTCGAACTCGGGCCGAAGGAAGGGCTGGCGCTGCTCAACGGCACGCAATTCTCGACCGCCAACGCGCTCGCCGGACTGTTCGAGGGGGAGATGCTGTTCCAGGCGGCTCTCGTCACCGGCGCACTATCGACCGAGGCCGCCAAGGGATCGGACGCGCCGTTCGATCACCGCATCCACGCGCTGCGCCGCCACGCCGGGCAGATCGCGGTGGGTGACGCGCTGCGCGGCCTGATGGCGGGATCGGCGATCCGCGCCAGCCACCGCGAGGATGATCCGCGCGTGCAGGACCCCTATTGCCTGCGCTGCCAGCCGCAGGTGATGGGCGCCGCGCTCGACGTGTTGCGCCAGGCCGGTGCGACGCTGGAGACGGAGGCGAACGGCGTCAGCGACAATCCACTGATCTTCGCGGATACCGATGAGGCGCTGTCGGGCGGCAATTTCCACGCCGAGCCGGTCGCCTTCGCCGCCGACATGATCGCGCTCGCCATCTGCGAGATCGGCAGCATCGCCGAACGGCGGATCGCGATGCTGGTCGATCCCGCGTTGTCGGGCCTGCCGGCATTCCTGACGCCCCGGCCGGGCCTCAATTCCGGCTTCATGATCCCCCAGGTGACCGCCGCCGCGCTGGTCAGCGAGAACAAGCAGCGCGCCTATCCGGCCAGCGTCGATTCGATCCCGACTTCGGCCAATCAGGAGGATCACGTGTCGATGGCCGCGCACGGCGCGCGCCGGCTGCTGGACATGGCGGCGAATGCGCAGGCGGTGGTCGGCATCGAACTGCTCGCCGCGGTGCAGGGGTGCGATTTCCATGCGCCGCTCAGGTCGTCGGACGCGCTGGAGGCGGCGCGGGCATGCCTGCGCGGCATGGTGCCGACGCTGGAGGATGACCGCCACTTCCACCCCGACATGGAGGCGGCGACCGCGCTGGTGCGATCCGGCGCGCTGGTGACGGCGGCCGGAATCGGTCTGCCGGGGATCGCATGAACGACTGGCTGGCCATCCATCCCGGCGATGCGCCGCTGGTCGTCGCCTTTCCGCATACCGGCACCGATCTGGCCGATTGCGAAGGCGGTTTCCTCTCGCCCTGGCTCGCGCGGCGCGATGCCGACTGGCATGTCCATGATCTCTACGCCTTCGCCCGCGATTTGGGCGCCACGACGGTCCGCACCGCCATCTCGCGCAGCGTGATCGATGTGAATCGCGATCCTTCGGGCGCCTCGCTCTATCCGGGGCAGGCGACGACCGAGCTGTGCCCGACTACGACCTTCGACGGCGAGCCGCTCTATGCCGGCGACGGCCCGGATGCGGGCGAAATCGCGCGGCGGCGGGCGACGTGGTTCGATCCCTATCACGCGGCGCTGTCGGGCGAACTCGACCGGCTGCGCGCCGCGCACGGCCATGTCGTGCTCTACGACGCGCATTCGATCCGCAGCCTCATTCCGCGCCTGTTCGACGGGCGGCTTCCCCAGTTCAACATCGGCACCAACGGCGGCGCCACCTGCGCGCCCGCGCTGGCCGCCGCCGTTTCCGCCGCTAGCGGGGCGGATCATGTCGTCGATGGCCGGTTCAGGGGCGGCTGGACCACCCGCCACTATGGTCGCGCTGACGACGGCGTCCACGCGATCCAGATGGAACTGGCGATGCGCGGCTACATGGCCGAGCCCGACGTGCCCACCGAAGCCAACTGGCCGACACCGCTGCTTGCCGACCCGCCGATCGGGCCGAACCTGCGCGCCATCCTCACCGCCTGCCTGGAGTTCAGACCGTGATCCGTCTCGATAACAGCCGCGTCATCCGGCCCGCCACCGGTACGGAGTTGTCGGCGAAAAGCTGGCTGACCGAAGCGCCCTTGCGGATGCTGATGAACAACCTGCACCCCGACGTCGCCGAACGGCCGGAGGAACTGGTGGTCTATGGCGGCATCGGCCGCGCGGCGCGCGACTGGGACAGCTACGACCGCATCGTCGAGACGCTGCGGCGGCTGGAGGACGACCAGACGCTGCTGGTCCAGTCGGGCAAGCCGGTGGGCGTGTTCCGCACCCATGCCGATGCGCCGCGCGTGCTGATCGCCAACAGCAACCTTGTGCCCAAATGGGCCGACTGGGAGCATTTCGCCGAACTCGATCGCAAGGGCCTGGCGATGTACGGCCAGATGACGGCGGGGTCGTGGATCTACATCGGCACGCAGGGGATCGTGCAGGGCACCTACGAAACCTTCGTCGAAATGGGGCGCCAGCACTATGGCGGCGACCTGACGGGCAAGTGGCTGCTGACGGCGGGACTGGGCGGCATGGGCGGGGCGCAGCCGCTCGCCGCCGTCATGGCCGGCGCCTCGTGCATCGCCATCGAATGCCAGCCCAGCCGGATCGAGATGCGACTGCGCACCGGCTATCTCGACCATCAGGCGGCGACCATTGACGAGGCGCTGGCGATCGTCGCAGCGGCGGATCGCCCGGTTTCGGTCGGGTTGCTGGGCAACGCCGCCGAACTGCTGCCGGAGATGTTCGCGCGCGGCATCCGCCCCGACCTGCTGACCGACCAGACAAGTGCCCATGATCCCGTCAACGGCTATCTCCCCGCCGGCTGGAGCGTCGCCGAATGGATCGAGCGGCGGGAGAGCCAGCCCGACGCGGTCGCTGAGGCGGCGCGGAAATCGATGGCGGTCCACGTCCGCGCGATGCTCGATTTCCAGGCGGCGGGGGTGCCGACGGTCGATTACGGCAACAACATCCGCCAGGTAGCGAAGGACGAAGGGGTAGCGAACGCCTTCGACGTCCCCGGCTTCGTCCCCGCCTACATCCGCCCGCTGTTCTGTCGCGGCATTGGCCCGTTCCGCTGGGCGGCGCTGTCCGGCGATCCCGAGGATATCTACCGCACCGACGCAAAAGTGAAGGAGCTGATCCCCGATGATCCGCACCTTCACCGCTGGCTCGACATGGCGCGCGAACGTATCCAGTTCCAGGGCCTGCCGGCGCGGATCTGCTGGGTCGGGCTGGGCGACCGGCACCGGCTGGGGCTGGCATTCAACGCCATGGTCGCCAGCGGCGAGCTGAAGGCGCCCGTCGTGATCGGCCGCGACCACCTCGACAGCGGCTCCGTGGCCAGCCCCAACCGCGAGACGGAGGCGATGCGCGACGGCAGCGACGCGGTGTCGGACTGGCCGCTGCTCAACGCCCTGCTCAACACCGCCAGCGGCGCGACCTGGGTGTCGCTGCACCACGGCGGCGGCGTCGGCATGGGATATTCGCAGCACGCCGGGATGGTGATCGTCGCCGACGGGACCGAAGCGGCGGCGCGGCGGCTGGAACGGGTGTTGTGGAACGATCCCGCCACTGGCGTGATGCGCCATGCCGACGCGGGCTACGACATCGCCATCGATTGCGCCCGAGAGAAGGGGCTGGACCTGCCCGCCGTCCGTTAGCGTGTTTCGGTTGTTGATTGGATCGATGGATTTTCCCGGGTTGAGAGATGTGATTCACTTTGGCCGCTGGTGAGGCGGCCAGGATGGACGAGGGCTTTCCCGCAGGATTTGCGGGAATGTTCTTGCCGCTTGCCTGATTGGGGGATGTCGGCGCGGGGGCTGGGCATCTCCGCCGCTTCGCCACGCTCTATGACCGCCGTACTGCCCATCTCATCGGCTTCGTCCAACTCGCCGCCGCCATGATCTGGTCACGCTGAATGTCGATCGGCCCTAGGGTCAGGATCCATTACTGGCAACGGCCGTGATCGCCCGGAGAAGCCCGCCGACGAGGAGCGCAGCGCAGTCGCGTAGCTGAAGCTACGCGCAAGCAAGCGACGACGCTCGGCGGGCTTCTCCGGGCGACCGCGAAGCGGCGGGCCGATTTGGCCGCACGGCGGCGTCGCGCGTCGGTCACGATGCTTGAGCATCGCGCCCTCCTTGCTCCTGCCCGTGCGGCCAAATCGGCTCCGTCACGACCATTGCCAGTAATGGGTCCTGACCCTAGGTCAGCCTCAGCGCACCGGCACCGACGATCAGACCGATCGGCAGCATCACCCCGCCCGCGATACGACCGACCAGCGTCAGCGGCAGGCGCTCCCACTCGCGGTTGCCCAGTGTCGCGGCGACACCGGCCAGCACCAGCGCGCCGGCCAGGGCGCCGGCCCCGGCGAGCAGTGGCACCGCCGCGTTGAGCGCGAGGCCGAAGGCGAGGAAGGCCGTGCGGTCTCCGGCGACGAAGCTGCCGGCCGCCGCCGCGATCACCGGCGAGCCGCGCGGGGGCGCGGGGGCACGTGATCCCCACAGCGCGCCCGCTCCGGCAAAGACCAACGCCACCGCCAGCATCAGCGCGCGCGCATTGGGGGTCAGCATGGGCGCCATCCACATCGCCCCCGCGACGGATATGGCGATGCCGGTCGCATGGCCGATCGCCATGCCGGACACGGTCCGGCCCGCGCCGGCCGAATCGCCCAGCCGAGCGGCCAGCCGTGCCGGGCGGTCGCCGATGCCGGCGGCCAGCGCCGCGACGAAAGCGGGAATCAGGGCGTCCAACGGAAAGGGTGTGTCAGCCGTTCAGACGAACGGCGCAGGCGGCGGCGAAAGTGTCGGCGGCCTGCGGGCTGTCGCTGCCGCAGCCCACCGCGTCGCGCAAAATGCCCAGCCAGCCGTGGACCAGTGGCCCGCGCTCGCCGCGAGCCAGCGCCGAATCGAGCGCATGAACGACGGTGATCGCGGCGCCGATGCCGTTGCGGGCGGCGATGCGACGGATCGCCTCGAGCTGGTCGGCGATTTCGCCTGTGGCCATGCGGTCCGCGCGGGCGTCCATCGCGTCGATCCGTGCGACCAGTTCCGCCCGGATCGCGCCACCCCTGTCATGCCCCGCCAGTGCCATGTCCCGCACCCCTCGATGGTCAGGATGGAAGGGTGCGCCGATATGGTTAAGATCGCGTCAACGCCGTCGGCATCGGGTGCGCGAGGTTGACATCGGGACGGCTTTCGATCATGCGCGCTCCCCTGACGGCGGCGGCCATGCGGGCGCGCCGCCTATTTTTTGAATTCAGATTAGAGATTCGGGTCATGGCCAAACCGGCAACCGTCAAGATCAAGCTCGTCAGCACCGCGGACACCGGCTTCTTCTACGTCACCAAGAAGAATCCCCGCACGCAGACCGAGAAGTTCACCTTCCGCAAATACGACCCGATCGTGCGCAAGCACGTCGAGTTCAAGGAAGCCAAGATCAAGTAAAGGCCGCTCTGGCGACCTCTACGCAGACCCCGGCGCGGGCCGGGGTGCAGGGCCGCGGGCGATTCGCCGGCGGCTTTTTTGCGTTTCGGCGCGGACAGGTCGTGTCCGCCCGCGCGTTGCTGTAACCTCGCACGCCATGAACGATCCAGCCCTCGGCAATGCCTGCGCCGGCTTCGATGCCGCGGTGATCGATGAACTGCGCGCGATCGCCGCGCTGCACGACGAGGCCAATGGCCTGCTGTTGCGCCTGCTCGGGTGGGCGGGCAGCCGGGTCGATTCGGCGCTCGACCGGCTGCCGGACGGCTGGCGGGGCCGGATCGACGCGGCGGCCGGGCTCGCGCTCGACCATGGCTATCGCATTGCCTTCTCGACGCAGCCGGGCGGCGATTCCCGTGCGGTCGATCGCGCGCTCGCCTGGGCCGCGGGCGAGCGCTGGCATAAGGCGGCGACCGCGGTCACCGGCGCGCTGGGCGGCGCCGGCGGCCTCGCCACGACGCTGATCGACCTGCCCGTCACTACCACGCTGATCCTCCGCTCGATCCAGCAGATCGCCGCCGGCTATGGCGAGGATCCCGCTGACCCGGCCGTGCGCGCCCAGTGCGTCGCGGTGCTCGGGCTCGGCGGGCCGACGCCGGACGATGATGCGGGCGACGCCGGTTTCGTCGCGGCGCGGCTGGCATTGTCGGGCAAGGCGATCACCGAGGTGCTGAAGGATGTGCTGCCGCGCTTCGGCATCGTCGTGGGGCAAAAGGCGCTGGCGCAGGCGACGCCGCTGCTCGGCGCGCTGGCCGGCGCGACGATCAACCCCGTCTTTACCGGCTATTACCAGACCATGGCGCACGTCCACTTCCGCCTGCGCCGGCTGGAGGCCGCGCATCCGCCGGACCAGGTGCGGGCGTGTTTCGATAGGATGCTGGCCGTCGGTCGGGGCTAGGGCTTCGCCGCGCCCGTCAGACGGGACGGTCGCGCCGCCCCGTTGCCCGGCACGGCGAGTCGGCGGGTTGCTTATGCAAGCCGCTCGCCGCCCGTATCGGGCACCAGCGCGCGCACTTCCTCGATGAAGCGCATTACCGAGATCGGCTTGGAGACATAGGCGTTGGCGCCCGCCGCGCGGATGCGGTCCTCGTCGTCGCGCCCGGCATAGGCGGTGACCGCCATCACCGGCACGTCGCGCAGCCGTGGATCGCGCTTCATCTGGCCGATCAGCTCCAGCCCGCTGACGTAGGGCAGCTGGATGTCCATCACCACCAGGTCGGGCTCGAAGCTTTTCGCCCGCGCCACCGCCTCGCGCCCGTCGCGCACCGGCTCCGCCGCGAAGTCGTGCGCGCGCAGCAGATCGCAGAACAGCTTCAGATTGAGTTCGTTGTCCTCGACAACGAGCACCCTTTTTGCCACGCGGGGCCGCTTCCCTTGTTGTTCCGGTGTTGAAATAGGCGATGGCACGCGACGATACAAATAACGATACGCTGGCGCTGGGTGCGCTGGTGTGGACGCTGGAGGATCCGGCGCGGGCGGAGCGCTTGCTCGACCTGACCGGCCTCGATCCGCGGGCGTTGCGCGCTTCGGCGGGCGCCCCCGCGACGCTCGCCGCCGTGCTGGGCTTTCTCGAGAATCACGAGGCCGATCTGGTCGCCTGCGCCGATGCGATCGGCTGTACGCCGGGCGATCTCGTCGCCGCGCGGGCACGGCTGGAGCGCGGTGCATGAGGCCGCTGCTGATCTGCGACTGCGACGAGGTGCTGCTACACATGGTGCGGCATTTCGGCACCTGGCTGGGCGACGCGCACGACATCGATTTCGACCTGTCGGGCGGCGATTTCGCGACGTCGATGACGCGGCGCGGCGGCGGCATGGTGACCCGTGACGAGATGTGGGGGATGCTCGACGGCTTCTTCCCGGCCGAAATGGGCCGGCAGACGCTGGTGCCGCACGCGCGCGAGGCGCTGGCCGACATCGCCCGCGCCGCCGACATCGTCATTCTCACCAACCTGCACGATCATTGCCGCGACGCGCGCATTGCCCAGCTTGCCCAGCACGGCATCGCCCACCGCGTCGAATGCAACCAGGGTGGCAAGGGCGCGCCCGTCGCCAAGCTGGTTGCCGAGCATGGCGCGCGCGTCACCGTGTTCGTCGACGACCTGGCGGCCCATCATGAATCGGTCGCCCGCCACGCGCCGCATGTCCACCGGCTGCACATGGTGTCCGAACCCGGCCTCGCGCCCAATGTCGTGCCCGCGCCACATGCTCATGCCCGCATCGACGACTGGCGCGACGCCGCGATGTGGATCGAGACCCGCTTCGCAGAGGGGCGCCCCGCCCCGGCAACCACTGGAGATACCGCATGACCACCCATATCGACCGCAAGCTCGCCGAACTCGGCCTGACCCTGCCCGCCGCCGCGGCGCCGGTCGCCTCCTATGTCCCGACGGTCGAGTCGGGCGGCATGCTCTATGTCTCGGGCCAGATTCCGTTCGACGCCGACGGCGCGCTGATCCTCGGCCGGCTGGGCGAGGACGGATGCGATATTGCCTTCGGCCAGGAAGCCGCGCGGCGCTGCGCGCTGATGATCGTCGCGCAGGTGAAGGCCGCGCTCGGCGGGTTCGACCGCGTCGGGCGCATCGTCAAGCTGGGCGTGTTCGTCAATTCCACCCCCGACTTCACCGATCAGCCGCAGGTCGCCAACGGCGCGTCCGACCTGATGGAGGCGCTGTTCGGCGATGCCGGCAAACATGCCCGCGCCGCCGTGAGCGCGCCGTCGCTGCCGCGCGGGGTGGCGGTAGAGGTCGATGCGGTGATCGCTATCGCCTGACCTCCATGATTGTTGCGGTTGCGCAACACGATTGCGTCGTCCCGCCCCGGTACGACGCTTTTGTGTTGTGCACCGCAACACAATCCGGCACATATGGCGATGTCGTCGGCAAGCGGGGCGCCACGCAGCAGCCCAGCACCTGACACGCAGGCGGAAACCATCGACCCAACATGGAGGTCTCACGATGCGTTTCTCGACTCTTTTCCTTGCCCTTCCCCTCGCCGCCGTCGCCAGCCCCGCGCTGGCGCAGGACGCGACCGATCCGGCACCGGCCGTCACCGTCACCGGCGGCGTCACCGTCCTTAGCGACTACAGGTTTCGCGGCCTGACCCAGACGAACAAGGATCCGGCGGTCCAGGGCACCGTCAACGTCAACCACGAATCGGGCCTCTATGTCGGCACCTTCGCCTCGTCGATCGACGGCGGCGCCGACGGATCGACCCCCGCGCTCACCAACTACGGCGCGGTCGAGATCGATTTCTACGGCGGCTATGCCAAGACGCTGCCGAGCGGAGTCGGCTTCGACGTCGGCCTGCTCTATTATTACTACGCCGACGCGGCGGCGGGCCTGAACAGCGACTTCTTCGAGCCCTATGCCTCGGTCAACTACACGATCGGCCCGGTCAATGCGAAGGTCGGCGCAAACTATGCCTGGGGCGGCCAGAAGGGCCTGGATTTCACCGCCGGCAGCGACGACAGCCTGTATCTCTACGGCGACCTCACCTACACCTTCCCCAATTCGCCGCTGTCGCTGAAGGCGCATTACGGCGTGTCGAACGGATCGCTCGGCCTCGCCAACCCGACCGCGCTCGACGACAATTACGCCGACTGGTCGCTGACGGCGGAATTCACCAAGGCGCCGTTCAAGGCCGGGGTCAGCTACATCGACACCGACATCACCAGCAGCAACATCGGCGGCGTGAACTTCGCCCGCAGCCTGGGCCGCAGCGCGACCGTGGTCGGCTACGTCGGGTTCAGCTTCTGATCGCGGCCGGAGGTGGGAGATCGGCCTGGCCAATCTCCCACCTCCGGCAAACCCGGCGCGGTTTACATCGACGTCGGGAATCTCCGGCTCGACGGGATCGATTGACCTTCAGAATTCGGCGTGCTGCCGTTCCCCGTCCGTCGCAATGAGGACAGCGGACCAATGCTGCCCAACCGGCGACGAGTGTGGAGACAGTGTTCAGCGACGTTCCTGCCTGACGAACGACAACAGCACGAAGCCGATCGCGAAGAACCCCACGACCGGGGCAAAGCCCCAGCGCTGCGAGCCCGTCGCGACGGTCGCATAGCCGATGGCCAGCGGCGCGAGCCACGCGGTCGCAGTCGTGACCAGCGAATAGAGGCCGAAGAACGCGCCTGTTTCCTCCGGGGGGGTGATCTTGACCAGCAACGCGCGGCTGCCGGTGGCGACGATCGTCGCGCTGAGATCGGCGGCGGCGGCGAAGAACAGGAACGCGAGCTGCGGCGCGGTGTCCAGCACGCCGCCCTGCCACAGCGGGCGCAGCAGCGCGGGATCATCGCCGCCGAGGAAGAATATCTGCGTCGGGCTGGTCCCGACGAGGCCGGTGAGGAAGACCACGGCCATCAGCAGGCCGATCTGCACCGAACGTTTGGATTCGAACCGCTCTTCCAGCCACACCGCGATCCACGAACCGAACAGCGAGAATATGATGAGCATGATGCCGAGGATCAGCAGCTCCGTGAGCTTCCATCCCATGACGCCTGCAGCGACCACGCCGATGAACAGCGACATCGCGACGACCCCGTCGCGGTAGAACATGCAGGCGATGATGAAGGTGCGCGCGTTCGGATGCTTCCTCAGATGCGCGGGCAATTGCGCGAGATAGGCGAGGCCGCCCCTGAGCGCCGCGAACAGACCGATGCCGGACCTTTCGTGGTCGCGGGTGAAGAGCAGGAGCGGCAACAGGGCGAGGATCACGAGCGCGCCGGCGATCGGCCCGACGATGCGGATGTTCTCGTGCTTTTCCGGATCGAGTCCGAACAGCGGCTGCGCCGGCAGCCAGGCGGAATCATGCTGCCCCGGCAGGGCAAAGGCCCAGAGGACACCGACCAGCACCACCAGCGAGGCCACATATCCCAGGCCGAAGCTGGCCGCCGACAATCGGGAAACACCCGAACCCTCCGACGCCCGGACCAGCATCGAATTGTGCAGCACCTCGGTATAGGCATAGAGGACGGTGATGGCGACCAGGACCGCGAGGATCGTCCACACCGGCAGGCCGGTGTCGCCGGGTTTCGCCCACCACAGCATCGACAGCAGGATAGCCATGATGATCGTGCCACCGGCAAGCAGGGGCTTGCGGGGGCCGATCCGGTCGATCGACGCGCCGAGGATCGGCGCGGTGAGTGCCGCGGCGATGCCCGCGATCTTCCCGAGCATCGCGACCTTCGCCTGGCCGCTAACCGGATCGCCGATGACGACCGAGGCGAAATAGGGTAGGAACACCGTGCCGCTGATCAGGTAGACATAAGGGAACCGGCCGCATTCGAGCGCGGCCCAGGCGATGCCCGATCGGGTCATGCGATCGGACGCGGGCTGCCCCGCGCCATCGACCGCCCCAGTGACATTGGTCATCCCTCTCTCCGTATCCGTCAGCGACGAGGATCGGCGCGCATGGCGCGCGCCCCGATCGCGGCGTTCAAATCCAGCCTCCGTCGATGACGTAGCTCTGGGCGGTGCAGGCCGCGCTGGCGTCGTCGGCCAGGAACAACACCAGCGGCGCGACGTCCGCCGGCATCAGCACACGCTTCAGGCACTGGTCGGCGAGCAGTTTTTCCTCGCCTTCCGGCGTCAGGTACAGCTCGCGCTGGCGGCGGGTCATGATCCAGCCCGGCAGCACAGCGTTGACCCGGATGTTCGCCGGCCCGAGGTCGCGCGCGAACGAGCGCGTCAGCCCGATCACGCCCGATTTGGATGTGGTGTAGGCCGGCATCCCGCCCATCCCAAGCTTCCATGAGATCGAGCTGAAGTTGATGATGCTGCCGCCACCCGCCATGGCCATGCCATCCGCAACCGCCTGGATCGCGAAGAACTGGTGGCGCAGGTTGACGGCCAATCCGGCATCCCAGCTTTCCGGCGTCACCTCCCGCCAGTCGTGCCGCGCATCATTGGCGGCGTTGTTGACCAGGACGCGCACCGCGCCGTCACGCGCCTCCGCTTCCGCGAGCGCGCTGCGCAACGCCGGTACATCGGCCACGTCGCAGTGCACGAAGTGCGGGACCGTGCCGCCCGCGGCGGCCCGTTCCACCGTCGCGGCGGCGCGGGCATCGTCGATGTCGAGGAAGGTGACCAGGGCCTGCTGCGCGCAGAACGCCTCGACCAGCGCGGCACCGATACCGTCCGCTCCGCCCGTCACCACGACATGTCGCCCGGCGAGCGCCGGGTAACGCGCGCCGCTCATCCCGCCACGGGCTCCAGCACCTCATCCAGCGCGTCGGCGAAGGCGGCCAGCGTCTGGTCGATGACGCCTGCATCATGCTCGCACGACAGGAACCAGGCGCCGCGTTCGAGCGCGCGCACGCCGCGCGCCAGCAGCGCCGCGGTCAAACGGGTATAGGTCTCACGATCGACCGCCATGCTGTCGCGATAGTTGCGGATCGGCGTGTCGATGCCAAGCGCGACGTGGAAGATCGCCGGCACGCCCTGCACCCGTGCCGGAACGCCACGTTCCGCCAGCAGGGCGGCGATCCCGTCCATCAGCCTGCGTCCCTGCGCCTCGATCCGGTCATAGACGTCGCCGTCGCGCAGCGCGCGCAGCACCGCCGCGGTGGCGGCCATCGTCACCGGATGCGCATTGTAGGTTCCGCCGTGCAGCACGCCACCGCTGGCGAAGCGTTCCATCAGGTCCGCCCGCCCGGCGAGTGCCGCGACGGGAAAGCCGTTGGCGATCGCCTTGCCGAAGGTCGCGAGGTCCGGCGTGATGTCGAGGCGCGCCTGCGCGCCGCCCGCCGAAACGCGGAAGCCAGTGATGACCTCGTCAAAGATCAGCAGCGTGCCGGTGGCGTCGCACGCCGCGCGCGCGGCCTCAAGATAGCCCGGCTCGGGCTGGATGGCGCTGGTGTTGCACATCAGCGGTTCCATGATGACCGCCGCTACATCCCCGCGTTCGAGCCGCGCGCGCAGGGCATCGGCATCGTTCCAGCCGAGCACGTCGATCGCCTCGCCGGCGGCCGGATCCTGCCCCGCACTGCCGGCAACCCTGGCCGGCGCTTCCCGAGGACCGCAGCGATCCGCCGGCGGCGCGACGCTCCAGTGAACATTGTCGAGCCAGCCGTGGTAGTGGCCTTCGAACTTGAGCACGGTGCGCCGTCCGGTCACCGCGCGCGCCAGCCGCAGCGCCGCCTGGATCACTTCGGTGCCGGAGCCGCCGAACCGCACCATCTCCGCGCAGGGCACCAGCTCGCACACCAGCCGTGCCGCCTCGAACTCCGCTTCGGTCTGGCCGGCGAACAGGATGCCCTTGTCAAGCTGGCGGCGGGCCGCCTCGATCACGGCGTCGGGGTCGTGACCCAGGATCATCGGGCCCATGCCGAGGTAATAGTCGATCAGGCGGTTGCCGTCGGCATCGATCAGATATGGCCCTTCGCCGCGTTCGATAACGAGCGGCGTCGGCCGTATGCCGAGGCGGAAATTGCTGCTCACACCGCCCGGCAAATAGGCAGATGCTGCTTCAATCCGTGCCCGCGACGATGCAAAACTGGCCATCCGTATCCCTCACCCCAAAACCGTGCCGACACCATGGCGCAGCGGCGGAAACCGAGCGAGGACGGGTCGTTCCGCCAGGCGAAATGGTGGCGGATCGCTTGGAGTCTGGGTCGGGGACTCATTTGATCCGCTCGTCGATGGTGGCGCGGCGATGCGGCGCCAATTCCTGAGCCGGTAGGAAAGCCGTTCGATGACGCTTCTACGGCGGCGGATGCGTCTGCGCAGCGGATATGGCGCCTGATCGGCCGTCCCAGGGGCGGCATGGGTACCAGGCTCCATGGCTGCTCGCCGACCGGGGCGATCACGCCGACTGGTTCCGGGACGCGCTGGAGGAAAAGGGCTTCACGCCCCGCATCCCCGGCCGTAAATTCCGTGGCGAGCCCATCAGATACGACAGGCGCCGCAACCGCATCGGGATCAAATTCGGCCGCCTCAAGGACTGGCGCCGCGTCGCGGCCCGCGATGACGGATGCCCATCCGCCTTTTCCCCGGCGATTGCCCTCGCCGCCACCGTCATCTTGCGGCTATGATCGACCAGGCCTGATCCTGGAGTGCAACGGATCGGGCGGCGGGTTTTACATTGGGAGAGAATGACGTGAGCGTGGCCTTCCGTCGCGAAAGCGACGACGAGCATCTGGAGCCGAAGTTCGAGATTCCCATCGCGCCGGGCCCGAACATCGTCACCCCGCGCGGGCTGCGCCAGATCGTCGCCAGGCTTGCCGGGCTGGACGCGGCGATCGTCGCGGAAACCGACGATGATGCGCTGAAGGTGCTGAAGCGCGACCAGCGATACTGGGCGACGCGCCGGACGACCGCGCAACTCGCCGAACCGGCCGGCAACGAGGAGGTCGCGATCGGGTCGCGCGTCACCTTCACCCTCAACGGCAAGCGGCGCACGATCGACATCACCGGCGGCGACGAGGCCGACGCGGCGAGCGACCGCATCGCCTTTTCAGCACCCCTCGCCCGCGCGCTGATCGGCCTGGCGCCTGGCGAGACCGCGGCGTTCGGCGGGACGGCCGACGCGATCGAGGTGCTTGAAACCGCCCCCGCCCCCGACGCAGACTGAGGATCGAGGGCAGAAACGGCCCGTGGAGGCGATCATGGGCCATTTCGGCGACTACCAGAACGAAATCTATCTGAACGGTACGCGCGGGGTGCTGCCGCGCTGGCCGGTCGATTTCGCGACGTTGGAGGCGCGGGCCGCCGCCGCGCTTTCTCCCGACGTGCTCAATTACGTCCAGGGCGGGTGCGGCGACGAGCATACCCAGGACGAGAACGCCCGCGCCTTCCGCCGCTGGGGCATGGTGCCGCGCATGATGGTCGATTGCACCGCGCGCGACCTGTCGATCGATCTGTTCGGGCTGAAGCTGCCCACGCCGGTGTTCATGGCGCCGATCGGCGTGACCGGCCTCGCCACGCAGGACCGACACGGCGATCGCGCAGCGGCGCGGGCAGCGGCGATGACAGGGGTTCCGCTAGTCGCCTCCACTCTGTCGAACGATCCGCTGGAGACGGTGGCCCGCGACATGGGCGACACGCCCGGCTTCTTCCAGCTCTATACGCCCAAGAACCCCGATCTCGCCGCCAGCCTGGTCGCCCGCGCGGAAGCCGCCGGGTACAAGGCGATCGTCGTCACGCTCGATACCTGGGTGACGGGCTGGCGCCCGCGCGACCTGAACACGGCCAACTTCCCGCAGCTGCGCGGGGCGGTGTTGATGAACTACTTCGCCGACCCGGTCTTCCAGCGGCTGCTCGGCAAGTCGCCGGCGGACGCGCCGGCCGAGGCGATCGGGCTGTGGGCGTCGCTGTTTGGCAAGGTGCTGACGTGGGACGATATCGGCTGGCTGCGCTCGCTGACAAGGCTGCCGATCGTGCTCAAGGGCATCTGCCATCCCGACGACGCACGCCGCGCCGTCGATGCCGGGATCGACGGCATCTACTGCTCCAACCACGGCGGGCGGCAGGCCAACGGCGGCATCGCCGCGATCGACATGCTGGCCGACGTCGTCGCCGCGTCGGGCGAGGTGCCGGTGCTGTTCGATTCGGGCGTCCGTTCGGGCAGCGACGTCGTGAAGGCGCTGGCGATGGGTGCGCGGGCGGTGGGTGTCGGCCGCCCGTATTTCTACGGCCTCGCCATCGGCGGCGCGGAGGGCGCGGTGCACGTCCTGAAATCGATCCTGGCGGAGGCCGACCTGATGATGGCGGTCAACGGCTGCCCCACGATCGCGGCGCTGCGCGCCGAAGGCGTACGACGCACGGCGGGATAAGGGGGTGTCCCGGTCGCCCGTACCCGGCTAGAGGATCGCCCGAGCAGGAGGCACCGCACCCATGAAGTTCTTCGTCGACACCGCCGACACCGCCGACATCCGCGACCTGGCCGAATCGGGGCTGGTCGATGGCGTGACCACCAATCCGTCGCTGATCCACAAGGCGGGCCGCGATTTCCTGGAGGTGGTGCGCGAGATCTGCACGATCACGCCCGGCCCGGTTTCCGCCGAGGTCGTCGCGCTTGATCACGCGGGGATGATGCGCGAGGCGGAAATCCTGCGGAAGATCGCCGACAATGTCGCGGTCAAGGTGCCGCTGACGATCGACGGGCTCAAGACCTGCAAGGCGCTGACCGACGACGGCACGATGGTGAACGTGACCCTGTGCTTCTCGGCCAACCAGGCGCTGCTGGCGGCCAAGGCCGGCGCGACCTTCGTTTCGCCCTTCGTCGGGCGGCACGACGACAACGGGTTCGACGGGATGCAGCTCATCAGTGACATCCGGCTGATCTACGACAATTATGATTACGGCACGGAAATCCTGGTCGCCAGCGTCCGCCACCCGATCCACGTGCTGGAGAGCGCCAAGCTGGGCGCCGACGTGATGACGGCGCCGCCAGCCGTCATCCGCCAGCTCGTCAAGCACACGCTGACCGACAAGGGGATCGAGGGCTTCCTGGCCGACTGGGCGAAGACGGGGCAGAGCATCGGTTGAGCGGCGCTGCCGACGCCGCGGCTACGGTGCGCAAACGCGCACAACCGATGCCGGCTGGCGGCCCAGGAGCGGCCGGCGACGCGGGATGTATTCCGGTTTCGGCCCGGTGCGGTGGCAGTTCCCCGATGGCCCGACAGCTTGTCGTAATCGGGACCGCGTAATTTTCTCCCCTGCGGAGAAGGGAAGGCGTAAAGGGGGGTCGTGATTAGCGCCCTTCCGGCCGGATATGCCGCGCATTTGTCGCGCGATCGGCGGCGATCGGTCCACACGGTGCGGGCCTATCAGGCGACGGCGGAGCGGCTCGTCCGCTTCCTCGAGGGCCATTGGGGTGGACCGGTCGATCGTGACCGACTGGCCGCGATCACGGCCGCCGACCTTCGCGCCTTCCTCGCGCGCCGCCGGACCGAGGGACTGACCAACGCCTCCGCCGCGCGCGAACTGTCGGCGGTGCGCGGCTTCCTCGGCTGGGCGGGCGTCGAGGCCCCGCGCCTGAAGGGGCCGCGCGTCAAGAAGGGCGTGCCGCGGCCGATCGCCCCCGACGAGGTGGTGGCGCTGGCGGAGGAAGTCGCCGAGGATGCCGCCGAACCCTGGATCGCAGCGCGCGACTGGGCGCTGCTGCTGCTGCTCTACGGCGCGGGCCTGCGCATCGGCGAGGCGCTGGCGCTGACCGGCGCAGCTCTGCCCCTGCGCGAGACGATGAGCGTCACCGGCAAGCGCGACAAGACGCGGATCGTGCCGGTACTGCCGCAGGTCGCCGACGCGGTGGCTCGCTATGCCGAGCTATGCCCGTGGGGGGTCGCGCGCGATCAGTCGTTGTTCCGGGGCGCGAAGGGCGGGCCACTCGCGGGTGGAGTCGTCCGCCGATCGGTGCGGATCGCGCGCGGCAAGCTGGGGCTCGGCGAGCGCACCACGCCCCACGCGCTGCGCCACAGCTTCGCCACCCATCTGCTCGGGCGCGGCGCGGACCTGCGCGCGCTGCAGGAACTGCTGGGCCACGCCAGCCTCTCGTCGACCCAGGTCTATACGGCGGTCGATGCCGCGCATCTGCTCGACGTATATCGCCACGCCCACCCGCGGGCATGACGGCGGGTCAGTCGCGCGGGCGCGGGCGCCACGTGAGCAGGCGGTAGACGTAGAGCAGTACCACCGCGACGATGATCGCGATCACCACCGGGCCGACCAGATGGTCGAGCTGGGAGAAATTATTGTCGAACCACATGCCGACATAGACCAGGATCGTGTTCCAGATCGCACTGCCGGCGAAGGTCCACAGGGTGAACTTCCAGAAGTTCATGCCGACCATCCCGGCCGGCAGCGAGACCATCGTGCGGAAGGTGGGCAGGAAGCGCAGGAAGAAGACCAGGCCCGAGCCGTATTTCAGGAAGATGTCGTGGAGCTTCTCCACATCTTCCCATTCCAGCGTCATCCAGCGGCCGAAGCGATCGACGATCGGCCTGAACCTTTTGTATCCGAACCAGCGGCCGATGCCGTACCAGAACCAATTGCCGACGGTGGTGCCGAGGGTGCCGGCGACGATCAGTGGCACGATCGCCATGTCCCCGCGCGCGACCGCCATGCCGCCCAGCCCCATGATGATTTCCGACGGGATCGGCGGGAAGATATTCTCCAGCGCCATCAGGAACGCGATGCCCCAATAGCCGCCGCGCGCGATCAGTTCGAGGATGAAATCGGTCAAGATTATACTCCGGCGGGGGACAGGCGCCTTAGACGAAGCTGCGGCCCCGCGTCGAGGTTCAGCCCGCCGCCAGCGCCGCCACGCGCTGCTCGATCGCGTCCCAGATCATCGCGCCCGTATCCGTCCCGTTGAACCGGTCGATCGCGACGATGCCGGTCGGCGATGTCACGTTGATCTCTGTCAGCCACTCGCCGCCGATCACGTCGATCCCGACGAAGATCAGCCCGCGCCGCTTCAGTTCAGGCCCCAGCGCGTCGCAGATTTCCCGCTCGCGTGCGGTCAGTTCGGTCTTCGCAGCGGTGCCGCCGACCGCCAGGTTAGACCGGATCTCGCCTTCGCCGGGCAGGCGATTGACCGCGCCGGCCACCGCGCCGTCGATCAGCACGATGCGCTTGTCGCCCTTGGCGACGCCAGGCAGGAACGCCTGCACCATGTGCGGTTCGCGGTACGCGGTGTTGAACACCTCGATCAGCGACGACAGGTTTGCGCCGTCCGCCCCCACCTTGAAGATCGCCTTGCCGCCGTTGCCGTGGAGCGGCTTGACGACGACCTCGCCATGTTCGGCCAGGAACGCCCGCGCCTCATCAATGCTGCGCGTCACCAGCGTCGGCGGCATAAAGCGCGCGAAATCGAGCACCCAGACCTTCTCTGGCGCGTTGCGCACGCTCGCTGGATCGTTGACCACCAGCGTGCGGCCGGCGATCCGCTCCAGCAGGTGGGTCGCGGTGATATAGCCAAGGTCGAACGGCGGATCCTGGCGCATCAGCACGACGTCGGCGTCTTCGCCCAGATCGAGCCGGACGGGATCGCCAAAGGCGAAATGGTCGCCGTCGACGCGCCGCACCATCACCGGATGCGCCCGCGCCCAGACCTTGCCGGCAGAATAGTTGAGGTCCTCCGCCGCATAATGGAACAGCCGGTGCCCGCGCGCCTGCGCCGACAGCATCAGCGCGAAGGTCGAATCGCCCGCGATATTGATCGCGTCGAGCGGGTCCATCTGGACGGCGACGGTCAGGGTCATGGTGGCTGACCTAGGGACAGGCTCGCCGCTCCGCAATGACCGGTGCGCATTACGGTCCCTTAACCGCGCCCACGCTACGCTCATGCGATGACCGGACGGACACAGGACTGGCGCGGGGCAAGGTTTCGGCGACTGCTCGGCATCACGGTCCCGCGCGGGATGCCGGCGCCGGTCGCCGACGATCTCGCCATCGCGCAGTTCGCCCGCATGCGCGACCGGCTGCCCAGCCTGTTCGTCGTGCTGGCGATGGTCGGCGTCTGCGCGATGCTGCTGACCCCGCACGACGCATCGTCGATCGCAAGATACGGGCTGCCGATCCTGCTGACGGTCGGCAGCGGCCTGCGCTATGTCCACTGGACGCGCCAGCGCCACCGGGCGATCGACGCGGGCGAATCGCGGCGGGAGATGAAACGACTGTTGTGGATGGGGCCGCTGTTGGTCGGGATCGGCGGCGCGTGGGCGGTCGACAACCTGATCGTCGCGACCCCCGAGGAACGACCTTTGACGATCGTGCTGATCGTCCTGTCCGCTCTGGCCGCCGCCCACAGCCTGGCGACCTATCCGCTGGCCGCGGTGCTGGCGCTGGCGACGGGCCTTGCTCCCGTCTCGCTGGCGGTGGCGGCGACCGGCAACCATGCGCTCGTCACGATCATGGTAACCGCATGGACGGTCGCCGCGCTCACCGCGCGCCTCGCGATCGGCGAGCTGCGGGACCTGAGCGCGAATCTGGTGCTGCGGGCGCGGCTGAACGATCTCGCCAACACCGATTCGCTCACCGGCCTCGCCAACCGTCGCGCGTTCGATGCGGCGCTCACCACGGCTATCGCCGGCGGCGGTGGTTCCACCGCGCTCGCGATGATCGACCTAGACGGGTTCAAGCCGGTCAACGACCGCTTCGGCCACGCCGCCGGCGATTCGCTGCTCCAGCAGGTCGGTCACAGGCTCCGGACGGCCGCGCCGCCCGGCGCGCTCGCGGCCCGGCTGGGCGGCGACGAATTCGCGCTGCTGATGGCCGATACCGATCAGGTCACGATCGAGGCACTGGCGGACGATCTTCGCGCGGCCTTGACGCGGCCCTACATCGTCGAGGGGTCGCGCGTCCGCGTCGGCGCGAGCATCGGCACCGCGATCGGTGCCGCCCGCGCGGTCGATCCCGACGCGCTCTACGCGCTGGCCGATGCCGCCTGCTACCGCGAGAAGACCAGCGCGCGCCGTATCCGCGCCGCCTGACTTCAATAGCCGATCCAGGCGTTCTCGATGTGGCGCGGCGGTCGTCCCCGCGCGAGCAGCAGTACGTCGACGCGGATGTCGTCGCCCGGCTGCGCATAGCGCGGCATCAGATACTCTGCCGCCGCCGCGACCCGCGCCAGGCGGCGCTGATCGATCGCCAGATCGAGATCCGCGTCGGTCGCGCGCAGCTTCACCTCGACGAAGGCGATCAGGCTCCCGCGCCGCGCGACCAGATCGACTTCCCCCGCCGGGGTCCGCACGCGGCGATCGAGGATCCGCCATCCCTTCAGCCGCAGCCACCATCCGGCGATCCGCTCACCGCGCCGGCCCGCAGCCTCGGCGGCGCGGCGGTCACGCATCCTTCAGCGCCATCGCCCGCGCATAGAGTTCGCGCCGGTCGAGCCCGAGCCGCTTCGCCACCTCGCCCGCCGCCTTCGACACCGGCAGGCGGGTCAGCGCCTCGCGCAGCGCGCTATCGGCATCCTCCTCGCTGGCGGGCGGAACCTCGCCCGGCGGGGCGACGATCACGACGATCTCGCCCTTCGGCGGCGCATCGGCATAGCGCGCGGCGAGCGACGAGAGCGTGCCGGTCACACATTCCTCGAATCGTTTGGTGATTTCCCGCGCGACGCCGGCCTCGCGGTCACCCAGTCCCTCGGCCAGCGCGGCGAGCGTCGCGGCGAGGCGCGGCCCCGATTCGTAGAGGATCAGCGTCGCGCGCACCGCCGCCACCTCGGCGATCGCGGTCGCGCGCGCGCCGGGCTTGGACGGCAGGAAGCCGAGGAACAGGAAGCGGTCGGTCGGCAGCCCCGCCAGCGTCAGCGCCGCCACCGCCGCGCACGGCCCCGGCACCGTCACCACCTGATGCCCCGCTGCCCGCGCATCGCGCACCAGCTTGTAGCCGGGATCGGAGATGAGTGGCGTCCCGGCGTCAGAGACGAGCGCGACCACCTCGCGTCCCATCCGCGCGACCAGACCCGGCCGCACCGATTCGGCATTGTGATCGTGATACGGCGTCATCGGCCGCCTGGTGCCGATGTGCTGCAGCAGCTTCGCGGTGACCCGGCTGTCCTCCACCGCGATCACGTCGGCGCGCGCCAGCACCTGTGCGGCGCGCGAAGAAAGGTCGCCGAGATTGCCGATCGGGGTCGCGACAATGTAGAGACCTGGGGAGAGTTCGGCGTTCATGAGGGGATTATCTATGGCGGATGGGGCACGCACCCCGCAATGGCGGGCGTGGACCAACGGCTTGGCTTTGTTGGGCGCGGCATTGCTCAGCGCCTGCGCGGTGGTTCCGCGCGATGCCGGCCCGCCGCCGCCGCCGCCCACTGCTGCCCCGCCGCCGCCTGTCTCGCGCCCGGTCACCCCGGCACTGCCCGAGGATCTGGAGCGCCACCGCGTCGCTTTGCTCGTGCCGCTGACCGGCACAAACGGCGCGGTCGGGCGCAGCCTGGCCAATGCGACCCAGCTCGCCCAGCTCGATACCCGCAACGAACGGCTGAGGATCACCAGCTATGACACCGCGACCGGCGCGGTCGCCGCCGCGGAACGCGCGATCGCCGATGGCGCACGGCTGATCCTCGGGCCGCTGCTGTCGGAGGATGCGCGCGCGGTCGCGCCGATCGCGCGGCGCGCGGGCGTTCCGGTGCTCAGCTTCTCCAACGACGTGTCGGTGGCCGGCAATGGCACCTACCTGCTCGGCTATGCGCCCGGCCAGTCGATCGAGCGGGTGGTCGATTACGCCCGATCGAGCGGCATCACCCAGTTTGCCGGCCTGGTTCCCGCCGGCGTCTATGGCCAGCGCGCCTCGACCGCGTTCCTGCGCGCGGTGGAGGGCGCGGGCGGCAGCGTGACGGCGATGCAGACCTATGATCGTTCGTCCGGGGCGATCAACGCCGCGGTCGGCCGTCTGACCCGCGCCGCGCCGTTCCAGGCAGTGCTGATCGCCGACAGCGCCGGCACCGCCAGCCTCGCCGTCCCCGCGCTCAGGCGCGGCGGCACCAACGCCCGCGTGCTCGGGACAGAGCTGTGGAACGCCGATACCGGTGTCGGCGGCAACGCGGCGCTGAACGGCGCGTGGTTCGCCAGCGTATCGAACACGCTCTACCGCCAGTATGCGACCAAGTATCGCGCCCGGTTCAACACCGCGCCTTACCGCCTGTCGAGCCTCGGCTATGACGCCGTGCTGCTGACGGTGCGGATCGCGCGCGACTGGCGGGTAGGTGATCGCTTCCCCGAGGCGCGGCTGAGCGATCGCGACGGGTTCGCCGGGCTCGACGGCGCGTTCCGCTTCGGCCGCGACGGCATCGCCGAACGCGCGCTGGAGGTGCAGGAACTGCGCGGCGGCACGACGGTGACGGTATCGCCCGCACCGCAGGGGTTTGGGGGCCGGTAGCGGTTCAGTCCCGCGCGATCGCCGGCAGGATCGAATCGAGCAGCAGGATGCCCGCCTCGGTCGTCGCGACATGCAGCCCGTCGCGGACAAGCAGGCCGTGGCGGACGAGAGCATCGACGACGTCCAGATCGACGCGCGCGGGATCGATGCGGATGCCTTCGGCCATGCGCAGGCCCATCACCAGCGCCTCCGACGCGCGCTGCTCGGGCGACAGGGCGTCCTCGGTCTGATTGCCGTGGCGGTTGCGATCGACCGCCGCCAGCCAGTTTTCCGGCTTCCGGTGCCGCGCGGTGGCAAGCCCGCCCCGCCGCCCGTGCGCGCCGGGTCCGATCCCCGCATAGTCGCCGTAGCGCCAATAGGTCAGGTTATGGCGGCTCTCCGCGCCCGGCCGCGCATGGTTCGACACTTCGTAGCGCGGCAGGCCGGCGGCGCGTGTCATCGCCTGCGTCGTCTCGAACAAATCGGCCGCCGCGTCGCCTTCGGGAATCACCAGATCACCCTTCGCCGCCAGTGTCGCGAAGCGCGTGCCGGGTTCGATCGTCAGTTGATAGAGCGACAGATGCTCGGTGCCGAACGCCAGCGCGCGGGCGAGTTCGGCTTCCCACGCCGCCAGCCCCTGCCCCGGGCGCGCATAGATGAGGTCGAAGCTTACCCGCGCGAACGCGGCCTGCGCCGTCTCCAGCGCGGCGAGCCCCTCGCCCACGCCATGCGCGCGGCCCAGGAAGCGCAGCGCGTCGTCGTCCAGCGCCTGCAGGCCCAGCGACACGCGGTTGACCCCGGCGGCGGCCAGATCGCCGAACCGCGCCGCCTCGACCGAGGACGGATTGGCCTCCAGCGTGATCTCGACGTCTCCGGCGAAGCCCCAGGCATCCTCCGCCGCGCGCAGCACCGCCGCGACCGTCTCCGGCGGCATCAGCGACGGCGTACCGCCGCCGAAGAACACCGACCCCAGCCGCCGCCCCGGCAGCAGCGCCGCCTCATGCGCGAGATCGGCGAGCAGCGCATCGCGCCACCGCGCCTGGTCCACCTCTTCGCGAACATGGCTGTTGAAGTCGCAATAAGGGCATTTCGACACGCAGAACGGCCAGTGGACGTAGAGCGCCAGGGGTTGCGACACGGTCATCACCGCCCACCTAGGGGCGGATGACGCTCCGGCATAGCCTCGCCCTGATCCTCCTCGCCCTGTCGGCCTGCGCGCCGGGCGCACCCGAGCGCGTGGTGGAGGAGCGCCCCTCCGCCGGGCCGGCTCCACGCGGCGCGACGCTGCTGCGCCAGACGATGCAGCGGACGCACGACGCCGCCCGCGCCGAGGTCCGCCAGCCGCCGCTCGCCTGGGACGATGCGCTCGCGGCCGATGCCGGGCGCTATGCGGCGGAAATGGCGCGCACCGACCGCTTCGAGCACGCGCCTCTGGGACAACCGCCGCAAGGCGAGAACCTGTGGACCGGCACGCGCGGCGCCTATCGCTACGAAGAAATGGCACAGCACTGGATCGACGAGAAGCGCGTGTTCGTGAACCGCCCGGCGCCGAATTTCAGTACCACCGGCGATTATCGCCATGCCGGCCACTACACCCAGATCATCTGGTCGCGCACCACGCGCTTCGGCTGCGCAATGGCGGTGGGGCCGCGCGACGACTATCTCGTCTGCCGCTACCTGCCTGGCGGCAATGTGGTGGGCGAGCGGGCCCTTCCGTCAGGGTCCAACTAAGGTTGACGGGGTTTTCTGAGTCGCGTGGGTCGTGGGTCAGGGAGGTTCGGCGTGGCATTATTCTGGTTGCCGGATGAAGCGTGGACGAACGACGCGTGATCTCGGGCATTCTGCACGTGCTCAAGGTCGGCTGCCGTTGGTGCGATTGCCCGGCCGGATACGGTCCGTCGACCACCGCCTGCAACCGGTTCAATCTCTGGTTGCAACGGGGTGTCCGGCTCAAGCTGCTAGATGCCCTGGCCCACCCCGACCGGCTTCCGCAAGCGAACCAACCGCTACGACAAGGAACGCTACCGCGAGCACGAGCGAGACCATGTGGAACGTATCGCCCGGATCGATCAGGCCGGACAGTGTTGGCAGTGCGGCCAGCCTGTAAGCTGTTCAGAGGAATAACTGGGTCGATCGATCCGCCTTTGATCACAAACACTCTTTGTGTAATGATATGTTATATTATAATTCTCAAGGGCGAGAGATGGATATGCCTTTTCTATTTCAGGAGAGCCGGGCGGGCGCTTGCCCGTCACGGTGCTCTCCGGCTCTCTGGGTGCAGGAAAGACCACGCTGCTCAATCACATCCTCGCCAACCGCGAGGCCCGGCGCGTGGCGGTGATCGTCAACGATATGTCCGAAGTGAATATCGATGCCGCTCTGGTGCGCCGCGGCGATGCCGTGCTTTGGGACGACATGTGGAGCGACCGGCGGCAGGAACTGGTGTTCATCGATATCGGCATGGACGAGACGCACATTCGCGCCCGACGGGTGGACCTGATCGAAGGCCTGATCGACGACGCACCCGCCGGACCGTTCGATGGCGCGACTTGCCTGCTCACGCTCCATTTTCTCGACCGTCCAGACCGCATCCGCACGCTGCGCGCCATTCGCGACAGGCTGAAACCGGGCGCGCCCTTTGTCGCCGTCCATAGCAGTTCCCGCAGGACGCCGGTGCGCGTGATCGCTGGCTGGACCGTTATGCCGCCTTCGCGCTCGCATCAGGCGCACCGCCTGAACAAGTGGCACAGGCCCGCCATGCGGTGGCCGCGAGCCTCAGCCTGTTCACACCCGCAGAGGATGAGGCCATGATCGGCGAGGCCGGTTTCGGCCATGTCGAGCCGTTCTTCGCGGCGTTCATATGGCCTGGCTGGATTGCTCATCGCTGAGGGCAGCGCGCACCTGTTCACCGGGCCGGATGCGTTGATTCCGGTCTCGGTCCTCACCGGGTTTCTCGGCAGCGCCACTGACCGGCCCCCACCGAGTGGTCCTGGGGGATTGTTGGTGCATTTACGCCTCCTTCGCCAGTGTTGGCCGTAGGTGGAGTGAAGCGGAGCCGGAGGGCGACACTGGCGATGGAACGCCCTCCGGGGCCGGCGGTCGAGGTCCGAGCGAGCTGTGCGGCCGGACGGTGTTATAGTGTCGCCACCAAGCGTCGATCAGGATCCGGACCTCGGCGAGCGAGTAGAAGATTTCGCCGTTGAGCAGTTCATCGCGAAGCGACCCGCTGAAGCTCTCGCAATAGCCATTCTCCCACGGGCTCCCCGGCGTGATATACAGCGCCTTCACGTCGATCTGGGCGAGCCATTGCTGCACCGCCGTGGCGATAAACTACGGGCCGTTGCGGACCTTATATGCGCCGGCGGCCCACGCGTGACGAACAGCTCGGCCAGCGCCGCCAGCACATCATCGCTCTTGGGCTTGCGTGCCACGGGCAACGCCGTGCACTCCCGGCTTGCCTCGTCAATGATCGACAGGATTCGGTATTTGCGACCGTCATGGGTGCGGCCTTCGACGAAGTCGTAGGACCAGACATGGCCAGGATACTCGGGTCGAAGCCGGATGCACGATCCGTCGTTCAACCAGAGCCTCCCGCGCTTCGGCTGCCTCTGCGGCACTTTGAGCCCCTCGCGGCGCCAGATACGCTCAACCCGCCTGCGGTTCACATGCCACCCCGCATCGCGCAGCAACGCCGTCACCCTCCGATAGCCATAGCGACCATATTGCCGCGCCAGCGCCATGATATCCTCGGTGAGAGCCGCTTCGTCATCTGCCCCGCGAGGCGCCTTGCGCTGCGTCGATCGGTGCTGGCCGAGCACACGGCACAGCCGCCGCTCGGACACCGACATCATCGTTCTGATGTGGTCGATATAGCGCCGCCGCCGCGCGGCGCTCGGAAGTTTCCCCGGACAGCCTCCTGCAGGATCAGCTTGTCGAGCGTTAGGTCCGATATCGCACGCCGAAGCCGCGCATTCTTTTTCTCCAGATCCTTCATCCGCCGCGCCTGGTCGGTCTTCAGACCGCCTTATTCCTTGCGACAACGATAGTAGGCCTGCTCGCTGATCGCGATCCGACGGCACGTCTCGGCGGTCGTGACGCCCTGCGCCAGCACAATTTCCGCCTCACGCAGCTTGCCGATAATCTCTTCCGGGCGATGCTTCTTGGCCGGAATTCATAATCTCCCTCGTAATCCAAAATATTACTGATTTCAGACCACTCCGAAGGGGGCAGATCAATGATCGGCGCGGCGAATTCCTGCTCGCGAGCAAGTGCGTGCTCGACATGCGCGACGGCAGGCGCGGGCTGCTGGCCGGCGCGGTGCGCGACGATGACTTCGTGAACGGCGACATCCGCCTGCCGATGCCGCGTTTCGTCCAGCCACAGTTGACCCACAATCTGGCGGTCGGCGCGGCGTTCGGGCGCGGGACGCCGGGATAACGCCGGCGCAGCTCGCGCTCGCGCGGGTTATGGCACGGTCCGCCTCGGTCGCCCCGATCCCCGGCACCGCCAGCCCGGCCCATCTCGAAGAGAATATAGCTGCCGCCGGGATTAGCTTGCCCGGCGACCTGATCGACGCTGTCGATGCCGACATGCCCGCCAACGTCCTGAAGGGTTCGCGTTACGCCGCGGCCGCGCAGGCGCAGATCGATACGGAACGGCTGCCCGGCGAATAGCTTCCATCGATATAGACGGCCGAGGTCGCGGCAGACCGGGGACCGTCGCTATATCAGATTCTATCGTTCAATGGTTCTATGGTTGTGCCAAATTGCAATCCGCGATTATCGTGCTATTGAACCGCGACCAAACGAGGGCGGGGGCGCGGTGCAATTCCATCTCGATGGTTTCAAGGAAGGCGATCCGGCGATCGCCGATGTCCGGCCCGGCGCGGGTCGCGCCGGGCCGCCGCCGGCGCTGCCTGACGAAACCGACGTACTGGTCGTCGGCGCCGGACCGGCGGGCCTGACCATCGCCGCGCAGCTCGCCGCCTTCGCCGACGTCCGAACCTGCGTCGTCGAACGGAAACCGGGTCCGCTACGGCTCGGCCAGGCGGACGGGATCGCCTGCCGCACGATGGAAATGTTCGAGGCGTTCGGTTTCAGCGAACGGGTGCTGAAGGAAGCCTATTGGGTCAACGAGACCTGCTTCTGGAAGCCCGATCCCGCCCGGCGCGAATGGATCGTCCGCAGCGGGCGGATCGAGGATACCGAACCGGGTCTCTCCGAGTTTCCGCACGTCATCCTCAACCAGGCGCGCGTTCACGATTTCTATCTCGACACGATGCGCAACGGCCCGGCCGGGCTGGTGCCCTGGTACGGCCATGAGCTGATCGACCTGCAGATCGAGCCGGACGCCGCGGAAGGCGGTACCGTCCGCTATCCGGTGACGGCGCGCTTCGCCCGGCGCGGCGGCCCGCGCGACGGCGACATCCACACGATCCGGGCGCGCTTCGCGATCGGCTGCGACGGTGCGCGCAGTGCGGTGCGCCAGGCGCTCGGCCGGAGGCTGCACGGCGATTCGGCCAACCAGGCCTGGGGCGTGATGGACGTGCTGGCTGTCACCGATTTCCCCGACGTCCGGCTGAAGGCCGTGATCCATTCCGCCAGCGAGGGAAGCGCGCTCATCATCCCGCGCGAGGGCGGGTATCTGGTCCGCCTCTACATCGAACTTGATGAACTGGGCGAGGACGAGCGGGTCGCCGATCGCGGGATCACGGTCGACACGCTGGTCGCGACGGCCCGGCGCATTCTCCACCCCTATACGCTCGACGTGAAGCAGGTGGCCTGGTGGTCGATCTACGAGATCGGCCAGCGCCTGACCGACAAGTTCGACGACATCGCCGACGCTGAGGCAAGCCGCCGCGCCCCGTGCGTGTTCATCGCCGGCGACGCCTGCCATACGCACAGCCCGAAAGCCGGCCAGGGCATGAACGTGTCGATGCAGGACGGCTTCAACCTCGGCTGGAAGGTCGCTGCGGTGCTGCGCGGGCAATGCGATCCCGTGATCCTGCACAGCTATTCGGCCGAGCGGCGCGCGGTCGCCAAGGAATTGATCGACTTCGATCGCGACTTCGCCCGGATGTTCAGCGCCCAGCCGGCCGACGGCGCGGACGTCTCCGCGCCGGGCGCGATCGATCCCGCCGAGTTCCAGCGTTATTTCGTCAGGCAAGGCCGGTTCACCGCCGGAACGGCGACACGCTATGCGCCATCGCTGCTTTGCATGGAGCCTTCGGATCAGACGCTGGCACGCGGCTTCCCGCTCGGAATGCGCTTCCATTCGGCGCCGGTTATCCGCCTGGCCGATGCGAAGCCGATCGAGCTGGGCCATGTCATCAAGGCCGACGGTCGCTGGCGACTGTTCCTGTTCGGCGATGCCGGCGATCCGACCGCGCCGTCGTCGCGCCTGGCCGCCGCCTGCGATTTCCTCGCATCGGACAGGTCGCCCGTGCGACTGTTCACGCCCGTCGCTGCCGATCCGGACAGCGTGATCGACGTGCGGGCGGTGTTCCAGCAGCCGCACCGCTCACTCGACATCGACACCATGCCGAGTCTGCTGCTGCCGGCGAAGGGCCGTTTCGGGCTGCGCGACTATGAGAAGCTGTTCTGCGCGGATCCGGCCGGCGGGCGCGACATCTACGATCTGCGCGGTATCGACAGGGGCGCCGGATGCATGGTGCTGGTCCGGCCCGACCAATATGTCGCCGCGGTGCTACCGCTGGATGCGGGCGACCGGCTGACCGAATTCCTGGGCGGCTTCATGCTGCGCCCGGCAATATAGACGGGAGGAACTTATGAGCGGATCATCCTTCGATCTCATCGGAAAGGTCGCGCTGGTCACCGGCGGCGCGTCGGGAATCGGCGCTGCGACCGCCGATCTGATGCGGCACCGCGGCGCCAGGGTCGCGATCGCGGATCTCGCCGTCGATCCCGGCGTGGACGATGGCGATGCCGCCTCCTTCCGGTGCGATGTGTCCGACGAGGAATCGGTCGCCGCCTGCGTCGCCGATGTCGTCGCGCGGTTCGGCCGGCTCGACATCGTGTTCAACAACGCCGGCATCGGCGGCTCGGGCGGGGTCGACACGCTCGCCGCCGAGCGCTGGGATCAGGTGATGGCGGTGAACGTCCGCTCGGTGTTCCTGATGTGCCGCGCGACGATCCCGCATCTGCGGCGCGGCGGCGGGGGAGCGATCGTCAACACCGCCTCGATATCGGGCCTGTACGGCGATTACGGCATGGCAGCGTACAACGCGAGCAAGGCGGCGGTCGTCAACCTGACGCGGTCGCTCGCGCTCGATTACGGCCAGGACAACATCAGGGCCAACGTCGTCTGCCCCGGATTGATCGACACCCCGCTGACCGGCGCGCTCCGCGCCGACCCGGCCACCTATGCCCGCTGGGCGGAAACCGTCGCCCTGGGACGGGCCGGCCGACCGCACGAGATTGCCGAGGTGGTGGCGTTCCTGGCGTCGGACGCGGCCTCGTTCGTCACCGGCGCGGTGATCGCGGCGGACGGTGGACGGACCGCGCATAGCGGACAGCCCGGCCTGCGCCGGGCGTGACGGCGATGGCGAGCCAGCGGGTGCTGCGGTGGACGGGCAACGGGCGGCTCGCGCTCGACCGGGCGCCGCGACCGGTCGCGGGTGAGCGAGACGTCGTGCTGGCGGTCGTCGCCTGCGGCATTTGTGGCAGCGACCTGCATTTCTGGAAGGACGGAGGACTGCCGCCGGGCGCGGTGATGGGGCACGAGTTCGTCGGCCACGCCGTCGCCGTGGGCGGCGGCGTGGCCGGGATCGCGCCGGGCGACCGTCTGGTTGTCAACCCCATGGTCAACGGGATCGGACTGGGCGCGCACGACGGCGCGTTCGCGGATTATGTCCGCGTCCCCGATGCCGTGCTGGGCAGCAATGTCCACGCCGTGCCCGACGATCTCGACGACCGTCAGGCCGCCCTGGTCGAACCGTTGGCGGTCGGCCTGCGGGCGATAGGCGCGACGCCGGTCGACGAAGGCACGCGCGCCGTGGTGCTCGGCGCCGGTCCGATCGGGCTGTGCGTGGTCGCGGCCCTGCGCCACCGCGGTGTATCGCGGATCGTCGTCAGTGATCCCAGCCCCCTGCGCCGCGAGCGAGCGATGGCGCTGGGCGCCGATGCTGTCCACGATCCGGCGGACACCCCCCTGCTTCCGCTGGTACTGGAACGGTTCGGGCCGCCGGGACGCCAGTCGCACAAGCGCACCCACGGCAACGCCGACATCGCGTTCGACTGCGCCGGTATCCAGGCGACGCTGGACGGCGGCCTAGCGGTGCTTCGCCACGGCGGCGCCCTGGTGCTGGTATCCGCTTATCCCGGTCACATGCCGTTCGACATTCGGTCGGTCATGCTGGGCGAACTCAGGGTGATGGGTACGATTGGCTACGAACAGGAGTTCGAACAGGCATTGCAGCTGCTGACGCGGCGCGCGATCGACCTGTCGCCACTCGTCAGCCACGTCGTCGACCTGGACGACGCGCCTGCCGCCTTCGAGGTCCAGGCCTGTGCGACATCGTCGGTCAAGGTGCTAGTGCGTCCCGGGCAGCGTACAATATAGCGGATACCTCACAAGTATATCGATATTTCTGCATTGCCATAGCAAGGTAGCGTTATGCTAACAGAGCATTTGGTGATTTCTGAACGTCATACCACGAACTATTTGTCGATTGGCGATCCAACGGGCCAACTGATGATATTCATGCATGGGTGGCCTGAATCGCCGCTGGTCTGGCACAATCAGATGGAGCATTTTGCGGCGCAGGGTTGGCACTGCGTCGCACCGCAGATGCGAGGATATGGCAAATCCTCGGTGCCCCGTGCGATCGCGGCTTATGCGGTTCGTGAGATCGTCGATGACATGGTGGAACTGCACAACGCGCTGGGGAGCGGTCGTGCAGTCTGGGTAGGACATGATTGGGGCGCGCCGATCGCCTGGTCGATGGCGTCGCATCATCCCGAACGCTGCCTGGGCGTGGTCAACTTGTGCGTCCCATATTTTGCTCGAGCTTTCAGCCTGCCGGCCTTGGTTTCGCTGATCGATCGCGCGCTGTATCCGGTTGATATGTATCCGGTCGGGCAGTGGGACTATTGGCTTTACTACCGGGAACATTTCGGCGCGGCGGCGACCGCGCTCCACGCCGATCCGGCCGGTGCCATCACGGCGTTCTTCCAGTTCGCCACCGACGACCGGATTGGCAAGGTGGCTCCTTCCGCATCCACTCGCCAGCGCGGGGGCCTGCTGGGCGGCCGGCAACTGGCGACCGCCCCGGAAACCACCTGCTTGCCGCGTGCAGCCTTTGATCGAATGACCGAGGAATTTCGCGATACCGGCTTTCTGGGGCCGAACAGCTGGTACATGAACGACGACGCCAACATCGCTTTCGCGCGCGAAGCCCGGAATTTCGGCCGCATCGATCTGCCAGCGCTGTTCATTCACGCGGAATGGGATTGGGTATGTGAAACCGTCCGATCGGACCTCGCCAAGCCGATGCGAGAGGATTGCACGAACCTGACTGAGGCGGTCGTCGCAGCCGGCCACCATCTGATGTTGGAACAGCCCACCGCGACGACGCGGGCGATCGACGAGTGGTGCGCGCGTCATCTCGACCGTTCGGGCTGATCGGTCATCCGGACAAGCGCTCCGGCGATTGACGCACGATCACGAGCATTTGCCGGCTGCCTGCGCCAGACCGGTGAGATAATAGGCCTAATGGCCCTATGGTTGCACCAAAGCCGCTTTGCCGATACTGGTGTTATCCAACCGTTCGCGTCAGCGGCTCGTAGCAATAGGTCTTGTTTAGTCGAAAAATTGGTCGTGCCGATACCCGAAGCATCGCGCGAAACGATCGGATGCGCGGCGCAGGTCTGTCGGCTCCGCGGGTACATGCCAGCGATCACATCGGGAACGCCGCCGGTCTTAACCGGGTGCCTGCCGATCAAGCCAAAGTGGATTGCCAGTCGATGGAGAGAATTAGTTTCACAAACCGCGCCGGAATGACGATCGCGGCGTCTGTGGCCGGACCGCAGGGCGGCTCCTCGGTTCTGTTTCTGCATGGTATCGGCCAGACCCGTCACAGCTGGGGCGCGGCGATCTCGTCTCTGGGCGCTGCCGGGTTCCGTGCGGTTGCGCTCGACGCGCGTGGGCACGGCGACAGCGCTTGGGCGGATGATGGCCGGTACGACGTCGATGCGCTCGCCGACGATCTGCAAGACGTGCTCGAAGCCATCGGTCCGGCCGTACTGGTCGGTGCGTCGATGGGCGGCCTGACCTCGCTGCTCGTCGCCGGCGAGCGTCGGGCGCCGCAGGTACAAGGGCTGGTGCTGGTCGATGTGGTGCCGCGGGTCGAACGCGAAGGCACCGCCGAGATCTTCGCGTTTATGACTGGCAATCCCGATGGCTTCGAATCTCTCGACGCCGCGGCCCATGCGATCGCGGCCTTCCTGCCGAATCGCAAGCGGGTGCCTAATCCGGCCGGTTTGTCCAAGAATCTGCGACTTGGCGCCGACGGGCGATACCGGTGGCACTGGGATCCGGCGGTGCTGACGACACGCAGCCCCGACGCGCGGGTCCGCCTGCAGCGCCACGAAGCCGCCGCCGAGGCACTCGACATCCCCACAATGGTCATTCGCGGCGGCGGGAGCCGCGTGGTCAGCATGGATGGGGTCGAGGCGTTCCTGCGGCTCGCGCCCCATGCGCGGTTCGTCAACATCGACCGCGCGGAACATATGGTCGCCGGGGATGCCAACGACGCGTTCAACGCGCCGCTAATCGATTTCCTTCAGGGGGCTCGCGCTGCCGCGGACGTGCAGGCGTGACGGTGCGCGCCGCCGACCCCTCGAGCCTGGCGGCGGCGTCGGTCGGATGGCCGGACCAGTCCGCGCTGGACATCCGAGAACACCACGTCTTCGCCAACGGCATCCGCCAGCATGTGATCGAAGCGGGTGCGGGACCGGCCGTCCTGCTCTGCCACGGCTTTCCCGAAAGCTGGTATTCGTGGCGCCATCAGATCGTCGCCCTCGCCAGCGCCGGGTACCGGGTGATCGCGCCCGACATGCGCGGCTATGGCAGCACCGACGCCCCCGAGGCGATCGATGCCTATACGTTGCTGCACCTGGTCGGCGACATGACGCGGCTTCTGGCCGCGATGGGCGTTGACCGCGCAGTGGTCGTCGGTCACGACTGGGGCGCACCGGTGGCCCACAATTGCGCGCTGCTGCGTCCCGATCTGTTCGTCGCGATGGCGACGCTGTCCATCCCCTATGTCCCGCGTGGCGATGTCAGCGTGGTCGAGGCCGGGCGCCGGGCGGGTATGGACGATTTCTACCAACTCTATTTCCAGCGCCCGGGAACAGCCGAAGCGAATATGGACCGCGACGTGGCGGCGACGCTGTCGCGTCTGATCTGGAACTGGTCGGGAAGCCCCGGCAAGGGTCGCCAGTGGCTTGGCGTGGTTCGCGACGGCGATCTGGTCGGAAGCCTGGAGCCGGCCGGCGATCACCAGTGGATGACGTCGCTGGATCTGGACTTCTACGTGGCGGCGTATCGTGCCCGCGGCTTTCGCGCCCCGCTCAACTGGTATCGCAACCTCGACCGCAATTGGGAGCTGCTCGCGCCGTTCCACGGCATGCCGCTGAGCGTGCCGGTCCTGTTCGTCACCGGTACGGAGGACCCCGTCCTGCAATGGCGCCGGTCCGCCGTCGAGAACATGCGCGACGTCGCGCCTCGTCTGACCGACACCCTGCTGATCGACGGCGCCGGCCACTGGGTGCAGCAGGAAGCGCCAGAGGCGGTGAATGCCGCGCTGATCGCGTTCCTGCGCGAGTGCGGCTGGTGACCGGAGGGCGGGCGGGAATGGAGGCGGCGCCGATCATGATTCCGACCACACCCGAGGACGTCACCGCCGACTGGATGACCGCCGCGCTGCAACGGTCCGGCCGGCTCGGCGACGCGCGGGTCACCGACATCGCTTCCAGCCCGGTCGGCGTTGGTATGCTGAGCGAGAATATCAGGTTCACGCTCGGCTTCGATGGCCCGACCGACGCGCCCGCAACGCTGGTCGCCAAGTTCCCCGCGCGCGACGAGCATAGCCGGACGACCGGCATCCGGCACGGCATCTATCTGAACGAGGTGCGCTTCTATCAGGACATGGCGCCCGGCATGACTGCGCGCGTCCCGCGACCCTATCTTGCCGAACATGATGCGGCGACCGGCGACTTCGTCCTGCTGCTCGAGGATCTCGCGCCGGCACGCGTCGAGGATCAGGTCGCGGGCTGCTCGGTGGAGGATACCGAGAAGGTGATCGTCCAGGCAGCCAGGCTGCATGCGTTTCGCTGGAACGACCCCGCGCTGCTGAACATCGACTGGCTGATGTCGAGGACGCGGCAGTCGGCACGGCTGGCGGAGATGTATCCCGAATGCCTGGCGACGTTCGCCGAACGCTACGCCGGTGTGCTCGATCCCCGCGATATCGAGATGTGTCGCCGGGTCGGCACGCGGCTGGACGAGTTCTTCGCGATACCGCCCGACCGCTTTACCGTGAAGCATGGCGACCTGCGGGTGGACAATGTCCTGTTCGACGTGCGCGGCGGCGATGAGGCCGCGATCCTCGACTGGCAGACCGCGTGCGTCGGCTGCGGGATGAGCGACGTCGCCTTCTTTATCGGTTCGGGCCTGACGAAGGAGGCGCGCCGCGCGCACGAGGAGCGGCTGGTGCGGCTGTATCATCGGCACCTGACCGATCTGGGGGTCGACTATCCGTGGGCGGCGTGCTGGGCCGACTATCGGTTCCAGGCGTGCCAGAGCATCGTCACCGCCGTGATCGCCTCGTCCCGCGCGCGCCGGTCCGACCGCGGCGACCGCGTGTTCCAGACGCTGGCCCGCCGCGGCTGCGCGCAGCTGCGCGACCTTGACGGGCTCGCCTAGCCGACCTCACGCATAGGGATTGACCGGCACGTTCTCGTAATAGGGGATGGTGATGAGCGACGGATCGTCGGTCTTGCCCAGCGCCTGGACCGTGCGCGGGTTGACGACATCGGCCAGCATCAATTCGATCACGCCGGGCAGGCCCGAGGCATAGGCCTCCTCGACCGCCGGTGCGATGTCTTCCTGTCGCGATATCCGCGCCGAGAAGCAGCCGAAGGCTCTGGCGATGTCGGCGTAGCGCGTGTCTCCCAGACGGCTGACCGCGCTGTAATTGGGTCCGTACATGATCTGCTGGCCGTGGAGCGACATGCCCCACATCTTGTTGTTCAGCACGACCGACACGACCGGCAGCCGCTTCTGCACCATCGTGTCGAGTTCCTGGATGTTGAAGCCGAATGCCCCGTCGCCGGTCAGCAGCATCACCCGGCGATCGGGATAGGCGATCTGCGCACCGATCGCGAAGCCTTGGCCGATGCCCAGGCAGCCGAGATAACCGGGCGCCGCCACCCGGTGCGAGCCGGTCATGCGCAGCGCCTCGCGCGCCCAGGAATTGGCCTCGCCGCCGTCGAGTGCGAACACCGCGTCCGGCCCGGCCGCGGCGACAGCCGCGTGCGCGGCGTGGAACGGGTGCAGGCCATCGGGCAGTTCGCCGTCGCCCCAGTCGCCGCGCGCGATTGTGCGAGCGTTCCGCAATTCGTCGATCCACGGGTCGCGCGCCGCCCAGTCACGCCCCTTGGCCGCGGCCGTCGCGGCGGCGAGGGTTTCGTTGATGTCGGCACCGATCGCGACATCGATGTCGCGGATGCGGCCCATTTCGGTCGGGTCGGCGCAGATCTGGGCCACCCGGGCGTCGGCGGGCACCATCGCGCCCGATCGTCCCCCCAGCCACATCCCCATCCGCGCGCCCAGCAGCACGACGACGTCGGGCCGCGGACGACCGCTGGCGGTCAGCGCGCCGAGCACGCCGGTCGGCCCCGCATGGAGCGGATGGGCGTGGTGCAGCAGCCCTTCGGCCGCCGGCTTGAACACGATCGGCGTCCGCGTGGTTTCCGCGAACGCGCGGACCAGATCCGCCTCCCCGGAAAATCCCGCTTCCATCCCCGCGATCACGACCGGTCGTTCGGCCTGCTGGAGCAGGTCGAGCAGGCCATTGACCTGCGATGTCGTCGGCGCCGACTTGACGCGCAACGTGGCGCCGAAGCCGGCCGTCGATCGCGCCGGGGCGGGCAGGTGCAGCACATCGATCGGCAGTTCGAGCAGCACCGCGCCTTTCCGCCCGGTCATCGCCTGGCGGATCGCCATCGCGGTGATGTCGGCCATGCGTTCGGTGACCAGCACGGTCGTCGCCCATTTGGCGAGCGGACGGGCGACGGCAAGCTGGTCGAAACCGCCCTGCAGTTCGTTCGTCTCGCGCTCGCGGGTCGGCGACGCACCGACGATGAACAGCACCGGGGATCCGTCGAGGTTCGCGTTCGAGATCGCCGACAGGACGTTGGTGAAGCCCGGCCCGGCGGTGACGATGCATACGCCGAGCTTGCCGGTCAGCCGGGCATAGGCGTCGGCGGCGTGGCCGGCGGACGCTTCGTGGCGGAAGTCGATCAGTTCGATGTCCTGATCGATGCACCCGTGGAACAGCGATTCGAGATGGCCGCCATGGAGCACGAAGGCGCGATCCACCCCGGCCTGCTTCAGCGTTTCGGCGACGAGGTCGCCCCCGGTCCGGCCTGCACCATTTTCCATGGAAATTCCTCTGCGAAGGTTCGGCGTCTACGCCTTTTCAAGAATATGGACCACGCACGCGCTGCCCTGGTCGTGGCCGCCGCCGACGACATGGGTCAGGCCGATCCGCGCGCCCTCGACCTGCCGCGCACCGGCGGTGCCGCGCAGATGGGTGGCGACTTCGTACAGATTGGCGATCCCGGTCGCGCCGAGCGGATGCCCTTTCGACAGCAACCCGCCCGACACGTTCACCGGGATGCGGCCGCCCAGCGCGGCGTCGCCGCTGTCGATCATGCGACCCGCGTCGCCATCCGCGCAAAGGCCGAGATTTTCGTAATGGACGATCTCGGCGGTCGCGAAACAGTCGTGCAGCTCGACCAGGTCGAGGTCGTTCGGGCCAAGACCCGCCGCCTCGTACGCCGCCGCCGCGCAGTTGCGCGTGACCGTGCTGAAATCGGGCAGCGCACTTTCGATCGGGTTGAACGGATTGGTCATCAGTTCCGACGCGCGCACGCGCACCGCGCGATCGGCCAGTCCCAGCCGCCGGACCGCCGCCTCCGATGCGATCACCGCCGCCGCGGCGCCGTCGACATTCACCGAACACATCAGCTTGGTGTTCGGATAGGCGATCATGTCGGCGCCCATCACCATTTCCAGAGGTGTCTCGGTGCGATACATCGCCTTGGGGTTGAAGGTGGCGTGGTGGTGGTTCTTCACTGCAACCTTGGCGAATTGCTCGAACGTCGTCCCGTAACGCCGGTGATGTTCCATGCCGATCTGGGCGAAGGTGGCCGGCATCGTCTTGGACCCGAACGCGCCCTCCTCGACGAACCCGTCGGTGCGGTCGCCGCCGCCGAGCAGGCCCTTGCCCATCTTCTCCACGCCGACCGCGAGCACCAGATCGTACAGGCCCGCCTTGATTCCGATGACGCCTTCGCGAAACGCCGTCGCGCCGGTCGCGCAGGCGTTGGCGGTGTTGACGACGGGAATGCCGGTCTGCCCGATCTGGCCCAGGATCCGCTGGCCGACCATCTTGCTGGCGAGGAACATGTTGCCGCAATACAACGCCTGCATGTCGGTGATCGACAGGCCGGCGTCGTCGAGCGCGAGAAGCGCAGCCTCCGCCCCCATGTCGGCGGCGCTGCGATCGGGAAAGCGGCCGAACGGGATCATGTCGATCCCGACGATATAGATGTCCGCCATCACGCGGCCTCCCGATCGGGGACGAAGACATAGCTGACGAAGGTCTGGCCGGCGTCGCCCGCGACCTCGCGATAATCGATCCTGACAGGCAGGCCGAAGGGGATGTCCGCCGGATCGGGCCTTACCCCTTCCACCGTGCCCTGGAACGCCACGCCGTCCGCCATCTCGACAACCGCAGCGACGAACGGCGTACGTACCCCGGGAAAGCTGCGGTGCACCACGGTAAACTGCCGCACGGTGCCGCGTTCGGCGAGGGTGACGGCATCGAAGTCACGCCCGCCACAGCGCGCGCAGGCCAGGCGGCCGCCCGCGAAGCGCGTGTCGCAGGTGCGACACCGGACGCCGGCCAGACGGGGGTGGCCGGAATCGAGCGCGATAAACGGGAGTGCCGGCGCGACGCCGCTGTTATACATGGAGCGACGCTCCCTCATTGCTTGTCTATGGATCAACCATTATGCCACGATAAGCTGGTCCGCAAGACGGATCGAACCCCAGGAGAGGATATGAACGCGATCTTGCCCGCACATGTGGCGAACACGCTGGTTGACCCGGCCGCCTACGCCGACGACCGGATTTTCGATGCGTATCGCTGGATGCGCGATGCCATGCCGGTCGGCAAGGCGATCTGCGACGGCTATGACCCCTTCTGGGCGATCACCCGCCATGCCGACATCCTGGCGGTCAGTCGCGACAACGCGACGTTCAGCAACGCGCGGGGCCAACTGATCCTGGTCACCCAGGCCTCCGACCGCAAGATTCGCGAGCGCACGGGCGGCAGCCCGCACATCGGCAACTCGCTGATCCAGATGGATGGCGACGAACATCGTGCCTATCGCAAGGTGACGCAGAGCTATTTCATGCCGAAGAACCTGCGCGCTCGTGAGGAGCATGTCCGCTCGATCGCGAAACGCACGATCGACGCGATGTTCGCGACGGGAGGAAGCTGCGATTTCGCCGCCGATGTCGCGGTCCATTATCCGCTGCGCGTGGTGATGGAGATCATCGGCGTGCCGGAGGAGGATTTCCCGCGCATCCTGCGGCTGGCGCAGGAAGTGTTCGCGCCGCAGGACCCCGATGTCGTCCGCGGGCAGACCAGCGCCGATGCCGACGCGCATGCCGCGGCGTTGCTGGTCAGCATCGGCGAGCTTCGCGACTATTTCGTCGCGCTCACGCACGATCGCCGCCAGACGCCGCGCGACGACCTGGCGAGCATCATCGCCAACAGCGAGATCTTCGGCGAGCCGATCAGCGATTTCCATGCGTCCGGCTATTTCATCATCCTGGCGACGGCGGGGCACGACACGACCTCGTCATCGGTCGCGACGTTGATGCGCGCGCTGGCCGAGCGCCCCGGCCTGCTGGAGGAACTGAAGGCCGACCCCGCCTTGCTGCCGGGCTTCATCGAGGAGGGCATCCGTTTCGGAACCCCGGTGAAGACGTTCATGCGTACCGCCACCCGCGATGCCGAAGTGGGGGGACAGCAGATTCGCGAGGGCGACTGGCTGATGCTCTGCTACGCGTCAGGCAATCGCGACGCGGCTGTGTTCGACGACGCCGACAGCTTCGACATCCGGCGGCCGCTCAATCGCCAGCTGGCGTTCGGATACGGCGCGCACGTCTGCCTGGGCCAGCACCTCGCGAAGATCGAACTCGATGCGCTGTTCAGCGAGTTGCTGCCGCGGCTGGACTGGGTACGGCCCAACGGACCGCCGGCGATGATAAAGTCGACGTTCGTCAACGGGCTCCGCGCGCTGCCGATCGCGTTTGGCGGCCGCTGAGCGCGGCGCGGTTCAGGCCTCGTCGCTGGCCGCCTCGCCGGCCGCCTTGGCCTCGGCGGCGACGCGGCGGCGGTAGCGGAAGTCCTCCTCCAGGTAATGCGACTGGAGCAGGCGCAGATGCTGTTCCATCTCGCTCACCGCCGCGACCTCGTCGCGCGAGCGCAGGTGGGTGAGCAGGCGCCGCCGCGAGGCGATCACGTCGATCTGGGACGCAGGTTCGTAGATCTTCAACAGCTCGCGCTGCACGCCGATCAGCGCGTCGGTCAGCACGATGAGCACAGGGTTGCTCGTCGCGCGGGCGAGCAGCCGGTGGAAGTCGAGGTTCACAGACAGCGCGGTCTGCGCGTCGCTTCCCGCGCTGTCGTCGACATTCTCCTGGAGCAGGTCGATGTCCTCCAGCGTGGCGCGCTGGCACGCCAGCCGCGTCACGGCGGTGCCGACGATCAGCCGCCCCTCGGTCAGGTGCTCGGCGCGGATCGCGCCCAGCCGATAGAGGTCCGAAAAGCTTGAGACGACCACTTCCGCCTGGCCACGCCGGATAAATGCACCGCCGGTCGCGCCCTTCTTGAGCTCGACGAGCCCCGCCACCTCGAGCGCGCGCAGCCCCTCGCGCACGGTGTTGCGGCTCAGGCCGAACTGTTCCGCCAGCTCGCGTTCGGCGGGCAGCCGGTCACCCTGGCGCAGCAGGCCGTTGGCAAGCTGGGTCCGGATCTGGTCGGTGACGGCTTCAAAGGCGCGCTTCGTCCGTACGGCACTGAAGGACGGGGTTGCCCGCGCCTTGCCACTGTCCATCTTCTTCCCCCTGTTCGCCGATCATTCCGCGCGATCAGCGGACCTATCGTATCCTAACCCACGCCGGAAGTGGAAGCAAAGGATAGCGACCACGCTCGCGAGAACCAGCGTGATGCCGGTCGCGATTTCGGGCGGTCCTGGTAAGATCCCCAATGTCGCGACGAGCACCGCGCCCAACAACATCTGGCAGCTTCCGTAGACGCCCGACGCAGCGCCGGTTCGCCCCGGCACGGCTTCGAGCGCGGCGGACATCGCGATCGGGCTCGCGATCCCCACCAGCAGTCCGAACGCCATGATCGCGGCCATGTAGAGCGACAATGGGTGAGTCGGCATGCGGCTGGCGGCGATCGAGGCAAGGCCGGCGACGAGCATGGCCGCGCCGATCGCCGCCAGCCTGGACGCCGACCGGATTCTGGGGCCGAGCGCGATCATGCTCAGACCGCCGACGGTGATGCTCGTCATGATGACGAAATAGAACGGCCCCGACCGGGTGAGCGGCACGCCGAAGCTGTCGTTCAGGATATAGGCGGCGTTGGCGACGAAGGCGTACATGCCGGTGGTCATGCACGCGCCGCCGAGGCAGATGCGCAGGAAGGTCGCATCGCGAAGAACGCTGGCATAGGCGCGCAGGTCGGCGGACAGGCCGTCGCGCCGGCCGCGCCACGTCTCGGGCAGGACGATTGTCGCGACGATCAGCAGGACCGCCATCACCGCGGCCAGCGCGTGCAGCATGTGGCGCCAGCCGATCGCCGGCGCCACGATCGTCGCGATCACCGGGGCCAGTCCCGGCGACAGGCTCATCGCCGTGCTCAGCAGCGCCAGCGAGCGCGTCGACGACCGGGCCTGCGACAGGTCACGGACCATGGCGCGACCGAGCACCAGGCCGGCGCAGCCGCCGATACCCTGGAGCAGACGCGCGCCGACCAGCTGGACGAGGTCCTGCGCCCCCGCCACACCGATCGTCGCCGCGCAATAGAGCGCCATCCCGGCGAGCAGGACCGGTTTGCGGCCGATTCCGTCGGATAGCGGGCCGAGGATCAGCTGGCCCCCGGCCAAGCCGACCAGATAGGCGGTGATCGCCCACTGCACGCTGGCCGGGCCGATACCCAGGTCGCCCTGTACCTGCGGCAGCACCGGGACCAGCAGGTGGATCGGCAAGGTGCTCGACAGCGTCGCGCACACCAGGACGAGCAGGATGATCGCCGGGATGCCGCCGGGATCGGGGGCGCCTGCGGCGTCGACTGGCGGCGGAGCTACCCCAAGTACACCATCCCGTCCATCAGCCGCCGCGCGGTGCGGTGCACGATCCCCTCGTGCACGGTCGGCGTATCGCCGTGATCGACGACATGCGCGGCGACCGACAGGGTGCCGGTCGGATGATACAGGGTCAGCGGACGTCCGGCGGCGGCGTCCGGCCCGACGAGTTCGCGGACGATCGTGCCGGCCAGCTCGGCGGCGACCGCAGCGCAGATCGCGCCGGTCAGCGGGCTTGCGCCGTGCGGCTGGTCGGCCGAGATCATCCGAACGGTCAGACCGCGGGCGTCCCCGGCGTCGTCGGGCGCGGGCGATACCAGTGCCACCAGCGGCAGGTTGGGCAACAGCGTGACGGCGTCCGCCCGCGTGCCGATCATTCCCGCGGCGACCGCGCCGGCGGCGCGAATCGCGTGCAGCGCAGCCATCAGCGCGGCATCGGCGCCCAGATCGGCGGGGCGTTCCATACCGTTCAGGCCAAGGCTGGCGGCGGCGACGAACACGACCGGATTGGCGGCATCGACGATCGAGCAGGCCATGTCGCCGAATCCGGCGATCGCCAGCGTCTCGCGTCGGTGGCCGGTCGGCAGCAGGCGTCCGGTCGCCGCGCCGCCGGGATCGAGAAACGCCAGCTCGATCCGGGCGCCGGTGCCCGCCACCCCGTCTATCGCGAAATCGCCTGCGGAAACCGCCCGTCCGCCCCGGACCGGAAAACGCGCGCGGATCAGCTTGCGGGTATTGGTGTTGTGAATCGTGACTACGGCATCGCCGTCGCCGCGCGCAACCAGCCCCTCGTCAACCGCGAACGGCCCGATCGCCGCCGAGATGTTGCCGCAGTTGCCGCGGTAGCCGACCGTCGGCGCGGTGACGCCGACCTGCCCGAACGTATAGTCGACGTCGGCGTCAGGGCGGCTCGGCGGGCCGACGATCGCGACCTTCGACAGCGAGGTGACACCGCCGCCCAGCCCGTTCAACTGGCGCCCGTTGGGGTCCGGGGCGCCGATCGCGGCGCAGAAGATCGCGTCGCGGGCCGACGTGTCGCCATCCGCGCCGACCAGCGGCAGATCGCGTTCGTGGAAGATCAGCGCGCGGCTGGTGCCGCCGCGCATGTAGACTGCCGGGACAGAGGCCGGCGACACCGTTCAGTCGGCCAGCATGCGGCGTGCCACGATCATCCGGTGAATCTCGTTGGTGCCCTCGATGATCTGGTTGACCTTGGCGTCGCGCATGTAGCGTTCCATCGGATATTCGGTCGAATAGCCGTAGCCGCCGAGCACCTGCACGCCCTCGATCGTCACGTTCATGGCGACGTCGGTCACGAAGCATTTCGCCATCGACGCCATCAGGTTCAGGCGGCTGTGATCGCCCGAATCGATCTCCTGTGCGACGGAATAGAGCATGTTGCGGGCGGCTTCGGTCTGGATCGCCATGTCGGCCAGCTTGAACTGCATCCCCTGGAAATCGGCTATCGGGCGGCCGAACTGATGGCGCTGCTTGCTGTACTGCAGCGCATAGTCGAGCGCGCCCTGCGCCAGCCCGAGCGACGACGCCGCGATCGTCGGACGGTTGAGGTCGAGGATGTTCATGCAGGCCTTGAAGCCCTGGCCCTCCTCGCCCAGCCGGCAGTCGGCGGGGACGCGCATGTCCTCGAAATACAGCTCGTAACTCGGCGATCCGTGCCGCCCCAGCTTGTGTTCCTGACGCCCGCGCTGAAAGCCGGGGGTCTTGGTATCCACGATGAACGGGGTGATCGCGCGTTCGCCGGTCTTGGCGAACAGCAGGACATAGTCGGCGTCCCCGCCCCAGGTGATCCAGATCTTCTGGCCGTTGATGACATAGCTGTCGCCGTCGCGCACGGCGCGCGTCTTCATCGACATGACGTCCGATCCGGCCTGCGGCTCGGTCATGCCGATCGCCGAGACGAGCCGGCCCTTCGCCGCCTCGGGCAGCCAGCGCGCCTTCTGTTCTTCCGACCCGAAATTCAGGATGGGCAGCACGAACGAGATCGAATTGTTGGCGCACAATGTGGAGGCGGCGAGCGAGAATTTCGCCAGTTCCTCCTTTGCGATGCACACCAGCGTCAGGTTGCCGCCCGGCCCGCCATATTCCTCAGGCAGCCACAGCTGGAGCAGGCCGGCGTCGCCGAACACCTCGACCAGTTCGTGCGGGAAGCGGTCGGTGCGCTCCAGATCGGCCACGATCGGGGCGACATGGTCCTCGCCGATCCGCCGGACGGTCTCGCGGAACGCTTCGATCTCTTCGGAAAACTGCATGGCGGCAACGACTCCGGTCAGTAGCGGGGGAAGGACAGGCCGCCGTTGATGCTCATCGTCGATCCCGAGATCTGGTCGGAATGCGGGCCGGCGAGGAAGAAGATGTAGTCGGCGAGGTCCTCCGCCGCGTTGATGCGGAAGGCGACCTTGCTCTCGACCTTCTTGAACGCCTTGACGATCACCTCGCCCGATCCGCTCTCGACCGCCTTCAGATAGGCGTCATAGGGGGGCGTGCCGGTCGTCAGCGTCGTCGCGACCGCGTTGACGCGGATGCCCAGCCGGCCGAGCTCCTGCGCCAGCGACTGGGTGAGGAACATCACGACCGACCCGGCCGCGCCGATCATCGATTCGCTGGGCGTCGGGATGCGCGCGGCATCGGTGGTGACCAGGATGATCTTGCCGTGCCCCTGGTCGCGCATGAATTTCACCGACGCGTGCAGCGCGTTGAGGCGTGGCATCAGCCGGCTTTCTAGCATCGCGATGCCGTCGCCCGGCGCCATATCGACGAACAGCTTGGGCCGCGGCTCACGCGGGCCGCCGCTCGCGACGACGACATCGACCCTGCCGAACAGGCGGTGCGCCTCCGCGATCGGCGCCTCGATGCCCTCATAGGTCATCAGGTCCGAATTCACGAAGATCGCCTCGCCGGGCAGGTCGGCGCACCGCGCGATCAGCTCGTCGGCCGCCGCCTGATCCCGCCCCTGGAACACCACCTTCGCGCCGGCCTCGGCAAAGCGGATCACGCTGGCGCGGCCGATACCCTTGGTCCCGCCTATGACGACGGTGCTCGTCCCGGTCATATCCTGCTGCATATCTGATTCTCCCGGACCGGTCAGTTCTTCGTGCCGCCGCTCTCATAGCGGCCCTCGCGTTCCTTGGTGGCGCCGGTGACGCCCTTGTCGCGCCGCGACTTCATGAAATTGTGCTCGTCGGGTTCGTAGCGGATGTTGGTCCCGATGACGTGGCTGACGTAGCCATGGACGAACTGCGAGGTCATCCCGAGCGAATCCATCGCCATGTGCGTCGCGGCGCGGCCGATCGCGATCGCGTCGCGCGGCAGGCGGGCGATGCGATCCGCCCACTCCTCGCCCGCGGCGACCAGATCCTCGGACGGCACCGCCTTGTTGACGAGACCGATGCGCGCCGCCTCGACACCATCGACGGTCTCGCCGAGCAGAGTCAGCTCGCGCGCCTTGCGTGGGCCGAGCGCCAGGATCAGCCAGGTCGTGTTGTACGTCGCGCCGGCCAGCTGCATCTTCTGTTCGGGATGGCCGATCTTGGCGTCGTTGGCGGCGATCGCCAGGTCCGAGCACTCGACGATATAGGCGCCGGCGCCGACGCAATAGCCCTGCACCAGCGAGATCGTCGGTTTCACGCAGTAGAAGAATTCGCGGAACTGCTCGACGTGGAACTTGTCGAAGTGCAGCCGCTTGCGCTGGCTCGGGCGGCGCGCGCCGGGTTCGGACGAGAAGCCGTATTCCGAGCCGACCTGGGCGAGATCGTGCCCGGTCGAGAAATCGCGGCCGTCGCCCTTGATGAGGATAACGCGAACATCGTCATCCCGCTCGGCGGTGCGGATATGCTCCATGAACCGGTCGAACATCTCGTAGGTCAGCGCGTTGCGCTTTTCGTCGCGACAGAAGGTGATGTACGCCTTGCCGTCGCGCGCCTCGTACCGGACCAGGTCCTTGGTGTCTTCGCTCATCGGGTCGCCCTCATGGATGTCATTGCTGTGGTAGGGTGGTCGCGACGATCGAGGCATCGAGCGCCTCGAACTCGTGATAGCGGATCAGGTCGTAGAGCTCGGCGCGGGTTTGCATGCGCCCCAGCATCGCCTGGGTGCCGCCGGTGTCGCGGATCGAGGCGTAGAGTTTTTCCTGCGCCTTCGCAGCGACGCGCAGCGAACTGACCGGCCAGATGACCATCCGGTAGCCCATGTCCGCGAACTCTGCGGCGGTGAAGAACGGGGTGCGGCCGAATTCGGTCATGTTGGCGAGCAGCGGCGCGTCGATCGCCGCGGCGAAGGCGCGGAACATCTCCGCGCTGGTCAGCGCCTCGGGGAAGATCGCGTCGGCGCCGGCTTCCAGATAGCGTTTCGCCCGCGCGACGCCGGCGTCGAAGCCCTCCGTGGCGATCGCATCGGTGCGCGCGATCACCACCAGGTCGCGGCGCGCTGCGGCGGCTGCGGCGACCTTGGCGGCCATCTCGTCGACGGTCGCGAGCTTCTTGTCGTTCAGGTGCCCGCATTTCTTGGGCAGGATCTGGTCCTCGATATGCACCGCGCCGGCGCCGGCATCCTCGAACACCCGCACCATGTGCATGACGTTCAGCGCCTCGCCATAGCCGGTGTCGCCATCAACCAGGATCGGCAGGCCCGCCGCGCGCGACAGTTCGGCGACACGCCGCGCGACCTCATCGACGGTCAGGATGCCGACATCGGGAATGCCCGCCGAAGCGCTCATCGCCGCTCCCGACAGATATACGGCGTCGAAGCCGTGCGCCTGCGCCTGGAGCGCCGCCATGCCGTTGTGTGCGCCAGGCAGCCGAAGGATGGGGCCGGCGTCGAGCAGCGTGCGGAACCGCTTGCCCGCGCTGACGGCCGATTGCGACGATGCGGTTAGATACGTCACTGCGCCTCCCGGTCTATTGGTTGGGCCATACCCCCAGCTTTCGGCCTTTGGCAACGGATTTTCGCAGCGGATTTTGCATGTTAGGCGCTTGACAGGCCAAATGCGACCTGAAACGACGGTCAAAGGACCAACCAATCGGAAGTGCCATTCATGACTGTCGGTGCAAACGTCGATACCGGGGCGGGCGATCGGCCGCTCAGCGGTATTACCGTCATCGAGACTTCAAGCTTCCTGACCGGCCCGTTCGCCGCGATGATGCTGAGCGACCTGGGCGCCGACATCATCAAGGTCGAGCCGCCGGGGGGCGACGGGTTTCGTCGATTCGGGCACAATCGCGACGGCTATGGCGCGTCGTGGACGAGCGCGAACCGCGGCAAGCGCAGCATCGTCATCGATCTGAAGAGCGAGGCCGGCGTCGCGCGCCTCAAGAAACTGCTGTCGACCGCCGACGTGCTGATGGAGAACTGGCGTCCGCGCGTCGCGGGCAAGCTGGGGCTCGGGCACGACGTGCTTTCCAAGGTCAACCCGCGGCTGATCCGCCTTTCGATCACTGGCTTCGGTGACAGCGGCCCGCTGGTCGATGCGCCGGCGTTCGATTCGCTGATCCAGGGCCGCACCGGCATCATCGCCGCGGAAGGGCGCAACGGCGACCCCGCGGTCACGCCATTCAACATGGTCGACAAGGTGACCGGCGCGTTCGCCGCCCAGGCGGTGCTGGCGGCGTTGTACGAGCGCGAGCGCACCGGGCGCGGCGGGCACGTCAAGCTGCCGATGCTCGACACGCTGGGCTATTTCAACTTTCCGGACATGTTCCAGCATCGCACGTTCGATGGCGACACCAGCGACTGGAAGCCGCCGGCGTCGCAGGTGATGAAAACCAGCGACGGCCATGTCGTCATCAGCCCGGCCAACGGCCAGCAGATGTCGAAGACGCTGGAGGCGATCGACCGCCTCGAATGGAAAGACGAATTCAAGCAGATTCGCGATCCGGTGGCGATGGCGAACGAATTCTTCCGCCGCGTCGGCGAGGTGATGGCGACGAAGCCGACCGACTATTGGCTGAAGCGGTTCGTCGAGCTCGACGTGCCCGGCGGCCCGGTCCTGTCGCTCGACGAGTATCTGAACGATGCGCAGGTCGAGCACAACGGGGTGTTCGAGGTCATCAATTCGAACATCGGGCCGCTGCGCACCGCGCGCTATCCGGCCACGTTCGACGGCCGCAGGTTGGGCGCGAGATCGGGCCCGCCCGCGATCGGCGAGCATGACAACGAGATCGAACCTGTCGCCGTGGAGGGCGCGTCGTGAGGATCGGGGCGTTCGAAAACGGCGGCATCGCCCTGATCGACGGCGACATGTTCGTCGATGTCACCGACCTGGTCGGGCAGGACGCGCCCGCCTGGCCGCCGACGGCCATGTTGCGCTTCATCGCCGGCTATGACGAGCTGCGACCGGCGATCGAGCAGGCGCTGCGCGAACGGCCACGCCGGCCGCTGTCGGGCGTTCGGCTGGAAACGCCGATCGCATGGCCGAACAAGGTGATCGCCTATCCGGCGAATTATCACGAGCATGTCGAGGAGATGAAGACCGGCACCGGCCTGATCTCCCCGTTCAAGGCGAACGGCCAGGGCTTCTTCCTCAAGGCCAATTCGAGTCTCAGCGGACCCGCCGATCCGATCCTGCTGCCCAACATCACCGGGCGCCAGATCCATCACGAGGCCGAGGTCGCGATCATCATCGGCAAGGGCGGCCGTGACATCGCGATCGAGGACGCGATGGACCATGTGTTCGGTTATTCGTGCCTGGTCGATGTCGTGGTGCGCGGGCGCGAAGAGCGCGTCATGCGCAAATCCTATGACAGTTTCTGCCCGGTCGGGCCGTATATCGTCACCGCCGACGAGATCGCCGATCCGCGCGACATCGCGTTCGAACTGAGCGTCAACGGCGAGCGCCGCCAGTCGGCCAACACTCGCGATCTGATCGTCGACATCCCGGCGATGATCCACATGGCGGCGACGGTGATGACGCTCTATCCCGGCGACATCATCGCGTCGGGCACGCCCAAGGGGGTCGGGCGGATCGACGGCGGCGACACGCTGCATATCAAGATCGGCGGCGTGGGCGAGATGACCCTCGACGTGGTTGCCGACGATCGCGGCGACCACGAGGTGTGGAACAAGGACGACGCCTGAACCGCGTATCAGGATAGAGTGTTACGGTATTGGACGCCGCCCGCCGGCACCGCCACCCTCCTCGACAAGACAGAAGGTCAGGCGGGGAGGAAGCGGTGCCGGAACTGGCGACGATGAGCGATGCGCAGCAGCGCCGCGCGCTGATCGACGAACTCGCAGCGTTCAATACCCGCGTCGGCCAGCCCGACGATCCACCGCTTTTCACCCGCGAACCGGTGTCGGAGATGGTGCCCGTGCATTGGCGGGCGGCCGATCTGGCGCGGCTGCTCGACCGGATCGGCTCGGACCTGAAGCTCGAGGCGGGCGGTATCCGCCGGACCTTGCGCCTGACGAACCCGGGGCTGGGCTATGGCACCACGCCGAGTCTCTTCGCGTCGATCCAGGTCATCCTGCCCGGCGAGGTGGCGACCGCGCACCGTCATACCGCATCGGCGTTGCGCTTCATCATGCGGGGCAGCGGGGCGAACACGATCGTCGACGGCGAACAATATGACATGAGCGAGGGCGACCTCGTCCTGACGCCCAGCATGACCTGGCACGATCACGAGCATCTGGGCGACGCGCCGATGATCTGGCTCGACGTCCTGGACATCTCGCTGGTGCGGCGGCTGGAGGCGGTGTTCTTCGAAGGGTCCGACGTGCCGCGGCGCGCGGTGTCCGCCCATCCGACCTGGTCGTACGGATCATATGGCGGTGGCTGGATGCAGCCGCGCCGCCGCCTGGTAGAAGGCCGGGCGGACGCGGGACTGCTGGCCTATCCGCGCGCTCAGGCGGAGGCGTCGCTGCGGGCCGCGGCCGAGCGGCTGCCGGCCGATCCCGCCGACGACGTGGTGATGGACTATGTCAATCCGGCGACGGGCGGGCCGGCGCTGCCGACGGTCGGTACAACGTTGCAGATGATCCGGGCGGGGGTGTCCTGCCGCGCGCAACGGCACACCGGCAGTTCGGTATTCTACGTCGTCCGCGGCGCCGGCCTGACGACCGTCGGCGACCAGCGGTTCGACTGGGGGACGGGCGATCTGTTCGCGGTGCCCGCCTGGTCAACGCATCGCCACGAAAACCCGCATGCCGAGGACGCGCTGCTGTTTCAGGTCAGCGACGTGCCCGCCCTGAAGGCGCTCGGCCTGTATTTCGAGGAAATCATCTGACGTCGCCGCACGGCGACGACGGAACAATGGCGCGCCGGGGTGGCGCCGAGAAGGAAGAAGTGATGGAATATGTGCCGGTCTTGATCGTGGGCGCCGGCCCGATTGGTCTCGCGCTTGCCGGGGATCTGGGTTTCCGCGGCGTATCGTGCCTGCTCGTCGAGCGCGGGGACGGAGCGATCACCCAGCCCAAGATGGACATGGTCGGCATCCGCACGATGGAATATTGCCGCCGCTGGGGAATCATTCCCTGGGTCGAATCCGCTGGATACAATCGCGCCTATCCGCAGGATTGCGCCTGGGTGACGGGCCTGAACGGTTATGAGTTCGGTCGCGAGGTGTTTCCTGCGCCGCAGGACGAGAAGCCGCCGCCGCAGAGCCCGCAGAAGCGCGAGCGCTGTCCACAGAACTTCTTCGATCCGGTGCTGCGCCGTTTCGCCGAGCAGTTCGACACGGTGCGGATCGATTATCGCACCGAACTGGCCGATTTCACCGAGGCTGACGATCACGTCGACGTCACGCTGCGCGACGTGGACAGCGGGGAAACCCGCCGCGTGCGTGCGCGCTATCTGGTAGGTACCGACGGAGGTGCGAGTACCGTCCGCCACGCGCTGGGCATCGAGATGCAGGGCGAGCCGACGCTGACCTACACGACCAATGTCGTGTTCCGCACCGACAACCTAGAGGCGCTGCACGACAAGGCGCCGGGCTATCGCTTCATCTTCATCGGGCCGGAAGGTACATGGGCCACCCTCGTGGCGATCAACGGCCGCGATCAATGGCGCTTCTCGCTGGTCGGGGACCAGACCCGGCGGGAAGTCAGCGAGGAGGAACTGCGCGCCGCGATCGTGCGTGCGGTGGGCAAGCCGTTCGATTTCGAGATCCTGTCGATCCTGCCGTGGATCCGTCGCCAGCTGGTCGCCGACCGTTACGGCAGCGAACGCGTGTTCATCGCCGGCGACGCGGCGCACCTGACCTCGCCGACCGGCGGATTCGGGATGAACACCGGCATCCAGGATGCGGTCAACCTGTCGTGGAAGCTGGCGGGCGCGCTGGAGGGCTGGGGCGGACCCCAGCTCCTCAAATCCTACGAGATCGAACAGCGTCCGGTCGCGATCCGCAACGTCGCAGAGGCAACCGGCAATCTCCGCCGCATGCTTTCCCCTCAGGCGGTGTCGCCGCCGCCGGAGATTTTCGACGACAGCGGTCCCGTCGGCGACGTGGCGCGCAAGACGTTCGGCGACCATTATACCGACCTGATGCGCCGCGAATGGTTCTCGATCGGCGTCCATCTCGGCTATATGTACGAAGGTTCGCCGGTGATCTGCGCCGATGGTACGCCCCAGCCGGAAGACACGATAACCACCTATGTGCCGACGGCCCGGCCGGGCTCGCGCGCGCCGCACTTCTGGCTGCCCGACGGCCGATCCAGCCTGGACCTGTTCGGGAAGGCGTTCGTCCTGATGCGTTTCGATGCCGGGGCGGACATCGCTGCGCTGGTCGCCGCAGCGGCCGCGGCGGGGATGCCGCTGGAGGTGATCGACCTCGACGACCCCGCCGCCGCCACATTGTACGAGCGCAAGCTCGTACTCGTCCGTCCCGACGGTCAAGTCGCCTGGCGCGGCGACGTCATTGGTGACTCCGCTGACCGAATCGTGGCCGTTGTCACCGGCAATCCATCCTCGCAATCTACGAAGCCGCGACACACCGAAGCCATTACCGTATAAGGCAATGGATCAACCCTTGACATTATTTACGGCGCGGCCGACCGTGTCGCCACAAACAAAGGAGAGGATCGGACGATGAGTGCGATCGAGCCGGTAATGACGATCGGTGGCGCGGCCGTCGATTCGACGCGGCGGATCGACGTCGTGAACCCGGCCACCGAACAGGTGCTGGGCAGCGCGCCCGATTGTTCGCCCGCGCAGCTCGACGACGCGGTCGCCGCTGCGCGCGGCGCGGCCGACGCCTGGGCGGCGCGCCCGATCGACGAGCGCAAGCGCCACCTCTGCGCCCTGTCCGACGCGATCCTCGCCGCGGCCGACGACCTCAGCCGCCTGCTGACGAGCGAGCAGGGCAAGACGCTGGCGGATGCCCGCGGCGAGATAGAGGGCGCGGCGCGGGCGATCCGCTTCTGGACCACGCTCGACCTGCCAACGCTGGTGACCGAGGACACGCCCGAGCGGCGCGTCGAGACGGTCCGCGTGCCCCTGGGCGTCGTCGCCGCGATCTCGCCGTGGAACTTCCCGATCGTACTCGCGATCATGAAGGTCGCGCCGGCGATGCTGGCCGGGAACAGCGTCATCCTGAAGCCGTCGCCCTTCACACCGCTCACAACGTTGCGCGTGGGCGAGATCGCGCGCGACATCCTACCCGCAGGCGTGCTCAACGTCATCAGCGGCGGCGACCAGCTGGGGCCGTGGCTGACTGCGCACCCCGGCATCGACAAGGTGAGCTTCACCGGATCGACCGAGACCGGGCGTCGCGTGATGGAAAGCGCCGCGCCGACGCTGAAGCGCCTGACCTTGGAGCTTGGCGGCAACGATCCGGTGATCGTCCTGCCCGACGTCGATGTCGAGCAGGTCGCACCCAAGCTGTTCTGGGCGGCATTCCGCAATTCGGGGCAGATCTGCATCGCCGCCAAGCGCATCTACGTGCATGCGGCCATCTACGACCGGATGCTGTCGGTTTTCGCCCGGATGGCGGAAGATGTGCGGGTCGGCGACGGCACCGAGCAGGGCGTGCAGCTTGGCCCGCTCAACAATGCCGGCCAGTTCCGGCGAGTGCGCGCACTGATCGATCAGTCAGTGGCCGCCGGGTTGCGGATCGTGCCGCAGCACGCGCCGGCCGCTGGGCCGGGCTTTTTCATCCGGCCCGCGATCGTCGACAATCCACCGGAAGACGCGCCGATCGTCCGCCAGGAACAGTTCGGCCCGATCGTGCCGCTGATGCGGTTCGACGACATCGATGACGCGATCGACCGCGCCAATGCCACCGAATATGGCCTGGGCGCGTCGGTTTGGGGCGCCGACGAGGCGTCCGCGCTGGCGGTCGCCCGGCGGCTGCAGAGCGGCATGGTGTGGGTCAACGAAAGCCCGACCCTGCCGCCGTCGGCGCCCTTCGCCGGGCACAAGCAGTCGGGGGTCGGTGCCGAGAACGGCATGGAGGGCCTGTTGTCCTTCACGGCGCCGCGCACATTCGTGGTTCGCCATTCCGTTTCAACCTAGCGGCAAGCGCGCCGCCTGACATTCACCGACCGCGGAGAGCGGCAAACAGAACAAGACCTTTGGGGAGGAAGATATGCGCAAGAACAAGTTCCTGTTCGGATCAATGGCGATCTTGCTGGGCGGTGTTTCACCGGCGGCGGTAATGGCGCAGGGGCAGGGCGCGGATTCCGCACCGGCTTCCGCAGAGCAGCAGTCGGTGACGGACGCTGGACGGGCGGCCGCGCCGGTTCCGCAGGAACAAGCCGGCAGCGCGGGCGAGATCGTCGTGACCGCGCAGCGGCGCGAGCAGCGGCTGCGCGACGTGCCCGTCGCCGTGACCGTTACGCTTGGCACCCAGATTGCCGAGCTCAACATTCGCGATCTGCAGGATCTGTCGACGCGCCTGCCGGGCGTGAAAGTGGGCAGCCAGCTGATTTCCGACGTCCTGCTGATCCGCGGCATCGGTTCGGGCATCAATGCGGGCTTTGAACAGGCCGTCGGAACCTTCGTCGACGGCGTTTATCGCGGGCGTTCGCGCGCAAGCCGCGCCGCCTTGTTCGACATCGAGCGTGTCGAAGTGCTGAAGGGGCCGCAGACGACCTTCTTCGGCAACAACACCATCGCCGGCGCACTGAACATCACGTCGCGCAAGCCCGGCAATGTCGCCGGCGCCAACGCCAGCGCCCTGTATTCCCCGAACGCCGACGAGTATAACGTCGAGCTTGGCGCTGACGTCCCGATCACGGAAAACCTTTTCTCGCGCGGGGCGCTGCGACTGTCCGGCATGGACGGCTATTATTTCAACCAGTCGACAGGGGAAAACGAGCCGCGTCTGCGGGACATGGTCGGACGCGTTTCGCTGCGCTGGGAACCGACCCAGAACTTCCGTTCGGACCTGCGCTACGACCGCGTCCGCAACCGCGATCGCGGTACCTACCCGGCAGAGATCGCTTATTGCCCACCGGCGGCGGAGTATGGGGCGGCTTCGGGGATCTGCCTCGCCTATCTCACCGCTAACAACAACGTGATCGACGACAAGCTCGACTATGTGACCGACGTCCCGAATTCGTTCTTCAATCTGGACGCGCATGAGATCGGCTGGACGAACCGGGTCGATCTCGGACCGGTCGCGGTCAATTTCCTTACCAGCTGGTATAAGCACGATGTCGAGAACTTCGTGCAGGGGATCGCGCTCGATGTCCCAGGCATTGGCGGCATGGCGTCGCGGTCACCGTTCCATCAGTTCGAGACGTTCGAGAACTGGAGCCAGGAGGTTCGACTGGAATCGCAGAACGACGGCTGGCTGAACTACATGATCGGCGCCTATTATTCGGAAGGCGATCTTTCCAGCCGCGCCTATACCGGGGCTTATGCCGCGGCACTCGGCGCGGCCGGCGCGCCGGTGACCAGCGCGACGACGCCGATCAGCCTTCTGCGCACCTTGCGGCAGGAAGACCAGGTACGGTCCGTGTTCGGCCAGCTTACGGCGGACGTGAGCGAGCGGTTCAAGGTCAATCTGGGCCTGCGCTACACCTCTGTGCACAAACAGGCCACGCGCACCTATTCAGCGGGCATCGGCGCCAGCGATCCCGCCGTCTTCCAGACGCTGGATGCTGCAACGACCGCGCGACTGGTAACCGCCGCGAACGGCAGCAGTGCCAATTTCGCCAATCCCGACACCAGCTACAAGAAACTGCTCCCCGCCGTGAACCTACAGTATCGGTTCGGGTCGGCGTCGGTCTATGCGACGTACACCAAGGGCTTCAAGGCGGGTGGTTTCGCGGACGGCGCGACGCCGTCGCAGTTCGATTCGGAAGTGGTGAACGCGTTCGAGATCGGCGTGAAGGGCGACCTGCTCGGCAACCGCCTGTTCTACACCTTCGACATCTTCCGCAGCAACTACAGCAACCTGCAGGAAGCCAATTCGCTGGTGGCGCCGAACGGCATCGTCGTCACCACCGTCGGCAACGCGGCAGCGGCGGTTTCGCAGGGCGTCGAATTCTCGGCGAACTACCGCGTCGCGCGGCATTCGACGATCAACGTCGAGGCGAACTACATCGATTCCCACTATACGGACTACAAGGGCGGGCAGTGCACCCCGCTCCTGATCCGGCAACAGGGCAACCAATGCATCCAGGACCTGTCGGGCCAGACGCGCATGCTCGCGCCGAAGTTCTCCGGAGCGGTCAGCGCCAGCCTGGGCATTCCGATGGGCAACAACGAGCTGCTGAAGTTTGATCCGAGCGTCTATTTCACCTCGTCATACTTCCTCAGCGTCACGCGTGATCCGCTGGTGTTCCAGGAAGCGTTCGCGAAGTTCGACCTGCGGATCGCCTATGTCGCCCAGAACGGCCGGTGGGAACTCGCGCTTGTCGCCAAGAACCTGACCGACAAGAAGGTCAAGAGCTCCAATACCGGCAACCTTGGTACTTCGCCTGGGACGATCCAGTCGGTCCTGGAGCGGCCGCGTTCGATCGCCATCGCCGCATCGGTGAACTTCTGAAGCTGCGACGGGCGAGTGGCCCAGCCACTCGCCCGTCACCGTTCGGGGCGGCGGCGTGCGCTTCTGTTTGCGGTTAAGGTGGTCGAGATGAGGGCTGCGATTTTCAGGCAAGCCGGATCTCCGCTGGAGATCGAGCAGGTCGATCTGGCGTCGCCCGGACCTCGCGAGATCCGCATCCGCCCGAGCTACGCAGGCCTGTGCCACAGTGACCTGCATTTCCTCGACGGCCATATCGCCTGGCCGCTGCCCGCCGTCCTCGGCCACGAGAGCGCGGGGATCGTCGAGGCGGTAGGCACCGAAGTCCGCGATTTCGTGCCGGGCGACCATGTCGTGACCTGCCTGTCGGTATTCTGCGGCGGATGCGCCAACTGCACCACCGGGCTGCCGACCCACTGCACCAACGAAGACGTCAAGCTGCCGCCCGGCGCGGCGCGGCGCATCTTCCAGAATGGCGCGCCGGTGCACCAGTTCCTGCAGCTCTCGTCGTTCGCCGAACAGATGCTGATCCACGAGCACGCCGCGGTGAAGATCGACCGCGAGGTGCCGCTCGACATCGCGACCCTGCTCGGGTGCGGGGCGCTGACCGGGTACAGCGCGGTTGTGAACGCCGCGCGCGTGCGGGGCGGTTCCAGCGTCGCTGTGATCGGATGCGGCGGGATCGGCATGGCGGCGATCAATGCCGCCACGATAGCGGGCGCCGCGCGCATCATCGCGATCGACACCCGACAGGAACAGCTCGACCTGGCCCGCCGGCTGGGCGCGACCGACGGCGTCCTGGCGACACGAGACGGCGATGTGGTCGCGCAGGTGCGCGATCTGACGCTGGGCGGGGTCGATTACGCATTCGAGGCGCTGGGTTCGCCGGCGACTGTGCAGCAGGCGTTCCAGATGACCCGCCCCGGCGGTGTCGCGACGGTGATCGGGGTCGTCCCGCCCGGCCAGCCGATCACGCTGAGTGGCATCGAACTGCTGCAGGACCGGACCCTGCAGGGGACCATGATGGGCGGCAGCCATTTCCGCGTCGATATCCCGCGTATGCTCGACCTGTGGCGCCAGGGCCGGCTGAACCTCGACATGCTGAAGGGCGACGTGCTTCCGCTCGAACAGATCAACGCCGGGTTCGACCGCCTGCGCGCGGGCACGTCGGGCCGCATCCTGATCGACCTCGCCGCATGACGCCCACCGCCACCCGCCGACCCGCCGGGCAGAGCGACGCGATCGCCTCGTTCGTCGCGAACTGCCCGCAGGTCACCGACGCGAGCTTCCCGGACACGCTGGATTACCCGGGGTGGCGTGCGGATTTCGAACGGGCGATGACGGCGCGTGCGCCCGCGCCGCCCGGCACGTCGATGACGTCCGGCGACCTGGGCGGCGTCCCCGGAATGTGGTTCGAATGCGGCGACGACGATGCCGCGCCGGCGATGCTCTACCTGCATGGCGGCGGCTATCTGGTCAGTTCGCCGCTCGCGCACCAGAGCGTCGTCGCCAAGGCTTGCCTGGCGACGGGGGCCAGGGCATTCGCACTCGATTATCGGCTGGCGCCGGAGCATCCGTTCCCAGCGCAATTCGACGACGCGCTGGCGGCTTATGCCGCGCTGCTGCAACACTACGAGGCCGACCGGATCATCGTGATGGGCGATTCGGCCGGAGCCGGGCTTGCGCTGTCGCTCGCGATGGCGGTTCGCGATCGTGGGCTGGCGGCCCCGGCATGCCTGATCCTGGCGTCGCCGTGGACCGATCTGACCAACGGCGGCGCGGCGATGGACGACGATCGCGATCCCCAACTGACCCGCGCGGGCCTCGATCGAATGGCGGCGCTGGTCGCCGGCGGGGCGCCAGCCGACCACCCTGCCCTGTCCCCGCATTTTGCATCGTTCGCGAACCTGCCGCCGATGATGATCCATGTCGGCGGGCTCGAACGCCTGCGTTCCGATGGCGCGCGCGCCGCCGCGCTGGTCGCCGACGCCGGCGGGCTGGTGGAGTTCCACCTGTATCCGTGCATGCCGCACCTGTGGCACTGGTATGTGCCGGATGCGCCGGAGACGGCGGAGTATTTCACCGATGTCGCGCGGTTCGCACGCCGCCACGGCGTCGCGGGCGTCAGGGCATGACCACGCCGGCCGAGCTTTTCGACCTGCGCGGCAGGGTGGCGCTGGTGACAGGCGGGAGCCGCGGGCTAGGGCTGGAGATGGCGCGCGCGCTGGCCGGTGCCGGTGCCGCCGTCGTCATATCGAGCCGCGACGGGGCGTCGTGCGAGGCGGCTGCGGCCGATATCAGGGCGCGCGGCGGCCACGCCGTGCCGCACGCCTGCCATGTCGGGCGATGGGACGAAATCGACGCCCTGGCCGATCGGCCGTGGCAGGAATTCGGGCGGCTCGACATACTCATAAACAACGCCGGCATGTCGCCGCTGGCGGACGGATCGTCCGCGGTCAGCGAGGCGCTGTTCGACAAGGTGGTGGGCGTCAACCTGAAGGGGCCGTTCCGGCTGACCGCGCTGGCGGGCGAACGGATGGTGCGCAGCGGCGCCGGGGGCAGCGTCGTCAACATCTCGTCGACCGGATCGATCCGGCCAGATCCCAGCTTTGCCGTCTACGCGGCGGCAAAGGCCGGGCTCAACGCGCTGACGGTCGCCTTCGCGCGCGAATTCGGCCCGCTCGTCCGGGTCAATGCGGTGCTGGCCGGCCCGTTCCTGACCGATGTCGCGCGCGCCTGGCCCGAGGAGCGCCGCACGTCCTCGACAAACGCGCTGGGACGCCCCGGCAATCCCGAGGAAATCGTGACGACGGCGCTCTACCTGGCGAGCCCCGCATCGAGCTTTACCACCGGCGCGACGATCCGGGTCGACGGGGGATTGCCATGACCGCGACGATCCGTTCGGTCCAGTCGGACAGCCTCGGGCCGATCGATCTCTACCGGTTGGTGGACTGCGCCGAGTCCGAGCCCGGGCCAGGCGAGGTTGCCGTCCGCGTCCGAATGGCAGGCGTGTCGTTCGTCGATGTGCTGATCGCCGCCGGGGGATATCAGCTCGAATTCGCGCTGCCGCACCGTCCGGGCAGCGAGTTTTCCGGCATCGTCGAGCGCGTCGGCGCGGGCGTGACCAGCGTGGCGCCCGGCGACCGGGTGTTCGGCGTCGCCCATCGCGGTACGCTCGCCGAAAAGACCATGGCGCTGGAAGGCGCGATCCATCGCATGCCGCCGGACATGTCGTTCGAACAGGCGGCGGTGTTCCGGGCGAGCTATTCGACCGCCTATTATGCGCTGGCGCGGCGCGCCCAGCTGAAGGCAGGGGAGACCGTGCTGGTGCTGGGCGCCGGCGGCGCGGTGGGCGCGGCCGGCGTACAGATCGCGCGAGCCATGGGCGCGCGGGTGATCGCGTCGGTATCGACCGACGCCAAAGCGGACGCCGCGCGCGAGGCGGGGGCGGACGCGATCGTGCGCACCGGCGGCGCGGACTGGCGCGACCGGCTGCGCGAAGAAACCGGCGGGCGCGGCGTCGACGTGGTGCTCGATCCGGTCGGCGGCACCTTGTCCGAGCAGGCGTTCCGGTCGCTCGCCTGGGGCGGACGTCACCTGGTGATCGGCTTCACCTCGGGCGAGATTTCGAAATTGGCACTGAACCTGCCGCTGCTGAAGGGCAGCGCGCTCGTCGGGGTGGACATTCGCCAGTATAGGTTGCGCGAGCCGGACGACGCCGCCCGGATGATGGAGGAGTTGATGGACTTGCGCGGCCGCCACGGCTTTCAGGCCAGGATCGCCCATGTCCTGCCGCTGGCCGATTTCGCCGAGGCGATGCGACGGGCGCAATCCGGCGCCGAGCCGGGGCGCATCCTCGTCGAGATGGAGCCGTAGCGGCGATGGCGGGCGTGCTGGAGGGGATCCGGATCCTGGAGATCGGCGGGATCGGTCCCGCCCCGTTCGCGGGCATGATGCTCGCCGATCATGGCGCGGAGGTGATAACGATCGACCGGCCCGGGCCGGGATCGCGGGTCGGCACCGATGCCGATATCCTCAGTCGGTCGCGCCATATCTACAGCTGCGATCTGAAGACGCCCGACGGCGTCGCGCAGGTCCGCGCGCTCGCGACGGAGGCGGACGGCCTGATCGAGGGGTTCCGCCCCGGCGTGATGGAGCGGCTCGGTCTCGGCCCCGATGTGCTGCTCGCCGACAACCCTGCCCTCGTCTACGGGCGAATGACGGGCTGGGGACAGACCGGCCCGCTGGCGGCCAAGGCCGGACACGATATCGACTATATCGCGCTCAGCGGGACGCTGCACGGTATCGGCCGCGCCGGCGAGCCGCCGGTCGTGCCGATGAACCTGATTGGCGATTTCGGCGGCGGCGGCATGATGCTTGCCTTCGGCATCCTCGCGGGCATCCTGCATGCCCGGCGCACCGGGCGCGGGCAGGTGATCGACTGCGCCATCGTCGACGGCACGGCAGCTCTGTCCGCGATGGTCTGGTCGATGCAGGCCCGCGGGATCTGGCGCGACACGCGCGGCGTCAACCTGCTGGACGGCGGCGCGCCGTTCTATGACACCTATGCGACGGCGGATGGCAAGTTCGTCGCACTCGGCGCGATCGAACCGCAATTCTTCCAGGGTCTTCTCGACGCGTTGGGGTTGGAGCAGCATCCCGCGTTCGCGGAACAGCATGACCAGACGTCATGGAGCGCGCAGCGCGCGGTGCTGGCTCGCCTGTTCGCCACCGCAACGCGCGAAGACTGGTGCGAGCGGCTTGCCGGGTATGACATCTGCTTCGCGCCCGTGCTTTCTATGACGGAAGCGGCGGTGCACCCGCACAATGCCGAACGATCCGTCTTCGTCGAACACAACGGCGTGACACAGCCGGCGCCGGCGCCCCGCTTCTCGCATACGCCTTCTGCCGGACCACGCCCTGCCAGAAGAATCCCCGAACCGCGCTGGGCGTCGGCGCCGAACCCCGAGACCATGATATGACGATGCAAAGTCCAGCGGCAGATGCGACACCGGCGACGCCGCGCGTCAGCGTCGGCGTGAAGGTCGGCTATAGTTCGGCGATGTACGGCCTGACGATCGCCGCGAACGGCATCTCCGTGCTCCTGCTGTATTTCTACGTCGATGTGGTCGGCATCGACCCGTATTTCGCGGGAGCCGTGCTGTTCGGCGGGACGCTGATCGACGGAGTCGGCAACTTCCTGGTGTCGTGGCTGTCCGCCCGGTTCGAGAACCGGCTGGGGCGGTACCGGCCCTTCCTGTTCTATATGACCGTACCGCTCGCCGTGTTCTTCGCCTGCCTGTTCATCGCGCCCACCTCGCTGTCGTCGTGGAGCCTGGCGTGGGTGGTATTCGTGCATGCGGGCTACCGCATCTGCTTCGCCTTCACCTCGATGCCGCATTCGGCACTCATCAGCACCATGTCGAACGACGCCAACGAGCGTGCCGCAATCGGATCGTACAAGGCCTTTGCCGCCAATCTGGGCACGCTGACCGCGGGGATCCTCGGGATCGGCGCGATCGAGGTGCTGGGTGCCGGCAACGAGCGCGACGGCTTCATGTGGTTCGGCATCATCTTCGGTGCGGTGATCGGCGTTTCGGTGCTGATCTCGGCGCTGACCACCGCTGAGCGGCGCGCGGGTGGCAGCGGCCGGTCCGACGCGCAGTCGCTGGGCACCGCGATCGGCGCGCTCGTCCGCAACGGTCAGGCGATGGTCGCGCTGGGTGCCAACTTCTTCTTCTTCATCACCTGGGCGTCGAGCGGCGCGGGCGTGATCTATTACTTCAAATATGTCGTCGCCCAGCCGGAATACGCAAAGCTGGCGGTCACCGCGATGGCGCTGGGCGGCTTGCTCGGCCTGCCGTGCTGGACCTGGCTGACCCGCCGGCGGAGCAAGGCGTTCACCTGGGCAACCGGATGTTTTGTGTCGGTCTGCGCGCTCTTGGCGTTGTATCTGAGCCGGGGGGCCCCGGTCGCCACCTTGCTCATCCCGTATTTCGCGCTCGGCGCCGGCAAGGCGGCGATCCTGATGACCTATTACGCCATCATCGCGGATGCGGTGGATTACGGCGAGTGGCGGTCGGGCGTGCGGGCTGAATCCTACGCGTTCGCCGCGCTTGCGATGTCGAACAAGATGGGCGCGGCGACCGGCGCGGCGTTGTCGGCGGTCATGTTGGCCTGGGCCGGGCTCGTCCCCAACGCGCCGACATCGCCCGAGGTGATTGATCGCCTGGCGTTCGCCGTCTGCATGACGCCGCTGCTGTTCGCCCTGCTGTCGGGGTTGCTGATCTCGCTGTTCCGGATCGATGCGCAGCGGCACCGGTCGATCGTGGCGGAACTGTCGCGGCTGCGTGCGGGGGATGCGCCGTCCTGACGGGACCCGGTCGGTCGGCGCGGGGAACGGCGGTCAGGCGATGCGGAAGCCGCGATAGCCGTCGCTCGCCACCGCGTCGCAGACCTCGCGATAGGCGTCGAGGCCGCCGGCATAGGGCATGAAGATCCGTGGCTTGCCGACCACGTTCGCGCCCAGATACCAGCTGTTGCCGCGCGGGTAGAGCGTCGTGCCGGCGATGTCGTTGACGTGCGCCACCCAGTCGCTTTCCGCGTCGGGCAACGCCTCGATCGTCGATGCGCCCTCGCGATCGAGCGTCGCCAGGCAATCGGCGATCCAGTCGACATGCTGTTCGATCGAGGTGACCATGTTGGTCAGAACCGACGGGCTGCCCGGGCCCGTCACGACGAACATGTTCGGAAAGCCCGCGATCGTGAGGCCGAGATAGGTCATCGGCCCCCCTGCCCACTTCTCGCTCAGCAGCTGCCCGTCTGCGCCGCGGATGTCGATCGCCAGCAGCGCGCCGGTCATCGCGTCGAACCCCGTCGCCAGCACGATCAGGTCGAACCGGTGTTCGGTGCCGGCGACGACGATGCCGTTCGTCGTGAATCGTTCGATCGGCGTCTGGGAGACATCGACCAGACGCACGTTGGAGCGATTGAACGCCTCATAATAGCCGGTATCGAGGCACATCCGCTTGGTGCCGATCAGCTGGTCCTTCGGGCACAGCAGCTCGGCGGTATGCGGGTCGGCGACCTTCTCTCGGATCCGGTCGCGGACGAATTCGGCGACGATCGCGTTCGCATCGACATCGCGCAGGACGTCGGCGAACGCCGAGGTCAGCACGAACGGATGCGCCACCCAGGCGGCGCGCAGCCGGCTCTCGCGCTCCTCGACGGAAACGTCGGCGGCGAAATCGGTGCCGCGCTTCATCGGAAAGCCGCCGCGCGATCGCCGCGATTCGGCGCGTCGCGCCGGATAGGCGCGCTTGATCTCGGCTTCCTGGTCGGGATCGGTCGGCCGGTTGTTGGCCGGTGCGCTGAAACAGGGCGTGCGCTGGAAGACAGTGACCTGCCGGGCCTGTTCGGCGAGGATCGGCAGCGCCTGGACGGCGGAGGATCCCGTCCCGACGATCGCGATGTCGAGGTCGGCCATCGACACCGGGTCGCTGGGCCAGTCAAAAGTGCGGTAGATCGGGCCGGCGAAGCGATCCATGCCGTCGAAACGCGGTTCGGTCGGTACCGACAGGCAGCCCGTCGCCATCACGAGATAGCGGCTGCTGACCTGGTCTCCGCGATCGGTCGTGACCGTCCAGCGGGCGCTGGCGGCATCGAACACCGCGCCGGTCACGCTGGTGTCGAAACGGATCCCCGATCGCAGGTCGAACCGATCCGCGACATGGCGGAGGTAGCGCAGGATCTCGGGCTGTGCGGGATAGCGCTCGGACCAGGACCATTGCTGCTGGAGGTCCTCGGAAAAGGAATAGGAATAGTCGAAGCTCTCGATATCGCACCGCGCGCCCGGATAGCGGTTCCAGTACCACGTGCCGCCGACGTCGGGCGCGCGTTCGATCACCTGGACGTTCAGCCCCTGGCCACGCAGGCGGTGGAGCAGGTACAGGCCGGCGAACCCGGCACCGACCACAACGACATCGGTTTGCCGATGAGGCGGGGATCGCTCAGCTGCGTCAGCACTGGTCATGCCATGTCCCTTCAACTTTGGTGTGCCCCAACGGCCGTCTCACTGCCGCAAGGCCTGCGGGCCGCGGATCAGCCGGCCGGGCAGTTCGCCCGTGGCGACGCCGTGGCGGTAGGTCGCGGCGCCATCGACGATGGTGGCGAGATAGCCATCGACCGGCTGGACCAGGCGCTTGCCGCGCGCCGGCAGGTCGTGGGTGACGCGCGGCGCGTAAAGCGTCATCCGCGCGTGATCGAGGACGTTCAGATCGGCCTTGCGACCCAGCGCGATCCGACCGCGATCGTTCAGTCCGACCATCTCCGCCGGCTGGCTGGTCAGCTTGCGCACCACTTCGGCAAGCGGGATCCGCCCCGCCGCGCGATCGCGGCTCCAGTAGGTGAGCATGTGGGTGCTGTAGCTGGCGTCGCAGATCAGCCCGTAGTGCGCGCCGCCGTCGCCCAGGCCCAATATGGTATTCGGGTGCTGCATCAGTTCCAGCGCGTAATCGAGATTGCCGTCCATGTAGTTGCCGATCACGGCATAGAGGATCGCGTGGCCGTCATCCTCCAGCAACAGGTCATAGGCCATCTCCAGCGGCGACACGCCGCGTTCGACGGCAAGCGCCGCTACGCTCCGGTCGGCGCGGGGTTCGTAATCGATCATGCGGGACACGCGGAAGATCTGTTCGAAGCGGCGCGCGAACGCGTGGATCGGCTGGTTCGACGCTTCTGGCGATTCGGCGAGGAGCGCGGCGCGCACTTCGGGCGTGCGCAGCGTGGCGATGCGCGCGTGCAGGGGAAGATCGCGGAGCGGCGCGTAGCTGGGGCAGCCGAAGAAGCAATTGTACGACAGCGCGTGACCGATCAGGATGCCGATCGGCCGACCGATCACCTGCCCGCAGACCCGCGCACCCGCCGCGTTGGCGGCCTCGATCCCGGCCAGCGCACGTCGCCAGCTGTCGCTGCTCGGCCCGGCCTGGGCGAGGGTGAAGCTCAGCCCATGGCCCGATGCGCGCTCGATGCGCGCCAGTCGTGCCACATTCTCGTCGATGTCCCCGGCGTACAGGTCGATCAGCATCTCGATCACGCCGTGGCCGGCCTGGCGCAGCCCGCCGGCGATCGCGATCAGCTCGCGTTCGGCGGCGCCCTGGGTCGGGACGGGTGCGCCATCGGCGGTGCGATGGAACAGGGTGTTCGACGTGGCGAAGCCCAGCGCGCCGAGGCGCATCGCGTCGGCGGCGATCCCCTGCATCGCGGAAAGTTCGTCGTCTGTCGCGGGCTCTCGCGCGGCGCCGCGTTCGCCCATGACGTATACCCGCAGCGCGGAATGGGGCAGCTGCAACCCGACATCGACGTCGAACCGCCGCGCGCCGACGAAGTCGGCGAACTCGCCGAACGTCTCCCACGCCCAAGGGAGGCCCTCGGACAGGACGAGTTCGGGAATATCCTCGACCCCCTCCATCAGGTTTATCAGCCGGGCGCGATCCTGGGGCCGGCACGGCGCGAAGCCGACGCCGCAATTGCCGGTCACGACGGTCGTGACCCCGTGGTCGGACGACGGCGACATGCGCTCGCCCCAGGTCAGCTGCCCGTCATAGTGCGAGTGGAGGTCGACGAAGCCCGGCGTGACGGTGGCGCCGTCGGCGTCGATCGTCCGCCGCGCGGGGGTGGTGACCTTGCCGATCTCGACGATGCGCCCGTCGGCGATCCCGATGTCGGCGGTGAAGGCGTCGCTCCCCGAACCGTCCAGCACCGCCCCGCCCTTGATCGCAAGGTCCAGCATCACAGGGCACTCCGCTGTTCGCCGCGCAGCAATCCGCCAGGCATCGCGCCCGTCCACTTGCCCCGATCGAAGGTCGTCACGCCGTTTTTCAGCGTCATGTGATAGCCGCGCGGTTGCTGCATCAGACGCAGCCCGCCCGCAGGCAGGTCGTAGTGGAGCTCGGGCGGGGGCAGAGCGAGCGCGTCGAGATCGATCAGGTTGATGTCGGCGCGATGACCGGGGGCGATGACGCCGCGATCGAACCAGCCGACATGGCGGGCGTTGCGCTGGGTGTAGCCGTGCACCAGCCACTCGATCGGCTTCCGGTGGCCGTTGCGCGAGCCGCGGCTCCACAGCGCCAGCGTGGTCGTCGGGAAGCTGGCGTCGCAGATGGTGCCGCAATGCGCGCCGCCGTCGGAAAGGCCGAACAGCGTGTTGTCCGCCGTCATCATTTCGAACACCGCGTCGAGATCGCCGTCGCTGTAGTTCAGCGCCGGCATGTAGAGCAGGCGTCGCCCGTCCTCCTCCAGCAGCACGTCATAGAGATAGTCGAGCACGTCGCGGCCCGACGCCGCAGCCTCGGCGGCGATCGACCGGGCGGGGTCGGGTTCGTAATCGACGGGGTCACTCATGCGGAACATCATCTCGTATTTGCGCATCAGTTCCGCCGAGGGATGATCGAACTCGCCGCGCCGCGCCTCCGCCAGCAGGCGTTCGCGCATGCCGCTGTCTCGCAGCGACTGCACCCGCCCCACCGGGTCGGCACCGAGCGTCCGATAGCTCGGCAGCGCACAGAACGGGTTGAGCGTGGTGCGCAGTCCGATGATGACGCCGACGCCGCGCGGCGCGACCTGGCAGCGCACGTCCAGGCCGTCGCCGGCAAGCTTCTGCGCATAGTCGAGCAGTTCGCGGTAGCGCCGCGGCGCCTGGTTCGACTGCATGAGCGAGAACGACAGCGGGCGGCCGCACAGGCGCGCGACGTCCTCGATCAGCGCGAGCTCGCCGGCGACAAGTTCGTCCTGCGTGGTGTTGTAGACGTCGGACACCAGCTGGAACACGCCGCGCCCGGCCCGTCGCAGCGCGCGCGCCGGCCCGGCGAGTTCGCGCCCGGCGGCGGTCAGCGTGTTGATGCTGACACCGTTGCTGTCGCGGTGCGCCCAGGTGCGCGACGTGCTGAAGCCCATCGCGCCCGCCTCGACTGCCTCCAGCGTCAGCCGTTCCATCTCGGCGATCTCGGCGTCAGTCGGGGCCTGGGTGTGGTCGGCGCCGCGATCTCCCATCACGAACACGCGCAGAGCGGCGTGCGGCATGTGCGCGCCGACGTCGATCGTGAAGGATCGGCGGTCGAGCGCGTCGAGATATTCGGGGAAGCTCTGCCAGTCCCACGTCAATCCCTCGGCGAGCGCGGTGCCGGGGATGTCCTCGACGCCTTCGAGGATGCCGATCAGCCGGTCGTGCCACGACGGGCGCGCCGGCGCGAAGCCGACGCCGCAATTGCCCATCCCGACCGAGGTGACTCCGTTCATCGACGACGGCGCCAGCTGGCTGTCCCACGACGCCTGGCCGTCGTAATGCGTATGGATATCGACGAAACCGGGCGTGAGCGTCAGGCCGCCGGCATCGATCGTGCGGCTGGCAATGCGGCCGCCGAGCTCGCCGACATCGACGATGTGGTCGCCGCGTATGCCGACATCACCCGAGAAGGCGGGTCGCCCGGTGCCGTCGACTATGTTGGCGCCGCGGATCAGCACATCATATTCCATGGTCCGGCCTCTCCAATGCAGCGACCCGCCTGACGCGGGCCGCGGTGCAGGAACGCCCGGGCGATCCGCGCCACATCGCTGCCGCGCCCCGGGTTCAACTTGGCCCCAGGATGTTTTCTAAACCACGGATAATCAATGTTTTTCTTGCATATTGCGCAATTTCTCCATGGAGTTTTGCGCGGTGCGGCAGGCGCGACCGGAGCGCGTCGGCGGGCCTGACGTTCGGCTACCGGGAAGTCGCTTGGACGGCTCGCGAATTTACCGGCTCACAGCGATTTGATATGGTGATGACCTCCCCGAAAATTCTCGATGGAGAGTATTCGTTGGCGTGGTTTCCAGGGGCCGACGCTGCCGACGGCGCGCTGTGGACAGGTTTCGGGCGGGCTGATAGACCCGAATCGGGTCGAACAAGAGGCGTTGCCCGTGCCCAAGATCGTCGGCGCGGTGCAGGCTTCCGCGGCCATATTGCGCGTCCTGGCAGGTTCGCCACCGCTCCGTCTGGTGGATATCGTCGCGTTGACGGGGCTGAACAGCAGCACCGCGCTGAATATCCTCCACACCCTGTGCGTCGAGGGTCTGGTCCGCCACGACGTCCCGCGCCGAAGATATGAGATCGGCGAGGGGCTGTTGAAGCTCGGGGCGAGTGCCGCGTCTGATCGGCGATCGGCGCAGGTGGCCGCGATCATGGACGAACTGGCGCGGTCGCTTGGCCTGTCGGTCCTGCTGTGGCGCATGGCGGGCGCGGACGATGCGGAACTGGTCGCCGCCTCCGCGCCCGCGAATGTCAATCTGTCGTTCCCGCTCCTCCGCCGCGCGCCGCTCCTGCAGGGTGCGGTCGGGCGCATCTTCGCGATCGAGGCCGGCCTGACGGCGGAGGAACTTGCCGCGATCTATCCGACGCTGGGCTGGGCCAACCCGCCCGGGCTGGACGCGTGGCTCGCGCAGATCGCGGACGCCCGGCGCACCGGTTACGCGTGCGATCGCGGCAACAACAATTCCGGGCTGTTCGGCATGGCGGTCCGCGTCGGAGGGAGCGGACCGTCCGGCCATGCGCTGGCGATCGCCGCGCTCGGCAGCATTTCGGATGCGGAGGTCGGCGGCCTGGTGCCCAGGGTGAGCCGTGCCGCGCGGATGATCGCGCCCTTTCTCTAGACCGGTTCAGCTCCCGGCGAATTGCGGCTCACGCTTCGCCAGGAATGCCTCGAACGCCTCCTTCACGTCCGGTCCCTCGCTAAGCAGCGCGTGGCGGGCGCTTTCGATCTCGGTGTATTCGGCAAAGCCGGTGCGTTCGGCAGTCAGGAAATTGGCCTTCATGGTCCGCAACGCGGTTGGCGAGCGGCGCGCCAGTTCGGCCGATCGCGCATCGACCGCAGCAGCCAGCGCGTCGGACGCAAAGACCTCGTTGACCAGCCCGATCGTCGCGGCCTGCGCGCCATCGATCTTGCGTGGGAAGAAGAACAGCTCGTGCGCCCGCGCCGACCCCACCAGCCTGGGCAGAAGCCAGGCACCGCCCATGTCGCCGGCGACCGCCACGTTGAGGAAGGCGGTCGCAAAGACCGCATCGGTGGCGGCGTAGCGCAGGTCGCACGCGCACGCCCAGGCGAAACCGGCCCCCGCGCAGGCGCCCTCCACCTGCGCGATGGTGACCTGCGGCATCTCGCGCAGCAACCGGCCCATGTGATAAAAGGGCGCACGTTCGAAATGCCGGGCGATCCTTCCCCCCGGTCCCGATGGCAGCGCGGCGATATCGGCGCCGGCGCAGAAGTTTCCGCCGGCGCCGCGCAGCACCAGCACATCGACCGAGCGATCGTCACGCAGGCGCTTCAGCAACGCCGCCATCGCTTCCATCATCGGCCAGATCATCGCGTTGCGCCGGTCGGGCCGGTTCAGCGTGATGACGCCCCGCCGCCCGTCCTGCGCATAGATGACGGGCTCGTCCGCGGCGGCGGTCATGGCCGCGCCGCTTCGCCCGCCGCCGGCCAGTAGCGCTGTTTCAGCAACCGCTTGTAGAGCTTGCCGGTATCCAGCCGCGGAAGCTCGCGTTCGAAATCGATCGATTTCGGGCATTTGACGTGGCTGATCTGCGACCGGCAGAAGCTCATCAGTTCCGCCGCCAGATCCGCGTTCGCCTCGTCCCAGTCGCGCGGCTTGACCACCGCCTTCACCTGTTCGCCCATATCCTCGTCGGGCACGCCGAAGACCGCGACGTCGATCACCGCCGGATGCAGGATCAACGTGTTCTCCACTTCCTGCGGATAGATGTTGACCCCGCCCGAGATAATCATGTCGGACGCGCGATCGGTCAGGAACAGATAGCCTTCATCGTCGATGTAGCCGACGTCCCCGATCCGCGACCAGGTCGGGTGATCGGGATGGCGCCCGTCCGCCGTCTTTTCCGGATCATTGTGATAGACGAACGTGCTCGGCCCCTCGAAATAGATGTTGCCGGTCTGCCCGGCGGGCAGTTCCGCGCCGTCGTCGGCGCAGATGTGCAGCCTGCCCAGGATCGGGCGCCCGACCGACCCCGGCCTGCGCAGCCATTCATGGGGACTGATGAAGGTCTGCCCGTTTGCTTCAGACCCCGCGTAATATTCGTAGATGATCGGACCCCACCAGTTGAGCATCTGATGCTTGATCTCGACCGGGCACGGGGCGGCGGCATGGACCGCGAAGGTCAGCGATGACAGGTCGTGGCGGTGCCGCTCCGCCTCCGGCAGACGGAGCAGCCGCACGAACATCGTCGGTACCAGCTGAATGTGCGTCACCTTGTGGGTCTCGATCGCGCGGAGCAGATCGAGGGGGTCGAACCGTTCCATCACCACTATGGTCGCACCCAACCGCTGGAACGCCGCCGTGTAGCTGGTCGGCGCGCCGTGATAGAGCGGCGCGGGCGACAGGTAGATCGACGTCTCGTCCGCCGCGAAATGCTCGCGCAGTCGGGTCTCGAGCGGTGCGGGCATGTCGTACGGGCCCTCGGGGAGGGGAATCTTCACCCCCTTCGGACGGCCGGTGGTGCCGGAGGAATAGTACATCGGCGCGCCCGGCGACTGGTCAGCGATCGGATCCTGCGGATGGCCGGCGCCGGCGTCGCGCCAGCTCGTCAGGCCGGCGAACGCGCGCCCGGCGGCGAAGATCTCCACCCCCGGCAGCAGGGTCGCCCGCCGCTCCAGCATCTCCCCGGCGGCAGCGATGTCCTGCGAGATCAGCAGCACGCCGGCGCCCGAATCCTGAACGATATACGCCGCCTCGTCCGCCGTCAGGTGGGTCGCGATCGGCGTGAAGTACAGCCCGGCGCGCTGCGCCGCCCAATAGGCGGTGAAATAATCGGTGCCGTTCTTCATCATCACCGCAATGCCGCCGCCGCGCTTCAACCCGTGCGCTCGCAACAGATGCGCACCCTGCGACGACAGGGCGTCGAGCTCGCCGTAGGTCATCGTCTCGCCGCTGCCCGCCATGATGACGGCGGGCTTGTCGGGAAACGTCGCCGCATGATTGGCCGGATGCATTGTGGTTCCCCCTTCAGTGATCGCCGCGCCGATCGACCGGCGTTCGCGCAGGTTTGTCGAGCGCGGCTTCGACCAGCACGATGCGGTCGTTGCCGAAATACATGTCGTCGCGATCGACGAAGATCGTGGGCGATCCGAAGCCCCCGCGCGCGATCAGCTCATCGGTCGCGGCGCGCAGCCCGGCCTTCGCCGCGGGCCGGGTGATTGCGTCGGCCAGCCAGTCGCCGTCGATACCTGCCGCCGTCGCGATGTCGCGCAGGACGCCGTCGTCGGCGAGGTCCCGACCGTCGCGCCACAGGGCGCGGAACGCCTGCTCGGCGAAGGCGAGGCGCGGCGCACTGTCGAGCACCGTGCAGGCGCGCATGCACTTGACGCTGTTCACCGGGTGACCGCACGCCGGCGGGAAGTGCACCGCGATGCCATACAGCCGCGCCCAGTCGGCCATGTCCTTGGCGCTGTGCGCGGCGCGCGCCGGCGAGATCGCAGCGCGGCGGGCATAGAGTTCGGGATTGACCGCGTTGAAGACCCCGCCGGCCAGGATCGGCCGCCACGTAATGGCTTCGGCCCGCGCTTCCGACAGCCGCCGCATGCGTTCAAACGCCAGATAGGTCCAGGGGCTCGAACAGTCGAAGAAGAATTCGACTCGCGCGGTCACCGCGCCCGTCATCGTTCCACCGCCCCGAAGAAACGCGCGCGGGCGGCATCGTCCATCGGCGGACCGCCGCCCATCGTGTCGCGGCCGATCGCCAGGCCCGCCTGCAGCAGCGGACGGGTGCGAAGGCGGGCATACCATTGCGCGACGTTCGGGAATGCGGCCAGGTCGATCTGCTGCTTCTTGTGCGTCATGACCCAGGGGAAACAGGCGATGTCGGCGATCGAATAGTCGTCGCCCGCGACATGCGCTCCGGTGCTGCCCAGCTGGCGATCGAGTACGCCGTAGAGGCGCAGCGCCTCGGCGCGATAGCGGTCGAGCGGATAGTCGTGGCGTTCGCGCGTATAGAGCAGGAAATGTCCATGCTGTCCCAGCATCGGTCCCAGCCCCGCCATCTGCCACATCAGCCACTGGATCGTGGTGGCGCGTCGCGCCGGATCAGCCGGCAGGAAGCGCGCGTCATCGCGTGCGAGGTGCCACAGGATCGCGCCGCTTTCGAACAGGTGCAGCGGCGCGGCGGGATCGCGCCGATCGACGATGGCGGGGACGCGGTTGTTGGCGAACCTTTCGACGAACGCCGGGGCATGCTGCGCGCCGCCCGCCAGATCGACCGGCGTTGTCCGGTACGCGAGGCCCATTTCCTCGAGAAGGATCGTCACCTTCCAGCAATTGGGCGTGGGAGCGAACAGCACCTCGATCATACGCCCTCTCTGTCAAAGATTGGACCAATGCTAGACGGGCGCAAACCGATGTGCAATGGGTAGCGACGATCGGGGAGGAATGACGATGGCCTGGGATTTCGAAACCCCCGCCGAATTTCAGGCGAAGCTCGACTGGATGAAGGCGTTCGTTCGGGACGAGGTCGAACCGCTCCAGTTCGTGCTGGGCAGTCCGTATGATGTCGCCAATCCCGACAATGTCGCGCTGGTTCGTCCGCTTCAGGCGCGCGTGCGCGAGCAGGGGCTGTGGGCATGTCATCTCGGGCCGGAGCTGGGCGGCCCCGGCTTCGGACAGGTCAAGCTGGCGCTGATGAACGAGATTATCGGCCGGGCGATGTTCGGGCCGATCGTGTTCGGCGTCCAGGCACCCGATTCCGGCAATGCGGAAATCCTCGCGCATTTCGGCACGGACGAGCAGAAACAGCGCTATCTCCAGCCGTTGCTCGACAACGAGATCGTGTCGTGCTTCTCGATGACCGAGCTGAGCGGTGGCGCCGATCCGACGTTGTTCACCACCACCGCGGTCCGCGACGGCGACGACTGGGTCATCGACGGCGAGAAATGGTTTTCGTCAAACGCACGCTACGCCAGCTTCTACATCGTCATGGCGGTCACCGAACCCGACGCGCCGCCGCACTCGCGCATGTCGATGCTGATCGTGCCGGCCGAGACCCCCGGAATCGAGATCGTGCGCGACATCGCCTACGGCATCGACCCCGAGCATCACAGCCATGCCTATGTGCGGTACAGCGGCGTTAGGGTTCCCGCCGACGCACTGCTGGGATCGCGCGGTGCGGCGTTCGAGATCGCGCAGGTCCGGCTGGGCGGCGGCCGGGTGCACCACGCGATGCGCACGCTGGCGCAAGCGCAGAAGGCGTTCGACATGATGTGCACGCGGGTGGTGTCGCGGCTGACCCGCGACGGCCGGCTCGCCGACCGGCAGATGGTCCAGGAAAAGATCGCCGACAGCTGGATCGAGATCGAGCAGTTCCGGTTGCTGCTGATGCGCACCGCGTGGCGGATCGATCGCTACAACGACTACAAGCGCGTCCGAAAGGATATCGCCGCGGTGAAAGCGGCGATGCCCAAGCTGCTCCACGACATCGCGTCGCGCGCGCTGCATCTGCACGGCGCCCTGGGCCTGTCGAACGAGATGCCGTTCACCGAGCAGGTGATCGCGTCGTACATGCTCGGCCTGGCCGATGGCCCGACCGAGGTCCACAAGGTGACGGTCGCGCGCCAGGTGCTGCGCGATTACCAGCCCGATCCGGGGACGTTCCCCGCCTACCATCTGCCAGAGCTGCGCGCGCAGGCGGAGCGGCGCTTCGGCCGGACGGGCGATGCCGGCTGACGGCCTGCGCTTCGCGGAGGATTGGCGGGCGCTGGTCGATCTCGACCGGCTGCGCGCGTGGATGGACGATCGCGGCCTGGGCGACGGCCCGATCGTCGCGCCGCAGCCATTGGCCGGCGGCACGCAGAACCTGCTGTTGCGGTTTGACCGCCGTGCCGACAGCTTCGTGTTGCGACGGCCGTCCGGCAAACCGCGCACCGGGGCCGACGAGGCGATGCGTCGCGAGGCGCGAATCCTGGAAGCGCTGGGGGCGTCGGACGTGCCCCACCCGCGCCTGCTGGCGGCCTGCGGCCATTCCGATGTGATCGGCGCGCCCTTCTATCTGATGCAAGCGGTCGAAGGCTTCAATCCCTCGCTCGGCCTGCCGTCGCCGTTCGCGGACGATCCGGCGTTGCGCCACCGGATGGGGCTGGCACTGGTCGACGGCGCGGCCACGCTGGCACGGTTCGACGCGGCGGCGTCCGGCCTGTCCGACCTCGGTCGCGGAGAGGGTTTCCTCCAGCGCCAGGTCGGCCGTTGGCTGCGCCAACTCGCGAGCTATGCCGAATGTGAGGGATGGCCCGGACCACGCGTGCTGCCAGGGGTCGAGGATGTCGCAGCCCGGCTTACCGCCACCCTGCCCCCCGATGCGCCGCTGGGGCTGATGCATGGCGACTATCACATGGCGAACGTGCTGTTTCATCGCGACCGACCCGAACTGGCAGCGATCGTCGATTGGGAGCTGGCGACGATCGGCGATCCGCTCGTCGATCTCGGCTGGATCCTGGCAACGTGGCCGGACCGCGACGGGCTGCAGATGGGGAGCGTGACGCCGATCCAGCCATGGTCGGGCTTCCCCGATCGCGACGCGCTGATCGCCCGCTATGCGGAAACGTCGGGCCGCGACGTGCGCCACATCGACTGGTACGAACGCTTCGCGCGCTTCAAGCTGGGCATCATGCTGGAAGGCACCCACGCCCGTGCGCTGGGCGGCCGTGCGGATCCTGCCACCGGCCGCCGCCTGCACGCCAAGGCCGTGGCGCTGCTGGCGGCGGCGCACGGGGACGCGGCATGACGACCGAACGCCCCGACGCCGCGCCCGCGCCCGATGGCCCAGGCGCCGACGCCAGTGTCTCGGCGGTGATCGCGCGGCGCCGCTCGACACGCGCGTTCCTGCCCGATCCCATCGATCCCGACCTGATCCTCGACCTGCTGCGCCGCGCGGCCCGCGCCCCGTCGGGCGGCAACCTGCAACCCTGGCACGCGACGCTGGTCACCGGCGCCCGGCTCGACCGGCTGAAGGATGACGCCGCGACGGTCGCGCGCGGGTCGCAGGCCCCGGAATATGCGATCTACCCGTCGGATCTCGTCGATCCGTACCGGACGCGCCGGTATGCGGGCGGCGAGGCCCTGTACGCCGCGATCGATGTCGCGCGCGAGGATCGCGACGGACGCCTGCGGTGGCTGGCGCGCAATTTCGAGTTCTTCGGCGCCCCCGCGGCGGTATTCCTGCACACCCCGCGCCTGATGGGGCCGCCGCAATGGGCCGATCTGGGCATGTTCCTCCAGTCGTTTCTGCTGCTGCTGGTTGAGGCTGGGCTCGACGCCTGCCCGCAGGAGGCCTGGGCGACCCTTCCCGAAACCGTGCGCCGGCATGTGCCGATCGGCGCGGACGACATGCTGTTCTGCGGCGTGGCGATTGGCCGCGCCGACCCCCTCCACCCGATCAACGCGCTGCGAACCGAGCGCGCCGATGCCAGCGAATGGATCGTGCATGTCGATGATTGAGCCACGTAGCACCTCCGACCACGTCCTGCCCGAGCGCGCACGATGATGCGGTTCGAGCGCCCCGCCTTCATGGACGATCCCGAGCTTCGCGCGTTCGAGGACAGCGTCGGGCGGTTCTTCGAGCGTCACGCCCCGCGCGAGGTCACCGAGCGCTGGCGCGACCAGGGCTTCGTCGATCGCGCGTTCTGGACGAAGGCGGGCGAAGCCGGGCTGCTCGGCGCGACGGTGCCGGTCGACTACGGCGGGGCGGGCGCGGATTTCCGGTACGACGTCGTGCTGCTCGAACAGATCAAGCGGCACGAGGTGTCGGGGTTTGCCGCGGGTCTGCACAATGTCATCGTCGTGCCCTATGTCGTGGCGCACGGCACCGAAGAACAGAAGCGGCGCTGGCTGCCCCGGCTGGTCAGCGGCGAACTCGTCGCGGCGATCGCCATGACCGAACCCGATGCCGGATCGGATTTGCAATCGATCACCACCACCGCGGTGCGCGATGGCGACCATTACCGGCTGTCGGGCGCCAAGACGTTCATCTCCAACGGCGCGATCGCCGATTTCGTCGTGGTGGTCGCCAAGACCGATCCCGGCGCACGGGGCAGTGGCATCTCGCTCCTGGTCGTCGAAACGCACGATACGGCAGGCTTCCGGCGCGGCCGGCGGCTCGACAAGATCGGCATGGATGCGCAGGACACTTCCGAACTTTTCTTCGACGACGTCCTGGTGCCAGTCGACAACCTGCTCGGCGGGGTCGAGGGGCGCGGCTTCATCCAGCTGATGCAGGAACTACCGCGCGAACGCCTGGCGATCGCGATCGGCGCGGCAGAGACCGCCGAGATCGCGGTCCAGGACACGCTGCGCTACGTCGGCGAGCGCAAGGCGTTCGGCAAGCCCATCGCCGCCTTTCAGAACACCCAGTTCAAGCTGGCCGAGGCAGCCGCGAACGCGATGATGGCCAAGGTGTTCACCTACCACTGCATCGAACGCCTGCTCGCCGGGACGCTCGACAATGCGCTGTCGGCGATGGCGAAGCTGAGGACGAGCGAAATCCAGTCGAGCGTCGTCGACGAATGCCTGCAGCTGCACGGCGGCTTCGGCTATGTGAACGAATATCGCATCGCGCGCATGTACCGCGATGCCCGCGTCGATCGCATCTACGGCGGATCGAACGAGATCATGAAACTCATCATCGCCCGCGCCATCGCCGATCCGCGCGCGGGGTAAAGCAATCAGGTCACTCATAGCAGGAGAAAGCGCCATGCCGGCCTATGCCGTGTTCATTCGCGAAAATACCCGGGACGAAGCGGAGATGGAGCAGTATCTCGCCAAGTCCAAGGGCAGTGCCCAGCCCTTCGGGGTCAAGCCGCTGGCCTTCTACGGCCGGATGCGGTCGCTGGAGGGCGCCGCGCCCGAGGCGGTGGTCGTCGTCGAATTTCCGACCTTCGAGGACGCGGAGGCCTGGTACGAGAGCGATGCCTATCGCGAAGCCCGCAAGCACCGCCACCTTGGCGCCGACTACCGCGCGCTGATCGTCGAGGGGCTGCCCTCGCGCAAGCCGGACTGACCCCGCCACCAACCGATTGGGAACTGCGACATGAAACTGAATTCCTCGATCAGCGCCATCGTGACGGGCGGTGGCTCGGGCCTCGGCGAGGCGACGGCGCGGGCGCTGGCCGCGGCAGGCGTCCGCGTCGCCGTCTTCGATTTCAACCCCGATAACGGCGCCCGCGTCGCCGGCGAGATCGGCGGCACCTTCTGCGAAGTCGACGTGACGTCCGACGCGTCGGTGCTGGCGGGGTTCGCGGCGGCGCGCGCCGCCCACGGCCAGGAACGCGTACTCGTCAACTGCGCGGGCGGCGGCGGATCGATGAAGACCGTGTCGCGCTCCCGCGAGACGGGCGAGATCGCGCCGATGCCGATCGAGCATTTCCGCAAGGTGATCGAGGTGAACGTGATCGCCTCGTTCCGCTGCGCGTCGCTCGCCGCGGCGGGGATGCTGGCGCTCGACCCGCTCGATCACGGCGAGCGCGGGGTGATCGTCAACACCGCGAGCGCCGCCGCCGAGGACGGCCAGATGGGCCAGGCGGCCTATGCCGCGGCCAAGGGCGGCATCGTCAGCATGACTCTGCCGATCGCGCGCGATCTGGGGCGCGACGGCGTTCGTATCAACACCATTCTGCCCGGCATCTTCTCGACCCCGCCGATGCGCGGCGTTCCGGAAAAGGTCCGCACCGCGCTGGAGGCATCGGTCCCGTTCCCGCACCGAATGGGTGAACCGAGCGAATACGCGTCGCTGGTGCTGGAAATGTGCCGAAACCCCTATCTGAACGGTGAGGATATCCGCCTGGATGGTGCGATCAGAATGGGTTACTCGCGTTGACCGGCGGTTATCTACGTCGCACGACACGGCCGATTGGCACTTGTCGATTGGATCAACCATTAGTATTATGACCGGCGATTTTCCAGGGAGCCATGGCTAGATGACCGCTGCACTCGACGGCATTACCGTTCTTGATTTCACCCAGATGATGAACGGGCCCTTCGGCACCCTGATGCTGGCGGATTACGGCGCCGACGTCATCAAGGTCGAGCCACCGACCGGCGACACGATGCGCAAGACCGGCGAGACCTTCATCGGCGACGATGCCGCATTCTTCATGACGCTCAACCGCAACAAGCGCAGCGTCGTGCTCGACCTGTCGCAGGAAGCCGACCGCGCAAAGGCGCTCGCGCTCGCGGCCAAGGTCGACGTCGTGGTCGAGAACTTCCGGCCCGGCGTCGCCGAAAAGCTGGGCATCGCGTACGAGGACATCAAGCGCGTCAACCCGGAGGTCGTTTACTGCTCGACCTCGGCCTTTGGTCGCGAGGGCGCCGATGCGCGACGGCCGGGCATGGATCCGGTCGTCCAGGCACTGTCCGGAATCATGCAGCTGACCGGCGACGAGCGTACCGGCCCGCTGAAGACCGGCATGCCCTATTGCGACCTCATCACCCCGCTGCTGTCGACGATCGGGCTGATGGCGGCGCTGTATCACAAGAAGGCGACCGGCAAGGGACAGTATGTCGAGCTGTCGATGATCGACGCGACGATCTTCAGCATGCTGCCGCGCGACGCCTATTACTTCGCGACCGGCGGCGAGACGCCGGGCCGCATCGGCAACGCTCACTGGCAGATCGTCCCGTACAACACGTACGAAACGAGCGACGATCGCCACATGATGATCATTGCCCACACCGACAAGTTCTGGCGCGAGCTGTGCACTGCGGTGGGCGCCGACGAACTGGGCGCCGATCCGCGGCTCGAGAAGAAGGCCGGACGGCTCGAGCATCGCGAGCTTGTCGATACGGGCCTGGCGGCGATCTTCAAGAGCAACACGCTCGATTACTGGAACGACAAGCTCGACGGCGCCGGAATCATGTACGCGCCGGTCCTGAGCTTCCCCGAGGTGTTCGAGGACGAGCGGGTGAAGCGCGACCTGGTGATCGAGCTCGACAATCCCAAGGCGAACAAGATCAAGGTCATCCGTAACCCGGTCAAGCTGTCGCTCACCCCGCCGACCACGCGCCGCCCGTTCCCGGTGCTGGGCGAGCATACCGACGAAGTGCTCCGCGAATTCGGGCTGGCAGACTGAGGAACCTTGCGTGAGTGCCGGACAGCCCAAGACGCCGCCGCTCCGCGGGATCAGGGTCCTCGACCTGTCCCGCGTGCTCGCGGCGCCGTTCTGCGCGATGACGCTCGGCGATCTCGGCGCCGAGGTGGTCAAGGTCGAATCGCCGCGCGGCGGCGACCAGACGCGCCATTGGGGTACGCCGGTCGAAGGCGGCGAGCGGACCTATTACCTGTCGATCAACCGCAACAAGCGGGCGATCGCAGTGGACTTCTCAAAGCCCGCCGGCGCCGCGTTGCTGGCCGATCTCGCCGCGCGCAGCGACGTGCTGATCGAAAACTACATGCTGGGCACGCTGGAACGCTATGGTCTGGGATATGACCAGCTGCGCGCGCGCAACCCCGGACTGATCTACTGCTCGATCTCGGGCTATGGCCGGACCGGGGCGGAGGCGCATCGTCCGGGCTACGACAGCGTCATCCAGGCGGAAAGCGGCCTGATGTCGGTGACCGGCCCGGCGGACGGCGAGCCGTACAAGGTCGGGGTGCCGGTCTGCGATATCACCGCCGGCATGTATGCGATCCAGGCGATTCTCGCCGCGCTGTTCCGCCGTGAACGGTTCGGCGAAGGCGAGGCGATCGACATATCGCTGTTCGATTGCACAATGGCGAACCACGCATCCGTGTCGGCGAATGCGCTGTTGCTCGAACGCGCGCCCGGTCGGTTCGGCAACAGCCATGCCGATATCCTGCCGCAGGGATTGTACGAGACCGCGACCGGGCCGATCGTCTTTCACGTCGGCAGCGACGAGCATTTCCGCCGCCTCGCCCGCGACGTGCTGGAGGATGCCGGCGCCGCCGACGATCCTCGTTTCGCGACCAATGAGGATCGGCGGCAGAACCGCGCGGCGATGGAGGCTTGGTTGACCGGGCACCTCGTCCGCCTGCCGCGCGAAGTGGCCATCGCCCGCCTGCATGCCGCTGGGATCCCGGCCGGACTGGTGCAGGACGTGCTAGAGGCGCTCGAATCGCCGGTCGCGAAAAGCCGCGGCATCGTGCAGGTGATGGACCACCCGACGGCCGGCGCGATCCGTACCGTCGCGTCGCCGCTGAAGATGAGCCGCAGCGAAACCGCGATCACCCGGCCGCCGCCGCTGCTGGGCCAGCACACGCGCGAGGTGCTTGTCGAACTCGGGCTCGACACTGCGGCGATCACGGCGCTGTACCGCGATCACATCGTCGCCTGATCGATCGTGGCAGGCGCTCAGTCGTCCGCCACGTGCATCGTCTCGGCGATCGCCGCAATCAGCTCGATCACGCGCAGCAACAGCGGATCGTCGTCCTCGCGCCGCCAGTAGACGCTGACGCTCGAGTGCGGGATATCCCCCTCGATCCCGCGATAGGTGATGCCCTTGATCGGCGTCGTGCTGGTCGCGCGCGGCACCAGCGCGACGCCGATCCCGGCCGCGACCAGGCACAGCATCGTGTGCATGTCGGTCGTCGTTTGCACCACGTTCAGACGGTCGTTCAACGGCACCGGCAGCAACCGGAAAAGATTGTCGTAATGGGTGTTGGTGGCCCGCGTCATCCAGATGAAGTCCTGCCGCGCGAGCCAGTCGGGCGTCACGGTGGCACCCGGTTCGGCAAGCGTGTCCGGCAGCGCGGCGACGAACGGTTCGTCGAACAGCTTGCGGGTGCAGAACAGCGTGCCTTCCATCATCCCGCGGATCACGGCGATGTCGATCGCGCCGTCGCGCAGCGCCTCGAACTGCTGCGGCGCCGTCATCTCGCGAAAATCGATGCGCAGGGCCGGAATATCGCGCCGGCACGCCCGGAACAGCTGCGGCGCGAGCAGGCTGATGATGGTGTAGATGGCCCCCATCCGCAAATGACGGATCTGCGGACCGTCGGTGGCGGCGATATCCTCGCTCACCTCCTCGCACAGGTTGATGATGCGGCGCGCGCGCTCGACCAGGATTTCGCCGGCCGGAGTCAACTCTACCTTGCGCTTCGTGCGGACGAACAGGGGCTTGCCTAACTGCCGCTCCAGGATCAGAATCTGCTGCGACAACGGCGGCTGGGCGATACCGACCTTGGCGGCCGCACGCGTGAAGTTGAGTTCTTCGGCGACGGCGAGGAAATATCTGAGCTGCTTGAGTTCCATCGTGCTGCCTTTCGACGCCGCCCTATCACGAACCGGCACAACCGCAAAAGTCAAAGGTTGATCCAAAGGATTTCGCTGTTATAGCTTGCGCGGCGAACGGGCGGCTGGTCCGCAGGGTCGCTGTCAGGATCACGGCCCGGAAGGAGCGGCGGCGCCAGCACGGCGATACCGGTCCGGCGCGGGCGTCGGAGGGAGCGGGTGCCGAATGGTCAAGGGTTATATCGCCGGCGCATATGAACACCCGACGCGCATGGCGACGGACAAGTCGGTGCCGCAGCTGCATGCCGAAGTCGCGCGGGGCGCGCTCGAGGACGCCGGGCTCACCATGGCCGATGTCGATGGCTATTTCTGCGCGAAGGTGCCGGGACTCGGCCCGATATCGATGGCGGAATATCTCGGGATCAACGCGCGCCACGTCGATTCGACCGACACCGGCGGATCGTCGTACATCCTTCATGTCTCGCACGCGCTGGAGGCGATCGCCGCCGGCAAGTGCAGCGTCGCGCTCATCACGCTGGCCGGTCGTCCGCGCGCGGAAGGCGCGGAGATGGTCGGCCCCAATTTCCAGGGCCCCGAGTTCGCGTTCGAGGCGGCGTACCGGCCGATGGTGCCCAACCTCTACGGCCTGGCGGCGGCGCGCCACATGCACGACTATGGCACCACCGGCGAGCAGCTCGCCTGGATCAAGGTGGCCGCGTCGCACCACGCGCAGCACAACGAGCACGCGCTGATGCGCAATGTCGTCACGGTCGAGGACGTGATGAACTCGCCGGTTATCTCCGATCCGCTGCGGCGGCTCGATTCGTGCGTCATCACCGACGGCGGCGGCGCGCTGGTCGTCGTCAGCCCGGAGGTTATGCGCTCGCTCAACCGGCCGCGCATCGCCGTCAAGGGCATGGGCGAGGCGGTGAAGCATGTGAACGGCGGCCATTTCGACATGACGTGGTCGGGTGCGCGCAAGTCGGGCGGCGATGCGTTCGCGGAGGCGGGCGTAACGCCGGCGGACATCAAATACGCGTCGATCTACGACAGCTTCACCATCACCGTGCTGATCGCGCTCGAGGATCTGGGCTTCTGCGAAAAGGGGCAGGGCGGCCGGTTCGTATCGGACGGCAACCTGATCTCGGGCGTCGGCAAGCTGCCGTTCAATACCGACGGCGGCGGGTTGTGCAGCAACCATCCCGCCAACCGCGGCGGCATGACCAAGGTGATCGAGGCGGTGCGCCAGCTGCGCGGCGAAGCGCATCCAGCGGTCCAGGTGCCGAACTGCGATCTGGCGCTGGCGCACGGCACCGGCGGCTGGATCGCCACCCGCCACGGTAGCGCGACCCTCATTCTGGAAAGGGAATAGAATGACCCCGGCGAGCATTCCGCAGAGCGCGCTGGCGCCGACCGTCAACCCGGAGACCAAGCCGTTCTGGGACGCGACGCTCGAAGGCAAGCTGCTGGTCGGCAACTGCGCCGATTGCGGCAAGGCGCATTTCCATCCGCGGCCGTTCTGCCCGTTGTGCTTCAGCGCGTCGGTGACGTGGGACGCGGCGAGCGGCAAGGGGACGATCTATTCGGTCAGCGTCCTGCGTCGCGGCGTCAAAGAGCCCTATGCGCTCGCCTATGTTACGCTCGACGAGGGCTGCATGATGGCGACCAACATCGTCGATTGCGATCTCGACGCGATCGGCATCGATGACAAGGTCGAGGTGGTTTTCGTGCCGACTGACGGCGAGGCCGCCATCCCCTTCTTCCGTCCCGCACGGTGACGATGGCGGAGGGCACGGGCCAGCGTCGCGGCGCCAGTCGCGCCGTCTATGGTCACGCCGACCTCGTCAGGCTGATTGAGCCGCGGTCGATCGCCATCGTGGGCGCCTCGCCCAAGCCTGGATCGTTCGGATCGCGCCTTCTGGCCAATCTGTCGGGGTATGACGGGGTCATTTACCCGGTGAACGCCGGCTATCAAACGATCGGCGACCTGCCGTGCCATCCCTCGCTGGCAGACTTGCCTGCCGTCCCCGACTGCGTGGTGATCGCAGCACCCCGCGATGCGGTGGAGGCGGTGGCGAAGGAGGCGGTCGAACTCGGCGTCGGCGGACTGATCGTCTATGCGGCGGGCTTCGCCGAAACCGGCGATGCCGACGACGCGGCGCTCCAGGCGCGGCTGGCCGCGCTGGTCGCGGGCACGCCGACGCGGCTCGTCGGGCCCAACTGCATCGGCATCTGCAATTTTGCGACCCACGCGAACATGACGTTCGGCCCGCTCCCCGTCGCGGTGACGTCGGCGTCGCATGCCGTCGCGATCGTCAGCCAGTCGGGCGCGCTGGGCCAGGGGATGGTGCAGGCGGCTGACCACGGGACCGCGATCAGTCACATGCTGACGTCGGGCAACGCCTGCGACGTCGATACCGCCGACTATATCAGCTATCTGGCGGAATCGACCGATTGCGGCGCGATCGCCTGCGTTTTCGAGGGCATGGCGGAGCCGGGTCGGTTGATCGAGGCCGCCGAGATCGCGCGCGCGGCGGGCAAGCCGCTGGTGGTGTTCAAGATCGCGACCGGCGAACAAGGCGCGGCCGCCGCCATGTCGCACACCGGCTCGCTCGCCGGCTCGAACCTGCTCTACAGCGCCGCGCTGCGAAACGCCGGCGCGATCCTCGTCGACGGGATCGAGGATGTCATCGAGACCGCGGCGTTCTTCGCCAAGGCGCCGTCGCCGCGCGGCAGCGGAGTTTCCGTCGTCTCGACGTCGGGCGGGGGCGCGATCATGTGCGCCGATTTCGCCGAGGCGCATGCTGTGCCGCTGCCACAGCCGTCGCCGTCCGCGGCCGAGGTGCTCAGCCAGTGGGTGCCGTCGTTCGGTTCGGCGCGCAACCCGTGCGACGTGACCGCGCAGGTGCTCAACAATCCGCAGGCGCTCGAGGCGTGCGGCAACGCGATCCTGGGCGACGACGGGGTCGCCGCGGTGATCTATCCGCACCCGGTCGCCTATGACGCCGCGACGCCCCGCCTGGCGATGTTCGGCGATCTCGCGTCGGCACACGGCAAATTCGCATGCGTCGTGTGGATGAATCACTGGCTGGAAGGCCCCGGTGCGGCGGAGGCGGAGAGCAATCCGCGCATCGGCCTGTTTCGCAGCATGGACAGTTGCTTCAACGCGCTGTCCTATTGGCTGCGGTCGGCGGACGCCCGGCCCGAAGATCCTGTCGCCACCGTCCCGGCGGGCGCGCGCGAACGGGCGGCGGCGTTGCTGGAGCGGGCAGGCGATGAACGCGTGGTAACCGAGACCCAGGCCAAGGAAATCCTGGCCGAATACCTGGTTCCGGTCGTCCAGGAACGTCTGTGCGGATCGGTCGCCGACGCGATCGCGGCGGCCGACGCCGCCGGCTATCCCGTCGTCCTGAAGGTCGAGAGCCCGGCGATCCCGCACAAGTCGGAGGCAGGCGTGGTCCGGCTGGGACTGGCCGACGCCGCGGCGGTGTCCGCCGCGTTCGACGAGGTGATGGCGAACGCGCATCGCGCGGCACCCGACGCGGTCATCAACGGCGTGATCGTCCAGCGGCAGGTCGAACGCGGCGTCGAGGTGATGGTAGGCGCCCGCATCGATCCGCATTTCGGCCCACTGGTGATGGTCGGCCTGGGCGGGGTGATGGTCGAGCTGTTCAAGGACACCTCTGTCGCGTTCGCGCCGTTCGGGATCGCGACCGCGCGGTCGATGCTGCTTGACCTGAAATCGGCACCCTTGCTGACGGGCTTCCGCGGCTCGGTACCGATCGATCTCGCATCGATCGCCGAGCTCATCTCGCGCTTTTCGCAGTTCGTAGCCGACTTCGCCGACGAGCTGAGCGAGATCGACATCAATCCCGTGATATGCGGACCGACCGGCGGAATCGCGGTCGATGCCCTGCTGATCCGCGCGGGCGGCGATGCACCGACGGTGCCCGGCCATGCTTGATCCCGAGGCGCTGCTGGCGCTGCGTACCGAGACCGAGCAGAGCTATACCGAGCGCGACAGCTGGATCTACGCACTCGGCCTCGGTCTGGGCGGCGATCCGGGCGACCTCGCCTATGTCGCCGCGCCCGATCCGCGCGCGCTGCCGACGATGGCGCTGGTGCTGGCCCAGGGGCCGAGCCTGATTGCCGACCCGCGCGCCGGGATCGATTTCGCCAAGGTGGTGCATGGTGCGCAATCGCTGACGATGCACCGCCCGTTGCCCGCCGCGGCAACGGTGTACAGCCGCGCGTCGGTCACCGGACTGGTCGACAAGGGCGAGGGCCGCGGGGCGATCGTATCGACCACTCGCGAACTCTACGACAAGGGCTCCGGCGAGCATCTGGCGACGTCGGTCCAGGAGGCGTTCTGCCGTGGCGATGGCGGCTTCGGCGGCAATGCCGGCGCTCCGGTCCAGGAATCGCCGCTGCCGCAGCGCGCTGCCGATTTCGTGGTGGCACTCCCGACTTCGCCCCGCGCGGCGCTGATCTATCGCCTCAGCGGCGATCTCAACCCGCTGCACTGGAACCCCGAACGCGCGACGTCGGTGGGCTTCGCGCGGCCGATCCTGCACGGTCTCGCCGCGTTCGGCATGGTCGGCGCGGCGCTGCTGCGCCAGTGCTGCGCGGAAGACGCGGTCCGCTTCCGCACTATCCGCGCCCAGTTCTCCGCGCCGGTCACGCCCGGAGAGACGATCGAGCTCAGCGGCTGGCATGAGGACGGCGCCGTCCTGTTCGAAGGGCGCGTGCCGGGACGCGATCGCCCGGTGCTGGCCGGCGGGCGCTTCACCGCCGACGGACTCGACCAACATATGATCAACGATGGAGAAGGCTGATGTCGCTGCTGGCGGGTAAGGTGGTTCTGGTCACGGGTGGCGGCAACGGCATCGGCCGCGCGATCGCGGTCGCGATGGGCGCGGCCGGCGCCCGGGTGGTCATCAACGATATCGGCGTGTCGCTGGAGGGTGCGGGCGGATCGAGCTCGCCCGCCGAGGAGACCCGCGCGATGATCCAGGAAGCCGGCGGCGAAGCGGTCATCACCACCGACAGCGTCGCCGAATGGGCCAGCGCCAAGCGCGCGGTGGATACCGCGATCGACGCGTTCGGACGGATCGATGCGGTAGTGAACAACGCCGGCATCCTGCGCGATGCGATCTTCCACAAGATGGACCCCGACGACTGGCAGCGCGTGATTCAGGTGCACCTGAGCGGCACCTTCTACATCAGCCGCGCCGCGGCCGACCATTTCCGCGCGCAATCGAGCGGGTCGATGATCCACATCACCAGCGGCACCGGCCTGATGGGCAATGTCGGCCAGTCGAACTACGGCGCGGCAAAGGGCGGGATCGCGGCGCTTTCGCGCTGCATCGCGCTCGACATGGAGCGCTACGGTGTCCGTTCGAACTGCATCTCGCCCTTTGCCTGGAGCCGGATGACCAGTTCGATCCCGACCGAGACCGACGCCCAGAAGGCGCTGGTCGCCAAGCTTCAGCAGATGACGCCGGACAAGAACGCGCCGCTCGCGGTGTTCCTGGCGTCGGATGCGGCCAAGGATGTCAACGGCCAGATCTTCGGCACTAGGATGAACGAGATCTACCTCTACAGCCAGCCGCGTCCGGTCGGGACCGTCCACCGTGCCGAAGGCTGGACGCCCGAGACGATCGCCGCGCACGCCATGCCCGCGCTGAAGCATGCGTTCATGCCGCTGGTGTCGAGCGCCAAGTACATCAACTGGGACCCGGTTTGAGCGACCGGCGGCTCGGCTTGGTGAAGGGATAGCAGATGGACCTGTCGCTCGACGAAAATGACGAGGCGTTCCGGCGCGAGGTGCGCGAATACATCGCGCAGAACCTGCCGGAGGATACGCGCGAGTGGATCCGGCTCGGCCGCTATCCGCGCAAGTCGGACAGTGTGGCCTGGCAGCGGATCATGAACCGCCGCGGCTGGGCGACCCCCGGCTGGCCGAAGGAACATGGCGGCGGGCTCGGCCCGATGGAGAAGCTGATTCTGGCCGAGGAGAATTATCTCGGCTGGGGACCGGAGCCGATCCCCTTCAATTCGTGGATGCTGGGGCCGATCCTGGCGCATTTCGGATCGGACGAACAGAAGCGCGAGTTCCTACCAAAACTCGCCGACGCCGACATCTGGTTCTGCCAGGGGTTTTCGGAACCCGGTTCCGGGTCGGACCTCGCCTCGCTCAAGACGTCGGCGGTGCGCGACGGCGACCATTATGTCGTCAACGGGCAGAAGATCTGGACCTCGACCGCGCATGTCGCCGACTGGATCTTCTGCCTTGTGCGGACGGATCCGGCCGCCAAGCCGCAGCGCGGCATCTCGTTCCTGCTGATCGATCTCAAGACGCCGGGCATCACCGTGCGACCGATCCATTCGATGGATCGCCACCCGCATCTCAACGAAGTCTTCTTCGACAATGTGCGCGTACCGGTCGAGAACCTCGTCGGAGAGGAGAACCAGGGCTGGACCTATGCGCGGTTCCTGCTGGGCCACGAGCGGGTTGGCATCGCGCGGCTGGGCAAGATCAAGGAGCGGCTGCGCTACGCGATCGAACGCGCGCGTGCGGTCCAGGCGGGCGGGCGACCGCTGATCGAGGACTCGCGCTTTCGCGAGCGGATCGCCGATCTCCAGGCCGATCTGCGCATGCTGGAGGTCACCCAGTTGCGCCTGCAGTTCGCCGAAAGCGGCGATCCCGACGGCTCCGGCACGTCGATGCTGAAGATCCGCGGCGCCGAGTTGCAGCAGGCGGTCTACGAACTGATCCACGACATCGCCGGCCCCGCCGGGCTGGAGGCGATCGACGTCGAGGACACCCCCGTGTTCGACACCGACGACACCGCATGGCCGTCGCTCGCGACGTCGGGCTACCTCCTGTCGCGCGCGATCTCGCTCTACGGCGGATCCGACGAGATCCAGCGCAACATCATCGCACGCTCGCTGGGGCTACAATGAACTTTGATCTCAACGACGACGAACGCCTGATCGCCGACAGCGTCAGCCGGCTGCTGGCGAAGGAATATGATTTCGCCAGCCGTGACGCGATCCTGAAATCGGGCGACGGCTGGTCGCGTGACGTCTGGCGGCAGTTTGCCGAGCTTGGCGTGCTCGGGCTGCCGTTCGATGAGGCGCACGGGGGCTTCGGCGGCGGCCCGACCGCGATCATGATCGTCGGCGAGGCGATCGGCCGGGTGCTGGCCCTCGAACCCTATCTGTCAACGGTGATCCTGGCGGGCGGCGCGATCGCGGCGGGCGCCAGCGACGCCCAGCGCGACCGTCTGCTGCCGGCCATCTTCGCCGGCGAGACGATCGTGGCATTCGCGCATGACGAAGCGGCGAACCGCGGTCGGATCGACCATGTCGAAACCAGAGCAACGCGCGACGGGGACGACTGGCGGCTGAGCGGGTCGAAGCTGCTGGTGCTGCACGGCGACGTCGCCGACCGGCTGGTCGTCACGGCGCGCGACGCGGAAGGCGCGGTGCGCCTGTTCCTCGTCGACGCCGCCGCGCCGGGCGTCAACCGGCGCGGCCACCCCTTGCACGACGGCCGCCGCGCCGCCGCGATCGACTTCGACGGCGCGGCGGCGGAGCCGCTCGGTGGAGAGAGTGACGGTGCAGCGGTGCTGGCCGATGTGCTGCAACGCGGTATCGCCGCGCTGTGCGCGGAAACGCTGGGCGCGATGGAGGCCTTTCTCGCGCTGACGCTCGACTATCTCAAGACGCGCGTCCAGTTTGGGCGACCGATCGGATCGAACCAGGCGCTGCAACACCGCGCGGTCGATCTGCGCATCGCGGTCGAGACGGTCCGCAGCGCGACGATCGTCGCGATCGACGCGCTGGCGAGCGCCGACGCCAAGGATGGCGCGCGCGCCATCGCGCAGGCCAAATATGTCGTCGGCAAGGCCGCGCGCCGCTTCGCACAGGAGGCGGTCCAGCTTCACGGCAGCATCGCGCTGACCGAGGAATATGCGGGGTCGCATTATTTCCGGCGGCTGATGACGTTCGAACATCTGTTTGGCGACACGCCAACGCAGCTGGCGACGTTGAGCGCGTCGGTGGAATAGGCGTGGCGACAGCACCAGCCACGCCGGCCTATCGCCGTTTCGTGCTGGCGATGCTGTTCATCGTCTTCACGCTGAACTATCTCGATCGCCAGATCATCGCGATTCTGGGACCGGCGATCAAGCAGGACCTCCACCTGTCGGATACCCAGCTGGGGCTGATGGGCGGCTTCGCCTTCGCGATCTTCTACACCGTGCTCGGCATACCGGCGGGCCTGCTGGCGGACCGGCGGAAGCGAACCGGGGTGATCGCGGGCGCCATCACCATCTGGAGCGGAGCAACCGCGCTGTGCGGCGCGGCAGTCGGCTTCTGGTCGCTGTTCCTGTCGCGCATGCTGGTCGGTGTCGGCGAATCGGGGGGCGTCACTCCCTGCTATTCGATCATCGCGGACTATTATCCGGCGTCCGAACGCGGCCGGGCGCTGGCGGTGTTCGCGTTCGGCATCCCGTTCGGGTCGGCACTGGGACTGTTCATCGGCGGGGTCGTGGCGGCCACGTTCGGGTGGCGCGCGACGTTCGTCATCGTCGGGCTGGTCGGCATCTTCTTCGCGCCGCTGTTCTACAAGTCGGTCCGCGAGCCGGTACGCGGCGCGATGGATCCGCCGCGCGCGGCTGCTGCCGCCACCGAGCCGAAGGTCAGCCTGCGGGGCACGCTGGCGATCGTGCGCGGCAAGCGCAGCTTCTGGCTGATGGCGTTTTCCGCCGGGATCATGTCGATGCTCGGGTTCGGGATGGCCTTCTGGCTGCCCAGCTTCTTCGTCCGCGAGCGGGGGCTGACGCTGATCGAGACGGCGCAGGTGATGAGCGTGCTGACGCTGGCGGCCGGCGTCATCGGCATGAGCGCCGGCGGATTGCTGTCGGATCGCTTCGGCTCGCGCGATCGCCGGCATTACGGCAACCTGCCGGCGATCGTCGCGCTGCTCGCCCTGCCGTCGATGCTTGTCGCGATGACCAGCGACAGCCTGACCGTGACGATCGCCGCCCTGCTGATCCCGATGATCGCGCAACAATTCTGGGTGCCCGGCATCCTGGCGGCGATGACGAGCGTGCTGCCGGCCCGCGCGCGGACCAGCGGATCCGCGGTGTACGCGCTGGTCGTCAACCTGATCGGCCTGGGATGCGGGACGGCGGCGATGGGTGTGTTGTCGGATCATTTTGTCGCGAGCAACACTGCCGAGCCGCTGCGCCACGCGATGATCTATGCCGCGATCGTGATCCTGCCGATTGCGGCGGTGCTGTTCCACGTCGCCGGTCGGTTCATCGAACGCGACTGGGAAAGCGCGCCCATTGCGCCCGCCGACGGGCAATGACCGTTCCATCATCAATGCCGACAGGCCTGGGAGACCTTCACATGACGGACGCGCGCACAGCCATCGTGACCGGAGCCGCGCAGGGGCTGGGCCTGGCGATCGCAAACGGCCTGGCCGCGTCCGGCCATCATTGCATCCTGCTCGACCGCTCGGATTCGGTCCATGCCGTGGCGCAAGGGCTGTCGAGCCCATTGGGCACCGCCGAGGGGCACGCGGTCGATGTGACGGATTATCCCGCGGTCGCCGCCCTGGTCGCATCGGTGATCGCCGAGCACGGGCGCATCGACGTCCTCGTCAACAACGCCGGCATCAACCCGAAAAATCCCTCTGGCGGCATCTTCGAACTGCTCGAGATCCCGCTCGAGGGCTGGCGGCACGTCGTCGATGTCAATCTGAACTCGGTATTCCACCTGTGCGTACAGGTGCTTCCGCACATGCAGCGGCGCAACTGGGGGCGGATCATCAACATCTCGTCGCGCACCGGGCGGACGTATACCGGCACGGCGGCGGCGCATTACGCCGCGACGAAGGCAGGGGTGATCGGGCTGACGCGGCAGATCGCGGGCGAGATGGGGCGTCACGGAATCACCGCCAACTGCATCGCGCCCGGGCCGATCACCTCGCCGATGAGCACCGCCGACGGCGGCCAGGGCATCGCTCGCACCGCATCGCGCGGGCCGCTGGGGCGAGTCGGCGCGCCGGAGGAGATCGGCGCCACCGCGCAGTTCCTGGCGTCCGATGGCGCCGCCTACATCACCGGCGCGATCATCGACCTCAACGGCGGCACGTTCATGCCGTGATCGTCAGGCGGCGACGGGCTCGCCCGGCAGGTCGCCCGCGATGTGGCGCGCGGCGACATAGCCGAAGGTCATGGCTGGGCCCAGCGTGATGCCCGCGCCCGGATAGGCGCCGCCCATCATGCTCGCCATGTCGTTGCCGACCGCATACAGGCCGTCGATCGGGCTGCCGTCGGCCCGCAGGACACGGCCGTAGCGATCGGTCGACAGGCCCTCGAACGTCCCAAGATCGCCGATCCGCAACTCGACGGCATAGAAAGGGCCTTTGACGATCGGCGCGACATTGGGGTTGGGCTGGTGTTCGGCATCGCCCAGATAGCGATTGAAACCGGTCGATCCGCGGCCGAACGCGGCATCCTCGCCATGTGCGGCGCCGGCGTTGAACGAGGCGATCGTCGCCTGCAGCGCGTCGGCATCAACGCCGATCCTTTGGGCGAGCCCGGCGATGCTGTCGGCACGCACCAGATACCCGCTGCGCAGGTACAACTGGATCGGCATCGGCGCGGGCTTGGCGAAGCCGATGCCGTATTTCCGAACGGCGCGGTGATCGGCGATCAGCCATGCCCTGGCCGTGTCGGCGGCGCCGCGCGCCGCCTGCATCGCCGCGCCGACGTCGTGATAGGAGTGAGATTCGTTGACGAACCGGCGGCCGGCGGCGCCGACCATGATGAAGCCGGGCTTGTAGCGATCGACCAGATGGGGAAACGCCAGCGGGGTCGGGCCGGGCACGCGCGACACCGGCATCCAGGCGGCCGCGTTGGGATAGTCGCCGGCAAAGGCCGCGCCGGCGCGTTCGGCCATGTCGATGCCGTCGCCGGTCACGCTGTCGGGAACAGGCGACAGGTGCGGCGTGCCGGGGCCGAGATGGGCATAGCGTTCGGCGACGCGCGCGCCGTCACGGGCGAACCCGCCCGACGCCAGGATGACCGCGCGACCGGCGCGGAACGTCCGGTCCCGACCATCGATCGAAGCGATCACCCCCGTGACGGCACCATGCTCGACGATCAGCTCGCGCACGTCGGCGCCGGTGACGATCTCGATTCCTAGGTCGAGTACCGAGCGGGCGAGGCGGGCAGCCAGCGCGTTGCCGCTGGTCAGCTGCACCCCGCGCCGGTGGCGCAGCAGATGCGCCATGTGGACGGCAAGCCGCTTCGCGACATAGCCCGCCGATTTCAGCGACCGCGTGACGTTGTAGAAATGCTTCAGGTCGGTGTTCGCCGAATTGAACATCATGCCCAGAAAGGTGATCGATCGCAGCGGCGGGCGCAGGCGGTGCAGGTCGCGCCCCAGCCGGCGCCCGTCGAACGGCGCCGTCGTCACCGATCGCCCGCGCTGGACGCCGCCGGGCGCCTCGGGATGGTAATCGGGGTATTCGGATGGCTGGAAGCGGACTTCGCTGTGCGCTTCGAGATAATCGAGCATTTCCGGGCCGTGCCGCAGGAACATGTCGGTCACGTCCTCGCGGTACCGGTTTCCGGCCTCGTGCCGCAAATAGGTACGGGCGGCGTCGCTGCTGTCGGCGATTCCGTTGCGTCGGGCGTGGCTGTTTCCCGGAATCCACAGCACCCCCCCGGAAAAGGCGGTGGTTCCGCCGAACACCGGCGCCTTTTCCAGAACGATCGGGCGGAGGCCCGCGTGCGCCGCGACGATCGCCGCGGTCAGACCGGCGGCGCCAGCGCCGACGATCACCACGTCATGGGTCGAATTGTCCGGCGTCGCCATCATGTCTCCGGCCAGATGGTCCGGATCGCCGGACGGGGTGGGTGAAGCGACCGCCGAAACGGCTTGCCCGTTGTGCTGTAATCGACAATGACCCGTCTGCAAAGATCATTGGATCATCCATTGCCGGGAGAGAGTGCCGTGTTGAGCGCCGCAGACGATTATCCGGTTCACCAGACACCCGATCCGATCGCCTTCGCCGGGTCGGACCGCAATTTCTACGATCGCTACTGGTTTCACGGCTATTCGCCCGACGGGTCGGTGTATTTCGGCCTAGCGTTCGGCGTTTATCCCAATGTCGGCGTCGCCGACGCGCATTTCGCCGTGATGCGCGACGGTCGCGAATACGCCGTCCACGCGTCGCGCACGCTCGACGGCGATCGCATGCGACTGGATGTCGGCCCGGTACGGGTGATCGTAGATGAACCGTTGCAGCGGCTGCGCCTGGTGGTCGAGGACGAGACCGGTATCTCGGCGGACATCGTGTTCGAAGCGCGGTCGCGACCCGTGCAGGAGCCGCGCTTCACGCACCGCCACGGCACGCGGCTGATCTACGATTACACCCGCCTCACCCAGAACGGCAACTATAGCGGATGGATCGCGATCGATGGCGAGCGAATCGATCTGGGCGGAGCGCGGGGCACGCGCGATCGCAGCTGGGGCATTCGTCCGCTCGGCGCGCCCGATCCCCAGCCGCTGGTCCCGGCCAAGGAACGCCAGGTGTTCTGGCGATGGGTTCCGCTCAACTTCGAAGACTTCAGCCTGTTGTTCCACGTCAATGCCGATGGCGAAGGCCGGGTGTGGAACAGCCACGCGGTGCTGATCCCCGACGATCCCGCGCTGCCGCTCGCCAGCGGCAAAGGGCGGATCGACACGCCGATGCGGGCCGGAACGCGGTGGGCGGAACGTGCCGAACTGCGGATCGACCTGGCCGATCGCGGGGAAGCGGTCATCGAGCTGGCGCCGCTCAACCGCGGGTTCCAGATGCGCGGTGCGGGATATTTCGCGCCGGGATGGATGCACGGCACCTACAAGGGGGAGCGTGTCGTCGAGCGCGAGGATCTGGTCCTGGCCGATCTCGACCCGCTCGATCCCGCCAATGTGCACGTACAGGTGCCGGTGCGCGCGACATGGACCGGATCGGACGGTGCGCGCCACACCGGAATGGGCAGCTTCGAGCAGCTGATAATCGGTCCGTATCAGCCGTTTGGCATGGCGACGGGACACTGCGGATACCCACAGAGCCAGAATGATCCAACCATTGACATTTAGACGTGTGACCCGCATGCCGAGGGCGATCAACAGGGATGAATCGGCGTGAGCGACCCGCGACCCATCGACGACTTTCCAGCGCACACCCCGCGCGATCCCGGCGCGGCGCTGGCGCTCGGCGGCCTGTTGGTCGCCGACTTCACCCATTATGTCGCGGGTCCGGTGGCGACGATGGTGCTGGCCGAAATGGGCGCCGACGTCGTCAAGATCGAAAGCCCGGGCGGCGACAATTTCCGCGTGTACCCGCCGGTCGATACGGTATTCGAGGCGGGCGCGCCGTTCCTGTGGTGCAACCGCAACAAGCGCAGCATCGCGCTCGACCTGAAGACGCCTGAAGGGCTAAGGATCGCTCGCGATCTGGTGGCGCGCGCCGATATCCTGGTCGAGAATTTCTCGACCGGCGTGATGGAAAAGCTCGGACTGGGCTATGACGAGATGCGCGCGCTCAACCCGCGGCTGATCTACTGCTCGATCTCCGCCTATGGCCGCACGGGGCCCTTTGCGCAGTTGCTCGGCTTCGACCAGGTGGCGCAAGCGGAAAGCGGCTTCATGTCGATGAACGGCTATGCCGACCGCGACGGCGTGCGCGCGCAATCAGTGGTGATGGACCTGGGCACCGCGCTGATGAGCAGCAACGCCATTTTGGGCGCCGTCGTCGCCCGCAACACGACCGGCGAAGGCCAGCGGATCGACGTGTCGCTCTATGGTTCGGCGCTGACGATGGTCGGGTTCGCCACCGCGCAGTATCTGCTCGCCGGTGTCGAGCCGCGACGCAACGGCAATGTCAGCAACGATACCGCGCCGACCGGGGTGTTCCACGCCAGCGATGCGTCCTTCTACATCTCGACGACCAGCACCGCGATCTTCCACAAGCTGTTCAAGGCAATCGACCGTCCGGACGTGGCCGAACAGCCCGATCTGCAGACCGTCGGCGGCCGGCTGGCGCGGCGCGACGAATTGCTCGCGATCCTCCAGGACGCGTTCGGCCGGGAAAGCTGGGGCCATTGGGGGCCACTGCTGCGCGATGCCGGCGTCGCCGTCGGCGAGGTGCGCACGGTGGCCGGCGCGCTGACGTCGGAGGCGACGAGGGCGTCGGGGCTGGTCACGCGCGTGCCGCATCCCTCGGGTCGCGAGATCCCCAACGTGTCGCTGCCGTTCGGCTTCAGCGGAACCCCTTGCGCCGATCCGGTCGCGGCGCCGCGGATCGGCGAGCATGGGCGCGAGATCCTGACGCAGGTGCTGGGGCTGGACGACGAAGCGGTCGCCGACCTGGCACGCGCCGGCGCGGTAAGACTGTCGGAACAGTAGGCACGGCAGCGGCCGCCGGTGCCGCGAGAGATGATCGAGGGAAGATGCGATGTTTAAATATATCGAGGATTTCGAAGAGGGCGCGGTCAGCAACAGTCCCGCGGTCACCGTCACCGAAACCCATGTCGTGACCTACACCTGGGTGTCCGGTGACACCAACCCGATGCACACCGACGAGGAGATCGCGACGCGCTCGCCCATCGGCCGCCGGATCGCGCACGGCACGCTCGGCATGTCGATCGCCACCGGCCTGAGCGCCCGCATGGGGCAGCTCGACGGCACCGCGATCGCCGCGCTGGGCGTCGACGAATGGAAGTTCCTGCTGCCGATCTTCATCGGCGATACGGTGCGGCTGCGGACGACGATCGTGTCGGCCCGGCCGACGTCGAAGCCCGATCGCGGCGTCCTCGTCCGCCGGATGGAATTGCTCAACCAGCGCGACGAAGTGGTCCAGACCGGCCTGATGACCACCATGGTGCGCACGCGCGCGAACCCCGTTCCCCGCGACCAGAAGTGAGATGACCCAGATGGAACTGACCAACACCTTCGGGCTCGACGAACAGCAGCTGATGGTCCGCGAGAATGTGCTCGAGCTGCTGTCGCGTGAGCTGCCGTGGTCCGAGATCCGCGAGATGGACGAGAACCGCGACTTCCCGTTCAAGGCCTATAAGGCGCTGGCCGACGCCGGCTTCCTAGGCATCGCCTATCCCGAGGAATATGGCGGGATGGGCGGCAGCTACAAGGATTTCACCTCGTTCATCGAGGCGCTCGGCTACTACTATACCGGCATCGCGCAGGGCGTGATGACGACGATCGTCTATGCCGGCATGCATCTCGTCAAATACGGATCGGACGAGCTGAAGCGCAAATATCTGCCGAAGATCATCAGCGGCGACGTGAAGCTGGCGCTGGCGATGTCGGAACCCGGCACGGGATCGGACGTCGCGGGCCTGAAGACCACCGCGGTACGTGACGGCGACGACTATATCCTCAACGGACAGAAGATCTGGATCACGTGCGGCCACGTCGCCGATTATCTGGTCGTCATCACCCGCACCGATCCCAGCGCGCAGCGCCACGGCGGGCTGAGCACGCTGCTGGTCGATGCGAAGGCGCCGGGCGTCGAGATACGCAAGCTCAACATGCTGGGCCGCCGCACGACGCACGCGAACGAGATCTTCTTCGACAACGTCCGCGTCCCGGCCGATCACCTGATCGGCGAGGAGAACAAGGCCTGGAAGAACCTGATGCACTGCCTGGCGTTCGAGCGGCTGTGCCTGGCGACGATTTCCGCGGGCCATTGCTTCAAGATCACCGAATATGCGCTCGATTATGCCAGGGAGCGTATCCAGTTCGGCCGGCCGATCACCGAGTTCCAGGCGGTCTCGCACAAGCTGGTCGACATGGCGATCATGGCGGAGACGGCGCGCCAGTCGGTTTACCGCGTCGCCGACCTGCTCGACGGCGGGAAGGACGTGGTGCGGGAGGTCAGCATGGCGAAGATCATCTGCACCGAGAACAACTTCAAGTGCGCCGACCTGGGGCTGCAGGTGATGGGCGGCGCGGGCTATTCGACCGAATACGACATGGCGATGTTCTTTCGCGACGCGCGCGTCGGGCCGATCGGCGGGGGCAGCAACGAGATCCAGCGCAACGTCATCGCCAAGACGCTGGGCATGTAACGGCGCGCGCGGGGACGATGATGGCACGGTGGCAGAAAGGCGCGGTCGCGATCGCGGGCATCGGCGAATCTGCCTATTACCGTCACGGCAAATCGCCCGATCCCGAATTCAAGCTGGCGCTGCAGGCGATCCTGGCGGCGTGCGCCGACGCCGGCATCGATCCGCGCACGATCGACGGCTTCGCGTCGTACAGCGACGATCGCAACGATGCTGTGCGGCTGGCGACGGCGCTGGGCATCCATGCGCTGCGCTGGTCGAGCATGCAGTGGGGCGGTGGCGGCGGCGGCACCGCAGGCGCGGTCCAGCAGGCGGCCGCCGCGATCCGGGCCGGGATGGCGCGGCGCGTCATCGTGTTCCGCGCGCTCGCCCAGGGCCAGTTCGCACGCTTCGGCCTTGGGGGCTATGGCGGCGCGGCCGGCGCGACCGTGTCCGGCGAAACCGCCTTTTCGCTCCCCTACGGCGCAATCTCGCCGGCGCAGCGCTATGCGTTGAAGGCGAAGCGCTTCATGCACGATCACGGCGTTCGCCAGGACGCGCTGCGCGCGATCGCGCTGGCGTCCTACCACCACGCGCAGGCCAACCCGCGCGCGGTGATGTACGGACGACCGCTGACGGCGGAGGCGTATGACGCCTCGCGCTGGATCGCCGAGCCGTTCCACCTCTACGACTGCTGCCAGGAGAACGACGGCGCCGCGGCGGTGCTGCTGGTATCGGCCGAAGAGGCGCGCGACCTGCCGACCACCCCGGCCTATCTGCTCGGCGTCGCGGCCGGCTCGCAGCGCCGCTATGGCGCCACCAGCCATAGCGGCGACGATTTCGCGAGCGCCAATTTCAAGACCGTGGCGGCCGACCTCTACGACCAGGCCGGAGTCACCCCGGCGGACATCGATGTCGTCCAGGCCTATGAGAATTTCACCGGCGGGGTGATGATGTCGCTAGCGGAGCACGGGCTGTTCCACCCCGACGAAACCAACGCGGCGCTGACGCCGGAAAACCTGACCGCCGGGACCGGCCGCCTGCCGCTCAACACCAGCGGCGGCCATCTGGCGGAGGCCTATATCCACGGTGCCAACCTGATCGTCGAGGCGACGCGCCAGTTGCGCGGCACCTCGCCCAACCAGGTGGCCGGCGCGAAGGTCTCCATGATGATCGCCGGGCCGATGGTCGCACCTGTCAGCAGCCTGATCCTGGGGACGGCGGCATGTCTGTGATGCCATATCTTTCGGCGCCGCTCGGCCAGCCTGTTGCCGAACGCGACGGGCTGAGCGCACCCTTCTGGGCCGGGCTGCGCGAGGAACGCCTGCGCGTCCAGCGCTGCGAGACCTGCGGCACCTGCCAATGGGGTCCGGAATGGATCTGCCATGCCTGCCACGGCTTCGACATCGGGTGGACCGACGTCGCGCCGCGCGGGCGCATCTTCAGCTGGACGCGCGTGTGGCACCCCGTTCGCGAGACGCTGGCCGCCGATGTACCCTATCTCGTCGTGCTGGTCGAACTGGCAGCGTCGCCGAATGTCCGGCTGATCGGCAATCTGCTGGCGCCCGCTGATCGCGATCCGCGGATCGACGATGCCGTGGTCGGCGTGTTCGAGCACCACGGCGACGGTGCCGAAGGCTATTCGCTGCTGCAATGGCGGCCGGTGACAGCGTAAGCGCGCCGGACTTCAGCCAGCGCCGTCGCGCCTGCGGTCGCGGAAAGAGGCCAGCGCCGATCGGGTCGCGGGATGATGACGCACCTCGCGCGCCAGACGCTGTTCCTCGCGAAGCGCTTCGGGCAGGCCGGAGAACGCGTGGTCGACGGCGCGGCGGATCGCCTGCTCAGCGACCGGGGCGCGGCCGGTGCGGGCCTCGGCCCAGACGGCGGCGGCCGCCACCGGATCGTCGGCGATCTTGTCGATCAGTCCCCATGACAATGCCGTCGCGGCATCGATCGAACGCCCGCTGAGCATCAGGTCGAGCGCGCGACCCTCGCCGATCAGGCGCGGTAGCAACTGCGTCGCGCCATAGCATGGCATCACGCCAAGCCGGATCTCCGGCAGGCCGAAGGTCGCGTCGGGCGCCGCGACGCGAAAGGTGCAGGCAAGCGCCAGTTCGAGGCCGCCGCCAAGGGCGAGGCCGTTCAGCGCTGCGACGCTGACAAGCGATGAGCGGCGCATCGCGAGCAGCAGGCGATGGATCACGTCGATATGCGCGTCGATGTCCGGCGGCGGGTTCTTCAAATCGGTCCCGGCGCAGAACGCCCGGCCCGCCCCGGTCAGGATGATGCCCCGCCGGTCCTCACGCTCGGCCGCATGCCAGGCGGCCAGCAGCGCGTCGCGCAGCGCAACGTCGATCGCGTTCAGCACCTGCGGGCGCCGGAGCGTCAGCAGGGCGAACTCCCCGCGCGCGCCGCATTCGACCGGTGCGTGATCGGTCGCGGTCATGCCGGTTGTTCCTGTCCCGCTGCGGCCGCGACTAGCGCCCGGGCCGGAGCGATCCCGCGTGCGCGCAGGCCCGCGACGACGGTGTCGGCGCCAACGTGGCCGGCATACCATATCGGCCCGCCCCGGTGCGGCGGCCAGAACAGGCCGCGCGTGGCGAGAAGATCGATGTCCGAACCGCGCGAGACTCGGCCGTCGTCGATCGCGGCGAACGCCGCGTTGACGATCGGGAACAGCATCGCGTCCCGCACCGCCGCGGTGGCCGTGGTTTCGTCGGGCGCCGGCGCCACGCCGCGATCGATCCCGAATGCCGCGAGCGCGCGGTCGACCGCCTCGGTGCTGCCGCCATCGCCGCGCGCCGCCGCGGCCGCCTGTTCGAGCGATGCGATTAGCCTATCGCTGACGAAGCCGGCGCCGTCCTGAAGTATCGCGACGGGAACGCCGATCCGACGCGCGAAGGCGACCAGCCTGGCGAGTGTCTCGTCGGAGGCATCCAGCGGGGCGATTTCCAGGAACGCCAGTCGGTCCGCCGCGTCGCGGTGCGCCCGCAGCGCGACGCAGCGATCAGCCGGAAACACCGCGGCGCGGCCCATGTCGGCCACCGCGACGATCGTCGATGGGGCGATGCCGCCCGGCGGCTGGCCGGCCGGGCTGGGATCGAGGAGGATCAGATCGGCCGGCGTTCCCGCGGCGCCGCCGCCCAGCCCCGCCGCCGCGACGGCGACCGCGAGCGCCCGATGCGCCGCGACGTCGACCGACACGATCGGCGGCACGGCCGAGCCGTTGATCCCGGGGAGCTTCTGCGCGGCGCGTTCGGCCATGAACAGGTGGCGCAGGGCCGCCGATTGACTGCCGTCGCGCAGGACGGCGAACTCCGCCCGTTCCACAGCGAGGCCGGCGGCCCAGTCGCCGGCGACGGCCGCCTCGACGCAGCGTATGATCGCGGCCGGCGCGGCGACCGACCCCAGCGACGCCGATCGCGACGCGCGATATCGCGCGAACAGGTCTGGGTCGGCGCGGTCGGCGGCGATCCGGTCGTCGATGTCGCGGATGCGCCGCCGCGGCGCGCCGGCAGCGATGAGTTCTTCGGCGAAAGCGATGGCGTCCGCCAGCAGATGGCCCTCGCGCGCGACACGATCGACCAGCCCGATGCGGACCGCTTCGTCGATCCGGATCTGATCGCCGCCGATCATCACGTCCAGCGCGGCTTCGGCGCCGATCAGGCGCGGCAGGCGCTGGGTGCCGCCCCCGCCGGGCAGCAGACCGAGCTTGACCTCGGGTAGGCCGAATCGGGCCGACGGCACTGCGATGCGATGCTGGAACGTCATGGCGGTCTCCAGCCCGCCGCCCAGCGCGGTACCATGGATCGCCGCGATGGTGACGGCGCTCGCGGCGTCGATCCGATCCTGCAGGGCGGCGAAATCGATCCGCGGCTTGACCTTGCCGAGGGATTTCAAATCTGCGCCGGCGATGAACGTCCGCCCCTCGCAGATCAGGATGATCGCCCCGACATCGGGCGTCGCCAGGGCCTGGTCGATGGCCAGCGCGAGACCTTCCATCAAATCCGGGGACATCGCGTTGACCGGAGGAAAGTCCAGCGTGGCGACCGCCACTCTGCCGTGGAAGGCCAAAGTCGTTCCCGCGTTGATCTGCAGCATGTCGTTTCCCTGATCTGCCCGCGCCACTGCCCTCAACCGGCGTATGTGACGATGGCGGTCGCAGTCGGTCGGTCGGGTTGCCCGCTGGCGCCTATTCTCGCCTCGACGATGCTCACCGACCGTCCCTCCTTCACAGCGATGCCCGACAATCGCGACGGCGCGTCCGCCATCGTCGCGCGCAGGTAATGCGTCGTCAGGGTGACGGGGCGGCGGCCCGGTGCTGCCAGCCGATCCGCCATTCGGCACAGCGCCGATGCGACGACGCCGCCGTGCACCGCCGGCACCAGCACGCTCCCGACATGCCTGGGCAACGGATCGAGCATCATTCCACCATCGACCGGGGCAAGCGCGAGATAGGAGTCGTAATCGTCGAGTCGATCGACCGCGAGCGCACCCGCATCGGGAACCGGCGCATCAATCTCGGCGCGCTTCCCGCCCGGAAGGCGGCCCAGCGCCATCGTGACGATACCGGTCGCGAGAAGGCGACGGTCGTCGGCGTCCACCACCTCCGCAGCGACCAGTACCGTGGCGTCGGTCGCGCCGATCACCCGCGGCCGTACCGCCACGCCGTGTCCGGGCAGCGTGGGCGCGATCCAGTCGACCCGCAGGTCAAGCGTTGCCGCGGGTTGATAGGTGTCGCGAGAGCGAAGCGCGGTCGCGCTACATGCCTGATCGACGAGGGCGGGGATCACTGCCGTGTCGATCGCGCCGAAGCGGTCGCACAGTCTGGGATGTGCAGGCTGGAGGACGTGAACATCGCCGCCGACAATGTCGTATTCCATGCCGAAACCCCGCGCCATCGGAGCCGACCTCACCCTTTGCCAGAACATTGGCTTGTTGTCGGCAAAGGTCATTCCGGCTCCCCAGGCGCTCGGCGGCTTCGGATTTTTGCCGCGCAATGCCGGGAAGCCTCGATAATGTAAATAGTTGGACCAATGGCCTCGATGGTCGCCTCGCTCTTACCTCATATGACAATAATATTTGCGTGCCGGCGGATCTAGGTGAAGAAATGGCGCTAAGGCTCAACCAAAGAGCTTGCGGGAGGATTGCCATGGTTGGTTTTCGCGATGTCCTTATCGGGACCGTTGTGCTCACGGCTGCGTCTCCCGCCGCCAGTCAAACCGCTGCAACCCCGCCGTCTGACACAGAGCGACCGGCCGCCAGCGCGCCCGAGGACGCCGACCGCCCGGCGGCGGTATCAGGCGATATCGTCGTCACCGCCCGCCGGCGCGAGGAACGGCTTCAGGACGTGCCGATCTCGGTCGCGGTGACGTCGGGCGAGACGCTGCAGAAGCGCGGTACCGTCGACCTCATCGACCTTTCGACCCGCATGCCCGGGGTGCACATCGGTCAGAACACCACGTCGAACAACATCCAGCTGCGCGGCGTCGGATCGGGCGTCAACGGCGGTTTCGAACAGGCGGTCGGCACCTTCGTCGATGGTGTTTACCGGCCACGCTCGCGATCGGTCCAGGCGACCCTGTTCGATATCGAGCGGGTCGAGGTGCTGAACGGCCCGCAGAGCACGTTCTTCGGCAACAACACCGTCGCCGGCGCGATCAACATCACCACGCGCAAGCCCAGCAGCACCTTCGGCTACAACGGCCAGCTCCTCTATTCGCCCACCGACGGCCAATACATCATCGAGGGAGGCGTCACCGGGGCGGTCACGGACACGTTGTCGGTCCGGGTCGCGGGCCAGATTTCGGGCATGGACGGGTTTACGTACAATCGTTTTGAGGACATGCACGGACCGCGCCTGCGTGGAAAGATCATTCGTGGGTCTCTGCGCTGGCAGCCCAGCGACACGTTCGAATCGGATCTGCGGCTCGAATATGTCCGGCAGCGCGACAAGGGCACCTATTACGGCGAAATCCGCGGCTGTCCGCCGCCGGCCGGCTATCCGACGGTTCGCGGCCCGTGCGCGCTGTACCTGACACTGCGCGGACCCGATATCGACAACCAGTTCGATTTCCGGGCGGACACCGGCCCGTCGAGCTTCGATCTCGATTCGTTCGAAGTAGCCTGGTCCAACCGGTTCGACCTCGGCCCCGTCGCGCTCAATTTCCTGACCAGCTACAGCGATCTAGACGACACCACCTTCGGCAATTTCACGCCGTTGCCGATCACCGGCCGTGGCGGCTTCTTCTACTCGCCGACGACGTTCGACGAGAAGTTCAACATGTTCTCGCAGGAAGTCCGGCTCGAATCGCAGGGCAACGGCGCTTTCAACTACATGGTGGGCGCCTATTATTCGCGTGGCCACCTGCGCGGCAGCACCTTCTCGTCGCTGTTCGGCACCACCATCGGCGCGGCGGGCGCGCCGGTCACCAATGCGAACACCCCGATCGGCACCAATCGCCAGATCGATCAGGTCGATCAGACACGTTCGGTGTTCGGCCAGCTGACCTACAAGTTCACCCCGCGGTTCCGCACGAGCCTGGGCCTGCGGTACACGAGCGTCCTGAAGAACGCGTCGCGCGCGGCGATCGTCGGGATCGGCGGCGGAAACGATCCCATGGCGGAATTCCAGCCGCTGGATCTCGCCACCCAGGCCAAGCTTTATCCCGGCTCGGGCTTCGATCCGGCCAACTACGCCCGGCCGCGGACCACCTATTCGCAGCTGATGCCGTCGGTCAGCGTGCAATATGATCTGACGTCGAGCGTCACGGCCTATGCCACCTATGCGAACGGCTTCAAGGCCGGCGGCTACAGCGATTCGAACACGCCGGTCCAGTTCGATTCGGAGAGCGCGGATGCGTATGAGGTCGGCCTGAAGGGCACGCTGTTCGACGGCCGCATGTTCTTCTCGATCGACGGCTTCCTGTCGCGCTTCTCGGACCTCCAGCAGGCGGTGAACATCATCGGCCCGACCGGCGCGTCGATCCAGAGTGTCAACAACGCATCGTCGGCGACATCCAAGGGTATCGAGTTCACCGGCAGTATGCGGGTGTCCGACGTGATCTCGTTCAATGCCGCCGCGTCGTACATCGTGGCCAAGTTCAATGCCTATCCCGGCGCCGCCTGCACCACCTTGCAGATCGTCGCCAGCGGGGCGACGTGTACGCAGAATCTGACCGGCAAGCCGCTCGGGTTCGCGCCGAAGCTGACGGCGACGGTCGGGCTGACGGTGGCGCTGCCGGTCGGCGTCAACCAGTTCCGGCTGGAGCCGAACCTGTTCCACTCGTCGTCCTACTTCCTGACCGCGGCGAACGACCCGCTGGTGTTCCAGAAAGGCTATCAGCAGTACGACATGCGCGCGAGCTTCGGGCCGAGCGACCGGTCGTGGGAGATTGCGGTCGTCGGCAAGAACCTGTCCAACGCCAAGGTCCAGAACACCTCGACCGTGCTGGCGGCATCACCCGGCCTGGTCTACTCGCTGCTTCAGCGCGCCCGATCGGTCGCCCTGTCGGTCTCGATCCGTCGCTGACGGTCCGGGGCGGGGCATTCGGGTGCAGGATCGACTGAGCGGGCAGGCAGCGCACGCCCCGTCCGGCCCGCTCGCCGGGTGTCGCATCGTCGAGTTCGGGACGGTCGGCCCGGTTCCTTACGCCGCGATGCTGCTGGCGGACATGGGGGCGACCGTCATCCGGATCGACCGGGTCGGTGCGGTCGATCTGGGGATCGGCCGTGACTGGCGGTTCGAAACGACCCGGCGTCACCGGCGCTCCATCCGCCTCGACCTGAAGTCCCCCGCGGCGGTGGCAATCGCGGCGGATTTGATCGCCGGGTCGGATGCGCTCGTCGAAGGCTTCCGGCCGGGCGTCATGGAACGGCTCGGCCTCGGTCCCGAAGTGTTCGCCGATCGCAATCCCAGGCTGGTCTACGGGCGCATGACTGGCTGGGGTCAGGACGGCCCGCTGGCGCCGAAGGCCGGCCATGATCTCAACTATCTCGCACTGTCGGGCGCGCTGCATTCGATCGGTCATCGCGGCCAGCCGCCGGCGATTCCACTGAATTTCGTCGCCGACTTCGGCGGCGGATCGCTGTTCCTCGCACTCGGTGTGGTCGCCGCGCTGCTCGAGGCGGCGAAGTCCGGCCGGGGGCAGGTGGTCGATTGCGCGATGATCGACGGCGTCAGCTCGCTGATGACCAGCCTGTACGGGATCATGGCCGCCGGCCAGTGGAACGACCAACGCGGCACCAACGCTACCGATGGCGGCTCGCCATGGTATACGACCTACGAGACGCTGGACGGCCGCCATGTCGCGGTGGCGGCGGTCGAAGGGCGCTTCTACGCCGAACTGCTGACGTTGCTCGACCTCGCCGATCAGGCGCTGCCCGGACAGCACGACCGCGCCGGCTGGCCGGTGCTGCGTGCGCGCTTCGCGGCCGCCTTCCGCACGCGTACGCGCGACGCATGGACGCAGGCGGCGGAGGCGCTCGACGCCTGCGTGACGCCGGTGCTGACGCCGGCCGAAGCCACCGCCGACCCGCACCTGCGCGCGCGGGGCGCGCACGTCGATGTGGCGGGCATCGTCCATCCCGCGCCGGCACCGCGCTTCGGCCGCACCCCAGCCGCCCCGCCCGCCCTGCCCGTCCAGCCGGGCGCCGACACCGACATGCTGCTGGCCGAACTGGGCCTTGCGCCAGCGCGCATCGCCGACCTGCGCCGCGAAGGCGCCGTCGCGTGACGCGGTCTGGCGATCGGCCGGCGGACGTGCCGCTACCGCTCGCCGGAATGCGAGTGGTCGATTTCTCGCGGCAGATTTCCGCGCCCTATGCGACGATGCTGCTCGGCGATCTGGGCGCCGACGTCATCAAGATCGAACAGCCGGGCACCGGGGACGACACCCGGCGCCTGCAGCCCACGCGCGGGGATCTCAGCAGCGTCTTCATCGCGATGAACCGCAACAAGCGGAGCATCGAGCTTGACCTGAAGTCGCCCGACGACCTGTCAGTGGCGAAGGACCTGATCGCCGGCGCCGACATACTGGTGGAGAATTTCACCACCGGCGTGATGCATCGCTACGGCCTGGACTATGAAACCCTGGCCGCAAAATACCCCGGCCTGATCTATTGCTCGGTCACCGGCTATGGTCAGCGCGGCGCCTTCGCGACGCGTCCCGGCTTCGATCCCGTGGTGCAGGCCGATTGCGGGCTGCAATCGGTGAACGGCTATGCGAACGCGCCGCCGGTGCGGATCGCCGCGCCCGCGATCGACGTGGCGACCGGCATGATGACGCTCAACGCGATCCAGGCCGCCGTCATCGCCCGCCTGCGCAACGGCCGCGGCCAGAAGGTGGAGGTCGCGCTGTTCGACGTCGGCGTCGCGCTGTCGGCCTATTTCCCGGTCACCTACCTGTGGCACGGCGCCGACCAGGGGCGCACCGGCAATCGCTCGCAGGTCGGCGCGCCGGCGGACCTGTTCTCCGCCTCCGACGGCGATTTCGTGATGTCGTGTTCGACCGACCGGATGTTCGTCGCGCTCGCGCGGTCGGTGATCGACCGGCCCGACCTGGCGGACGACCCGGATTTCGCCACCAACGGCGCGCGACTGCGCAACCACGCGGCGCTCACCGCGATCCTCGCGCCGATCTTTCGCCAGCGCACACGCGCGGCCTGGGCGGAGGCGATGCAGGCGGTCGGCATACCCGCAGCCGGGGTACGATCGGTCGCCGAAGCGGTCGAATCACCGGAGGCGAAGGATCGCGGGCTGTTCGGCCATCTCGACCATCCGGTCGCCGGACGCGTTCCCAACGTCGCGCCACCCTTCCGCCTCGAAGGAGTGGCGATGCCGCAGCCACGACCGGCGCCGGCGCTGGGCGCGGACACGCGCGAGGTGCTGCGAGACGTGCTCGGCTACACCGACGATCGCATCGACCGGTTCATGGCCGGACGCCCGGCCACGACAGTGCGGCATGGCTGACCGCCGGTCAGCATGACCCACGTCGTCACCCAGTCCTGCTGCAACGACGCGTCGTGCGTCACGGTCTGCCCGGTCAACTGCATCCATCCGACGCCCGACGAGGCGGGATATGCGACGGCCGAGATGCTCTTCATTGATCCCGCCGCCTGCATCGATTGCGGCGCGTGTCTGGATATCTGCCCGGTCGGCGCGATCGACGCCGACTATGACCTGACCGAAGAGAACGACGCCTTTCGGGATCTCGCCGCGCGCTTCTTTCAGGGTCCGACCGCTCCGGCCTACGTCCCCCGCCGCGCCGACCGACCGCTGTCGCGCGCATCGCAAGGCGCCGGAGCCTTGCGGGTCGCGGTGATCGGGTCTGGACCGGCCGGGGCCTTTGCCACGGAATATCTGCTGGATTCCGGCGCGGACGTGACGATCGACCTGTTCGAGCGGTTGCCGGTGCCATGGGGGCTCACGCGGTTCGGTGTGGCGCCGGATCATCCACGGACCAAGCAGATCGCCGACATCTTCGAGCGGATCGCCGATGATCCGCGATGCCGGCTCGTCCTGGGGGTCGAGATCGGACGCGACATCGCGCTGTCCGAGCTTGAGGCGACGTATGACGCGGTGATCGTCGCCACCGGCGCCCTTGCCGATCGCGCGCTGGGGATCCCCGGCGAGGATCTGCGCGGCAGCCATTCGGCGACCGAGTTCGCCGGCTGGTACAACGGCCACCCCGATTTCGCCGACCGCAGGTTCAACCTGGATACCGAACGGGCGGTGGTGATCGGCAACGGCAATGTCGCGCTCGACGTTGCGCGCGTGCTGGCGTCGGATGTCGATGCCCTGCGGCACACCGATATCGCCGACCATGCGCTCGACGCTCTGGCGGCCAGCCGGGTTCGAGAGGTCGTCGTCGTCGGGCGGCGGGGGCCTGCCGACGCCGCCTTCACCGCGCCCGAACTGCTGGGCCTCGCCGCGTCGCGGGCCTTTTCGTTGCGCGTGGACCTGCCGGCAGACACCGCCGCGCCGCTGCTTTCCGGCCAAGGTCCGCAAGGCTGGGCGGGGGCGGAAAAGGCCGGCATCCTCCACCGCCTGGCGCGGCAGGCGCCGTTGCCCGGTCGCCCGCTGCGGCTGGTGTTCCAGCGGTCGCCGGTCGAACTGATCGGCGAGCAAACGGTGTCGGCGGTGCGATTCGCGCGGAACCGGATCGAGGTGGGCCCCGATGGTCGCGCGGCGGCGGTCGCCACCGGCGAGCAAGACCTGTTCGAAGCCGGCCTGGTGCTGCGGTCGATCGGCTATGCGGGTTCCGCCATCGCGGGCATGCCGTTCAACGATCGGACGCGGACCGTGCCGAGTGCCGGCGGACGGGTGATCGACCCCGCGACCGGCGACGCGCGGCCGAAACTCTATGTCGCCGGGTGGATCAGGCGCGGCCCGTCGGGGTCGATGGGCAGCAACCGGGCATGCGCGCGCGAGACCGTCGCCGCGCTGCTCGACGATCACCGCGCGGGGCGGCTGGCGGCGGGTGGGCCGATGCCGGAAAGCCTCGCCGCGACGATCACGCGCAGCGCGGGCCTGGCCGACTGGCGTTCGATCGACCGCCACGAACGTGCGCAGGGCCGGCTGGCCGGCCGCCCCCGGGTGAAGCTGGTCGATCGCCACGCGATGGCGCGGATCGGCGCGCAGGGCACGCCGCGATGATCGAGCTCAGGAAATCGATCTGCCGCTGCTGCATCAACCAGTGCGCGATCAATGTCCTGGTCGAGGACGGACGGGTGCGCACGGTGGAGGGCGATCCCGATAATCCGCAATATAGCGGCTATAGTTGCGTGAAGGGTCGGTCGCAGGGCGACTATCTGACCGACCCGGCCCGGTTGCTGCACCCGGTGCGGCGGCGCGCCGATGGCGGCTTCGATCGCATCGCCAGTGCCGACGCGCTGGACGAGATCGCCGCCAGCATCGCGCGGATCGTCGATCGTCACGGTCCGCGGGCGATCGCCGGCTATTGGGGAACGCAGGCGGCGGTCGGCAGCCGCCCGGTCACCGCGCCGTTCTACGACGCGTTCTTCGACGCCATCGGCACGAACATGCGGTTCGATCCGAACACGATCGACAAGGGCGGCAAGCACGTCGCCCAATCCTTCCTGGGAAGCTGGGGGGCGCCGCCGCAGGGGTTCGATGCGCCGGAGGCGATCCTGCTGATCGGAATCAATCCGTGGAACACCTACACGGGTTTCCCGGCCGGTTCGCCGCGCCGCTGGCTGGTCGACCGGATCGCCGGGGGGTGCAAGCTGATCGTCATCGATCCGCGCCGCACGCAGGTGGCTGAACGCGCGACCGTGCACCTCCAGGCCGCGCCGGGCCATGACGTGCCGATCCTCGCCGCGATGATAAAGGTGATCCTGTCCGAAGGGCGGATCGACCACGACTTCGTCGCGCGCCATGTCACCGGCATCGACGCGCTCCGCGAGCAACTCGACGGGATCGAGGTCGCCGCCGTCGCCGCCGCCGCCGGGGTGCGTGCTGGCGATATCGTCGCTGCTGCCCGGACCTACGCGGGGGCGCGGCGCGGCTATGCCATGGCGGGGACCGGCCCGCACATGACGGCCGCCGGAACGCTGGTCGAATATCTCGTGCAGGTGCTCGAGACCCTGTGCGGGCGCTGGATGCGCGCGGGAGACGTCATCAAGGCGTCGCCGGCGCTGCTGCCGCCGGCGCGCGCGCGGGCGCAGGCGCGGGCGCCCGATGCCGACTGGGCGCTGGGCGGGCGGATGCGCGTCCGCGGCCTGAAACAATCGCGCGCCGGCATGCCGGTGGCGGCGCTGGCGGAAGAGATACTGACGCCCGGCGACGGACAGGTGCGCGCGCTGATCTGTTGGGGCGGCAACCCGGCGGTGGCATTTCCCGACCAGCGGCGCGTGGTGGAAGCGCTCCGCTCGCTCGACCTGTTCGTCCAGATCGATCCGTGGATGTCGCAATCCGCGCATCTGGCGGACTATGTCCTGGCGCCGACGCTGCCGCTAGAGGTCGCGGCGGCATCGATCGGCACCGAGGGGCTGTCGCTGCGCGCCGGGTACGGGCAGGCGCTGGCGCATTCGCAATATACCGACGCGGTGGTGCCGCGGCCGGCGGGATCGGACCTGCTGGAGGAATGGGAGATCTTCTACGAACTGATGGTGCGGATGGGGCACCCAGTCGAAGTGCGGCCGTGGGGCCACCCGCCGACGACGCCGAAGATCCCGATCGACGCGAAACCGCGGACCGAGGAATTGCTGGAGCTGTTCACCGCCGGCAGCCGCGTGCCGCTGGACACGGTGAAGCGCTTCCCCGGTGGCCATGTCTTTGACGAGGGCCTGATCGTCGTCGAACCCGGCGATCCCGGCAACGTCGACCGGCTGGAGGTCGGGCATCCCGAGATGATGCGCCTGCTGGAGCGATCGATCACGCGACTGCGCGAGCCCGCAGATGCGCGATATCCGTACCGGATGCTGTGCCGGCGGGAAAACCATGCCAACAACTCGACGCGCAAGGCCGCGAGCAACCGGGGCCTGGCGTACAATCCCGCCTATCTGCACCCCGACGACCTGAGCGAGCTTGGCGTCGTGGAGGATGACGAGGTGGCGATCACGTCGCCGCTCGGCGCGATCCGCGCGATCGTCGCGGCCGATGCGCATCTCCGGCGCGGGATGGTGTCGATCGCCTTCGGCTATGGTTCGGCGGACGATCCTTCGGCGGACCCGGCGGTGTTCGGATCGAGCCCCAACCGCCTGGTCGCGACCGACGAGATCTTCGATCCCTTCACCGGCCAGCCGCGCATGACCGACGTTCCCGTCGCGATCAGCCGCGTGGACCGCGCGGAATGATCCCCGGCCCGCCGCGCTTCCCCCGCCGCACGCGCGGCGGCTGATCGCATGGAGCATGATTGGATCGACTGGCGCGATGTCCGCGACCGCGCGGGACGCCGGCTGCCGCGCCTGTTGTTCGACTATGTCGAAGGCGGCGGATTCGACGAGTCGACTGCCTCGCGCAACCGCGATGCGCTCGACAGGATCGATCTGCCGCAGCGCGTGCTGAACGATATCGACGCGATCGACACCTCGTGCGTGCTGTTCGGCCGGCGATGGTCGATGCCGTTGATGCTCGCTCCCGTCGGCTTCGCCGGGATGATGGCGCGTCGCGGCGAAGTGCAGGCGGCGCGCGCCGCCGCCGCGGCCGGCATCCCCTTCGTCCTGTCCACCTTCGCAATTTGTTCGATCGAAGAGGTCGTGCGCGGTTGCGGTGTCGCACCCTGGATGCAGCTCTATCTGCTGAGCGACCCGAACTGGCTGGACGCATTCCTGCCGCGGATCGCCGACCTGGGCGTGGACACGATTATCCTGACCGTCGATGTGCCCGTGCCGGGCGTGCGGTTCCGCGAGGCGCGGCGGCCGCTGCGTGCGCGTCCGACGATCGCATCGCATGCCGCGCGCGTCGCCGACGGCCTGTGCCATCCGCGCTGGTTGTACGACGTCTACCTGCGCGGCCGACCGCACGCTTTCGGTAACATGCCGGGCGGCAGGCCCGGGCAGGTCGTCCCGGTCACCCCGGCGGCGCTGGAACGTCTGCGCAGCGCGTGGCGGGGGCGGCTTGTCGTCAAGGGGGTCATCGATCCCGAAGACGCGCGCCGCGCCGTCGATCTGGGCGCCGACGGAGTCATCGTCTCGAACCATGGCGGGCGGCAACTCGGCGGCGTCCGATCGACGATCGAGGCGCTCGGCCCGGTCGTCGAAGCCGTCGGCGGCCGCGTACCGGTACTGATGGACGGCGGTATCCGGGGCGGAATGGATATCGCCCGGGCAGCATCGCGGGGCGCACAGGCCTGCCTGACGGGCCGCGCCTGGGCGCACGCGCTCGCGGCAGGCGGCGAGGAGGAGGTCCGAAACCTGCTGCGATCGTGGCGCGACGAGCTTGCGATCGTGATGCGCCTGGGTGGCCGCGCCACGCTGTCGGACGGCAGCTGACGCCTATTTGATCGGCGGAATGCGGTCCGGGTCGAGGCGCAGTTCGATCACCAGAGGGCGTTCGCGCGCCGCGATCGCCGACGCCGCGCGGGCCAGATCGTCGCGTCCGGCAACGGTGACGGCATCCCCGCCCAGCGCCCGCGCCAGTTGCGACAGGTCGGGCCAGTCGAACAGCGACAGCGCCGGGTCCATGCCGCGATCTCGGAACTGGACATGCTCGGCGCCGTAGCCACCGTCGTTGCACAGCACGACGACCAGGTTGATGCCATGGCGCACAGCGGTGTTGAACTCGGCCAGCCCGCCCATCATGAAACCGCCGTCACCCACCGCGAGCACGGTGGTCAGGTCGGGGCGCGCCATCGCCGCGCCGATCGCTTGCGCCATGCCCAGCCCGACGCATCCGAAGCCGCCGGCCGGCAGGAAGCCGTCGGGCCCCGGCACCGCGATGTGCCGCCACGCCTGGCCCACGAAGCGGCCGGCATCGGTGACCAGCATCCGCGACGCCGGCAACGCCGAGTCCAGAAACCGGAGCGCCTCGACAATGTCGATCGCGCCGGCCGAGTCGCCGGCGCTGGGATTGTCCGGCCGATATGCCGCGATCGCCGCCGCCAGCGCCTCGGATCGCCAGCCCGATCCGGCGATCTCCGCGACGTCGAGCCAATGGACGAGTCGATCCGCGACCGCCGAGGGTTCGCCGACGATCGGGACGTCGGGTCGCCAGAGCCGTCCGGGCTCGCCGGGCTCGCGATTGATCTGCACGGTGCGCTTGCCCCGCAGCAGCGCGCCGTCGATCGTAGTGAAGCGATTGAGGCTGGCACCGAACGCCAGCACGCAATCGCTGTCGCTGATCGCATCAAGCGCGGGCGTCGCCGATAGTGAGCCGAAGATGCCCAGGTTGTATGGATGGCCGACGAACGCGTCCTTGGCCTTCAGCGTGGTTGCCAGCGGCGCGTCGATCCGCTCCGCGAGCCGGCAGATCGCCGCCAGGCTGTGGGCGTCGCGGGCGCCGCGGCCGACCAGCACGATCGGCCGGCGCGCCGCGGCGATCACCCCCACGGCATCGTCGATGTCGCGCCCGTCGAGCGGGACCGACGCCATCTGCGGCGCGCGGTAGGGAGCCGGTGCATATTCCGTTTCGTACGCCTGCAGGTCGATCGGCGCGTTCACCACGATCGGACGGCGTTCCGCCAGCGCCCGGCGGATCGCCGTCGCGACGTCCACCGCGACGGTCGTCGCGTCGCGCAGCTGCTCGAACCCGGCACCGGTCGCGAGAACCAGCTCGCGTTGAGCGATGTTCTGGTTGCTGTCACGATCGAGCACCGCGGTATCGCCGCACAGCATCACCATCGGCATGGTAGATTTCACGCCCTCGATCAACGCCGTCAGGCTGTTGGCGAGGCCGGGCCCGTGGGTAACGGTGCAGACGCCGAGGCCTGCGCCCGACCCGCCGAAGCCGATCGCCATCATCGCCGCCCCCGCCTCGTGCGCGGCGGCGACGTACCGCCCCCCGACCTCGCGGACGAAGCTGTCGACCAGCATCAGGTTCGCGTCGCCGATCACGCCGAACAGGGTCCGGGCGCCGTTGTCGGCGAGCGCATGGGCAAGCGCCTGATAGACTTTCACTGTCGACCTCCCTTCCGATCGCGTGGGCCACGCGTCGTCTGACTTGACAGTATACGGAGCATTATTCTAGCCAGAGTAAAGGTACAATGGTTGATCCAGAGCGATTATGCTATCAGTAAAGCTCGCTTGCTAGGACATGGCGCGTGCGTCGGGGGAGAGGTCGATGAGGATTGTTATCCATCCGGACAAATGCATCGGCGCCGGCCACTGCGTCGTCGCCGCGCCCGACGTGTTCGACCAGAACGAGGACGACGGGATCGTCGAGTTGCTCGAAACGGTGCCGACCGAGGACCGGCGCGAGGCGGTGAAATCGGCTGCCCGGCTGTGTCCGGCGCTGGCGATCGAAGTGTTCGAGGCATGACGACGATACCGGTCGACGCGGCGACGCTGCCGGCCTTTCCGCCGCGTCGCGAAACGCCGCCGCTCGACCCGCCGAAGCTCTACTCCTTCTTCCGCCAGCGCGAGCCGATCGCGCGGGTCCGGCTGTGGAATGGCAACGCCGCGTGGATCGTCACCCGGTGGGAGGATGTGCGGACGGTCCTTGCCAGCCCCCATGCCAGCGCCGTCACCAGCAATCCGGGTTTCCCGACCTTCTCGTCGGCGCGCGCCGCGCAACTTTCGGTGCGCAAGACCTTCATCAACATGGATCCGCCGGAACACTCCAAATATCGCCGCGTGCTGACCAAGGAGTTCACGATCAAGCGGCTGGAGGCGCTGCGGCCCGCGATCCAGCAGGTCGCCGACCAACTGCTCGACGCGATGATCGCATCGGGCTCGCCGGCGGACCTGCGCGAGGGTTTCGCGATGCCGATGCCCGCAACGATCATCTCGACGATGCTGGGCGTGCCGTACGAACACCACGATCAGTTGCGGGCGTGGACCGAGCAGCGCAACGAACTGAACGGCGATCCGGAGGCCGTGCGGTCGGCGGCGAACCAGATGCTCGCCCTCATCAGCGACATCCTGCGACAGAAGGAGGCCGAACCGGGCGACGCCGACCTGCTGTCGCGCATGGCGCGCGACTTCATCCTGCCTGGCGCGATCACCCACGACGAAGGCGTGCAGATGGCATCGCTGCTGTACGCGGCAGGGCACGATACCTCGGCCAACCAGATCGCGCTCGGGATGCTGAGCCTGCTGCAGGATCGCGCCCAGTTCGAAGCGGTCCGCGATGATCCGGCGATGCTCAAGCCGGCGATCGAGGAGATGTTGCGGTTCAGCACGATCGTGCATTTCAATTCGGTGCGCGTCGCGACCGCCGACATCGCGGTGGGCGACGTCACCATCAAGGCCGGGGAGGGGATTTTCGCGCTCCTGTCGGCGGCGAACCGTGATCCCGCCGTGTTCGAGGATCCCGACGCGTTCGACATCTTCCGGCCGCGGCACGATCACCTCGCCTTCTCTTACGGCATCCACCAATGTCTGGGCCAGCCGCTCGCGCGGATCGAACTGGAGATCGCGTTCGAGACCATCCTCCGGCGCCTGCCGAACCTGCGCCTGGCCGTACCGGCGGACACGCTGAAATTCGACGAGGACACGATGGTGTTCCACGTCAAGCAACTGCCCGTCGCATGGTAGGTCGTCCGTGATCCCCCGGTTGGCGGACGACGGCGGCGCACCCGCCGGCGTGGTAATCGTCGGCGCAGGCCAGGCGGGCATGCAGGCCGCGCAGTCGCTGCGCGACCTGGGCTTTGCCGGTAAGGTCACGCTGATCGGCGACGAACCCGGCCTGCCGTACCAACGGCCGCCGCTGACGAAGGCGCTGTTGCTCGGGTCGATCGAACCGGCCGGACTGGTCACCCACCCCGCCGAATGGCTGGATGCCAACGCGATCGATTACCGGCCGGGGCTTCAGGTGCGCGCGATCGACCGGGCCGCGCGGTGCGTGGCGTTGTCCGACGGCAACGCGGTGCCCTACACGCAGCTCGTGCTGGCGACGGGCGCACGCAACCGCGAACTGACGGTCGCCGGCGCGGGTGCATGCGCGCTCCACCATGTCCGGACACACGTCGAGGCTTCGTCGCTGCGCGCCGCGCTCGCGACTGCAAACAGCGTTGCGGTTATCGGTGCCGGCTTCCTTGGTCTGGAAGCGGCGGCCTGCGCCGCCGCGATGGGTCGTCGGGTCACCATCATCGACGTGGCGGACCGGGTGCTGGCGCGTTCTGCAAGCCGTCTGGTGGCAACGGCGATCGCACGCCACCACCGCGACGCCGGGATCGACATCCTGCTCGGCCAGTCACTGGAGGGCTGTACCCGGATCGGCGATCATGTCGAACTGTCGCTGCTGCCCCACGGTGCCATTCTGGCCGACGTCGTGCTGGTTGCGATCGGTGTCGTGCCGAACACCGAGCTTGCCGACGCGGCGGGACTCGCCGTGTCGGACGGTATCGTCGTCGATCATCGGCTCCGGACGACCGATCCGTACATTTGGGCGATCGGCGATTGCGCACGCTTTCGCGACGACGACCGTGGCGGCGCGCTGCGGATCGAATCGGTGCAGAACGCGGTCGATCAGGGCCGGTTCGTCGCCGCCCAGTTACTCGCCGGCGGCGACCGCTACGATCAGGTGCCGCTGTTCTGGAGCGACCAGCACGGCCTGCGACTACAGACCGCCGGGATCGTCGGCGGCGATGGCGACGACCGGGCGATCGTGCGCGGCGATATGCGCCAACCGAGCTTCTCGGTCTATCACCTCGACAGTGGGCGGCTGCTTGCGGTGGAATCGGTCAACGATTCGCGCGGGCACATGCTGGCACGCAAGCTGCTGGCGGCGCGCGCCATCATCCCGTCGGCGGCGATCGAGGATCCTACGGTTGATCTGCGGGCCTTCCTGGTCCCGGCGCAGGGGGTGGCGGCATGACCGACAGCGTCCTCTATCACTCACGCGACGGCATCGCGTTCATCACGCTCAACCGGCCCGCGCGCAGGAACGCGATCGACGAGGACATGGCCGGCCGCCTCGAAACAGCGTGGCAGCGCTTCGAGGACGGCGCGGACGTCGTCGCCATCCTCGGCGGCGCGGACGGCAATTTCTCGTCGGGCGTCGACATGAAGGATCCGCCGCGCAGCGGGTCGCGCTGGGCGCCCAACCTGGGCGTGCGGGTGACGAAGCCGATCATCGCCGCAGTGGAGGGCTATTGCATCGCCGGCGGGATGATCCTGCTCCAGCAGGCTGATCTCGCGGTGACGTCGGCCACGGCGGTGTTCAGCTACCCCGAATCGCGGATCGGCTTCTCGAAGGGCGTCGCCTCGGCGCTGGCGGCGCGCGTACCCCACAAACTGGCGATGGAGATGCTGCTGCTCGCGCAGACGCACAGCGCCGCCGACCTGCACCGCGCCGGACTGGTCAACGCGATGGTCGCACCCGGGGGCACCGCCGACGCGGCGCTGGCCTGGGCCCGGACGCTGGCGGCGAACGATCCCGACTGCATGCGCCTTATCAAACAGGGCGTGCTCGACATGTTGCCCAAGGCACCTGGTGAAATTGCCGCCCAGCTCCGCTGGGCGTCCGACCGGCTCCGAGGCAATCGCCGGATCGGCGACCCCGACGCAGCCAAGAAGGATCGTACCGCATGACCGCCCCGCCCCGCCCCGACGCAGCGCCGCTCACCGGGTTGAAGATTATCGATCTGTCGCATTTCATCTCCGGCCCGTTCGCGACGATGCTGCTCGGCGATCTCGGCGCGGAGGTCATCAAGGTCGAACCGCCCGGCGGCGATCCGACGCGGCTGATCCCGCCGTTCATTTCAGAAGGCAACAGCACCTTCTACTACAGCGTGAACCGCAACAAGCGCGGTATCGTGCTCGACCTGAAGAGCGATCCCGGCAAGGCGGCGCTGCGCGATCTGCTCGCCGACGCCGATGTCGTCGTGCACAACTTCCGCGCCGGGGTGATCGAGCGGCTCGGGTTCGATTTCACGACGCTGCACGCGCTCAATCCGAAACTCGTGATGTGCGCGGTCTGCGGTTTCGACAGCGTCGGGCCGTACGGCGAGCTTCCGGCGACCGACTCGCTGGTCCAGGCGATCTCCGGCGTCATGAGCATCACCGGCGATCCGGACGGACCGCCCGCGCGGGTCGGCTACCAGATCGGTGATACCGCCGGCGCCTTGTTTGCGTCGGTCGCGATCCTCGCCGGACTCCAGGCACGCAACCGCGACGGGACGGGCCGCTATGTCGAGGTATCGATCCTCGACGCCCAGCTCAGCCTGCTGGTCTGGCAGGCGCAGGATTATTTCACTCACGACATCGTCTATTCGCGGGTCGGCACCCGGCTGGCCAACATGCCGCCCAGCCGCGCCTATCAATGTTCGGACGGGCGCTTCGTCTATGCGACGCCCAGCGCGCTACCGCGCTGGTGGTCGGGCTATGTCAACGCGCTCGGGCGACCCGACCTGCTCGATGACCCGCGGTTCCGCACGATCGACGATCGTCGCCGGCATGTCGTCGAACTCGAACGGATCATCGAGGACGCGTTCGCAAAGCATGATTCGGATCATTGGGTCACCGCGTTCCAGCGGATGGGAGTGCCCGTCGCGCTGGTCCAGACGATCGACGAGGCCTTTGCCTTCCCCACCGTCGCGCGGCGCGAGATGATCGTGGAGGTCGAAAATGCCGACGGCACGCGCCAGCGCATGGTCGGCAATCCGATCAAGGCCGGCGGCCCCGCCAGCTTCACCGCCCCGCCGACGCTGGGCCAGCATACCGACGAGGTGCTGGCCGAGCTCGCCGCGCGCCGTGCGGCGGCTGGGTGAGCGCGGCGTCGTGACCGCCCCGCTTCGCGATAGCGATCCGCGGTTCGATGTCGGCGCGACCATCCCGCCGCGACGCGTGCCGCTGTCGTTGCAGCGGCTGGTGATGGAAGCCGGGGTCAATCGCGATTTCGCGCCGATCCATCACGACATGGACGTCGCCCGGACCGGCGGCGCGCCGGGCGCCTTCACCAACTATGTTTTCCTGCAGTCGGTGGCGGAATTCACCGTCCGCGAATGGGCGGGCCTCGACGCTCGGATCGAACGCATCGCGCTCAGACTGGGCGGATTCAACCCGGTGGGCAGCATCCTCGAATGCTCCGGGACCGTCGCATCGGCGGTGTCCGACGCGGCATCGCGGCTGGTGACGGTGACGATCCGGATTCAGGCCGACGACAGGATCACCACGACGGGGGAGTGCGAGGTGCGCTTTCCGATCGACAGCGAGGCACGATAGGCGATGACATCCAGGAAGATCGTGTTCGCGATGAGCACCACGCCGTTCACCGACGACGGCGCGCTCGACGAGACCGGCTTTCGCCGGCACCTGCGGCGCCTGCGCGATGCCGGTGTCGGCGTATATCTCGGCAGTCCGGGATCGGGCGAAGGCTATGCCCTGAGCGAAGAGGAACGGCGCAGGGTCTTCGAGATCGGCGTCGAGGAGCTCAAGGGCCGGGTGCCGGTCCACGCCAATCCCCCGGAGCCGCGGTCCGCCGCCGAACTGATCGCGTGGATGCGCATGGCGATCGACGTCGGCGTCGATTGCGTCGAACTCTATGCGCTCGACGCGGGCCACGGGATGCGGCCGCGTCCCGACGAGCAGCTCGCCTATTACGAGGACGTGCTGCGGGCGATCGACCATCCGATCGCGCTGTCGATCCACCGCGCCGCCTCGTCGTGGTCGCCCTCCTCGAAGCTGATCGGTCAGCTCGCCAAGAGCTTCTCCCAAATCCGCGCGGTCCACGTTATCGCCGCCGGCAGCGAGACCGCGCTGCAGGTGCGCGACGCCGTGCCGGACGATGTCGCCGTCTACACTGGAACCGCGACGCTGCTGCAGGATCTGCAGATGGGGCTGGACGGGTGCCAGGCGGCCGAAGGCAATGTCTGCCCAAACCTGCTGATGGGCGTCGCGCGCGACGTTGCCGCGGGCGACATGGCCAGCGCCGGCGAGAAGATGGCGATGATCCTGCGCCTCTACAAGCTGTCGGGCCGGTGGAGCCCGTCGAGCGCGCGCTGGGTCAAGATGGCGTTGCGCGTGATGGACGAACCGGGCGGCGACGTGCGGCGACCGTATCTGATGCCGCCGGCCAGCGAGATCGAGGTGATGCGCGCCGAACTCGACCGGATCGGGATCCTCGCCGCCGAGGCCGCCGAGCGCGCACGGTTCGCGGCGTGACACGTGCCTTCACAATCCTAACCGCCGGGGCGCCCGAATGGCGCTGAAGCTGATCCCTGGCACGCTCGACGATGCCCGCGCATGGATCGGGCGCAGCCTGCCGCCGCGCACCGGCGTCGACGCCGCCACGATCGCCGACTTCCGCCGCAAGCTGGAGGTGCAGGGCGTCGATATCCCGATCCACACCGATCCCGGGGTGGCCCGCGCACACGGCTATCGCGACGCGGTGGCGCCTGTCAGCATGCTGCGGCCGATCTCCACCCGCGCCTATTGGACCGTCGGCGACCCCCTCTCGCTCGAACCCTATGTTCCTGGCCCACCGGTTTTCGAATTCGTGCCCGGACCCGGCGACCGCGTCATCGTGACCGGGGTCGATACCCGCTATCATGAGCCGGTCTATCCCGGCGATCGCATCGTGTCGGTATCGACCATCACCGATGTCCAGCCCAAGAGCACGTCGATCGGCGAGGGGATTTTCCTGTGGGTGGAGACGCGCTACGCCAAGGAAGCGAGCGATGCGCTGTGCGCCGTCGAGATGCTGTCGTTCTTTCGCTACACGCCGCGCGCCGGCCATGATCGGGCGGATTGACGGTCATTCCCGCGACGGCGCGACCCGCCGGGTATCGCCGGACGCGGGCGCATCGTCGCCGCCGGCATCGACGATCGTCGCCAGCATCGTCGTCAGCGCCGTCCGGTCGGGCGGCGACAGCCGCTCGAGCAGCCGCGTCTGCACGCGCTCGACCCCGGCGCGGCAGACCACAAGCAGCGCCGCGCCGTCCGCCGTCAACTGCAACAGCTTCTGGCGCCGATCTCCGGCGCTGCGGTCGCGCGAGATCAGACCGCGCTTTTCGAGCCGTTCGAGCACGTTGCCGGTCGTGGAGCGATCAAACGCGATCAGCGCCGACAGCCGTGTGGCGTCGATGCCGGGATGCTGGCCGATCGCGACCAGCGCAGCATATTGCACCGGCGTCACATTATGGTCCGCGCATTCCTCCAGAAACAGCGCCCACGATATCTGGTGCGCGCGGCGAATGAGATGGCCCGGTTTCAAATATAGTTCGGCGAGGCTCGTCATCCCTGTTCTGCTTCGCTCGTCCTGGGCCGCCCGTCCGGCGATTTCGCGCCGGCGGGATCGCTCGGTCTTGGCGGCTGTAGGGGGTTATTGCAGGCCAGTCACGCGCGGAGCGCCGCTGCCCCGCGTGCCCGATCGCGACGGGATGCGGCCGTGACCCCGGCGGCGCCGGCGGACGCAACCGTGGACCTGCTGGTACTTGGTGCGGGTCCGGCCGGCATGACGGCGGCGCTGGTCGGCGCGATCGAGGGGCTCGACGTGCTGCTCTGCGAGAAATCGTCCCAGGTCGGCGGGACCGCCGCGACCTCGGCCGGTACCCTGTGGATCCCGGGAAACACGCTCAGCCGTGACGCCGGGATGGCCGACAGCGCGGAGGCGGCCGAAACCTATCTCGACGCACTGATCGAGGCAGATGACGATCACGGCCTGCGGCGCGCGTTCCTGGCGTCCGGCGATGCGGCAATCACCTATCTGATGCGTCGCAGCGACGTGCAGTTCATGCCATGCGGCCGCCACCCGGATTATAAAGCGAACCGGCCCGGCGCGGCGGTCGCGGGACGGGCGATCATGCCGGTCCCGTTCGACGGCCGGCGCTTGGGCGCGGATTTCGCGCGCGTCCGCCCGCCGATCCCCGAATTCATGGTGCTGGGCGGAATGATGGTCGGCAAGGCCGACATCCCCAGACTGTTGGATCGGTTCCGCTCCCCGTCGGCATTCCTGTATTCTGCGCGGCTGTTCGTGCGCTACCTGACCGATCGCCTGCGCTACGCACGCGGGACACGGCTGATGATGGGCAACGCGCTCGTCGCGCGACTCTACGCCAGCCTAAAAACGGCGGGCGTGGAGATCGCTTTCGACAGCCCGCTCGTCGGACTCATCCGCCGCGATGGCCGCGTCGTCGGCGCGGTGGTGGGCTACGGCGGCCGAACGCGGCGGATCTTCGCGCGGCGAGGGGTCGTGCTGGCGACCGGCGGATACGCCCGCAACGCGGATTTGCGCGCGCGACTTATGCCGGCTCCTGCGCCCGCCGACTCCATGGCGTCCGAGCAGAATCTCGGCGAGGGCATCGTCGCGGGAATGGCGATCGGCGCCTCCCTTGCCGCGGCGAGGCGGGGCAGTGCCGCATTCTGGACACCCGTCTCCCGGATCGCGCGAGCCAATGGAACGACCGGCCTGTTCCCGCACCTGTCGCTCGATCGCGCAAAGCCCGGCATCATCGCGGTCGATCGATCCGGCCGGCGGTTCGTCAACGAAGGTGATTCCTACCATGATTTCGTCGAGGCGATGTTCGCGCGCAACGCCTCCACCCCGGCGATCCCCGCCTACCTCGTCTGCTCCACTGCGTTCGTGCGGCGTTTCGGCCTGGGCGCGATCCACCCCGGCACCACCAACCTGCGTCCCTTCACCGACAGCCGGTACATATATGCCGCCTCGACGCTCGCCATGCTGGCCCGGCAGATCGGCGTCGATCCGGATGGACTGGAAGACAGCGCGCGGCGCAACGACGCCTATGCCCGCACCGGCCATGATCCCGACTTCGGCAAAGGCGAGAGCGAGCTCAATCGCTTCAACGGCGATCCCGGAACCGCTCCAAACCCCTGCCTCGGCCCGTTGGGCGAGGGGCCGTACTGCGCGATCGAAATCTGGCCCGCCGAGATCGGATGCAGCATCGGCCTCGCCACCGATGCCGACGCCCGCGCGCTGGACGACGACGGCCGGGTGATCCCCGGGCTGTACGTCTGCGGCAACGACATGAATTCGATCATGGCGGGCACCTATCCCGGACCGGGAACGACGCTGGGGCCGGGGATCGTGTTCGCCTATCGCCTCGCCCGCCACGCGGCCGGTGCCGCGTCGGGCGGCGGAGCCGACGTCGCTTGCGCTTGACGCCATTTCATATATCATTGGTTCGACCAATAATTTGAGTGAATGGGAGGAGCGTTTGGCCGCAGCATCCAGCGTCGTCCGTGTCCCACTTGTCACGAAGCACGGCTATGGGCTGGGCCTCTACGGGCTGGCGATCGCGCAGACCGCGTTCACCGTCCTGATGATCTACTGCTACACTGACGTGTTCGGGCTGAGCGCGACCCAGGCCGGGTGGATCATCTTCATCGGATCGGCGGTCGATATTGCGGTCAATCTGGTCGTGCCGTGGCTGACCTCGCGGACGACGTCGCGGTTCGGGCGCTATCGCCCCTATGTCATCTACGGCTCGGGCTTCTTCGCGCTGGCGTTCGCGGCGATGTTCATCCGCCCGTCGCTGGCGAGCGAAGGGCTTCTGATCTACGCGTTCGTCACGCATCTGACCTACCGGTTCGTCTACGGGTTCATCCTGACGCCCTATTCGTCGCTGATAAGCCGGATGTCCGAGGACGCCGACGAGCGCGCCTCGATCGGGTCGGTAAAGGCGGCGTGGAGCAATCTGGGCGTCCTTACCTCGGCCTATCTCGGGCTGGAGGTGATCGCATGGCTCGGCCGTGGCAACGCCGCCACGGGCTTCACCTATTTCGCCGTGATCGGCGGCGTCATCGTATTCGTTGCGCTGCTCGTCTCGGGGCTCCTGTCGCGCGAACAGGAGGGCCAGACCGAGCAGATGGCGGCGGAGACCGGGCATTTCGGCGAGGCGATGGGCCTGATCCTGCGTAATCCGCAGTTGCTCTACTGTTTCGCCGCGACGGTGCTGTTCTTCGTCGGCTATCTGTGCCTCAACAGCAGCATCATCTATTATTTCAAATACGTCCGCGCCGATGCCGAGCACGCCAAATATGCAGTGCTGTTCGCGGCGCTTGGCGGGATCATCGCCCCGGTCGGCTGGTCGATCATCGTACGCCGGACCAGCAAGGCGGCGACCTGGACGGCCGGGTCGGCGATGATCGTGCTGGGGTGCGTGCTGATCTCCAGCCTGACGATGCCCGCGCTATGGGTCGTCCTCGCGCTGTATTTCCTGATCGGGGTCGGCAAGAGCTCGATTCAGATGAACTATTATGCGCTCACCGCCGACGCGGTCGATTTCGGCCATTGGCAGAAGGGCCGCCGCGCCGAGGCCTATGCGTTCGGCCTGCTGTCGATCATGAACAAGGTGGGCTATTCGCTTGGCGGGCTGGCGATGGGATACGCGCTGGCGTGGGCCGGCCTGAGACCCAATGTCGAGCAGACGGCGACGACGGTTGACCGCCTCCAGATGATGGCCGGCTATCTGCCCGCCGCGGTCATTGCGATCTCCGGCCTGCTGATGCTGGGGTTCAGGATCAATACGGCGTTCCACGGCGTGATCGTGGCCGAATTGCGGGCCCGATCAACGCCGTCGCGTGCAGACGCACACTGACGATTGCTTTGACTTTCTGCCCATTATAGCCGCTTTGGGATCCAGTTTCCCTGATAAATGCAGCGGTACTAGCCGCTGGGACGTCATAGTCGGTGCAATCGGAACCGCCGGTTTGCGTCAAATAACGTCACACGGTCGCTGGATGCCGAATTTCCCAATGGTCTGAGATCGGGTCATTGGACCTATGACGCTGGCTGAGAGGCTGCGATCCTGTCTCCTTCGGGTTCAACGAAGGATACAGGTCAAGGCGCTGTTCGCTGGACTGGACGTATCGCGGGAAGCGACGCCGATCTGTGTGATGTGGCGCGATGAAACGTTCATCGCGGTTCGCGGCGGGCCGCTGATGCCGGACGCTGTTCGCGTCCCTGAGCCATGCGCGGTCGGTGCTGGGGGCATGGCGCGACGATTACAGCCACGCGCGGCCGCATAGCGGAACAGGCGGACTTACGCCCGCCAGCGCCTTCACGCTTGCAACGGTTATCCGGACCCCGCCGTCGATCTCTCGTCGGTCCAGTCGCCCGGACTTCATCAGGTCGTTGATCTTCGTGCGACCCCAGCCGAGCGCGCGACCGGCCTCCGCGATCATCATCGGAAGCACGTCGGTATTCAGCACCGACAGATCGGGGCGACGGCGCTGGGCTGTCTCGACAGGCACGGCGGTCGCCGGCTGCGTCAGGTCGCCGGGCTCGATCGCCTCGCGCACCATCGCGTAGGACTTCACGACGCCTGCCGCTGCGAAGTCTTGGATCAGCCGAGCAGCGTCACCAACCTCTGCTGCCTCGACCAGCTCAATCGCCTCGTTGGGCGTCAGCGGGCGAAATGCGCTCAGGGTGGATCTCCGATCGTTGCAAAGACGTCGGGATCAGATGGACAGCAAAGGCGAAGAACCACTTATGCGGTCCGGCTCGGGAGCGGTGGTGTTCGCCGTTGTTCGCGCATGATCGCGACCAGATGCGGGAGCGGAGTGGGGAGCGGCGGACAACAATCCGCCCATTTATGCAGCTTTCTCGATCACCTGTCGGATCGAAAATGGCGCACCCGACAGGATTCGAACCTGTGGCCTCTGCCTTCGGAGGGCAGCGCTCTATCCAGCTGAGCTACGGGTGCCGGTGCGTGGGGAGGGTGCCTAGCAGCGCGCTTGCGCGGGCGCCAGTCCCTTCGCAGCCTTCAGCCCAAACCGGCGGCGACGGCGATCCAGTAAGTCGCGCCGGCCGCGAGCCAGGCGAGCGCGAAGAGATAGGCGAGCATGAACAGCGGCCAGCGCCAGCCGTTGGTTTCGCGCCGGACGACGGCGATCGTCGACAGGCATTGCGGCGCGAACACGAACCAGGCGAGGAAGGCGAGCGCGGTGGCGAGGCTCCAGCGGCCGGCGAGGCGGTCGCCGAGTGCGGCGGCGCCGGCATCCTCGTCCTCAGCGTCGATCGAATAGACCGTCTGGAGCGCGGAGACGGCGACCTCGCGCGCGGCCATCGCCGGGATCACGGCCAGCGACATCTCGTGATTGAAGCCGATCGGGCGCAGCACGACCTCCAGCCCGCTGGCGATGCGGCCGGCGACCGAATATTCACTCTGCTTCACGCCTTCGGGAGCGACCGGATAGCTGGCGAGCAGCCACAGCGCGACGGTGACGCCCATGATGATCGTGCCGGCGCGGCGCAGGAACACCCAGGCACGCTGCACGAGTCCGATCAGCACGTCGCGCGGCGACGGCCATTGATAGCGCGGCATTTCCAGCAGGAAACCGCCGCCGACGCCCTTGGCAGCCGTCCGCCGGATCAGGACCGCGGCGAGCATCGCGCTGACGATGCCGGCGATGTAGAGCGCGAACATCACCAGCCCCTGGAGGCCGACGCCCGGCGCCACCTGGCGCGCCGGAATGAACGCGCCGATGATGACGGCATAGACCGGCAGGCGTGCCGAACAGGTCATCAGTGGCGCGACCAGGATCGTCGTCAGCCGCTCGCGCGGATCCTGGATCGACCGGGTCGCCATGATGCCGGGGATCGCGCAGGCGAAGCTGGAGAGCAGCGGGATGAACGCGCGCCCCGACAGACCGACGCCGGCCATCAGCCGGTCCATCAGCATCGCCGCGCGGACCATGTAGCCCGACGCTTCGAGCAGCAGGATGAACAGGAACAGGATGACGATCTGCGGCAGGAAAACCACCACCGATCCGACGCCGTTGATGATACCTTCTACAGCCAAGTCGCGCAGGAAACCCGGGGGCAGGCCGGCGACGGCGGCATCGGCCAGCCACGCCTGCGCGCCCTCGATCCAGCCGATCGGCGCTTCGGACCAGCTGAACACGGCCTGGAACATGACGAACAGCAGAGCGAGCAGGATCACGGGGCCGAACACAGGATGGAGCGCGACCGCGTCGATCGTGCGCGTCACCTGCCGGCCACGCGGCGCCTGGAGCGTGGAAGCGTTCGCGATGCGGCGTGCCTCGCGCTGGAAATGGCGGATGTCGGGATCGAGCGGGGCGGGCGTCGCGGGAATGGCCGGCGCGGCGAGCGTGTCGGCAAGCGCCGCCTTCAGCAGATCGAGCCCGCGACGACGAACCGCCACCGTCTCGATGACGGGAATGCCGAGTTCGGCCGACAGCGCCGACGCGTTTATCGTCAGCCCGTCGCGCGCGGCCATATCGACCATGTTGAGCGCGAGCACCATCGGCAAACCGAGCGTGCGCAGCTGGAGGACGAAGCGCAGGTGGTTGTCGAGGTTGGTCGCGTCGACGACGACGACGATCGCGTCGGGGCGTCGCTCGCCGTCCTGCCGGCCCAGCACGACGTCGCGCGTCACCTCCTCGTCGGGGCTCGAGGGGTCGAGACTGTAGGTGCCCGGCAGGTCGACCAGTTCGACCGGGCGACCGTCGTCGAGTGCGAGGCGGCCGGCATGGCGCTCCACGGTGACGCCGGGATAGTTGCCGACCTTTTGCCGCGCGCCGGTCAGCGCGTTGAACAACGCCGACTTGCCGGCATTGGGATTGCCGACCAGCGCGACCAGCGGGATCGTGCTCATGCCGCGGGCTGTACGGTGATCGCGCGGGCGATGTGGTTGCGGAAGGTGATGCTCATCCGGCCGATCCGCGCGGCGACCGGTCCGCCGCCCAGCGCGGCGCCGTGGAGGAGTTCGACTTCCACGCCCTCGTCCAGCCCGAACTCGCGCAGGCGACGCGTCTCGGCATCCGACAGCGCCGACCAGTCGATCGCGGCGACGGTGGCGGGGGTGTTGCGGCGGGCATCGGCGAGTCGGAGCGGCGGAGGGGTCATTTCCTGCGAGCGATTATCAATGACATCCGGCGGACGCCAGCCCCGTCGCGCGTCGGCGGCGGGACGCTATTGCATGGGGTAGCGCAGCCGGCCGACAAAGCGGCTGAGGCTCGGCAGGCGGTCGCGCTGCGCGAGGAACCCGGCCTTGACCTTTTCGAAGCGCATGATGCCGTCGATCCGCCGCGCCAGGAACGCGCGGGTATCGGCATGGCCGTCACTTTCATCGTTCAGGAACACCTGGGTCGTCGCGGCATAGACGGTGCCCAGGATCGCGCGCTTGGTATAGTGGTTGTAATCGGTCGCGGTGTCGCCCGCCGCCCGCCACATCACGTCGGCCGCGCGCCAGCCGAGCCGAGCGCCGGCGGAAAGGTTCTGCGGCATCGCCAGGATCGCGATCGCGCGGCGCAACGCCTCGCGGGTCGGCGCCAGCACGTCGAGCCGCGTCTCGACCAGCGCAGTGATGCGTTCGCGGATCTTCATCGCGGCGAGGGCGTCGGGCGGCAGCCGGTCGAGCATCGCGCGATCGACGGCGGCGAACCAGGCGTCGATCATGTCGACCGCGCCGCCGGGAAAGGCGAGGCGCGCAACGTCGGGATCCACTCGGTGCAAGGCGGAGGCCGCCTCGACCGCGCGGACGTTCCAGCCATCAAACGCGGCATTGGCGGCGACGTCGCCGGCCAGCGCGGCGCGGATTTCGTCGAGCGTTGCGTCTTCCAGTGCCATCACCGCTCCTTGTGGCCCTCCGCGCCCGCCGGTTCAAGCTGTTGCGGCGCATTGCCGCGACGGACGAGGACAAGGGCGAGGCCGACCAGCGCGGCGCCGAGCAGGTCGGGCAACCCCAGCCGCTCGTGATAGGCGAACCAGCCGATCGCACCCGCGACGATGGGCTGTGTGAGCAGCGCGATACCGACGACCAGCGGCGTCAGATGGCCGAGCGCGTAGATCATCAGCCCCTGCCCGACCAGTTGGCTGACGATCGCCAGGCCGAGAAGCGGCGTCCAGTTTCCCGGCCACACCCGCTCGCCGAGCAGGATCGCCGCGAGCAGCAGCGGCGCGGTGCCGAGCAGCGACGACAGTGCGAGCGCGGGCAGCGGCTGCATCGTTTCCCGCGCGCGCGCCATCGTCACGAAATAGACGGCGTAGAGCACCCCGGCCGTCAGGCACAGCAGGTCGCCGATCAGGTTCTGCGACGAAAGCTGTGCCGATCGCCCCATCAGCAGCGCCGCACCCGCCGCTGCCATGCCGAGCGCGAGCCCCTGCGTCCGGCTGGGCCAGCTGCGCGCGACGATGAAGGCATAGATCGGGAAGATCAGCGTCGCAGCATTGCCGAACAAAGTCGCGTTGGCGAGCAGTGTATGATGGATGCCGGCATGCCACGCGGCAAGATCGGCGGCGAAGGCGAGGCCGCCGAGCGCCAGCACGCCCCACAGCCCGCGCGCCTGCCGCACCGGGTTCTGGCCGAGCAGCATCGCCGCGGCGAGCAGCACCGGCGTCGCCAGCGCGATCCGCCAGAAGCCCGCCGCGACCGGCCCGACGTCGGCCAGCCGCACGAACCACGGACCGAACGCCAGCGCCATGTTCGACGCGAACAGCGCGGCGAGCGGCAGGGCCTTGGCTTGGCCTGGACGGGGAACCGCGCTGGTCATTGCCGGCCCCTTACGCCGTCACGGCTGGATTTGTCGCGCGCAATGTCCGATTGGGTGCCAACCGTTTTTTGGAAGAAAGCCGATGGCCGAGATCGACAGCTGGCGCACCAGCCTCCCCTGCACCCGCGCGGAGGCCGAGGCGATCGACGCAGCCGACGATCTGGCGATCGACGCGGTGCTGATGACCACCGAGGAAGCGGAGGACGACGTCACCCGCTGGCGGCTCGATGCGTATAGCGAGGCGCGGCCGGGCGCGGCGATGCTCGACCAGTTGCGCGCCCTGGTGCCGAGCGCGGCGGGCATCGAACCCGTCGTCGAGCCGCTGACCGCGCAGGACTGGGTGGCGATGAGCCAGGCCGGGCTGGAGCCGATCGCCGAGGGACGCTTCGTCGTCCATACCGAGGCACATCCGGTCGCACCCCCGCCGGGTGGCCGCGCATTCCGCATCGATGCCGGCCGCGCGTTCGGCACGGGGCACCATGCGACGACCAGCGGATGCCTGGCGATGCTCGACCGGCTGGCGGATGGCGGTTTCGGCAACGTCATCGATATCGGCACCGGCACCGGCCTGCTCGCCTTTGCGGCTGCGCATCTGTGGCCGACGGCTGCGATCGTCGCGACCGATATCGATCCCGCCGCGATCGACGTGACGCGCGAGAATGCCGCGCTCAACGGGATCGAGGGTGTCGAGCTGATCGTCGCCGATGGCGCGCTGAGCGACGCGATCACTCGCGCGGCGCCCTATGACCTGCTGATCGCCAACATCCTCGCCGGGCCGCTGGTATCGATGGCGCCCGAAGTCGCCGCGATCGCCGCGCCCGACGCCACGATCGTACTGGCCGGGCTGCTCGACACACAGCGCGAGGCGGTGGTCGCGGCGTTCGCGGCCTGCGGCTGCACGCTGGCGGAGGTCGATCGGCGCGGTGACTGGACGATCCTGCGGCTTACGGCGGGCGCCGAACGCTATGTCCCGCTCACCCCGCCCGATCCCAAGGGCCGCGATGGCTGGGCGCTGGATATCTAGACTTTGCTTCGCGCATACTCCTGCGTCCCGCGCGTGATGACCTCGTCCGCCGGCAGCACGGCATCGACCGGGATGTCCGGCTTGCCGACGATCTCCGCGTACAGCGGCGCGAAATCGGTCTCGACGGTCTGGCGCAACAGGTCGTCGAAACTGTCGATCACGAAATAGGTCTGCTGGAAATCGTCGATCCGGTAGTCGGTCTGCATCACCCGCTTCATATCGAAGCCGATGCGATTGGGGCTCGCATCGTCGAGCGCGAACTTCGATTCGGCGAAACTCGAGACGATGCCCGAGCCATAGATGCGCAGGCCCTCCGGCTCGGCGATCAGCCCGAACTCGACCGTATACCAGTAGAGCCGGGCAAGCTGTTTGAGCGCACCCAGCTCCAGCGCACGCAGGCCGCCCCGGCCATAGGCGGCGAGGTAATCGGCGAACACTGGATCGGCGAGCATGGGCACATGGCCGAACACGTCATGGAAGACGTCGGGTTCCTGCAGATAATCGAGCTGGTCGGGCCGGCGGATGAAATTGCCCGCGACGAAGCGGCGGTTGGCCATGTGATCGAAGAACACGTCGTCGGGAACCAGCCCCGGCACCGCGACCACGCTCCACCCGGTCAGCGCCGTCAACCGATCGGACAGCTCCTCGAAATCAGGGATGCCCGGCTTCGACAGCTTGAGCACGTCGAGGCCGCGCAGATAGGATTCCGATGCGCGGCCCGGCAGCAGTTTCGCCTGGCGCGCGAACAGGATATCCCAGGTCGCATGGTCCTCCGCCGAGTAATGCGCCCAGTCCTGCGGGATCGTCCAGTCGGGGTTCGCGCCCTCGGGCGGGCGATCCAGCACATGCGTTTCATCGGCCATCCAGCCCGCATAACATAGTCGCATATGATACGATACCGCAGCCTCGGCCGCCTGATCGGCATCATCGGACTGGCAATCTGCGGCTATCTGGCGGCTGGACTGCTGGGCGCAGTCATTCCCGCCAATCGCGACTGGACCGCGCCGGAACGCGGCATCCGCATCTATATCGAGGACGATGGCATCCACGCCGGCATCGTGCTGCCGGCGCAGGGATGGCAGGATATCGTCCGGCCCGAGCATCTGCGCGACCCGCGATACGCCGGTCATCGCTGGCGCAGCTTCGGCTGGGGCGATCGCGCCTTCTATGTCGGGACGCCGACGTGGTGGGACGTGCGGCCCGGCACGGTATGGCGCGCCGCGACGGGCAGCGACGCGACCGCGATGCACGTCGATGCGATTCCCGAACCACGCCCCGGCCCGCGCGTCCGCGCGCTGACGCTGCGGCCGGAGGAATATGCGCGCCTCGTCGCCTTCGTCCGCGCGAGTTTCGCGCCCGGTGCGGCGGTCCACGGCTATGGCGCGTGGGACGCCTTCTACCCCGCGCGCGGCCGATACAGCGCGATCCGTACCTGCAACGCCTGGGTCGGCGAGGCGCTGCGCCACGCGGGCATCCGCACCGGGCGCTGGACGCCCTTCTCCGCCAGCGTCATGCTGTCGCTGCCCGAATGACCGACCTCCCGCCGCCTCCCTTGTCGCTCACGCTCCGCGAATGGCCGCGCGCGGCGGTGACGGTCGCGCGGCTCGCGTGGCGCTGGCGTCGCCTGCCTATCGGCCAGGCGGGCGACGGACGGCCGGTGATGCTGTTGCCGGGGCTGTTCAACTCCGACCGCTCGAATGCCGCGTTGCGCGGCTTCCTCGGCCGGATCGGCTATGATGCCCATGGCTGGGGGCTGGGCCGCAACCTGGGGACGCGGACGATCGGCGCGGAGGCGGAACGGCTGATCGAGCGCGTCGAGGCGATCGGCGGCGGGCGACCGGTCACGCTGATCGGCGTCAGCCTGGGCGGGATCATGGCGCGCCTCGTCGCGCATCGCCGCCCGGAGCTGGTGCGCGAGGTGGTGACGATATCCTCGCCCTATGCCGGCCATCCCCGCGCGACCCGCGTGTGGCGCGCGTTCGAACTGTTCACCGGCGAGCGCGTCGATGATCCGCGCGTCGAGGCACTGCGCCGCGAGATCGTCGCGCCCCTGCCGGTTCCGGCGACCGCGATCTGGAGCGCGTCGGACGGGCTGGTCAGCGGACAGGCGTGCCGCGGCGGCGACTGTGCGGAGGTGGAGGTGATCAGCGGCCATCTGGGCGTGCAGTTGCAGCCGGAGGTTTTGCTGGCGGTGGCGCGGGTGCTGGGCGCATCGTGCGAACCCGATCCCCACGCATAGAAGGGCAAAGCAGCGTTCCCCGGCGCAGGCCGGGGCCCGGTTACGAAGCGCGCCAACCCGAGGAAGTCAGGTGCGACTGGACCCCGGCCTGCGCCGGGGAACCTGTCCGTGCGCTACCGCACCCGCGGATCGTAGCTCGCGCGATAGCCGTCATAAGGGCCGCAGCCCTCGGGGTCCTTGCGACAGCGCTTTTCCCACGCGCGGCGTTCCTTGCCCTCCCGCTCCTCGGCCTTGCGCATCTTGCGGCCATAGTTGCGGTCGGCCTCGTCCTGGCTGGTGGTCGCCCAGTCCGCCGCCTGCCCGACCGCGCGGACCGGCAGGGTGACGACGTCGACAGCGGTCCTGGCGATACAGCCCGACAGGCCGAGCGCGGCGACCGGCAGGATCAGGAACGGGATACGCATGGACACCGGCCTTTCAGCGCGCGCGCCGGCGTGCGTCGCGGGCGTGCACCCCATCTAGCGGAAAATCGGTGAAAAAACCATCGACGCCGAGTTCGAGATAGCGTGCGATCTCCTCGTCCAGCCGCCCGTGAGCGCGCGGATCGAGCCCGGAACGAAGCGATGCCGGCAGGAAGGCATTCTCCGCCCTGAACGTCCAGGGATGCACCTTCAGCCCCGCCGCATGCGCATCGGCGACCAGGCTAGTCGGCACGGCCTCGCCGTCGCGGATCATCGCCTTGGCCGGGCCGATGCCGTAGGCGTACGCAGCGACCGCCTTCAGCCCCTCGGGCGTCGTCATCGCGGCATAGCTCGACACGGCGCCGTCGGAGGGCGCCCCCTTCGCATCCATCAACTGGATCAGCCGCACCGCCGTCCTGCCCTTCAGCCGCTTCAGGTTGTCAACCTCGAACGACTGTATGAATACCGGCGCGTCGGCGCGATCCCAGCCCACCTTCTTCAGTTCGGCCAGCAGCGGCGTGTCGGTCTCCAGCCCGATCGATACGAAATAGCTGGGGTGCTTGGTTTCGGGATAGACGCCGACGCCGTGCTTTCGCGCCAGCGCGACCACCTCGGCGAAGGTCGGCACCTCGTACAGGCCGTCGTGGTCAGTGCCGCGCAGCAGCGGCAGGCGTTCCTTCGCGCGCAGGGTCTTCAATTCGGCGAGCGTGAAATCCTCGGTGAACCAGCCGGACACCTGCGCGCCGTCGATCGTCTTCGTCGTCCGCCTGCCTGCGAATTCCGGGCGTACTGCGACATCGGTCGTCTCCGAAATCTCGTTCTCGTGCCGCGCGACCAGCACGCCGTCCTTCGTCGGCACCAGGTCGGGTTCGATGAAGTCCGCGCCCTGCTCGATCGCCAGCGTGTAGCTCGCGATGGTGTGCTCGGGCCGCAGCCCGCTCGCGCCGCGATGGGCGATGACGATGGGATCCTGCATCGCCGCAGCCTGCCCCGGGGCGATCAAAAGCGCCAGCAGGCCCAGCATCATCGTCGCGGCGCCCGGGCGTTTCGAAATCATCATCCGCCCCTCCGCCGCCGGTTCAGGTCAGTCGTTGCGGCTGACCAGCAGCTTGTCGATCTTGCGCCCGTCCATGTCGACGACCTCGAAGCGCCAGCCCTGCGTCGCGAACACCTCGCCCTCCTCGGGCAGGCGCTTCAGGATGGCGAGCGCCAGCCCGGCGACGGTCGCATAGTCGCGGTCCTCGTCGAGATCGAGGCCGAGGCGTTCGGCCAGCGCATCGGCCGGCATCGACCCCGAGACCAGCAGCGAGCCGTCCTCGCGCTCCACCACCGAGCGTTCGGTGCCGATGTCGATGTCCGAGGCGAATTCGCCGGCGATCGCGGCGAGCAGGTTGGCGGGCGTCACCACGCCTTCGAAATGACCGTACTCGTCGTGGACCAGGCCCATCGGCACCTCGGCGCGGCGCAGCACGCCCAGCGCGTCCATCGCGTCGAGCTGGTCGGGCAGTACCGGCGCGACCTTCATCAGCGCGCGCAGGTCGAGCGGCACGCCGCGCACCAGCGCCTCGACGATGTCGCGCGCCTGGACGACGCCGATCACCGCATCGACCGATCCCTCCGCCACCGGCAGGCGGGTGTGCGGCGATTCGACCAGCCGTGCACGCAGGTCCACCTCGGCCAGATCGGCATCGAGCCATTCGATGTCGGTGCGCGGCGTCATGACCTCGCGCACCGGGCGGTCGGCGAGGCGCACGACACCCGAGATGATCGAGCGTTCATGCTCCTCGATCACGCCGGATTTCGATGCTTCGGCGACGATCAGGTGGAGTTCCTCCGCCGTGACCTGATTTTCCGATTCGCGGTTCAGCCCCAGCAGGCGGAAAACGAGGCCGCTGGTCGAATCGAGCAGCGAGACGACCGGCTTGGCCGCGACCGCCAGCCACGTCATCGGCAACGCGACCAGCGACGCGATCGGCTCCGGGCTGCGCAGCGCGAACTGTTTGGGCACCAGTTCGCCGACGATCAGCGACGCGAAGGTGGTCAGGCCGATGACGATCGCGAAGCCCAGATTCTCGGCCAGGGCCGGCTCGACTCCCAGCGCCTCGATCCGCGCGGCGGTGGGCGTGCCCAGGCTGGCGCCCGAATAGGCGCCGGCGAGGATGCCGATCAGGGTGATGCCGATCTGGACGGTCGACAGGAATTTGCCCGGGTCGGCAGCCAGCGCGATCGCGGCGGCCGCACCGCGCTTGCCGGACTTCGCCAGCGCCTCCAGCCGCGCCTTGCGCGCCGAGACGATCGCGAGTTCGCTCATCGCGAAGACACCATTGAGCGCGACGAGCGCGAGGATGATCGCGACGTCGATCCAGGGAAAGGGGGGGAGCGCGCTCATGGACGTGGTCGTTGCCTCCTTACGCAGGAAGCTGGCATTTACACAACCGTCTCGTCACCTCGCGTTCAGTTCACAGGCGGAACAATAGGCCGCAGAGGCGGGTTGGGGCGCCGAGAGCCAAAAAGGAGGACCATATGATTCGATCGAAGCTGCTGCTGGGTGCGGCGATTGCCACGATGGCGCTGACCAGTGCCTGCGTGACCAACCCGGAAACCGGCGAACGCACCATTTCCAAGGCCGCGATCGGCGGCATCGGCGGCGCGGTGGGCGGCTATCTGCTCGGCGACCTGGTCGGCGGCAGGCGCGACCGCACCGAAAAGATCGTGGGGGCCGGCATCGGCGGCCTCGCCGGCGCCGGGATCGGTGCTTACATGGATCGGCAGGAGCGCGACCTGCGCCAGCGCACCGCCGGCACCGACGTGCAGGTGACCCGCCAGGGCGACGATCTGGTGCTCAACATGCCGGCCGGCATCACCTTCGCGTTCAACGACGCCAGCGTGCAGCCGCAGTTCCGCCCGACGCTCGATCAGGTCGCGGGAGTGCTGGCGCAGTACAACCAGACCTATGTCGACGTGTACGGCCACACCGATTCGGTGGGCAGCGACGCCTACAACCAGACCTTGTCCGAACGCCGCGCGGCCGCGGTCGCAGACTATCTGGCCGGTCGCGGCGTTCAGTCCGCGCGCCTCGGCACCCGCGGCTTCGGCAAGACCCAGCCGGTCGCCTCGAACGATACCGAGACGGGCCGCGCCGCCAACCGCCGGGTCGAGATCAAGATCGTGCCGGTCACCCAGGGCGCCTGACGACGATCACCGCCGCGCCGCGAAGAAATCCTTCAGCAGCGCGGCGGCCTCGCCCTCGCCGATGCCGGAATATACCTCCGGCCGGTGATGGCAGGTCGGCTGGCCGAAGACGCGCGGGCCATGTTCGACGGCCCCGCCCTTCGGATCGGCGGCCGCATAATAGACCCGCGCGATCCGGGCATGGGCGATCGCCCCGGCGCACATCGCGCACGGCTCCAGCGTGACCCACAGGTCGCAGTCCTCCAACCGGTCGCGGCCCAGCGCCTGAGCGGCGGCACGGATCGCCAGCATCTCGGCATGGGCGGTCGGATCGCTCAGCCGGCGCGGCGCGTTGGCGGCGGTCGCGATCACCGCGCCGTTCCGCACGATCACCGCGCCGACCGGCACTTCGCCCATCTCGGCGGCGGCGCGCGCTGCGTCGATCGCGGCGCGCATCGGGACTGGCAGGGGAAACATAGCTCCAGCCTTACGACAGGCCGGGCGCCGGTGTCATGCCGGGACAGCGGGTTCGGGCCGCAGCACGCTCCACAACGCGAAGATCAGGCCCGGCACGAAGGCGATCAGGGTCAGCGCGACGGCGGTCCAGAACTCCGCCCCCGCCCCGCGCCTCAGATAGACGCCGAGCGGCGGCAACAGCAGCGCAGCGACGATCCGGCCCGGCGTAGCGGTCACTTCGGCGCCGCGGCCCTCTCCACGCCGTCGGCCTTTTGGACCTCCACCCTGGGCACAGCGATCGTCTTGTTGACGGTGCCGACGTCGATCGTCCCGACGTCCACCTTGGGCGCCTGCCCGCCCTCGACCGCTACGCGCGGCAGGCTACCACCGCCGATCGAAACCATCCCCAGCAACATCAGCACGATCAGCACAACGGCGGCCAGGCCGACCAGAACCAGCAACGCACGCATGACATATCCTCCCTGGGCGAAATCGAATCGGTCGCGTAACCAAACGCGGCACGGGCCGGCTGGTTGCACCCCGCGACGGCAGAATCGGTTGACGCCTACGCCACCGCAGGCTAGGGGCGCGGCCTTTCCGGGAAACCGTAGACACAGGATTTATAGCGATGTCGCGCATTTGCGAGCTGACCGGCAAGGGCCGGCAGGTGGGCCACAATGTCTCCCACGCCAACAACAAGACCAAGCGCACGTTCCTGCCCAACCTGCAGAACGTCACGCTGATCTCGGACGCGCTGGGCAGCAGCGTGCGTCTGCGCGTGTCGACGCACGGCCTGCGCTCGGTCGAGCATAACGGCGGTCTCGACAACTGGCTGCTGAAGACCGGCGACGACAAGCTGTCGCTGCGCGCGCGCCGCCTGAAGCGCGACGTCGCCAAGAAGCTGTCCGAGACCAAGGCGGCGTAAAGCCCCTTTCCCGTTCGGGATTTCGCGAAACGCCGTCCCGGCCCTATCGGCCGGGGCGGCGTTTGCTTTGTGCGGGAGCCGGCAGGTCCAGCCGGAACTTCAGCAGCAACGTGCGCTGGAACAGGCTGGGCGGATTGTCGTCCGACGCGATCCACACGATCGTCGCACCGCCCTCGCGCGTCACCGCCAGCGCCTCGAAATTGTCGTGGATCACCGGCCCCGCGAAGTGCGCCAGCTCGGCCGGGCGAATCGCGACGCCGGGGCGGATGCGCGAGATGTCGGCGAGCAAAAGCCGCGCGGTGAAGCCGCCTTCCAGGCTCGCGCGGCGCGCCAGGACGAGCAGCCGGCCGTCGGGCAACTCGACCGCCTCGGTCGCGCGATAGCCGGGCGGCGTGACGAGGCGGAACGCCATGCTGCGCGCGGCGGGATCGGTCGGATCGCGGTCGAACAGCAGCGCCTGCCTGCCCCCGCCCTTCGCCCATGCGCTCTCCGACAGGATGACGAAGCGGCCCGACGCCAGCCGCGCCATCGATTCGGCGCCGCCGTTGAGCGGCCAGTCCGCCATCTCCACCGGCGCCCGCGCGCGAATCGCCCGGTCGAGCACCGGCGTATAGAGCCAGACCGCATTCGCGCGCTCGAACCCCACCCACACGCGGCCGGTGGCCGGGTCGACCGCCATCGATTCGCTGTCGCGGTCGCGCTTTTCCCATCCGCGCCCCGGGCCATCGGGAAGCCGGCCGAAGGCGAGATCGCTCGGCTGCATGTCGTCGTCCATCGTGAAGGCGAAGGTCAGCCCGCCGTCCGACAGCAGGCGAAACCGCGTGCCGGACACGTTCATCGCCGAAAATCCACCGAACGCCGGATCACGGCTGCTCAACTGGACGCCACCAAGGTAGGTGAGCGGGCCAATCGTGCGGCGGGCGGGATCGCTGCGCACCAGATCGACCGGCTTCACCGTCACCCGCGGCGTGCCGCTGTAGAGCGGCATGCGCTCCAGCCCGCTCCACGACGGGGTGAGCAGCAGGATCAACAGGATGAGGGCGAGGACGCGCATGGACGCCCCCGCTCTTACCCGCCCGCGCCCGAACCGGAAGCGGTTTCGCTGAACGGGGGATAACAGCCGCATTCAGCATCGCGCCACCGGGTTTGTGCGAATCAGTCGATTGTCGAGGGCGGACGAGTCGCACCGCCGCCGAACGAAGACGCGAGGAGATGAACCATGTTTAAGAAACTTTCGCTCGCCGGCGCCGCGTTCGCGATGGGTGCCGCGTCCCTGATCCCCGCCACGCCCGCGATGGCGCAGCGGTATGACCGCAGCTACGGCTATGACCGCGGCTACGGCCAAGACCGCGGTTACAATGACTACGGCTACCAGAACCGCGGGTATCGCGGTCAGGATCGCCGTTACTACAACAGCCGTGCGCAACATCCGTGCAAGGACGGCGACGGCGGCACCGCGATCGGCGCGATCGCCGGCGGCCTGGCCGGCCACACGCTGGCCGGACGCGGCGGCGACCGGACGCTCGGCGCGATCCTGGGCGGCGCGATCGGCGCGATCGCCGGCCGCGCGATCGACAAGTCGGATCCGCCGCAGGGCTGCCGCCGGTCGCGCTAAGGCGCGTCGCCCCGGCGAAAGCCGCGGGACGGCGCCGGTGCGCGAAGCGCAGAGCGCGACGCGACCGGCGGGTCGCCAGACCCGACCGACGGGCAGCGGCTCCGCCGCTGCCCCACCCGCCAGAGTTTCACAATTTTCCCGCCGGGTGGCGTAGCGGCGGGAAACCATCCCCCGGGTGGCGTATCGGGGGCACGGGTCGGTTCCGAAAGGAGCCGGCCCGTGTTCGTTGTGATCGAAGCGAATGCTGACGCGCGAAGCGCGCGATCACAACCGGCCGGCGGGCATAGCCCGGCCGACGACGGCGGCTTTGCCGCCGGCGCTGACTGGCACACGGATTCCGACCCACTGGCCCCGACGCGGGAGTGAATCCCGCGTCGTCGGACGGCGCCTACAGCGCCGCCGGCCGTGCCGGGCGCTGCGCGGCTTGCCGCGCATCGGCGCGAACACAGTCGCGCCTGCGCCCGTCAGTACATATGCTGTCCGCCGTTGATGCTGAGCGTCGAGCCCGTCACGAACCCACCTTCCTCGGAACACAGGAACGCGACGCCCCGCGCGATTTCGGTCGCCTGGCCCAGCCGCCCGACCGGGATCTTCGCCACGATCTTCTCCAGCACGTCGGCCGGCACCGCCGCGACCATGTCGGTATCGATATAGCCCGGCGCGATCGCGTTCACCGTGACGCCGGCCCGCGCGCCTTCCTGCGCCAGCGCCTTGGTGAAGCCGTGGATGCCGCTCTTGGCCGCGGCATAGTTGACCTGGCCGTACTGGCCCGCCTGGCCGTTGATCGATCCGATGTTGACGATCCGGCCCCACTTGCGCTCGCGCATGCCGGGGAAAGTCGCCTTCGCCATGTTGAAGCAGCCACCCAGATTGGTGTCCATGACGTCCTTCCACATCTGGTAGGTCATCTTCAGGATCGTGCCGTCGCGGGTGATGCCGGCGTTGTTGACCACCACATCGACCGGGCCCAGTTCGTCGGCGACCTTCTGGCAACCGGCCTGACAGGCATCGAAATCGCCGACGTCCCACTTGTAGGCGGCGATGCCGGTCCGCCCGGTGAATTCGCGCGCGCGCTCGTCGTTGCCAGCGTAATTGGCCGCGACGGTCATCCCCATATCCTTCAGCGCGACGCTGATCGCCTCGCCGATTCCGCGCGTGCCCCCGGTGACGATCGCTACACGTGCCATGGCATCTCTCTCCCTTTGTTCAGACTCAAGGCTAGGCAACGTCCACCCAGCCCGCAAGCTCCCGCGAGAGGATCGTACGCAGCATCGCGACGCCGCGCTCGCTGGCGTTAAGACAGGGCAGATAGGCGAAATGGGTTCCGCCGGCCGTGATGAAGCTGTCCCGGCCGCGAATCGCCAGTTCTTCCAGTGTTTCGAGGCAATCGGCCGAGAAGCCCGGCGCGACGATCGCCACCTTGCGCCGGCCCTCGCCCGGCAGCGCGTCGAGCACCCGATCGGTCGCCGGTTCCAGCCATTTCGCGCGCCCGAACCGCGACTGGAAGGTGATGGTCAGCTCGCGGCCCAGCGCCTCGCCCAGCAGCCGCGCGGTCTTCACGCAATGGCAGTGATAGGGGTCGCCCAGCTCCAGCGTGCGCTGCGGCATGCCGTGGAAGCTGGCGAGCACCACGTCGGGCACGAAATCGAGCGCGGCAAGCCCCTGCTCGACCGACGCCGCGAGCGCGGCGATATAGGCCGGATCGTCGTGATAGGGCGGCAGCGTGCGCACCGCCGGCTGCCAGCGCATCGCGCCCAGTGCAGCGAACGCCTTGTCGTTGGCGGTAGCGGTCGTCGCCGCGCAATATTGCGGATAGAGCGGCGCGATCAGGATACGCTGACATCCGGCCGCCTTCAGCGCCGCCAGCCGGTCGGCGATCGCCGGATTGCCATAGCGCATCGCCCAATCGACGATGACGCCGTCGCCGAACGCATGGCGGAGCGCGGCCGCCTGCGCGGCGGTGATCGCGGCGAGCGGCGATCCGGCATCGCTCCACACCTGCTGATAGGCGTGCGCCGATTTCTTCGGCCGGGTGTTGAGGATGATCCCGCGCAGGATCGGTTGCCAGAGGAGCTGGGGGATTTCCACGACGCGGCGATCCGACAGGAATTCGCGCAGATAGCGCTTCACCGCACGAGCATCGGCCGCGTCCGGCGTGCCGAGATTGACCAGCAGCACCCCGATTTTGGAGGCGAGCACGGGCGGATGGCCTGCGGGCGTCACAGCGGCAGGGTCCGCAGCCGCCGGCCGGTCGCGGCGAAGATCGCGTTGGCGAGTGCGGGCGCGACAACCGGAATCGCGATCTCGCTCGCACCGCCGGGATCGGCGTCACTCTCGATCAGTTCGATCGTGATGTCGGGCGTGCCGGCGAGGCGCGGCGGTCCGAGGTCGCGGAATGATCGCACATCGGCGAGTCCGCCGGAGAAGCCCGTCGTCGCGCCGGTCGCCACGGCGATCCCCTGGATCAGCCCGCCCTCGATCGCCTGGCGGACGAGGTCGGGGTTCACCGCACGTCCCACATCGACCGCCGCGACCATCCGGTCGATACGCGGCACGCCGCCGTCGCCCAGTCCACCCTCGACCATCAGCGCGACGAACGATCCGCGCATCGCATGCGCCGCGATCCCTTGTCCGCTGCCGGCCACCCCGCCCTGCCAGCCCCCGAGCGAGGCGACCGTCGACAGGCACCTCGCGAGGCGCGGGGCGCCGCCGAGCATCGCGATGCGATAGGACAGCGGCTCGGCATCGGCCTTGCGCGCCAGTTCGTCGAGGAAACATTCGGTGAAGAAGCAGTTGGCGACATGCGCCCCGCCCGGCATCCAGCCGACCGGAACGCCGACATCGGCGGAATGGTGATCGACCGCCCAGGCCGGCAGGCGGTAGGCCGGCGACGCGCCATCCACCGCCACCGGATCGCCATCGGGCGCGAGGACGGCCGCCCTGCCCGAAAGTCGTTCGCGCAGGATGCGCCCAAGCGGCGGCGTCGCGATCGCCGCGTGCCACCCGGTGATCGCCCCCGCCGGCCCCAGCTTCGCCGTCATCCGGCCGATCGCGGGCGGACGCACCGGCGTCTGCATCAGGCTTTCGGCGCGCGACCAGGTGACCTGCACCGGACGCTTGAGCTCGCGGGCGATCAGCGCGGCCTGTTCGGCGATCTGCACCTCCAGATTCGCGCCGAACGATCCGCCCGCCATCATCGGGTGCAGCACGACGTTGCCGACGGGGATGCCCAGCAGCCGCGCCGCCGCCTCGCGCGCCAGCATCGGCGCCTGGCTCGCCATCCACAGCAGCAGTCGGCCGTGCTCGAAGCTGGCGGTGGCGGTCACCGGCTCGATCGCGCCCGGCACGCCACAGGCGACGCGGTAGTCCGCGCGGAACACGCGCGTGGCGGCAAAGGCGGCGGCGACATCGCCCGTCCCCGCGACGCGCGCTCCCGGGGCAGCCAGCGCCGCTTCGAGCGCGGCGTTGATCGACGCATCGTCGGCGAGTGGCCCCAGCGTCTCGAATCGGGGGGCGAGCGCGCCCAGCGCGCGGTTCGCCGCCCACCAGTCGGTCGCCGCGGCCGCCACGAAACTGTCGTTGGCGATCACCTGCGTCACGCCCGGCACACGATCCGCCGCGGCGCGATCGATCCGCGTCAGCCGGCTGCCCCCCGCCGGCCCCTGGCGCACCGCGACGAAGGCCATGTTGGGCAGGCGGACGTCCCCGGCGAAATTGACGCTGCCGTCCACCTTCGACGGCGCATCCAGCCGGGGCACGGCGGCACCGGTCAGCCGCCCTTCATCGCCGACGCGCAGCGGCAGGTCGTCGGGGATATCCTCGTCTGCCGCCGCCACCGCCAGTTCGCCGAACCGGGCGCGCTGCTTGCCCAGAATCACGAACCCATCCACGGTCGTGCATTGTTCCCAGTCGCCACCCCAGCGTCGGGCCGCCGCCTTGCACAGCAGCGAGCGGGTCGCCGCAGCCGCTTCGCGCAGCGGCGTCTCGAATCGGCGGATCGAGGAAGACGCTCCGGTCAGCATCGGCGCCTCGCGGCCGAGCCATGCATCGGGGCCGGCCGAGGGGCCGAATATCGCGTCGGCCGCCAACGGATTGACATAGAGCGCGCCCTGCGGCGATGCCTCCACCCCCAGGGTGCGCCAGTCCGCGCCGAGTTCGTCCGCGACGATCTGGGGCAGCGCGGTATAGACGCCCTGCCCATGTTCGCACTGCGGCACCGCGACGACGATATGGCCGTCGATGCCGATCTTGATCCAGCCGCCGAACGCCGTCTCGCCCTCGGCCACCGGCAACCCGGCACGATGCTCGCGCGGCCACACCGCCCAGGCGACCGCCAGCCCCGCCGCCGCCCCGCCCACCATCAGCGCGCGGCGGCTAACCTGCATGGCCCGTGCCTTCCGTGTCGCCCGTCTCGTGTAGGCGGCAGACAGGCGATCGTCCGGGCGTGTTCCCCGGCGAAAGCCGGGGTCCAGGTGCCGGTCGGTCTTGTCTGTCGCCCATCGCCCGATACCGGGCCCCGGCCGTCGCCGGGGCACGGCCCGGAACCGGCGCGAAACTTACCTGCGGAGGCGATCGGTCGTTCATCTGAACCCGCTCTATCGCCGCGCCGCACCGCCCGCTAGAGCAAGGCGCGACACCATCGTTCGGGAAATCGGCCCTTGCTCCTGCCCATGCTCGCCGCCGCGGTCACCGACACCGCCGGCCACATCCGCTACGAAGACCTGGGCATCGGCCCCGTCGCCCTCGATCTCGGCGTGTTCACGCTCAAATGGTATTCGCTGGCCTATATCGCCGGCATCCTCGTCGGCTGGTGGTATCTGCTCCGGCTGCTCGCCCAGCCGGGTGCGCCGATGGCGCGGCGCCATGCCGACGACCTCGTCTTCTACGCGACGCTCGGCATCATCCTGGGCGGGCGGATCGGCTATGTTCTGTTCTACCAGCCGCAGATGATCCTGGAGCCACTGTCGATCCTGCGGCTGTGGGACGGCGGCATGTCGCTCCACGGCGGCGTGCTGGGGACGACGGCCGCGATCATCCTGCTGGCGCGCAAGCATGGGCTCAACTGGCTGCGCATCCACGATTATGTCGCCTGCTGTGCCCCGTTCGGGCTGTTCTTCGGCCGCCTCGCCAATTTCGTGAACGGCGAATTGTGGGGCAAGCCGACCGATGTCGCCTGGGCAATCGTGTTCCCGCGCACGGTGGAATTCGCCGCCGATCCCGCCCGCCACCCCAGCCAGCTGTACGAAGCCTTCCTCGAAGGGCCGGTGCTGTTCGCGATCCTGTGGTATCTCTTCTGGCGCACCGACGCGCGCTATGAGCCGGGCAAGCTCGTCGGCACTTTCATCCTCGGCTACGGGGTGTTCCGCTTCATCGTGGAATTCTTCCGCGAGCCCGACGCCCAGTTCCACGGCACCTTCCTGGCGACCACGATCCATATGGGCCAGATCCTGTGCCTGCCGATGATTATCGGCGGCCTGTACCTGATCGCCACGGCCAAGGGGCGGCGCGAGCGTGTCGAGCCGATCGCGGGCGGCCCCAGCATCGCATGACCGAGCCGACCCGACAGGAAAACTCCGCCGCGGACCTGCTGCCCGAACGCCTCGCTCGCGCGATCACTCTGGGCGGGGCGATCCCGCTGTCGCAGTTCATGGCGGCGGCCAACACCCATTATTACGCGACCCGCGACCCGCTGGGCGCGCGCGGCGACTTCACCACCGCGCCCGAGATTTCGCAGATGTTCGGCGAGCTGGTCGGCGCATGGATCGCCGACCTGTGGACGCGCACCGGACGCCCGCCGGCCGATTATGTGGAGCTCGGGCCGGGGCGCGGCACGCTGGCCGCCGACGCCCTGCGCGTCATGGATACCGGCGGCTTCGCGCCCGGCGTGCATTTCGTCGAAACCTCGCCCCTGCTGCGCGCCGAACAGGCGAAACGGGTGCCGGCGGCCGAATGGTGCATGGAACTCGTCGGTCTGCCCGACGATCGTCCGCTGATCGTCGTCGCGAATGAGTTCTTCGACGCGCTGCCGATCCGCCAGCTGGTGAAGACGGTGGACGGCTGGCGCGAGCGGCTGATCGCGTGCCAGGACACATTGTTCCTGCCGGTAATGGGCAACACGGTGTTCGACCCGATCATCCCGCATCACCTGCGTGATGCGGCGGAGGGATCGATCCTGGAAACATCGCCCCAGGGGGTCACGGTGATGCGCGGGCTGGCGCAACGGATCGTCGCGCAAGGCGGCGCGGCGCTGGTGATCGACTATGGCTATGAAGGCCCGGCGATCGGCGAGACGCTGCAGGCGGTGAAGGGGCACGCCCCCGCCAACCCGTTCGACGCGCCGGGCGACGCCGATCTGACCGCCCATGTCGATTTCGCGACGCTGGCGGAGGCCGCGCGAGCGGAAGGCGCGGTGGTGCACGGACCGGTCAGCCAGGGCAACTTCCTGAAGGCGCTGGGCATCGACGCGCGCGCCGCGACGCTTTCGGTCAAGGGCGGCGAAGACGTGATCGTCGCGCGCAACCGGCTGGTGAACGATGGCCAGATGGGCGACCTGTTCGGCGTGATCGCGGTCACCGCGCCCGGCTGGCCAGTGCCGGCGGGGTTCGCATGATCGCCTGTCGCGACGCCGTGCCCGGCGACGGGTGCGAACTCGCCGCGATGGCGAAACGCAGTTTCACCGACACCTTCGGCAGCCTCTATCGCGCGGAGGACCTGTCAGCCTTCCTCGACCAGGCCTTCGGAGCGGACGGACTGCCGAGCCAGATCGGCGACCCCGATTTCGCGATCCGCCTCGCGATCGACGACGGGCGCATCGTCGGCTTCGCCAAGGTTGGGCCCAACGCCCTGCCCATTCCTGACGCGGAAAACGCCAACGCGGTCGAACTCTACCAGCTCTATGTCCTTGCCTCGCACCATGGTGACGGGGCCGGGCCGGTGCTGATGGACTGGGCGATAGGGCAGGCCCGCGCGCGGGGCGCCGGCACGCTGGCGCTCAGCGTCTATGTCAACAACCACCGCGCCAAGGCCTTTTACGCGCGCTATGGCTTCGTCGATGTCGGCCGCTTCGACTTCGCGGTCGGCGACCATGTCGACGAGGACCGGATGATGGTACTCGCGCTGTGAACGTGGAGGTCATCCGCGCCGCCGCGCTGGACGGCGTCGCGCATGGTTTCCTCGGCCGTACCGGCGGCGTCTCGGACGGCGGCTATGCCAGCCTGAACGTCGGCACCGGATCGCACGACAACCCGGCCCTGATCGCGGAGAACCGCCGGCGCGCGACCGATGTCGTGCTGCCCGGCGGCCGGCTCGCGACCGTCCATCAGGTTCACGGCGCCGAGGCGGTCGCGGTACTCGAACCATTCGACGACGCGCTGCGCCCGCATGCCGACGCGCTGGTCACCGACCGGCCGGGCATCGCGCTCGGAATCCTGACCGCCGACTGCGCGCCGGTGCTGTTCGCCGATCGTGACGCCGGCGTGGTCGGGGCGGCGCACGCGGGGTGGAAGGGCGCTCTGGCCGGCGTGACCGACACGACGTTGCTGGCGATGGAGACGCTGGGCGCCGACCGTTCCCGCATCGTTGCCGCGATCGGCCCGTGCATCGCGCAGGCGAGCTATGAAGTGGACGAGGCCTTCCGCGCCCGTTTCGTCGCCGATGCGGGCGAGGCCGACCGTTTCTTCCGCGACGCCGCGCCCGGCCATGCGATGTTCGACCTCGCCGGCTATGTCGCCCACCGTCTCGCCGCCGCCGGTGTCCGCACCGTCGAGATCGTCGGCGCGGACACCTATGCCGATGAAGCGCGTTTCTTCAGCTATCGCCGCAGCACCCATCGCGGCGAGGGCGACGCGGGACGGCAGATCAGCATCATCGGGCTAACTGGTTTCGATTGATACGATCGGCTAGAACTCCGCCATACGACACCCGGAGTGGACGATGACCGACAAGACCGAAGCAGACGTGACCGGCGCCCCCGCCCCGCAGGGCAAGGGCGACCCTGGCCCGAAGACGATCGGCGGCAGGAAGCTGAAGCCTTCGACCCTGATGATGGGCCACGGCTATGATCCGATGCTGTCGGAAGGGTCGCTGAAGCCGCCGATCTTCCTGACCTCGACCTTCGTGTTCCCCAACGCCGCCGCCGGCAAGCGTCATTTCGAGGGCGTGACCGGCAAGCGGCCCGGCGGGGCGGAAGGCCTTGTCTACTCGCGCTTCAACGGCCCGAACCAGGAAATCCTGGAGGATCGCCTGGCGATCTGGGAGGAGGCGGAGGACGCGCTGGCCTTCTCCAGCGGCATGTCGGCGATCGCCACCCTGTTCCTCGCGATGGTCAAGCCCGGCGACACCATCGTCCATTCGGGGCCGCTCTATGCCGCGACGGAGACGCTGATCGGCCGCATCCTGGGCAAGTTCGGGGTGAAGTGGCTCGATTTCCCTGCCGGCGCGACGCGCGAGCAGATCGATGCGGTGATGACACAGGCGAAGGCGAACGGCGACGTCGCGCTGATCTATCTCGAAAGCCCCGCCAACCCGACCAACGCGCTGGTCGACGTCGAGGCGGTGACGGCCAGCCGCGACGCGATCTTCGGCGATGCGAGGCCCCCGATCGCGATCGACAACACCTTCCTCGGCCCGCTGTGGGCGAAGCCGATGGAGCAGGGCGCCGATCTGGTCGTCTATTCGCTGACCAAATATGCCGGCGGGCACAGCGATCTGGTCGCCGGCGGCGTGCTGGGGTCGAAGGAACACATCAACACCATCCGCCTGATGCGCAACACGATCGGCACGATCTGCGATCCCAATACCGCCTGGATGCTGCTGCGTTCGCTGGAGACGCTGGAGCTGCGGATGAGCCGCGCGGGCGAAAATGCGGCGAAGGTCTGCGCCTTCCTGCGCGATCATCCCAAGGTCGACCGCGTGGGCTATCTCGGTTTCCTGGAGAATGGCGGCGATCCGCGGCAGGCCGATATCTATCGCCGGCACTGTTCGGGCGCGGGATCGACCTTCTCGCTGTATCTTAAGGGCGGCGAGGCGGAGGCGTTCGCCTTCCTCGACAACCTCAAGATCGCCAAGCTGGCGGTCAGCCTGGGCGGCACCGAGACGCTGGCGTCGCACCCCGCCGGGATGACCCACCTGTCGGTGCCGCAGGAGCGCAAGGACGCGCTGGGCATCACCGATTCGCTGGTGCGCATATCGATCGGGGTCGAGGACGCCGACGATCTGATCGCCGATTTCGCGGCGGCGCTCGACGCGATCTGACAGGAGGCCCCCCGGCCCGTTCGGACTGAGCCTGTCGAAGCCCTGCCCTTTCTTCGGGCCGCAGGCCATGTTGCGCGCAAGAAGGACAGCTCTTCGACAAGCTCAGGGCGAACGGGATGATTTGGCTCGCTTGGGCCGCTATATAGAACCTTCGATATTCACAGGACTCGCCCCGATGCCCGATACTCCGATGGCCCAGGTTCCGCTGCTCGACATGGCCTCGCAGGCCGCCGATCCCAAAGGCTTCGCGCACGCGCTCGGCGAATCGTTCGAGCGGTTCGGCTTCGCGATGGTCAGCAACCACGGCGTGCCGGACGATGTCGTCGAACGCGCCTGGGCGATGACCAGGGCGTTCTTCGACCAGCCGGAGGAGGACAAGCGCCGGTTCTTCGTCGAAGGCGGCGGTGGTGCGCGCGGCTACACCCCGTTCAAGACCGAGATCGCCAAGGGCGCGACGCATGTCGACCTGAAGGAGTTCTGGCACGTCGGCCGCGAACTGGCGAAGGGCCACCGCTTCGAAAGCCACATGCCAGCGAACCTCTGGCCGGACCGGCCCGACGGTTTCCGCCAGACCTTCCTCGACCTGTTCAAGGCGCTGGATGATGCGGGCCTGCGCCTGCTGTCGGCGATCGCGCTGCACCTCGACCTTGACCGGGACTGGTTCGAACATGCGGTGGAGGACGGCAATTCGGTCCTGCGCCTGCTCCACTATCCGCCGGTCGCCGCAGACGCGCCCGAGGTCCGCGCCGGCGCGCATGAGGACATCAACCTCATCACCCTGCTGCTCGGCGCCGAGGAGGCGGGGCTCGAACTACTGGAAAAGAACGGCACCTGGCTTCCGGTCAAGCCGCCCGCCGGAGCGATGGTGGTCAACGTCGGCGACATGCTCCAGCGGCTGACCAACCACGTCCTGCCCTCGACCACCCACCGCGTCGTCAACCCGGCGCCCGAACGGCGCGGCTTCTCGCGTTATTCGATGCCGTTCTTCCTGCACCCCGCGCCCGATTTCATGATCGAAACGCTGCCCGGCACGATCGGCGCGGATCGCCCGAACCGCTACGAAACGCCGATCAGCAGCCATGATTACCTGCAGGAACGGCTGGTCGAGATCGGCCTCATCAAGAAGTAGCTTTTCTTGGCCGGATGCGGGCTTGTTCTGCGACCGGCTTAGCCGCTAGGCGCAATCCCCTGTAAAAGGGGGACGACCGTGACCGAACCGCTTCGCGTAGCACTGGCCGGGCTTGGCACCGTGGGCGGCGGCGTCATTCGCCTGCTCGACGCCAACCGCGATCTGATCGAGCGCCGTGCCGGCCGCCGGATCGAGGTCGTCGCCGTCTCCGCGCGCGATCGCGCCAAGGATCGCGGGGTCGATCTGTCGCGCTTCGACTGGATCGACGACACCACGGCTCTCGCCGAACACCCTGGCGCCGACGTCGTCGTCGAGCTGATCGGTGGATCGGACGGCCCCGCCCTCACCCTCGCGCGCAAGACGCTGGGCGTGGGCAAGGCGTTCGTCACCGCCAACAAGGCGATGCTGGCGCACCATGGCCTCGAACTCGCCGAGGCGGCCGAGGCGAAGGGCGCGGCGCTGAAGTTCGAGGCGGCGGTGGCCGGCGGCATCCCGGTCATCAAGGGGCTGCGCGAGGGCGCGGCGGCGAATGCGATCGAGCGCGTCTACGGCATCCTCAACGGCACCTGCAATTTCATCCTGTCAAAGATGGAGGCGGAAGGTCGCGACTTCGCCGAGGTGCTCGCCGAGGCGCAGGCGCTTGGCTATGCCGAGGCGGATCCCAGCTTCGACATCGACGGTGTCGATGCCGCGCACAAATTGTCGCTGCTCGCGAGCCTGGCGTTCGGCACCCAGCCGGCGTTCGACGACGTGGCGGTGACCGGCATCCGCCACGTGCTGGGCGCCGACATCGCCGAGGCGGCGGCGCTCGGCTACCGCGTGCGGCTGGTCGGCGTGGCGGAGGCGGACGCGGGCGGCCTGTTCCAGCGTGTCCATCCGCATCTGGTGCCGGTCGATCACCCGCTGGCGCACACCACCGGATCGCTCAACGCCGTGGTCGCCGACGGCAATTTCGTCGGCCGGCTGTTCTTCCAGGGCCGGGGCGCCGGCGACGGACCGACCGCGTCCGCCGTCGTCGCCGACCTGATCGACATCGCGCGCGGCGAATTCGGCCCGGCCTTCGCGATGCCGGCCACCGCACTCGCCCACCCCGCCCCCGCCGACGCGGGCGAACGCCGCGGCCGCGCCTATCTGCGCTTCGCCGTCGTCGACAAGGTCGGCGTGCTGGCGGAAATCGCCGCCGCGATGCGCGACGCCGGCGTTTCGATCGAGAGCCTGATCCAGCGCGGCACCTCCGCCGACGGCCATGCGCTGGTCGCGATCGTCACCCACGAAGGCCCGGAGCGCAGCGTCGCGGCGGCGCTGGAGAAGCTGCGCGGATCGCAGAGCCTGGCCGGCGAACCGATGTGGATGCATATTCTCGGCTGAGGCTGAGCGCCCGAGATCAACGCGCAGCGTTGGGCAAGGATGAGCGCCAGCCCGGCCGGCGCGCCAGAGGCGTGTCCGACGCCACGGGCTTTGCCCGTGGCCGGCCAGGGCACCCGCTTCGCTCTTAGTTCAAACCAACACGGCGAGGCTCACGGCGCCGGCTTGCGCGGCTTGAGCGTCGTCCCCGCCGCGCTGGTCGTCATTGTCACCCCGACCATGCCGCAACCGCGGAACATCAACTCGCGCCCGCACCGTTCGATCTTGTCCTCCAGCAACGCGGCGCGCTCGCGCGGCACCAGATCGCGCACCGGAACCTCGACGAACGGCACGCGGAAGCGCTTGTCCGCCTCGCGCCGACCGCACACCGTCACCTCGTCCGCCGTCCGCGCCTCGGCGCAGGGGCGTTCGGCGCGCGTCGCCTCGCGATAGGCGGCGAACGGTTCCTGCGGCGCGATCAGGAGGAGGGCAGCGATCAGCATCCGCACATCGTGCCGGGCTTTCGCAGCCTCGACAAGCCCGGCCCCCGCCGCTAGGCGGCGCGCAATATACAAGGGGATGTCATGACCGATACCGCCAGCAAGGTGCTCGACCGCGTCCTGGTGCTCGAAATGGTGCGCGTGACCGAAGCGGCGGCGATCGCCGCGTCGAAACTGGTCGGCCGCGGCGACGAGAAAGCCGCCGACGCCGCCGCCGTCGAGGCGATGCGCGCCGCGCTCAACGATCTGTACATGGACGGCACCGTCGTGATCGGCGAGGGCGAGCGCGACGAGGCACCGATGCTGTTCATCGGCGAAAAGGTCGGGTCGGCGATCGGCAAGGGGCCGCGGATCGACATCGCGCTCGATCCGCTCGAAGGCACGACGATCACCGCGAAGGCCGGGCCGAACGCGCTCGCGGTGCTGGCGATCGCGGAGGAAGGCGACCTGCTCAACGCGCCCGACGTCTATATGGAAAAGCTGGCGATCGGTCCGGGCTATCCCGAAGGGACGATCGACCTGGCGAAATCGCCGACCGAGAACGTCCATGCGATCGCCGCCGCCAAGGGTGTCCAGCCGCACGAGATCATCGCCTGCGTCCTCGACCGGCCGCGCCACGAGGCGCTGATCGCGGAGTTGCGCGCGATCGGCTGCGGCGTGATGCTGATCGGCGACGGCGACGTGGCGGGCGTGATCGCGACGACCGATCCGGAAACCACGGTCGATGTCTACATGGGTTCGGGCGGCGCGCCGGAGGGCGTGCTGGCCTGCGCGGCGCTGCGCTGCATCGGCGGGCAGTTCAAGGGCCGGCTGCTGTTCCGCAACGACGCCGAACGCTCGCGCGCGGCGAAGTGGGGCGTCACCGACCTCGACCGCATCTATGACCTGACCGATCTGGCGAAGGGCGACTGCATCTTCGCCGCGACCGGGGTGACCGACGGATCGCTGCTCGCCGGCGTCAAGCGCCGCGCGGACAGGATGACGACCGAAAGCGTGGTGATGCGCGCCTCCAGCGGCACGGTGCGCTGGGTGAAGGGCGAGCACCGGTTGTAAATTTTATTCCCTCTCCCACTGGGAGAGGGACTTAGTTCTTGAGCCGCCACCCCGTCCTAAAAATCCACGCGATCACCGCCAGGCACAGCGCGAGGAACCCGGCGGTGAAGCCCAGGCTCCACGCGATGCTGACGTCGCCCTGGCCGAAGAAGCTCCAGCGGAACCCGCTGACCAGATACACCACCGGGTTGAACAGGCTGACCGTCCGCCACGGTTCCGGCAGCATGCTGATCGAATAAAAGGCGCCGCCCAGAAAGGTGAGCGGGGTCACCAGCAGCGCCGGCACGAAGTTGAGCTGCTCGAACCCTTTCGCCCAGATGCCGATGATGAAGCCGAACAGGCTGAATGCCACGCTCGTCAGGATCAGGAACGCGACCATCGCCAGCGGGTGTTCGACGCGAAGATCGACGAAGAACGCCGATGTGGCGAGGATGATGAGCCCCAGCACCACCGATTTGGTCGCCGCCGCGCCGACATAGCCGATCACCATCTCCATCGCGGAGACGGGGGCGGAGAGCAATTCGTAGATCGTGCCGGTGAACTTGGGGAAGTAGATCCCGATAGAGGCATTGCCGATCGAATTGGTCAGCAGCGTCAGCATTATCAGGCCGGGCACGATGAAGCTGCCGTAGCTGACCCCGTCGACCGACTGCATCCGGCTGCCGATCGCGCCGCCGAACACGACGAAATACAGGCTGGTGGTGATGACGGGCGTGACCAGGCTCTGCCACAGGGTGCGCAGCGCGCGCGCCATCTCGAAGCGATAGATCGCCCAGACGCCGTGCAGGTTCATCACGCCGCCTCCTTCCGCGCGGTCAGGTCGACGAAGATGTCCTCCAGGCTCGATTTCGACGTTTCCAGGTCCTTGAACGCGATCCCCATGTCGCCCAGCTTGCGCAGCAGTGACGGAATTCCGGTCCGCTCGGCCTGCGCATCGAACACATAGCGCAAGGTCGCGCCGTCATTCTCCAGGCTGGGCGACCATTCGGCGAGTTCGAGCGGCACCGCCGTCATCGGGTCGACCAGCGCGATGTCCATCTCGCGCTTGCCCAGCTTCTTCATCAGCGCCGCCTTGTCCTCGATCAGCAGCAGCCGCCCGCCGGTGATGACGCCGACGCGATCGGCCATCTCCTCGGCCTCCTCGATGTAATGCGTCGTTAGGATGATCGTAACGCCACGTTCGCGTAAGGAACCGATCAGCTTCCACATGTCGCGCCGCAGGGATACGTCAACCCCGGCGGTAGGCTCGTCGAGGAACAATATGTCGGGTTCATGCGAAAGCGCCTTGGCGATCAGCACGCGCCGCTTCATCCCGCCCGACAATTCCATGATCTTGCTGTCGCGCTTGTCCCACAGCGACAGGTCCTTGAGCAGTTGTTCGAGATAGGCGTCATGGCCCGGCCGGCCGAACAACCGCCTGCTGAAGCGCACCGTCGCCATCACCGTCTCGAACATGTCGACCGACAGTTCCTGCGGCACCAGGCCGATCATCATGCGCGCAGGCTTAAAATCGCGGATCGCGTCGTGCCCCCCGACCGTGATCGTCCCCGAAGACGGCTTCACCACCCCGCAGATCACGTTGATGAGCGTCGATTTGCCCGCGCCGTTGGGGCCGAGCAGCGCGACGATCTCACCCTTGCGGATATCCAGATCGACCGCCTCCAGCGCGCGCTGGCCTGACGCATAAATCTTGGAAACGCCGCGGACGGCAAGGATCGGCTCGGCCATCAAACGCCCCTTTCAGCTTCCGGGAAAATAGGAGGCCGCAGCGGAAAGAAAAGCCGGTCCGTGCCGACGATCCCGACCGTCAGGGCGCCTTGCGCACCGGCGGCATCGCGTTGCAGATGTCTGCCCCGCCCGCGGGCACCGTGAAGAACGGCGGCTCGCGGTTCTCGCGCGATTTTATCCACGCGGCGAAGCGCGGCCCTTCCGTCGTGCGATACTGGTAACGCGGGCGTTCGGCAGCCGGAAGGTCGCTCACCAGCCGGGCCGTCGCGATCGGAACATACTGCTTCGCATCCTCGTACAGTCCCAGCCCGCCGCCGGTGCCGCGCGGCAGCGTCGACAGCGCGTCAATGCCGTCGATCACCCGCCCGACGATAGCGATGTTGCGGTCCAGGTGACGCGGCGCATGGCCGATGTTGGCATAGAGATCACTGCCCGATCCCGTCGATGGCGCCAGATCGCGCGCGACCCCGACCATGGCATAGCAATGCGGGATCCACGCCTCGCGCCCGTTCGTCGCGACCGGCCAGCCGTCGCGGCTGTACCCGGCACGGCTGGCATAGGGATCTGCCTTCGAAAGCGTCGTGACCGCATCGAACACCGGCCAGACATATTCGGCCGGCGGATTGGCGACGACGTTCGCGGGCAGGGCCTTCTTCTCCGTGGCGTCGCCCCATTGCGCGACGTAATTGTCCTGCACCCGGTAGACGGTTTCGCCGTCCCACCACCCCGCCCGCGCCAGCTTGCGGATATTGTCGACATGGACGGGTGTGTAGCGCATCGGCGCGAGCCGCACGACGAACCGTCGGCCGCTCGCCAGCGTGAAGACCAGCAATTCGTCGTCGGGGATCGCCACCCAGTCGCCGGGTAGCGCGTCGTACGGCCTGGGCGGCGGCGCGGCGGCCGGTGCGGCCTGAACGGACATGACCGGAGCGAGTGTGGCGGCGAGCAGGGCAGCGATCGACATGCGCACGATGCTGGCACGCTCCGCGCGCTCGAGCAACCGACTTGCAGGACGCGCCGCTTCCCCCTAGGTCGCTCTCCGTCCAGAGCAATGCGGAGCGGTGGCCGAGTGGTCGAAGGCGCTCGCCTGGAAAGTGAGTATACGGCAAAACCGTATCGAGGGTTCGAATCCCTCCCGCTCCGCCACTTGGGTTTCCCAGCCTGTTTCATGTTGTGTCAGATGGCTTGAAAACTTCAGGATTCCTGCCACTTTGTGTCGCATGACGTGTCAGGCCGCATCATCCAAGTGCACACAAGCCGGGGGCATCGAGGGGGCATCACTATCTGACTCCTGGGGGCATCGATGCTGACCGACACTCGGGTGCGCACCGCGCCAGCGCGCGACCGCGACTACAAGCTGCCTGACGGCGGAGGCCTGCACCTCTTCGTGACGAAGGCTGGATACAAGTCGTGGCGACTGAAATACCGCTTCGGCGGCAAGGAGCGGCGGCTTGTGCTTGGTAGTTATCCCGATGTTTCGCTCAAGCGCGCCCGCGAAATGCGCGACGATGCGAAGCTCGCTCTCCGCCATGGAAAGGACCCGGGCCTCGAATCGAAGCGCGCGCGTCATTCGCGGCAGGCGGGACACGAGAACACGTTCGAGCAGTTCGCACGCGAATGGCACGCGAGCCAGATCGCCAGGTGGAAGCCGGTGCACGCGGACGACGTGATGACGTCTATGGTCCAGAACCTGTTCCCTGAGATCGGCGGCTTTCCCGTTGACCAGATCGACGAGGGGCTGGTGCTGGCCGCGCTGCGCAAGGTGGAGGCGCGCGGCGCGATCGAGACGGCCCATCGGCTGCGGCAGCGCGCCGAACGGGTGTTCAAGTTCGCGAGCGCGGCCGGGATAAAGAACGCCAATCCCGCCTCGAACCTCAGCGACGCGATGAAGCCGGTGCCCCCGAAGAAGCGGCGGCCGGCGTTGACCGACATCGTGAAACTGAGAACATTCATACGAGACATCGACCGTGCAGCCGCGTCGCCTGTCACCCGCCTCAGCTCGCGGTTCCTAGGGCTGACCGCGCAGCGCCCGGGAATGGTGCGCGAGGTACTGTGGACGGAGATTGAGGGCGTCGATTGGACGAAACCCGACGCTCCAACGCCCGAAGCGTTGTGGCGCGTGCCCGCCGCGAAGATGAAGCAGGAGCTCGATCTGCGGGAGGACGAGGCCTTCGAGCACGAGGTCCCTTTGTCAGGTGCCGCGGTCGAGGTGCTCAGGGCCGTCCGCCCGTTCTCGAGCGGCCGCGGTCTGGTGTTCCCGGGCGGCCGCGAATCGACCAAGCCCCTGTCGGAGAACGCGGTTGGCTACCTCTACAACCGCGAGGGTTGGAAGGGCCGCCACGTGCCGCACGGATGGCGGAGTTCGTTCAGCACGATCATGAACAGCAGGATCGAGCGGACCCACCCGGGTGCCGAGCGCCTGCTGATCGACCGCCTGATCATCGACCTGATGCTGGCGCATACTCCGACCGGGATGTCCCACACCGAACTGGTCTACAATCGCAGCGCTTACATGGAGCGCCGCCGCGAGCTAGCCGAGGACTGGGCCGAACTCATTATGGCGGAGGCTGATCCTGCCAGCGCGTTGGTCGAGGGCCGGCGGCGGCGCGTCGAGCGCTGATGGCGAGGACCTAGTGCGGATGCCGCTCCGATTCATGGGCCTTGGGTGCAGCGTTGGATCGTGGCACTCGCCTGGCTTAGTGGCAGGCGACTATCTGGGATTAAGCAGCCAACAGGCAATTTCACCTTCGCGCCACGCCGAGATGTTGCCGTCCATGTCGATCTGCGACGGGAACCGGCCCTGCTCGATTCGGCGATAGATGGTGCTGCGCGACATGCCCGTTCGCCGCATGACCTCAGGCAGCCGGACGTGGTCATCGGACGATGTGCCGGTGGCGGGCGGCAAGTGCTCCTCGGGCGCGATCCGGCGGATGATGCGCGCGGCCCGCTCCACTGGCTGCAGGTCCGCGCAGCTCTCTTCAACCAGCGTGTTGAAACCCTCGAGATCGACGAAGATCCAGTGCGTGGGCTCGGCGTCGCTGTCGAACGGACGCTTTGGGTTCATCGCCGAGCGGGCGAACCGGTCGGTGAAGTCGTCCAGCTCCCAGTCACCGGCCGGTATCCGCTCGGGTCTGCCGGCACCGAATGGTCGCGCGAATGTGTTCAGCCTTTCGGCGGCGATCAGCTCGCCGAGTAGCCTGGCCCCGAACCGGACATTCTGCAGCACGCTTCGCCCCACTTCCGCATCCCCGCCGAGCGCGGCGGCAACCTCCTCGGGTGCGTAACCATGGTGCAACACGCACCAGTGTGCGAACGCTCTGGCCAGCAGCGCGCGCCCGGTCGATGTTGGCGGTTCGTCGATCAGATAGGGCGAAGTGGTGTTCATCGTCATGTCTCCACCAAGGTTATAGGAGCTAGGTTGACGACGGCATAATGAGGCCTCCGACATGGCCGCCGCGACTGGGCCGTGTATGCTGGGGCGATGACCGGAACGCCCCCTGCCAGCCCCGACCAACTCGATTTCGCGCTTCGACTGGGGACGGCGATGGCTCCCTTCGTGGAGAGAGGCATGGAACTGCGAGCCGCCGAGCGCGCCGCGGCGCCGGTCGTCGCGGCCGCACTGCGCGACGAGGGCGTGGCATCGGCTGTGGTTGATGGGTTGCTCAGGGACGCGCTCGAACGAACCAACATCGGCGTCGCCATCCGTCATGACGACGTCCTGGTGTCGGTTGGTCTGCACGACGCTCTGACCGAAGGATACAAGGAGGCCGGTGGCATCCGCCTGCCGGCCGACGGGCTGCTGGTTGAGAAGCGCGTCGGGGTGAAGACGGGCTACCCGATGTACTTGTTCCCGAACGAATCGAAGCACCCCGGCTTCCCGCACGTGACGGTCGAGATCGGCCAGGTTAAGGTGAACGTGTCTATCGCGGAGCACCCAAGGGTAATCGCGGGCGACGAGGGGGTGGTCGGGATCGGCGCGGTCCTGAAGGCGGTCAGGAAGCACCGCGCCGAGCTGGAACGCGAGTGGGAGGCATCGCGGCCCGACGACCAGAAGATCGAGAACTTCAAGGCGAAGAAGGGCACGAAGCTGGGCGACGGATCCGCCTGACTGCAATTCGCCGCGCCAACGACCGGCGGTTTAGCGCTCCCGGTCGAGATCGATCCACATGACGTAGTCCTTGGGCGTGTAGTCGCCGGCGACCATGTTTCCGAGAGGGGTCGCGTCGAAGATGCCGGCAACGAATGGATCCAGTTCGCCACCACCAAGGTTCGGGCACCAGACGTTCGGCGGCTGGTCGTAGCCACCGATCGTGAACGGATCGTCGCGACGCGTCCGCTGTTCCTGCGGCGCGAGCTTCAGGATCTCGAGATGGTTCAGGATGATGACGCCGTCGACCGCGTCGAATGGAACCCGGTTACCTGCATCGAGGTGCCACGATTTCGCAGTGAGAAGCCCCGCCTCCTCGTGGCTGAGCGCGGACGTCGCCTCGAACACATATCCGTCCCACAGCACGACCAGGATGCCCGTCCTCGGTTCGGTGGAGAAGTCGCGAAACTTGTTCTCCGCGCTGACGAGGAAGTCCTTCAGCGTGTTGTCACGTGGCAGCGTCGCGTCCGCCCGGATGGCGGCGTCCGCTCCGAGCGGCCCTCGAACGGGCAGCTGCTGGCCGCGCGACGCCCGTTGCTCCTGGTGTTTTACGAACGAGGGGCATTTGATCTCGAACAGCCATTGCCGAGACGGTGCGTCAACGACAAGATCCGGCCTACCCCCGGTCGCCGGGTTGGTCGGCTCGATGGCGAACGTCGTGCCGGCCGGCCAGTCGGCGTCGACCACCACGCGTGTGACGAGCACCTCTGCGAGCTTCTGCACCAGCTGCTCGTAGCCCTGCTTCCACGCGTCGGGATCGTCCTTCGTCGGGATGTAGCGCGTCTCGGCGAGCTCGCGCACGAAGCGTTCGCCCGCACCGGGTAGCCGCGCGTCGCACGCCGCCAGCGCCTTGGCCAACCTATGGCCGAACGGGGTGACCCGCCCCTCCGCGAAATGGTAGCTGAGCCACTGCCGCGTGTCCTTGGTCAGCGCGCGGTAGCGCGCGGCGTATCCCGTCGGGTCGGCGGCATCGTTCGTCATCGCGACGATATGGGGTGCCGCGGCGGCCACGGAAGGTGCCGACGCCGCCGCGACGATGCGCGGTGATTCATTCTTTCCATCAATCCTTCGTCCGGGGAGAACTAATTTTCATAAGGCGCGCCGCTAGCCGTGGCGGTCCGACGTCGGTATCGTGTGGCGATGACGACGGGGGGTGAGAAGAAGGACTGGGCGGCGCTGGCCATCGCGCTGGGCACGCGCGTGACGCAGGAGCGCGACCGTCTTGGTATCACGAAGGAGGCGCTCGGTGAGCGCAGTGGCCTCGCGTCGCGCTACATCTGGCGTGTCGAGGCCGGGATGCAGAACATCCAGCTCGGCAACATCGGGAAGATCGCGACAGGCCTCGGCTTGACGCTCGCCGAATTGATGGCCGGCATCGAGCAACTCGTCGCGAACCCCGCCGAGCGGAAGCCTAGCCGTCCACGCGGAGTGCTTAAGAAAGCGGTCTGAGGCGACCTATCAGTCACGTCGCTTGGGAAGAACGGAACAAATATACTACCTGTGAGTAGTATTCGTCTCGATGCTGAGGCGAATGCGATGTCGCGATATGTTTACCCGATCGACGGCGATGGCCAGTCCACCCTTCTGCGCCATCTGATCGGCCGTGCGCTGGTCGACCGCCGTCGGCGGCTCGGTGAGCGGCATCCCGCGCCTCTGGGCGGCGACGTGCCCGACCTCGACCGAAGGCGTCGACGCGCCGCGCGGATGGTCGAGTGCACGCTTTCCGGCAGCGCAGACGGAACGATCGACTGCGCCCGGTTCTTCGGCAGGTTGGCCTCGCATATCCAGATGGCGTCGGACGTCGTCGGGACGATGCTCTCGTCGGTGGAGGACGTCGCGATGGACGCCCATCGCGCACGCCGGCTGGCGACAGTGGTTGCGGACCTCTTCTACTATCTGGAGGAGAGCGTGCCGATGGGCCAGTCGGTGCGCATGTGCATCGCGATCGCGCACGACGACGACGGGCTCGTGGTGGGCGTTGGCGTCGAAGGCGCAGTCAATCCAGTGTCCTGCGCGTCGGCGACGGTCGCGATGCTCCGCGCCAGGAACATCGTCAGGCTGCTGCGTGGGCAGTTCCAGCGCGGCGTCGATGGCCACCGGTTGGTGTTCGGGCTGACCTTCCCCGCCGACTTCGCGGAGCGGATAGTTCGATGACGTCCACAATGATCCCCTGTCTGGTGCTCGACGTCGAGGCGGCGCCCGACCGTTTTGCGCGTCTGCTGACCGGACGGCGCAACGGTGGCGCGGTTCCGAAGGGTTCGCCGCTGAACGAGATCATCAACGTCAGCACGTTGGAATTCGTGCGCGGGCCGGATGGTGTGTGCACCGGATACCAGCTCACCTCGTTCCACCGGGACGAGTATTCCGAGCAGGACATTCTGGCGAACGCCGAGACCGCGCTCACGCGCGTTGCCGAGGGCGGCCTCCTCGCGACCTTCAACGGGAAGGCATACGACCTGCCGCTGTTGCGCTTGCGCCAGATGCGGTGGTGGCAGTGCGAGAGCGGCGCGGCGGAGGCGATCGCCGGCGGAACCGCCGAGCACATCGACGTGATGATGGACCTGAGCATGGACGGTGCGTTGCGCTGGGCGAGCCTCGAAGACGCCTGTGCCAGCGTCGGCTTCGCCCTGCGCGGGCCGGCTGTTGCCGGGCGCGGACCCGCTCTGCCTTACGAGGTCGAGCGATGCGAGGTCGACGTGATCGGTACCGCGATCCTGCTACTGTACGTGATGGCCCGTCGCGAGCGATCGACCGTGCCGCTGCGCCGAGGTCTGCCTGCGATCGGCGACCTGCTGCGCGGTCCCTGCGCGGGCCGCGCCCACCTTCATCGCTTCGCCGACAGCGAGTTGCTCGAAGCGGACGCAATGGCGTGGGGCGCGGGTGCATGATCGCCGCGCTGCATCTCGCCTTTCGCCTGCGCCACCGCAATCATCAAGACAGGAAGGTAAGGGCACCACGATAAAGCGCTGTCAGCTCGTCGTCTGTGAACTGGATCTGTGGAGTGAAGGTCAGCCCGTCGTGCGTAGACGCGGCCTCCGGCGTCGCGATGTAGAGGCGTTGATTGGGTTTTCGCAGGTTTCGCACGCGGTCAGCCAAGCGGCGTGGGGCCTTGCTGCTGTATGCGGTGGTCACCAGCGATACGTCGGCGAGATACTCGCCGAAGGTGATCCAGGCATGACCGCCCCAGTCGAGGTTTGTCCTGCTGAAGTCATCCGTCACCCTGGAGTGGCCGAATACGGCTGCACCGTCGATCGCAAGCATCCCGCCGACGAGACTCGCCGATCGGTAACCCAGGCTATGCAGCCTGCCCACATAGAGGGCACTCATCATGACGCATGCGCCGGGTGCCGACGGAAAGGCGAGGAGCACATCGTGGCCAACGGCGATCAGCGCGTCGACCTCCGCGTCGTTCAAGGGGGACGGCCCGTGCACGGCTAGACCAACGTGCCGGCGATCGCCTGCAGGGCGTCGACGAAACTCTGGATGAGTTGCCGGCCCTGCATCGCCGGCGGATAGCTGTCGTCGACGCCGGCACGCTGCTTGCCGCTCGCTATCTTGCCACCGCCGAGATGGGCGTCGGCGAGACGGAGATCGTAGATGCCGAACAGCGGGGCCATCATCGTCGCGGCGGCGCCTTCGGATCCGTGCTTTGCCGCGAGCTTCTCAAGCGCCTTCAACGAACCCGGCTTCTTGTCCCCCTTGGGAAGGGCCAGCGCCGTGGCGATCGCGTCGACGTCGATCCGCTCGATGAAGACGCGGGTGAGCTCCTTCGACAGCTCGAGCAGTCCGTCCGGGTCGGCGGCGAGGAAACGGTGTGAACGCCGTAGCAGGCCGGGCACGCTGTCATGGTCACGCAGCAGAGGCGTGCCATACCGCTTGCGGAATGCGTCATCGACCGCGGCGATCGCCGCCGGGAGTATGTACTCCGGCGCGGTGGTCGCCGCGGGGTTCACCTCCATCTGCGCGGCGAAGAGTTCCTTGGAGACGCCGCCGTCCGGCGTCGCGTTGTGCGCGCTCCACACACGCTGCTCCCAGGGTTGCAGACGGCCGATGTCCTTCGCGAAGACCGTGATCCGCCCGAGATCGTTGACGCCGAAATGGACCCCGCTCGCCGTCGCCCCCACTGCGCCGGTCTCGCCGGTCGCCCAGCGCAGGCGGCCGCCCCGGTGACGCAGCAGCGCCGCGACGACCGCCGGCTCGAAATGGAGCCATGCCATCGCGCCGATGAGATCCGGCGCGCTCGCCCGGGAGCCGTCGTTCTTCAGCGCGAACGTGGTGGTGTGTGGATCGTCATCGCCGCGCACACGCGTGCTGAGCATTCCGGGTTCGACCCATTCCGTCCGCCAGAGCGCACCCCGCACCCAGAAGTGACCCTTGGGATCGGGATAGTCCGCATCCATCAACGTGCATTCGCGCTGGTCGCCATCCTTCTCCTCCTTCAATCGACCCTTTGGCCAGCTGAAGGAGGGCTTGGTCGCTACCACGGCGATCCGCTCTCGGTAGCTTGAGCAGTAGAGCGCCATCCCCCGCGCCGCGAGGTAGTCGCGGAGGAACTCGGCCTTGATCTCTAGCAGCTTCGGGCTGCCTCCATCGTCCCGCGTGAGCCGTGCGACCTCCACCCAACCTTCCTCGGGCCGGAACCAGGTGTCTTCCTCGCGGACCAGGCCGAGCGCGACGACGAGATCAGGATGCAGGTGCCAGATGCTCCGGCTCTCTTCCTCGACGTGCTGGTCGATGACCAGATTGATGCCGATCGGCTGGCGCCCTGAACGGAAGATGTCGACTGAGCTGTATCCCCAGCGTTCGACCGCCGATCGATGCGGCGTCATGTCGAGGTCGCCGGTCCAGCCCATCTTGGAAGCGACGTCGCGATGCGCGATGTCGACCGCGGCGGTCGCGATGCCCGTCCACTCCTCGATCCTGACGATGTCCGCCGCGGGCGGCTCTAACTCGGCCTCGACGACCAGGCGCAACGGGATCCAGGATCGACCCTGCAGCGGCGGGACGTCACGGAGTTCGAAATACGACTGGGGGATCGGCATCTTGGGTTTCGCAGTGCAATGGGTATTGCGAGCCTTCACCTGCGGCGCGCATCGCAGTCGGTGCCCCGACGCGGGGCGCGAAGGTCCTGTCTAACCTAACCCGCTGGCCATATCTAACGCGCGATGACCCACGCCGACCTCTTCAGGACCGTTGCCGCGCCGACCCGGCTATACGTCATCGGCAACGGCTTCGACCGCTATCACGGCATACCGTCGGACTTCCGCGACTTCGCCAGATATCTCGCCGCCGCCGATCCCACCGTCTATCGTATGGTCGGCGAGTATTTCTCGGCCGATGCGCGCTTCTGGGCCGACTTCGAGACCTGCCTTGCCGAATTCGATCAGGACCAAGCGGTCGACTACGCATCGCAGTTCCTCGACGATGAGGGGTATGGCGATTTCCAGTACGAGCTCGAGCAGATCGCGACCGGCCTGTCGTCTGGGCTGCGTGGGCGCTTCGCCGAATGGGTGCGCGGTCTGCCGATCCCGCAGAGGGGCACGGTCGGGCGTCCGCTGAACGTCGATCCGACCGCTGTCTTCCTGTCGTTCAACTACACGCCGACCCTCGAACAGATCTACGGCGTCGCTCGCGAGCGCATCCTGCACATTCACGGCGACGCTGCCGATCCTGCCTCCGAACTGGTTCTGGGGCACGGGTGGAGCCGCGCACCGGAGGATAGCCTCAATTTCGGACCGGTAGGGCCGGACGACGACTGGCGCGTGCGTGACGGTATCGAATACATCGACCAGTTCTTCGCCGACACCTTCAAGCCAACCGACAAGCTGCTGGAGGAGAACCGACCGTTCTTCGACGGGCTGGCGGGACTCCGCGAGATCCTGATCATGGGGCATGGGATGGCCGAAGTGGACGAACCCTACTTTGAGGAGATCATGCGGCGGGTGGATCTGGCGAGCACGCGGTGGATCGTCAGCGTGTTCGGCGATGTCGAGAAGCGGCGCGAACGGTTCGGGCAATATGGGATCGCGCCTTGGCTGATCGAATATCGGCCCCTGATCGATTTCTGATAGTCCGTCCGGGTCGATCAAGTGCGCGGCGGCTTAACGCGATTGCGTGGAGCCGACCGTTGGGCCAGCCAGTGGCAGATGAGGTGATTAGGTAGCGTGGGAACGGAGATACAGCTGAAGCTCGGCGGAATTGGCATGACGTACGCCAAGAACCATCGCGGCCCCGATCACGGTGCGCTGTTCCAGCCAGCCGATCGGCAAACGGTGCGTAGCGATCAGATCGACTGCGAGTATTGCGAGGATGAGGGCGAAGACCCCACCCCGATGGAGTGGGCCTTCGTCCGCAAACTGAGGCACGTCGTCCCACGGCTCGAAATGCTCGGCTTTACGCTGGATGTGGCGCGCAAAGCCTATTCCGATTGGATCGTCGAGTGGAAGGATGAGCGGGAATCGCTCCAGGATGAGGGTGACCCGCCGATCCCCGACCCGTTGTCGTTCGACGAGTTCTGTGCCTTCGCGAACCGGCAGCCGATCGTCGACCTGGACGACAAGTTCCTCACGTCCGACGACGAATGGGTTGACCGGCGGAAGCCGAAGGGCAGGTTCGTGTCGGACATAGACGTCATCGAACGGATCCCGCGGGGCTTCGACCACGATGACATGGCCTGGTCGGAGCGCAGCTACTTCGGCACCTGCGTCAACATCCTCCATCCCTACCTGATGCTCCGCATTTTCGCCGGGAATGGGGTGAACCTCGATACGGATGTGCTCTGGCACTACGGCGAGCTCGTCGAGAACGGCTACGCAACGGCTGAGGCGTTCGTCCCGTCGGCCCGGCGCCGTGAGACTTTCCTGATCGCGACCGAGGGCAGTTCCGATGCCCATATACTCCGGCACGGCCTCGCGCTTCTTCGCCCCGACGTCGCGGATTTCTTCCGCTTCATCGACGTGAGCGAGCGGCACCCGTTCCCGGGCACCGGCAACCTCCTCAAGTTCGCCGAGGGCCTCGCCAAGATCGACGTCCACAATCAGACGGTTTTCGTGTTCGACAACGACGCGGAAGGGGCCGACGCCTTCGGAAAGGTCGGCACGCTGACGCTGCCGCCGAACCTGCGGGCGATGCTGCTGCCGTCGCTGGAATGCTTTCGATCCTTTCCGGCGCGGGGACCGGAAGGCGATAACCAGGCGGACATCAACGGCCGGGCCGCGGCGATCGAATGCTATCTGGACCACCGTCTGAAGGGTTATCCGCCGCCGCGCGTCGTCTGGACGAACTTCAAGAAGGAGATGGACACCTACCAAGGGTCGCTCGAGCACAAGGAATCCTACACCCGCGCGTTCCTTGGGCTCCGCGCGGACACGCTGGCGTCGTCCGGTTACGACACCGGTAACGTCGAGCAGCTGCTGGACGCGCTGATCGGGGAGTGCACGGCGATGGCCGCCGAGGGCGTCGTCGCATTGTTCGACACACCTGGCGCGTGATCGGTCGCGGTAAAGGCCTAACCGGCTAACCTGGGAATCCGTCGGCGCGCCAGCACGCCGTTCAGCTCCTAAGCCGGCGCTTCATGACCAAGCCGAGCCTGTCGTCCGGATCCGGGATTGGGACCGTCGGGATTGCGAGGCGGATGTGCTTCGCGCCGTCCGGCCTCTCCTCGGCGAAGGTGATCACCGCATCGGACGGCAGCAGGTCGTTGCTGAACACCTCACCCAGCCGGCGACCGACGAGGCTGTCCTGGAGGACGTCGGGGAATGATACGTCGTCGATCCAGAGCGCATCGTTGATTAGCTGCCAGCCTCGCGCCTTCGACGAAAGCTGGCACTTGATGAGGCCGCCCGACCAGCCGAGGTCGCAGACAAACTCGTCGTCTTGATCGCCGAATTCAAACACCAGCCGCTCCGTGCGCGCGAGACTGGCGGTCGCGAAGTCGATGTCCATGCCGACCTCCCGCAGCACGCGGACGGCCGTGTCCTGGGCGCGCCCGCGGATACGGTCGGCACGGAGGGCGGCCAGAGTGTCGTGGCAATCGACATGCTCGTCTACCCGCTTGCGCAGCCTCTCGATGAGGCTGTCGGTGGACATTCCCTGCGTGCGGCTCGTCCCCCAGCTTGGGCCGGGTCCCAGAGTTTCCACGTCGAGCACGACTTGTACGCTACCGTCGGACGCGCCGACCGCGACGCCGATGGCCGTGACCGCAGGATCGTGGGCGGCCGCGAAATCGCCGCCGAGCGTCTCGGCGATCCGCGCCCTGACCTGCTCGACCAGCGTGGCCGCGGCCGCGCGCCGGTCCCAGAGCATCTCTGCCGATCTGACGATCTCGTCGGTCAGCACCTTCACATAGGTCCGGCCGGGTGTCCCGCTGGGCGCCCCGTAGCGCATTTCCGCGCCAGCCAGATCGGCCGATGCTTCCGACCTCACCTGGATCATCACGCTTTCGGGATCGTAAGGCAGGCCCGGGGCGACGGTCAGCCGACCGAAGCCGCCGGCAGGGCGGTCGGCGAGGATGGCGTTGGCGCGCTCGGTCGCCGTCGCGGCGCCAGTTCGCAGGCGATCTCCCCGGTCGTATTTCTTGAGCCTGTAGCGCTGCGCGCCGCGATCGGCTTCATCCATGCTCCCTATCCTTTTTTCGGTAGTTTCGCCGTACGTGGCACTCCTGTCCGTCGCGCCTTGGCCGGAGCGTCAGGCCACATCTGGCCATTCTCGCAGTTCACCAGCCAGGGGTCTGGCTTGATGCGGACCACCACGTTTCCGTCCTTGTTCTCGGCATGCTCGATCCGCGACCCGCAGCGGAACGGGCTGTCGAGAACTGCGTGCAGTGGTTGGCCTTTCAGTGCGGTGATCACCGTCTCGGGGAATGCCTGGCGGCGTAGCGTGAGGACTTCGTCCGTGACTTCGACGCCGTCGCCGTCGCGGGTGGCGACGCGGATCACGCCGTGGCGCCAGAACAGGCGCAGCTTCAGGGGACGGGTGCTGGTGGCGAGCACGACGTTTGTCTCGAACCCCTCCGCAAGCTCGGCGAGTGCCGCAGCCGGGCCGCCGGGAGCGGCCTCCAGGATCGAGCGCGCCACGCCGCTCACCCAGCCGTGGGCGCCCTTCGCGTGAACCGCGGCGACGGTATCGGCCCGGTCCAGACCCGGCACGTCGAGGGGCGCACTCCAGCCGAACCGCTGGCCGATCGTATGGACGACGATCCCCCGCCGGAATGCGTGGTCCCATGCCTCAAATTCCGCCGCGAGGATGTCCCCCTGCGAATACTGGTTGCTGATGTCGAGCGTCATGGCGCGCACATGCACGTCTGGCAGATGGGCCGCCATCGCCTCCACCGCACGCCGAGCATTCCGGATGCGCGAAGCGAAGATGTGCGGGCTGGCGTACAGCCTGCTCATGTCGGACACGACGCCTGTCGCGATCGTCTCGATCTCGCTGCGATCGAAGGAGCAGATCAGGCCGCTCGATGAGAAATCCATGCTGCGTTGAAGGACCAAGTTGTCGGCCGGCGCGAACGGCGGGAACTGCAGGTGGTGCTCGGGATGGCGGTCTACGAGACGGACCACGAGCTCGGGCATGCCAATTGCCCTGCAGGCGAGGTTCGCGCTCAGCTCTTCGATGATCCGCATGAGGAGGTCGAGGTTCGAGCCGCCGGGCCGGCCGGGCATGTCGGCGGAATGATGAAGGCCGGGCCGGTCGATGTCGACGCCGAGTTGCTCGGCATCGACGATCACGAACCCACCGATGCACGCGATCATCTCAGTGCCTGCGGGCAGCGGGTAGTCCATGCGGTTGCCTTGCCAGGCCATCAGCTCGAATTCCTGGGCGATGGCTCGGATCGTCTCCGCGTCGATTTCCGACCACGCTTTCTCAGCCATATCCCATCCCTTCTGCCGGGCTTCGGATAGGAAGAGGCCATATATGGCGTCGGCCGCGGGCGTTCCGATGGGCAGTCGCGCGTCGCCGAGCGCGGCGTCCACCAGGGTTCGGATCGTCGATCCGCGCGGGTCTGGCCCGACGTTTTCGTATGCCAAGGTCTTCATCTACCAGTTCTAGGATTTGAGTTCGGTTTCGGCCAGCGAACGCGAAATTTATCTTGGAGGAGGCGAGCGTCTGATGCTTCGGATGACCTTCCAATGTTCCGGTCTGCCGCGTAGGGTTGGAGCGGAGGCGACGATGAACCTGGGCTTCGGCCAGATACTGACGGTGCTGGCCGGACTGCATCCCGACGCCAAGGCCAACGTCCTTGAGGCGCGGCTGAAGTATTTCCAGCGCATTCCTTTCCCTGCCACGGTGGAGAAGGTCGGCAGCGGCGGCCGCGCGGAGTTCGGCGTTGCCGATTTCCTGAAGCTCGTCCTGACCTTCGAGTTGCTGGCGGCGGGCATCGCGCCGCGTCAGGCGGCGGCGCTCGTCGACGCATCGTGGGCAGAGTCCGGCCCCTTTTTGGCGCGGGCTTGGATATCGCGGTCGACGCCCCTCGACGACTTCATTCTGGTCCACCCGGCTGGGCTGTCGGCGAAGAAGAATGACGCCGGGTCGGTCGAAATGGGCGACGCGAAGGACTTCGCGGCTGTGATGCGGCGCAGCGGTCAGGAGGGCCGGCGCGTTGTAACCGTCAACGCGGGCTCGCTGGCTACGGCCTTGGATGCATCATTGGCGAAGTTGGCGAAGACGCCTCGTGACGAGACGGAACGCGTCCGGGCGGCGCTGAACGAATGGGCGGACGTTGCGGGCCGCCAGGTGTTCATCAAGGTCAAGCGCAGGACCGGCACCTGAAGCTAATTTTTGGGCTTGGCGAGCGATTTTAGGGGGCCATTCTCACCTGTGGCTCCACACCTGAAAACCTTCAGAATCGGCTATTATCCGACCGAACTTTGAAAAATGGTCTGTTCGAAACGGATGACTCGGCGAAAGGGCAGGTTTTCCGCACCCGGCACAGGTGAGAATGGAACCGCCCATTCCAGCAACTCATTGAAAAATCAAGAGAAAAAGTCGAGCGAGCGGCGCTGCTAGCGCTCTTCGATACCGCTTTTCGACAACAACGGAAAAGCTCAAATGGCGCAAGAGGGTTCCTTTTGTTCCTGACCCGGCCTATATGGTCTGCCATGAAGCTCGCCATCGGATTTGACGCCTATCGCTGGGAGGAGGTCGGCCACGACGTGCCGTTCCGGCTGATCGGCCCCCGCGGGAAGCAGCACCGGCAGATATCGCGCGCCGGCAGCGCGATGTTCGCAGCCATGCCGGACCGCGCGACCGGGATGAGCAGCCTGGCGAGTTTCCTGTGGCTGTTGAACGTGGCGCACCGGAAGTTCCCGGACGCGGCCGAGCGGTTCATCGCCAGCGTCGCGGGTTGCCGAGAGGTAGCGGACGCGTTCGTGGCGCAGCTGGAGATCCCGTGGAAGGGCGCGAAGGAGAAGGACGGCAGCCGATGGCTCCACCCGAAGGGCGAGCTCCATGGCCGCGTCGCCGGTGCGCTGGTTGCGCTGGGCGACGTAACCGCACGACTGAGGGAGATCGTCTTCGGCGGACAGGATCCGACCAAGGTCAATAAGGAGCTCAGCCGGACCGGCGGCGCGCACGTGGTGGAGAACCGCAAGGGCCGTGGCTACCGCTCGGACACCGACCGTCTGCTGCGGATGGGCAAGGATACCTCGTCCGCCCCGCGCTACGACGACCCGCGGTTCTTCGACCGGCTGCTGGTTGGCATGAAGGCCATCGGGACCCCGGAGGCGATCGAGGGGCTGGCGCGGCTCGCGCGCTACAGCGGTGGCCGCTGGTGCTCCGTGTCCTCGGTGACGATTTACGATGTGCTGTGCGGCCCGGCAGCGAAGGACATCGGCAAACACATTACCGCGACGACGAAGGGCAGCGAGGGCGCGACCGTTATCGAGCTTATCCCGGGCGACGAGCAGATGGCCTGGATCTATCGGTTCATCGACGGACCGCGCAAGCGCGCATCGGGCATGTCGCTCGCGCGGTTGAAGGCATGGGCCGCCAATCCGAAGAAGCGCGCGGCGTTGAAGCAGATGCCATTGTTCACCGAGGACGGGGTGAACGCGGTTCCCTACCTCAGGATGTATCGCTTCTTCCGCCGCGCGGCTGAGCGGCAGGGCCTGTTCATCGACGACGTCGAGTATCGCCTGACCGGCAGGCGTCGCTACCTGTCGTTCCACTATCTGCGACACGAATATGTGCACCACCGGCTGGACGTATGCCTGACGATGTCGGCTGTGGAGCAGATCGCCGAGCGCAAGGCGATCATCGCCTACATGGGCTGGGAGAGCGGCGAGCGGATGCTCAAGTGGTATTCGGCGCACCACGTGGTGAAGCTGGCGCACCGCTCGGCACGTACGTTCAACGAGCGCACGACGGAGAAGGTCGCCGTCTCCACCGTCAAGAAGCCCTCGGCGTTCCAGGCGGGCGCCGCCGCGACCGCCGCGATGCTGTCGGGGCTCGCTTAGTCGTGGCGCCGGTGTCCGAAACGGTGTCCGCCGACGCGGTCCGCCGGCACGGCGTCCCCGGCACAGGCGAGGCGCGCGTTTCAGGCGCGTCGCGTGGCGCGCGGCTGGTCATCGGCGAGCGCAGGGCATCATCGGGCGATGGACGCCACTTCCATGAGCGCGTCGACATCTGGACGCTTTCGGCGGCGGCCCACGTGTCGAAGCCGGCACGCAGACTGCTGAAGCCGCTGGGTGTGACTGTCCCGTTTCGTTCGATGGCCCTCAGGCCCGGTCGTGGAGGAGACAGGTCGGTCGGATCGGTTTGGGAGGCCTTCGTCGGTTGGATGGAAGCGGAGGAGAAGCGGTGGGCGAAGGAGGGGCGCGGACCTGGCGACGGGTTCTTCGAACTCTACCGGCGCGTGCGCACCAACCTCTACGCGAACTCGGTTCCGCACCCCGACGTGGCCCTAAGGGCGTATCTCGCGTTCTTCGGGAAGGACGGTGCGCACTGCCACAGCATGACCGCCTTGCTCGGTTCGCAGCCGCTGATCGCGGAGGCGCGGACCCGGCTAGACCTGATGGTCGGAAAAGGGGCGCACCACTACCGGCGAGGTCTGACCGGTGACCTGGACGACCTGCTCGAAATCCTTCCGCCGTGGGCGCGCGACCGGTTCCGGTCGCACCTTGCGCAGGTGCGACATCCGGCGACCGTGCTGCCAACGATGGCGTCGGTAGGCCGACTGTGTGCGCTGCCGGATGGCCCGATCCGGTTGCGGGGAGCACTTTGCCTGATAGCCAAGGCCGCCGAGGGCAACTCGCTCGCCAATCAGCGCGAGTGGGTGCGCTATCACTGCCGGCACGCCAACATCATGAAGCTCAAGTCGTCGACGTCGATGGAAGACGTCACGCGTTCTCTCGACCTCTACGCGTCAGGCTTGCTTCTTCCGCTTGATATCGAGGAACCGCGGGTCAAGACGGCGGCTGCCTGGCGGATCGCGGACACCACGGCGAGAAAGCTGGCGCTACTCGTGCTCGGCGACGACGCCGAATTGCTGACCTGCTGCCTGCCGGCACTGCACCACGATGCCGATGGCTACCAGAACCGACTGAATGTCAGGATCAAGGAGCTGGGGAAGCCGCGCAAGGGGAAGCGTCTCGAGAAGGTCGAGCCGATCGTTTCGGCGCTGACGCTGATCCTGGCGGCGATGGAGAACCGCGTCGCGCAGCTGGAGGGGCTTCTCACTGCGCTCGCCGAGCAGATGCCGACCGCGCGGCAACGGATGGATGCGGGACTGCGGGTGGGATTCGGTTGGACCGGGCCGGTCGTGCGGGCGGACGGTTCGCTCGGCGTGACGGATCAGACGATCGACTTCGAACTCTTCTCCGAAGGTGAATTGCTGACAATCGCCCACGACCGATCGTATCGACTCAAGGATGTCAAACGGCGGATGCCTGCGGGTCATGGGGAGGGCAGCGCATACGGTGTCCAGCACGACGCGGGACGGTGGGGCAAGATCCACCTGGTTTACCGTGGCACCACGCCGGCCGATCCGGACGGCGAGGCGGTCGAGCCGTTGTGGGTCGACCTGTTCCGGTGGGATGTTCTGGACTGGACGGACCGCCATTCCGAGAAGGTGAAACTTGGACGGCGCGAGCGGACAGCCCGGCACGGGTTGCCAGAATACGACTCGCCGAAGCGCGGTATCCTGATCCCCTCATCGCAGGATCACGATATCGCGATGTTCGCGCGCGGCGACGATCCGGAAGCCGAGGACAGCCTGATCGTAATCCCGCTGGTCGAGTTCTACCATGCGATGGCCTACGCCCGCATCGCTCTCAGCTACGGCATCCGCTGGGGTGCGCGCATCGGCGAGATCCTGCAGATCAGACTGGGCCCGGACTGCTTCCGGTCGCACAAGGTCGATGGCGAGATGCAACCCTACGTTGCGCTGCAGCCGAAGGGATGGTCGACCCATGGCAAGTTCGGCCTCGACGCGCAGTCGGCCGGCGCCATGAAGTCGGCGAAGCTCTTCACGAATACCCGCTTCTATCTCGGCAGCATGGACGACAAGGGCGAACCGACGCTTCCGATGGTCCCGTTCTGCCAAAGCGACCGCGGACTGCCGCCCGCGCGCTACCTCTTCCAGCATGATGGCAAGATGGTGATCCCGGAGGAGCTTGCCCTCTACGGCACCGTGCTGCTCATCGGCGTGATCGACATGACCTCGCACGACGGGCGCTACACGTTCGCGACCGCCATGGGTCTCGAGGACGCGAGCTACCAAGAGATCGGCGTGCTGCTGCACCACAGCCCGGGCTCGGCGATGCCGAAGAGCTACGACCTGTCGGCGGCCATCGACGCGGCGGCCGCGGCCGAGCGGTTCAACGCCCATGTCCAGGCAACCCTCGTGACGTTGTCGCTCTGTGGCTAAGGCCGTGTCCACGGCTGCCCCGAAACGACGGGATGCGCAGGGTCGGTTCATGGGTCGGCGGCGCACCCGCACGCGCATCGGCACGTCGCGGATAGGGCGTCGGGGGCCGTCGTACCTGTTCGACAAGGATCATCTGACGCTCGCGCGCCTGCTGGTCGCGCTTGAGCACATGGTGGGGCGGCTGACCGCCGAGCTCGACGGGCGCGAATGGAAGGATCCCGAGAAGGTCGTCAGGAGCAACATGCGCGGGATCGATCGCGGACGGTCGGTCGACGGTGCGAAGCGAATGCGTGCGGTCGAGCGTGCGATCATCCATTTCGCGCTCAAGCGCAATGATCCGGATCACGAGACGTTCCGCAAGCGGGTCGCCAAGGAATATGGCGGGACGTTCAGCACCGCCACGCTTTATCGCGAACCCTACCTCTCCGCCTGGGCGCCGCACCTGAGCCGGCCCGATGCGCCCGAGGATACGTCGGCGCTGATGAAGGACCGCCGGCGCTGGTCCAGACGCGCGATGATCCAGGCGATCATGAAGCACAACGAGGCGCTGAAGGCGCTCGGGGTCGACGTGTCGGACAAGCTGCTTGCCGACGACGGGGAGGACTGGTCACCGCTGCCCGCTAGTCCCGGGCGCTGAGCAGCTCGCGCACGAGCAGCGCGACCTGGTCGACCTGCCGCTGGCTCAGCATACCTGCCTCCGCGCCTTTGGACAGCGCGGCGTGGACGTCGCGCACGACCGACAGTCGGGTCACCATCGGCGACCGGGTTCCGGCAGTCAGGGGGTCGCCGGGGGGAAGTTCAGTCAGCGACGGATCCCATTCCGCGATCGCCTCCGCCGTGCACACGACCGTCCCGATGATGGTCTTCGGCGGGCCCGCCGACAGGATCGAGAGGCGCAGCGGCTCGTCAGTGGAGTAGGCACCGCGCGCCACCAGAGCTTTGATGCGGGCGGCGGCGTCGCTCTCGATCCAGGTCTCGGCGATCTCGCCGTCGCGGTTGAAGATCGCGTCGTCGCGGATCCGGCGGCCGAACGTGAGGCGCCATAGCCGGCGCCCGGTCTTGCTGGTCATGGGAGTTCCTTTCGGTCGCGTCGATTGCGCACGTGTGAGGTCGCCCGCGTCGACGCGGTGCGGGCGGACGTTGCCGGTTTTGTCCCTGAAGGCGTTCGGGCGCGGCGAAGCGCTGCGCAGGCGGACGATGTGGTCGTCCGCCGATGGCACTTTCAGTTCATGGCTAAGGGTGCGGAAGGATGTCCTTACATCCACGCGCTTTCGGTCGCGGTAGGCCCGCGAGTTGGAGCCGCTATGTCGGAAGTCTGTCGGCTATCAGCCTTGCAGATCGTCGAACGCGAGGTCGAAGAGCCGATCGGTCTCCTCGGCGCCGAGCTCGCGGATCATGACCGCGCGCAGCGCCGGCAGGACCTCGTCCGCGGTCCACTCGTCGGCGTCATCCTGACCGTCGTCCTCTCCGTCGTCGGCGCCGCCACCATCCTGGCCGCCGCCGCCGTCACCGGCACCGCCATCATCGTCACCACCGCCGTCGCCGGTGCCAGCGCCTGCACCGTCGCCGCTTCCAGAGTCGGTGGGCGGTTTCGACCTCAGTTCCTGCAGGCGCTCCTTCAGGCCCTTCACCTGGCTGACGTAGCCGCCGATCTCGTGCGGCTCGCCGCCGGTGAGCTTGTCGGGCTTCAAACGGGCGAGGAGACCGTCGAGCTGCTTGTCCATCGCGTCGGCGTCGGCGGCCGTGACGGTATCGGCCGCGAGGCGTCGCGTCAGGGTGGCGATCTCGTTGGCGATCGCCTTGATCTTCGGGCGGCTGGTGGACGCGGCGCGAACGAGAGTCACGACGCGCTTCGCCATCTTCGACTTGATGTCGGCGCGTATCTGCCGCCACGCCTGCCCGTCCTCGAACCCGTCGCGCCGCGCGTTGGGAACGACGGCCTGATTGAAGATGTAGACCTCGCCGACGGCGTAGCGCTGGAGCCGTCCTTCGGTGCCACCCGTGGTCAGTTCGGCGGCGAGCGTCTCGATCAGGTCCGAGCCGTCGATCTGGATGTTCTTAACCCTGAACCGAATGCCGGCGACCGTGTCGTCGGTGAGCTCGCCTTTGAAGTTCGACTTGCCGATCCATCCGAACCAGCCGAGTTCGGCGGAGCTGACCATCTCGACATCGGTGATCGTTGACGGCGACTTCGGTTTCGATGTCGGGGTAGCGTCATCGTACGCCTTGAGGATCTGAGTCCGCTCGCGCTTGTAGCGCGTCTCGACCTCGATGACCGGGATCGACTGGCCGACGCCGGCGGCGAAGGCGCGAATGCGGCCTGCGAAGGTGAAGCGGTCGGAATAGTCGGTTGGGCAGACCTGCCGCAGATAGGGCACCAGCTTCTCGATCTCGGCGAACTCGATGCCGAGACCAGTCAGTCCGATCATCTCGACCTTGGTGCCGTGCGCGTCGGGTGCCGCAGCCTCCTCCGACGTGGTGACACAGGACTGGATCACGGTGCGCACGTCCTGGGCATCCGCGCTTGGCCGCATGAAGCTGCGCATCCGTCCGCAGTCGAAGTCCACGACGGTCGCGACAGCTTCGCCGCGCGTCGTCGTCGTGAACCTGAGCGATGTGCAGTAGGCGACCCCGGCGAGACGACCGATGCCGCGGAACCCTGCGTTGGCGTTCGACCGCTTGAGGCTGGCCCCGACCGAGACCAGCGCGCCGACGGCGTCCGCGGCCGGAATTCCGATCCCATTGTCGTCGATGGTCAGCGTCTGCCGCTTGAGTGTGCCGGTGATGGAGATGGTCACCAGTCCGTCCGCTTCGGCGAGGATCGCTTCGGCGCGGGCGGCGCGTATCGCGTCGAAGCCGTTCTGCACGTATTCGCGCACGCAGTGCAGCGGGTCCTCGTACATGCCTGTGGTCAGGCTTTCGAGCGAATAGGAGCCGACCATCACGGCTTCCGGATTGACTGGCTGCGACGTCACCTAAGCTGCTCCCCGGTTTCCGGTCCCCATCCGACGAAGCCGAACCGCTCGGGGATCTCGACGTCGTAGCTTGTCGGGCCGTCGACCGCGAGCATGTCGAACGGCACCACGAATTCCGCAGCGACCGCCTTCAGCAACTCGGTCACCGGCATCATCGCGGCGCGGCCGCCAGTGACGATCTGCCGCGAGCCGGGAGCGTCCTGCTCCAGCACCTCGCGGCCCTCAATCTGCAGACCCTGCAACGTGTTGTCCGCGAGCTGGATCTCGACGCGCAGCGTGCGAGGATCTTCCTCGGGCAGCGCGAGATAGGCGCGGCGCAGTGGTTCGAGCGGCACGCCGACTGCGGCGGTGTAGGCTTGGCGCGTATCGGCGTCGGCGGCGTGCGCGAATAGGCTCGCAGTGATCTCTGGGTGGGCGCGCGGCTTCTTCGCCTCGCCCTCCTCACTGTAATACGTCTCGGCGAGCATGCCGACGAGCAGGTTGGCGCGCACCTCTGCGCTCGCCTCGGGGTCGGCCAGGACCTCTTCGGCGAGCTCGAGTGGGCCCAGCGCATCCTCGTTGCTCGCGGCGACGATGCCACGTCCGATCTGCTTGGCCTCCTCGGGACCCGCTTCGGGCAGCAGGGCGGTCAGGGCAGTCGCGGCCTCGTTCTGCGCGGTCCAACCCTCGGCGCGCAGTCCCGCGATCGCCTGCCAGATCGGCGTGGCTGCCTGTTCTTCGGTTGGCTCGAACAGCATGTCGGCGGAGCTGAACGTGACGTTTGCAGCCGCAGCGCCGCCAGCTGGTGCGCGATCTGGCCGTTCGGCCGGACGCGTCGGCCGGCGCGCCGCGGCGCCTGGCTGAAGCGCGCGGATCAGGTTGGACACGCGGCCACCGAAATTGGAGCGGAGCACTTGGGTGAACATCTCGAGCGAGATGACATGCACGCTCTGCAGCGTGGGGCAGCGCCGGTGGGCTTCCTGCGCGAGCAGCGGTAGTGGCAGCGTGACCACTCCGCCGTTCTGGGTAAGACGATCATCGTCGTCGGTCACGCGCTCGGGATTGTAGACCCAGTCCTTCTTGGTGTTGTCGCGGGTCAGAACGATAAGGTGTTCGCTCTCGCCGGCCTCGCAGTCCTGAAGTGCCTCGAGCCACATGATCAGGTCGCCGAAACGGTTGCGCTTCTTGCCCTTCAGCTGAGCGGTCGAGCCTTCCGCCTGATCTTCTGGTGCCGGCTCCTTGGTGCCGCCATCCTTGAATCCGGGAGGCACCTCGTGTGCGTAACGCTGCTCGCCGGTCCGGCTGACCTCGTCGTAGATCGCCGGCATGTCCGATGACGGCGAATGGTCGGCGATGAACGGTAGTAGCCGGGCATTGGCGTAGTCGTGCGCCGGTTCGAACCGTTCGGTGCGCCGCGTAAGGGCGTCGGCGGCGGCGACGAGGCTGTCGACCTCCGCTGTAAACTGATCGGCCGTCATGTCCTCGAAGGTGCGTGCGTCGACGAATCGCAGGCTGTCGGTGCGGAATTGGGCGATCGCCTTGGTGACGCTGCCAGAGACCTTCCTCAGCGGCTGCCGCGACGGGAGCGCGCGCGTGTGCTCCCAGGTCTCCTTCGCGGCCCAGATCGGCACGCGCACCCGATCACCCAGCCCCTCCAGCGCATTCAGCAGCTCCTCGCACGCGCTGCGGCTCATCTCGTAGCAGTGGATGAGCACGCTGGCGTCGACGAACAGGCGCACCTTGGCCGAGTTCAACGCTTCGACGATCTGCCGCTGGCATTCGGATCTGCTTGGGGCGATCTCGGGCAGCCTCACGCGCCGCGGCTTTCCGCTGACGGTGTCGGGGCGCGGTCCGCGCCATAAATCCGGATGCCGGTGCGCGTCGCCATTGACCTAGGACGGCGTCGCTATCCGGTCGGGAACGCTGTCCCATCGGCAGTCAGCGTTCAATTTAGATCCCCCAATCACGGCCGCCCGCCCCCGTCTAGCCGTTCGCGGACGCTCATCATGGACCTTGCGCGCCCCGACAGCAACGCGCTCCCGCGTGCGGGCGCGTGTTCCTGTGGAAACTCGGCCCGGAACCGACGCATCCGTCGTCCCGCGATCGGACGGGAACACAACCAACGGAACCATATTACTACTTGTGAGTAGTAATATGTGAGTGATATGTGTCGCTCTGAAGGGGAAGTCTGATGATGGAATCGCCGGGATTGGCCGAGCCAGCGGCATTCGACCTGGTCTGCGACGACGCATTGCTGCTGCACGAGTTCGCGCACAGGACCGCCAACGAGGTCGCCGCTGCGATGGCGGCGATGCGGCTGGCGAACCGGGCGAAACCAACGGCAAGCGCACGGCTGGTCGAGAGCGCGGTCTGTCGGCTCGAGGCGTTCGGTGAGCTCAACCGCATCCTAGCGCGCCCGGTGCGCCGCCAGGTGAACGTCGCCGCCGACCTCAACTCGGTATGTGCGGCGATCGCGGGTGGCGCGGCGGCCGCCAGCCGTAGCGAGATGCGGCTCAGCCTGCCGGATACGTGGATCGGTGGAGATACGGCGCGCCGTTTCGTCCTGGTCGCAGCGGAGCTCATCACCAACGCGGTTCGGCACGCGCTCGATGGCCGCGCCGGCTTGCTGCTGGTGTCGCTGGAAGTCGTCGGCGACGATGTGGTGCTCGCGGTGAGCGACGACGGCGCGGGTGTACGTCCTGGCGCGCGGTCATCGGGGACTGGGCTGGGCCGCGGCATCGTGTCGCAGCTGGTCGACCGCGGCGGCGGCTCGTTGCACATGGAGTCCGGACCGGTGGGCACCACCGTCCGGGTGTCCTTCCCCCTCCCTTCGGCTATTGACGATGACCGCGACGTCTATTTCTGACGGGCGCCTCGTCACCGCGTCGATGTTGCGCGACCTCGTCGTCTGCGAACGTCGACCCTGGCTCGACGCCCATGGCGACGCCGACGCGCGCGCGCCCGTCGCGCCTTTCGTGGAGCTCCTGTGGAACGGCGGCATGGCGCATGAGGAGAAGGTCCTCGCTGCGTTGGCCGGCACCGTCGTCGATCTGCGCGAAGTGGCACGCGCCGATCGCTTCACTGCGACATTGAAGGCGCTGAAAGTCGACGCCGACCACGTCCTCGGCGCGGAACTCCGACACGGGGATCTGTTGGGCCGACCAGATATCCTGTCGCGCCGCGACGGCGTCTGGTTCGCCGGTGACGCGAAGAACGGGACGCCGTTCATGCCGGACGGAATCCGGCCCAAGATGGAGTATGGCGCCCAGGTGTGGCTCTACGCGCACCTGCTCGGCGAGCTCGGCATAGGCGATCCCTCCCGCGCGTTCATTGTTGGTGGTGATGGCGAAGTCGCTTGGTTCGAGCTCGATGCGCCGGCACCTGGCGGGACGATGTCCGAACGGGCGGCCGCCCTGCTCGCCAGGGCACGGGCGATCGTCCACGGCCGGGCCGGGACACGCGGGGCTTCGGGGGCGCTGTGCGGACTGTGCCATTGGCGTGACGTGTGCGCGGTCGAGATGGAAGACGCGGACGACCTGACGCTGATCGCCGGAATGGGCCGCTCGCTCCGGACGCTGATCGAGCCTCTCGCCGCCAACCGCGCGGAGCTGGCGAAGCTCGACATCGACCGCCTCCGCTCGGAGCGGGGCGAGCGCGCAGTGCCCGGGCTCGGGATGGCGCGCCTCGAACGCTTCCGCGACCGGGCGCTGCTCGCGACGACGCCGGGCGCGGTTCCCTACGCACGAGAGCCCTTGGACCTGCCCGTCTACGGTCGCGAATGGCACCTCGATATCGAGGCCGACCCGACGGCTGGCCCTTTGGTCTACCTGCACGGAATCTGGGAGCGCACGGGCGGACCGGCTGCCTGGACCGAGCGCTTCATCCCGTTCTTCGCCGATGGCGACGACGGCGAGCGGCGGGCGTTCGCCGAGGTGTGGGCGTTGCTGACCTCGGACCAAGCGACTGCGATCTACTACTATTCGCCATACGAACGGACTTCGTATCGCATGCTTCAACGGCGGTATCCCGAGGTGTGCGCCGCGGACGATGTCGAGGCGCTGTTCGCCGCGCCGCGCGTCGTCGATCTCTACAGCGACGTCGTCGCGCCCGCTACGGAATGGCCTTTGCCCTCCTACGGTCTGAAGGCCATCGCGAAGTCGCAGGGGTTCAGGTGGAACGCCGCCGACGCCGGCGGAGCGAGCAGTATCGCATGGTATGACGAGTGGCGCCGGACGGGCGATCCCGCCGTGCTCGAGCGTATCATCGACTACAACCGCGCCGACGTCATTGCGAGCGCCGTGGTGCTCGACGCGCTCCGGGCGTTGCCGGTGCGGCCTGTCGGGAACCGAACCTAGCGGTGGGATGGCGGGAACGGCCTGAGCCACCCCCGCCACCGTGTCACCGGGACATTATTCCGCGTTCGCGAACACCTGGTTCATCGTGCGGATGTCGAGCACCGTGGGCAGCTGCCCGATGGTCGATATGACCGTCGTGTGGCCAGGCCGACGCGCGGCGCGCGTCGCGACGCCCTCCAGCGCCAGGTCGTAGCCGTGGTCGTGGTAACGTCCGACCATGTCGCGCACGACGAGCCGTCCCTTCGAGCTGACCCGGATCGTGATACCGAGCTTGGCGAACACGATGACGGTCATGCTGCGGCGGTCGTTCTTCCAGAGTCGGCCGTCCGTCAGGACCATCGTCTCGGACAGCCCGTCGGTCACGACGACGTAGCAGCCGACCGGACCACGCATCGGATCGGCTGGATCGAACGACGGGTAGACGACCTTCCAGTTCTTGCTCAGCCCGAATTGGGCGAGTGCGTGCTGGTCGAGGTCGCTGGGCGGCGGGCCGCCGATGAATAGTGTGTCGCACTCCGGGTGCGTCTTGCGGGATGCGCCGCGCATTTCTTGGCTGATCGCGGTGATCATGTGGTTCATGCTGGTGGTGTCGAAAGCGGTGTTCATGGCTGTCCTTTCGGCGCGTGGGGCGTGGTGGCGCTGCGGCGATGGAAAAAATTCCGTGACGACGCCGTCGGCGTGCACGGTTTGTTAACTTGCTGGATCCTATGATCGCTGGGGCGGCTGGTTCAGAGCTGCATATCTTTTCCTCTCTCCCTGTTGGATCGAAGAAACCGCCGCTGCGGTGACATTGGCGGCCGCTGCCGCCTATCGCGTGCACGTGCGCGCGCCTTTTCCTTCCAGCCTTCGCGTTTTCCGATATGCGGTGAACCGTGCCTTCGCGCCGATCGGACGCTTGTCGCTAGGTTGCTATCTGTATTCCTAGAATGCAGATTCGGCATTGTGGCGGTGCCGATGAATAAGATGACGACCTTGCCATGCATGCGCGGCAAGTCGCTCGAGAGGCCGGTGTTGCTAGGCTTCGCGTCTGCGCGGGTGCTGCATGGCGCGAGCTTCGCGGATGTGCTCGACGAGGCATCTGGGCGCGGCTACCAGCGGCGCCTGAATTCCCGGCATAGCCTCGACTTCAGACGCTACGCCCAGCGGCCGGAAAGCACCACGATCCCACTCACGTTCAACCTCCGCGGAAGCGACGGTGACGGTTGGAGTCTGCAGGGTGGTGGGGAGGGCGTCATATTGAACTTGGCGCGGGGGGCAAAGCCGCTCGCGCAGGTCGATTGCCAGCATCGCCTCGGCCATCTGTCGGACCTCGACGTCGAACTGCCGTTTATGACGTTCGTCGGGCTCACCGAGCGCGAGGAGATGGAGATCTTCGGTGTGATCAACGGCAAGGCGAAGGGCCTGTCGAACAGCCTGCTCGACTTCCATGATGCCCAGCTCTGCGCTGATCTGGCCAGCGAGAAGCCGGAGCTGCTGGTCGCGCTCCACCTCAAGAACGAACCAACGTCGCCATGGTATAACCGCCTCGACCTCGGCGGGAACCAGGTGTCGGGACTCGAGCGTCGCGCGTCGCTGCGCACGATGCAAAAGGCCTGCCGTATTCTCACCAGACGGCTGAAGCCGAGATCGCTCGACGATGTGGCGCGCATCGCGCACGATTTCTGGTTGGCGGTCGCGATGGTCATGCCGGACGCGTTCGCCAAGCCACGGGGAAGCCTGGTTACGAAAGGGGTCGGCGTCTACGCCCTGACCGAATTAGCCGCCGATTTCGTTCTCGAGGCGGCGGCGACGGCGCGGTGTGACACCGCTCATTTCGCCGCGTTGGTCGGCGACATCGCACCCCTGCTGGACTGGAGCAGTGATGGTCCACTCGGCGGACTTGGTGGGGAGGGCGGCGCGCGGCGCGCCGCGGATATCCTGCGCGAACTTCGCCGCCGCCCCCGATTGGCGGTTGCCAATGGCTAATCGGAACATCCTGCTCATCGAGCCCGACTACAAGAATAAGTACCCCCCGCTGGGGCTTATGAAGATCGCGCAGTATCACGGCCCCCGCGGCAAGAACGACCGGGTGCGCTTCGTGAAGGGCAGGGACCGGTCGGTGCTCGACCAGGCGTGGGACCGCATCTACGTCACCACCCTCTTCTCGTTCGAGTATCCCAAGATCGCCGAGACGATCGACTTCGCCCTGCAGGTCGCGAACGGTCAGGCCGACAAGGTGTTCGTCGGCGGCATCGCGGCCTCGCTGATGCACCAGCGGTTCCTGGACGAGGGCCGCTGGCACGGCGTCCGCTTCATAAAGGGCCTTCTGAGCGGTGCGCCGGCGCAATCCCTGCAGCTCGACGAGTTCGCAGAGGAACTTTACGCCGACGACCTGTCCGGCAAGCCGATCGAGGATCTGATCCCCGACTACTCGATCCTCGACCAGGTCGAGTATCGCTATCCAGTAAGGGACGCTTACTTCGCCTACACCTCGCGCGGGTGTATCCGAAAGTGCCACTTCTGCGGGGTGCCCAAGCTCGAAGGCATGCAGCGCGACACGGATTCGCTGACCGGCGTGGTGCGTGCCATCGACGAGCTGTACGGTCCCCGCAAAGACCTGATCCTGATGGACAACAACGTCGTTGCGTCGGCGCGGTTCAAGGAGATTATGGCGGAGATCCGCGATCTCGGCTTCACGCCTGGCGCAAAGCTGCAACGGCCTGGGCAAAGGGTCGCCGTCCAGCGGCGCGTCGACTTCAACCAGGGCGTGGACGCGCGGATCCTCTGCAAGGACCCGATGTACCTGCGCGAACTGGCCTCGATCGCGCTTCGCCCCCTGCGCATCGCGTTTGACCATCTCGGCGTTCGCAAGCCGTATGAGCAGGCGGTCAGGTATGCGCATGAATATGGCTTGCACGACCTTTCGAACTACATGCTCTACAACTTCCACGACGGCCCCGACGACCTGTTCGAGCGAATGCGGCTGAACGTCACCCTCAACGAGGAACTGGGTGTCCGCATCTGGTCGTTTCCGATGCGTTTCCAACCGACGGATCGCCCGGATCGCGGCCATATCGGCGACAAGTGGACCCGCTTCCAGCTCCGCTCGATGCAGATCGTCCTGCAAGCGACGCATGGCGTCGTCAGCGGCGAGCCGACATTCTTCAAGCATGCTTTCGGCGACACGTTCGCCGATTACGAGCGCATCCTCGCCCTTCCCCACGACTTCATTTTCAATCGTGAGTATTACGAGAACGGACCCGGCAGGCCGGAGCTCGATGACTACCGCGTCGCCTTCAACCGGCTCACCGAGACAGACCGGGCCGAGTTGCTCGGCCTGCTCTCCTCCCGTGATCCTCGGCACTTCCATACCTTGCGTGACGACGCCGACTCCGATGCGTTGCGCGCTGTGCTTCCGTTCTACGTGCCGCGTCCGAAGGAGGAGTGGGTCGGTGTGTGGAACAGTCGGCGCGCCGAAGCCGCAGAGGAGGTCAATCGGGGTCTGGCCGAGGACGAGCGCGTCGAGGACGCGGGACTGGATTTCGAGGACACGTCGGAGACGCCCGACGCGGTGATGCCTCCGATGGCGGCATGAAGGCTCAAGACATGGCACGCGACGACCACGGCCCCACTACCCATGACGTCCGGATCGGCAAGGATCTGCTCGAGCTGGTCTCGTCGGCGATGTATGTCGAACCGCTGACCGCCTATCGCGAATATCTGCAGAATGCCGCCGACGCGATCGACGACGCCCGTCGCCGGGGAATGCTTGCCGCCGACGAGCCGGGCCGCGTGGAGGTCACGCTCGACCAGCGCGAGCGCGTGGTGCGCATCCGCGACAACGGCACCGCGATCCCGCGGGCGGACGTCCTCGACCGACTGCTCGCCCTGGGTGGCAGCGGCAAGCGTGGCACAGAGGCGCGCGGCTTCCGTGGGGTCGGCCGACTGGCGGCGCTCGGCTATGCGCAATACTTGACGTTCCGCACCCGCGCGCAGGACGAGGATCTGGTTACCGAGGTGACTTGGGACGCGCGCCGCCTTCGCGCGGCGCTCGCCGACCCTGACGCTGGCGACCTCGCCAGCGTCGTCGCGCATGTCGTCGACGTCCGCGTCCTGCCCGCTGCCGACTCGCCGCCCCGCTTCTTTGAAGTCGAGATCGGGAAGATCGTGCGCCAGCGCGGCGACCGGCTGCTCGATCCCGTCGCCGTCCACGCCTATCTGTCGCAGGTGGCACCGTTGCCGTTCGCACCGCAATTCCACCACGGCGCTGCGATTGTCGAGGCGCTGCGGGCCGTCGGTCCGCTCGCCGAATTGCAGGTGACCATCGACGGCGGCGAGCCCATCACGCGCCCGCACCGCGATGCGATCGACCTTGGTGCCAGCACCACCGACATTCACGAACTGACATTGCTCGAGCTGCCGGGCATGGATGGTGGTCTGGCCGCGGTCGGGTGGTTTGCCCACCATGACTATCGCGGCGCGATCCCTGTGGGCGCGTTGGCCAAGGGTGTGCGCGTTCGCGCGGGCAACATACAGGTCGGCGATCACACCATCCTCGAGCAGATCTTTCCTGAGGCGAGGTTCAACGCCTGGACGGTCGGCGAGGTGCATATCCTTGACCGACGCATCGTCCCGAACGGGCGGCGCGACGAGTTCGAGGCTAACACGCACTACGCCAATCTCGTGAACCAGCTGTCGCCGATCGGACGGGACATCGCGCGCCGCTGCCGGACGAGTTCAACCCAGCGCTCCAAGCTGCGCGAGTTCGAGTCCGCCGGGCGTGAGGCGGCCGAGCGCCTAGCCGTCATCGGCCAAGGCGCGATCTCCGACGGGACGCAGGCGGCCGAGATGGGCCGTGTGTTCCAGTCGGTTGCCCGGATGCGCAAGGTGCTCGACGCCGAGGCGCTTGAGGAAGGTCGCCGCGCCACGCTGGAGAACGAGGTCGCAGCGGTCGAGGCCGAGCTCGCGCGTGTGGGTGGAGGCGTCGAGGCCGATCCCCTCGACATGGTGCCGAAGGGCGAACGGGCGACCTACCGCAAGGTCTTCGAGCTCATATACGAATGCTCGGCGAACCGCGTCGCGGCCAAGGCGCTTGTCGACCGAATGATCCAGCGACTGGCGGAATAGCCACGGGTCCACCATTCCATTTCTCGCCGTCGGTGAGCGCTTTACTTCTTCGACGGCGGCGGCCCGAACGGCGCGAAGTTCATCGTCGAGAACAGGGTGCTGGCAGATATCCCCTCCGCGCGGATGAACCCCGAGAAGGCTTCATCGAGATCCGTGCTGCGGGCACCGGGATAGTCGATGCTGAAGTGCCCGGAGAGGTGCGGCTCATCCTGCTCGTGGTCGATGAACTTCCACGCCCGGAGTAGGCGGATCTCGGCCTCGAACGACGCCATCCCCTTCGTCTTGGCGACGACGAGGTCGGCGTTGATCTGGCGCCCTTCGCTGCCGATGCCCAGCCGCTCGTCGGAGTTGTCGATCAACCAGCCGTAGAACTCGCGGGTCGTCCGGGGAAGGCGCTCGAGTTCGTCGATAAAGGCGTCGAGCGCCTTCTGCGCATCCTTGCGGCGCGTGAACAGACTCTCCGCCGCCGGGTGCTTGAACAGCTTGGACGCATCCGACCGCTGGACGTCAGGAAAGGATTCGATCTGGTCGAGGACCGTCGTCTCGTATTCGCCGTTGATCCTGGGTTGCAACTCGATGCGGATACGTTCCTGCTCGCCAGCGATCTTGCGGTGGATCGCCTGCATCGTCGGCAGGTCGACGCCCATGATCAATCGGCAGACGTCGGTGATGCCGATGACATGGCTGTCGTTGAAGCGGCAGCGCGCCGCAGCCGCCTGGTCGAGCTTGTATGTCTTCTGGCGCTCGCCGATCGCGAAGATGTAGATCTTGTCGTAAGCGGCCAGCTGGACGTCGGAGATCTTCTTCAGCGTGTCGCCGACCTTCTGGCCATCGGCTCGCGAAGTGACCTGATAGGCTACCTTCGCGTCAGGATCCCCTAGATCAAGCCCGGGCGCGTTGCTGTGCTTCTCGTTCAGATTGCGCAGATTGATACCGAGCGTCAGGTTGAGGATCTCCTTGAAGAAGTCCTCGAGTGTGCGGTTCAAATCGAATTGGCCAAGCTCGCCCCGGCGGCGCACCTGCTGCGCGATGGCGTCCAGATCGTCGATGATCTGTCCGACGAAATGACCTCTGCTAGACACTATGTTCTCCTGGCTGACTGACGGTCAGCGAACGACCTCATACCATTGCTCCGCGGATTTGGCTCACACCGCGATCGTGAAGTGGCCCCATGCCACCGTGTCTAAGCAGCTGCGATTTCCGCATACCATTCAGCGTAGGGCGTCGTGCGCGCCATGTGGCGGTTGAGGTCCGGCGCGCCGTCGGCCCACCATACTGGCCCGCGCTCGCCGAGTGCATGCTTGGCGGCGTCGACGGCGGCGTGCGCTTCGTTCTCCCCCGCTGCGTCTGTTGTCCGCCGCGCGGACGCCACGGCGCGTCGTGCCGCCATCAATTCCTGGACGAGCCGCTCGCGGTGCTCCGGTGCGATGCTCGGATCTGACATCCTCCACAGGCGACCGCGCACGACGAAGTAGCGCCCATCGGGCGTCACCGGGTGGCCGCCAGCCAAGCGCATGGGTTCAGGCAAGGCTTCGCAATGTGATCGACCAGCGTGGCATATCCATCGGCGTGATGCTGTGCTCCCATGCATGCCGCGCCTCTCCCGAGAGGTGATAGATCGATCGCGGATCGAGCTCCTCGTTCGCGCGGCCGAAGCCGCCATCACGCCGGCGGCGGAACCGCATCGTCGCGCTGTTGCCTAGTGAGATACCGACGACGTGGCCGAACACGGGGCGATCCCGATGCCACCCGATGCCGGCACCGGGATCGTAGCGGATCAGCAGGGCCTGCACGAGGGCGTCCGGCGACAAGCCCGCGAAGTCGGCGGCCCGGTCGCGGATCGGTACCAGCCAGTCTGGCATGGGTGGGGCGGTCGCGATCCCGCCGACCGTGAAATCGTAGTCCCAGCCGAACGAGGTCGTCAGCCTTTTCCCTTCCCATTGCTGAAACTTGAACGGCGTCAGCTGCTGGTCATCTATGCTCTCGATCAGCGCTGCCTCATCCTCGGCGCCGATGAAGTCTGCCAAGAGCCGAAGCCCGGGGATGCTTGGCGGGCTGGCCTTCGCTGGCGTCAGCGATGCACCGAATAGGTCCGGCTGCTGAACTGCGGTCAGCGTCACCGGAGTTGGCTGTCCTTGCTGCCGCGGCGGTTGAACGGGCTCGACGCGACGTAGCTGCGATCCCGTTCCCCCTGGCAGGCGACGCAAGTCCGGACGCCGGGCAGCGCCAAGCGCCGGCGTTCCGGGATGTCGTCGCCGCACATTTCGCATTCGGCAAGGCCGTCGCCGCTTGGCAGTCGCGAGCGCGCTTCTGCCAATGCGTCGTTGACGCTGTCGTCGATCTGATCCTGGACCGCCCCATCGGGGGCCCATCCATTGGCCATGCTCTACTCCGCCTCACATGCAAGTGCATGTCGAACATGGGAAATCCGGCGGCAGTTCCAAGGTTCCGCGGCTCTTCTGGCAGGCCGAGCGCTATAACGCTTGACGGTGGTGGCCCGTTGTCGGGAACCGATTATATTGGCGCCATGGCGAACGAGGAAATTCCAACGGTCAATGACGTCCTGTCGCGTCTTTATACCATCCGAGACGAGGCGGCCGGTCAGGCAAAGCGCGATGCCGAGGAGCTGATCGCGAGCCATTCGGCCAAGGGGCTGCTGCGCTCTGGAGCCACGCTGAAGGCGCTGGCGACCATCATAGAGAACCGGTTCGATGCATCGCTCGACGAGACATTCGGCGTCCTGCGCCACATGCAGTCAGTGCCCGGCACCGACTACGCCACGTGCCGGGATCAGGCCTTCCTTCGTGCGCGTGACCTGGTGCCCGCGCTGCGCGGTGCGACCGATCTCGACAAGTGGCTGGATATGATCGGACGGGGCACTGCGACGGAGGTGATCAATCGCCGCGTCGAGGGGTTGATGGGTCGCATCGACTATCGCTTCCGCCAGTTCGACGTCGGTCTCGACCGGGCGCGGGGTGAGCCAGCCCAGGCGGAGCCTCGGCCGGAACCCCAGCGCGCCGCCCCCGTGGCAAGCGCAACCGCCGCCCGGGCCTTTCAGGTCGCGCTGTCGTTCGCCGGGGAGCAACGTGCTTATGTGCACGATGTTGCCCAAGCGCTCGCCGCGCGGCATGTCGCCGTCTTCTACGACGAGTTCCAAGCGAATGCACTGTGGGGGAAGGATGGTGCGGAGCATTTCCACCATGTCTACGCCAACGACGCGCAGTATGTCGTGATGTTCATCTCGGCGGAATATGTCGCCAAGGCCTGGACGCGTCAGGAGCGGCGGGCGGCGATTAGCCGTCAGATGAAGGACGCCGCCGAATACATCCTGCCCGTGCGTTTCGACGACAGCGAGGTGCCGGGGCTGCCCGATACGCTTCAGTTCCTGCGCGCCGACCGGTTCACCCCTGCCCAGCTTGCGGTCGAGATCGCCAAGAAGATCGGCGTAGCGCCGACCGCTGGTAAGGCCTCCGACGTGCCGCCACCTGCGTCGAGCGCGCTTTCGGGCGAGGTCACGTTCGATTATGCCGCGCACAACGGTCGGTACATGATCGGGTCTGGCACCGCTGCGTTTGAGACGGCGTGGTCCAAGGCCAGCGATGCGAGCATCCACCTCATGAACGACCCTGGCACGATCCACGGTATCGCCATCGCGCGCGGCGCCGGCGAGATCGGCGAGGTCGTCGATGCGACCGCGCATGACTACTCGTCGCGCGTCAGGACGGTGAAGACGGGCGAGGTCGCGGTGATCCGCAATGTCGAGGGGTTCTACGCCGCGGTGAGGGTGCTCAAGGTCGAAGACGACAGCCGCGGCGCTGCCAGCGATGCGCTGACGATCGGCTATCGCATCCTGGCCGACGGGGGGACCGACTTCTCCGCCGTCGCGGCGGAGGGGGACCCGGGCTGACGTTCGTCCTGCGTCATGCATCGATCTCCGGTCCACCCTCGTCGGGCACGGTTTCCGTCGTGCCGTCCAGCGTGATCGAGGTGTTCGACATGTATGGTTGGAATTCCGGTAGGAGCGACATGATCCTGCCGTCCGGCTGCAGGAATTCGTGGTTTGCGTAGGGAATCTGGTCTGGTTCCAGCGGTATTAGGGCTCGCGGGTTGTGCAGCACCACCATGCCCTCGACCCAGCTCTCGGTGTATTCGGGTTTCGATACGTCGTGCCTGAAGTTGAAAGGTCGGGGGTCGACGTCGTTGCTTTCGCCGCGGGCGAGCCCTTGTCTGACCATCCGGACCCGGGGGTCGCCGAAGCCAGCGATCTGCCCCATGCGATTGAACTTGGTCAGCGTGCCGAGTGGATTGAGGATCACAGCGCTCACATTCTCGGCGTTGGGCAGGTCGAAGAATCCCGACGGCTCGCGCATCCGACCGAACGAATGCTCACCGATGCGCTCGATTTGGATCGCGCCTTCAACGATGGAATGCCGGACCCCAAAGACGTATTCGGTCGCGATCGGCACGATCCGCGTCATCGCTCCCGGGGCATGGAAGTCCTGAAGCGCGATGACGAACGGTGCCCCGTCCACGCTGTCAGCTTGCCAGTACGGCTGCGGATGATTCAGCTTTCGTGTCAGCGCCCGCGCCAGCTTGATGGGCACGTAGTCCGCCAGATACGCGTCGATCTCCTGCCGGGTGCGGTGTGGCGGGACAGCGACGCCTTGGGGCGGGTTGGCGGTCGTAGCCTCGATGGCGATGCGTCCGAGGCGGCCGGAGAGGACGAGGTCGGGGATCACCGCGTCCGGCCTCATGGCGTAGCCTATCTCGGTGAAGGCCGCGTAGAGGTAGAGTTCCCATAGGCGTGCGTCGCAGCCGGTCGTCTGGAACTGCTCGATGAAGTTCCCATCGGTGTCCTCGTGGAACCGCATCATCGCAGCGACCAGGTCACGCGCGGGAGAGTAGCGGGGCTGTTCGGCCAGCGTCCGGAAGTTGGGGTTCAGTCTGGCCGCCGGCACGACGGGCGCGAAGAAGTCGATAGGTCGACCCCGTTCGTCTCCTTGGTGGTAATCCTCGTCCGGCTGTCGATGGTACAGATCGATCGCGGTGTCCAAGGCATCGCGCGCGGCGGCGAAGCTGGGCAGCGACGCGTCTTGCGCGATCGCGCGGAATCTGGCCTTCCGGTCCCGGCCCAGGACGACCCAGCCGAAGTCGTGGTCGATCCGGTCCCAGACGATCAACCCTAAAAGGCGCTCGCCATCAGACGCGAACCAGGCGGCCTCCTGAACGAGCGACAGGATCTGGGGGGCGCGAACGTAGCCCGCGAGCGCATCGAAGCGTGGTTTGATGATCTCGTGCATTCAGGCGTCTGCCAGTGCGGACGCATACCTGCTCTTCTCATCACCCAGACATTGGCGCCGCGACATATGGTCAGCGCTTTGCAGTTTGCTGCGCGATGTATGCGCCGGCAACCTTTAGTGTCTTCGCCCGCTGGTCGAGGAACTTACCGGTCGCAGACAGGATGAGCTTGCTGGCCTCGCCGAGCGCCATGGGCACCTTGGGCGGTTCATGCCCCTGTTCGCCATGTCGCGCGAACGGCCCAACCGCCGCCGGGTTGTTCGCGGTGCGGCGGAAGCGCACGACCTCGTTATCGGGCACGCCCGCAGCGGTGGCGACCATGTTCTCGTCCCATCCACCTCGCTTCATGTAGTCCTTGAGCGCATAGAGTGTGATCCAGGTTGGACCGTTGACGCCCAGGAACCTCAGCATGTCGCGGGTCAGTTCGTCGGTTCTCGCCATGAAGAGCATACGCTCTGTCGGGAGTCGGAGCTGCCCGTAGGATTGTGGAATCTGCGCCATGCTCCACTTGGACGAGAAAGGGTCGGCAAGGACGCTGCCGTCCGCGAATGAAGACCGGTATTCCGTGTCTAGGTCGACCAGGTCGATCGTGTGCATGCCGGCGTAATGGCTTTGCTGCAGGTGGAGGGCGCCGTCGAGCAGCGACACCAGCGCCGTCGCGCGGTCGATTACCTCACGTTCGTCGGTTAGGTCGTCGAGATGGTGGGAGACGATGGCGTATTGGTTCGGCTGGGCGTCGTAGGTGTCGACCAGAAATCCGACATCGACAGGGTTGTGCCGGTCGACGAGGCTTTCGAACCAGGAATAGTTGCTGGCGACTTGGATCGCCCACTTGTGCTTCACGATGGTCCTCAATCTGGTTTTCGCGGGTCATACCGTTTTACGAAGGCGACTTCACTCGTCTCAAGCCGCGTCCGTCTTCGACCGGCATATTCGTTATATGGTTAAGGCCCATCTCGCGTATCACCTGTTGCCCCGCGCCTTTCACATCGACGTTCTGGCCTCCACTGCGAAGGCTGGCGGCTTTTTCGACGATGACGACCGAGAAACCATGGCGATCGAGCCAATAGGCGCAGGCCGGCCCGGCGATTCCACCGCCGCTGATCAGGATTCTCTTGCGCGTGTTCATGTCGTTTTCTCGATTTTCCGGGCGACCGCATGACGCGGCCATGCGGCATTTTCCTCGGCTCCGACCGTATCCATGACGCCGACCACGGTGGCCGTATCGCTTGTCGCGCCAATCCACTCGACGGCCGCATGTTCGAAAGGTAATCGCCCAGTGCGGTGTCGTCACTTCGAAGGACTGACAGAATCTTACTCGTTTCCGCCATGTCAGGTGCCTCCGCGTGCCGCTGCTGAACGAGCGTTCCGAACCGCTGGAATGGACGGAGCCAGACGATGTGCCGCGTGCCATCGTAACCTACGGCATGAAGTCGGAGATGATAGTCGATTTCGAGCTGCAGCCGCACCGCCATCTCAAAGGGCAGATCCTGCTCGTCCAGCGGGGTGCCTTGGCGTGCGAGATCGAAGGCGGACTTTGGATCGTGCCGCCGCGCAGCGCGATTTGGATACCCGGCGGGGCGCTGCACTCGATCAAGGTCACCGGTGCGCTCGAGGGCTATGGCGCCTTCATCAGTGATCAGGTCGACAGTCGACTTCCGGCCGCTTGCCGTACGATCGCTGCTACCCCGTTGCTGCGCGAACTGCTGGTGCGGGCGGCGGGCCTTCCGCTGCTTTACGAGGAAGCTGGGGCAAATGCTCGACTGCTGGCGGTACTGCTCGATGAACTGGTGATGGCTCCGGTCGAGGGGTTGCACCTGCCGATGCCGGCTGATGCGCGTTTGCGGCAAGTCACGGGCGAGATGATCGCCGCACCCGCCGAGCGCGGCACCGTGGCTAGCTGGGCTGCGCGGGCTGGCATGAGCGAGCGCACCCTGCTGCGATCGATCAGGCGTGAGACAGGCATGAGTTTTGGTCGCTGGCGTCAGCAGCTCGGAATCGTGCTGGCGGTGCAATGGATGGCCGGTGGCACCACCATTCAGCAGGCTGCCACGGACCTCGGCTATGAGAGCGTCCCCGCCTTCATGACGATGTTCAAGAAGGCGCTCGGCATTTCGCCCGGCCGCTACATGGCCGAGCGCCACGCCACGAAGAATCAGGGTGGCTCCTGACCTGCCCCGACGTGCTGCATTCTCACAGGGCCTCTGGCGCGCACCATTCGGGCTGCTCTGCGACAGAATCCGCTTGCTCCGAATCTGAGTTGCTGATTCAATGCGGACACTAGCCCTTCCGCTCTTCGAGGAATGGTCATGTCGTCACTGCCGTCCAGTTTTAATCTGGTCGCCCTCGTCGCGACCGAGGACGAGCGTGGACGCCTGCTTAGCGCCCTTGCCAGCCGCCGCGTCGAGATCCTGGACGAGATGCTCACGGGCACGCGCGGCATGGTCTCCGTTGCCGCCGTCATGAGTGGCGACCAACCCGTCGAGATCTTTATCAGTGGCGCACAGGAGCAGATGGGGCTCCCTAACCTGGACGACGTCCGCGCCGCGCTGCGGAACCTGATCCTCGATGGGCGCTTCCAAGAGGGTGCGGCACTCGTGCTGGGGAGGCGATACGACCACCGCGCGCGTCACGCGGGCGACTATCCGGAACTGCTTCGCCGATTGTCGGCGGATCCGAGGGAACCATGTGCCAGCACCTGCGCCGGCGGGGTTGCGGGGATAGGCGGGCGTCCGTCCTCGCTCACGTCGACGCTACTGTGGTGGGAGCTGGCTCGAGCGACGCGAAAGGCGCCTGATCCCGCAACGGTGCAGGCTCTGCGCCACGCGCGTAAGGGCTTCAGCGAGCTGGGCGCACCTTGGCAGGCGGCCCTTGCCTCATCGGCCCATCGACGGGCGGAGCGTGCGATGCAGCCGAGCTTCTTCGACGACTCCGCAGCGTTGGAAATCGAGCGGCTACGCTTCGAGGTGATTCCCGCGCTGCTCGTGCAATGCGAGGCCACGACCAGTGAAGGCTGGGCTCTACCCCCACGTCACGCCGACGCATCGTGGCGCTATCTTGGCCGCATAGCCCTCGATCTCGGTGACGAGCCGGAGCTCGATTTCGGCACCACCCCGTTGGCGCTCCGGTCGCTCAGACATAGTTGGGTCGAGGGAGGGCTGATCGCCATCGAGGTTGCCGCCGACTTCCAGGCTCGGGTCTCATTTGGTTTGAAGAAACCGTCGAGACTCGAGCGCATCCGCTATTCGCTCTACGACGATGGGACGTCGGAAGGGCGTTCGGCGGTCGCCTATGCTGGGGAGCGGGTCATTCTATACTCTGAAAGCGGGTCATTACGGCATCAACCGGTCTTGACCTGCACTTCAACTCTCGGCCAACTTGCCAAATTCGACTTGGTCGAACTGGGGGTTTTGGGGCGGAATGACAAGTCAGGGGATCGCCACGCGTTTGGAGCCGAAACCGCGGCCGCCTGACACAATCAGGGTCAATGTGTATATCCGCACGTGGCGGGGGGCGCCCAGCTGGGTCACCGAGATATTGATCGGTGACGACCAGTTTCGCTTCCACGCTCCTGCGTCCACCGCTTCTAGGGGTGTCCGGCACGTCGAGAAGCTCGTCGCGGACGAGATGCGCAACACGCGCTACCCAGATGGTGTGATCGACAATCTGACTGCGATCGGCTCCGAGTTGTCGGATGTGCTTCTCGGCCACGACACCCCGCAGCGCGCACGCGCGGAGCGCGCGGCGGTGACCGAGGCGCTGGCTTCGGCGAAGGGCTCTCTGATCTATCAACTAGGTGCCCCGGTTCCGATCGAGCTTCTCAGCTTCGAGGCGCCGATCGGCGGCGTTGGGCGTTTCGCCAACATGCTTGGCAGTCGACCGGACGCATGGAGTCAGAACGGACGGCGGCCTGGGCTCGTGGTCGGGTCCGGCGCGGTTCTCTTCCACGACGAGATGGTGCCGAGTTGCGGCAACCATGACGACGACGGGATCATGAACGCGCTCGACGTGGCGTTCCCGAATGGTGTCGAGCCTCACACCCAGCTTCTGGTGAGCGACCGCGGTGCGGCGCAGGCGGAGATCGATCGGTTGTTCAAGGGTTCGACCGCTTCCTGGATTCATTTCCAGTGCCATGCGGTCGAGGACCGGGACGTCCGTGCGATCCGTCTCACGAACGACTACGAGGCGACGCAGAGCGCGTTCACCGACCCCGGTGCGAGGGTGGCGGCGATCATGCTGAACGCCTGCTCAGGCGCTCGGATGGGGGATGGTTGGGGTTCCCCGGACGAGGTACCTGAAGGAAGTTGGGCTGAGTACTTCACCGGCGATTGCGGTGTTCCAGCGGTGATCGGCCCGTTCTGCCCTGTCCTCGACGACAGGACGATGCCTTTCACCCGCGAGTTCTACGATCGGCTAAGCCGGGAGAGCCGCGTCTTCCGCGCCTTCAGCGACGCGCGGGTGCACCGGCTCGAGCGCGATGACTTCACGGCCTTCGTGTATCGCTACATCGGTCCTGCGGAACTCGTTGTCCCGGAGCAGGCCCGTTTGGTTTCGCGCTCCCTCCAATTCAGCAAGGTGGCGTAGAATGACGAACGTGATCCTGCTGCAGCCTCTCCGACGGAGAGGCACAGTCAGCCAAGTTGGTGATGTTATCGAGGTGCGTCCTGGCCATGCCCGCAACTTCCTCATACCGACCAACCGTGCGATCCGTGCCACCGCCGAAAACCTCAAGCAATTCGAGCGCCGCCGCAGCGTAATCGAGGATGCCGACCGCCGCAGGTCGAAGCGAGCTCAGGAACTCGCATCTACGCTCGACGGCCTGACGCTCCCCATCGTCATGGCCGCGACGTCGATGGGTTCGCTATATGGGTCGGTCTCGCCCAAGCTGATCGCGCGGGAGGCACGCGGCCTTGGGCTCGCGTTCGAGCCTTCTGACGTCGTCATGGTGCAGCCGATAAGGACCGTGGGCGTCCATCAGGTAATCGTTAGGTTGCATCCGGGCGTCGAAGCGGAGTTGCGGGTCGCGGTGGGCCAGTCGCGCGACGAGATTGCGCGTCTCGGCTTAGACGGATCTACAACCGAAGAGCGACAGGACCGTGCGCTGCGGCTCCTCGATTCGATGGCGGCGCACGTGGCGAGCGGCGACATCGACGATCTGACCGAGGATCTCCTGTCTGTGGCGGCTCTAGCCGACGAGCAGACTGGGCTGGCGGCCCATGCCGCCATCCGGAACAACGCCGGGCCTGAGTTCGAGACCATCGTGCGCGGCGCCTTGGAGTCGCTTGACGTTGACTGCCTCGTCGGGGTCGATGCGACGGTCGATCTTCATGACCGGCGTGTCATTCATTTCAGGGCCCGTCTGCTTGGCGCACTGCCCGCGAGGGTCGGCGACTTGAAGGCGGTTCGCCTGGTCGCTCCAGAAGCGATCGCGCGCAGCAGTCTGGAGCTATCACTCTATTCGTCGGGGTCGGTGGACTTCTCCGATCAGTTCCGGACCGAACTGTCGACGAGCGGTCGACTGGACGGGATCGAGCTCGGCCAAACCGCGACGCTGTTCGACCATCGGGATGAAGAGGGCCTGGCGCGCGACATCTGGGTGCTCGCGACGTTGAACGGGGAATGTGTGCATCGTCGTGTCTGGTCCTTCTGATCAGTCCGGCAGGTCGATCGCATCCTCGACCAGGCCGACCGCCGCGACGAAGTCGGGATCGAGTTTGACCCCCTCGCCGAGTAGCTCGACGGGTCCGCGGAAAGTCCCGATGCTCAGCCGTCGCCCGAGCAACTTGCGTTCGACCCGCCAAACCCTGGCTGCAAACGGCACCGGCTTGTCGAGACTGAAGGACAGCCCCCCGGCGCTGGTCGATTTGGCTGACAGGCCAAGCTCGGCGGTCAGTCCCTCAGCCGCCGATGCGTCGAGCGCGACGCTTGCGCCGCGGTCGTCGTCAAACTTGACCGAGAACTCCTTCACCGAGGCGACAGCCACGACGACCACTGCGACGCTGTCGCCATCGAGCGGGCCCTCCATCCGCGCGGTCGCACCATGCAAAGCTCGCTGCAGCGCTCCTTGATCCAGCTCGACGATCTCGCCGGTCAGCGCGGTGAGTTGAACGTGCTTGGCGCCGGTCGCACCGATCGATCCGCGTGCGCGTGCGATCCAGGACAGCGGTCCCGTCAACGTCGCTGAGCCGTCGATCGCATAGGCGTTCGACGATGTCCGCTCGATGTCCGCCATCCGGGCGGGAGCGCCGGTACTGACCCCGGTGAAGTCGCCATCGAAGACATCGTCGAGCGTGAACCTTCCGAACGGCAAGTTGCCGCGGCGAATCTGGACTTGACCCGGAACGAGGAGCTCGTTCGGAGTGCGGAGATGGTGCATCCCCAATTCGGACAGAAGGATCTTTTCGTAGTCCGCCACTCGGGCCTCCCCTCGGTGATCTGTCCAGCCACGACGCTCGGGGCAGCCCTGCTGGCGCTGTTTCGTGTATAGCAGCAAGACGATCGACCTCGCCAGTGCGTGCCGTCGTCTGGCCATTACCTGTTGGGGTTGTCAAAGCCTTCGCAGTTTACGGGTACAGTGCTTTTCTTGTGCGACTTCCAGCAGACATGGTGCTCGACCGAGGCGGATACTGCGCATGTTCGTCAAGTGGCCCGAACACGCTTCATTGGTTAGTGGGATCAGCGCTGCCAGCCTTTAGAAACGACTTTGATAACTGGAATGCTGAGCTAGTATAACGATTGGGAGGGCACAGTAATGATATTCATTGATGATCTGCCGGCTGCGGAAAAGTGGGCGAATTCGGGCGTCGTCGAGACCGCGACGGTGCAGGGTGTTGACCTGAGGTCCCTCGATCAGGTTCTGTCGCGCCACAGTCTGAAGGGATGCGCCTTTCTTGGGTGCGACCTAGGCGACGCGGTGTTCGCCAGGATACGCGCCGACGGGGCCGGGCTCGTGACCGATCTGCCGGCCTTGCCTCCCTCACTCCCGGCCTTCGCGCCGGGCATCTACACGGTCGCGGATCTGTATGCCGGCATCGCCGCGGACGGTTCGGGCTGGGAGGGAACGCCGGATTTCGCGGGCTTCGATTTCTTCAACGTGAAGAAGAACGTTCCGCGCAACCTCGAGCCCGTCAAGGCGATCGCGGCGCGGTTGCACGACACGGTGCAGGAGGAGTCGGTGCGGTCGTTTCTGAGGGATCGCGACGTTGTGGCGATCATGGGTGGCCATGACTTCAAGCGCCGACTGAGCGACGAGGACGTCGCGGCTGGAAAGGCCGACGTGTACTGGGAGTGCGTGGCGATCGCGAAGGCGCTCGCCGAGAAGGGATATCTCATCCTGACCGGCGGCGGTCCCGGCTTGATGGAAGCCGGAAATCTCGGGGCGCTTCTTGCCGGAGAGACCGATGCTAAGGTCGCCGAGGTGCGCGCAATCCTCACGAACCAGGGATTCGAGGATAAGGCGTGGCGGAGCACGGGTATGGAGGCGCGCGCCAAGATCCTGGGTAGTTGGGACGCGCAGCCTGCCGAAAAGAAGTTCAGCTTGGGCATCCCGACTTGGCTCTACGGCCACGAACCGCCCAATATGTTCGCGAGCCACCACAGCAAGATGTTCTACAACAGTCTCCGCGAGGACGGCCTCGTCACGCTGGCGAACAAGGGCATCATCTACTTCGAGGGCAATGCCGGCACGGTGCAGGAGGTATTCCAGGACGCGACGCAGAACTACTATCTGGGCGAGGGGCAGTCACCGACGCCGATGGTGTTCTACAACGCCGGTGGTTACTGGGAGCGTCCCTGCGACGAGGCCTACTGGCCGACCGGTTTCCCGCCCGACAAGAGGAAGCCGCTCATGCCGTTGGTCAAGCAATTGGCCAGCGAGAAGCGCTTCCAGCCTTCGGTGCTGGTAACCGATAAACCCGCGCACGTGGTCAAGTTCGTGGTGGATTCCAACGTGAAGCCCTCCGTCCGTAAGGCGGATCTGCGCCTGGGGAACGTACCGGGACCTGCGTGAGCGGTCACACCGGGTTGTCACCCGTCGGGCCAGATTCCATGGTGCTTCACGTGAACGGCATTCCAAGCCGTCTTCGGGACGGCAGGAATGACGCAGGGTTTCTGCTGGAGCCGATGGGCAGCTGGCGGCCACTCGACGATGATGGGCTGTATGCAGTGAAGGAGGAATGCGTCAGGCTCCACCATGTGCTGGCGGCTAGTGTCTTTAACGGTATCGAAAGGTATCACGCGAGCCTTCCTGGGCTGCCGTCATTCCTGAGCGAGGCCGGGTTGAACTCGGAATCGTCGGTGACAAGGGAGCAGTTCGAGCGGGCCATCCAGCGGTTGGCGACGTTCCCGGATTTGAACCGCTTCCTCTACCTTTGCGACGTCCGCTCTCTCGTCGCGGCGGTGCAGGAGTGCACAAAGGAGGTCAGCCAGCTCACAGGCGAATTCTATCGCATTCTCAACCTGGAGCCCTTCTTCACGCCTGAGATCGCCCAGCAGGACGGATTACGCTGGAGTACGTCTCCCAACGTCACCCGGCTCAATTCGACGCTCGGCTTCCTTTTCATTCGCATGCACAGTTTGCTGGATTACCTAGCGAAGCTCGCACGCGAGACCGAAGGCTTGCCGTTGGATTTCAGCTCCTACCCGCGCTTGGGGTCGGCTAACTTCCTGTTCGGACAGCGCAAACGCCTTGAGATGGGCGCGCCACGGGGCTCGTTGTTCGAGCCTTGCGATGAAGTGCATGAGGTTGAACTCGTCCGGAACCTGCTCATCCACGACGGCCTCCTCGACGACATGCCGAAGGCTTACGAGGTGATTGACGGCGGTGCCGCCGTGGAGCGCTTTTTGCTGTTTCCCGATCGGCGGAACGGGCGGCTGGAGCGATATCGGAACCGCCACCGGTTTTTCGGCCAGGAGGACAAGATCAACCTTCGCCTCGCTGGCATGGTGAAGCGGTTCCAAGAGCGGCAGGTGGTGACCCTGCGCGTCCTGCGGGAAAGACTGGAGGCGGCTGGTAGGACGTGACCGCTTGTGTCAGCTAATCAATCAGTAAAGTCGTACACTGGAGTGCGGCCCGCCATCAGCCGCCAGCCGGGGGCGTTATAGGGGGCACCCAGTTGCCATCCGGCAAATCATATTATTATTCAACCTGATATACGATCTGTGTGACTCCCACCCGCTCCGCCACTTAGGGTCAGGACCCATTGATGTGAGGGCTGCGATCTGCTTCAGGCTCCGCAAGGATACTGCGGATGAGTGACCTGTTTTGGCTGACGGAAGAGCAGATGGAGCGCCTGCATCCGTTCTTTCCCAAGAGCCGCGGCAAGCCTCGGGTCGATGATCGCCGGGTGCTGAGCGGAATCGTGCTCGTCAACCGCAACGGGCTGCGC
>NZ_JAMHWM010000006.1:0-65071 GCF_035910975.1 Sphingomonas sp.
GCGCAGCCCGTTGCGGTTGACGAGCACGATTCCGCTCAGCACCCGGCGATCATCGACCCGAGGCTTGCCGCGGCTCTTGGGAAAGAACGGATGCAGGCGCTCCATCTGCTCTTCCGTCAGCCAAAACAGGTCACTCATCCGCAGTATCCTTGCGGAGCCTGAAGCAGATCGCAGCCCTCACATCAATGGGTCCTGACCCTATCGCGATCTGGCGATCGCGATCAGATCCGTCTGGCGTGAATACCATCCAGAACCATGCATGCGGCCCAACAGGTTCATGGCGATACTATCGATATAGTGATGCTCGCGATCAATCAGATATCGATCATCGACATGGGCTTGAACGATGCGGCCGATAACTACGAACTGGCGCTTGCCGGTGGCGATGAGATGCGACGTCACGCATTCGAAAGCGGCGGGAGAACTGGCGATGCGCGGGGGCCGTATCTTCACGCTGGCGCTGGTCTGGATGCCCGCCATCTCGATCTCGCTCCGGTCCGGGGGCACGTCCGCGCAGGTCGCGTTCATGGCCGTTCCGTCCCGTTCGGTGACAAGGTTGACGACGAATTCACCTGTGTCGCGGATATTTGCGGCGGTATCCTTCACACGATCCGCCTCGTGGCGAAGTATTCCAAGCGCGACGGTCGGCGGATCGTCGCCCATCACGTTGAAAAAGCTGTAGGGCGCCGCATTGACCACCCCGGCTGGCGAGCGGGATGTCACCCACGCGATAGGACGCGGGGTCACGCATGCGGTCAGTATCTTGTAACGCGCCTTTTGCGGCAGCGTTTCCATGTCGAACTGCACGGCGTCAGCGCTGTCGCGCGACCGGCGACCGGGACCGCTCATCGACCGTCAGCTGGAAGACGTCGGGGCGCGAATAATGGCCAACGACGTCGAAATCATATTTGCCGCGCACCACGTCGGCCAGATCGATATCGGCGTACAGGATCGTCTCACCGGTAAAGTCCGGCCCGGCCAGCACCTCGCCGAGCGGGCCGACGATCATGCTGCCTCCCCGCATCAGCACGGTCGCGGGATCGCTTCCCAGGGCGCAGTCGTGATCGTCAGGGAAAGCGCCGCGCGTGACATGCTGGCATGCCGACAGGACATAGCACCGCCCCTCCAGCGCGACGTGGCGCATCGACGCCCCCCAGCCGTCTCGATCGTCAGCGGTCGGTGCACAGTAGATGCTGATCCCCTTGTCGTACATCGCCAGCCGCAGCGCCGGCATGTAGTTTTCCCAGCAGATCACCGCGCCGATTCGTCCCAGCGGCGTATCGAACACCGGCATCGTCGATCCATCGCCGAACCCCCAGATCAGACGTTCCGCGCCGGTCGGCATCAACTTGCGATGCTTGCCCACCAGACCACGTGGCCCGTCGATGAACAGCGCGGTGCAGTACAACGTGCCGCCGTCGCGTTCCAGCACGCCGATGACGACGAACATCCCCGTTTCGGCCGCCGCCTTCAGGATTTCGGAAAGCTCGGGGCCGTCAAGGTCGATCGCACCGGCATGATAGCGTCGATAGGCGTCGCGCCCCTCCTGGGTGCGCATGCCGACCGGGGCGCCGAACGATGCGCCTTTGGGATAGCCGCCGATGAAGACCTCGGGAAAAACAGCCAGACGCGCATCCCGCTGCGCCGCCTCACGGATCAGCCGCGCGGCCTTTTGCGCCGATGCCTCGGGATCATATGGCACCGACGCCGCCTGGATTACCGCCGCTCTGTATCCGCTCACAACGTCATCTCCGCTCCATCCCGGATTGACATCCGCCCACGATATATTTTAAGCTTATAACAATAGCGGCGGAGGTTGTCTATGGGTGTCGAGGGGTATGACCAGTATCGTGAGGACCGGATCGGCCGCGCGAACGTGGCCGACACCGACGAACTTGTGCGCTTCTATCGCGACCTGGAAAGCCAGCATGCCGGCGCCCTGTGGACGGTCGCCAACAAGATCGAGCCATGGGAGCCGCAAAGCCAGTCGCAGCCCGTGATCTGGCATTATGACCGACTGCGCGACCATGTGATGCGTGCGCTGGAACTGGTCACGCCAGAGCAGGCCGGTCGCCGGGTCGTCTATCTCGCCAACCCCGGTCGAACGGAGATGACGGCCGCCGTGGGCTGGCTCTATTCCGGCATCCAGGTGATGGGGCCGGGCGAACTGGCGTCGAGCCACCGCCATTCGGCGTCCGCGCTTCGCTTCATCATGGAAGGGGCCGGGGCGTTCACCAACGTCGACGGGCACAAGATGACGCTGGGACGCAACGATTTCGTGCTTACGCCCAACGGGACCTGGCACGAACATGGCGTCGCCGAGGACGGCACGGTCTGCACATGGCAGGACGGGCTGGACATCCCGTTGATGAACGCGCTGGACGCGAATTTTTATGAGGTTCATCCGGATCTGCAGCAGGCGATCAGTTTTCCGATCGACGATTCGACCGCGACGTGGGGCAATGCCGCGCTGAAGCCGGCCGGCGAGAGCTGGTCGCGACGTTATTCGCCGCTGCTGAAATATGAGTGGGAACCGACATATGAGGCGCTGTGCAAATTCGCGCGGGTGACCGACGGGTCGCCCTATGACGGCGTGCACATGGACTATGTCAATCCGTTCACCGGCGGGCCGCCGATGTCGACGATGGGCGCGTCGATACAGCTGCTGCGCCCAGGAGAACATACCCGCGCGCACCGCGAGGTCGGATCGTTCGTCTATCAATGCGCAAAGGGGGCCGGCCACTCGATCATCGCGGGGAAGCGGTTCGACTGGAAAGAGCGCGACATCTTCGTCGTGCCGTCATGGATGTGGCACGAACACGCGAACGCATCGCCGACAGAGGACGCGTGCCTGTTCTCTTTCCACGATTTGCCCGTGATGCACGCCCTCGGCCTCTATCGGGCCGAGGGGCTCGCGGAAAACGGGGGCCATCAGCCGGTACTTTCCTGATCGCTCGTATCCAGAAAGGAATGCAATGCGTCTCGTTACCTATCGCGCTTCCGTCGAGGCCGAGGCCCGGATGGGCGTGATCGTCGATGATCTGGTGATCGACGTGGCCATGCTCGGCGATCGCGCGGGCGTCCCGCTTCCCTCGCGGATGCTGGATTTCATCGAACTCGGCCCTGTCGCGTTGAGCGAGTTGAAGCGACTTATCGACGAAGCGGACGGCCGCTGGCCGGTCGCAGGCGCGCCGCCGCTGTCGAACGTCACGCTGCTGGCGCCCATTCCGAGGCCTCGCAAGAACATCTTCGGCATCGGCCTGAACTATGTCGAGCATGTCGCCGAAAGCGCGAAATCCCTCGACACCGCCAAGGATCTGCCCAAGCAGCCGGTCATCTTCTCCAAGCCGCCCACCAGCGTCATCGGGCCGGGCGATCCGGTCGTTCACCGCGCCGGCATCACCCAGCAACTCGACTGGGAAGTCGAACTCGCCGCGATCATCGGCCGCCGCGCATCGCGCATCGAGACCGCCGACGCCCTGAATTACGTGTTCGGCTATACCGTCTGCATCGACATGAGCGCCCGCGACAACCGGCGCGCGGGGCAGTGGATCTACTCCAAGGGGCAGGACAGCTACGCCCCGATGGGGCCGTGCATCGTCACGGCGGACGAAATCCCAGATCCCCAGACCCTCGATCTCTGGCTGACCGTCAACGGCGTCGAGAAGCAGCGGTCGAACACCCGTCACATGCTGTTCGCGGTCGATTTCCTGATTTCGGACATCAGCCAGGGCATAACGCTGGAGCCCGGCGACATCATCGCGACCGGAACGCCCGAGGGGGTCGGCGCGGGCCGCGATCCGCAGGAATGGCTATGGCCGGGCGACGTGATCGAGGCGGAGGTGGCTGGCATCGGCCGCCTGCGCAATGCCGTCGTCGCGGGCTGAACGCTGGCGGAGCCGCGACGGCGCCGCTGGCCCGGCTTCAGCTCTCGACGCTTTCGGCGCCTATTGATGCCTTGAGCGTCGCGAGCAACCGATAAAGTGCCAGCTGGTCCGCGCGCGGCATCCCGGAGAACATGGCTTTGATCCATTCGTGATGGGCGGACGCGAGATCGGCGAAATGCGAGCGCCCCTCCTCCGTCAGCGCGACGATCGACGAGCGCTTGTCGTCGGCCGCCAGGCGAGTGCTGACCAGTCCGGCGTGTTCGAGTTGACGGACGACCGCGGTAACGTTGCCGTTGGACACCAGTAGCGCCCGCGACAGTTCGCCCATTCTCACCCCGGTAGGCTGGCGTTCGAGTACCGCCATGACGTCGAACCGCGGCAGAGTGGTGTCGAACTGATCGGTCAGGCGGCGCCGCAATCGCTTTTCAATGATCGTCGTACAGCTCAGCAGTCGCAGCCACACCCGGACGTCGGTTTCTCCGGCCAGAGCGCCGTCATGCTTCTCTCGAATCTTCGGCGGCACGAAATAGTCCCCTATCTGCCCGGCGATCGTAGCACGAAGATGCGCGATCAGGCACCCTGCGTGAATATACGCTCCAGTTGCGCCTGCCCCAGACCATATGCCGGGGGGACCGCGACGTTGCGGTAACGGGCTTGCGCGGCGGCTCGCAGTGTCCACGCCGGATCGGCGAGGTGTGGCCTGCCCAGCGCCACCAGATCGGCCCGGCCGGCAGCCAGGATCGCGTTGACGTGATCCGCCGAATAGATGTTGCCGACCGCCATCGTCACGCACCCGCCCTCGTTTCTGATGCGATCCGAAAGGGGCGTCTGGAACATGCGGCCGTACACCGGCTTCGCCTCGGGCGAGGTCTCGCCGGCCGACACGTCGATCAGGTCGGCGCCGGCATCGCGCAGGGCCTGCGCGATCCGCACAGATTCGGCCGAGGTCACACCCGCCGGCCCCATCCAGTCATCGGCGGAAATGCGCACCGCGATCGGACTGTCAGATCCCCAGGCCGCCCGGACCGACCGCAACACCTCCAGCGGGAAGCGGAGCCGGTTTTCCAGCGACCCGCCGTAATCGTCCGAGCGCAGGTTCATCAGCGGCGTGATGAACCCGGACAACAAAAAGCCATGGCCGAACTGAAGGTCGATCATGTCGAATCCCGCATGCCGCGCGCGCGACGCCGCACTGGCGAAATCGTCGCGAACCCGGATCATGTCCTCGCGGGTCATTTCCGTCGGCGTCCGGCCAGCGGCGCGGAACGGCCGGCCCGATGCGGCAACCAGCGGCCATCCGCCTTCCGCAAGCGGGCGATCCGGATCGCCGCCCGGTTCGGTCGCGCCGCGCGCGCCGGCGTGACCAAGCTGGATCGCGATCTTCGCCGCACTACAGCCATGGACGAAATCGACGATGCGTTTCCATGCCGCGGCCTGCGCATCGTGATGGATGCCGGTGCATCGCGGCGTTATCCGTCCGTCCGGCGACACGGCCGCCATCTCCGTCATGACCAGCCCGGCACCGCCCATCGCCCGCGCACCATAATGCACGAGATGGAAATCCGTCGGCACCCCGTCCTCATCCGCCGCATAGGTCAGTATCGGCGACACGACCACGCGGTTCTCCAGCCGCATGCCGCGCACCTCGAAGGGCGTGAACATCGGCGGCACCGTGGCGGCATCGGCCGTCCCGTCGCGCGCGAACCAGCGCTCGATCCGGCCGAGCCAATCGGGGTCGCGCAGGCGCAGGTTCTCGTGGCTGATGCGTTGCGACCTGGTCAACAGCGAATAGGCGAACTGCTCCGGCGCGAAATCGACGTAGCGGTCCAGCGTCTCGAACCACTCGGTCGAGTTACGCGCCGAGTTCTGTATCTTCAGAACCTCGACGTGGCGCTCCTTCTGATATTCGCCCAGCGCCGCGCGCATCGCCGGCCGATTGGCGGTGACACCCGGACGGCTCATCACCTCCGCAAGCTTGATGGCGTCCTCCAGCGCGAGCTTCGTGCCGGACCCGATCGAGAAATGCGCGGTATGCGCGGCATCGCCCAGCAGGACGACATTATCGAACGACCAGTTGCCACAGAGTATGCGCCGGAAATTGATCCAGGCCGCCGAACCGCGCAGGTGAGCGCCGTTGGTCAGCAGCGGTTGCCCGTCCAGATGCCGGGCGAAGATGCGCTCGCAGGTCGCGATCGTCTCCTCCGGCTCCATCCGGTCGAAACCGATGCCTGCCCATGTCGCCTCGGAACATTCGACGATGAACGTCGAGCGTGTTTCATCGAAGCGATAGGCATGCGCCCAGATCCAGCCATGGGCGGTTCGCTCGAACAGAAAGCCGAAGGCGTCGAACAGGCGCGGCGTGCCCAGCCAGATGAACTTGTTCGCCCGGACGTCGATGTCGACATCAAACCGGTCCGCATGGTCGGTGCGGATGCGGCTGTTGATGCCATCGGCCGCTACTACCAGATCGTAATCGGCCCAGGCGGAAAGATCGGCGTCGAATTCGGTTTCGAACCTCAGGTCGACGCCCAGCGCGCGCGCACGGTCCTGCAGGATATTGAGCAGGTGCTTGCGACCGATGCCGATGAAGCCATGCCCGCCCGATCGCTCTACGGCATCGCCGATCACCACCTCGATGTCGTCCCAGTGGCTGAACCCGGCGGAGATGGTCGCGGCGCTCACCGGATCGTTGGCGCGCAGATTATCGAGCGTCTGATCGGAAAACACCACGCCCCAACCGAACGTGTCGCCAGCCTTGTTGCGTTCGGCCACCACGATCTCGTGCTCAGGATTCCGCAGCTTCATCGAAATCGCGAAATAGAGCCCGGCAGGACCGCCGCCCAGACATACGACCCGCATGGCCACCTCCTAAATTATTTTATATTTAAAGTTTATACGCGGTCCGATCAAGTCATGTCTTTGGATGATTCGTCGATCAGGCTGTCATGAAGCTGCTCGAGCGTCGCCAGCAGCCGATCAAAGGCATCGCCGTCGAGATCGCGGGTCACCATGGCATAGACCGGCGCGGTGGTCGCGCGCGCTTCCGCCAGTCTGGCTTCGCCGGCAGCTGTCAGCATGACGCGGGTCACGCGCGCGTCATCGGGTGACGGCGACACAGCGACCAGATCGGCAGCGACCATGCGCTGGATGATGCGCGTCATCGTGGACAGCGGGATCACCGCGGCATCGGCAATATCACGCACGCCGCGTGGCGAAGCCTCGCCCAGGACCATCAGCACCCGCCAATAGGGAATGTCCAGCCCGATCGCGCGCAGCCGCGGTTCGATCACCCCATTATATCGGCTCACCAGGCGGTTGAGCAGAAAGAACGGGTATTTGCTCACCTGAAACCCGGGGTTGCCGGGATCGCCCAGGGCCTTGTTGTCCAAACCACACTCCTCGATCCAGACAAACGTATCGCGTATCGCCGGTCCGGAAAACCATAAACTTGCATATGCACGTTTTGTGTGACACCCTTCGAGTCGCATCACAGTGTGGATCGGGAGCTATCGATGGTGACGACATTGCTCACCCAACTGGCCAACGCGATTGCCGGCAACGCGATCACCGTCGTCGACCTGACCCAGCCGCTGTCGGAGGACACGCCATTGCTGGTGTTGCCCGAACCGTTCGGACAGACAGCCGCGTTCAGCCGACAGGAAATCTCGCGCTACGACGATCGGGGCGTCGCCTGGTACTGGAACAATTTTACGGTCGGCGAACATACCGGCACGCATTTCGACGCGCCGATCCACTGGGTTACGGGTCGCGACCTGCCGGACAACACGGTGGACACAATCGATCCGGCGAATTTCATCGCGCCGGCGGTCGTCCTCGATTGTTCTGCGCAATGCGCCGAAAATCCGGATTTCGTGCTGACACGCGAGACGATCCAGGCCTGGGAAACGGTCCATGGCCGGATAGAGCCGGGCAACTGGATCTTTTTCCGTACCGACTGGTCGAAGCGCGTCGGCGACGCCTACACCAACCGGCGGGATGACGGCGCCCATACGCCCGGCCCCGACCCGGAGGCGTGCCGTTTCCTGATCGAGGATCGCGATGCGCATGGCTTCGGGGTGGAGACGATCGGCACCGATGCCGGGCAGGCCCATCTTATGGACCCGGCCTATCCGGCGCACACCCTGTTCCACGGCGCCGGGCGATATGGCCTGCAGTGCCTGCAGAATCTTGACAAGCTGCCGCCGAAAGGCGCGCTGATCGTGTCGGCACCGCTGAAGATCGCCGGCGGGTCCGGCAGCCCGCTGCGCGTGCTGGCGCTCGTCGAGGGCTGACGCGATGGCCGAACGTTCGTTCAAAAGGGAGGTCGAGCAGCTTCGCCTCGGCGCGGGCGAGGTGTTCGAGGGCGAAGGTATCCTGGCCGTCACCAAGGCGCTGTTGCAGGCGGGGGTCGCCTATGTCGGCGGCTATCAGGGATCGCCGATCAGCCACCTGATGGACGTATTTTCGGACGCCGACCCGCTGTTGCGCGAGTTGGGCGTCCATTTCGTGTCGAACGCGAGCGAGGCGGCGGCCGGCGCCATGCTGGCGGCATCCGTCAATTACCCGCTGCGCGGGGCGGTGGCGTGGAAATCGGTGGTCGGCACCAATGTTGCGTCCGATGCGCTTTCCAATCTCGCGTCGGGCGGCGTGACAGGCGGGGCGCTGATTATCGTCGGCGAGGATTACGGCGAAGGCTCGTCGATCATGCAGGAACGCACACACGCCTTTGCGATGAAATCGCAGATGTGGCTGCTGGATCCGCGTCCCAACATGCCGTCCATCGTCGACATGGTCGAGCACGGGTTCGAACTGTCGGAAGCGTCGAACACGCCGGTCATGATCGAAATGCGGGTTCGCAGTTGCCATATGACCGGCAGCTTCGTCGCGCGCGACAATCGCCGGCCGCCGATGACGGTGGGGCAGGCCGCGGCCAATCCGCGCCGCGATCTCGACCGCATCGTGCTGCCGCCGGCGATCTTCGCGCACGAGATAGAGAAGATCGAGCATCGCTGGCCGGCAGCCCTCCGTTTCATCGTCGATCGCGGACTGAACGAATGGTTCGGACCGGAGAAGGACGACATCGGCATCATCGTCCAGGGCGGGCTCTACAACACGCTGAACCGCGCGCTGGAAATGGCCGGGCTGTCCGATCCCTATGGCGCCGCGGCGATCCCGATCTATTGCCTGAACGTCACCTATCCGCTGGTGCCTGACGAGGTTCGTGCGTTCTGTGCAGGGAAAACGGCGGTGCTGATACTCGAGGAAGGGCAGCCCGAGTTCATCGAGCACGAGCTGAACACGCTGGTCCGCCGCGCGGGACTGGAAACCCGGATCGTCGGCAAGGACGTCATGCCACGCGCCGGCGAATATTCGGGCCAGGTGTTGCGCGACGGTGTCGCCGCGTTCCTGCGTGCGCATGCGCCCGATCGCGCCCCGGCTGTCCCGCCACCGGTTGTGCCGGACCCGGAACTCGCCAGCACCGTCCCCGGTCGGCCGGCGGGCTTCTGCACCGGCTGCCCGGAACGTCCGATCTTCTCCGCCATGAAACTGGTGCAGCGCGAACTGGGCGAGCTTCACGTCTCCGCCGACATCGGGTGCCACCTCTTTTCGATCCTGCCGCCCTTCCACATCGGCAACACGACGATGGGCTACGGCCTCGGCACCGCCGCCGCGTCGGCATTCAGGCCGGAGGGCAGACGCGCGGTGGCGATGATGGGCGACGGGGGTTTCTGGCACAACGGGCTGACGTCCGGGATCGGCAACGCTGTCTTCAACCAGGACGAGACGGTAACGATCATTGTCGACAACGGCTATTCGGCGGCGACCGGCGGCCAGGACATCTTGTCGTCGCGCGCGCCAAGCGAGACCCGGACGACCAATCACCCGATCGAAACGGCGGTGCGCGGCATGGGCGTCAAATGGGCGCGCACGCTGAACCGCACCTATGACGTGGCGCGGATGCGCGACACGCTGAGAGAAGCGCTGACCAGCACGGACACGGGGCCGAAGGTGATCGTTGCCCGGTCGGAATGCATGCTGAACAAGCAGCGCCGCGAAAAGCCGCTGGTCGCCCGCGCCGCCAGGGCGGGAAAGCGCGTCGTTCGCGAACGCTTCGGAGTCGACCCGGATACCTGCACCGGCGATCATGCGTGCATCCGTCTGTCCGGGTGCCCTTCGCTCAGCATCCGGCCCAATCCCGATCCACTCCGCGCGCATCCGGTGACGCATATCGACGACAGTTGCGTCGGATGCGGCAATTGCGGCGAGGTCGCCCATGCTGCCGTCCTGTGCCCATCCTTCTACAAGGCGTCCATCGTGACCAACCCGAGCCGCTGGGATCGGGCACGGGCAAGCATGCGCCGGTCGGTGATCGGCTGGCTGCAACGCCGGGATGCGCGCACCCTGGCGGCAAGGGCGTTCTGATGATCCCCGCCGATCGCGATCGCATTACCGTCGCCATCCTCGCCCTTGGCGGCGAAGGGGGCGGCGTGCTGGCCGACTGGATCCTGCGGATGGCCGCCGACAACGGCTATGTCGCACAGGGCACGTCGGTGCCCGGTGTCGCGCAACGCACGGGATCAACCGTCTATTATATCGAGATGATCCGGCGCGGGGCGGGTGGCGCGAACCGGCCCGATCCGGTGCTGGCGATGATGCCGGTGCCGGGCGACGTCGATATCGTGATCGCTTCCGAGCTGATGGAGGCCGGCCGGGCGATTCTGCGCGGATTTGTGAGCACTGACCGCACCACGCTGATCGGATCGACCCACCGCGTCTATGCGATCGCCGAGAAATCGGCGCCTGGCGACGGAACGGCCGCGGGGCAGCGCATTCTCGATGCCGCCCAGCGGCGATCGGCGCGCTTCATCGGGTTCGACATGGCGGGCGCGGCCGCCGCGTCGCGCAGCGTCATCAGTTCGGTGATGTTCGGGGCCCTGGCCGGCAGCGGCACCTTGCCCTTCGCACGGGAAGCGTTCGAGGGCGCGATCCGCCACGGCGGCAAGGCGGTGGATGCCAATCTCGCGGGCTTCGACCGGGGCGTAACACTCGCCACTACCGGAGACGCCGATCCCGCCGATCCCGCCGCGCCCCCGCGGCCGACCACCGCCGCGGGTCGCGCGTTGCTGGAACGGATCGAGGCCGAACTCCCGCGCGCGGCGTGGCCCGATGCGACGCACGGCGTCCACCGGCTGATGGATTATCAGGATCGCGCCTATGCCGATCTCTACCTCGACCGGCTAGCCGACATCGCCGCGCTGGATGGCGGCGACCAGACGCTGACGGCCGAGGTCGCCCGGCATCTGGCGCTGTGGATGGCGTATGAGGATACGATCCGGGTCGCCGACCTGAAGGTGCGCGCGAGCCGTAGCAACCGCGTCGAACGCGAAGTGCGGCTGGCGCCCGGCCAGGTGCTGCACGTCACCGAATACATGCATCCGCGATTGCAGGAGGTGGCGGAAACGCTGCCAGCGTGGGCCGGGCGGCCCATGCTGCGCCATCCCGCGCTGCGCCGTTGGCTTGAGCCGAGGTTCGCGCGAGGGCGGCATGTGCGGACGACCGGCATGCGATGGTTCATCGCGCTGCGCTGCGTCGCCGCGCTTCGCGCGATCCGGCGCTCGACCTTGCGCTTCGCCGACGAACAGCAGCGGATCGACGACTGGCTGGACCTGATCCGCACGACCGCCATGGCCGATCGCGCCGCGGCGGCCGAACTTGCCCGCTGCCAGCAGTTGATAAAGGGCTATTCCGATACGTTCGATCGCTCGCTCGCCAATTTCGCGACGGTGATCGCGACCGCGCGAACGCTTGTCGGTCGGCCGGATGCGGCGGCGGTGATCGCGCGGCTCCGCGCCGCCGCTCTGGCGGATGAAAAGGGCGCTGCGCTGGCCTGCGCGGTGCGGGAGGCGGCCGTCTGACATGCTGCGGCTGTTGGCGCTTCTGATCGCATGCCTAGCGCTGTCAGCGCCCGCCACTGCGCGCGAACCTCGCCCTCTCAAGATCGCGCGGCAGGGAAGCTTCTTCATCGGCGGGCAGGACGTGCAATCCGACACGCTGGGCGAGATCAAGCCGTTCCCGCAATCAGGACACGTGACCGTCGACCAGGTCTATGTCCGCTACCAGATACCGGTGCGCGCCCGACGTGCGGCGATGGTCCTGCTCCACGGCTGTTGCCTGACCGGCGTATCGTGGGAAACCACGCCCGATGGGCGGGCTGGCTGGGATGAGTGGTTCGTGCGCGCCGGACATCCCGTCTATGTGATGGATCAGGCATGGCGCGGTCGGTCGGCGATCGACGTCACCGCGATCAACGCGGTTCGCGACGGACGGCGGCCGCCGTCGGCGCTGCCGGTTGCGACCGCGGCGTCGCGCGAGACCGCCTGGCGCATCTTCCGTTTCGGGCCGGCATACGGCGAAACCTATCCCGGCCTCCAGTTCCCGGTCGAGGCGCAGGAGGGGCTGTGGCAGCAGATGGTGCCCAATTTCGCGCGTGACGGCGACGAGCCGTCGCCGACCATCGCCGCCCTGCAGCTGCTGGGCGAGCGGATCGGCCGCGCCGTGATCGTCAGCCATTCGCAATCCGGCATCTATCCGTTCGAGGCAGCGCTGCGCGGCGGCGCGTCCGTTGCCGGAATCGTGGCGATAGAGCCGGCCTCCTGCCCAGCGCCGGATCGCGACCTCTCCTCGCTGCGCGGCATCCCCGTGCTGGTGCTGTTCGGCGACTACGTCGCGCAATCGGATCGCTGGGCGCCGCGCCGCGAAGCGTGCGCTCGGTTTGTCGAGGCCGCACGCGCGGACGGGGTGCGCGTGGAACTGGTGGACCTTCCAGCTTTCGGTATACGCGGAAACTCGCATATGATGATGCAGGATCGGAACAGCCACGACGTCGCAGCCGTCATCGATCGCTGGCTGCGCGGCCACGGCCTGTAGATGTTTCAAACTTGAAATAATAATCGTGTAGCGCTAGTCGTCGGGCATTTCATATCGAGGACCGGATCGTCCATGCTTCACGCCGCTCCGCTCAGCCCGACGCAGGCGCGCTACGATCGCGAGATCGCGCCTGCGGATCGTTGTGCTCCAGCCCTGCTGGCCCGCCGCGCGGCGATCGCGGGTGACAAGCCGCTGGTGACGATCAGCGACAAGTCCTTTTCGGCGGCCGACATGGCGGAGCGCGCGGGCCGGACCGCGGGATCGCTGGGTGCCGCCGGGATCGGTGCCGGCGACCGTGTCGCGATCCTGTGCGGCAACCGCATCGAGTTCCTTGACCTCTGGCTGGGCTGCGCCTGGCTGAACGCCGTGGCGGTCCCGATCAACCGCTCGTCGCGCGGGGGCCAGCTCCAGCATATCCTGTCGAACAGCGGCGCCCGGCTGCTGGTGCTCGATCACGACGCGATCGACGTGCTGGAAACGCTCGACGCGGCGTCGCTCGATCTGACGGCGGTCTGGGTGCTGTCTGAGCAGCCGCCAGCGATGTCCGGCTGGCCGATCGCGCCTATCCCGGCGCCAGGCGCCCCGGTCGATCCGGTGGAATCGCGACCGTCGGATCTGGGGTCGATCCTCTACACGTCCGGCACGACCGGCCCCTCGAAAGGGGTATGCTGCCCGCACGCACAGATGTTCTGGTGGGGCGTCAATTCGATCGACATCCTGGAAATCGAAGCGAGCGACGTGCTGTTGACGACGCTGCCGCTATTCCACGTCAACGCGCTCGGTACCTTCTATCAGGCGCTGCTAAGCGGCGCGACGCTGGTCGCGATCGAGCGCTTTTCGGCCGGGGGATTCGTGCGGAGCCTGCGCGATTATGGCGCGACGGTCACATATCTGCTGGGTGCGATGATCCCGATCCTGCTGTCCCGACCGGAGGACGCGGGTGATCGCGGCCACGGCGTTCGCCGCGCGCTCGCGCCCGGCGTGCCGGCGGCGTTCGGCGCGGCGTTCGAACAGCGGTTCGGCATCGGCCTGATCGAGGGCTACGGATCGACCGAGACGAATTTCGTCATCGGCGACGTGCTGTCAGGTCAGCGCCCCGGTTTCATGGGTCGGGTCCGACCCGGATTCGACGCGCGGGTCGTCGATACCGAGGACAATGAGGTGGCCGTTGGCGAACCCGGTGAACTCGTTGTGCGCGCGGCAATGCCCGACGCGCTGGCGCAGGGCTATTTCCAGATGCCGGAGGCGACGCTGGCCAGCCGCCGGAACCTGTGGTTTCATACCGGTGACCGGGTGTATCGCGACGCGGACGGCTATTTCGCGTTCATGGACCGGATGAAGGATGCGATCCGTCGCCGCGGCGAGAATATCTCCGCCTATGAGGTCGAACAGGTGCTGCTGAGCCATCCCGCCGTCGCCCAGGCCGCCGTCTTTCCCGTGCCGTCCGAGCTCGCGGAGGACGAGGTGATGGCCGCGCTCGTCCTGCACGACGGCCATGCGGTGGAGCCGGAGGCCCTGTTGGATTTCTGCCAGCCGCGCATGACATATTTCTCGGTGCCGCGCTTCCTGCTGTTCGCCGACGCCCTGCCGATGACGGACAATGGCAAGGTCCAGCGCTTCAAGCTGCGCGAAACCGGCGTGACCGACGCCACCTGGGACCGCGATCGCGTCGGCTATCAGGTCCGCCGGCCGGGGCGGGCCGGCACCGCGTGATGTCGCCCCGCGACTATCGGGGCGTCGCGGTGACCTGCCCGGTCACGATACCCTATGCCAGATCGAGCGACCGACCCAGCCAGTGGTTCATCGGCCGCGCGCTGCGGGCCCTGATCGAACGGGCCGGCATCGAAAAGCGCGCGATCGACGGCCTCGCCACCACGTCGTTCACGCTCGGCCCGGACACGACGATCGCGCTGACCGAGCATTTCGATCTCGTGCCGCGCTGGATCGAATGGATCCCCACCGGCGGTGCCAGCGGCGTGATGGCTCTGCGTCGCGCCGCGCGCGCGGTGCAGGACGGCGATTGCGACATCGTCGCCTGCATCGCCGGCGACACCACCGATCGTGCCGCTTTTGGTCGCCTGATCCGCGACTTCTCGACGTTTTCGACGCAGGCGGTGTATCCTTATGGCGCTGCCGGGCCGAACGGCAGCTTCGCGCTCATCACCGACAACTACATGCGCCGCTACAGCGCCACGCGGGAGGATTTCGGACGGATCGTCTGCGCCCAGCGCGACAATGCCCGCGGCAATCCGAACGCGCTGCTAGGCGCGAAGCCGCTGGACATGGCCGCCTATATGGCAGCGCCGCCGATCGCCGAACCGATCCGTCTGTTCGACTGCGTCATGCCCTGTGCGGGCGCAGAGGCATTCCTGGTCATGTCGGATGCCCTCGCGCGCGAACTCGGCCTGCCCCATGCCGGCATCCGCGGCGCGATCGAGCGACATAACGCCTATTTCGACGAGCCCGTCGCCGAACGCGGCGGCTGGGCGATGGATCGCGACAGCCTGTATGCGCAGGCGTCGCTCGGCCCGGGCGAGATCGACTGCCTTCAGACATATGACGACTATCCGGTGATCGCCGCGATGCAGATCGAGGATCTGGGCTTCTGCGCGAAGGGCGATGCGCCGGATTTCGTCCGCTCCCGCGATCTGCACATCGACGGCGATTTTCCGTTCAATACCTCTGGCGGCCAACTCGCCTGCGGACAGGCTGGCGCGGCGGGCGGCTTCCTGCCCGTGGTCGAGGCGCTGCGGCAGATAACCGGGCAACCGCTGGGACGGGGCGTGCCCGGCGCACGCATCGCATTGGCGAGCGGCTATGGCATGATTACCTTCGATCGCTGTCTCGCCACCGGCGCCGCGATACTGGAGGCGCTGTGACCTATTTCATGATCCAGCGTTGCACGGCGTGCGGCGCGGCCGGCTACCCGCGCCGGACCCTGTGCCGGCGCTGCCTGGCGGATGCGCTGGTCGACGAAGCTGCCGGAGCGGGGCGCATCCTCGCCGTCGCCCGGCTTCACCGATCGTTCGAACAGGCTTTCGCCGATCGCCTGCCGATGCTGATCGGGACCGTCCTGCTCGACGCCGGCCCGCATCTGCACTGCTTCCTGGCGCCGGACGCACGCGCCGGCGACCGTGTCGGCATCGCCTGCGTCGCGGATGGCGACGGGGGCATTCTGGCCCATGCCGAGCCAGAGGGCTAAAGCCCCTTCGGATTCTCGCGGAATTCGGCGATGATCTCGGGTGGGGCCTTGGCGAAATCGGAGGCGCGGCTCACGCCCAGTCCGGTCAGCCGCCGCAAGCGTACCGCCATCTCCGCCATCTTCACCACGATCGGTATGCCGTTGACGACCGGCGCGCCGTCGATCTCGTGGCCGTTGATCGCCGAGAACAGCAGCATCGGGATACCGCCGCCTGGCAGGATGACGTCGACGCCGCCAGCCACCAGCGGCCGCGCCTGCTGCGCGAACAGATCGGTCACGTCGCGGGTCCGGTCCGCATCGCCATAGGCCGCCAGGATCTGCCCAGGCTCGAACTGCATCGCATGGACGCCGGTCACGCGCCGATCCAGTCCGTACTTCCCGATCTGGTGGTGAAACCAGGAGATGTAGCGGCGGTTGATGGTCACGATCCCGCTGCGCTGGCCCAGCGTGCACGCATGCAGCATCGACGCTTCGCCCAGCGACAGTACGGGGATATCGACCACCGACCGCGCTTCGTACAGCCCAGCATCCTGGAAATGGCCGATGACGAACGCGTCGTAGCCCTGCTCCTCCGCCGTCACCGCATTGCAGATTACCTCACGCGCGCAACGCCATTCGACAATGGGATGAGCATAGCCGTCGTGCGGGGTGATGCCGTGAACGTCGATTTCGGTTCCAGGATCGACGATGGCGTCGAGGTGCTCTCGCAGCATCGGCCAGTACGGCCCGGCGTTGGGGGCATCGACGAAACTCTGATACCATATCCGCATCGTTCGGTCGTCCCCGGTCATCCGCGCGCCGCGGACTGGCAATAGGCCAGCATCCGGCGCAATTCGTCGATCGATGGCCCACCGGCATATTCATACTCGAGGAGGATCGGGATATCCCACCCTCTGGTCGCTATGCGCGCAACAACCTCGCGCACCGGCGTTCCGCCCTCGCCAAGCGGACGGTTCATGCCGTTGTTGTCTTCGCGGTCCTTGATATGCACGCTGACGGTGCGGGCGTGGTGCTTTTCCAGGAAGGCCAGCGTGTCGAAACCCGCCGCACTGAAATGACCGATATCGAAATTGATGCGATACCAGGGCGACATCGCCAGCCCGGCCTCGAAGCTTTCCGGCGTCGCGAGCTCATTGGGATCGCGCAGGTTCGAGTGGCCGTGGAGGCCCAGCAGCACGCGGTGACGGGCGACGAACGGCACCGTCCGCTTCGCCATCGTCAGCGTGGTCGAGGCGGTCATGATCCGCGCGCCCATCGCCCGCGTCATCGCGAAACCGCGGTCGACCTCGGCATCGGTGCAATCATCCTTCAGTCCGAAGTTGAACGCCTGCACCTCGATCCCCGCGTCGGCGAACCGCCGCCCGATCGCCTCGAACCTCGACAGCGGGGTCTCCAGCCTCCACTGGCGAATGCGCTCGCGATTGGCGAGAACGTCGGCGGGGCGCGGCCCCTCAGGCGGGCGACCGTACAGCGACGCCTCGGTCGGCTTGCCGCCCTTCACGGCCCAGGGTGCATCGGCGGACAGGGCGGGCGGCTGGATCGTCGGCTCGAACAGCTCGACCATCGACACGCCGATGGCGCGGCAGCCAGCGATCATCTTGTCGACCATGTCGCCATCGGCCGGCAGCATATCGCGAAAGCTGTAGGTTTGGATGCCGAATCGCGGCGTGCCTGCCGATCCGGTGCCCGTGCTGCGCATCGCGCATCCGCCGGCGATCGCGGCGAGCGGGAGCGCGATCAGGAACTGCCGGCGGTCATTGCGCATGTCATGTGCCTTTCGTTGAGACGGGTCGCCGGCGTCATGCCAGGCCCAGTATGGTATGATTGACGGTCCGATCCGTGCCAGCGGCGGCAAAATCATCGAACGCGTGCGGAGTAACCCGGATCAGATGATCGCGAATGAACGGGGCGCCCTCGGCTGCTCCGTCCTGGGGATGCTTCAGCGCGCATTCCCATTCGAGCACCGCCCAGCCGGGAAAGTCATACTGCGCCATCTTGGAGAAGATGGCGCGGAAATCGACCTGCCCGTCGCCAAGTGACCGGAATCGGCCGGGCCGGTCGATCCAGTCCTGATAGCCGCCATAGACACCGGCGCGGCCGTTCGGCCGGAATTCCGCATCCTTGACGTGAAAACAGCGCACCCGTTCGTGATAGATGTCCAGGAAGGCGAGATAGTCGAGCTGCTGGAGCACGAAGTGGCTGGGATCGTACAGGATCGCCGCCGCGCCGTGTCCGCCCAGATCTTCGAGGAAGCGTTCGAACGTCGCGCCGTCGTGCAGATCCTCGCCCGGATGCAGTTCGAATGCGCAGGCGACACCCGCCGCGCCGAACGCGTCGAGGATCGGTCGCCAGCGCCGCGCCAGTTCGGCAAACGCTTCCTCGACCAGGCCCGCCGGGCGCTGTGGCCACGGGTAGATATATGGCCACGCCAGCGCGCCGGAAAAGGTGGCGTGGGCATCCAGCCCCAGGTTCGCGCTCGCCCGGGCGGCAAGCGTGACCTGCTCGACCGCCCATGCCTGGCGATCGGCCGGCCGATTGCGCAGTTCGGCCGGCGCGAAACCGTCGAACAGCGCGTCATAGGCCGGATGCACCGCGACGAGCTGGCCCTGCAGATGGGTCGACAATTCGGTCAGCTCGACGCCATGTTCGGCCAGGCGACCGCGCAAATCGTCGCAATATCCCCTGCTGTCGGCGGCCAGACGCAAGTCGATCAGGCGCGGGTCGCAGGGGATCTGGATGCCCTTGTATCCCAGTTCCCCGGCCCATCGCGCAAGGCCGTCGAGCGTGTCGAACGGGGCTTCGCTCCCCATGAACTGCGCAAGGAAGATGCCCGGTCCCTTGATCGTCCTCATACGTCCAGCTCCATCCAGCCAGCTTGGTTGGCGCGAACCGCAGTCTCGACGAAAGCCATAGCCCGCACGCCGGCGTCGACGCCGGGCAGCAGCGGGGCGTCTTCGCCGCGCATCCGCCGCGCGAAATCGCGGTAGATATTGGCGAAGGCCTCCAGATATCCCTCGGGATGTCCCGCCGGCAGGCGCGATACGGCCCGCGCGTCGCCGCCGATCGCCGCGCTGCCGCCCCATATCGTCCTGATCGATCCGTCGGCGTCGGTCAGGGCGAGGCGATCCGCCGTTTCGTGGCACCAGTCGATACCGCCACGTTCGCCGAAGATCCGCAGGCGCAGATTGTTGCGCTCTCCGGTCGCAACCTGGCTCGCAATCATGATCCCGCGCGCGCCGCCGCGAAACCTCAGCAGGACCGTGGCATCGTCATCCAGCGCGCGGCCGGGCACTACCGCCGCCAGGTCGGCATCCAACTCCGCCACCGCGTCACCGGTTACGAACTCGGCAAGATTGAACGCATGGACGCCAATGTCGCCGATGCAGCCCCCTATCCCCGCACGTGACGGATCGACACGCCAAACCGCCTGCCTGTCTCCGTCCGCTTCGATCGGCTGCGAAAGCCAGCCCTGGAGATATTCGACGATCACCTTGCGCACGCGGCCGATCTCGCCGGCGGCGATCCGAGCGCGCGCCTCGCGCACCATTGGATATCCGGTGTAGGTGAACGTCAGCCCATAAGGGCGCGACGCCCGCCCGACCGCCGTGGCCAGGTCTCGCGCCTCAGCCAGCGTGGCGGTGGGCGGCTTGTCGCTCATCACGCCGAGACCAGCAGCCAGCGCCGCGCTCGCCTGGCTCAGGTGCAGGTGATTGGGGGTCGCGATCGCGATCATCTCGATGCCGTCCGCGCGGCGGCCCTCCGCAGCGATCATCGTGTCCAGATCGGGATAGGCGCGCGCCGGATCGATCCCAAACCCCCGCCCGGCCTCAAGCGATCGCGCCGCATCCGATGAAAAGGCGCCCGCGACCAGAACGATCTCGCGGTCCATCTCCGCAGCTATGCGGTGGACCGGGCCGATGAACGAGCCCGGCCCGCCGCCGACCAGCCCGAGCCGCAGCGCGCTCATCGCTCGTCCGCCACTGTGTCGAGTCGGACCGCCGCATAGCCGCCGCGCCGACGGAACCAGACCGCCAGCATCAGGAACGCGATCATCGTCGCGATGGGCAGCAGCGCCATGTCACGCAACGCCTCCTTCTTGCTCGCCTCGACCATACCGGCGATCAACTGCCGATCGGCTTCCGGCGCGGTGGCGAGCGCGCGATCGTCCAGCGCGCGATAGCTGCCGAACACACTGGCCGGCCGTTCGACCAGATAGCGCTGCGACAGGGTGGTACGGTTCGCGGTGTCATGCGCCACCATCGCCGTCGCCGTCGCGCGATCCTGGACTGACCCGAGCAGCGTCGATCCCAGGATGCCGGCAGCAAGCATGCCGACGCCCGCGATGACGTTGATCGTAACCGCGCCGCCGCGCGGGAAACGATCCGACGCGACAGCCAGGCTGGTTCCCCAGAAGAAGCTCTTGCCCACGCCATACAGAGTCGCCGCCAGCACGATCCCGCCCGCCTCCGCGCCCGCCAGCAGGTACAGGCCGGCCGCCGCCAACGCGGAGGCGAGCGCAAGCGTCACGAACGGCGTCAGCACGCCGATGATCGTTCCCGCGAACAGCCGTACCACGAACACGATCCCGGCGGTGAATACCAGAACCCATCCCGGCTGCCAGCCGTGGCGGCCCAGTTCCGGCGCGAGCAACGACGAAATCCAGCTGTCGGTGGACAGTTCGGTGATCGCCAGCGGAATCATCAGCAGGATCAGAATGATGTAGAGCAACCGCCCGGCCGATCGCGACCACAGGCCGAACGCGATCGTCACCGCCGCGATCACGCCTATCTGCACAGGGGCGGGCCATCCGCCGACGCGACCGAGTTCCATCACCATCAGCCCGACGACCAGCAGCGCGCTAATCCATCCCGCCTCGCCGATCATCGTGCGATAGGGCACGCCCGCCGCAACACGTTCGCTCACCGGGAACCGCTGGCGCAGCAGCATCAGCGCATAGATCGCGACCGGCAGAGCCATCAGGAAAACCTTCGCGCGCCAGCCGAACCCGTCCGCCATGGCCATTGCGAGCAGCCCGCCCGCGATCATGCCGCCCGGCCACGCCGCATGCAGGCGGTTCAGCCATTTCGAACGATCTTCGGGATAGAGCGTGGCGACCAGCGGATTGGCTGCCGCTTCCACCGCTCCATTGCCGAGTGCCATCGCGAAGGTGCCGGCATACAGCATCCAGTAACCTGATGCGGACAGGATGATCGCCAGCCCTCCGGCATGCATCGCCGCGGCAAAGACAAATGCGGTGCGAAAGCCGATGCGATCGATGAACAAGCTCATGAGTACGATCGTGATCGCGAACGGCCACAGGCCGACGCCCAGCAATTCGCCCTTCTGGGTTCCCGACAGGGCATATTCGACGCCCCAGGTATCGACCACCAGTGCGCGCAGCACGAAGCAGAAAGATGTCGCCGCGATCGCCGCGAAGCTGATCGCGAACAGGGCGAAGCGTTGGCGTTCGGCCGTGTCGGTCATACTCTCTCCCTTACCCGGCCGGCCGATCGCCGCCGGCGTTCGCTCACCGCGAGCCGGCGACACCCAGGATCGTCGCCAGACCCACGCTCATTCCGCGTACGCTCTCGCCGATCTCGACGTCGATATATTCGTCGGGCGAATGTTCGTAGCCGCCGCTCCCGCCGGACCCGATCGCGATGGCGGGAATACCCAGGCTCATCGCGACATTCGCGTCGGTGGATACCGCAATGAAACGTGGGGCGTAGCCGAAGGCAGCCGAGGCGGCGTGCGCGGTTCTCGCCAGGGCGTCGTTCTCGTCGGTACGTCCGGCGGGCCGGTCGCCAATCTGCTCGAAGCGGACGCGGACGGTTCCACGTTCGGTCGAGCGAGCCGCATTTTCCTCGTCGACAGCGCGCTGGGCAACCGCCTTGAAAGCGGCATCGACGCGCGCGACTTCGGCTGCCGCGACCGAGCGTATGTCGATATCGACCGACACGCTGGCGGGTATCGTATTCACGGACGTTCCGCCGGCCAGAATGCTGGCCGAATAGGTCGTCTTGGGATCGCTCGGAACCGGGATGGCGTACAGTCCGGTCACCGCCCGGGCCAGCGCGGCGGCCGGGTTGACGATGCCGAACTTGTCGAAACTGTGCCCGCCGGGGCCTTCGAACACGACATGGTAGCGCCGCGATCCGACGCCGCGGGTGACGATCTGCTCCGCCCCCGAGCTGTCCACGGTGATGAATGCGGCGGCACGCTTCGCGCGCGGATCGTTGCCGAACAGATGACGCATCCCGCGCAGATCACCGGGCCCTTCCTCGCCGACGTTGCCGATGAACAGGATATCGCGATCGGTAACGATTCCGGCACTGTCGAGCGCACGGATGAAGGCCAGCAGGACCGCCGTGCCGCGCGAATCGTCTCCTATCCCCGGCGCCATCAGCCGTGTGCCCTGACGCCGCACGGTCACGTCGGTTTCCTTGGGGAAAACGGTATCGAGATGCGCCGCCACGATCAGCGGCGGCAGCGCGCGATCGGCGCCGGGCCGGACGCCGATGACGTTGCCGATCGCGTCGACCGACACGTCACGCAAGCCGCTCGCCCGCATCATGTCGGCGTAGGCGAGCGCACGCGGCCCCTCGCCGAACGGCGGCGCCGGAATCTCGGTGATGCGGATGATCTCCGCCACCAGCCGTTCGTGATCGGCCCGCAAATGGCCGGCAGCGGCCCGGAATTTCGTGGATGAGATCAGCCGGGACACGGCGGTTTGCGGCTGGACCTGGGACCAGGCCTGCACCGGCAAGCATGACGCGGCGAGCGTTGCCGCGAACACAAAGAATCTCATGCGCTCCCCCTCATAAAGTCCTCGACGCGACCATTCCGGCACGCAAATCATCCGGCCAGGGCACCGCCAATCGTTTGTCCAGGTCCATGCAGACGATGGTCACGACACCCGTAACCCGGGCAACCCCGTCACCGGTGAAGCTGAACGCTATCGTGCAACTGCTGCGGCCAACCCGCCGCGGCGACAACTGGACCGACAGCCGCTCGCCCAGAAGGCTCGGCGCCGGGAATTCCGCTTCGAGCTTTACCGTCGGCACGCCGATCCGACGCCCGAGATGCAGTCGCCCGAATGTCTCGCCGAGGCCATGCTCGAACCAGTCTTCGATCGCGGTGTTCAGCATCTCGAAATAGCGGGGATAGAAAACTATTCCGGCTGCATCGACGTCACCGAAGCGCACCGTCGTAGCGGCGACGAACGGGACCACCTCCGCGTCTGCGCGCGCGCCGCAAATCTCCACCGAACTTCCACCGGTATGCAACGCTCAGCCCCAATCAAAATTCGTTTTAAGCATAAAGCGTTTTTTGACGCGATCAAGCGATTTTCACAGGATCATATCGTCCCGTCGCGCAGCATTTCCGCAGCAGCCGCAGCGGCGCGCGCAGTCAGCGCCATATAGGTCAACGACGGGTTCTGGCAGGCGCTGGACGCCATTGTCGCACCGTCGGTGACAAACAGGTTGGCGATGCCGTGCGCCTGACTGTTCGCGTTCAGCACGGAGGTGGCGGGGTCTCGCCCCATCCGTGCGCCGCCCATTTCGTGCACGGCACCACCGCCACCGCCGGGATCCCCCGATTCGGTCAGTATCTCCGCTCCGATCAGGCCCAGCATCGCCTTCGCCTGATCGCGTGCATGGGCGAGCAGCCGTCGTTCGTTATCGCCATAGGAGAAGGTGATACGGGTCTGCGGCAGGCCGTTCCCGTCCAGGTTGCGATGGTCCAGCGTGACGCGGTTCTCCGCACGCGGCAGGCATTCCGCAAAGGCTCCCAGCAGTATCGTCCAGTCGCCCGGCCGAGCCATGCCACGCTTCAGCGCCACGCCGGTTCCGGCCTTCCCGATATGGTCCGACCAGCCGCGACGGGTGGCGCTGCCCTGGAACGAGTATCCGCGCAGCATGTCGCGGTCGCTACCGTCCAGATTGACAAACCGGGGCACCACGATCGAACTGGGACGATTCCCGTAATAGGCGTGGGCGTCGAAACCCGGGACCCGCGCGGTCACCGAAATCGCCAGCGCATGATCCATGAAATAGCGCCCCAGCGTTCCGCTGTCGTTGGCCAGACCGTTAGGCTGCGCCTCACAGGCCGAACGCAGCAGGACGCTGATCGAATTTACCGATCCTGCGCAAAGGAACACCATCCGGGCGCGGAAACTGGTCCAGACGCGCTGGCCGTAATCGAGCACGCGCACGCCGGTGACGCGGCGGGTGGCCGGATCATAGAGCAGCCGTTCGACCAGCGCGTCGGTCATCAGCGTCAGTCGGCCGGTCTTGCGCGCCGCCGGAAGCGTCGAGCTCTGGGTACTGAAATAGGCGCCATAGGAGCATCCGCGCGCGCAGATGTTGCGATACTGGCAGGCGCCGCGCCCCTCTTCGGGCTTGGCCTCGGTCATGTTGGCGCTGCGCCCCATGATGACCCGCCGGTCGGGATATCGCGACTCGACCGCGGCCTTGAGCGACCGTTCGACGACGTTCAGTTCCATCGGCGGCTGGAAAATGCCGTCGGGCAGCTGATCCAGCCCCTCCAGCGATCCCGACACGCCAATGAATCGTTCGACATGGTCGTACCATGGCCGCATGTCGGCATAGCGGATCGGCCAATCGACACCGTGGCCGTCCCTGGCGTTGGCTCCCCAGTCCAGATCACCCCAGCGATAGCACTGTCGCCCCCAGGTCAGCGACCGCCCGCCGAGCTGGTAGCCGCGTCGCCACTGGAACGGATCCTGTTCGGTAGTCTGATAGGGGTGTTCGCGATCATTGACGAAATGCTGCTTCGTCCATTCGGTGAAGTGCATTCCCTTGGACTGCACCGGATATTCGCGAGCATATTCGCGCGGATCGCCATAGCCGCGGAAGGACAGCTGCCACGGCGGCACCAGTTCGTTCGTATAGTCCGTCTGATGCTCGATCCGGCGGCCGCGTTCGATCAGCAGCACCTTCAGCCCGCGCTCGGTCAGTTCCTTGGCCGCCCACCCGCCGGTGATGCCGGAACCGACAACGATCGCGTCGAACTCCTCGCTCATGGCCGGATCTGCCGCCTGACCGACACCGCTGACCAGTCGTTCGACAGCGGCTTCCAGTCGGCACCGATCACGACGTTACTGTCGTAGCGGCCGGGCGACAGTTCGTACCGCAATAGCTGCGTCATGCCGGCTTCGGATGTGAAATAGCTCACCGCGATCAGCGCCTTCAGTGCGAACCATGGGTGCGCGCGCGGCTCGTCCAGCAGCATCACCGCCCGATCCAGCGCCGCGATCCACCGCGCGACCTCGTCGGGAATGACGGTGACCAGATCGGGAAAGCCGCGTTCCCGCAGATCAGACAGCAACTGATCGATCAGGTCGCGCGGCACCTTCATGAGCTCGCCATCGATCGCGCGCAGAACGAACGCGACATTGTCGGGCTGGCCAGCACCCGGAATGTCCGTGGCCGGCAAAAGTGCGTCGGCGATCACGCGTACCAGCGGAGCATGCTGCTGCGGGTCCGGAACCTGCGTGGAACATCCGCCCAGCAACCCGATCGCTCCGCCGGCCGACAGCGTCGCTGCGATCCTCATCCCGAAATGCAGCATCGCCCGGCGATCGAAGCCCGCGCCTGTCTGGTTCTCGGTCAACGCCATCCTCCGAACGGATAATAGTTTAACTATAAAGTTGTTCCGTCGCGGTCAAATCGCCCGGCGGTAGACCGCCGCGTCGCGTGCGACGATCTTCATCGGATCATCGAGGCGTTCGTAGTCGATGAACGCATGCTCGACGTCACCCGCGCGCGCGGCGTGCAGCATGTCGTGCAGCATCGCGCCGCCATCATCAACCGGTGTGCCGCGGACATGGGCCAGGGCGGCGCGGCCGGGCATCTCGCGCATCATGGCCACGGGATTGCGGCCGGCGCGGTATGCCGCGGCGAAATCGATCTCGGTGCGGACCAGTCGCGCATCGGTCGCGGCCATGATCCGGTCCCATGCCGTCGCGCCAGCCGGCCCCGCCAGTTCCGCCGCCTGGTTGTGCAGGGCAAACGAGAAGCCCGCCTCCGCGCATAACGTGCCAGCACGATTGAGCAGGCCACAGGTGCGCGCGATCGCGGAGTCGTCATCGATCTGCTCGGGCCACAGCATCTGCCACACCACATGGCGCTGACCCAATTCTCGAGCCTGCGCGATCGCCTCCCGGATGGAGGCATCAATCCCGTCGGGCCCGAACGCTTCCAGCCAAGCCCGTCGCAGCGCCCCGTCGGGCAATGTGGCGGCACGGGCGAACATCGCCCCGAGCTTTTCGGGCATGATGTGCTGCGCGGGAGACTTCAACCCGGCGTCGTCGAGCAATTGGCGAAATGCGGCCGGTCGATGTCCGAATGTGCCGACCGTCTCGACCGATCGATAACCCAGTCGGGCCAGACGGCGCAGCGTCCCCGCCGCATCGGCGGCAAGTTCGCGGCGGACGGCGAAGAGCTGGATCGCCGGCCGCAGGCGCGGCGGCCGCCGCGCCGCCGGCAGCAGCAGAAGCGGCAGCGCGCAGACGGCCCGGCGGGCGACTTTCATCGCGCGACAGGCCGCGCCGGGACCAGCAGGATCGATCCCGCGGCGGCAAGCGCCGCGAGCGCGAACGCGACGAAATTCCAGCCGATCGCCAAGCCATATTGGGCGATGAACCCTCCGAGCAGCGGTCCGCAGACCGCGCCGAACCGGGAAAAGCTCACACAGCAGCCTACCGCCGTGGCGCGCAACGTCGCGGGGAAATAGCTGGACAGATAGCTTGTCACCATAACCGCCGCGGCCGTGCTTCCCAGCCCGGCAATCGCGACGATCAGATAGGTCAGCGGCAAAGGCCAGATGTGCCAGAGCGAAAGGATCGCCACGGCACCGATGCAGAATGCCGTGAAGATCGTAGGCACTCGGCCGACGCGATCGGCGATCGCTCCGAGCACGATGCCCCCGATCGACGAGGATAGCGCGAAGACCCCCAGGAACATGATGCTCGGGCCCAGTTCATAACCCGCCGATCGCATGATCTGCGGCAGCCATGTGTTCAGGCCATAGACCAGGATCATGCCGGCGAAGGTCGCGAACCAGAAGCCCAGCGTGGCGCGAGCGCGGCCATCGGCGAACAGTGCACGAACGCCTGCGGCGTCGCCCGCCGAAGGTTGTGAATCGTCCTCCGTGATCGTGACTCCCAGCCGACGCTCTACCGCGTCAGCGGCCGCATGCCGGCCCTTCGACCGCAGGAATACCACCGACTCGGGCAGCACCCAGGCGATGACCGGGACAAAGATCAGCGGCAACGCACCGATACCCACCACCGGCCGCCAGCCATAATCCTCCACCAGCATCAGCGCGGAAAGTGCCGCGGTGAAGATCCCCAGCGAATAGCCGGTGTACATCAGGGCGAACTGCCGGTTCGCCTTGCCCGGCGGGGCGTATTCCGACGTCAGCGCGGCGGCCACCGGAACGATGCCGCCGATGCCGATGCCCGTGATGAAACGCAGCACGGCAAACACCGTAGGGGTGGGCGCGAGCGCCGACAATCCGGCGGCGACCGAAAAGATCGTCAGGCATGCCAGGAAGCACGGCTTGCGGCCAAATCGGTCGCCGAAGGTTCCGAACAGATAGGCGCCGAAGAACATGCCGACCAGCGCGGCGCTGGCGATCATGCCGGCTGTCGCGGGATCGAGATGCCACTGCGGGTCGGCCAGAAAGGCCGGCATAACCGCACCCAGCACGCCCAGATCATACCCCTCGGCGAATAGCGCGAACCAGCAGATCGCGGTCACCAGCACGGAGACACGCCGGCGGGCCGGTGTCACCTGGGCCGCCGCGATCGACCCGTCAGTCATTGCCGATCCTGCACCCACCAGCCCTGCTCCTTCTCAGATCGCCGGTACCGGATGGCTGACGCGGTCCGTGCATCGCACATACCAGCCCGGCCCCTCCATCCGTCCGATCAGGTCCATTGCCATGGTATCGACATAGCCCGCAGTCGTGTCGCACACGATGTCCGGGCGACAATACGCCGAATGGATACGCGCCACGACGATCGCCTGGGCGTCGTTCATCGCCAGGCGGTCGTGCAGGCTGCAACCAAAACTGACCGGGGCATTGGCCACGGCCGGCGGCGTGCCATCGTCGAACGGCACCAGGTCGACGCCGGCCAACGCAGCCTCGTCCGCGTCCGCAGGAAGTTCCGCGGCCGTCGCGGTCATTTTCCGGCCATCCGATGCGGACACGAGGCTTATGGTGAGCGATCCGGTATCGACGATGTTGCGATAGGTATCCTTGCAGCTTCCGTCGGCGCGCCTCTGGATGCCGATTGCCACTACGGGCGGGTCGTAGCCCATCAGATTGAAGCAGCTGAACGGAGCCAGATTGGTCCGCCCTGCCCGGTCCTGGGTCACGATCCATGCGATCGGTCGCGGCACGATCGAACCGGTAAGCAGCCGGTAGCGCGCCGCACGATCCATCGCGTCAAGGTGAAGTGTCGTGGCTATGGCGCAAACACCCCGATGCGTCCGGCGCACCCCTCCTTGCAAGGTTGGGCGCGCCGGACGGATTGATCGTCAGAAGTTGAAGGTCACATTCGCGCCGTACGTCCGGGGCGCCTGATATTGCTCGCGATAGGTCTGATAGGTGGTGCTGAAGGGCGGCTGCGCGCTTGCGAGCACGACCGCGTCCTCGATATTGCGCACGAACGCCGACGCGGTGAACCGCCGGCTTTCCGGCGTGAAGCTGAGCAGGATATCCGAACGGGTATAGGCACGCTGGCGATCCGACCGGAAGTTGTAGAAGGTAAAGAAGGATTCGGATTCCAGACGCGTCTGGATGCGGGGCGTCAACAGGCCGCCGGCGATCGGAAAATCATGCTCGTAGCCGGCGTTGACGGTCCATTCGGGCGCCTGCGGCGGACGCCGGCCCGACAACTGGAAGTTGCTGCCCGACAGGCGCCCTTCCGCAGCCGCGATCCGCGCAATCTGGCCGCTCGCCGCCGCCGCGAAATCGACGTAGCGCGCGTCCTGATAACCGACGTACATGTTGAAGCGATCTCGCGGACTGGGCTGCAGGATCATGTCGATCTCGACGCCCTTGTAGCGCGAACGCCCGGCGTTCTGCACCAGCGTCGCAACGCCGCCCGCCGCATTCGTCACCGTCTGCGAGACCTGCTGATCGGTATAGTTGTAGAGATATGCGGCGACGTTGAGCTGAACCGTATTGTTCAGGAACCGGTTCTTGGAGCCGATTTCATATGCCTCGATCGCTTCGGGTCGATAATTGCCCAGATCGGTGAACCCGCCGGCCTTGTAACCGGTATCGAACTTTGCATACAGTAGGTTACGCGGCGTGACTTGATAGTTGAGCGCGGCGTGATAGGTCGTCTTGCTGCTGGTTGTCTGCGAATTCTGCGGTGTCCTCACGAACGTACAGCTCGACGTGCGATAGCAGCGCGACGACAGATAGTTCAGTACGTTGGTAACGACATTATAGCCGATGCGGTGCTTGTCGTCCTTTGAATAGCGCGCGCCGGCTTCGGCCGTCACGCCGGGCAGGAATTCATAGGAAACCTGGCCGAACAGGGCCTTCGCTTCGGCGGTGATATCCGGATACTGGTAATCCTGAAGCATGAACGGCGTGCCGCTGATGTTCGACTGTTCCGGGAAATCAAGGAACTGGGTGACCAGATCGTTGTCCTCCCGGAAATAGAAGCCGCCGAACTGCCAGCGGAAGGGGCCATCACCGTTGGACGACAGGCGCAGTTCGTGATTCCACGACGGCAGCGATTCGGTCTGCCCGAACACGAAATTCTGGCGATTCGTACCATAGGCCCCGCCCAGGGTGGTGCGGCGGGCGATGTTGAAGTGGCGATAGCCGCCCTGATAGGTCAGGATCGCGAAGTCGAGATCATAGTCGATCTTGGTGTGGAGCAGAATGCTCTCGGTCTTGAGGAAACTGCCCGGTGGCAGCGGAAAGGTCTTGGCATCGCCGCGCCGCGGCTCCTCGGTCGATACGTCGCCGACCAGCAGGCCCGGAGGCACGTTGGCTGCGGTGTACAGCACCCACGGCAGCGCCTGGGTCGAGGTGCCGACTTGATCCTGGCGCGCATATTCGGCGGTGAACAGCATCGACAGACGCGACGTCGGCTCCAGCAGCAGATGCAGCCGTGCAGCCTGGCTGTGCTCGTCGTCGCCATTCTTGGCTGGCGCATTGTTGCGATATCCGTTGCGATCGCGCGTCTGGAACGAGGCGCGCAGCTTCATCCAGTCATTGACCGGCACGTTGATCGCACCCTTGAAGTTGTACATGCCGTAGCTGCCGACCTCGGCGCCGACATAGCCGCCGAACTCACCCGATGGCTTGTTGCTGACAATGTTGATCGCTCCGCCTGTCGCGTTACGACCCAGCAAGGTGCCTTGCGGTCCGCGCAACACCTCTACGCGCTCGACATCGAACATCGTGGTGTTAAGGCCCAGAGCGCGCTGCAGGTTGAACCCGTCGATGCTGATCGAAACCGCAGGATCGCCGATTTCCGACGTATCGCGGCTCGACACGCCACGCACCGAGACGATGGTCGCCGGCCCCGCTTGCGCAAACGACACACTCGGCGCGATGGTGGTCAGATCGGCAAGATTGCCGACACCGTTCTTTACGAGGGTGTCGGCTCCAAGCACGCTCATCGATATGGCGGTGCGCTGTTCGGTGCTGGGGCGCTTCTCAGCGGTCACGACAATGTCCGCGATACCTTCTGGCACAGGCGGCTCTTCGGACGCAGGCCGCTGCTGCGGCGAGGCATCAGGCCCAGCCTGAGCCAGCGCGGGAAAAGCCGAGCCCGCCAGGAGCGAACCCGTGGCTAGCAGGAGTATCGCCTTCTTGGTCATTTACGCCCCCCCTCAATATATAATCGTCGCCCGACAACCCGGGCCCGAGCCAGACATATTACTTCAAGCATAATATTTCAAGCATAAATTAAATCGCGATTCGTGGGCTCCGGCCTGATTGATTGACGATAGGAGTCGGGACCGATCAATCCGACCGCTGCGGTCTGATTCAAGCTCCGTGAGGAGGCTGTGACGAGTAACTCGTTTTGGCTGAAGGACGAGCGGATGGCGCTCTTGCGATCGGTCTTTCCCGAGAGCCATGGCAGCCACGGATCGATGAGCATCCTGCGGACCCGGAAGCGCAAGATCTGCGAGGTGCGACCGGCCGAGGTGCTACGGGAGCCTGACCCAAAGGCGCGGAACGGCGGCCACGCAAACCATGCGTGAAGGAGCAGGAAGATCGAGGCGGTGCCTTGGGAAAAAGGAAAACCTTGAGTCGCCGCCCCCGGGCACGCGCACGATGCTCCCGCGAGTCGATGCCGGCCTAGGCCTTGCGCATCATATCTAGCGCGTCGGCCCGGGCGTTCGCTACCGATACGACTGGGTAGCGCCCGATCGTTTGACGGGTCAGCTTTCCGTCGACGCGATACATGGTCGAGAAGGTGCGGACGCCGCGATAGGTGATCCGCAAGTGGAGGCCCGGACAAAGGCCATCGACAGACTCGGCTCGCCCTTCCTTTGGGGTGAGAGCGGTCGATTGTAGCTATCTGTCAGTGAAGCGAACGGTTGTCATTTCCTGCCTGCTGATGAATGCAGGCGGGCAAGTAATGCGTAATTCCTGTCCCACACAATAGGTGAAAATTACTGACCGTGCTGGCTAAGGTGCTATTCCATTACATGATATGGTATGAAAGCGCGCGCTTCGAAAAAATAAATTTGAGAGCACAACCCGAACATTGCGCGGGGTGACAGCCGGGGTAACGCACGAATGACTTTTTGTGCCTAGGCATGCTATCGTATGCTGCTGGCCGGATACGATTTACCTCTATAAGTTCACTTCATGCTATATCATGCTATACTGTCGAAGAGGTTCGCCAAAGTTGGGGTCGAGGGTTCGAATCCCTTCGCCCGCTCCAGGTTCACTAGCAGATAAAAGCGCTTAAAATCTGGCCGCCGGGGCGGATCGGTCTTTGCCGCGTTTTCGGATGCGTCCGGCCTGAATGTCGATCGGCCCTAGAAAGGAGGCGGGAACCGCGGACGATTCCGGACAGCGGCGTCACAGATTCACACCAGAAGGCGGCTGCGTGCGGGGTCGAGCATGGTCGGCACATCGCACAGCAGGCGCGGCAAATGCGTCGGGCGGATGTCAGGCGTCGCCCGCCCAGAGCGCGTCGTATCTGGCTCTCAGGACGTTCCGCTCGACCTTGCCCATCGTGTTGCGGGGCAGGGCATCGACCAGGAACACCGCCTTGGGCAGCTTGAACGCGGCGAGCACGGGCCGCAGCCGGGCGAGGATGGCATCGGCGGACAGCGCGGCATCCGGCACGGCATGGACGACCGCGACCACCGCCTCGCCGAAATCGGCATGGGGCACGCCGACCACCGCGGATTCGACGACACCGTCGATCGCGTCGATGCGTTCCTCGATCTCCTTGGGATAGACGTTCAGTCCGCCCGATATGATCATGTCCTTGTCGCGCCCGACGATCCGCACGACCCCGGTGGCGTCGATCGTGGCGATATCGCCAGTCACGAAGAAACCGTCGTCGCGGAACTCGGCGCGCGTCTTGTCGGGCTGGCGCCAATAGCCGGCGAACACGCTGTCGCCCCGCACTTCCAGCACCCCGACCGGCGCGGCGTCGGCGATGCGGACCTGATAGCCCGGCAGCGGCCGCCCGACCGCGCCGGCGACGCGATCGCCGTCGAGCGGATTGGAGCAGATGATCCCGCATTCGGACATGCCGTAGCGTTCGAGGATGCGCTGGCCGGTCCGCGCCTCGAAGGCCGCGAAGGTGGCGGGCGTCAATGGGGCCGAGCCGCACACGAACAGCCGGATCGAATTTGCTGTCGCGCGATCGAACGCCGGGGCCGCCAGCAGGCGCGTGTAATAGGTCGGCACGCCCATGAACAGGGTCGCGCCGGGCAGCCTATCGACCACGGTCGCCGCGTCGAAGCCGGGCAGCAGATCGATCCGCCCGCCAGCCAGCAACAGCGTGTTGAGCGCGATGAACAGCCCGTGGATATGGAACAGGGGCAGCGCGTGGAGCAGCACGTCGTCCGCGCCGATCCCCCAGGTGGCGATCAGCGCGCGGGCGTTCACCAGCAGGTTGCGGTGGGTGATCATCGCCCCCTTTGCCCGGCCGGTGGTGCCCGAGGTGTAGACTATCACGGCGAGATCATCGGGGCTCGCGGCGTGCGGCGGCGGGGCGGGATTGTCGGCGCGCGCCACGGCGTCGGCCAGCGTTCCCCCGCCACCCGCATCCAGGGTCATGATCGTTAGACCTGCGCGCGCGGGGACGGCGCCAGGATCGGCGACCAGCAAGCGCGGTTCGGCATCGTCCAGGAAATAGGCGACCTCGTCGGCGCGATAGGCGGGATTGAGCGGCAGGAAGACCGCCCCCAGCCGCAGCGTCGCGAGATAGACCAGCGCGAGCGCCAGCGATTTTTCGGCCTGCGCGGCGACGCGATCGCCCGGCCGGACCCCGAGTGCCGACAATGCCGCCGCCCAGCGGTCGATTTCCGACGACAATTCGTTGCCGGTCAGGCTCCGTCCCGCCTCGGTCAGGACCATGCGGTCGCCCGCGGTGCGCAGCGATGCCGCCAGCGCGGCGAAGAAAGAGGGCGCCCCATCCCCGGGGGCAAGCTGTTGGTCGGTCATGGTACGGGCCCCAGTATCGGGATTGACGATTTGCACCGAACGCCGCATCCGAACGCCGGATTGTCGACACTTTGGTGATGGAATTCCCTATGACGCCCCCAGCAGCCCCCGCCAAGGCCCGCGGCAATCGTCCGTTCGGCACGCCCAAGCCCTTGTCCGACGGACAGTTCAAGACGTCGCTGGTGCAGCGGGTGTACGAAACGATCATGGCGTCGCTCGACCGCGGCGAACTGAAGCCGGGCAGCCGCATCATCGCGCTCGAACTCGCGCAGCAACTCGGGCTGAGCCGCGCGCCGGTTCGCGAGGCGCTGGCGGTGCTGGCCGGGCAGGGGCTGGTCGAGTTGCTGCCCGATCGCGGTGCGATCCTGCGGCCGATGAACGCGCATGATCTCGCGCAGATCTACGAGGTTATCGCCCCGGTCGCGGCGGTCGGCATCCGCGCGGCGACCAAACGCATCCACGAGGGGGACAACGCCGAGCGCGTCGCGCGGGCGATGGATGCGATCGACGACGCGGCGATCAACATCGCGCCGGATTTCGGTTTCTATCTGGTGCTCAACGACTTCCACTACCTCGCCAATTCGATCGGCGAGCGCCCTTATGTCGATACGCTGCTGCGGTCGATCAACATCGAATACTGGAACCGGATGCTGGCCGGCGCGATCGATCTGAGGGTGCATGCCGCGCAATATGCCCGCACCTATCGCCGACTGACCGATGCGGTGCTGGCGGGCGATCCCGATTCGGCGGATGCGATCATGCATTACCATGCCCAGTGGTGCATCGCCCTGCTCGAACCCGGCTATGCTTCGGTTTATCGTCGACAATAACTCGCTCTTTCGCGACGGAAATCGCGGTTTCGCAATTTATTGTCGACAATCTATTGTGCTTTTCCCGGTTTCATGGTTCCTTCCATCCAACGCCGCGACTGACGGCGCGATCTGGGAGGTCTGTGATGATGCGACGTTCTCGCTTCTTGTTGTGTGGCTGCGCACTGGTCACCGCTACACCGGCCTTTGCCGCCGATCCGATGCCGACGGTGGTGCCGCCCGCGCCGCAATCCGAGCCGCAGGCTGAACCCCGCGACGCCGGCGACATCGTCGTCACCGCGACGCGGACCGGGGCGACCCGCCTGCAGGATACGCCGCTCGCCGTGACCGCGTTCAACGTCGAGACGCTGGAACGGGCGGGCGTCAAGGACGTGCGCGATCTGACCGCGCTGACGCCCAACCTTCAGGTCACGCAGAACGGCGCCTTCTCGCAAATCTACATTCGCGGCATCGGATCGAACAACGTGTTCGCCGGATCGGACCCGTCGTCGACGATCCATCTCGACGGCATCTATCTCGCCCGCCCCGCGAGCTATCTGTCCAACTTTCTCGACGTCGAACGGATCGAAGTGCTGCGCGGGCCGCAGGGCACGCTCTACGGCCGCAATTCGGTCGGCGGGACAGTCAACGTGGTCAGCCGCAAGCCGGGCGACACGCTCACCGCGAAGCTGCAGGCCACCTATGGCAATTATGATTTCACCCGGCTCGAGGGGTATTTCAGCACCCCGATCGCCGATGGCGTGGCGGCGTCGGTTTCCGTGATCGGGTCGCGGCGTGACGGCTATCTGCGCAATGTCGGGCCACAGGGCGGCCGGATCGACAGCGAAGGGACGATCGGTTTCCGCAGCCAGCTGCGGCTGACCCCGTCGCCGAAGCTGGAAGTGCTGCTGCGCGGCGAATGGGTCGATTCCGACGACACCATGTCGGGTTACACCAAGTTGCTGCAGACGGTGCCGGATCCCGTCGCCAATAGCGTGTTGGGCGATTTCCGCGCCGTTGCCCTCAACATCCAGACCTTTTCCAAGCGGCGTCAGTGGGGCACGTCGGCGGAGATCGGCTACGACCTGGGCGGCGGCCTGTCGCTCAAGTCGCTGACCGGCTTTCGCGGCAACCGCATGCAGACCGCGACCGACACCGATGCGACGACGCTCAACACCCGGCGTACCGACCAGTTCGAGAAGCAGCACCAGTTCTCGCAGGAGGTGAACCTGCTGGGCAAGGTCGGCGACCTGTCCTTCATTCTGGGCGGCTATTATTTCGACGAGAATATCCAGCCGGATACCAGTGTTACCACCTTCGCGACCAACCTCAGGGTCAATTACAAGCCGACCGTGAATACCGAGGCGGTCGCCGCCTTCGCGCAGGGCACGTTCGCGCTGACCGACTGGCTGTCGCTGACCGCCGGTATCCGCTATACCCGGGAGAACAAGCGGTTCGACCAGATCGCGACGAATTTCAACACCGTCACCAACACGCCGATGGCGACGTTCCCGCGGACATATTCCCGCGAAGGCGTGTACAAGGCGTGGACGCCCAAGTTCGGGATCGAGTTGCGGCCCTCCAACGGACTGCTGCTCTACGCATCGGCGACCAAGGGCTTCAAATCGGGCGGCTTCAACCTGGCCAGCGCCAACCCCGCACAGGGCTTCGCGCCGGAGACGTTGTGGAGCTATGAGGGCGGCGCGAAGCTCGACCTGTTCGAGCGGGTGCTGCAACTCAATGTCGCCTACTTCCATTACGACTATAAGGACCTGCAGGTGCAGTCCTTCCTGACGCCGGGCGTGATCGACATCACCAACGCATCCGACGCCAAGGTCGATGGTCTCGAGGTAGAAAGCGTGCTGCGCCCGACCCGCTGGCTGCAGATCGGCGCGAACCTGGCCTATCTGGATGCGCGCTATGACAATTATCCGTCGGCGCTGGCGCCCGGCAACATCCCGTTCGACGCATCGGGCAAGCGGCTGAACCTGTCGCCGAAATGGACCAAGGCGTTGTGGGCGCAGCTGGACGTGCCGACCGGGGACGGCCGGGTATTCGCACGCGGCGAATACAGCCATCGCACCCGCCAGTTCTTCACGGCGCTCAACACCGGGCTCGACCAGCAGGCGCCGTACAGTCTGGTCAACGCCAGCATCGGCTATGCCTTCCCCGGCGAGCATTTCGAGTTGCTGGTCTATGGGCGCAACCTGGCCGACAAGGATTATGTGACGAGCACCGCGAGCTTCGCCGCCGGCATCGTCGGCCGCGTCGGTGAGCCCCGCACCTACGGTCTGCGCGCGATCGCCCGGTTCTGACGATGACGATCGCGCCAGCCCCGGCGATCCACGGCCATGCCCATCGCGATTTCGCGGCTGTGGCGGAAGCCTTTGCGGAGAATTTCCGCAGCCGCGACGAACTCGGCGGGGCGGTCTGCGTCTACCGCGACGGTGCAAAGCTGGTCGACCTGTGGGGCGGCTGGGCCGACGCCGCGCGGACTCGCCCATGGCGCGAGGACAGCATCGTCTGCATGATGTCGGTCGGCAAGGGCATGGCCGCGCTGTGCTTGTGGATGCTGGTCGATCGCGGGCTGATCGATCCCGACGCGCCGGTCGCGCGCTACTGGCCCGGCTTCGCCGGCGGTGGGAAGGGCGACATCACCGTGCGAACGGTGCTGACCGGCAAGGCCGGGCTGCTCTATCTCGATCACGCGCCCGACGGATCGGGCTATGACTGGGACGTGATCGTCGCGGCGATCGAGCAGCAGGAACCGAACTGGGAACCCGGCACCGACCACGCCTATCATTCCGCGACCGCGGGCTATCTGTTCGGCGAACTGGTACGCCGGGTCGATGGGCGCCCTGTCGAGCGATTCCTGCGCGAGGAGGTGGCCGCGCCGCTCGGCGCCGACTATGGCTATGGCGCGGCCTGGGCCGATCCGGCGCGCGTCGCCGATATCGTGCCGAACCCGGAAAGCCACACTTTCGTCCAGACGCGCGACCGATCGACCAAGCTGGGTCGGGCGTGGCGGATCCGCCCGCAATCGTCGGATCACTACAACGACGAACAGGCGCGTACCGGCATCTTCCCGTCGAGCAACGGCCACGGCAACGCGCGTGCCGTCGCCCGCATCTATGCCGCGCTGGCGCGCGGCGGCGAGATCGATGGCGTGCGGCTGTTGTCGCCGGCGACGATCGATCGGATGCGCGAGGAAAGCTGGTGGGGCACCTGCGCAATGACCGACCGGAAATTCCGCTACGCGCAGGGCTTTTTCCTCAATGACGGGAACATGTCGCCGATGGGTATCAACAGCCGCGCCTTCGGGCATCCCGGCGCCGGCGGCGCGATGGGCTTCGCCGACCCCGAGAACCGCATCGCCTTTTCCTACAGTCCGACGCTGATGTGTGCCGGCGGCGGGCTTGGCGAGCGCTGCGCGGCGCTGGTCGCGGCGGTGTACGCATGAGCGGCGCGGCGCGCTTCGCCGGCAAGGTGGCGATCGTCACCGGCGGCAGTTCAGGCATCGGCCAGACGGTGGCGGAACTGCTGGCGGCCGAGGGCGCCCGTGTCGCCGTCGTGGCGAGCAGCAGCATCGGCAAGGCAGAGGCGGTCGCCGCAGGCATCGGTGCGACCGGCGGCGAGGCCACCGCCTTTGCCGCCGACGTCCGCGACGCCGCGGCATGCTCGAGGCTGATTGCGGACGTGGAGGCAGGCTTCGGCCGGGTCGATCTGCTCGTCAACGCAGCCGGCGTCTTCTATCCGACGATCGTCGGGGACACCGATCCCGTCGATGCGGTCCGGATGCTGGAAGTCAACGTGATCGGCCAGTGGAACATGCTGTCGGCCTGCGTGCCGGCGCTCCGCCGTGGCGGTGGCGGCCGGGTCGTGAACCTGGCGTCGGTCGCCGGGGTGGTCGCGGTGAAGGGCATGGCGCTCTATTGCGCGAGCAAGGCGGCGGTATCGATGATGACCCGCGTGCTGGCCGCCGAGCTGGCCGGAGAGGGCATCGCCGTCAACGCCGTCGCGCCGGGCAACACCGCGACCCCGATGAATGCCGCGGTACGCGACGATCCGGCGATGTATGCCGCGATGCAGGCGATGACGCCGAGCCCGACGGTGTTCAGCGACCCCGCCGACATCGCCGGCGTGATCCTGTTCCTGCTGTCGGACGCGGCGCGGCCGGTCCACGGCGCGACCTGGCTGGCCGACGAAGGCATCGGCGCGGCGATCGGCTGATGACGAGCGTGACGGCGCCCCCTTCCGCGACCGTGCCGCGCGCCGGCCTCTACGCATGGTACGTTGCCACCCTGCTGTCGCTGGCGCACCTGATCTCGTTCGTCGATCGTTTCGTGATGAGCCTGGTGCTCGAACCGGTGAAGGCCGATCTGGGCATCAGCGACGCGCAGCTCGGGTTGCTGCAGGGCACCAGTTTCGTCATCCTCTACACCGTCGCGACGGTTCCGCTGGGCCGGCTGGCCGACCGGGTCAACCGTCGCAACATCATCATCGCGGGCATTGTCGTCTGGAGCGTGGCGACCGCGCTGTGCGGCCTCGCCTCCTCCTTCGCCGAGCTGTTCGCGGCGCGCGTGCTGGTCGGTTTCGGCGAGGCGGCGCTGGTGCCCGCCGCCATGTCGATGATGGCCAGCTATTTCCCGCGATCGCAGATCGGACGCGCGGTATCGCTGTTCACCACCGGCGCGTCGTTGGGCAAGAGTGCCGCGCTGATCGGCGGCGGGGCTGTGCTGGCGATGCTCACAGCCGCAGGCGGAATGCCGTTCGGCCCGTTCGGTACGCTGGCGCCGTGGCAGGGCACGTTCGTGGTGATGGCGCTGCCGGGCATCGCGCTGGCGATCCTGCTGTTCAGCGCGCGCGAGCCGGCGCGGCCGGTCACCAGCGCGGCGCGGCCGAGCTTCGCCGATGCGTGGCGCTATGTCCTCGCACGCCGCGCCGCCTTCTTCCTGCACACCGGCGCGGCGGCACTGACGGTGATGACGATCCAGACGCTGGCGGCGTGGGGGCCGACCTTCTACATCCGCTTCTTCGACCTGACCGCGCCGGAGGCGGGGCTGGCGATCGGCAGCGTGATCCTGATCGCCGCGCCGCTGGGGCATCTGACGGGCGGGTTCCTGACCGACATGTTCCAGCTGCGCGGGTCGCGCGCGCCGGCGGCGCCGGTCATCGCCCTGGGCCTGACGTGCGCGATCCCGGTGCTGCTGCTGTTCACCACCAGCACCAGCCTGACGCTGTCGCTGGTCGCCTATGGCGCGGTCAATTTCTTCGCCACGATGGCCGCCCCGGCGACGCTGGCGGGCGTGCAGATGCTGGCGCCCGACCGGCTGCGCGGCACGCTGACGTCGCTATTCCTGGCGACGACCACCCTGGTGGGGATCGGCGTCGGCCCCGCGCTCGTCGGGCTGACCACCGATCTGATGGGCGGGCCGGACCAGCTCGCTCGCTCGACGGGAATCGTCGTGGGCATCGTCGCGGCCGGCGGCGTGCTGCTCGCACTGGCCAGCCGGCGGCCGTTCGCCGCCGCCGCCACACCGGACTGAGAAAAAGGGAAAGCTTCGATGCGCAAGACGGGCAAGGCGATCATCACCTGCGCGGTGACGGGGTCGATCCACACGCCGACGATGTCGCCGCACCTGCCGGTGACGCCCGACGAGATCGCCGAACAGGCGATCGACGCGGTCGAGGCCGGCGCCGCGATCCTGCACCTGCACGCCCGCGATCCGCAGGACGGGCGCCCCTCGCCCGATCCGGCGCTGTACATGCAGTTCCTGCCGCGCATCAAACAGGCCACCGACGCGGTCATCAACATCACCACCGGCGGCGCGCCGGGCTTCAGCGAGGACGACCGGCTGGCCGGCCCGCTGGCCGCGCGGCCGGAAATGACATCGCTCAACATGGGATCGATGAATTTCGGCTTCTTCGGTCTGGCCGACAAGTTCGACTGGCGGCACGCCTGGGAACGCGAGCTGATGGAAGGATCGAAGCGGTTCGCGGCCAATCATAATTTCGCGCTGATCGAACGCATCATGATCGAACTGGGCCAGGGCTGCGGCACCCGGTTCGAATATGAATGCTACGACATCGGCCACCTCTACAACCTCAAGCATTTCGCCGATGCCGGGTTGGTGAAACCGCCGTTCCTGATCCAGGGCATCTTCGGTATCCTCGGGGGGATGGGCGCGGACCTGGAGAATTTCGCGCTGTTCAAACAGACCGCCGACCGGCTGTTCGGTGACGATTACCTGCTGTCCTGCTTCGCGGTGGGGCGCCCGCAGATGAAGTTCCTGGCGCAATCCGCGCTGGTAGGCGGCAGCGTGCGCGTCGGGCTGGAGGACAGCCTGTACATCGGCAAGGGCGAACTCGCGACGAGCAACGCCCAGCAGGTGGCGAAGATCAGGACGATCCTCGACGCGCTCGACATCGACATCGCCACGCCGGACGAGGCGCGCGCGATGCTCGGCCTCAAGGGCGGCGATCAGGTCGGGTTCTGACACGATGCGCTTCGCGACGGACACCGGCGGCACCTTCACCGACCTGGTGGTCGAGGAGGACGACGGCCGCATCACGCTGCACAAGGCGCCGACGGTGCCGAGCGATCCGGTGGCCGGGGTGATCGGCGCGCTGCAGGTCGCGGCCGACGCGCGCGGACTGGCGCTGGGCGAGCTGCTGGCGCGCGGCACCAGCTTCATCCACGGCACCACCCATGCGATCAACGCGATCATCACCGGCCGCACCGCCCGCACCGCGCTGATCGTGACGCGGGGGCACCGCGACATGTTGTTGTTCCGCGAAGGCGGGCGGGCGGAGCCCTTCAACCATACCATCGCCTATCCCGAGCCCTATGTCCCCCGCGCGCTGACCTTCGAGGCGGCGGAACGGGTGCTGTCGGACGGCACGGTGACGCAGCCGCTCGACGAAGCGGCGCTGGTCGCGACGCTGGGCGAGATCGCCGCGGCGGGCGTGGACGCGGTGGCGGTGACGTTGCTGTGGGCGACGCTCCACCCCGCGCACGAGCGTCGGGTCGGCGAACTGATCGAACGGCATCTGCCGGGCGTCGCCTACAGCCTGTCGCACCGCGTGAACCCGACGCTGCGCGAGTTCCGCCGCGCGTCCTCGACCGCGATCGATGCGTCGCTCAAGCCGCTGATGGCGCGCTATCTGGGTGGGCTGAGCGCGCGGCTGGCGGATGCTGGTTTCACCGGCGACGTGATGGTGCTGACGAGTGCCGGCGGCATGGTCGAGGCGGGGGAGGTCGCCGCCTCGCCGATCTCGGTCATCAACTCCGGCCCGTCGATGGCGCCGGTCGCCGGCCATCACTATGCCGAGCGCGAGGGCGGCTGGCGCACAGCGATCGTCGCCGACACCGGGGGCACCACCTACGATATCAGCCTGGTCAGCGACGGCCGCATTCCGATGACACGCGACCTGTGGATCGGCGAGCCGTATCGCGGGCATCTCGCGGGCTATCCGTCGGTCGACGTCAAGAGCGTCGGTGCGGGCGGCGGCAGCATCGCCTGGGTCGATGCGGCAGGGCTGCTGCACGTCGGGCCGGACAGTGCCGGATCGACGCCCGGCCCGGCCTGTTACGGCCGCGGGGGCACGCGCGCGACGGTGACCGATGCCTGTGTCGCGCTGGGCCATCTGGACCCGGATTATTTCCTCGGCGGCGCGATGCGCCTGGACGCCGATGCCGCGCGCCGGGCGATCGCCGACGGGGTCGCGGCACAGGTCGGGCTGCATGCGGATGCGGCGGCCTGGGCCGTCCTCGACCTGGCGACCGAGAACATGGTGCAGGCGATCGAGGACGCGACGCTGACGCAGGGCATCGATCCGGCGCAGGCGGTGCTGATCGGCGGCGGCGGAGCGGCAGGCCTCAATTCGGTGTTCATCGCGCGACGGCTGGGGTGCCGGCTGCTGCTGGTGCCGGAAACCGGCGCGGCGATGAGCGCGGCGGGCGCGATGCTGTCCGACGTGACGCGCGAATTCACGGTGTCGGTGCACGCCACCACGGCCGGGTTCGACCATGTCGCGGTCGGTGCCGCGATCGCGGCCGTGCGTGGGCAGGCCGATGGCTTTGCCGCGCGCGCCGGACTGGCGGCGGAGATCGAGCTGATCGCCGAGGCGCGCTATGCCGGCCAGGCGTGGGAGATCGACGTGCCGGTGCCGACCGACACACTGGCCGACGACGCGGAGGTCGCGCGCTTCCGCGAGGCTTTCGATGCGACCCACGAACAGCTTTTCACAATCCGCGACGCGGTGTCGGCGGTCGAGCTGGTCGGGCTGCGCGCGCGGGTGCGGTGCCGTGCGCGCGGGAATGCGCCGTTCCGGCTGGCCGACACGGCCGAGAGCCGCGCCGCGCCGCGCAGCCGTCGCGCCTGGTTCGCCGGCAGCGGATGGATCGATGCGCCGGTGCTGCGCTGGGATGCGATCCCCGCCGGGCAGGACTTCGCCGGCCCGGCGCTGATCGAATCGCCCTTCACCACCGTCGTGGTCGATCCGCCCGCGCGCTTCCGGCGCTCGGCGGACGGCGCGCTGCTGATCGAGGCCTGAGCCATGTCGATATCTCCCCTGAACGGTGCCGAGATGGCGGTGCTGCACAGCCGGCTCGACGGCGTGGTGCGGCGCATGTCGAACACCCTGCTGCGGACCGGGCGATCGGGCGTGCTGAACCGCGCGCGCGATTTCTCCTGCTGCCTGCTGACCGCCGATTGCCGGTTGCTGAGCGCCGCCGACAGCCTGCCGATCCACGTATTGTCGGGCCCGGACATGATGGCGCGATCGATGCTGGAGTTTCATCCGGACCTGAAGCCGGGCGACGCCTTCCTGCACAATTCGCCCTATCACGGCTGTTCGCACCCCGCCGACCTGAGCGTGCTGGTGCCGGTGATGGACGGGGAGGGCCGCCACCGCTTCACCGTGCTGGCCAAGGCGCACCAGGCCGACATCGGCAATTCGCAGCCGACCACCTACATGGCCGACGCGCGCGATGTGTATCACGAAGGCGCGCTGATCTTCCCCGCGGTGCAGGTTCAGCGCGACGGCCGCGACATCGACGACATCATCCGCATGTGCGAGATGCGCATCCGCGTGCCGCGCCAGTGGAAGGGCGACTACCTGTCGACGATCGGCGCGGCGCGGATCGGCGAGCGGGCGCTGACCCAGCTGGCCGCCGACATCGGCTGGGATCGGATCGGCGCCTTCGCGGAACAATGGTTCGACTATTCGGAAGCGCGCATGGCGGACGCGATCGCCGCCTTGCCGGCGGGCATCGTGACGGGCCAAAGCACGCATGATGCCTTTCCCGGATTTCCCACCGACGGCCTGACGATCCGCAGCACCGTCACGGTCGATCCCGCCGCCGGGCGCGTCGCCGTTGACCTGACCGACAATCCCGATTGCCTGCCGTGCGGCATGAACCTGTCCGAAGCCTGCGCGCGCACGGCCGCGATGATCGGCGTGTTCAACAGCATCGATCACCGCGTCCCCAAGAACGCCGGCGCGTTCCGGCGGATCGACGTGAGCCTGCGCGAAGGCTGCATCGCCGGCATCCCGACGCATCCCTTCTCCTGTTCGGCGGCGACCACCAACATCGCCGACCGGGTGGCCAACAGCGTGCAAACCGGCATGGCGGCGCTGGCCGATGGTGTGGGCATGGCAGAGGTCGGATCGGTGATCGCGCCGTCGGCCGGGGTGATATCGGGGATCGACCCGCGCACCGGCGGGCCGTTCGTCAACCAGGTATTCCTGGCATTGAGCGGCGGCGCCGCGTCCCCGGTCAGCGACGCCTGGTGGACGGTCGGCCACGTCGGCAACGCGGGGCTGTGCTGCATCGACGGCATCGAGCTGGCCGAACTGACCCAGCCGATCCTGGTCCATTCGCGCGGCTTCGTGCCCGACAGCGAGGGCGCCGGGACGACCGTCGGATCGCCGTCCACAATCGTAGAGTTCGGGCCGGTCGGGGCGGGGATCGACATCGGATACCTTTCCGACGGACACCGCAACCCGGCAGCGGGCGTACGCGGAGGCGGCGGGGGCGGGGCGGCGGACCAGTATCTGGTCGCGGCCGACGGATCGCGCCGCGCGCTGGATGCCTGTGCGCAGATCCATGTCGCGGCGGACGAACGGATCGTCGCCACCTCGTGCGGGGGCGGCGGCTATGGCCCGCCCGCCGCGCGCGATCCGGGGCGCGTCGCCGACAGCGTGCGCAGCGGTCTCGTCACGCCGGCGCGCGCGCGCGACGTGTACCGCGTCGTCGTGACGCCCGACGGCTATGTCGCGCAAGCCGAGACGCGGGCATTGCGGGAGGAAACGGCATGACGCGCCATGTGCTGGTGACGGCGGGGGCGGCGGGGATCGGCCGCGGCATCGCCCAGCTGTTCGCCGAACGCGGCGACCGGGTGACGATCTGCGACGTCGATGCCGCAGCGCTCGATCGGGCGCGCGCCGACAACCCCGCGCTCGGCACCGTCCATGCCGACGTCGCCGATCATGCGGCGGCGCTGGAACTGGTCGCGCGGGCCGGCCTGGTCGATGTGCTGGTCAACAATGCCGGCGTTGCCGGTCCTGTCGCCGATATCGAGGCGACCGATCCCGGCGCCTGGGCGCGCTGCTTCGACGTCAACGTCCACGGCGCGTTCAACATGATCGCCGCCGTGGTGCCAGCGATGCGCGCGGCCGGCACGGGCGCGATCGTCAACATCTCGACCGCTTCGACGCTGACCGGCATCCCGCGTCGATCGGCCTATGTCGCGTCGAAATGGGCGCTGGAGGGGATGACGCGCAACTTGGCGCGCGAGCTTGGCCCCGTCGGCATCCGCGTCAACGCCATCCGTCCGGGCTTCATGGATACCGAGCGGATGCAGGGGATCATGGCCCGTATCGCCGCCGAAAGCGGCCGCGCGGTCGCCGATGTCGAGGCCGAGGCGCTGGGTTTCATCTCGATGCGCAGCAAGATCCAGCCGGTCGAGATCGCGGAGATGGCGTGGTTCCTCGCGTCGCATGCCGGCCGGCATGTCACCGGCCAGATCATTGGCGTCGACGGAAATGCGGAATGGGAGGGATGACGATGCGCCTGCAACCCCTGAGCATCGACGAGCTGGCTGGGCGCGGGGTGGACGTCAGCCCCTATCTCCACGATTTCGACGAACTGCCCGGCAGCGTCGCGACGCTTGGCTATCGCCCCGACATCCTGAACGCTGTCGGCGGGCTGTGGCAGGCGGTGATGGGTCAGGGGCTGCTCGACCCCGAGCTCAAATACCTCGCCGGTTATCTCGCCAGCATGTCGGCGGGGTGCCGCTATTGCTCGGCGCACACCGCCACCAACGCGGCGAAAGCCGGCACGTCGGCACGGGTGGCGGCGGTGTGGGATTACGAGCGCAGCGACCAGTTCGACGAGCGGACCCGCGCCGCCCTGCGCTTCGCGCAGCTCGCCGGCCAGTCTCCGGGCGGGGTCGGCGACGCCGAGACCGACGCGCTGAAGCGGCATTTCCGCGCGGAGGAGATCGTCGAGCTGCTCGCGGTCGTCGGCATCTACGGGTTCTTCAACCGCTGGAACGACGCGCTGGCAACGCCTCTGGAGGCCAGCCCGCGCGGCTTCGCGGAGGCCAATCTGGGCGCGCATGGCTGGGATCTGGGCGCCCATGGCTGACGATGGGGGGTTCCGGCTCTGCGGCCTGGCCGTCGTCCACCCCTGGTTGTGCGACGCGATGGGGCACCTGACCACGCGCCATTACGTGGGCATGTTCGACGACGCGAGCTATCAGCTGTTCGCGATGCTCGGCACTGATACCGGCCAGGGGCTCGCCGATGGGCTCGGCTGGGCCGATGTCCGCCACGAGATTGACTATCTCGACGAGTTGCGTGTCGGCGCGCAGGTTCGCATAGAAGGGCGCGTCGTCGCGCTCGGCACCCGATCGGTCACCAGCGAGCTCCGCCTGCTGCGCCAGTCGGACGCCGGGATCTGCGCCCGCCTGACCGCCGTCACCGTGTGCTTCAACCTTGCCGAGCGCCGCGCCGCGCCCCTGCCGGACGAATTCCGGCGCGGCGCCACCGCCCTGTTCGCGCTCCCCGGCGGCTAGTAGCGCGACGTCGGAAGGGCAGGTGGGAGTTCTCGTCCCGTTTGCTGGCCCAGCGGCCGATCTTCTGTCTGGCGCGGTTTCCGAGTTCGTCCATCGCCGCGCCGCAGGATCGCAGGCCGTCGGTGGTAATCGTCTCGGGCGCCCCGTAGCGGTTCAACGCCTTCCCCGGGGAAGGTCAGCGCCGCAACTTTGTCCCGCGACCTGGTGACGAAGCTCTCGAGCGCCTCGCCGTTGAGCTTTACGTAATTCTCGTCGAGACGCCACCTCCAGTGCCGAAAACCCGCACATCCGGCCGACCCGCTGGCGCCGGATATCGCCCGCGAACATCGGGTCGAACCTGTTCCACCAGAAGCGCACAGTCTGGTGGCAAATGTCGATCCCGCGCTTGGACAGCAGGTCTTCGACATTCCGGATCGACAGCAGCCGACACCGCGCCGCGATCGATAGGCCGTGGTGAGCAGGATCGATCCACGCCCGCCCGCGTTGCGCCGCACGATCCGGATAGGCCACCCCCTTTGGCCGCCTTATGCTCGCCTGCATGACCAACCCTGCGATTCGCGTCGGTATCGGCGGCTGGACCTATGAGCCGTGGCGCGGCGGCGTCTTCTATCCCGAGAAGTGGCCGGCGAAGCGCGAGCTTGAATATGCGAGCCGCCGCCTGACCGCGATCGAGGTCAACGGCACCTATTATTCTGGCTTCAAACCGGAAACCTTCGCCAAATGGCGCGACGAGACGCCCGACGACTTCGTCTTCGCATTGAAGGCGTCGCGCTTCTGCACCAATCGCAAGGTGCTGGCGGAGGGCGGCGAGTCGATCACGCGGTTCGTCGGGCAGGGCATCGTCGAGCTGGGCGACAAGCTCGGGCCGATCCTGTGGCAGTTCATGGCGACCAAGAAATTCGATGCGGAGGATTTCGCCGCGTTCCTGGCGCTGTTGCCGGGGGAGCGGGACGGGTTGAAACTGCGCCATGCGGTGCAGGTGCGGCATGACAGCTTCGCCGCGCCGGAATTCGTCGCGATGTGCCGCAAGGCCGGCGTCGCGATCGTCTACGCACAGTCGGACGACTATCCCGCGATTGCCGACGTGACCTGCGATTTCGTCTACGCGCGGCTGGAGACCGCGGTGGCCGCCGAGCCGGCGGGTTATAGCGAGGGCGAACTCGATCGCTGGGCCGGTGCGGCGAGAGCCTGGGCGGGCGGCGGCGAGCCGGACGGCCTGCCCTATGTGACACATGACGCGGCGCAGGCGCTGCGCGATACCTTCGTTTTCTTCATCAGTGGCGCGAAGGAGCGCAATCCGGCGGCCGCCCAAACGCTGATTGCGCGGTTGTAGCGCGGTCTATCGCCGCCGGATTTCGTAGACCACGTGCGGCTTCATCTCGCCGGCCATCAGCCGATGTTCGATGCCGGGGCGCAGCCGCCCGCCGATCTTCTCCATCGCGCGTCGCGAGCGGACGTTTCCCTCGCCCACCGTGAACACCACGGTTTGGACAAAGCGGTGGATGTAATCCAGCATCAACCGCTTGATCTCGGCATTATAGGCGCCGCCCCAATGCGACCGGGCGAGATAGGTCCAGCCGATCTCGATCTCGTCGGCGTCCGGTTTCCAATTGTCGAACCGGCTCGATCCGATCACCGCGCCGGTGGCCTTGTCGATGATCGTCAGCGCCCCGCCGCTTGCCATTCCGCCGTCGAAATAGGCGCGGAACACGTCCTCCTTCCAGCGATCATGCGCGGGATGGACTTCCCAGACCAGCGGATCGGCGGCGACGGCGAACAGGGCGTCCCAGTCGTCCGGCGCCGAAGGGCGCAGCAGCACGCGTTCGCCCTCCAGCACCGGCTGACGGTTCGGTCCGGTCATCAGAAGGCCGCGATGCCGGTTATCGCGCGGCCCAGGATCAGGCCGTGGACGTCGTGCGTCCCTTCGTAGGTGTTGACCGTCTCCAGGTTGATCGCGTGGCGCAGGACATGGAATTCGGCTGAGATGCCGTTGCCGCCGTGCATGTCGCGGGCGACGCGGGCGATATCGAGCGCCTTGCCGCAATTGTTCCGCTTGATGATGCTGATCGCTTCCGGCGCCAGCGTGCCCTCGTCGAACATCCGGCCGGCACGCAGCGCCGCCTGCAGGCCGAGCGCGATCTCGGTTTCCATGTTGGCGAGCTTGAGCTGGACGAGCTGGGTCGCGGCGAGCGGGCGACCGAACTGCTGGCGGTCGAGCGTATATTGCCGCGCGGCGTGGAAACAGGCTTCCGCCGCGCCCATGCTGCCCCAGGCAATGCCGTAGCGCGCGCGGTTCAGGCAACCGAACGGCCCCTTCAGCCCCTGGACCTCGGGCAGCAGCGCGTCCTCGCCCACCTCGACGCCGTCCATCACGATCTCGCCGGTGATCGACGCGCGCAGCGAAAGCTTGCCCTCGATCTTCGGCGCCGACAGCCCCGGCATGCCCTTGTCGAGCACGAAGCCCTTGATCCCGCCGCCGTGCGCGTCCGATTTCGCCCAGACGACGAAGACGTCGGCGATCGGCGCGTTGGTGATCCACATCTTGCTGCCGGTCAGGCGATATCCGTCGGCGGTCTTCTCCGCGCGTGTCCGCATGCCGCCGGGATCGGATCCGGCATCGGGTTCGGTCAGCCCGAAACAGCCGACGAGCTCGCCCGAGGCCAGGCCGGGCAGGTATTTCCGCTTCTGCGCCTCGGTGCCATAAGCGTTGATCGGGTGCATCACGAGGCTGGACTGCACGCTCATCGCGGAGCGATAGCCCGAATCGACCGCCTCCACCTCGCGCGCGACCAGCCCGTAGGAGACATAGCCGAGGCCGGCGCCGCCATAGGTTTCGGGGATGGTCGCGCCGAGCAAGCCCAACGACCCCATCTCGCGCATGATCCCGCGGTCGAAATCCTCGTCGAGATACGCTCTGGTCACGCGCGGCAGCAGTTCGCCCTGCGCATAATCGCGCGCGGCGTCACGCACCATGCGCTCCTCGTCGGTCAGCTGCGCGTCGAGCGCGAACGGATCCTGCCAATCGAACCGGCCCATCTCTGCCATGCTGCTATCGTCCTTCAGGTGGCCGGGCGCTCGCCGGCTGGATCGGGTTCGACCGGGGCGGAGAGCGGTGCGGGAACCGGGTCCGACCGCCCGCTGATCGCGGCGAGTTCCAGCGCATTGAGCGCGCGGCGCGCTTCGATGTGGCGCTTCGCTGCCTCGATCCAGCTGGTCGCGTCGGCGGCGCCGGGCATCCGCCCCACCTCGGCCAGCGCGCCCTCGACGTTGCCGGCGTCGAGGATCTGGCGTGCGCGCTGCAACCGGTCGTTGGGGCGCGGGCTGGGGGTGGTGTCGCGACGCAGGATGACGAGGCCCGATACTTCGCGCCACGCCGAGGCGACGAAACCGCCCTGCGACGATCCCGTCGTCAGCGTGGGAGCGATACGCGACAGCCCCTCGCGCAGGTCGGCGAGCGTCACGGGATTGCGCGCGGCGGCGACGATCGTCGCGACGGCCGCGCTCTGTTCGGCGCCGAACCGGTCGCGCAGCTGCCCCTCGATATAGCCGAGCTGGAGGCCGCGATCGAGCGCGCGCCGCGCCGCGAAGGCGACCATCATCCCCTCCGCGCGTCGTGCGTAGCCGGCCGCGGTGCGCGACGCCGCATCGGCCGCGGCCATCCGCGCCTCGATCGCGCGCAGCTGCGCGTCGAGCACCGCCTCGCGCGTCGCCAGCCCCTCGAGCGTGACCGGTATCGGCGCGGTCGCCGCCAGATGTTGCGGTTGAGCGGGGGGCTGCGTCGCAGCCTGCGGCGCGGCTTCGGGCGGCGTGCGCCAGCGGTCGATCGCGGGCAGCAGGTAATACATCGCGACGATACCCAGCACGAAGCCGATCAGCGCGACGATACCGAGCGCCCGGCCGCGACGCGACGGAGGAGCGGCCATCGGCGCCGGATCGGGCGCGGCGGACAGGGGATCGCCGGTCATGGCGAGCTTATCCGCGCCACCGCCGCCCGCGTCAATCGGCGAGCGCGATGGCGGCGGCGACCAGCGCCGCGTCGGTCGGTCGTTCGGCGACGGCGATCGCCCGCCATCCATCACCGGCGGCCGCCGCGCACGCGGGGCTAAGCACCGCCAGCATCGTGTCGGCGCGATCGGCCGCCAGCGCCGCCAGCGCAGCCCCGGCGCGCGGCGAGTGGATAAGCGCGACCGCGCCGGCCAGCGGCGTCAGGTCGGGACGCAGCGGGTTGCTGGCATAGACGATGATCGTGTCGCTGCCGGGCAGCGCGCGGTGTTCGCGCCCGGCGAGGCGCAGCACTCGTCCCGGCGGTGCGAGATCCTCGACCCCGCCGCTGCCGACCGCCGTCACCCACAGGCCTGCGCGGCGGGCGACAGCGGCGGTCGCGTCGCCCACCGCATGCACCGGCAGGCCTGCCAGCCGCGCGAGGCCGAGCCCGCCGTGCCGCACCGCGTTGGCGCTGGAGAGGACGAGCGAATCATAATCCGCCGGATCGGGCGGCAGCCACGCAACGGGCCGCACGTCGAACAGCGGGATGCGCAGCGCGACATGGCCAGCTGCCTCGATCCGCGTCGCCGTCGCGGCATTGCCCGGCTCGGGCCGCAGCACGGCGAGCGGGCGGCTCATCCCGCGAACAGGCGGCGAACCGCGTCCGGCGCGCGCGCCAGCAGCCGCGCGGCGAGCGTCACGGAAACGGCGGTATCCCCCGGCGCGCCATGTTCCTGGCCCGCGACATGTTCGCTGCCATCCCCGGCATAAAGCATCGCGTCGATCGTCAGCACCGCACCCTCGATGCGCGCCAGCGCGGCGACCGGCGAGTGGCAGTCGGCGTCGAGCGCGGCGAGCAGCGCGCGTTCCGCCAGCACGCAGGCGTGGGTCACCGGATGGTCGATCGCGGCCAGCCGGTCGCGCGTCGCCCGGTCGTCGGTGCGGCATTCGATCCCGACCGCGCCCTGTGCCGGCGCCGGCAGCATCTCGTCGAGCGCGATAGGCACCCCGATGTCGCTCCGCCCCAGCCGGTCGAGGCCCGCCGCCGCGAGCAGCGTCGCTTCCGCCTCGCCGGCCGCCAGCTTCGCCAGCCGTGTATCGACGTTGCCGCGAAACATCACCGGCGTCAGGTCGGGCCGGATACTGCGCACCTGCGCGGCGCGGCGCGGGCTGCTGGTGCCGATCCGCGCGCCGGGCGGCAGTGCCTCCAGCGACAAGGCGCCGACCAGACGGTCGCGCACGTCGGCGCGGGGCAGCATCGCGGCGATCGCGATCGTCTCCGGCCGGATCGTCTCGACGTCCTTCATCGAATGGACCGCGCAGTCGATCTCGCCGGCCAGCAGCGCACGGTCGAGTTCCTTGGTCCACAACGCCTTGCCGCCGATCTCGGCAAGCGGGCGATCCTGCACCTTGTCGCCGGTGGTACGGATTGGCACGATTTCGACCACAAGGCCGGGATACGCGGCGACCAGCGCGTCGCGCGTCAGGTGCGCCTGCGCGAGCGCGAGCGGCGAACCGCGGGTTCCGAGGCGAAGCGGAGTCATGCTTCCTGCGATGACGCAACAGCGGCCCTTCGACAAGCGCCGACCGACGCACTAGATGACGGGCGATGCTGATCCTCGGCCTTGAATCGAGCTGCGACGAAACCGCGGCGGCGCTGGTCACCGGCGATCGCCGCGTGCTCGCGCACCGGCTCGCCGGGCAGGAGGCGGCGCACCGTCCCTACGGTGGCGTGGTGCCGGAAATCGCGGCGCGCGCGCATGTCGAGGTGATCGGCCCGCTGGTCGAGAGCGCGCTGGCCGATGCCGGCGTGGCGCTCGCCGATGTCGATGCGGTCGCCGCCACCGCCGGGCCGGGGCTGATCGGCGGGGTGATGGTCGGGCTGGTCGCCGGCAAGGCGCTCGCGCATGCCGCGGGCAAGCCGCTGGTCGCGGTCAACCACCTTGAGGGGCATGCGCTGTCGCCGCGCCTTTCCGATCCCAGCCTGGAATTTCCCTATCTGCTGCTGCTCGTATCGGGCGGTCATTGCCAGTTGCTGCTGGTCGAGGGTGTCGGGGCTTACCGCCGGCTGGCGACGACGATCGACGATGCGGCGGGCGAGGCGTTCGACAAGACCGCCAAGCTGCTCGGCCTGGGCTTTCCCGGCGGCCCGGCGGTGGAGGCAGCGGCGCGCGACGGTGATCCCCGCGCGGTCCCGCTGCCACGCCCGCTGACGGGGACGAAGGAACCGCATTTCTCGTTTGCCGGGCTGAAGGCTGCGGTCGCGCGGGCGGTCGGTACGGCGAGCGCGGTCGATCTTGCCGCGTCGTTCCAGCAGGCGGTGGTCGATTGCCTGGTCGATCGCACCGCCCGCGCGATCGGCCGAGCAGACGGCGCGACCGCGCTGGTCGTCGCCGGCGGAGTCGCGGCCAACGGCGCGGTGCGCGCCGCGCTGGAGAGGCTGGCGCACGCGCATGATCTGCGCTTCGTCGCGCCGCCCCTCTGGCTGTGTACGGACAATGCCGCGATGATCGCCTGGGCCGGAGCGGAACGGTTCGCCGCCGGCCTGACTGACCCGCTCGACATGCCCGCGCGCCCGCGCTGGCCGCTCGATCCGGCGGCGGAGGCGGTACGCGGCGCGGGAGTGAAGGCATGAGGATAGGCGTGATCGGTGGCGGTGCCTGGGGCACCGCGCTCGCCCAGGTGGCGGCGCGCGGCGGCGAGCGCGTGCTGCTGTGGGCGCGCGAGGCGGAAGTGGTCGAGGGGATCAACCGCGATCATCGCAACCACCTGTTCCTGCGCGACGTGCCGCTGGCCGACACGATCGACGCGACCGGCGATCTCGCCGATCTGGCCGAGGCAGAGGCGCTGCTGGTGGTGGCGCCGGCGCAGCATGTCCGCGCGGTGCTGTCTGCGCTGCCGCCGGGCGACGCCCCGCTGGTGCTGTGCGCCAAGGGGATCGAGACGGGCACGCGGATGCTGGTGGGCGAGGTCGCGCGCGCTGTCCTCCCCGCCGCGCCCGTCGCGGTGCTTTCGGGTCCGACCTTCGCGCACGAGGTCGCCGCCGGCAAGCCGACCGCGGTGACGCTCGCGTGCGAGGACGCCGCCCTGCGCGACGCGCTCGCCGCGCGCCTCGCCGGCCCGGCGTTCCGCCCCTATGCCAGCGACGATGTGGTGGGCGCGGAGATCGGCGGCGCGGTGAAGAACGTGCTGGCGATCGCCTGCGGCGTGGCGGAGGGGGCCGGGCTGGGCCTCAACGCGCGCGCCGCGCTGATCGCGCGCGGTTTCGCGGAAATGACGCGCTTCGGCCTGGCGCGTGGCGGCCGGCGCGAAACGTTGGCCGGCCTGTCCGGGCTGGGCGATCTGGTGCTGACCTGTTCGTCGACCAATTCGCGCAACTTCTCGCTGGGCGTCGGGCTGGGGCAGGGGCGGGTCGCCGCCGATCTGCTCGCCGATCGCCGCACCGTGGCCGAAGGCGCGCATACCGCCCCCGTGCTGCGCGAGGCGGCGGCAGAGGCCGGCGTCGACATGCCGGTGGTCGATGCGGTGTGCGAACTGCTGGCCGGCGCGGGTGTCGGCCCGGTGGTCGATCGGCTGCTCGCCCGCCCGCTGACCGCCGAATATTGATCGGCCGGCGATGACGATCGCGCGCGTCCTGATCGTCGCCGGCTCCGATTCGGGCGGCGGCGCCGGCATCCAGGCCGATATCCGGACGGTGACGATGCTGGGCGGCCACGCGATGACCGCGATCACCGCGCTGACCGCGCAGAACACGCTGGGGGTCGAGGCAGTGATGCCGGTGGCGCCGGCGTTCGTGGTTCAACAGATGGCGTGCGTCACCGAGGATATCGGCGTCGATGCCGTCAAGATCGGGATGCTGGGCGGTGAAGCGATCGCCGCCGCCGTCGCCGAAGAACTGGCGACAGGGCTTTACCCGCCCGCCATCGTGTTCGATCCGGTGATGGTCGCGACCAGCGGCGCGATCCTTGCCGACCAACGCACGGTGGATGCGATGGACAGGCTGGCGCGGATGAGCCGGGTGGTGACCCCCAATCTGCCCGAACTCGCGGTTCTGTGCGGCCGCGACACGATCGATCCCGACGATATAGAGGCGATCGCGGGGGATTATGCCGCCACGATCGGCGCCGCCGTTCTGGCAAAGGGCGGCCATGCGCCGGGCGACATGGTGATCGATCGGCTGATCGACATCGACGGCACCGTCCGGCGCTGGGCCAGCCCCAGGGTCGATACGCGCCACAGCCACGGCACCGGATGCACGCTGGCCAGCGCGATCGCGACCGGACTCGCGCAGGGGCTGGATCTGGGCGATGCGATCGGGCGCGGGATCACGTTTGTCCGCGCCGCGATCGATGCCGCGCCGGGGCTGGGCGCTGGCCACGGCCCGATCGGCCATACCCTGGGTCGTAGGCCCTTCGACGAGTGTCCCGGTGGCTAGGCAGCGTCGACAAATTCGAATGGCGGCTATTCGCCCTACCTAATCGGTAAGCAGTCTGCCCGGAGACGACCCCATTGCTGACATTGCGTTTTCAGCCGCATAGTCCTGCATGATCTTCACCGTAATAGTCGCCGCACTAGGCACCGCACTCTCAACCGAGACGGTTCCGCTCGCCAGCATTCACGCCAACCCTGGAGCTTACGAGGGAAAGACCGTCGAAACGTGCGGAGATGCCGGAGGCGGCGACATGTTATTTTTGCGAGGATGGGTGAGCGGGCGAAGCAGGGGCGGCTTCCAACTGGATCGCTCGTTGAATGAGCAGGGCTACGTCTGTCTTCGGGCACAAGTTGTACGCGTGTTACCGCCGGAACGGGAAGAGAAGGATATCATCATAATGTCGCACCCTCCGGTGATCCCCAAAGGGTGGCAGCTGCGAGTGCTGAAGCTGTCGGAAATGCAATGACCGTTTTCTACCCAATTCCTGCCGCCCAACGGTCTAAACTCCGCTCCTGAAAGCGAACGACAACACATCATGAGTCTGTCCACTCGCCCTAGTTTGCGTCACGAAAAACTGCTGCTCGGTCCCGTCGCGGGGGTGGATGAGGCGGGGCGCGGGCCGCTGGCCGGGCCGGTGGTGGCCGCCGCCGTCATCCTGCCGGCCAGGGGCATTCCGCGCGGGATCGACGATTCGAAGAAATTGTCGGCAAAGGAGCGCGATCGGCTGGCCGCGCGGCTGCGTGACTGTGCGGTCGTCGGCGTCGGCATCGTCGATCCGGCGGAAATCGACACGCTGAACATCTATTGGGCGACGATGAAGGCAATGGCGCTGGCGGTGGATGCACTGGGGGTGACGCCGGGCCATGTGCTGGTCGACGGCAACCGCCTGCCGCGCTGGGACTGGCCGGCGACCGCGATCGTGAAGGGCGATGCGATCAGCCTGTCGATCGCCGCCGCGTCGATCATCGCCAAGACGACGCGCGACGCCATCATGATCGCCGCGGCGGAAACATATCCCGCGTACAACTGGCATTCCAACAAGGGCTATGGTTGTCGCCATCACCTGCGCGCGCTGCGCGAACACGGGCCGACGCCGCTGCACCGGCGCAGCTTCGCGCCCGTCGCCCAGGCCGAATTACCGTTATCCATATCCGACGAGTCATTTTAATCACACCCCTAGGGGTTGTGGATAACTTATCCACAGGACTCAACATGCGGTATGGGTCCGAAAATGTTCCGCCCCGTTAACGACTTGTTCGGCTTTTCCGTTAACCAATGTTCGCTTGACGGAGTCCGGTGCTTCCGCCGAATTGCGCGTCCAATCATGCCGGGGGGCCATTAGTGGGGGTGATCGAAAAGGTGGCGGGGGCGCCCGCGCTGGCCGATGAGGCGCCGATCGAGCTGGCGCTCGATCGCATCCTGAAAGGCGACTGCATCGCCGTGATGCGCAGCCTGCCGGCCGCCTCCGTCGATCTGATCTTTGCCGATCCGCCCTACAACCTCCAGCTCGGCGGTGACCTGGCCCGCCCCGACGGCAGCCATGTCGATGCCGTCACCGACGATTGGGACAAGTTCGATTCGCTGGCCGCCTATGACGCCTTCACCCGCGCCTGGCTGGCGGAGGCGCGGCGCATCCTGAAGCCGAACGGCGCGATCTGGGTGATCGGCAGCTACCACAATATCTTCAAGGTCGGCGCCGCGATCCAGGATCTCGGCTACTGGATCCTCAACGACATCGTCTGGCGCAAGGCCAATCCGATGCCCAATTTCAAGGGCACGCGCTTCACCAACGCGCATGAAACGCTGATCTGGGCGTCGATGGGCGAAAAGGCGCGCTACACCTTCAACTATCGCAGCATGAAGACGCTGAACGACGAACTTCAGATGCGCAGCGACTGGGAATTCCCGATCTGCGGCGGACCCGAACGGCTGAAGAAGGACGGGGTGAAGGTGCACCCCACCCAGAAGCCCGAGGCGCTGATCTACCGCATTCTGCTGGCTTGTTCGAAGCCGGGCGACGTCGTGCTCGACCCCTTTTTCGGCACCGGCACCACCGGGGCGGTCGCCAAGAGGCTGGGGCGGCGCTGGATCGGCATCGAACGCGAGGACGCCTATATCGAGGCCGCGCAGGAACGCATCGCCGCCGCGCTGCCGCTCGACGAATCGGCGCTCACCACGATGCAGAGCCCCAAGGCCGCGCCCAAGGTGGCGTTCGGCACGCTGGTGGAAACCGGCTATCTGACGCCCGGCGCGGTGCTGACCGACACGAAGCGCCGCTGGCGTGCCACCGTCCGCGCCGACGGCAGCCTGCTCAGCGATTGCGGCCAGGCCGGATCGATCCACAAGCTCGGATCGCTGGTGCAGGGCGCGCCCGCCTGCAACGGCTGGACCTTCTGGCATCACGAGGACGCCGACGGGCTGAAGCCGATCGACACGCTGCGTCAGACGTACCTGCTGGCGACGCAGCCGTAACCTTTCGCCGTTCGGGCTGAGCCTGTCGAAGCCCTGCCCTTTCTTCGGGCCAAGAAGTACAGTGCATCGACAGGCTCAGCACGAACGGGATGGGTGTAGTGATCGAACCGGCAGCGATTTCCCCCGACGCCCGCCTTTACCTCCGCCCCGAAGGCTTCGTCGATACGCCGGTCGGCCGTGACGGCGAAGTGGCGCGGATCGCGGGCGGGCTGCTGTGGTTTTCCGCCTATGAACTGATCGCGGTCGCGGGTGGCGCGCGGGTGGTGCAGGCGAGCGTGCCGGTACCGTCGCTGCCCGGCCTGATTGCCAACCTGCCCGCGTCGCAGACCGACCGCCTCCGCCTCCTTGCGGAGCGGATCTCCGCGCCGCGCGCGCCGCTCTCTCTCGGCGTCCGCACGATCCGGCTCGACCAGCCGCAGGTGATGGGCATCCTGAACCTCACGCCCGACAGCTTTTCCGACGGCGGGCGCCACGACGATTCCGCCGGCGCGGCGCAGGCCGGGTACGACATGGCGGCGGCCGGGGCGGCGCTGATCGATGTCGGCGGCGAATCGACCCGCCCCGGCGCGCAGTCGGTGTGGGAGGGCGACGAGATCGCCCGCCTCGTGCCGGTGATCGAGCGGCTGGCGGCGAGCGGCACCGCGATATCGATCGACACGCGCAAGGCCGCGGTGATGGACGCGGCGCTCGCCGCCGGTGCCGGCCTCGTCAACGATGTCGCCGCGCTGGCGTGGGACGATCGCGCGGCCGGCGTCGCTGCGCGCGCGGGCTGTCCGGTCGTGCTGATGCATTCGCCGGACCCTGCAAAGGGGCCTCACGCCGGGGAGGGCTATCGCGACGTGCTGGTGGAGGTCTTCGACTGGCTGGAAGCGCGGATCGACGCGGTCGTCGCGGCCGGCGTGGCGCGCGATCGCATCCTGATCGATCCCGGCATCGGTTTTGCCAAGTCGCTGGCCGACAATCTCGCGCTGTTGAACGGGCTGGCGCTGTTCCATGGCCTGGGGTGCGGCATCGTGCTGGGAACCAGCCGCAAGCGGATGATCGGCGCGCTGTCGAACGAGGCGCCGGTCGATCAGCGGCTGGGCGGCAGCGTCGCGCTGGCGCTCCACGGCGCCGGACTGGGCGCGCAACTGCTGCGGGTCCATGACGTCGCCGAAACTGTGCAGGCGCTCCGGATATGGCGCGGGCTAAAGGATGCCGGCCTGATGAGCCGGCGCAGCTAGCGAACGGCGATCGCGCGCGGCATCGGGTTGGCGCTGGCGATGCCGAACAGCGCCGCGCCCAAGAGGCCGGCGGCGAGCGCGGCGATCAGCACCGGCCGTCGCGCGGCGCCGGCCCAGCCCGCCGCGGCGCCCCCCGCCATCAGCACGCCGCCGATCAGCCAGCGGCTGTCGCCGGTCGCGTTCCAGTGGCTCAGGCCGGCGACTGCGGCGAGCAGCGCGAGCGCGAACTGCCCACCGCGCAACGAGCGCGGCGCGGCGGGCGCCAAGCGCCACGCCCCGACGGCGACGAACATCAGTGCGGCGACGAGTGCGACGATACCGGGCATGCTGGTTCTCCCTCGGTCGTTACGGATGCGTCATAGCGTATAGCCGCCGTCGCTGACCAGCGTCGTGCCGGTCATGTAGGCGGCACCGTCGGACAGCAGGAAGGCGATCTGGGCGGCGATCTCGTCCGGCCTGGCATAGCGGCCGAGCGGCGTCGCCATCCGCGCCATCTCGGCAAAAGCGGCGTCGCGGCCGATCTCCGCCGCGCGATCGGCGAACATCGGCACCGCGTCCCACACTGGCGTCTCGACGCCCGCCGGGGCGATCGCATTGACGCGGATGCCCGATGCCGCCCCTTCCTTCGCGGCGACGCGGGCGAGCTGGATCAGCGCGGCCTTTGACGCGCCATAGGCGGCGACGCCGGGTTCGGCCTTGATCCCTGCGGCGGAGGCGACCGCGACGATGCTGCCGCCGCGCCCGTCCATTGCCCGCATCGCCGCGCGCAATGTCAGGAACGCGCCGTCGAGGTTGACCGACAGGATGCGACGCCATTCGGCAAAGGCGAGCCCCGTAATCGCGCCCGCGCCGGCGATCCCCGCGTTGACGACGGCATGGTCGAGCGCGCCGAGGTCGGCAGCATCCCAGAACGCCTCGTCGGCGACGTCCCCGGCCAGCCGCTCGCAGCGGATCGGCAGGTCGAGCGCATCGAGCGCGACGGCGTCGATATCGACGAGCACCAGCCGGGCGGTGCCGTGGGTGGCGAAATATTCGGCGGTGGCCAGGCCGATCCCGGAGGCGGCGCCGGTAATCAGGATCGAGCGGTCGGCGAAATCGGGCATGCGCCCGCTATGTCACGCCGCGCTGGACTGGTCGATGCCGAGTTCGCCGAGCTTGCGGTAGAGCGTCGAGCGCCCGATCCCGAGGCGCCGCGCGACTTCGGTCATCCGTCCGCGATAATGGCCGATCGCCAGGCGGATCACATCGGCCTCGATCTCCTCCAGCGCCCGCAAATTGCCGTCGGCGCGGAACAGGGTGACGCCGCTGGCGCCGGCCAGCGTCGCCGCGCCCGCGGGCGTGTTGCGGCTGCCGGCCAGCGTCGCGATCTGCGGGAAGTCGGACTTGGTCAGTGCGTCGCCGTCGCACAGCACCGCCGCCCGGAACAGCGCGTTGTGCAGCTGGCGGACGTTGCCCGGCCAGTCGTACTGGACCAGCAACGACAGCGCGTCGTCGGTGATGCCCAGCGGCCGCAGCCCAGGCTGGGTCGCGATCCGCCCGAGCAGGTGGCGAGCCAGCGGCGCGATATCGTCCATCCGCTCGCGCAGGGGCGGGATCGTCACCTGCACGACGTTGAGCCGGTAATAAAGGTCCTCGCGGAAACGCCCCGCCGCGACCTCTTCGGCCAAGGTCTTGTTGGTCGCGGCGATCACCCGCACATCGACTTCGCGGGCATGGCGTGCGCCGATCGGCTGAATCTCTCCCGATTGCAGCACGCGCAGCAGCTTGACCTGCGCCTCCAGCGGCATCTCGCCGATCTCGTCGAGGAACAAGGTGCCGCCGTCGGCTTCGGCGAAGCGGCCGATCTTGCGCTCGAACGCGCCGGTGAACGCGCCCTTTTCGTGCCCGAACAGCTCGCTTTCGACCAGGTTGGCCGGGATCGCGCCGCAGTTGACACGAACGATCGCCTTCCGGGCGCGTGGGCTGGCGGCGTGGATCGCGTCGGCGACCACTTCCTTGCCGACGCCGCTTTCGCCCTCGATCAGCACCGGCACGCGGGCGCGGGCGGATTTCGCGGCGATGGCGAGCGCGGCGCGGAACTGCGGCGCGGCGCCGACGATGTCCTCAAACGCCAGCGTCGCCGGAATCTTCTCGGTCAGCGGGCGCAGCTCGCCCGCGGTCTCCCCGCCCACCGCCGCGTCGAGCGCCGCGAGCAGCCGCTCGGGCGCCAGCGGCTTGACCAGGAAGTCGCTCGCGCCGGCGCGCATCGCTTCCACGGCGGCGGCGACGGAATTGTTGGCGGTGAGCATCAGGATGGGGAGTGCGGGGCGCCGCGCGCGCAATTCGGCGATCAGCGCGCCGGCATCCGCTTCCGAAGACCAGCTGTCGAGCAGGATACCGTCCAGCGCCATGCCGTCGGGCGTGCCCAACTGGGCGATCGCCATCTCGGCCTCGCCCGCGAAGATCGTCCGCCATCCGCGCCGGGCCGCGATCGCGGCGACAAGCCGCCGCTGCGCGGGCTCGTCGTCGATCAGCATCAGAAGCCGCTGGCCGTTGCGCGTCACACCTGTCCCCGTCGTCCCGTTGTGGAGCGGGTGTAGCGCGACAGGGGTAAAGACCGGCTTACCCTTCGGTAAAGCCGCATTTAACCACGATGCCTGCGGGGGTTGAGCGGGCCGGATGCGCTGTCTAAGGGAGAACAGCACGCATTGTGAGAGGACGAAGGGCGATGGCCGACCACGGCGACATGAAAGCGCATGAATCGACCTACAACGGGGTCATGGCCCTGCTGAAATGGGGCACGATCGTCGGTGCCCTGCTGACGCTCGGAGTTCTCTGGCTCATCGCCGGCTGACGGGGGCGTCGGGGGGATGAAGATCGCAGTCCTGAAGGAAACCGGCGTCGGCGAACGCCGGGTCGCGGCCACGCCGGAAACCGTCAAGAAGTTCATCGGGCTGGGCGCGACCCTGGCTGTCGAGGCTGGTGCGGGCGCGCAGGCTTCGATCGCCGATGCCGCCTATGCCGATGCCGGCGCCGCCATCGGCAGCCGTGCCGACGTGCTGAAGGACGCCGATATCGTGCTCGGCGTCGCTGGCCCCGATCCGGCGAGCCTTTCAGGGATCAAGCCCGGCGCGTGGATGGCGGCGGGCCTCAACCCGTTCGGTGAGCGGACGCGAGTAGACGCCTATGCCTCGCTCGGCATCGAGGCGCTGGCGATGGAATTCATGCCGCGCATCACCCGCGCGCAGTCGATGGATATCCTGTCGTCGCAGTCAAACCTGTCGGGCTACAAGGCGGTGCTCGACGCGGCGGGCGAATATGGTCGCGCCTTCCCGATGATGATGACGGCGGCGGGCACTGTCTCCGCGGCCAAGGTGTTCGTGATGGGCGTCGGCGTCGCCGGCCTCCAGGCGATCGCCACCGCGCGGCGGCTGGGCGCGCAGGTTTCCGCGACCGATGTGCGCTCGGCGACGAAGGAGCAGATCCAGTCGCTCGGCGCCAAGCCGATCTTCGTCGAGAATGTCGCAGGCATCGAGGGCGAGGGATCGGGCGGCTACGCGACCGAGATGAGCGACGAATACAAGGCGGCGCAGGCCGCGCTCGTATCGTCGCACATCGCGAAACAGGATATCGTCATCACCACCGCGCTGATCCCCGGTCGCCCGGCGCCGCGGCTCATCAGCGACGCCCAGATCGCCACGATGCGCGCCGGCAGCGTGATCGTCGACCTGGCGGTCGAGGCGGGCGGCAATGTCGAGGGCGCGGTGGCGGGCGAAGTCGTCGAGCGCCACGGCGTGAAGATCGTCGGCCACCGCAACGTGCCGAGCCGCCTGGCGGCGGACACCTCCGCGCTGTTCAGCCGCAACCTGTTCAATTTCCTGTCCGCCTTCTGGGACAAGGACAAGGGCGGCCCGGTGCTCGATGAGGAAATCGGCGACGCCGTGCGGCTGACGAAGGACGGACAGGTCGTCAACGCGCGGTTGCTGACCCAATGACCAATCCTCCCCTGCAAGGGGAGGTGGCGCGCGCCAGCGCGACGGAGGGGTGTAACCCTGTCCGGACAGCGCGACACCCCTTCGTCAGGCCTCTGGCCTGCCACCTCCCCTTGCAGGGGAGGATGTAGGTGCTTCAGGGGACCGGCGACACGCAGGCGCGATCGAAGCGGTTGCGGCAGGACATGTCGTCTGCCGAGATCGCGCTGTGGGTGGCGTTGCGGACACGCCCCGCTGGGCTGAAGTTTCGCAGGCAGCATCCGTCGGGACCGTTCACGGCGGATTTCTATTGCCACGATGCCCGTCTGGTCGTCGAGGTCGATGGTGCGGCGCATGACTTTGGCGACCGACCGGTCCGCGATGCCGCGCGCGACCGCTGGTTTGAAGCGCGTGGCCTGGCGGTGCTCAGGGTTCCGGCGGGCGATGTTTTTCGAGAATGCGACGCCGTCGTGAGGCACGTCACGGCTCTGGCGATCGATCGAATTTCTCATCGATCAGCCCATGCCGGGGAGGATCGGGCATGATGGCGTTCGCCAAACCCCTTCCAATGTTGGGTTTTCGGCGCCAGCGTGCGCCTGGAAACGATGGTGGGGCGGCGCGCGCCGCTCTCGCGTGGCAACTCTCAACTTTCTCAACTTTCGCCGATGTGACGGGGGCCGGCCCATGGACTTCATAGCGATTCTCTCGATCTTCGCGCTGGCGTGTTTCGTCGGCTATTACGTCGTCTGGTCGGTCACGCCGGCGCTGCATACGCCGCTGATGGCGGTGACCAACGCGATCTCGTCGGTCATCATCGTCGGCGCGCTGATCGCCGCCGCCGCCGCGGGCAGCCCGAGCGCGAAATGGCTGGGACTGCTGGGGGTCGTGCTTGCCAGCATCAACATCTTCGGCGGCTTCGCGGTCACCAGCCGCATGCTGGCGATGTACAAGAAGAAGGATCGGCCGGCGGCCAAATAGCCGTCACCCCGGCGCACGCCGGGGTGGGTCTCGCGCGACGGCGCGATACGGCAGGATATGCCGGCGTTGGCTGGCACGACGAAGTTGGGGGCAGGATGGAACACGTAAATTCGTTCGCGGCGCTGGCGTATCTGGTCGCAGGCATCTGCTTCATCCTGGCGCTGCGCGGCCTGTCGTCGCCGACGTCGAGCCAGCGTGGCAACCGTTTCGGCATGATCGGCATGACGATCGCGGTGGTGACGACGCTGGCGACGCATGTGCCGGTGCTGGAGGCCGTGCCGCAGAACTACCTGCCGCAACTCGCGATCGACTGGGTCACGGTCGCCCAGATCCTCGCCGCGATCGGCATCGGCGCGGTGATCGGCCTGGCGACCGCCAGGCGCATCGCGATGACGGCGATGCCGCAGCTCGTCGCGGCGTTTCACTCGCTGGTCGGCCTCGCCGCGGTGCTAGTCGCCGCCGCCGCCTTCCTCAATCCGCTGGCGTTCGGGATCGCCGACCTGGTCGTGCCGCTGATCGGCGAGCCGTTCGCGGCGATCAACAAGGTCAGCCGGGTCGAGATGGGGCTGGGCGTCGCGATCGGTGCGATCACCTTCTCCGGATCGGTCATCGCCTTCCTGAAGCTGAACGGCAACATGAGCGGCGCGCCGATCCTGCTGCCCGGCCGCCACGTCATTAACCTGACCGTGATCGCGTTGATCCTCGGGCTGGTCGGCTATTTCACCATCGACCAGAGCCCGTGGGTGTTCTGGACCATCACCATCCTGTCGTTCGTGATCGGTTTCCTGCTCATCGTGCCGATCGGCGGGGCGGACATGCCGGTCGTCGTCAGCATGCTCAACAGCTATTCCGGCTGGGCGGCGGCGGCGATGGGCTTCACGCTGCACAATACGGCGATGATCATCACCGGCGCTCTGGTGGGGTCGTCGGGCGCGATCCTCAGCTACATCATGTGCCGCGCGATGAACCGCAGCTTCATCAGCGTCATCGCCGGCGGCTTCGGCGCCGAGGCCGGCCCTGCCGGTGCGGCGGCGGCGATCGACCGCCCGTGGAAGCGCGGCTCCGCCGAAGACGCCGCGTTCCTCATGCAGAATGCCGAGAAGGTCATCATCGTGCCGGGCTACGGCATGGCGGTGGCGCAGGCGCAGCACGTGCTGCGCGAGATGGGCGACAAGCTGAAGCACCAGGGCGTCGATGTGCGCTACGCGATCCACCCGGTCGCGGGCCGTATGCCGGGGCACATGAACGTGCTGCTCGCAGAGGCGAACGTGCCTTACGACGAGGTGTTCGAGCTCGAAGACATCAACACGGATTTCGGCCAGGCCGACGTCGCGTTCGTCATCGGCGCGAACGACGTCACCAATCCGGCGGCGAAGACCGACAAGACCTCGCCGATCTACGGTATGCCCGTGCTCGATGTCGAAAA
>NZ_JAMHWM010000007.1:0-214989 GCF_035910975.1 Sphingomonas sp.
TGACCTGCTCCCCAGAATTCATGCCATTGGTAAGTTAGCTCGTCAGATGGAGACGAGCGATGCGGCGAAGCCGATTTACCGAGGATCAGATCATTGGGGTGCTGCGGGAGCATGAGGCTGGCGTGAAGACGCCGGACCTTTGCCGAAAGCACGGGATCAGCGATGCGACCTTCTACAACTGGAAGTCGAAGTACGGCGGGCTGACGGTGTCCGACGCTGCGCGGTTGCGAGCGCTCGAGGATGAGAACCGACGGCTGAAGAAGCTGCTGGCGGAGTCGATGCTCGACGTGTCGGCGCTGAAGGATCTGCTGGGAAAAAACTGACCCGGTCTGCGGAGCGCTACGCTGCGGTGGAGAAGCTGATGGCCGATCACGGCTTCTCCGAGCGTCGCGCCTGCAGGCTGGTCGGGGTCAACCGGTCGGCATGGCAATATGAGCCGCTTCGCGGGCAGGACGATGTTGTCCGCGTTCGGATGCGTGAGATCGCGAACGAGCGCCGTCGGTTCGGCTATCGGCGACTGGCGATCCTGCTCAAGCGTGAGGGGAAAGGCATGAACCTGAAGAAGGTCTATCGGCTGTATCGCGAGGAACGGCTGACGGTGCGCAAGCGTGGCGGCCGGAAGCGCGCGCTGGGAACGCGAGCGCCGATGGCGATCCCGCAAGAACCCAACCAGCGCTGGTCGCTCGACTTCGTATCGGACTCGTTGGCCTGCGGCCGGCGGTTCCGCATGCTCAATGTGATCGACGATTACAGCCGGGAGTGCCTGGCCTGCATCATCGATACCTCGCTGTCCGGTCGGCGGGTCGTTCGCGAGTTGAGCGCCATCGCCGAACGTCGCGGGCTGCCATGCATAGTGGTCAGCGACAACGGGACCGAGCTGACCAGTCACGCGGTGCTGGCGTGGTGCCAGGACACCGGGGTCGAGTGGCATTACATCGCGCCGGGCAAGCCGCAGCAAAACGGCTTTGTGGAATCGTTCAATGGTCGCTTGCGCGACGAGTGCTTGAACGAGCACCTGTTCCCATCGCTGGCTGTAGCGAGACGGATCATCGAGGCATGGCGGACGGACTACAATACCGTGCGTCCGCATAGCAGTCTTGGCGGGTTGGCACCCGCCGAGTTTACGAACCGCCCCCGCCAAGGGCATATGGACACCGAAGCTAAGTTATCAACGGCCTGAAAATGGGGAGCAGGTCACGTCCTACGATGCCATATACAGTGTCATCCCTGTAAATTCCCGGCATATAGGTCGGCATTACGTTGAGAATGTTATTTATGCCAAATCCGACCTGATATTGATCTCCGATGTCGTATTGAAAAACAATATCGTTGTAGATTTTTGATGGAATGCGATTTCGTGGATAGGCTTCATCGGAATCGATGTTCAGATCGAACGTGGCGGCGCTGATGAAACGCGTGTCGAACGATATGTTGACGTCGTCGATCTTGTAGCTCGCGACCAGGTTCCCCTTGAAGCGCGGGTTCTGCCAGCCGCCGTCTGACACGATGTCGCCCTGCGAAATGCCCGGCGTGGTTTCGGTCACCATCTTCAGCAGATAGCTTCCCTTGAACGAAAGCTGCATCGTCCCCTTGCCCACCGGCCGCTTGTAGGACGCGCCGATATCGATCCCGCGAGCATAGAGGCGGGCGGCATTCAACTGGTTCGATTCCACGCGCGTCGCGTAGAAGGTGGCAGGATCGCGGGTGACGCGCGCGCAATAGGGATTGTCGATCGTCGGCGCATCGACGCACAGCCGGATCAACTGGAGGTAGCTGAACTGGGTGATGACGTCCGCGATGTCGATGTCCCAATAATCCACCGTCAGGTCGAGGCCTGGCAGGAAGCGCGGCTGGAAGACCGCGCCGAGTGTCAGGCTATCCGACGTCTCCGGCCGCAGATCGGGGTTGCCGCCGGTGACGACGACCGGCCCCACCCGCGGCACCACGAACGGCGTAACGATGCCCAGCGCGCGACAGTTCGCCGCCCGCGTTTCCGACGCATAATAGAATGCCGCCGAGCACGCGTCGTCATAGGCGCCGGTAAGGGTTTCGATCCTCGCTTCGTAGAGCTCGCCGAAATTGGGGGTGCGAACGCTGCGTGAAAGGACGCCGCGGAAGCTGAGGCCGTCGAACGGCGACCACATGGCCCCCACCTTCCAGGTGTCGGTGGCGCCGACCGTGCTGTAATCCGAATAGCGATAGGCGCCCTCGATTTCGAGGCGGCGGATGAGGGGCAGGTCGCGCAGAAGCGGGACGACCACTTCGCCGTACACCTCGCTCACGCTGAACGAGACATCCAGTTCCGGGTGCGCGGCGGGACCGCCGCCATAGACAAGCTCTCCGGCCAGAGCGAGCGGATCGTCCCGCGTCTTCAGCGTTTCCCTGCGATGTTCCGCACCGATCGCGATGGCGACATCGCCATAGGGAAGCGAGAACAGGCTGCCGTTGACGTTCGCGCCATAGACCTGCTGCGAATTCACGCGACGTTCGCGGCGATCGGCCATCGCCCATTTGATCTGGGCCGCGGTCGCCGGTGCGGTGCTGAAGATGTCGAACGGAACACAGCCCGCCGCGCGCGCCACCGCATCGCGGCAGATGGGGGCGCCGGTCACCGGATCCGCGATGGCATCGCGTGCCGCGATCCAGTGCGACTTCCAGGGAACATTCGCCTGCGTGTAATTGTCCGTTACCCGGCCATATTGCCAGAACGCCTGCCATTTGAGCGCGCCGCCGAGCCGCCCGCCCAGCGATGTGCCGATCGTGTAGCTTTCCCGGTCATGGTTCTCCTCGCGCTCCGGGAAATTGCCATAGGTCCGGTCGATGTACATCGACGTCAGATTGTTATCGATCATCACCCGCCGGAGAGCGGCGGGCAGATAGGGGTTGTCCAACTGTGCCAAGGGCGCCCGCGAACCGGGGACCGGTCCGGAAAAATAGGTTGCCCGACTATCGTCGCGCCAATAGTTGGATGTCCCCGCGTACTTCTGTCGGGAATAGGAAAAATAGCTGCCGAATTCCAGGCCGGGGGCGAGTTCATAGTCCGCTCTGCCCATCAGGGCCAGCGACTTGAGCCCGCCACGGAACTGATCGCGATCGCTCAGGTTTCGTCCATCGCCCCCGTCACAGACCGCGTACTGGCCGGGGTCGTAGGTGACATCGCAGCGGGACTCGCGGACATTCCCCCCTTCGATCATCCAGCGCTTGCCGCCTAGCCAGTAGGTCGGAACATAATCGTAATAGAGCTGCCGGGTGTGTAGCGACAGCACACGGTCGGGCACGCCGTCGCTGACGCCCCGATTGGCCGGATTCGCGCGCCATGTCACCCAGTCCCGCCAGTCAAAACGATCAGTGTAGATCAGCGGGTTGGACTGCGAATAGGTGCCGCCGATCGCGACCGACCCGCGACCATCGGCGAACTTCGCGCCTGTCGCTGCGGAAAACAGATATTGGGCGGCATCGCCCTGCTGCGAGATGCCGCCCATGCCGGAAAGGCGTAGCCCTTCGATATCCCGCTTGGTGATGATGTTCACCGCGCCCGTCACGGCATCCGCCCCATAGATGGCTGCCGCGCCACCCGTCACGACTTCCATTCGCTCGATCATGCTCACCGGGATCATGCCGATATCGACGGCGGAGGAACGCGCCGAGCCGGAAACCCGCCGCTGTCCGTCGATAAGCGTGAGGCTGCGATTGGAGCCGAGGTTGCGTAGGTTGATCGCGGCGATTCCGGCGTCCCAGCCGGTGACGGCACTGCTGAGGCCCTGGCTGATGCCCAGCGCGGGGTCGCGCTGCAGCGCTTCGATGGCACTGTTGCGGCCCATGTCGAGCGACTGCTGCATGTTAACGACGCTGACGGGCATCGGCGATTCGAGCTCCGGCCGGGCAATGCGCGAGCCTGTCACGACGATTGTTTCCCCGGCATCATCCGCCGGGCTGACGGTCGGGGATGATGACGCCTGCTGGGCGAGTGCGGGCGCGGTGACGGCGATCAATGTCGATATGGCCGACGTTGCGACGAGCAGCTTTGTCTTCGACTTCACCCAATCCTCCCATCAAATCATTATTATTACTGCGTAATCTGCGTCACGCTCGGGCAGGCCAACGCCTGTGTGGGGACATCTCGATCGGCAACGCGATCCAGCCCGGCTTGCAGCTTTATAAATAACGATAATGTATCGTAGCACGCGCTTAGGTTGCGGTCAATCCGCATCTATAATGTTGATTATGCGTCATAATATGGAACACTTCGGCCAAATTTTTTGATCCTTGGGGGGAGTTCAGTAGCACATTAAATATCGATAATGTCAAATTTGGGCTATACGACAGCCTGCCTCACGCCTTGTTCTTGAACGTGCGAGACCGGACGGCGACCGTCCTCGATCGTGGGAACTGTTTGATCCCCGGGGGTTTGATGGTGCGATCCTTTCGTTGGAAAGAAAGGAAGCCGTGTGGGGCAGGTACGTCACGGCAGCGCCACGACGACGCACGCCGTCCGAGCGGCGATACAGCGATCGCAGGCTTCGCTCGCGACGTTGAGCCGGGAACTGGCGGCAACCCCGAGACCGTAGTGAAGTGGCGTAAGTGAGCGAGGGTCGGGGATCTGAAGACCGGACCGAGGGCCCCTTATTCCACCAGCCTGACCGAAGCCGAGAAGGCGATGGCTGTCGCGTTCCGCCGTCACACGCTGGTGCACTCCATGCTCGGGACCTGTTAGATCGCTTGTGACGGTGGCGATGGTTTGCTTCGATGGCGCCGCGAGGAGGCGATGCCATGAGCGATCTGGTCGTGTTGCCGGAAGCGCAGATGCGTCGGATCGAGCCGCATTTTCCGCCGTCGCACGGTGTACCGAGGGTCGATGACCGGCGGATTGTCGGCGGCATCATCTTCCTGATCCGTAGCGGCCTATGGTGGCGGGACGCGCCCAAGGAGTACGGCGCGCGCAAAACGATCTACAACCGCTTCATTCGCTGGAGCCGGCTCGGGGTGTTCAACCGCATCTTCGCAGCTCCGGCGGCGAAGGGCGGCAAGTCCGATCAGGTGATGATCGACGCCACTCACCTCAAGGCACACCGGACGGCAGCCGGCCTGGTTAAAAAGGGGATGTACCCCGACGTATCGGACGCACCAGAGGTGGCCTGAACTCCAAGCTCCACGCCGTCTGCGATGGCCAGGGCCGGCCGCGCGGATGCTGCCGAGCGAGGGCCAGATGAGCGACTACAAGGGCGCAGCGCTGATCCTCCACGCCTTGCCAGGAGTAAAGTCCCGCTCGGCGATCGTGGCTACGATGCCGGCTGGTTCTGTCAGGCCCTCGCTGATCGCGGCACCGCTGCCTCTGCCCCGTCCAAAACCAACCGCAAGCTGACCATCCCACCCGACAAGACGCTCTACCGCCAACGCCATCGCATCGAAAACATGTTCGGCAAGCTCAAGGGCTGAAGGCGAAACCACACCCGATACGATCGCTGCGCCCTCACCTTCTTGTCCGCCATCGCCCTCGCCGCAACCGTCCTCCTCCGGCTCTGATCAATGCGTCCCGAGCCTGTACTATCACTGGCACGGCACAGCCCGATCGCGGCCGCCACTACACCCGCAGAGCGTTCAGAATTTCCTGGACAGCTGGAACGCGACCATCCGTCCAATCGCACTGGCGTTCTGCGAGTCAAAGCCAAGCGTGCCATTGAGAACCGGCGGCGGCGCACGATCAAACAGATTTTGTCCCGACACGGACAAGGTCGTGCCGTTCAGCCACGCGTGACTGGTACCATCGATGGCATAGGTCAGCGTTGCGTCGATTGTCGTAAAGGACGACACCGGCTGCTTCGGCGACACCAGATTGTTGCTATAACCGGCCAGGTAGTTGGCGAACACATTGCCCGAAAAGCCGCCCGATTTCCAGGATGCGGTTCCACGAACGCGCAGATCGACAGGGTAATTGATGTTGCCCAGTTGGTCGATATAGGTCGCTCCGGGTGCCGCGGACCGGGTATAGTTATCGATCAGCGTGACGTCCGCACCGATACCGAACGTGCCGGCGCTGTCCGTCTCCAGAGAGTAATGGCCCGAAATGTCGAGCCCGCTCTGCTTGACGCCGCCGACGTTCGACTTTCGCAAGTCAACGTACAGCTTGATATTGGTCGGGTCTTCCTGAGCACCGGCGAAATATGGGCTCGCATACAACGCCTGGACCTGGGCGACGGTCGGATTGCGGATCAACAGGCTCGCCAGCGTGGCAGAATTGAGCAGGATCGTGTCCGACGACGGCGTTTCGATCCGATTGGTATAGTCGATCGAATAATAGGTAGCCGACAGGTTCAGTCCCGGCACCGCAACCGGATGAAGATCAAATCCGATGGTGAAGGTCTTGGCGGTTTCGGCGGAGATGCCCGGCCTGCCGCCCAACTGGGTGATCGTGCGGACCTGCAGGCGCGTCGTCGGATCGACGACGTTACTGATCGAAATGGTCGGGCCGGACAGCGGATCGCCGTCAGCCAGCGTCGGCGCGCGGAACGACGTGCCGTAGCTGGCACGCAGGGTCAGGTCACGCGCCGGATCCCAGCGGATGCCGAACTTGGGGTTGGTGGTCCGGCCGAAATCGGAATAATCCTCGGTACGGATCGCAGCGGTCAGGTCCAGCCGCTGCACGAACGGCAGGCTGTTGGCGGCGCCGACCAGCGGCACGAACAGTTCAGCGAACCCGGCCTTGACGTTGCGATGCCGGGTGCTCTGGTTCCGCACCACGAAATCGGCGGTGGTGGTGTTCCGGGTGTCGATCTGGAACAGCGTCGATGCGGTATATTCTCCGCCGACGGCCAGCTTCACGCTGCCCCCGGGCAGGTCGAACAGCGGCCCGCTGGCTTTTGCCTGATAATCCCACAGCTTGAAGACCGAATGGAACAGCGTCGTGCCGTTGAGCGCCGCCAGTGTGGTCGGATTGTTGCAGACGAACGCACGGCCATCGCAAAAGGCATTGAACGCCGTCGCCGGATTGGTGTCCGCAAGCGCCGCGGCCAGGTTCACGGTCCGCAATATTCCATAGGTGTTGCGCTGTGAGAAATTGCTGCCGAACGATGCATAGGCATCCAGCGTCCAGGATCCGACGTCAGCCTTGACCGATGGCGATACCATCCAACTGCGTTCGGTGCCGATCGAATAGGTCTTGAAGTCGTTCTCAAAACTATAGTTGACCGTCACGCTGGTCGCGGCAGGATTGGCCGGGTTGACGAAGAACGGATTCGCCCGCGGCACCGCCAGCGCGGCGGAGGTGCCGACGTTGCCCACGCTGGATCCCTGGAACCGAGCGACCCGGTTGGTGAAATAGCCGTCGACGCCGAACTGGACCGCGCCGAACCTCTGCTCGATCCGGCCCAGCACCGAATCCCGCTTCTGCCTTGGCAAAAAATCGCGCTGGATGTCGTTGTCGCGGCGATTGGTCGTGCCAAGCACGAAATTGGCGGCGGTCAGGCCTCGCCCGTTCTGGTTGCCGGGGACGGCATAGGTCGCGCCGCCGGAAACGATCGTGCCGGGGTTGGCAAACAGGCTGCGCTGGTCGGTGCCGCCGATCGAACGAAGGTCCGATGTGAAGAAACTGCGCTCGCTGCCGTCGAGCTGGCCCCGCTCGTAATGCTCATAGGCCACCATGACGCCGCCGCCGGACCAGGTGCGGCCCGCAACGCCGGAGGCCTGCCACTGGTCGAAGCCCTTGGCCAAGCCATATCGACCGGACACTTCCAGGCCATCGAACGGGCGGCGCAGAATGAAATTGACCACGCCCGCCACCGCATCGGCGCCATAAATGGCGGATGCGCCGTCCGCGACCACCTCGACCCGCTCCAAAGCGATCGGGATGAATGGCGACACATCGGTGAACTGGGCCTGGAAACCATTCGGCGGCACGCGGCGACCGCCCAGCAGGACCAGCGTCGATTCGGTGCCCAGCCCGCGAAGATTGACGCCGGTGCCTTGCGTGACGTTTGCCGCAGCGTTCTGGACGGTGCCGCCGCGCCCTTCGTCGGCGCCCAGATTCACAACCTGCGGCAACGACCGGATGATCTCGCTGCTGGTCCCCAGGCCCTGCGCCTTGATCTCCTCAAGCCCCAGCGCGCGTACCGGCGCACCCACCGGCGCGACGCCGCGAATGCTGGTGCCGGTGACGATGATGTCGCTCGCCGTCGCATCGGCAGTGCCGTCGCTCGACTGTGCGTCAGCCTGAGCACCGCCTGTGGACCGGGCGGCAACGGACGGAGGAGCGGCTTCCTGCGCCAGGGCGACACCCGACCAGGCGGTGACCGTCGTCGCTATCGTCAGCGCGGCCGCGCCGTGCAGAAGCTGGCTACGATTTAGAAACCCTTTGGCCATCTCACTCTCCCTGGTGCCGGGACTCCGCCTGCGTTGGCAAGCCGATCGCGGTTATTCTCTGAATGTGACCGATCACATATAATCGCGACATACGGCTGTCAATTGCAGCAACGCTATCTTGGCCATTCAAATTTTCGGTCGGCGAATGCCGCATGCGCCGTATGGGACCGATAACAGTATGCAGAGCCGGTGGTGGGCGTCGTGGCAACGCCTCCTCGGCTCCCCGCAACTCAGCCCCGTCCGATGAACGGCATCGCCGTCGCCATGACCGTCATGAACTGGACGTTCGCCTGGATCGGCAGGCTGTCCATATAGGCAACCGCCTCACCCGCTTGCGCGACATCGATGACAGGCTCGGCACGAAGCGATCCATCCGCCTGGAGCGCCCCTTCGACCACGCCGCCGCCCATGTCGGTAGAAGCGTTGCCGACGTCGATCTGGCCGCAGGCAATCGCAAATCGCCGTCCATCGAGCGATGCCGCCTTGGTCAGGCCGGTCACCGCATGCTTTGTCGCGGTATAGGCGGCGGAAAACAGGCGCGGCGCGTGAGCGGACAGCGATCCGTTGTTGATGATCCGGCCACCCTGGGGATGCTGAGCCTTCATGACGCGAAAGGCGGCACGCAAGGCCAGGAACGCGCCGGTCAGATTGACCTGGACCAGACGCTGCCAGTCGATCAGATCGAGATCCTCGATCGGTGTCGCCGGCAACGACAGGCCGGCGTTGTTGAACAACAGGTCGACGCGACCGAAATGCGCGACGGCGTTATCAAATATGGTCTGGATCGCGATCTCGTCACACACATCGCCCGGCGCGATCAGGCATTCGGCGGGTGCGGCGAGCGCCTCCGTATGCTCGAGCATTTCACGGCGTCGACCGACGAGGACAAGACCATAGCCTCGCGCCGCGAGGCTCAGTGCCGCCGCCCTGCCGATGCCGCTGCCTGCTCCGGTGATGACGGCGATACGACGCGGCGCCACCTTCAGTCCGCCGGGCTCAAGCACCGCCCGCCGGCGAGGAAGGCGTCGATATTCGCGACGACCATCTCGGCCATTGCCGCCCGTGTCTCGACAGTGGCGCTGGCGACATGTGGCGTCAGCACGGTTCTGCCCGCGGCGCGCAGTGCATCGGGCACATGCGGTTCATTTGCAAAGACGTCGAGCGCGGCCCCCGCGATGCCCCCGCGCTCCAGCGCGTCGATCAGCGCCGCTTCATCCACGACCGACCCGCGCGAGACATTCACCAGCTTGCCGTCGGGGCCGAGCGCCGACAGAATATCGCGATCGACCAGCCCGACGGTCTCCGGCGTGGCAGCGCAGGCGACAATCAGGACGTCGCACCAGTCTGCGAGTTCGCGCGCACCTGCGAATGCCCGGTGCTCGACGGGCTTGACGGTTCGCGCAACATACCCGACCTCGCCAAAAGCGATCAGCCGATCGGCGATCGCCGCGCCGATGCGGCCCAGCCCAAGGATGCCAAACCGCGATCCGCTGACCTTCCGGCCCAGGCCGAGATCCTTTTCGGCCCAGCGTCCCGACCGCACATAGGCGTCGCCGACCGGGATTTGCCGCATCAGCGCGATCGTCAGCCCGACCGCGAGATCGGCGACATCGTCGGTCAGGACGCCTGGCGTGTTGGTCACGGCGATCCCAAGCCCGGCCGCCAGCGCGAGCGGCACCTTGTCCAGTCCAACGCCGTTGACCGCGACAAGCCCGAGCGCCGGTAACGCCTGCATCAGTTCGGCATCGCATCCGATATGCCCCCCGGTGACGACCACCCGGATCTGCGCGGACTGCCGCGCGAGCACATCCGCTCGCGCCGCTTCGTCGAGATCAAACCAGCGCACGACCCGCAGTCGCGCCGCCAGCTCCGCCTCAAGCTCGGGCGAAAAGGAGCAAAGTTGGAGTGCGACAGCCTGGTCGTCGATGTGCGCGTGCGCCATGGAATCAGATTACCGTGGTGATGCCGCCATCGATGAAGATCGTCTGTCCATTGACGAAATCCGATGCGGACGATGCTAGGAAAATGGCGACGCCGTGCAGGTCGGAAAGCCTGCCCCAGCGTCCGGCGGGCGTGCGCTTCCTGATCCAGCCGTCGAAGTCGGGATCGGCCACGAGCGCGGCATTGAGCGGCGTGTCGAAATATCCCGGCGCGATCGCATTGGCCTGCAGGCCGAGGCCGGCCCAGTCGGCGCACATGCCGCGGGTCAGGTTGCGCACCGCGCCCTTCGCGGCCGTATAGGGCGCGATCGACGGCCGCGCGAGTTCGCTCTGAACGCTGGCGATATTGATGATCTTGCCATGGCCGCGCGAGATCATGCCGCGGGCGACGCGCTTGCTGGTGAAATAGACGCCATCGAGGTTGATCGCCATCAGCTCGCGCCAGTCGGCGTCGTCGAATTCGTGCAGCGGCGCGCGACGCTGGATGCCGGCGTTGTTGACCAAGACATCGATCGGCCGCTCGGCCTCGATTCGAGCGATGGCAGAATCGATCGCTTCGGGATCAGTGACGTCGAACGCGCAGATTCCGGCACTGCCCCCGGCGTGCGCTATCGTATCGACGGCGCGAGCCAGAGCCGCCTCGTCGCGCCCGTTCAGCAACACATGGGCGCCAGCGCCGGCGAGCGCCTGCGCCAGTGCGAACCCAATCCCGCGCGAAGAGCCGGTCACCAGCGCGGTGCGCCCTGCAAGGCTGAAAAGTTCGAGAATATGCCCCTCCGGAAATCTACGACCGCGATATACGAAGTGATCGTTACCATGACAAGGTCCGACGTTCGCCTACTTCGCGCACTTCCCAAATCAGCCTGATCTTTCATCAACTTTGGGTCGTCGCGGTTGCAGTATACAGCGTTGAATGATATCGGTCCCATAAAAGGGGACGAGTGAATGCTGGCTGCGGTCTGTCATGGTGCGAAGGATTTGCGGATCGAAACGCTGGACGAGTCCGCCCTGGCGCCTGACGAAGTGCGGGTCGCGATCGCCTATGGCGGCATATGCGGGTCCGACATGCACTATTTCCATCGCGGCGCGGTGGGCGACTTCGCCCTGCGCGAACCGATGATCCTGGGGCACGAGATTTCCGGCCGGGTGGTCGAATGCGGCTCCGCTGTGCGTGGTATCGCGCCGGGCATGAAGGCTGCCCTGGACCCCAGCCGGGGTTGCCGGACCTGTCGTTACTGCAAGGCAGGTCGCAGCAATCTGTGCGCCAATATGCGGTTCCTCGGCAGCGCGGGCCGGTATCCGCATGTCCAGGGCGGGTTCTGCGAACGGCTGGTGTTGCGGCAGGACCAGGTCATTCCCGTCGCACCCGACACCGATCTGCTCGCGCTATCTGTCGCCGAGCCACTCTCGGTGGGACTGCATGCCGTCAACCGAGCCGGATCGCTCGTCGGCAAAAGGGTGATCGTCACCGGGTCCGGCCCGATCGGCCTGCTAACGGCGCGAGCCGCCATATTTGCCGGCGCGGCAGAGGTCGTCTCCACCGACATTGAGGATGCCGCGCTTCGGGTCGCATCGGAAGGTGTCGGCGTGACCGACACCGTCAACGTCCGCACGGATCCCGACGGACTGCAACGCTTCGTCGACGACGATCTGGCGTTCGACGTCGCATTCGAAGCGTCGGGATCTGCAGACGCCCTGCGCTCGCTCTTTCGGATCGTGCGACGTGGCGGGCGGATCGTCCAACTCGGGATGCTGCCGCCGGGCGAAGTGTCGTTGCCGATCAACCTGCTCCAAGCACGCGAGATTGATCTCGTCGGCGCGTTTCGCGCGCATGACGAGTTCGCGCTCGCGGTGCAGTTGATCATCAGCGGCACGATCGACGTTTCATCGATCCTGTCGGGCACGTATCCGCTGGCGGACGCGGTCTCGGCATTCGAACATGCCGGTGATCGCAGCATGGTCGTCAAACTGCACCTCGAAATCGCGCCATGATCACCCGCACGGCAATTTTCGAAGGCCGGATACATCGCGGTCATGAGGATGCGTTCTTCACCGCCGTCAAGGAACGGCTGGCGCCGCTGTGGCGGGCCTTTCCCGGGGCGGTCGATGTCCGCTTCTACGCCGTCGACGAATGCGACGACCCGGAACGACCGGTCTTCATGATCCAGCAGATCGACTACCCGTCCATCGCGGCGATGGAACACGCCATCACCTCTCCCGAGCGAGACGCGGCACGTGCAGTCACTATGGAGTTGATGACGCTGGTCGACGGACGCCTTTATCATGTTATCACGGGCCGGCACCATTTGATCCCCGGTCCTTAGACGGGACGGGACGGTGATACAGAGATCTGGAAAGGCGGCGATGCAGGAAAGCAAGGAAGGGGGGAGCGCAGGCTCGCCCGCCACGGCGGACGCAAAGCCCTCACGACGGGTCCGCCGCCCGACGATCCGTGAAGTCGCGCAATTGGCAGGCGTGTCGCGCATGACGGTGTCGCGCGTTGTAAGCGAACCCAATCTCGTCCTGCCAGGCACGCGCGAGCGCGTGCAGAAGGCGATCGCCGATCTCGACTATGTGCCCGATCGTGCCGCCGGCAGCCTGTCCAGCCGGCGCACCGGATTCATAGCCCTGATGCTGCCCACGCTGACGAACGCCAACTTCGCCGCAGTTGCGCACGGCCTGACCGAGGCGCTGCGCGAGGCGAACTACCACCTCCTCATCGTGTACACCGAATACGACATGGTCGAAGAGGAGCGGCAGCTGCGAAACCTGCTGGCCCGCCGTCCCGAGGCGATCGTCCTGACCGGCGCCACCCATAATCGCAACAGCAGCAAACTGTTGCTGACCGCCGATATTCCGATTGTCGAGATTGCCGATCTGCCGAGTCGCCCGATCGAGCATGTGATCGGTTTTTCCAACTATCAGGCGGGTCGTACCGCCGCGCGCTATCTCATCGACAAGGGGTTCAGGAACATCGGCGCGGTGGGTGGATCATATGAGGGTGATGTCGTCGATCATCGCGGCGAAGAACGTATTCGGGGCTTCGAGGACGAACTGCGTCATGGCGGTATGTCGACCGACGCCGTGATACGCTATGGTGTCGCTCCGCTTAGCTACGATCACGGCGCCAGCGCGATTGTGGAGTTGCTGCAGCGGTGCCCGGATACCGATGCCGTCTTCGCCGTGTCGGACCTGTCCGCCGTCGGGATCGTCATGGAGTGCCAGCGGCGCGGCATTTCGGTGCCCGACCAGATATCGGTCATGGGCTTCGGCAATTTCGAGATCGGAGGGGAAATCAACCCGCCCCTGACGACGATCCACGTCGATTTCAACGCGTTGGGCCAGTTGACGGGCGAATTGCTGATCGACCTGCTTGCGAGCAAGGGCCCCGCCGCGATGCACCGGCGCGATGTCGGACTGGACGTGATCGAGCGCAAATCGGTTCGGATGTCATGATGCGCGTCGCGCTGATCGGCGCCGGCGTGATGGGCTCGGCGATCGGCGCTCGCCTGCTGGCCCAGCGTTGCGGCCTCACCTTTTACGATCCCGCGCCTGCGGCCGGCCAGGAACTGCTCGGCAGCGGCGCAGCGCGCGCGGCATCGCCGTCAGAAGCGGCGATCGACGCGCATTTCGTCGTCACCAGCCTGAACAGCAGCGACGTGGTCGAGAGCGCCGTCTTTGGACCGGACGGTGTCGCGCGGTTCGGAAATACGGATCGCCTACTGATAGACATGTCGAGCATCGATCCGGGCCGGACCGCGCGGATGGCGGAGCGGCTGCGAAGCGCATGCGGCATGGGCTGGGTCGATGCGCCGCTTTCGGGCGGCGCGCCGGCGGCGCACACCGGCAGCCTGACGCTGATGATCGGCGGCGACGCAGCGGACGTGGCGGCGGCGGATCCGCTGCTTGCCCTGCTGTCTCGTCGCCGGACGCACCTGGGCCCCGCCGGCGCCGGCCAGACGGTCAAGCTGGTCAACCAGATTCTCTGCGCAGCCAATTTCCTGTCGGTGGCCGAAGCCGTCCGCTTTGCCGAGGCCAACGGCATCGACGCGACCCGCATACCCGAGGCCCTTGCCGGCGGGCGAGCGGACTCGCGCATCCTGCAGGAGTATATGGAGAAGATGGCGCAGCGCGACTATTCTCCGACCGGTCGGATCGACAATATGCTGAAGGACCTTGAAACCGTTCAGGCCTCGTCGATGGCCAATCGTACGCCGATGCCGTTGACGGGGCTCATCACCGATCTGCACCGGATGGCCGTTGCGGGCGGTCTGGGCCCCGCAGACAGCGCCGAATATATGAGGGTGTTCGATCTCGGATCGGGCGGCAGATGACCCGTGCGATCGTCGTGATCGGACCGGCCGGCAACGGAAAATCCACCCTCGCCGAATTGATCGCCAACCGGATGAACTGGCGCTTTGTCGAAGGCGACGAGCATCATCCGCCCGCCAATATCGCCAAGATGGCTCGCGGGGAGCCGCTGTCCGACGAAGATCGCATGCCATTTCTCGAATCCGTGGCGCGAACGCTGTCCGCGTCTTCGGGAGGCGCGGTCGCGGCCTGTTCTGCGCTCAAGCGCGAATATCGCGACGTTTTGCGCCGCCATGCCGGCGATCTGGTCCTCATTCTGGCGGAGGTCGGGCGTGAAGAGTTGCACCGGCGCATGTCGCAACGCGACACGCATTTCATGCCCGCCAGCCTGCTCGACAGCCAGCTGGCCGAATTCGAAATTCCCGACGACGACGAATCCTGCATTCGGATCGACGGCACCTTGCCGCTGAACCAGCAGGCCGACCTGGTCATCCAGCGGCTGACCGTCGGTCAGGAGTAGACGGGGGACGCACATGGGAGCGATTTCCGATCGATCACATCTTTAGATCGACCGCGGAATTGGTTTGGCGATCTCGGCTCCTGCGCTCGAATTTGCGCAATTTTTCAATTGCGGATGAGTCCCCAGCGTCACCGCTTGGCGGCCAGGATACCGCGCTGTCGGATACCGATTGACATTCACATGAAAAAGGCATGTGACCGTTATCATAGAGATGGGTCGTGCGATACGTCACGCCCCGCGATCCAAGTGGAGAACTTCCGATGAGCGCCCCAGTCGATGGCAACGAAGAGGGTACCGAAATGCCATGGCCGGCGCCGTGGCGCGGATGGCTCCTGGTCCTGTTGCTCGCCGCTACATCCTTGGTATCGCAATTCGACCGCACCGTGATCAACCTGATGGTCGAACCGATAAAGGCCGAGTTCGGGCTCAACGATACGGCTTTCGGTGCGCTTCAGGGCGTCGCGTTTGGTATCTTCTATGTCATTGCCTGCGTCCCGCTGGGGCGGATGGCCGATAATTACAGCCGGAAATGGCTGATCACGACCTGCCTTTTCTTCTGGAGCCTGTTCGCGATGGCGTCTGGCCTCGCCCGTAGCTATGCGGAGCTGTTCCTGACCCGAATCGGGGTGGCCGTAGGAGAGGCCAGCCTGACGCCAGCGGGTCTGTCGATGCTGAGTGACCAATTCCCGCCGGCGCGCCTCGGGCGGCCGGTCTCGGGCTTTCTGATGAGCGCGCCTGTCGGGCAGGGCCTGGCCTTTATCGCGGGCGGCAGCTTGCTGACATCGCTCACGGGATCGCATTTGATCGACGAAGGCCTGCTCGCGGGCTTCGAACCCTGGCAAGCTGCTTTCCTGATCGTCGGCGCGCCCGGCCTCCTGCTCGTCCCGCTCTTCCTATTGAGCCGCGAGCCGGTGCGGCGTGGCGCAGGCGCCAAGTCGCCACTTCCGCTCGCGGAAGTGATCGCGGTAGTACGCGGGCGCTGGCGGGCCCTTGTACCGATGTTCATCGGCTTCTCGATGGTGAAGCTCGTGATCTATTCCATTAGTATATGGTCTCCCGCGCTACTCCAGCGCACCTATGGCTGGAACACCGCAGAAGTGGGCTTGGGCTTCGGCCTAGTGCTCATCATCGCGGGAACTTCGGGAGTGTATTGCGGCGGGTTGTTCTCCGACATTCTCGCCAAACGCGGCCACCTCGACGCGACGCTCAAGGTGTCGGCCTCCGGTTTTGCGGTTGCCGGCATCTGCGGGGCGCTGGCGCCGTTGATGAACGATTCGCTGACGGCGCTCGGATTTTTTGCCGGCGCGATTTTCTTTGGCAACATGCCTTTCTCCTGCGCCGCCACCGCGCTGCAGTTGATAGTGCCCAATCGTACGCGCGGGCAGGTCAGCGCCTTGTACGTAACGTTCACGACACTGGTTGGATTGGCCATCGGACCCACCACGATCGGCGCGATCACGGACTTCGTCTTTCAGGATCCCTCGGCCATCCGATATTCCATGTCGCTAGCCATAGCGGTCGCAACCCCGGTGATGATCATCATGATCGTGCTGGCGATGGCGCCCTATCGCCGCTTCCGGTCGGCGGCCGTCTGAATTCGATAATCGCCGACCGTACCGGGTGCCGCCGTGGCACCCGGTACGGTCGGCCATCCGATATTCCATGTCGCTTGTCGTAGCGGTCGCAACGCCAGTGATGATCACCATGATCGTGCTGGCGATGGCGCTCTATCGCCGTTTCCGGTCGGTCGCCGTCTGAATTCGATAACCGGCAGCGTACCGGGTGCCGCCGGGGCACCTGGTACGGTCGGCCATTCGATATTCCATGTCGCTTGTGGTAGCGGTCGCAACGCCGGTGATGATCGTCATGACCGTGCTGGCGATGGCGCCCTATCGCCGCTTCCGGTCGGCGGCCGTCTGAATTCGATAACCGGCGGCGTACCGGGTGCCGTCGTGGCACCCGGTACGGATCGCGCGCCTCAGAGGCGGTCTTCGATCTTCGCGCGTACGAACCCCGCCGGGAACGCATCGACCGCTCCGCCAACGATCGTATAGGCTTTTTCTTCGCCGCCGAACCGGCTTTCGAGTTCCATATAGCTCTGCGGATCGAACAGCGGCGTCGCGCTCATGCCTGTGATGCCGGTCGCATCCGCCTTCTGGCAGGTATAGTGGCAACCCTGCTGCGCGAAGTTCCGGATGCCGTGTTCCAGCATGCCGTCCATCGCCGCCTTAAGGGTATAATGCATCGTCATGAAGTTGAAGCCGAGCGGGTAGATTTCGTCCACCGTCACGCCAGGCTTTCCGTCGATGTCGCGCACGTCTGGGAACATCTTCCAGCCGGGAACCAGCCCGGCGACCCGCCTGGCATGGTCCAGCGTGGTAATCCGCACAACTGTGGTCATCCGCGCGCCCATTTCAGCGGCCGCACGCATGCGTTCGCATCCTTCGTCCATATCGGTCGCGGGGTTCGCGTTGGTTCGGGCGATCAGAAAACAATCCGTCCCTTCCATCGCGGCGAGCGCCGCACGCACCTTTTCATAATATTTCTCGCGGGGAAGGAGCGCGGTCGTGTTGTCCTTGGAACACGCGTCTTCAAGCTGCAGAGCCCCCGCGCCGGCCGCGATCATCCGCTTCGTACTGCGATAGACCGCCAGCGGACCGCCAAACCCGTCCTCGATATCCGCAGCCAGCGGGATCGACGTCGTCTGCGTGATCCGGCTCGTGATCCATTCGGTGTCGGTGATGTTGGTGAAGCCGTAATCGACAACCCCGTTCATCGCCAGGGACACTTCGCCGCCACTCAGCATCATCGCCCGGAACCCGACCATCTCGACCGCGCGCGCAGAGGCACAATCATATACGCATGGAGCCACCACGCAGCGATCCGCGGTTTCAAGAACCCGGCGTAGAGAAGTTTTGGTCATCGTCGCATGTTCCTCGCATTTGAGTACTGTCGTCGCGCTGGCTGGAACAACCTCTGGTTTGAGACCAGCGACCGCGGCCGCCATACCGGCTCGATTGCGATGCGGCACGACGCTGCACATAAATCGCGACCACGCTTACGGCCATCGTCCAGCTTGACATGGGACCGATAACATTGGTTCGATTGCTGTCAACCTGCGTGGCCCACGCAGGCTATCATGGGGTCATGTCACGATCGGCCCGTCGAGTTCCCGCCAGAAGCGGCGTTCGTTGGGATAGGGGTCGACAGTCAGTTCGCATCGCGCACCGACGTTCATGGTGGCGCGGCTCTTCACGGTGTAAGGTGGCCAAGCCAATCCACCGGGCACCGTCGGCGCTCCTGTCCGCGCGAAGCTGACCAGCGCCTCGCTCATGTTTCGCGCGGCCTCATCCTGTCCGGGGCCGGTGCCGATCTGTTGCGCTCTCCCGCGCTTTTCCACCGGCATGGCGCGAATCTTGTCAAGATTGTCGAACGCGTAGGCGACATCCATCGAATGCGGCGCACGATAGGGATAGTTTGTGCCGGGGATGATCGCGTTTGACTGATAATCGAATGTATAAAGATACGTGGATGCTCCGCCCAGCGCCTGCCGACGCTCCGCCATTTCGATCGCACCCGACCATTTGGTACGCCCCGTCGTGATCGCGACATAAAGGTCGGTCGGGGTCTCGCTCGGTCGACTGCGCCGGTATTCGGCGATGACCTGTTCGGTGTCGCCGCCGAAGAACCGACGCAATCGCGTCACCAGCCTAGCTTCGTCCAGCGAGAACAACTCTTTGTCGTCGGCGTAGAAGAAGGTTGTTTCCTGCGCGGTGGTCCCGATCATAAGCGGCTTGTCGCGCGCGAAGCTTGGCGGCTTTGGATAAAAGGGATGGTTCGCAAAAATCTTGCCGTCCAGCACCGGACCGTAGCCCAGGAAAACGTCGCCCCGCTGGTTTTCCGGACGCGGCGGACCGGATACGCCGGTGGCCTCGCAGGCCTCTACGATCGAGGATGCGGGTATGTCCGCCAGCTTCCTTACGTCACGTTCGCTGGCGCCGAGCCCAAGATGCGTCAGGAAGGCCCGCGTGGTCGATGTCGCCGAATCACGGTCAATCGCCCGCAGCATGGGATTGCTCTGCACCACAGCCTTGTGAAACAGGTCCTTCGCCGGGGCGAAGCCATATAAGGCAGCGGACTTTGCGCCACCGCCCGACTGGCCAAAGATCGTGACGTTGTCGGGATCACCCCCGAACTGCCCTATATTGTCCTTAACCCACTGCAATGCAGCCGTTATGTCCAGCAAGCCCAGCGACCCGGAAGCCGCGTAATCAGGAGACAATAGGTCCCCGAGATACAAAAAGCCGAATGCCCCCAGGCGATGATTTTGCGTCACCACAACCACATCACGACGGCGCGCCAGATTCGCGCCGTCGGTGCGACCCTCGACACACGAACCGCCGATGAACCCGCCACCGTGATTGTAGAACAGAACCGGACGCCGTCGGCCATCGGCCGCCGGGCTCCATATGTTCAGTTTCAGGCAATTCTCTGATACACCGCCGACGCGATCACGGAGTCCGACGACGCCCGTTTGCGGACATGTCGGACCAAAGGCCAGCGCATCGCGCACACCGGTCCAGGATCGAACAAGAGGCGCGGGCCGGAAGCGAGCGGCCCCCGAAACCTCGCCGGCGTAAGGCACGCCAAGAAATGCGCAGTGATCCTCGAAACGCCGCCCCCTCAGCCGACCATATGTCGTTTCCACGGTAGCAAAGCCTGTGGGCACCGGCTCCGAAGCTGAAGCGATACGCGGCAGCAGCCCGAGCCCGGCCACGCCCAATCCGGCACCAATGAGGCGGCGGCGATCGACCCTCCATGGTCGGCCAAAGTCAAAATCATTCATCGCCGAACCTCCTTAGGGATGACACTCACCGATCCATTGATCTGGACAGCCGGCATTTGCGGACGCCAGCTCCGGCCGCAAATGTTCAGACACTGGTCCCACACGCTCCAAATGTAAGGCCACTGGCTACTGGAACAGGTTCTCGTCACATCAACGAGTGGGGCAACGACGAGAAATCCCTGAACAAGGAGCGCAGGGAAGCATATCGATGTTATCGGTCCCATTAACATGGCGCCAGATCGGTGACAAGGGGGCACTGCATGCCGGCGGATGGCGGTCAGCGAGCTAACAGCGCGAGGAATATGGGGGGCCTGAAGACCGATCAGACGCGCCGGATTTAGCATCTGGAGCAGGAGAAATTGCGGCTTTGACGCTGGGCCTCGGCGCTACGCCGTAGCGACATTGCGGGATCCACGGCGGCGCGGATATCGGGTTCAACGCTGGCTTTAGGAGGTTGGCGTGGAAGGCGCGTTGCTTCGAGACGGTTGGTGGGAACGGCCGCGAGAGTGTGTGCCGGGCGGTCGCGAGGGCAAGCCTGAGCCGCGCAGTGATGGCCGCTGCTGTGGCTGGCACGTTCGGCATGCCAGACCGCCAAGCGGCGCTACCATGCTGGATCGAGCAAGGCGTGGTGGATCGGATATTCGCGGCGGTGTCGAACGATCCGGACATGGCAAGCAGCGCCGGGGCATCGAAGGCTTCCCCGCCAAGCTCAAACAATGGCGCCGCGTCGTAACGACCTACGACAAGCTCGCCGCAAACTTCCTCGGCTTCATCAAACTCGTCACCATCAGGCGATGGCTCAGATGACTAAATCGTCACTACAGCCAGGGTCAGGCCCCATTAATTGCGACGGGCGGAGCAGGCCAAGGCTCCGACGAGGCGCAGCATCGTCGGACAGGCTGCGGAGGGGGATTTAGGCCCAGGGCGTCGTCGCTCGTCGGTCACGATGCACAAGCATCGCTCCCCTCCTCTCTCCTGGCCCTGAACCAAAATCCGCTCCGTCACGACCGTCGCAATTAATGCGGCCTGACCCTAGCCTCCGGAGCCGGAAAGCGCCGCCATCGCGACGGCGACGGCCCCGAGCGGGCCGGCCTTGTCCCCCAACGTCGCGACATCGACGATCGCATCGATGTCGCCGGGCACGTCGGGCAGATAACTGCCCAGCGAGGCGACCGCCGCCCGCCGCGACCGCGCGACCAGCCACGGTCGCGCACACGCGATGCCACCGCCCAGCGCGATTCGCTCGGGTGATACCGCCAGGATCAGCGCGGCCAGCAGCTCGCCCAGATCATGGGCCACCCCGTCCCACATCGGATGATCGTCGGGCACCATTTCACCGCGCATGCCGCCACGCGCGGCAAGCGCGGGACCGGAGATCAACCCCTCGATACAATCGCCATGGAACGCGCAGGCGCCGGGGAAACGATCGCCCGCCATGCGCCGCGCCTTCAGATGGCCGAACTCGGGGTGCATCCGCCCGTGGACCGGCGCGCCGTTGACGACCAGCCCCACCCCGATGCCGGTGCCCAGCGTGATATAGGCATTGCACGACGTCCCCGCCGCGCCGCCCCAGAGCGCCTCCGCCAGCGCGGCGGCGTTGACGTCGGTATCGAAGCCGGTCGGCACGTCCAGCAGCCGGCGATAGCGCCCGGCGATGTCGGTGCCGGCCCAGCCTGGTTTGGGCGTCGTCAGGACGAAGCCCCAGTCAGATCGCCCCCGATCGACCGCGATCGGCCCGAAGCTGGCGATGCCCAGCGCCGCCGGCACGCGTTCCCGCCGCCAGCCGTCGAACACGGCATCGACCGCGTCGAGGGTCGTCCCGGGATCGTCGGTCGGAATCCGGACACTTTCGAGGATCGCGTCCCCGTCCGCGCGCAGGGCGACGCATTTGGTGCCACCGAGTTCCAACCCGAAGACGTGAGGCGCGATCGTCATGGTTCAGCCTGCGCGCCCAAGGGCCATGGGTCGCACCGCGACCGGCGCGCATCCACCGGGCTGCGACATCATCGTGGACATTACGCTTTCCCTTCGCTTCACCCGGCTCCGCCGCCGCCGGCGGACGATATCCCCGTTGCCCCCGTCAGGCGACCGCGACGATCGCGTTAGGCACCCAGCCTTGCGCAATCCTGACCGGCAGCAACGCCGGGTCAGGCCCTGACGACCTGCGGACGCCCCGGTTCGACGGCGAAGCGCGCGGCTGTGCCGAGGATGCCACCCGGCGTGAACGCCTGGTCGATCACCCGCACATCCGAATGGACAACGCCGGGGCGCACGTCGAACGACAGATAGCCGCGCTGATCGTGGATCATCGCCATGTGCGGGTTCGACGCGGCGCGCGGATCGGCGCCGATGGGCAGGCCGTTGCCGCTGTTCGAACTGATCGAGGTCGCGTGGAATTCGGCTGCGACCGGCGCGCTTTCCAGATCGTCGCGGCGCGACGGCAGGTTGCCGACGAAGAACATGTGGCTGTCGCCGCCGGTGATGACGACATTCTTCAGCCCGCGATCGCGGATCATGCCGACCAGCCGCTCACGCGCGTCGGGGAAGCCGGTCCAATTGTCATAGCCGTTGGACGGCACCTTCTGGAGCGATCGGTCGAACGGCATGACTATGCCGCCGAGCGCGAGCAGGTTCCAGGCCCGCTCGCCGCCCAGCCCGTCGCCCAGCCAGCGTTCCTGCACGTCGCCGAGCATCGAATCGGGCGTATCGCGGCGATCGACGCAATTGCCGTCGCCCGGCTTCTCGCACAGCCGGATGCTGCGATAGCTGCGCTTGTCGAGCAGATGCACGCGCATCAGCCGACCATAGTCGAGCCGCCGGTACGCCAGCGGGGCGCCGCGGTGCGGAAACTGGGCGATCCGCACCGGCATATGTTCGTACCACGCCTGCATCGCGGCGGCGCGGCGCAGCAGGAACACCTCGGGCGGCGTCGTATTCTCGTCCAGGTCGGCCGCCCAGTTGTTCTCGACCTCATGGTCGTCGAACGACGACAGGAACGCGGCGGCGGCATGGGCCGCGCGCAGATCCGGATCAGCCTTGTACGTCGCATAGCGCCGTCGATAGTCGTCGAGGCTGTAGATCTCGTCGCCGACATGGCGGCGGACGATCGGCACCCGGCCGGTCGCTACCGCCGGCGCGGCCTTCCCCTCGTAGATATAGTCGCCATAGTGATAGACGAAGTCGAGATCGGCTTCGGCCGCGATATGGCGCCACGCGGTGAACAGGCCGCGCTCATAATGCTGGCAGCCCGCGACGGCGAAGCGCAGCCGGTCGGGCATCGCGCCGGCGGCGGGCGCGGTGCGGACCGTACCTACGTCGCTGCGCACGCCATCGACCTGAAAGCGATACCAGTAGCGGCGATGGCTGCGCAGCCCGGCAACCTCGACGTGGACCGAATGTGCCAGTTCGGGCCGGGCCAGCGCCTTCCCCGCCTTGACGATCCTGCGGAATCCTTCGTCCTCGGCGACTTCCCAGTCGACCGCCACGCCGGTGGCCGCCATGCCGCCGCCGGGTTCGAACGGCTGCGGCGCCAGGCGGGTCCACAGCACGAAGCCGTCGGGCGCCGGATCGCCAGAGGCGACGCCCAGCGAGAACGGGTCCGCGAGGAAGCGCTGCACCGCCAGCGCCGGCGTGACGGCGAGCGCGGCGAGCAGCGCGGCCTGCCCGCCCGCGGCGATCATCGTACGGCGATCGAAACCCATCGGCCCCCTCCTCGCTACTCCGTCAGCCGCGCCCTAGAAGCGCGCCCGGAACCCGAAGGTGCCGGTCCGCCCGTTCTGGACATAGATCGCGCTGTGCGAGCCAGTCCCCGCCGCCGCGGTGGACGGGTTGGAACTGCCGGGCACCATCACATTGTACGGCGAAGCGAGCAGGTTGTTGACCGTGAAATAGGTCTCGAGCTGCTTGGTCAGCTTGAGCCGGCCCGAAATGGTGAGGTCCGTGCGCGCCTGGAACCAGGTGGGCGTGTCCGAACGATATTTGTCGTCGTTCCACAGCAGGTTGGCGAACAGCCGCACGGGCCCCTTTTCGTAGATCAGGCCGAGCGACCCGATGTTATTGCCGACGCGCGGGATCTTCTGGTTTGGTTCGTTGTGCATGAACGCACCACGGATCGAGAAGCCATCGAACGGCCCCGGCAGCCAGGTGAAGCTGTGCTGCATCGCCACTTCGATGCCCTTGATCGTTATGATGTCGCGCTGTGCATAGGTGGCGAAGGAATAGCCGGCATAGGTCGGATCGGACGCGTACGGCGCGAGCGCCGCGATCGATGCCGCCTCGGTCGGCGAATATTCGCGCACCACCGTCAGGCCGTCGATCCGGTTGTAGTAGAAGCCGGCGTTGAGCATGCCCACGCCCTTGAGGTAGCGCGAGAAGCGTGCGGAGAAATTGTCCGAGAACGCCGGGGTGAGGCCCGGGTTCGGCACGGTCAGCAGCGGACCGCCGACCGAACTGCCGGACAGGTTCTCAATGGGCGACGTGCCCGTCGTATCGACACCGGGCCGCAGGATCGTGCGGCTGTAGCCAAGCTGGAGATCGCTGCGGCGGCCGAAGGTGAACTTGGCCGACGCGCTGGGGAACAGCGTGAAATAGGTGCCGCGCACCTGCGTCGGGCCGTTGGCGAACTGATAGTCGACGCAGGGGACGGTGGTGGCGATGCCGGTCGAGGCCGTGACAGCGCACGGCGCCGTCGCCCCGGCCGGCGTATGGGCCCGGACCTGCGCCGCCGGGCGCGACTGGAACACGTTGGCGGTGGTGGTGGTCCATTCGCCGCGGAGGCCCGCGCGCAGTTGGATGTCCGGCGTCACGTCGGCGGTCACCATGCCGTAGAGCGCCTTGATCTCTTCATCGACATCCGTGCTGCGATAGTTGGTGGTCGCATATTGGGCGGCCGTCGTCGTGCTGGTCCACTCCGCCGGGTTGCCGCGGTACATCTCGAGCAGGCGGGCGAGGTCCATCGCCGGGATGTACAGCGAACCCGACAGCGACCGGATCGAGAAATTGCTCTTGTTGGTGACCCCGCTGATGCCCGGATTGACCGCCTGGGTAATGAACTGCGCGGTGGTCAGCGGGCCGGTGTACTGATAATTGTAGATGGCGTCGTTGCCGAACAGATAGCTGGTATCGGTGATCTTCGCGCCGAACTTGAAGCTGATCGGGACATTGCCCCAGTCGACCGAGTAGCGGGCGTTGATACCGCCCGACTTGGCCGCGATCTTGGCATAGATGCCGTTGCTCACCACGATCGCCGGGCGACCGGTGAAGTTGTAGGATGCGGGATTCGACCAGTCGGGCCCGCTGATCTGGGTGATCGACCAGTCGACCAGCGCGAGATCGGGCGTCGCCTTCACGAATTCTGCGTTACCGGTCGAATTGAGCGTCGGGGCCGACTGGATCTGGCCGGCGCTGGGCGAATCGTAATAGGAGTCGCTCTTAGAATAGGCGAAATAGCCGTCGATATCCCAGTCGCCCGGCCGCCACTGGAAGTTGGCGGCATAGATGTTGCCGTTGTTGTATTTGTACTGATCGTTCGCGAGCGAGGTGATCGAGGTGGTCGTCGCCGGCAGGCGCCCGCGGAAGCCCGACAGCGCATCGGCGGCGGTCGCCGGCTGGCCGGCGAGGTTCAGCAGGCCGTTGGCGCCGGTCGAGGTGTCGGCCGAGACTGTCGTGATCTGATTGTGCAACTGGATGTTGCCGCGATAGCCCGTGCCGAGCAGCGAGAAGTTGAGCCGGTCGTTCGCCTTGAAATCGAGCACCAGCGAGCCCGTGCGACGGATCGTCCGCCGCGCGCCCGTCTGCCCCTGCATGCTGTAGAATTCGAGCGGATAGGGCGAGGCCGCCGCCTGCCGATAGTTCCGGTTCATCGTGATCTGTTCGCGCTCGATATACTGATCGTTGTAGCCGAGCGAGAACATGACGCCGAGGCGCCGGTTGAAGAAGCTGTTCGAATAGAACAAGGACGCATTGGGCAGGAACTTCTTGTTCCCCCAGCCGCCGGTATCGGGGCCGACGTTCTTGTAGTCGTCCCACATGTTCTGATGGGTGAACCCCTCGATCGAGACGACGAACAGCGACTTCTTGCGGTCATAGGCGCGCTTGGTGCGCAGGTCGATGATCCCGGCCGGCGCGTCGGCGTTCTGATCGGCGCCGGTGGTCTTGTAGGTCGTCACCGCCTCGATCGCCGACATCGACAGGGTTTCGTAGTTGAAGATGCGCGCGGCGGCGGCGGCGCTGGAATAGCCGGTGGCGGTCGCGGCGTTGGCCGAGACCACGTCCATCCCGTTCAGCTGCGTCCGCGTGAACTCCGCCGGCAGGCCGCGCAGATACGCATAGACCGAGGTGCCGTTGGAGCCGTCGACATCGACGCCGGGCATGTACTTCAGGAATTCGGCCGGATTGCCGCCGGCGATGTCGCCATAGGCTTCGGTGTGGAGCATGTCGGCGATCTGGAGCTCCTGGCGCTGCGACATCAGTTCGCGCGCGCCGGCGTCGCGGATACCGCTGACGACCACTTCGTTGCCGGCGGCCCGCCCGTCGCGGCCGCTGCGCTGCAGATTGAGATCGAGCGTGGCGGTCTCACCGGCGCGGATCACGATCTCCTGCGTCTGGGACAGATAGCCGACGAAGCTGGCCGTCACCCTGGCGGTTCCGGCGGGCAGGCTGGCGATGCGGAAGCTGCCGCCATCGCCGGCGGTGACGCTGCGCTTCTGCCCGTCGGCGGTCTCCACCTCGATCGCCGCGTCGCGCAGATAGGTGCCGGCGGCGGGATCGAACACCTGGCCCGACAGGCCGCCCTGCCCGTCGCGATCGATCGTCGGCGCGCCCGCGGCGGGCGACGCGGCGTTCTGCGCCCATGCGGGAACAGCCGCGGCAAACATCATCGACACGCCGGATACCGCGACGAGCAACCTGGTCTTCCTGCTCATTTCCATCCTCCCCATGGCGGGATCACTTCTGACTGTCGCGGCCGACTCGACGATTCTTGCGCGGCCGCACAGCTTTCCGCGCCCCTGATATCAATATCGCTAATGGCATTTTGCATGGACAGATTTTCCAGTCAACGCCATGTAATCTACTGAATTAAAATAGATGTAGGTCATGTCATAACGCGCTTTGCCGCGATCGACAAAGCGGTGCTCAATCAATACAATATCGATAATGTTACCAACAACCTCTCGCTCCGGCTTTGCCGTTTACGAAATTCTGTCGTTGACATCACCATCGCGCAACCCGTAAGTCCATATTATGGATCATGATCCACATATGACGGAGAGAATTTGGATGTCAAACGGATTCCGCCCGACCCCCGGCGCCGGGCTGTTTGCGCCCGCCCCCTCCGGCGCAGTCGCGCCCCATGCGGGGGAGGCGGCGTGATGCTGCGGATCGCTTCCGTCACAGCGACCGAGATGCGCTATCCGTTCTCGCGGATTTACGGCGAGGGCCGGGTTCCTGCCGGCCTGCTTTCGCCCGCCGCGCACTTCCAGCGGATCAAGCGCACCGGCCAGACAGCGACCCTGGTCGTCGTGACGGATACCGACGGCGTGACGGGCGTGGGCGAGTGTTTCGGGTTGCCGAGCCCCGGGCCCAGCCGCGCGATCATCGAGGAGATCATCGCGCCTGCGCTCGCGGGTGCCGAGGTCGCGTCGCCCGAGGAGGCGATGGACGAATTCTACCGCTTCTTCCTCGCGCTGGGGAACAGCCGGGGGCCGGCGATGGAGGCACTTGCCGGGCTGGATATCGCGCTGTGGGATCTCCTGTCGAAGCGCGCCGGGAAGCCGCTTGCCAAGATGCTGGGCGGGGGAGTCGCCCCGGTGCCGGTCTATGCCAGCCCGGTCCCGTTCCTCGCCGACCCCGCCGCCAGTGCCGCCAAGGCGCTGGCGTTCCTCGACCAGGGCTATGTCGCGGTGAAGCTGAAGATCGGACGCGGCGTGGCGACCGATCTGGCGCATGTCAGCGCTGTGCGCGACGCGCTGCCGCGGGATACGGCGCTGATGCTCGACGCCAACTGCGCCTATGATCGCGACGAGGCGCTGGCGCTGGTCGATGCGCTTGCCCCTCTCGACATCGCCTGGCTGGAGGAACCGGTGGAGCCGGAGGATTTCGAGGCACTGCGGCTGCTCTGCGAACGGGCACCGTTCGCGATCGGCGGCGGCGAGAACGACTTCACGCTGGGCGCGTTCGAGCGGCTGGTCGATCTGGGCGTGACCTATCTCCAGCCCAACGTCACCCGCGCCCTGGGGGTGACGGGCATGCGGCGGCTCGACGCGCTGGCGGAGCGCACGGGTGTGAAGGTGGCGCTGCACGGCGTCGGCACCAGCATCGGCGTCGCCACCGCGCTCCACTGCTGCGCCGGCTTGCCCAGGCTGACCCTGTTCGAGCGCAACCACCTCATCAACCCGATGCGCGACGACGTCGGCGTCGCCCTGACGGTCGGCAGCGACGGCACCATCCCGTGCCCGGTCGGCGACGGCCATGGCGGCACGCCGGATGCCGCCGCCGCCCGCGACGTGCTCGATCCCGCCGTCCAACGCGCGCTGGCGCCGGCGCCGATCGGGATGGTCGGATGAGCCTGCTCGCCAGTCCCGGCCCGGTCCTGGCCCACCCCCGGGCGTTCGCCCGATGAGGCCGGCCCTGGTGCTCGAGGCCGCCGATGCGCGCGTCCTGGTCGATCTCGCGATCGACGCCGCGACGGCGATGGGCGTGCCGCAGAATATCGCGGTGGTCGATGCCGGCGGCGCGCTGCTGGCCTTTCACCGGATGGACGGTGCGAAATCCTACACAGCCGATTTCGCGATCGCCAAGGCGCGCACCGCCGCCGGCCTGCGCACGGCCACCCGGGCGCTGGCCGAGGTCGCGCTGCCCGGCCAGCGGGGATATGGCCTCAACACCCTGTGCGGCGGCGACGTCGCGATCCTGGGCGGCGGCGTGCCGGTGACGGTGGCGGGGGCGGTCGTCGGCGCGATCGGCATCAGCTCAGGCTCGGTGCATCAGGACGCCGACGTCGCGGATCGCGCGGCGCAGGGGTTTCAGGCTTATACGCAACAGTCTCAAGCGACAGGATCGGTCTCATGACGCACGCAGAAACCCCGGCCGGCACGCCACCGGTCCGCAGGATGCCGATCAAGGTCTGGATCATCCTCGGCCTGCTGATGTCGCTGCTGGTGCTCAACTACTTCGACCGGCAGACGCTCTCGATCCTGAAGCCGGTGGTCAAGACCGCGCTCGATTTCGACGACGAAGCCTATTCGCTGCTCACCTTCGCTTTCATGCTGCCCTATATCGTGATGTACGTGGTCAGCGGCCGGATGATCGACCGGTTCGGCACGCGGATATCGATGACCGTCTTCGCGATCGGCTGGTCGGTCGCGAACATCGCGTCGGGCCTGTCGCACAGCTTCGGGCATCTCGCCGCCTCGCGCGCGCTCCTCGGCGCGGCCGAACCCGGCGTGTTCCCCGCCCTCCAGCGGGCGATCCTGACCTGGGTGCCGATCGAGCGCCGCACGCTGGCGATCAGCATCGTGCTGCCGGCGGGCAATCTCGGCGCTATCCTGGCGCCGCCGCTGGTCGCGCTGCTGGCGACGGCGTTCGACTGGCGGATGGCGTTCATCATCCCCGGCGCGATCGGCATCGCCGTCGCGATCATCTGGTGGTTCACCGACACGAAGAAGCCGGACGCCGAGCCTGTGCCCGAGCCGACAGCATCGGCCGCGATCCCGGAAGCCGCGGCGGTCGTCGAGGAATCGACCTCGGCCACCTCGCTGCTGAAGGATCGCCGCTTCCAAGCGATCATCGCGGTGCGGATGATCAGCGATCCGGTCTGGTATTTCTATCTGTTCTGGATCCCCGGCTATCTGCAGGAGCGCGTCGGCCTGTCGCTGGGCGAACTGGGCCTGGTCGGCGGTATCCCCTACATCACCGCGATGCTGATGTGCGTCGTGCTCGGCCGGACGGTCGATCGCTACCGGGCGCGCGGCTTTGATCCGATCCGGGTTCAGCTCTGGATCTTCGGTCTTACGGCCGCGCTGATGCCGCTCGGCGGGTTCATCACGATGACGTCGAGCGCCGCCGTTGCGCTGCTCATCATCACCATCGTGGTGACGATCTGCCAGATCTTCTTCGTCGGCTTCAATGTGCTGCTGGCCGGGCTGTTCCCGGTGAAGGTCAACGCATCGGCGGTGGGGATGCTGGGCGCGGTGGGCGCCAGCACCTCGCTGGTGCTCAACCTCGCGGCGGGCTCGATCCTGGCGCAGTTCGACTATGTCGCGATCTTTGCCGGGCTCGCGCTGCTGCATCCGATCTCGGCGGTGATCCTGATCGCGGTGATCGGGCGCGGCCGGGCGAAGCGCACGGTGGCCGCCGATGCCTGATCCGCGACCCTCGCAAGGAAAGGCCCAGACCATGTCCGTCCCCCAGCCCCTGGCCGGCCGCGTCGCGCTCGTCACCGGCGGCGGCAACGGCATCGGCGCCGCGATCGCCGGCACGCTCGCGGCACGCGGTGCGAACGTCGTCGTCAACGATATCGATGCCGACCGGGCCCATCGCAAGGCGGCGGAGATCGGCCCGCGCGCGATCGCCGCGCCCGGCGACGCCTCTTCCTCCGCTGACGTCTCGGCGGCCGTCGCGCTGGCGCTTTCGGCGTTCGGCAGGATCGACATCCTCGTCAACAACGCGGGAATGGACCAGGCGGTGTCGATCCTCGACCTGGAGGAAGCGAACTGGGACCGGCTGATCGCGGTCAACCTGAAGAGCGCCTTCCTGTTTTCCAAGGCGGTGCTGCCGGGCATGATCGAACGCGGCCACGGCCGCATCATCTGCACCTCGTCGGTGGTCGCGCATCGCGGCGCGATGAACGGCGGCATTCACTACGGAACGACCAAGGGCGGGATGCTCGGCTTCGCCCGCACCCTGGCGCGACAGATGGCGAAGACGGGTGTGACGGTGAACGCGATCGCGCCGGGCGTCGTCGATACCGATCTGATCCGCACCCACATGAAGCCGGAAGTGCGCGAGATGGTCGAGGCGGAAATTCCGCTCGGCCGGCTGGCCGATCCGGCGGAGATCGGCGGCGCGGTCGCCTTCCTCGCCTCCGACGACGCAAGCTATATCACCGGCGCGACGCTCGACGTGAACGGCGGCTTCTGGATCGGGTGATGGAGGGCGCCGACTATATCATCATCGGCGGCGGCAGCGCGGGCTGTGTGCTGGCGGGCAGACTGAGCGAGGATCTCGGCCGTATTGTCGTACTGATCGAAGCGGGCCGCGATCTGGAGCCGGGCCGTGAACCGGCCGGGTTCCTCGACATGTATCCCGGCATCGTCGCGTTCGATTCGGCGAACCACTGGCCGCACATCCGTGCACGGTCGCTGCCTGTGACCGGCAACGACCCCTCCTCCGCCCCCGCACCGAAACGTTACGACCAGCCCCGGATCATGGGCGGGGGATCGAGCATCAACGGCCAGGCCGCCAATCGCGGCACGCCCGCCGACTATGACGAATGGTCGGACAGGGGCGCGACCGGTTGGGACTGGAACTCCGTCCTCCCCTATTTCCGCAAGTTGGAACGCGACCTCGATTTCACCGGCCCGCTCCACGGCGCGGACGGGCCGATCCCGATCCATCGCATCCCGCGCGACCGCTGGCCCGAATTCACCCTGGCCGCCGAACGCGCGCTGCTGGCGAAGGGCTTCGCGGCGATCGCCGACCAGAATGGCGAGTTCGGCGACGGCGTGTTCCCGCTCGCCCTGTCCAACGACGGCCGCCACCGCGTATCGACCGCGCGCGGATATCTGACGGCGGAGGTGCGCCGCCGTCCCAACCTGCGCATCCTGTCCAGCACGGAGATTTCCGGGCTGGTCCACCGCGACGGCGCGGTGCGCGGCGTGCGGATCGGCACCGGCGACGGCGCCACCGAAATGCTGGCGCGCGAGACGATCCTGTGCGCCGGCGCGCTGCAATCGCCGGCGATCCTGATGCGCGCGGGGATCGGCGCGGCCCCCCGCCTCCATGCGCTGGGGATCGGGATCGTCGCCGACCGGCCCGGCGTCGGACAGAATCTGCAGGAACATCCCGGCATCTCGCTGTCGGCGTTCCTTCGGCCCCATGCGCGGATCGGCGGGCGGACCCGCCGGCACAGCCACATCGGCCTGCGCTATTCGTCGGGGCTCGCGGGATGCGAGACGGGCGACATGTTCGCGATGGTCGCGGCCAAATCCGCCTGGCACCCGCTGGGCGACCGCATCGGCACGCTCCTGTTCTGGATCAACAAGCCCTATTCGACCGGGCACGTCGATATCGAGGACGCTTCCCCGGCGCGCGGTCCAGTCGCCAACTTCAACTGGTTCTCCGACCCCCGCGATCTCGATCGCCTGGTCGATTCCGCGGTGACGATGGCGGCGGTCGCGGCCTCGCCTGAACTCGCTCCCCATGTCGTGACACCGTCGCCGTCGAGCTACAGCGGCTGGGCGAAGCTGCTGGGGCGGCGCAGCCTGGCCAATTATCTGATGACCGCTCCGGTCGCGGCGGTACTCGACCTGATCCCCGCGCTGCAGCCGGCGTTCGTAAAGGCGTTCATTGCCGGCGGCCGCACGCTCGACGGCTGGGTGCGGGATCGCGGCGCGATCGAGGCGTTCGTGCGCGGCGGCGTGTTCGGGCAATGGCACCCGTCGGGAACCTGCCGCATGGGCGCCGCATCCGATCGCTACGCCGTCACCGCGCCGGAGGACGGGCGGGTCCATGGGGTGGCCGGGCTGCGCGTCGTCGATGCGTCGGTGATGCCGACCATCCCGCGCGCCAACCTGAACCTGCCGGTCATCATGATCGCCGAGCGGATGGCCGACGCCATCCGACGGACGGACGCAAGTTGACGCTTCCCGCGCCGGCCGGTCGCGAACAGAAAATGATTGACGCTGCGGCCGATGGCCGGAACGACGGGCCATGAGGTGGAATCGTCCGCCCGTCCGACCGGTGCGAACATGAGTGATCCCGACGAAAAGCTTACCGGCGGCGCCAATGCGGTCCGCCGCAGCCTGGCCGTGCTGCGCGCGGTCGGCCAGGCGGGGACGGACGTCACCGTCGCCGAACTCGCCGCGCGGCTCGACCTCAAGAAGCCGACCGTGCACCGGCTGGTGTCGGCGCTGATCGAGGAGGAGTTCCTACAGGCCGAATCCTCGCCCCAGCGGCTGCGGCTGGGGCCGGTGTTCCTAGAGCTTGCGCATTCGGTGTGGAAGGATTTCGACATCCGCGGCGCGGCGGCGCCCGAACTCGAACGACTGGCTGCGGCGACCGGCTTTTCCGCCCGTCTGCTGACGAGCAGCGGCGACCGGATGGTCTGCGTCGAGGCGGCCCATCCGGGCGAGCGCGTCCGCGCGCTCGACGTCGGCTCGATGGAGCCGTTGCGCGGATCGGCCGCCGGGCGCGCTATCTCCGCCTTCTCGTCCGACGGCCCGGCGGACCCCGACCCTGAGGAAGCGCTGACCAAGGCACGCTATTATGCGATCGACGACGACGATCCGCAGTCGCCGTGGCGATCGGTCGCCGCCCCGGTGTTCGATGAGCGGCGGGAGCCGACCGCCGCGCTGGTGGTAACCGGCCCCGCCCACCTGCTCACCCGCGAACGGCTCCACGGCTTCGCACCGCACCTGCTGGAGGCCGCGCGCAAGACGTCGCGCGCGGCGGGCGGCTATCCCTTCGCCATCTCTCCCGACGAGCCGGGCACCGCCGGCCGCGCCGCCGCCGTCAGCCCGCTCACCCGCACGACCAATCTGATCGGCGATTCCCCGGTCTGGGTGGGCGACGACGACACGCTCTACTGGATCGACATCCTGGCGCCCGCGATCCTGCGGCTGGACGCCGGCGGGGCGACGCGATCGCTCGCGATGCCGGACGTGATCGGCGCGCTGGTTCCCGGTCTCGACGGACGGCTGACCGCCGCTTTTTCCGACAGCATCGCCGTGTTCGATCCGTCGACCGATACGCTGGGCGATCGCATGCGCGTCGACGGCGTGCATTTCGGTTACCGGTTCAACGACGGCGCGATCGACCGTCGCGGCCGACTGTGGCTGGGTTGCGCCGATCCCTCGCGCGAGGGCGCGCACGGCCGGCTGCTCCAGGTCGATCCCGACGGCGCGGTCCGCGCCGAGCTGTCCGGCCTCGGCCTGCCCAACGGCCTGGTATGGTCCGCCGCCGGCGACCGCGTGTACCTGATCGATTCGGCGATGCGCCAGTTGCGGGCCTATGGATATGACGAGCGGCACGGCCGGTTCGGCGACTTCGACGTGCTCCATCAGTTTCCCGCCGGAGGCCCCCGCCCGGCGGGGCTGGCGATGTCGCCGGACGGAAATCTCTGGACGGCGATCTGGGACGGATGGGAGCTTGTCGAACTCGCCCCCGACGGCGCGGTGCTCGATCGTGTCGGGCTGCCCGTGCCGCGCCCGTCCGGCCTGCGCTTCAGCCGCGATGGTGCGCGTCTGATCGTGACCACCGCATCGGTCCGGCTGAGCCCCGGGCAGTTGCAGCGGGCGCCGCTATCGGGAAGCGTGCTGAGCTGTCGGCTGTAGCGCCGTCAACGCTCGCTCGACGCGCGGATCACCAGTTCGGGGGCGATACGTTCGGTAACCACCCCCGTCTCGCCGATGCCCTGAATGCGGTCCAGCAGGCGGCGCGTCGCCCGCCGCGCCACCTCCTCGAACGGCAGCAGCAGGGTCGAGAGCGGCGGTTCCATGAAGCGCGTGAACGGGTGGTTGCCCCAACCCATCACCATCACGTCGTCCGGCACCCGCAACTGGCGCTCACGCAACGCCCGGTACAGGCCAAGCGCGTAATAATCGTCGCCCACCACGAACGCGTCCGGGCGGCGGCCGCGATCGAGCAAGTCGCTCGCGACGCGATAGGCGTCGTCGGCGTGCCAGGACTGCGAGACACGGAAGGATCGCGCCGGCGGCACGAGCGCGAGATTCTGCCGCGCGTCGAACGGCAGCCCCGCCCGCTCGAGCGACTGGCGAAACCCCTCGATCCGCAACCGAATCGTCGAGAAGGGCATGTCCTCATCGACCAGCACGACATCACGCGCACCGCGGGCCAGCACGGCATCGGTAGTCAGGCGGATACCGGCGGCATTGTCGTTCGAGAAGAAGTCGACCCCTAGGTCCGGCATCTCGCGACTGACCAGCACCAGCGGAATACCCGCCTTGATGACCGGCGCCCATGCCGCCGATCGTTCCTGCACCGGCGCGGCGATCACGCCGTCGAGGCCGGATCGGAGCGCCCGGTCGATCGCGTCGCGCTCGCGATCCGCCGATTCGTAGGAGAGCAGCAACAGCACGGTGTAGCCGGCGTGCTGCGCCTGAAGTTCGACCTCGCTGACCAGATCGGCGAAGAACGGGTTGGAAATGTTGCTGACGATCACGCCGATCGTCCGGCGTGATCCCAGCACCAGCGAACGGGCGTGGACATTGGGCACATAGCCGAGCCGTTCGGCCTCTGCCTTGATGCGCGCGCGGGTGGCGGCATTCACCCCAGATTTGTCGTTCAGCGCACGGGAGATCGTGTTGGCTGTCAACCCCAGTGCTGTCGCTACATCCTGCAATGTGGGCGGACGACGTCCCGCCATTTCATCCGCCATCTACTACGCCCCCTGTCCAAGCGACCAGATGTAGCGCGGGACGCGCCACCGGCCAACCGGGCGCAGAACCGGCGGGCAATCACATTATCGTTATTATTTTTTGCGCACCCCCTTCAAAGTCCTCCGTCATTTTTATAGCAAAATATCCATTTAATCAGTTATATAACACCGTTATTGACCGCGCCGCAGGGCTGTGTCACAAGCCATTATCGATATTCAATTGGTCGAGCCAACTCCCTTGGGCAAGGTATCGACATGCGAACCTCAGGAACCCTTGTGTCAATATCAGAACCCGCATCGTCGATCGCCATCCCGAGCCAGACCGTGACGGTCGTCGGCAGTTACGATGTAATCGTGTGCGGCGGCGGGCCGGCGGGGCTGATCGCAGCGGTCGCCGCCGCGCGCGGCGGGGCGCGGACGCTGCTGATCGAGCGTTATGGCTTCGTCGGCGGCATGTCGACGGCCGCGCTGGTCACGCCGATCAGCGAGTTCCGCCACTTCGGCAAGCAGCATATCGGCGGCATCCCGTTCGAACTGCTGCGCAAGGCGGCCGAACTCGGCGGCGCCAACATCACCCTCGAAAGCGGCAACTTCCCGGTCAACGACGAGATATTGAAGCTCGCCGCGCAACGCCTGCTGCTCGAAAGCGGCGTGACCCTGCTCTACCATAGCTGGTTCTCGGATTGCGTGATGGACGGCGAGCGTGTCAGCCACGTCATCGTCCAGAACAAGACCGGCCGGGTCGCGTACGAAGGCCGGGTGTTCATCGACTGTACCGGGGACGCCGATCTGGTCCGCGCAGCGGGCCTGCCCACCACCAAGGGCGACGTGCTGCAGCCGGCGACACTGTGGTTCCAGCTCGGCGGCGTCGATACCGACGCGCTCGACTATCTGTTCCGCGATGCGGTGGACGGGATGCTGCCGGTATCCGACGCGATTCGCGGGCGATTGATGGAACTCAACGCGGCGGGCGAGATTCCGATCTTCGGCGGGCCGTGGATCAACAAGTTCTTCCATGACGGCATGGTCAGCATCAACGTGCTGCGCGAGGCGACCGACGCCAGCGATCCCGAACGCTTTACTCGCACCGAATGCAGCCTGCGCGAGAATCTGCAACTCATCATCGAGGTTCTGCGCCGCGAATTCCCCGAATTCCGCGACTGCTGGCTCGCCAAATCCGGTATCCAGACCGGGGTGCGCGAATCCTATCACATCGTCGGCCTCTACGAGCTGCAACGCGACGACATCCTGACGCCCAAGGCCTTCCCGGACACGATCGCAAAGGGTGCGCACGTTATCGACATCCACGCCAGCGACAGCAACGAACAGAACGGCCTCGTCATCCCGCGCCAGGAATACAACATCCCGTTCCGCTGCCTCGTCCCGCAGGGCAGCGTCAATCTGGTCACCGCCGGACGCTGCCTCAGCGCCGACGGCCCGGGCTTCGGATCGGTTCGCGTGATGGCGACCTGCATGGCGATGGGCGAGGGCGCGGGCACCGCGGCCGCGCTGGCGGTCGCCCACGGCTATTCCATGTCCGACATGAACTTCGCGCAACTGCGGGAAACGCTGATCGAACAAGGCGCGGTGGTCGATTTCGACAATGTCGTCGATCCCAAGGCCCCGATCGAACTGACCGTCTATCCCGGCGTCCGCGCGGCCTGAGCCGCGCACGCCCCTGCCCCGCCCGCGCGAAACTGTTCCGATATCGCCGGCCGGGCTGAGCGCGGCTTCACGCGGGTAGCGTCCTGTCATTCCCCGGTCGATCGGGCTATCCTCCCGAAATCAGGGGGATGTGCGTGGAAACATCGACGGGGACAGCCCGGGTGAAGCCTGTCCATGCGTTGCGCGTGCCCCTGTTCGGGCGGGCGCGGACGGCATCGAGATCGCCATTTCCAGCCGCCGGGCGCGGGCGATGCTGGCGATGCTGTGCCTTGCGCCGGGCGAGCCGCTCGAACGTGGCCATGTCAGCAGGCTGTTGTGGCCCGGCCGGTTCCAGCCGCAAGCGCGCGCGCGCCTGCGACGGTGCCTGCTCCGCCTCGACAGGCTGCTGACCCCGATCGCGGGTCGCGTGCTGGATGTGACGCGCGATCGCATCGCGATCGACCCGGCGGCGATCGGGAGTGACCTCGCCGATCTGGAAATCGCGCTTGCCGGCGTCCACGTCGCCGAAGCCCTGCGCCTGCTAGCCGATATCGGCGACCGCTCGCTTCTCGACGGGATGGAGGCGGGACACGTCTTTCACAACTGGCTGCCCGCCCGGCGCGAGCAGGTAGAGCGACGACTGACATCCGGGACAGAACGCGCGCTGGCAGCGCTTGGAGACAGCGGCGACGCACAGGATCATGCGCGGCTCGCCGACGCCTGGCGATCCTGCGGCAGGGGAGCCCTGTCGGCCCGCGGCCCCCGCCCGCGCCTCGCCATCCTGCCGTTCGAACAGCATGACGCGATCGGCGAACCGTTCTTCCTCGCGGATGGCGTGGTCGATGAATTGAGCTTCCGGCTGGGCGGCATCGGCGCGCCGGCGCTCGTCGGCCGGACGTCCGTCGTCAATGTGGTCGGCGGCGGGCGGACACTGCCTGAAATCGGCGCGGCGCTGGGCGTCTCGCACCTGATCGAGGGCGAGGTGCATCGCTTCGTCAACGGCATCCGCGTCAGCGTCAGCGTCAGGCTGATTGACGCGCGCTCGGACACGGAAATCTGGTCCGATCGCTACGACGGCACGATCGCCGACGCGATGAGTTCGCGCCACGTGATCGGCAGCCACCTCCTGGCCGGGCTGTGCACCGCCTTGGGCATCGAGGCGCCACCCGTTCCCCGGCGCCGGATGACCACCGATCGCGGCGCCTATGCGCTCTATCTCCAGGGTCGGGCGCTGACGATGCGGACGATCGGCGACGACGTGATCGCCAAGGCGATCGACCGGCTGGAACGGGCGTTGCGGATAGATCCCGATTTCGCGGAATGCTGGGCCGCCCTCGCCGAGGCGCACCTCTATTCGGCCACCTTCACGCCCGCGGCGGGCAGCCCCGCCGCCGCATCGTGTTGGTCGCCCTCCAGCGGACGTTGAGCAGCGATTTTGTTCGTTTGCCGAACAAAATATTTGACTCGTGATTTCATACTTGCATAATCAGACCGACAACGATCGGGGAGAGGGTTATGCGACGCTATGCAAGCGCGATCGCCGTTGCGTGGGCGCTGTGTTCCAGCGGCACCGCGCAGGGCAGCACGCAGGTTCGGAATGATAGCCAACAGAGCCAGCCAGCCGCGCCCGAAGGCGCGCTGGAAGAGGTCGTGGTGACCGCGCAGAAGCGTGCGCAGGGCCTCGCCGAGGTGCCGATCTCGATCTCTGTCGTGACTGCCGACCAGCTTTCGCGCGCCGGCGTCAACCGGGTCGAGGACCTGTTCAACATCGCGCCGTCGCTGTCTTTCTCTCCGGCGCAATCGTCGTCAGGTGCGGGCCTGCGCATCCGCGGCGTCGGCAGCGCGGCCTTCGGTTCGGCGACCGAGCCCAGCGTCTCGACGATCGTCGACGGCATGGTTTCGGGTCCCGGCGGTTCGGCGCTGGTCGACCTGTTCGACGTCGAACGTGTCGAGGTGCTGCGCGGGCCGCAGGGCACATTGTTCGGTAAGAACAGCTCCGCCGGCGCAGTCAACATCGTCAGCCGTGCGCCCACCGACACCTTCCAGGTCAATTCGACACTGCGCTACGCGGGCCGGCTCCACGAAATGCGGGCAGAGGCCGGCGTCAGCGGCCCCATCAGCGACACGATGCGCATCCGCATCGCGGGCTTCAAGCTCGCGCAGGGGCGCGGCCAGATCTATAACCCGGTCAAGCGCAACGACGAGAACAAGCGCGAACGCGGCGGCATCCGCCTGCGCACCGACTGGAAGAGCGGCGGCACCACGATCGACGCGATCCTCCAGTATGAGGAACAGGACAATGCCTGTTGCCGCACGTCCTTCTACGGACTGGAGCCCCGCGCCTATGGCACGCTGACGCGGCTCTACCTGTTGCCGCGCCAGGCCGCCAACGGCGTCGTGCCCGGCCCGAACAACCGGCTGTCGATCGCCGACGGCCCGCTGCGCGAGCAGACCAAGACGTTCCAGGCGACGCTGAACGTCGCGCAGGAAGTGGGCGACGGCTATCTGCTGCGCTCGATCAGCGGCTATCGGCGCTGGAAGGAACTCGACACGATCGACGTCGACGGCGTCGATGTGAACATCGGCAACGATCCCCGCCAGCAGCGCGACCTGAAGGTCTACAGCCAGGAACTACAGCTGGTGTCGCCCGATGATCGCGCGTTCCGCTGGGTGCTCGGCGCCTATTATTATCACCACACGCTCGACACGAACACGATCACTGCGGGCGGCGGCGGCACCGTGCTCGGCCAGTCATCGACCACCGGGATCGGTCACACCACCACGTCGAACTATGCGCTGTTCGCCGACGGGACGCTGCGGGTCGCGCCGCAATGGGAAGTCTTCGCCGGCGTCCGCGGCCTTCACGAAACGCTGGCGGTCGATGCCTATCGCAGCGGCAATTACTTCGCTTTCACGCCCGGCACCTTCCAGGGCTCGATCTCGACCGACGACACCAACTGGGTCGGGCGTGCCGGCATCCGGTTCGCGCCGTCGCGCAGCAACAGCCTCTATCTGTCGGTGTCGCGCGGCTACAAGGGCAAGGCGATCGACAACAACACCGGCAACGTGTTCTTCACCCAACCGGCGCGCGCGGTGCTCGATCCGGAAACCGTCACCTCGTTCGAACTGGGTGCGCGTACCAGCTGGTTCGACCGGCGCCTGACGATCAACGCCACGGCCTTCTATTCGAAGTTCCGCGACTATCAGGCGTCGTCGTTCGACAACGTCACCTCGTCGCAGATTTTGCGCAACGCGGGCAAGCTGCGCAGCCAGGGCGTCGAGGTCGATTTCGCAGCGGCGCCGTGGCGGGGCATGCACCTGTCGGGCGGGCTCGCCTATGTCGATGCGATCTTCGAGGAATATCTGGGCGCGCCCTGCACCTCGGTGCAGACGGCGACGGCGACCTGTCCGGTCGGCGGGCAGAATCTGTCGGGCCAGCCGCTCAGCAACAATCCGCGCTGGCAGTACAACCTGCGCGCGCAACAGAACGTCACGCTGGCGTCGGGCATAGAACTGTACGGCCGCGCCGACTATGCGTGGCGCGACGACGTGATCTACGGCGGGGACCTGAACCCCGCGACGCGCCAGGCGGCGTGGGGCATCGCCGGTTTCCGCATCGGCGCGGTGATCGCCGACGGCAAGGTCGATATCTCGGGCTTCGTCGAGAACGCCTTCGACAAGAGCTATGCGCTGCGCATCTACGATTCGCCGGGATTCACCGGCTCCTACTCCGCCTTCTTCGGGCCGGCGCGCACCTATGGCGTCGAGCTGAGGACGCGGCTGTGAGCGGCGGGATGGACCGGCGCGGCTTCTGCGCCGCGGCCGCCGGGATGATCGCGGCCGGTCCGGCGACGGCCGCCGTGCTGGCGGGGGCCGAGCGCCCCTGCCGCATCCGCCACTATGTGCTGGCGACGCACGACCTGAATTTCGTGTGCGACCAGCTCTATGAATTCCTCGGCATGGCGGCACTGCCCAAGCCGCCGGGGCCGGGCGTTACCGAGGCCTATGGCTTCTACAGCACGATGATGAAGATCGGCTCGACGATGCTCGAGATCGTCCAGCCGATCAAGCCCGATCATCACCTGAACAAATGGTTCGACGAACGCGGCGGCGACGGCGGCTACATGGTCGTGATGCAGGCGTTCGACGACGCCGCGCTGGTCGCCCGCGCCAAGGGCGAGGGGCTGACGCTGACCCGCGACATGATGTTCAAGGGCCAGCACATGATGCAGTTCGACTATCGCCGCTTCGGCACGCATTTCGAGCTGTACCGCTATTCGCCCGAGGAGGACTGGTGGGGCGATCCCAATGGCCGTCCCTATCCGCCGTCGCGCGTCGCCAGCGAGATGCTGGGATGCGACGTCGCGGTCGAGAACCCGGGCGAGATCGCCGATCAGATCGCCCGCCTGTTCCTGGGCACGCGCGAAGACGGCAACCGCGTGCGGTTCGACAACCGCAGCGTCACCTTCGTCCCGGTCAAGGGCAAGGCGCGCGGCCTGACCGCGATCGACATCAAGGCGCGGCAGGACAACCGGGTCGGCGACTGGGCACGCATCGGCGGCGTCCAGTTCCGGCTGGTGTGAGGGGGAGAACAGGCATGATCGAAACCACCGCCGCCCGCCCGCACCTGTGGCGCCACGTCGTGCTCGCCACGCCAGACCTTGAACGTGTTTCAAGCGAGTTGCAGGCCTTCCTGCAGATCGCACCGGGCGTTCGCCACGACATGGGCGACATATTGGGCTTCCGCAACGAGATGATGATGGTCGGCACGACGATGCTGGAGATCGTCCAGCCGACCAAGCCTGACCACCGCCTCCACCGCTGGTTCGCAGAACATGGCGGCGAGGGCGGCTACATGCTGGTCTTCCAGACCTTCGACGCCGACGCCTTCCGCGCCCGCGCGGAGGCCGAGAAGCTGCGGCTGACGCGCGACATGCTGTTCCGCGGGCAGGATATGATCCAGTTCGATCCGGCGCGCTTCGGCACCCATCTGGAAACCTACCGCTATTCGCTGCCCAACGGCTGGTGGGGCGATCCGGTCGGGCGCGACTATGCGAAGAGCGCGGCGGCGAGCGAGATCGTCGCGGCGGACATCGCGGTGGCCGCACCACCGGCGGAGATCGCCGCGCAGGTCGGCCGGCTCTTCGAGGCGAAAGTGCGCGGCACCGCCGTCAGCTTCGGCGACAAGACGGTGCGGTTCGCCTCGGCGACGGCGCACCAGGGCCTGACCGGCATCGACCTGCGCGCGCGGACCGCCAGACTGCGGGGCCGCGAGGCGACGATCGGCCGGATGCGCTGGCGACTCGTCTGAAGCTCAGCCGCCCAGAACCTTGATGAGGAGCGCGCGCAACTGCTCGCGCTCCTCGCCCGAAAGTGCGGCGAAATAGGCCGCCTCATGCGCCCGCGCCTCCGCGCCGATCGCGGCATGGAGCGTCTGGCCCGCCTCGGTGAGATACAGGGCGTTGTTGCGCGCATTGCCGTTGGCCTTGCGTCGCTCGACCGCGCCGACTCGTTCGAGATCGTCGACCGCACTCACCGTGCTCGCCCGGTTGATCCGGAGCGCGTCACCCAAGGCGGCCTGCGAACAGCCCGGATTATGTTCGATGAACAAAAGCGCCGCCGCACGCGCGGCGGTGACGTCGAGCGGGGCCAGCCGCTCGTTGAGCGAGTGGAGCCAGCGCACGTCGGCCTGTCGCAGCGGAAACCCCAGCAGGTTGCCGAGCGCCCCGAACCGGGACCGGAAGGCGCGCGCGTCGTCTGGCATGCCTGCGGCCTATGGGCTTGTCCGCTGGCGCGCAAGGCCGGGCATATCGGCGTTCATGATCCCCGTTTTGGCCGCAAGGGGATGCCGGGGCTCCACGGTGCGTCCGCGCGTCGGCGTGATTCGGCCCAGCCGTCATGGAACGCGAACATCCCGGGCAGCATGCCGGTGGCGGTGACCGGGCCGCCGTCGAACCGCATGTAGCTGCGCTGCGCGCCATAGGGTTTCCACGCCGGCTGCCCCGCCGCCGCAGGCACCCCGCCCCGCGCGAACCCTGCCCAGTAATCGAGCATCGCGTCGGACAATGCGCGGTCGCCCGCTCCCTCGGGTCGCGGCCAGTTGGGCGGCAGATCGGCACCGGCACCGATCTGGCCGAAGACATAGGGGAGTTCGCTGGCATGGAACGCGCACAGTCCCCGTGCCCGCGACGCCGCGTCGCAATGGTCGAACAGATAGAACCACGCGGGCAGGCCTGCGGCCGTGAAGCGGCGCACCAGCCGCTCGCTCGACCAGCCGAACACCGCGTCGCGCCAGGCCGCGAGCAGGCTGTCGCGTGCGTCGTCGGGCGGATAGAGCGCGAGAAAGCCGGCCGAGTGATCGCCGTACAACCCGCGCACGAGCGCGCGATAACCGTCCGCATCCGCCGGCACGGGGGGAATCGGTACCAGCCCGGCGCGCATCTCTCCCCCGGTGAAACCGGTGAGGATCGGCACCCGCGCGAAGGCCCCGGCATCGAACAGGTCGAGCAACTGTCCGGGCAGTACGACGCCATCCATCGTCCCCTCCGCGGTGAAGCGCGCCGCAAAGCCCGCGCGCGCCAGCGCGTCGGCGTCCATGGCGCGCAACGCCGCCAGGTCGCGCGCACCGGCCGCACGAGCGAGGTCGAGGCCAGTTTCCTCGGCGGATCGAAGGCCGAACCGCGCCGTCTTCAGTTCGGGCAGCGGGCGCAGGTTGGTACTCTGCAGGATTGCGCGCGCGAACAGGCCGCGTGCGGGCGGGCTGACCAGCAGATAAGTCGCGCTGAGCGCTCCGGCGGATTCGCCCATGATGGTGACGTTGCCCGGATCGCCGCCTAACCGCGCGATGTTGGTGCGTACCCAGCGCAGCGCGGCGATCTGGTCGAGCAGGCCGTAGTTGCCCGATACGCCGCGCGGCGTCTCCGCGCCGAGTTCGGGATGCGCGAGCCAGCCGAGCACCCCGAGCCGGTAATTGATCGACACGAACACGATGCCGCGCCGCGCGAACGCCCCGCCGTCGTACATCGGCTCCGCGCTGCCGCCCATGCGCAGCGACCCGCCGTGGATCCAGACGATCACCGGCGCGCGCCGGGCACCCGCCGGCGCCCAGACGTTGAGCGTCAGGCAATCCTCGCTCGTCGCCGCCGGCGGGTTGTAATAGACGCTATGCTGCGGGATCGGCGGCTGGATGCAGCTTGGACCGAACGCGGTCGCGTCGCGGGTGCCGCGCCAGCGTGCCGGCGGCGCCGGGGCGCGCCAGCGGCCAGAGCCTACCGGCGGCGCAACATAGGGGATGCCCTTGAACACGCGCAGCCCATCCGTCACGCGCCCCGCCAGGCGCCCCTCTGCGACCTCGATTACGGTCGAATCCGCCGCACGCGTCGCCCCCGGCCAGATCGCGACCAGGACCGCGATCAGCATCGTCCAGGCCAATGCGCGCATCATATCCTCTCCCCCCGGCCGTTGCCGTCGCTGCCGCGCGAGGATACGTTCACTCTCGCGTGAATGTAAATGGAGCGGGAAATGATCGGCAATCCGACGCGGCGGCACCTGTTGGGCGGCGCGCTGACCTTGCCCGCAAGCGCCGCGCTCGCCGCCACGCCTGACGGACCGGACGCATCTCGATCGATAGCTGCCGACCTCGACCGCTACATCGGCTTCGGCGTGAAACAGTCGGGCGGCGCGGGCGACACCGCGTGCGGGGATTGGCTGGACGCCGAACTGCGCGCCGCCGGCTTCGCCGTCGAGCGCCAGCCGATCTCCGTCCCCTGGTTCGCGCCCGAACGCTGCGAGCTGATCGCCGGCCCCGCCCGCGCGCCGGTCTGGCCGCAGCCGATCGTCGTGCCGACGCCGCGCGACGGGCTCACCGCGCGTCTGGTGCGCGTCGCGCCCGACGGCACGAGCGCCACGCCACCCGCCGGAGCGATCGCGCTGGTCGAGCTGCCGTTCGCACGCTGGTCATCAGTGCTGACGAAGGCCGCGCGGTCACCGATCGACGCGGCGTTCGCGGGCGGCGCCCGCGCCGTCGTGGCGGTCACCCACGGCCCCACCGGCGGGATGATCGCGCTCAACACCGATGGCCGCAAGCCGCTGTTCCCCGGCCCTCTCGCGCTGCTCGCCCCTAACGATGCCGCGCCGTTGCTGGCGGCAGCAAGCCGGGGCGAGACCGCGACCCTGCACCTGTCGGGCCGGGGCGGGCGACGGACGGCGTTCAACCTGGTCGGGCGAATCGATCGCGGGATAGGCACGTGGCTGGTCGTCTCAACGCCGCGATCGGGCTGGTTTACCTGCGCGGGCGAGCGCGGCGGGGGGATCGCGGCGTGGCTGGCGCTGATGCGCTGGGCCGGAAAGGCCCTGCCGGGCCTCGACCTCGCCTTCATCTGCAACAGCGGGCATGAATATGAGCATCTCGGCGCGGAAGAGATGCTGCGCGCGGTCGCGCCGCCGCCGGCCGCGACGCGTTTCTGGCTGCATCTCGGTGCCAATCTGGCGGCGCGCGACTGGCACGAAGGGATCGGCGCGCCGCGCCCGCTGCCCAGCGCCGATCCGCAGCGCTACCTGTCGGTCAGCCGCGCGCTGCTGCCAGCCGCGCGGCGTGTGTTCGCGGGCCGAGCCGGGCTGGAGGCGCCCTATGCCAGCGACACGCTGTCGGCGGGCGAGCTCAACAATATCATTGCCGCGGGCTATCCGATGGTCGCCGGCGTGTTCGGCCTCCACCGCTATCACCACGTCGCCGAGGACGACGCGCGCTGCATCGATGCGGAAGAGGTCGCACGGACGGCGGCGGCATTCCGCGCGCTGCTGGTCGATGCGGTGAAACCCGGCTGAGCCGGCCCCGGTCACCCCGCGCGGCGCTCGCAGATTTCGACGAAGCCGGCGGCCATGAAGGCGGCCATGCGGCGCTTGACCGCGTCGAAATCCTCCGACTTGCACAGCCCGCCGGACAGCCGGTCGATACGGCCGGTGCGCGCCAGCGTCAGCATCAGCGCGCCGGTGACGAAATGATAGCCCCAGAACAAATCCTCGTCCGCCGCATCGGGCAGCGCCTGGCGCAGGATTTCGATCAGCCGCAGCACGACGGGATCGAAATGCTTGTTCATCAGCTGCGCGCCGCCCTCCGCCGAATTCGACATCAGCGCGCCCAGCGCGGCATAGTTCATCCACCCTTCGCCGCCCTCGACATAAAGGTCGAGATCGGTGTCGAGGAAGGCGTGGAGCGCGCCCTCGACGGTTGGCTTTCCGCCGCTCGCCGCCTCGTAATCGTCGAGCGCCTTCATCCGCCGTTCCACCGTCACCGTGGCGCGCCGGCCGGAAACTTCGGCGAACAGCGTCTCCTTGTCGTCGAAATAATAATTGACCAGCGTGTGGTGCACCCCGACGCGCTTGGCGACGTCCTTCAGCGTGACGCCGTGCATGCCGTGGCGCGAGAACAGATATTCCGCCGCGTCGAGGATCTGCTCCATCGTCTCGGCGCGCTGTTCGGCCTTGGAGGGACGCGATCGGCGGGGGGCAGTGGCGGACAAGACGCGGGTTTCCTCGCAAAAAACTCTGGAAGTCTGGGCGCGGCTTAGCCGCTCCCGTATTCGGAACGAAGCCTGATCTTGTCGATCTTGCCGGTCGGCGCCAGGGGCAGGCTGGGCAGGCGGACGACGGCGTCGGGAATCCACCACGGCGCGACCCGGCCGCGCAACGGTGCCAGCAGCGCGTCGTCGCTGGTCGCCGCCCCCTCCTGCATCTCGACCAGCAGGATCGGGCGCTCGCCCCATTTGGGATCGGTCCGCCCGATCACCGCCACCAGCGCGACGTCGGGATTGGCGCCCACCACCGCCTCGATCTCGGCCGGGTTGATCCATTCGCCGCCCGACTTGATGAGATCCTTGGCGCGACCGGTGATGTACAGGTTGCCGCGGGGATCGATCCGCGCGAGATCGCCGGTCGCGAACCAGCCGTCCGCGTCGGTGGCGCGCTCCTCATGCCCGAAATAGCGTTCGACCACCGCCGCGCCGCGCACGCGCAGATGCCCTTCGACATCGCGCTGCTCGGTCAGCGGCGCACCCGCAGCGTCGGTCAGCAGCAGGTCGATGCCGATCGCCGGGCGGCCCGACGCCGCGGCGCTGCGTCCGGGGTCGTCGGGCGGGGCGACGGTGCCCGACGGCGACAATTCGGTCATCCCCCAGCTGGTCTGGACGGTCACGCCCAGCCGCTCCTCGATCCGCGCCATCAGCGCGGGCGCCATCGGCATGCCGCCGACGACGATGCGGCGCAGCGAGGGCAGGTCGCCGCCGACCGCGTCGAGATGCTCGACCAGCCCCAGCCACACGGTCGGCACCCCGACGCCCACCGTGACGCCTTCATCGGCGATCAGCCGCGCCAGGCTGGCGCCGTCGGACTGGCGGCCGGGCAGCACCAGCTTGCCCCCGACCGCCGGCACCGCGAAGGGCAGGCCCCAGGCGTTGGCGTGGAACATCGGGACGACCGCCAGCACCGCGTCGCTGCTGCGGAATGCCATCACATCGGCCTGCAGCGCGCGCAGCGTGTGGAGATAGCTGGCGCGGTGGGTATAGGTGACCCCCTTGGGCGCCCCGGTGGTGCCCGAGGTGAAGCACAGGCCGCACGGCAGCGTCTCGTCGAACCCTCCCCAGATCGCGTCGCCGCTGCCTTCGCGCGACAGCGCGTCGAGCGGGTCGCAGCCGGGCACCGCGCCGTCGATCACCAGCAGTCGCCCCAGACCCGGCGCGGCAGCGGCGATCGCCTGTGCAAGCGGTGCCAGATCAGCGCTGGCGATCAGCACCCGCGCGCCCGACTGGCGCACCATGTCGGCAAGCTGGTCTGCGGTCAGGCGCGGGTTCAGCGTGTGGCACACCGCGCCCATGCCCATGATGGCGTACCACGCCTCGACATGCGCCTGGCTGTTCCACGCGAGCGTCGCGACACGATCGCCCCGGCCGATGCCCAGGCCGGCGAGCGCGTGCGACGTCCGCAGTGCGCGCGCCATCAGCCCGGCATAGCCGATCCGCACCGTCTCACCGCCGGGCTGCGCCGTCACCACCTCCGCGCGCGGATGCCAGCGCGCGGCGTGGCGGAGGAACTGGTCGAGCGTCAGCGCATGGAACTGCATCGAGCCGTCGATCATCGGCACGGCGGCACTCCGGCAGGGATCGGCGGGGATATGATGCCGACGTTCCAGTGCCATGGGATGCCACCCGCCGCGCGGCGGCGACAGACGACGGTCTCGTTGAACTCGAACATGCCGGGCATCAGCCGGGTGCCGGGGCGCGGCTCGCCGGAAAAGGCCATATAGGCGCGCGCGGCGCCATAGGGCTGCCACGCCGGGGCGCCGGTCGCGCGGGGGCTGCCGTCGCGCGCGAAGCTTGCCCAGTAATCGAGCATCGCCTGCGACAGCCGCCGTTCCTGCGCGGTGTCGGGGATGCGCGGCCAGAACTCCGGCGTCAGCGCGATATTGCCGAACATGTACGGAATCTCGGCCGCATGGAAGCCGCGCAGGTTGAACGCGTCGGCCGCCGGATAGCTATGGTCAAAATAATAGAGATAGCCGGGTACGCCCGCGCGCGTCTGGCTGCGGGCCAGGCGCTCCGCCGTCCAGCCGTACAGCGCGTCGCGCGGCGGCAGCAGCACCGCTTCGGCCAGGTCGTTGCCCGGATAGAGGCGCAGGAAGGCGTCGGCGAGATCGCCGTAGCGTTCGCGAACCGCCGCGTCATAGGCGGCGCGGCTGGCCGGCGCGGGCGGCGCGAGATAGCGCAGCGAGCGGATCTCACCGCTGTTGAACCCCGCCAGCACCGGCACCCGCGCCTGCTCGCCGCGATCGAAAATGGCGACGAGCTGGTCGGGCACGTGCCGGCCGTCGACCGTCGGGAACGGGAAATAGGCCGCGCGCGCGGCGCCCTCGACCAGCTCCTGCGCGTCCTTCGCCCGCATCGCCGCGACGTCGGCGGCGCCCAGCTTGCCCATCAGCGTTGCGCCGATCGCCTCCGCCGGCAGGTCGCCATGGCGGGTGCCGCGCAGTTCGGGGGCGGAGACCATATAGCCGCTCTGCACGATGGCGCGGGCGAACAGGCCGCGCGCCTCGGGCGCAGCCAGCAGGTACATCACGCTTAACGCACCCGCCGACTCTCCGGCGATGGTGACGTTGGCGGGATCGCCGCCGAACGCCGCCGCATTGTCCTTCACCCAGCGCAGCGCGGCGATCTGGTCGAGCAGGCCATAGTTGCCCGAAACCTTGTCGGCCGATTCGGTGCTTAGACCGGGGTGGGCGAGATAGCCGAGCACGCCCAGCCGGTAATTGATCGTGACGACGACCATCCCCGCGCGCTTCGCCATTGCCGCGCCGTCGTACATCGATTGCCGACCCGAGCCGGAGACGAGCGCGCCGCCGTGGATCCACACGAACACCGGCGCGCCCTTCGCCTGCGCTGGCGCCCAGATGTTGAGCGACAGGCAGTCCTCGCTCATCGCCGGCAGATTTTCCGAATAGATGCTACGTTGGCGCTGGGCGGGCTGATGGCAGACGGGGCCGAACTTCGCCGCGTCGCGCACGCCGTCCCACCGCGCGGCGGGGGCCGGCGGCTGCCAGCGACGCGCGCCGGCCGGTGCGGCGGCATAGGGGATGCCGCGAAAGACGTTGACCGCGCCGTCGCGCGTGCCGCGCAGCGCGCCCGCCGGGGCCTCGACGGTCGGCGCCTTCTGAGCCTGCGCGGTCGTCGGAATCGCCAGCGCGGCGGCCAGGAGGAAACGGATCATCATGCCTGCCCTCGTTGTTCCGCCCGGATCGCGCGCGCCAGCAGCAGGAACAGCAGCACCGCCGCGACGTAGAAGGGCACCAGTGTGTAGAGCGCCATCTGGAGCGAGTTTTCCGGATGGCCGGCGCGGAACCAGTCGCTCATCGCGCCGAGGTAGGTCGGCCCCAACCCCAGCCCGATCAGGTTCATCACCAGCAGCAGCAGCGCGCCCGACATCACCCGCTGGTCGGGCCGCACTTCGGCCTGGACCAGCGCGACCGCCGGGGACAGGTAGGAATAATTGAGGCACATCGGCACGACGAACAGCGCGAGCGCGAGCGGCCAGCCGGGCGCCCAGACGAAGCCGACGAAGAACGGGATCGCCAGCGACAGGCCGATCGCCGGGATATAGGCATAGGCGGTCTTCGATCGCGGGGCGAGCCGATCGACCAGCCAGCCGGCGAGGTAGATGCCGACGCCCGCCCCCACGCCGACGACCAGCGCATACCACAGCGCCACGTCCTGCAGCGTCATCCCCTTTTCACGCATCAGGAACAGCGTCGCGAAGTTCAGCGTGGCGTAGGTGACGATCTGGGTCACGCCGCTGGCCAGCGCGACCAGCCACAGGACGCGGCGCGAGAAGAACATCCGCCACGTCGACCAGAAGCCGCTCGCCGGCGGCGGCGCACCCTCGGCCGGGACCGGCGGGGGGGCGTCGAAACGGCCGCGCGGCGGTTCCTTGACGACCAGATAAACGATCACCGCCGTCACCACGCCGATGACGCCGATCGAGATGAACGCGTCGCGCCAGCTGTAGGCGGCGGCGACCGTCGCGCCGAACGCCACGCCCAGCGCCTGCCCGATCGGCGGGCCGAGGTTGAACAGCCCGAGCGCGGCGCCGCGACGATGCGGCGGGAAATAATCGGAGATGATGGCATAGGACGGCGGCACGCCGCCCGCCTCGCCGATGCCCACCGTCATCCGCGCCAGCACCAACTGCGGATAGCTGTTCGCCATGCCGCACGCTGCAGTCGCGGCGCTCCACAGCGCGCAGGCGACCGACAGCACGCGCACGCGGTTGGTGCGGTCGGCCAGCCAGCCGACCGGCACCGCCAGCGTGCAGTAGAACAGCGCGAAGTACAGCCCGCCGATCAGCCCCAATTGCCCGTCGGTGACGCCCAGATCATCCTGGATCGGCTTGGCCAGGATCGACAGCAGCTGGCGGTCGAGGAAGTTCAGGACATAAACGAAGCACAGTATCCCGAGCACCAGCCAGGCGCCCGGCGCCGGCCGCGGCAAGGCATCGGGCGATGCGGCGCCGGCAACCGGCGACGGGGGCGACAGGACGGTCACCGGATCAGAAGCTGTAGCCGGCGCGCAGCCCCACGGTGCGCGGGCGCATCCGGGCGAAACGGCCGTCCAGGAAAGCTTCCGGGTGGATGTAGGTGATCGAATCGTCGCCCAGCAGATTCTCGACATAGGCGGTCAGGTTGAGCCGCCCGAAGGTGCCGCCGGCATAGAAATTCACGTTGGTCCACGCATCGGTGAAGCCATAGGTCGGGCTGACCACGCCGGGCCGGCCGGGGACATTGGGGAACTGGTTGGGGAAGGCGCCGGCGTGCGAGACGTTGAGAGCGGCATAGCCGTTGCCGTTGCCGCTGCCGACGGTCGTATCGTAGCGGACCGTCGCCGAGCCCTGGAAATGCGGCGACGCAAGCCTGGTATCGAGCACGGCGCCGGATATCGCCGCCTCGGCCGCCGTCAGATCGGTGACCTTGGCCTGGTTGTACGATCCGTTGAGCATCAGGCCCAGCCCGCCGACCGGCCGCGCGGCGATCTCGAATTCCAGGCCATAGCTTTCGGCCCCGCCGATGTTGGTCGCGAACTGAATCTGGTCGGACAGGCGGTCGGCCTGCACCTGGATGTCGCGCCACGAGATGTAATAGCCCGCCAGGTTGGCGGTCAGCCGACCGTCGAGCCAGCGCCCCTTCAGCCCGACCTCGTAGTTGGTGACCTTGTCCGACGTCGCGCCGGGCGGGATGATGATGTCTGCCGGGTTGACGGTGCTGACCGCGCCCGCCCGCGCATTGACCACCGGCGGGCGGAAACCGGTAGAGACCGTCGCATAGGTGGTGACCGACGCCGTTGGCCGCCACGATACGCTGGCCTTGAACGACATCTGGTCGTCGACCACCTTCAGCCCCGTCGCCGCCGGCACCGGCACGACGGTGAGCGGGATGTTGCGGAAGCCCCCCAGCGCGACGCCCAGATAGTTGCTGTTGTAGCCGGTCGCGCGGGTGAACGACTGCACGGTCGTGCTGCCGTAGCGCAGGCCGCCGGTAACCCAGAAATCGTCGTTGAAGCGGAAGGTCGCCTCGCCGAAGCCGGCGATCTCGCTGATGTCGGTATAGGCGTTGAACCGCTGGTAATATTCGTCGGGCAGGCCGGTCAGGCCCCGCGCGCTGAGGAATTCCGGCGTCGAACGATAAGCGAAATCGACGTCGCGGCGCTTGTCGTAATAGAAGAAGCCCGCGGTCCATTCGAACTTGCCGCCCGATGCGGAAACCAATCGCGCCTCCTGCACGAACAGGTCGTCATAGCCGAAGGCGTCGAGCGCGAAGGGGAAGGCGTTGGCAAACGTGCCCTGCAGATCGACATAGAAGGACGCATCATAGGTCGACAGCGTCGTGGAGCTGATGAGCCGCGCGAAATCGAAGTCGTAATCGGCGGTGACGTTGAAATTGGTCAACTCGCCCTGGAACAGGTCGGGGCGATCCGACCGCCGCACATATTTGCCCAGCGTGGGATTGGTCAGCCCGGAATCGGCGGGGTCGCTTCTCTCATAGGATGCCAGCAGCTTGACCGAGAAGCGGTCGGTCGGCCGCGCCAGCAGCACGGCGCGTCCGCCGAAGCTCTCCAGGCTGTTCGAATCCTTCACGCCGGTGCCGATATTATCGACCCACCCGTCCTCGTTTCGGTAGAAGCCGACGACGCGCAGCGCGAGCTCGTCATCGATCAGCGGCACGTTGACCATCGCATTGTAGCGCTGGCGCACCGAATCCGAACCGGTCAGGCCGAAATCGACCAGCCCCGACGCCTCGAACCGGCGCAGGTTGGGCGCCTTGGTGATGATCCGCATCGCGCCCGCCATCGAGCTCGATCCGAACAGCGTACCCTGTGGCCCGCGCAGGAATTCGACGCGCTCGACATCGTACAGGCTGGGATCGAGGATCGTCGAGTTGCCGTTGGCGGAGATCGGCAGTTCGTCGACGTAGATCGCGACCGCGCTTTGCAGGCCCGCGCTGTAGCCGTTGGTGTTGATGCCGCGCGTGGTGAAGTTGTTGAAATTCTGGGTCGGCCGGTTGATCACCACGCCGGGCGTGTTCTGGGCGATTCCCTCGAAGCCGACGATGCCCTGTTCGGTCAACTGCTCCTGGGTGAAGGCCGTGACGCTGAGCGGCACGTCCTGCAGACGTTCGTCGCGGCGTGTGGCGGTGACGATGATGTCGCTGCCCGGCGCGCCCGGACGGGCACCGGCCTGATCCTCGTCACGGGCGCCGTCCCGGCTCTGCTGAGGGCCGGGGGACTGAGCGACGGCGCCGGTCGAACCGAAGGCCAGGGTGGCAGCACAGACCGACGCAAGAAGCACTGTTTTCATGGCCATCTCTCCCGCGGTGCCGGTCTCTGTCGCCGGCCCTCAGGATCGAAATCTGCGCCCTTGGAAGCCGTCTGTCAATATTCACTATCACGTGTGTGAATGAAATATTCGGACACGGCCGAGCGTTCGGTCGGTCGTCAATCCGGCTGGCAAGCGATACGGCCGCGCGGCAGGCGCAGCGGCCATCGCCAAACATGTGTGTTGGCGCGGGCCCCGATCTACGAGGCCCTGCGCCGGTCCGCGATCAGATCCCCGTCTCGCAGGCCGCCGGATCGCCGGTGTCGAGCCCGCGCTTCAGCCAGCGCATGCGATCGGCGGACGATCCGTGGGTGAAGCTGTCGGGCACCACCGTCCCCTGCCCGCCCTGCTTCTGCAGCGTGTCGTCGCCGATCGCGTTCGCGGCGGTCATCCCCTCCTCGATGTCGCCCGGCTCCAGCCGGCCGCTGCGCGCCGCCCAGACGCCGGCGTAGCAATCGGCCTGCAGCTCAAGCTTCACCGAAGCGGCGTTGCCGGCGCTGCGCCCGCCCTGCCGCGCCTGCGACGCGCGCTGCGCCGCGCCGGTCAGGTTCTGGATATGGTGCCCCACCTCGTGCCCGATGACATAGGCCGCCGCGAAATCGCCCTTGGCGCCGAAGCGGTTGGCGAGTTCGTCGAAGAAGGTCGTGTCGAGGAACACGCCCTGGTCGCTCGGGCAATAGAAGGGGCCGGCCGCCGAAGAGGCGAAGCCACAGCCCGATTGCGCGCCCTGGGTATAGAAATTGAGCGTCGGCGGCTGGTAGCGCTGGCCCTGCGCGGCGAACAGCTGCGTCCACACCTGCTCGGTCGAGCTCATCACGCGGCAGGCGAACATGCGCTCCTGCGTGTTGCACACCTGCGCGCCCTGCTGCCCGGCGGTGCCGCCCTGCTCGCGCTGCGCCGGCGCGGTCGCCGGGCCGCCGCCGGTAAGCCCGCCGAGCCCGCCCGACATCAGGAACACGCCGCCGACGATCAGCAGCAGGACGATCGTCCCGCATCCCATCTTGCCGCGGAACAGGAACGGCAGCAGCAGGCCGAGGATCGGGAGGCCGCCGCCGCCGCCACCGCCTCTGCCGCCCCCGCCCGAGCCGAGATCGCGCACATTGTTGCTGGGATCGAGATCGTCGAGCCGCATCGCCTGCCCCTTCGTTGCACAGGCGGCATGCATGCGCGGGAGCAGCCGAGGTTGCAACCATCGCGTCGCGCGCCCATTGAGGCGGGCGATGGCCGAAGCCGATCCCCGCCGCCCGCGCCGCGCCCGCCAGGCCGCGTTGCCCTTGCCCGACTGCGTAGCGCTGGTGCTCCAGGGCGGCGGCGCGCTGGGCAGCTATCAGGCCGGGGTGATAGAGGCGCTGGCGGAAGCCGGCATCGACATCGACTGGGTGGCGGGCATATCGATCGGCGCGGTGGGCGCCGCGATCGTCGCGGGCAATCCACCCGAACGCCGCGTCGAGCGGCTGCGCGCATTCTGGGACACCGCCACCTCAGCCCTCCCCAGCTTCCCGATCTTCCCGCAGGATCAGGTGCGCGAATTCGTCCACGAATGGTCAGCCTGGTCGGTGATGATGACGGGCGTGCCGGGCTTCTTTACCCCCCGCCTGCTGCCGCCCGTCATGGCCGCGCCGGGCACGCCGGAGGCGCTGAGCTTCTACGATTCGGCGCCGCTCGCGGCCACGCTCGATGCGCTGATCGACTGGGATCTGCTCAACGACGGGCCGGTGCGGCTGTCGGTCGGCGCGGTCGATGTCGAAAGCGGCAACTTCCATTATTTCGACACGCACGACTGCCGCATCGACGCGCGGCACATCCTCGCCTCCGGCGCGCTGCCGCCGGGCCTGCCGCCGGTGGAGATCGACGGGCGCCGGTACTGGGACGGCGGCATCGTGTCGAACACGCCGCTGACACATGTGCTCGATCACCAGACGGCGGAGACGCTGGTGTTCCAGGTCGACCTGTTCTCCGCCGCCGCGGAGATGCCGCGCACGATCATGGACGTGATGGCGCGGGAAAAGGAAATCCGCTTTTCCAGCCGCACCCGCCAGGTTTCCGCCGAACGGCTGAAGCTGCGGCAGGAGCGCGAGGCGATCCGCAAGGTCATCGCCAAGCTCCCCCCCGAGTTGCGCGACGACGCCGACGTGCGCGCGCTGGCGGCTGCGGCCGACGAGCTGCCGGTCAGCCTGGTCCACCTGATCTACCGCGCCAACGCCTGGGAAGGCGGCGCGCGCGACTTCGAATTCTCCGCCCGCACGATGCGCGAACACTGGGCCGCGGGCCGCGCCGCGGTCGCCGAGACGATGGCCAAATCGCGCCTCGTCGCCAGCAACATCGCCGACGGCAAGACGGCGGCGTTCGATCTGACGCGGGGGTGATGATGATTTACGCCCTACCCATCCCCCGTTCGTGCTGAGCCTGTCGAAGCACTGCCCCGCTTTCCGGCCGCGCAGCCTGCGGCGCGAAGCGAAGGACAGCCCTTCGACAAGCTCAGGGCGAAGGGGGAGAGGGCATTCCCGCTATTCCTCGGTTTACGGAGTCGTTCCATGTTCCTGAAAGGCAAGACCGCCCTCGTCACCGGCTCCACCTCGGGCATCGGCCTCGCCTATGCCAAGGCGCTGGCGGCCGAAGGCGCAAACCTCGTCATCAACGGCTTCGGCGATCCCGCCGCGATCGAGGCGGAGCGCACGTCCCTGGAGGCGACCAGTGGCGCCCGCGCGCTCTACAGCGGCCATGACCTGACCAGGGTCGATCAAATCGAGGCGATGATGGTGGAGGCGGCCGACGCGTTCGGCGGCGTCGATATCCTCATCAACAACGCCGGCATGCAGCATGTCGCCCCGGTCGAGGAATTCCCGCTCGACAAATGGGACCTCATCATCGCGCTCAACCTGAACGCCGCGTTCCACACCACACGCCTTGCGGTGCCGCATATGAAGGCGCGCAAATGGGGCCGGATCATCCAGACCGCGTCGGCACACAGCCTGGTCGCCTCGCCGTTCAAGTCGGCCTATGTCACCGCCAAGCACGGCCTCGCCGGCTTCACCAAGACGGTCGCGCTGGAAGTGGCGACGTTCGGCGTCACCGCCAACTGCATCTCGCCGGGCTATGTCTGGACGCCGCTGGTCGAAAACCAGATCCCCGACACGATGAAGGCACGGGGAATGACGCGCGAACAGGTCATCAACGACGTTCTGCTGGCCGGGCAGCCGACCAAGGAGTTCGTCACCGCGGAGCAGGTCGCCGCGATCGCGCTGTTCCTGTGCGGCGATGCGGCGTCGCAGATCACCGGAGCCAATCTGTCGGTGGACGGCGGCTGGACCGCGGCCTGAGGCTTCCCAAGCGCGCGGAAACGCCTAGGCTCGGGAGAAACAGCAAAGGTCGCGCGTTGCCCGATGTCATGAAGAAAGCGCTTGCCGCCGCGATCGTCTGTGTCTGCGTCGCGGGCTGTTCGAAGGCGGAGCGCCCCCGTGCCGAACGCCCCCCGCGCGCGGCGGCGGACTGGCGCGCGATCGCGACCGATGCCGATCGCGAACGGCTGCGCGGCTGGCGCACCGCCTGGACGAGCGCGATGGAAAAGGTGCGGGCGTCGGGCCGCGGCGGCGCGCTGGCGCCGGTCGGGGCACTGTTCGAGCCCGATCGCGCGCTGCCCGCGCCCTTGCCCCCGGTCGGCGACTATCGCTGCCGCACCTTCAAGCTGGGCGCCAGGGCGGCGGGCCTGCCCGATTACAGCATCTATCCCTGGTTCGCCTGCCGCATCGTCGCGGAGGGCGAGGTGCTGGGCTTCCACAAGGATACCGGATCGCAGCGGCCGGTCGGCTTGATCTTCCCCGACGGGGACGCGCGCGGCGTGTTCCTCGGCACGCTGATGCTCGGCGACGAGACCGCGCCGCTCCAGTACGGGCAGGACCGCGCCCGCGACATGGCCGGCATCGTCGAGCGGGTGGGCGATCGGCGCTGGCGGCTGACCTTGCCGTATCCCGCGTTCGAATCGATGCTCGACGTGATCGAACTGGTGCCTGCGGGGTGACAGCTTCCCGTTCCCCGGCGAAGGCCGGGGTCCAGTTCCGGTGAACGCGCGAGGGCTGCGATCAAACTGAATGCGCGGCGCGCTGGACCCCGGCCTTCGCCGGGGAACAATAAGGATCACGCCGCGATCGGAAACCTCAGCAACCGGTCGTCGAGCGGGACCAGCGCCTGTGCCGCCACCGCCCCGCCCACCGCGCGGACGATTTCCGGGTGATGCGCGTCGAGCCCTCCGGTCAGCGCGCCGAACGCCGGCAGGATCAGCTTGGTCGGCGTCGCCACGAAACAGCGCCGCGCCACCTGTCGTCCGCGCAGCTGCACGCGCAGCTTGGGGTGGAAATGGCCTGATAATTCGGGGCGACACTCGCCCGGATCGGCCTCGTGCCGCAGCACCAGCCCGTCGACCTCCACCTCATCGACGATTGCGCCGCCGCAATGATCGACGAAGCCCGCATCATGGTTGCCGGTGATCCACGTCCAGCGCGTGGCGCCGGTCAGCGCGCGAAGCATCGCCTGCGCGGCCTCGGGCAGCCGCTCACACCCCTTCGCATCGTGGAAGCTGTCGCCCAGGCACCAGACCTCCTCCGCCCCCGTCCGGTCGACCAGCGCGGTCAGCGCCTCCAGCGTCGCGAGCGAATCATAGGGCGGCAGGTGCTGGCCGAACGCGGCGAACCAGCTCGCCTTCTCGAAATGCAGGTCGGCGACCAGCAGTGCGCGCCGCGCCGGCCAGTAGAGCGCGCCCTCGCGCAGCGCGGCCAGCTCATATCCTGCGAACGAAAAGCGAACCATCGCGTCCAGCTATGCCGCGCAGGCCGTGCCGAATCAATGACTCCCCCGTGCGTCAGGCGTTGCAATTGCCGTTCATCGTCACCTTGCAGTCGATCACCATCTTCTCCGCCCGCGGCAACAGGAAGCGGACCTCGCGGTTGGGGAAATCGATATCGACGCGACGGAAGAACTTGAGTGAGCTCATCCCCAGCAGCATCGCCGGTTTCTTGTCGAGCCCGAAATATTTGAACGGCGGCGCGTCGGCGAAGGCGATCGGCAGGCCCTGGAACTCGACGCCGCCGAACCGCATGCGATTGGCGTAGGTATAGCTGGTCTGCAACTTGCCGCCGGTCGCGCTGGTCATCTCCAGCGGCTCCAGCCTGCCGCCCCGGCGCATGACGATGCGGCGCAGCGCATGGTTGCCGACGCTGACCGGTGATCCGGTGTCGATCACCACCCGCACCTTGTTGCCGTCCACTTCCGCGTCGGTGACGATCAGCTGGCCGAACACGGTCTTCGCGCGGACGACGACCTCGCCCGGCGCGGGCCTCTCGCCGCGTTCGCGCCTGACGGAGGGCGAGACGGCCATCGTCTGCCGCTCGAAATCGATCGTCACCTTGTGCCTCTGGAGCGTGTCGATGCCGAGCAGGCCCATCCCGCCCAGGTCGATCGCGTCGAGCGCGGGGGCGTGGATCACCCCGACCTCCGGCACCGTCGCCATGCGCAGCGACGGGATGATGACGGTGCCGACCCGCGTCCGCCCGGTCATCGCCACGACGTTGATGTCGCGACCGGCGGGCAGGCCGAGCCGGCCGGCGAGTTGGCGCGAGATGACGGTGCGTTCGGCCCCGGTATCGATGATGAAGCGGAACGGCCCGGCGCCGGCGACCTCGACCGGCACGGTCATGCGTTCCTTCTGCTCGTCGATCACGACATGGGTTTCATCGTCGGGCTTGGGCGGGACTTGGCGGATCTCGCCCGGCGCGAACAGCAGCGCGACGAGCGGCACGAACGCTGGATAGAGGCTCATGGCCAGATCCTCCCCGAAGATGTCGGAGTGGAGGCTATGCCTGTCGCCGCCGGTCGGCAAGCACCGTCTGCCGGGCAGACCGCAACATCCGATCCTCCCCTGCAAGGGGAGGTGGCAGGCCGCAGGCCTGACGGAGGGGTGTCCCGCTATCGAGGGGCTGACACCCCTCCGACGCGCTGCGCGCGCCACCTCCCCTTGCAGGGGAGAACTGCAGGAGGCGACATCCCCCCGTCAATCGAGCTGCATCGCCTCCGTAGCCAGCGCCTCGGCCTCGGTCAGCAGCGCGTCGTCTGCGGAACCCTGCGCCACGCTTTCGCGCCCGATCAGCACCAGCACGGGCACTGCCAGCGGGCTGATCCGATCGAGCCGGACGTGGAGCATCGTGCCGGCGGCGCGATCGAGCAGGTCGGCCAGCCGCCCGACGTCAGTCATCCGCGCGCGGGCATCGTCCCACGCTGCCTGGAGCAGCAGGTGGGTCGGCTCGTACCGGCGCAGCACGTCATAGATCAGGTCGGTCGAAAACGTCACCTGCTTGCCCGACTTGCGCCTGCCCGGATGCTGCCGCTCGACCAGCCCGCCGATCACCGCCACCTCGCGGAACGCGCGCTTCAGCAGGGCCGATCCCTGCACCCACTCGACGAATTCATGTTCGAGGATGTCGGGCGAGAACAGCGCGGCGGGATCGTCGATCGGCTCCAGCCCGTACACCGCCAGCGCATAGTCGTTCGACACGAAGCCGATCGGCTTCAGCCCCAGCGCCTCCATTCGCCGCGTGATGAGCATGCCGAGCGACTGGTGGGCGTTCCACCCCTCGAAGCTGTAGGCGACCAGATAGTGCCGCCCCTCGCGCTCGAACGTCTCGACCAGCAGCTGGTCGGGCGCGGGCAGAGCGGACCGGCGATCCTGCACTTCCAGCCAGTCGCGCACATCGTCGGGGAAGCGGTGCCATTCAGCGCGATCGTGCAAGAAGCCGCGTACGCGTTGCGCCAGGTTGGTCGACAACGCCATGCGCGTGCCGACATAGGTGGGAATGCGCGCCGGCCGCGTCGTCGCGCGCACCCACAGGTCGGCGATGTCGACCCGCTCGACCTCCAGGCTCAGCCCGGCGAAGAAGAAGGTATCGCCGACCGACAGGGTCGAGGCGAAATATTCCTCGACCGTCCCCAGCCTGCGACCGTTCCTGAACCGCACATCGAGCGTGACCGCATCGACGATGATCCCGGCGTTCAACCGGTGCTGGGCGATGAAACGCGGATGGCTGACCCGCCACACGCCGTCGGCATCCTTCGTCAGCCGCTTGAACCGGTCATAGGCGCGCAGGGCATAGCCGCCGTCGGCGATGAACTGCAGCACGCGCTCGAACGTCTCTTCGGACAACGCCGAATAGGGCAGCGCCGCGCGGATTTCGCCCAGCAGGTCGGCGGCGGCGAACGGCGCCGCGCACGCGACGCCCATGATATGCTGCGCCAGCACGTCGAGCGCGCCGGACCGGAAGATGTCGGGATCGAGCTCGCCCGCCTCGACCGCGTCCAGTGCCGCCCGCGCCTCCAGATATTCGAAGCGGTTGCCGGGGACGAGCACGGCTTCAGACGGTTCGTCGAGCCGGTGGTTGGCGCGGCCGATGCGCTGGAGCATCCGGCTCGATCCCTTGGGCGCGCCCATCTGGATCACGCAATCGACATTGCCCCAGTCGACGCCCAGGTCGAGGCTGGCGGTGGCGACCAGCGCGCGCAGCCGCCCGTCCGCCATCGCCCCCTCCACCTTGCGCCGCGCCTCTTTCGCGAGGCTGCCGTGATGGATGCCGATCGGCAGCGCCAGCCGGTTTTCCTTCCACAGATCCTGGAAGATCAGCTCGGCGAGGCTCCGCGTGTTGCAGAACACGATCGTCGTGCCGTGGGTCTCGATCTCGGCCATCACCTGGGGCGCGGCGTAGCGGCCCGAATGGCCCGACCACGGCACGCGCCCCTCGGGCAGCAGGATCGCGATGTCGGGCTCCGCGCCCTTCTCCCCAACCACCAGCCGCACCGCATCGATATCGCCGTCGGGCGCCAGCCAGGCGCGATAACCGTCGGGATCGGCGACGGTGGCGGACAGCGCGACGCGGCGCAGCCCCGGCGCGATCCGCTGCAACCGGGCCAGCCCCAGCGCCAGCAGGTCGCCGCGCTTGCCTGTCGCGAACGCATGAACCTCGTCGATCACCACGGTCTTCAGCGTCGCGAACATGCCGAAACTGTCGGGATAGCTGAGCAGCAGGCTGAGCGATTCCGGCGTGGTCAGCAGGATGTGCGGCGGGTTCGCGCGCTGGCGCGCCTTGCGGTCGCTCGGCGTGTCGCCGCTGCGCGCCTCGACGCTGATGTTCAGGCCCATCTGCTCGATCGGCGTCATCAGGTTACGCTGCACATCGACCGCCAGCGCCTTGAGTGGCGAGACATAGAGCGTGTGCAGCCCGCCGTGCGGGCGCTCGATCAGCTCAACCAGCGTCGGCAGGAACCCCGACAGCGTCTTGCCCGCGCCCGTCGGCGCGACGAGCAACGCGTGCTCGCCCGCACGACCGGCGGCGAGCATATCCAGCTGGTGCCGGCGCGGCGCCCATCCGCGCGTAGCGAACCAGTCGGTCAGGGCAGAGGGAAGGAAGGGCGCGTCGGTCAACGCCGGAGGATATGGGGGCGCTGACGGGGCGGGTCCAGCGGAGGAGCAAGCCAAGGATCGCCCGCCACCCGCAACCGTTCGTGCCGAGCCTGTCGAAGCACTGCCTTCCTTCGCGCCACAGGCCGAACGGGGGCATTGCTCGCTGGACATAACCCCGGATGGAACCTTCCCGCCCCCCGCCCATATAGGCAGCATGCCACGGCTCGGCGACTGGGTGGAGGCGCACCCCCACGGAATCTATCTGCCCGCCGCCGATGCGTGGATCGATCCCTCGCGCCCGGTGCCGCGCGCGCTCGTCACCCACGGCCACGCCGATCACGCGCGCGGCGGGCATGGCGAGGTGTGGGCGACGCCGGAGACGCTGGCGATCATGGAGGTCCGCTACGGCCCGCAGGCCGGGCGCCCCGTCGCCTGCGGCGAGACGCTGACGCTCGGCGGGATCGAGGTGGGGTTCGTTCCGGCCGGCCATGTGCTCGGCTCCGCCCAGATCGTACTCGATCATCGCGGCGAGCGCGTCGTCGTGTCGGGCGACTACAAGCGCCGCGCCGACCCGACCTGTGCCCGCTTCGAGCCGGTCAAGTGCGACGTGTTCGTCACCGAGGCGACGTTCGGCCTGCCCGTCTTCCGCCATCCGGAAACGCATGACGAGATGGACAAGCTGCTGACCGTGCTGCGCGCCAACCCGGATCGCTGCGTGCTGGTCGGCGCCTATGCGCTGGGCAAGGCGCAGCGGGTGATCCGCGAATTGCGCGTGATGGGGTTCGACGATCCGATCTACCTGCACGGCGCACTGCAGCGGCTGTGCGACCTCTACGTCGAACACGGCGTCGATCTCGGCGATCTCCGTCCGGCGACCGGCGCCGCGAAGGCGGAGATGCAGGGCCGCATCGTCATCGCCCCCCCTTCAGCGCTCAACGATCGCTGGTCGCGCCGCCTGCCCGATCCGATCACTGCTATGGCGAGCGGCTGGATGACGGTGCGCCAGCGCGCGCGGCAGAGGAATGTCGAACTGCCGCTGATCCTTTCCGACCACGCCGACTGGGACGAACTGACCGCGACGATCCTGGAACTGGCGCCGAAGGAAGTCTGGGTCACCCACGGCCGCGAGGACGCCCTGGTCCACTGGTGCGCGCTCCACCAGATCAGGGCCCGCGCGCTCGACCTCGTCGGGTTCGACGACGAGGATGACTAGGGTCAGGCCGCATTAATTGCGATGGACGTGACGGAGCGGATTTTGGTTCGGGGCAAGGAGAGAGGAGTGGAGCGATGCCAATGCATCGTGACCGACGATCGACGCCGCCCTGGGCCGAAATCCGCCCGCCGCTTCGCGGTTGCCCGGACGCGCCCGCCGATCGGCGTTGCGGGTCTTGCGTGTAGCTCTGCTACGCGCTGCGACCCGCTCCTTGTCGGACGAACACGTCCGGGCAATCACGACCATCGCAATTAATGCGGCCTGACCCTAGCGAGACTCCGTTCGCCCTGAGCTTGTCGAAGGGCTGCCCTTCTTACTGCGCCCGGGCAGTGAGGTCAGAAACAAGAACAGTGCTTCGACAGGCTCAGCACGAACGGTGACGGGATATGACTCAGTCGAGCTCAGGCCGCCGCGCGGTCTTCCGCCAGCAGCCACGCCAGCGCGTCGGCGCGGTTGAGGAAGGTCTGCGCATGGCGACCACCCTTGGCGCGCTCGATCTGCATGCGGGCGAGCGTCGCGCTGACGATGAAGGCAACCTTGCGCGTCGCATAGCGCGGATCGGCCATGAAGCCGGCGAACGCGGCGACGGTTTCCTGCGGCTGAATCTGCATCTCGGTGATGTCGCAGATCATCCGCTGACGCCCCGGATCGCCGCCCAGTTCCACACTCGCCGCCTCGATCGCCTGGCGATAGCCGCGCACATCGTCGGGCGTGTAGAAGCCGCCCATCCGCACGTCGAGCAGTCGCCGGGCAGGATCGACAATGATGGCGTGTTCGGCGCTCATTTCGGCAGTGGTAACCGGTGGCGGCTTGCCAAAGCGTAAAGACTCAGGCGCCTTCCAGCGCCTTTTGCCGCCGGCGCTGGACCGAACTGCCGATGCCCATCGCCTCGCGATATTTGGCGACGGTGCGACGCGCGATGTCGAATCCCTTGCCCTTGAGCATATCGACCAGCGTATCGTCGCTCAGGATCGCCTTGGGCCCTTCGGCGGAAATCAGCGCCCTGATCGCCGATTTCACCGCTTCCGCCGACACCGCCTCGCCGCCGTCGGCCGCCTGGATCGCGCTGGTGAAGAAGTATTTCATCTCGAACAGCCCGCGCTTGCAGCTGAGGTATTTGTTGCTGGTGACGCGACTGACGGTGGATTCGTGCATCTCGATCGCCTCGGCGACCTTGGCCAGGGTCAACGGGCGCAGGTGCGCGACGCCGTGGCGGAAGAATCCCTCCTGCTGCTTCACGATCTCACCGGCGACCTTCAGGATCGTGCGCTGGCGCTGGTCGAGCGCCTTCACCAGCCAGTTGGCGCTGGCCAGGCAATCGGAAAGCCACGCCTTCGATGCCTTGTCGCCGCCGCCCGCCTTCGACAGCTCGGCATAATAGCGACGGTTGACCAGCACGCGCGGCAGCGTCGCGCCATTGATCTCGATCCCCCAGCCCTCGCCGCGTTCGGCGACGAACACGTCGGGAATCACCGCCACCGCGGGCTCGCCGCCATATCGGCAGCCGGGCTTGGGATCGTAATCGCGCAGTTCGCGGATCATGTCGGACAGGTCTTCGTCATCGACGCCGCAGATACGCTTCAGCCGCGCGCGCTCGCCCCGTGCGACGAGGTCCAGGTTGTCGATCAGCGCGGCCATCGCCGGATCGTAGCGGTCGGCCTCCCTCGCCTGCAGCGCGATGCATTCGGCAAGGTTGCGCGCGCCGACGCCGGTCGGGTCGAACGTCTGGATCACGCCCAGCACCGCCTCGACCCGCGCGAGCGGCACGCCCAGCCGGTTGGCCATGTCGAGCAGCGGCGCGGTGAGGTAGCCCGCCTCGTCGATCTGGTCGATCAGATGCGCGGCGACGAACATGTCCGCACCGGGGACCGCCGTTCCCGCCTGCGCGAGCAGATGGTCCGCCAGGCTGATATCCGGATTGGCGAAACCATCGAGATCCGGCCCGTCCTCGGGGCCAGCGCCGTTCCCGGCGCCGCCCAGCCCCATGCCGCCGTCGAGCGCGCCCTGGCGGTCGGCGGGCGAATCCTCGTCGAACGCGGCCGACCGGTCGATGTCGAGCGCCGCCTCGCCGTCCCCGCCGCCCGATTCTGACGGCTCGGCCACCACCGGCTCGGGCCGATCGACCGCATCGGTCGCCCCGGCCTCCAGCAGCGGGTTCTTCTCGATCTCCTCGGCGATGAACCCCTCGATCTCGAGGTTCGACAGCGCAAGCAGGCGGATCGCCTGCTGCAGCTGCGGCGTCATCACCAGCGATTGCGACTGCCGGAGGTCGAGGCGCGGCGCGAGGCTCATGGCGCGATCGTCACCCCAGCGAAAGCTGGGGTCTCGGGCCGCAAGCGAACCGCCCGTTGCTTGAAATCCCGGCGTTCGCCGGGATGACGGCGGAAATGCTCACAGCGAGAATCCCTCGCCCAGATACAGGCGCCGGACGTTCTCGTCCGCCACCAGCGCCTCGGGCGATCCCGCGAACAGCACGCGGCCGTCGTAGATGATGTAGCCGCGATCGACGATGTCGAGCGTCTCGCGGACGTTGTGATCGGTGATGAGCACGCCGATGCCGCGGTTCTTCAGCGTCTTCACCAGATCGCGGATGTCGCTGATCGACAGCGGGTCGATGCCGGCGAACGGCTCGTCGAGCAGGATGATCGACGGGTCCGCCGCCAGCGCGCGCGCGATCTCCGCCCGTCGCCGCTCGCCGCCCGACAGCGCCATCGCCGGCGCGTCGCGCAGCCGGGTCAGGCCGAATTCGTCGAGCAGCTTGTCGAGCTTCGCCTGACGCGCGTCCTTCGCCGGTTCGGCCAGTTCGAGCACCGCCAGGATGTTCTTCTCCACGCTGAGCCCGCGGAAGATCGAGGTCTCCTGCGGCAGATAGCCGAGGCCCAGTATCGCGCGGCGGTACATCGGCAGGCCGGTGATATCCTCGCCGTCCAGCATGATGCGGCCCGAATCGGGCTTCACCAGCCCCATCACCGAATAGAAGCAGGTCGTCTTGCCCGCGCCGTTGGGGCCGAGCAGCCCGATCACCTCGCCGTGCCCTACCGTCAGCGACACGTCGGTCAGCACCGCGCGCTTGTCGTACGCCTTGGCGATCGACACGACCGCCAGGCCGTTCCGCGTCTCGACGGGGGGCACCGGCGGGGCGGCTTCGAGGGTGGCGACATCGGTCATCGATGATCCTGCTGGCACGACATGGTTAGCGAAACCTTAGCGGCGACGCGGTTGGCAGGATTCATGCATGGAAAGCGGGACGAGGGGAAGCCGAAAGCGGTGAGAAGAGCCGTTTCTCCCTCCTCCCCGAGACGAGCGGCTAGTCTCGGTTGGGCACCGAGAAGCGGCCGGTCACCCGCCCGCCCTGCTGGATGACGGTGCCGTCGGGCGCCTTGGTCGTGCCCAGCGACGATCCGTCGATCGTCGCGCGACCGGTGTCGAGGTTGATCGTCAGCCGACCGCCGTTCACCGTGTTGCCGCCCTGCATCAGGCTGACCCCGCCCAGCATCGTGATGACGCGCCGGTTGAGGTCATAGACCGCATATTGCGAGCGCGCGCGCTGGTCGGGCCGGGACACGGTTACCCCGCCCGAGGCGTCGAGCCGCGAGACCTGCGGCGATCCGTCGGTGACCTTGCCGGTGTAGTTGACCGTCATCCGCGCGGCGTCGAGCGACATGCCAGCCTGGCGTACATTGACCCCGCCCGACAGGATCGCGCGGTTCGCCCGGTCCTGCAGCTCGATCGTGCCGGCATTGAAATCGATCGGCGCGTTCGAATTGTGGCGCGTCTGCGCGCTCGCGGATGCCGCAAGCAGGGCGAACGAAAGCAGGGCGGCGGGAACGCGCATCACCGCCTATTCGCCTGACCGGGAACGATCCGCAAGCGGGCATTTCCCTCCAGCCGGACGACACGCCCCTCCAGGTCGGCGGACAGGCGGTTGGCGCTGAAATCGCCCATCGGCGTGGTGCCGGACACCGCTCCCTCGCTCGCCAGCGTGCGGGATTTGAGGTCGACCGTCGCGTCGGCGGTGCCCAGCGTATAGCCGTCGGCGGCGGAAAAGCGGATCGGGCCGTCGACCTTCACCTTCTCGTCGCGCATGTCGTAGCGTCCGCTCGGCGCGGTCAGCCGCGCGGGACCGTCACGCATCTGGAGCTGGGCGGCGAGCTTGTTCAGCTCGACCACCGGCTCCGCCGAGCTGCGCTGGAGCGCGGAACCGGCGTCGAGCGTGAACGCCTGACCCTTCGCATCCTGGCCACGATACTGCGCCGCCTCGATCTTCATCCGTTCGCGCGCGACCTCGACCTTGTTCTTGTCGAGCACGAAGCTGACGTCGCCGCCCATGAACAGCGGCGCCATCACCAGGAACGCGGCGAGGATGCCGATCCCCATCGGCAGCAGCACCTGCAGCAGCCCGATCAGCCGGTCGTGCCGACTGCCCGGCGCCGCCCATTTCTGGCGCTGGCTGCGTTCGATGACGGCGGCCTGCGACATCAGATATGCGCGAAGATGTCGGTTTCGGGCCAGCCGGCGATGTCCAGCGCGGCGCGGTGCGGCAGGAAATCGAAGCACGCCTGGGCGAGCGCGGTGCGGCCTTCGCGGGCGAGCCGGCGGTCGAGTTCCTCCTTCATGCGGTGGAGGTAGCGCACATCCGACGCGGCATAGTCCTTCTGCGCATCGCTCAGGTCCGGGCCGCCCCAGTCGGACGATTGCTGCGCCTTGGAGATTTCCTGCCCCAGCAGTTCGCGCACCAGATCCTTCAGCCCGTGGCGGTCGGTATAGGTCCGCACCAGTCGCGACGCGATCTTGGTGCAATAGACCGGCGCCGCGACCACGCCGAGATAATATTGGATCGCGGCGATATCGAACCGCCCGAAGTGATAGAGCTTGGTGCGCGACGTATCGGCCAGCAGCGCCTTCAGGTTGGGCGCGGCATAGTCGCTGCCCGGCGAAAAGCGGACGAGGTGCTCGTCCGGCCCGCCGTCCGAAAGCTGGACGACGCACAGCCGGTCGCGCGGGGTGATCAGCCCCATAGTCTCGGTATCGACGGCGATCGACGCGCCGGGCGCGAACAGGCCGGCGGGGATGTCTTCTTCGTGCAGGTGTACGGTCATGCCCCGGCACATAGGCGTCGATCGATGAACGGACAACAACCTAGCCCGTCACCGTATTCGCCAGCAGCCTCCCGACATCCGCCGGGCCGGCCGGCGCGCGCAGCGCGTCCGACGACGCGGCTTCGCCGCATCGTCCCAGCCCTATTCGGCCGCCGCCTCCTTCTTCACACGGCGGCGCCGCGCGAAGATGTTGAGGATCTCGACCCCGGCGGAAAACGCCATGGCGGTGTAGATATAGCCCTTGGGCACATGCGCGCCGAAGCCCTCGGCGATCAGCACCATGCCGATCATCAGCAGGAAGCCCAGCGCCAGCATCACGACCGTCGGGTTCCTGTTGATGAAGTTCGCCAGCGGATCGGCCGCCAGCAGCATCACCAGCACCGCGAACACGACCGCCGTCACCATGATCGGCAGATGTTCGGTCATGCCCACCGCGGTCAGGATCGAATCGATTGAGAAGACCATGTCGAGCAGCAGGATCTGGACGATCGCCGAGCCGAAGCTCATCGCCACCTTGCCCGACTTGTCGAGCGTCTCGCCCGATTCCTCATGGTCGATCGAATGGTGGATTTCCTTGGTCGCCTTCCAGACCAGGAACAGGCCGCCGGCGATCAGGATGATGTCGCGCCACGAGAATTCGGTTTCGTAGAGCACGTGGCCGGTCGTATCGACCGCGCTCCACCCCAGATCGAACACCGGCGCGGTCAGCCCGACGATCCACGCGATCATCGACAGCAGCGCGAGTCGCATCACCAGCGCCAGCCCGATGCCGATGCGCCGCGCCTTTTGCCGCTGCCCCTCGGGCAGCTTGTTCGACAGGATCGAGATGAAGATGAGGTTGTCGATCCCCAGCACCACCTCCATCACGATCAGGGTGATGAGGGCGGCCCAGGCAGCGGGGTCCGACAGCAGCGGCGTTATGGAGTCCATAGACGGCTAGATGTGCCGAAAGCGCCACAGATGCGCAAGGATCAGTCGACGAACCGCCACAAAAGCGTCGAATTCGTTCGCGGGCGCCTGCGATTTCGTCTATGCCTGCGAGTCTCTAACGTGCGCGTGCAGCGTGCGGGAACCTGCGTCCGTCGTCCGGCGCATCGGTTTTGACGGTTTCGGACGGCCCGGGAAGACGAACAGGGTTATGAGTTTCAATAAAGGTGGCCGCGGGGATCGCGGTGGTCGCGGTCGCGACAAGCGCGACGGTTTCGGTGGCGACGAAGGCGGTTTCGGCGGCGGTGATCGCGGCGGCTTCGGCGGCGGCGGCTTCGGCGGCGGCGGTGGCTTCGGCGGCGGCGGCGGTTATGGCGGCGGTGATCGCGGCGGCTTCGGCGGCGGTGGCGGCGGCTTCCGTGGCGGCGGCGGTGGCGGCTTCGGCGGCGGCGGTGGTGGTGGCGGCTTCGGCGGCGGCCGCGGCATGCCCCCCCAGGTGATCGGCGAAGGCACCGGCGTCGTTAAGTTCTTCAACGGCCAGAAGGGCTTCGGCTTCGTCGTCCGTGATGACGGCGGCGAGGACGTGTTCGTCCATATCTCGGCCGTCGAGCAGGCGGGCCTGACCGGCCTGGCCGAGGGTCAGCCGCTCGGCTTCACCCTGGTCGATCGCGGTGGCCGCATCTCGGCGACCGAACTCAAGATCGACGGAGAGCCGATGCCGGTCGAGGACCGCGGCCCTCCGCGTGACCGCGCTCCGCGCGAAGGCGGCGGCTTCGGTGGCGGTGATCGCGGCGGCGCGCCGCAGCGGCAGCTGACCGGCGAGAAGGCCAGCGGCACGGTCAAGTTCTTCAACGCGATGAAGGGCTTCGGCTTCATCCAGCGCGATGACGGACAGCCCGACGCGTTCGTCCACATCTCCGCCGTCGAGCGCGCCGGCCTGCCGACGCTGAACGAGGGCGACCGGCTCGATTTCGAGCTTGAGGTCGATCGTCGCGGCAAGCACGCCGCGGTGAACCTCAACAAGCAGTAAGCGAAACTCGTTTCGTCCAGAACGGGCGGTGCCGGATGCGGCGCCGCCCGTTTTGCTTTATGCGCAGCGGCGATGATCGCTTTCCGTCCGTTGCGCGCGGCCCTCGCGCTCGCGCTTCCCGCCGCCCTGCTCGGCGCCGCAGCGCCCCAGGCCGTTCAGCCCGCACCGACGCCGCAGACCGCGCCTGCCCCGCAAGCGGCCCCCGTCCCGCTCTACCGCATCGAGGTCGTCGCGCGCTTCCCGCACGATCCCCGCGCCTTCACCCAGGGGCTGCTGTGGCACGCCGGGCACCTCTACGAGAGTACCGGCAAGGAGGGCCGGTCCGAAGTGCGCCGCGTCGCGCTGGCGGACGGTCGCGTGCTCGCGCGCCGCGCGATTCCCGCCGACCAGTTCGGCGAAGGGCTGGCGCTGTGGAAGACGACGCTGGTCAGCCTGACCTGGACGCACGGCATCGCCCACCGGTGGAACGTCGCCAGCCTGAAGCCAGAGGGCGCGCGCCGCTACCCCGGCGAAGGCTGGGGCCTCACGACGCTGGACGATTCGCTGGTGCTGTCGGACGGCACGTCGGCGCTGCGCTTCCTCGATCCCGACACGCTCGCCGAGCGCCGCCGCGTTTCGGTGACGGTGCGCGGCCGCCCGCTCGACCAGCTCAACGAGCTGGAGGTGATCGACGGCCAGGTCTATGCCAACGTCTGGCAGACCGATTATATCGTCGCGATCGATCCCGCCGACGGCCGCGTCACCCGGATCATCGACGCCGGCGCACTCCGCGGCGAAGTCGCCCCGACCGACAGCGACGCGGTGCTCAACGGCATCGCCTGGGACGCGAAGGCGCGCCGGATGTTTGTCACCGGCAAGCTGTGGCCGACCCTGTTCGAGGTGAAGCTGGTTCCGGCCGTCTGATCCGGCGCGCGCGGCTGGCGCGCGTCGGCGGTCTTACGCCCCAACCTGCGGTTATAGCGGCTGCACATCCTTTGGCTGGTGCTGCATTGCAATGAAATGAAATCGTCATGCTTCGATCAGGGAGCTTGGGGAACAACGATGCGATACGGAAATCTTCGTCGCGGCGGCAGCCGCGCCGCGATGGCGGCGGCACTGGCCTGCGGCGCGATCTGGGCGATGCCCGCCACCGCCCAGACCGTCACGACGCCGCCGGCCGCCGACACCGCGTCCGATGGCGGGCAGGACGTCGTCGTTACCGGGTCGCGCATCGATATCGGTGGCTTCGACGCGCCGACCCCCACCACCGTCGTCGGCGCGACCGAACTGCGGCTGGGCAATCGCCCGAGCATCGGCCAGGTGCTGAACGACCTGCCCCAGTTCCGCGCGACCACCACGCCGCAATCGACCGTCGCCAACACCAGTTCGGGCACCACCACCGCCGATCTGCGCGGGCTCGGCTCGGTGCGCACGCTGGTCCTGCTCAACGGTCGCCGCTCGGTCGGCGTCGGCGACCTCAACGTCATCCCGCTACCGCTGGTCGAACGCGTCGAGATCGTCACCGGGGGCGCCGCCGCCGCCTATGGCTCAGGCGCGGTGTCCGGCGTCGTCAACATCCTGCTCGATCGCAAGGCCAAGGGCCTGACGCTCGACGCCCAGGCCGGCATCTCCAGCCGGGGTGACGCCGCGCGCTACAGCGCCGATGCCAGCTGGGGCACCAGCTTTGCCGACGGCCGCGGCCATTTCGCGATCGGCGGCAGCTTCACCAAGGAATTGGGCGCGTTCAATCGCGACAGCCGGCCCAACATCGGCAGCACCGCAGTCTACGCCAACCCGACCTACACCGCGACCAACGGCCAGTCCGCCTTCATCCTGATGCGCGACGTCAACTTCTCCAACGCCAGCCCCGGCGGCCTGATCGTCAGCGGCGCGCTGGCGGGCCAGACGTTCAACCCCGACGGCACGCTGCGCCCGTTCATCTTCGGCAGCCCGCGTACGTCGCAGGTGATGGTCGGCGGCGAAGGCATCAGCAGCACCGACGAATATCCGATGTCGGCGCCTTACGAACGCTACAACAGCTATGGCCGCCTGTCGTTCGACGTGGCCGACGACACGACCTTGTGGGTCGATGGACTCTACAACAACATCTCCGCGCAATATCTGTTCTATTCGGAAGTCGCGCGCGGCAACCTGACTTTCTCGCGCGACAACCCCTTCCTGCGCACTGACATCCGCAACCAGCTGGTCGCGGCGGGCCAGACGACCTTTTCGCTCGGCCGCATCTTCACCGACTATGGCCAGCGCGTCTTCGGCTACCGCCGCTCCACCTGGGAAGGCGGCATCGGTATCGACGGATCGTTCAGCGACGGCCGGTGGAAATACAGCGCCTTCTACAGCCACGGCGAGTCGCGCGACGCGCGCAGCTACCAGAACCAGCGCATCACCACCAACCTGGCCAACGCGCTTGACGCGGTGCGCGATACCAGCGGCAACATCGTCTGCCGCGTCGCGCTGACCACGCCGAACACGCCGTGCCGTCCGCTCGACGTGTTCGGATCGGGCCGCGCGTCGAAGGAGGCGATCGCCTACGCCTTCACCGAAGCTTACGGCGGCACCAACGAAACGCTCGACAGCGGCGGCTTCAGCCTGCGCGGCGAGGCGCTGTCGCTGTGGGCGGGTCCGCTGGCCGTCGCGATCGGCGCCGAGGCGCGGCGCGAGGGGATCACCTCGCTCGATATCGATCCGGTGTCGCGCGTGCGCGGCTTCACCCAGCTCAACTTCGCGCCGCTCGACGGTTCGTTCAGCGTGAAGGAGGGCTTCGGCGAAGTCAGCCTGCCGCTGCTCGATGCCAAGGGCACGGCGGAGATCGCGGTCAACGCCGGCGCACGCTACTCCGACTACAGCAACACCGGCGGAATCTGGTCGTGGAAGGTGGGCGGCACCGCGCGGCTGTTCGACGACCTGCTGCTGCGCGTCACCCGCTCGCGCGATATCCGCTCGGCCGGCCTGTCGGAACTCTACACCACGCTGACGACGACGTTCAACACGGTCGCCGATCCTTTCACCGGCAACACCGCCTCGACCGTGCGCTACGGCGGCGGCAACGTGAACCTGACCCCGGAAGTCGCACAGACCTTCACGGCGGGCGTCACCTGGTCGCCGGGCTTCATCCCGCGCCTGAAGCTGTCGGCCGACTATTACAGCATCGACATCGACGACATCATCGTCGCGCCGACCGCGCAGGACATCGTCACCCGCTGCTTCAACGGCCAGACGTCGATGTGCGGGCAGATCGAACGCAATTCGGCGAACGCGATCACCGCGATCTACGCGACCTTCGTCAACTATGCCCGGCTGAAGACCAAGGGCATCGATTTCGAGGCGAGCTATGTCCTGCCGATGTCGGACCTGTCCTCGAACGCCAGCGGCCAGCTGCGTTTCCGCGCGCTGGGCACCTACACCGACACCCGCACCTCCGACGACGGCATCACGGTGCTGGAGACGGTCGGCACCGTCGGCGACGGCGCGGCGGGCGTGCCGCGCTGGCGCGCCAACGCCAGCGTCACCTATGAAAGCACCGGCGGCAGCGTCGACCTGCGGCTGCGGCATGTCGGCGGCGGCGTGTACAATGCCGCGGTCGATATCTCGAACAACGCGATCTCGGCCAAGACCTATGTCGATCTGGGCGCGCGGGTGAACGTCGGGCCGTTCACGCTCTACGGCACGGTCAACAACCTGTTCGATCTCGATCCGCCGCTCACCACCTACGGCCAGATCCATTACGACCAGATCGGCCGCTATTATTCGATCGGCACCTCGCTGAAATTCTGACGGCGAGGGCTCACGAAAAAGGGCGGGAGCGTTCCAACGCTCCCGCCCTTTTTTTGTTGTCCGCCTTCCAGCGGCGACGGGAGCTTATTTCGCCCGCGCGAACTCTACGCCGTACGCGCGATCGTCGTGGTAACGCAGCCCGGTCACCCGCCCCGCGCCATCGCGCTGGAACCGCAGCACATTCCGGTTCCCAGCCGCGAAGCCATCCGCGAACAGCGGGGTCAGCGGCTGTGCCGCCATGCCGGGCCGCGACGACGGGATGAAAGACAGCGCACCCGTCTCGTCCCACGTCACGATCAGGCAGAAATCATTATCCACCCCGCAATAGCGGCCGGCGAACCCCTCCAGGTTGGCGGCGGACGGCGGGGTGGCGCGGACGTAGCGCACGCGATCCCCGACCGCCTCGACCGTCAGCCCGTCCTTCGCGTCGAACACATAGGTCGCGTCGCCGCGCTGCCAGCGGCCCGCTCCGGCTGGGGTCAGCGTCGCACCGTCGGCCGTCAGCGTGGCGCCGCGCACCGCTATCTCCACCGGCAGGCCGGTCAGGCCGCTCAGATAGACGCCGCCGGTCGGCAGCGGCCCCGCCGCCCGCGCCACCGCCGCTGTCTTCGGCAGGAAGGCGTCTGCGACCCGGCGGCCGCTATCGACTGGGTTCGCGTCGGATGCGTTGCACAGCAACGCCACCGACAGCTTTTCCGCCGGATAGCGCCCCAGCCATGCGCGATAGCCGCCGGTCGATCCCGAATGCGCCACCTCGCGCCGCCCGTCGCGCTGCGTCACTCGCAGGCCCGCAGCATATTCGATCTTCGTGCCCGTGGAGAGGACGCCCACCTTCTCCATCTCCGCCGTGAAGCCCGGCCCCAGCGTGTCGGCGTCGAGCGCCGCGTTCCAGCGGATCATGTCCGCAGTGGTGGTCAGCAACCCGCCGTTGCCATGCGCGTCCTCGATCGGCTGGTCGATGACATAGGCGCCGCCGTCACGCGCATAGGCGGTGGCGCGACCGGGCACGACGCGTGCATAATTCTCGCGCCAGCTGCTGTCCTTCATCCCCAGCGGGCGCAGGATTCGGGCATCGGTGAACGCCGCGAACGACTGGCCGGAAACCCGCGCGACGATGATCGCCGCCAGATTGAAGTTGGTGTTGCTGTAAGTGTAGTGCGCGCCCGGCGGATAGTTCAGCCCGCGCTGCTGCGCCGCGAGCGCCAGCACGTCGGCATTGTCCGCCACGCGCGAATTGCGCGGCCAGCCGGACATCGCCGCCACCGCGCCCCAGTCGCGCAGGCCGCTGGTGTGGTGGATCAGCTGCCCCACCGTGACCGGCGCGCCGTAATCCGGCATCTCGGGCAGGTATTTGCGGATATCGTCGTCGAGGCGCAGCTTGCCGTCGCGCGCCAGCAGCAGGATCGCGGCGGCGGTGAACTGCTTCGATACCGATCCCGATTCATAGATGCTCGCGGGCGTCGCGCGCGTGCCCGTCTCCAGATCGGCCATGCCATATGCGCGGTCGAGGATCGTCCGCCCGTCCTTCGCCACCGCCACCGCGCATCCGGGAACGGCAGTGCCGGCATAGCGTGCGAACACCGCGTCGACCGCCTGCGACTGCGCGTCGCTCACCTGCGCGCCGGCCGCGCCCGCGGTCATCGCCGCCAGCACGGCGAGGCTCATGCCCGCGCCCCTCACTTCGCGATGCTCCCGCGCACCGGCTTGCCGGGGCGCGCGTCGGGCAACAGCTTGCCGTCGCGGATCACGAAGCTGCCGCCGACCAGCACGTAGCGCATGCCGCGCGACGGCAGCGTCGGCTTGGCATAGGTCGCCGCCGCGCCGACGGTGGCGGGATCGAACACGACGATGTCGGCGTCCGACCCCATGTTGATCCGCCCCTTGCGCTTCATCCCCGGCGCGACAGGCTCCATCAGCTTGGCCGGCAGCAGGGTTGATCGCCGGATCGCATCGGTCAGGCTCAGCAGCCGGCGGTCGCGGACATATTCGCCCAGCACCTTGGTGAAGGTCGCGGCGGTGCGCGGGTGGCCGGCGGCGTTCGCCGGCAGCGGCCATGTCGCCTTTTCCAGATCCTGCGTGCCGATCGAATAATTCACCGCGTCGCTCGCGATCAGGCCGTCGTCGAGCAGCACCGCCTGTTCGATCAGCCGCCGGTCGACCTCCACCGCCTCGTTCAGATAATGGACGATGATTCGCGCATTGGGGTTCTGGCGTTGCAGCTCGGCCAGCCGCTCGTCGGTAGCGGGGCGCTCGCCGGTCGCCACCACCTCGATATTGCTCGATTTGATATCGACCAGCGGCAGGTTCTTCGGCTGGAGGAACGGCGCGTTGATCGAGGTAGATCCCGCACCCCAGGGATAGGCCTCGCTGGTCACCGGCACGCCGTACGACCGCGCCTTGGCGATCATCCGGTTGAGCCGGGGGATGTCGCGCAGGCCGGAACTGTTGATGTGGCACAGGTGCATGTGTGCGCCGGTCGTCGCGGCGGTGGCGATCACCTCGCCGAACGCCTCGACCGCGCTGTGCGGGTCGCGCGCGTTCTTGCTGCGCACATGGGTGAACATCGGCACGTTGCGCTTCGCCGCCAGCGCCGCGACGTCCCAATATTCGGTGCGGTTGGTCTCGGTCCAGTAGCCGACCGGCGTGCCGACCCCCAGCCCGCCGGCATCGAGCCCCTCGGTGACCTTCGCCAGCACCTGCTTTATCTCGGCATCGGTCGCCAGGCCCTTGGCGCGGGCGCCCATCAGCTCGCTGCGCAGGCCACCCCAGGATACCGAATAGCCGTAGTTGATCGGCCGCCCTTCCGCCGCCGCCGCGCGGTAGTTGGCGTCGATCGGCCAGCGCCCGGTCTCCAGCTCCAGCGCGGTCGTCACGCCGTCGAACGCCTGCATCCAGCCGCCGGGGATGGTCTGGGCATGCGAATGGACGTCGATGAAGCCCGGCGCCACCACCAGCCCGCGCGCGTCGATCCGCGCCTTGCCGGCCAGTGTCGCGTCCGAGATCGCAACCACCCGCCCGTCGCGGATGCCGATCGATCGTACCGCGTCGAGCCCGCTCTCGGGGTCGATCACCCGTCCGCCCTCGATCACCAGGTCATAGGCCGGGGCAGCGGCAGGCGCCTGGCCCAGCGTCGCCCACCCCGCCGTCGCGGCGAGCCCCGTCGATACCAGCGCCGCCGCGATCGCGATGCCCAGCCGCTGTTTCCGCTTGTCCATGCCACGCCCCCGAATGATGCCTGTTGTCAGGGCATGATCCTATGCGACGCGCCGCGCGATCGGCACATCAAATCGCGCGTCGATCATAGCCGGTCGTTATGCCCGCGGTTCGGCCAGCACCTTGCGCACGCTGTCGAGGAACTGGCGCGACACCGTGGACAGCGGCTGGTCCTCCAGGTGCGAGGCGACCACGTCGAACCGCATCGGATCGTCGAGCGGGCGCAGGTCCATGGCAGGCGTCAGGCAGGCGCGCGCGGTGAATTCGTCCATCACGGCGAAACCCATGCCCTGTTCGACCAGCGCCGCCGCGACGAAATAGGTCTTGGCCGCGATCGTCGCGCGATCGTCCTCCCGGTGCGCCATGCGCCACGCCAGCAGGCCGCCGATTGTCCCGTCGTTGATGAGTTCGACCATGCGCAGGTGATGCAGCGTCTCGACCGCGATGCGCGGCGGCGGATCGGGCAAATCCTGTCGCCGGAACAGCACGACCAGTTCGCCCGATCCCAGCACGACGTTGGCCAGGCGGGGGTGGCGGGCGATGTCGTATCCGATCGACAGGTCGCAGGTGCGGCTGTGCAGCGTCTCGGCCAGCCCCTCGGTGTGGAAGGTCCGCACGTCGAACGACACCTGCGGATAGCGCGCGGCGAAGACGGCGATCGCGCGTGGCACGATGCGCAGGCCAAGCGAATGGATCGTCGCGACGCGCAAGCGGCCGTGATCGGCGCGGCGCAGGTTGCGCGCCGCCTCGTACAACGTCGCCACCCGTTCCTGCACGGCGGCCGCTTCCTCGAACAGCCGGTGCGCTTCGTCGGTCGCCACCAGCCGCCCCTTCACCACGCGGAACAGCGCCAGCCCGAGCTGCGATTCGGCATGGCGCAGCACCTTGCTGACCGACGGCTGCGACACGCCCAGCAGCCGCGCCGCGCCGCTCAGCGATCCGGTCTGGTAGACCGCGTGGAAGATCTCGATGTGCCGGAGCGTTATCACACGCGCCGGTCTGTCGGAGAACCGCCCCGCCTGCAAGCGGCAGAGGTCACGCGCCTTGCCGGCACGCCCACAGATCGTCCGAAGGCGCCCCGATCGAACCGTCCTCGGCGAAGCTCAGCCCGCCCACGCGGTCCTCGCGCAGCCACCATGGCCCGTCCAGATCGGCGAAGTCCGCGTGCGCGGCGACGCGCAGCGCCGGCGCCATCGCCAGCGACGTGCCGATCATGCAGCCGACCATCACCCCCATGCCGGCGCCCCGCGCTGTGGCGAGCAGGTCGAGCGCCTCGGTCAGCCCGCCGGTCTTGTCGAGCTTGATGTTGACGAAGCCATAGCGGTCGCGCAGCCCGGCTACATCGGCGGCGACATGGCAGGATTCGTCGGCGCAGATCGGGATGCGCGACACGAAACCGGCCAGCGCGCTGTCCTCCGCGGCGGGCAACGGCTGTTCGACCAGCTTGACGTCGCATTCGACCAGCACGTCCTGCATCGCCGCGAGCAGATCGATCGACCAGCCCTCGTTGGCGTCGATCACCAATGTCGCGGCCGGCGCATTGGCGCGCACCGCGCGCAGCCGGGCGGCAGGATCGTCGCCGGCCAGCTTCACCTTGATGAGCCGCGCATCGGCCACCGCGCGCGCCGCCGCGCCCATCGCCTCGGGCGTGTCGATGGAGATCGTCCGCGCGCTGACCAGCCCCGTCACCGGCGGCGCGTAAGGCGCACCCGCCAGCCGCGCCTCCAGATCCCACAATGCGCAATCGATCGCGTTGCGCGCCGCGCCGGGCGGCATCAGCATGCGCAGCGCCTGGCGGTCGGCACCCCGCGCGACCGCGTCCACCGCCGTGCCGACCTGGTCGAATACGCCCTCAGGCGTCTCGCCATAGCGCGCGGTGGGCGTCCCCTCGCCGCGCCCCGTCACGCCGTCCTGATCGATCTCGACCACGACGACATCGACGCTCTCGCGCACGCCCCGCGCGATGCGGAACGGCGCGCGCAGCATGTGCCGCTCTAGGCGGGAACGGACGGTGCGAAGCATGCGATCAGATTGTCCACGATGCGATCGGTGCCCATCGCCACCGGATCCTGGCACGGCAGGCCCAGCCGGTCCTCCACCGCCAGGCAGTACGCCTGCGCGGCATCGCCCTGCAGGCGCGAGGTGTTGACCGCGACGCCGACCGCGCGGACGTTGGGGCTGGTCAGCCGCCCGGCCTCCAGGTTGCGTTCCAGGCACAACGCCAGATCGGGCACCGGATATATCTCGGTATGGCGGATAGTTTCGCGCCCCGCCTCATGGCACAGCACCAGCGCGTCGGGCTGCGATCCGTGCAGCAGGCCCAGCGACACGCCCGCGAACGACGGGTGGAACAGCGATCCCTGCCCCTCGATCAGATCCCAGCCGTCGTCGTCACGTGCGGGCGTCAGCCATTCGGCCGCGCCTGACAGGAAATCGGACACGACGGCGTCGATCGGAACGCCCGATCCGGCGATCATGATGCCGGTCTGGCCGGTCGCGCGGAAATCGGCGGCGATGCCGCGTGCGCGCATCTCCTTCTCCAGCGCCAGCGTGGTGTACATCTTGCCCACCGCGCAATCGGTGCCGACGGTCAGCAGCCGGCGGCCGGCGCGGCGATCGCCCGTGCCTACGGGCAGCGGCGGTGGCGTGCGCACGTCGATCAGTTGCACCTTGGCCCGCGCCGCCGCGGCGGCGATCTCCGGCACGTCGCACAGCCGCGCATGGAGGCCCGACGCGACATTCAGCCCGGCCCCGATCGCCTCCAGCACGCGGGCGACCGTCACCGCATCCATCGTTCCGCCCGCGTTGGCAAAGCCCAGCACCAGCGTCCGCGCACCTCCCGCCACGCTGTCGGCGATGGTCATGCGCGGCAGGCCGACGCTGACGGTGCAGCCGGGCTCGGCGATCTCGCCGATCGCGGCACCCGGACGCCACACCGCGATGCCCCGCGCGGTCTTGGCCGACAGCGGCTCGTTCGCGCTGCCCAGATACAGAAGATATGGCCCCGGAATCATCTACCCCTCGTTCACCCGTGTTCGATGGGCGGACTCTGTTCCGGTTACGCCCGCGCCGCCAACGCCAAAGGATGCCGCAATCTATAACTCTTGGTAAAGTCTCCAGCAGCGCCCAGACCGTTACGACTTCGGACAAGGCCAGCGGCTGCGCGCGACGCGGTAGAAGGCAGCCTTCACCGACATGCCCCGCTCGCCCGGCGGGATGGCCTCGAACGCCTTCATCAGCTCGGCGCGCGACATCTTCGTCCCCTGCGGCGCGCAGACGAACGGGCGGCCCGCCTTCTCGCTGGCGGTCTTGTCGGCCTGATAGTCGCGCATCACCGCCGTCATCTCGTCGCTGAGCAGGGCGACGTCGGGCGATCCCATCGCGAAGATGCCCCTGGCCTCCAGCGCCTTGGCCTTGGTCAGGAAGCTGTGCAGCGTCATCGCCTGCGCGTGCGCCGGGTGCGAAAGCAGAACGAGCGTACACGCCGTCGCCGCGATGATCGCGAACCGCATCGAAAAAGCCCTCCCGCACTGGTGGTGCGAGAGGGCTATGGATCGCGCGGCCCGCGGTCAACGGGCGCGATCTGTCGACCGGTCAGGCGCCCTGCGGCGCCGGATTGCCAAACGGGCCGCTCGGCCGCTTGGTCTTGGGAATGGAGGTGCCGCCCGCAGGCACATTGCCCGCCCTGGCGCCCGGATCGTCACGGTCGATCGCCTCGCCCGCGCACAGCCGCTTGATCTCCTCGCCGGTGAGCGTCTCGAACTCCAGCAACGCCTTGGCGACGGTGTGGAGCTGGTCGATATGGTCGCTCAACACCTGCGTCGCGCGGGCATAGCCGCCGTCGACCAGCGTGCGGATCTCGCTGTCGATCGCCAGCGCGGTCTCGTTCGAGATATTGTGCCGCTGGGTCTGCGAATAGCCCAGGAACGTCTCGCCCTGCTGCTCCTCATACATCAGCATGCCCAGCTTGTCGGACATGCCCCACTGGGTCACCATCGCGCGGGCGAGCTTGGTCGCCTGCTTGATGTCGCCGCTGGCACCCGACGACACCTTGTCGCGGCCGAAGATCAACTCTTCCGCCACGCGGCCGCCCATCACGGTCGCCAGGTCGGCGAACATCTTGTCGCGGTGGTACGAATAATTGTCGCGCTCCGGCATCGACACGACCATGCCCAGCGCGCCGCCGCGCGGGATGATCGTCGCCTTGTGGATGGGGTCGGACGCCGGCTCATGGACGCGCACCACGGCGTGACCGGCCTCGTGATAGGCGGTCATCCTTTTCTCGTCCTCGGTCATCACCAGCGATTTCCACTCGGTGCCCATGATGACGCGGTCCTTGGCCAGCTCGAACTGCGCCATCGCGACCAGCCTCTTGCCCAGCCGCGCGGCCATCAGCGCCGCTTCGTTGACCAGGTTGGCCAGGTCCGCGCCCGACATGCCCGGCGTGCCGCGCGCCAGCGTGCGCGAATCGACGTCGGGCGCCATCGGCACCTTCTTCATATGGACTTCGAGGATCTTCAGCCGCCCCTCGATATCGGGCAGCGGCACCGTCACCCGGCGATCGAAGCGGCCGGGACGCAACAGCGCGGGGTCGAGCACGTCGGGACGGTTGGTCGCCGCGATGATGATGATGCCCTCGTTCGCCTCGAACCCGTCCATCTCGACCAGCAGCTGGTTCAGCGTCTGCTCACGCTCGTCGTTGCCGTTGCCCAGCCCCGCGCCGCGATGCCGGCCGACCGCGTCGATCTCGTCGATGAAGACGATGCACGGCGCCGATTTCTTGGCCTGTTCGAACATGTCGCGCACGCGGCTGGCGCCGACGCCGACGAACATCTCGACGAAGTCCGAGCCGGAAATGGTGAAGAACGGCACGCCCGCCTCGCCCGCGATCGCGCGGGCCAGCAGCGTCTTGCCGGTGCCGGGGCTGCCGACCAGCAGCGCGCCCTTGGGAATTTTGCCGCCCAGCCGCGCGAATTTCGACGGGTCCTTCAGGAACTCGACGATCTCCTGCAGTTCCTCGCGTGCCTCGTCGATGCCGGCGACGTCGTCGAAGGTCACGCGGCCTTCCTTCTGCGTCAGCATCCGCGCGCGCGACTTGCCGAAGCCCATCGCGCCGCCGCCCGAATTCTTCTGCATCTGGCGCACCACGAAGAACGCGATGCCCAGGAACAGCAGGAACGGCAGCGACTGGACGAGCAGCACGTACCAGATCGACGATCCTTCCTCGGCGCGCGCCGACACTTCGACGCCCTTGGCGCGCAGCGTCTGCATCAGCGTGGGATCGGGCACGGGCAGCGGCCGGGTGCGGAACGCCTCGCCCGCGGTCGTCTTGCCGACGATCGCCTCGCGGCTGATCGCCACTTCCTTGACGGTGCCTTCGTCGACGCGGTCAAGGAAGGTCGAATAGGCGATCTCGCTGCCCGCCGCCGGGCCGGACTTGGTGTCGAACAATTGGACGAACAGCGCCAGCGCCAGCAGGATGCCGACCCAGATCATCAGGCTCTTCATCCAGGGATTGCCGCCGCCGTTGCCGGGCTGCTTGTCGTTGTCGTTCATCGCGCGTGGAAAACCTTCATGCTAGCGCCGCCAAGATAGGCACGCGGATATTAATGGCAATGGAACGATGCGCGCTTTGGGTCGATCAGTGTGATCGGCGCGCCGGTCTCAGCGGCGTTTCTTCGTGGCGCGCGGCGGCCGGGGAATCCAGATGCTGCACGAAAGCCCCGACGTGGCCTCCGCCCCGTCCGAATCGCGCAGTTTCTTGAAGCAGCCGCCGAGCGGAAAGGCGCGGCTCAGCCATACGCCTTCCGCCCCGGTATCCTGTTCCCAGGCTTCCACCTTTGCCTGTTCGAGGAACGCCCAGAGCTGCGCCGCTGACTCATCGACGCACATGAACTTGGTGCCCCTGTCCGTATCGCCGACCTCGCCGGCTTCGGCCGCGCTTTGCAGGCATGCCTGAATCAACCCGGGCGAGCGTTCGGGGAACGGATCGCCGGTCTGCGCGAGCAACAAAGACGCGATGATCGCAAGCATCGAACCGTCATTCCCCTTCGGACAAGCCATCATCCCGACGACGCGGGGGCGCGCGGCGGAACACCCATCGCATCGACGGCGCATCCGTGTTCACGACTGTGACCAGTACGTCGCCCAGCATGGAAACGCGCCCTGCCCCCAGCGCGGCGATCAGCCGCGCGATGCCCGGTCCGTCTGCATCCATGGCCGGATCGATCTCGGTCAGGCAGCGGACGACGACGCGGCGGACGATCTCTGCGGGAAGGTCCGCTGCGGCAAAGCTGCGCTGGTCGGGCGCCACCGCCACCCGCTCGTCAAAGGCTCGCTCCGCGGTCCACCGCAGTGCCGCGTCGGCCTCGCCCAGCGCGGCCATGCTGTCGCCGATCCGCGCCGCGTCGAGCCAGTCGACCTCCGCCAGCACCTTGCGCAGCCGGGCGCGATCGAAACGATCGTCGGAATTGGACGGATCGTCCACCGGCACGACATCTTCGTGCAGCATGATTTCGGCGAGCCGGTTGCGCCGCCACCCCAGCACCGGCCGGATGATATGCGCGCTCCTGCGCCTGATCCCGGCAAGGCCCCCCACACCCGCGCCCCTGTTCGCGCGCATCACAAAGGTTTCGAGCTGATCGTCGGCATGATGCGCGGTCGCCAGCCATCGCGCGCCGCGCGCGACCCGCCATTCCTCCAGCAGCCGATATCGCAGCGCGCGGGCGCGCGCCGACAGGTTCGCCGTCCGCCCGACGCGATCCGGCAGCACCCCGGTCAGGATATCGTGGCGGATGCCGCGCGTGCGACACACCGCGCCGACGAACAGGGCTTCGGAGGCCGACGCCTCGCGCAGCCGGTGATCGACGGTCGCCGCGATGCACCGCTCGCCGATGACGGCATGGGTCAGCAGCAGCAACGCGATGCTGTCGGCGCCGCCCGAAACCGCGACCAGTACCTTGTCGCGCTCAAGATCGATCAGGCTGCCGAGGTCGTTCCGGAAACGTGCCAGCGCCTGCGCGGCGGGATCGCCCGGATCGACCTCACCGGCATTTCTGCGCGACACGGCCCTTCTCGACGCCCGCCTTCATGGTCGCGGACAATCTGGTGCCGTAGACGTCGGTCAGTTCGCTATAGACCTTGCACACGTCCGCGGCGGGCTTCTTCAGCTTCACCAGCGCGTCGGCCAGATAGAACAGGCTGTCGGGCGCGCGCTCGCCGTCGGGGAACTTCTTGTAGCTGTCGTAGAACGCCAGGCTGGCGAGGCTCGGCTTGCCCTCGTCGAGATAGGCGCGGCCGAGCAGGTTCTGCGCATAGCTGGCACGCCGGTGCTTCGGATATTTGTCGGCGGTTTCCTTCAGCGCGGCCTGCGCCTCGGGATAGAGCTTCGCCTCCCACAGGCGGAAGCCATAGGTGTAGCCGTCCTCGGCCGGGTCGCTGGTCTTCGGCCGCTGCACCGCCGCCAGCGCCTGGGTGCGTGCCGCATCGGCTGCGGGGCGCGTCGCGGCGGGGGTGGGCGTCGGTGCGGGGGTGGTCGGGCGCGTCGTCGGGCGCGTGGCCGGCGCGGTGTCGCCCGCCGCCGCGATCGCCGGCGGCGCGGCGCCGGCGGTACCATCCTCCAGCGCCTTCAGCCGTGCGTCGGTCGCCCGCTTGTAGGCGTTGAACGATTCTTCCAGCTGGCGCACGCGATAGCCGGTCTGCTCGACCTGGCCGGTCACGCTGCGCACGCTTTCCTCCAGTGCGCTGACCCGCGCCGTCAGGTCGGTCAGCGCCGACGACGACGGCACGCCCGGCAGGCCCTGGCTGGTCTGCGGCGCGGTGATCTGCGGCTCCACCGTCATACCCGCGCCGCCGGGAAACACCTTGCGCTGGACTGCGCGCATCTCGCGCTCGAGCCGGTCGACACGGCCCTCGACGGCGGTCTGCGCCGCTGCGGGAACGCCGAAACTGGTGAGGACGGTGGCGGCGGCGAGCGCCGCCCGGATGGTCATACGCATGTCACACCCCCCGGTGCAGGAAAGAACTCTGGGCACCGTATCGCAGCTTTGCCGTCATGCCGCCAGCCTCGCGACGGCTCAATCCCGCCACTGCTCAATCCGGCGTCGCGCTGTTGCCGAACGCCGGCTCGAACGCCCGCGTCGTCGGCGCGGGCGTCGGTGTCTCGCGCGGCACGGTGCGCGGCGACGGGCTGGCTGCGGACGCCGGCGTCGACGTCGACGTCGATGTCCGCGCAGGCGTGGACGTAGACGTGGCCGTGGACGGGGACGTGGCGGCGGGGGAAGCGGCGGCCGCCGGCCTGCCCCGCGCCAGCAGCGCCTCGGCGTTGATCGGCACGTCGCGGATCGCGACGCGGCCGTCGCCCAGCGGCGGCACCGCCGACCCGTTGATCGTCACCGCCAGCTTGTCGGGGCGGCCGACGTTTATCATCGGGCCATTGGCGTCGGCCGGCACCTCGAAGCGCTCGCCCGGCGCCATCGTGCGCTGCGCCAGCGTGGTCCCGGCGGCGTCATAGATGCGCACCCACACCTCGTCGGTGGCGGTCAGTACCACCTGCCCCGCGCGCGGGGCGGGCGGCGGGGCGACCGTCTCGGGAATGGCGACGGTCACGCCCTCGCCCGGCTCCGTCGCGGCCGGCGTCGCGATGCGCCCGCGTAACAGGTCCGTGCCGTACCACAGGCCCACGCCCAGCAGCAGCAGGAGTGCGACGATCACGCCGCCCCACACGATCCGCCGCGGGGGCGTGCGGTCCACGTCGCCGACGTCATAGGGTGCGGCCGGACGCGGCCGATCCCAGCTCCGCGACAGCTCGGCGCGCACGTCGGCGGCCAGCGACGTCTCCTCCACGTCGACCGCGCGGGCATAGGCACGGGCGAACCCTATCGCATAGGTGGTCGACGGCAGGCTCGAATAGCTGCCGTTCTCGATCGATTCGAGGTGGCGCTGCGGGATTCTGGTCCGCGCGGCGATATCGGCCAGTTCCAGCCCCTGTTCGATCCGCGCGGCGCGCAGGCGCTCGCCCGGCTTCGTCGCCACTGGGGTCTGAAAGGTCTCGGCATCGCCGTCGGTCATCATGGTCTCCGTGGCAAGGCCGCGCCGTCTCGCCGCGCCAAGCTCTCCCATCCCGCGTGCGTCGCTGTCAACGATTGCGATGCCTCCGCCCGTCGCGCGGTCAATCCAGTTCGACGCCCTGCGCCTGCGCCCACTCGGTCAGCGCGACGCGCATGTCGGCGGGCGGGGTCGCCAGCCACGCCTGCATCTGCCCGGCGATCGCGACGCGATCCAGGCCGCGCAACATCGCCTTGATGGGTCCCACCGCCGCCGGGGTGATCGACAGCCGGTCGATGCCGATGCCCAGCAGCGCAGCCGCCTCCAGCGGGCGTCCGCCCATCTCGCCGCACACCGCCACCGGCACGTCCGCGGCGGCGCACGCGCGCTGGACGCGGGCCAGGAAGCGCAGGATCGCCGGGCTCAGCCAGTCGTAGCGCACCGCCAGCTTGGGATGCGCGCGATCGGCCGCGAACAGGAACTGGGTCAGGTCGTTGGTGCCGATCGACAGGAAATCGAGCCTCGGCAACAGCAGGTCGAGCACTTCGGCCAGCGCCGGCACCTCCAGCATCGCGCCATAGCGGATCTGGGTCGGCAGCTTCTTTCCGCGCTCGGCCAGCCACGCGCGCTGCGCCTCGAAGATGGCACGCGCCTGATCGAACTCCCACGGTTCGCTGACCATCGGGAACATGACGTTCAGGGTGCGCCCCGCGCCCGCCTCGATCAGCGCGCGCGCCTGCGCCTTCATCAGACCTTCGCGGTCGAGCGCCAGGCGCAGCGCGCGCCAGCCCATCGCCGGGTTCTCCTCGTCGCCATTCTCGTCATGGTCGAGATAGGGCAGCGCCTTGTCGCCGCCGATGTCCACGGTGCGGAAGATGACCGGCCGGTCGCCGGCGGCGTCCAGCACGTCGCGGTACAGCCTTTGCTGCCGCTCGCGCGCGGGCATCGTCGCGGAGACGAGGAACTGGAATTCGGTGCGGAACAGCCCGATCCCGTCCGCTCCGGTCAGGTCGAGCGCGGACACGTCGTCGCGCAGGCCGGCGTTGACCATCACCGTCACGCGGTGGCCGTCCTTGGTGATTGGCTTCTCGGTCTTCAGCGCGGCAAAGGCGGCACGGCGCTTCTGGCTCAGCGCCAGCTTGGCCTCGAACGCTTCCTGCATCGCCTGGGTCGGCCGCACGAACACCGTCTCGCTGCCGACATCGAGCAGCAGCTCGTCGCCCTCCGCCACCAGCTTGCGGATGTCCTTCGCGCGGCCCAGCACCGGCACGCCCATCGCCCGCGCGACGATGATGACGTGGGCGGTCAGCGATCCTTCCTCCAGCACCACGCCCTTCAGCCGCCGCCGGTCGTATTCGAGCAGCTCGGCCGGGCCCATGTTCTTGGCGATCAGGATCGAATCCTCGCGCAGCCCCATCTGCGCGGCGGTGCCCAGCCGTCCGCTGACGATGCGGATCAGCCGGTTCGACAGGTCTTCCAGGTCGTGCATGCGGTCGCGCAGCAACGGATCGTCGATCTCGCGCATCCGCATCCGGGTGCGCTGCTGGACGCGCTCGATCGCCGCTTCGGCGGTCAGCCCGCTGTCGATCGCCTCGTTGATGCGGCGGCTCCACCCCTCGTCGTACGCGAACATCCGGTACATCTCGAGCACTTCGTCATGCTCGCCGCCGACGCCGAATTCGGCCTGCTGCTGCATCCGCTCGATCTGGTCGCGCATCTTGTCGAACGCGGTGTAGACGCGCCGCCGTTCGGCCTCGGTGTCCTCGGCGACGGTATGCTCGATATGGATGCGCGGCTGGTGATAGACGGCGACGCCCGCCCCCATTCCGTCGACCAGCTTGAAGCCCTGGATGCGCGCCGTCGCGGTCGATTGCGTGCGCGTCGTCGCGGCGGCAGACGCATCGATCAGCCCGGCGTTGGCGATCAGCTCGCTCAGCACCATCGCCACCGTCTGCAGCGCCTCGATCTCGATATCGTCGTAGCGGCGCGGCTCGACATGCTGGACCGCGAGCACGCCGACCGCCTGCTCGCGACGGATGATCGGCACCCCGGCGAAACTGTGGAACTTGTCCTCGCCCGTCTCGGGCCGATAGGCGAAATCGGGATGCGCGGTCGCCTCGTCGAGGTTCAGCGTCTCGACATTCTGGGCGATCGTGCCGACCAGGCCCTCGCCCATCGCCAGCGTGGTGACGTGGACCGCCGCCTGGTCCAGCCCGTGCGTCGCGAACAGCTCCAGCACGCCCTCGCGCAGCAGGTAGATCGACGCCACCTCGCTGTCGAGCGAGTCGGCTATGATGTCGGCGACCTGGTTGAGCTTGGCTTGGGCGCTGGTGCGCGCCGCCATCACGTCGTGGAGGCGGACGAGGATCTCGCGGGCGGAAGCGGCGGCGGACAAAGGCATCAAACGAGACCGCTACCAGATGCCGCGCCTCCGCGCGAGACGGCTGCTGTCTATCGCGCCGCCAACATTATCCTTCGCGGCGGTCCCTCGGCGGTCAGCACGGCCAGGTCATAGGTCAGGCGCGGCGCGGACGCGGCGGCTACCTGTCCGGCCTGCCACCGCGCCAGCGCGACCCGATAATCGCGATATTCGGCGAAGAAGGCGGTGAACGGCGCGTCGATCACCGGCAGGCCCAGCGTGGCCAGCCGCTCGAACCCGGCGGCGGGCGTCGCCGCCGCCTCGGCCGCGATCGTTGCCGCGGCGGCGCAGAACGACGCCTGCACCGGCGGCAGCGCGAAATAATTGTACAGCTTCGTCATCCGCGCGTCGAACGCCGCCTCGCCGCCGGCTTCGCGCATCGCGGCGGCATGGGCACGGGCCAGCGCCGCCTTATGGCTCGTGACGAAGCGATTATAGTCGGCGACCACCGCGCCGTCGTTGCAACGCAGCGCCGCGACATTGAGCGCCGCGCGCAAATGCCACGCGGTCGCCGCCGGGGTCAGCGCCCGGTTGGGCGTCGCGAAGCTGCCGTCGGGCAGTTCGGGCGGCAGCGCCACGTTGGTCGCTGCCCCGCCCGGCGGCACCGGCCTGGGTTTTGGAGTCGAAACAACAGCGGGCGGAGCAGGCGCCACGGCAACCGGCGCGACACCGCGAGCACACCCGGCCAGAAGGACGGCCACCACCGCCAGCGAAACACGGACACGCATCCTCGATACCTCGCGCTAGGCCCCCCGGCCCGGCAGGGGTCATGCGCGCAAGATGGTGAAGATCGGGTTTAGGATGCGACGTAATCGGCCAGCAGCCTTATGTCCGGGTAAACCTCGACCGCGCGGCGCTGGAACCTTGCGTCGCATGTCACGAGCGTGCCTCGGTGCTCGATCGCCAGCGCCAGATAGACGCAGTCCCGCACAGGATGGCCGATCTGCATCGCGATCAGGGCCGCTTCCTCAACCTGGCCAGGGGTCGTCCGGACGAGGGCCACGGAGCCGTTCGCCAGTAGATCATGCCAGCCGCCCAGGGCCCTCTCGCCCTCGCCCACCGTGGCCCGGCGGTCGTTTACGCGCCGGACGATCGCCTGGGCAACCTCGATCGCCACCAGGTCGGGGGCGCTCACGTCCACCGTGCACCGCATCCATGCGTCGGCCATCCCGCTATCCGGCTCGGGCACGAGCAATTTGACCAGCAGGCTGGCGTCGACGACGATCATTCCTCGTCGCGGATCGAGCGGATCAGCGCGACGCTGCCCTCATAGTCCGGATCGTAGGGAAGGCGCACGTCGCGCAGCCGGTCGAACGCCTCTTCGCGAGACATCCGCGCCGCGCCCAGACGCGACCGCGCCTCCGCTTCGAGCGAACGATGGTTGGACTTGGCATCCCGCTTGAGCCGTTCGTAAACGGCCTCGTCGACATTGCGGATGGTGATCGTCGCCATACCCATATGCTAGCAAAACGCTAGCAAAATGCAAGCATCGCTACGCCGCCCGCGCCTCCAGCGCGCCGGCCGCCTCGGCCAGAAGCGTGGCGAGGATGTCCGCGAGCGGCTCTTCCTTCGTCACCATGCCGACCGACTGGCCCGCCATCAGGCTGCCATTTTCGACATCGCCGTCGATCACCGCGCGGCGCAGCGCGCCGGCCCAGTAATGCTCGATCTGCAGCTGCGCTTCCATCATCTCGACCTTGCCGTCGTCGAGCAGCTGCGCGACCTCGCGCTGCTTGGCGGTGAACAGCTCCGACGACGCATTCTTCAGCGCCCGGACCGGGATGACCGGCAGGCGCGGGTCGATCTGCACGCTTGCCACCGCGTCCCGGGCGCTGGCGCGGATGAACGCCTTCTTGAAATTGGCGTGCGCGATGCTCTCCGTCGCGCAGACGAAGCGGGTGCCGAGCTGGACCCCCGCCGCGCCCATGTCGAGATAGCCGGCCATCGCCTCGCCGCGGCCGATGCCTCCGGCGACGAACACCGGCACCTGATCGGCCACCTCGGGTAGTATTTCCTGCGCCAGCACGCTGGTGGAGACCGGGCCGATATGGCCGCCAGCCTCCATTCCCTCGACCACCAGCGCATCGACGCCCGACCGGATCAGCTTCTTCGCGAGCGCCAGCGCCGGGGCGAAGCAGATCACCTTCGCGCCCGTCGCCTTGATCGCCTCCAGCGATCCCTTGGGCGGCAGCCCGCCCGCCAGCACGACATGGGTGACGCCGTGGCGTCCGCACACGTCGATCAGCTCGAACAGCATCGGGTGCATGGTGATCAGGTTCACGCCGAACGGCCGCTGCGTCAGCGTCTTCGTGCCCGCGATTTCGGCGTCGAGCAGTTCGGGCGTCATCGCGCCGCACGCGATCAGCCCGAAGCCACCGGCGTTGGACATCGCCGCCACCAGATTGCGCTCGCTGACCCATGACATCGCGCCGCACATCACCGCGGTCTCGCTGCCCAGGAATGCGGCGCCGCGCGCCATGCGGCGCGTCAGCCGCTCGTGTCCGATGCTCGTCATCGGGCAGGCCTAGCCTTGGGCGAGGCGATCGGGCAAGCCCGACGCATGCGACAGGCGATCGACGAACTGGTTGTGGCGACGCCGGGGCAGGGACTGCACGAATTCACCCGCGCGGTGACCGGCTGGGTCGCACAGACCGGGATCGCCGCCGGCCTGCTCACCCTGTTCGTGCGCCACACCTCCTGTTCGCTGCTCGTACAGGAAAACGCCGCCCCCGCCGCGCGCCGTGACCTTGAGCGATGGTTTGCGAGGCTCGCCCCCGAATCGCGCGACTACGAGCATGACGACGAAGGCCCCGACGACATGCCCGCCCACCTGCGCGCCGCGATCACCGCGACCGGCCTGTCGATCCCCGTCGCCGACGCCCGCCCGATGCTGGGCACGTGGCAAGGCATCTACCTGTTCGAACACCGCACCGCGCCCCACCGGCGGCAGGTCGCGGTGCATCTGATCGGGAAATGACGTCTACAGAATTGCCTGCGGCCGGCTTCCGGGTAGAAATCGGTCCAGAAAATCGTAGCTTGTGGCATGCGATCGCACGTTGAATTTCGTTCACCGTCCCTGCTGGACGCGCGCGCCGACGACGACGCACCTCGCGGCAAGAGTGTCGCGGCGCTGCTGGCGGAACGTTTACCCGCGCGAGGCTATCAAATTATCCGGGTCGAGCCCGAGGATTGGGGTTGGCGGATCGATCTGGCTAACGCGGCCTTCCCCCTGTGGATCGGCTGCGGACATTATGCGGAGTATCCGGACTGCCACCTGTGCTTCATCGAACCGTCACAGCCTCACATCCGTCGCTGGCTTAAGCGTGTGGCGACCAGCGATGTGGTAGAACCGCTCGCGACGGCAATCGAGGCGGTGCTGCTGGACGACGCGCAGGTGTCCGATCTTCGATGGTGGACCGACGCCGAGATCGAATTGGGCACGCGGTAGGTTTTCCCAGTCGAAAAGCATCCTTATACCGAACCCGACGCCCGAAGGGCTTACGCCGCCTCATCCTCCGCGTCCAGCCCATAGGCCGTATGCAGCACGCGCACCGCAAGCTCGGTCTCGTCCTCGTGGATCAGCACGCTCACCTTGATTTCCGACGTGGTGATCGCCTGGATGTTGATGCCGCGCTCGCCCAGCGTGGTGAACATCTTCGACGCGACGCCGGCGTGGCTGCGCATCCCGACGCCGACGACGCTGATCTTCGCGACGCGGGTGTCGTGGACCAGGGTGTCGTACCCGATGTCGCCGCGCGCGCGGCCCAGCACGTCCAGGCTCTTGGCGAGGTCGGCCGACGGCACGGTGAACGTCACGTCGGTCGACGCCGAATTCTGGCCGGTCGAATGCGCGATGTTCTGGACGATCATGTCGACGTTGATGTTCGCTTCCGCCAGCGGCGCGAACACCGATGCGACCGCGCCGGGCTTGTCGGGCACGGCGGTCAGCGTGATCTTCGCCTCGTTCTTGTCGTGGGCGATACCGGTGATGAGCTGGCGTTCCATGGCTTCCACTTCCTCTTCGCCGACGATCATCGTCCCCGGCAGCGTATCGGCGGCGGGCGCATCGTCGTCGACGAACGACGACAGCACCTGCACGCGCACATTCTCCTTCATCGCCAGCCCGACCGAGCGGGTCTGGAGCACCTTCGCCCCCACGCTCGCCAGCTCCAGCATCTCCTCGTACGTCACGCGCTTCAGCTTGCGCGCCCTCGGCACGATGCGCGGGTCGGTGGTGTAGACGCCGTCGACATCGGTGTAGATGTCGCAGCGGTCGGCCTTCATCGCCGCGGCCATCGCCACCGCCGACGTGTCCGATCCGCCGCGCCCCAGCGTCGTCACCCGCTCGCCCGCCGCCAGCCCCTGGAAACCCGGGATCACCGCGACCTCGCGGTTCGCCATCGACGCCAGCACGCCGCCCGTCTCGATCTCGCCGATCCGCGCCGAGGCATGGCCGTCCGACGTGCGGATCGGCAGCTGCCAGCCCAGCCACGACCGCGCCGGCACGCCGATCGCCTGGAGCGCGATCGCCAGCAGGCCCGACGTCACCTGCTCGCCGCTGGAGACCACCACGTCATATTCGCGCGAATCATACAGCGCGCTCGCCTCGCGGCAGAAATTGACCAGTCGGTCGGTCTCGCCCGACATGGCGGAGACGACCACCGCCACCTCGTTGCCGGCGTCCCATTCGCGCTTCACGCGTTTCGCGACGCTGCGGATGCGCTCGATCCCGGCCATGGAGGTGCCGCCGAACTTCATCACGATACGTGCCATGCGCGGAGCCGATCTTGTCCCTTGGGGTCAACCGGCCGGGCTGATAGGAGGGGCGGATGCCGGACGCAACCGTAACGACAGATATCTTCACGACGATGATCGATCCGGGCGAAGCCGCGCATTTCGGAAAGCTCGCCGCCGACTGGTGGGATCCGAAGGGCTCGTCGGCGATGCTCCACCGCCTCAACCCGCCCCGGCTGCGCTACCTGCGCGAGCAGATCGACGCGCATTGGGGCGGCGATCCGCAGGGCTTCGCGCCGCTCGCGGGCAAGCGCGCGCTCGACATGGGCTGCGGCGCAGGGCTGCTCGCCGAACCGCTCGCGCGGCTGGGCGCGACGGTGACCGCGGTCGATGCCGCGCCGGAGAATATCGGCGCCGCGCGCGCCCACGCCGCCGCCGTCGGGCTGGCGATCGATTACCGCGCCGGCACGACCGATGCGGTGGCGGGCGAGGCGTTCGACCTGGTGGTCAGCTTCGAGGTGATCGAGCATGTCCCCGATCCCGCCGCCTTCGTGCGCGCGCTGGCGGCGGTGCTCGCGCCGGGCGGGCTGATGCTGCTCTCCACCCCCAACCGCACGCCGCTTTCGCGCCTCGCGATGATAACGATCGGCGAGGGGACGGGCCAGATTCCGCGCGGCACGCACGACTGGGACAAATTCCTGACCCCCGACGAACTGACCGCGCTGATCGAGGACGCCGGCCTCACCGTCGCCGGCACGCGCGGCCTCGCCTTCTCGCCGGGCGCCGGTTTCCACCTGAGCGAGACGACCGCCCTCGACTATTTCGTCGCCGCGGTGCGGGCCTAGGGCCGATCGACATTCAGGTCAGACCGAGGCGAAAATGGTGGTTTTGCGTGACCCGGAGCGCAGCGTACTTACGGTACGTGAGCACCGGAAGCACGTGAAACCGCCATTTGCAGGCCGGTATGGGCTGAGTGTCGATCGGTCCTAGAACAGTCGCCCGCCGTCCGGCACCGGCACGCTCGGCGACACCAGCACCACCTTGCCGTCGGCGTCGGGAAAGCCCAGCGTCAGCACCTCGCTCCTCACCGGCCCGATCTGGCGCGGCGGGAAATTGACCACCGCCGCCACCTGCCGCCCGACGAGTTCCTCCAGCGTATAATGTTCGGTGATCTGCGCCGACGACGTCTTGCGCCCGATCGCGCCGCCGAAATCGATCGTCAGGCGGTAGGCGGGCTTGCGCGCTTCGGGAAAGGGCCGCGCCTCCACGATCGTGCCGACGCGGATATCGACCGCCAGGAACTGGTCGAGGGTAATGTTATCCTGCGCTGGCGCGCCGGGTTGCGGAACGAGATGCATTTTTGCCAGCCTCGGCCTTTGGGGGAACTGCGAACCAGTTAACCTTTCGCCTTAATCCGCGCCAGAGAGCGCATTGCTATGTCCTCCGTCATAACCGCGGGAGATGGGCATATGTGGAAGATCGGGGCCGCGGGGGCGGCGATCGCCGCCGCGGGAGTGCTCGGCTTCCAGGCTGCGGAGCCCGTGACGGGATTCGAAACTACCGTTGCCGCTCCGCGCGAAACGGTCGAGCGCGCGCTGCTCGATCTCGATGTTCCCGATCAGGCCGACCAGCACCTGTCCTTCTCGAACGAGACCTGGCCCAGCCGAACACCGACCGGCCTGCAGTGGCGGGTGATAAGCGGTGGCGCCTACACGATTACCACCCTGGCGGTCGATCTCGAATCGATCGAGGGGGGCAAGGCCACCCGGCTGGTCGCACGGATCATCCCCGGCGACGCGCCGGCCGAGCGGCTCGACCAGGCGTGGCGCGCACCGGGGACCACCGCAGCCCTGTTCCGCACCCTCGTCGATGGCGAGCTGGGCGATATCGGGGTCGATCATGCCCGCTGCCGCGCGATCGTGGCCGCGAATACGCCTGATCGCCGCTCTGCGTTGTCGCAGCCCGACTTCCCTTTGCCGGATGCGGCGCTGCGGCATCCCAAGGTCAGATCCATCATGACCGACCTGGACGAGAGGTTCGCCGGCACCGGCTGCCGCGCCGATCGCTACGTGCGCGGCGCCTATTCCGAAAGGCGCATGGGTCGCGCACTGGCGCGGTTCGAGGCCAACGACGTTGTCGGGCCGGAAGCCACCGCGCGGCGCGCCGCGGCCGCGGCGGAACGCGCAGCCGCGCGCACGGGGCAACCGGCGACACCGCCCAGCGTCACGATCATGCCCGGTGAACCGATGCTCGATCCCAACCCCAAGCCGCTCCGACCTACCATGCCTTGAGCCATGCCCGCGCCGAATCTACAAAAGGTTCGATGGTCCAGAATATTCGCCTCCACCCCAGCTGGCTCGATCCGCTGCGCGGCGAGTTCGACCAGCCCTATATGGCCGACCTGCGCGAATTCCTTCGCGCGGAGCGGGCATCGGGCGCGCGCGTCTTCCCGCCGCCCGCCGAATGGTTCGCCGCCCTCGACCAGACCCCGCTTGACCGGGTGCGCGTCGTCATCCTCGGCCAGGACCCCTATCACGGCGAAGGACAGGCGCACGGCCTGTGCTTTTCGGTCCGCCCCGGCGTGCGCGTGCCGCCCAGCCTGCAGAACATCTACAAGGAACTGGAAAGCGACCTCGGCATCCCCCGCGCGTCGCACGGCCACCTCGCCCGATGGGCGGAACAGGGCGTGCTGCTGCTCAACACGACGCTGACCGTGCGGTCGGGCAGCCCGACCTCGCATGCCGGGCGCGGCTGGGAACGCTTCACCGACGCCGTCATCCGCCTGGTCAGCGACCGCGCCGGCCCGTCGGTGTTCCTGCTGTGGGGCAGCCATGCGCAGAAGAAGGCGGCGCTGGTCGACGCCGCGCGGCACTGCGTGCTCAGGAGCGTCCACCCCTCGCCGCTTTCCGCGCACGGCGGCTTCTTCGGCTGCCGTCATTTCTCGCAGGCCAACGCCTTCCTCGACCGCCACGGGCGCGGCGCGATCGACTGGGCGCTGCCCGCCTGAGCCCCCTCGCCAGACGGTCGGGAACATGCGATATCCATCATCGCTCTTTTCGCCTGACGCAGCCCTTGCCTTCTGCTAAGGCCTTGAGAGAAGGGACGTAATCGATGAAGTTCAGGCGTATCACAGGGCTGGCCTCGGCTATCGCATTGCTTGCCGGCTGCGGCGGCGGCGGCAGCGGCAGCGTCTCCACCCCGATCGCGACGGCGCCCACGCCCACGCCGACGCCGGTCCCCACGCCCAGCCCGACCCCGACGGTCGCCGGCTGCTCGCTGCGCGAACGCCAGGACTGGGTCTCCGCCCAGCTTCGCGAATGGTATCTGTTCCCCGAAACCCTGCCCGCGGTGCTCGATCCGGCGCCCTACGCCTCGGTCGATACCTATGTCGACGCGCTGACCGCCACCGCGCGCGGCCAGCGCCGCGACCGCTATTTCACCTACGTCACCTCGATCGCGGCGGAAAACGCCTATTACGCCTCGGGCGAGACGGCCGGCTTCGGCTTCCGCCTGACCACCAATTCCTCCGCGCGCACGGTGTTCGTGGCCGAAGCGTTCGAGGGCACGCCCGCGCTCGCCGCCGGGGTCGATCGCGGCACCCAGATCGTGGCGATCGGCACCTCCGCCGCCACCTTGCGCAACGTGAGCGACATCATCGCGGCCGAGGGGTCGGGCGGCGTCACCGCCGCGCTCGGCGCGAACTTCGCCGGCACCACCCGCACCTTCCGCATCCGCAGCCAGGCCGGCGTCACCTCCGACGTGACGATCGCCAAGGCCGATTACGAGCTCACGCCAGTCTCCAGCCGCTACGGCTACAAGGTGATCGACGATGCGGGCAGGAAGGTCGGCTATCTCAACCTGCGCACCTTCATCTCGACCGCCGACGCCGGGCTGCGCACCGCCTTCGCCGCCTTCCGCGCGGCGGGCGTGACGGAGGTGATCGTCGACCTGCGCTACAACGGCGGCGGTCTCGTCTCGATCGCCGAGCTGTTCGGCGACCTCCTGGGCGCCAACCGCTCCACGTCGGACGTGCTCAGCTACACCACCTTCCGCGCGGAGAAATCGTCGAACAATTCGACCCGCCTGTTCCGCACCCAGCCACAGGCGATCGGCGCCACGAAGATCGCGTTCATCGGGATGAGCGGCACGGCGTCCGCCAGCGAACTCGTCATCAACGCCTTCCTGCCGTATCTCGGCCGCAACGTCGCGCTGGTCGGCACCAACACCTATGGCAAGCCGGTCGGCCAGATCGCGCTCGACAAGGCGGCGTGCGACGACCGGCTGCGCGTCGTCGCCTTCGCGACCCAGAACCGCGATCGCTCCGCCGCCTATTTCGACGGCCTCGCCAGCGTCGTCCAGTCGACCTGTCAGGCGGGCGACGACGTCACCTATCCGCTCGGTGACGCGCGCGAGGCCTCGATCGCCGCCGCGCTCAACTTCCTGGGCGGCCGAAGCTGCGCACCGATCTCCAGCGCCACCCAATCCTTCGCCGCGCGCAGCCTGTCGTCGGGCACCAACGAACTGCTCGTCCCCGACCGCCCCGACACCGTCCAGCGCGAGGTGCCGGGCGCGTTCTAGGGGGTGGGTGAATCTGGCGAGCACGTCGCGTCCCTGATCCCGAAACCGACACCTAAGCCGGAGACGCGCTCCCCGCCCGTCGCCGTGCCGGACGCGCAAGCCGCTTGTCGCCGGCGGCGCGGCGTGGGAAGCCGTCGGGCGATGACCGCCCGCCCGCTCACTCCCGGAGAGACCGCGCTCGCCGCGCGCATGTTCGGCGACGCGATCGATTATGGCGCGGTGCGGATCGCCAACCGCAAATGGGCCTTTTTCCAGCCGCGTCACGTGACGATGGCGCCGCGCGGCTGCATCCATTTCCACCCCCGGGGCGGGCTCTATTGCGACGATTTCGCCTGTGCGCCGGCCGACCTGCAGGGGCTGTTCATCCACGAGATGACGCATGTCTGGCAGCATCAGAAGGGCATCTTCCTGCCGATCGCGCGCCATCCCTTCTGCCGCTATGCCTACAGCCTGAAACCCGGCTGGCCGCTGGCACGCTACGGCATCGAGCAGCAGGCCGAGATCCTCCGCCACGCCTTCCTGCTCCGCGCCGGCCGCGTGGTGCCCGGCGCGCCCGAGCTGCGGCAATATGAGACGGTACTGCCGTTCAGGGGGTCGTCGATATCCGCGTGATCGGGATACCCCATTCGACGGGCAGCGCCGCCTGCGACGCGACAGGCGAGCCGTCCGGGCCACGCGCCGGCGCATAGCGCGCCCGCGCCACGATCAGCCGGCACGCCCGCGCCTCCAGCCTGGGTATCTTGGCCGAAACCGCCATCCGGCAGTCAGTTATGCGGCCGTCGACGCCGACCTCCAGGAGAGCGACCATCACCGTCTTGTTGACGGCGGCGGCGCGCAGGTCCGGGTCGGACGGCTCGAGGCGAAAGTCGATCGGCGCTCCCGTGGGCTGGGCCGGAACGGTGACCGCTGCAAGGCGCTCCGCATCGAAACCCCACGTCTTCGCAAGGTCGCGCTCACAGGCCTCGAGCGCCTTGATTGCCGCCGCCGCCCCGGTAGGCGCAATGGACAAGGCGTGCTTGCCATTGAGTTCGACCGCGATCGTCCCGGCCGTTGCGAGCGCAGGCACGTCGGCCCGGCTCAAATGGATATCGACCGTCCGGTCCATACCGGCGATCCGCTCGAAATTCGAATAGAGCGCCGCAATCGGAGCCCCTGATGCCGGGATTACCCGCGCGCGGCCCTGGATACGATCGCCCCGCGCCCATTGCGCAGAACTGTTGATTACCAGGTCCACCGGGCCGAACACCGTCGTGGGCCGCACCGTGACAACGGCGAGCCCATTCCCGATCCCGAAGTGGCGACTGAGCGCGCATCCCGCCGGCTGGTAATCGATCCGCCACTGACTCGACGGCGCGAGCGGCTCCGCCTGCTGCATGGCAAGGGCACCCGGCACCCACGCCAGCGAAAGCAACAGAGTGACAAGAGCAAGATATCGGAGGGCTTTCACCGCGCCATCGCTACGCCCCGTAGCGGATGACGTCGAGTCCCACCCTTACCGCCGCCGCCCGAACAGCCCGTCGAAGAACGCCGTCGCCGCCTTGCCGAACGCGTCGGCGATCTCCTGCGGGTCGATCTGCGGCCGGCCCATGCCGTCGGGCGGCGGCGCAGGAGGGACTGGGGGCACGGGCGGCACCGGCGGGACGGGTGGAACCGGCGGCTGCGGCGGCACCGGAGGAACCGGCGGCACCGGAGGGCGCGGGGCGTTGGCCTTGGCCGCCACCGCGCTCGCCGCCATCGCCAGGCCGGCGGCGATCATCCGCCGGCCTTCCGCCGTCTGCACCCGCGCAATCACCTTCTCGGCCGATTTGCGTACCGGCTTCGACAGTTTCATGCCGCCGATCGTCTTGGGCAGCTTGCCGGGCTTCGCAGCCTTGCTCTTCTTCTTCGCCGCCGAATCCTTCTTCGCCATCGCCGCGTGCCTCATCAAAGTGTACGAATAAGATAATACACTTCGCGCGGTTGCCAAGGGGTTACACGAACAGCCCGAATCCCGCCGCGGCCTCGGCGCTGGCGCGGTCGTGGATGTAGGCGGCCGGATCGGCGATGCCGGTCAGCGTGGTGGTCGCCAGCGTGCCGTCGGCGCGGACGTAGCTGATCGTCACGTCGCCACCCTGCCCGGCGAAGACATAGCGCGCCGCCTCGCCCGACAGCGCCAGGCTGTCGCCGCGCCCGAAGCCGGCGATCGTCCCGCCCTGCGCCGCATCGCCGGCATGGGTGTAGCGATAGTCGCCGTCCGCCGCATTCTGGCTGCCGCCGATCGCGACGCCGGTCGCAGTTCCCGCCGCCGCCACCTGCACCCCCGCCGCCGTCACCGCCTGCCCGCCCAGCCGCATCGTCTGGGTCGCGGTGTCGAACACCAGCACCCGCTCGGCATCGTCGAAGCGGATCGTCGCGCCGGTGACGCCGACCGGGATCGTCACCCGCTCGCTGCCCGACGTCAGTACGATCGTGCTGCCGTTGCGCACCGCGCTGTACGTCGCCGCGTCGCCCGACAGGTCGATGCGGTCGCGTCCGGCGTTGAACGACGGGTCGAACGCCACGCTCGCGCCCTTCGCCACCGCGACCGTCTCCACCCCGTCGCGCGCGCCCAGCACCGTCACCGTGCCGTGCGCGGTCGCCGATCCGTCCTTTATCATCTGGAGCAGCGCCGGCGCCGCGCCCGCGCTGCCCGACACGCTCGCCGTGCCGGGCGCGGCCGTGACGATCGCGGCGCTGGTCCCGATCACCTGCCCGCCCAGCTTCGCCGCGCCCGCCGCCGTGTCGAGGATCAGCGTGCGCACCCCGTCGGCGAAATGGATGTCGACCGCCGCCGGCCCGACCGGAATCGCGATCGCGCTGTCGCCGTCGTTGAGCAGCACCGTCGATCCGCTGCGCGACACGGTATAATCGCCCGCCGCCCCCGCCAGCCGCACCCGGTCGCCCCCGCCGTTGAACGACGGGTCGAACGTCACCTGCCCCGGCGTATCGAGCACCGTCACGTCCTGCAGGCTCCCCCGGATGCCGAACACCGTCCCGCTGCCCGAAACCGTCGCGGCATCGGTCACCAGCAGCTGGAACCGCGCGGCGACGGGTGGCGATGCGGCCGTCGCAAACTCATAGTTGCTGATCGCCGCCGCGGCGACGCCGCCCACCGTCACCGCCCCTGCGGTCATCGATACGACGTAGTTCACCCCGGCCACGAGAGGGCGCGCCGGATCGATCGTCACGACATTGCCCGCGATCGTGACGCGGGAGCCCGCGATGTCGAAGGTTTCGATCGGGGTGCCGTCGCCCGAGCGCAGCGCGATCGTGCCAGATCCGCGCGCCACCGCGGCAGCAAAGACGATGCGGATGTCGGCCACCGGCGACACCCCCGCGTCACCGTCGGCGGGCCATAGCGCGATCGGGGCGGGGCCTGCCGGCACCGGGGTGACGAGCCGCGCGTTGACCTCGGCGAGCGTATATCCGCTGACGCCGTCCAGTCGCAGCAGGCCACCGTTATATTGCATGACCAAGCCACTCGGCCCATAGGTCAGCGTGGTGAACTGTCGTCCGTCGAGGTCGATGAAATCCTCGGACATCGAGAAATCGGTGATGACGTCGCCGTCGCGCGCTTCGCGGAACACGAAGATGTCGGCGCCCGCGCCGCCGGTCAGCCGGTCGCCGCCCGCGCCGCCTTCGATCACGTCGTCTCCGTCGCCGCCTTCGATCACGTCGCCGCCGTTGCCGCCGTAGAGCCAGTCGTCGCCCGCGCCGCCCATCAGTGTGTCGTCGCCGTCCATCCCCATCAGCCGGTTGGCGGCGTCATTGCCGGTAATGCGGTCCGCCGCCGATCCGCCGGTCACATTCTCGATCAACGTGCCCAGCGCGATGCCCAGATTGTCGGTACGGGTGAAGGTGTCGGGCGCCTGCAGGGTCGACTGGATGAACGCCTGGAACGACGGGAAGCGCGCCACCCAATAGGCGGTCTGCGCCTCGATGCTCCACAGCCCGATCGTCGAATAGCCGCCGGGCGTCAGGTCGACGATGTTGGGCCGGGTGAAGTTCGACAGGTCGATCGTGTCGATGCCCCCGGCGTCGTAGATCGACTGGAACGTCGCCGCATCCTGATCGAAACGGTAGACGGTGTCGCCGCTGCGGGTCTTGGTGTCGGCGCCATAGATCGCCTGCACCGCCGCGATATCGAGCACCATCGGCGTGATCGCCACCGCCTGGATGAAGTCGGCGCGGATCGAATTGCCCACGGCGCGGAACGTCACCACGATGCTCGCCGCCGCCTCGGTATAGGACATCACGGTATAGCGCGTGTTCTCGAACGGCGCGGGGATCGGCGGCGTGCCGAAACTGTGCGTCAGGCCCATCACATGGCCCAGTTCGTGCACCAGCACTTCGTAATTGTAGGTGCCGGTCGCGAAGCTTTCGCCGCGCATGTCGGCGTTGATCCACACGTCGCCGGTCTTGCCGCCGGGCGCCTGCGGGCTGCCCGAATAGGCATAGGCGGCGGTGTCGTTCGCCATGTCGTGGCTGGTGAAGGCGACGCGCACCTCGCCCCGGCCGGCGGCATTGTCGGCCACTTCGGTGAAATCGGGCGCGATCAGCTCGTCCCACGCCGCCAGCGCCGCGCGGAACGCCGCCGCCTGCTCGGGCGTGACGATGCTGTAGGTCGAAAACGGCTCGGTCCCCGCCGCATAGCCCGGCCACAGGCTCGCCGCGGTCGGCAGCGAAAAGGTGAACTGCGAACCGCCCAGCCGGATCCCCGCGCGCGTCAGCGCCGCGGTGATCTCGGCGAGCGAGAGCGTTACGTTTGCCATGCCGACCCACCCCGCGACTGAACGGTCCCGCCCCTGCGCGCAAACTCCTTACCCGATCGTGAACGGGTTGAGAAGATTGGGGAAATGCTGGCCCGGATTTCATCCGGCCGCAGTGGCCTTCGGCAAGCCTTCGCGCGAAATTCTATGCGACGCCGCGTGTCCATGCCGAGCCGCCGCGGAACCATCGTCACCCAACCCACCTTGCCGCCCGCGTCACCCTTTCCCATCTGGCGCGTTGCACCGCCGTCCTCGCTTGCCCCATCCGAACAAATATGGAACATGCCGCCCCATGAGCCTCACCCACATCTCCGTGCGCGGCGCGCGCGAGCATAATCTCAAGGGCGTCGATATCGACATTCCGCGCGATACGCTGACGGTCATCACCGGGCTGTCCGGGTCGGGCAAGTCCAGCCTCGCGTTCGACACCATCTATGCCGAGGGGCAGCGCCGCTATGTCGAGAGCCTGTCGGCCTATGCCCGCCAGTTCCTGGAACTGATGCAGAAGCCCGACGTCGATCATATCGAGGGGCTGTCCCCCGCCATCTCGATCGAACAGAAGACCACCAGCCGCAACCCGCGTTCCACCGTCGCGACGGTCACCGAGATCTACGATTACATGCGGCTGCTGTGGGCGCGCGTCGGCGTACCCTATTCGCCCGTGACGGGGGAACCGATCAGTGCGCAGACGGTCAGCCAGATGGTCGACCGCGTGATGGCGCTGCCGGAAGGGACCCGCCTCTACCTGCTCGCCCCCGTCGTGCGCGGGCGCAAGGGCGAGTATCGCAAGGAACTCGCCGAATGGCAGAAGGCCGGCTTCAGCCGCGTGCGCGTCAACGGCGAACTCCACGACATCGACGAGGCGCCCGCGCTCGACAAGAAGTACAGGCACGACATCGAAGTCGTCGTCGATCGCATCGTCGTCAACGCCGACCAGGCCACCCGCCTCGCCGAAAGCTTCGAGACCGCGCTGAAGCTCGCCGAGGGGCTCGCCTATGTCGATCTGGTCGACACCACGGTGGCGGAGGCGCTTTCTCTCTCCCTCTCCCCTTCAGGGGAGAGGGTCGGGGAGAGGGGGCGGGGTCTCACCGAGACCAATGCCCGCGGCACCGCCCCTCTCCCAACCCTCTCCCCTGAAGGGGAGAGGGCTAGCGGAATGAAAGGCGCTTCCGTCCCCGCGAACCGTATCGTCTTCTCCGAAAAATTCGCCTGCCCCGTCTCGGGCTTCACCATTCCCGAGATCGAACCGCGCCTGTTCTCGTTCAACGCCCCCCAGGGTGCCTGCCCGGCCTGCGACGGGCTAGGCGAAAAACTGGTGTTCGACGAGGATCTCGTCGTCCCCAACCACGCGCTCAGCATCAAGAAGGGCGCGGTCGTCCCCTGGGCGAAATCCAATCCGCCCAGCCCCTATTACATGCAGGTACTGGGCAGCCTCGCGCGCGAGTTCGGCTTCAGCCTGGAAACGCCGTGGAGCGACCTGCCCGGCGAGGTGCGACTGATCGTCCTGCACGGCACCGGCGGCAAGCCCGTCACGCTCACCTTCGTCGACGGCCGCAAGTCCTATGACGTGAAGAAGCCGTTCGAGGGCGTGATCGGCAACCTCAATCGCCGCATGCTCTCCACGGAAAGCGCGTGGATGCGCGAGGAGCTGTCCAAATACCAGTCGTCGCAACCCTGCGAGACCTGCCACGGCGCCCGCCTCAAGCCCGAGGCGCGCGCGGTCAAGATCGCCGGCCAGGACATCAGCCACGCCACCCGCCTGTCGGTCGTCGACGCGCTCGCCTGGTTCAAGTCGATCCCCGCCAGCTTCACGCCGCAACAGGCGGAGATCGCCCGCGCGATCCTCAAGGAAATCGACGAGCGGCTCGGCTTCCTCAACAACGTCGGCCTCGACTACCTCAACCTCGATCGCACCTCCGGCACCCTCTCCGGCGGCGAATCGCAGCGCATCCGCCTCGCCTCGCAGATCGGCTCGGGCCTCTCAGGCGTGCTCTACGTCCTCGACGAGCCCTCGATCGGCCTCCACCAGCGCGACAACGACATGCTGCTCAAGACGCTGCGGCGCCTGCGCGATCTCGGCAACACCGTGCTGGTCGTCGAACATGACGAGGACGCGATCCGTACCGCCGACTACGTCATCGACATGGGCCCCGGCGCCGGCGTCCACGGCGGTGAAATCGTCGCCCACGGGACGTTCGATCAGGTGCTGGCCAGCCCCGACAGCATCACCGCCGATTATCTCGCCGGCCGCCGCCAGGTCCCGCTCCCCGCCGCCCGCCGCAAGGGCAACGGCCGCAAGCTCACGGTCGAGAACGCCACCGCCAACAATCTGAAGGGCGTCACCGCGTCGCTCCCGCTCGGCACCTTTACCTGCATCACGGGCGTGTCGGGCTCAGGCAAGTCGAGCTTCACCATCGACACGCTCTACGCCGCCGCCGCGCGCGAACTGAACGGCGCGCGCATCCTCTCGGGCAAGCATGACCGCATCACCGGCCTCCAGCATCTCGACAAGGTGATCGACATCGATCAGTCGCCGATCGGCCGCACCCCGCGCTCGAACCCCGCGACCTACACCGGCGCCTTCACCCAGATCCGCGACTGGTTCGCCGGCCTGCCCGAGGCGCAGGCGCGCGGCTACAAGCCCGGCCGCTTCAGCTTCAACGTCAAGGGTGGCCGGTGCGAGGCGTGCCAGGGCGACGGCGTGCTCAAGATCGAGATGCACTTCCTCCCCGACGTCTACGTCCAGTGCGACGTCTGCCACGGCGCCCGCTACAACCGCGAGACGCTGGAGGTGAAGTTCAAGGGCCGCTCGATCGCCGACGTGCTCGACATGACGGTCGAGGACGCGGTCGAGTTCTTCAAGGCCGTGCCGCCGATCCGCGACAAGATGGCGATGCTGGCGGAGGTCGGCCTGGGCTACGTCAAGGTCGGCCAGCAGGCGACGACGCTGTCGGGCGGCGAGGCGCAGCGCGTGAAGCTCGCCAAGGAACTCTCCCGCCGCGCGACCGGCAACACGCTCTACATCCTCGACGAGCCGACTACCGGCCTCCACTTCGAGGACGTCCGCAAGCTGCTGGAAGTCCTCCACGCGCTGGTCGAGCAGGGAAATACGGTCGTCGTGATCGAGCACAATCTCGACGTCATCAAGACGGCCGACTGGGTGCTCGACCTGGGGCCGGAGGGCGGCGTCAAGGGCGGGGAGATCGTGGCGCAGGGGACGCCGGAGGAGGTGGTGAAGGCGGAAGGGAGCTTTACCGGGCGGTATCTGGCGGGGTTGTTGAAGGCGGTGGACGTGGTCGCGGCCGAATGAGCGGCTACCGCCCCGAGTTCGAAGCCGGCCTGCGCTTTTTCGCGCGTCTCAGCGACGCGATGTCCGCCCGCGACCAAAAAGCTGGTCGCCGGCAAGACGACCTTCCCGCCGAGCATCAGGTTCACGGCCCCAGGTTCAGGTCCGCGAACGATCCCATAATTCGCGACACCAAGCCCCAGGTCAGCCAGCCCAGTACCACCGTCCCGCCAACAATCACGCCGATCCACCCCGCCCCCCGGATTGCGCGTGCTTCCACCACCAGATCGGTTTTTTCATCCCAGGTCGATCGCTCGCCCGTCTCGATTTCCTGATAGCTACGAATCAGCGCCGCGAGACTAAGCAAAGGGATTGCCAGCGCGATGCCCCAGATCAACAGCCAGCCTTCGCGGCGCAAGGCCCGTCCGTAGCTTGTCGGAACGCCGTCGTTCGGGACCACGCGCAGACCGAACATCCACTTGCCGATTGTCCTGCCGCGCCACGCGATCAGCGCAGCCGTGCTGAGAATCGACAACGCCCACATAAGCGGGCCGTAGATCAGCATGCTCTTCCAGCGCGATTCCTCGACAACGAATTCGAACACCGGGTCCGGCGCAAAGATACCGACCAGTAAAGCGACCACCATCAGCGGGATTTGCCCGAAGACCATCACGTCGATCATCCGCGCGCCATAGCGCCGCCACGGATGGCTATCGCGGTCCCATTCCGCCCTTGCGGCATCCGAGATTTCGCCGTCCACGGCTCTCCCCTTCTTACGCCGACTCTAATCGAAAGCATTGCGTCGGGAAGTGCGTTCGCTTCCCGATCACGTCAGGATCGAACCGCAGCGTCATCGCACCTCCACGAACCGCTCACCCGCCGCCAGCAGCCGCTCAATCTGCTCCCATCTTGACTCCAGCCACGCCGCCAATGCGCGGTTGGTCGTATTCCCGCACCGCAGCCACCGCAGCGCGAAGCGATCAGGCAGCCGCAGCGTCACGAAATCCTCGTCATTGCTGACCAGGATCGCACCGTCCGCCTCCACGCGCGTTGCGATCGCGCTGTCGCTCGCCGAGACCATTCCGATATCCACGACATGCGCCGCCTCATGCCCGCGCTCGCGCACACACGGCACCAGCGCCAGCGACAGTTGCGCGTCGATCAGGAAGTTCATTCGGCGGCGATGACGACCGGGTGATCAGCCAGCCCGGCCGCATAGGCCAGCACCGCGCGCACGTCGGCTTCGCTGACATAGGGGAAGTCGGCGGCGATCTCCTGCGCGCTCGCGCCGCCCGCCAGCGCTTCCAGCACATCGCTGATCCGCATCCGCGTCCCCGCCACGGTCGGCCGGCCGCCGCAGATCGCTGGGTCGATCGAGATGCGTGGGTGGCCGTCGAGCGTCATATCGGCGGGATGGGGCGATTCTCCGTTTCGGTCAATTTCCGTGAGCGAGCGGGTACTTTAATCGCCCGCCGCGACAAAGCCGCGAGCCTGCCCCGGCGCAGGCCGGAGTTGCTGGGAATTTACGGTGACAGCGCCCTAACCCGCCAACCCCACCGCCTTCCGCAGCGCCTCGTTGATCCGCCCCTGCCACCCCGGCCCGTCCTCCCGGAACTTCGCGATCACGTCCGGGTCGAGCCGCAGCGTCACCTGCTGCTTGGCGCGTCCGCGCATCGGCGGGCGGCCGCGCACCACGCCGTTGGGGCCGAGATAGCCGGTCGCCGGCCGGATGACCTTCCCGCCGATCGAGAACTCGGCGATGTCGAGCATCTCGTCGGTCAGTTCGGGCGCATCGTCCGCCGGATCAAGCCAGGCGCCCCCGGTATTTGGCGTATTCTCGGTCATTGGCCTTCCTCATCGAAATCACCCGACGACCCATCGTCGTCTCGGTCCAGATCACCGCCACCAACCGTTCGCCGAGCAAGCCATAGGTGATGATTCGCGGCTCCGGATATACCGTCCGGTCATCCTCGAACTCGAATACCGGCCCGTCGAACACCTTCGCGGCGTCGGCGAAATCCAGGCCGCGATCCGCCAGCGTCAGCGCCCGTTTGACCGGATCGAAGCTGATCTCCACCTTTATGGAACTCCATAAAGTGCCAAGTCAAGTGCAGCCTGCAAGCTACCACCGCTCCACGCAAGAACAAATATGGAACTTCCAAAGTTGGGCACTGATATACCTGACTCAGTAAACCTCAATCGCGTCTGCACTTCGCCAAAAAAGGCGATGCTGTTGCCCACCTTAACGCCATGCTGCACAAGTATGATGTCCGAGACAAAGTGAGCGAGGAAGACTCAAAGGTCCTGATTGCAGCGTTGGCTCCGCACCCAGAGGGCGATGAGAAGATCGGCTCAGGCATCGCTGGTTTCAGCGTTAGGACCGCTGATTATGGCACTAAGTGCTTCTGGGTGAATCGGACCGACGGAACCAGCGAAAAATTCGCTCATCGGGCTTGCGTTTGCGGCAACGTCCGCCCCAGCTGACTCTCGACATTCGGGGCTTAGCATTTAGTGCGCCGCGCTCGCTGGCCGATCACGGAATTCATGAAGCCACCCGTGATGGAATGATCGGCGATGCTGCCTCAATTCTCAACACAGCGCTGCGGGCGTTTAATACCAAAATTTGTCAGGCTGGAGGGTCCCAGCCAGAGTAGCGATTATGCCAGTTAGGATAATTTATGAGCAAATCGCCTCGAAAAAACCGGCCACGATCTCTCGCTCTCGAGCCGGTGGGCTCCCATTTTGCGTTTCCGCGACTGCATGGGTTGACCTGCTTGGTTACGGCTCGATGATCGCCGATGCCGAACTAAACCCAATCGATCCGCGTGCGAAGGCGGCAGTTACCCGGCTTCGGATGTTTCACCGGATCGTCGCTGAACATAGCGATCGCCACTACAGAACGCTTGTCATTAACGACGGCGCCATTGCGTGTAGGGACCTTTCTCTGCGCGATAACGGAGTTAAGCATGATTTTCTCCAGCGATCACACCAGCTATTTCATGCCATCTCGGATAACGAACACCGAGATGAGTGGCTAGGCGCCAGGATGGTTGTTGGGCTTGGCTTTCGTGCCCGAGGGAGCAGGCGCGGGATCGACGATGCGGAACGTCGGGTTGGCATGATCCTCGCCGAAATGGCCGCTGGCAATTCCGCCTGCCGCAACTCGCCCGGGCGAAGCAGCACGTGCGGGGAGAGACGCATTGCCATGACGGTGACCTTGTGGCCGCCGTAGCCGTCAATGGCCCGAAGCAGAGCGCCGACCTCGGACGGCCGCGTGATGGCCGCAAAATGCTTGACCTTGGGCACGGCGATCGCGCCGCGAAGGTCGGCGGCGACATCCTTGTCGCACCGAACGGTCGCCACGCCATAGCGGAACACACGGCTCAGGACGCTGCGCATGCGCCGTGCGCTCTCGTAGGCGCCGGTCGCCTCGACCTTCCGAAGTACGGCGAGCGCCTCATGCGGCGTGATCTGGGCGATTGGGATCGTGCCGATCAATGGATAGGCCTTAGCGAGCAACCAGCGGATTTTATCGACGGTCACTGGCGCGAGACCGTCCCGCTCGCATTTGACAAGCCATTCCTCGGCGACCGCCTGGAAGGTGTTGGCAGCGGCGTATTTGGCAGCGATCCGGGCGCGCTTCTTCTCCAGCGCCGGGTCGATCCCCTCGGCAATCTTCTTCTTGGCTTCGTCGCGCCGGACTCGCGCCTCCGCGAGGCTTATGGTCGGCCACCCACCAAGATGAAGCTTCTTCTGTTTGTCCAGAAAACGGTAGTTGAAGCGCCACAGCTTCGAGCCGTTGGGCTGGATGACGAGATAGAGGTTTTGAGAATCGGAAAGGTTCCCAGCCTTCGCTCTCGGCTTGGCGGCATTGATCTGAATGTAAGTCAGCATGGTCGTTTTCCCAGCAAAGCCGGGTCGATCCGAGGGCAACAAAAAGGGCAGCATTTTGTGGTCGCTGCACATGCCCTTAGCCGGATTTCGCCGGACGGTGCCTGGCGATTCTCGGTCTAAAAATGCTGTTAAACCAGTCGCTTGCTGGACTTTGCTGGACGCACTTAGCGCCAGAAAGTGGTGCCAGAAGAGCTGTCTGGAAAAGCACCTAAGCGATTGATTTCTCAATCAAATCATAGACTTGAGAAGTCGCCGGAGCCATCAATAGCACGATCTGGATTCGTGGAAAAGGCTGGACGTAAATGGACGGGTCGGTTCGAGTCCTTCTGGGCATCCGGCTGATTGGTGCTTTGTCCGAAATACACCTACAAGTTTCGGACAGATAAGCGGGCAGGCAGGCACTATGTCAGCGCCTTCTCCAGCGCGCCTAGGCCCGCCTTGTGGCGCTCCGGGCTGGCTTCGCGAAATTTGCGGATGTTCATCAGTTTGAACTGCGGCGCGGGCAACTCGGCCAGCGCTGCGATCGGAAAGCGGCTCCAGTCCGGATCGCCGGCCTCGAAGGTCAGAAGAAAGGCGCGATCGTTATCGGTGAACGATCCGCTAAGCGCGCTGATCAGTCGCTCGAGCGTTGCCTGGTGATCGTCGTAGGTGAAAGGCTCGAACGGCATGCCTGCGAACTGGGACCGAAAGGCTTCACGCTGATCCTTGCGCACAGGATCGACGAGTTCGGCGATGGGGCGGCCGTGGCTGACGAAGCCGGCGATCGCGCCCAGGCGAACCTCGTCCGTCAGGCCTTCCCTGTCGAGCAGACGCCTGACGTCGAACAGGTCGCGGGGATGCTGTCGATCAAGCGCCGCGCAGATCTTTCCGCCGAACAACTCGCCGTGTGACACGCACCGCGCCTCTACAAAGGCTTCGAATTGTTCCTGCACCTTGTCGGAGCAGGCTAGGTCGCGCACCGGGAACAGGTAACCCCGGAGCGATGGATTGACCTCGATCTTCACCTGCGTGCGGACGCGCTGGCAATTGAGCTTCACCTCCATGCGCTCGTCGCCCTGTCGCGCCTGGGTGACACGGGTCGGCGGCAACCGATGCTCGATCTCCGCACCTATGCGCGCCAAGGCTTCGCCGATCGCGGCGAGCGACTCCTTGCGGTCGTTGTTGGGGAGATAAGTCAGGTCGATATCGACCGACAGGCGCGGTAGATCCCATTCAAACAGATTGATGGCGGTGCCGCCCTTAAGCGCGAAGGCCGGCTCCGCCATCACCAGCGGCAGGATATCGAGAAGTAACCGGACTTGGTCGCGATAAGGCTCAGCCATGATCGACCAAATCCTTTGGAAGCAGAAGCTGGTATTTCGCGACATAGCGCCCGTTCGGCACGAGGCTGCGGTCGCCAGTCCCAAGATCGATCCGGTCAAGGTCGAGATGCCGCATCACCGGCAAGTTGGCCCGCTCTGCAAGGTAGAGGAACAGCCTGCATACCTTGATGGAGGCGCATTGCTCCAGCAGGCTCTGCATGAGCTTAGGCCGTATCGAGGTCATGCTCTCGATGATCATTCCGGCCTCGACGAGGTCGAACTCTTTCGGGGCGAGATGCAGCAGCTCCAGGGCCGCGCGTTCCACGCCGGATGTTTTCAACGCAAAGCCTTCGGACACCTGCTGCTCTGTTAGCCCAAGGCCGGGAGGCAGAAGCTTGGTCTGAACATGCCGGACATCATCGCCCCAGTGGGTTCTGAACCAGAGCGGCAGCGCGACGTTGAGCGGTGAGAACAGATAGACCTTGGTGTTAGCGAACCGGACATAATGGCTGTTGCCCGACATCTCGAGCGCGGTCAGCGCCCCTACATGGACCGGCAGCCGTAGCTGGGTCTGCAGGCTGTGCAGCGCGCCCTGCCAAGCCACCGTCTCCGCCGGACGTTTAAAGGCGCCGCGGCCGAGCGACGTCAGCCAGCGCGATGACGTATAATTCTGAATGTCTTGCGACGTTATTCCGAGGGTCTTGAGATAGGCGCTGGTCGCGACGCTGCGTGGCTCCCACGCATCGAGCATCGACCTTAATTTTTCTGACCGTGGTAGGCTCATAGCATATTTCTGGCATAATTTTCAATGAAAGTCAAGGTTAGCCTCGAAATCCGTGCCTCATCAATGCCCATGATATATTACAGGTATATATTTCAATGTCCCACGCGCGAGAAACAGATCCCTTAGGCGCACAGGACTCGCCACATGGCGGCCGGCTTTGTGAGTGCGCATGGTCGGCTGAGACCGCGCCTGTCGAGTCTCTTCCGCCTTCACTTCGTTCGATTTATGTTCTACTAAGTGAGCTTGATGGAGAACACAAATGTACGAAGGTTTCGACAGTTTCTGCAAATTGCCGACCTGGGACACATCACACGCACTCGATGAGCGGCGATTCCGGGCTGCTCTCAGTGAGGTCGTGCATCTTCCGGACTTTTCTCCTGAAGAGATGGGCCGGTACATCCAGCTGAATCATGCAGAGCCAATCTGGCCGAAGACCGCCGCGCAGCTCGACACGGTCATCGATCGTCTCGTGGAACATGCGACGGTCGAGCAGAATCGTACCCACTGCCGCGTCTAGCCAGCTATTGGCTGCGTGATGAGTTCGTCCATCTTGGATGCCAGGGAGGCAAGCCTCTACCTCAAGATCACGCCCGAGTTGCTGTTCTATTACGTCAGATACGGCGCAAAGGGACGTGACGGCGGAACGCTTCCGACCGCCGACGGCTTGGCCGCTACGCGATTCAGCAGGGACGAGCTCGAAGCTTACGACACCTACCTCCGGGAGCCATGGCCCTCACCTGACGGCACTCGGGCGCCGATACCGAAGGGCGTGCGTGATTATCTCAAGATCGAAGCGGGCGGAATGTGCGCGCGCTGCGGAGAAGGCGCGCCGCTGCACGACGCGCACATAGTCGGCTGGGAAACCAGTCGATCGAACCACCATCACAACTTGCTTCGGTTGTGCGGCAACTGCCACGGAAAATACGATACCGGCGCCATCCTGCGCAGCGAGATCCAGCGCATCAAGGCGGGTGCGGTGGACCGCGTGCAAAGACGAATAGCCGGGACGCGCAAATCCTATTGGCCCATTGCTGCTGCGCCGCCGATGACGCCGCAGTTCCTCGGTCGCGACGCGGAACTGTCGGAAGCGATCGACGCTCTCCGCTCGGGTGAAAGCCTGTCGATCTTGGGCATGGGCGGCATTGGGAAGACACAGCTCGCCCTGCATGCTCTGCGGACTGCCATTGACGAGCGCCCCATCGTCTGGATCGGCGTGGATATCCTCAGCGGCTCGTCCACAGTGGCAGATGCGCTCGTTGCCCAAGCCCGAGGAGCCGGCATCGCGTTCGAGGATGGGAGACCTCTTCTCGACGAGGCACGCGCGTGCGTGGTGTTCGATGGAATCGAGCGGCTTGGCCGAGATCAGGACGAGGTGGCTGATCTACTTGAGCGCCTGCTCGCGGACTGCACCGATACACTGATCCTTGTCACCTCGCAGGTGAGCGTTCCTTGGCTACGATTCGATCGGGAGCTGCGGCTCGGCCCGCTGGACGACCAAGCTTCGATCGGTCTGCTTGAGGCTCACGCCGGCGACAGTTCACTTCAACCGGCTACCACGAAATTGCTGCAGTTCGCAGACGGGCATCCGCTAACGCTTCGTATCCTGGCTGCCTTGATCCGTCATTTCGGCAACGCCGACGGTGTTGTCGAACGGCTGGACCGTCTCGGCGCCGAGGCCGTTTCCGTGCCGCGGCGTCGGCAGCATTCGGAACGGTCGTCGCTGGTTCACTGTCTTGACCTGGCCTATTCGCTCTTGAGCGTCGCGGAACGTCGGTTGCTGTGGATGGTGGCTTTGAGCCCGGGGGGCTTACGGCCAGGATTCCACGATATGGATCGACTCGTCAGGAGCGAGCCCGTCGAGGCCGAGATGCGCCGGCAGGGTATTCCTACCACCAAGGAGGCGATCCAGCGCGAGATCCGCAATCTGATCGAGGTCGGCAATGGCGGCACTCAGCTCAAAGAGGAAGGCACCAAGCTCCTCAGCCGCTACGCGGTCCGGGGCTTCGAACTGATCCGCGAGGAGATTCCCAAGCCCCGCACGCTCGAGGATTTTCTGGTGGCCTATTACCAGCGGTGGAAGCTGGCCGAAGACAGCACGGAACAGCCAGCGAGCGACGAGGACGAGACGACTGCGGCACCGCCGGCTTCATAGGGGATGAAATGCGCGCGTCGTGCATTCAACGCGATGGTCACCGCGCGCGTTCTTCATCTGGCATGAGCTGTCGCGCCCGGCATCCAGACCGGCGCACACCATAGAGCAATGGCGAAGATCTGTGCCTATTGCGACGCGCCGCCGCCGCTCACCAAGGAACATATCTGGCCGAACGGCTTCCTGAGGCGCGGCGATTTCGGGGTCAAATTCTCGGCCAAGGCAAACAAAACTTTTGCCGGCGATCTCACCATTTCGGACGTATGCGCCAAGTGCAACAACGGCCCGCTGAGCGCGCTCGATGCGCATGCCTGCGAACTGTTCGATCGGCGCTTCTCCAAGTTCGTCGAGGTCGGCGCCACCGTCCCCTTCACCTACGACTATGGCCTGCTGATGCGCTGGCTGTTGAAGATCTCGTTCAATTCCGCGCGGTCGACTGGCCAGGACGTCGCGCTCCTCGGCCGCTATCGCGAGACGATCCTGACCGAATATCCGTGCTCGCCGGCGTTCGTAGCTGCCTATGTAGCGACGATCTCGCCATCGCTTATGATGAACCCGGAAACTGGCACCACAAAAAAGGTCTATCCGCATATGGCGCGGTGCGGGCCACTGCAGATTCCCGGCGTCGACGTCAGCGACCTCCTCGTCACGCGCTGCGTGATGATCAATTCCTTCATGTTCAGCTTGCTCATCACCCGGACGAGCGGGATTCGGACGAGCCGCGTAGCAGCGCTGCTGCCGCACATCCCAGGCGTACCGCTGGGGTTCGACGGTCGCATGCGGATTGGCCCGCCCTCATTGCCCGCGCATGTCGCATTGGGTGGCGTGGAGGCTTGGCCCAGGATGTAGAGCCCGCGATGATCGGCCGTTGCCACCTAAAGTCCGATCTTTTCGGAGTCGTTTCAATTACCCGACAAGTCGGCTAGCTTTGACGCCAAGTGCGGGGGCGAGAATGGGAGGGGCCTTTGGAAGAGGATGTCGATCGCGGGATATCGGTTCCGCCCGCTTGGCAAGTGCTGTATCGACGTTGGAATCGGCCCAAAGCACAGATTTCCTTCTGGACATTCCTGGCCGTCGGCATCGTGCTGCTCGGCGGCCTAGCAGTCTGGATCGAGTTTTATCGATACGCATTCATCTCCCCTGCGCCAAAGTCTCTTCCTGATCTTCACCCGTTGCAGCTCGCGCTTGCGACGGCGGGCCTTGCGATCGGGGGCCCGGCCGCAATGCAAATGCTTTATAGCCGGGACAAGCTCTGCATCGTCACCGCTGTTATTCTGTTCACGGTCGTAATGATCTTCGCGATGTATCTGATGGTTTTCGGCGAGGCGCATCAGACCGGCACGCTGGTCGGGGGTCTCATTTGTCTCATACCAGCCATTTTGGCGTGGGTGCTCGCCAATGGCGAAGACGATATCTTCCAGGATGAGGTCCGTGACGACGCCTCCACCGGTGGAAACCCGATGCGGCCGCTTGGGTCTCCTACGACGGCCGTGAAGGTTTAGCGATGGCCCAGACCGTCTATCCGCTCCGGGTGCCCGCCCTGCGTGTCGACCAACCCGTCGGCACCTTCTTCGCCGTGGTCCTGACGGCGCGCACGCTCCTCGACGTGGCGTTCAGCGATGTGGTCAGCGCCAAGCTGAACCAGCTGACTGGGGGCTATGACGTCGATGGCGCGCAGCGACTGTCGGACCCGCGCCGGCTGGACGCGATCGCGCGCTACATCAATCGCGTCGATGCCAGCTTTCCGAACTCGATCATTCTCGCCGCGAACATGCACAGCACGTCGACACGCATCGAAGGCGATATCGATGTCGACGATGACGAGCAGGGAGACGAAGCGGAGGAGCAAGCCGAGCTCGCCAAGCGCTGGTCGATCGAGCAGGTGCCGCCGCCCCAAGCCGCTGAAGGCCCCCAAGCCGGAGCCGAGGCGAACGCGGTAGCCGATGCCGGACTAGAGATTGCTGTAGAGGGTGAAGAATATTTCCTGACCATTCCGACCAGCGAGAAGCTTGCCGCGGTCATTGACGGCCAGCACCGCCTGTTCGCCTTTGCGAGAGCCGACCCGGCGCGGCTCGACGATCGCTTGCTATGCTCCGTATTCATCGATCTGCCGAAATCGATGCAGGCGCAGATCTTTGCGACGATCAATTCGAACCAGAAGGCGGTCGACAAGAGCCTCACCTACGAATTGTTCGGCTATAATCTCGCGGACGAGCCCGAGGATCAGTGGAGCCCCGAAAAGCTCGCCGTCTTCCTGGCCCGGCGCATCGCGACCGACCCCGATTCGAAGATGAAGGGCCGGGTCGCCGTGGCACCGGTCAACGATTTCGCCTCGGCCGCCGCGATCGCCAAATCAACGATGAAGATCTCTTTCGCGGTGATCGTGGGCGGCATTGTCCGTCTGATCAGCTCCAATCCGAAAGAGGATGCCAACAAGCTTAAAAAGACCGCTGCCACCAAACGCAGCGCGCTCCCGCTCAGCAAGCCACCACTCCGAAGCGTCTACATCGAGGGAGATGATGCGTTCCTGTACGCAGCGACACGCAATTTTCTGAACGCATGCGACACCCTCTTCTGGGCTGAAGCGCCGCCCAGTTCCTTCATCAGGAAAACGGTCGGCGTGCAGGCGCTGTTCGACATCTATCGCGAGATCGCGAAGTCCATGTTCGAGGAAGGCGACATGACCGAAGAGGCTTTCATCGCACGACTGCAGCCCGCGGCCGGTGTAGATTTCGCCAACGTCAGGTTTCAGAACGCTTCCGGGTCAAACCGCACGGCGATCCGGCGTATCATTCGCGTGCGAATGGGCCTCCTCAGTGCGAATGAATTGCCTCCGGGAGATGAGCAATTTCTCTAAGCATGATTAGAATGCGCTGGGATCAAAGATGGTTAGTAATATCGGTCTGTTGTAAATCGGGGCTTCGGAACTACGGCGCAGGTTCCCATGTTTACCGATACCACCTGCCCGCAGCGTTCGCTTAATGGTCTGCAACCGCTAAGATTTGGCGGAAACAGAATTGCAAGCGCTGAAGCGAGTGATATCGACAGCGGAGCGCCATCGACCGGCGAACGGAACGACACAGAACGGTGGCTCAACCGATCGTGGGGCCTGTACGAGCGGGCCCGAACTGCCAGTTGATGCCGTCCGCGCGCATGATTCCCGAAGCCGCTTTGCCGATGTTGCGCTCCAGCATCTCGCGCCACGGCACCAGGGTAAAATCCCGCGACCGCTCCACCAACCCATAGCTTCCGCTCTCAAGGTCGACACGACGCGCAATCACGCCCTCGATCCGATCACCCATGCGGGACGGCTCGAACGGCTTGCCGAGATGCTCGCTAAGCCGGCCGCCAGCGGTTGCCAGCTCACGTTCCCGTAACTCTTCTAGCGCGTTGCTCCGCAAGCGGAACAACTGCGGCTTGCCATTGGCAAGCTGCTGCTCGACAAGCCACTGGCGCCGAGCCGTCAGTGCAGTCCGAACCTCACGGCCGAAACCCGCATCGCGCACCGATCTGGAGGCGCCCGATTCCAGCTGAAGGTCGAGCCAGGTCGGCGCCTCCTTGGTCGCCAGCTCGGCGATCGGCGTCCGGGACAGAATGGAGAGCACCACCGGCCGGTCGCGTTGCTGGCGCTGGGCGAACGTCTCCGCCCGGGCGAGATGGTCGCGAGGAATGGTCCAACTGCCGTCGTCGTGGCGCTCCGGGCCAGCACCTGCGCGACGCATGACTTCAAGCCTACGGACATGACTGGTGGCGAATGCCTCGCTTGCTGAGCCTGCGCGAATATCGCAACCGGGCCGACCGGCTCGCCGACCATCTGCCCTGGGCGTCGCTGATCGCGCCGGGCGTGATCCTCAACAAGGATGGCAGTTTCCAGCGGACGGCGCGGTTCCGCGGACCGGATCTCGAGTCCGCTACCGAAGCCGAGCTGATCTCCGCCTGTGCCCGTGCCAATAATGTGCTCAAGCGCTTCGGCACTGGCTGGGCGCTGCACTTCGAGGCCGAACGCCGCGAGGCGCTGGGCTACCCGGTGAGCGCCTTCCCGGAAGCGGCGTCGTGGCTGGTCGATGAGGAGCGCCGCGCCGGATTCGAGAATGCCGGACAGCATTTCGAGAGCCGCTATCACCTAACGCTCACATTCATGCCGCCCGCCGATCAGGCCGACACCGCCGGACGCGCGCTGGTCGAGCGTAGCGACGATCACCAGGGTCGTGACTGGCGGCAAGCGCTCGACGCCTTCGTGGCGGAGACCGACCGCGCGCTTGATCTCTTCTCAGGGTTCATGCCGGATGTTCAGGCGCTCGACGATGCCGAGACGCTGACCTTTCTGCACGGCACAATCTCGACCGCGCGGCATCACGTCGCCATGCCCGAGACGCCAATGTATCTCGACGCCGTGCTCGCCGACACGTCGCTGACCGGCGGGCTCGAGCCCCGGCTCGGCAACCAGCATCTCCGCACGTTGACTATTCTCGGATTCCCGAACCTCAGCCGCCCCGGAATCCTCGACGCGCTCAATCATCAGGATTTCGGCTATCGCTGGGTCACGCGCTTCATCGCGCTCGACAAGACCGATGCGACCAAGGCGCTGACCAAGCTGCGCCGGCAATGGTTCAACAAGCGCAAGTCGGTGACCGCGATGCTGCGCGAAGTCATCTACAACCAGCCGGTCCAGCTGCTCGACAGCGACGCCGACAACAAGATGGTCGATGCCGATCTCGCGCTCCAGGCGCTTGGCGGCGATCATGTCGCGTTCGGCTACCTGACCACGACGATCACCGTGTCGGACGCCGACCGGGCCCGCGCCGACGAGAAGGTCCGTGCGGTCGAGCGGATCGTCAACGGCCTCGGTTTCACCACGATCCGCGAAAGCATCAACGCGGTTGAAGCCTGGCTCGGCTCGCTGCCCGGCCATGTCTACGCCAATGTCCGCCAGCCGATCATCCATACGCTGAACCTCGCGCACCTGATGCCGCTGTCGTCGGTCTGGGCAGGGCCGGTGCGCAACGCACATCTCGATGGGCCGCCCTTGCTCTATGCCGAGACCAGTGGCTCGACGCCGTTCCGGCTCAGCACCCATATCGGCGATGTCGGCCATATGCTGATCGTCGGACCGACCGGCGCCGGCAAATCGGTGCTGCTCGCGCTGCTGGCGCTCCAGTTCCGTCGCTACGCCGGGGCGCAGGTCTATGTCTTCGACAAGGGCTTTTCCGCGCGCGCCGCGGTGCTGGCGATGGGCGGCGCGCATCATGCGTTGGGTCTGGGCAGCGAACATGACGGCGAGGCCCGCGCCATTGCCTTCCAGCCGCTGCGCCACATCGACCGCGGCGATGAGCGTGCCTGGGCAGCCGAGTGGATCGCTGCCCTGCTGGTTCACGAGCATGTCGCGGTCACGCCCGAGATCAAGGAAGCACTGTGGTCGGCACTCAACAGCCTCGCCACCGCGCCGGTCGAAGAGCGGACGCTCACCGGGCTGTCGCTGCTGCTGCAATCGACCGCGCTCCGCTCGGCGCTGTCGCCATACACGCTGGAAGGTCCATTCGGCCGGCTGCTCGACGCGGCCGAAGACGATCTCGCCATCGCCGATGTCCAGTGTTTCGAGACCGAAGCGCTGATGGGACAGGCGGGCGTCGTCGCGCCCGTGCTGACCTATCTGTTCCACCGGCTCGAGGAGCGGTTCGACGGGCGTCCGACCTTGCTGGTGCTCGACGAGGCTTGGATCTTCCTCGACCATCCGCTGTTCGCCGCGCGCATCCGCGAATGGCTGAAAACGCTGCGCAAGAAGAACGTCGCGGTGGTGTTCGCGACCCAGAGCCTCGCCGACATCGCCGACAGCTCGATCGCGCCGGCGATCATCGAGAGCTGCCCGCAACGCATATTGCTGCCGAACGACCGCGCGATCGAGCCGCAGTCGCGTGCCGCCTATGAGCGGTTCGGCTTGAACGACCGGCAGATCGAGCTGGTCAGCCGCGCGACTCCGAAGCGGCAATATTATCTGCAATCCGCGCGCGGCAACCGCCTGTTCGAGCTGGGCCTTGGCCCGATCGCGCTCGCGCTGTGCGGAACCTCCGATCCCGCCACCCAGGCGCGCATCGACGCGGTGCTTGCCGAGCATGGGCAGAGCGATTTCGCTGCGCGGTTCCTGAGCGATGCCGGCCTCGACTGGGCAGCGGCTCTGCTCGCCGATTTTCCCGAATTCCAAGCCCCCCAAGAAGGAGAAGTGTAGTGCGTATTTTCACCCGCAAGATCCTGATCGCCTCGGCGCTCAGCATCGGCACCGCCGGATCGCTGGCGATGGGCCTCATGACGGCCAGCACGCCAGCGCAGGCGCAGATCAGCGTGTTCGATCCCACCAACTATAGCCAGAATCTGCTCACCGCGGCGCGGACGCTCACCCAGATCAACAACCAGATCCAGTCGCTCCAGAACGAAGCGGCGATGCTGATCAACCAGGCCAAGAACCTCAGCCGGATCGACTTCCCCCAACTCCAGCAGCTCAACCAGAACCTCGCTGCGATCGACCGGCTGATGGGGCAGGCACAGGGCATCGACTTCCGCATTGACGGATTGGACCAGCAGTTCAGCCAGCTATTCCCAAAGGACTTCAACAACGCGCTGACCGGTAACAGCCAGGTGGTCGCGGCCAAGGCGCGGCTCGATGCGGCGATGTCGGGATTCCGGCAGGCGATGGGCGTGCAGTCGCAGATCGTGACCAACGTCCAGAGCGATGCCGGCGTGCTTCGCGACATCGTTGCCCGCAGCCAAGGCGCCGAGGGTGGCTTGCAGGCGCAACAGGCGACCAACCAGCTGCTTGCGCTGACCGCGAAGCAGCAGTTCCAAATCCAGACCCTGATGGCGGCGCAATACCGTGCCGAAGCAACCGAAGCCGCACGCCGTGCGCAGGCTGAGGCCGAAGGGCGAGCGCGGACCAGGAAGTTCCTCGGCACCGGCCAGGCCTACACGCGCCAGTAACGGCACCGACGAGCTGAGGCGGCGTGCTCCTCGCTCCCCGAACACGCCGTCTCGCCGCGGGGTCCGCAGGGCCTTCCCCCCTCATGGCCGCCGGACCCCGCGGCACCTTCCCTCGATATGAAAGCAGCTGAGCCGTGCAGGACCTAGGTGTCATCGATCGCTTCATGCAGGCCTTTATCCGCTACATCGACAGTGGCTTCGGCCTGCTGGGTGGCGATGTCGGCTTCCTGACCACGACGCTGATCGGGATCGACATCACGCTCGCCGGCCTGTTTTGGGCGATGGGCGGGGAAGACAATGTCCTCGGCCGACTGATCAAGAAGATCCTCTATGTCGGCGTGTTCGCGTTCATCCTGAACAGCTTCTCGACGCTGGCTGACATCATCTTCAAGTCGTTCGCACAGGCCGGGCTCACGGCCGGGGGCGGAACGCTCAGCGCCGACGATCTGCTTCGCCCGGGCCAGGTGGCCTCGACTGGCTCCTCGGCGGCATGGCCGCTGCTCGACCAGGCGTCGAGCATGATGGGGTTCATCAGCTTCTTCGAGAACTTCATCACCATCATGGTGCTGCTGTTCTCCTGGGCGATCGTCATCCTCGCCTTCTTCATCCTCGCCGTGCAGATGTTCGTGACGATCATCGAGTTCAAGCTGACCACGCTCGCCGGCTTCATCCTCGTGCCCTTCGCGCTGTGGAATCGCACCAGCTTCCTTGCCGAGCGGGTGCTGGGCAACGTCGTATCCTCGGGCATCAAGGTGATGGTGCTCGCCGTTATCGTCGGCATCGGTTCCAATTTCTTCTCCGAGTTCGTCTCGTCGATGCAGGGCCAGGAGCCCGACCTCGGTGCTGCGATGAGCCTGGCGCTCGGCGCGCTGTCGTTGTTCGGCCTCGGTATCTTCGGCCCCGGTATCGCCTCGGGATTGGTATCAGGCGCGCCGCAGCTCGGCGCGGGTGCCGCGCTCGGCACCGCGGTCGGCGCGGCCGGCGTCACCATGCTCGCTGGCGGCGCTACGATGGGCGCGGCGCGCGCAATTGGCGGTGGCGCGCTCGGCGCGATCCGAGCCGGCACCAGCATGGGCAGCGCCGCTTCAACCGCGGCGCAGCTCGGCAAGGAAACCGGCGGCTCTGCGATTGGCGGCATGGTATCGGCAGCCAAGGGCGCCGCCGCGCAGAAAATGGAAAGCACGTTGGGCTTGGGCGCTGCCGCCGAGCGCGGGCGCAGTGCGGCCTGGTCCGCGCTCAATCGCTCGCCCGCATCGTCGTCTGCGGGCGGCGGCGTCGGCGGCGAGGCTACCAATGGAGCGCCGGCTTGGGCACGCTCGATGCGCGCGCAGCAGACCGCCCGCCATCACCGCCAGATCGCGGTTCACACGCTTCAGCAAGGTGACCGCGGCGGCGGGTCTGCAAACCCCGACATCAAGGAAAAGGAGTAACTCGCATGCGATTCAAGCGCGCGGTACAGCGCTACGGGCGAACCCCCGAGCCTGAGACCCCCTATCAACGCGCGGGCCAGCTGTGGGACGAGCGGATCGGTTCCGCGCGTGTCCAGGCCCGCAACTGGCGGCTGATGGCATTCGGCGGTCTATTCCTGACCACCGGTCTCTCCGGCGGGCTGGTCTGGCAGTCGATGCAGAGCCGCGTCGTACCCTATGTGGTCGAAGTCGACAGTCTCGGCGAAGCCCGCGCGGTGACTCCGGCAGCGACCGACTACAAGCCCACCGATCCCCAGATCGCCTGGCATCTCGGACGGTTCATCACCAACATCCGCGCAAAGTCGCTCGACGCAGTCCTGATGCGCGAGAACTGGCTGTCCGCTTATGATTTCGCGTCGCCGCGCGGCGCGATCTTCCTCGGCGAATATGCCCGATCGGCCAATCCGTTCGGGGACGTTGGCGACAAGACGGTCTCGGTCCAGGTCACCAGCGTCGTTCGGGCCTCCGAGACCAGCTTCCAGGTGAAGTGGCTCGAGAATGCCTTTGAGCGCGGCAGCCTGGCTGGGACGTCGCGCTGGACGGCGATCCTCACCGTCACAGTCAAGCCGCCTAGGAATGCCGAGACGCTGCGCAAGAACCCGCTCGGCCTCTATGTCGACGCGATCGACTGGAGCCGCGAACTCGACACGCCGGCGCCCGCGACGCCGCAGCCCCCGCCGACGTCCGGGGTGCCACCGGCTTCGAACCTGCCGCTCGGCTCGCCCCTCGATTCCAATCTTGCTGCGCCCACGCAGCCGCAACTGGAGAACCGTCAATGAAAGCCGTCTTGTTCGCGGCGACCATGCTGGTCGGCGCCACCGCCTCCGCGCAGACAGCCGCGCCGCCGCTGTCTGTGCCCTTTCCGTCCCCGACCGCAACACCGGCTCCAGTGCCGGTCGCGACGCCAACCCCGGCACCAGCGCGAGCCCAAGTCCGCCATCGGCCCAAGCCGCCATCGCCGGCCATGGTCCGAGTCCGTACCGCCAACCGAGAGGCCATGCAGGAGCCGCAAGCCCGCGGGTTCCTCAATGCGGTGCAGGTCTATCCGTTCAGCGACGGCGCGCTCTACCGGCTTTACGCAGCACCCGAGCGGGTGACCGACATCGCCTTGCAGCCCGGCGAGGCGATCATCTCGGTCGCGGCAGGCGATACCGTCCGCTGGACGGTCGGCGACACGACCAGCGGCTCGGGCGAAGCCAAGCGCATGCACATCTTGGTGAAGCCGTTCGCGGCAGGCCTGAGCACGAACCTCATCATAACGACGGACAGGCGCGCCTATCATGTGCAGCTCGAAAGCACCGCGGCGACAGCGATGGCGGCGCTGTCCTGGACCTATCCGCAAGACGAGCTGATCGCGATCCGCCGTGAGGTCGAGCGGGAGAAAGCGACGGCGCCGGTTGCCAGTGGTCTTGCCATCGAACAGCTCAATTTCGGCTATGTGATCAGCGGCGACAATCCCGCGTGGCGACCGCTTAGGGCATTTGACGATGGCCGCCAGACGTTCATCGAATTTCCGTCGAGCATCACGGTCGGCGAGGCGCCTCCCTTGTTCGTCCTCGGCGCAACCGGCGACGCGCAGCTGGTCAACTACCGCGTCGCCGGCCGCTTCTATGTCGTTGATCGGCTGTTCGCCGCGGCGGAATTGCGTCTCGGAGAGAAGAAGCAGGCGATCGTCCGGATCGTCCGTGGGGGCGGTAATCGCCGATCGAACCGTCGGAGGGCGTCATGAACGATACCCCTCCCGAAACACCGATCCCGGCAAAGACTGATCCCGAAACCCTCGTGCTGCGGGGAGAAGTCCCGGGCGCGTGGTACGATTCCGGCGCGGGGCCGTGATTGCGATCGCCGCGCTCGGCTCCACCGCGATTGTCGGGACAGCGTGGGTCGCGCTCAAGCCGGCAGCATTTCATGTTGTTGCCGGGAGCGATGATCGCGGCGCGGCGGGCGCCAAGGCACCGGCCGACGCGCTTGCCAATGCACCGAAGAGCTATGGCGATGTGCCGCAGCTTGGCCCGCCCTTGCCTGGCGATCTGGGACGGCCGATCCTCGAGCATCAACGTGCGATCGGCGCGGCCATGCCGCCTGCCGGTCTGGATCAGGCGGCGCAGGCGGCTGAAGCCGAGCGCCAACGTGTCGCCGCCGAGCGCAAGGCAGCACGCGAATCCGGGGTGATGGTGCAGGTATCCGGCGCAAAAGCCGGAGCGGCCAGCGAAGCACCTGGAGGAACGGCGGCATCAGTTCAGACGGCGGCCGCGACCGGAGCCAACCCCCGCCTCGCGCTCGATCCCGAGCGCGACCCAAACGGGCAGCAGCGCAAAGCCGACTTTCTCGCCGGCAAGGACGGCGGCGCGGACATCAACCCGCATGCGCTCGTCGGTCCAGCGTCGCCGTGGACGCTGAGCGCAGGCAGCGTCATCGCCGCGAGCCTGATCACCGGGCTCAACTCAGATCTGCCGGGGCTCGTCACCGCACAGATTACCGAGAATGCCTATGACAGCGTGACGGGAAGGACGTTGCTCATTCCCCAGGGGGCACGGCTGATCGGCAGCTACGATAGCGTCGTGGCGTTCGGCCAGAAGCGCGCGCTGGTGGTGTGGCAACGCATCATTCTTCCAGACGGTAGCTCGATCCGCATCGACAATGTGCCTGCGACGGATACCGCCGGTTATGCTGGACTATCCGACAAGGTCGATGTCCATACTTGGCAGTTGCTCAAGGGCGTTGCGCTATCGACCCTGCTCGGGGTCGGCTCGGAGTTGAGCTTCGGCAGCAGCGAAAGCGATCTCGTTCGCTCGATTCGTGAATCCGCTCAACAAAGTGGTTCGCGCGCCGGCGACCAACTTGTGACGCGCAACCTCAACATCCAGCCGACGCTTCGCGTGCGCCCCGGCTGGTCGCTGCGAGTTGTGGTGCACAAGGACATCATCCTGCGCCCTTGGCGCTTCGCCGGGAGGTAGCCGTGGCTGATCTTAAACTCGGCAAGCTGCCTGATCGAACACCGGTCAAGCTCGCGGTGACGATAACGCCGGCCCTGCAAGCCGCCCTGCAAACTTACGCGACGATCTATTCCGAGACTTACGGAGTGGAGGAGCCGATTGCCGAACTGGTGCCTGCGATGCTCGCTTCCTTCCTCGACAGCGACCGAAGCTTCGTGCGCGAGCGCGACGCACGGCAGCGGGGGCAAAAATGATCGAGCGGGCGTGGGAGCAGAAGATCGAGCCGCTGACCGTTCGTGTCTCGACCGCGGTGCGGATCACTGGTCTCAGCCGATCGCGGATCTATGAGTTGATCCAGTCCGGCGACCTGGAGACGACGAAGGTCGGACGCGCGACGCTGGTGCAGTATCGGAGCCTGAAGCTGTTGACGGGCAATCACGCCTCAAACGCGGATGGGCCGGCATGAATGTATCAAAGCCTCGCTGGGCACTCCATCCACATAGTCGTCGATCCTGTGACAAATCCTCGGACAGGATGGAGCACTATCCGAGGAAATGTCACATCGAGGTCGCGCGCCGTGCCGCTTGCTAACCTCCCTTGAATTCTAGCAGGAGCGGCTTGTCGCCGCGGCGCAGGAGGTCGAGCTGGTCGGACCAGTGCTGCATCATCCGTACCCGCTCGTCCCAATATTCGCCACGGGCATAGATACGCCGCACCTGATTGGTATCCACATGCGCGAGCTGCCGTTCGATCGCGTCGGCATGCCATAGGCCCGACTCGTTGAGTAGGGTTGCCCCCATCGCGCGGAACCCGTGCGCGGTCATCTGATCGGTGGTGTAGCCGAGCTTACGCAGCCCCTGGTTGACCGCGTTCTCCGACATGGCCTTGCGCGGCTTGCCCAGGCACGGGAACAAATACTTCCACCAGTGCGTGTGCTCGTGGAGTTCCTTCAGCATTGCGATCACCTGACGCGAGAGTGGCACCCTGTGCGGGCGCCGCATCTTCATTCGCTCCGCCGGGATCGACCAGACGGCATCCTCGAAATCGATGTGCGCCCACTCCGCCTGCCGGAGCTCGCCGGGGCGCAGAAGCACATGCGGCGACAGGCGCATTGCCACGCGTGTCACCAGATGGCCGGAATAGCCGTCGATGGCGTTGAGGAGTTTGCCGACCTCCTTTGGATTGGTAATCGCCGCGAAATGCTTCGGCTTCGGAGTCGCGATCGCACCACGCAGGTCGGCCGCGACATCCCTGTCGCAGCGCACTGTAGCCACGCCATAACGGAACACGCGGCTCAGGACGCTACGCATCCGCCGCGCGCTTTCGTAGGCGCCGGTCGCTTCGACCTTGCGAAGCACCGCCAGCGCCTCATGCGGGGTAATGTGGGCGATAGGCAGGCTACCGATGACGGGATAGGCCTTGCAAAGCAGCCATTCGATCTTCTCGATCGTTACCTTTGCCAGCCCGTCGCGCTCGCATTTGATAAGCCACTCCTCCGCCACCGCCTTGAAGGTGTTGGCTGCGGCGAATTTCGCGGCGATCCGCATTCGTTTTCGCTCCATCGCTGGATCGATGCCCTCGGCAATCTGCTTTCGCGCCGCCTCCCGCTTCCCTCGAGCGTCGGCGAGGCCCAGCATCGGGTATGCGCCGAGGTGCAGGGTCTTCTGCTTGTCGAGGTATCGGTAGTTCATGCGCCAGAGCTTTCCTCCGGCCGGGGTGATGGTGAGATAAAGGCCAAGGCCATCGCGCAGGTTGTAGGCCTTCGCCGCGGGCTTGGCGGCGGTGATCTGGATGTGAGTCAGCATGTTGGTCGTCCCAGCAAGCCGGGTCGATCCGAGACCATCGAAAACACCAACAATTTGATGGTGCTTTTGGTGGTCCTAACCGGATTTCACCGGACGGTGTCCGGCGATCCTCGGTCAAGAAATGCTGTGAAACCAGCCGCTTACTGGACGCTGCTGGACCTATCCAGAGCCAGTATTGGTGCCCAGAAGAGGACTCGAACCTCCACGCCCTTGCGAGCGCCAGCACCTGAAGCTGGTGCGTCTACCAATTCCGCCATCTGGGCACGGGGTAGGCCGGCGCCTCTAGGGGAGCGTGGCGGGCGTTGTCAACTGTCCTGGTGGGTTGCGGGCGGGCGCCGGGCGCGGCATGGCGGTCCGCGCATTCCAGACGAAGGCTTGAGAGCGATGAAGGACAGGTTGGTCACGCTGGTCGGCGGCGGCGGTTTCGTGGGGCGCTATGTCGCCCAGGCGCTGCTGACGGCCGGCGCCCGGGTGCGTGTGGCGCAGCGGGCGCCGCAGCGCGCCTTCTTCCTCAAGCCGCTGGGCGGGCTCGGCCAGACCCAGTTCGTCGCCGCCGACGTGACGCGGCCGGCGAGCCTGGCGCGCGCCGTCGCGGGAAGCGACGCGGTGGTGAACCTGGTCGGCAGCTTCGCGCGGATGCAGGCGATCAACGCCGATGGGGCAGGCGCGGTCGCGCAGGCAGCGGCGGACGCGGGCGCCGCGGCGTTCGTCCATGTCTCGGCGATTGGCGCCGATGACGAATCACCCTCTGCCTATGGACGCAGCAAGGCGGCAGGTGAGGCGGCGACGCGCGCGGCCTTCCCGGACGCGATCGTCGTGCGGCCGTCGATCGTGTTCGGGCGGGAGGATGCGTTCACCAATCGTTTTGCCGGGCTGGCGGCAATGCTGCCTGTGATGCCGGTGCTGCGCGGCGCGGCGCGGTTTCAACCGGTCTACGTCAAGGATATCGCGCGTGCCGTCGCGGCCGTGCTGGCCGATCCGGAAGCGCATGCCGGCAAGACCTATGAACTGGGCGGGCCGGACGTGATGACGATGCGCGATGTCAACGAGGTGCTCGCGAGGATGGTCGGCCGCGATGTCGGCATCGTCGACGTGCCGGACGCGGTCGGCGCGGGCATTGCGATGCTGGGCTTCCTGCCCGGCGCGCCGATCACCGCTGACCAGTGGAAGATGCTCCAGCGCGACACGGTGGTGACGGGCGAAGACGGATTCGCGGTGCTGGGCATCGTGCCGGTGCCGCTGGCGGCGGTCGCGCCCGACTGGCTGGTGCGGTTCCGCCGCCACGGCCGCTTCGGCAAGCGCCAGCCGGCCTGACGGATGGACATCCTGACCGCGATCATCCTCGGCATCGTCGAGGGTATCACCGAGTTCCTGCCGGTTTCGTCGACCGGGCATCTGATCCTGGCGACCGAGCTGATGGGCTATGACGCGGCGCGCTGGTCCGTCTTCAACATCGCGATCCAGCCCGGCGCGATCATGGCGATCGTCGTCATCTACTGGCGGACGTTCGTCGCGGTGGCGCGGGGCCTGCTGACGTGGGAACCGGCATCGGTCGCGTTCGTGCGCAACCTGTTGCTGGCGTTTTTCCCCGCCGTCATCCTGGGGCTAGCGTTCGGCGACCAGATCGAGGCGATGTTGGAGAATGCCGTGATCGTCGCCTGGGCCCTGATCGTGGGCGGGGTCGCGATCCTGATCGTCGAGCGGCTGGCCAAGACCGACAATGTGCTGGGCATTTCCGGCGTGTCGATCGGCCAGTCGATCAAGATCGGGCTGGTCCAGTGCATCGCGATGATCCCGGGCGTCAGCCGTTCGGGCGCGACGATCATGGGCGCGATGGCGCTGGGGATCGATCGGCGGACGGCCGCGGACTTCAGCTTCTTCCTGGCCTTGCCGACGCTGTCGGGCGCGACGGTGCTCCAGCTCTACAAGCATCGCGACGCGATTACCGTAGGCGACCTGCAACTGATCGCGATCGGATCGGTCGTGGCGTTCGTCGTGGCGCTGATCGTGGTGAAGGCGTTCCTGAGCGTCGTGACGCGGTACGGCTTCGGGCCGTTCGCCTGGTATCGAATCGTCGCGGGATCGGCCGCGCTGGTGTGGCTCTCGACAAGATAGGTCCGTATCGGAATTATAATTCTGTTAGATTGTTGCACCGCGGTGAAATAAGCGCAAAATCCGCCCTGTAAAAGGTCAGTTATATTGCCCTTTATGGATAAAATGACGTGACATCATAGCGTTTCTCCGCCTAGCCGCACGGTCGAAAGGATGTGTGCGATGGCCGGGGAACAGATGTTGAAGTTCGTTGACCGCGATCAGGCCTATCCGGCGAAGCGGACGGCGGCCGAGCGGGCGGAGGATTTCCGCGAGATCGCGGAGCGCTATGCGGTGCCGACCGCCGAGGACCAGGCGGCGCGCTGTTCGCAATGCGGCGTCCCCTATTGCTCGGTGCATTGCCCGCTGCACAACCATATCCCCGACTGGCTGCGCCTGACCGCCGAGGGGCGGCTGCGCGAGGCGTATGAACTGTCGAACGCCACCTCGACCATGCCCGAAATCTGTGGCCGCATCTGCCCTCAGGACCGGCTGTGCGAGGGCAATTGCGTGATCGAATTTTCCGGTCACGGTGCGGTGACGATCGGATCGGTCGAGAAGTTCATCACCGACACGGCGTGGGAGGAGGGCTGGGTCGAACCCCTGGTGCCCGGCCCGGCGCGTGGCCAGTCGGTCGGGATCATCGGCGCGGGGCCGGCGGGCCTCAGCACGGCGGAATATCTGCGCGGCTACGGCTATGACGTCCATGTCTACGACCGGCACGATCGCGCCGGCGGGCTGCTGACCTACGGTATCCCCGGCTTCAAGCTGGAGAAGGAAGTGGTGATGCGCCGCGTCGATCGGCTGAAGGCCGCCGGCATCATGTTCCATGAAGGTTTCTCGGTTGGAGAGGATGCTTCGCTCGACCAGCTCAGGGCGAAGCATGATGCGCTGCTGGTCGCGACGGGCGTCTACAAGCCGCGCGCGATCGCAGCACCCGGGGTCGGCGCGGCGGGCGTGGTCGAGGCGCTCGACTATCTCACCGCGTCGAACCGCAAGGGCTTCGGCGATGCGGTGCCCGCGTTCGACGACGGGTCGCTCGATGCGAAGGGCAAGCATGTCGTCGTGATCGGCGGCGGCGACACCGCGATGGATTGCGTGCGCACCGCCGTGCGCCAGGGCGCCGCCAGCGTGAAGTGCCTCTATCGCCGCGATCGCGCCAACATGCCGGGCAGCCAGCGCGAGACGCAGAATGCCGAGGAGGAAGGCGTCGAGTTCGTCTGGCTCTCCGCGCCCCAGGCGTTCGAGGGTGGCGACGTGGTGACGGGGGTGAAGGCCAATGCGATGCGGCTGGGCGCCCCCGACGCGAGCGGCCGTCGCGCGCCCGAGGTCGATCCCGACGGCGGCTTCTCCGTGAAGGCCGATCTGGTCATCAAGGCGCTGGGCTTCGATGCCGAGGACCTGCCGACGCTGTTCGGCGCGGCGGAGCTGGGCGTCACCCGCTGGGGCACGCTGCGCGTCGATGCGAAATCGATGATGACCAGCCTCGACGGCGTGTTCGCCGCCGGCGACATCGTGCGCGGCGCCAGCCTGGTGGTGTGGGCGATCCGCGACGGGCGGGACGTCAGCGCGGCGATGCACGGGTATCTGAAGGCGCGGGCGCGGACGGCGCGGGCGGACAGGGTGAAGGTGGCGGCATGAGCATGGTTCTTGCCCTGCTGCTCGCGACGCAGGCCGCTCCGGCGGGGGCTGCGGCCCCGGCGCCGGTGGCGGTAGATCCCGCGCGCCTGCCCGTCGCCACCCGCGTTGCCGGGCGGTTGATGCCGGACGGCACCTATCGCACGATGATGAAGGCGATGACCGATCAGGTGATCGGCATGATCTCCGGTCAGATGAGCGACCTCCCGATGCGCGACATCGTGCGTCTGGGCGGCCTGTCGGAAGACGAGGCGGCGAAGCTCGGCCCGGCGACGATCAACGACATGATGGAGGTTCTCGACCCCGCCTATCAGCGACGCACCGACATCACGATGCGGGTAATCTTCGACGAGATGGGCGAGCTCATGACGGGAATGGAGCCGGAATATCGCGCCGGTCTGGCCGACGCGCTTGCGTCGCGTTTCACGCGCGAACAGCTCGGCGAACTCGACGCCTTCTTCGCGACGCCGACGGGCGCCGCCTATGCCGGCCAATCGCTGGCGCTCTACACCGACCCTACGTTGATGGCGCGGATGCAGGGCATGATGCCCAGGATCATGAGCGCGATGCCGGGGATCATGAAGAAGGTCGAGGCCGCCACCGCAGACCTGCCCAAGGCGCGCGACCCCGAAACGCTGACCACCGAGGAAAGGGCGCGGTTGGAAGCGCTGCTCCGGCTTGAGGACGACAAGTGATGACGACGCTGGCATCCGAACGCGCCCGCCTTGGGCGCGAGGGCATGTACCGCCCCGAATTCGAAGGCGACGCCTGCGGCGTAGGCATGGTCGCCGCCACCGATGGCCTCCCGTCGCGGCGCGTGGTGCAGGCCGCCGTCGATGCGCTGAAGGCGGTGTGGCACCGCGGCGCAGTGGATGCCGACGGGATGACCGGCGACGGCGCTGGCATCCATGTCGATCTGCCGGCCAAATTCTTCGACGATTGCGTCGTCGCCTCCGGCCACCGCGTGCTGCCGAACCGGCTGGCGGTGGGCATGATGTTCCTGCCGCGCACCGATCTGGGCGCGCAGGAGGCGTGCCGCACGATCGTGGAGAGCGAGATCATCGCGGCGGGCTGGACGATCTACGGCTGGCGGCAGGTGCCGGTGAACGTCGCGGTGATCGGCCAGAAGGCGCAGGCCACCCGGCCGGAGATCGAACAGATCATGATCGCCGGCCCCCTGCCCGACGAGGCGACGGCGGCCGAGTTCGAGAAGGAACTCTATCTCGTCCGCCGGCGGATCGAAAAGGCGGTGATCGCCGCGCAGATCCAGGGTTTCTACGCCTGTTCGCTGTCGTGCCGATCGATCGTCTACAAGGGGCTGTTCCTGGCCGAATCGCTGTCGGTCTTCTACCCCGACCTGACCGACGACCGGTTCGAAAGCCGCGTCGCGATCTTTCACCAGCGTTATTCGACCAACACCTTCCCGCAATGGTGGCTGGCGCAGCCGTTCCGCTGCCTCGCCCACAATGGTGAGATCAACACGATCCGCGGCAACAAGAACTGGATGCTCAGCCACGAGATCAAGATGGCCAGCATCGCGTTCGGGGAACGCAGCGAGGATATCAAGCCAGTGATCCCGGCCGGCGCCAGCGACACCGCCGCGCTCGACGCGGTGTTCGAGGCGATTTGCCGTGCCGGTCGCGACGCGCCGACCGCCAAGATCATGCTGGTCCCAGAGGCGTGGCAGGCCGGAGAAATCCCGCAGGCGCACCTCGACATGTACCGCTATCTCGCGAGCGTGATGGAGCCGTGGGACGGCCCCGCCGCGCTGGCGATGACCGATGGGCGCTGGGCGGTGGCGGGGATGGATCGCAATGCACTGCGCCCCTTGCGCTATACGCTGACCGGCGACGGCCTGCTGATCGTGGGTTCGGAAACCGGCATGGTCGTGGTGCCGGAGACCAGCGTGATCGAAAAGGGCGCGCTGGGCCCGGGCGAGATGATCGCGGTCGATCTGGACGAGGGACGCGTGCTCCATGACCGCGAGGTCAAGGATCGCATCGCGGGCGAGGCCGACTATGCGTCGATGATCGGCGAATTCGTTGGCGTCGACGACCTGCCGGATGCGCCGGCCTCGCTGCCCGTGTGGGACCGCGCTGCGCTGTCGCGCCGCCAGGTCGCCGCCGGCCAGACGCTGGAGGACATGGAGCTTATCCTGAGCCCGATGGTCGAAGGCGCCAAGGAGGCGATCGGATCGATGGGCGACGACACGCCGCTCGCCGTCATCTCCGACAAGCCGCGGCTCATCAGCCAGTTCTTCCGCCAGAATTTCAGCCAGGTGACCAACCCGCCGATCGACCCCCTGCGCGAACGGCACGTCATGTCGCTCAAGACGCGGTTCGGCAACCTCGCCAACATCCTCGACCAGCAGGCGGCGCCGTCGAAGGTGCTGGTGCTCGAAAGCCCGGTGCTGACCAACGGCGACTGGGATCGGCTGAAGGCGCATTTCGGCGCTTCGGCGGCCGAAATCGACTGCACCTTCCCGGCAGGCGGCAGCGCCGACGACCTGCGCCGCGCGATCGCCGATATTCGCGCGCAGGCCGAACAGGCGGTGCGCCAGGGCAAGTCCGAACTGTTCCTGACCGACGAACATGTCTCCGCCGATCGTGTCGCCATTGCCGGCGTGCTGGCGGCTGCGGCGGTGCACACCCACCTCGTCCGCCGGGGGCTGCGCAGCTACGCCAGCATCAACATCCGTTCGGCCGAATGCCTCGACACGCACTATTATGCGGTGCTGATCGGTGTCGGCGCGACGACGGTGAACGCCTATCTGGCCGAAGGCTCGATCCGCGATCGCCACTCCCGCGGACTGTTCGGCGACCTGTCGTTCGACCAGTGCCTGAGGCGGCACCGCACCGCGATCGACGAGGGGCTGCTCAAGATCATGTCGAAGATGGGGATCGCGGTGATCTCCAGCTATCGCGGCGGCTATAATTTCGAGGCGGTCGGCTTGAGCCGCGCGCTGGTGGCGGACCTGTTTCCGGGGATGCCGGCCAAGATCTCGGGCGAGGGCTATGCCTCGCTGCACCTGAACGCCACGCTGCGGCACGACGCGGCGTATGACAGCGCGGTAGCGACGCTGCCGATCGGTGGCTTCTATCGCCAGCGCCACGGCGGCGAGACCCACGCCTTCTCCGCACAGCTGATGCACACGCTGCAGACGGCGGTGGCGACCGACAGCTTTTCGACCTACCTCGCCTTCTCGCGCGGGGTGCGCGATCTGCCGCCGGTCTATCTGCGCGACTTGCTGGAGTTCAATTTCCCGCGTGACGGCGTGCCGATCGATTCTGTCGAGGCGATCACCGAGATCAGGAAACGCTTCGTCACGCCCGGCATGTCGCTCGGCGCGCTCAGCCCCGAAGCGCACGAGACGCTGGCGATCGCGATGAACCGCATCGGCGCACGCGCGGTCTCGGGAGAGGGCGGCGAGGCGTCCGAGCGCTACACGCCCTATGAGAACGGCGACAACGCCAATTCGGGCGTCAAGCAGATCGCCAGCGGTCGCTTCGGCGTCACCGCCGAATATCTGAATGCCTGCGACGAGATCGAGATCAAGGTCGCGCAAGGGGCCAAGCCTGGCGAGGGCGGCCAGCTGCCCGGCTTCAAGGTGACCGAACTCATCGCCAAGCTGCGCCACGCGACGCCGGGCGTCGGCCTCATTTCGCCGCCGCCGCACCACGATATCTATTCGATCGAGGATCTGGCCCAGCTGATCTACGACCTGAAGCAGATCAATCCGCGCGCTCGGGTGTGCGTGAAGCTGGTCAGCTCTGCGGGCATCGGCACGGTCGCGGCGGGCGTAGCCAAGGCGCATGCCGACGTCATCCTTGTCGCCGGCCACAACGGCGGCACCGGCGCATCCCCGCAGACCAGCATCAAATATGCCGGCACGCCGTGGGAAATGGGTCTGTCGGAGGTCAACCAGACGCTGACGCTCAATTCCTTGCGCGGGCGGGTGAAGCTGCGCACCGATGGCGGGCTGAAGACCGGGCGCGACATCGTCATCGCCGCGATTCTTGGCGCGGAGGAATTCGGCATCGGCACGCTCTCGCTGGTCGCGATGGGCTGCATCATGGTGCGCCAGTGCCATTCGAACACCTGCCCGGTCGGCGTCTGCGTGCAGGACGAGAAGCTGCGCCAGAAGTTCACCGGCGCGCCGGAGAAGGTCATCAACCTGATGACCTTCATCGCCGAGGAAGTGCGCGAGATCCTGGCCCGGCTGGGCGTCACCAGCCTGGACGAGGTGATCGGCCGCACCGAACTGCTCCGCCAGGTCAGCCGCGGCGCCGAGCATCTCGACGATCTCGATCTCAACCCGATCCTCGCCAAGGTCGACGCGACCGACGCCGAGCGCCGCTATTCGCTGCCGACGTGGCGCAACGCCGTGCCCGACAGCCTCGATGCGCAGATCATCAAGGACGCGGCGGCGGTGTTCAGCCGGCGCGAGAAGATGCAGCTGACCTACAGCGTGCGCAACACCCATCGCGCGGTCGGCACCCGCCTGTCGAGCGAGGTGACGCGCGCGTTCGGGATGACCGGGCTCGACGACGGCCATGTCACCGTGCGGCTGCGCGGTTCCGCCGGCCAGTCGCTGGGCGCGTTCCTGTGCAAGGGCATCACGCTGGAGGTGTTCGGCGACGCCAACGACTATGTCGGCAAGGGGCTGTCGGGCGGGATCATCGCGGTGCGCCCGATGGTGTCGTCGCCGCTGGCGTCCAACGAGAACACGATCATCGGCAACACCGTGCTGTACGGCGCGACGGCGGGCAAGCTGTTCGCCGCGGGCCGCGCGGGCGAGCGGTTCGCGGTACGCAATTCGGGCGCCCAGGTGGTGGTCGAGGGCTGCGGTGCCAATGGCTGCGAATATATGACCGGCGGCATCGCGGTGATCCTGGGCCATGCCGGCGCGAACTTCGGCGCGGGCATGACCGGCGGGATGGCGTTCGTCTATGATGCCGACGACGGTTTCGAACGACGGGTCAACCCGGAGACGCTGACGTGGTGCCGCCTGTCGTCGTCGCATTGGGAGAATGTCCTGCGCGGCCTGATAGAGGCGCATGTCCGCGCGACCGACAGCAAATGGGCTGCCGGCCTGCTCGAGGACTGGGACCGGGCAAGCGCGCGTTTCTGGCAAGTCTGCCCGAAAGAGATGATCGCGCGCCTCGACTATCCGCTCGACGATGCCGAGGCGCTGGTCGCGGCGGAATAGCAAGGACGGGTCGACATTCAGGTCAGACGCAGCCGAAAATGGCGGTTTCGCGTGACCCGGAGCGCAGCGTACTTCCGGTACGTGAGCACCGGAAGCACACGGAACCGCCGTTTGCGCAGCCGAAATGACCTGAATGTCGATCCGGCCTTACCCCCCAACCACCAGTTTCACCAGCGTGCCGGGGCGCAGCGCGGCGTTCGCCGCCAGCCCGTTGAGCGTCAGGAAACGCTCGCGCTGGAAGGACGGATAGGCCATCTGGCGCGCCAGGCTGTCGATCGTATCGCCGGCGCGGATCGTGTGGATGCGGATGCGCTTGCCGCGCACCGCTGCCGCTTCCGCCTGCGTCATCGTCGTGAAGCTGGCGAGCAGCGGATCGAACGCGCTCGCGCCGCTGCCGGCCGGGGTGACGATCGTCCAGACATAGGTGGTGGCGGGAAAGCCGATCGCGATCACGGTCGCGTCCACGCGCTGGTTGTTGGCGGAAGCGGTGACGCTCGCCATCGCCGCCTGGCGCCCGTTGATCGTCGTGCCGCGGATCTGGCCGGGGTCGATCTGCCCGCCCAGCGTCTGGAAGCGCTGGGTGACCGCCGCCGCTGGGTTCGTCGCGCCGCCGCCCGCCGTCAGCTGCGCCTGGCCGCGCTGGCCCGCCACCGTCACCGCCTCGGTCGAATTGGCGATGGTGTAGCCCGCGGGCGCGGTGAACCTGATCCGCATTTCCGGGTGAAGGAAATTCTGGCCGTCGATCACGCCCTGCGCGGGATCGTCATCGTAGGGCATGCCGTCGAGCATGCGCAGGAATGCGGTATCCTGTCCCGTGGCGGGCCTGCCCGCGCGGCTCTGTTGCGCCAGCGTGCGGGCGCGGTTGACGCGCTCGGCGCTCGACGGGTGGGTGCTGAGCCATGACGGTGTGGTCGCGGCGGTACGCCCCGCGACGCGCGCGCCCAGCGAGGTGCTCGCCCCTAGCTGATTGAGGATCAGCGGCGCGGCATTGGGGTTGTAGCCGGCGCCGGCGACATAGCGGACACCCAGTGTGTCGGCCTGATATTCCTGATCGCGACCATATTTGAGCGAGTAGAGCCCGGCTGCCTGCTGCGCGCCGGATCCGATCAGCTGACCCAGCGTCGAATCTCCCGCCACCGCACCGACCACCCCGGCCAGGATGCCGCCGATCGTGGAGGTCTTCTGTCGTCCAGCCGAATGGCGCGCGGCGACATGGCCCACTTCATGCCCCAGCACGAAGGCCAGTTCGTCCTCGCTGTTCATCAGCGCGAGCAGCTGGCGCGTCACGTAGACATAGCCGCCTGGAATGGCGAAGGCGTTCTCCACCGGCGAGTTGAGTAACTGGACGGTGAAGTCGTTCTGCGAGTTGGACAGCCCGGATTGCAGCGCCACGCGCTTGCCCACCCGCTCGACGAACGCCGCCTGCGGGCCGTCGTAGCGCCCGCCGAATTCGGCGACGAGCTGCGGATTCGCCTGTGCCCCCTGTGTGCGGTCCGACTGGGTGATCGCCCGCGCCGCCTGGGCCGAGGCGGCAACGGGTGACAGCGCGAGTCCGGCGGCAGCGGTGGCGAGGGTCAGGCGGCGCAGCATGGATCAATCTCCCTTGTCGTCGGGAGAAAGCAGATTTGGCCGGCGGGTTCCACAGGTGATCGCCGCATCCCCTGACGGAAGCGCCCTCCCCTCATCAGGCCAGCGCGCGTGCCCGCTCCTCGACCAGCCGCTCGAGGATCGTCAGCGGCACCGCGCCGTCGTGCAGCACTTCGTGGAACTTCCTGATGTCGAACTTGGCGCCCAGGATCTTCTTCGCATTGTCGCGCGCGCGCAGCCACGCGATGTGGCCCACCTTGTAGCTGCATGCCTGCCCCGCCTGGGTGCAGTAACGCTCGACCTCGCGCTGCGAGCGCGGGCGGGCGAAGCCGGTGGTCGCGACCATATAGTCGGTCGCCTGTTCGCGGGTCCAACGCTTGGCGTGAATACCGGTATCGACCACCAGCCGCGCGGCGCGAAACAGGAAGGATTGCAGATATCCCGCCTTCTCCAGCGGCGTCGCATAGCCGCCCAGTTCGTCGGCGACCTGTTCGGCATAGAGCGCCCAGCCCTCGCTGTACGCGCTGAAGCCGCCGACCTTGCGGATGATCGGCTGGTCGCTGCCCTGCGCGATCGTGATCTGCAGGTGATGGCCCGGCACGCCTTCATGATAGGTCAGCGAGGGCAGAGTGTATTTTGGCCAGTCGCCGACCGATTTCAGATTGATCCAGTAGATCGCCGGCCGCGACCCGTCGAGCGCGGCGCGGGTATAATAGCCGTTCGACGCGCCGTCCTGGATCTCGACCGGCACGGCCTGGATCATCAACGGGGCGTTGGGCGGATCGTTGAACGCGCGCGCCAGCTTCGCCTGCATCGCCGCGTTGCCGGCATTGAGGCCGTCGATCAGTTCCTTCTTGCTGGCCGGCGTGTCGAGGTACAGCTGGTCGGCGCGCGCGTTGAGCGCGGTCAATCGCTCGCCGACACTGCCCCTGGTCAGCCCCTGGCTCTTGAGGATCGCGTCGAGCTGCGCGCCGATCTCCGCCACCTGCTGCTGGCCGAGCCGGTGAACCTCGTCGGGCGTGAACTTCGTCGTGGTCGCCTGTTCGAGCGCGGCGGCGTAGAGTTCGGCGCCCTTGGGCACGTCCCACAGGCCGGCGGACTTGCGTGCGGTGCGGCGCAGCTTCGTCACCAGCGCGATCTGGCGGTCGAGCGCGGGATAGACCTCGCCCTCGACGATCTTGGCGCAGCGCGCGCCCCAGTCGCCGGGGATTTTCGTATCCGTCCGCCGCACGATCGAGCGGGTCAGCGTGCTGTCGACGGCGGCGGGCTTGCGCAGCGCGGCGAGCTGGCCGAGCGCAAGGTCGAGCGAGAAGTCCGGGGCGAGATAGCCGCGCGAAGCCTGTTCCGCCTGGTTCGCGCTGTCCTGGTCAAGCGCCCTGGCGAAGGCTGAGGTTCGCGCCAGATAGGCCTCCGCATCGGCGGCGTCGGCGATGCTGTGCGACGTGTTCAGAAAGTCGGGCGTCGAGAAATAGGCGCCGCCGTTCTGGGTGATGACGAACGGGCGCTGCGGCGAATCGAGCCCGAATTTCTCCGGCGCGACGGTCTGCGAAGCGAGCTGGTAGAGCACCACGTCGCGGTTGAGCACGGCGCCCTTTGACAGGGTCTTGGGATCGACCGCCGCGATCGCCGCGATCGCCGCCCTGGTGCGCGCGAGGTTCTCCGCCTTCGCCGCCGGGCTGCGATCCGACAGCCGGCTCTTGAGCGGCGCGCCCGGCCCCTTGTCGAAGCCGAGCGAGGTGGCGAGTTCGGGCGAGCGCATCACCGCCTCGCGGAAAGTCTTGTCGAACAGCGCGTTGAGCCCGGCGTCGCCCGGTCCGGCGGAGGGCTTGGGCGTCGCCTGCGCCATGACAGTGCCGGGCAGCAGGGCGACAGCGCCGGCCGCGGTGCCGGATGCAAGGAAATGACGACGGTCCATGGGCATTCTCCGGACGTGAGAGCGGTTGCGCGGAGCTTACGCCTGCCGGCGCGCCGGGCAAGCGGGGTTACGTGGTGCCTCGCGCAAGTGTGGCGCCGCCGTCAGTCGTCCATCCGCTTCGCTCCGTCGAGCAGCGCGACCCGTTGCGCGTCTTCCAGCGCCGTACGCTGCTTCTCGCCTTTGGTCCGGCCGAACTTCGCGCGGTTCGCCTGGGCCTCGCCCGCCCTCGCCGCTTTGGCCTTCGCCTTGCGGACGCGGTTGAGATTGACGATTTCGGCCATGGCTTCCTACATGCCGGTTCGACCCCTCGAATCCAAGGCAGAAGCGAAACATGGCCGGCAGCGTCAACAAAGTCATCCTCGTCGGCAACCTGGGGCGCGACCCCGAGAGCCGGTCGTTCCAGAACGGCGGCAAGGTGGTCGAGCTGCGCATCGCCACGTCGGAAAGCTGGAAGGATCGCAATTCGGGCGAGCGCAAGGAAAAGACCGAGTGGCACACGGTCAAGGTCTTCAACGAAGGTCTGGCCAACGTCGCCGAACGCTATCTGCGCAAGGGCAGCAAGGTCTATATCGAAGGCGCGCTGACCACCCGGAAATGGCAGGACCCGCAGGGCAACGACCGCTACTCGACCGAAATCGTGCTGCAGGGCTTCAATTCGGTGCTGACGATGCTCGACGGCGCGCCGGGCGGCGGGGGCGGTGGTGGTGGTGGCGGCTACCAGCGCGGCGGCGGGGATGATTTCGGTGGCGGCGACGATTTCGCCGGCCAGTCATCGCGCGGGGGCGGCAATTTCAACGCGGGCGCGCAGAAGAGCTCGGGCGCCGGGCGTGGCAATGATTTCGGCGGGGGTTACGGCGACGATCTCGACGACGACGTGCCGTTCTGATCGCTCGCTGTCCGGCCTGCGCTTACCTTCTGGCAGGATTTGCCGGCTACATCCTCGTGAATGCAGCCGATCAAAGCTCCATCGACCGTCACGGTCGAGTGCGTCGCCGGCTTTCCGGCGGAGATCGACGCGCTCGCCGCGCGCGGGCCGGTCGATCGCGGCTTCCTGCGCGCCGCCTGGTTCGCCGCCGCGACCGGAGATGACGGCCGCACGCTGATCGCGCGGCGCGATGACGGATCGCCGCTGCTCGCCATTCCCACCGCGCCCGCCGGCCCCGCCCTCGTCGGGATGCGTGCGGTGCCCGGCAGCTACTGGCCGTTCCGCTCGATCCTGATCGCACCCGATGCGACCGCCGAGGAACTGGTGGCCGCGCTGCGGCACCCGGTCGCGGGCGACATGCTGATGCCGATGTGGCGCCTCGGGCCGGTCTACGCCGACGACCCTGCCGTGCCGAAGGTCAAGGCGGCGGCGGGCCGGGCCGGCTGGACGGTGCTGACCCGGCGCGTGGGGCACAGCTTCACCTTCGATCTGGCCGCTGCGGCGGACGACGGCTGGCCGCGCAAATCGACCCGCCGGCGGCTCGCGGGCTATGAACGGCAGCTGGCCGAGCACGGGCCGGTCGCGGTGCGCCACCTGCACGGGGCGGCATGGGACGACGCCGTGCTCGACACGCTGGGCGCGATCGAGGCGAACAGCTGGATCGCCCGCACCACCGACGGCAGCGGGGCCAAGTTCCTGACCGCGGCGCAGCGTGACCTGTGGCGCCGCGCGCTCGCCGATCCGGCACTCGCCGGCAGCCTCTCGGCGACGATCCTGTCGGTCGGTGACGCCGCAATCGCCTTCTCGTTCGATCTGCGCGCCGGCGACCGGCAATATGCCATCGCCAGCAGCTATGACGATGCCTGGGCGGCCTTTCGCCCCGGACGGATCGTCACCTTCCATCAGTTCGGGCAGGCGCACGCGCAGGGCGTGCGGACGATCGATCTGGGCACGGGCGACAGCGGCTACAAGCGCGAGATGGGCGCGCGGGCGGGCTGCGAAATCCTCGACCTGCTGGTCGTGCGGAGCCGGCCGGCGGCATCGCTGCTGCGCATCCGATGGGGCGAGGAATCGCGGATCGGCCGCGCCGGATTTCTGGAGGGCGCCGGGGAGCGCCGCCGGTTCGGCGACCGGATCGAACCCTGGCTGGCGGCCGGCGCCATGGCCGCCGCTGCGCTTACGCTCGCCGAATAACCGTTACCGGCCGCGCCGGCGGCGGACGGGGGGCGGTTCTTCGAGGTCGACCGCAGTCATCTCGTTCACCCATTCATGCGTCTCGACGATGTCGGCGGCGACCGGACGTCGGGCGGCGTCGCGCGACGGGCGGAAACGGAAGCGTTCGACGATCAGGCGGCAGGTCATCTGGTCGAGCAGCGGAACCCCGCTGGTTCGGGTGATCCGGCAATTGCCGACGCGACCGCTGGTCATCACCGTATAGCGCACCCCGACGGCGCCGCCGCGCGTCGTTTCGCGGAGCGCGTCGGGAAAATCGGAGTCGCGCAGCCGGCCGCTGCGCCATTCGGGCGGGGTCTCGTCGCCGCCACCGCCGTCGCCGTCACCGCCCGCGCCGCTGCCCAGCCCGTTGCCGGTCCCGCCCGCGCCGGTTCCCGGCCCGGCGATGTCGGCCGATCCCGTCGAGGCATCGGTGCCAGTCAGCGGGACGGGCGCCGCGATCACCACCGGCGGCAGCGGCAGGGCCGGCGGGGGCGCCACAAGCTCGGTCGCGCGCGATCGCAGGTTGGGCGGAGACGCCGCGCCCTCGGGGCGTCGCGAGGGGGAGCTGCGCTTCTCGACTGTCTTCGGCTCGGTTCGCGGCGAGGGCTCGACCGAAAACACGCTCATCGCCTCGTCGTTGGTCGTACGAAAGGTCGTCGTGAGCCCGACGATCAGCGCCCACAGCAACGCGGCCTGGATCGCCACCGCGACGATCGCGGCGGGCAGACGGTCTCGGGTCGGAGGCGCATAGCCGGACATGCCGCCCGGCTAAACGCATCAAACTGAACCTCGGTTGAGTCGCGCGGATCAGGCTCCGGCGGCGGTCAGGCGATCCTGCTGGTCACGGCGCAGCGTCACGTCCCAGGCGCCGACCAGTTCGCGAAGCTGTTCGACGCCGGTCGCGCTGGCGATCGGCGCGACGACGCCTGGCTGTGCCATCAGCCAGGCCAGCGCGATCTGCGCCAGGCTCGCGCCCGTCTCCGCGGCGACCGCGTCCATCGCGGTGAGCATGGCCGCTCCCCTGCCCGACAGCAGCTCGCCCATCCGGCCACCACGGACGCTCTTGGTCAGGTCGTCGGGGGAGCGATACTTGCCGGTCAGAAAGCCTGACGCCAGCCCGTAATAGGGCAGGGCCGCGATATTGTGGGTGACGCAATAATCCTGCAGCTCGCCTTCGAAGCGGTGCCGGCTGACGAGGTTATATTCGGGCTGGAGCACATGATAGTGCGGCAGGCCGGCGTCGCGCGCGACGTCGTTGGCCGACTTGAGCCGCGCGGCGGAGAAGTTGGACGCTCCGACCACGCGGACCTTGCCGGCGTCGACCAGCCGGCCGAACGCCTCCAGCACCGCATCCTGCGGGACGGCGTCATCGTCCTGGTGCGCGTAGTAGAGGTCGATGCGATCGGTGCAGAGGCGCTGGAGCGAGGCCTCCGCCGCGGCGGCGATTCGCGCCGGTGCGAGCTTTTCGCCGCCCTCGCCAGGCAGCATGCCGACCTTGGTCGCGATCTGCACCCGGTCACGCTTGCCCGACGCCGTCAGCCAGCGGCCGATCACGCCTTCGGATTCGCCGCCCTGATGCCCCGGCACCCACGCCGAATAGACGTCGGCGGTATCGATCATCGTCCCGCCGGCGTCGACGAAGGCGTCGAGCAGGGCGAAGCTCGTCGCCTCGTCCGCCGTCCAGCCGAACACGTTGCCGCCCAGCACCAGCGGCGCGATCTCAAGATCGGTCGCGCCCAGGCGGCGCGGGGTCACGTCCCGTTCCCGGCGGGCGGCAGCGCGTTCGCATCGACCGCGTCGGGGTCGAGCATTTCGGCGGCTTCGTTGAGCTCCTGCGCCTCGTCGGCCGAGATTCCGCCCGGCTGGTCGGAATCGCCGGATCCACAGGCGGCCAGCGCGAGCAGCGGGGCGGCGGCAGCGACAAGGCGCAGGCGCATCTTCATCAGTCGCGGATCGTGTTGCCGGCGGAAACCAGGGCGTTGCCGGTGGCATCGGCGGCGCGGTCGGCGGCGTTGGCGGTGGCGTCGCCCGCCCGCTCCAGCGCCCGGCCGGTGGCGTCGGCCGCATTCTCGGTCGATCGTTCCGCCGATTCGAACGCGGCATCGACGTCGGAGCCCGCCTCGCGCATCGTCGCATTGGCATCGGCGGCGGCATTGTCGGCATCGTTTGCCATCGATTGCTGGGTCTGGTCGCTGCAGGCGGCAAGGCCGAGCGCGGCGGCGAGGCCGACGGCGGCGAGGGTCGATTTCTTCATTACGGGCACTCCTGTTGCTTGCGGGATACGTCGCAATGCGGAGCCAAACGCTAACGGAGGCGAAACGGTCTCACAACCCGTCGCAATTTTTGCTTGTCCACCGGCACAGGTCACGTGCGTTGACCTCATATAAAGATATCTTTATATCGTTATTCCGATGACCGCCGCACTCGATATCTTCCGTGCCCTCGCCGATGCGACGCGGCTGCGCGTGCTCGCCCTGCTACGCTCGATGGAGCTGTCGGTCGGCGAACTCGCGCAGGTGCTGGGCCAGAGCCAGCCGCGGGTCAGCCGCCATGTGAAAATCCTGTGCGACGCCGGCCTCGCCGAGCGGCGCAAGGAAGGCAGCTGGGTATTCGTCGCGCTGGGTGCGGAGGCCCAGGTGGCGCCGGTGCTCGCCGCGCTCGACGCCTGGTGCCATGGCGAGCCCGATCACTGGGCGGTCGCCGACGCCGCCCGGCTCGCCGCCGTCCGCGCCGATCGCGCCGTCGCGGCGGCCGAATGGTTCGAGGCGCACGCCAGCGACTGGGACGCGATCCGGTCGCTGCACGTGGCCGAGGAACAGGTGGAGGCGGCGATGGCCCGCGTCGTCGGCCAGGCGGCACTGGGCACGATTATCGACATCGGCACCGGCACCGGGCGGATGCTCGAACTGTTCGCGCCGCAGGCCGCGCGCGCGCTTGGCATTGATCGCTCGTCGGAGATGCTGCGGCTGGCGCGCGCCAAGCTCGATCATCAGGCCAATGCCGAACTGCGCCAGGCCGATCTCTACGCGCTGCCGCTGCGTGACGAGGACGCCGATCTGGCGATCCTCCACCATGTCCTGCATTTCGCGCAGCAGCCGGGCGCCGCGATCCGCGAGGCGGCGCGGGTGCTGCGCGGCGGCGGACGGCTGCTGATCGCCGATTTCGCGCCCCATGATCGCGAGGATCTGCGAAGCCGCGACGCGCATACGCGCCTCGGCTTCTCCGACGATCAGATGCTCGGCTGGTTCGAAGCTGCGGGCCTGGCGCCCGCGCAGGTCGAGACGCTGGAAGGTGGCGAACTGACGGTGAAACTGTGGCTGGCGCGCAAGGCGTCGGCGACTCTCAAGGAAGTGAAGGCGGCGTGATGGTATCGCTTGTTGCCATGGAAGAAGCGCGGCGTGCGCTCGACGTGCCCTTGTTCGCGGATGTCGCGGGGGATGTGGGCGTCAGCTTCGAATTCTTCCCGCCCAAGACCGAGAAGATGGAAGCGACGCTGTGGGATTCGATCGAGACGCTCGGGCCGCTCGATCCCCGCTTCGTCTCCGTCACCTATGGCGCCGGCGGCACCACGCGTGAGCGGACCCACGCGACGGTCGCGCGAATCGCCCGCGACACCGCGATCCCCGCCGCGGCGCACCTGACCTGCGTCGAGGCGAGCCGCGACGAAATCGACGCGGTGGCACGCGATTATTGGGCGGCGGGCGTACGGCATATCGTGGCGCTGCGCGGCGATCCGCCGACGGCGGGCGCGAAGTTCATCTCGCCCGAGGGCGGTTACGAGAACGCCGCCGCGCTGGTCGCGGGGTTGAAGAAGCTCCACCCGTTCGAGATTTCGGTCGCGGCCTATCCCGAATGCCACCCTGACTCGCCCGATGCGACGCACGACCTCGACAATCTGAAGCGCAAGCTCGACGCCGGGGCGACGCGCGCGATCACCCAGTTCTTTTTCGAACCCGAGACCTATTTCCGCTTCCGCGATGCGGCCGCCGCCGCCGGCATCACCGCGGAGATCGTACCCGGCATCATGCCGATAATGAGCTTCGCCGCGGTCCAGCGCATGTCGGCGATGTGCGGCACCGCCGTCCCGCCGTGGATGGCGCGGCTGTTCGAGGGGCTCGACGACCATCCCGCCGCGCGCCAGCTGGTCGCGGCGACGGTGGCGGCGGAGCTGTGCCGCAAGCTCTACGCCGGCGGCGAGCGCAACTTCCATTTCTACACGCTCAACCGGGCGGAACTGAGCTACGCGATCTGCCACCTGCTGGGCCTGCGGCCGGTGGCGACGACGCAGGAGACAACGGCATGACCCCGCGCGAATCCCTGCTGGCCGAAGCCGCGAAGCGCATCCTCATCACCGATGGCGCGTTCGGCACCGAAATCCAGAACTGGAAGCTTTCGGAAGCCGATTATGCCGGCACGCTCACGCTGGGCCACGACCAGAAGGGCAACAACGACATATTGGCGATCACGAAGCCGGAAGTGCCGGAGACGATCACCCGCGCCTATCTGGACGCGGGGTCGGACATCGTCTCGACCAACACGTTCAGCGCCAACGTCATCAGCCAGGCCGATTACGGGGCCGAGGCCCTTGTCGCAGACATCAACATCCAGAGCGCGAGGATCGCGCGAACTCTTGCCGACGAATATGCGGCGAAGGACGGCCGCCCGCGCTTCGTCGCCGGCGCGATCGGGCCGACCAACAAGACGCTGTCGCTGTCGCCCGACGTCAACGACCCCGGCTATCGTGAGATCGACTTCGACTATCTGAAGCAGGTTTACCGCGACCAGACCGACGCGCTGGTCGAAGGCGGCGCCGACTTCATCCTGATCGAGACGGTGTTCGACACGCTGAACGCCAAGGCCGGGGTGATGGCCGCGATCGAGGCGGGCGAGGCGCTGGGCCGCGACCTGCCGATCATGCTGTCGATGACGCTGACCGACCTGTCGGGCCGCAACCTGTCGGGGCACACGGTCGAGGCGTTCTGGCACGCGGTGCGCCACGCGCGGCCGGTGACGATCGGGCTGAACTGTTCGTTCGGTGCCGAACAGCTTCGGCCGCACGTCAAGACGCTGTCGGCCATCGCCGACACGCTCATCATGGTCTATCCCAACGCGGGCCTGCCCAACGAACTGGGCGCGTATGACGAACTGCCGGAAACCACCGCCGCGCTGGTGCGCGAATGGGCCGATGCGGGGCAGGTCAACGTGCTGGGCGGTTGCTGCGGATCGACGCCCGCCCACATCAAGGCGATCGCCGACACGGTGCGCGGGCTGACCCCGCGCGTGCCGGCGGAGCCGCCGGTGCGGACACGCCTCGCCGGCCTCGAACCGTTCACGATGGCGGCGTGACACACGGGCTTCGCTCCAGCGCACGCTGGGGCATCGCTGTTATGAAGCGTGCGCTTGCCGCACGATATCCCAGCGTTCGCTGGGATGACGGGACTGATTGATGACCTCCACCTCGACCAATTTCGTCAACGTCGGCGAACGCACCAACGTCACCGGCTCCGCCGCGTTCAAGAAGCTCATCATGGCCGGCGATTACGCCAAGGCCGTTGAGGTCGCGCGCCAGCAGGTGGAAAACGGCGCGCAGGTGATCGACGTCAACATGGACGAGGGCCTGCTCGACGCCCATGAAGCGATGACGACCTTCCTCAAGCTGATCGCCGCCGAGCCCGATATCGCGCGCGTGCCGGTGATGGTCGATTCATCCAAGTGGGACGTGATCGAGGCCGGGCTGAAATGCGTGTCGGGCAAGCCGATCGTCAATTCGATCAGCATGAAGGAAGGCATCGACCAGTTCCTTGAACATGCCCGCAAGTGCATGGCTTACGGCGCCGCCGTCGTCGTGATGGCGTTCGACGAGGTGGGACAGGCCGACACCCAGGCGCGCAAGATCGAGATCTGCGAGCGCGCGTACACGATCCTGACCGGCATCGGCTTCCCGCCCGAGGACATCATCTTCGATCCCAACGTCTTCGCGGTGGCGACGGGGATCGAGGAACACAATAACTACGGCGTCGATTTCATCGAGGCGACGCGCGAGATCAAGCGCCGCTGCCCGCACGTCCACATCTCGGGCGGCCTGTCCAACCTGTCGTTCAGTTTCCGCGGCAACGAACCCGTCCGGCGCGCGATGCACAGCGTGTTCCTGTACCACGCGATCCCCGCCGGCATGGACATGGCGATCGTCAACGCCGGCCAGCTCGACATCTATGACCAGATCGACCCGGAACTGCGCACCGCGTGCGAGGACGTCATCCTCAACCGCGATCCCGATGCCGGCGAACGGCTGGTCGCGCTGGCCGAGAAATATCGCGGCACCGATGCGGTGGCGGAAAAGGCGGCGGCCGAATGGCGTTCGCTGCCCGTCACCAAGCGGCTGGAATATGCGCTGGTCAAGGGCATCGACCTGCACGTCGTCGAGGATACGGAGGAATGCCGCCTTCAGTTCGCGCGGCCGATCGAGGTGATCGAAGGCCCGTTGATGGACGGGATGAACGTCGTCGGCGACCTGTTCGGCAGCGGCAAGATGTTCCTGCCCCAGGTGGTGAAATCCGCCCGCGTGATGAAGAAGGCAGTCGCCCACCTGCTGCCCTTCATCGAGGCCGCGAAGGAACCCGGCGCCAAGGGCAAGGGCAAGGTGGTGATGGCCACCGTCAAGGGCGACGTCCACGATATCGGCAAGAACATCGTCGGCGTCGTGCTTCAGTGCAACGGCTTCGAGGTCGTCGATCTGGGGGTGATGGTGCCCTGGTCGAAGATCCTGGAGGCGGCGAACGAGAATGACGCCGACATGATCGGCCTTTCCGGCCTCATCACGCCGTCGCTCGACGAAATGGTGACGGTGGCCGAGGAGATGAAGCGCACCGGCATGACGATGCCGCTGCTGATCGGCGGCGCCACCACGTCGAGGGTGCACACCGCGCTGCGCATCGCGCCGGCCTATGACGGGCCGGTCGTCCATGTGCTGGACGCATCGCGCGCGGTGGGCGTGGCGACCACGCTGGTCAGCGACACGATCCGCGACGAATTCGTCGCCAAGACCGCGCAGGATTATGAAGCGGTGCGGATATCACGCGCCAACAAGGGGCAGAACGAACTGCTTTCCCTGGCGAAGGCGCGGGCCAATCCGTTCGTCGCCGACATGGCGCTGAAGCCGCCGGCGCCGGCAAAGCCCGGCGTGCACATCTTCCGCGACTGGGACTTGAACGACCTGCGCCAGATGATCGACTGGACCCCGTTCTTCCGGGCATGGGAACTGGCTGGCAATTTCCCGGCGATCCTCGACGACGCGGTGGTCGGGGAGAGCGCGAAATCGCTCTACGCCGACGCGCAGGCGATGCTCGACCGCATCATCGCCGAGAAATGGCTGACCGCGCGGGGAGTCGTCGGGCTGTGGCCGTGCGCGCGCTACGAGGACGATGTCGTCGTCGACCTGAAGGGCGATTTCAACGCCGACGAACTGCGCGGCTTCGACATGCTCAATCTTGTCGAGGGCACCGATATCGTGCGCCTGCCGTTCCTGCGCCAGCAGATCGCCAAGCGCGAGGGACGGCCCAACATGTGCCTGACCGACTTCATCGACGAAAAGGGCGACTGGATCGGCGGCTTTGCCGTCAGCATCCACGGCATCGAGCCGCATCTCGCCCGCTTCAAGGCGGCGATCGACGATTATTCGGACATCCTGTTGAAGGCGCTGGCCGACCGTTTCGCCGAGGCCTTCGCCGAACGCCTCCACCAGCATGTCCGCACCGAGCTGTGGGGCTATGCGGCGGGCGAGCAACTGACCAACGAGGCGCTGATCCGCGAGCAATATCGCGGCATCCGCCCCGCGCCGGGTTATCCGGCGTGCCCCGAACACAGCCTGAAGCCGATCCTGTTCGACATGCTCGACGCCCATCACGCGACCGGCGCGACGCTGACCGAAAGCTTCGCGATGCTGCCGACGGCGGCGGTCAGCGGCTTCTACTTCGGCCACCCCCAGGCCGAATATTTCGGCGTCGCGCGGATCGGGCCGGACCAGTTGGAGGATTATGCCGCGCGGCGCGGGGTGGACGTCGAACAGGCGACGCGGTGGTTGCGACCGAATCTGGATTGAGGAGGGTAGAGAAGAAGGGGATGTTTGGGCGCCCGGAACCCGCCTTTCTTCTTCTGCCTACCGCGCCGCCGGCAGCCAGCCCAGTTCCAGTCCGGCATAGCGATCGACATAGTTCGCCGCCCGCGCCAGCGCGCGCTGGTCCCGGATCGTCATGCGGCCGCCCTCGCGTGCGATCAGCCCGTCTTCCTCCAGCTGACGCAGCATGCGGTTGACGTGGACGGCGGTCAGCCCGGTCGCGTCGCCGATTTCTTCCTGCGTCAGCCCCAGCGAGAAGGTGTCGGTGATCGACTTGTCCTGCGCGGCCATGCGGTTGCGCATGTCGAGGATCAGCGCCGCGACGCGTGCCTTGGCCGACGTGCGGCCCAGCGCCGCCAGCCGGTCGGTCAGCGCGACGCGCTCGACCTGTGACAGTACCAGGATCATCGTGGCGACCCGCGGATGTTCCTCGAACAACCGACTGAGCGCCGCGCGGTCGAACGGGCACACTTCCGAATCGACCAGCGCGGCGATCGTCTCCGGCGATTCGCGATAGATCATCGCCGGCACGCCCAGCATGTCGCCGGGGAAATAGAATCGCAGGATCTGGCGGCTGCCGTCGTCGAGCAGCACATAGCTCATCAACAGGCCCCGGCGGACGATGTGCAGGTCGCCCGACGGCTCGTTTTCGCGCTGGAGCACCGCACCGCGGCGTATGTCGCGCGACTTCTCCTCCAGCCGCGCCAGCGCGGCCTTCTCGTTCGACGTCAGATCGATGCGCTCGCCCAGCACTTCGGCGAAACAACTCGCACGCACGTGATCGTTACCCCCCACTAGCCTCCTGCAAAGCAGTCCCGCGAAATCAATGCATTAAAGTCGATCAAGCGAAAGCGTTCCGCCCGCCGCTTGCCTGTGGGCAAAGGGGCGATACAAGTCCGCCCATGGACCGTATCCTTATCCGTGGCGGCAATGTGCTGAAAGGCCGTGTCGCGATTTCCGGCGCCAAGAACTCGGCGCTGACGCTGATGCCGTGCGCGCTGCTCACCGACGAGCCTCTGACGCTCAGGAACCTGCCGCGCCTGGCCGACGTCGACGGCTTCGGCCACCTGCTCAACCAGCTCGGCGCATCGACCGCGATCGAGGGGACGCGGCCCGAGGATTTCGGGCGGGTGATGACGATCCGCGCCGGCCGCCTGACCTCGACGGAGGCGCCCTACGACATCGTTCGCAAGATGCGCGCGTCGATCCTGGTGCTCGGCCCGATCCTGGCGCGGATGGGTGAGGCGCGCGTGTCGCTGCCCGGCGGCTGCGCGATCGGCAACCGCCCGATCGACCTGCACCTGAAGGCGCTGGAGGCGCTGGGCGCGGAACTGGAGACGTCGGCGGGCTATGTGACGGCGCGCGCGCCAGGCGGCAGGTTGAGCGGGGGGCGCTATCGTTTCCCTGTCGTCTCGGTCGGCGCGACCGAGAACGCACTGATGGCCGCCGCCACTGCCAAGGGCACGTCGGTGCTGGAAAACGCCGCGCGCGAACCCGAGATCGTCGATCTGTGCAGGCTGCTGGTCGCGATGGGCGCGGCGATCGACGGCATCGGTACGGAGACGCTGACGATCGAGGGCCGCGATCGCCTGCACGGCGCGACCTATGCGGTGATGCCCGACCGGATCGAGGCGGGCAGCTATGCCTGCGCCGCCGCGATCACCGGCGGCACGATCGAGCTGGTCGGCGCCGACGCCAACGACATGGCGGCGACGCTGTCCGCGCTGGCGGATTCGGGTGCGGTGATCGAGCTGCGCAAGGGATCGATCGTGGTGTCCGCGCCCGATCGGCTGCGCCCGCTGACGCTGTCGACCGCGCCCTTCCCCGGCTTCGCCACCGACATGCAGGCGCAGTTCATGGCGATGCTGACGAAGGCCGACGGCGCGTCGATGCTGACCGAGACGATCTTCGAGAACCGCTACATGCACGTGCCCGAACTCGCGCGGATGGGGGCCGACATCTCGGTCAGCGGTCGCACCGCCGTTGTCCGCGGGGTCGACCGGCTGGTCGGCGCGCCGGTGATGGCAACCGATCTGCGTGCGTCGATGAGCCTCATCATTGCCGGGCTGGCGGCGGAGGGGGAGACTTCGGTCAGCCGCGTCTACCACCTCGATCGCGGCTACGAGCGGCTCGAGGAGAAATTGCAGGGCGTCGGCGCCGACATCGAACGCGTCGGCGACGGCTGAGCGGCGCCCGACAGATAGGCATCGGGGCAAAGGGGGGAAGATGATCGGAAAGCTGCGCAAGGCGATGTTGTTGTGCGCGGCGATCGCGCTGCCCGTGACGGCACAGACGCCCCAGACGCCGGCGGCGGCGGCCCCGACCAGCGCCGCCCAGCGCCACAACCCGCCGGCCGACGGTGTCGCGCTGGCGGAGGCTCTGCGGCTCGTCGATATCTGGCTCGATTCGGTCCAGGTCTACAAGCGGTTGCCCTCGCTCACCGCCGCAGTCGTGCAGGGCGACCGTATCGTCTGGGCGGGTGCCTACGGCCATATCGACGCCGCGCGGACGATCCCGACCACGCCGTCGACCATCTATTCGATCTGCTCGATCTCGAAATTGTTCACCGCCATCGCGCTGATGCGCGAGTGGGAAGCCGGCAAGGTCCGCCTCGACGATCCGGTGACGACCTATCTGCCCTGGGCGAAGCTCGCGGCTTCGGGGGAGGACAGCGTGCCCGTCACGGTGCGCGGGATCCTGACGCATTCGGCCGGCCTGCCGCGCGAATCGGCGCACCCCTACTGGACCGGCCCCGACTTTCCGTTCCCGACCACCGACGAGATCAAGGCGACGATCGGCGGCCAGGCGCCGCTCTATCCCGCGTCGCGCTGGTTCCAGTACAGCAACCTGGGGCTGACCCTGGCCGGAGACATCGCCGCCGCGACCGGCGGCGAGGCCTATGACGCCTATGTCCAGCGCCACATCCTGGGCCCGCTCGGCCTCAAGGACACGCGCCCGACCTTTCGCGGAGACGAACTGGGCAAGCGGATGGCGGTCGGCTGGGGGGCGCTGAAGCGCGACGGCACCCGCGACCTGCTCAAGCCGTTCGATACCCGGGGAATCGCACCCGCCGCCGGCTTCACCTCGACGGTCGAGGATCTTGGCCGCTTCGCGATCTGGCAGTTCCGCCTGCTGCGCACCGGCACGCCCGAGGTGCTGAAGGCGTCCACCCTGCGCGAGATGCAGCGGGTGCAGTACACCGATCCCGATTTCCGAACGACCTGGGGGCTGGGCTTCGCGGTGCGGCGACAGGGCGACCGCACGTTCGTCGGCCACGGCGGCGACTGTCCGGGCTATCGCACGACGCTGCAGTTGCTGCCCGAGACCGAGACGGCGGTGACCGCGATGGCGACCGGCGCGGAGAATCCGGCGCCGCAGGTCGCGCAAATTTTTCAGTTGCTGGCGAAGCGCCAGGGCCACAGCTTCAAGGCGCCCGCTCCGGCGTCAGTCGATCTGGCACCGTTCACCGGCGTCTATTCGTCGCAGCCGTGGGGCAGCGAGTTCGTGCTGGTGCCCTGGGCCGGCGGACTGGCGATGCTCAGCCTGCCGTCGGAAACGCCCGCCGACGACATCGCCTTCCTCAAGCCCAGGGGCGGCGACGTGTTCCGCCCGGTCCGCGCCAGCGGCGGCGAGATGGACGAGGTCCGCTTCGTGCGCGACGCGAGAGGCCGGGTGACGGGGCTCAGCCGCTTCGGCAACATATCGAAGAAGACGCGCGACCTGCCGGCGTTCCAGATGCGGTAGGCGACGGTCCGTCCAGGATGACCTGCGGACGGGCCGGATTTACCCCCCAATCGAGATCACGCTCTCGCTCTGCCCGCCGCCGGCCGGCTTGGTGGTCAGGCGGAACGGCTTGCCCTCCTCGGTCGTGCCGCTCAGCGCGTCGCCGTCCGCTTTCAGCGTGAAGCCTTCGGCCGCCAGCCGCCCCTGGAACCAGTCGCGCACCGCCGCCGTGCCGACCGGGCTGGTGAAATTCACCTCCACCCCGCCGCCGTTGCGGCCGGCAACGTTCATGCTGGTGATCTTTGATCCCGTCGGCAGCGACACGCCGTTCATCTTGAAATCATTGGCGTCGAGCTGGATGCTGGGCAGGTCGATGTTCGCCTTGAAGCCCGGCACGTCGATCGCGACGCGGCCGTCCTTGCCCAGGTTGGCGCTGAACGCGTTGCCGTCCTCGCCCTTGATCGAGATCGACGTGCCCTCGTCCTTCGCGGCTTCGTCGGCCGAACCGCAGCCCGCCAGCAACAGGGCGGGGACGATCAGGAAAGCGCTGCGCATCGCGGAAACTCCCGTATTAGTCTAGCAATACACGTAAGTGCGGCTTGCGCCGTCGTCAACCAATTGTCCGTTGACCGCGGTGTCCGTTGCGGTGCAGCAATCGATCATGGCCAGCCTTCCCCCGATCGCGAACAATGCGGACGTCCGCTTCCTCGGCAAGCTGCTCGGCGACGTCATCCGAGCCTATGGCGGCGAGGCGCTGTTCAAGCGGATCGAATATATCCGCGCCACCTCGGTCGATCGCGCGCGCGGCGTCGCGGGGGCCGACGCGATCGATCCGGGGCTGGAGCGCCTCAGCCTCGACGACACGCTCGATTTCACACGCGGCTTCATGCTGTTCTCGATGCTCGCCAACCTGGCCGAGGATCGCCAGGGCGTCGCGGCGGAGGAAGGTGCCGACGTCGCCCATGCGCTGGCGAAGCTGGAGAAGGACGGTATCGATCGTGCCGCCGTGCTGGCTCTGCTGGAAGATGCACTGGTCGCCCCCGTCCTGACCGCGCACCCCACCGAAGTGCGCCGCAAGTCGATGATCGATCACCGCAACACGATCGCCGATCTGATGGCGCTCAAGGACCGCGGGCTCGACGAGACGTTCGACGGCGACCGCATCGACGACGCGATCCTGCGCCAGATCGCGCTGCTGTGGCAGACCCGCGTTCTGCGCCGCGAACGGCTGTACGTCGCCGACGAGGTGGAAACCGCGCTCAGCTATCTGCGCGACGTGTTCCTGCCCGCGCTGCCCGCCCTCTACGCGCGGTGGGATCGCGCGCTCGGCACCCGCGTGCCGTCGTTCCTGAAGCCGGGGAGCTGGATCGGCGGCGACCGTGACGGCAATCCGTTCGTCACCGCCGACAGCCTGGCGCTGGCGCTCGGCCGCGCGAGCGAGGCGGTGCTCGGCCATTATCTCGATCGCGTCCACCTGCTCGGCGCCCAGCTTTCGATCTCCACCGAGCATGCCGTCGTCGACGACGGGGTGCTGGCGCTTGCCATCATCAGCGGCGACACCGCGCCGAGCCGCGAGGACGAGCCCTATCGCCGCGCGCTTTCCGGCATCTACGCACGGCTCGCCGCCACCCATCTGGCGCTGACCGGCAAGCCCGCGCCGCGCCCCGGCGCGCTGAAGGGCGATCCCTATCCCGATCCGGCCGCCTTCCGCCGCGATCTGGCGGCGATCGCGCACGGTCTGGCCGGCACCGACCACGGCCCGCTCTCGTCGGGCGGCAAGCTCGGCCGGCTGATCCGCGCGGTCGAGACGTTCGGCTTCCACCTCGCCACCCTCGACCTGCGCCAGAACAGCGCGGTGCACGAGCGGGTGGTCGCCGAGCTGCTGAAGGCGGGCGGGGTCGAGGACGATTATATCGCGCTCGACGAGGATGCGCGCGTCGCCCTGCTGCGCCGCGAACTCGCCAGCCAGCGTCCGCTGACCAGTCCGTACGCGACCTATTCGGAGGAGACCGCGAGCGAATTGTCGATCGTTCGCGCCGCGGCCCAGGCGCAGGCGACATACGGCCGCGCCTGCATCCGGCAATATATCGTGTCGATGGCGCAATCGGTGTCGGACCTGCTCGAAGTCCACCTGCTGCTCAAGGAAGCCGGGCTCTACGTGCCGGGCGATCCGCCGCGGGCGCACATCATGGCGGTGCCGCTGTTCGAGACGGTCGCCGATCTCGAACGCGCGCCCGGCATCATGCGCGAGTGGCTGGCGCTGCCCGAGGTCGCGGCAATCGCCGCCGCGCGCGGCGTGCAGGAAGTGATGATCGGCTATTCGGACAGCAACAAGGACGGCGGCTACCTCACCTCGACATGGCAATTGTCGAAGGGATCGTCGGCGCTCGCCCCGGTGTTCGAGGAAGCGGGCGTGCGGATGCAGCTGTTCCACGGTCGCGGCGGGGCTGTCGGGCGCGGCGGCGGATCGTCGTTCCAGGCGATCCAGGCGCAGCCCGCCGGCACGGTGCAGGGCCGTATCCGCGTGACCGAACAGGGCGAGATCATCGCCGCGAAGTACGGCACCCGCGCGAGCGCGATGACCAACCTGGAGGCGATGGCATCGGCGACGCTGCTCGCAAGCCTTGCCCCGGCCGAGCTGCCCCCGGCCGACAAGGCGCGGTTCGAGGCGGCGATGGACGAACTCTCCGACACCGCATTCCGGGCCTACCGCGACCTCGTCTACGGCACCGAAGGCTTCCGCAGCTATTTCCGCCAGGCCACGCCGATCGCCGAGATCGCCGGGCTGAAGATCGGCTCGCGCCCCGCCAGCCGCAAGAAATCCGACGCGATCGAGGATCTGCGCGCCATCCCCTGGGTGTTCAGCTGGGCGCAGGCGCGCGTCATGCTGCCCGGCTGGTACGGCGTCGGCCAGGCGCTGGAGGCGTTCGAGGACAAGGGCCTGCTGCGCGAGATGGCGGCGAGTTGGCCGCTGTTCCAGTCGACGCTCGGCAACCTCGAACAGGTACTCGCCAAGTCCGACCTGGGGCTGGCCGCCCGCTACGCCGCGCTGGTCGAGGATCGCGCGCTGGCCGACGCGGTGTTCGGCCGCATCAAGGGCGGCTGGCAGGCGACCCACGACGGCCTGCTCCAGGCCACCCGCCAAACCCGGCTGCTGGAGAAGAACCCCGCGCTGGAGGCGTCGATCCGCCTGCGCCTGCCCTATATCGAACCGCTCAACCTGCTCCAGATCGAACTCCTCAAGCGCCACCGCGCCGGCGAGGACGATCCGCGCATCGGCGAGGGCATCCTGCTGTCGATCAACGCGATCGCGACGGCGCTCAGGAATTCCGGCTAGCGGGCAGCGGGGCGGCCAGCCGCCCAGCCTGACGACATGCCAGGGAGCTTATGGGATGACAACCTTGGGCCCCCGCCTGCGCGGAAGCGCGGCGGGAGCCTCAAATTCCTCCGTCCGTGACGGCGCGCCCCTCGCCCTCCAGCCGTGCCGCCAGGTCCGCCATGCACGCCCCCAGCTTCGCCGCATCGGGGCTGCGCACCACGAAGTTTGCCCCGACCCGTCCGTCGCGGAAGAAAGGGTAGCTGCCGATCTGCACCGCACCGTCATCACCCGCGTGGGCCCGCTCGACAGCGCCGAGCAGGTCGGCGACTTCGCTTTCCGCGACCCAGCAGCCGATCGTCGCCGAAAGCACCGGACGCCCGCCCTCCAGCGTGCCGGTCAGCGCGTCGAGCATGCCGGCGGTGATATGCGGCACCCCCGCCATCACAAAGATGCTGCCGATGCGGATGCCGGGCGCACCCGACAGGCGATTCTCGATCAGTTCGGCGCCGGCCGGCACACGCGCCATGCGCAGCCGCGCCTCGGTCAGGCCGCCGCGCTTGGCATAGTATCGTTCCAGCATCGCGCGCGCCGCCGGATGGACTTCAACCCCGACGCCCAACGCCTTCGCGATCGCATCGACGGTGATGTCGTCGTGCGTCGGTCCGATCCCGCCGGTCGTGAACAGATAGTCGTTGCGGGCGCGCAGGGCGTTGACCGCCTCGACGATCGCGCCCTCGACATCGCCGACGATCCGCACCTCGGCCAGGCGGATTCCCTGGACGTTGAGCCACGCGGCGATCTGCGCGACGTTGCGGTCCTGGGTGCGGCCCGACAATATCTCGTCGCCGATCACGACGAGGGCGGCAGTCCAGATACGCTCGCTCATGGCGACAGCGCATAGCGAAACCGCGCGCGAGCCGCTATATGCGCCGCCATGACCGAATATGTGACCGCCGACGCCCCGCTCTCGCGCACGGGCGCGATCCGCCTGCACGGGGCTCAGGGCTTTGCCGGTATGCGCGCCGCCGGGCGCGCCGCCGCGGAGGTGCTCGATGCACTGGTGCCGCACGTCGTGCCCGGCGTCACCACCGCCGAACTCGACGCCATCGCCTTTGCCGAGATGACGGCACGTGGCGGGGTGCCGGCGACGCTGGGCTATCGCGGCTACACCCATAGCTGCTGCATCTCGATCAACCATGTCGTATGCCACGGCATCCCGAGCGAGCGGACGCTGAAGGACGGCGACATCGTCAACATCGACGTGACGCCGATCGTCGACGGCTGGCATGGCGACACCAGCCGCATGTACCTGGTCGGCGACGCGGTGCCGATCAAGGCGAAGCGACTGGTCGACGTCACCTATGAATGCCTGATGCTCGGCATCGAGCAGGCGAAGCCCGGCAACCACATGGGCGACGTCGCGCACGCCATCCAGCGCCATGCGGAAAAGCATCGCTACGGCGTGGTGCGCGATTTCTGCGGGCATGGCCTCGGCCAGCTGTTCCACGACGCGCCGGAAGTCGTCCATGTCGGGCGCCCCGGCACCGGGCCGGAACTGCGGCCGGGCATGTTCTTCACGATCGAGCCGATGATAAACATCGGCAAGCCGGACGTGAAGCTGCTCGACGACGGCTGGACCGCGGTTACCCGCGACCGCTCGCTCAGCGCCCAGTTCGAGCACTCGATCGGCATCACCGAGGACGGTTGCGAGATCTTCACCCTGTCACCCGGCGGGTTCCACCAGCCGCCCTATTGATGCCCGATATTTGGGCAGCGGCGCTCCATCTGCACAAAGTTCAGGCACCGCCTCGCCCCCTTCGCATCGACCTCGCGAGACAAATCGCGCCACCATCAACTGGCACGCTTGCTGCAACGCACGCAATCGGAGACATTGGCGCCCTTCCGGCAGCCAGGGGGTGGGATTCGCGTGAAGAAGATCGAAGCGATCATCAAGCCGTTCAAGCTCGATGAGGTGAAGGAGGCGCTGCACGACGTCGGCGTCAGCGGCATCACCGTGACCGAGGCCAAGGGCTTCGGCCGGCAGAAGGGCCATACCGAACTGTATCGCGGCGCCGAATATGTCGTCGATTTCTTGCCCAAGGTGAAGCTGGAGGTGGTCGTCGAGGATTCGCTGGCCGAGCGGGTGGTGGAAGCGATCGCCCAGGCGGCGCAGACCGGCCGCATCGGAGACGGCAAGATCTTCGTCATCCCGGTCGAGACCGCGTTGCGCATCCGCACCGGCGAACGCGACGACGACGCGATTTGACGCGACGCAACATAGCATGATTTGAAGGCGCCGCGGCGCAACATGATTCTGTCGCCCGTGGGCGGCACATCTCTGGAAGAGCAAAGGGTTACATCATGGCGAATTCGCCCAGCGACGTTCTGAAGATGATCGAGGAGCAGGAGATCGAGTGGATCGACCTGCGTTTCACCGATCCGAAGGGCAAATGGCATCACCTGACCATGGTCGCATCCGTGATGGGCGAGGACGAGTGGACCGACGGCCTGATGTTCGACGGTTCGTCGATCGAGGGCTGGAAGGCGATCAACGAGAGCGACATGATCCTGAAGCCGGATTTGGACGCGGTGTACGTCGATCCTTTCTCGGCCACGCCGATGCTGATCGTCGTATGCGATGTCGTCGAACCTTCGACCGGCGAGGGCTATTCCCGCGATCCACGCACCACCGCCAAGCGCGCCGAGGCCTATGTCCAGACACTGGGCATCGGCGACACCGTCTATGTCGGGCCGGAAGCTGAATTCTTCATGTTCGACGACGTGCGGTTCGAAAACAGCTATTCGACCAGCTATTACAAGATCGACGATATCGAACTGCCGGGCAATTCGGGCCGCGAATATGAAGGCGGGAACATGGGCCACCGCCCGCGCGCAAAGGGTGGCTATTTCCCCGTCGGGCCGGTGGATTCGGCGGTCGATATCCGCGGCGAGATGGTCTCGACCATGCTCGAGATGGGCCTGCCCTGCGACAAGCACCACCATGAGGTGGCGGCCGCGCAGCACGAACTGGGCCTGACCTTCGGCACGCTGACCACCACCGCCGACCGGATGCAGATCTACAAATACGTCGTGCACCAGGTCGCGCATGCGTACGGCAAGTCGGCGACCTTCATGCCCAAGCCGATCAAGGACGACAACGGCAGCGGCATGCACACCCACTTCTCGATCTGGGAAGGCAAAACGCCGCTGTTTGCCGGCAACGGCTATGCCGGCCTCAGCGACATGTGCCTCTATTTCATCGGCGGCGTCATCAAGCATGCCAAGGCGGTCAACGCCTTCACCAACCCGACGACCAACAGCTACAAGCGGCTGGTGCCGGGTTACGAGGCTCCGGTGCTGCTCGCCTATTCGAGCCGCAACCGTTCCGCCTCGTGCCGCATCCCGTACGGGACGGGCGCCAAGGCGAAGCGCGTCGAAGTGCGCTTCCCCGATGCGCTGGCGAACCCGTACCTGGCCTATGCCGCGCTGCTGATGGCGGGCCTGGACGGCATCCAGAACAAGCTCCATCCCGGCGAGGCGATGGACAAGAACCTGTACGATCTGCCCCCGGCCGAACTGGCCGAGGTGCCGACCGTCGCCGGTTCGCTGCGCGAGGCGCTCGACAGCCTCGAGGCAGACATGGACTTCCTGTTGAAGGGTGACGTCTTCACCAAGGACCAGATCGAGGCGTACATCGAGATCAAGCGCGGCGACGTCGCGCGCTGGGAAATGACGCCCAGCCCGGTCGAGTTCGATATGTACTATAGCGGGTGAGGCGCGGGGCGCACGTCGATAGCGAAAGCTGTCGGCGAGACGCCCAAGCCCGGCCGGCGGGCGCTCAGCCCGTCCGACGACGCGGCTTTGCCGCGGCGGGATCTGATACAAGGGGCGTCCGGAGCGATCCGGGCGCCCCTTTCCCATGCCTCTCATTCCCGCGCAGGCGGAAACCGATAGTCGCCAGACGCGGTAGGCTTCACGAAGGCCAGCCAGAATGGATTCCCGCCTGCACGGGAATGACGATCGAGAACGAAACGCTCCCCTACCCCGCCAGCGCCCGCCCGAGCGCCGCGACGATATCCTCGCGCGAATAGGGTTTGCCGATCAGCTCGGCGCGGATCGCCTCGGGCGGGTCGGCGCGCGCATAGCCGGTCGCGAAGACGATCGGCACCGCACGGTCGGCGAGCACGCTGGCGATCGGATAGCTGGTTGCCTCGCCCAGGTTGATGTCGAGGATCGCGGCGTCGAGCACCGCACCGCGCGCCTCGGCCAGCCCCTCGGCGACCGTGGCCGCCGGGCCGACCACGGTGCAGCCGAGGTCGGCCAGCATATCCTCCAGGCACATCGCGACGATCGGCTCGTCCTCGACCACCAGGATCGTCAGCCCGGACAGATCGATCATCCGCGCCTCTCGCCGAGCGGCGCATCGACCGTGCAGCGCAGGCCGTCGGCGGCGAAATCGATCGTCACGCTGCCGCCCAGTTCGGCCGACAACCCCCGCTCGATCATCCGGGTGCCGAACCCGCGTCGCGCGGGCTCCAGCACCGGCGGCCCGCCGCATTCGACCCATTCAAGCATCAGGCGGGACGGCGCGCCGCGATCGATCGTCCAGCGCACCTCGACCCCGCCACCCGGCACCGACAGCGCGCCATATTTGACCGCGTTGGTCGCCAGTTCGTGCATCGCCAGCGACAGCGACACCGCGGTGCGCGTCGACACCGCGAAATCAGGGCCCGACAACGCCATCGCCCCCGCCGGGCCATGGGGGGCCAGCGCATCGCCGATAACCTGGGCCAGCGAGATGTCGCCCCAATGCCGCGCGGTGAGCAGGTTGTGCGTCTGCGACAGCGCACGCAACCGCCCGTCGAACGCGGCACGCGCCGCGGCCGGATCGGCGCCCGCCTTGAACGTCTGCTGGGCGATGCCCTGGATGATCGCCAGCATGTTCTTGACGCGGTGGTCCAGCTCGTCGATCAGCAGTTGCTGGCGCGCCTGCGCCTCACGCATGTCGGTCACGTCGAACGAGACGCCGACGAACCGGTCGGGGCGCCCGTTGTCGCCATCGATGCGACTGCCGTGGCTCTGCAGCCAGCGCTGCTCGCCGGTATCGGCGCGGCGGATGCGATAGACGATCGTGTAGGGCGTCCCGTCGGCGATGCAGGCGGCGAGCGCGTCGCTGGCGATCCCGCGATCCTCCGGGTGGACCCGATCGAGCCACGCCTCGATCGTCCCGTCGCCGTCGCGCGCGCGCGGCAGGCCGAGCAGGTCGAACCGGTTGGCCGACCAGCTGCCACGTTGCGTCTCAAGGTCGAGGTCCCACGCCGCCATCCCGGCGCCCTCGATCGCCAGCCGCAGGCTGCGCTCGCTGCGCCTGAGCGCCACCTCCGCAGCACGGCGTTCGCTCACGTCGATGCTGATCGCCAGCACGCCATAGGGGGTGCCGTCCGCGCGGCGGATCACCGCGACCGAATTGTTGACCCAGACATTCGATCCGTCGGGGCGGACATAGCGTTTCTCGTGCACATATGGCGTACCGTCGCGCACCGCCGCCTCGAACAGCGGCAGGTTGCATGGCAGGTCGTCGGGGTGGGTGATCGCCTGCATCGTCAGGCCGGCGAGTTCCTCGCGGCTGCGGCCGGTGATCTCGCAAAACCGGTCGTTGACCAGGGTGAAGCGCCCGTCGAGATCGACCTGGCCGAACCCCGCCGCCGTCTGGCCGACGAAGGCGCGCAGCTGTGCCTCGCGCTCCGCGAGTTCATAGGAGGCCAATCGCGCCTCGGTAACATCGTGCGCTACCCCGACATAGCCAATGTGCCGCCCCGTGCCGTCCCGGCGCGGCTGCGAGGTCGATTGCAGGATGCGCCAGACGCCGTCGGCACGCCGATAGCGCCCCTCCAGCGTGAAGGCGGCGAGGCTCGCCTCTCCGGAGATCGATTCGGCGACGATGCGCGCGACATCGTCGGGATGGAGGATCGTGCGCCAGTCGAGCCGCAGCGCCCCGGTATAATCGCCCCCTGCAAAGGCGACATAGGCGCGGTTGACGAAAGTCCGCACACGATCGAGGCCTGTCACCCACATCAGCACCGGCGCCGAATCGGCGATCAGCCGGAACTCGTCGTCGGTCTGCCCGGCGGTACGCGCCACGGGATCGCTCCCCGGCTGGTCGGGATGGTGCATGGCGCGCGTGTTGAATCATGGTCTTGCGGCGACGTCCAGCGTGAAATCACAACGGGCATTTGCCGTGCCGGACAGCCATGTTAGCCCTCGCCCATGACACACCCGCTCCGCGTTCGCGCCCTCGCCGCCGCATTGGCCCTCGGCATCGCCGTCTCGCCTTCGACCGCCACCGCGCAGACACCCGCGCAGATCACACGGATGAAGGCGACGATCGCCGCCGACGAGGGGCGCAACATCGCGTTGCTCGAACGGCTGGTGGCGCAGAATTCGGGCTCGCTCAACATCGACGGCGTGACGAAGGTCGGCGCGATGATGCGCGCCGAGCTGGAGCCGCTGGGTTTCCAGGTGACGTGGGAGGATATGCGCGCGACCGGCCGCGCCGGCCATCTGGTCGCGACCAAGCCGGGCAAGGGCGCCCGCATCCTGCTGATCGGGCACCTCGACACCGTGTTCGAACCGTCGAGCCCGTTCCAGGCGTTCGAGCGCAAGGGCGACCGCGCGATCGGCCCCGGCGTCGGCGACGACAAGGGCGGGATGGTCGTCATCATCGCGGCGCTGCGCGCGATGCAGGCGGCCGGCACGCTGAAGGACGCGGCCATCACCGTCTATCTGACGGGCGACGAGGAAAAGACCGGCACGCCGCTCTCCACCGCCCGCGCCGGACTGATCGCGGCGGGCAAGGCGGCCGACTATGCGCTGGAATATGAAGGGCTGGTGGTCGACGACGGCCGCGACATGTCGACCATCGCGCGGCGCGGCGCGGGCAGCTGGGAAGTGAGGACCACGGGCGTCACCGGCCATTCGTCGGGCGTGTTCAGCGCCGGCATGGGCTATGGTGCGTCGTACGAGCTGGTCCGCATCCTCGACGCCTTCCGCCGGGAGTTGCCGGAGCCGAACCTGACCTACAATATCGGCGTGATGGCCGGCGGCACCCCGGCGACGCTCGACCCCACCGGCGAGGTCGCGAGCGCGACCGGCAAGACCAACATCACCGCCGCCCAGGCCGTCGCACGCGGCGACCTGCGCGCGCTGACCCCGGAACAGGAGGAACGCGTGCGCGCGAAGATGCGCGACATCGTCGGCAAGCACCTGCCCAGGACGACCGCGACGATCGAGTTCTTCGACAGCTACCCCCCGATGGCCCCGACGCCGGGAAACACCGCGCTGCTGGCGAAACTCAATGCGGTGAACCGCGACCTCAGGCTGTCCGAAATGCCGCCGCTCGATCCGCTGCGGCGCGGCGCGGCCGATTCGGGCTTCGTCGCCGCCGACGTGCCCACGCTGGGCGGGCTCGGCACCGCAGGCTCGGGCGCCCATGCGGAAGGGGAATGGGTCGATCTCGCGTCGATTCCGCGCCAGGCGCTGCGCTCGGCGGCGCTCATCACCCGCCTGTCGAAGGAACGCGCGCGGAAATAGCCCGGCATAGGGGGGCGGTCCGTTCACCCGTTTCGACTTGCAACGCGCATGGCTGACCGCCATGTCCATACCCGGAATTCGAACTTCCCGGAGGCGACGATGCGGCAGCAACTCAACCACTATATCGGCGGCGCCTGGACCGAGAGCGAGGGCGGCACGCCGCACCACGTCATCAATCCGGCAACCGAGGCGCCATGCGCCGAGATCATGCTGGGCTCCGACGCCGACGTGGACAAGGCCGTCGCCGCCGCGCGCACCGCCTTCGACGGCTGGTCGCGCACTTCGGTCGATGAGCGCGTCGCGCTGCTCGAAGCGATCCTGGTCGAGTACAAGGTCCGCGCCGGCGACATGGCGAAAGTGATCGCCGAGGAAATGGGCTGCCCCATCTCGTTCGCCGGCACCGCGCAGGTCGGCACCGGCATCGGCCACCTGACGGCTGCGATCGCCGCATTGAAGGCGTTCCCCTTCACCGAACAGGTCAACCAGAGCCTGGTCGTCCATGAACCCATTGGCGTCGTCGCGCTCATCACGCCGTGGAACTGGCCGCTCAACCAGATCGTCGCCAAGGTCGCGCCGGCGCTCGCCGCGGGCAATACGATGGTGCTCAAACCTTCGGAGGAAGCGCCGTCCTGCGCCGCGATCTTCGCCCAGGTGCTCGACAAGGCGGGCGTGCCGGCCGGCGTGTTCAACCTCGTCAACGGCGACGGCGCCGGTGTCGGCACCGCGCTGTCGCGCCATCCGCAGATCGACATGGTCAGCTTCACCGGTTCCACCCGTGCCGGCATCCAGGTCGCGAAGAACGCCGCCGACACGGTCAAGCGCGTCCATCAGGAACTGGGCGGCAAGTCGCCGTCGCTGGTACTGGAGGGCGCCGACCTGGCGAAGGCGGTGCCCGGCACGCTGGCGAGCGTGCTGATGAATTCGGGGCAGAGCTGCATCTCGCCCACCCGCCTGCTCGTCCACAAGAGCCAGCATGACGAGGCGGTGGCGATCGCCGCACAGGTGGTGAAGGCAGCACAGACCGGCGATCCGATGGCGGAGGGCCGCCACCTCGGCCCGCTCGTCAACAAAGCGCAGTTCGACAAGGTCCAGGCGCTGATCCGCAAGGGCCTGGAGGAAGGCGCGGTGCTGGAGGCCGGCGGCCCCGGCCGGCCCGACGGCGTCGAGACCGGATGGTTCGTCAGGCCGACCCTGTTCTCGGGCGTGCGCAACGACATGACCATCGCGCGCGAGGAGATTTTCGGACCCGTCCTGACGATCATCCCCTATGAGGACGAGGAGGACGCGATCCGCATCGCCAACGACACCGAATACGGCCTGTCGGCGGTGGTGTTCGGCGACGCGGAAGGCGTGAAACGCGTCGCCCCGCGCCTGCGCGCCGGCATGGTCTACATCAACGGCGGCCAGCCCGATTCCTCACTGCCGTTCGGCGGCTACAAGCAGTCGGGCAACGGCCGCGAATACGGCAAATACGGCCTCGCCGAGTTCATGGAGGTGAAGTCGATGGTCGGCGCGCTGGCGTAGGCGCGATCACCCGATCGCAGGGTATGATGGCGGCACGCCGGCGCGCGCGACCGCCGCCTCCATCCGGTCGAGTTCGGCGTCGGTCAGCGCCGGAAAGAACTCCGCGCGCTTGCGGGCCGACAGCCGGCCATCGTTCTGGGCGCAGAACTGGATGAACAGGCTGGCGAGGCGATCCGGCAGATCGATCGCATCGGCCAGCCGCCGCTTGGCCTCGTCGAAGCGCTGGAGATAGTCGAGTTCGGCGGGCAGCGAGAATCGGATCGTCCGTTCGATCCGGTCGATCAGATATTCAGCCTGACGCGTCGCGTCGAAATAGCGGTAGAGGTACGCGGTATCGTTGAGCACGCGGACGTTGCCGTCGTCCGTCGGCATCCATTCGATGTGCGGCAGGGCGACAGACGAATAATCCTCCAGCGCCACGCGATAGCCGGGCAGGTCCTCCAGGATCGCCGCCGATACCGGCAACACGACGCCGGCCGGATTGAATCCGGTTTCCGCCAGCGCCTTCTGAATCAGGAAGCGGTGCAATCGTCCGTTACCATCGCCGAACGGGTGAACGAAAACGAAGCCGAAACCCAGCAAGGTCGCCGTCAGGATCGGATCGAAGCGCGATCGCAGGCACAGATCATAGGCGGCGAAGATCGCGTTCAGCAGCGACGGCAGATCGTCGGACCGGGCCGAGATGTGATCCGGCACGGGCGTCTGATCCCGATGATCGTGGCGTCCGACAAAGCCGCCATCGGCACGCAGGCCATACACCACGAAGCGGTCGGCGGCCGGATCGAACAACGACCGGTGAAGCTGTTCCAGGCTGGGCAGCGACAGCGCGACATCGCGCGCCTCCGCGATCACCCGGCCCCAGCGTTCGAGCCGGTTCCGCGGCGGTGTCTCGCCCTCGATACCGAAAGATCCCTTGCTCTCGTTGAGCAGCAGGAAGTTGGTCGCCCGGCGCAGGATCGCCGGATCGGCGCGATCGACCGCATCCCTGGCTTCCGCCTGCAGCGCGTCGATCCGATCGCTCCCCAACCGCTCGGTACGTCGGATCAGCGGGCAGAAGCCGGGGACGCCGGGCAGGTTGTTGGCGATCTTGTGCCGCACAGAACGCGTAGGGCGACGGCCGATATACAGGTTGGGATCGAGCAGAGGGATGTAGGATACCCCCTGAACATCGTCGATCGGCAATCGCTGGCCGGTCATCCATTCGTACAGAAACCACGCACGGCGGGTGTAGATGCCGCGCGGGTTGCCCTCGATGTGCCGCGTCAGGGCCGGCGCGACATCTGGACGGGCGAACAATCGATCGAGGACGCGCAAATCGACGCCTTCGTGCTTCAACGCGACTGAAATATGCTCGATCGGATCGTTCGGAACGCGGTAGTTGGCGTTGCGGGACAGCAGCAGCCAATCGATACCGTCTCGCGTCACCACGGCCTTTTGCCCGACCGTGGACAACGCCGTCAGCCGGCGCGGCGGCGGGCAATCGAGCTGGAAATGCTCGATCAGTTCCGCATATCCCATAAGCTGGGCGTCAGCGGGGCGACCGGGAATTTCGATGGCCATCGTCGCGATTCGTCCGATTGAGAAACCAAAATCTCGATTGAAAAAACCCAAAATTTGCCCTGCCGTCAAATTTTTCCCAATTTTGGTGTCTTTTTCCCCATTAATGGGAAAAGGTCGCAATTTCTGCCCAATCGAAATTGAAACGATCCATCACGGGCGAAACGGCGGTTCTTTTCCCGAAACGTTCCGCCCCGCGCTCAATAATCCTTCGAAACGCGTACGTTCGCGCTCTGGCGGCCGATCGTGGAGATGGAGGACAGCAGCGACAGCCAGCGCGTGACCTGGAATTCGACGCGCGTCGCCGAATAGCCCTGACCGTCGCTGATAATTTCCGCATAGACGCGGCGGGTCAGGAACTTGCCGGCGGCGATCGCGGTGCCGGCGCCGGTCTGGGCATCGGCGGGCAGGATGCGCAGCCGGTCGAGCCCGGCCGCGCGGCGCACCGCGTTGATCGGATCGAGGCCCGCGCCGGAATTGAGCGCAGCGACGGCGGACGCGAGCTGGAGCGCTTCCGGCGCCGACAGGCTGGTGATCGACGTGCCGAACAACAGGCGCGACAGCAGCTCGTCCTCGGGCAGCGCGGGGATGCTGGCGAAGCTGATCTCGGGCTTTTCCGAATTGCCGGTGACGCGGATCGTTGCGCTCAGCCCCTGCATGCTGGCGTTGGCCGCGATGTCGAGCGCAGGATTGGCCGGCACGCTGCCGTCGAAGCGGATGATGCCGCGTTCCAGCTCGAACTCGCGGCCGGCGAACTCGTAATCGCCGCGCACCAGGTCGAGCCGGCCGGTGATGCGCGGGTTGGTCGGCTCGCCGGCGATCTTGAGGCTGCCCGACCAGATGCTGTCGAGGCCGAGGCCGCGCACGACGAAGCCGTCGGCGATCCGCGCGTCGAGATCGAGCCGCCACGGATCGGCGGGCGCGTCGTCAACCTCGTCACCGCCCGGCACGTTGATCTCGCGAATCGCGATACGCGGCACCGCCGCCGCCTGTGCCGCCTGTCCCAGCCGGTAGCGCCCGCGATTGACGACGACCTGGCCCGAGATGACGCCGCCCGACCCGTCCGACCGGAAGCGCAGCGGGCCGGTCACCGTCGCGGCGATATCGTCACGGCCGATCAGTTGGGCGTTCTGCGCCTCCACGTTCAGGTCGATACCGAAACCGCGCGCGGCGGCGAGATCGAAGGTGCCGCTGCCCGAGACGCGGCCCTGCCCGGCGTCCTGCGCGGTGAAGCTGTCGATCACCAGTTTCGATCCGCCGAACCGGCCGGTCGCGGCGATGTTGCGCAGCACCGTGCCGGTCGTCGCGCTTTCGATCCGCGCCGTCTGGGTGCGCAGCGATCCGCGTATCTCGGGATCGGCCAGCCGCCCGGTGAGGTCGGCGCCGATCGCGACCGGGCCGCTGAGGTCGAACAGCTCGACCCCGGTCAACCGCCACAGCGTGTCGGCCGGCCCGGAATAGCGCAGCTGGCCGACCAGCGGCGCGTTGGCCAGCCGCGTGACGAGATCGCCCCCGGCAAGCGGCGAGAGCAGCATCTGTGCGCGGCCGATCGTCTGCCCGCCCGACGCCATCACCGCGCGCACCCCCGCCTTGCCCGCATCCAGCGTGCCGGCCAACCCGACGTCGATCGGCCGCGACGAGAGGACGAGGCCCGATCGCGTCAGCCCGCGCACCGTCATGTCGATTGCCCCGGTCGGCGCCGCATCGCCGCGCGCGGCGTAGCGCAGGGTGCCGGTTGCGCTGCCGCCCAGCCCCAGCCCAGGATAGGCGATGTCGAGCACCGAGAGCGGCATCCGCGCAAGACTTGCCTCGAACGCGGTCTCGACCGCCGAGAAGCGCCCGCCGACCTGCGCCTCGCCGCCGGCGAAGGTCAGTTTCGCCGGTTGCAGCCTCCAGGCACCTGCCCCGGACCCCGATCCGGGGTCGCCCTCGCGCACCAGCACCGCCGGCCCGGCGAGCGCGATCGGGCGCCGATCGACCGTCCCCTGCGCCTGCACGGTATACCGATCGGGTGTGATGCCGATCACCGACTGGATCGCGAAGGCCCGCCCCTGGCTGCCAGCGAACGACGCGCGTGCCTCGCCCACCCCGTCCTTCAGCTTCACGTTCGCCGCCAGCCGCGCGAGCGACAGCGCCCCGCGCCGCAGGCCTGTCGCGCTGATCGTCGCGTCGATATCGGTGCCGGCAGGAGCGAGCAGCACCGCCGCCTCGACCCGGCCGCGCCGGATGCGCAGCCCGTTCGCCAGCTGCGCGGCGCGCGCGTCGAGCGCGATGTCGATGCGCTGGATGTCGCCCTGCGGCCGGAAGGCAAGGTTGCCCGACAGGCCGCCGCCATTCACGTCGAGCCGTCCGCTGAAGCCGCCCGCGACGACGTCGAGCGCGCCGCTCGCGCGGGTGCCGGCGACGTCGAGCCGCGCGACCTGGATGCGCGCGTCGCCACCGGAGGGCAGCAGGATCGCGCCCGCGCCGGTGAACGGCCCGAGGCGAGATCCGCCCGCCGCGGTGAAGGCGAACCCCTCCGGCGTCGGATCGAGATGCGCGCGCACATCGCTCAGCCCCATCGCCTCGTTGGGCCGGCGCAGCAGCAGGTCGATCACCGGTTTCTCGATCGGCCCGTCGAGCCGGAGCGTCAGCGCGCCGTAATCGGCCTGCGTACCCGCCCCCTCGAAGAAGAATGTTCCGTCGCGCCGCCGATAGCCGTTACCGCGAATGGTGAGGCCGGGCGAAGTCAGCACCAGCCCGCGCAGGTGGAGGATGCCGTCTGCCCCGCGCTCCAGCCCGGTGACGATGCGGGGCAGGCCCTTGGTCAGGCTGGCGAAGAAGGCGTTGTCGAGCCGCACGACATTGGCCGATCCGCTGCCGATCACGCGGGTGCCGCGTCCGCCGGGGCCGGGCACCACGCGTAGCCGCGATTCTACGTCGACCAGTCCGATGCCGGGGATCAGATAGCGCCGGAGCCCGCCGGTCAGCCCGACCTCGTACACGCCGGTGCGCAGGTCGAGGAACAGCGTGATCCGCCCGTTGAGCTGGTCGGACGACAGGCGCAGGCCGTCACCGGTCAGCTCTCGCGCGGTGACGCGCAGCGGCCCGGTGACGCGCAGGTTGCGCAAGATGCCGCCGGCCACGTCGCCGACGCCGGTCACCCGCGCGGCCGTCAGATCGACCGGCACGATCACCGGCGGGTCGCTCCAGCGCATCCGTCCGGCGGCGCGCACCACCTCGAACCCGGTATCGTCGAACTGGACCTGATCGGCGGTCAGGCGATAGTCGATCCCGGCGGTGGCGAACGCGCCGTCGATCACCGCGCGCAGCTGGATGTTGCGCCCGGCCATGTTCGGGAACAGCGCCGGGGGCTGCAACAGCCGCGCCGCCACGCGCACGTTGCGGAAGCTGCTGTCGCCCAGATCGATCTCGCCCGTCGTGTCGAGCGTCAGCGCCGGCGAGCGCAGCGAGAGGTTGCCGTCGATCCGCCGCCGCGCCAGCGTCGCCGCGCCATTCACCAGCACGCGCGGCGCCGTCAGCCGCTGGACCTTGCCCTGCGTAATCGCCGACGGCGCGACGCTGCCGGTCAGCGCATAGCGGCCCGCGTCGTTGGACAGACGAAGATCGACGATCCGTGCATCGCCCGCATCGGCGGTCGCGGTGCCGCGCCACGCCGTCCACGTGCCGTCGCCAGATACCTGCGCGGCCAGGCGGCGATCGATACCGGCGAGCTTCGCCAGCACCCCGCCGCGCTGCCCTTCCGCCTTCAGCGCGAAATCGAACCGGTCGCGATCGGGTTCGGCATCGAGCGTCAGGCGCAGCGCGTCGCTGCCCCGCACCACCGCCGCCAGGTCGACCAGCGCGCGGCCCGACCTGATATCCGCCCGACCCCTGATCGACCCGCTCCGCGCGATGCCGCTCACCGCCGGGGCGACGTTCAGCCGATCGACCCGCAACTCGCCGATCGCGATGTCGATCTTCGGCAGGATCGGCCCCTTGCGTCCGGTCTTCAGCGTACGCGGCAGCTTGTGCAGCGTCGCCTGCGGGATCGTCAGGCTACGAATGTCGATGCGGTTGACCAGCCAGGTCAGCGGCCGCCAGTCGAGCCTCGCGCGCGGCGCCTGGAACACCAGGCCATCTGGATCGCGCACCCGCACGTCGACCAGCACCGCCTTGCCGTACAGCGACCCCTCGATCCGCCCGATCGAATAGCGCAGGCCATTCGACGGCCGCTGCTTGGCGATCTGGTCCGCGACGAAGCGGTGCCCCATCTGCGTGTCGAGCAGCGCGGCGGCGGCGAGCAGCAGGGCGGTCAGCAGGATCCCGGCGACGACGAACCGCCCGATCCACAACCGCGGCGTGCGGCGCCGCGGCGGGGGCGGCAGGGTTTCGGCCTCGACCGCCTCGTTCAAAACGCCTGCCCCAGCGAGACGTAGACGCCGATCCGCGAATCGCCCGGCTGGCGGTTGAGCGGGGTACCGACATCGACGCGGATCGGCCCGAAGTTCGAATAATAGCGTACGCCCACGCCCGCGCCGAAACGGAAGTCGGTGAACTTGGGCAACGGCGAGGTGTAGATATTGCCGCCGTCGAAGAAGGGCACGATTCCGAAATTGCCGAACGCCTTCACCCGCGCCTCGATCGAGAATTCGGTCAGGCTGCGCCCACCGATCGGATCGTTGTTGGGATCGCGCGGGCCGATCGACTGGTAGCCATATCCGCGCACCGACGCCCCGCCGCCCGCGTAGAAGCGTCGCGAAGGCGCGATTGCGTCGCGCGGCGCGCCGGCGATCGTCCCCATCCGCAGCCGCCCGGCCATCACCACAGTCGGCGTCACCGGCTGATAGGCGCTGGCGTCGAGCTGGATGCGGGCATAGCCGAATGCGCTGCCCACCAGCGACAGTTCGGGGCTGAACCGCCCGCCCAGCCGGAACCCGCGCGTCGGGTTGAGCAGGTCGTCGGACCCGTCATAGGTCAGGCTGGTGGGCAGCGCGCCGACGAAATAGGTTCGGCGCCTGGGCGCGCCCGTCGCCAGAATGACGTCGCGCTCGTCGGTCGCGACCAGTTCCGCCCCCAGCGACCATGTCCATGCCTTCTGGAAGAAGATGTTGGTCTGCCTTTCCAGCGTGCCCGACAAGGTGAAGGTGTCCGCCTCATAGGCATCACGTTCGGTATGCGCAGCGGCGACCTGCAGCGTCAGCACACGGTCACGCCCGCGGAAATTGTTGCGGCGGAAGGTGACCGCGCCGAGCTGTTCGCGCGTGCCGGCGACCGCGCGCAGCGTCAGCGCGCCCTCGGGCGGGAACAGGTTGCGGTGGGTCCAGCTCACCTCGGCACGCGCGCCTTCGCCGGTGCCATAACCCAGTTCGCCCGCGATCGTGCGCGGCGGCGCCGGCTCCAGCGCGACCGACACGTCGACCGAATCCGGCGTCTGCCCCTCAACCGGCTCGACGCGCACCGACGATACCAGCCCGGTCTGGATCAGCGCGCGGCGCAGGTCGGTCAGCGCGGACGCATCATACTCCTGACCGGGCGCGAACCGCGCGATTTCCTGCACATGGCGCGGGCCGAAGACGCGCGTGTCGTCCATCACCACCCGGCCGAAACGACGCGCGGTGCCGAGATCGAGCGCCATCGTCAGCGTCGCGGTACGGGCGGCGCGATCGACCACCACCTCGGGCTCGCCGACGCGCGCGAAGGCGAAGCCTTCCTCGCCCACCGCGACGCGCAGCCGGTCGGCGGCGGCGGCGATGGCGTCGTTGTTGACCGGCGCATCGGCCGGAAGCCCGAACGCACGGGTCAGGTCGGCTGCACGAGTCCCCGCGCGCTCCACCCCGTCCAGCGTCACCTGGGTCAGGCGATAGACCGGCCCTGCCTCGACATCGAGGGTGACGACCGCCTCGCCAGCCCTGGGTTCGACGCGGGTGGCGATGCGCGCGTCATAATAGCCCTCGGCGCGAAGCAGGTCTTCGAGCAGCGCCGAATCCTCGCGCGCGCGGCGGTCGAGCTGGGCGGCGTTGGCCGGCTCGCCGCGCCCCTCGCGCAGCGTGGATGCGGCGTCGAAACGCTGGCGCAGCAGCGTGCCGCCGACGCCGTCCAGTCCGGTCACCGCATAGCTGTAGCGCGTCTCCGGCGCGATCTGCGCGCGCTCGGCCGATGCCGCGTCGCTATCGGCCGGCGCGGTGGCGAGATCAGGCCAGTCGATCCCGATCCCCGGCAGTTCGGCCATCGGCGATCCGGGATCCAGTTCACCATCCTGCGGCGCCGGGGCTGCGGTCGGCGCGGGCGCGGCCGGGGGCACGCTCTGGGCAACGGCGGAACAGGGCGCGAATGCAAGCCAGCAGGCGGCAGCGACGCGGCGACGGCGAGCGAGCCCGGGCATCGCCGGTGTCTAGCCCCGATGCGGTCGCCCCGACAATGGTTTAGTGAACGGTTCCGTCCACGTCCTCGCTCGCCAGCAGCACGATCAGCCGCTCGATCTGGCGCCAGCGCGCGAAATGGGTGGCGTTGCCCTGGTCACGGCTGCGCTCGGCGCGCGCGGCCGCCTCGAAGCCGGCGTCGTCGCCGAACGCGGCGATCAACGCGGCGGCGTCATCCACCGCGCGGCGATCGGCAAGATAGGGAAGCGGGGCGGCAAGGCCATCGTCGATCATCATCGTCGCGCACAGTTCCAAACCGCGTGCCAGATCGCACACCGCGGCCCGTTCCGCCGATCACGACGGTTAACGCGAAAACTCGCGCCGTCCCGCCGATCCCGCGACGGGACGGTGGCGTCCAGCCTCGGGACATGGCACAGGCGCGGCACGATGCCCGCCCCCGCCCCCCTTCCGCCCAAGCGCCGGCCGATCGGCCCCGGCGGCCCGTTCGTCCTCGCGCTGTTCGCCGGCGTCATCATCGGCCTGATCTACGGCCAGCCGACGATCGGCTTCCTCGGCGGCCTGGCAACGGGCATCGCGGTCGCCCTGCTGATCTGGTTGCGCGACCGGACGTGACGTGACGCATGTTCCCCGGCGGAGACCGGGGTCCAGTCACGGCAACACCCGCCTTCAGGGCGCCGGGGCCGGCCTTGGCCTCCGCCGGATCGATTGAAACGGCTCCGACGTCTGACGGTGCTTCCTACAGCCGCCGGATCAACTGCACGACCCGGCCCAGCACTTCGACCTCGTTCAGCGCCGCGCGGCGTTCGGGGGCATTGTCGCTGACGATCCGCCAAGCATCGCCATCGCGCCGCAGCCGCTTGGCGAGCAGTTCGTCGTCCAGCCGCAGGACCCAGATCGCGCGATCATCCCCCGGCACGCAGCGGCCGCGATCGACCAATATGCGGTCGCCATCGTGCAGGGTGGGCTCCATCGACTGGCCCGCCACGTCGAGGATCGCGGCATCCCCCGCCCGGATGCCGAGCCGGTCGAGATCCTCGGCCGCATAGCCCGCGCTCGCCACCGCCCGCTCGTCGATCGCGAAGCGCCCCGGCCCGGCGGATACCGCAAGCGCCAGCCGCGGCACCCGCACCATCGCCGCCGGCTCAGGCCCCCCCAGCGCGCTGTCCGCCACGCCCAGGAAGGCGGCGAGCAGCCCGCGCTCGCGCTCCGGTAACAGCCGGGGCGTCCCACGCCTCAGATATTGCTGCATCCACGCCGAGTTCCGCCCCGCCACGCGTGACAGCGTGGCGAGCGTCGCGCCCTCGCGCGCGATCAGCGCCGTCAGCGCGGCGCGTTGCCCGGCTTCATCCATGTCGCCGCCATAGCTGTAGGAAAATTCCTAGACAAGTTGGATTTAGAACATTTCAAGAACAAAAGGCAGCGACTCGGGAGTGGAAGGGCAATGGCGATAGTGATGAAGGTGCGACGGTATCTGACACGCACGGGGATGGCGCCGACGGTGTTCGGGCGAAGCGCCGTCAACGATCCCCGGCTGGTGAGCGACCTGCTCAGGGGGCGCCAGCCGCGAGCCTCGATGACGGCGCGGATCGACGCCTTCATGACCGCGAACCCTGTGGGGCGGTCGTGAGCGCGCGGGCCGATGCCTCAAGGCTGCTCGATCGCGCGCTGCGAAGGTCGGCGGCGGATGCCGGATTGGCGATCGCGTTGTCGGAGAGCGGCTCGCGCCGCTGGGCGAGCGCGACTTTCGCCGGTTCGCGGCACCTGCTGGAAATCAGGCTGTCGACCTGTCCGACGGCCGGGGCGTGGCTGGAAGGGTTGCCGGAGGCCGACCTGCCGCTGCGCGGGCATCTCGTCGCCGACCTGATCGTGACGGAGCGTCGCGACGACGGCGCGGCGACCGTGGCGCAGGTCGAGGTGCTGACCCTCGAGGACGGCTGAGGGTCGAGCGACATTCAGGTCGGACACAGCCGAAAATGGCGTTAAGCGCGACCCGGATCGCAGCCTACTCCCGGTACGTGAGCACCGGGAGCGCACGGAGCCGCCATTCGCAGGCCGAGATGACCTGAATGTCGTTCGGACCTAGCCGGCCGCGCTGCGGCGCTCGTCCTTGGTGGCGTCGCGCTGGGCGACTCCGCGTTCGAGCCGGTCGAGCAGCGCGTGGATCGTCGCGTCGGTACGCGGTGCGGCGATCGGCGTGGCGCCCGCGATGGGCGCCGGGCGCGGCAGCTCGAACGCTTCGAAACGCTCGCCCTTCGCGTGGATCGCGACGCCGGTCCGCGGCGCCAGCTGCGCCAGCGGCCGCGCCGGATCGGCGGGCACTTCGGGAATCGCGTCAGGGTCGAAGGCGGCGAGCGGTGCGTCCAGATCACGCGGCAGATCGCGTTCGACCGGCGGACGCGCGGCCTTCACCGCCAGAAAGGGCGTACCCAGTTCGGCGCCGGCGTTGAGCGGCGCGCGTGGTGGCGCATCGGGGTGCGCGTCGGCACGGCGCAGCACCGGCACATTGGAATCCGGCGGAGCGGTCACACGCCTGGCCGTCAGTGCCGAGATACGCTCGCGAATGAACGCCGTTGCCCGAGATTTCGTCGACTTCGGGCGAGCCGGCACCGGTTCGTCGAGCACCTCGCGCAACGGCCGGCCGGACGGGCGCAGCGTCACCACGCCCTCGCCACCCAGCAGCAGGAAGGCGCCGAGCCACGCCGCCGCGCCGCCGGCACCGCCCAGCGTCATCGCCAGCGCGGTCCGCGCCGTCCAGCCGAGTGGCGGTTCCGCGGCCGGCAGCAACGCCGGCAGGCCGCTGTCGAGCACCGCGATCTCCAGGATGCCCTGCGGCACCAGCATGCACGCCAGCGCGATGCCGCCGCCGACGACGATGGCGAAGGCGGGGGCGAGCGGGATTTTCAGGCGGTCGGGGAGAAGCTGTGCGGCCATGAGGTTCCGTTTGCACCAGTTCGGATGATATTTTGGTAAACGCCATCGTAGCGGGCGACGTTGCTCGCCCAGTCGCGCTCCGCCTCGACGAAGGCGCGACCCCGCTGTCGCCGGCCGTCCCAGTCGGCGCGGTCCTCGAACAATGTGGCGACGCGATCGGCCAGGCTGGCCGGATCGTCGGCGGCAAATAATGTGCCGGTATCGCCGTCGCGAATCAGTTCGCGGTGGCCGCCGACGTCGGACGCCGCGACCAGCCGGCGCTGCGCCATCGCCTCCAGCGGCTTCAAGGGCGTCACCAGGTCGGTCAACCGCATGTGCTTGCGCGGATAGACCAGCACATCGATCACGCCATAATAACGCTCGACCTCGCCATGCGGCACGCGGCCGACGAAGTGGATCGCTTCGGCCACCGGCGACGCCGCCGCCTGCGCCCTGAGCGCGCCTTCGACCGGCCCACCGCCGACCAGCACCAGCTTCAGCCCCGGCCGCCGCGCGACCAGCGCGGGCATCGCCGCGATCAGATCGTCGAGCCCTTCGTAATCGTAGAAGCTGCCGATGAAGCCGATCGTGTCGCCCGCCAGCCCCAAACCGGCGGCCAGCGCATCGTCGCGCGGCGCCGGCGCGCCGAACAGCGTCAGATCGACGCCGTTGGGCGACACCATGATCTTGCCCCCGTCGATGCCGCGCCCGATCAGGTCGCCGCGCAGCCCCTCGCAGATCACCGCCGCCGCGTCGGCCTGACGCACCGCGAAAGTCTCCAGCGCGCGGGTCGCCCGATAGCGCGCCGATCCCTCGCGTCCCGTCCCGTTGCCGACGGCCGCATCCTCCCAGAAGGCGCGAATTTCGTAGAGCAGCGGAATGCCGCGTCGTTTCGACACCAGCAGCCCGGCCAGCGCGTCGATCACCGGCGAATGGGCGTGGAGTATGTCGGGGCGGAACTGATCGACGACCTGGCCGATGCGCTGGGCGAACCGGACGATCTCCCACGCCTCGCCCACAGGCGCAGGCAGGCGGCGGGGCAGCGGAGTGCGGTGGAAGTCGATCCCGTCGATCGTCTCTCGCGGCACCCGCGCGTCGCCGTGGCGCGGCCCGGTGACCGCCGCGACGACATGCCCGCGCCGCATCTGCGCCGACAGGATCGCACGGGTGCGAAAGGTGTAGCCGCTGTGCAGCGGCAGGCCGTGATCGAGGAGGTGGAGGATACGCATCGCAGGTCCGGCCATGGCACGCCGGTGTTTAACGCCGCGTCAACCGCCCGGGGCTACACCCCCGCCGGTGCAACAGGCCGACCAAAGACCATGATCGACAATCTCTCGCTCGGCCTGACGCACGGGCTGATGATGCTGGCCGCCTGGTATCTGCTGCGTCGGCCCGACCTCGACCGCGAGCGCACGTCACGCGACGCCGCCGAACCGCAGAAGCGTTCGCGCTGGGGCCGCCGCGATGCGTGATCTCGCCTTCGTCGGCTTCCTCGCCGCGATCCTCGCGCTCGGCTTCCGCCGGCCGTTCCTGTTCGTGCTGACCTATGTCTACATCGATATCGTCTCGCCGCAGCGGCTGACCTATCTGCTGCTCAACGCCGTTCCGATTTCGGCGATCGCGGTCGGACTCGCCATCCTCGCCTGGGCGGCGGTGGACGACAAGCGCGATACCCGCATCGCCCCGCGCCAGGGGCTGTTGCTCGTCCTGCTGCTCTACTGCTGGTACTCCACGGTCCACGCCGATTTCCCGGTCGATGCGGTGTTCAAATGGGAATGGGTGTGGAAGGCGCTGGCCTTCGCCATCTTCCTGCCGCTCACCCTGCGCACCCGGCTCAGGATCGAGGCGCTGTTGCTGTTCATGATCCTGTCGGCGGCGTCGATCATCATCGTCGGCGGCATCAAGACGGTCGCCTCGGGCGGCGGCTACGGCCAGCTGGCGCTGATGGTGGACAACAACTCCGGCCTCTATGAAGGCTCGACCATCTCGATGGTGGCGATCGCGATCATCCCGCTCATCCTGTGGTTCACGCGCTTCGGCACGATCTTCGTTCCGGACTGGCGGGTGAAGACCTTCTGCTCCGCGCTGATCTTCGCCTGCCTGCTGATCCCGGTCGGCACCTCGACCCGCACCGGCCTGTTGTGCATCGGCCTGCTCGCCCTGCTGATGCTGCGCGAGACGAAGCGGCGGGTGCTGTACCTCAGTCTGATCGGCGTCGTCGGGCTCGCGGCCATCCCGTTCCTGCCCTCCACCTTCACCGAACGGATGGGGACGATCAAGACCTACCAGGCCGACGCTTCCGCCTCGACCCGCCTCGCGGTGTGGAAATGGACGCTCGACTATGTCGGGACGCACCCGTTCGGCGGCGGATTCGAGGCCTATCGCCAGAACAGGATCGCCTACGACAAGGTCTCGGTCGCCGGCGACAAGAACAACGCCACGGTCGAACGCGAGTTGGAGACCGATCAGGGCCGCGCCTATCACAGCGCCTATTTCGAGATGCTGGGCGAACAGGGTTGGCCGGGTCTCGCCATCTGGCTGGCGATCCAGTTGGGCGGCCTGTTCCGCATGGAAGTGCTCAGGCGCCGCTATGCAAGGGAAACCGGCGATCTCGCCTGGGTCGCGCCGCTCGCCGGGGCGCTCCAGAACGCGCAGTTCGTCTACCTGCTCGGCGCCGCCTTCATCGCGGTCGCCTTCCAGCCCTTCATCTACATGCTGATCGGCGCGCAGATCGGGCTCGACACCTATGTCGCGCGCAAACGCCGCGAGGCGGGATGGACGCCGATCGGCCGCAAGCGCGCCGCACCCGCACCGGCCCCGGCATGACCACCCGCCGCGAACTCGCCGCGCTGACCAGCGTGCGCGGTATCGCCGCCTGGGCGGTGGTCCTCTATCACATCCGCCTGTCGGCGGACTGGCTGCCGAACGGGCTCGTTTCGATGCTCGCCAAGGGGTATCTGGCGGTCGATTTCTTCTTCCTGCTTTCGGGCTTCGTCATCTGGATGACGTGGGCCGATCGCCTGCGGAGCCGCGGGCTGGCCGAGCTGCCGGCCTTCCTGCAGAAGCGCGTCGCGCGCATCTGGCCGCTCCATGCCGTGGTACTGGCGGGGGGCGTCGCGCTGGCGCTGCTGCTCGCGGCGACCGGACGGCACGACGCGCGCGAATTTCCCTTCGCGGAACTGCCGCTGCACCTGCTGCTGATCCAGAACTGGGGATTCACCGACGCGCTGGCGTGGAACGATCCGGCGTGGTCGATCTCTGCCGAACTCGGCGCCTACCTCCTGTTCCCGCTGCTCGCGCTGGCGATCGACTGGCGGCGGATGCCGGCCTGGGCCGTAATCTCCGCGATCGCGGCCGGGGGCGTGCTGCTGGCGAGCATCTTCGCCGCGGCCGGCGCTCCGACGCTGGGGCACGAGATCGCCCGGCTCGGGCTGATCCGCTGCGTCATCGAATTCGCGATGGGGACGGCGGTGGCGGCGCTGTGGCTACGCTGGCGCGACCGGCCGGTGCTGCCCGCCCTGTCCGCCACCGCTGTCCTGACGCTGCTCGGCACGATGACGATAACAGGATTGATCCCCGAAGCGCTCGGCGTGCCGCTGGCCTTCGCCGCCCTGCTGCTCGCGCTGGCGCTGACCAGCGGGATGCGCGGCAACCCGCTGGAAGGGCGTGCGCTGCACTATCTCGGCGAGATCAGCTACGCGACCTATCTCGGCCATTTCCTGCTGTGGTTCGCCTTCAAGCTGGCGTTCGTCGACGATGCCCATGCGGTGCCGCCGACGCTGACCGCGCTGTACCTGCTGCTCGTCCTCGGCAGCTCGATCGCGCTCTACCATCTGATCGAGCGGCCGGCGCAACGCGCGATCAACGCGATCCGCCTGCGCCGGCCACGGCCCGCCTAGGCGACCACCTTCCCCAGCGGCCCGCCAACCCTCCCCCGCACTCTGCATTTCGGAACGGATCGACAGCCCGAGCATTGGCAGCGTCGTTACGAGCGAGGAACGAGCGTGGCGCGGATTGCCTATTGCGACGACAGCGAAGCCGGCATCACCCGGCGAAAGATGCGCCACGGCTGGGGCTATTGGGATGCCGCCGGCGCGCGCATCACCGACCAGGAGGAGATCGACCGGCTGAACGGCGTCGGCCTGCCCCCCGCCTATCGCGACGCATGGTTCTGCCCCAAGCCGAACGGCCATATCCAGGCGATCGGCTGGGACGAGAAGGGCCGCAAGCAATATCGCTATCACCCCGATTTCCGCGCCCGGCAGGAAAGCGCGAAATATGAAGGCTGCGCGACGTTCGGCCGGCTGCTGCCCAAGCTGCGCGCGCGGGTGGAGAGGGACCTGAAACTGCGCGGACTGAGCCGCGAAAAGGCGGTCGCCGCCGTCGTCCGGCTGCTCGACCTGGGCCATATTCGCGTCGGCAACGAAGGCTATGCGCGCGCCAACAGGAGTTTCGGCGCAACCACCCTGCGCTGCCGGCACGCCCAGGTGGTGGGCGAAAAGCTGAAGCTGAAATTCCGCGCGAAATCGGGCAAGGAAAAGGTGATGACCGTCACCGACCGCTCGCTCACCCGCTTCGTGCGCAAATGCCACGACCTGCCGGGCCAGCATTTGTTCCAGTGGCTCGACGAGGAAGGCGCGCCGCACCCGGTTTCATCGAGCGACGTCAACGAATATATCCGCGACGCAATGTCCGACGATTTCACCGCCAAGCATTTCCGGACCTGGGGCGCGAGCGTGCTGGCGTTCGAGGCGCTGGCCGGCGCGGACGAGGATATCGGATTGAATGCGATGCTGGCCCCGGTGACCGAGGCGCTGGGCAACACGCCCGCCATCGCCCGCAAATCCTATGTCCATCCGATGCTGGTCGAACTCGCCAGGTCGGGCGACCAGCAGGCGTTGCGCAACCGGCCGCTGCCCCGCGCCACCGCCCATCTCAGTCGGGCGGAGCGCGCCCTGATCGCGCTGCTCGACGCTACCGCCCAGGAGAAGCGCGAGTTGAAGCTCGCCGCATGAGTCTATGAGCAACACCACCAACGCCGCCGACGCGCCGAAACTGACCGGCGACGCCGCCCAGGCCCATATCCAGAGCCTCTGGACCGACGGGATCGTCTGGCTGCAGCACAACTGGCTGCAGATCGCCATCGCGATCGCCATCGCCACCGCGATCACCTTCGCGCTGATGTTCGCGCGACGGATGGGGCGCAAGCTGTGCGAGCGGCCGTCGCTGGCCGGCGGATGGGGGCTGGTGCTCGGCCGCACGATCGCCAGGACCAGCAACTTCTTCATCGTCATGCTCGCGGCCAAGCTGGTGGAGGGCTATGCCGACACCCCGCCGGCGCTGACGACGACGATGACCTTCCTGTTCACCGTCGCGGCGGTGTTCCAGGCGGCGATCTGGGCGCGCGAGCTGATCCTGGGCGGGATCGAGCACCGCATGACCGGGCAGGACCATGCGACGCTGGGCAGCGCCTTCGGCCTGATCCGGCTGCTCGTCACCTTCGCGCTGTTCGCGGTCGCGCTCATCGTCGTGCTCGACAATCTGGGCGTCAACGTCACCGGCCTGGTCGCGGGCCTGGGCGTCGGCGGCATCGCGATCGGCCTCGCCGCGCAGGGCATCTTCGCCGATCTGTTCGCGGCGCTGGCGATCATCTTCGACAAGCCGTTTCGCGTCGGCGACGCGATCACCTATTCGGGATCGTCGGGCACGGTCGAGCAGATCGGCCTGAAATCGACCCGCGTGCGCAGCGCGACGGGCGAGCAGAAGATCATCTCGAACAAGAGGCTGCTCGACAACGAGATCCTCAACAACACCCAGCGCGACTATCGCCGCATCTCGTTCACGCTGGGCGTGGTGCAATGGACCGGCGTGGAGGTGATGGAGGCGCTGCCCGGCATGATGAAGGCGATCGTCGAGCAATATGGCAAGCGGTTCGTCCGCGCGGGTTTCACAGCGTTCGGCGCGTCGTCCTACGACTTCACCGTCGAGTTCGATTCGCCCGGCCCCGCCTTCCAGGATGCGTTCGACGCCCGGCACCAGATCGGCCTGGCGATCATCCGTCGGCTGAACGAGGAGGGCATCGAGCTCGCCTATCCGACCCAGACCGATTTCACCGCGGCGCCCGACGGCGGGCTGATCTATCCCTACCCGCGCAAGGCATCGGCCGAGAAGGCGGGCCACAACATCTCCGATCCGATCCGCGCCGACGATACCCACGGCGTCGATGCCGACAGCGGATCGGCGGTCGACCAGGACTGATCGAGTCGCCGAACAGGGTTCGCAAGCCCCGGCGGGGCGGGTTTAGAACTTTGGGTCCGGTGACTCGGGGCGACGGCACGGCCTGATGGCGGGTGATCCTGCGGGGCGAGGTGTCATTTTCGTAAATCCGGTCTAGCGCGGGCTTGCGAATCCGCCGCTTCGCCGTTTAGGGGGATGAGGAGCGCCGGTGCGCCAAGCCTTGCGAGAGGAACTGCCGTGACCACGATCACCATCCAGGAGCGCAGCGGCCAGATCGGCCAGGAGGACGTGTCCGACTGGGTCGAGGTATCGCAGGAGATGATCGACAAGTTCGCCGACGCTACCGGCGACCACCAGTTCATCCACGTCAATCCCGCGATGGCAGCGATGACGCCGTTCGGCGGCACCATCGCGCACGGCTTCCTCACGCTGTCGCTGATGCCGCTGCTGGCGTCGAAGACCGAGCAGCCCCAGATCGCCGGTGTGCGGATGGGCGTGAACTACGGCGGCAACAAAGTACGGTTCCTCCAGCCCGTCCGCTCGGGCAAGCGCGTGCGTGGCCGTTTCAAGCTGCTCGAACTGGTCGAGAAGCGCCCCGGCCAGTGGCAGCAGACCAATGAATTCACCGTCGAGATCGAGGGCGAGGACAAGCCCGCGATGATCGCCGAATGGATCAGCCAGATTTTCGTCTAACCCCGTCATGCCAGCGCAAGCTGGCATCTCATGCCGCAAACTCGCGGCCCGAGACCCCGGCCTTCGCCGGGGTGACGCAAATCAGGAGATTTGCATCATGCGTTCCGCCGTCATCGTCTCGACCGCCCGCACCCCGATCGGCCGCGCCTATCGCGGCGCGTTTAACAACCTGCCGTCGCCAACCCTCGCCAGCCACGCGATCAAGGCCGCGGTCGCGCGTGCCGGGATCGAGGGGGCCGAGGTCGACGACGTGGTGTTCGGATCGGCGCTGCAACAGGGGCACCAGGCCGGCAACGTCGCGCGCACCTCGCTGCTGCGCGCGGGACTGCCCGACACCGTCTCCGGCATGTCGGTCGATCGCCAGTGCGCGTCCGGCCTGATGGCGATCGCCACCGCCGCCAAGCAGATCGTCGGTGACCGGATGGACGTGACGATCGGCGGCGGCGTGGAAAGCATCTCGCTGGTCCAGACGCCGCAGATGCGCATCGCGCCGGATCATGAATTGCTGGCGATGGTGCCCGACATCTACATGCCGATGCTCCAGACCGCCGAGGTGGTCGGCCAGCGCTATGGCATCTCGCGCGACGCCTGCGACGAATATGCCTTCCAGTCGCAGCAGCGCACCGCTGCCGCGCAGGCCGCCGGCAAGTTCGACGACGAGATCGTGGCGGTCACCGCGACGATGAACGTCGTCAACAAGGAAACCAAGGAAGTGACCCAGAAGGAGGTCACGCTGGCGAAGGACGAGGGCAACCGCGCCGACACCACGCTGGAGGGGCTGAAGTCGCTCAACCCCGTGCTGCCCGACGGTTCGGTCACCGCCGGCAACGCCAGCCAGTTGTCCGATGGCGCGTCGGCCAGCGTGCTGATGGAGGAATCGCTCGCGTCGAAGCGCGGCCTGACCCCGCTCGGCCGCTATGTCGGCATGGCGGTGGCCGGCACCAAGCCCGACGAGATGGGCATCGGCCCGGTCTTCGCGATCCCCAAGCTGCTCGAACGCTTCGACCTGAAGATGGAAGATATCGGCCTGTGGGAACTGAACGAGGCGTTCGCGGTGCAGGTGCTGTATTGCCGTGACAAGCTCGGCATTCCGAACGACCTGCTCAACGTCAACGGCGGCTCGATCTCGATCGGCCACCCCTATGGCATGACGGGCGCCCGCTGCACCGGCCACGCGCTGATCGAGGGCAAGCGGCGCGGCGCGAAATATGTCGTCGTCACGATGTGCGTCGGCGGCGGCATGGGCGCGGCCGGGCTGTTCGAGGTATTGTGAGCTGAAGGACCTTCCCGGTTGGGATATCCGAGCATTTCTACCAAAGTCATTTGTTCTTTCGATCTGGGCTTCGACCGTGGCAGCGGTTGAAGCCCAAAATCATTTGAGCCCCGGCTGACAGGCCAGGCCTCGCCCGCGTGCCGCCTGTGACGCGCTACGTCGATGATTCTCGCCGCCAAAGTCACGAAGGCAAAGGGCGCACCCAGGATCAGGCACATTCCTACGATCGGGGCCAGCGCCGGTCGTCCCGGCTCACCGGCAAGCGTGCGAGGGCACTCATGACAGCCCGTAACGCAGCCGATCGGGTGACCGGGGGAAAAATCATACCGATGCCGGGGGGGGGGGGGGAATCGCTTGAGCCGATCCACGAAAAACGGCTGATTTCTGCGAATGGTGACCCCTACGGGAGGGGTCTGAGCAGAAATCTGACTAACAAAATCAACACCTTATCGGGCGCTGAATGATCCGAACGTAGCAGTTTTGTAGCACTATATCGTTCGAACAAGCAGCCTACAATCGATGCCTGAAACGGTCAACCGACGGCACGTTGCTTGGTGATCGATGGGATCAATGTCGATCCTGGAAGGCGCAGGGGTGACATCAACCGGTCGCCTAAGTAGGCATGTTACGCGGCAGCCCGCTGGCGCATTCCTTCCTCTCGGCGATCGATCCGGCTCATCATCCGGGCTGGTCGCTTATGCAAAGGCGCTCGGACCGAATTGCTGTTGATCATGCTCGTCTTCCTGCCGTTCGTAGCGGCGCTAGCGATCGCGACGGCCTCCGATAGGTCGCGCGGCAGTCATGCCGTGATCGCGGGCGGTGCTAGTGTGATCGGGCTGGCGATCGTGACGGCTCAAGCGTTCCAACCATCGCAGCAGGTTGTGGTCAGTTGGGCACCGGCGCTGGGGCTGAACCTGACGATCATGGCCGATCCCCTTGGCCTGTTCTTCGCCGGGCTCATTCTGGGCATCGGCCTGCTCGTCGTGATCTACGCGCACGGCTACCTCGGCAAGGAGGAGCCGACCGGGCGGTTTCTGGCGTTTCTGATGCTGTTTCAGGGCGCGATGGTAGGGATCGTCCTGTCAGGCAACGTGCTGATGACGCTGGTGTTCTGGGAGCTGACCAGTCTGGCCTCATTCCTACTGATCGGTTTCTGGCGCGACCGGGCCGATGCGCGACAGGGCGCGCGGATGGCGCTGGCGGTGACCGGCGGCGGCGGGCTGGCGCTGATCGCCGGGCTGGTGCTGCTGGGACAGGCGGCGGGATCCTACGACCTCTCAACGATCCTGGCGCGCGGCGACATGGTGCGGGCGTCGCCATTCTATGGGCCGATGCTGGCGCTGATCCTGATCGGGTGCTTCACCAAGTCGGCGCAGTTCCCGTTCCATTTCTGGCTGCCGCACGCGATGGCGGCGCCAACGCCGGTCAGCGCCTATCTCCACTCGGCAACGATGGTGAAGGCCGGCGTTTTCCTGATCGCGCGGTTGTGGCCGGTGCTGGCGGGCACCGACGCGTTCTTCTACGCGGTCGCGACCACCGGGCTGGTGACGATGGTGTTCGGTGCGGCCGTCGCGCTGTTCCGCACCGATTTGAAGGCTATCCTCGCCTATTCGACGATCAGTCAGCTGGGGCTGATGGTCATGCTGCTCGGCTTTTCAACTGCCGTCGCGGTGGTGGCGGCGGTGTTCCACATCCTGAACCACGCCACGTTCAAGGCTGCGCTGTTCATGAACGCCGGCACGATCGACCATGAGACCGGCACACGCGACATCACCCGGCTGGGCGGGCTGGCGCGCCTGATGCCGGTCAGCGCGGTGCTGGGCACCTTGGCCGCAGCGGCGATGGCGGGATTGCCGCCGCTCAACGGGTTCATTTCGAAGGAGATGATGCTCGAACAGGCGTTGCACACCGGGTGGGCGGGGCAGGACTGGTTGGTGCCGCTGTTGGCGGCCGTCGGTGCGACGCTGTCGGTCGCTTACTCGCTGCGTTATGCGGTGCTGATCTATTTCGGACGGGCGCGCGGTGAGACGCCCAAGCTGGCGCATGAGCCGGGCGCGGCGATGACGGTGCCGCCGGTGGTGCTGGTCGCCTTGGTGGTGGCGATCGGGCTGTTGCCGATGCCTCTGGCCGGGCCGCTGGTGATGGCGGTGGCAAGCGCGGTGATCGCCGGACCCGCGCCCGAGACGCATCTGGCTCTGTGGCACGGGATCAACCCGGCGCTGGGCGCGAGCCTGATCGCGGTGGTCGGCGGTGCGGTACTGTTGTGGCGGCTGGCACCGCTGGCGGCGGCCCATGCCCGCGCCGCCCTGCCCGATGCGAAGCGGCTATTCGACGTGAGCGTAGCAGGCGCGGTCGCCGCCGCGCGGCGCATAACGACCGCGCTGCACGTGCCGTCGCTGCAGCGTGCGCTGTTCGTGACCTTCGCGGTCATCGTCGTGCTGGGCGTGGAGGCGATCGTCACCGCACCGGTCGGACCAGGCACGCGCCCGCCGCTGCCGGCGACGCCGGTCGCCCTTGTCGCGTGGGCCCTCCTGGTGGTCGCGACGGGGGCGGTGGTCGCCAGCCATCGCCGCCGCTTCGTCGCGCTGATCCTGGTCAGCGTCGTCGGGCTGGTCATCGCGCTTGGCTTCGTCCACTTTTCCGCCCCCGACCTCGCGCTCACCCAAATCGCGGTCGAGGTGGTGACGATCCTGTTGCTGCTGCTGGCGCTCAACATGATGCCCAAACGCCCGCCGCGCCTGTCCACCACGCCGCACCGCGTCCGCGACGGCCTGGTCGCGGGCGTCGGCGGCGTACTGGCGGGCAGTGCGGCCTGGGCGTTCCTGCGGCGCAGTCCGCCCGATCCGATCAGCGCGTTCCACTGGGCGAACAGCTATTCAGGCGGCGGCGGCACCAACGTCGTCAACGTGACGCTGGTCGATTTCCGCGCCTTCGACACGCTGGGCGAGATCATCGTGCTGGGCGTCGCGGGCCTCGTCATCTACGCGCTGCTGGAAACGGCGGCCCGCGGCGCGGCGGGGCGGCGGCTGCGGGCTTGGCGTGAAGATACGCCGCATTCGCCCGAGCGGCATCCCGTCATGTTCGTGATGGCGACCCGCATCCTGCTGCCGCTGGCGCTGCTGGTCGGCAGCTACATCTTCCTGCGCGGCCACAACCAACCCGGCGGCGGGTTCATCGCCGCGCTGCTGTTCGCCATCGCCATCCTGCTCCAGTTCCTTGCGTCCGGCTATGACTGGACCGATGCGCGCCGCCGCTTTGGCGAGCACCAGATGATCGGCTGGGGCGTGTTGATCGCGGTGGCAACGGGCGCGGGCGCGTTCGTATTCGGGCGGCCGTTCCTGACTAGCGCGTTCGGCTATGTCCATGTGCCGCTGGTCGGCGAGGTCGAACTGGCGACCGCGATCCTGTTCGATCTGGGCGTGGCATCGGTCGTGGTGGGCGCGGTGCTACTGACGCTCGCGCAGCTCAGCCACGTCGCCCAACGTGCCGCTCGCGCCGTCGATGAAGCTGGGGAGGACGCGGCATGACCATGGAATTGCTGGTCGCGAGCGCGATTGGGGTGCTGGTCGCGGGCGGCATCTACCTGACGCTGCGCGCACGCACGTTCCAGGTGGTGCTGGGGCTGACCCTGTTGTCCTACGCGGTCAACGTCTTCCTGTTCGCCGCCGGCGGGCTGGTGGTCGATCAGCCGCCGATCTGGGGCAAGGACGTCGCGCAGCATACCGACCCGTTGCCGCAGGCGCTGGTGCTGACCGCGATCGTCATCACCTTCGGCATGACCGCGCTGACCGTGATCCTGTCGCTGCGCAGCTTCCTGGAAAGCGGATCGGACCATGTCGACGGCGATGCCGACCCGGAGGATGCGGCATGACGGGCCCCGGCTTGCTGGTTCTGCCGGTGCTGATACCAGCGATCGTCGCGCCGCTGACGCTGCTGTTCTACCGGCGACGGCACCGGCTATCGATGGCGATCTCGGTCGCCGGTGCCGTCGCCATGCTGGCCGCCGCGATAGCGTTGCTGGTACAGGCGCAGGACGATGCGATCCGCAGCTATGCGATCGGCGGCTGGATCGCACCGTTCGGCATCGTGCTGGTCGGCGACCGACTGGCAGCGATCATGCTCGTATGCGCGGCGTTGCTTGCCTGTATCGTGCTGGGCCATGCGTTGCTGACGAAGCTCGACCGCAAGGGCTGGCATTTCCACCCGCTGTTCCATTTCCAGCTGATGGGGTTGAACGGCGCCTTTCTGACCGGCGATCTGTTCAACCTGTTCGTGTTCTTCGAGGTGCTGCTGATCGCCTCCTACGGCCTGATGCTGCATGGGCAAGGGCCGGCGCGGCTGAAGGCGGGCGTCGCCTATGTCGTGGTCAATATCGTCGGGTCGTCGCTGTTCCTGATCGCGCTGGCGATGCTCTACACCCTGACCGGCACGCTCAACATGGCGGACATGGCCGTTCGGTCGGCGCAGGTGCCGGCGGCGGATGGCGCCCTGTTGCGCGCGGCAGGGCTGATGCTGGTGACGGTATTCCTGCTCAAGGCGGCGGTGGTGCCGCTGCATTTGTGGCTGCCGCGCACCTATGTCGCGACGGCCCCGGCGGTCGCGGCACTGTTCGCGATCATGACCAAGGTCGGCGTCTACGCGCTGATCCGGATCGTGCCGCTGGTGTTCGGGGCCGAAGCCGGCGCGGCGGCATGGGTGCCGGCGCCGTGGCTAACCCCGGCCGCGATCCTGACGGCGGCGATCGGCTTCGTCGGCGTGCTGGCGGCGAAATCGATCCGCGAACAGGCGGCATTCGCGGTGGTCGGCTCGACCGGCACGTTGTTGCTGGCGGTCGGTGCGTGGCAGCGCGAGGCAATGGCGGCGGCGCTGTTCTACATGGTCCATGCCGTCTTCGCGGGCGCCGCGCTGTTCCTGGTTGCCGACGTGCTGCGCCGCCGGTGCGGGGAATATGCCGACATGGCGGTGCCCAGCCCGCGGTTCATGGGGCAGGACGCCGTCGCCGTCCTGTTCATGCTGACGGCAATCGCGGCGGTGGGCCTGCCGCCGCTGTCGGGCTTCGTCGGGAAGCTGTTCATCCTCCAGACCACTGCGGAGGCTGCGCGTGGGGTCATCTGGACCCTGATCCTGACCACCACGTTCATCGGCGTGGTCGGCTTTGCGCGGACCGGCAGCCTGTTATTCTGGAAGCCCGCACCGGCCGATGCGCCGTTCCATCCGATCGAGCGCGATCGCGGCGGCCTGATAGCGCCGGCAGCGACGATCGTCGTGCTTTCCGCACTGACCCTGGCGGCGGGCTGGGGCACGCGCCAGACCGAGGCGGCTGCCACACAAATATTTGCGCCCGACCGTTACGTCGCCGCCGTGCTGGGGGGTGAGCGATGATCCGCCGGCTGCTTCCGCATCCCGCGCTCAGCATCCTGTTGGGCGTAGTCTGGCTGCTGATCTCGAACAGCGTGACGGTGGGCAGCATATTGCTCGGGGCCGGCTTCGGTATCGTGCTGCCGATCTTCACCGCCGCCTTCTGGCCCAACCGGCCACGGCTCAGGTTCGGGCGCGCGATGGCGGCGTATCTGGCGATCGTGCTCTACGATATCGTCGTCGCCAATTTCCAGATCGCTTGGCTGATCCTGTTCCGACGTAACGCCGCGCTGCGCCCGGCCTGGCTGGTGGTGCCGGTCGAGCTCACCAGTCCCGAGGCGCTGACGATGCTGGCCGGCACGATCAGCCTGACGCCCGGCACGGTGACCGCCGACACATCCGCAGGCGGGCGGCACCTGCTGGTCCACGCGCTCGATGTCGCCGATCCGGCAGCGGAGGTCGCGCGGATCAAGCAGCGTTACGAGGCGCGGCTGGCGCGGATTTTCGCATGATCGCCGCCGCACTCATCTTTGCCTTCGCCTGCGTCGGCCTCGCGCTGGTGCTCAATCTCTGGCGTCTGCTGCGCGGACCGACGATTAGCGACCGGGTGGTGGCGCTCGACACCATGGTCATCAACGCGATCGGGTTGATCGTGCTGATCGGTATTCGCTATGCCACGCAGACCTATTTCGAGGCGGCGCTGCTGCTGGCAATGGTCGGCTTCGTCGGCACCATCGCCTATTGCAAGTTCGTGCTGCGCGGGGACATTGTCGAATGACCGGGCTGGTCGAAGTGCTGATCGCCGCTCTGGTCGTGCTCGGCGGTGCGTTCGCGCTGATCGGCAGCTGGGGGTTGGCCCGCCTGCCTTCGATCATGGAGCGGCTGCACGGGCCGACCAAGGCCACGACCCTGGGGCTCGGCGCGCTGTTGATCGCGTCGATGCTGTTCTTCACCGTCGTGCAGCGGAAATGGTCAGCGCACGAGCTGCTGATCACGCTGTTCCTGTTCCTGACCGCGCCGATCGCCGCGAACATGATCGCCAAGGCCCATCTGCATCGTGCCCGCCAGAACATTGATGGCGAACGGTTCGGTCCGGCCGGCGATCCGCCCCGGCCGGACGCTGACGCCGATTGGGCGGCCTTCGACGGCGACACAGACGGCGAGACGGGTGTTGCCGAAACTTGAGGCGCTTACCCGCGCCAGAACCGCGGGATGAACAACACTAGCACCGTGAACAATTCGAGCCGGCCGAGCAGCATCGCCACGCCGAGCAGCCACTTCGCCGCCGCCGGGAGGCTCGCGAAATTGCCGGCGGGTCCGATCGTGTTGCCCAGCCCGGGTCCGACGTTCGCGAGCGCGGTCGCCGCGCCGCTGGCACTGGTGATGAAATCGAGGTCCAGTGCCATCAGTGAGATCGTAAGCGCGGCATAACAAAGAAAGAAGACGGCGAAGAAGGCGACCACTGAATTGACGACCTCATCGTCGAGTTGCCGAGCCCCGTAGGATCGTGGAAAAACGCCGCGCGGATAGATGAGCCGCAGGAAATGGGTGCGCAGCATCACGGCCATGACCTCGAAGCGAAAGATCTTGATACCGCCCGAGGTCGATCCGGTGCAGCCGCCGATGAATGTCAGGCCGAAGAATAGGCCGATCACGACATTGCCCCACAGCGTATAGTCCGTCGTGGCGAACCCCGTCGTCGTGACGACCGAGACGACGTTGAACGCGGCATGCCGAAACGCGGGCTCGAGCGGATATCGACCCGTTATCGTGAGATAGCTGCCGAGCAGGCCGATCACGATGGCCAGAAAGATCAGCAGCGTGCGCACCTGCCGATCCCAGACCGCGCTGCGATCGCCGGCAATCAATCGCACATAGAGCACGAAAGGAATGCTGCCGGACAGCATGAACAAGGTCGCGAACCACTGGATGCCGTTCGCCTCCCACGTGCCGAACGAGCCGTCCGAGGTCGAGAAGCCGCCGGTCGCGACCGAACTGAGTGCATGCGCAACGGCATCGAACGGGATCATGCCCGCCAACCAGTAGACCACCGCCGCCAGCGCGGTGAGGCCGACATACACTCCGGTGATCGCCCAGGCGATCTGGCGAACCCGTGGCATGACCTTTTCCGAACGATCGGACGATTCGGTGCGGAACAGCTGCATCCCGCCGATGCCAAGCGCCGGAAGGATCGCAATCGCGGTCGCGATGATCCCGATGCCGCCCATCCATTGCAGCAGCGCGCGCCACAGCAGCATTCCCGGCGGTGCCTGCTCCAGCCCCGACAGCACGGTGGCGCCCGTCGTCGTGATGCCGGACGCGGCCTCGAAAAAGGCATCGGCGGCACTTCCGGCGACGATACCGTAGCGCGCGAAGTAGAACGGCAGCGCACTGACCGCGCAGACGCTGAACCAGCTCACCGGCGTCAGCAGGAAAGCCTGTCGCAAGGTAAGGCCGCTCGCCACCGTGCCGCGTCCCCACCAGGACAGCAGACCGCCGACGGCGCTGGACAAACCCGCTGCCACGGCGAACGCCTGCCAGTCCGGGTTGTGCTGGACCACATCGATGATCAGCGGGAATACCATCATCGCCGCAGTCGCGAGCAGGACCTGGCCGACCAGATAGGCTACCGGCCGCAGCTGTCCGGTTCTCGGCGCGTTCGTAACCGGGCCGGCGAGCGCGCTGCTCATGCCGCCGTCCGCTTGCCGCCGCCCAACAGCGATTCCGCGAGCCGCAGGGCGTTGTAGGTGACAAGCGCCACCACACGGTCCCCGGTCTGAAGCTCCGTGTTACCGGTCGCGATCATCGCCTCGCCATCGCGAACAACCGCGCCGATCCGCATCCCCTGTGGCAGACCGAGCGCATCAATGGGTCGACGCAGCAGCTTCGAGTCGGGACCGATCTGAGCCTCGATCACTTCACCAAAATCTTCGCGCAGCGTGTAAAGCGCCATGATGGCACCGTGGCGGACGTGCCGCAGCACGGTCGAGATGGTCACGGCGCTGGGACTGACGACGGCGTCGATGCCTAGCGTTGGAATAAGCCCTTCGTAGGAACGCTTGTTCACCAACGTGATGGCGCGGCGACATCCGGCCCGTTTCGCGAGGACCGACGCGAAGATATTGGTTTCATCGTCGTTGGTAACCGCGACGATCGTGTCGGCGGTCGCAACCTGTGCCTGCTCCTGGACGTCGCGATCCAGGACGTCCCCGCGGAGCACCACGGCGGCAGTGCCGAGTTCGCGGGCGGAATGTTCCGCCCGCGCCGCGTCCTGCTCGATCACCTTGATGTCGATGCGGGGCGATGACTGGCTCAGGCCGCGTGCCAGGTGAAGCCCGATGTTCCCTGCACCAATGATGATGACGCGGCGAGCGATCCGCTCGCGGTGGCCGAACGCTGCCATCACGGCCTCGACCCGATCGGTCAGCGCGATCACATAGAGGTCGTCGCCCAGTTCCAGACTGTCATCGGCATCCGGCACGAAGCAGCGTTCGCCCCGCACCACAGCCGCAACCGTCATGTCACCGGCTTCCGCCAATTCGGCGATGCGACGCCCGACCATGGCACAGTTGGCTTGATCGGCGTGGATGCCAAGCAGTTCGACCTTGCCGTCAGCCATCGGCACCATGTCGAAAGCACCCGGGGTGCGAAGGCGATGCGCGATACCCTCGGCGATCTCGATCTCGGGCGAGATGATGACGTCGATCGGCAGGTGCTCGGCCGCATAGAGGCCGGTCTTGTCCTGCGCGAGATAGCCGGTGTGCCGCAACCGGGCGACGCGGCGCTTAACCTTGAACAGCGAATAGGCGACCTGGCAGGCCACCATGTTGACCTCATCGGAGCGGGTCACGGCGATCAACATGTCGGCGCCTCGCGCGCCGGCCTTGTCCAGCGCGCTTGGATGGGAACCATGCCCCAGCACGCCGCGAACGTCGTAGCTTTCGTCGACCCGGCGGATCTGATCCGCGTCAATGTCGATGACCGTGACGTTGATACCCTCCGACGCAAGATGGCGCGCAATGGTGGTGCCGACCTGGCCGGCCCCACAGATCACTACTCGCATGCACGCATCTCCAGTTCCGACAACCCCGCGGGCGGTCATTAGATGAGCGGCTGTCAGGATTACAGGGCTGTCGAGCGGGCAATCGGCTTCGGCGGGAGCGATCGTGAAGTCGAAGGACTGACGATCGGATCGAAGAATGCAACCGCGGGTTGACCGCGGATCCGGTCCATGGCCCATCGGGCGCGATTGGCGCTCGCCGCAAGATGCTCACCCCGACAGAAAGTCCCATCGGCCCTATGGATAGCTTCATCGCCGTCATCAACGATCACCGTCCGCTGCTGGGGCTGGTCTTCATCGTCGGCCTGTTCGTGGCCTTCGCCAGCGAACGGCTGCCACCGGTCACGGTGGCCATTGTCGGCGCGGTCGCGATGATCGCGTTCGGCTGGCTTACGCCCGATCTCGTCACGCGGGCGTTCAGCAATTCAGCGCCGATCACGATCGCAGCGTTCTTCGTCCTGTCCGGGGCGTTGGTGCGGACGGGCGCGATCGAGGCTCTGGCGAGCGCCATCGTCCGCCGCGCCGAAAAGGCGCCCCGGCGGACGACCATGGAAATGCTGACCGGCGCCGGCATCGCACCCGCGTTCATCAACAACACGCCGGTCGTCATCATTCTCATCCCGCTGGTCCGCCGCCTGGCCAAGGCGGTCGGCATTCCGGCCACGCGGTTGCTGATCCCTTTATCCTATCTGTCGATTTTGGGCGGCACGCTGACGCTGATCGGCACATCGACCAACCTGCTGGTCGATGGGGTCGCGCGAGCCAACGGCCAGCCAGGGTTCGGCATCTTCGACATCACCGGCGTCGGGCTGGTGGCGATGGCGGCGGGGGTCGCGACGATGCTGGTACTGGGACCGCTGTTGCTGCCGGCGCGGCCGGACAACGATATCGCCGACCGGCACCGGCTGGAATATCTGACGGAGCTGGCGCTGACCGAGCAACTGCTGGAGAAGGCGACGACGATCGGCGAGCTGTCGTTCCTGAAGCGCGATGCGGTGCGGTTGGTCGCGGTCAGGCGGGGAAGCGCGCTGCTGCGCGATCTGCCGACCGATACCGCGCTGGAAAGCGGCGATCGGCTGGTGGTCGCGGCGTCAGCGGAAGAGATCGACAGCCTCGCGCGCAGCCATGCGGTCGTGGTCGGGCTGCAGAATGTCGGCCAGCCGATCCGGTTGGCGGAGGACGAGCGGGCCGATGGGGTGCGGCTGGTCGGCGTCACCATCGCGCCCACCCACCCGACGATCGGCGGGCAGCTGCGCGCGATCCCGTTCCTATCGAACCTGCGCGCGCGCGTGCTGGGGATCGGTCGCGCGCGGCACTTGCCGGGACCGGACCTGGGCAGCGTCCGCCTGCGCGCCGCCGACAGCCTGCTGGTCGCGGCCGACGCGAGCGCCGTCGCCGCGCTGGACGAGAACACCAATCTGATCGCCGAGGATACCAGCCACGTCCGCCCGTTCCGCCGCCGCCGTGCGCCGATCGCGATCGCGACGCTGGCGGCGGTGGTCGCCCTGGCCGCGGCGGGGATCGCCCCGGTGCTGTCGCTGGCCCTGATCGGGGTCGGCATCGTGCTGATCGCCCGGTGCCTGGACCCGGAGGAAGCCTGGGCCTCGCTCGACGGCAGCGTGCTGGTCCTGATCTTCGCGATGCTCGGGATCGGCAGCGGGCTGGAGGCGATCGGCACGGTGAAGCTGGTGGTGGATGCGGTCGCGCCCTGGCTGAGCGGCCTGTCGCCGCTGATGCTGACGATCGTGCTGTACCTGCTGACGTCGACGCTGACCGAGACGGTGACCAACAATGCCGTCGCGGTCATCATGACCCCGATCGCGATCGGCCTGGCCCAGGCGACCGGGCACGACCCGCGGGCGCTGATCGTCACCGTGATGTTCGCCGCCTCGGCCAGTTTCGCGACGCCGATCGGTTATCAGACCAACACGATGGTCTATGCCGCGGCGGACTATCGCTTCGCGGACTTCCTGAAGATCGGAATCCCGATGAACCTGATCGTCGGGCTGGCCACCTGTGTCGCGATCAACATGCTGATCGCGTGATACCGGGCGGCGTGCCGGTCTGAACCCGGTACATTTTTTCAGCGGCCATTGAACCTTTCGTGCCCGGCAGCGCACCTTGTCGATACGATGCGCGTGGAACCGACCTCATCCGCCAAATGGCGCCGTTCGCTCGACGAATATTGCGTCGTCGCGGCGCAGGCTGGCGATCGCGCGGCTCTGGCCCAGCTGGCCGAGCGCTGGCACCGCCGCCTCGTCGCCCATGCCTGGCGGCTGACCGGCGACCGCGACGCTGCGCACGATATCGTCCAGTCGGCCTGGATCGATATCGCGCGTGGTCTGGCGCAGTTGCAGGACGAGCGCGCGTTTCCGGCATGGGCCTATCGGATCGTGACGCGCCATGCCGGGCGGCGGATGGCGCAGGACACGGGCTCCCGGCAGCGATTGGCACCGCTGGATGACGAACTGGCCGACCCCGCACCCTGTGATGGCGAACAGGCGGCGGACCACGCCAGCCTGCGCGCCGCGGTCGCCGCATTACCCGCCATCCACCGCGCCGCCGTGGCGCTTCATTATTTCGAGGAACTGAGCATCGCCGAAACCGCGGTGGCGCTCGGTATCCCGGCCAACACCGTGAAGACGCGCATATTCCATGCCCGCCGGGCACTGCGCACCAAATTCGAAGGAGGACAGGATGCGTGATCTGGATGACGACACGATCGATGCCGCGATCGTCGCGGAGGAGGCCGCGTTGTTGCGGGCCATCGGCGAGGAGCCGGGATATCTGACCCAGGCGCGCAGCATCTTCAGCGGGGGCACCGGCTGGGTGAACGTGGTGCTGATGGTCGCCCAGACCGGATTGTTCGTCGCGGGCGTGTATTGCGGATGGCACTTCTTCCAAGCGAATGCGCCGCTGGAGGCCTTGCGTTGGGGTTTTCCATCGGCCGTGCTGCTGCAGATGTCGCTGGCGATCAAGCTGTCGCTCTGGCCGGCGATCCACGCGAACCGCGTGCTGCGGGCGATCAAACGGCTGGAGATCGAGTTGCAGCGCAACTGACCGGCAATGGTGCGAATCGGGCGTCTTTACGCTCTCCTTATGCCGCCAGCCGATGATCCACATGGCACCTTAACGCAGGCTTATCGCATCTGACGATCCGCCACCGCCAGTCCGGCCGGTGGGGAGATTCCGATGCTGAAGACGAGTTTTGCCGGCGCGATCGTGCTGGCGATGATGGCCACCCCCGCGCTGGGACAATCCGCGGATGCCCCGTCGGCTTCGTTGAGCGTCAGCGGGTCCGCCACGCTCATCAGCGACTATCGCTTCCGCGGCGTATCGCAGAGCGATGGCGGAGCCGCGGTGCAGGCTCGGATCACGGTGGCGCATGACAGCGGGGTATATGCCGGCGTCTGGGGTTCGAACCTGGCCGGATGGGGCACGTTCGGCGGACCCAATATGGAACTGGACCTGATCGGTGGCGTGAAGCGGTCGTTCGCGGGCGGGTCCATCGACGCCGGGCTGACGTGGTTCATGTATCCGGGCGGCGCGAAGACGACCGATTTCGGCGAGGTGTTCGTGAAGCTGTCGGGCACGACCGGTCCCGTAACGCTGACCGGCGCAGTCGCCTATGCGCCGAAGCAGCGCGCGCTGGGCCGCGTGTTCGGTTCCGGCGCGGCCGCTGCGGCAGGCACACTGACCCGACCGGGCGCGAAGGGCGACAATCTGTATCTCTCTGGCGACGGCGCACTGACGCTTAGCGGTACGCCCGTCACGCTGAAGGGGCATATCGGCCATTCGCGCGGCAATCGCGGGCTTGGCCCGAACGCCACCAGCGTCGCACCGACCGGGCGGTATTGGGATTGGTCGCTGGGCGCTGACGTGACGCCAGTATCCGGGCTGACGCTCGGTGTCGCGTGGGTCGGCACCGACATCGGGCGACGCGAATCGGCCTATTTCCAGCCCTTCTTCTCGCGCGGGCAGGACGGCAGCGGCGCGATCGCGGGATCGACGCTGCTCGCTTCGCTGACCGCCAGCTTCTAAAAACGAGGGACTTTCGCATGACGCTCGAACTCTGGCTCGGCGCGATCGTCGCCACCGGCCTGCTCTTCTATCTCGGCTTCGCGCTGGCACGGCCGGAACGGTTCTGACATGGCCGCTGCAAAGGGGATGTTCGATCCCGCGCTGATTGGCCCGGCGGTGCGCGACGCCTTCGCGAAGCTCGATCCGCGCACCCTGGTCCGCAACCCGGTGATGTTCACCACCGCCATAGTCGCGGTGCTGCTGACGGTGCTGGCGCTGTTCGGCCTGGCGCCGGGCAGCGCGGCGTTTCAGGTGCAACTCGTCTTCTGGATGTGGCTGACCGTCTTGTTCGGCAATTTCGCCGAGGCGCTGGCCGAAGGGCGCGGCAAGGCGCAGGCCGCGTCGCTACGCGGCACCAAGGCGGAGCTGCGGGCCAAGAAGCTGATCGGCGTCGCCGATGCGTGGGAACTGGTCCCCGCATCCCGGCTGGCGAAGGGCGACGTGGTGCTGGTCGAGACCGGCGACCTGATCCCGTCCGACGGCGAGGTGATCGCTGGCGTCGCGAGTGTCAACGAAGCCGCGATTACCGGCGAGAGCGCGTCCGTGATCCGCGAGGCCGGCGGCGACCGTTCGGCGGTGACGGCCGGAACGCGGGTCATCTCCGACAGCATCAGGGTGCGGGTCACGGTCGAGCCGGGTCAGGGGTTCCTCGACCGCATGATCGCGCTGGTCGAGGGGGCGGAGCGGCAGAAGACGCCGAACGAGATCGCGCTGAGCGTGCTGCTCGTCGGCCTGACCATCATCTTCCTGATCGCGGTCGGCACCATCCCCGCATTCGCCGCCTATGCCGGCGGCGGGGTGCCGGTTGCGCTGCTCGCGGCGCTGCTGATCGCGCTCATTCCCACGACCATCGCGGCTTTGCTGTCGGCGATCGGCATCGCCGGCATGGACCGGATGGTGCGCTTCAACGTGCTCGCCAAGTCGGGCCGCGCGGTCGAGGCGGCGGGCGACATCGACGTGCTGCTGCTCGACAAGACCGGCACGGTCACGGTGGGTGATCGCCACGCGGTCGAATTCCGCGCGCTGGCCGGCGTTGCGCCGATGGCGTTGGCGGAGGCGGCGCATCTCGCCAGCCTGGCCGACGAGACGCCCGAAGGCCGTTCGATCATCACGCTGGCGGAAGAGAAATTCGCGCTGGAGCTGAACGCGCTGCCGCAAGACGCGGAGATCATCGCGTTCAGCGCGCAGACGCGCTTGTCCGGCGTGAAGACCGATGACCGGCTGATCCAAAAGGGTGCGATCGACGCGATCCTGCGCGCGAATCCGGACAGCGACGCGACCGAACTGCGCCGCTTCGCCGAAGAGATCGCTCGCGCCGGCGGCACCCCGCTGGCCGTGGCGCAGGACGGCCGGTTGCTGGGCGTCATCCACCTGAAGGATATTCTGAAAGCTGGCATCCGCGAGCGGTTCGCCGAACTGCGCCGAATGGGCATCCGCACGGTGATGATCACCGGCGACAATCCGCTGACCGCCGCCGCGATCGCGGCCGAGGCCGGCCTCGACGATTTCCTCGCCGAGGCGACGCCCGAGGACAAGCTGGCCCGGATCCGTGCCGAACAGGCCGAGGGGCGGTTGGTCGCGATGTGCGGTGACGGCACCAACGATGCGCCCGCACTCGCGCACGCCGACGTCGGCATCGCGATGAACACCGGCACCCAGGCGGCGCGCGAGGCCGGCAACATGGTCGACCTCGACAGCGACCCGACCAAGCTGATCGAGGTCGTCGGCCTCGGCAAGCAGCTGCTGATGACGCGCGGCAGCCTGACGACCTTCTCGATCGCCAACGACGTGGCGAAATATTTCGCGATCATCCCCGCGCTGTTCGCCGCCTTCTATCCCGCGCTGGGCGTCCTCAACCTGATGGGGCTGGCCAGCCAGGAAAGCGCGATCCTGTCGGCGATCATCTTCAACGCGATCATCATCCCGCTGCTGGTGCCGCTGGCGCTGCGCGGCGTGCCCTACAAGCCGATCGGGGCGGCGCAGCTACTGGTCCGCAATCTCGGCCTTTACGGCGTCGGCGGGCTGATCGCGCCGTTCGTCGGCATCAAGCTGATCGACATCCTCGTCAACGCGCTCGGCCTGGTCTGAGCGGGAGCATCGTCATGACCTTCGCTTATCTCGCCCTCGGGCTTCTCACCTTCGCCCTGCTCGCCGGTCTCGTCCGGCTGGCGGACCGCGCCTGACCGAAGGGCCCACATCGATGGACGCCATCCTGCTCATCTCGCTGATCGTCGGCGCCACGGCGCTGCTCTCGGTCCCGCTCGGCCGGTACATGCGCTGGGCGATGGACCCGGCCGCACCGGGGCGCCCGCACGGCCTGTTCGCACGGATCGCCGGCCCGGCCGCGACGGCCGAACAGGGCTGGAAGGCCTATGCGCTGACGCTGCTCGGCTTTAACGCGCTGATGTTCGTCGCGGTCGTGGCGATCCTGTCGCTGCAACAGGTGCTGCCGCTCAACCCGGACGCCATGGCGGCGCTGGACCCCAGCCTGGTCTTCAACACCGCCGCCTCGTTCGTCACCAACACAAACCTGCAACATTATTCCGGCGAAGCGTCGATGAGCTATTTTTCGCAGCTCGGCGCGCTGATGTGGATGCAGTTCGTATCCGCCGCGACCGGTATCGCTGCGCTGACGGCGCTGGCACGGGGCCTAGCGGGTCGGGCGACGATGGGCAATTTCCTGTCCGACTTGCAGCGCGCCGCGTTCCTGGTCCTGCTGCCGCTGGCACTGGTCGTCGCGCTGCTGCTGGCGTTTGGCGGCGTCCCGATGACGCTGGGCGGATCGGTGAGCGTCGCCACGCTGGAAGGTGCCGCGCAGACCATTGCGCGCGGCCCCGTTGCGGCGTTCGTCGCGATCAAGCAGCTCGGCACCAACGGCGGCGGCTTCTTCGGCCCCAATTCGACCCATCCGTTCGAGAACCCGACCTTCTGGACCAACGCGGTCGAAATGATCGCGCTCATCCTTATCCCGATGGCCTGCGTCTGGATGTTCGGCCGCATTGTCGGCCGGCCGAAACACGCCCGCGTCGTGTTCCTGGTCATGCTCGCCTTCCTGACCGTCAAGGTCGCGGGTGCCGTCACCTTCGAAAGCGCGCCGACCGTAGCCTTCGCCAACCTGCCGATCGCACAGGATGTCGGCAATCTGGAGGGCAAGGAACTGCGCTTCGGCGCCACTACCGGCCCGCTGTGGGCGGTGCTGACGACTGCGACCAGCAACGGATCGGTCGGCGCGATGCACGACAGCCTCAATCCGTTGACCGGGCTGATGCCGATGATCGGCATGTGGCTGTCGGAAACCTATGGCGGCGTCGGCGTCGGCATGGTCAACATGTTCCTCTACATCCTGGTCGCGGTGTTCGTGGCGGGGATGATGGTGGGGCGCACTCCCGAATATCTCGGCCACCGGGTCGAGGGGCGCGAGGTGAAGCTGGCGATCATGGCGCTCGCCGCGCACGCGCTGTTCATCCTGGGCGGCACCGCGCTGTTCGCCGCGACATCGTGGGGCGCCGACACGCTGAACAATGCCGGGCCGCACGGCTTCAGCGAAATCCTCTACGAATTCAGCTCCGCCGCCGCCAACAACGGCTCCGGTTTCGAAGGGCTGGGCGACAATACGACGCCGTGGAACATCGCAACCGGGCTGGTGATGCTGCTGATGCGGTTCATCCCCATCATCCTGCCGCTGGCGATCGTCGGATCGTTCATGGCGAAGCGTCGCGCGGCGGAGTCGGCCGGTACGCTGGGTGTCGAGGATGCGACCTTCGGCGTGATGCTCGCCATCGTCGTCGTGATCTTCGGCGCGCTCACCTTCTTCCCCGCCGCCGCGCTCGGCCCCGTCGCCGAACACGCGATGCTGCCCTGACAGGATATAGCCATGCCCATCATCCTCTCCTCCCTGCGCATCTTCGCCGCGACGTTGCTGGTCTGTGTGGTCGGTTACACGCTGGTCGTGCTCGGCATCGCCCAGGCGGTGACGCCGGCCACCGCCAACGGCCAGTTGCTGACGGACTTACAGGGGCGCGTCGTTGGCAGCCGCCAGATCGCGCAGAGCTTCACCAGCCCACGCTATTTCTGGCCGCGCCCCTCGGCGGTCGACTACAACGGGCAGGGTGCGGGCGGCAGCAATAAATCTCCCACCTCACCCGACCTGACCGAACGCGCCGCCGAGACGGTGGCCCGCTACGGCGCGACCGCCGCGCGTCCGCTGCCGGCCGATCTCGTCGCTGCATCCGGGGCCGGGCTCGATCCGCACATCTCGCTGGGAGGCGCTCTTTATCAGGTCGATCGGGTTGCGGCGGCACGTGGCCTGGCCCCCGCCGCTGTCCGCGCGCTGGTCGAGCAGCAAGCCGAGCGACCCGGTGGCCCGTTCACCGCCGGTCGCATCGTCAACGTGCTGCAGCTGAACCTCGCGCTCGACCGGCAACGCTGACGCCTTGCCCGGCCCGGTCGATCCACGGCAAAGGGGTGGGCGATGACTGCATCCGCCCGCCCTTCGCCCGACGCCCTGCTGCGGCTCGCTACCGGCGAAGGGCGCGGCAAGCTCAAGGTGTTCCTCGGCGCCGCGCCGGGGGTGGGCAAGACTTATGAAATGCTGCGCGAGGCGGCGCAGCGGCGCGATGCCGGGGTGGATGTGGCGGTCGGCGTAGTGGAAACCCATGGTCGCGCTGAGACCGAGGCGATGACGGCGGGTTTCGAGATCGTGCCGCGCCGCGCCCTTGTCTATGAAGGCCGCACGCTCGCCGAGATGGATCTCGACGGCCTGCTCGCGCGCCGCCCAATGCTCGCGCTGGTCGACGAATTCGCCCACACCAACGCCGCCGGCAGCCGCCACCCGAAACGCTGGCAGGATGTCGAGGAACTGCTCGCGGCGGGGATCGACGTCTACACCACGCTGAACGTCCAGCATCTGGAGAGCGTCAACGACATCGTCGCGTCGTTCACTAATCTACGGGTGCGCGAGACATTGCCCGACAAGGTGCTGGATGGTGCCGAACTCGAAGTCGTCGACATCCCGCCCGACGAGCTGATCGAGCGGCTGCGTGAGGGAAAGGTCTACGTTCCCGATGAGGCGACCCGCGCACTCGCAAACTTCTTCTCGAAATCGAATCTGTCGGCGCTGCGGGAGCTGGCGCTGCGCCGCGCCGCTCAGGCGATCGACACGCAGATGCTCGATTACCTCCGCGCCCATGCCATGGCCGGCAACTATGCTGCGGGCGAGCGGGTGATGGTGGCGGTCAGCGAACAGCCCGGCGCCGATACGCTGGTGCGCGCCGCCAAGCGCCTTGCCGACGGGTTCCGCAGCCCCTGGATCGCTCTTCACGTCGAGACACCGCGCGACCTGCGTTTCACCGATGCGGAGCGCGAGCGTCTCGCCGCAAATCTCGGTCTGGCCGCCACGCTGGGGGCAACGATCGTCACCATTCCCGCGACGAAGGTGATGGAGGGGTTGCTCGACCAGCTCGCCGAGCATCGCATAACGCAACTCGTCATCGGCAAGTCGCAGCGTAGCTGGTGGTTCGAACGCCGCCACGGCTCGGTGGTCGATCGTATCGTGCGGGCGAGCGACGGCGTCGCGATCCATGTCCTGCCGCTGACTCCAACGCCAGCCGCGCCGCGCGGCACCAGCTATCGCCCGCCTGAGCGGATGCGCGACTATGCTCTCAGCCTGCTTGCGGTCGCAGTGGTGACGGCGCTGGGCCTGCTGGTGCAGCCATGGATCGGCTATCGCAGCGTCGACATGCTGTTCCTGCTGCCGACGATGGCGGCGGCGTCGCTGTTCGGGCTGCGCAAGGGGCTGTTCGCCGGTGTCGTGTCCGGGCTGGCCTATAATTTCTTCTTCATTCCGCCGGTCTACACGTTGACGATCTACGCCCCGCAGAACGTCATCACGTTCTTCGCGTTGATCGCAGTAGCGGTGGTGATCGCGCAATTGGCCGCGCGGGTGCGGGCGCAGGCCGAACTGGGGGCGAAGAGCGCGCGAGAGAATGCCGCCATCGCCAGCTTCGCCAAGACGCTGGGTGGCCTGTCCGAAGAACGCGAGACCGCGCAGAGTGTGTGTGGTGAGGTCGCGGCCCTGCTGGACGTTCAGGCGGTGCTGTTCACCGCCGACCCAGCGAACCCGCAGATGATCGCCAGCGTCCCGCCGAATGGCGCCTTCACTACGCTCGACATCGCGGCGGTGGCTTGGGCGGCCGAACGGGGCGAGCCGGCCGGGCGTGGCACCGGTACGCTGACGGCGTCCGAATGGCGCTTCCATCCGTTGAAGACCGCGCTCGGCACTTTGGCGGTGCTCGGGGTATCTCGCGCCGATGCGGCCGACCCGGTCCCCCCGCACCGCGCGGTGCTGTTCATGAGCCTGGTCGATCAGGCCGCGCTAGCCCATGAACGACTGAAGCTGGAGGCCGACATGCGCGAGGTCGCCGCCTTGCGCGATCGCGACGCGCTGCGCTCGACCTTGCTGTCGTCGCTGGCGCACGATCTGCGCACGCCGCTGACGGCGGTTTCCGCGGGGATCGACGCACTGGCGGCAGAGGGCGCGGCGCCCGAGCTGATCGGCCCGGTTCGCGCCGAGGCGCAGCGGCTGGCCCGGTTCTTCGACGACCTGATCGAGATCGTGCGCGTCGAGGCCGGCGCGCTGACGCCGAAGCTGGAAGCGACCGACCTGACCGATGCAGTCTCCGTCGCCGTGCACGACGTTCGGGCGGCACGGACAGGCAATACGGTGCTGGACGTGCCTCCCGATCTGCCGCTGGTCCGCACCGATGCGGCGCTGCTCAACCACATGCTCATCAACCTGATCGACAATGCCGTGAAGCATGGTGGCGGCGGCGAAGTCCGTCTGGAGGGGCGTCGTAGTTCGGACGGCATCACGCTGGCGGTGCTCGACGAGGGACCGGGCCTGCCGCCAGGGCGCGAGGACGCTGTGTTCGAGACGTTTACGCGGATCGCCGGCAGCGACCGAACGGGCGGCACCGGCCTTGGCCTCGCGATCGTGCGGGGGTTCGGCAAGGCGTTGGGGGTCGATACCCGCGCAACCAACCGGGCGGATCGCGGTGGCGCGCGGTTCGAACTCTTCTTTCCCGAGGGACTGCTCGTGCGCGAGGGACAGTCCCGATGAGCAACGCGGTGCTGGTGATCGACGACGAAGATGCGATCAGGCTGCTCGTCCGGCGCGCGCTCGATCGCGACGGACATGAGGTGCTGGAGGCCGGCAACGCTAACGAAGGCCTCTCCTTGGCGAAGGCGCGCATGCCCGCCGTGGTGCTGCTCGATCTGGGCTTGCCCGATCGCGACGGCCTGGAGCTCGTGCAGCCGCTGGTGACCGGCGGCGCCGCAGTGATCGTGGTCACCGCCCGCGACGCCACCGCGGAAAAGGTCGCGGCACTGGACCTTGGTGCGGATGACTATGTCACCAAGCCGTTCGATACAGACGAACTTCTCGCGCGTGTTCGCTCCGCGCTGCGCCGGCATCGGCCAGGCGGCGGTCACGCGCCAGCGATCGATGGCCTCTTGATTGACGAACAGGCGCACCGCGTGACGATCGACGGGAATGAGGTGCACCTGACCCCAAAGGAATTCGCGCTGCTCGCCCTGCTGGCCCGACATCCGGGCCGTGTCGTCACCCATGCGACATTGCTGCGAGAGCTTTGGGGCCCCGCCCACATCGACGATATCGAATATCTCAGGGTCGCAGTGCGCGCGCTGCGCCTGAAGATCGAGACCAATCCATCCGCGCCCACGCGGCTCCGAAACGAACCCGGCGTGGGCTATCGTTTCGGTTGAAGAATCCGCCGATTTCGCACGATGGAGCCAGGCTGCTTCGATGCGGGTTGGCCGGCGACTAGCACTCCGCCGGCCGCCCGGCCAGACAACATCAGGACCGTCCACAAGCCCATCCGATGGACGCTATGCTCGCGGCCCACCCGCGAATTTTCAAGCTATATTCAAAGTACTTTTCAGTGGCGGCGCGACTGCAAACGCAGAATGACGATCCGGTTCGGCCTTCGCTCCCTCCGCGCCGGATGAGCATGAAAACCAGTCTACGACCCAGAGTGAATCGCTGTCCTGATGTTGCGATTCCAGGGGCGCAACAGCGCAAAAAGGTGGAGACCACCTTTTTGCGTGCGATCTGCCGATGGCTGATGTCCTCCACGCTCGCGCGTTCCGGAAGGCGAGGTCATGCTGGTCGAGCTTGAACACCTCCATGCGTCATCGCTGGATGGGGGTTGTTTTGGCTTGATGTGGAAATCACGTCGTTGAGATGTTGAAGCCTAATCCATCACCCTATCCCGCGTTCGCCCATCAACTCGCCGCGCTGCTGGCGAGAATGGCGCGCGAGGAACGCGAACTGTTCGGCCCCGTCCTGCGCCGCCTGCGGGTGCGGGAGCTCGAACCAGCGATAAAGCGCGGCGCGCCGATTCCTGTGCCAGAATGGCGGGCGTCGTCATCCGGCGGTCGGATCAACTTCGGCCGCGCGAGTCCTATTACAGTCGAGCGCCGCCAGTCGGATCATGCGCGCGTCCCGCATATCGATATCTCGCATGTGGTCCGCACGGTGGTGCCGAGATCAAAGGACGGGCGGACCCACCACCGTTATCCGGCGATCGGCGGGGTCGCTGCGGGGCATCATGACTATGTGATCGACGGAGCGCTGAGTTACGCCAGGCATTATGATTACATTGTCCGCCAGGCCGGCGGCTGTGATCCGGGCGATCCGACCCCGCCGATCGATATCCTCGATTTCGAGGAAGAGCATCGCGCCGAGAATGTTCTCGCGGTGATCTCGAACATCGGCACGACCCGCGAGCGGCAGCGTGGCCTGTTCGCGGCGGCGGAGCGCTGTGAACGGCAGGCGCGGGGCGGCACGCTGAGCGTGTCGACCCGGCACGCCGGGGCGTGGCGCGCTGCGGCGGCCGAACCCGACGCGCCGGAGTGGATCGAGGCGGCGTCGCGCAAGCTGGACATCGCCGAGGCGAACCTGCTGACGCCTTCGCGCCGAAACAAGCTGGACGCCAAGGATGTCACCCTTTGCCGCGTCAATCTCGAACAGGCGCACGACCGGCTGGTTGAGGCCGACCGCATCTTCGGCAAGCGCTCGCAGGCCTTGCCGATATTCGCGCAGGGTCGGTCGGGCCGTATCCAGACGCGCTTCGTGCTCGAACTGCCGCGTAATCTGGATGTGCGATCCCAGCACGAAATCGTGCAGCGGTTCGGCGATCGCCTCGCTGCCGATGGCTGGATGTATGCGGCGGCGATCCATCGGCCCGACCCGCATAACGAGCGGACTAATATCCACGCGCACATCGACGCCTACGACCGGCCATGCCGGTGGCTCGACGAGCAGGGTTGCTGGGACTTCGAGTATCGCGAGCGCAAGCGCAACGGCAAGTGGACCTACCCGTATCGCCAGAACAAGATCGCTATCGCGCGCGGCGAAGCGGGCAGATCCAATGGGCTCAGCGTGGCCAGCACGTACTATAAGGGGCTGCGCGCCGCCTATGTCGCGATCGCCAACGATGTGATCGACGGGCGTGAGGACAACCCGCATTATGTGGTCGGCACCTACCGGCAGAACGGTATCCGGCTTACCCCGCTCAAGCACCTCGGGAACCGCATCACTGCCGCGGAAAAGCGCGGTGTGGTCACGCCGGCCGGCACCCGCAATGCGCTGATTCTGTTCGGGGACCGGCTGCGGCAGGTCCGGTTCGACCTGACCGCCGCCCGGCGCGAGCTGCACATTCGGGCGCGGGCCGGGATTGCGGCGGCGAAGACGGCTGCGGCGGAGCGCGCGATTCGTGAATGGCGCCGCCACGAAGCCGCGGTCCTGCTTCGACAGGCGCAGTCAGCGGTGATGGAAGTTGCCGGCGGTTTGCTGCGATCCCGCGCCGAGGCGGTGATCGCCCACCAGCGCGGTGATGATCAATCAGCGGCGAAACGGCGGGAGGAGCGGGCGGTCGTCAACGACGCGCGAGCGTGGCTCGCCGGGATCGACGCCCTACAGCCGCTGCCGCACGACCGGGATGCGGAAGCCGCGATCGTCGCCCAGCATCACGCCGCCGCGCTATCGGCGCGGGACGCGGCCGACAGCCATGACCGAAACGCCGTTCCCGACTTGGTCTATCACGCGCGCTTCAGTCACCAGGTGTCGGTCGGCGAGGATTATCGTGACGTGACACGCGGGCGTCTGCTCGAATGGCTCGACGCGAACGGGCAGGACGAAACGGCACTGGTGCTGAACGACGCGCAGGTGACGACCGGCCCCGGCGTGCCAAAGGCGATCGACCGCTTGTTCCGTCTATTCATCGCAGACCGCGCGGTGCAGGAGCGCTTGCATCGCGAGAAACTCAACCGCCAGCTGCGGGCGATCATCGACGATCCGGGCATTGCGGAGCCGGATGACCTTAAAACCGAACAATGGTTGGCACCTCGAACTGCGGCGCCAAGCGCCCCGAACGAAGTGCGCGTGCCAGCGCCAGTCGTGACCGCCGCCACCGCGTCATCGCCGCCGCTGCGGGGTATTCTCGCGCAGGCCCAAAGGCTGTCTAGGCCATCGCTGTCGGGCCAACGTGCCACGACATCGAAGACGCCGGGCGATCGATCGACGCCAAACTCAGCGACACCGGCATCGGCCCCCGATGCGGATATGCGCGGGACGCCGGGCGTCGAACCTGGCGACGTGGCCGCTGGCAGAAAAGGTGGCGGGATCTGGCGTTGATGCATGGGGCGCATCCGCCCCAAGGCATCGCCTTGGCCGATCACGATGTTGCGCGGTGGACGGATCGCGGTAGTCGGCTAGAGATGAAGAAGGATGCGTACCGACCTCGATCATTTGCCGGCCGCCAAACGCCACGAGCTTGAAGCGGTGGTGCGCATCCTGTTTGACGAGTTCGACGATGCGCTGGCGGGTCGCAAGGCGCCACACCGCAAGGCCGGTCGGATCCTGAAGATCATCCTGTTCGGTTCCTACGCGCGCGGCGACTGGGTCGCCGATCCGGTCGGTGGCTATTTCAGCGACTATGACCTGCTGGTGGTGGTGAACCACGACGAGCTTGCCGACGTCACCGAATATTGGCGTCACGCTGACGATCACCTGCTGCGCGAGCAGACGGTGAGCGGTCGCATCCGCACCCCGGTCAACTTCATCGTCCACAGCCTGACTGACGTAAACGCCCAGCTGCGGCGGGGACGGCCGTTCTTCGTCGATATCGCCAAGGACGGCATAGCGCTTTACGAAGCACCGGATCATCCGTTCGATCAGCCCAAGCGCCTGCCACCTGACGCAGCCCTGACCGAAGCAACTGGGTATTTCAGGCAGTGGTTCGATAGCGCAGGCCGAAGGCTCGACCTCGCGCTGAACGCCGTTGAACGTGGCTACGCGAAGGAAGCTGCGTTCGACCTCCATCAGGCAACCGAACGCCTCTATCACTGTACGCTGCTTGTTCTGACGCTCTACAGCCCAAAATCGCACAAGCTGAACGTGCTGCGTTCGCAAGCGGAGAGCATCGCCCCGTCGCTGATCGAAGCGTGGCCGCGTGACACCCGGTTCGCACAGCGCAGCTTCGAACTGCTGCGCCGGGCCTACGTCGATGCGCGCTATTCGCCGCATTACAAGATCACCGATGAAGAACTGGCCTGGCTGGTCGAGCGGGTGACCATCCTACAGGCCTTGGTGCGCCAAGTCTGCGAGGCACGGCTGGCCGAGCCGCTGCCGGACGCCTGACCCAGAAGGCGCGGCACGGCGGCCGCGCAACCCTGAGTGCATGAGAAGGAAGACCGAGGCGGTGCCTCGGGGAAAAGGAAAATCCTTGAGGCGCTACCCGCGGACGGCAGTCCGCGGGTCACCAAGCCTCCAAGGACAAGTTCGTGCCGAAGACCAGCCCCAAGACCGCTTCCGCCATCACCGCCAACCCGCATAGCTGGCTGACCCTCAACCCCGACCCCGATCACATCGCCGACAACTTCGTGTTCGGGGTGCTGGAGAGCGAATATGAAGGGCGCAGCAACACCGCCCTGGAGTTCGTGACCGTCAAGCTCCAGCCGGTGCCCCCGATGAACGGCGGCCCGGCAATCACCGCCGAACGCGCCGAGGTGGTGCTGCCGGCGGACGCCGACGACCGCTTCGCCGACCCGTTCGCGCTCGCCGCCGAGGTCGACCGCATGGCGGTGCCCGACAAGCCGGCACTGCTGTGCTACGTGACGCTGTACTTCCCCGACGCCGTGCGCCTGCACCGCGTGTGGAGCGAGGCGCGGTCGTTCGCCGAGACGCTCGCCGAGCGCGAACAGGTGGCGACGATCGTCGCGCTGCACGCCCCCCATCGCAAGGGTTCGGCCAACCCTGTCCACGCACACCTTTGTGTCATCCCCAGGGTCCTGAACAGTCTGGGGCTGGGCTGCTACCAGCACCTGTTCTGCTTCCCGCGCGGACAGAAGCAACTCGCGGCTCTGTGGGAAGCGCACCGCACGCGCGGGTCGTAATCGAACGACCCTCATGTCGCCGGCGGCCGCCATCCCGGCCGCCGATCACCCTGACTCATCACCGATGCTGCTCGACTGAAGAAAGCGGGCAGCAGCCCTTCCGCTTCGAAAGATACCCATGACCTCTCAAAACCCCGCCGGCGCGGACGCTGTCGCGCGCCTGCTCTCCCTGCCGCTCGTCGCAATGCGCGCCGTCATCGTCATCCCGCCCGAACCCATCGACCACATGCCCGCCTGCACGGTGCGGGTCGCCGAGACGCGGCTGCTGGTGGCCGCGACCTCTGAGCCCGCACCGGCGTTCGCCGGCACGCTCGGACAGGTGTCGTGCGCCCAGGGCGATGACATCCTGCTGATCCGCGGTGGCCGCCACCCCGAGATCCTTGATCCGGTCAGCGTCGATGTCGCGCTCCACTATGAGGGAGATGCGCTGGTCGTCCGCGACATGCTGTTCTTCCGCCATGCTGATCGCGGCCTGTGGCTGGTGCCGACAGCGCGCGGTCCGTTCATCGAACTGACCCACACCGGCCTGCGGCTCGAGATGCTGCCGCCGTTCCTCGATGCCGAGGACCGCACGACCGGCTTGTGCCGCGCCGCCGCCGAGATCGTGCGGCTGATGCGCCGGCGGCCCCGGGATGACGAGTGAAGGGCAAGTCCGGGTGATCCCCATGGTGGGGAGAAAAAGGAAGTCCCAATGTCCGACCCGATCGATATCGCAACGCGCCACACCCACGCGGTCGTCCGCATGCTGCTGGGCCGTAAGATGCTCAGGCCCGGTGCGGCGCTGATCGCAGGCGGCCCGGTCAACATGTTCAAGAAGATCGAGCTGGCCCGTGTGGCCAACGAGAGCCGCGCGGACCTCATCCACTTGACGTTCGACGACACCGCCGACGGCTACACCATGACCGGCCTGCACATCTGCGCGCCGCGCGACACCATCGTCCACAGCTACTCCGACTGCCAGCTCTCGCTCATCGGCAAGCGGACCATCATCGTGCCGCCGCACGGCCGCGGCCACTTCGTGCTCGCACCCGATGAGCTGATCCACAAGCCTGCCCGCCCAGACGGCTGGCAGCGCGGCATCGCTCGCGCCACGCAGCGCCTGCGCCAACTGGTCGAGCGCGGAACGGTCACCACCGGGCAGATCCAGCTCCATGAGATCGAACCGGCCGGGTGATGGGAGTTCGATGGTCAGAATGTGATCTCATCTGGGATCACATTCTGACCATGCGGGCAACGTCAGGATTGCGCCCCAATATCGGTCGTACCAAACTTTCCAGCGAACCCTGAAAGGCGCCGTCCAGTTAACACTTGAGCTGATCTGCATCTATCAGACAGGCTTCGCAAAGCCATTCGGCGAATATCTGCATCGCAGGACGTACTTGTTTCGACCGGAGATGTGTTAACCAGTAACTGCCGATGTCGATCTCGATCTTGAAAGGCTGAACTAGGTGGCCCAGCGCTAGCTCACGCTCGAACATCCGCGGCGGGGCCAGCGCGACGCCGTCGCCGGTTATGGCCGCCTGCACCATCGTGACCGATGAATCGAATTGCGGCCCACTAGCCTCTACATTGGGCACTGCCGCCGCCTTGAGCCAGCTTGCCCAATCGCCCGCCCGATAGGATCGCAATAGGCTGTGACGCGCGAGATCGGCCGGCCGCGCGAGCGTGGCAGCAGCAGTAGGGGCGCAGAGCGGCGCGACCGGGACCTTCATCAGGCGCCTGGCCTCGGTTCCATGCCAAGCACCGTCACCGAAGCGGATCGCAAAATCGAGCGCTTCGGTCCATAGATCTGCCTTGTTGTTGTTCGTCTGCACTCGGACGTCGATGGTCGGGTTAATTGCCTCGAATTCCGCCAGTCGTCGGAGCAGGAAGCCCGTGGCAAAGGTGCCAACCGCGCCCACCGTAACCACGTCCTTGGCGGCACCCGATCTGAGCGCTTCAAGCGCCCGCCCCACCTGCCCAAAAGTGCTGCTTACCACCGGCGCCAGCCGCGATCCCTCGTCGGTCAACACCAGCCCTCGTGCAGTGCGAGAAAACAGCGCAGTACCGAGATGATCTTCCAGCGCCTTTACCTGATGGCTAACCGCTGCCGGCGTGACGCACAATTCCTCTGCCGCACGGGTGAAATTCAGATATCGCGCGGAAGCCTCGAAAGCGCGAAGCGTGTTTAACGAGAAGCTTCGAAGGTTCATATCGGCCTTTACAAAAAGTATAGACTGCGCCGAGCTATCGTCCTTTGCACTGCGTTCGTCCACGGTCTTACCACCGGCAATGCGCTCAGGCCGTTGGGCCGATGGCGATACGAATTTGGATTCTGCGAACAGGACGCGCGGGATGATTAACCGGCGACATCTTTTTAATGGGACATTGGCGGCGGCAGGCCTCGTTACCACCGAGGCCTTCGGCGCCAAGTTGCGAAGCCGTAAGAATTTGCGACACCGTATGGATGTGATCGCGCCGCTACAGGCACTGGAAACAGGGCAGGCCCGGCTTGGAGTGTGCCTACTGGATACAGCGACAGGCGAAACTGCTGGCACGCGGATCAACGAGTCTTTCGCCATGTGCTCAACCTTCAAGCTTGCCATGGTTGGCGCTTGCTTGCGCGAGGCCGATGCCGGCCGGCTCCAATTGAACGAGGTCGTGAAATACGGAGCGGACGACCTTCTGCCCTGGGCTCCTGTCACGCGTGAAAACTTATCCCGGGGCGGCATGGCGATCATCGAGCTGGCGCAGGCGGCGCAGCGCTTCAGCGATGGCACAGCGGCGAACCTCTTGGTTCGGCGCTTAGGTGGACCAGCCGGCGTCACGCGAAAACTCCGCCAAATGGGGGATCCGACATCTCGGCTGGATCGCTACGAGCCGGACCTCGGGATGGTTCTTTCCGGCGATTTGCGCGACACAACTTCACCTGGCGATATGGCCCAGACGGTGCAGCGATTAACTACAGGCAACCTGCTATCGCAACAGTCACGCGGATCCTTGATCGGTTGGATGCGGGCGACCGCCACCGGCCCAAAGCGCCTTCGCGCTGGCTTGCCGACCAATTGGCAAGTCGGCAACAAAACCGGCACTGGGCGTGATGCGGGTATCACTAATAAATGCAACGACATCGCCATTGCCTTTCCGCCGGACCGGGCGCCGATCGTCATTACCGCGTACTATGACAGCGGAGAATATACCGACCAGGTCGAGGATATACATCAGGCCGTTCTGGCCGATGTCGGGCGGATCGCCGCAGAATGGGCCGTCAGTTGAGCCGCGCCAGCCTTTGGTTGAGCCACCGTTTCGGCTTCTATGCTGAACCAACTCAATGTCAGCTATAAGATCGCTAAAAGCCTGTGGATCGGACCGTCGCTCCATCCGCGGCTAAGCGCCTCAATCCCGGCCATTCCGGGACAAATGGCGTGCTCCAAAACCTGCCATTCGTTCTTGTGGACTGCAAACCCAAGGCGGCTAGCGGTCGCGCTCTCGCAGACTCAACCACACGTCCGTGCGAAACGAACGGACCGGTCATCACAAGATTGTCTCGCTCTATTGAAGGCGGTCGTTACCCTGCTGTCATCGCTTCCCAGGCGGCAGACCTCGCCAATCGCCCTCCGACAGGCGAGCCGTGGGGATCGACAGTCATGCGATCGAAATTTTCCC
>NZ_JAMHWM010000008.1:0-1271 GCF_035910975.1 Sphingomonas sp.
GCATCGCCCGATCAAGACGGCGCCTTCGGATTCAGCTGAAGACATCGAGCTCGGCATCGACCTTGGCCCGGAACCCCTCGCCGTCGTCGGCGAATCCGGTGACCTCGTCGAGCGCCCGCTTGCGGCCGTTCGCGTTCATCTTCCAGCCGCGACCCCAGCGCTTGTCGGCGTAGCGCTCGAAACGCTCGGCCACGACACCCAGCGCCGCGGCGGCCTGTGCCACCCTTGCAGCCTCGTCGCCGCCGTTGCCCGCCTGCTCGCGCTGCGCTGCGGGCCGGGCGCCGCTGGCCGGAATGGCTGCCCTGCCGGGACCGCCATGCGAGGCCGACGTCGCGGCACGATCGGGTGCCGGTCCGTATGCCGGTGCAGCCCGAGGTGAGGACGCGGACGCGTCGATCACGCCATCGTCGCCGACCACCGATCCGCGACCGATGCCGCGCTCCGCGGTCCCGCCCTCGAGCACGCTCAGCGCCTCGGCAGCGCGCGCTTCGGCGCCGTCCAGTCCTTCGTCGGGCCGCAGCAGCGCCGCCACGTCGACCGGCGCCTCGAGTTCGATCAGCCACTGCGAAGTGCGCACCGGCCGGCCCTCCTCGTCGATCCGAGGCACTTCGACCAGCCGCTTGGCCAGGTAGAACGGCGTGTGCCTGCCGTCCAGGAAGCCTGAGATGCGGCCGCCCCGCATGAAGCCGATGGTCTGGAACTTCTGGATCGCGGCGTTCATCGCGTAGAAGCTGTTGGTTGGCAGCTCGAAGGCGCTGATCGACTTGATCCCGGGGATGAAGAAGATGAACCGTCCCGACAGGTTGCACTTTCGGTCCTGGTACTCGGCGCAGGATTCGGGATCGCACAGGCCGCCGTTGTCGGCGCGGCGCATGGTCTTGCGACCGCCCCAGACGCGGATGGCCCGGCGCGTGCCGCTAACCACCGGCACGGGCGCGTGACTCATACAGTAGCGGGTCTGGCCGTCCGCGGCGTACTCCGACCAGAAGCGTCGCTCGTTGGCCGTCCACGCCACCAGTTCATGCGGCATCACCGACTGCCACGCATCGGCCGGAAAGACCACCGGGAACCGGTACAGCCGCTTCACCCCGTCGCCCCGGTCTTCGCCGAAAAGGTCCGTGATCTGCCGCGCGATCTCCGGATTCGGGAAGTCCTCCCCACGCACCGTGAAGTAGGGGACGTTCTTCGGCGCCAGCGGGTTCTTCAGGTCCGGCACTGCGTCGGCGATCTCCCGCTCGATGCTGTCGAAGCTCTTGCCCTGTTCGACGCCG
>NZ_JAMHWM010000009.1:0-1577 GCF_035910975.1 Sphingomonas sp.
GTGCATGTCAGGACCTTCAAGGAGGTGCCCTATGGTCAAGCCAGCCAGGCCCATCAGACTCGCCTCGGCGCTGCTGATCCCCGTCCTGTGGTTCGCTGAGCCGCGGATCGCCGGCGCCCTGCAGGTGGTCGAGGCCACCGACGGGGTGACGGTCGAGGCCGTGCTGGCGATCAAGGAGCCGACCCGCATCCGCATCGATGGCGCATCGATCACGAACGTGTTCGGCAACATCTACTCGAGCAACTGCGGCGCAGCGGTCTTGACGCAGCCGGGCACCGGCAGCACACCCGTGCTGCCTCAGACCAATCCGGCCGGCGAGATCGTGCTGGAGTGCGATGCGGACAAGGGCGAGATCTATGTCCGACCCGTCGGCGGCCTGGGCAAGCCGGTCAACCTGTTCATTTCCTCGCAGCACGCTACCTACACCTTGCTGCTGCGCCGGTCGGACACGCCCGCGGACACGATCGTCATCCGCGACAGGACGCCGCGGCAGGCACGGGCCGAACAGGCAGGTCCTGCGCCCGCCTCTCGTCAGCCCATCCACATCCGCTCGCTCAAGGCGATGCTGGTGGCGATGGCTTCCGACAGTGTGCCGACCGACGTCCGCGTCGAGGAAGTCAACCGGCCGATCCAGCTATGGGTCGAAGCCCGCTTCGCGATGACCCGCGTCTACGAAGGTCGCGGCCTCGTCGGCGAGCGCTACCTCCTGACCAACATCAGCACCCAGAACATGGTCCTGGCCGAGCAGGAGTTCGATCGCGAGACAGGCGGCGTGCTGGCTGTCGCGATCGAGAACCACAACCTGCGCCCGGGTGACAGCACGACGGTCTTCGTGATCCGTCAGGGTGGCTGACCATGGGCCCGAGCATCAGGGACCGCGCGTCCACACTCATCGAGCGGATGTCGCCGCGCGCGCGTCAGTGGGCAACGATCGGCGCCATCTCGGCGGTGGCCGTCGGCGTGCTGTGGACAGTGTTCGCGATGGGCTCCGGCGACTCGCCGCAACGCAGTTCGGTCGCGGCGGGCGCCGGGGATCTGAAGCCGACCAACGTGGACCTGATGGCGCCGGGCGCGCAGGTGCGCGAGGTCGAGGCCTGGGTCGGTCAGGCCGGCAAGAAGCTCGCGCAGTACGAGAGCGAGCGCGACGACCAGCGACGCATCAACCGAGAACGCAAGGAAGCCGAGGACAACCTGATGCGGCGTTTTGCCGATCTAGAAGCCCGCCTGAAGGCCTCTCCGGGTGAACCGGCCCCGGCCGCCTCGGCGCCGAATGCTGCTGCCCCTGCCGCAGCGAACCGCCTCCCTCCGGATGCAGCGCTCGCTCGGTCTGCGCTGCCACCTCCACCGCCGCCACCGCTGCCGACGTCGCGCGCCGGCATGCCGCCGGGCACGCCATCCCAGGTGCCGACCTTCGGAATCGACGCATCCGCTGCACCGCCGCAGCCAACGCTGGTCCGCGTGGCGATCGCCCAGCAAAAGGCAAGCGATGCCGCCCCTGAAGGACCGGGCAAGGCGGCGCCTCAGACCATCGATACGTACCTCCCCGTGAGCTTCACGCGCGGGGTCCTGCTCGGCGG
>NZ_JAMHWM010000010.1:0-3731 GCF_035910975.1 Sphingomonas sp.
GTCGACCCGGAGGGGACGGACAGGCGAGCGGCTGATGAGGAGTGTCGTTCCCGGGGCACGCAGATCGGCAGAGGAGACCCGGCTGTCGGGCACCAGGCAGCGCCGCCGGCGCGCGCCTCCGCCGCGCCGCGCTTTCTAGCTCCAGTGCAGCCTGAGAGTTTTCAGCCTTTCGTGCCCCCGTTGTTGAGGGAACCCCAAGGCTCCGGACCATCTATGGCCGACGGCGCTTCTGGGTCGGACACCGCGAAGTCGACAGCTGACGTTGGGTTGTTCGATCCGTTTGGGTGGTTTGCAGGAAGCACGGCAGGCACCGACACAACTGCCGAGTCAGATCCTGCCAGCGCTATCGATCCCGTCGACTACGAGGCGCTGTTCCCCGTTGAACCGGCGGCCTTCGCTTACGACCAGGCCCGCATCGAACAGGCTGAGGCCGCTCGCACGAGCGCTTGGGCCACGTTGCTCCGAGATCCGGATGCTCTGGACCGTCTGCGCTATGACGCAGAGATTCCACATTCGCCGGCAGCGTTTGTTTGGGACGCGGCGCTTGACTTCATGCGCTACTCTGGGGCGAAGCTGGCAGAAGATACTGAACAGGTTCGGTGTCTGGTCCCCGGGCTTCGCGAGGCATCCTCTAGCGATTGCGTGAAGAAGTGGGACGAACTCGACAAGCTCTTGCCGAGTGCCAAGGAGGGTCCGAGTCGCCTGCGCGAGGCACTACTTGACTCCTACGAGGCCCGGGCGCTGGAGCTCGCCAGTCGCAATCAGCTAATCGGCAGTGCGGCGAATGCCGTTCTGTCCGTCTTGGCCCTTCGCAGTGCGTTGCGTGTTGAGACGGTTCAATCGCCTGCTCCACGAGGCGGTCGAGCAAGCGGCGCGCAAGGAATAGCGGCGGAAGTCAGACCAGGCGCTGCTGTTGCGACTCCTCCCACAAGTCTAGCGACCTCGCCATTGCTCGCAGCGGAGCACGGGGCCGGCGGCCAAAGTTGGTACCAGGCACTGCCGAAGCCACTGCGAGACAAAGTCGCCGAGGCTCAGACTGCTGCGCAGGCCGAATTCGGTCGGGGTGGGCGAATCGTTGCGTCCGACAGGGCGAGTCTTGCCAAGGAGTTGGACGAAGTTAAGAAGCAACTCGAGTCCGATGCGTTGTCCGGCAAGCAGAAGAAGGCGCTTCGGCTTAGAAAGCAGGAGATCCAAGAGCAGCTGGGACAGACCGAACTCGGTCAGGGGCCTGTTGCGGCCGAGGTGCCTGTTCCGACGCAATTCAAGGAACGCGTATCTGGGCTCAGTGGGAAGGAAGCTGCGACGGATAAGCCCAGTTGGATTGATGCATGGCCCGATGGTCGTCCCGGTGTTGGTGAGAGCGGGACCGTGTTCGCAACGCGGATGATGGACAAGAAGTACGGTCTCGGAGGCTGGGACCGTGTCGGGCAGCAAGGAACGGAATTTAGTCAACTGAAGAAGTTCGGCGATCGCGCATTCAGGTGAATACCATGACGACAAATCAAGAGAAGCACGAGGTGATTGTGGTGAAGCAGACTCCGGCGGACGCCGTGTACTGGCGATTGCTCGCGGTCGCGTTGGATCCGGGGCGCGAAACGCCTGAGCTGTATGGGCTGATCCGCGAAGGTCAGTCCGATGTGCCGTTGATGGTCGATGGTCGTATCCTTCTGTTCGCCGAGCGGGGCCGCGCCGACGAGTTGCTCCGGCGCCATGGTCGGCTCGTCGGCGACGAGGTGGTTGATGTTGAGCGCCCGTTCTTCGTCTGTGACGTAGCGCAAGCGCTTCACCTTCTCTCGGTTGGGGGTCTCGATTCTGATTCTGCAGTGTTGAGCGCGGTCAATGTGTTGCTGGATCTTGTCGTTGCGACCGGTGTGCCGTTTGATGAGCGGCGACGACAGGCGCTTGGGAGTATTGCGGACTATTGCACGACGAGCTACGATGTGACTCGATATCTGGAGGAGGAAGGGGACTACTCGAGTCGCGAGCTGCTCGATGCGGTGCTGTGGTGCGTTGGCGTCGTCGCTGCCATGGCGCGAATCGTCTGACAGCACGATGCGACTAAGACGGATCCGATCCTGAGCCAGTCTTCGCGCGGCCTTGCGGAGAACTGGCCGAGGAGCGTCCGGAACGTCACCGAGGCGCCGGTCGCGCATCCGTTCGACGTCGAGCAAGCCAGCTACCAGCTCGTGCTGTCGCAGCCGCGGCGCGGCGCGCAGCGACCGGTGTTGGGCGTGGTGCCGCGGGTCCGGCGCGTCGCGAGCTACGAGGGGCAGGGCGGCGATCCGCGCGTGACCGAGGAGCTGGTGCTGGCCTACGACAGCTGGGGCGCGCCGACGCGCACGGCGCAGGTGGCGTACGCGCGGCGGGGCGCGGTCGATGATGCCGCGCAGGCGCGGACCTGGGTGACGGTCACCGACAGCGGCCGCGCCGACGTCGACGTCGACGGGCAGTTCTTGCTGGGCGCCGAGCTCGAGGCGTCGCAGCTCGAGCTGGTGGGGGTGGCCCCGGTCGGCGGCCGCCTCGGCGTCGAGGCGCTGACCGCCCCGGCGGTGGTCGCGGCGCTGGCGGCCCCGGCGAGCTTCGAGCAGGCGCTCGATCCGGCGGCGACGGCGCCGGCGGCGCGGCGGCTGAGCTGGCAGCGCACCTATTATTGGGACGCGGCGCGCGCGACCCCGGCGGCGTTCGGCGTGGTGCCCAAGGCGCCGCGCGTGCACCACGCCGAGGTGGCGTGCCTGACGCCGGGGCTGGTGGCGGCGACGCTGGCGCCGCGCATCGACGCGGCCGGCGTGGCGGCGCTGGGGTACGTGCTGGCCGATGGCCACTGGTGGCAGCGCGGCCCGGTGCAAGAGGTCGGCGGGCCGTTCGGGCTGGTGACGCGCACGGTGCGCGGCGATGGCGCGACGGCCGAGCAGGTCTACGACAGCGATCAGCTCGTGGTGACCGCGCAGATCGACGCGCTGGGGCTTTCGACGTCGGCGATCATCGACTACCGGGTGATGGCGCCGGCGCGGACGATCGATCCCAACGGCACGACGCGCAGCGCGGTGCACGACGGCTTCGGCCGGGTGGTCGCGAGCGGCGTCGAGGGCCACGTCGGCGCGCAGCCGTGGAAGTCGGGCACGGCGATCGGCTGGGCGGCGGGGGCGGCGACGGTGGCGTCCGTGCTGGCGGATCCGGCGGGCTATCTCGCGGACGCGGCGACCGCGACGTTCATCGACGATCGGGCGTGGGCGCGCGATGCGACGCCCATTGCCGAGGTGATGGTGGCGCGCAGCGCGCTGGTCGATGATGGCGCGGGCGGCGGCGCGGCGAGCGGGCCGCTGGAGGTGCGCGTGCGCTACCTCGACGGCTTCGGGCGCGTGCTGCAAGAGAAGGTGCGCGTGGAGGCGGGGCCGGCGATCCAGCGCGACGCGAGCGGCGCGGTGATCGTCGACGCGGGCGGGCGGCCGGTGCTGGGGCCGGCGACGGAGCGCTGGCAGGTGTCGGGACACGTGGTCTACGACGCGAAGGGGCAGCCGGGCCGGATGTACGAGCCGTACTTCTCGCCGAGCGCGGCGTACGAAGGCGACGCGGTGCTGGCGCGGTTCGGGGTGTCGACGCTGACGACCTACGACGCGGTGGGGCGGCCGGTGCGGGTCGACCTGCCGAACGGGACGTACGCGACGACGACGCACGGGGCGTGGGCGACGACGGCGGCGACGCCGGGGGACACGGTGCTGGATTCGACGTAC
>NZ_JAMHWM010000011.1:0-1311 GCF_035910975.1 Sphingomonas sp.
CCGTCGACAAGGAGCTTCTCGACGGGCTCGCCGCGCGCGGCTTCAAGCTCGACTGGGGCGAGGACAACACCGGCCACCAGATGAAGTTCCGCCGGCGACACGGCGGCTACTACCTCAACTGCGGCTGCTCTGAGCTTATCGTCAGCGGCGAGGTCGGCCTTCTCCAGCACGAGGACACTTACCACTTCGTCGAGAACGGCCTGCTGATGAAGGACGGTACCGTCGAGGAGGCCCATCTGATCGTCACCGCGACCGGCTATGAGAGCCAGGAGACGGTGGTCCGCCAGATGCTCGGCGACGCGATCGCCGACAAGGTCGGGCGGATCTGGGGCATCGCCGCGAACGGCGAGATCGCCAACATGTTCGTCGCGACGCCGCAGCGGGGCCTGTGGTTCGCCGGCGGCGGCTTCGCTCACGCCCGCATCTATTCGCAGTATGTAGCGCTCGGCATCAAGGGCCGCGAGCTCGGCCTCGTCGACTGACCGGACGCGAAAGGCGAACCGGCCGACGCCGGCCGGTCCGCGCGACAACAAGAAGGATGGCAGGGTGAATGCTCGATTTCAGCGGCAAGGTCGCGTTCGTCGCGGGCGCGGGGTCCGTGGGCGAGGGCTGGGGCAACGGCAAGGCGACCGCCGTGCTGCTCGCCCGGCAGGGCGCGGCGGTCTACGGCATCGACGTCGCGGAGAGCGCCCTCGCCGGCACCGCCACCGCGATGCGCGACGAGGGCAACATTGCGCGCTGGGTGGGGCGCGTCTGCGACGCGACGAGCAACGCGGAGATGGAGACGGCCGTCGCGGATTGCCTCGCGCGCTTCGGGCGGATCGACGTGCTCGTCAACAACATCGGCGGCAGCGCGCCGGGCGATCCGGTCAGCATGTCCGAGGAGCTCTGGCAGCGCCAGATGGACCTGAACCTCAAGACCGCCTTCCTCGGCTGCAAGCACATCCTGCCGGTGATGGAACGCCAGTTCGAGGCCACCGGCCGAGGCGGCGCCATCGTCAACCTCTCCAGCATCGGCTGCGTGAGCTTCCAGGTCGGCGGCCGGGTGAGCGCGGCCTATGCCGCGTCCAAGGCCGGCGTCATGGCTTTCGGCCGCTCCACGGCCATCGCCTATGTCCGGAAGGGCATTCGCGTGAACACGGTTGTTCCCGGCGTCATGCACACGCCGCTTGTCGAGAACCGCCTCGCGGCCCAGCTCGGCGCCGCCGATGCCGCGAGCCTGATCGCCGCGCGCCACGCCAGCGTGCCGATGGGTCGGATGGGCGACGCCTGGGACGTCGCCCATGCCGTGGCCTTCCTCGCCAGCGACGA
>NZ_JAMHWM010000012.1:0-119318 GCF_035910975.1 Sphingomonas sp.
TCCCGCCCTACAGCCCGGACTTCAACCCGATCGAGCAGGCCTTCTCCAAGCTGAAAGCCCATCTGCGAAAGGCCGCCGAACGCACCATCCACGGCTTGTGGAATGCCATCGGCCGCATCCTCGATCTCTACTCGCCGCAGGAGTGCGCCAATTACTTCGCCGCCTGCGGCTATGATGCAGACTGATCGAAAACCGCTCTAAGATCCGTCTTAGGGAAAGTGAAGCTTAGCCTGAGAGCTTCACCTGGCCACTATTTCCAGCGCGGGCACCCAATTTGGTTTGCCACGGCAAAATATTTTTCGCGCGGCCAAACTCTATTGTGTTTGGCAAACCCTAGGAAAGTCCGCGCGTCGCGCGTGTCATGACTCTACGAGCCGACTCATTTTAGCAACGAACCGTTGTGGTTCCACGTGCTTCACCCTCTTGCGTTACTGCGCGAATCGGGACAGCGTTAAAGCCGAGGCTCCAGTCAGGAGGCTCAAAACGCAAAGAGCCCTAACACCTTTGGAGAGGTGCCGGGCTCTTGCAGACATCCTGGCTCGGAAGAGCTTGGCGGCCATGCGGTACATGCTTGGTGTGGGAAAATACCCGGCTTACCGTAGAGACATTGCGAGCCGAGGCTCGAAGGAATGCGAGGGATGAAAATACCCAGTTGCGGTCCCAAAATACACCGCCTCAGCTGCACCGAAACAGCGAGCGTCCTGCATTACTGATTCACGGGAACGCTATCGATGGGTCGGGGTCGTTCATCCTGACCAGCCTTGCTAAGCGGGCGATCTGACACCTCTCGCGGGAGTTTTGAAGCCGCAGACAGCGCGGCTCGCAGAATCTCCCGATCCCAGACAAGTGCGTGGCTCATGCATTTTCCCCCGTCGACGCAAGGCGCACTCGCTTTGCTATTCGGAACTGGGTCAACCGTAAACTCCTTTGCGCCAAACGGAGCATAAACTGTGCCCACCGACGAAACCGTCACCAACAACGAACTCTTCATCGGCTTGATCGCTCCGCTCGGTGTGGACCTCGGAGCGGTTGCGCACGCCTTGGACAGGGCACTCCACACGGTCAGCTATTGTAGTGAGTTAGTTCACCTAACCAGCCGCCTGTCTCCGACTCCTCCAAACGCCAGTCTCTTCGAAACCTACAGCGATCTGATCCAAGCTGGAAATAAGCTCAGATCTGATTCTGTTCCTGATGTGTTCTTATACCTAGCGATTCAGGAGATTGTTCGCAACCGGTCTAAAGACGGTCGATCGACAAGCGACCGGCGCGTAACGGTCGTGCGACAGCTGAAGCGGACAGAGGAGGTTGATCTTCTTCGGTCTGTGTACGGCACGAATATCCTCTTCCTTTCGTGCTACGCCCCCCGTGCGGTTCGCGTGAAGTATTTCGCTGACAAGTTTGCGTCCGAGTCCAGGTCGAGCAGCCGGACACTGCACGAGGCCCGCGCGCTCGAGCTTATCTCGAAGGACGAACATGAGGCTGACGACCCTAACGGCCAGCGCCTCTTAGAAACCTACGCGAAAGGCGATTTCGTCGTCGATTGCTCGACACCGCAGGCTCTCACTCGAACAATGGATCGATTTGTCGAGGCGTTTTTCGGTTATCCCTTCATCAGTCCAAATCACGACGAATATGGCGCATACCTCGCGTATTCTGCGTCGCTCAGATCCGCCGATCTGTCTCGCCAGGTTGGCGCAGCCATTTTTCAACCTACCGGGGAGATCGTCGCTCTGGGGTGCAACGAAGTGCCGAAATTTGGAGGAGGAACTTACTGGACCGACGATCCAAACGACGCTCGGGATTTTCAGATCGGTCAGGACAGCAATTCCCGCCTTAAAACCGATATGATCCGAGACACCGTTCAACATCTCATCGATGCAGGTTGGTCACCTCCGACGCGCGAGATCGACGGCAACGAATTAGACAACGCCATGATCAATGACATTTTGGAATTCGGTAGGGTAATCCACGCTGAGATGAACGCGATCTGCGACGCGAGCCGTTTCGGCCGTCGAACTTCCGGCTCCACCTTGTACTGCACAACTTTCCCATGCCACATGTGCTCTCGGCACATTGTTGCCGCGGGCATCGAGAGGGTTGTCTATCTTGAGCCATATCACAAAAGTTTAGCCCGCGAACTTTACCCAGATTCCATAGGTTTCGATGACGGCACCGACGCACCTACCGGCAAAGTCCTTTTTGCAAGCTATGCCGGGGTCACCCCGATCGCCTTCCAGACCGTCTTTTCGAAGCGCAGGCGGAAGGACAAAACTGGTAGAGCCATACCATGGGCGCACGACACAGCTCGGCCCATTAATCTCTCAACCACCGAGTACCTGAACCTGGAGCAGGTCGCACTTAAGCAGATCACCGAAAATCTGGGCATTCCCATTTCGCCTTCGGGTGCAACCGACGCGAGCTGACATCGAAGGTAGCTAAGGCGAATTTTGCCAATCAGCCAAAGCCTAGCGCATCACCCTGAGTTACCCCTGCGTTACCCGAGCGTGCGAGAAGCCCCGATCCGCCCCGGCGGCCAGGTTTTAAGCGCTTTTATCTGCTAGTGAACCTGGAGCGGGCGAAGGGATTCGAACCCTCGACCCCAACCTTGGCAAGGTTGTGCTCTACCCCTGAGCTACGCCCGCTCTGGCGTGGCCCGGAAAACAGCGCTTCCGGGCGGGTGGAGGCGGGCCATTAGCAACGGTTTCGGAAGGCCGCAACCCCCGAAAACACTTGGCGTGCGTGCGGCGAGGGCCCACATGGGCGCCGACCCGATCGCATCAAGGAGCGCGCGCTTGGCCACGCTAGGACTTTCCCCCGCCGACAAGGAGGCCGTCGAGCAGTTCCGCCGCGACGTCGTCGAGCCGTCGATGACCAATCTGGTCATCATCGATTTCTGGGCGGACTGGTGCGGCCCGTGCAAGCAGCTTGCGCCGGTGCTGGAAAAGGTCGCGGCCGACTATGCGTCCAAGGGCGTGAAGCTCGCCAAGATCGACGTCGATGCCAACAAATTCATCGCGGCGCAGTTCCAGGTCCGCTCGATCCCGACCGTCTATGCGATGTTTCAGGGGCAGCTTGCCGCCGACCTGACGCAGGCCCGGACCGAATCGCAGCTGAAGGCGATGCTCGACCAGCTGCTGCGCCAGTTGCCGATCCAGAGCGACGAGACCGCAAAGGAAGCCGAGCTCGAACCGCTGATCGCGATGGGCGAGCAGGTGCTGGGCGAGGGCGACGCGGCGCGCGCGCTGGCGATCTTCGACCAGCTGGCCGAAATGGCGCCCGATCATCCCGCCGTTGCCGCAGGCCGCGCCCGCGCGCTGGTCGCCGACGGGCGGCTGGACGAGGCGGAGGCCGCGATCGCAACCCTGCCCGAGGATGCCGCCAAGGCCCCGGAGGTAGCCCGCGCACGCTCGGCGATCGATTTGGCGAAGAGCGCGACCCCGGTCGAGGATCTATCGGGCCTGGCCGCGCGGGTCGCCGCGAACCCCGACGACCACGCCGCCGCGATGGAACTGGCCGGAGGCCAGATGGCGGCGGGCGACCGCGATGCGGCGGCGGCGACCCTGCTGGCGTCGATCGCCACCGACAAGGACTGGAACGAGGGCGCCGCGCGCCAGCAGCTGCTCAAGCTGTTCGAAGCGGTCGGGCTGGAAGATTCCTGGGTGTCGGCGCAGCGCCGCAAGCTGTCGGCGATCCTGTTCGGGTGAGCGAGGCCGCCGTTCCCAACCGCTTGTCGATCTTTCCGCTGCCGGGCGCGATCCTGTTCCCGCGCATGCACCTGCCGCTGCACATCTTCGAACCGCGTTATCGCGCGCTGGTGACCGATGCCCTGGCGCGCGACCGCCGGATCGGGATGATCCAGCCGCGCGCGGCCGGCGATGCGCCCCCGCTGTTCGACATCGGCTGCGTGGGCAAGATCACCGACGTCGAGGCGCTGGACGACGGACGGTTCAATATCGTGCTGGAAGGGCTGGCACGGTTCCGCGTCGTCCGCGAACTCGACGTGACGACGCTGTTCCGCCAGGTCGAGGCCGAACTGCTGCCCGCCGGCGAGGCGGAGGTGCTGAGCCTGGGCGAGCGCGCGTCGCTGGAGGCCGAATCGCGGCGTTTCGCCGATGCCCAGGGCTATGCGGTCGACTGGGAAGGGGTGAACCGGCTCGACGACGAGACATTGGTCAACGGCATCGCCCAGATCGCGCCGTTCGATCCGGCATCCAAACAGGCGCTGATCGAGGCGCATACGCTGTCGGAGCGCGTCGAGCTGATCGTCCAGCTCATGGCGTTCTTCAGCCGCCACGACGACGACGACACCGGCACGCTGCAATAGGCCCGAACCCGTTCGCCCTGAGCCTGTCGAAGGGCTGTCCTTCTTCGTGCCCACTGCTCGAGTGTCACAAAGGAAGGGCAAGGCTTCGACAGGCCCGGCCAGAACGGCGCTCTGCTACTCGTTGAGCACCGCGCCGTTGCTTTCGATCACGGTGGTATAGAAACGCGCGCTGTCCTTGGGCGTGCGTTCCAGCGTCGCGTAATCGACGTGGACCATGCCGAACCGCTTCGAATAGCCCAGCGACCATTCGAGATTGTCGAACAGCGACCACAGCATATAGCCGCGCACGTCCACGCCCCTGGCGATCGCGTCGCTGATCGCGGCGAAATGCTTCTTCAGATAGGACACGCGCAACGGGTCCTGCACGCGCCCGTCCTCGGCCTGAGGCGGATCGTAGAAGGCCGCGCCGTTTTCCGTGATATAGAGCGGGGTATCGCCGTACCGATCCCTGAACCAGACGAGCAGGTCGGTCAGCCCCTGGGGAAACACTTCCCATCCGGTTTCGGTGTAGGTCGCGTTCTGCCTCACCGGGCCGGCGTTCAGCGGCCAGCTGCCGTCCGCCGTGACGACGTTGCGCGTGTAATAGTTGATCCCGACGAAATCGAGCGGCTGGCGGATCAGCGCCATGTCCTCCGCCGGCCAGTCGGGCCACGCCTCACCGAAGATGTCCTTCAGTTCCGCCGGATAGGAACCGAGCATCGCCGGATCGAGATACTGGCGGTTCATATAGGCGTCGGCGCGGGCGGTGGCGGCCCTGTCCGCATCGCTGTCGGTCGCGGGATATTTGGGTTCGATGTTGACGACCAGGCCGATCTCGTGCGCGCCGACCTCGCGGTACACCTTCACCGCCGCCCCGTGCGCGCGCATCAGATTGTGGCTGGCGATCGGCGCCTCGAACATGTTGCGGTGGCCGGGTGCCAGTGCGCCGTGGAGATAGCCGCCGTCGGTGACCACCCACGGCTCGTTGAGCGTCACCCACTTCTTCACGCGCCCGTCCAGCCGTTCGAACATCACGCGGGCGTAATCGGCGAACCAGTCGGCGCTGTCGCGATTGAGCCAGCCGCCGCGATCGTCGAGCGCGGCGGGCAGATCCCAGTGGAACAGGGTACACAGCGGCTCGATACCGTTGGCCAGCAGCGTATCGACCAGCCGTTCGTAGAAGGCCAGGCCCGCCTCGTTCACCCGCCCCGTCCCCTCGGGCAGCACGCGGCCCCAGTTGACCGAGAAGCGGTACGCCTTGAGGCCCAGCGCCTTCATCAGCGCGACGTCGCTTTCCATGCGGTTGTAATGGTCGCAGGCGACATCGCCGGTGTCGCCCTTGTTCGCCATCAGGCGCGGATCGTGGCTGAACCGCTGCCAGATGCTGGGGCCGGCGCCGTCGGCGAGCGGCGAGCCTTCGATCTGATAGGCCGCGGTCGCGGCGCCCCACAGAAAATTGTCGGGAAAGCGTACTCGGGTCATTTCTGGTCCTGGTCCGGGGCGGCCCGCCGTTGCGCGAGCAGCCAGGTGTAGAGTTCGGGATTGTCGTAGGTCGGCGTCCAGCCGTCGTGGCCGGTGTCGGGATAGATGGTCAGGCGGGGCGTGCCGCCGCACGCGCGGACGGCCTCGACGCTCTCGAACGTCTCGCGCACCGGCACGATGTTGTCGCGGTCGCCGTGGAACGCCCAGATCGGCATGGCCTTCAGCGCGCAGGACTTCGCGAGATCGCCGCCGCCGGAAACCGGCGCGATCGCCGCGAAACGCCCCGGCTCCGCCGCCGCCCAGCGCCACGCGCCGCGCCCGCCGCGGCTCAGCCCGGTCAGATAGACGCGATCGGGATCGGTGCGGAAACGGCGCTGCACATGATCCAGGATCGCGCCCAGCCTGGCGAAATCCCAGTCCTCGTCGGCGGGCAGCAATGGCGACACCGCGATATAGGGGTGGGTTTCGCCCGGCCGTTCGACCACCTTGGGAATGCCGTGCACCTTGACGCGCGTCACGTCGTCGCCGCGCTCACCCGATCCGTGGAGGAAGACGATCACCGGCCAGCGGCGCGCGGCATCCGCGTCGTGATCGGCGGGGACGTAGAGCTGATACTGGTAGCCGCCCTTGGCGACAGGCTCTTGCGGGGACTGCTGGGCCATCGCGGCGGCGCCTCCGGTCACGAACAGCAACAGGGCAAGGAAAACACGGATCATCCCTTCACACTCCCGGAAAGCAGCCCGCGCATGTAGAAGCGTTGCAGCGCGAGGAACAGCAGCAGCACCGGCACCGTCGTCACCACCGATCCGGCCATCATCAGTTCATTGTCCTGCACATGTTCGCGGCTTAGCGCAGCGAGCGCGACGGGCAGGGTGTAGAGGCGATCGTCGCTCAGGATGATGAGCGGCCACATGAAGTCGTTCCAGCTGCCGAGGAACACGAACAGGGCGAGGGTGACGAGGATCGGCTGGAGCGCGGGCAGCACGATGGTGCGCAGGATGCGCCATTCGCCCGCGCCATCGATCCGCGCCGCTTCCAGCAGTTCGGTCGGGATCGACAGGCAATATTGGCGAACCAGGAAGATGCCGAAGATACCCGCCAGCCACGGTACCAGTACGCCTGCGTAGCTGTTGACCAGCCCCATCGCCTTCAGTTCGAGGAACAGCGGCAGCATTCCGATCTGCCCCGGCACGACGAGCGCGGCGACGAGAATCTGGAACACCCGGTCGCGCCCCTTGAAGCGCAGCTTGGCGAAGGCATAGCCGGCCGGGACGGTGAAGAGCAGCGCGAGGCCCGTCGCGCACAATGACACGAACGCGCTGTTGGCGAGGTAGCGGCCGATGCCGTAGGTCTCGAACAGCGCGCGATAGTTGGCGAGCGTGGGTTCGGCGGGGACTAGCGGCGGCGGGAAGGCCGCGGCTTCCCCCGGCGCCATGAACGACACCGCGACCATCCAGACGAGCGGCAGCAGCACGACGACCGCGAACAGCGCCGCGCCGACGTTGGTCAGGATCGCGCCGGCCCTCATCGCGCCAGCCTTTTCGCGATGGCAAGCTGGAGGAGCGTGATGGCCAGGATGCACAGGAACAGGATGAAGGCGACCGCCGATCCCGTTCCCAGATTCCACCATTTGAAGCCTTCCTCGTACATGAAATAGAGGATCGTGACGGTCGATTGCGCCGGCCCGCCCTGTGTCATCACATAGGGTTCGGCGAAGAGCTGGAAGAAGCCGGCGATCGACAGGATCGAGACGAGCAGCACCGTCGGCGCGATCGCGGGCAGGGTGACGTGGCGGAAACGGGTGAACGGGCCCGCCCCGTCGATCCTCGCAGCCTCGTGCAACTCCTGCGGCACCGTCTGCAGCGCGGCGAGGAAGATCACCATATTGTAGCCGAACGTCTTCCACGCGACGAAGATCAGGATCGCGGGCAGCGACGCATTGGGGCTGCCCAGCCAGTCGACGGGTGCGATCCCGAACCAGCCGAGCGCGTAGTTGACGAGGCCGTAGCGGGTGTGGAGCAGGTAGCGCCACACGACGGCGGTGGCGACCAGCGTCGTCACATAGGGTGCGAACAGCGCGACGCGCCACACCGGTTTCCAGCGGAGCGTCTTCGCATCGAGCAGGATCGCCGCGGCGAGCGACAGCGCGACCGTCAAGGGCACACCGAACACGACGAACCAGAGCGTGTTGCCCAACGCCCGCCAGAACAGGGGATTGCCGAGCAGGCGCGCGTAATTGTCGAGCCCGACGAAGCGCAGGTTGGCGAGGTCGGCCAGCGCGTAGATGTCGAAATCGGTGAAGCTGAGGAACAGCGACGCCGCCGCCGGGATGGCGAAGAACAACGTGATCGCGGCGAGCGCGGGGCCGGTCATCGTCCAGCCGGCGCGGGTTTCCGCGCTCATGCCGCCCGCCCCTTTTCGACCATCCAGCGGCGTTTCTCGAGCAGACGGTCGGCGCGGGCGTCGATCTCCGTCGCGGCGGCGTCGACGGTCATCTTGCCGCGCACCGCCTGTTCGGCGACGATCTGCATCTCGCTGACGATGCGTTCCCATTCGGGCACCTTGGGCACCGCGCGAGCGCGACCGAGCTGTTCACCGAACGGCGCCATCAGCCGGTCACCGGAAAGCCCCGCCGCCGCCCAGGCGCTGGGACGCGCGGGCAGATCGCCCGAAATCGCGTTGAAGCGCGCCTGCACGACGGGATCGGACAAATAGCGGACGAGCGCGCCGGCCGCCTGCGGATCGCGCGCGGTGCTGAAGACGACGAGGCTCGACCCGCCGGGCGCCGCCGCGCCGGGCCCCGATGGACCTGGCATCGCGGCGGTCGCCCATTTACCTTCGAAGTCGGGGCCGAGCCGCGATTTCAGGTCACCGACCGTCCACGGCCCCGACAGATAGACGCTGAAGAAGCCGCGCTGGAACTCGTTCCAGACGTTCGAGATCTGCGTGGAGGACGCCAGCGGCGCGAGGCCTTCGTCGAACAGCGATTTGTAGAAGGCCAACGCAGCCCTGAACCCGTCGCTGCGGAAATTGCCGCGCGTGCCGTCATCGCGCAGCAACGGCTCGGGCTGCTGGAGCGCGAAGGTCAGCAATTGCTCGAACTCGTTGACCGGCAGCAGGATCGCGTAATTGCCCTCGCCGCTCGCCCGCTTCAGCCGGTGCAGCGCCGCCTTCCAGCCCGCCCAGTCCTGCGGCAGTGCGGCGTATCCGGCCTTCGCGAGCAGGTCGGTGCGATAGAATTGCAGCCGCGCATCGACATACCACGGCACCGCCATCAGCCGCCCGTCGATGCGGTTGGTGTCGAGCACCGCCGGGAACTGATCGGCGACCAGTGGCGCGGCATCACCCGCCAGCGGCCGGATCGCCCCGATCGCGGCAAGCTCGGCCAGCCAGGTGTTGCCGATCTGGGCGACGTCGGGCAGCGATCCGCCGGCGAAGCCGGTCAGCAACTTCTCGTGCGCGGCTGTCCAGGGCAGCGCCTGAAGCCGCACGTCGATGCCGGGGTGCGCTGCGGTGAAGCCCGACAGCAGCTTCGGCACATGCGCGGCTTCATTGCCCATCGCCCAGAAACGGATGGTGCCGGGCGCATCGACCGCGCCGCACCCGCCCAGCGCGAGCGGCGCGGCCGCCGCCATCGCCAGTGCCCCACGCCGGGAAAACATCGCGGTCATCGCGTCGTCGACTGGCGAACGACGAGTTCGGGCGTCAGCGTCACCTCGGCCGGCGGATCGCCGTCTGGGGCGGCGATCAGTCCGGCCAGCGTGTCGAACGCGCGGGTGCCGAGATCGGCGATATGGACGCGCATCGTCGTCAGCGTTGGGCGCACGAAGCGCGAGACCGGCACATCGTCGAAACCCGCCACCGCGATGCGGCCCGGCACGTCGATGCCCGCATCCGCCAGCGCGCGCAGGCACCCGATCGCCATCACGTCGTTGGCGGCGAACACGGCGTCGATCAGGGGATCGGCCGCAAGGATCGCCGTCGCGGCGGTCTCGCCAGCCGCCTCGCTGAAATCACCGGCGAAAACGGGCGGCGCGGCATCGCCGAGCAGATCCGCCACAGCGGCGCGGAAACCCGCGAGGCGTTCGTCGGCGTCCGAATTGCCTTCGGGGCCGGTGATCATCGCGATGCGGCGGCGGCCGGTGCCGGCGAGGTGCGCGACCATCGCGCGCGCGCCACCTTCATTGTCGATCGACAGCGAGGCGTGGCCGACGCCGCTGATATGGCCGTTGAGCACCACCGTCGGCAGCCCGCCGGGCAGGTGCCGGTCGAGGAACGCCGCATCGACCGTCGGGGACATCACCAGCAGCCCGTCGACGCGCCCGCGCATCGCCCGGATCGCCTGCACGGTTTCGCTGGCGTCGCCGTGCATGTTGGCGAGCAGCAGTTGCAGCCCGCGCGCGTGCGCCGCGCGATCGATGCCGCGGATGATCTCGGAAAAGAACTCGCCGAACAGGTCGGGCAGGACGACGCCGATCGTGTTGGTCCGCGCCATAGTCAGGCTGCGCGCGCCGAGATGGGGGACATAGGACAGCTTGTCCGCCGCGGCGATCACGCGATCACGCGTCGCCGGGGTGACGTTGGCGTGGCCGTTGAGCGCGCGGCTGGCCGACGCGACCGAAACCCCGGCCTCACGCGCCACATCGCGGATCGTGGCGGTCGCCTTCTTCACCCGTCCCCCTCGCCGGCCCGTTGAGCGGCCCCCGGCTACTTCTGTAACCGGTTACAGCATAGCTTGCCAAGCAAATTCACCGGACGGGCCATCAGGCCGCGTTCCGCACCGGCGGCGTCGCCAGGCGCGGAAACGCCCGGCCATCGGCGGCGAACAGGTGGAGGTGTTCGCCCGGCAGCACGATCGACGCCGCGTCACCCACTCCGGCGGCGGAATGACCGGGGGCCTGACGGATCAGCGTGCCGTCGATGCCGTCGCGGGCGAAGTGGACGAAGCTGGCGCTGCCCAGCGCCTCGACGAAGCGGACGCGCACGTCGAGCGCGTTGGTGCCGCCACCGGTCGCGAGATGCTCGGGGCGGATGCCCAGCGTCACCGACGCACCCGGCTGCGCGGCGGAGGCATCGACCGCCGCGTGCATCGCCACGCCGCCGACATCGATCACGGCGCCCGTCGCGGAGGCGGAAACCAGCGTTCCCGCCAGGGTGTTGATGCGTGGCGAGCCGATGAATTCAGCGACGAACAGGTTCGCGGGATGATCGTACAGGTCCATCGGGCGCCCGATCTGCTCGATCCTGCCGGCGTTGAGCACGACGATGCGGTCGGCCAGCGTCATCGCCTCCGCCTGGTCGTGGGTGACATAGATCATCGTCGTGCCCAGCGTGCGGTGCAGCGCGGCGAATTCGAAGCGCATCTTCACGCGCAGCCCGGCGTCGAGGTTCGACAACGGTTCATCGAACAGGAACACGGCGGGCTTGCGCACGATCGCGCGGCCGATCGCGACGCGCTGGCGCTGGCCGCCCGACAGCGCGGCGGGTTTGCGGGCGAGCAGTTGGGTGATGCCCAGCGTCTCCGCCGCCGCCGCCACCGCCGCGTCGATCTCCGCGCGCTTCATGCCGGCAAGCTTCAGCGCGAAGCCCATGTTCTCCGCCACCGTCATGTGCGGGTAGAGCGCGTAGGACTGGAACACCATGGCGATGCCGCGATCGCTGGGCGCGGCGTCGTTGACCCGCACGCCGCCGATCGCGATGTCGCCCGACGTCAGATCCTCCAGCCCCGCGATGGCGCGCAGCAGCGTGGACTTGCCGCAGCCCGACGGGCCGACCAGCACGAGGAACTCGCCGTCTTCCGTGGCGAGGTCGATGCCCTTGAGCACCTCGGTATCGCCGAAGGACTTGCGGGCGGAGGTCAGGCTGACGACGGTCATGGCGGTGCAGCTTACGCCGACGCGGGCGATCGGCAAGTCCTGTAGGGCGCGTCGCGCCGAGACGCCGATCAGCGTGGCCGGTCCGCCGCCTGACCCGCCACCATCGTCGCAATCGCCAGATCACCCGTCACGTTCAGCGTCGTCCGGCACATGTCGAGCAGGCGATCGACGCCCAGCACGATGCCGATCGCCTCCGGCGGCACGCCGACCATCGCCAGGATGATCGCGACGACCGGCAGCGAGCCCGCCGGCACGCCCGCCGTGCCGATGCCGCCCAGGATGCAGATCAGCATCACCGTCAACTGCTGTTCCAGCCCCAGTTCGACGCCGAAGAACTGGGCCAGGAAGATGACGGTCACCCCCTCGAACATCGCGGTGCCGTTCTGGTTGGCGGTCGCGCCGATGGTGAGGACGAAGCGGGCGATCTGGCGCGGCAACCGAAGCGTGGTTTCCGCCACCCGCAGCGCCGTCGGCAGCGTGGCGTTCGACGATGCGGTGGAGAAGGCCATCACCATCGCCTCCTGCACGTCGCGGAAGAAGGACAGCGGCGTGCGCCCCGACATCAGCCAGACGAGCAGCGGATAGACGAGCAGCATCTGCGCCGCGAGCGCGCCGATCACGGTCGCGACATAGACGCCGAGGCGCACCAGCAGGTCGACGCCGAACAGCGCGGCGAGATTGAACATGAAACAGGCGACGGCGACCGGGGCCATACGGATGACGAGGCCGATCAGCGTCATCGCGACGTCGAGCAGCCCCTCGATCGCCTGTTGCAGCGTCTCCGTCCGCGGCGTCTGCACCAGCACCAGCCCGATGCCGAAGATCAGCGCGAAGACCATCACCGCGAGAATGTCGTTCTCCGCCATCGCGGTGACGACGTTGGACGGGATCATGGCGATCAGTGAGTCGAGTCCCGACGGCGTCTCGCGCGAGGTGTTGACGATCGCCGCTGCACCCGACCGCGCCTGATCGAGCATCGCCTGCGCCAGCGCGGGATCGACGCCGTCACCCGGCCGGACGAGGTTGACGATGACGAGCGCGATGACAACCGAGATGGTCGACAGCAACAGGGTATACACCAGCGTGCGGATGCCGACGCGGCGCAGCGCGGCGATGTCCCCCATTTCCGCCACCCCCGTCACCAGCGCGGCGAACAGCAGCGGGATGACGAGCATGAACAGCAGGCGCAGGAAGACTTGGCCGATCGGGCCGGTGACATAGGTGGTGACCCACGCCACCCACCCCGCGCCGTCCGCCGCGACATTGGCGATCAAGCCCAGGACAAGGCCGAGCGCGAGCCCCGCCGCCATCTGCATGTGGAGCGGGAAACGGCTGGCCGGAGGCGGCGGCGCGTCGGGCGAAACGGGTTCGGCGGCGGTCGTCACGACAGGGTAACGATGCAGGGTATGGTTTTGTGCCGCCGAAGGACGGAGCCACTCGCAAACGCTTTCCCTACCCAAACCAGCGACAGCGGGACAAGTAGTCAACCAGGGGATCGAGCAGGCGGATGAAACGCCCTATCCGGCCGCGAACCGATCAAATCGCGCGATACGCGCTGCCAGCGCCACGACGACGACTGCACTCTTGACGAGATCGATGGGCATACGAAGCCGCTGCGCGCCGCGTCATGTCGCGTGCGAAGACGCGGCGATCCGGAGAAAAGGCAACCGGTCGGGTTAGGAACCAGCGCGCTCGGTCCGTTCGGGGTCTCCGTTCTACTCCGTCACATCGCTGTCCTCCGGGAACGGCCCGGCGCGGACAAACCCAGGGCGGTCCGTTGTCCACGGCAGCACAGTTTGTTCCCGCGCGCGGAAATTGAACGGGTCGATCACCAACGGCGGCGCCGTCGGCACGATATCATGCGGCACCGCCTTGCTATGACGTTTGGCGCGCGGCTTGGCCGCCGCCGCGCGCGAGGCGGCACGGTCAGCCGCCTTCCGCTCCAGCGCCAGCCGCACCACCTGGTCACGGCGCACCAGAAACTTGATCGAGCCGGCGCGGGCAGGCCGCCATTCGAGCAGCCCCGCCCCCATCATCTGCTTCACCTTTGCAGGCGTCGTTCCGATGATCTCTGCCGCACGCTGCAACGCGTACCAGGCGATGCCGTCGATCAGATAATCCATTTTCGCCAAGCGCCGGTTCCTAAAGGAGGCTCCCCTGCGAGCCCTTCTGATGACTGACCCGCGTTTCGACGCGCGTAGCCTTTTTCACCGGGCTGATGAGGGGTGGCAGCTTCGGGCGCCGGCCCATCATCAGTTCGGCGAGAGTGAAGATCTGGAGAGCGGGGAAGCGGCCAAATTCGGTCTCGATGGTCGGGTGACTGGCGGCCTCCTCACGCATGCCCTTGGTCGGCGGCGACTTCATGATGAACATGCCGAACCGGTACTTGTCTCGCTCCATGACGCGGCCCAGATCACGAACCATATTGGGATTCACGTTGTCGCCGGCCTTGACCGAGATGACGCCGGTCTCGATCCGCCCGCTTTCGGCGAGATAGTTGAACCAGCCGTCGATCCCCTTGTCGCCGCCTTTCTTGTCGCGTGGGAATCCGCCGACCTGCCAGCTGACCCATTGCTGAAACTGGTGCGGATCGTCCGCGGCGAGCCGCTTGGCGCTGGCCAGATCCTTCGGCACGCCGATCGTCTCGAACGCGATGCCGGGATAGCCCTGCCGCATCCTGTCCTCGATCATGCCGATCGCAATGTGCGTCACGTCGATACCGATCCACTGCCGCCCGAGTTTGTGCGCGGCATCGACCGCGGTGCCGCAGCCGCAAAACGGGTCGAGCACCACGCCGTCCAGCCCGCTCGATGCAGAAATGATCCGTTCAAGAAGCCCGATCGGTTTTTGCGTCGGATATCCTAGACGCTGCCTCTTATCTCTGGCGCTGATCCAGCGCACGTCTTCATCGATCCCCTCATCCGAAGCATGGAGGTCGCCCTTCGTATGCGGTTGATACGTCCAGAGATCTTGCAACAGCAGACCCGGGCTGCGATCCAGATACTGGCGATACGTAGGCAGGCCACCGCTACTTGGTCCTGGAAAGTCGATCATCCCAAGATCGGCAAGCCGGTCGAGCTTGTCATGCTGTGGAAGATCCGGGTCTATCCCAAGTGCCATTACGAGTTCCGAAGGTACCGCCCAGTGACGCCGGGCGACCGTAGGATCATATCCTCGCCAGACCTTACCTGATTCACCATTTCGGACGCCGGCTCCATGGATCGAATTGGTCCAATACCTCCCTCGTTCATCTGATCGCTTGAAGAACGTATCGACATGTCCCTTGGTGTAAGGGCGAAAGATTGGCTTGTGACGATAGGCATCCGATTTGCGATAAAAGTGGATAACGTCGTGGATTGGACCAAAGCGCTTGGCGTTATTATGCGAGCCGGTTCGTCGCCAGATAATCTCGTTGAGCCAGTTCTCCGCCCCAAAAACCGCATCAAGAACCAGCTTGAGATAATGGCTCGCCGTGGGATCGCAGTGAAGGTAGAGGCTGCCGGTGCCCTTGAGCACGCGGTGGAGTTCCACCAGGCGCACCGCCATCATCGACAGATAGGCCATCAGCGGGCTGTCGCCGAGCGCGTCGTGCATCGCGCGCATCATCACCTGCAAAGGCCTGTTGGTGCCGCTGTCGATGTCGAGCAGCGCGTTCTTCGACGCCGTACCCCAGGTCCAGGTATCATCGAAAGCCTCGATGCTGGCATCCGCACCGGCGCCGCTCGCGGATTTGAACAGCACGTTGTAGCCCGCGTTCGAATTGAACGGCGGGTCGAGGTAGATCAGGTCGACGCTCTCGGCCGGGATATGGTCACGCAGGACGGCCAGGTTGTCGCCGTAATAGAGTGTGCCGGCCGGTCGGTTGCTCATGGTCGGAGTGTGGCGGACGGGGCGGGGAACGGAAGCCGGATCACCTCGACAATGGAGCGTTCCGGCGGCTCAGCAACGATGCGCATCCGTTTCGGATCAGAAATGAAAGACCCGCCGGAATCGCTTCCGGCGGGTCTTCGGGTTGGCGACCCGGCAAGGCCGGTGTCGTCGGTCAGATCGGGCGGGGCCTTCCACCCCGCCCGTCCACCGTCCGGTGCTCTGCCCGCGACGCCGGTTAAGCGCGCTTAACCGGCTGCCAAGGCAGCGAGCAACAGCAGTGCGACGATGTTGGTGATCTTGATCATCGGGTTGACCGCGGGGCCCGCCGTATCCTTGTACGGATCGCCCACGGTGTCGCCGGTGACGGCGGCCTTGTGGGCCTCGCTACCCTTGCCGCCGTGGTTGCCGTCCTCGATATACTTCTTGGCATTGTCCCACGCGCCACCGCCCGAAGTCATCGAGATGGCGACGAACAGGCCGGAGACGATCACGCCGAGCAGCAGCGCGCCCAGTGCCGCGAATGCGCTCGCCTGGTCGGCCACGGCCAGGATGATGAAATAGACCGCGATCGGTGCGAGCACCGGCAGCAGCGACGGGACGATCATCTCCTTGATCGCCGCCTTGGTCACCAGGTCGACCGTGCGCGCATAGTTGGGACGACTGGTCCCTTCCATGATGCCGGGGTTGTCGCGGAACTGCGCGCGGACGTCCTCCACCACCGAGCCGGCGGCGCGGCCGACCGCGGTCATGCCGAACGCGCCGAAGCTGAACGGCAGCAGCGCGCCGAGCAGAAGCCCGACGATGACATAGGGGTTCGAAAGCGAGAAGTTCACCACCACATCGGGGAAATAGATGCTCAGGTCGGTGGTGTACGCCCCGAACAGCACCAGCGCTGCGAGAGCGGCCGATCCGATCGCATAACCCTTGGTCACCGCCTTCGTCGTGTTGCCGACCGCGTCGAGAGCGTCGGTGCGGTGCCGGACGTCATCGGGCAGGCCCGCCATTTCGGCGATGCCGCCGGCGTTGTCGGTGACCGGGCCGTAAGCGTCGAGCGCGACGACCATTCCGGCCAGCGCCAGCATCGACGTCGCGCCGAACGCGATGCCGATGATGCCGCCCAGCTGGTAACAGGCGACGACCGCGATCGAGATGACGATCGTCGGCAGGGCCGGGCTTTCCAGGCTGACGGCCAGGCCCTGGATCACGTTGGTGCCGTGGCCGGTCTCCGACGCCTTGGCGATGCTCTTGACCGGGCGATAATTGGTGCCGGTGTAATATTCGGTGATCCAGACCAGCACGCCGGTCAGCGCCAGGCCGATCATCATGCACCAGAACAATTTCATGCCGGTGAAGGTCAGCGCGGTCGTGTCCGCCGCCGCTTCGGGCGTCAGGAAGGCGGCGTCGCCCAGCGCGGTCGATCCGCCGATCGTCGCCGACATGTCACCCAGCACATATTGGGTGGCGAAATAGATCGCCGGGATGGACAGCACGACGGTGGTCCAGAAGCCCTTGTACAGCGCCCCCATGATCGATCCGCCGCCCAGGCGGACCATGTAGGTGCCGATAATCGAGGTGACGACGCACACGCCACCGACCAGCAGCGGCAGCGTCATCAACTGAAACAGATGATCGGCGTTCGGCAGCAGCAGCGCGATCGACGCCATGGTCACGCCGATCGTGACGACATAGGTCTCGAACAGGTCGGCGGCCATGCCGGCGCAGTCGCCGACGTTGTCGCCAACGTTGTCGGCGATCGTCGCAGGATTGCGGGGATCATCCTCGGGGATGCCCGCCTCGACCTTGCCAACCAGGTCGGCGCCGACGTCGGCGGCCTTGGTGAAGATGCCGCCGCCCAGACGGGCGAAGATCGAGATGAGCGACGCGCCGAACGCCAGCGCGACCAGCGCATCGATGACGACGCGGCGATCCTCGCCCACGGTCAGATCCTTGTGGCCGACCTCGATCAAGCCCCAGAACATCAGCGAGATCGCCAGCAGGCCCAGACCCGCCACCAGCATGCCGGTGATCGCGCCCGACCGGAAGGCCATCGTCAGCCCACCCTGGAGCGAGGTGCGCGAAGCCTCCGCGGTGCGGACGTTGGCCTTTACCGACACGCTCATGCCGATGAACCCCGTGACGCCGGACAGGATCGCGCCCAGCGCGAAGCCGGCGGCCGAGATCGGCCCCAGAAAATATCCGACCAGCAAGGCCACGACGACGCCGACGATGCCGATGGTACGATACTGGCGGCCGAGATAGGCTTTCGCCCCTTCAGCGATTGCGGACGCAATATCCTGCATTTTCGCGTCACCGGCGGGCGCGCGAAGCACCTGCATACTCGTCAGCACACCGTAGAGCACGGCCAACAGGCCGCACGCGATGGCCAGATAGACGATCGTCATAGGCTATCTTCCCCCATTTCCTCAAAGACTTGGCTATCGAGAAGGCGGCCCGTTTCTCGTGCGAACGGGTCCGTGGACGGCCATGGCCTATAGGGCGGCGCGCGGCTGCGCAAGCCGCCCCGGTAACGGGGGCGGCTTGCGGCCCGAACCGGCATGGGAGGATCGCCGGTTCAGAAGCCGAAGCGGAGCGTCGCGCGCAGATCACGGCCGGCGAGCGGCGCGAAATCCTTGAGGAAGCTGGCGTGGCGCCGCGCGGTCACGTCGAACAGGTTGTTCGCGCTGAGCAGCAGCGTGGTGCGATCATCGCCGAACGGTCGCCACGACACGCTGGCGTTGACCATCGTGTAGCCGCTGGTCGGCGTCTCGAAAGTGGCGACGCGATCCTGATCGAAGACGTGCTCGACCTCGGCTCGCGCGGTCAGGCTGGCGCCCTGTGCTTCCAGTCCGCCGAGCAGGCGCAGCGCCGGGATGCGCGGCACCGGCCCGCCGCCTCGGACCGTCGCGCGGGTATAGTCGGCGATCCCGTCGAGGTTGATCGCATAGCCGCCGACCTGGCCCAGCCGCAGGGACAGGTCCGCCTCGAACCCGTAGAGCGTGGCGCCGGCCTGATGATGCTGGAAGCAGGGCACGTCGACATGGTCGCCCGCCGCCGCCTCGCACACGTCCTCGTCGCGTTCCGCTTCGTAGATGAAGTTGCGGAAGCGGTTGTAATAGGCCGAGGCGTCGAAGCTGAGCGGACCGCTGTGCGCGTGCAGCGTCGCCTCCAGCCCGCGCGACCGTTCCTTGACGAAATTCGGGTTGCCCAGCTCATAGGCCTGGGTTCCGGCGTGCTCGCCGTTGGCGAACAGCTCCTCGGCCGACGGCGCGCGTTCGGTATGCGAGGCGTTGATGCCGACGCGGACGCCGTCGGTGACCTCGACCGACGCGCCGAGCGAGGCCGACAGCGCCCTGAAGTCGCGGGTGCCGCTGAAATAGCGCGTGCCGCCGACCGGCCGGGCCGTCAGGTCGCTCCATTCGTAGCGCAGGCCGCCCTCGGCGCGGAACCGGCCGAGATCGACCTGCTGGAGGGTGAACAGCCCGATCTGCTGCGTCTCGTTGCGCGGCAGGAACGCCTCATCGCCGACCACGTCGAACTGGCGGTCGAAATATTGCACGCCCGATGCGCCGCGCCAGCCGCCGTGGTTCGCCTGGATCAGTTCCAGCCGCCCTTCGAGGCCGTTGCTGAAGAAGGACGTGCCGATCGCGCCGTCCTCGACCTCGAAATGGCGGTAGGTCGCGTGGCCGGCACGCAGGCGGATGCGATCGAGGAAGCCGCCGCCGGTCTCGACCTCACCGCGCAGGTCGAACCGGTCCTGCTTGATGTCGAGCTGCGGCGCATGCTGTTCCTGCCCGACCAGTGTCGCGTAGCGGACGGGGACGCCATAGAAGCTGTCGTAGCGGCTGTAGGCGATACCGAGATGACCGGTGTCGGTGACGATCGACACCCCCGCCCCCGCCGTCCAGGTGCGCGCGGCGGTGTTGGGCAGCCGATCCCTCAGCGCGGCATTGGCGGCGAAATCGACCGGTTCGTGATGATGGTGATCGTCATCGCCATGATCGTGATCGTGGTCGTGGTCGTGGTCGTGGCCGTGGTCGTCATCCTGCGGCAGGCCGACCTGGCTCAGCGCCTCAGCGCGCGCGCGCGGGGACAGGGCAAAGCCGCCGATGCGCAGGTCCCCCGACTTCATGTAGGACCCGTTGGCGTTGATCACGAACTTGCCCAGCGCGACATCGGCGGCGGCGCCGACCGTGCGTTCGTTCGCGGCCGACCCGTAGCCGCCCGTCGCGCGGATGCGATAACCACCCTCCGGCACCTCGCGCGGGATGCGCGAATCGATGACGTTGACGACCCCGCCGATCGCCGACGATCCGAACAAAAGGGCGGAGGGGCCGCGCAGCACCTCGACCCGTTCGGCGAGCAGCGGATCGATGACGACCGCATGATCGACCGAGGTGTTGCTGACGTCGATCGCGCCGATGCCATCGGTCAGCACGCGGACGCGCTCGCCCTGCAGGCCGCGCAGGACGGGGCGCGAGGCCGACGGGCCGAACGAGGTGGCCGACACGCCGGGCTGGCGCGCCAGCGTCTCGCCGATCGTCGGACGCAGTTCGCGGGCGAGTTCGGCGCCGGTGACGACCGAGGTGCCCTGCAGCACATCCTCCTCCGACTGGAGGTAGGGCGCGGTGATGACGATCTCGCCCTCGGGCGCCGGGGCGGGCTGCGGCTGGGTGCGGCGGGCGTCCGGGACCTGCGCGGCGGCGGTGCCGGCGGTGGCAATCGCAAGAGCGCTCGCGGCGAGGAAAAGGCGTGACATGGCTACTCCGAAACCGTTCGCCGACCGCCTAACGGGCATGATGTAACATATCAAGATAAGGATATGGTGTTTCATGGCACGAGGCGTGCACCTCGTCCGGTTCGCCTATCGCGGATCGCGCGCGGCCGCCCCCCGACCGGGGCCGGTCAGTCGAACAGGCTGGAGACCGAGCTTTCATCGGCGATGCGGCGGATCGCTTCCGCCAACAGCGGGGCAATCGTCAGGTGGCGGACCTTGGCCGACTGGCCGACCACCTCGTGGTTGCCGATCGAATCGGTGATGACGAGCTCAGCCAGCGCCGATCCGTCGACCCGCGCCACCGCGCCGCCCGACAGCACGCCGTGCGTCACATAGGCGACGACATCCTCGGCGCCCGCCGCCTTGAGCGCCGCAGCTGCGTTGCACAGGGTGCCGGCCGAATCGACGATGTCGTCGATCAGGATGCAGAAGCGCCCCTGCACGTCGCCGATGATGTTCATCACCTCCGATTCACCGGCGCGCTCGCGGCGCTTGTCGACGATCGCCAGCGGCGCGTTGTCGAGCCGCTTGGCGAGCGAGCGGGCGCGGACGACACCGCCGACGTCGGGCGAGACGACCATCCAGTTGGCGTCCGGATAGCGGCTGCGAATGTCCGCCGACATGACGGGGGCGGCGAACAGATTGTCTGTCGGGATGTCGAAGAAGCCCTGGATCTGCCCGGCGTGGAGATCGACCGACAACACCCGGTCCGCCCCCGCCGTCGTGATGAGGTTGGCGACGAGCTTGGCCGAGATGGGCGTGCGCGGCCCGGGCTTCCGATCCTGCCGGGCATAGCCGAAATAGGGGAGGACGGCGGTGATCCGCTTCGCCGACGCGCGCTTCAGCGCATCGACGATGATGAGCAGCTCCATCAGATTGTCGTTGACCGGATAGGATGTCGACTGGAGCACGAACACGTCCTCGCCGCGGACGTTCTCCAGCACTTCGACGAAGATTTCCTCGTCGGCGAAGCGGCGGACGTTGGCCTTCGTCAGCGGCAACTCGCAATAATCGGCGATCGCCTGGGCGAGCGGAGCGTTCGAATTGCCGGCGATCAGTTTCATGAAGGCGTCCCGCTGCCAGAGTCGCGTCCCCTTAGAATGACGGTTCGGTGACGGCTAGCCCCGTAGCGACCGGAACCGTAGAGGCATGCGGATGACCATCGTCACCCGCTTCGCCCCCTCGCCCACGGGAAACCTCCACGTCGGGAATCTGCGCACGGCGCTGCACAACTGGATGTGGGCCGTGAAGCACGGCGGGCGCTTCCTGCTGCGGATCGACGACACCGATGCCGAGCGCAGCGAGGAACGCTTCGTCGAGGGGATCCGCGCCGACCTGGACTGGATGGGGCTGACACCCGATGGCGAGGCGCGCCAGTCGGCGCGGTTCGACCTGTACGAGCGGCGCTTCGCCGGGCTGGTCGCGGCGGGCCGGGTCTATCCGGCCTATGAAAGCGCACAGGAACTCGACCTCAAGCGCAAGGTCCTGCTGGGGCGGGGATTGCCGCCGATCTACGACCGCGCGGCGCTGACGCTGACCGAGGCACAGGTCGCGGCGTTCGAGGGCGAGGGGCGGCGACCGCACTGGCGCTTCCGGCTCGACGCCGCGCCGATCGCGTGGGACGACATGATCCGCGGGCCGCAGCGGTTCGATCCCGCGACGATGAGCGATCCCGTGGTGCGCCGCGCCGACGGATCGTGGCTGTACCTGCTGCCCAGCGTCATCGACGACATCGACATGGGGATCACCCACGTCGTGCGCGGCGAGGATCATGTGTCCAACACCGCCGCGCAGGTACAGATGTTCGAGGCCCTGGAGGCGACGCCGCCGGCCTTCGCGCACGAGGCCTTGCTGACGGGGAGCGAGGGCAAGCTGTCCAAGCGACTCGGATCATTGGGCGTCGCGCATTTCCGCGAGGCGGGCATCGAACCTCAGGCGCTGGTATCGCTGCTGGCGCGCATCGGCACGAGCGACCCGGTCGAACCGCTGGCCGATCCGACGCCGCTGGTCGCCGCGTTCGATTTCGCGCGCTTCGGGCGCGCGCCGGCTCGGTTCGACGAGGCCGAACTGGCGGGCGTCAACGCCAGGATCGTCCATCAACTGCCGTTCGAGGCGGTGCGCGACCGGCTGCCGGCGGGAATCGACGCGACGGGATGGGATGCGATCCGGCCAAACCTGGCGACCGTCGCGGAGGCCGCCGACTGGTGGTCGGTCGTCGAGGGACCGGTCGACGCGCAGGTCGACGCCGAGGATCGCGCCTATCTGGCCCAGGCGGCGGATGCGGCGGCGGCGATCGAATGGGCGGCCGACCCATGGCACGCGCTGACCGGCGCATTGAAGGAGACGACGGGGCGCAAGGGCAAGCCGCTGTTCCTGCCGCTGCGCCGCGCGCTGACCGGGCGCGACCACGGCCCCGACATGGCGGCGCTGCTGCCGCTGATCGGGCGCGAACGGGCAATCGACAGGTTGCGCGCGGCGGGCGGATGAATTTCCGTTTGCGCAATATATGTAATGGTGTAACATAACGCGACAGCCGGATGCACCGGCGGGAGATGCGAAGGAGACGCGAGATGTATGCCGACCGGACCGTACGTGCGAAGCCCAACCCCGTCAGCCTGGCCGCCGCGATCGGCATCAACGGCGGGCTGGTCGCCGCGCTGCTGCTCTCCTCGCCCGACATTCGCGAGGTGGTGATCCCGACGATCATCGGCACGAACATCCCGATTGCGCCGCCCCCGCCCCCTGAGGACCAGCCGCAGCCGCCGACCGACCGCCGGGTCGAGACGCGCGATCCGGTGATCGTCACGCCGCGCCCCGACGTGGACGTGACGGTGCCGACCGACAACCATACCACCGGCACGATCGACCCCGGCCCCCCGGTCGACCTCGGCCCACCCTCGACCGGCGGCGGCACCGGGGTGACGGTCGATCCGCCGGCGCCCGCCCCGGTACTGATCGACGCGGCGCCCGCACGCGGCGTCAGCTTCCAGCCCGATTATCCGCCGAGCGAGCGGCGCGACGGCAATGACGGCCGCGTCACGGTGCGCGTCCTGGTCGGCGCCGACGGGCGGGTGAAGGCGGTCGAGCAGGTTTCCGCCACCAGCGACGCCTTCTTCCAGGCGACCCGCCGCTACGCGCTGTCGCGCTGGCGCTTCACCCCGGCGACGCGCGACGGGGTGCCGCAGGAAAGCTGGCGGACGATGACGGTTCGTTTCGTTCTGGAGGGCTGAGGATCAGGACTTCGGGGGTGGCTTCGCACCGCCCCCGCGCCTATCTGGGCGGCACGATGCAGTATTTTGCCCGCTTCTCTCCGTTTCGCGCGGTCAACGACCTGCGACGCTATCTCGCACAGCGCCATCCGTACGAGATCGGCTTCCTGTTCCTGTCGATCGTCCTCACGTCGCTGCTGATCCTCGGCTTCCTTGTCGATTCGCGGATGGAGAAGCCGTACAAGCGCGAGATCCAGTATTTCGAAAGCTGGAATGCCGATCGTAGCCGCGAGCAGATCCGCGCGGCGCAACTGCGCGACATGGCGATCAAGACCAAGCTGGACGTGACCCGCGAAAAGGCGCTGGCCGATCGCAAGGCGGCGTTCAAGCGCGTGGACGACAAGCTGACCTCGATGGGGCTGTGAGCGACGATCGCTGGATGGCGGCGGCGATCGCGCTGAGCGGACGCGGGCGCGGGCGGACCGCGCCCAACCCGTGCGTCGGCTGCGTCATCGTCGCCGGAGGCCGCGTGGTGGGGCGCGGCTGGACCCAGCCGGGCGGCCGCCCCCATGCCGAGGCGATGGCAGTGGACCAGGCCGGCGCGGCGACGCGGGGGGCGACCGCCTATGTCTCGCTGGAGCCGTGCGCGGCGCCGGGACGTGGCCCGGCATGTGCCGAAATGCTGATCGAGGCCGGGATCGGCCGTGTCGTGGCGGCGGTGCGCGATCCGTTCCCCACCGTCGACGGGCGTGGCTTCGCGCGGCTGGAGGCGGCAGGCATTCCGGTGGTGACCGGCATCGGCGCGGCCGGGGCCGAGCACGCGATGGCCGGGTTCCTGATGCGCCAGCGCGAAGGTCGCCCGTTCGTCACGCTGAAGCTCGCCACCTCGCTTGACGGCTGCATCGCGCGGGCAGGCGGCGAGAGTCGCTGGATCACCGGGCCGCAAGCGCGCGCGCATGCCCATGTCGAGCGCGCCCGCCACGACGCGATCCTGATCGGGCGCGGCACCTACGACGCCGATGCGCCACGCCTCGACGTGCGCCTGCCCGGTCTGGAGGATCGCAGCCCGCACCGGGTGATGCTGACCAGCGGGCCGGCTCCCGAGGGCTGGGAAGCCGTGCGCGCGCCAGCCGACATCGCCGGGTTGCACCATGTCAACGAATTGCTGGTCGAAGGAGGTGCGCGGACGGCCGCCGCCTTCCTGCGCGCCGGGCTGGTCGATCGCCTGCTGCTCTACCGCGCGCCGATCCTGATCGGCGGTGGCGTGCCCGCACTGGGCGACATCGGGTTGACCGATTTGGCGGCAGCCCACGGCCGCTGGCGTCTCGACGATACCCGGCAGCTTGGCAGCGACCGGCTGGAGGTCTACGGGCGCAGCTGATGTTCACCGGAATCGTCAGCGACGTCGGCACCATCGTCTCGGTCGAGGATCGCGGCGACCTGCGCGTGCGGGTCGACACCGCCTATGACACGGGCACCGTGGATCTCGGCGCGTCGATCGCGTGTTCGGGCGTGTGCCTGACCGTCGTCGGCACCGGCCCCGGATGGTTCGACGTCGATGTGTCGGCGGAGACCACGGGGCGAACCGCGCGCGGCATGTGGACCGTCGGCCGCCGCCTTAACCTGGAGCGCGCGCTGAAGCTGGGCGACGAGCTGGGCGGCCATATCGTCACCGGCCATGTCGACGGACTGGGTTTCGTGTCGCGGGGCGATATCGAAGGTGGATCGCTGCGCTTCTCGATCAAGGCGCCGGAACGGCTGGCGCCATATATCGCGGAAAAGGGCTCGATCACGATCAACGGCGTCTCGCTAACCGTGAATGAAGTCGAGGATCGGGACGACGGGACGTATTTTGGTGTGAACATCATCCCGCACACGGCCGAGGTGACGGCGATGTTCGACCGTGGCGATACGGTCAACATCGAGATCGACGTCCTCGCGCGCTATCTGCAACGCATGGAGAGCTATCGTGCCAAAGCCGGCTGAACTCGCGCGCCTGCGGCACGCCTTCCTGTCCTCGCCCGAGGAGATCATCGACGAGGCGCGCAACGGGCGCATGTTCATCCTGGTCGACGACGAGGACCGGGAGAATGAGGGCGACCTGGTGATCCCGGCGCAGATGGCGACACCCGACGCCATCAACTTCATGGCGCGCTATGGCCGCGGCCTGATCTGCCTGGCGATGACCAAGGACCGCGTCGACCAGCTCGGGTTGGAACTGATGAGCCGCAACAACGGCACGCGGCACGAAACCGCCTTCACCGTCTCGATCGAGGCACGCGAAGGGGTGACGACCGGCATCTCCGCGGCCGACCGCGCCCGCACCGTGGCGGTCGCGATCGACGCGGCGAAGGGCCGGCAAGAGATCGTGACGCCGGGCCATGTCTTTCCGCTGGTCGCGCGCGACGGCGGCGTGCTGGTGCGCACCGGCCATACCGAGGCGGCGGTCGATGTCGCGCGACTGGCCGGGCTCAACCCCTCGGGCGTGATCTGCGAGATCATGAACGAGGACGGCACGATGGCGCGGATGGACGACCTCGTCGGCTTCGCCCAGCTCCACAACCTCAGGATCGGCACGATCCGCGACCTGATCGCCTATCGCCGGCGCTACGACCATCTGGTCGAGAAGAAGGCGGAGGTGCGCTTCCAGTCCGATTGGGGCGGCGAGTGGTCCGCGCTGACCTATTGGAACAAGGCGACCGAAACCGAGCAGATGGTGCTGACCAAGGGCCGCGTCACGCCGGACAAGCCGACCCTGGTCCGCATGCACGCCCTGTCGCCCTTCGCCGACCTGCTGGGCGAAACGACGAAGCGGTCCGGGCTGCTCCGCCGATCGATGGAGATCATCGGCGCGGAGGGCGCGGGTGTGATCGTCATCCTGCCGCGTGCGCGCGCCGACGCCTTCACCATGGCTCTCCAGATCAAGGCAGGAGAGCGCAACCCGTCGGACATGGAGGAACTGCGCGATTACGGCGCCGGTGCCACCATCCTGACCGAGCTGGGCGTGCGAGACATGCTGCTGCTGACCAATACCCACCACACGCTCGTCGGACTCGAAGGCTATGGCCTGAGGATCGTCGGCGAGCGACCCATCCCCGAAAGCGACTGATGGCCCCGGAGCGGAGCGACCGTAATGGCTAACATTCTCATCGTCGAAGCGCGCTTCTACGACCATCTGAACGACCTGCTGCTCGAAGGCGCCCGTAGCGCGATCGAGGCGGCTGGACACAGCCACGAGACGGTCACCGTGCCGGGCGCGCTCGAAATCCCCGGCGCGGTGGCGCTGGCGAGCGAGAGCGGGCGGTACGACGCCTATGTCGCGCTGGGCGTGGTGATCCGCGGCGAGACCTGGCATTTCGAGATCGTCGCGGGCGAAAGCGCGCGCGGGCTGATGGCGCTGAGCATGGATGGTCTCGCCATCGGCAACGGCATCCTGACCACCGAGAACGAGGCGCAGGCGCTGACCCGCGCGCGCAAGTCCGAAAAGGACAAGGGCGGCGAGGCGGCGAAGGCGGCGATCGCGATGCTCGACCTCAGGACCCGGTTCGCCTGACCGGGCCGGTACTCTTCACGCCGCGCCTGGTGCTGCGGCTGCCCGAAAGGCGCGATTTCGACGCCTGGGCCGAATTCTGCGCCGATCCCGAACAGATGCGGTTCCTGGGCGGCGCGCAGTCCCGCGCGGCGGCGTGGCGCGACATGGCGATGCGCGCGGGCGCGTGGCAGACGCACGGTTTTTCGATGTTCTCGGTAATCGAGCGCGACAGCGGGCTATGGATCGGCCGGATCGGGCCGTGGCAGCCCGAGGGCTGGCCGGGCACCGAAGTGGGCTGGGGCGTCGCGCGCGAATACGCCGGGCGCGGCTATGCGCACGAGGCTGCGGCGGCGGCGATGGACTATGCGGTCGATGTGCTCGGCTGGACGCACATCATCCACACGATCCACCCCGACAACGCACCGTCGATCCGGCTGGCCGCGCGGCTGGGGTCGGAGAACGGCGGGCCGGTGACGCTGCCTGATCCGCTCTCCGCCTTCCGCGTCGATGCGTGGGGCCAGTCCGCCGACCGGTGGCGCGCGCGGCGGCAGGCGGCATGACGATGCAACCGCCCCCGTCGCGCTACCGCGTGGTGGAAAAGGGGCGGCGGCTGGTCGTCATCGATACGCACACCGGCCAACCCGCGGCGCGGCGACCTGCTAAAGCGTCGCCAGAGTCCAAGCCCGCCGCGCTCGGGCCGGAACGGATCGCGTTCGACGGACGATCGACGCTCGTCACGCGCGCGTTCTACGACGACAAGGCGCCGCGCACCCTGACGCTCGACGACGGCGCGACCGGAATGATCGAGAAGCTGCGCAGCGCGGCGATCGGCGCCGCGGTGTTCTACGCGGTGCTCGTGGTGTTCTTCCCCTGGCTGCTGCTGCTGCCGATCGTGCTGCTGCATGGGGAGGTGCGACGACGTATCCGCGCCGCCACCACCGAATGGCTCGACCGTTACGACGCGGGCTCCAGCGCCGGATAGTCGGTGTAGCCCTCCGAACCCGGCGTATAGAAGGTCTTCGGGTTCGGCGCGTTGAGCGGCGCCCCCTGCCGGACGCGATCAACCAGATCGGGATTGGCGATGAACGGGCGGCCGAAGCTGATCGCGTCGGCCAGGCCGCTGTCGAGATCGGCCTGCGCGCGCACCGCGTCATAATCCTGGTTGAGGATCAGCGGACCGGTGAAGGCCTGGCGAATCTTCGCACCCAGCTTCGGTACGTCGCTGCGCAGGAAGGTATCGTTCGGCCCAGATTCGCGCAGTTCGAGGAACGCGATGCCAAGCGACTGGAGGTGCGCCGCGGCGGGGACGAATACGGCTTCCGGGTTCGAATCGTCGCAGCCCTGCACCTCGCCGTTGGGCGAGAAGCGCACGCCGGTGCGGTCCGCGCCTGCTTCGGCCACCAGCCGTTCCATCACCTGGCGCAGCAGCCGCAGGCGGTTGTCGACCGGGCCGCCGTAATCGTCATCGCGGAAGTTCGTGCCGTCGCGCATGAACTGGTCGATCAGATAGCCGTTGGCGGCGTGCAGCGCGACGCCGTCGAAGCCAGCGCGGATCGCGTTGCGGGCAGCGCGCGAATAATCGTCGAGCGTGCGGGCGATGTCGTCCGCTGTCATCGGCCGCGCCTCGACATTCGGGTTCGCGCTGACACCTGGCCGCGCGGGCGCGGTGGTGGCCGAGGACGACAACGGCTGCGTGCCCGACACGTCCGCCCGCGCGAGCCGACCGAGGTGCCAGAGCTGGGGGACGATCCGCCCGCCTGCGGCGTGGACCGCCGCGACGACCGGCTTCCACGCCTCCACCTGCGCGTCGGACCAGAGCCCCGGCGCGTTGGGCCAGCCCAGCCCCTCGCGGCTGATGCCCGTGCCTTCGGTGACGATCAGCCCCGCGCCGGCGCGCTGGCGGTAATAGTCGATCATCAACGGCGTCGGCACATGGTCCGTGGTCGCCCGGCCGCGCGTGAGCGGCGCCATGACCATGCGGTTGGGCGCGCGGATCGCGCCGAAATCGATCGCGTCGAACAGGGTGGGCATGGTTGGCTCTCTTCGGTGGTTTCGTTCAGCCCGCAGATGGTATGTCGGTTTCGATCCGCAACGAAAGACCTGCTGTCAGACAAAGAAGCAAAAGCGTTGGCCCCTACCCCCGCAATTCCGCCGCCAGCCCGCGCATCCGGGCATCGCGATCGGGGTTCATCCGCGCGGCGAGGTCGCGGTAGCGGGCGATGGCTTCCGTGCCGGCGCGCGCCGGGGTGCCCGCATCGAACGGCGGCGCGGGATCATATTCGACGCTGAGCTGGACGAAGCGCGCATGGTCCTCGCCCTGGATCGCCGCGATCAGCGCGAGCGCGAAATCGATGCCCGCCGTCACCCCGCCGCCGGTCACGCGGTTGCGATCGAACACCACGCGATCGGCGACGGGAATCGCGCCGAACAGCTCGAGATACTCATGCGAGGCCCAGTGGGTCGTCGCGCGATAGCCGTCGAGCAGCCCCGCCGCGCCGAGGATCAGAGCGCCGGTGCACACGCTGGTGACCCACTGCGCGCCCTCGCCCACGCGGCGTACCCAGTCGCGCGTGGCGGGATCGGCCATCGCCGCGCCGGTGCCGAACCCGCCTGGGATGCACAGGATATCGGCGGCAGTCACATCGTCGAACGTCGCGGTCGGCAGGATCGCGAAGCCCGAATCGGTCGCCACCGGATCGCGCGTCGCCGCGACCAGATCGATCCGCGCGCCCTTCAGCCGCGACAGCAGTTGCGCCGGCCCGGCCAGGTCGAGCTGGGTGACCTGGGGGAACAGCAGGAAGGCGACGCGGATGTCGCTCATCGCCCCCCGGTCGGCGCGGTGGGGCGCGGCGCCGGAACAGTCGCGGGCGCCGCTGGCGTGGCGGCGGGGGTGGAGGCCACCACCGGCGCGTCGGGCAGCACCGTCATCGACCATTCCTTGCCCGGCTGGAGATAGCGGGCGGCGAGCGCCTGCAATTCCTGCGGGGTGATCGAGGTAAGGTCGCTGGCGATGGTATCGACCGCCGCCAGCCGCTTCGGATCGAAGCTGCCCCCCTCGGTCAGCGACAGCCAGAACATGTTGCCGGTCGACATGCGCGCGACGAGCTGGACGACGGGCACCAGCGCGCGGCGCAGTTCGTCGGTCTCGACCGGCTTCGCCGCCAGATCGGCCGCGATCCCGCGTGCGAGATCGAAGAAGAAACCGGTCTTGTCGGGCGGCACCATGCCGATCGCCATCACGCGGCCGCCGCCAGGCATCCCCTCCGGCCAGTTCGAGGCCACGTTGGGGGTGTAGCTGATCCCCGCCGACGAGCGCAGCTTGTCGAGCAGCCGGTCGCGGAACACCGCCGCCAGCACTTCCAGCTTGCGGCCCTGGGCGATGCCGTCGCTGCCACCGCCCGTCGGCCACGCGATGACGGCGGCGGCCTGGGTCGGCTGGCCATTGTGGGTGCGCGCGACCGGGGTGGTTACCGGCGCCGGGAAGCGTGCGGAGGGCGCCAGCGCAGGCGCGGGCGCGCGCGGCCTGAGCGCGCCGAGCGTCGCGGCGACGGCGGCGATCGCCGGATCGGCCTTCACGTCGCCGAAGATCTGCACCTCGATCGGCCCGCTCGCCAGGATCGGTTCCCACAGCGCGCGGAAGCTCTTCGCGTCCAGCGCCTCGACCGCCTCGCGCGAAGGCGTGCCCCAGCGCGGGTCGCCATCATGGAGCAGCCGATCGAGATCGCGAGACAGCACGCCGTCCGGCGAGGATTCGAGCGCGGCATAGCCGGTCAGCATCACCGCGCGGGCACGCGCAATGGGATTGGGGTCCCAGCCAGGTGTGTTGAGCTTTGCGGCGATCAGGCGCAGCTGGTCTGCCAGATCCTCGGCCGAGGTGGTCGCGCCGAACACGAAGGCGTCGTCATCGGTGGTGAAGCCCAGCCCGATCCGCCGCCCGCCGGTCAGCCGGTCGATCTCCTCCTGCCCCAGCTTGCCGATGCCGCTGGCGACCAGCGCCAGATCGGCGGCATAGGCCGCGGTCTGGCGATCGCCCGGCAACTGCGCCAGCCCGCGCCCGAAGCGCACGCGGACGTAGACGCGGCTCGCCTCCGACGGATTTTCGAACAGCAGCAGGTTGACGCCGTTGGCGTAGACGATCTTCTCGATCTTCGGATCCGCGACCGCGACGGCGCGCGACACGACCTTGCCCGGCGCGCCCAGCTTCGGCAGCGACGCGAAGCTGACCTTGGCGGCCGTGCCCGATGCGGCGGCGGTGCCCCTCACCTCGGTCCTCAGCGCGCTCGCCAGCACCGCCGGGATGTTGTCGCCCGGCACGCGCGAATTGACGACGCCGCGCAGCGCGACGCCCGAGAACACCGCCTTCGCGGACGCCTGGACGGCGGCGGGGGTGAACATCTTCGCCGTCACCGCGCCCTGGAAGATATCGCTGCTGGTCTGCGCGGTCGTGGTGGTCTCCTTGATATCGACCGCCTCGACCAGATCATCGGCCTTCTTCGCGCCAGCCTCGACCCGCGCGGTCGCGACCGAGGCCTTCATCGCGGCATCGATCTCGGTCAGCTCGCGGTCGATCTCGGCCTGGCTGGGGGGCGTCGCGACCGCATCGGCGATCCCCGCGCGCACGTCGGCGAGGGCTGCCTGCCAGTCATCACCGACCGGCAGGATCGTGACGAAGGTGGCGTTGGCCGATCGCGACACGTCCTCCAGGTTGGCGCCCGCCGAGATGAAGCTGCCGCCACCGCGCGCGCGCGATTCGAGCCGGCGATTGACGATGCGGATCGCCACCATGTCGACCATCCGCTTCTGGTTGAAGATGATCGTGTCGTCGCCGACCGTCCAGGGCCGCAGCCAGGCGAGACTGACGATCGGCGGCAGCGACGGTTCGATCAGTGCGGCGGTTTCGGTCTTGCCCGGCTGCGGGCTGCCGAAATCGGGACTGGCCGGCGCCGGGCCATTGCCCTTCCACCCCGCGAAATTCGCGATGATCGCCTGTTCGAGCAGCGCCGGATCCATGTCGCCCGAAATGACGACGACCGCGCGTTCGGGCCGATACCAGCGCTGGTGGAACGCCGCCACGCTCGCCGCCGTTGCACCCGCCAGCGTCTCCGGCGTGCCGATCGGCGAGCGTTCGGCGAGCGGCTGGCCGGCAAAGAAGGTCTCGCGCGATACATCGCCCCAGCGCACCTGGGGCCCGGGCTGTTCGCGCGCCTCCGACATCACCACCGGGCGCTCGGCGTCGAGCGCGGCCTGGGTCAGGCCGGGGCCGGACATCATGCCCTCCAGGATCTTCAGGCTCTCGCCCAGGCTCGCTGCGTCCGCCATCGGCAGATCGAGCTTGTAGACCGTCTGGGTGAAGCTGGTCGACGCGTTGGTATCCGCGCCGAAAGTGACGCCCATCCGCTGCCAGATGCGCTTCGCCTCTCCGTCGGGAACATGCTCGGACCCGCGGAACGACAGGTGCTCGATCAGATGGGCGAAACCGCGCTCCGACTCCCGCTCCATCAGCGATCCGACGTCCATCCGCACCCGGATCGCCACCTGCCCCGGCGGCACCCCGTTGCGGCGCACGGCGTAGCGCAGACCGTTGGGCAGCGTGCCGAACCGCCAGTCGGGGTCGTGCTTGATGTCGCTGCCCTTGTAGAGCCAGGCGGACCTGTCGACCTGGATCTGAGGCTGGGCGGCGGAGGGCGCGGGAGCCGGCGCCTGTTGCGCGGGCGCAGTCGAAGCGAGGACGAGCGGGATCGCGACGAGCGCGAGGCGGGCAACGCGGAGGAACGGGAGCATCACGCTGCGTTTAGCCCGTTGCGCGACGCCAGACCAGCACCCGGCTGCGAGCCGCCCGCGACATGCCATGAACCGGGCGGGGAGGCACGCCCGATCAGGTGATCAGCCGCTCCAGCGCGGCGATGGTATCGGCTTCGGCCGCCGGCTTGTCGCGGCGGATGCGGGCGATGCGCGGGAAGCGCATGGCGACGCCCGACTTGTGGCGCTTCGATACGTGGATCGAATCGAACGCGACTTCCAGCACCAATGTCTTCTCCACCTCGCGGACGGGGCCGAAGCGGTTGACGGTGCTGGTCCGCACGAAACGGTCGAGCCATTTCAGCTCATCGTCGGTGAAGCCCGAATAGGCCTTGCCGACGGGCAGCAGCTCGCCACCTTCCGTCCAGCAGCCAAACGTATAGTCGGAATAGAAGGACGATCGCTTGCCGCTGCCGCGCTGGGCATACATCATCACGCAGTCGGCGGTCAGCGGATCGCGCTTCCACTTGTACCACAGGCCGGCGCGACGGCCGGTGACATAGGCGGATGTGCGCCGCTTGAGCATCACCCCCTCGATCGCGGCGTCGCGGCTGCCGGCGCGGATTTCACCCAGCTGGGCGAAGTCGCGGGCGTCGATCAGCGCCGACAGGTCGAAGCTTTCCGCCGGCAGCCGTCCAACGAACGCCTCCAGCCGCGCGCGGCGATCGGTCCAGGCGAGGCCGCGCAAATCCTCCGCGCTGTCGAACAACATGTCATAGAGACGGACGAAGGCGGGATAGTCGGCGAGCATCCGGGCCGACACCTGCTTGCGCCCGAGCCTTTGCTGGAGCGCGTTGAAACTGGCGGTGGCGTCGTCGCGGCCCGCGCCCTGTTCCTGCCCCCGCACCAGCAGTTCGCCGTCGAGCACGCCGGGGATGCGGAACGCCGCCGCCACCTCGGGGAAGCTGGCGGTGATGTCGTCGCCCGCGCGGCTGTACAGCCGGGTCTCGCCCGCGACATGGACGAGCTGGACGCGGATGCCGTCCCATTTCCATTCGGCGGCATAGTCGGCGAGATCGACCACCGTTTCCTCGAGCGGATGGGCGAGCATGAACGGACGGAACACGGGCAGGTCGGCGGCGCTCGGCTGCTCGCCGCGCCCCTCCGCCCAGTCGAACAGCGCGGCATAGGGCGGGGCGAGGCCGTGCCACACCTCCTCCACCGCATCGACATCGACCCCGAAACCTTCCGCCAGCGCGGTCTTGGCGAGCCGGGCGGAGACGCCGACGCGCAGACCGCCGGTGGCGAGCTTGAGCAGCGCATAGCGTTCGTCGGCCTCCATCGCGTCGAGCATCGCGGAAAGCACTGCCGGCGCGTCGGATTTCGACAGGGTGGCGAGGCGATCGACCACCATCGCAAGCCGCAGATCGTCTGGCGGGAGCGTCGCCGGCGCCGCCGGTTCGGGCCAGATCAACGCGATCGTCTCGGCCGAATCACCGACGAAGTCGCGGCTCATGCGGAACAGCACCGGATCGACCCGCGCATCGACCATCGCGCGCAGCACCGCCGGCTTGACGCCCGGCAGGTCGAGATCGCCGGTCAGCGCCGCCATCGCCCAGCCGCGATCGGGGTCCGGGGTGGCGCGCAGATAGTCGCCGATCAGCTTGAGCTTGGCATTGCGCGACCGCGTGTAGATCAGGCTGTCGAGCAGGTCGGCGAAAGCGCGCATGGCGAGCAAACATGGACCGGCGGCAGTGGTTCCGTCGAGCCCGACAGTGTTGCGAGCGGGCGTCGAGAACTGAGGAGCAATCTCTATCCGCCGCCCGTTCAGTCGCATCGATTGAGCGGGCTCGAACCACGGCAGCCGCCGGCGGGCGCGACGCGCGGGTGCTTTCGCTGGCATAGGCGGCGACGGCAGGGTCCGCTAAGGGCGACAGGATGCGCCTGGTGGTCCGCCTCTTCATCTTCGGCGCGGTGGTCGCCGCGATCGTCGCCGGCTGGGGCTATCGCGAGGCGCGCCGCATGCCCGTCGTCCGCCACGCGACGGTAGAGCTTCGGGAATGGCCGCGCGATGCGGCACCGATGCGGGTCGTGGTGATCGGCGACATCCATATCGGCAGCGCGACGATGGACGTGGGCCAGCTTGCGCGCATCGTGTCACGGGTCAACGCGCTGCGGCCCGATCTGGTGCTGATCGCCGGGGATTTCATCGCCGGGCATGATCCCGGCCTGTCGGAACGGCGTGCGCCTGCCCTGGTTACGCCGCTACGCGGCCTCGTCGCGCCGCTGGGCCGGGTGGCGGTGATGGGCAATCACGATCACTGGACGGGGGCCGCGCCGGTTCGCGCGGCTCTGGACGGGGCGGGGATCGACGTGCTGGACAATGCGGCGCGGCGCTATGGCCCGCTCACCGTCGTGGGCATCGACGACCGCCACACCCGCAACGACCGTATCGGTCCGGCGATGGCGGCGGCCCGGCGGCTGGGTGGACCACGTCTGGTGCTGAGCCACGGGCCCGATATCGTCCCCGATATGCCCGCCGACGCGCCGCTGGTGGTCGCCAGCCACACGCATTGCGGCCAGATCGTGATCCCGTTCTACGGCCCGCCGGTGGTGCCGTCGAACCATGGGCGCCGCTATCTGTGCGGGATCATCCGCGAGGCCGGGCGGGCGACGATCGTCACCGCCGGACTCGGCACCAGCGTGCTGCCGGTCCGCATCGGCGCGCCGCCGGACCTGTGGCTGCTGACGCTGACCGGGGTCAGTCGAGCGCGTTCTTGATTCCGCGCCCGGCCATCAGGCCGAGCACCAGCAGCACGACGAACACCGCGATGGCGACGAAGAACAGAATCTTGGCGATGCCGACGAACGCGCCGCCAATTCCGCCAAAGCCCAGCGCACCCAGCACCAACCCGGCGACCAGGAAGATAAGAGCCCATTTCAGCATCGCGACGTCCTTTCAGCGAATGAAACCGTGACGATGCTGAAACGACGGATGAAGCTTTAGTTTCCGCCGTCAGCCCTTGCGGCTCGCCTCGAACAGGAACCAGGCGCGTTCCTCGGCCTGGTCGGTCCATTCGTCGACGACGCCGCTGGTCGCATTGTCCTTGGCGTCCTCCGCGGCCTCCTTCACCGCACGGAAGCTCTCGACCAGCTTGAGATTGTCCTCGCGCAGCTCGGCCAGCATGTCGGGCGCGGAGACGAAATCGGCGTCGTTGTCCTTCAGTGTCTGGCGCCGCGCGATATCGCCGATCGACCGCAGCGTCAGGTTGCCGGTCTTCCTCACCCGCTCGGCGATGGCGTCGGTCACGCCGAGGATCTGCGCGGCCTGATCGTCGAGCAGCAGGTGATAGTCGCGAAAATGCGGCCCCGACACGTGCCAGTGGAAATTCTTGGTCTTGAGGTACAGCGCGTAGCAATCGGCGAGCGCCGAGTTGAGCGCTTCCGCAACGGTCTTCGTATCGTTGCGGTTGAGATCGGTCGGGGTGGCAAGCGGGGCGGGATTGGCCATGGTCGCGAGAGTCTCCATTCGGCGGGATCGATTACGCTGCGGCAACGATCTCGCTAGCGAATGGCTCCCGACGGGTGAACCGGGAATTCTCCATCACACCCATCGCCCGCGGCGATCAGGCGCCGGACCTGCTGCCGCGATAGAGAAGGGTGATCGCCACGCGGCGGTTGCGCGGATCGGTGGGCGCTTCGACGATCATCGGCTCACGATCGGCGACGCCCTCGATCCGCTCGAAGCTCGCCTCGGGCACGCCGCCCAGCGCGAGGCGGCGGCGCGTCGCCTCTGCGCGGCCCGACGACAGCATCCAGTTGTTCATCGCGCGCGGATCACCGAACTTCAGGCTGTCGGTGTGGCCGCGGATCATGATCGGATTGCCGGTCGCCTTGATCGCGTCCGCCACCAGCCCGACCAGCTGCGATGCCTCCGGCACCAGCGCGGTCGTGCCGAGCGCGAACATCGAATAGTTGGCGTCGTCGATCAGGTCGATGCGCATGCCCTCGCGCGTCATCACGAAGCGCACGTGCTTGGCAAGCTTGGCGAGCTTGGCGTTGGACGCCATCTCCATCTGCACCCGGCGGCGCATGCGCTGGAAATTGGCCTGGTCCTCGGCCGCGGTCGCGGCGCTGCCCTTGCGCAGCGACCCCTTGTCGCCACTGCCTTCCTTGTTGCCGCCGGTCGCGCCCGACGGGATCGTCATCGATCGCGTGCCGGTCTGCTGCGCCTTGTGGGGATAATTGTCCTTGTCGGTGATCGACGATCCGCCGAACAGTCCGTTCGAACCGGCCGAATTATCCTTCAGATCGACCAACGTCGGGGTGAAATAGTCGGCGATCGACTTGCGCTGCTTCTCGGTCGTCGCGCCGAGAATCCACAGCAGCAGAAAGAACGCCATCATCGCGGTCACGAAATCGGCATAGGCGACCTTCCAGGCGCCGCCGTGATGGCCGCCGTGCCCGCCGTCGATGATCTTCTTGACGATGATGATCTTGGGCGGCTGGTTGTTGCCATGGGGTGCGCGCGCGGCCGCCATCAGCCTGCCTTTACAGCGATCGTTCGCCCTGAGCTTGTCGGGCACCCATCGAAGTAATACTTCGATGGAACCCTGGCCGAAGGGCTGCCCTTCTTCGTGCCTGCGGTGCTGCGGCTAGAAGGAGAAGAGCAGTGCTTCGACAGGCTCAGCACGAACGGAAATTGGGTGGGTTGCGCAATCACCGCCCGCGCAGCCCGTCGAACACCTCGCCGAAGCCCGGCTGGTTGCTGTGGGCGATACCGGAACGCGCCGCCTCGATCACCAGCGGCTGCGGGTGACCGTGGAGCGAGGCGATGATGATCTGCTTGACAACGTGATAGATGGCGGCATCTGCCTCGATCACCTGCTTGAGGCGATTGGCCAGCGGGCCGACGATGCCGTAGGCCAGCAGCACGCCCAGGAAGGTGCCGACCAGCGCCGATCCGATCATCCCGCCCAGGATCGACGGCGGCTGATCGATCGACCCCATCGTCTTCACCACGCCGAGCACGGCGGCGACGATGCCGAGCGCGGGCAGCGCGTCGGCGAGACCTTGGAGCGAGTGCTGCGGCCCTTCCACCTCGTGGTGATGGGTCTTGATCGCGTTATCCATCACCTCCTCGACCGCGTGCACATCGAGCGTGCCCGACGAGACGACGACGAGGCGCAGCGTATCGGCGATCAGGTTCACCAGCGTGTGGTCGGCGAGCAGGCGGGGATATTCGGCGAAGACGGCGGAGGACTTGGGGTCCTCGACATGCGGTTCCAGCGCGATCGGACCATCGACGCGCAGCATCTTCATCAGCTTGCTGACGAGGAAGATGGTGTCGAGATAATCCTGCTTCCGGTACTTCGGCCCCTTCAGCACCTTCATGACGCCGCCGCCCAGCGCCTTCAATTCCTTGCCCGAATTGCCGATGATGAGCGCGCCCACCGCGGCGCCGCCGATGATGAGCATTTCGTGCGGGACGGCGTGCATGACGGGGCCGAGCGCGCCGCCGGTCAGCGCGAAGCCGCCGAACACCATCGCGAGCAGGACGACAAGGCCGATCGCTGGAAACATGACGTAGGACTACCCCCGTTCGAAACGCGGCACGGTAAACGGCCGATTTGCCATCCTTTGTGACGGCGGAGGGTGGGGATTTGGTTAACGCGGTCGACCGAAAAGCCCCGATTTTACCGGGAATGAACCAGTCGGCTCAGCGCAGATAGTTGAACAGCGACAGCGAGGTGAGCTTGCTGAAGCTCGCCTGGGTCGCCTGCAGCACCGTCAGCGTCTTCTGCAGCTCGGTGATCGTCGCGGTGACGTCGGTATCCTCGATCGCCGATCGCGCCGCTTCGCGCGTGATGCCCAGATCGGTCAGGCGGGTCTGCTCGAGCTCCAGCCGGGCGCTGCGCGCGCCGACCGATGCGCGGGCGTTGGTCACCTGCGTCATCGCCGACTGCACGTCGCCGCTGGCGTTGCCGATATCGGCATTGTTCTTCAGCGCGGTCGACATCGCCTGGACGATCGCGAACATGTCGCTGGTGCCGCCGCCCGAGACGGTGACATTGTCGAAGATCGCCGAGCCGGTGGTGTGCGCCACGATCGTGCGACCGTCGCCGATCGGGATCGCACCTGCCTCGCCGCCACCGGTGAAGCTGATCGTGCCGTCGCCCTGCCGCACATAGGGGCGTTCGATGTTGGCACCCGAGAACAGCGGATTGCCGCGCGAATCGGAGGTGTTGGCGATACGCAGCAGATCCTCGACGATCACGTCGAGCTCAACCGCGAGCGCCTGTTTCTGGTCGGGGCTCAACGTCGCGCTGCCGGCGTTGATCGCGATTTCGCGCACGCGGGTCAGCTGCGCCTCGATGCTGCCGAGCGCGGTCGAGGTCGCGTCGAGCACGGAATTGGCGAGATCGATGTTCGACAGTTCGGCTTTGGCTTCCGCACCGGCGCGCTTGAGCGCGGTGAGCGCGCGATAGCCCGCCGCGTCGTCCGACGGCGCCTGGATGCGCTTGTTGGTGGCGAGCTGGTTGTTGAGCGTGTCGGCGCGAACGCTGAGCGCCCCCATCCGGTCGCGGAGACGGTCATATTGCAGCGAGGTGGCGACGCGAAGGGACATGCGAGCGGCCTTTTACCGGATATCGATGATGGTCTGGAGGATGTCGCGCGCGACCTGGATCACGCGGCTCGACGCCTGGTACGCCTGCTGGAAGCGGATCAGGTTCACCGCTTCCTCGTCCAGATCGACGCCGGTCACCGAATCGCGCGCGGCCAGCGCCGCCGAATGGATCGATCCCTGCGCCGTCTGCACCGCACGGCGCGTGGCGAGCAGCGCGGCGTTCTCGGTCGTCATGTCGTCGAACGACGATTCCCAGCCGGCATCGACACGGAGTTCGGCCAGCGCGGTCATGTTGCCGTTGCCGCGCGTGCCCTCGCCCACCGCCGCGGCGGCGATGCCGCGCGCGTCGGTCAGCGCGACGGAGATGTCGGTCGGCGACGTTCCGACGGCGAACATCGGCGCCCCCGCCACGCCCGTCAGCGTGCGGCCCTGCGCCTGGAAATCGTTGATCTGGGAAACGAAATCGGTCGCGATCGCATCCAGCCGGTCACGCGCCGCCGCGATCCGGCCGGCGCCGTCCACCAGCCCGGCAAGCATCCCGCCCTGCGGTGCGATCGAAGAGGTCGTCGAATTGCGGTAGGCGTAGATCGATACCGCCCCGGAGGCGTTGCTGGTGAAGCCGACGATCGCCGAGCCTTCGACGTCGGCGATCACCGGCCCGGTGTTGCCGCCGGCACGCACCGTCGCGCGGCCATAGGAATCGATCGCCACCGCGACGTCGACGAGCTGGCTCATCTCCTCGATCACGCGATCGCGTTCGTCGAGCAGCTGCGCCTGCGGGGCGGAGCCATTGGCGGCACGCGACAGCCCCTGGTTGACGCGGACGAGCGACGCCGACAGGTCGGTAAGCCGTTGCGCGGCGTCCTTGCCCTGCTGGTCGACCTCGACCGCCGCCGCCCCCAGCGCGCGGCCGGTGCTGGCGAACCCGGCGGCGAGCGACGCGGCATCCTCCAGCCACACTGTGCGCGGCGCGGTGGCGGCGGGATCGGCGGCGACGGTCTTGGCCGAGGTGAAGAACTGGGTCAGCCGGTCGCTGAGCTGGTTGCCGACGAGCGCGCCCTCGATCCGGTCGATCCATGCCACCCCCGTCGCGGTCCGGGCGAAGTCCGACCCGGTCGAGCGCACCTCCGCCTGGCGGAAATTATCGCTCGCGCGGACGACGCCGGTGACGTGCGATCCACTGCCCGACAATTTGATCGTCTGGCCGATGGCGATCGAATTGGTCCGCCCCACCTCCTCGATCCTCGCGGTGCGCCGCGAGTAGCCGGGGGTGTTGGCGTTGGCGATATTCTCGGACGTCGTGCCGAGCGCGGTCTGGTACGATCGCACGCCGCTCGCGCCGATGTTCAGCAGGTCGCTCATGGCTTCGCGTTCCCGTCAGCGGGCGTTTCCGCCAGATTTTCCTGCGATCGGGCGAGGAATTCGGTGACGGCGCGGCCGATGCCCATCGGCGCGCTGGTCGCCATGCTTTCGGCCAGGCGGGTGTCGAACATGTCGCGGAACTGCTGCCCCGCCTTGCTGTCGAACAGGCTGTCGCCCAGCTTGGCCTGACGCATCGATTTCAGCATCATGCCGGTGAAGATCGCCTCGAAGCGTTCGCCCGCCTTGTCCAGATTCTCGCGCGACGTCAGCCGCGACGTGTCGGTCGACACGCCGCCGGCCGCACCGGCGAGGCCCGTGACGGGCAGGCTGGAGGCGGGAATCCGCGTCACAGGACGATCAGCTCCGCCTTCAGCGCGCCGGCCTGCTTGAGCGCTTCCAGGATGGCGACGAGGTCGGCCGGCGACGCGCCGATCGCGTTCACCGCCTTGACGACATCGGCCAGCCGGGGTCCGGGCTCGAGCAGGAACATCGGGCGCTTCTCTTCCTCGACACTCAGCGTGCTCTGCCGCTCCAACGCCGTCTCGCCCTTCGAGAGCGGCGCGGGCTGCACCACGCGCTGGGATTCATCAATACGAACGGTAAGTTTACCATGTGTTACCGCCGCGGGGCTGACGCGCACCGCGCTGTTGATAACGACCGTTCCGGTGCGCGCATTTACGATTACTTTCGCCGGCGCCTCCGCCGAGGTCACTTCCAGGTTCTCGATCGCGCTCATCAGCTGGGCGCGCACGTCGGCCCCGGCCGGCGCGGTGACGGCGATCGACACCGCATCGGTCGCCCGCGCGACGCCGGCACCGTAGCGCGCGTTGATCGCGCCCGCGACATTCTGCGCCGTGGTGAAATCCGCGCGCGCGAGGTTGAAAGTCAGCGTCGGCGCGGTCGCGAAGCCGGTATCGACCGCGCGCTCGACCGTGGCCCCTTCCGGGATGCGGCCCGACGAGGGGATGTTGACGACGATCTTCGACCCGTCCGCGCCCTGTGCGCCAAGGCCGCCGACCGCCAGATTGCCCTGCGCCATCGCATAGATCTGGCTGTCCGCGCCGTAGAGCGGGGTCAGGATCAGCGTGCCGCCACGCAGCGACTTAGCCTTGCCCATCGAGGACACGGTGATGTCGAGCCTCTGCCCCGGCTTGGCGAAGGCGGGCAGCTCGGCCGTGACCATCACGACGGCGGCGTTCTTCAGCCCCGGATTGACGCCCGGCGGCAGCTGGAGCCCCAGCCGCGAGGTGACGCCCTTCATCGACTGGACGGTATATTCCAGATTGTCATCGCCCGTGCCGGGCAGGCCCACGACCACGCCGTAGCCGGTCAGCTGGTTGGTACGGATGCCCTGGAAATTGCCCAGATCCTTGATGCGATCGGCATGCGCGGGGCCGGCGACGAGCAGGGCGGCGAGCGCGGTGAGGAGGAAACGGATCATGCTGGATATCCTCAGAACGGGCTGACGACCTGGAAGAAGCGGCTGAGCCACCCCTGGCGTCCGGCGCGGGCGACGTCGCCGCGGCCGGTGTAGGCGATCTTCGCGTCGGCCACGCGGGTCGACAGGATGCGGTTGTTGGCGTCGATGTCGGCCGCCCGCACGACGCCGCGCACCTGGACGAACTCGTCGCCGCGGTTGAGCGTAACCGTCTTCTGGCCCTGGACGATCATCGTGCCATTGGGCAGCACCTCCGCCACCGTCACGCTGATCTCTCCCGACAGCGCGTTGGCCTGGTCGGCGGTGCCGGCCCCGGCGAAGTTGCGGTTGCCACTGATCGACGCATCGCTCGGCTTGAACAGCGAAAGATTGCCGGTCGACGGCGGCGTGATGCCGAAGCCGCCGCCCGAATCGAGCTTGCTGCCGGAGGATTTCGACGCCTGCGTCCGCTCCACCAGCACGATCGTCAGCGGATCGCCGACGGCGCGGGCGCGAGCGCCCTCGTACAGGCCGCCATAGCCCTGCGACGCCTGGAAGATCGCACCGTTGGCGGGCACCGCGACAGGAGCCGCGGGCGCCGCATAGACGGTGCGGTATTCGGGCGGCGGCGCGGCCTTCTTCTTGCCGGACACGCCGGCATGCGCCGGGCCTGCGGCCAAGACGGCGACGCAAGCCAGTGCCCCGGCGAAAGCCGGGGTCCAGTTGCGACCGGTCCGGTACTGGGCCCCGGTCTGCGCCGGGGAACGATGCGGGAAAAGCGTCACCGTCCGCCTCACAGGTTGTTGTTGATGTATTTGAGCATCTCGTCGGTCGCCGAGATCATCTTCGAATTGACCTCGTAGGCGCGCTGCGTCTCGATCATGTCGACCAGTTCGGCGACGACGTTGACGTTCGACCCCTCGAGCATGCCCTGGCGGATCTTGCCGCGGCCGTCCTGGCCGGCGATGCCCAGGTTCGCGGCCCCGCTGGCGCCGGTTTCCATCAGGTAATTGTCGCCCAGCGCCTGCAACCCGGCCGGGTTGGCGAAGCTGGCGATCTGGACCTGGCCGATCTGCGTCGCGTCCGTCTGGCCGGGCACCGTCGCGGAGACGGTGCCGTCGGTGCCGACGGTGATCGCGGTCGTCCCTTCGGGCACGGTGATGCCGGGCATCAGCTGATAGCCCTCGCTGGTCACCACCATCCCCTCGGGCGAACGGGTGAAATTGCCGGCGCGGGTATAGCCGAGCTGGCCGCCGGGCAACTGGACCTGGAAATAGCCGTCGCCGTCGAGCGCCATGTCGAGCGAGTTGCCCGTCGTCTGGAGCGCGCCCTGTGTCTCGATGCGCATCGTTCCCTGCACACGCACGCCGGTGCCGAGGTTGAGCCCGGTTGCGTAGCGCGTTTCCTGCGTGCTGCTGGAACCGGGCGCGGTGACGACCTGATAGGCCAGCGTCTCGAACGAGGCGCGATCCTTCTTGAACCCGGTCGTGTTCACGTTGGCCAGGTTGTTCGAGATCACGCGCATCCGCGTGTCCTGTGCGTCGAGCCCGGTGCGGGCGATATGGAGAGCGGCGGAACCCATCTGTTATCTCCTTGAAATTCTATCAGCCCGGAAGCCGCATGAGCGAGGCGGAGCTTTCGTCCATCGACTTGGCTTCCTTCAGCAGGCTGGCCTGCACCTCGTAGCTGCGCTGGTTCTCGATCATGTCGACCAGCGCCTGCGTCAGGTTGACGTTCGACCCTTCGAGCGCGCCGACCTGGATCTTGGCGTCCATGTCGTCGGGCAGCACCCCGCCGCCGCGCACGTGAAGCAGGTTGTCGAGGCCCTTCACGGTCTGTGACCCGTCCGGGCTGGCGAACTTGATACGGTCGATTTCCTGCGGCGCGCTGCCGGGTTCGGCGCCCATCGCGAGGATCGAGATCGTGCCGTCGTCGGCGATCATCACCTTCTGCGCGGGCGGCACGGTGATGGGGCCCCCCGACCCCATCACCGGGAAACCGTCGCCGGTTTCCAGCACGCCCGATTCGGTGATCCTCAGGTCACCGCGGCGGGTATAGGCTTCCTGTCCGTCGGTCGCCTGCACCGCCATCCAGGCCGTGCCGGGGATGGCGATATCGAGATCGCGGCCGGTGGACATGATCGTGCCGGCGCGGCGATCGGCGTCGAGCACCTCTTCGGCAGTCGGCGCGCGCGACGCGTGGCCCTCGCCGCCCTTCAGCATCATCTGCTGGAAGGCGACCCGGTCGGCGCGGAAGCCGGTGGTCGACGCGTTCGCGATGTTGTTCGCGATCGACGCCTGGGCGGCCATCTGCCCCTTGAGCCCGCTGAGGGCGGTGTAGACCATCCGGTCCATCGCGCGTGCCTCCTACGTCCGTTCAGCGATCAGTTGCGCATGTTGAGCATGGTCTGCGAGATCTGGCTGGAGGTCTCGAGGCTCTTGGCGTTCGCCTGGAAGTTGCGCTGCGCGGCGATCAGGCCGACCAGTTCCTCCGTGATGTCGACGTTCGACCGTTCGATCGCGCCCGACATCAGGCTGCCGAAGCCGTTGGCGCCGGCCTCGCCCAGGCGGGCCTCGCCCGACACGCCGGTCGAGGTCCAGTAGCTGTTGCCAAGCTGGCGCAGGCCTGACGGGTTGGCGAAGTTCGCCAGCACGACCTTGCCCAGCGCCTGGGTGTCGCCGTTCGAGAAGCTGGCCCGGACGATGCCGTCCTCGCCGACGCTGACGCCTTCGAGCTGGCCGACCGCGCGGCCGTCCTGCGTCTCGGCGAGCTTGGCGAAGGGCTGGCCGAGCTGGGTCGTCGCGGTGCCGAAGTCGAGCGTGACCTGCTGCGGCGTCGTCGTTCCGGCGGGCGTATAGGCGTCGAACCCGATGGCGCTCGACGGCGCGGTCATCGCGCCCGAGCTGTCGAAGGTCAGCACCGTGGGATTGGAGGAGCCGGCCACCGTCATCTGCTGGTCGCCGATGAAGGTATAGACGTTCCAGTTGCTCGACGAGCCGGAGCCGGTCGAAACGGTGTCGCGGACGTAATAGTTGGTCATCGTCGTCGCGTTGCCGACCGCGTCATAGACCGTCGTCTGCGACGAGTTGTTGTAGGTCGCCGGATTGAAGCGGTCGAACGCGTAGGGATTGGTCGTGGTGTTGAAGATCGCGTTGTCCTTCGGCACCGACGCGTTGGCCGACATGTTCACCGCGAGGCTGACGACCTCGGTTGGCTTGGGCGTGCCACTGGTCGGCGGCAGGCGCAGGTTGATCGTCGAATCGAGGCCGGTCGCAACGACCGTGCCCGACCCGTCGACCGGATAGACCTGAAGGTGGCCGCCGTTCGAATCGGTGACGAAGCGGTTGGCATCGACGGAGAAACCGCCGTTGCGGGTGAACGCGACCTTGGCCGAATTGGGGTCGGGCTTGACCGCGAAGAAGCCCTCGCCAGAGATCATCATGTCGAGCGCATTGGTCGACTGCTGCGAGGCGCCCTGGCCGAACTGCTGGCGGATCGCCTTCACGACCGTGCCCGAACCGATCATCTGGGTCGGCGACATGCTGACGCTCGACGCCATCACGTCGGCGAATTCGGTGCGGCTCTTCTTGAAGCCGTTGGTCGAGACGTTCGCGAGGTTGTGCGAGATGGTCGACATCTCGGTCTGCGAGGCCTGGAGACCGGAAAGCGAGGTGTAGAACGACATGGGGCTGCTCCTTGGGTGATATCGTGAAGGGGATCAGGCGACCTGGCGGACCGCCGAGGGTTTGATCTGGCCGACGCCGGCCAGGGTGAGGACGGGGTCCGAGCCGCTTGGCATCGAGACGGAGGTGACCGGTGCCCAGACGAGGGTGCGGCTGCCGACGGTCGCGGCACCGTCCTTTGCCATCGCGGTGATGGTGAAGGGGCCACCCTCGACCGGCTCACCGGCATTGTCGGTGCCGTCCCAGTCGAATTCCATCGTGCCGGCGGCGTGGCTGCCGAGATCGACGGTGCGCACCACCTCGCCGTTGGCTGTGGCAATGCTCAGGTGGACGTTGGTCGCCGCGGCATCGAGCTCGACCGCACCGGCAAAGCCGCCGATCGTGCGCGGATAGGCGGTCTTGCCTTCGGTCAGCACGGTCTTGCCGACATAGGCGAGGGCCTCCGACGCACCCGTCTTGTTCAGCTTCTCGGCGATCGATTTGAGCGTGGTTCCCATTTCGCTGATGCCCGCCAGCGACGAGAATTGCGCGAGCTGGGCGACCATCTGGGTGTTGTCGACCGGCTCGAACGGATCCTGGTTCTTCATCTGCGCCGTCATCAGCGCGATGAAATCGGCCTGGTTCATGTCGCCCAGGCCGCGGCTTGGGCCGTTGGCGTTCGCGCCGGTGCGGCTGATGCCCAGCTTGGCCATCGTGGTATCAAAGGAAGTCGCCATCTATCAGCGTCCCAGCTTGAGGGTGTCGGCGATCAGCGTCTTGGCGGTCTGCATGACCTCGACGTTGTTCTGGTAGGTGCGCGCGCTTTCCAGCATGTCGACCAGCTCGCGCGTCTCGTCGACCGCGTTCTCCCAGACATTGCCCTCGGCATCGGCCAGCGGATTGCCGGGATCGTAGCGCTTGGTCGGTTCCTCGCCGGCGGTGACGACACGCTCGACGTTGACCGTCGACATGCCGCTGACCGCGTCGAACTGGGTGCGGAACACCGGCTTGATGCTGCGATAGGCGGCATCGGCAGTGGTCGCGACGCCGCCCGCGTTGGCGAGGTTCGACGCGGTGGTGTTCATCCGCACCAGCTGCGCGGACATCGCGCGCCCGGCGACCTGGAAGATGTTCATGGGATTGTCGGCCATGCGGGCTTACTCCCCCTTCAACGCGCGGGTGAGCGTGCCGATGCGGCCGTTCAGGAACGCGAGCGTGGTCTGATAGGCGATGGCGTTTTCCGCGAAGGCGGTCTGCTCGGTCGCGAGCTCGACGGTGTTGCCGTCCATGCTCATCTGCGTCGGGATGCGGTATCGGGTGCTGGCCGCGATGCCGGCGTCGACCGATCCCGCCGCCGCCGATTTGAGCGCGGCGGAGAAATCGATGTCCTTCGCCTTGTAGCCCGGCGTCGAGGCGTTCGCGATGTTCGACGCCAGCACGCCCATGCGCTGCGAGCGCACCGCGAGCGCCGCGCCATGCACCCCGAAAAGTCTGTCCTCAGCCATGATGTGGCCCTTTGCGAAGCGGGCGGACCCGCGATTACGAACGATGCTTTGCAGGGACCGTGCCAAATGCGGCTTTTGCCCCCGCTTGCCGCCGGCGGCAGAGGGAAGCGGCAAGGGATTGCCGGTTTCGGCAGGGGATTGCCGGGGGGTTCGATCCAAATCCGTTCGGGCTGAGCCTGTCGAAGCCCAGCCCATTCTTCCGGGCGCAGGACGAGCGGCATCCAGAGGGACGGCCCTTCGACAGGCTCAAGGCGACCGGACCGGGGTGGCACGCCCCTTGCACATGCGAGCGCGATGACACTCGCTTCCGCCCTCGCGCCGTTTCTCGATCCGCTCGCCTTCGCGATCGTCGGGGGCGGCACCGTCGCCGCGACGCTGCTGCGCACGCCGTCGCGCGACCTCTTTCGCGGGATCGCCGCGATCGGCTGTCTCGCGCGCAAGCCGTTCGACGCCGGTGCCCTGGTGACGCAGGTCGACGCGCTGACGCGCATCACCGCCCGCCACGGCGTGATGCAGCTCGACCGTTCGGTGATCCGCGACGCCGACGTCGAGGCCGCGATCCACGCGATCGTCGATGGCGCCGACGGCGCGAAGGTGGCCCATATCATCGACGACCGCCGCACCGCCCGCTTCGAACGCCAGCGCGCCGCCGCCGACATGTGGGCCGGCGCCGCCGAGCTGGCACCCGCGATGGGCATGGTCGGCACGCTGATCGGGCTGGTCCGCCTGTTCACCTCGATGACCGATCCGGCCGTGATCGGCCATGCGATGGCGATCGCGGTGCTGGCGACACTCTATGGCGCGCTGATCGGCAACCTCGTCTGCCTGCCGGTCGCGACGCGGCTGAAGCGCCTCGCGCGCGCGGAATATATCGAGCGCGGCCGGCTCGCCGCCCCGCTCGCCGCGCTGGCCGACCGCGAACTGCCGCAGACGCAGAGGACCGCGGCATGACGCCCGACCAGCTTCTGGAGGACGAGGCGAAGCGGCCGATCTGGCTCATCACGCTCGCCGATGTGATGCTGCTGCTGGTCGGCTTCTTCGTGTTCCTCCAGGCCAATACCAAATTCGACGCGACCCAGATCGCGGGCGCGATGCGCGAGGGCTTCGGCATGGCGGCCGAGGCGCCGATGGCGGTCGACGCCAATGTGGTGAGCGGCTTCGCCCCCGGCTCCGCCGCGCTGCCCCCCGCCGATATCGGCGGCTGGGTGCGCGCGACCGTGCAGGATCCGCGCACCGAAATCCGCGTGGCCGGCGGCACCGACGGCTCGCCCGCCGATGTCGATCCCGCCACCGGATCTGCCGTGATCCTCGCCGCCGACCGCGCCCGTGCCGTCGCCGCGCGGATCGCCGCGGAGGCACCCGGCGCCCGCATCGCGATAGAGACCCGACCCGGCGCCGGCCGCGCCGTCCAGCTCACCCTAGGTTTCGCAGGGGAAACACCATGATCCGTCCGCTCCTCATCCTCGCCGCGCTGGCGCCCGCCACAGCCACGGCGCAGATCCGCTATCAGGACACGACCGCGATCGACGTCGCGGTGCAGGCCTTCACCGGCCAGCCGATCGGCGCCGAGGGCGGCGCGCGCACCGCGGTCGACGCCCGGCTGAAGCTTGCCGCCTGCCCCTTGCCCCAGCTCGACTGGCGCGCGGCGACGCAGGATGCCGTGGTGGTGACGTGCGAGGCCCCGCGCTGGCGCATCTTCGTTCCGGTGAAGATGCCCCCCCTGGCCGCGCGCCCCACCGTCGTCGCGGCGGCAGCCGTCGCGCCGGTGGTGCCCGCCGCCAGGGCGGCACCGGTCATCAAGCGCGGCGACCCGATCACCGTGGAGGCCGGCAACGGCGGCTTTTCTATCACCCGCGACGGCGTGGCGATGGGCGATGCCGCGCCCGGAGAGCGGCTGATGGTGCGCATCGATCCCGCCAAGCCGCCGATCCAGGCGGTGGCGCTGGACACCGGCCGCGCCACCCTGCCCGGCTGGGACCGTTAACCGCGCTCACAAAATTTTTTCTAAAGCTTTTCGTTCAGGGGTCGTTCTTGCAGTCGACGAAGCAGGAATTCGAGGACGGAAACCATGGTGGATCCGGTCGGTATCAAGACAGTCAGCGCGAGCCGCCCCCTGGCGGCCGTGGCCCCGGCGTCGGCGGTGCAGGTCCCGCAGCCCGCGACCCAGCAGGTCCAGGCGCAGGCCGCCCCGTCGAGCCTGCAGGCGCTGACCAAGCCCGCAGCCTCCGCGCCGCCGGTGGACGTCGAGCGCGTCGCCAAGATCAAGAAGGCGATCCAGGACGGCAGCTTCCCGCTGATCCCGTCGACGATCGCCGACCGGCTGCTCGCGCTGAAGCTCGAATGGAACCCCAATGAGCCGGCGTGACGCGCTGATCGGCGTGATCGAGGCGCTCCACGCCGAGATCGACGCGCTGAAGACCAACGACATCGCGGGGCTGGAAACCGCGACCGCGCGCAAGCTGCGCCACATCGACCAGGTCGCCGCGTGCGGCGACGAAGCGCCGTCGGGCGATATCGAGGAACTGGCCCGCGAGGCGAACCGGCTGAACGAGACCTGCCGGGTCTACGTCAACCTGATGGCGGCAAATGTCCGCCGCCGCCTGCAGGTTCTTGCCGGTTCGGACACCCCCGCCTACCGCGCTCAGGGGGCTGCGGCCTACGCCTGACATAGTCCGTTCGGGCTGAGCCCTGCCCTTCTTTCTCTCCGCCAGCGTCCCCGGCCCTTGGAAGGACGGCCCTTCGACAGTCTCGGGGCGAACGGTATTGAGAAAAATCCCGTTCTGGCACGCCTCTTGCTGAAATGACCCTGACCAGGGGTTTCAGGCAAGCGTTCGATGACCGTTCCGACACTTTCGCGACTGAATACGGCAGGGAAGGCCGGCGTGCAGAACGCCATCCAGCTCGCCAGCCAGCGCACCGGAATCGATTTCAACTATCTGCTGGGGCAGGCGCAGGTCGAAAGCGGCCTGAACGCCGGCGCACGCGCGACGACGTCGTCGGCGCGCGGCCTGTACCAGTTCATCGAACAGAGCTGGCTGGGCGTCGTCAAACAGCACGGCGGCACCCACGGCATGGGCTGGGCATCCGACGCGATCCGCCAGACGGCATCGGGCAAGTTCGTCGTCAGTGACCCGGCCGTCCGCCAGTCGATCCTGAACCTGCGCAACGATCCCACCGCCGCATCGCTGATGGCGGCCGAACATGCTTCGGACAACAAGGACGCGCTGGCGACCAGCCTGGGCCGCGACGTGACCGGCACCGACCTGTACATGGCGCATTTCCTGGGCATCGGCGGGGCGAAGAAGTTCCTGTCGGCGATGGACTCCAGCCCCGGCCGCAGCGCCGCGTCGCTGTTTCCCGCTGCCGCCGGTGCCAACCGCAACGTGTTCTACGACCGGAACGGCATCCCGCGCTCGCTGACCGAGGTCTACAGCCGCTTCGCCAACAAGCTCGATAAGGGCGCGGCGGCCTCCGGCGCGACCGGCCTGGCCAGCGGTGCTGTCGATGCTTTCCGGCTCGAACCGGGCATGGAGGTGGTGCTGGGCAGCGAGGCGGAAGCCGGCGACCGCCAGTGGCTCGCCTCCACCCTCGAACAGTTCGCCGGCGGCGGCCGCACCCAGGCGGCATCGGCCACCGCGATCAACCTGATGCGTCCCAACCCCGAGAATGCGCGCCTGGCATATCTGATGCTCGCGCAGCTCGGGGGTAACGTCTGATGGCGTCGGCACCGTTCCTGCCGGGCAATGCGATGCCGGCGCTGCGCAGCGTCGCGCTGCCGGCGTCGATGCTGCTGCTGGTCGTGCTGATGGTCGTGCCGATCCCGGCCTTCCTGCTCGACGTGTTCTTCATCACCAATATCGTCATCAGCCTCGCGGTGCTGATGGTCGCGCTCAACGCGCAGAAGCCGCTCGACTTCTCGTCCTTTCCCACCGTCCTCCTCTTCGCCACGCTGTTCCGCCTCGCGCTCAACGTCGCCTCGACGCGCGTCGTGCTGGGCAAGGGGCATGAGGGTGAGGCGGCGGCCGGCCACGTCATCGAGGCATTCGGCACCTTCCTGATCGGCGGCGACTATGTCGTCGGCCTCTTCGTGTTCTCGATCCTGGTCATCATCAACCTGATCGTGGTGACCAAGGGCGCGGGCCGCGTGTCCGAAGTGTCGGCGCGCTTCACCCTGGACGCCCTGCCCGGCAAACAGATGGCGATCGACGCCGATCTGAATGCCGGCCTCATCACCCCCGACGAAGCGCGCGCGCGCCGTGTCGAGGTCGCGACCGAGGCCGATTTCTACGGGTCGATGGACGGTTCGTCGAAATTCGTGAAGGGCGACGCGATCGCGGGCCTGCTGATCCTGGCGGTCAACATCATCGGCGGCCTGATCCTCGGCACCGTTTCGCACGGGCTGGGGCTTAAGGAAGCCGCGCAGACCTATATCGTGCTCGCGGTCGGCGACGCGCTGGTCGCCCAGCTGCCGGGCCTGATGCTGTCGATCGCCGCCGCCGCGATCGTCACCCGCGTCACCTCGTCGCAGGATTTGGCCGGCCAGATCGGCAGCCAGTTCGCCAGCCACCGCACCTGGATTCCCGTCGCCGCCGCGTTGGCGGTGCTGGGCGTGGTGCCGGGCATGCCGTCGCTCATCATCCTGCCGATGGCCGCGGTCGCCGGCTATGCCGCGTGGCAACTGAAAAAGGCCGCCGACCGCCCGGCGCCGGTCGAGGAAATCGCCGCCGAGGCGCAGGACCTGTCGAAGATCGGCTGGGACGAGGTGACCGACGGCTGCCACGTCATGCTCGACATCGGCTACGGGCTGGTGCCGCTGGTCGATGAACGCAAGGGCAGCCCGCTGATGGGCCGCATCACCGGCGTACGCCGCCAGCTCAGCAAGGAACTGGGGTTCGTCGTGCCGCAGGTGCGCGTGCGCGACGACATCAACCTGCCGCCCTATACCTATCGCATCGTCATCGGCGGGGTCGTCGTCGGCGAGGATCAGGTTTCGCCCGACGAGATGCTGGCGCTCGACACCGGCCAGGCGGTTGGCCACCTGTCGGGCAAGCAGGCCAAGGATCCCACCTTCGGGCTGGACGCGGTGTGGATCTCCGCCGCCGACGCCGATGCCGCCACCGGCGCGGGCTATCTGGTGGTCGATGCCGGCACGGTGATCGCCACCCACCTCAACCAGCAGTTGCTGACCAACGCATCGGACCTGCTCGGCCCGGACGAGGTGCAGGCGCTGCTCGACGGGCTGAAGGAACGCTCGGCCAGCCTGGTCGCCGCGCTGTGCCCGCAACCGATGCCGCTGACCGTGCTGACGCAGGTGTTGCGCGCGCTGCTCGCCGAAGGCGTGCCGCTGAAGGAATTCCGCCGCATCGCCGCCGCCCTCGCCACCGCGGCGCAGAAGACCGGCGATGCCGAGGAACTGGTCGAGCTGATCCGGCCCGATCTGGGCGCGCTGATCGTCCAGAAGCTGTGCGGCGTGCGCGAGCCGTTGCGCGTGATGACGCTGGAGGGGCAGCTCGAGGCGCTGCTCGGCCAGGCGGTGCGCAACGATCCCGCGCGCCGCCACGCGATCGAGCCCGACCTGGGCCGCCGCATCGCCGACGCGATGCAGCGCGCCGCGCAGCCCCTGGTCGCGGAGGCCAAGCCGTTCGCGCTGGTCGTCCAGCCCGCGATCCGCGTCGCCATGCGCAAGCTGATCCGATCCATCCTGCCGGATACCCCCGTCATGAGCTTCTTCGAAGTCCCCGAGGACAAGTCGGTCGAGGTCGTCGCCGTGATCGGCGCGCCCGAACCCGCCCCGGCGCTGGCCGGCAACCCCCAGATGGTGCCCGCATGAGCTTTCACAGCCGCATCGTGCCCGCGGCCGGCACGCCGCTGACCTATTCGCCGCGCCCGCGCGCCGGCGCGGACATGGACGCGCTGGTGCGCAAGCACCTGCCGATGGTCCGCCGCGTCGCGTGGCACGTCCACGGCAGCATGTCGTCGGCGGTCGATGTCGAGGATCTCGTCCAGATCGGCCTGGTTGCGCTGGTCGAGGCGCAGGCCAGCTTCGAGGATCGCGGGCAGGTGACGTTCGAGCAGTATCTGCTGACCCGCGTGCGCGGCAGCATGATCGACGAACTGCGCCGCCAGGCGACGCTGACCCGCGGCGCGATGAAGCGCCGCAAGCTGTACCACGATACGATCGCATCGATGACGGACGCGAGCGGTCGCCGGCCCGACGATCTCGACGTCGCCGAGAAGCTGGGGGTGACGCTGGAGAAGCTGCGCACCGATTACGCCACCGCCGAACCGGTCCGCTTCGAGAATGTCGACGACGTCTACACCGACGACGGGCCGTGGTTCGCGTCCGACGATCCATCACCTTTCGACCTGCTCGCCGAATCGGACCAGCGCGACACGCTGATCGCCGCCATCGCCTCGCTACCCGAACGCGAGCAGCTGGTGATCCAGCTCTATTATGTCGAGGAGCTCAACCTCGAGGAGATCGGCCAGGTGCTGGAGGTCGGCGCCGCGCGCGTGTGCCAGATCAAGAAATCGGCGCACGACCGGCTGAAGAAGGCGCTGCAGCGCCGACCCGGCTAGGGTCAGGACCTGTTACTGGGGTTTGCGGCCCCGGCCTATTTCAGCAGGAAGCGGACGTTGACCGTTATCGTCACATCCTGTTCGCCGGCGGCGATCTTGCTCTCGGCGGCGTCGGACATGCTGGCCCGCGCCATCAGCATCGGGGGCGGCGACGCGACATAGTCGCCCGTCTCGCTGATCGACAGAATGCGATCGACGCGCAGCCCGGCGGCCCTGGCATAGAGTTCGGCCCGCGCGCGCGCCGTGGCGACGGCGTCGGTCCGCGCTTCGTCCTGGGCCGCCTCGGGCTTGTCGATCGACAGGTTTGGGCCGTCGATCTGGTTGGCGCCCTGCTTGACCAGCGCATCCAGGATCGCGCCGCTCCTGGCGATGTCGCGGAACCGCACCGACACGTTGTTCGCCGCTTGATATCCGGTGATGACCGGCGCCTCGTTCTGGGCGTAGCGATATTGCGGCTGGAGCGCGATCTGCGAGGTCTGGACGTCGCGATCGGCGACGCCCGCCGACTTGAGCGCCGCCAGCACGCGGTCCATGCGCTGGGCATTGTCGGCCAGCGCCTGCGCCGCGGTCGCGCTCTGCGTCACCACGCCGGCGCGAATCGTCGCGATATCGGGCACCCGGCTCGTCTTGCCGGTCGCCGCGACATCGAGCAGCGTGCCGTCGATCATCGCCACCGGCTGCGCCGCGACCTGTGCCACGGCGGGAGACGCCGCGGCGGCGGCAGCGGCGGCGAGAGTGGCGAGAGCGATCTTCGTCATGTGGGGAAACCTCCTGTTGTTCGTCGAGGCCGCACCTAGCGGCGGCGCGGCAACGCGCGATGAACGATCCTGTTCGCCGCCGTTCAGCGTCGCCGCGCGATCACCACCCGGTAGAGCAGCAGCAGGACGATCGCGCCGAGCGTCGCCGCGCCATAGCTGGTCCAGCCATCGGCGATCGCCACTCCGGCGCCTTCGGCGACGAATCCGGCGAGCAGCGCGCCGGCGATGCCGATCAGCACGGTGACGACGAACCCGCCGGGGTCGCGCCCCGGCACCAGCAGCTTCGCGAGCAGCCCGGCCACGAGCCCGATCAGCAGCCAGCCCAGGAACGTGCGCTCCGCCATCGATCCCTCCATCGGCGCCGTTTCCGCGCCTGGTCCCCAGCGTTGCGCCGACGCCGCAGCGACGCAAGCATTTCTTTGACGGAACGTTCGCGGCGCTGGCGGACCGGCCCCTTTTCCGCTAGCCGCGCCGACACTTTTAGCACCCGGCTTGAGCTTGGTGACTTATTCAGATAATACAGCACTTGGCGACGTTCCCCGCGTGGAACGCGGGCCAGGGGTGCGGCAGATGAATTACGAGAGCAGCATGACGGGTAACGACACGCATTACGCGCTGACCGACGAGAACGCCCGCCCCGGCGGCAGCCGGCGGTGGATCATGATCGGCGCGATGATCGCGCTGGTGGTCGCGCTGCTTGCCGGGGGATATTTCCTGCGCGGGGGCGGCAGCGGCGGAGATACGGCGGCGGCCAAGAAGGGCGCGCAACAGGTGCCGACCGTGACGGTCGCGGTGCCCGGCCGTTCCGCGGTGGCGACCGCGGTCACCGGCACCGGCACCATCGCCGCGCGCCGCGAAATGCCGGTCGGCATCGCCGGCGAAGGCGGGATGGTGACGCGCGTGCTGGTCGAACCCGGCAGCTGGGTGAGCGCCGGCCAGGTGCTCGCGACGATCGACCGGTCGGTGCAGGCGCAGACCGCCGCCAGCCTGGAGGCACAGACCCGCGTCGCCCGCGCCGACGCCGCGCTCGCCCAGTCCGAGCTCGATCGCGCGAAGAGCCTGGTCGATCGCGGCTTCGTGTCAAAGGCGGATCTGCAGCGCAAGGAAGCCGCGCGCGACCAGGCCGCCGCGCGCGTCCGCGTCGCCGACGCCCAGCTGGCGGAAACGCGCGCGCGCAACCGCCGGCTCGACATCCGCAGCCCCGCCGACGGGCTGGTGCTGACGCGCGGCGTCGAGCCCGGCCAGATCGTCAGCTCGGGCTCGGGCCAGCTGTTCCGCATCGCATCGGGCGGGCAGATGGAAATGCGCGCGCAGCTCGCCGAAACCGATCTCGCCCGCGTCCGCGCCGGCATGACCGGCCAGGTGACGCCGGTCGGCTCGACCGAGGCATTCGCCGGCCAGGTGTGGCAGGTGTCGCCGATCATCGACCCGCAGACCCGCCAGGGCATCGCGCGCATCGCGCTCAGCTACAATCCGGCACTGCGCCCGGGCGGTTTCGCCAGCGCCAGCATCGCGGTGGGCGGCGTCGAGGCACCGATGCTGCCCGAATCGGCGGTGATGAGCGACGGCAAGGGCAATTTCGTCTATATCGTCGATGCCCAGAACAAGGCGCAGCGCCGCGACGTACGGGTGGGCGAAGTGTCCGACGCGGGCGTGTCGATCGCCAGCGGCCTGACCGGGACTGAGCGGGTGGTGCTGTCGGCCGGCGCGTTCCTCAACCCGGGCCAGACGGTCAAGCCGCAGCTCCAGGCCTCGCGCTGAGGCCGGAACCGAAGGAACGACGACGATGGGTTTCCGCAACATCTCCGCCTGGGCGATCCGAAATCCGGTGCCGCCCATCGTCCTGTTCCTGTTCCTGACGATCATGGGGCTGGTCAGCTTCAGCCGCATGGACGTGAACAACCAGCCCGACATCGATTTCCCGGTCGCGTTCATCTCGATCAGCCAGCCGGGCGCGGCGCCGACAGAGCTGGAAACCCAGGTGACCCAGCGCGTCGAGGCGGCGGTGCGCTCGCTCCAGGGCATCGACGAGATCAACTCGACGGTGACCGAGGGTAATTCGCAGACCGTCGTCCAACTCGACATCGGCACACCGATCGACCGCACGGTCAACGACATCCGCGATGCGGTACAGCAGATCCGCGGCGACCTGCCCGACGGCATCCTGGAGCCGCAGATCGGCCGCATCAACACGTCCGGCAACGACGTCGCCAGCTTCACCGCATCGACGTCGTCGATGACGCTCGAACAGCTCAGCTGGTACATCGACAACACCGTGTCGAAGGAATTGCTGTCGGTACCCGGCATGGCGGCGGTCGATCGCAACGGCGGCGTCAACCGCGAGATCCGCGTGATCCTCGATCCGCTGAGGCTCCAGGCGCAGGGGCTGACGGCGAGCCAGGTGAACCAGGCGCTGCGCCAGGTCAATTTGAACGCGGCGGGCGGCCGGGCGGAGATCGCCGGATCCGAACAGTCGGTCCGCGTGCTGGGCAATGCGCGCGACGCCTATGCGCTGGGCCAGACCCAGATTTCGGTCGGCGGTCGCTCGGTCCGCCTCGCCGACATCGGCGAGGTCCGCGATCTCTATGCCGAGCAGCGCTCGCTCGCTACCGCCGACGGCCGCCAGATCCTCAGCTTCGACTTCCAGCGCGCCAAGGGCGCGTCCGACGTCACCGTGTTCAAGGCGGCGCAGAAGAAGCTGGAGGATCTCCAGAAGCGCAACCCGGAAGTGCAGTTCGACCTGCTGTTCAACTACTCCAAATATGCCGAGAGCCAGTACAAGGTCGCGATGTGGGCGATGGGCGAGGGCGCGGTGCTCGCGGTACTCGTCGTCTTCCTGTTCCTGCGCGACTGGCGGGCGACGTTCATCTCCGCGCTCGCCATCCCGCTGTCGGCGATCCCCAGCTTCTGGTTCATGGAACTGCTCGGCTTCGATCTCAACCAGATGACGTTGCTCGCCTTGAGCCTTGTCGCCGGCGTGCTGGTCGATGACGCGATCGTCGAGATCGAGAACATCGTCCGCCACATGCGCATGGGCAAATCGGCGTATCAGGCATCGATCGACGCGGCGGACGAGATCGGCGTAGCGGTGCTCGCCACCACCATGTCGATCGTCGCGGTGTTCCTGCCGGTCGGCCTGATGCCGGGCGTGTCGGGCCAGTTCTTCAAGAATTTCGGCCTGACCGTCGTCGCCGCCGTGCTCATGTCGCTGGCGGTCGCGCGCCTGCTCACGCCGATGATCGCGGCCTATTTCCTGAAGGCCAAGGGCCATGCCAGCCACGGCGAGGGCTGGATGATGGACCAGTATATGAAGGTGCTGCGCTGGACGCTGCTGCACCGCTGGTCGGCAATCGTCGGCGGGGTCGCCGCGCTGTTGGCGACCGTCGGTATGTTCATGGTGCTGCCCAACACCTTCCTGCCCGAGGAGGACAATGATTCCGTCACCGCGATCGTCGAGCTGGTGCCCGGATCGACGCTGCTCCAGACCGACGCGATCGTCCAGCGTACCGCCGCGATCCTGAAGGCACAGCCCGACGTCGAACAGGTCTATACCCGTGCGTTCGTCGGCCAGGGCCGCGTCACCGCCAAGCTGAAGGAAGACCGCAAGCTCAAGAGCTTCCAGTTCCAGCGCCAGGTCGGCCCGCAGCTTGCGGAAATCCCCGATGCGCGCGTTTCCTTCCGGGCGGGCGGCTGGGGCGGCGGATCGGGCCGTGCGCTGACCATCACGCTGGGCGGCAGCGATCCGGTGGCCCTGAACGCGGCGGCCGTCGCGATCGTCGAACAGATGCGCGGCCTGCCCACCGTTCGCAACCCGCTCATCACCGGCGATCTGCAACGGCCGGAGATCACCATCCGGCCGCGGCTCGACCTGGCCGCCAGCCTGGGCGTGACGACGGCGGCGCTGTCGAGCGCGATCCGCATCGCGACGCTGGGCGACATCGACCAGAATTCGGCGCGTTTTTCGCTGTCCGATCGCCAGATTCCGATCCGTGTCGCGCTCAACCAGAACGCGCGCCAGCGGCTGTCGACGATCGAGAACCTGCCGGTGCAGACCTCGACCGGTGGATCGGTACCGCTGAAGGTGGTGGCCGACATCGGCTTCGGCGCCGGCCCGACGCGCATCGACCGCACCGCGCAGCAGCGCCGCATCACCATCGGCGCGGATCTGGCGCCGGGCGAAGTTTCCGGCGAGGCGATGAAGAAGATTCGCGCGCTGCCCGCGATGAGCGACCTTCCGATCGGCGTGAACGAGCTGAAGCTGGGCGAATCGAAGCAGCAGGCGGAGATGATCCAGAATTTCGTCGGCGCGGTGCTCGCCGGCATCTTCCTGGTCTTCTCGGTCCTGGTGCTGCTCTACCGCCGCGTGATGGCCCCGTTCGTCAACATGGGGTCGCTGATGCTCGCCCCCCTCGGCGGACTGATCGGGTTGTGGCTGTGCGGCATGCCGGTCTCGCTCTCGGTCTACATCGGCATGCTGATGCTGCTCGGCATCGTCGCCAAGAACTCGATCCTGCTGATCGATTTCGCACTGGAGGAGATGGACAAGGGCGTCGACAAGATGTCGGCGATCATCGATGCCGGGCACAAGCGTGCGCAGCCGATCGTGATGACGACGGTGGCGATGGTCGCCGGCATGGTGCCGACCGCGCTGTCGCTGTCGGGCGACGGATCGTTCCGCCAGCCGATGGGCGTGGTGGTGATCGGCGGCCTGATCCTGTCGACGATCCTGACGCTGCTGATCGTGCCGGCCAGCTTCAGCCTGGCGGTGGGCCTGGAACGCTGGATCGGGCCGCGACTGAGCCGGCGCCTGCTGACCTATCGCCCCGGCGACGACGGCAGTCCGGTGATCGACGGGCCGTCGCCCGACGAGCCGCGTCTCGGTCGCCCGCCCGCGCGGATCTCCGATCGCCGTGGTGACGAGCCGCATCCTGCCGAATAACCGTTTGCCCCTTGAACAATCCCCGGTTTCGGGGATTGTTTCGGCGATGGCCGCCATATCCGTGCCCTTGCGACCAGGGGGCGCCGTTCCCCCCGCGCTCCGCCGGATGCGCATCCTCGCCACCGGCCTGCTGGTGCTGATGGCGTGTGTCTACATTGTCGCGCGCACCAACGAGGATGTGCATCCCGCGATCGCCTTCGTCCGCGCCTTCGCCGAGGCCGCGATGGTCGGCGGCCTGGCCGACTGGTTCGCGGTGACCGCGCTGTTCCGCCACCCGCTCGGCCTGCCGATTCCCCATACGGCGATCGTGCCGCGCAACAAGGATCGCATCGCGACGACACTCGCCCAGTTCCTGCGCGAGAATTTCCTGATACCGCGCGTCGTCGCGCGGCGGATGCAGCGGATCGACGTGGCCGGCGCGGCCGGACGCTGGCTGAGCGACGCGAGCGGCCTGGGCCAGGGGCGGCTACGCCGCGGCGCATCGCGCCTCGCCTCCGACATGCTCGAATCGCTCGATCAGGAGCGGCTGGGCGGGATGGTGCGCGCCGCGATCGCCGGGCAATTGCGCCAGATCGAGATATCGCCGCTGCTCGGCAAGGCGCTCCAGGCAGCGATCGTTCAGAACCGCCACCAGCCGCTGATCGATTCGGTGGTGCGCTGGGCCGGCAAGACGATCGAGGCGAACGAGCCGATCCTGCGCGAGATGATCTCGTCCAAGGCCGGCACCATTCTGCGCTGGACCGGGCTCGACGAGACCTTGGCCAATGCGATCCTCGACGGGCTGTACAATCTGCTGCTCGAGATGGCGGAAGACCCCGATCATCCGTTGCGCGCGAAGGCGGAGGAAGGCCTTGCGACGCTGGCGATGGACCTGCAGCGCGATTCCGCGGCGCGCGCCAAGGTCGAGGCGTTCAAGAACGACATGCTCGACAATCCCGCCCTGACGCAGTGGTGGCAGGGGGTGTGGGACCAGGCGCGCACCGCGATGCTGCGCGCCGCGCGCGACCCCGACAGCCTGATGGCCGGTAAGTTCGGCGAGGCGCTGCGCCAGCTTGGCGAGACGCTGCAGCGCGATCCCGCGCTTGCCCACACGATCAACCGTTTCGTCCGCCGCGCGGCGGTGGGTGCCGCGTCGGATTACGGCGACGGCATCGTCCGGCTGGTCAGCGACACGATCCGCGGCTGGGACGCACAGACCATCACCGGCCGGCTGGAGAACGCGGTCGGCCGCGACCTCCAGTATATCCGCATCAACGGCACCCTGGTGGGCGGGCTGGTCGGCATCAGCATCCACGCGGTCGGCGTGCTGTTGTCCTAGGAGCGATCCAGCGCGATCCCCGCGCATCGGATTGGACGCGCCGCGCGCGGCGTGGCATCAGTCGGGCGGGATGCGGGGGCCGGCGGCTCGTCGCGTCCGATCCTGCTGTGCCAAGACCGGATGGTGATGCCGCGACCATGAAGAGCCTCACGCTGCTGCGCCATGCGAAATCGGGCTGGGACGACCCCGCGCTGCGCGATTTCGACCGACCGCTGAACGCCAAGGGACAGCGCGCCGCGCAGGTCGTGGGACGCAATCTGCGCGCGATGGACCTGGTGTTCGATCGCGTCGTCGCTTCGCCCGCCGTGCGCGTCGTGGAGACGCTGGATCACGTCGGGCGCGGCTATGGCGCGGCGTTCACACCGGAATGGGACCGGCGGCTGTATCTGGCGTCGGTGGCGTCGCTGGTCGATGTCGTGCACGAACAGGACGACGGTGTCGGCCGCCTGCTGCTGGTCGGTCACAATCCGGGGCTGGAGGAGCTGGTACTCGCGCTGGTGCCGCCCGGCCCCGCCAGCCCCCGGCGCGGCGATGTCGAGGACAAGTTTCCCACCGCCAGCGTCGCCGTGATGCGTTTCGCGGTTGATCGCTGGGCCGATGTCGCGATGGGCGGCGGCACGCTGATCGAATTCGTCCGCCCGCGCGATCTTGACGCCGCGCTCGGACCGGACGACTAGGCGGAACCGAGTTTCAACTCCCCGTTCCCGAAGGAAAGCGCCGACGGGTGGGTCTCGCGCCGATCCCTCGTTCGACGCGCGGCGCGCTACGGCAGTCGCCGTCGATGGCGCGCGGCCGCCGCCGGGCCCGCCCTGCTTGCAGCCATGTAAGTGACGTCGATCGGTTCCGCCGGCCGGGGCGTCAGCGATCATCCTCCAGCGCCGCCGCCAGCGCATCGCGGATTTCGAGCAGCGCGGTCCTGCGGCGTCCGCCGCCTCCGCTACCGCCGCCCGCCGGCTTGGCCGGTCCCTCACTGCCCAGCAGCTTCTGGACGCCGCGGATCGTATAGCCTTCCTGGTCGAGCAGCGTCTGGATGCGGCGCACCAGCGCGGCGTCCTCGGGCCGGTAATAGCGACGGTTGCCCGCGCGTTGCAGCGGCTTGAGCTGGGGGAAACGCGTTTCCCAATAGCGCAGGATATGCTGGGGGATGCCCGTCTCGCGAGACAGTTCCCCTATCGTCCGGAAGGCGTCCGCCGCCTTGTCCGGCGCGGCCATGCCCTCAATCCCTACCCGGCCGCCACGATGCGGTCGCGCATCATCTGGCTGGCGCGGAAGGTGAGCACGCGGCGCGGTGCGATCGGCACTTCCACCCCGGTCTTGGGATTGCGGCCGATCCGTTCGCCCTTGTCGCGCAAGATGAAGCTGCCGAAACCGGAAATCTTGACGTTCTCGCCGTTCGACAGCGCCTCGCACATGTGGGCGAGAATCTGCTCTACGAACTTCGCGGAATCCGCGCGCGACAGGCCGACCTGCGTATGCAGCGCCTCGGCAAGATCGGCACGGGTCAGCGTTCCGGCATCTGGCATGGTCGCGTCTCGTCCCCCCTTGCGAAACGCGAAGCTAGCACAGGCCCGCGAGTCGCGCAAAGACGCCTTTTATTACGGCTTCGTCACGAATCTCAATATCGAACGACGGCGGCGCCCCAGGTGAAGCCGCCGCCCATCGCCTCGAGCACCAGCAGGTCGCCGCGCCTGACGCGTCCGTCGCGCACTGCGGTGTCGAGCGCGAGCGGCACCGATGCTGCCGAGGTGTTGGCGTGCTGGTCCACGGTAACCACCACCTTCTCGGGCGCGAGGCCGAGCTTCTTGGCGGTCGCGTCGAGGATGCGGGCGTTGGCCTGGTGCGGCACCACCCAGTCGACGTCGGCGGCGGTCAGCCCCGCCGCGCCCAGCGATTCGCCCATCACGGCCGCCAGGTTGACGACGGCGTGGCGAAACACCTCGCGCCCCTTCATCCGCACCTTGCCGACGGTGCCGGTGGTCGACGGACCGCCATCGACGTAGAGCAGGTCATTGTGGCGGCCATCGGCGTGCAGCTTCGTCGCCAGGATGCCGCGCTCGCTGTCTTCCTCCGCCGCGAGCACGATCGCCCCTGCGCCGTCGCCGAACAGCACGCAGGTGCCGCGGTCTTCCCAGTCGAGGATGCGGCTGAACGTCTCCGCGCCGATCACCAGCGCGCGGGCGTAGGCGCCGGCGCGGATCATGCTGTCCGCCACCTGGAGCGCGTAGAGAAAGCCCGAACATACCGCCGCCACGTCGAACGCGACGCAATCCTCGATGCCCAGCAACGCCTGAACCTTGGTGGCGCTGGCCGGAAAGGTCTGGTCGGGCGTGGCGGTCGCCAGCACGATCAGGTCGATGTCGCGCGCCTCTATCCCGGCCGCCGCGATCGCGGCCCGGGCGGCATCGGCGGCGAGCGTGGAGGTGGTCTCGTCCGGGCCAGCGATGTGGCGGAAGCGGATGCCGGTGCGCTCGACGATCCATTCGTCGCTGGTATCGATCTGCTGCGCCAGTTCCGCGTTCGACACGCGCCGCGCGGGCAGCGCCGATCCGGTTCCCAGGATCACCGATCGCACGCCGTTCATGCCGCCGCCTGTCGTTCGAAATGCGCGAGATCGTCGGTGATGCGGCGCGTCAGATCGTCGCGCACCATCTTGGCGGCGACGCCGATCGCATGCGCCACCCCGACCTCTGTCGCGCCGCCGTGGCTCTTCACCACCAGTCCGTTGAGGCCCAGGAACACCGCACCATTATGGTTGTTGGGGTCGAGATGATCGCGCAGCAGCTGCGTCGCGGGCTTCGAGATCAGGAAGCCGACCTTGGAACGGATCGAGCTGCTGAACGCGCGTTTCAGAAGGTCGGCGACGAAGCGCGCGGTGCCCTCCGCCGTCTTGAGCGCGATGTTGCCCGAAAAGCCGTCGCACACCACCACGTCGACATGCCCGCGAGAGATGCGGTCGCCCTCGATGAAGCCGGCGAAGGTCAGCGGCAGGTGATCGGCGGCGCGCAGCAGGGCGGCGGCTTCGCGGATGATGTCGGTGCCCTTCATGTCCTCGGTGCCGATGTTGAGCAGCGCGACGCGGGGGCTGGCAAGGTCGAGCGTGGTGCGCGCCCAGGCTGCACCCATCACCGCGAACTGGACGAGGTTCTTCGCATCGCACTCGGTGTTGGCGCCCAGATCGAGCATCACCGTGTCGGTCTCGCCCAGGCTCGGCAGCATCGCGGCGAGCGCCGGGCGGTCGATACCGGGCATGGTGCGCAGCGACAGCTTGGCCATCGCCATCAGCGCGCCGGTGTTGCCGGAGGATACGGCGGCGGCGGCGCGACCCTGTTTCACCAGGTCGATCGCGACGCCCATCGACGTGGTCTTGGCGCGGCGCAGCGCCTGGCTGGGCTTGGCATCGGACGCGACGACATCGGGCGCGTGGACGATCTCCGACGCCGCCGTCAGATTGGGGTGATTCGCCAGGCCGGCGCGAATCCGTTCCTCGTCGCCGACCAGGAAGAATCGCATGCCGTCGAACCGGCGTCGCGCATGCGCGACGCCCGCGAGCATCACCGCAAGCCCCTCGTCACCGCCCATCGCATCGACGGCGATCCGCGCATCGGGGGACATTGCGGTGCTCTGTGCTCCGAGAGTGGGCTGGATCAGCCTTCGACCGAGACGACTTCGCGGCCGTTATAGTGGCCGCACGCGTTGCACAGGTTGTGCGGACGCTTCAGCTCGCCGCAGTTCGGGCATTCCTGGAACGCTTCGACCGACAGCGCATCGTGCGCCCGGCGCATGCCACGCCGCGACGGCGAGGTCTTTCTCTTGGGGACGGCCATTTCGGCAACCTTCTCAAACGCAGATTCGTATGTCGCAGGACGCGCTACAGCGCCCGCCCCGACGGGGCAAGCGCTCGAACGGCCGCAAAGCGAAGGCGCGCCTATAGCGATTCTGCGCGCTGTTGCAACCGGAATGGCCGGATGCGAGGCTGAGGCACTTCAACAAAGGGGGAATATGACCATGACGATCGTCCTGCCCGCGACACTCGCGACCGCCGCCGCATGCGGCCTGCTCAACATCTGGCTGGCGGTGCGGGTCGGCCAGATGCGCCGGCTGCACAGGGTATCGGTGGGTGACGGTGACAATATGGCGGTGATCGCCCGGATGCGCGCCCACGCCAATTTCGTCGAATACGCGCCCTTCGTGCTGATCCTGCTGGGGCTGCTCGAACTCGCAAAAGGACCGTCGCTCTATGCTTGGGGCTATGGCTTCGTGTTCGTCCTCGCTCGCGTCTGTCACGGGTTCGGAATGGACACGTGGAAGCCGGGCCGCGCGATCGGGGTGGGCCTGACGATGCTCGTCCTGCTGCTGCTCGCCGGCGAAGCGGCCTGGACCGCCTATGCCGCGCAGCCGGTACACACCAGCCCGGTGCTCACCCTGGCGCCGGTGCCCGCCGCCTGACACGCAAAAAAGGGGCCGGCAGCTTGTAGGCTGCCGGCCCAGTCGTCCGCAGGAGGAACCTCGTCAATAATTATAGGCGCGCTCGCCATGTTCGCCGAGATCGAGTCCTTCGCGCTCGACCTCTTCGGCGACGCGCAGGCCGATCACCGCCTTGACCGCGCCAAAGGCGATCGCGGAGCCGACGGCCGCCCACACCACCGCGACGCCGGTCGCGAAGATCTGGGTCACCATCTGGCCACCGATCGCATAATCCGCATCGCCAGGTCCGCCGAAGGCGGGTGCATAGGTGACCGCGGTCAGGATCGATCCGACGATCCCGGCGACGCCGTGGATGCCGAACACGTCGGCCGTATCGTCAAAGCCGAGCCTGGGCTTGAGCGACGTCACGAACCAGAAGGCCGCGATCGAAGCGACCGCCCCCAGCACGATCGCGCCGAACGGCCCGGCGTTGCCGGCGGCCGGTGTCACCGCGACCAGGCCGGAGATCACGCCGGAACAGGCACCCAGCAGCGACGACTTGTGACCGGCGACCCGCTCCGCCAGCAGCCAGGCGACAGCGCCCGCCGCCGTAGCGGTGAAGGTGTTGATCATCGCCAGCGCGGCGGTGCCGTTCGCGGCCAGCGCCGAACCGGCGTTGAACCCGAACCAGCCGACCCACAGCAGGCCGGTGCCGATCAGCGTCATCGTCATCGAATGCGGCGCCAGCGCTTCCTTCTGATAGCCGATACGCTTGCCCAGCAGGATGCAGCCGACCAGGCCGGACACGCCCGCATTGATGTGCACCACGGTGCCGCCGGCGAAATCGAGCGCGCCCATTTCAAAGAAATAGCCGCCCGACGCCCAGACCATGTGCGCCAGCGGAAAATAGACGATCGTCAGCCAGATCAGCGAAAAGATCATCAGCGCGGTGAACTTCACGCGTTCGGCCAGCGCGCCGACGATCAGCGCGCAGGTGATCGCCGCGAACGTCATCTGGAAACTGACGAAGACGAACTCAGGGATCGTGCCCGACAGCGTGTCGGGGGTGATGCCCGCGAGCAGCAGTTTCGACGTGCCGCCGATGAACGCGGAGCCTTCGTCGAACGCCAGCGAATAGCCCCAGGTCACCCAGGCCAGCATCGCGACGCACGCGACCGCCAGCACATGGGTCAGCACCGACAGCATGTTCTTGGTGCGCACCAGCCCGCCATAGAACAGCGCCAGGCCCGGCACGATCATCGCCAGTACCAGTACGGTCGATACCATCATCCACGCGGTGTCACCGCTGCTCAGCGTCGGTGTCGCTTCCTGAGCGAAGGCCGGGCCGGCGGCGAACAGACCCGCGCCAGCGGCGGCAAACTTGATAAGTCGCTTCATTGTGTCCCCCTTGCTCACAGCGCGGTCTGGTCGGTCTCGCCGGTGCGGATGCGCACCGCCTGGCCGACGTCGAGCACAAAGATCTTGCCGTCGCCGATCGCGCCGGTGTTGGCGGCGGCCTGGATCGCCTCGATCGCGCGCGGCGCGACGTCGGTCGCGCAGACCACCTCGATCTTGATCTTGGGCACCATGTTGGTGCTGTATTCGGCGCCGCGGTAGATTTCGGTCTGGCCCTTCTGCCTGCCGAACCCCTTCACCTCGGTCACGGTCATGCCCGCCACGCCGATCTCGGTCAGCGCTTCGCGGACCTCGTCCAGCTTGAACGGCTTGATGATGGCGATGATAAGCTTCATGCGCGCCCCCTTCGAAGTCCCGGGATGCTGCATCGCAAACGTCGTGCCAGAGTCACAGTCACGTGATTTCAGTGACTTGCGTGGGTCGCGGGATCGTTACCGCGCGTTAATTTTTGTGCAGTCGCGAAAAGCTGCCTGAAAATCAGGCAGCGTCGAGAAAGGTTCGCGCCAGTTCCGCATCCTCGTCATCGACCATCACCCGCACCGGGATCAACAGCCAGCTGCCATCGGCGATGCTCGCGCCGCCGTCGAACGCCACGGCGGGGATGCCTTCGCTTTCCAGCCGTCCGACGATGATGTTCGCCAGATTGCGGTCGACCCGCGCGATCTCGACCAGCGCCATCAGCCGGCGGGCGGGATGAACGCCTGCACGCGCTGCGGCAGGCCGTCGATGCTGCGGGTGCGGTCGGCGATCCGCGCCAGCCGCGCCGCCGGGTCTTGCTGGGCATGATATTTGTTCAGGGTCGGGCGTTCCTGTTCCAGCGTCATCCGCGGGACGCCCCAACCGCAGCTAGTCTGCACGCTTTCGACGCGGATGACGAACACCTGCCGCACACCGGCTAGCTTCGGGAAGCGTTCGGCGAGGTCGGTGAACCCCTCGTCCTGCGGCAGCACCGCCACGCCGCGCCCGTAGATGCGCAGGATCAGCGCGGGATTGTCGAACGCGCAGAACATGATCGTGATACGCCCGTCGGCGGCCAGATGCGCCTGCGTCTCGTTGCCCGACCCGCCGAGATCGAGATAGGCGACGGTCTGTGGATCGATAACGCGAAACGCGTCATAGCCCTTGGGGCTAAGGTTGATCCGCGCCCCGTCCGCCGCCGTGGCGACGAAGAACATCGGCTGCCTCGCGATGAAGGCGATGTGATCGTCGGTCAGCGTGGGAAAGAAGTCTGCCATTGCCTGCCCCAGGAACTGCGCACATGCTATGCGCATGAAACATGATTCGACCGTGAAGGGTAAGCGCCGCCCGGTGAACATGTCCATCGATAGCGGGGTGATCGCCGCCGCGCGCGATGTCGGCATCAATATCTCGCAGGTCAGCGAGGCGGCCTTGCGCGCGGCGACCAAGGCCGAGCAGGACCGGCGGTGGAAGGAGGAAAACCGCGCTGCCTTCGATTACTGGAACGACTGGGTCGAGGAAAACGGGCTGCCGCTCGAAAAATATCGGTTGTTCTGATGGCGCAGTTCGACGTCTTTCGTCTCGGCGACGGCAGTCTGGTGCTCGACTGCCAGTCCGACTTGATCGATCGATATGACACCCGGCTCGTCGTGCCGCTGATCGCATATGCGCCAGACATGGTGATGATGACGCGGCTCCATCCCCGCTTCTCGGTCGCCGGTGAAGATGTCGTCATGGTCACCCAGTTCGCCACATCGGTGCGGGCTCGCGAACTTCGGCACCGCGTGGGATCACTGGAACAGGAGCGCTTGCAGATCGTCGGCGCGATCGACGTGCTGATCGGAACGGCCTGAAGCCCTTACCCCGTCCCGCCGACCGTCAGCCCCTCGACCAGCAAGGTCGGCTGCCCCACGCCGGCCGGCACGCTCTGCCCGCCCTTGCCGCACATGCCGATGCCTTCGTCGAGCGCCATGTCGTTGCCGATGCCGCGCACCCGGGTCAGCGCCGACGCGCCGTCGCCGATCAGCGTCGCGCCCTTGATCGGCGCGCCGAGCCGGCCGTCTTCGATCAGATACGCCTCGGTACAGCTGAACACGAACTTGCCCGACACGATATCGACCGATCCGCCGCCGAACGACTTGGCGAAGATGCCTCGCTTCACGCGCGACAGCAGTTCGGCCGGGTCGTCGTTCCCGCCGCGCATGAAGGTGTTGGTCATCCGCGGCATCGGCGCGTGCGCGAAGCTCTCTCGCCGGCCGTTGCCGGTCGGCGCGACGCCCATCAGCCGCGCGTTGAGCCGGTCGTGGATATAGCCCTTCAGGATGCCGTCCTCGATCAGGATATTCTCCTGCGTCGGCGTGCCCTCGTCGTCGATGCTGAGCGACCCGCGCCGGTCGAGGATCGATCCGTCGTCGATCACCGTCACGCCGGGCGCGGCGACACGCTCGCCGATCCGGCCGGAGAAGACGCTGGTGCCCTTACGGTTGAAATCGCCCTCCAGGCCGTGGCCGACCGCCTCGTGCAGCAGCACGCCGGGCCAGCCGGGGCCGAGCAGCACGGTCATCTCGCCGGCCGGCGCGGGAACCGCCTCCAGATTTACGAGCGCCTGGGCGAGGGCTTCGTCGATCGCGCGGTTCCACGTCGCCGCCTCCAGCAGCCGGTCATAGGTGGTGCGCCCGCCGGTGCCGAAGCTGCCGGTCTCGCGCCGCCCGTTCGACTCGACCACGATCGACACATTGAGGCGAACGAGCGGCCGCACGTCGGTCGCGACGAAGCCGTCGGCGCGGACGATCTCGACAACGCTCCATGATCCCAGCAGCGAGACGGAAACCTGGGCGACGCGCGGATCGCGCGCGCGCGCGGCCGCGTCGATCGCCTGACACAGATTCACCTTGTCGGCGAAGGGGACCAGGTCGAGCGGATCGGCATCGGTGTAGAGGTGACGGTTGGTCCGCGCCGGAGGCGCCGGCTTTGGCCCCGTCGCCGGATCGATCAGCGCCATCGTTTCCGCCGCGCGCTTGATCGCGGCCTCGGACAGCTCGTTGGCATGGGCGAAGGCGGTGGTCTCGCCCGATACCGCGCGCAGGCCGAAGCCGGCATGGGTGTCGTAGCTCGCGGTCTTCAATCGCCCGTCGTCAAAGCCGAACGCCTCGGACCTGCGATATTGCAGGTACAGCTCGCCGTCGTCGGCACGCGCCAGCGCGTCGGCGGTCAGCGCTTTCGCGGCATCGGGGTCCAGCCCCGGTCGATAAAGGAACTGGCGGGGATCGGCGGCTGCGTTCATGCGCGATAGATAAGGCGCGCAGTCCGCGGGGCAAAGCCCCCTCGCGCAAACGACCGGAGGGCAGCGAACGGCGTCGCTCCCCTCCGGCCTCCCCCTTTAACCGGTCAGCCCGATGTCAGTTCGCAGCCTTCGTCGCCTGGTCGATCAGCGCCTTGGCGGTTGCGATCGCCTTCGCCTCGGTCGTCTTGCCGTCCTGAATCTCGCCGGCGATCTCGAGCAGGCGGCGCGAGATGACGGTGCCGTGTTCGGCTTCCTCGGTGATGCGGATGCCGTTCTTGGCCTGGCCGATGCGCGCCCATTCGGCGCGGATCGTCGCCCAATAGCCCTTGGTCGCCGCCCAGTAATCGTCGGCCAGCTTGAAGTTGAAGGCGTCGGAGCGGGTGTAGGTGTTGAGCACGTCCTCCTGCACGATCGGCACCAGCTTGCCGTCGATCTCGCCCTGCTTGATATTGTCCTGCCAGTGGATCCAGCCGGTCGGCGTCGGCGAATGGCGGTTGATCCCCAGATAGCGGTCATACACCGGCCCGCGCACCGCGTCGCGCCGGGCGAGCGGGCGCAGCGTCCAGCTCGAACGCCAGCGCCGCACGCCGCCTTCCGCAGTCCACTGGCCCCAGCCGCCATAGCGCGGCGAATCATCGACCTGGTACACGGTCTGCGACCAGCGGCCCTTGCGCATCCGCTCGGGCACGTCTTCCCACGTCCAGGCGTCCGGGCCGGAATAGACCAGCACGCGCGCAGGCTCATACTCCCAGTCCTGGCGCCAGTGCTTGATGATCATCTTGTGCTCGCCCATCTCGACGACGAGCAGGTGCTGCAGGCTGATCTTGCGCCCGGTGTCCTCGATCACGCGCACGGCTTCGTTGCCGCCCGAAACCTTTTCGGCGAACGGGGTATAGTCGGCACGCCATGACGTGGTCTCGCGCATGTCGAACTTCACGCGGTAGTTTCCGGCCATTGCCAGGATGTCGCGACGATCGGCCTCGAACGACGCGGTCTCGGCATCGGCAGCGCGGACCGCGACGGGCCCGTCGGCCAATGCCGGAGCCGCAGTCAACAGCGACAGCGACAGCGCGATCAGGGAAGTGCGGAGGATCATGATATGGCCCTTCTCAGAAACGGAAGCTGATCGAGACGCTACCGTTGCGGCCCGGCTGCGAATAGGCGTCACGCACGGCCGATGCCGCGGCAAGCCCGCGAATGTCACTCCACGACCAGTATTTGATGTCGGTGATGTTGAACAGGCCGCCGCGCAGCGTGATCGCCTCGCCCACGCGCGCATAGGCGGTCAGATCAAGCACCGCGACCTCGCGGCCCCGGAAACAGCCGGTGCCCGCCGCACCCGCGCAGGCCGCGCCGCGCGTCTCGGCGATCTCCTTCTGCGCGACATAGGTCGTCGACAGCCGCCCCCCGAAGCGCCGGTCGGGGGCATCGTAGCCGAGGCCCATGACCAGCTTGAGCGGATCGACCGACTGGAGCGGGGTGCGCACGCCGGCGGGCGAGATCGCGTCGCCATCGGCATAGGCGGCGGCGGCGCTGACGGTGACGCCGCGCGCCGGCCGCACCTCGATACGGCCCTCGACTCCGCTTACCTCGACCCGGCCGCGGTTGACCCATTGATACACCCAGGGGGCCGCCGGCGTCGGCGACAGGCGGCCGGTCGTCTCGACCTGCTCGATGAAATCGCGGTACTTGCCGTGGAAACCCGTCAGGTCGAGCGACACCCACCGATTGGCGAAACGCGCGCCACCTTCGAAGCTGCGGCTGTTTTCGGGGCGCAGGTTGGGGTTCGGAATGCTGACATAGCCCTGCGCCGGGTTCTCGAAGAAATTGTTGACTTGGGCGGGCTCGGGCGCCTTGAAGCCCTGCGCATAGTTGGCGAACAGCCGCACGCTGTCGGTCAGCTTCGCCACCGCGCCCAGCTTGGGCGACAGGCGCGACCCCGATTGCGCGGCCTCGCGGAACGTCGGCAGCAACGGATCGTCGGTCGGCTTCAGGTCATAGGCGTCGAAGCGCAGCGCCGGATAGAGCGACACCGGCCCGAGCGTGATCTCGTCCGACAGGAACAGGCCGGCGAGCATGTAATCGGTCACCGGAAAGGCGCGAGTCGGATAGACTTCGCCCGCCGGCGGCGTCACGCCGTCGCGCAGACCCTGTTGCCGGGTAAAACTGATGTCACCGCCCAGCACCACACGGTGGCCGATCCCGCCGGTGTCGAAGCCCAGCCGGACCTCGCCCGCCGCGCCGTATACGCGGTTCTCGAACGTGTTGAGCCGTTCGCGATCGGCGAGCGGCGTGCGGTCCTCGTCGGTGAACTGCACGTCCTTCGCATCCTGCCAGTATCCGGCCAGGCGCGCGAACTGGAGCGTGCCGTCCCCGTTCCACGTCCAGTCGGCCGAGGCGCGGGCGCGCTTGCCGGTATCGCGGCCACGCAGCAAATCGACGCTGCTCGCCGCGGGCGGCGTGGTGATCGGGGTCAGGCCGGACAACACATCCGTCTCCAGCCGGGTGTCGAGATACTCGCCGGTCAGCCGCAGCTTGTGTCCGCCATTCTCGTACACGATTCGCCCCAGCGCCGCGTTCGATCGGCCATCCTGCGGGTTGGGCGTGGTGCGCGCCGCGCCAAGCACCTCGTTGGTGCCCATGTTGTCGAGCGGGCCGTAATCGCGGCGGGTATAGGCCGCCATCGCCGACCAGTTGCCGCTCCGGCCCGCCAGGATGGCAGTTTCGGCGAACTCGTCGTCCGCGCTCGACCAGCTGGCGCGCAGCAGCCCGCCGATGCCGCGGCCATCGCGAAGGATGTCGGCCGGGTCGCTGGTGACGAAGCTGACCGCGCCGGCCAGCCCGTCGCTGCCATAGAGCGCCGAGGCCGGGCCGCGCAGGATTTCGACCGACTTGACCAGCCCGACGTCGACATAATCGCCACGCCCGGCCGATTGCGCGCCGAAGGTGAAGCCGTCGGGCACGCGGATGCCGTCGACCTGGATCAGCACGCGGTTGCCGCCGATCCCGCGGATCGTGAAGCCCTCGTTCTGGGCCCGCCCGGTCGTGCCCAGCGCCGCGCCGAAGCGCGCGGGCTGGCGCGCGACGCTGATGCCGGGTTCGAAGCGGACGAGGTCCTTGATGTCGGTCGCGATCTCGTCGGCGATGCGACGATCGTCGATCACCGTGACGGTGGCCGGAGCGTCCTGCACCGCGATCGGCAGGCGGGTGGCGGTGACCGTCACGATCTCGCGTCCGTCGCGCACCTGCGCGCCGCCCTGCGCCGGATCGCCGGAGACTGCGTCGTTCGGTGTCGCCGCACGGGCACCCGGCACGATGGCGGTCCCCGCAAGCAGCAGCGCAGCAGCGAGAACGCCGTTCGATCGGAACTTCACCTGATTTCCCCTTGCTTTATGATAACGCGAGTGACTCGCATTAGCGCCCGATAGGCGCTTCCCCCTTCCCCGGTCAAGCCCGCGCCGCACCTCCTTCATCCCGACCGTGTCAAAGCCCGGTGACGGCGCCGCTCGCTAGCGCTAAAGCCCGAACGATGCACCGCCCCGCCCTCTCCGTCGTCATTCCCTGCTACAATGAGGAAGCCTGCCTCGAGGCGTTGCACGCCCGCGTCTCGGCGGCGGCGAAGGCGGCGGTCGGCGACGATCACGAGATCGTGCTGATCAACGACGGATCACGCGACGCGAGCTGGGCGGTCATGCAGCGACTGGCGGCGACCGACCCGCGGCTCGTCGCGATCAACCTGTCGCGCAACCACGGCCACCAGCTCGCGCTGACGGCCGGGCTGGACCTGTGCGCGGGCGAACAGATCCTCATCATCGACGCCGATCTTCAGGACCCGCCCGAACTGCTGGCCGAAATGCGTCAGGCGATGGCCGAACAGGACGCCGACGTCGTCTATGCCGTGCGCCGCAAACGCGACGGCGAGACCGTGTTCAAGAAACTGACCGCCGCGGCCTTCTACCGCGTACTCGATCGCGTCACCGACGTGCCGATCCCGCTGGACACCGGCGACTTCCGTCTGATGAGCCGGCGCGCGCTCGACGCCTTCCTGTCACTTCCCGAACAGGCGCGCTTCATCCGCGGCATGGTCGCGTGGATCGGCTTCCGCCAGGTGCCGTTCCTATACGACCGGCACGAGCGGCTGGCCGGCGAAAGCAAATATCCGCTGGCCAAGATGATCCGCTTCGCGCTCGACGCGGTGACCGGCTTCTCGACCGCGCCGCTGCGCTTCGCCAGCCATGTCGGCCTCGCGCTGACGGGGGCGACGGCGCTGCTGCTGCTCTACGTCGTCGTCGGCTTCTTCCTGGGCAACACGGTCGCCGGCTGGACCTCGACGATGCTGGTCGTGCTGTTCCTGGGCAGCGTGCAGATGTTCGTATTGGGGATGATCGGCGAATATCTGGGGCGGCTGTACGTAGAATCGAAGCGCCGGCCGCTCTATCTCGTCGCCGACGTGGCGGGTCCGGTGCAGGGCCGCGCCTCGCTCGGCTACCGCGCCGGCGACGGGCCGCGCCCCGTCCGGCCCGAGCCGACCGAAGGCCTGATCGCCGCGACCCCGCACGACGAGGGGTGACGCCTCGCCGCGGGGCCTACGGCTTCGACGCGAGCGTGATGATCGACAGCCCCGGCGTCATCGGCACGCGGCCGACAAGGTGCCGCTCGATGCGGAAGATGCGTTCGAACAGCGCGTTGATCGGCTTTGCCGGCGGCGAATCGTCGCTGTCGTCCTTGCCGGTCAACCTGCCCGCGAAACGCGCGGCGACGGCGGCGGGGAACAGCAGCGAGTTGAACCAGCGCAGTCCGTTGTGCGTCAGCCCCGCCTGGCGAATCGCCGCGTCGAGCATCGACTTTGAGTAACGGCGCTTGTGGTGGTTCACCACGTCGTGTGCGCTCCACATCCATCCATGCGCCGGCACCGCGATCAGGATCCTGCCGCCGGGCTTCAGCGCCTCGGCCATCGCCTTCAGCGCGGCGACATCGTCGTCGATATGCTCGATCACGTCGAGTACCGCGATCATGTCATAGCTGCCCTTGGGAACGCCTTCCAGCTCCGGCAGCGGCGCGGAGCCGACCGGCTTGCCCAGCCGCTGGCTGGCGATCTCCCGCGCGGCCTCGTCGATCTCGATCGCGTCTACCTCGCCGAAGCTCGCCAGCATCGGTAGGTTGTGGCCCGTGCCGCAGCCGATCTCCAGCACCCGCGCGTCCTTTGGCAGGCCGGCATAGCGCGCCACATAGTCGGCCAGGATGTCCCGGCGGGCGCGATACCACCAATGGGTGGAATCATGCGCGGCCATGCGGTCGTAGACGATGCGATCCATCAGGAGAGCCTTACGCGAAAACCCAGCGGCGGTTTACCACGAACATGATGACGGGAGTGACGAACAGGGTGGTCAGCACCGGCGTCCAGCGCGGTAGCTCGATCCCGCGTACCAATGCCCAAGTGAACGCGGCGTTGAGCGCATAGCTGATGAGGCTCGCGATGAAGAAACGGCTGGTCGTCTTTCCCGGATTGTCGCGGCTGCCGTGGCCGCGGAACGACCAGCGGCTGTGGATGACATAGCCGATCGCGACGCATACCAGATAGGCGGCGAGCATTGCCACCTGTTCGTCGATCGTCGTCGCCAGGACGAGCGCAAGGTACAGCGCGCCACCGATCGCCGTCACCGCCCCGCCCGAGATCGCATAGCGCACGAGCTGGCCGTGGACGGTGTTCGAATTCAGGTGATGGAGTGCCTTGGAAACCACGTGCTGACCCTGGGGCCGTTCGGCCTGAGCTTGTCGAAGGACTGTACTTTCTTCTAACCCGCAGGGAAAGAAGGACAGCCCTTCGACAGGCTCAGGGCGAACGGATGATGGGGCGTCGCCCTATTCTCAACGCGCCGTCAGGGGAAGCGAATTGATCGACACGGTGCCTTCGCGCTTCGAGACGCTGCTCGACCGCCACTGGCTGCGCATCACGCTGGCGGCGTGGCTGACGATCGCCATCTACTGGATGGTGACCCGCTGGGGCGCGGTCCACTGGCTCGCGCTGGGCGACACCGACGACAACATGCGGCTGATGCAGGTGCGCGGGCTGCTCGCCGGTCAGGGCTGGTACGACCTGACCCAATACCGCCTGAACCCGCCGCACGGCTTCAACATCCACTGGTCCCGCATCGTCGATCTGCCGATCGCGGCGCTGATCCTGATCTTCAAGCCGTTCGTCGGCACCGCATCGGCGGAACGGCTGGCATGCGGCATCGCACCGATGCTGCCGCTGGCGGTGGTGATGGGCGCGTTCGCCTTCACCGTGCGGCGGCTGATCGCGACGCCGGCCTATGCGCTGGCGATCATCATCATGCTCGGCGCGACCGCGGCGATGCTGATGTTCATGCCGATGCGCATCGACCACCATGGCTGGCAGCTGGCGATGCTGGCGCTGACGGTCGCGGGGCTGGCCGACCGCCGGCGCGCGCGCGGCGGTGCGATCGTCGGGCTGGCGACCGCGACATCGCTGTCGATCGGGCTGGAGATGCTGCCTTACGGCGCGATGGCCGGCGCGATCCTGACCTTGCGCTGGGTGTGGGATGCGGGCGAGGCGCGGCGGCTGGCGGCCTATGCGCTGACGCTGGGCGGCGGATCGGCGCTGGGCTTCGCAGTGTTCGCGTCAAACGCCAACCAGGCGATGCGCTGCGACGCGCTGACGCCTGTCTGGCTGTCGGTACTGGTGCTGGCCGGCGCCAAGCTGTTCGTGATGGCGCGCCTCAATCCGCAGGCCCGCTCCGCGCGGCTGGCGATGGCCGCGGTCGCCGGGGCCATTATCGCGATCGGCTTCGCGCTGATCTTCCCGCAATGCCTGTCGCGGCCCGAAGGCGTGTCGGACGAACTGGCCCGCACCTGGCTGAACAACGTCCGCGAGGCCAAGCCGATCTACAAGCATCCGCTGCGCAGCGCGCTGCCCATCGCGGCGCTGCCGGTGATGGGGCTGATCGGGGCGATCGTGGCGACGTGGCGCGCGCGCGGGACGGCGGCGTTCGCGCTGTGGGCGCCGGTCGCGCTGTTCACCGGCTTCGCCGTCGCGATGCTGCTGTGGCAGGTCCGCGCGGGACCGGCCGCGCAATTGCTGGCGGTGCCCGGCGCCACCGCGCTCGCCTGGGTGCTGGTGCCATGGTGCCTCGGCCACCGTTTCCTGCTGGTCCGCGTGGTGGGATCGGTGGCGGCGTTCATGGTCGTGTCCGGCCTGTTCGCCGGCCTGGCGATCCGCTGGCTGCCGATCGACCGGCCCGACAAGCGCACCGACATCATCAACCGCGCCCACGGCCGCTGCGCCTCGCTGCCGGCGATGCGGGTGCTGGACCGGATTCCGGCGAGCGTGATCTTCACCCATGTCGATCTGGGACCGCGGCTCATCACGCTGACGCATCATTACGGCATCGCCGGGCCGTACCACCGCAACGGCGACGCGATCCTGGACGTCCACCACGCCTTCACCGGCAGCCCGGAGAATTTCCGGCGGATCGCGCAGGCGCACGGCGCGCGCCTGTTGCTCACCTGCCCCAACATCCCCGAATCGACCGTCTACCGCGCCCGCGCACGCGACGGCTTCTACGGCCAGCTGGCGAAGGGCAAGGTGCCCGCCTGGCTGATTCCCGTGCCGCTGCCCAAGGGTTCGCCGCTCAGGCTGTGGCGGATCGACTATGCCGACCCGGCGTCACGCAGTTCGAGATAGGCGAACGCCCACACGGCGGCCGAGAACGGCAGCAGCGCCGACATCGCGACGTTGAGTACCCCGCTGATAACGTCGATCATCTGGGGCCGACAAAACATCACCGCCACTCCAGCGAAGATCGCCAGCCATGCCAGCACGATCGGCAAAAGGGTCAACGCGAGCGGCCGCAGGGCCGGCCGCGCCAGCCGCCAGCTGCGACGCAGGGCATCGATCGCGCCGATCCGCTCCGCGGCGAGCGCCGGCAGCGACACGCTCCACAACAGCATCAGCAAAACGCCGGGAACGATCAGCAGGATGAGCCCCCCAAGGATCGCGGCGACGCTAGCGAAACCGAGGGCGAAAGCCCCGGCGTAGCGCCCCTCGGTCAGGTCGGCGCGGACATAGCCCGGCGGAGCACCGCCACCGTGATCGAGCGCGCGAAAGGTGACCAGCAGATTGACGTAGATCTGCACGAACGACAGTACCAGCGCGGTAAGGTTGATCGCCGTTTCGTCGGCAGACAGGTCGGCGGCGATCTGCGGCAGCGCCGTCGCCCCGACCAGCACCGCGAACACGATGCGATCGGCCATGACATAGCCCGCCGTGCGAGCGTAGCACCGGCCGGCGAAACCCTCAGCAGCCACTGACCCTCCCGCCCGCATGACGATCGAGCCGGCCGGCGAGTTCGAGTTCGAGCAGCACCGTCTGCACCACGGCCGGGGGCCGGCCCGACTGGCGGATCAGTTCGTCGATCCCGACCGGCACGGGGCCGAGCAGGTCGGTCACGCGGCGGCGATCGGCGTCGCTGGCGTCGTCCGCGGGCGGGCCGGCGAAGGGCCGGACGGGCGAGCGCAGCGCGCGCGCGTCGATCGGGCGGATCGCTTCCTCTATGTCCTCGGCCGACTGGACCAAAGTCGCACCCTCGCGGATGAGCAGGTTGCAGCCCTGCGCGCGCGGATCGAGCGGGCTGCCCGGCACCGCCATCACCTCGCGCCCCGCCTCGGTCGCCAGCCGCGCGGTGATGAGCGAGCCCGATTTCGGTGCCGCCTCCACCACCACCGTTCCCAGCGCCAGCCCCGCGATGATTCGGTTGCGGCTAGGGAAGTTGCGCGCGCGCGGCTCCTCGCCCGGCGGCTGTTCGGCGATCAGCAGGCCACGCGTCGCCACTTCTTCCTGAAGCTCGCGGTTCTCGGGCGGAAAGGCGATGTCGATCCCGCTGGCGATGACGCCGATCGTGCCGCTTGCCAGACTGGCGACATGCGCCTGCGTATCGATGCCGCGCGCGAGGCCGGAGGCGACGACGATTCCCGCCCGCCCGAGCTCGCTCGCCAGCCCGCGCGCAAAACGGCACGCGGCGGCGGATGCGTTGCGCGCGCCGACCATCGCCACCACGCTACGCCGCCCGAGTGCAGGATCGCCGCGCACGATGATCGCAGGCGGCGCGGTATCGAGTTCGGCGAGCAGCGGCGGGTAATCGGCATCGTCGAGGAACAGGTGGCGGGCGCCGAGCGCCGCGACCCGGTCAAGCTCACGCAGCACGATCGCCGCGTCGGCCACGCGGGGTGCCGCTCCGCCGCCGCGCCGCGCGAGCATCGGCAGTGCTTCGATCGCGGCGCCCGCGTCGCCGAACCGCGCGATCAGCTGGCGATAGGTGACCGGCCCGACGCCCGGCGTGCGGATCAGCCGCAGCCGCGCGACGGCGCCCGCGTCATGCACTCCGGCCGCCGCCCACCCTGGGTTCGGTGCCGGAGATCAGCCGGTCGATGTTCTCGCGGTGCTTCCACACCACGATCAGCGCCAGCGCGACCAGCAGGAACACATCGTCGAACCGGCCGAACACGGCGGCCGCCACCGGCGCGCTGATCGCCGCGACCATCCCGCTGACCGACGAGATGCGCAGGACGGCGAGCAGCCCGAGCCACGTCGCGGCATAGACGAGCCCGATCGGCCAGTGCAGCGCCAGCACCACGCCCATCAACGTCGCGACGCCCTTGCCGCCGCGAAAGCGCAGCCACACCGGATAGCAATGGCCGAGGAATACCGCCGCCGCGGCGAGCGCCGCGTTGCCGGGGAACAGCCAGCCGACCAGCATCACCGCTGCCCAGCCCTTGAGCACATCCAGCACCAACGTCGCCGCCGCCAGCCCCTTGCGGCCGGTGCGCAGCACGTTGGTCGCGCCGATGTTGCCCGATCCGATCTGGCGCAGATCGCCGGCGCCGGCCGCCCGCGTCAGGATCACCCCGAACGGGATCGATCCGAGCAGATAGCCGAGCAACAGCGCCCCCGTCGGGGCCATCCACAAGGTCTGGGTCGCTTCCATGCGGGGCGGAAACTAGGGGGTCGACGACGCCCGCGCAACAATCTCCATCAATGGACGATCTGGTGCAGTTGGTCACATAATGCCAGAAAGTGCTGGCAAATCTCGATTAAGCTCTGTCTTGGTCTCTGGTGGATCAGCATCTGGATCACAAAGTGCAAATTGATCGGGTTGACTGCGTCGTGTTTTTGCGATGCTGACTGATCCGCGAATGAAAAGGAGTCGCGTAATGACCGAAGAAACCGGTGGATCGAATATTGTCGAATTGGCCACCGAACTGACGATCGCATGGCTGTCGAACCCCAATACGCGGGCGTCGGCGGACGAGGTGCCGAGCTTCCTCAAGACCATGCATGACGCCGTCGGCGCGCTGGCAGGCGGCGGCGCCGACCCTGTGGCGACCGAGAACGCCCCAGCCCCTGCCGCGGCGGCGGTTTCCGTCCGCAAGTCGCTGGCGTCGAAGGATCACATCATCTCGATGATCGACGGCAAGCCGTACAAGACGCTGCGCCGCCACCTCGCCCGGCACGGCCTGACGCCGGAACTGTACCGCGAGCGTTTCGGGCTGAAGGCCGACTATCCGATGGTCAGCGAAAACTATTCGAACGCGCGCCGCGAAATGGCGAAGAAGATCGGCCTGGGTCGCAAGCCCGGCATGACGCGGGGTGCCAAGAAGGCGCCGCGCAAGGCCGCCGACTAACTACAGGTCGAACCGCACCCCCTGCGCGAGCGGGAGGGTGCGGCCGTAATTGATGGTGTTGGTGGCGCGCCGCATATAGGCGCGCCACGCATCGGAACCGCTTTCGCGCCCACCCCCCGTCTCCTTCTCGCCGCCGAACGCGCCGCCGATCTCCGCGCCCGATGTGCCGATGTTGACGTTGGCGATGCCGCAGTCGGACGCGGCCAGAAAGCTTTCCGCCTCGCGCAGATCATTGGTGAAGATCGCCGACGACAGACCCTGCGGCACCGCGTTGTTGAGGGCAATCGCGTCCGACAGGTCCGATACCTTCAGAACATAGAGGATCGGCGCGAAGGTTTCTTCAAGCACCGGTCCGGCATGCTCGGGCATCTCGACCAGCGCGGGACCGACATAGACGCCGGCGCGATCGAGGCGCATGCCGCCGGTCACCGCGCCGCCCAGCGCGCGGGCCGTATCGAGCGCCGCCTGCATCGCGACGAACGCGTCTTCGTCGATCAGCGGGCCGACCAATGTGCCCTCACCACGCGGATCGCCGACGGCCACGCTGGCGTAGGCCGCCTTCAATCGCGGTACGAAATCATCGTAGATGGCGGCATCGACGAACAGGCGGCGCAATGTCGTGCAGCGCTGCCCCGCCGTCCCCATCGCGGAGAAGGCGACGCCGCGCAGGGCGAGATCGAGATCCGCCGAGGGGCGCACGATCGCGGCGTTGTTGCCGCCGAGTTCGAGCAGCGACCGCCCGAACCGCGCCGCCACGCGCTGGCCCACCGCGCGACCCATTGGGATCGATCCGGTCGCGGAAACCAGCGCGACACGCGCATCGTCGACGATCGCCTGCCCGGCTTCGCGCCCGCCGACCACCAGCCCGGACAGGCCGGCTGGCGCCTCCCCGCCAAACCGCCGCGCCGCCTCCTCGAACAGCGCCTGCACCGCCAGCGCGCACAGCGGCGCCTTTTCCGACGGCTTCCACACCAGCGCGTTGCCGCACACCAGCGCCAGCGCCGCGTTCCACGCCCATACCGCGACGGGGAAGTTGAACGCGGTGACGATGCCGACGATGCCCAGCGGGTGCCACGTCTCCATCATCCGGTGATCGGGCCGTTCCGTGGCGATCGTCAGGCCGTGGAGTTGCCGCGACAGCCCGACCGCGAAGTCGCAGATGTCGATCATCTCCTGCACTTCGCCCAGCCCTTCCGAGGTGACCTTGCCGACCTCGATCGACACGAGAGCGCCCAGATCGTCCTTGTGCTCGCGCAGCACCTCGCCCAGTCGGCGGACGAGTTCGCCGCGGCGCGGGGCGGGTACCGCGCGCCACGTCTCGAATGCGGCCTGCACCTGCGCGACGACCCCGGCGGCATCGCCGGTTTTGGTGACATAGCCGATCACAGACCCGTCGATCGGTGACAGCGCCTCCAGTCCCCCGTCGGGCAACGACACGCCCAGCCGGGCGAGCAGATCGGTGGTTTCACGGGCGAGCGTCATCGGGTCACGAGCTTTCGTTGATCGGGCCGGGCCATAGAGATCAGGAACGGCGCCGCCTTCTGGCGGGCGGCGAAATCGGCCTTCGACGCGATGCCCAGCCATCCGATACCGATCAGCGCCTGCGCGATTGCCCCGCCCAGCCCGTCGCCGGGACCGAGCAGGATGATCTGGTCGGGGGCGAACTCCCTCACCGCGACCTGCACCGCGCGGGCGAAGTCATAGGTGGTCAGAATCTGCGCCTCGAAGGTGTAGCGCCACAGCGCCTCGGCCGGCGACGCCCAGCGCTGCCAGACGCGGCCCGTCCCGTCGATCAGCGGCACCGCCGGATTGCCGAAGCCGTCGGCCGGCAATTGCGCCATCGCCGCCGCGCTGCTGTCCGCCATCAGCGCGGTGTGGAACGGGCCGTGGCCGGCAAGCCGCGTCGTCGGCACCGGGCTGGCGGCGGCGAACGCCTTCACCGCGTCCTCGCCCCCGGCCAGCACCAGCGTGCCGCCAAGGTCGATCGAGATCGCCATGCCGGTCTGGTCCGCCAGCGCCAGCACCACGTCCCGCAGGCCCGGCACCGGGCGCCAGTCCTCGTCGCCCAGCCCCAGCACCAGTTGCCCGCCGGGGCCGTGGCGCCCCGAGTTGACACCCATCGCGTCGGCGACGCGAAAACCCTGCTCGACCGACACTGCGCCTGCGGCGGCGAGCGCGGTGTACCAGCCCATCGAATTGCCGGTGACCGCGACGACATCGATCCTGTCGCGGTCGATCGCGGCCAGGTCGGCCATCGACGCCGCGTAGATCAGCGGCGCGGCGTTCTCGCCTGCGAGATGGACACCGGGCGAGAAGCGGTCGGCACCGTCGAGATCGGTGAGGCTGGGCTTGCCGGCAGCCGCACGGATCGCGTCGTAGGCGGACAGATCGACGCCGGCGCGGGCGAGCGAGCCGAGTTCATCTTTCCCGTAACTCCCACGTCCAGGGGCGACGACAAGGGCGGCGGGACGAACTGTCACGCAACAAACTCCGTTCGCCCCGAGCTTGTCGAAGGGCCGTTCTGCGATACGCCCGTTGATTGCTCGCGGCACGAAGTACGGTGCTTCGACAAGCTCAGCACGAACGGTTTGGGGCAGACGTCATCCATTTGCCGCCACCTTACGGGCCGCCGTGACAATTCCATCCCGGCTCGGCAGCGTCAGCGTCGCGCCCTTGCCCAGCGGGATGAAGCTGTCGTCGGCCGCGATCCGCGCCACCCTTCGGCCGGGCGCGCGCTCGGCAAAGAACGCCATCAGCGCCTCGCTCTGCGATCCGGTCGTGCGGCATTCATCGACGATCAGGACCGGGCGATCCCCCACCGCGGCCAGCAACGCATCCTCGGCCAGCGGCGCGAGCCAGCGCAGGTCGATCACTCGCGCGGCGATGCCGTCCGCCGCCAGCATCGGCTGCGCCTGCCGCGACAGGAAAGCGCCGTTGCCGTACGTCACGATCGCGAGGGTTTCGCCGTCGCCATGCACGCCGACCTCGCCGATCCGCACCGGCGGCACATCGGCATAGGTCGCGGTCATCAGCCCGTCGCCCTCGGCATGAAGGTCGCGCGTCATGTAGAGCGCGATCGGCTCGACGAAGACGACGACCCGCTGCTCCTCGCGCGCCAGCCGCACGCATTCGCGCAGCATCCCGACCGCGTCGGCGCCGTTCGACGGCACCGCCAGCACCACGCCCGGCACGTCACGGAAGATGGCGAGCGAATTGTCGTTGTGGAAATGCCCGCCGAAGCCCTTCTGGTACGGCAGCCCGGCGATGCGGATCACCATCGGGTTGGTGTACTGCCCGCCCGAGAAGAAGCTCAATGTCGCCGCCTCGCCCCTGATCTGGTCCTCGGCATTGTGGACATAGGCGAGGAACTGGATTTCGGGGATCGGGATCATGCCGTTGTGGCCTGCCCCGATCGCAAGGCCCAGGATCGCCTGTTCGTCGAGCAGCGTGTTGATGACCCGCGACGATCCGAAGCGCTCATGGAGCCGCGCGGTACAGTTGTAGACGCCGCCCTTCGGCCCGACATCCTCGCCCGCGACGATGATCTCGGGATGCGCGAGCATCACGTCGGCCAGCGTCCAGCTGATGAGCCGCGCCATATGCTGAGGCTTGTCGATCTGCCCGGCATCGCGCGCGAACATCGCGGCGCGATCCTCCGGAGCGGGCGTGTTGGAGCGGCGCGGCTGAACCCTCGGCGGCACGATGCTTGCCATGATTCCCGAGGGCGTCGCCAGCTTGGGCCGCGCGATCGCCAGTTCGGCGGCGCGCGCCAGCCGCGCCTCCGCCGCGTCGTAGGTCGCCTGCAGCTCGTCCGGCGGCACGCCCATCTCGGCCAGCAGCGACGCGGTCTTCACCAGCGGATCGCGATCCTCCTCAGCCTCGATCTCCGCCTTGGGACGGTAGACGCTCTGGATGTCGCTGCCGGCATGGCCATAGAGCCGCACCGTCGCCATATGGAGGAACACCGGCTGGCGCATGCGCCGCGCAAAGTCGATCGCCTCGCGCGCACCGCGCCAGGCATCGCCCAGGTCGGTGCCGTCGCACCGGATATAGTGGAGCCCGGCACGGTGGCGGAACTGGGTCTCGACCCAGCCGGTCGGCGTTCTCGTCGAGATGCCGATGCCGTTGTCCTCGCAAAGGAACACGATCGGCATCGGCGTGCCCTGGTGCGCCGCCCAGCCCGCCGTGTTGAAAGCCCCTTGCGCCGTCGAATGGTTGGCGGAAGCGTCGCCGAAGCTCGCCAGGATCACCGCGTCGGGCGGCAGCACGGTGTCCTCCAGCCCGATCCGGCGCGCGATGCCGATGCTGAACGCCGCGCCCACCGCCTTGGGCAAGTGCGAGGCGATCGTGCTGGTCTGCGGCGGGATATAAAGCGGCTTCGATCCGATCACCTTGTGCCGGCCGCCGGCGATCGGATCTTCGGAAGACGCCGCGAAGCTCAGCAGCATGTCCCATTCGGGCGTCTGCCCCGCCAACTGCTTCGACCGTTCGATCTGGAACGCGGCGGAGCGGTAATGGAGGAACGCCATGTCGGTCAGCCGCGCGGCGCGCGCGACCACCGCATTGCCCTCATGCCCCGAACTGCCGATCGTATAGAAGCCCTCGCCCCGCGCCTGAAGCTTTCGGGACAGTCGGTCGAGCTGGCGGCTCGAAACCTGGCTGTGGAAAATCTGCGCGACGTCCTCGCGCGTCAGCCCTTCGGCGGGGGTCGCGGGCGGCAGGTCGCCCGACCTGAGCCTGGCGACCAGCTTGGCGTGAACGGCTTCGGCAGCGTCCATCAAGCCCCCGCCATCTCCATCAGCACGGCCCACTGGTCCGGCTCGACCTTGCTGCACGACAGGCGCGACTGTTTGAGCATCATCAGCTCGGCGAGGCGCGGCTCGGCTTTTATGTCGGCCAGCGGCACCGGCTTCGGCAGAGCCTTCACCGGCTTCACCGCGACCGACGCCCACTTTTCGTCAGCGCCGTCGGGCCGCCATGCGCGGGTGATCTCCATCACCCCGACGCACGCCTTCTCGGTATTCGAATGGTAGAAGATCGCCCGGTCTCCCGGCCCCATCGCCTTAAGGTGGATACGTGCCGTCGCGTTGCGCACCCCGTCCCATTCGGTCGCGCCGTCGCGCTCCAGATCCTGCCAGCTGTACGCATCGGGTTCGGACCGCAGCAACCAATACGCCATCGAAACGAGCACCTCCTGAACAGCCGCTGCACGTCTCATTCCGGACGAGTTCAGCCGCCTAGCCGTAACAAACGCAACAAGCACGGTCGAATCGGCGTTTTCGTGCCGGACCTTGCGAGCTTGAGGAGGTACACATGGCCCATATGTTCAGGAAGGCGGCGCTGGCGGTCGCGCTGGGCGCCTCGACTCTCGTCGCGGCGGCCCCGGCAGAGGCGCAACGCTATCGTCACTACGACCGCTACGACCGTCATGACCGGACCGGCGCGGCGATCGTCGCCGGCATCGCCGGGCTCGCGATCGGCGCGGCCCTGTCTTCAGGCGACCGCTACGACCGGCGCTACGCCTATGACTATGACCATTACGACCGTCGCGGCTATTTCCCGAACGACGGCTATTACGCCCGCAACTATTACAATGATTATCGCGGGCGGGAGCGGTGCCGGACGCGCACCGTCTATGATCCATACATCGACCGCCGCGTCCGCGTGCGTTACTGCCGCTGACCGGATCAGGGAGCGGCGCCGGGATGACCGGCGCCGCTTTTCTTTTGGGCGCGGATCGGGCTAAGGCGCCGCCCATGACCGACACGCCCCCAAACCAGCTTTCGAACAACCCGCGCAGCCCCCATTTCGACGAGGCGGCGCTGCGACGCGGGATCGGCATCCGCTTCAAGGGCGCCGAACGCCGCGACGTCGAGGAATATTCGGTGTCCGAAGGCTGGGTCCGCGTTCAGCTGGGCAAGAAGGTCGATCGCCACGGCCAGCCGCTGACCATAAAGCTGACCGGCCCGGTCGAGGCGTGGTTCGAAAACCCGGCCGAGGACGACGCGGAGGGCTGAGCCCAGTCTAGCGCAGCTGGCGCTTCTCCAGCTTCCGCGCCAGCGTGCGGCGGTGCATGCCCAGCCGCCGCGCGGCTTCGGAGATATTGAAATCCACCTCCACCAGCACCTGGTGGATATGTTCCCATTCGACCGTCTTGATCGACGAATGGCGCCCGTCGACCGGCGCGTCGATGTCGCCGCCGGCCCGCGCGAACGCCGCCTCGATATCGTCGGTGTTTGACGGCTTGGCGAGATAGTGGGATGCGCCCAGCTTGATCGCCTCGACCGCCGTCGCGATGCTGGCGAAGCCGGTCAGCACCACGATCTTCATGGCCGCGTCGGTCGCGCGCAGCGTCTGGACGCAGGCGAGGCCGGATGCGCCGCCGAGCTTCAGGTCGACCACGGCAAAACCGGGACGGTGCCGCGCCAGCAGGTCGACCAGCGCGTCATGCCCGGCGGCATGCAGCACGACATAGCCGCGCCGTTCGAACGATCGGCACAGGGTGCGCGCGAAATCGGCGTCGTCCTCGACGATGACGAGCAGCGGCGCGGCGTTCATCGCGCCGCGCCTTCGGGCCCCGCCAGAGCGTCGAGCGGGATGGCGATGCGCACCACCGCACCGCCTTCCGCGCGGTTTGCCGCCGACGCCTCGCCGCCCAGCTTGCGCAGGACGTTGACCAGCAGGAACAGCCCCAGCCCGCCGCCGGCCCGCCCCTTGCTCGAACGATAGGGCTGGCCGAAGCCGGCCAGCATGTCGGGCGCGAAGCCGGGGCCGCGATCGGCGATCTCGATCACCAGCGCGCGGCCGGCACGCGACGCGGCGACACCGATCCAGCCCGGCGACACCTCCACCGCATTGTCGATCACCGTGCCGATCACCTGGCGCAGCGCGGGATCGGAGACGATCGCGACATCGGGCCCGAAATCATCGGCAAACGCAACCTCGCCCGCCCCGCGCCGTTCCCGCGCATCGGCGACGATATCGGCCAGGAATGCGCGGACGCCGGTCACCTCGGGCGCCTCGCCCCGCGCTTCCCCCGCGGACATCAGGATACCTCCGACGATCGTCTTGCAGCGGCGCAGCGCGGCATCCATGTCGGCCAAATCGTCCTGCGCCTCATGCGCGTCGGCGAGCGTCGGCATGCGGCGCAGGTCGCCGACCAGCACCGAAAGCGTCGCCAGCGGCGTGCCCAATTCGTGCGCGGCGCCCGAGGCGAGCAGGCCCATGCGCACGATATGTGCTTCCTCCGCCGCCTGCTGGCGGATTGCCGCCAGTGCGGCGTCGCGATCCGCCAGGTTGCGCGCGATGCGGGTAACGAACGCGACCACCAGCACCGCGATCAGCACGAAACACACAAGGCTGCCCGCCAGATAGAGGCGGGGCGTCAGCGCGAGCGGCACCGGATCGATCGAAACCAGCGCGAGCGCGACCAGCGTGGCGACGACGATGCCCCAGGCGGACGCTGGCCGCAGCAGGATCGCGCCGAGCACGACGTGGAGCAGGAACAGCGAGGCGAATGGATTGGCGACCCCGCCCGACAGCTGGAGCTGGACGCCGAGCGCGAGCACGTCGAACAGCAGTGCGGCGGTGAGCGCGCCGTTGCTGAACGCGGTGCCGCTGGCGATCAGCAGGTGGCTGGCGATGTTGAGCGCGCCGAGCGTCGCGATCGACATCAGCAGCTGCGTCAGCGGCAGTCCGATCCCCAACACGCCATGAACTACCGCTACCGTCGCCAGTTGTCCGCCGACCGCCAGCCAGCGCAGCTGGGTGAGCAACAGCATGTTGCGCCGGCCGGCATCGGCCTCCGGCGCGGCGGCAAGGATCGACGGGGGCGCGGCCATCAGGCGCCCAATCTCTCGCGTTCGTCGCGCCCGCGCAACACGCGAAGCGCCGCCCACAGCGTCATGGTCGCGAGCGCGAACCATGTGAGGGCATAGACGAGGTGATTGTCGGCGAAGCGCACCACCGTCAGCCCGCCGATCGGCCAGCCGCCGGGATTGGGCGCGGCATCGGCATCGACGAAATAGGGCGCGGTTGTGTCCAGCCCGCGCGCCGCCGCGATCGCCGCCACGTCGCGTGAATACCAGCGGCCGGCCGCGGGATCGTTCGATCGCAGGAAGCCCCCGCCGGGTTCGGTGATGCGCAACAGGCCGGTGACCGTCGTCTCCCCCGCCGGATTGCCGGCGACCCGGCTTACGATCATGCGCCGTTCCGGGGACACGAAGCCGCGGTTGACCAGCACGGTAAAGCCGCGCGTCTCCAGCGGGGTCATCACCCACCATCCGCCGCCGCGTTCGGTCACCGCCTGGACCAGCGTCTCGCGGTCGTGGCGAAAGCTGCCGGTCAGGCGCACGCGGGTATAGGCGTCGCGATCGGCCGTGATCCCCGACCATGCTGCCGGGCCACGCGCGGCGACCGGACGCAGGTGGATACGCGCATCGACCGCCGCCACCAGCGCATGTTTCCAAGCGCGCCGCTCGACCTGCCACACCCCCAGCGCGACCAGCCCCGCCGCCATCGCCAGCAGCACGCCGGCGAGGACGAGGCGGCGCACGGTCACGGGATCTGGCGCACGTCGTGGGGCATCGGCATCATGTTGGTGTTCAGATGGTGCATCACCCACAGCGACCCCGCGAGCATGATGACCACGACGATGATCGTGAAGACGAGAGACGTCAGCGTCCATCCCCCTTCCGCCTTCGGGCTCATGTGCAGGAAGAAAACCATGTGGACGACGATCTGGACGACCGCGAAGCCCATGATGATCGCCGCCGTCGCCGCCGCCGACAGCGGGCCCGCCATGACCAGCCAGAAGGGAATCGCGGTGAGGATCACCGACAGCGCGAAGCCGATCGCATAGTCGCGCATCGTCGCGTGCGGAATCTCGATCCCTCCGTGATCGCCGTCGGTGCCGGCATGCGGATCATCGCTCATCGCAGCATCCCCATCAGGTAGACGAAGGTAAAGACGCCGATCCAGATGACGTCGAGGAAGTGCCAGAACAGGCTGAGGCAGGCGACCCGCCGGCGGTTGGCGGCGACCAGGCCGTGGCGGCCGAGCTGGACCACCAATGTCACCAGCCAGATGATGCCGAAGGTGACGTGCAGCCCGTGGGTGCCGACCAGGGTGAAGAAGGCGGACAGGAAGGCGCTGCGCTGCGGCGTCGCGCCGATCTCGATCAGGTGGTGGAATTCGTAGAGTTCGATGCCCAGGAAGGCGAGGCCGAACGCGCCCGTCACCAGCAGCCACCCCTGCGTCGCGCGCAGCCGGTTGGCCTGCATCGACAGCATCGCCAGCCCGTAGGTGAGCGACGAGAACAGCAGCATCGCGGTGTTGAGCGCGATCAGCTTGAGGTCGAACAGATCCTTGGGCGCCGGCCCCGCGGCGTAATTGCCGCCCAGCACCGCATAGCAGGCGAACAGGATCGCGAAGATGAGGCAGTCGCTCATCAGGTAGATCCAGAAGCCCAGCATCGTGCTGTGCCCTTGCGGGTGCGCGTGTTCGTCCAGGTCGTAGAAGGCCGGCGGCGTCTCGTCGGCGGGCAGGACGGCGGCGGTCATGCGCGCGCCTCAAGTGCGGCGAGCTGGCGCGTGCGCAGCCCTTCCATCTCGATCACCGTGGCGGCGGGAATGTGGAAATCGCGCTTGTAGTTGAACGTGTGGGCGATCGCGGTGGCGATCAGCGCGACGAAGCTTGCCGCCGCCAGCCACCAGATGTGCCAGACGAGCGCAAAGCCCATCACCAGGCTGATGCCGGCCAGGGTGATACCGGCCCCGGTGTTGCTAGGCATATGGATATCGCGGAAGCCGTCGACCGGACGGCCGGCATTGCGGCTCTTCATGTCGTACCAGGCGTCGAGCTGGTGGATCACCGGCGTGAAGGCGAAATTATAGTCCGGCGGCGGCGAACTGGTCGCCCATTCCAGCGTGCGACCGCCCCAGGGATCGCCGCTCTCGTCCTTCAGGCTGTCGCGCCGCCAGATGCTGACCGCGAACTGGACGAGCATCGCCGCGATGCCGACCGCGATCACCGCAGCGCCGATCCCGGCGATCACGAACCAGATCTGATACGACGGATCGTCGAACACGCGCATCCGGCGCGTCACGCCCATCAGGCCGAGGATGTAGAGCGGCATGAAGGCGAGCCAGAAACCGACCACCCAGCACCAGAAGCTGACCTTGCCCCAGAACACGTCGAGCTTGAAGCCGAACGCCTTGGGCCACCAGTAGTTGATCGCCGCGAACAGCCCGAACAGCACGCCGCCGATGATGACGTTGTGGAAATGCGCGACCAGGAACAGCGAGTTGTGCAGCACGAAATCGGCCGGCGGCACCGCCAGCAGCACGCCCGTCATCCCGCCGACGACGAAGGTCAGCATGAAGGCGATCGTCCACATCATCGGCAGGTCGAAACGGATGCGCCCACGGTACATGGTGAACAACCAGTTGAAGAGCTTGGCGCCGGTCGGGATGGAGATCACCATGGTGGTGATGCCGAAGAAGCTGTTGACGCTGGCGCCCGACCCCATCGTGAAGAAATGGTGTAGCCAGACGACGTAGGACAGGATGGTGATGACCACCGTCGCATAGACCATCGACGTATAGCCGAAAAGTTTCTTGCCGGAGAAAGTCGAGGTGACTTCGCTGAACACGCCGAACAAGGGCAGGATCAGGATGTAGACTTCGGGGTGGCCCCAGATCCAGATCAGGTTCACGTACATCATCGGCGAACCGCCGAAATCGTTCGTGAAGAAGTTCATGCCGACGTAGCGATCGAGGCTGAGCAACGCGAGCACCGCCGTCAGCACCGGGAAGCTGGCGACGATCAGGATGTTCGCGCACAGCGATGTCCAGGTGAACACCGGCATCTTCATCAGCCCCATGCCCGGCGCGCGCAGCTTCAGGATGGTGACGATCAGGTTGATACCCGACAGGGTCGTCCCGACGCCCGCGATCTGGAGCGCCCAAATATAGTAATCGACGCCGACACTGGGTGAGTAGGCGATGCCCGACAAAGGCGGATAGGCGAGCCAGCCGGTCTGCGCGAATTCGCCGACGAACAGCGACACCATCGTCAGCGCTGCGCCCGCCGCCGTCATCCAGAAGCTGAAATTGTTGAGGAACGGGAAGCTGACGTCGCGCGCGCCGATCTGGAGCGGGACGATATAGTTCATCAGGCCGGTGATGAACGGCATCGCCACGAAAAAGATCATGATGACGCCGTGCGCCGTGAAGATCTGGTCGTAATGGTGCGCGTTCAGATAACCTTCGGACCCGCCGAACGCCATCGCCTGCTGCAGCCGCATCATGATCGCGTCGGCGAAACCGCGCAGGAACATGACGAGGCCCAGGATCATGTACATGATCCCGATCTTCTTGTGATCCACGCTGGTGAACCAGTCGCGCCACAGCCAGCCCCATAGCCGATACTTGGTGATCGCGCCGAGCAGCGCGACGCCGCCCAGCACGACCACCGCAAAGGTCGCGACGAGGATCGGTTCGTGCAGCGGCAGCGAATCGAGCGAAAGGCGGCCGAGGATCGGGCCGGTTTCGGGTGCGGGGTGCGGCGTCATCGCGAAATCTCGGAAATCAGGAAGCGGGCCGGCCGGCCGGCCGGTCGATCGCAGCGGTGGCGAGCGGCGTGCGCTGCGGCCGCGACAGGCCGAGGCCGGTCAGCGGCGCAAGACTTCCGGGAAGTTCCGGCGCGTCGCTTTTGGCCATCAGCGGCGCGGTGCACACCGCCTCGACATAGCGGCGTTCGGGCAGCGCGCCGGTGCCGCGCGCGGCGAACTTGTCATAGGCGAGCGTGCGGACGTTCCACGCTCCGGCGACACCCAGGCCCCCGGCGGCGTCGATCGACATCATGTCGTGCATGCACATCTTGCCGGGATCGACGCACAGGTTGACGACCGCATCGAACAGCGCGGGTTCGACCGCGGCGAAGCGGCGCACCGGCTCGCGCTCGCTTGGCCGCTCGAGCTTCAGATAGGCCATCCGGTCGAGCGTCTCGCCGCCCGCCTTCGTCGCCGCCGCCCAGGCCGCGAAATCGCCCGCCGTCACGCTGCGCGCGGCGAAGCGCATGTTGGAGAAGCCTGCGCCCGAGTAGTTGGCGGAAAAACCGGTGAAGTCGCCGGTCTGGTTGAACACGCCGTGCAGCTTGGTCTCCATCCCCGGCATCGCATAGATCTGGCCGGCCAGCGCGGGGATGTAGAAGCTGTTCATCACCGACGAGGCGGAGATGCGGAAACGGATCGGCCGGTCGACCGGCGCGACGAATTCGTTGACCGTCGCGATGCCCTGTTCGGGGTAGATGAACAGCCATTTCCAGTCGAGTGCGACCACCTGCACCTCCAGCGGGCGGGTGGCGGCCGCGACGGGGGCGCCAGGCGCGGTGCGCGCCAGCGGGCGATAGGGATCGAGCAGATGGGTCGCCACCCATGTGATCGCCCCCAGGCAGATGATGATGAGCAGCGGCGCCGCCCAGATCACCAGTTCGAGCTGCGTCGAATGGTCCCAGTCAGGCTTGTACGTCGCCTCCTTGTTGGCCGCGCGGTAGCGCCAGGCGAAGAACACGGTCAGAGCCATGACCGGCACGATGATGAGCAGCATCAACACCGTCGACACGACGATCAGATTGCCCTGCTGCCGCGCGACATCGCCCGCCGGATCGAGCACGACCATGCCGCAACCAGACAGGCTCGCGAGAGCGAGCCCAGCGCCGAGGGTGCGGACGGCGGACGGAATGCGGGACGGTCGGCCGGTCATGATCGCGGCGCTACGCCCGGCGTGCTGCACTGCACATAGGACATTTTGTCCAATCCCCTGCGCATGTCAGGTGGCGCAAAGGCGCCGGGAACGGCATATCGGCTTTCGACCGGTGGCACCAGCGACGGGCAAGGACGCGCGAGTCTTAAAAGGCGATGACGGATAGTGTTCCCGAAACCCGGCCCGAACGCGACGCCCGCGAACTGCACGACGACGGCCACCGCATCGCGCCCGGCGAAATCGCGATCGGCGTGGTCGTCGGGCGGACGTCGGAGTTCTTCGACTTCTTCGTCTACGCGATCGCATCGGTACTGGTGTTTCCCCAGCTCGTCTTCCCCTTCGTCGATCCGCTGACGGGTACGCTCTATTCCTTCGGTGTTTTCGCGCTCGCCTTCATGGCGCGGCCGGTGGGGACGCTGATCTTCTCCGCGATCGACCGCGCCTATGGTCGCGGTGCGAAGCTGACGGTCGCGCTGTTCCTGCTCGGCGGATCGACTGCGGCGATCGCCTTCCTGCCCGGCTATAATTCGATCGGCATCGCTTCCGTCCTGCTGCTGGCGCTGTTCCGAATGGGGCAGGGCGTCGCGCTGGGCGGATCGTGGGACGGGCTTGCCTCGCTGCTGGCGCTGAACGCACCGGAGAAGCGGCGCGGCTGGTATGCGATGATCCCCCAGCTTGGCGCGCCGCTCGGCCTGATCGTCGCCAGCCTGTTGTTCGCTTTCCTGACGGCGGTGCTGCCGGCCGAGGACTTCCTGTCGTGGGGCTGGCGCTACCCGTTCTTCGTCGCCTTCGCGATCAACGTCGTCGCGCTGTTCGCGCGGCTGCGCATCGTGGTGACCCCCGAATATGCCCGCCTGTTCGAGAACCGCGAACTGCAGCCGGCGCCGATCCTGGAGACGATCCGCAGCGAGTGGCGGGTGATCGCGATCGGCGCCTTCGCCCCGCTCGCCAGCTTTGCGATGTTCCACATGGTGACGGTGTTCCCGCTGTCGTGGGTGTTCCTGTTCACCGACGAGACACCGGCCCGGTTCCTGCTGATCGAGGCGGTGGCGGCGGCGCTGGGCGTGGGCGCGATCATAGCGTCTGGCTTGCTCGCCGATCGTTTCGGCCGGCGCAGCGTACTGGGCGCGACCGCGGCGGCGATCGCGGCGTTCAGCGGTTTCGCACCCCAGCTTCTCGACGCGGGCGAGGCCGGCGAGGCGGCATTCATGCTGCTCGGCTTCGTGCTGCTCGGCCTGTCGTTCGGCCAGTCCTCCGGCGCGCTGTCGTCGCGCTTCTCGCAGGCGCATCGCTACACCGGATCGGCGCTGACGTCCGATCTCGCCTGGCTGTTCGGCGCGGGCTTCGCACCCGCCGTCGCGCTGTGGCTGTCGCATGAATTCGGGCTGCTGGCAGCGGGCGGATATCTGTTGTCGGGCGCGATCTGCACGCTGGCGGCGCTTGCCCTCAACCGCGAGCTGGGTCGCCGGATCGAGTAGGCGCCGTCAGTGCGGGCGCAGCACGGTCACCACCGGGCGCGCCGCACCGGCATCGGCCTCCAGCGCGCGAACCTCGCCCTCGGTCACGCCGAACAGGATAGCCGCGCCGAACAGCCGCTCGCCGCTTTCCACCGTCACCCCTTCCACCGCGACGCGCAGGTGGAGCGGGGGCACGAGGCGGCGGACGGCGATCCGCGCGCCATGACGTTTGAGCAGGGCGATCCCGGCATCGCCGGCGACCAGCGCGGCGGCGCCGTCGGTGCCGACGATCGCGCGGCCGGCGCGGAACCCCGCCAGCGCCTCCTCCGCGAATTCGGCGGCGCGCGCGGGATCGGTGATCCGGCTTTCCCCCAGCTTGAGCAACCGCGCGATCCAGGCGAGCACGAGGATCGCGACGAGCGACCCGGCGAGCTGGGTCAGCGTCACCGCCGCCTCACCGGCCGCCCGCGGCCAGCGCGTCGAGCATCGCGCGGATGCCGGAGATGTCGTAGCCGGCCGCCGCGGCCTTGCCGGTAAGCTCCTGCGGCGCGTCGCCCATCCGCGCGCGGGCCAGCGCCCAGAGGTGCGCGCTGCGCGTGCCGGACCGGCAATAGGCCAGCACCGGCCCGGCCGCCGCGGTCAGCGCCGACGCCATCGCCTCGACCTGGGCGCCCGAGAAGCCGGCATGCGTGATCGGAATCGCGCGATAGGCGATGCCCGCCGCCGCCGCCGCCGCCGCGATCTCAGCGCCCGAGGGCTGGCCGCCCTCCTCGTCATCAGGCCGGTTGTTGACGATCTCGACGAAGCCCGCCTGCGCGATCGCGGCGACTTCCTCGGGGGTGATCTGGGGGGCGACGCTCACATGGTCGTCGATACGGCGGATCATGCGAACTCCCTGATGACCGACAGAAACGCCTCTCCATAGGCGTCGAGCTTGCGTGCGCCAACGCCCGAGATGCGCGACAGGGCGTCGCGGCTGGCGGGGCGGGCGCCCGCCATCTCGCGCAGCACCGAATCGTGGAAGATGACATAGGGCGGCACTCCCCCGTCCTTCGCCAGCGTGCGGCGGCGTTCGCGCAGCGCGTCGAACAGCGGATCGCCGACCGGATTGGCCTCGCCACCCGTGCCGCCGCCGCGCCGCCGCCGCTCGCGCTTCGGCGGGACGACCAGCGACAGCTCCGCCTCGCCCTTCAGAAGCGCCTTCGCGGCGGGGCCGAATTCCAGTCCGCCGTGCGGATTGGCACGCAGCGCGTCGCGCGCCTGGAGCGCGCGGGCGACGGGTTTCAGCAGCACGGATTCCTCGGCATCCACGATTCCGAACACACTCAGGTCCTCGTGCCCGTTCATCAGGCTGCGCTCGGTCGACTGGCCGGTCAGGATGCTCTCGATATAGCCGGTGCCGAACATCTGGCCGGTGCGGAATACGGCGGACAGGAACTTGCGCGCGGTCTCGGTCGCGTCGATGCCGGCCGGCGGGTTCAGGCAATTGTCGCAGTTGCCGCAGGCGTCGGCGGGCTGCTCTCCGAAATGACGCAGCAGCACCGCGCGGCGGCATCCGGTCGTCTCGACCAGCCCCGCGAGCGCGGCAAGTCGCTGGCGCTCACCGGCCTGGCGCTGCGGCTCGACCTCACCAAGGCGCTGGCGGGCGCGAGCGAAATCCTCGGCGCCCCAGAACAGGTGCGCGACCGACGGATCGCCGTCGCGGCCGGCGCGGCCGGTTTCCTGGTAATAGGCCTCGATCGACTTGGGCAGGCCGGCATGGGCGACGAAGCGGACGTCGGGCTTGTCGATGCCCATGCCGAACGCGACGGTGGCGCAGATCACCATGTCCTCCGACGCGACGAAATCGGCCTGGTTGCGCGCGCGGACGTCGGGATCGAGCCCGGCGTGATAGGCGCGGGTCGGCCGCCCGGTCTTCGCCAGCGCCTCGGCCAGCTTCTCGGTCGCGGCGCGGGTCTGGGCATAGACGATGCCGGGGCCGGGCGAGCCGGCGATCAGGTCGGCGATCTGGCGCGTGGTGTTGTCGCGCGGGGAGATGAGGTAGCGGATGTTGGGCCGGTCGAAGCCGGCGACGATCAGCCCATCATGGGAAATCCCGAGCTGGTCGAGGATGTCGGCGCGGGTATGCGCGTCGGCGGTCGCGGTGAGCGCGAGGCGGGGCACATCCGGAAAGCGATCGAGCAGCGGGCGCAACAGCCGATAGTCGGGGCGGAAATCATGCCCCCATTCGGAGACGCAATGCGCCTCGTCGATCGCGAACAGCGCGACACGGCCCCGATCGAGCAGTTCGCGGAAATCGGGGGTCGAGGCGCGTTCGGGCGCGATGTAGAGCAGGTCGAGATCGCCATCGAGGAAGCGCCCACGCGTTTCGGCGCGGTTCTGATCGACCGAGGTGAGCGTCGCCGCGCGGATGCCGACGGCCTCGGCCGCGCGCAACTGGTCGTGCATCAGCGCGATCAGCGGCGAGACGACGACGCACGTCCCCTCCAGCATCACCGCCGGCAGTTGATAGGTCAGCGACTTGCCCGCGCCGGTCGGCATCACCGCCAGCGTCGACTGGCCCGCGAGCACGCGGTTCACCACGCGGCCCTGCACCCCGCGGAAATCGTTGAAGCCGAAGATGGTGTGGAGGGTGTCGAGCGCGGCGGTCACGCGCGGTGCTGTAGGGACCGCGGGCACGGGCGACAACCGGCCGCAATAATGCCGTGATCCCGACATCGTCAGCGGCGAGCGTGGCGCGATGCCTCTCCCCGCCCGCGCCGCGCTCGCCGTCCTGCTCATCCTCACCATCGGCGCCGCGCCGCCGGCAGAGCGCGTCATCCGCGTCGGATCGATCGTTCCCGCGACCGTCGCGGGGCTGCCCGCGCAACTGCTGGTCGATCCCGGCGCGCCGTCGCTGGTGATGGTCAGCGGCGAGATGGCGAAACGCGCGCAGCTCAGGCCCGGCCCGTTCGCGATGGCGTGGCTGATCGGCCCGGTGCGCGTGCCGGGGCGCACCGCCGTGGTGCGCGTCGATCTGGGCAGCGGCGTCGAGAAGAAGCGGATCGGCTGGACCGAGCGCCCCTATATCACCGGCGTCGACGGCGCGGTGGGACCGGGCGGGCTGAAGGACGATGTCGTCCGCTTCGTGCTGCGCGCGGCCGTGCCCGGAGAGCGCGAGCACGCGCTGCCGCTGGTCGATGGCGGCGGCGTGTTCGGCGGCGCGGTGGGGCTGTTCGCGCAGGTCGAGATCGACGGTGCGCCGGTACGCATCCGTTTCGACCTGCGCCGCCGCGACACGATGACCAGCGCGGGAACAGCGCTCACGCTGGCGCGGGCCAACGCCGGCACGCTGGCGGAAGCGCGGCGCCCCGCCGAGATCGCCTTCGGGGTCGAGCGGCCGGTGCGGCGCATGACGCTGGGGCGCCCGCTGGCAATAGGCCCGCTGTCGCTGACGCAGATCGACGTGCGCACCACCGATTTCGGCAATGCCGACGGCATCGCGGGCGAGGGCACGGCGCCCGATCCCGAGGAAGTGGTGGTGACCGCCAAGGGCCAGCGCGACCGCAGCCGCGACCGCATCACCGTGGGTGCCGACGCGCTGGAACGCTGTTCGTCGATCACCTTCGACAAGCGGACGAAGCTCGTCCGCCTGCGCTGCGCCTAGGCCGTCTCGGCCGCCGCCTCCGCGCGAGCCTGTTCGGCGGCCTGGCGCGCCCACATCTCGGCATAGAGGCCGCCGCGGCGCAGCAGTTCGGCGTGGGTGCCTTCTTCCGCCACGCGACCGGCGTCGAGCACGACGATGCGATCGGCGTGGACGACGGTCGACAGGCGGTGCGCGATGACGATCGTCGTGCGGCCGCGCTCGATCGTCTCCAGAGTGGCGACGATCTCCGCCTCCGTCCGGCTGTCGAGCGCGCTGGTCGCTTCGTCGAGGATCAGGACCGGGGGGTTCTTCACCAGCGTGCGGGCGATCGCAACGCGCTGCTTCTCGCCGCCCGACAGCTTCAGACCGCGTTCGCCGACGCGGGTGTCATAGCCGTCGGGCAGGCGCGCGATGAACGGCGCGATCGCGGCCCCCCGCGCCGCCGCGTCGATCTCGCCCGGCGTCGCACCCTCGCGGCCGTAGGCGATGTTGTAGCCGATCGTGTCGTTGAACAGCACCGTGTCCTGCGGGACGATGCCGATCGCCGCGCGCAGCGATTCCTGGGTGACGCCCGCGATGTCCTGTCCGTCGATCGTGATGCGGCCGCCGGTGACGTCCCAGAAACGATAGAGCAACCGCGCGAGCGTGGACTTGCCCGCGCCCGACGGGCCGACCACCGCAACGGTGTGGCCGGCGGGGATGTCGAGATCGATCCCCTTCAGTATCTCGCGCCCGTCGCCATAGCCGAAGCGCACGTCCTCCAACCGCACATGCGCACGGTCCACCGCCAGCGGCCGGGCGTCCGCCGCGTCCTGGACGTCGGCGGTGGTATCGATCAGGTCGAACATCGACCCCATGTCGATCACCCCCTGCCGCACCGTGCGATACACCATGCCGAGCAGGTCGAGCGGGCGGAACAGCTGGGCGAGCAGGGTCGAGACCAGCACCACGTCGCCCGGCGAGAAGCGCCCCGACGCCCAGCCCCAGGCGACCAGCGCCATGCCGCCCGCCATCATCAGGTTGGTGATGAACGCCTGCCCGACATTGAGCCAGGCGAGCGAATTCTCCGATTTCACCGCAGCGTCGGCATAGGCGGAGACGGCGCGGGCGTAGCGCTTCGCCTCGCGATCCTCGGCATTGAAATATTTGACCGTCTCGAAGTTCAGCAGCGAATCGACCGCGTGCGCGACCGCGCCGGTATCGAGGTCGTTCATGCGTTCTCGAAGGGCGGCGCGCCAGTCGGTGACGATGCGGGTGAAGGCGATGTAGACGACCACCATCACCACCGTGCCGACGACCAGCCAGACGCCGAACCGCGTCCAGAAGATGCCGAGCACCAGCGCGAGTTCGAGGATGGTCGGCGCGATGTTGAACAGCAGGAAATAGAGCATCGTGTCGATGCTCTTGGTCCCGCGCTCGACAACCTTGGTCACCGCGCCCGTGCGGCGTTCGAGGTGGAAGCTCAGCGACAGGCTGTGCAGGTGGCGGAACACCTGCGCCGCCAGCCGCCGCGCCGCATCCTGCCCAACCCGCTCGAACACCGCGTTGCGCAGGTTGTCGAACACCACGGTGCCGAAGCGCGCGGCGGCATAGCCGATCACCAGCAGCACGACGAAGGTGGCGAGCCCGCGGTCGCCCGACGCCATGCGATCGACGGCACCCTGCAGCGCGAAGGGGGCGCCGTACACCTGCACCAGCTTCGACAGCAGGATGAAGCCCATCGCGGCGACGATGCGCACGCGCAGCCCCGGCGCGTCGGCGGGCCAGAGATAGGGAAGGAAACGGGCGAGCGTCGCGGCGAGCGGCCGGTCGGCGCCCGCGGGTGCGGCGGGGGGCATGACGTTCAGATAAGGTCAAGCCGGCGCATCGCAACCCGGCGCTGCGCGGAACCGGCCCATCGCGTCATGGGTTGGTACGCGCGGAAAGGGACTGCGATGGAACCGCTCTACTACGTCATTGCGATCCTGGGGTGCGGCGACAGCGGCATCGACTGTCAGCAGGCGCGCGTCGAGCCGGTCCGCTACACGACGGCGACGCAATGCCAGGCGGCACTGCCGATCGTCCTGCCGCGCCATGCCGACCTGTCATTCCCCGTCATCCAGGCGGTGTGCCGGCAGCTCGGCGAGTTCTACGCCCAGAACGGCGCCCCGCCCAGGGGCTGATTTCGCGCGCGAGACAGTGTAGCCTCGCGGCCGAAGGGAACGGGCGATGCGCAAGGTTCTTGGAATCCTCGCCGGCATCATCGTGGCGATGCTGACGGTGGCATTGGTGGAGTTCGTCGGGCACCGCGTCTATCCACCGCCGTCGGGGATGGCGATGAATGATCCTGCCGCCGTGGCTGACTATATTGCCGCGATGCCGGCGGCCGCCGCGCTGTTCGTGGTCGCGGCGTGGTTCGCCGGGGCGCTGACCGGCGGATGGACCGCGATAGCGATCACGCGGTGGCGGGCGGCGGCGTGGCTGATCGGCGGCCTGATCGCAGGCGCGGGCATCTACAACGCCTTGCAGATTCCAGCGCCGCTGTGGATGCAGCTGTCGACCGTGCTGGCACCGGCGCTGGGCGCCTGGGCGGCGCTGCACCTGCCGCGTCCCCCCGCGTGAGCGTCAGCGCGTGAGCGAAACGATGTGATCGAACACTGCGGGGTGCAGTGGCTGGCGAAAGGCAGCGCCGATATATTCGCCGCGGTGCCAGGCGACCTCCGCCTCCAGGCCCTGAAGCCCGGGCAGCGTGATCCAGATGAGTGTCCCAGGACGCACGCCAAACGCGGTTTCGGCGCGAAACCCCGTCATCGACAGATCGACCACCCGAATCGAGAAACGCGCCGCCGACCTGTCGCGCACGCGCGCGTCGAGCAGCACCGCCCGCCGCAGCATGGCGCGATTTTCCGCATCGGCTCCATTCAGAGCCTGCGCCGAGGCACGACCGATACCCACGCCAAGCACATGCCCGCAAAATGGTTTACGAATTGCTGACGACAAGCGGTCAGCCGAGCCCGTCCCACAGTAATTTCATGCCGACCGCGATCATCAGCCAGTAGATCGCGGTATAGAAGCGCGCGGGATCGACCCGGCGGACGAGCCACACGCCCGCCATCGTCGAGGCCACCGCGACCGGCAGGAGCGCGGTGGCGGTGGCCAGATTCGCGACCGTGAACTGGCCGAGCGCGAGATAGGCGGGCACCTTCACCCAGTTGACGATCGCGAAGAAGATCGCGGTCGTCCCGACCAGCACGTCGCGCGGCAGGCGGCGCGGCAACACCCACAGCTGGAACGGCGGACCGCCGGCATGGGCGATCTGGCTGGTAAAGCCCGATGCGACGCCGAGCAGGCTGCCGACCCAGCCCGGCGATCCGCGCGCGGCCCGGCTCGCGCCGCGGCGATCGGCCCACAAACGATAGGCGCCGAACGCCACCGACACCGCCCCCACCGCCGCCAGCACCAGATCGGCATCCACCGACGCCGCGAAGAAGTAGCCAAGCGCGATGCCGGCACCTGCGCCGGGCAACATCCAGCCGAGGACATGACCGTCCCAGTCACGACGGAACGCCCACACGCTCACCACATCCTGCACGATCAGGATCGGCAGCAGGATCGCCGCCGCGCGCACCGGGGACACCGCCAGCGCGATCATCGGCAGCGACAAGGCGCCCATCCCGGCGAACCCGCCCTTCGACAGGCCGAGCAGGATGACCGCCGGGATCGCCAGCGCCCAGAAGGCCGGGCCGAAGGTCGATGCGTCGATCAGCGCGAGGCGATCCGGCTGCCGATCCTGACCAGCGCGATCACCCCGGCGGCGGCGATCGCGGCGAGCGCGACGACGGCATAGGTCAGCGCCTTCAGCCAGCGCGCGATCTCGCTCTCGCCAGCCGTGGCGGCGTCGGGTGCGGCCGCGACGATCTCGCGAAGGACCGGCGGCTGCGCTTCCGGTCGTTCGCGGCGGAGCGCGGCGCCGACGATTTCGATGTCCGCGGTCGGCTGTTCGTGGTTCGCCGCCGCGACCCTTCCGGGAAACACGTCACCCAGCGCGCTGTTCGAGACGCTCGCCAGCGATCCGATCAGCGACAAAGTGGCGAGCCCGGCCAGCGCCAGCATCGCGGTATGCGCCAGCCAGTCGAGCAGCCTCATTCAGCCGGCTCTGCCGCGCGCGGCCGCCGCACGCCCGCATGCTCGCGACGCTTGAGTTCCGCCTTCAGCGACTCGGGCCGCGGCGCCCACAGGAAGCCGAAGCTGACCGTCCCCGCCTTGGTCTCGACGGCATGATGCAACCGGTGGGCCTGGACGATCCGCTTCATATACGCCGACTTCGGCAGATATCGCGTCGCGATGCGCCGATGGACGATCACGTCGTGGAAGCCGAAGTAGATAGCACCATAGGCCGCGATCCCCGCGCCGATCCACGTACAGCCGGGCCACCAGCCGAGCTGAACCCCGCCCAGCAGCAACACGAACGACGGCACCGCGAAGATCACCGCGTAAAGATCGTTGAGTTCCCAATTGCCCTTGCGCGGCACATGATGGCTGCGGTGCAGGAACCAGCCCGGCCCGTGCATCACCCAGCGATGCATGACATAGGCGAAGCCTTCCATGAAAATCACGGTTGCGAAGAACAGGGAAAGGCCGGTTGCCCAGTGCATGTTGCGCGATATAGCGATCCGGTGATGCTTATGCGACGCCTGATCCTGCTGGCCTGTCTGCCACTCGCCGCCTGCGCGGCGCCGGAGGCCCGGCTGCGTACGGGACTCGAGTCGGCCGGGCTGTCGAGGCCGCTGTCGGCGTGCATGGCGGAACGGATGGTCGACCGGCTGAGCCTGCTCCAGTTGCGCCGGATGGCGGGCCTGCCCAAGGTGGGGGGATCGCAGACCGTCTCGCAGTTCCTCTACCGGCTGCGCTCGCTGGGCGACCCCGAAATCGTATCGGTTGCAACCAGCTCCGCCGCGCTCTGCGCCTCGGGGTTGTCGCGCTAGGCGGGCTGTGCTTTAGGCCCCTCGATCCCCGATCTTTACCAGACAAGGACGGCGCGCTTCCCATGAACATCCACGAATATCAGGCCAAGGAACTGCTGGCGAAATATGGCGCGCCGATCGCGGCGGGCCATGCCGCCTTCACCGTCGAGGAAGCCGTCGAGGCCGCGAAGCAGCTGCCCGGGCCGCTCTATGTCGTGAAGTCGCAGATCCACGCCGGCGGGCGCGGCAAGGGCAAGTTCAAGGAACTCGGCCCCGATGCAAAGGGCGGCGTCCGCCTCGCCTTCTCGCTCGACGAGGTGCGCGCCCACGCCACCGACATGCTGGGCAATACGCTGGTGACGATCCAGACGGGCGAGGCCGGCAAGCAGGTCAACCGCCTGTACGTTACCGACGGCGCCGACATCGCGAAGGAATTCTACCTCGCGCTGCTGGTCGATCGCGCCAGCGGCCGCATCGCCTTCGTCGTTTCAACCGAGGGCGGGATGGACATCGAGGAAGTCGCGCATTCGACGCCGGAGAAGATCCACACCTTCGACGTCGATCCCGCGACCGGCTTCATGCCGCACCACGGCCGTGCGGTCGCCGCCGCGCTGAACCTGTCGGGCGATCAGGCGAAGCAGGCGGCGAAGGTCGCGGCGTCGCTGTACAAGGCGTTCGAGACGACCGACGCCAGCCAGATCGAGATCAATCCGCTGGCACTGACCGAACAGGGCAACCTGCTCGTCCTCGATGCCAAGGTCGGCTTCGATTCGAACGCGATGTTCCGCCACAAGGACCTGGCCGAACTGCGCGACGAGTCGGAAGAGGACCCGATGGAGCTGGAGGCGTCAAAGTACGACCTCGCCTACATCAAGCTCGACGGCGACATCGGCTGCATGGTCAACGGCGCCGGCCTCGCCATGGCGACGATGGACATCATCAAGCTGAACGGCATGTTCCCGGCCAACTTCCTCGACGTCGGCGGCGGCGCCAACAAGGAAAAGGTGACGGCGGCGTTCAAGATCATCCTGGGCGATCCGAACGTGAAGGGTATCCTGGTCAACATCTTCGGCGGCATCATGCGCTGCGACATCATCGCGGAAGGCATCGTGGCCGCGGCGAAGGAAGTGAACCTGAGCGTGCCGCTGGTCGTTCGGCTGGAGGGCACCAATGTCGAACAGGGCAAGGAAATCCTGCGCACGTCGGGGCTCGCGATCGTTCCCGCGAACGACCTGGGCGACGCCGCGCAGAAGATCGTTGCCGAGGTGAAGAAGGCGGCGTGAAGCTGCCCCTCCCCGGGAAGCGTTCGAAGCTGTTTGGAGAGTGATGCGATGAAGGTGTTGGTTCCGGTCAAGCGGGTGCTTGACTATAATGTGAAGCCCCGCGTGAAGGCGGACGGTTCGGGTGTCGATCTTGCCAACGTCAAGATGAGCATGAACCCGTTCGACGAGATCGCGGTCGAGGAAGCGATCCGCCTGAAGGAAAAGGGGGTCGCGACGGAGATCGTGGCGATCTCGATCGGCGAGGCGAAGGCGCAGGAAACGCTGCGCACGGCGCTGGCGATGGGTGCGGATCGCGCGATCCTGGTCACCTCGGAGGAGAAGGTCGAGCCGCTGGGCGTCGCCAAGCTGCTGAAGGCGATCTGCGACGAGGAACAGCCCGGCCTGGTGATCCTGGGCAAGCAGGCGATCGACGACGACAACGGCCAGACCGGGCAGATGCTGGCCGCGCTGACCGGCTGGGGCCAGGGCACGTTCGCCAGCAAGGTCGAGGTGTCGGACGGCAGCGTCGCGGTGACGCGCGAAGTCGACGGCGGCCTGGAAACCGACACGCTGAAGCTGCCGGCGGTGGTGACCACCGACCTGCGCCTGAACGAGCCGCGCTATGCGTCGCTGCCCAACATCATGAAGGCCAAGTCCAAGCCGCTCGCGCAGAAGACCCCGGCCGACTACGGCGTCGACGTGAGCCCGCGCCTGACGACGCTCAAGGTGGTCGAGCCGGCCAAGCGTACCGCCGGCGTCAAGGTCGCGGACGTCGATGAACTGGTCGGCAAGCTCAAGGCGCTGGGCGTCGCGAACTAGGCACCGTTCGGGCTGAGCTTGTCGAAGCCCTGCCCTTTCTTCTCAAGAAGTACAGCCCTTCGACAAGCTCAGGGCGAACGGGTTGGAGGATAAGATCATGAAGACTCTGGTTTGGGTCGAACACGACGGCGCGGCCGTCAAGGATGCCACGCTGGCCGCGGTCACTGCCGCGTCGAAGCTTGGCGAAGTGCACCTGCTGGTCGCAGGGCAAGGCGTCGACGGCGTCGCGCAGTCGGCGGCCAGGATCGCCGGTGTCGGCAAGGTCCATGTCGCCGACGACGCGGCCTATGCCCATGCGCTGGCCGAGAATGTCGCGCCGCTGGTCAAGTCGCTGATGGACGGCCACGACGCCTTCGTCGCGCCGGCGACCTCCAACGGCAAGAACATCGCGCCGCGCGTCGCCGCCCTGCTCGACGTGATGCAGGTCAGCGACATATTGTCGGTCGAGGGACCGGACAGCTTCACGCGGCCGATCTATGCCGGCAATGCGATCGCGACGGTGCAGACGAAGGACGCCAAGCTGGTCGTCACGGTGCGCGGCACCGCGTTCGAGAAGGCGGCGACCGAAGGTGGTTCGGGCACCGTCGAAGCGGTGGCATCGACCGGCGACGCCGGCGTGTCGAGCTTCACGGGCGCGGAGATCGCCAAGCTCGAACGCCCCGAACTGACCAGCGCCAAGGTGATCGTGTCGGGCGGTCGCGCGCTCCAGAACGGCGAGAACTTCGCCCAGATCATCGAGCCGCTCGCCGACAAGCTGGGCGCCGCGGTCGGCGCCAGCCGCGCGGCGGTCGATGCGGGCTATGTCCCCAACGACTATCAGGTCGGCCAGACCGGCAAGATCGTCGCCCCCGAAGTCTATATCGCGGTCGGCATCTCCGGCGCGATCCAGCACCTCGCCGGCATGAAGGACTCCAAGACCATCATCGCCATCAACAAGGACGAGGACGCACCCATCTTCCAGGTCGCCGACATCGGCCTCGTCGGAGACCTCTTCAAGGTGGTGCCGGAGCTGACGTCGAAGCTGTAGGGAGCAAAAAGCGCCCTGTGCGCGCAAAGCTTCGTGGCCAAAGGCTGGCGGCATGATTCCGGGCTGATTCGGGGCTGGCTTTTGGAGGCCGGCCTGGGCGAGCGGATCGGGTTGCCACATGCGGTGGCTATTTGTCCGTGACGGTTTCCATCGCGACGAAGGTCGAGGTGCTGGCGACGTGCGGCAGTTGCGAGATCTGTTCGCCCAGCACCGTGCGATAGCGCCGTATGTCGGCGGTGCGCACCTTCAGCAGATAGTCGAAGCTGCTCGCGATCATGTGGCACTCCTCCACCTCCGGGATGCGCAGCACGGCGGCGTTGAACGCGCGGAGCGCATCCTCGCGCGTGTCGGACAGCTTCACCTCGGTGAAGGCGACATGCTCCAGGCCCAGGCGCGCCGGGTCGATCCTCGCGCGGAAGCCGATGATGACGCCCGTATCGATCAGGCGGCGCATCCGTGTCAGACAAGGCGTCTTCGACAGGCCGACCTTTGCCGCGAGGTCGGTCACGCTGATCCGGCCGTCCTCCGCGAGCACCGCGAGGATGCGCCGGTCGAACCGATCCAGTTCGACCGGAAAATCGGGATTAATGGTGCCGATCGCCTGCATCTTGTCGATCCTCCGGGTGATCCGGCAAGGTAGAACGCCAACTTGAGACGAACCGCCGCGCGCGTATCTGCTATGGCGCTAGCATGACCCGCCCGCCCTTCGCCAGCTTCGCTCCACCGATCGCCGAACAGACCGCACTGCGCCGCGCGATCACCGCCGCCTGTCGCCGCGCGGAGCCCGAGGCACTCGATCCGCTGATCGCGGCGGCGACGCTGCCCGACGACATCCGCGCCGCCGCCCGCGAGACGGCACGCGCGCTGATCGTCGCGCTCCGGGCCAAGAAGCGTGGCGGCGGGGTGGAGGGGCTGGTGCAGGAATATGCGCTGTCGAGCCAGGAAGGCGTCGCGCTGATGTGCCTGGCCGAGGCGCTGCTGCGCATTCCGGACAACGCGACCCGCGACGCGCTGATCCGCGACAAGATCGCCGACGGCGACTGGAAAAGCCATGTCGGCGGCGAGCGATCGCTGTTCGTCAATGCCGCGACCTGGGGGCTGGTGGTGACCGGCAAGCTGGTCGAAAGCGCCGACGATCGCGGCCTCACCGCCGCGCTCACGCGCCTGATCGCGCGCGCGGGCGAACCGGTGATCCGCCGCGGCGTCGATCTCGCCATGCGGATGATGGGCGAGCAGTTCGTCACCGGCGAGACGATCGGCGAGGCGCTGAAGCGGTCGCGCCGTATGGAGGCTGGGGGCTTTTCCTACAGCTACGACATGCTGGGCGAGGCGGCGACGACGGCGGCCGACGCGGCACGCTACCTCGCCGACTACGAGAGCGCGATCCATGCGATCGGCCGCGCCTCGGCGGGGCGCGGCATCCATGCGGGGCCGGGCATCTCGATCAAATTGTCGGCGCTCCACCCCCGCTACAGCCGCGCGCAGGCCGGACGGGTGATGGCCGAGCTGCTGCCGCGCGTGAAATCGCTGGCGGTGCTGGCGAAACGCCATGACATCGGGCTCAACATCGATGCCGAGGAGGCCGACCGGCTGGAACTGTCGCTCGACCTGCTGGAGGCGCTGGCGCTCGATGGGGATCTGGCGGGCTGGAACGGGCTGGGCTTCGTCGTCCAGGCCTATGGCAAACGCTGTCCCTTCGTCATCGACTGGATCGTCGATCTGGCGCGGCGCGCCGGACGGCAGATCATGGTGCGGCTGGTCAAGGGCGCCTATTGGGACGCCGAGATCAAGCGCACGCAAGTCGATGGGCTGGCGGACTTCCCGGTGTTCACCCGCAAGGTCCACACCGACGTGTCGTACATCGCCTGCGCACGCCGCCTGCTCGACGCGCGCGATGCGGTGTTCCCACAGTTCGCAACGCACAACGCGCAGACGCTGGCGACCATCCACCAGATGGCCGGGCCGGAGTTTGCGCCAGGGGACTGGGAGTTCCAGTGCCTTCACGGCATGGGCGAGCCGCTGTATGAAGAGGTAGTCGGTCCGGACAAGCTGGACCGGCCGTGCCGCATCTACGCGCCGGTGGGGACGCACGAAACCCTGCTCGCCTATCTCGTCCGGCGCCTGCTGGAGAATGGTGCGAACTCGTCGTTCGTCAACCGTATCGCCGATCCGGACGTGTCGATCGACGACCTGATAGCCGATCCGGCCGATGCGGTTCGCGCCGAGGCGGTGCCGGGCACCCGGCACGATGCGATCGCGCTGCCGTCCGACCTGTACGGCGCGCGGCGAAACTCTTCCGGTATCGACCTGAGCGACGAAACAGCGCTGGCGGCGCTGGCCGAGGCGCTGAAGGAAAGCGCCGGCCTGACGTGGAGGGCGGGCGAGGGTGGCATGGCACGCGAGGTGCTGAACCCCGCGGACCACCGCGACGTCGTCGGCACTGTCCATGATGTTTCGGAACAGGAAGCAGCGGCGGCGGTCGCCAGAGCGGTGCGATCCCGCTGGTCCACGACGCCGATCGCGGAGCGCGCCGCGATGCTCGAACGGGCGGCCGATGCAATGGAGGCGCGAATGCCGACCTTGCTCGGGCTGATCGTGCGGGAGGCGGGCAAGTCGATCACCAACGCCATCGCCGAGGTGCGTGAGGCGGTGGATTTCCTGCGCTACTACGCCGAACAGGCGCGCGCCCAGGGCGATGCGCGGCCGCTCGGGCCGGTGGTGTGCATCTCGCCCTGGAACTTCCCGCTGGCGATCTTCACGGGCCAGGTCGCCGCGGCGCTGGTCGCGGGCAATCCCGTACTCGCCAAGCCGGCCGAGGAAACCCCGCTGATCGCCGCCGAGGCCGTGCGTATCCTGCACGCGGCCGGCGTGCCGGCCGACGCACTGCAACTGATCGCTGGCGACGGGCGGATCGGCGCGGCGCTGGTCGGCGCGCCGGAGACGGCGGGGGTGATGTTCACCGGTTCGACCGAGGTTGCGCGGCTGATCCAGAAACAGCTGGCCGGGCGCCTGTCACCCGATGGCAAGCCGATCCCGCTGATCGCGGAAACCGGCGGGCAGAACGCGATGATCGTCGATTCTTCGGCCTTGGCCGAACAGGTGGTGGGCGACGTGATCGCCTCCGCCTTCGACAGCGCGGGCCAGCGCTGCTCGGCGTTGCGCATCCTGTGTTTGCAGGAGGAGGTGGCCGATCGCACGCTGGCGATGCTGAAGGGCGCGCTCAACGAACTGCGCATCGGCAATACCGATCGGCTGGCCATCGACATCGGCCCGGTCATCTCCGCCGAGGCCAGGGAAACCATCAATACGCACATCGCCGCGATGCGCGCGAAAGGCCGACCGGTCGAACAGCTCGCGATGCCCGACGAGGCACGGCACGGCACCTTCGTCCCCCCGACGATCATCGAACTGGACCGCATCGACGACCTGGAGCGCGAGGTGTTCGGGCCCGTCCTGCACGTCATCCGCTACCGCCGCGAGACGCTCGACCGGCTGATCGATGCGATCAACGCCACCGGCTACGGCCTGACCTTCGGCCTGCACACGCGGCTCGACGAGACGGTCGCGCACGTCACCTCGCGGGTGACGGCGGGCAACCTCTACGTCAACCGCAACGTCATCGGCGCGGTAGTGGGGGTGCAGCCATTCGGCGGGCGGGGGCTGTCGGGTACCGGGCCCAAGGCGGGCGGGCCGCTCTATCTGCGCCGGCTGGTACAGGCCGCGCCGGCCGCATCGGCCGGGTCGCGGACCGATCCGGCGCTGGCCGATTTCGCCCGCTGGCTCGACGAGAGCGGGGCAAGCGCGGACGCGGCGGCCGCGCGGCGCTGCGGCGAGGGCTGCGCGTTGGGGATGGAGGTGACGCTGCCCGGCCCCGTCGGCGAACGCAACCTCTACAGCCTGCACGCGCGGGGCGCCGTGCTGCTGCGGCCGGCGACGACGACGGGGCTCTACCGGCAACTCGCCGCCGTGCTCGCGGCGGGGTGCAGCGCTGTGGTGGATGACATGGCGCTGCCCGCGGACCTGCCCGCCAGCGTCGCCGCGCGCCTCGCGCCCGCCACAACCGCACCCGCCGTCGCGCTGGTCGAAGGCGACTCGACGCGGATCCTCGCGACGCTGGGCGAATTCGCCGCGCGGCCGGGGCCGATCGTCACCATCCATGCCGCATCGCCGGAGGAGTGCCGCGACGGGTGCGGCTACGATCCGACCTGGCTGCTCGAGGAAGTGTCGATCTCGATCAACACCACCGCCGCCGGCGGCAACGCGAGCCTGATGGCGCTGGCCTGAGGAGCAGGGTCGTTTCATTCGCGCCTGGCCCTTTTCGCGCGCGTGCCGGTGCGGGCTGACGCGGGCGTCGGATCACTTCCCCATGGTCGCCGACCCGCCCTTCATTCGCTGAGGGTAAAGCGCACGCCCTGCGTCAGGTCCGAGGTGCCGCCGATGTAGAGGTCGAAATCGCCGGCTTCGGCGCCATAGCTCATGTCGGCGCGATGGAAGGCGAGGTCACTCTCACTGATGCGGAACGTCACCTTGCGCGTCTCGCCCGGCTTCAGCGTCACCCGCTCGAACCCCTTCAGCTCGCGTACCGGGCGCGTCACCGATCCGACGAGATCGTGGGTGTAGAGCTGGACGATCTCGGTGCCCGCGCGCCGCCCGCCGTTGGTCAGGGTGACGCTGGCGGTCAGCGCCTCGCCGGGGCGAATCGTCGTCCTGTCGAGCGTCACCGGCGAATAGGAGAAGCTGGTGTAGCTCAGGCCGTGGCCGAACGGCCATTGCGGGCTGTTCGGCACGTCGAGGTAGCGTGATAGATACTTCTGCCCCTGCTTCTCGGCAGTGTAGGGGCGGCCGGTGTTCTTCATATTGTAGAAGATCGGCACCTGCCCGACGTTGCGCGGGAAGGTAACCGGCAGTTTCCCGCTGGGGTTGTAATCCCCGAACAGCACGTCGGCGACGGCATGGCCGCCCATCGTGCCGGGATACCAGGCGTGGAGGATCGCGGGGATGTTGTCCGCCGCCCAGGGGATCGAGTTGGGGCGGCCCGACAGCAGCACCAGCACGATCGGCTTGCCAAGCGCCTTCAGTTCCTTGAGCAGCGCTTCCTGATTGCCCGGCAGGTCGAGCGAGGTGCGGCTCGCCGCCTCGCCGGTATGGTCCCAATATTCGCCCATCGCGGCCACGATCACATCGGCACCCCGTGCCGCGGCGATCGCCTCGGCGAAGCCGTCGGTTTTGCCGGCGTCGGCGAAGTTGTAACTCGCGCCCCCGGCGTAGCTGACGGTCACGCCCTTGCCCGCGCGCGCGCGAATACCCTCCAGCACGGTCACCGGCTTTTCCTTGCGGTCGCCCTGCGCCGCCCAGCTGCCGATCATGTCGGCCTTGCTGTTGCCCAGCGGGCCAATCACCGCGATCGACCTCGCCGACGCCGCCAGCGGCAGCGTGTCGCCATCGTTCTTCAGCAGCACCATCGACTTGCGGGCGACATCGCGCGCGGCCTCCAGAAACGCCGGCGTCATCACATTCGCCTTCTCGCGCGCCGCGTCGCTGAAGCGGTAGGGGTCCTGGAACAGGCCCAACCGGTACTTCATTTCCAGGATGCGGCGCACCGCGGCATCGACCGTCGCCATCGGCACCCTGCCCTCGGCGACCGACTTGGCGAGGTGGTTCAGGTAGACCGCGCCCTGCATGTCCATGTCCACGCCGGCGTTGGCCGCCTGTTCACCGGCCTGCTTGTCGTCCTTCGAATAGCCGTGCGGCACCATCTCGTTGATCGAGGTGTAGTCGGTGACGACGAAGCCCTTGAAGCCCCATTCGTTCCTGAGCACGTCGGTCAGCAGGAAGTGGCTGCCGCTCGCGGGCACGCCGTCGATCTCGTTGAAGCTGGTCATGACCGTGCCAGCGCCGGCATCCAGCGCCGCCTTGAACGGCGGCAGATAAGTGTCGCGTAGTTCGCGCATCGACATGTCGACGGTATGATAATCGCGCCCGGCCTGCGCCGCGCCATAGGCGGCGAAATGCTTGACGGTGGCGATCAGCGCGTCGGTGTGGCCGATGCCCTTGCCCTGGATGCCCTTCACCCGCGCGGTGGCGATGCGGCTGCCCAGATAGACGTCCTCGCCCGCGCCCTCGGAGATGCGGCCCCAGCGCGGATCGCGGGAGATGTCGACCATCGGCGCGAAGGTCCAGTGCAGCCCCTCGGCGGCGCCTTCGATGGCGGAGATGCGCGCCGCCTTCTCGATCGCCTCCATGTCCCAGGACGCCGCCTCGCCCAGCGATATGGGGAAGATCGTACGGTGACCGTGGATCACGTCATAGCCGAACAGCAGCGGGATCTTCAGTCGCGTGCGTTCGACCGCCAGCGTCTGCAGCTTGCGCGTATAGGCGACCGAATGAGCGTTGAAGATCGCGCCGACCTTGCCCGCCGCGATATCCTCCTCATAGCCTTCGCGCAGGCCCGGCCCGGTCGACAGCCAGTCGCTGGTCAGCAGCGTCATCTGGCCGATCTTCTCGTCCAGCGTCATCTTCGCCATCAGCTCGTCGATGAAGGCGCGCATCCGCGCATCGTCCTGCCAGCCGGGATTGGCGGCGGTGCGTTGTGCGACGGGTGCCGGCGTCTGGCCCAGCGCGGCGGGGGCGAGGCTCCAGGCAAGCGCGGTCGCCGCCAGCAAATGGATCGCCTTCATGATATCCTCCCTTTGCGCCGGACGGGCGTGAACGCTGTGGCCAAATTACATCTTGACGAACCGGGCCGTGCGGGCCGATTGTGCAGGCGATGTAACCGGTTCCAAACGCGCTGGCAACCGATGAGGGCGGAGAAACAGGGTCTCCGTGGTGGTCAGGCGCACAGGGGAGGATTTGAACGACAATGCCCAGCTTCGACACGCGCTCGTCTGCTCGCCGCGGCACAATGAAGCTCGCCGCCGCGCTGCTGCTCGGTTCCGCGATGACGGCGATCGCCGCCGCGCCGGCCGCCGCCCAGGTCAATGACGCCTCGCTGCGCGGGCGCATCTCCGCTCCGTCAGGGGCGATGCCGACGCAGGTCGTCGCGGTGAACGTCGATACCGGTGTCCGCCGTAACTCGAGCGTCAGCGCCGACGGCCTCTACAACTTTGCCAGCCTGCAGGTCGGCAATTACCGCCTGGAAGTGACGGGACCATCGGGCACCCGCTCGACCGACGAATTCCGGCTGACCGTCGGCCAGGCCGCGACCTTCGACTTCGATCTGTCGCCTCCCGCCGAATCGTCGGGCAGCACGACCACGGGCAGCGACGGCGAAGTCATCGTCACGGGCAACCGCATCCGCACGATGCAGGCTGGCGAAGTCGGCGCGACCATCACCCAGCGTCTCATTGAGCAGTTGCCGCAGACCAACCGCAACTTCCTGGCGTTCGCCGATCTGGCGCCCGGCGTGCAATTTGTCGTCGGAGGCAACGGCGAGAACCGGCTGCAGGGCGGCGCGCAGCGCAGCAACGGCGTCAATATCTTCATCGATGGCGTTGGCCAGAAGGACTATGTCCTGAAGAACGGCATCAGTGGCCAAGATTCGACGCAGGGCAATCCGTTCCCACAGCTCGCGATCGGCGAGTACCGTGTCATCAGCTCCAACTACAAGGCGGAGTTCGACCAGGTCAGCTCGGTGGCGATCACGGCGGTGACCAAGTCCGGCACCAACGAATTCCACGGTTCGGGGTTCATTGATTTCACCAACCAGAATCTGCGCGATTCGCGCCCGATCGAGCTTTTCCCGGCCAATGCCATTAAGGTGCGCAGCCGTGAAATGCAGTTCGGCGGATCGCTGGGCGGGCCGATCATCAAGGATGTGCTGCATTTCTTCGGTACGTACGAGGGCAAGCGCAACATCTACCCGCGCGACGTCACCATTCCGGCGAACCTCGCATCGACGCTGTCGCTCCTGCCAGCCAACCTGCGGCGGCTGTACGGTTCGGTCAACTCGACGTTCAACGAGAACCTCTATTTCGGCAAGATCAACTTCACGCCGACGAGCAAGGATCTGTTCGAGGTCTCGGCGAAATATCGCGACGAGACGGGCGAGACGTTCAACAACGGCGTCGCCGCGTTCGAGACCCGCACGCTGGCGCGTGTCGAGGAACTGCGTGTGCTGGGCCGCTGGCAGCACAGCGAGGACAACTGGCAGAACGACTTCAAGGTCGCGTACGAGGACGTGACGTGGAACCCGCGGCCGTTCTTCGAGGGGCCGCGCCTCGTCTACAACGTCCAGATCCCCAACCCCGCCAACCCGACGCAGTTCATCCGCGGCAACATTCTGGAGGTCGGCGGCGGCCGTAACTTCCAGGACAAGGGCCAGAAGGGCTGGCAGGTGTCGGACGACTTCACCTACACCGGCCTGCAGGGGCACACGATCAAGGTCGGCGTGAAGGCTAAATGGGTGACGCTCAACTCGCTGCAGCTAAACAGCTTCAACCCGGCCTTTACCTACTTCACCCCGGCCGGGGCGACCACACTCAACACCACCATTCCGTACACTTTCAACTTCCAGTCGTTGGCCGGCGGCTTCACCGACGCCCAGATCAATTCGAAGAACTTCCAGCTGGGCCTGTATGCACAGGACGACTGGGACGTCACCGATCGCCTGACGCTGAACCTTGGCCTGCGCTGGGATTACGAGCGGACGCCCACGTTCCTCAACTATGTCCACCCCGCCGCCCAGGTCACTGCGGTCAGCCCGGCCAATTATCCGAACCTGACCAGGGCCAACTATAATATCCGCGACTATATCTCGACCGGGACCGAGCGGAAGGCGTTCAAGGGCGCGTGGCAGCCGCGGCTGGGCTTCACCTACGAGCTGGACGATCAGGGCCGCTTCACGATCTTCGGCGGCTATGGCCGCTCATACGACCGCACCCAGTTCGACTTCATCCAGCAGGAACTGGCCCAGGGTCAGGCGGCGGGCCGGACGTTCAACATCACCAACCCCGCCGACACGGTCAACGTGTGCACGCCCAGCCCGACGTGCATCACCTGGAATCCGGCCTATCTGACCGAGGCTGGTCGCGCGGCACTCGTCGCCGGGTTGCCGGCCGGCGCGGGACGCGAGTTGCGCTTCATCAGGAACGATTTGAAGGCGCCCTATTCGGATCAGTTCAGCCTCGGGCTGCGCAGTCGTTGGGGCAATCTGGTCGAAACCGAGATCGGCTATTCGCACGTCACCAGCCGTGACGGGTTCGTTTATCTGCTCGGCAACCGCCAGCTTGACGGCTCGTTCTTCGTCTATGCGGCAAACGGCAGCATCTCGTCGCCGTTCGGCTTCCCGCCGGCGCCCTTCGGCAGCATCATCATCGGCGACAACGGGCTCGAAACTGACGCGGATTCCGCGTTCTTCAAGGTGACCAAGCGTTATACCCAGGCATCGCCCTGGAGCATCGACGCGACCTACACCTATACCAAGGCGACAGAAAACCGCGCATTCGCTGAAACCTTCAGTCTAGATTACCCGAGCATCGACGACTACCCCGTCCTGCCGTCACAGGGCATCCGTGCGCATCGTATCGTGATCGCCGGTACCGTCGACATGCCGTTCGGCCTGACGATGGGCGGCAAGTTCCAGATGTCGTCGCCGCAGCGACTGAACCAGTTCGTAACAGTGCCGGGCACACCGCCCACGCGCACGATCACGTCGCAGCTGGCTGAAGGTAACGGCGATCTCTGGGGCTATCGCCAGATGGACCTGTCGATCACCAAGAACATCCCGCTGCGCTTCCTGACCGATGACACGCGCGTCTGGGTCCGGGCTGACATCATCAACCTGTTCAACGATCGCAACTATAACGGCTTCAGCGCCGCGACGGGCCTGCGCGATCCGAACAACTTCAACATCGACGGGCCGCCGCGGACAATCAAGGTTTCGACCGGCTTCAATTTCTAGGGCTCCTCCCTCGGCCGCGCATGTCGTAAGGCGTGCGCGGCCATTTTCTTGTCCGGGGGGCATCGGAAAAGGATGACCATGCGTACCGGATCGAAAATGCTGATGACCCTCGCCGCGCTGCTCGCCGCCGCGTGCCAGCCGCCGCGCCTCGCGACGCCCTCCGCCCCGCCGCCCGCTGAATTCCGGGCGACCCCGGCGCAGGCCGCGTTCGTCGAGGATCTGTCGCGGCGAACCTTCGATTATTTCTGGGACACCACCGATCCCCGGACGTGCCTGGCGCCCGATCGCTGGCCGTCGGCGCCGTTCTCGTCGATCGCCGCGGTCGGCTTCGCGCTGACCGCCTATGGCATCGGCGCCGAGCGCAACTATGTACCGCGCGCTGAAGCCGCCAAGCGCACGCTCGCCTGCCTCGACCATTTTCTCGCGCTGCCCCAGGGGCCGCAGGCCGCGGGCGTCGCGGGGCACAAGGGCTTCTTCTATCACTTCCTGCGCACCGACGACGGCACGCGTTATCGCAACAACGAACTGTCGAGCGTCGATACCGGCCTGTTCTTCATGGGCGCCCTGTTCGCCCAGAGCTATTTCGACCGCGACGACCAGGTCGAGGCGGCGATCCGCGCGCGGGCCGAGGCGCTCTACGCCCGAGCCGACTGGACCTTCTTCCAGCGCAACCGCACCGGCAGCCAGGCGACCAACCTCGCCAACTCGCACGGCATCTCGATGGGGTGGAAGCCCGAACGCGGCTACGAACCGCATGACTGGGTCGGCTATAACGAGGGGATGCTGGTCTATGTGCTGGCGCTGGGTTCGCCGACGCACCCGGTCGGCAAGGATGCCTGGGACAAGGGCTGGGCGGCGCGGCTGGACGAGGAATGGGCGACCTTCCACGGCCAGACCTACCTGACGTTCGAGCCGCTTTTCGGGCACCAATATTCGCACCTGTGGATCGATTTCCGCGGCATCACCGAACCGTTCATCGCCTCCAGGGGCATCGATTATTTCGAGAACAGCCGCCGCGCGACCTATGCGCAGCGCGATTACGGCGAGAAGAACCCGGCCGACTGGGTCGGCTATTCACGCGATATCTGGGGCTGGACCGCGTCGGACGGGCCGGAGAATTCGCATCACAAGCGTGTCGTGAACGGCAAGCCGCGCGTCTTCGAAACCTATTCCGCGCGCGGCGTCAGCCCCAGGGTGACGCGCGACGACGGCACGATCGTACCGACCGCGGCGGGCGGATCGATCGCCTTCGCGCCGGAGATCACCATCCCCGCGCTGATGGCGATGAAGGAACGCTATCCGCATGTCTGGGACCGCTACGGGTTCCGCGATTCGTTCAACCCCAGCTTCACCTTCGCCGACTATGCGGGCAAGAGCGGGACAGTCGATCCGAAGTCCGGCTGGGTCGCCGCCGACTATATCGGTATCGATCAGGGGCCGATCCTGGCCGCGATCGAGAACCAGCGCAGTGGCCTCATCTGGAAGACGATGCGCAGGAACCCGCATGTCCGCCGCGGGCTGGAACGGATCGGCTTTTCGGGCGGCTGGCTGGCGGCGGAACGCTAGGGTCAGGACCCAAAAGCCAGCGCTGAACCCGATATCCGCGCCGCCGTGAATCCCACAATGTCGCTACGGCCTGGCCGAATCACCTCGGGCGATGAATGGAAATAGCGGAAAGGATTGGCGGGTCTGGCGCGGGATGGGCGGCTCACTGGCTGTCGTTATCAGCTGCCCGATCCGCCTGCCCGGTCCCTTTGACGGAACCTGCATTACCAATACCGCTGCCTTCGATTTATGATCCAGTTAGAGCGGTTTTCGGCCGATCTGAATCGGTAGGGATTCACAGGGGTCGGATTTTCTGATTCAGGATCCGTGCTGGCGAAGGAGGCTGGCACGGATGGGTCGAGCCTTATCGCGTGATCTTCGGGATCGTGTCGTCGCCGTTGTTGAGGGCGGTGTGTCATGTCGGCAGGCTGCCGAGCGGTTCGGGGTCAGCGCGGCGAGCGCGATCCGGTGGCGACAACTGGCGCTGGCGCACGGCACGCCGGCCGCCAGGCCGCAGGGTGGCGATCGCCGAACGGCGAAGATCGAGGACCATGCGGACTTTATCCTCGAGGCGATCAGGCGGGAGCCGGACCCGACGCTGGCGGAGTTGCAGGCGATGCTGGCCGGGCGCGGCGTGAGCGTCAGCATCGCGACGCTGTGGCGGTTCTTCGAGCGCCACGGGATCACGCGCAAAAAAAGAGCGGCCACGCGACGGAGCAGGATCGCCCCGACGTCCTGAGACGGCGCGAAGCATGGTTCGAGGGCCAGCTTGATCTCGACCCCGAGCGGCTGGTCTTCATCGACGAGACCTGGGCGTCGACCAACATGGCGCGGCGCCACGGTCGCTGCCCGCGCGGCGAGCGGCTGCGCGCCGGCATCCCCTTCGGGCACTGGAAGACCACCACCTTCGTTGCCGGCCTGCGCCGCACCGGCATGATCGCCCCTTGGGTGCTCGACGGCCCGATCAACGCCGACGCGTTCATCACCTACGTTACCCGCGTCCTGGTGCCCGAACTCGGTCGTGGCGACGTCGTCGTCATGGACAACCTGTCGAGCCACAAGGCGCCGGCTGTCCGCGCCGCCATCGAGAGCGTCGGCGCCACGCTGCTCTTCCTCCCGCCCTACAGCCCGGACTTCAACCCGATCGAGCAGGCCTTCTCCAAGCTGAAAGCCCATCTGCGAAAGGCCGCCGAACGCACCATCCACGGCTTGTGGAATGCCATCGGCCGCATCCTCGATCTCTACTCGCCGCAGGAGTGCGCC
>NZ_JAMHWM010000013.1:0-1003 GCF_035910975.1 Sphingomonas sp.
CCCAGGCAGCTATGTCGGGCGGCCCGGCTTCACCAGCCTTCAGAACCAGGCGCGCTTCTATTACGTCATCCGCAAGTTCGGCATCTCGAAGGCCGACCTTGGCGTCGTGTCGCATGGCCTGCGCCACCAGTACGCCAACGACCACTTCGAGGCGGACGCCGGCGGCCCGTCGCCGGTGCGTGGTGGAACGTCTCGCCCTGAGGGCAACAAGCCGGCCAGGAAGCGCGTCTCCAGGGTGCTCGGCCACAACCGCGAACGCGCCAGCACGGGCTATCTGGGGTCCGATGCGGGCCTGCCCGAAGCTGCCAACGATCCTTCCGCCTGATCGATGCCCGTGTCATGCGAGCCGCGCACCCTGACCACCGGCACTCGGCAACAGCTTCCGGCAAGCGCGGGCGGTTCGCCGAGGACCGGTCGGTGCGGCCCGCCGCCGCCCTCGCGAGACTTCCCGTCTCTTCGTCGCGGAAGCCTTCGATGACGAGGTTAAGCCAGGCGAGGATCGAACTCGAACGGGTCGCGTTCCGTAACGAGCGCGACCTCCGCGAGCCTCGGATGCAGGGCATTGATGATCAGGTTGTGTTCGGCAGGCTCGACGTATGACGGGACCCACAGCGCCAATTCGGCGCCCGCATCCAGCCATCGATCTCCGAACGTTTGCGTCACGGCCTCGCTGTCGCGCCAGTTTTCCGGCAGTCCGGCGGCTTGCGCGGTCCGAACCACCAGGCCGTCGGGCAGCTCGAGTCGGAACAGTGCCTGCCCGACCGGCGCGATGCCGTTCGCATGCACGCGCTTCTCGAGTTGCGCCAGCGCGCGCGACCCTGCGCAGTAGATCACCCGCCGCGATGCAGCAGCCGTTCGCAGGCTGTGCCAGCGGCCAGGCGCCAGTGCCGAGCCGTAAGCTTGATCGACAACGGGCTTCGCCGCGGCCAGGCCGATGCGGAAGACGGCGATGCTCAAGCGGCGGCGCCGTAACGCAGAGCGACGAGCATCGACTGGACCTTGC
>NZ_JAMHWM010000014.1:0-2085 GCF_035910975.1 Sphingomonas sp.
AAGCCCACGGACAGGCGCCCGCACTCGCCGGCGCCGGTGCGCCGCGCGTCGATCGCGGCGCGTTCCACCTCCTCGAGGATGAGGTTGCTGCGCTCCAGGAACAGCTGGCCGGCGGGGAGCAGTTCCACCCGCCGCTGCGTTCGCCGCAGCAGGGGCGTGCCGATTTCCCCTTCCAGCTGCTGGATCTGGCGCGACAGCGCCGGCTGCGCGATGCACAGGCGGGCCGCGGCCCGCCCGAAGTGGAGCTCCTGGGCCACGGCCTGGAAATAGCGGAAGTGCCGGAGGTCGATCATTCCTGATGCCGCGCAAGTATCAATCGAGGCCCAATTATGTATTGGACGGATATGGTGGCCCCGCGGAACACTGGCCCCCGCGTTGCCGTGCAAGCGGCAGCCAGCAACCCGATCGAACAAGGCAACCGAGACAAGCATGACCTCCTCCATCACCTCCTTCAGCTACCACAACCCCACGGCGATCGAATTCGGCTGGGGTGCGCTGGCGCGCCTGCCCGAGCTCGTGAAGAGCGTCGGCGGCCGGCGGGTCCTGGTGGTCGGCGATCCCGGCGTCGCCAAGGCCGGCCTGGTCGAACGGGTGGTCTCCGCGCTCGGTGGCGCGTTCCCCGTCACCATCTTCACCGACGTCGAGAGCGACCCGGACGCCCGCTCCGTGGATGCCGGCGTGCAGCTCGCCCGGTCGAAGGAGTGCGACGTCATCGTCGGCATCGGCGGCGGCAGCGCGATGGACGTGGCGAAGGTGATCGGCGTGATGCTGACCAACCCCGGCAACATCCGCGACTACAACGGCATGGGCAAGATCGGTCAGCCCGGCGCCCCCGTGATCGCCATCCCCACGACCTCCGGCACCGGCAGCGAGCTGACGATCTGGTCCGTGCTGTCGGACAAGGAGAAGAAGACCAAGTTCGGCGTCGGCAGCGTCCTGAACTGCGCCCGCATCGCCCTGCTCGATCCCGAGCTGACCATGTCCCTGCCGCCGGCCATCACGGCCGCCACCGGCATCGACGCGCTGACGCACGCGCTGGAGTCGTACGTGAACACGGCCACCCAGCCGATCTCCGAGGCGATGTCCGAGCAGTCCATGGCCCTGATCGCGCGCAGCCTGCGCCTGGCGGTCGCCCAGCCGGGCAACAAGGAAGCCCGCGCCGACATGCTGCTGGCCAGCACCATCGCGGCGATGGCGTTCAACAGCACCCGCCTGGGCCTGGCGCACGCCTTTGCCATGCCGCTCGGCTCGCGCTTCCACATCCCGCACGGCCTGGCGAACGCGATCATGCTGCCGGCGGTGATGCGCTTCAACCTCCCGGGCAACCTGGCGAAGTTCGCACGCATCGCGCAGATCTTCGGCGAGCGCACCGACGGCCTCAGCCTGCGCGAGGCGGCGGAGCGTTCGGTGATCGCGATCGAGCAGCTGCAGGCCGACATCGGCATCACCGCGAAGCTGGGCGACTTCCACATGACGGAGGCCGACCTGCACGACGTGGCCGCCGAAGCCATGCTGTCCGGCAACGTCGCGGTGAATCCGCGCAAGCCGACGCTCGAAGACATGAAGGCGCTGCTGCGCGCCAAGCTGTAAACACGACACCACCAAGAGAGACAGACCCATGGACATGCAGACCTGGCTCGGCCAGAACATCGGCGGCCGCTACGGCAACTACATCGACGGGGAGTGGGAGCAGGCCGGCCCCGACGCCGTGGCCATCACGAACCCCGCGCGGCGCGACCAGGTCCTCGGCCACTTCGCCGAAGGCACCGCGGAAGACGCGGATCGCGCCGTCAGCTCCTCGCATCGCGCCTGGAAGGCGTGGCGCGAGGTGCCCGGCCCGGAGCGCGGCGCCATCCTGTTCCGCGCCGCCGAACTGCTGGAGAAGCGGGCCGAGGAGTTCGCCTTCCTCGTCTCGGCCGAACAGGGCAAGATCCTGGCCGAATCGCGCGGCGAGGTCGGCCGGGCGGTGAAGGAACTGCGCTTTGCCGCCGGCGAGGCCAGCCGCATGGAAGGCTGGACGCTGCCCAGCGAGAAGCGCAACGGCCTGGCGATGACCTTCCGCGAGCCGGTCGGCGTGATCGCCTC
>NZ_JAMHWM010000015.1:0-7690 GCF_035910975.1 Sphingomonas sp.
GGTCGAGGACGTCGACAGCCAGTACGGCACCAACCGCTGGGTCATCACCCGGCGCGCCGCCTTCTCGGGCTCGACGGATTACGTCACCGGCAAAAAGTACATCGTCCAGGCGGCGAACGCGAACACCGGAACAGTGATGGTGTCGATCGGCACGGAGCCGGATCGGCCGCTGCTCGACGCGGACGGGAACGAGCTGGTCGCTGGCGAGATCACTGCCGGGCGGTACTACACGATCCGCTGCGGCGCGGCGAATACTCGCAATTATCGCATTGTCGCGAGCACGACGACCGAGAAGCAGCGGCTCGCGGTTATCGAGCGCACCGGGCTGATCCAGCTCACCAACGTTTCGGGCACGGGCACGACGATCACGGGCGAGCCTTTCGGCGTCGTTGGCCCGGTCTCGGACGTGACCACGGGCATGCTGTTCTCGCTCGTCGCCAATGCCGCGAACGCGGGCCGCTCGGTCACGCTCAGGATCGGCGACAACGGCGCCCGCCTCCCGGTGCGCGCGGTGGACGGCACGCCGCTGCGCGTCGGGGCCTTGAAGGCCGACCATCTCTACGTGCTGCGGCGCTACGGCCCGGCCGCGACGGACCCGCACTATCGCGTCGTTCTCGGCGTCGATCCGGTCGCCTCGTCCGGCGGCGGCGCGCTGCCCGATCCGGTCGACGAATTCGAGATCGCGGTCCCGGGTGATTACCCCAACATCCAGGCGGCGTTCGACGCGGCGCTCTGGGTGCGCGCCAAGACGATCAACATCGTGATCGCGAACGGGCACCGGCTCACCAAGGGCCTGCGCGCGGACGGGTCCGGTACCGCGCATATCAGGATCACCTACGCGGGAACCGGCGCGGTCAAGCTCGCCGCGGGCTTCGTCGGCGCCTCGAACCTCGACGTCGACCCGATGCTTCTCTCGGCCGTCTATCGCTCGGCGGGCAACGTATTCGTGTTCAACAGGGGATCGGCGCCGACCATCGCCTGCCTCATCGATATGGAGGGGCGGGACGGCAACGGCTACGTGGGCGTCAACACCCAGAGCCAGATCAATCCGGGCTGCGGCGTGATCAACGCGGGCCGGGCCGGCTTCGTCCAGCAGGGCGGGCAGGTCTATGCGCTCTATTCGAAATGGGATGGCGCCGGCGGCGAGGGGATCCGATGCCAGCAGGCGGCGTCGCCATCGTTCCAGGGCGCGTCCGCCGATGACTGCCAGTCGGTGCCCGCGATCAGCACGCTGACCTCGCTCGCGGCGGCGTATTTCTCGCGCGCGACGCATGCGCAGTTCCAGGACGGGTCGGCCAGGCGCAGTGGCGGCCACGGCCTCGGGGTGCATCGGGGATTCCTGAGCGCCACCGACGCGGATGTGAGCGATGCGACCTATCGCGGCCTCGAATGCTCGCACGGCGGCGAGGCGATCGTGAACCGTGTCGATTTCTCAGGCGCGGGCGAATATGCGATCGGCGCCGGCGCCGACGCCGTGCGCGTCGTCGCCAACGGGGCGAACCTGAAGGGCGCCGGGATCAAGTCGGTCTACGCGGTCGGGGGCGGCCATGACATTTCGATCTGGGGCGCGGCGACGAATTCGACGCCTGGCGCCTGGGTGCGCGGCAATACCCACATTCCGGTCATCGGCGACGTCTCCGGCTTCGACTTCTTCAACTTCCCGAGCTGGCGGGGCATCCTGAAGGCGAACGTCGACGGCCCGCTCGAGAAGTTCCGCGGCGGGGCCGTGGGTCAGATGCCCGTCAAGCTCTCGGAAAATGATTTCGACATCGAATGGCAGGACCCGACCGGTGGTGGTGGTGGTGTGCCGACCTCAAGGAGGGTGGACGGCGACGGCACCTATCTGGAACTCGGCGGGCCGCTCTCGGGCGACGTGGTCATCGCGCCCACGATCGCCATGATTGCCAGCCTCGCCAAGGCGGATGCCGCTGCCGGCGAGGCTGCGACCGCGCTCGCGCTCGCCGGCAAGGAGCCGATCCACACCTTCGTCAGCTGGACCTCGGCGGCGCGCGACCTCGCGATCTCCGACAACCGCGCCCGCCTGCGTGCCACCCATGCCACACCCGTCCTGACGATCCGGCACCAGGCCGATGTGGCTTATGTCGACCACACCCTCGTCGAGGGCTCGTCGCTCAACGCGATGCTGGTCCAGGGCTCGACCGACGTCACCGTGAACGGCGGGCCGGGCGGGTCGGTTCTCATCCCGGGGCAGACCGATTTCCGGATCGAGCGCATCGCGGCCAACGATTGGGTGGTGACCGGCAAGGGTGTCACCGGCCTGCCGGCGGTCACCACCGCCGACAATGGCAAGGTCGCGATGGTGACCGCCGGCGCGTGGGTGGCCGGCGCCCTGCCCGCCTCGCTGCCGGCGGTCACCACCGCCGACAATGGCAAGGTCGCGCGGGTCGTGGATGGGGGTTGGGTCGCGGCCCAGGCGCCGGTCACCGGCCAATCGCTCTACGTGATCCCTGAGGAATATCCCGGCACCACCGAGGAGAAGATCGAGGCGTGCTGGGCGGCCGCTCTCGCGACCGGCAAAACGGCCTACCTGGGCGGGACCTATGACATCACCCGCGCGCTGGCGAAGGTGTCGGTCGCCGATGGCGCGCGGTTCAACGTTCTGCTCGCCGGTAAAATCAACATCGTCGCCAACATCGAGCGGCCGATCGTCGTCGAGGCGGTCTGGCCCGCGCCGACGGCGGTCACATCGTTGACCTCGACCACCTTTGTGATGGACGGCGGCGCCTCGGCGACGGAATGCATCGCGGTTGTCTCGCCCGGCCATGGCGTCGCGGTCGATGAGATCGTCAAGCTCGTCGCGGACGATCAGATCCCGGGAGAGATCAACGATCAGCGGCGCGTCGGACAATACGGCCGGGTCGGCGCCGTCGTGGGCGACACGGTCTATGTCGCCATGCGGCTGCTCGATCCGTTCACCACGGGCATCCGGCTCCAGAAAGTCCCCAAGGGGGCGGATTTCTCGCTGACGGGCCCGGGCCAGATCACCCACACACCGGGTCAGACCTGGCACGTCAACGCGCTGACCCTGCGCGGCTTCGTCGACGCCCTCGTCGACGCGACTATCTTCGATGGTTACGATTGCGGTCTGCAGCCGCAGAGCTGCCTCCTCTCGACCTGGCGCGTCGGCGCCTGGGGCGCGGACAACAAGATCAATTCGGCCGGGATCTCCGCCTACGGCGTCCAGGACTGCTGCGGTTACGGCAACGAAATCGAGATCCGGGGCGAGGGCAACCGCCATTGCGTTACGACCGGCAGCCTGACGACGGCCGCCGGCGGCGCGACCTATCAGTACGGGCGTGCGACCGCGCTCAGGATCACCGGCGCCTGCATGGGATCGACGAGCGCGGCCGTCGACCTGCACTCCTCGGCGCAGGACTGCGTGATTGATGGTGTGCGCGTCACTGGCGGCAGCGCGGGCGAGGACGGTTCGGGCGCGGCGATCCAGCTGCGCGGCCGGCGCAACCGCGCCGTCAACCCGGTCGTCTCGGCCGCCGCGCACGGCGCCCAGCTCTGGGCCCAGGCCGAGGGCGACGGCTGGGATCTGTCGATCGAGGGGGCGCGGTATACCGGACCGGGAGACGCGGTCCGGCTGGGCGCGCAGACCGCGGCGATCAAGCTCAAGGCGCCCCGGATCGTCGGCGGCCGCTTCGAGATCTCCGACAATCTTCGGACGGTCTATGTCACCCAGACCGACCTCCTGCGCTGGTCCGGCACCGAGATCGTCCCGACCGGCGCGACCTCCGGCTCGCGTCTGATCGAGATCGGCGCCAACGTCGACGAGATCTGGCTGATCGGCCTGACAATCGACTTGTCGCGGTTCACCGGCGCGAACTACGACCTGATCGGCTTCTCGGCCGGGGTCACCGGCACACGCGTCGTGCTCGTCGCACCGTCGATCATCGACCCGGACGGCCGGCTGCGCTCCGTGGTCAACGGCACGGGCGCGACCGACGTCGAGGTCGAGATCATCGGCCTGCCCGACGAGGTTCAGGTCTCCGGCGCGCTGGCGATCAACGCCACCGGCGTCAGCGTGACCGTCAGGCGCACCGGCCAGATGAGCCTCGCCGAGCTGATCGCCCTGGTCGTGGCCAGCAACTCCGATCCCGACGAGACGGCTTTGGGCGCCGCCCTGATCGCCGCGATCGAAACCGCCGATCCGGATGCGTTCTCGAGCGCGGAGCGGACGCTGGCCCATATCGAGGCGGCCGCGCAGGACGCCGAGGATGGGGGACCGCGCCTCGGGAACGCGCTCGCGGCCGCGCAGCTGACGATGAGCCAGGTGGCGATCGAAGCGCTCCTCAACGGCCTCTACAGCCGGGCGGGATACGGCGCGGCGCTGCTCTCGGGCGTCGAGGACGGCGACGTCCTCCTCGCGGGCGGCCTGATCGAGGGTGCCGCGAACCTGCGCCGGATCGTCGGCGCGGACTCCGAGGCGGTCATCCAGACGCCGAACCGGATCCCGCATTTCGACGAGGACGGCGAGGTCGAGGGACTGACCTATCCCGGGGCCGCGCTTCTGATCGAGGCGGCCATGCCCTTCGGCGGCGCCGGACTCCCGGTTATCCCCGTCGCGGGCGTGCTCGCCTACAACGCCGCTGCGAACCGCGTCGCTAAATGCTCGATCTCGGCCAACCTGACGCTCGACGCGACGATCTGGGACAATCTGACCGGCAATATCACCGCCTATCTCCTGATATCGACGGACGGCACGGCACGCACGCTCACGGTCGGACCTTCGGACAATGGCTTGATCCCGCTGGTCGGGGCGAGCACGTTGCCCGTCACGCTGGCGGCGAACTCGACCTATCTGGCGACCCTCAACCGTTTCGATCGTGTCCCGGTCCTCACGCTTTCGCCCCAGGGCGGCGTGGTCGCGCCCGCGACGGTCCAGGTGGTCAGCTACGGCAGCACGGTCACTGGCGCCATCACCGCGACGCTGGGCTTCACCACCAAGCCCGTGCACCAGAAGGAGGATGACATTCTTGCCATCGCGGTTCAGGCGCAGGGCGGCACCGCGCCCGCGCACCCCGCGGGCTTCACGACGATCCCCTTCAATTCCGGCTCCGGCGCGCCGGGCGTGAGCCTCGCCCACAAGGTCGCGGCCTCGGCCAGCGAGGCGCTGACCGGCTGGACCGGCGCCGAGCGCGTCATCCTGGTCGTGCTGCGCAAGCTCGGCGGCGTGCCGCAGTTCGGCGATATCGCATGGTGGAAGGCCGGCGGCACGGCGGGTGGGCCTGGCACCGTCACCTGGGAAGAAGCGAGCCTCCCCTCGCCCCGGCGCGGGATCTATCTCGGCCTCCATTTCCTGGTCTCCTCGGACGGAGGCGAGATGCGCCCCGGGATCGCCCTGAAGCAGACCTTCGGAACGTCGAACCGGGTGATGCTGGGCTATTCCGACCCCACGACCGCGTCACCGCTCGAAGGCGTGACGACGGAAAAGGCAGGCAACCTGGCCAAGTCCGCGACGATCGTCCTGCCGATCTACTGACCCCCCTCCCCTTTTCCACCGCTCGACGGGCGCTCCTCCACGCGCGCCGCGACCTTTGAGGTGTCTCGCATGGCTGATATCAGGCGCTACAGCAAGACGGCGACCGGCAAGTGGCAGAAGCTGCCCTGGAACCGGAGGCTCAACACGCCGTCGCCGAAGATGCTCACGCCTCCGACGATCATCGGGACGCCCGCGCCGGGGCAGAGGCTTACCTGGGCCGGCGGCACCTACGAGGGCATCGAGATCCAGTCCGAGGGCGGAGAGTGGACGCTCTACGACACCTCCGGCGCCGTGCTGCGCCAGTCGAGCAATCCGAGCTTCACGATCCCCGTCGAGGCGCCGTCCGGACGTCTGGAGATCGTCGAGCATGCCGTGGACAAGTATCGCCGCCGGCCCGAGCCGCCGGGCAAGGCGTCGGTGGCGGTCACCGCGGTCACCGGCCTGCCGGTCTTCACCCGCGATCCGGTCATCTCGGTCAGCGGCGGCGGCGCACCGGTGGTCGGCGCCGTGCTCGTCGCGGTCCGCGGGGCCGCGACCGGATCGCCGGCGCCGACGATCGCCGGCGAGTGGTATCGGGGCGGCACGGCGACGGGCGTGACGGCGCTCAGCTACACGACCACTCCGGCCGACCTCGCGGCGGAGATGACCTATCTCGACACCGCGAACTCGGGCGGCAATCAGGCCACCGCCCGGTCGAACCGCATCACCGTCGTCTCGGCCACGCAGACCATCCCGGCGTTCACCGCGAAACCGAGCATCGCGCGGAACACCACGACCGGGGTGCTCACCGCGACCCCCGCCCCGGTTGTCGGCAGCCCGCCGCCAACCGTCACGGGCCAGTGGTATATCGCCTCGTCCGCGACCGGGGCGCTCGCGGCGATCCCCGGCGCGACGGGCGCGACCTGGACGCCGACCGCGCTCTATTTCGGCGGCGGGTATTACGCCAGCTTCCGCAACAGCGCGACGAACACGGCGGGCGGGCCGATCCTGTCCGAATATGCCGACCGGGTCCCGATCCCGGCCACCGAGGGCTTCACGGCCCAGCCCGTCGTCACGCCGAGCAAGGCGGCCGACTGGTACCCCAGTGCCCGGGTCTCCACGACGGATGGCACCTATCGCGGCACGCCGACGCGCAAGATATACGAGTGGACCGTCGACGGCGTCGTCTCCTCGGTCCTGACGGATTATTACTTCGATCTTTCGAACCAATCGCCCGGGAAGAAGATCAAGAGCCGCGTTGGCCTCGTCTACGCCTCGGGCAACACCGTCTACTCCAGCTACTCGGCCGAGATCACGGTCAGCAATCGGCCCACGACGGGGGACGAGGGAGACGCGGATTATACCGTGACGACCGCGGCGGGGCTGCGGACGGCGCTGATCAATGCCTCGCTCGGGCAGGTTATCGAGATGGCGCCTGGAGACTATGGCCAGCTCGACCTGAGGAACATCAGCAAGAATACCTCTCGAACTGGGATGAGCGATCGGAGCTCATTCGTCCGGATCAGGCCGCAGGATCGGGTCAATATGCCGCGCGTCAATCACCGCGGCACTAAGGTCCTGATGACCGACACTTCGGGAATTCTGATCGATGGGATCTTCTTCGACGGCAGCTCGTATCCCGATACCAGAGCCAACGGCGATCCGTATCCGGCGGCCCGAGCGAATTCCGATATCATCTCCCAGAATTACCCGAACGGCGCGCGCGTGGCGGATACCGGGTCGAAAGGGATGCGGCTTGAAAACTCCATCCGGCATGTCCGGATCGAAAATTGCCTGTTCAAATTCCACCACCGGCAGATCGAATGTGCATGGAACTGTATCGCCTATGATCTTTGGATCAGGGGGAATGAATTTATCGAAGATGGGATGGATACCGTCAATTTCATCGGAAATATGTATGGGTGCCGATTCCAGTACAATCTTATCTGGAGAACGCATATCGATTACAAGCGGACCAGCGAGATCAATATACTCAAAGGCCTGTACCGCCCCGGGCTTTTGAGACACCCGATTGCGACTATGCGGCCAAGGGCATCATGTCCATCTGGTCGCGTCGGAACTGGGCTGGCGAGCGGTGGCCGTGGCGCTCGATCAGCCAGCATTCGTTGTAGGTTCGCCTGAAGTCGATCAGGGCGAGGCGGAGTTCCTCGACGGTTCGGAAGGTCCTCACCCAGAGCAGGT
>NZ_JAMHWM010000016.1:0-1970 GCF_035910975.1 Sphingomonas sp.
CTGGGCATCGGCCTGGGCGAGACCGAGGAAGGCGATGTCGAGCCCGCCGCCGTCGTAGAAATCGAATTGGCTGGGCTGGTCGATGATGGCGGAGGTATTCACCGCGGCGCCGAAGTTGAGCCCGCCCTGGGGAATGCCGCCGATGACGCCGGGCTCGGCGGTGAGGGTCATCAGGTCGAGGATGCGCTCTTCGGTGGCCACGGCCGCCACGCCCTCGGGCATGCCGATGCCGAGGTTCACCACGGCGTTGGGCGTGAGTTCCATGGCGGCGCGGCGGGCGATGATCTTGCGCTCGCTCATTTCCATCGGTTCGAGGGACGTGAGGGGGATGCGGATCTCGCCGGAGAAGGCCGGGTTGTAGTGTTCGAGAAAGGTTTGCATGTGCCACTCGGGGCGTTCGGCAACCACCACGCAGTCGACCAGAATGCCGGGAATCTTTACCTGCCGTGGATTGAGCGAACCGGATTCGGCGATCCGCTCGACCTGGGCGATAACGATGCCGCCGCTGTTGCGGGCGGCCATGGCGATGGCCTGGCCTTCGAGGGTCAGGGCTTCCTTTTCCATCGTGATGTTGCCGTCCGGGTCGGCGGTGGTGCCGCGGATGATGCCGACATGGATCGGGAAAGCCTTGTAGAAGAGGTACTCCTCGCCGTCGATTTCGATGATGCGTACGAGATCTTCGGTGGTGCATTCGTTGACCTTGCCGCCGCCGAAGCGCGGGTCGACGAAGGTGCCGAGCCCGACCCGGGTGAGGGTGCCCGGCTTGCCGGCGGCGATGTCGCGATAGAGGTGGGTGATGACGCCCTGGGGCAGGTTGTAGCCCTGGATGCGGTTGGCGACGGCCAGTTCCTGCAGGCGTGGCACCAGGCCCCAGTGGCCGCCGATCACTCTTGCGACGAGGCCGTCGTGGCCCAGGTGGTTGAGGCCCTTGTCCTTGCCGTCGCCCTGGCCGGCGCCGTAAACGAGGGTGAGGCCTTCGGGCTTGCCGCGGCCTGCCGGATCCTGCTCGCGGGTTTCGAGAAAGTACTGCTCGAGGGCGATGGCGATGTTTTCAGGGAAGCCGATGCCGACAAAGCCGGTGGTGGCGACGGTGTCGCCCGAGCGGATGAGTTTGACCGCGTCGGCGGCGCTGACGATCTTGCCGGTGTTGCGGCCCTGGGGACGCATGAATTTCTGGTTTTTAGGGTTCATCTCCACTCATCCTCTGGGGGCCTGTTGAAGTATCGAACGATACCTAAGGAAGCCCCGATGCATGGATGTTTTGGCGACTCACCCCCAAGCCATCGCCGGCGCACCCGCACGGGGTCGCGCGCCAGCGCCGTCAGCAACGCCTCCATCGTCGGCCAGCGCGATGCCGGCGCGCGCGCCAACCCGCGCTCGAGCACCCGCCGCACCCAGGTCGGCACGCGCATACCCGCGGGCGGACCGCGCATCACGCTACTGCGCACATTTGCGCTCAGATCCAGGACCGACTCTCCGGCGAACGGCCGCTGGCCATAGAGCGCCTCCCACACCGCCACGCAGAAGCTGAACTGGTCGCTGCGTGCGTCGGCCTCCTGGCGGTCGAACTGCTCGGGTGACATATACGCGGGTGTCCCCACCAGGCTGTTCGCAGCGGTCACGTGCAACGCCAGCGCTGGTGAGCTCGCGCCGCCCGGGCTCGTCGCCTCGGAGGTCGCGTGCAGCCGGGACAGCCCGAAGTCCAGCACCCGGACTCGCCCGTCCGCCGCGATCATCGCGTTATCCGGCTTGAAGTCGCGGTGCATCAGGCCTGCCGCGTGCGCCGCCGCGAGTCCCCGCCCCGCCTCGATATATACGCGAATGACCTCGCGCCACGCGCGTGGCTCGGCCGCCAGCCAGTCTCGCAGCGTCACGCCGGCGATGTACTCCATCGCCAGAAACAGCTGCCCACCCTCGTCCGCGACCTCGTAGACCTGCGCCACGTTGGGATGTGACAGTCGGGCCATCGC
>NZ_JAMHWM010000017.1:0-3502 GCF_035910975.1 Sphingomonas sp.
CGTCATGCGCGACGGCCAGCCCGTCGAAAGCCGCGAAGCGGTCGCCCGCCGCGACGAGTTGATCGCAAAGCTCGCCAGCCTGCCGCCGGTCCCCGGTGCGCTGGACCAGCTCATCCAGCATTTCGGCACCGATACCGTGGCTGAAGTGACGGGCCGGTCGCGGCGCATCATCCGCAAGGCTGGCAAGGGCGTCACTGTTGACCGCCTTGTCGTCGAGAACCGCGCAGCTTCGGCCAACCTGGCCGAAACCCAGGCGTTCATGGACGACGGCAAGCAGGTTCTGGTATTCTCCGACGCCGGCGGTACCGGCCGCAGCTATCATGCCGAACTGTCGGCCCGAAACACGCGGCTGCGCGTCCATTACCTGCTCGAAGCCGGATGGAAGGCCGATACTGCGATCCAGGGACTTGGCCGAACGCACCGGACCAACCAGAAGCAAGCGCCCCTGTTCCGGCCGATCACCACGAACGTCAAAGCCGAAAAGCGCTTCCTCTCGACCATCGCCCGCCGTCTCGACACCCTGGGCGCGATCACGCGCGGCCAGCGCCAGACCGGCGGTCAGGGCCTGTTCCGGCCGGAGGACAATCTGGAATCGCACTACGCCCGCGACGCGCTGCGCCAACTCTATCTCCTGCTGATCCGCGGCAAGGTCGAGGGATGCTCGCTCGATCGCTTTGAAAGCGCCACCGGGTTGAAGCTGATGGACTCCAACGGCATCAAGGATGACCTCCCCGCCATCACGACCTTCCTGAACCGGCTGCTGGCCTTGACCATCGAGCTTCAGGGCGTGCTGTTCACCGCCTTCGAGCAGCTTCTGACCGCGCGGATCGAGGGCGCCATCGCATCGGGAACCTATGACGCCGGGCTGGAGACGCTGCGGGCCGAGAGCTTTGTCGTCACCGACCGCCAGACGATCTATACGCACCCGCGCTCCGGCGCCCAGACCCGCCTGCTGACCATCACCGAGCGCAAGCGCAACCATCCGGTCACGCTGGCCGAAGCGATGGGCTACCTCGACGATCCGCTCGCGGTGCTTCTGATTAACGAGCGGTCTGGCCGCGCCGCCGTGCAGGTTCCGACCACCAGCGTCATGCTGGACGATGGCGAGATCGAGCGCCGTGTCCGGCTGCTCCGGCCGATGGAGGCGCAGAACATCCCGGTCAAGGCCATGCCGGAGACCCATTGGGTCGAAGCCGAGCGGGATGCCTTCGCCTTGGCCTGGAATGCCGAGATTGCCGAGGTGCCGGAGTTTTCCGACAGCACTTTGCATATGGTGACGGGTCTCCTGTTGCCGATCTGGAAGCGGCTGCCGAACGAATCTACCCGCGTCTATCGGCTTCAGACCGATGCCGGCGAGCGGATCATCGGCCGCCGCGTTTCTCCCGCCTGGGTTGCTCACGCGACTGCGACCGGCGCCGCCTCGATCACGCCGGAGGATGCGTTCACCGCCCTTATGGACGGCAAGACGATCCTCGATCTCACCGAGGGCCTCCAGCTTCGCCGGGTCCGCGTCATGGGCGCGCTGCGCATCGAACTCACCGGCTTCACCGACACGATGCGCCAGCGCCTCACGGCCTATGGCCTCTATCACGAGATCATCTCGTGGAAGCTGCGCTTCTTCGTGCCGACCGACGCGCAGGGTCCGGCCATCATCGACAAGCTCTTCGACCGCTGGCCGGTCGAACGCATCGGCGAACGGGAGGCCGCATAAATGGCTTCGCGTCACGGCTCGGAACTGGCGCATCGTCTCGGCCGCGAGGCCGAGGCGGTCTGCCGCGAATACCTGTCCTCCGGTCGGAGGGCAGGCAATTACTGGCAGGTCGGGGACGCGCAGAACAGCCCCGGCCGCTCCCTCTATGTCCGGCTCAGGGACACCCCCAAAGGTCCGGCCGGGAAATGGACCGACGCCGCCACCGGCGACCATGGCGATCTGCTCGACATCATCCGCGAGGCGCTTGGCCTCGTCGATTTCAAGGATGTGGTCGAGGAAGCGCACCGTTTCCTCAGTCTCCCGCATCCCGCGCCGGAACAGACAGGGACGCCGACCGGCAGGACATCGGGCATTGCCGTCGGTTCGCCGGAAGCGTCGCGGCGGCTGTTCGCCATGTCGCAGCCGATCCCCGGCACGCTCGCGGCGACCTACCTCAGCGGGCGGGCAATCACGTCGCTCATCGGCGGCACCGCACTGCGCTACCATCCCCGGTGCTATTACCGGCCCGACGAGCAATCGCCCACGGAGATCTGGCCCGCGATGATCGCGTCCGTCACCGATCTTGACGGGCGACAGACCGGCGCGCACCGCACTTGGCTCGCCCCGGACGGCTCGGGCAAGGCGCCTGTCGAAACGCCGAGGCGGGCGATGGGCGACCTTCTCGGACACGGCGTCCGCTTTGGCGTTGCCGGAGATGTGCTGGTCGCCGGAGAGGGCATCGAGACCGTGCTGTCGCCCCGTCAGGTTCTGCCGCACATGCCGATGCTGGCGGCGCTCTCGGCCGCACACCTCGCCGCCATCCTGTTCCCGGCGACGCTGCGCAGGCTCTATGTCCTTCGCGATCGTGATCCGGCTGGGGACGGCGCGAGAGACAGCCTGATCGCCCGAGCTGCGAGCGTCGGGATCGAAGCGGTTGCGATGTCGCCAGCGCGCGAGGACTTCAACGAGGATCTGCGCTGGCGCGGCGTCGATGCCCTCCGGGCGGCCCTGAAGGATCAGCTTCATCCCGTGGACGTCAGCCGGTTCATGGAGGGGTGAGAGGATCGGCGGGGGATGGGGCAAAGCTCTGAATGGCTCCGCCTGCCGTCTCCACTCATCATCGGGAACACCCTTCCCGCGTCGGAGAGGGCGCCCACGGCCTTCTGAGAGGGCGATCGGCTCACAAACGGGCCAGCCGGGCAATGGCGCTGCGCTTTCGGCTATTTTCCGCCGGCGGGGCAAGCCCCGCCTTTGCATCGCGAAGCAAAATAGCCGGCTTGGCCATCAAGGCCCTCGCGGGAGCACGAGGGCTGCCAGGCCGTCCCGCCTGTGAGCTTCGACGCCTGCGAAGGCCGCGATGGGCGCGGTCTCCAGACGAAGGATGCTCCCGATGATGAACGAAGACGATGACGCAGGCTTCGAGCCGTTCCACACCTCATCCCCCACCGATCACGTCCTCACCGAACTCCAGCTCTATGGCTACCGCCCTTTCCAGGACGAACCCGATCCGCGTCCGCTACCGGAGGGCAACACCGTCGCCGCAGCCGTCGCAGACATCTTCGACGCCCTCGTCTCGACGCTCGGCGACACCCGCCTCGAACCCGATCTCGACGATCTCCTCTGGTCGACGGTCAATCTCTTCCATCGCGCCGCCGACCGGGTCGAACGCGAACTCGACGACAACGAGCAGGGGCAGCGCCGCCTTCAGCGGGAACAGGATGGCAGCGAGGTCAAGAGCGTCGAACTCGAACGCCTCACGGCGGAGGGACAGACCCTGGTCGAACGGCGCAACAGCATGGAACTCTTCCGCGA
>NZ_JAMHWM010000018.1:0-2017 GCF_035910975.1 Sphingomonas sp.
CGCCGACTTGTCGAAATAGGTGCGCGCCGCCATTTCGATGCCCCAGGCGTTATACAAAAAGGGCACGGTGTTGAGATAGGTTTCGAGGATCTCGTCCTTCGAATACAGCGCCTCGATCTTGAACGCGGTGATCGCCTCCTTGAGCTTGCGCGTCAGCGTTGGCGCGCGGCCGATCTCGTCGGGAAACAGATTGCGCGCCAGCTGCTGCGTCAGGGTCGAGCCGCCCTGCTTGTCGCCGGAAAAGGTGCGCAGCGCCGCGCCGCCGAGGCGATAGAAATCGATGCCGTGGTGTGCGTAAAAGCGGTGGTCCTCGGTGGCGATCAGCGCCGCCGTCACCTGCGGCGAAATTCCGGCAAGCGTCACCCACTCCCGGTTGGCCCACTTGAACACCGCCAGCTCCTTGCCATCCGCCGACATCACCCGCGCCGGCTGCTCCAGCTTGGCCTTGCGGATGTCGCCAATGCCCGGCGTGAAGGGGATCAGGATGATCGAGTAGGCCAGCAGCAGCGCCGGGGGCGCCGCCAGCGCCAGCGCGACGCCGCGCCGGGTGGGGTGGCGGAGGCGGGCGAGGAGCGGGGTGGCACGGAGCCTGAGATCGGCAAGGTTCACGGCGGTGGGGCGGTTCGTTCAGGGCGGAACGACTTTTAACACACCTCCCGCCTTGCAGCCCACGCCGGGCAGGCCTCCTTCAGCCCTCCTTCGGCGCGGCCGGCGGCGGGGAGGCATCCCCGGATGTCTGGTGAAAAACGTGCTCTTTCACCGGGCGACCGCCCACCAGGTGCTCGTCGACAATGCGCTCCATCACCGCGTCGGTCACGCCGTAATACCAGGTGCCGTCCGGCTGCACGCAGAGAATCGGGCCGCCCCGGCAGGCCGCGAAGCAGGCGGCGCGGGTGCGCTTGACGCGCAGATCGCCGGCATCCAGCCCGGCCGCCTTGAACTTGCTTCCCAGGCTGTCGAACAGCGCCTGGGCCTGCCCGTCGGCCGTGCAGCGGGGGCCGGTGCACACCAGCAGGTGACGGCGGTAGGCGCCGATCCGGGGTTTGACGATCCCGCTCACGCCTCCACCTCGGCGGTTTCGTCGTCGGCTTGGGCGGCGTCGAGGGGTTCGGCCAGCAGCGCGGCGATGTAGTCCTCGGGCAGACGATGCTCGGCGGCCAGTTCGGCGGCGCTGCGGCCGCTGGCGTGCAGGCCGGCACGCCAGCCGGTGAGGCCGGTGGACAGCGAGCGGCCGGCCTGTTCGCCGTGACGGGTGGCGCCGCTTTCCACGTCGTATTTGTTGCGATAACCACGCGGGGTGACCATCAAGCCGTGCTGGATGAAAGTGTTGGAGTTGCCGATCAGGACCGTGGACAGCATGCCGATGTCGCAATCGGTCATTTTTTCCAGCGTGGTGAATTCGATGCGCTGCCTGGGCCGGTAGGCCGACTTGACGATGGCCACCGGGGTATCGGGGCGGCGGTGGCGCAGGAAGAGCCGGCGGGCCTCGACGATCTGCCCGGTGCGGCGGCCGCTTTTGGGGTTGTAGAGCGCGACCACGAAATCGGCATAGGCCACCGCGTCGAGGCGGCGGGCGATGGTCGGCCACGGGGTCAGCAGGTCCGACAGCGAAATCGCGCAGAAATCATGGGTCAGCGGCGCGCCGACCAGCGCGGCGCAGGTGTTGAGCGCCGAGGCACCGGGGATGATCTCGACTTCGATGCCGGAATCGGGCGTCCAGCCGGCCTGGAACAGCACCTCGAAGGTCGGCCCGGCCATGCCGTAGACGCCGGCGTCACCGGACGAGATCAGCGCCACCTTCTTGCCTTGGCGCGCACGCTCGAAGGCTTCGATGGCGCGGTCGAGTTCCTCGGTCATCGACTTCCGGATGACCTCCTTGCCCTCCAGGAGGTCGGCCACCAGACGGATGTAGGTGACGTAGCCGATGACGGTGTCGGCTTCGGCGATGGCCGCGCGGGCGCGGGCGGTAAGGTGGTCGTGACTGCCGGGGCCGAGGCCGACCAGCATGATCTTGCCG
>NZ_JAMHWM010000019.1:0-10828 GCF_035910975.1 Sphingomonas sp.
AGGACGCCTGCCATAGCTCCGGCGTCAACCGCCGCGTCACAATCATCCTCGCCGCCAAGAGCCGGATCGAGATGACCGAGGCGCTGCGCAAATTGAACGAAGAGGAAGAGGGCTTCGAGCCGATGCTTGATATGGTCACCGACTATCGCAAGCATGTCGAGCGCATGGTAGACTTCGCCAAGATGGTTGAGGCGCGGCTCACCATCGCCGCCCATGACGCGCTTGGCTTGACGCTCGACGAGACCGAGCCACAGGACGATCAGATCGGCGCCTGAGCGTGCGCTCGTCCCGTCCCGGACCTCGCGGACCGGGGCGGAGCAAGCGGCCCTGAGGGCACGGTGGCGTGTACGTACGCTTCGCCTGGCAGCCCCGATACCAGCATCCCCTTCAAATCTGCTTCACGTTTGAAGGATCGGTCGACGACGAGAGGCGCCAGCAAGACCGTGAGTGCGGCGGAGATGCGGCCTATGGAATATTGGCCGGGTCGTTCTTCAGCGGCTTGCTGGGCTACGCGATTTAGAGGTTCGCTAAACCCGACTGCGTGCCAATGGCTTGATTTATCGAGCGACGACGCGCGCTAGCCACTGAATTTAGGTTGCTGATTCACAGCGTTAATAGTGGCTACCGCGCCCCGCATAGCCGCCCTTGGTCCCATTCAAGCGCCTGTTTCATTCGCATCGCCCCTCTCAGGGTCTCGCGTTGATCTGCGGGAAGCTCTTGGAAAGGAGCTACAGGAGCGCCGGCGGTGGCCTGTGCATAGCTGGCGCTGACCTCCTCATCAGAAGGGATCGGCCCCCAGCAAGGATAATAGCCCATACATGCGATGTCGCATCTGTCGCTCACGGGCTTTCGGGCGTATTCGCCGCAGGTGCACGAACAGCCTGTGCCGCCGAGCGCAGCGTTACGCTGCTCGGGCGTGATGCAGGCGGCGCGCGGGGGCGGAGGCGCCATCAGCTGCTTCGCCTGCGCGAGCGCCTGGGCGGAAACCGCGGACGCAGGGGCGCTTAGCGGCGGGGGCGCCGGCAGGCCGAAGATATTAACGTGCTCTCCCGCCCCTTGCTGATACGCCAGAAGTGCCGATCCGGTGATCATCGTGGGGAACAGTGCCGCGACCAGCAGGATGAACCGGACGAACGGCCGTGTCATTCGTCCTTCTCCGTGATCGAATACACGCGCGGCCGTCCGGCGGTTGCCCAGGCGCATAGATGCGGGCGCAATGGGCCATCGATCAACGTGCGGGTCTGATCGATCATCTGACGGACCACCTCGGGTGGCGCACCGTCGACGTCATGTCCGGCGGCCACCGCCTCGGCGAACGCCTGGCGGTCGCGGTCGGTCAACTGGATCTGGCAGGTCATCGCACCGGTCACCGCGCCACCCGACACGGCCGGCGCAGCCGGCGCGCGCGCCGACGCCCACGCCAGCTCGTCGGCATCGAAGTCGGATCGCTCGTCGATCGGCAGCAGCTGCTGGGCGATGATGTCGCGGTCGATCTCTCCACGGATCTCTGCGCGTTCGAAGCTGACCGGCTCCAGGTCGCTGCGCGCGACACCGGGCGAGGCGAAGGCGATCTCGATCGTGCCGACCAGCCGGATCGGCTGGCGGCAGGCGGATTCGGCATCCTCCTCGTCTTCGAACAGACGCGCCGACAACGATCCAAGCATGAAGCCTGCGGTGTTCTGGGTGATGCGAACCTGTGCGCCCGTCTTGCGGCTGACCACCTGCACGCAGCCGTTTGCGGATCGGGTGGCGGCCGCCTCGACCGAATTGACGATGCCTGCGTCGTTGCCGCTGTGCCAGTCCACCTCGACATGGGCGGGGAAGGTGCCGGTCTGGCCAGGCTGCAGCGGCTGCATCGACACGGTGATCTTCATGCCGGACGCGCTGCCGTTGCCGGGCGCCATTAATGCCGCCACGGCGGTCGAAACGGTCTGGCCGGACGCGTCGAAAATCCGGTGCACGGTGTCGGCCGTCTCAGCCGTGCCGTCGACGCCCGAGCCGCGCGTGATCTCGGCGGGCAGATAGATCTGCCCGGTCGCCGCCAGCGAGGCGGCGATGGCGCGAGCTGCCTCGGCTGAGTCGCCGACGGTCAGCCCGAAGCCGAATTCGTCGCCGCACTGGAACAGCGCGCGCGTTTCAGCGTCGCAGCCGGGATTGGGCGCCACCGGCTCGTAGACCGTGACGCCGCCGGGTGTCGGCGGGGCGGGTTGCTGCGGGCGCTTCGGCTTGGGCAGCGGCTTCTTGGGTCGGGGGGCGCCGCCGCCGCGGTTCGTCGGCGTCGCCGTACCGGACACGGTGGCGCTGACGCTCGGCCGCACCAGGCGCACCGTCACGGTGCGCTCGCTCGTCTCTTCGGCCTTGTCGGCGACGTTGGTGACGACGACCGTCTGGTAGCCCTTCAGTCCGCCCGCGCGCGTCGGCTCGAGCGGGGCATAGGGCGTGGACCAACTCACCGCGCAGCCGCCCTGGGCCAGCGGACGTGCCGCCCCCAGCGAAAGCAACTCGCCACGCGTGCCGACGTCGATGTCGCCGCAGGTGTCGCGGTTCGCGGCATCCTCCACGGTGATGCTGAAATTCTCGGGCAGATACGGGACCGGAGGCCCCGCATAGGGGCTGTTGCGCAGCGCCACCCAATTGGGCGGCGCGGCCTCGTCGGCGAATTTCACGCGCAGGCAGCGGGCGGCGATCGGCGGGATCTTGAGCTGCACGGTGGCGGCGACGTTGGCGCTCAGATCGACGTTATGGCAGCCGCGTGCCCACAGCCGCCGGTCGAACGCCGGTTGCGCCATCTGCCCCGCGCGGCTGCCGGCGACCAGATCGGGAAAGTCGGCGAGCTCGACGATCATTTCCGAGAACACGTCGCGCAGCCCGCGTCGCCAGACCGGGCGCATCCCGCCGCCCGCCGCGTCGCGCACGAACCCCGATTTTAGTCCTCGATCGAGCCAGCGCAGCACGTCGCGCATGTCGCGGGCGTCGGTGGGCGGACGCATCGCGGGATCGTGCATCGCGCGGATGGCGATCGCGCCGCCGGGGCGGCCCTTCAGCATCTGCCGGAAGAAGCTGCCGGTGAGGTAGCCGGTGTGCCGGATATGCGGGGTTCCCTTGGCCCCCTCGATGAACGCCGTGGTGCTGCTCGTGTCGATGACCGCCTTTCCCGACCCGTTCGCCGGCGGATAGTCGGGATGGCGCCACGGCGTGTCCTGAACATGATCGATCGCGAGCGGCTGGTCATAGTGGCGCAGCCCCAGCACGAAGGAGAACATCCGCTCGCTACCGGCGGAATCGGAGGGGGCGGTGGCGTAGCGCCGTGCGAGGCTGCGCCGCGTGAAGGCGCGATCGGCATGCTCCAGGAACGCGTTGCCCCAGCCGTTGCCCGCGGCCTCGCTCACCCAGTGCGGCAGGCGCCCGGTGTTCGGCCTGAGCACGCGGTTGTGATACGCATGGACGAACTCGTGCGAGGTGAAGGCGGCGCCGAACGGGTTGCGCCAGTGATCGAGGTTATAGTGTAGGCTGAATTTGTCGCCCAGGCACCAGCCGACCGCGCCGGGCGTGGCGCAGATCGGGCGCCCGGCATCGGCAGGCTTGTAGTTGCCGGTCGTCGCGACCGTGCTGTTCCAGTTCCAGTTTTCGACGGTGGCCGCTGCATCCGGCGTCCACGCGGGCCGCTTCCGCACGAAGATCACCGGCTTGCCATTCAGCGTCGTGTCGATCCGCGGCGCGCCCAGGAAGCGTTCGTGCACGCTCCACGCCTTCTCCATCCGGTCGACCAATTCGGTGGGGATGATCGCCGTCATCGGCGTGGGTGAATCGTCGTTCACCGAGATATCGTAGCCGAACACGCGGAACTTGCCGCTGGGCGCCAGCTCGCCGTTGGGATGGGCAGGAATGTTCGGGACGCCTGCGCTCTGCCGGGCATCGGCGATCCCGACCAGCGCCACGCCGGCGACGGCCGCGATCGCGCCACTGCGCCGGCTTGTCCGCCAACTTGACCGCCTGTCGACCATGGCTCCCCTTCCGCTCAGCCCCGACGCGCGCCCACATCCGCGCTCGCCTCCATACCGGAAGAACAGCAAGCGGCGGACGAAGCGGACATTCGGGGCTTGGCGGATCGGTGTGTCCGGTTTTCCGGCCCGATCCGGTTCTTCCCTTCGAGCAGGCGTCGCGTCCGGTGTCGCCCGGGGACACGATCGGGGAGATTCATCATGCGTTTTGCGTTTTCACTGGCGGCGTTCGCCGCGACTGCCGCGCTTGCCGGGCCGGCGCCCGCTCAGACCGCGCCGAAGGGCAGCGAACTCACCCTCTATTCCTCGTCCAACCTGAAGGGGCAGAAGCGCGTGGTGACGGCGACGTCCCCAAATCTCGGCGGTGTCGATGCCGACAATTTCGCGTGGAGCCTCAGCACGAAGGGGCGCTGGGAGGTGTGTATGGACGCAGGTCACCGCGCAGGCTGCCGAACGGTGATCGGGGAGGTTCGTGATCTGGGCACCGACGGTGGCGCGATCACTTCGGCGCGGTACCTGGGTCCAGTCGGCCAGCCGGCCGCCGCGACGACCCCGGCTCCGGTTTCAGCCATACCCGCCGTCCAGGCGCCCGTCGCGGCGGGCAACCGCTATTCGACCACCTCGGGCATGATGACGGTGTCGCGCTGGGACGCGACGGGCTTCGCGGCGCAATATGGCGACCGCAACAGCCGCCTCGAAGGGACGGTGTCCGGCAACACGGTGACCGGCTACTGGATGCAGGACAGTTCGAACCAAAGCTGCCCGACCGTGCGCGGCGGCACGAGGCACTGGGGCCGGTTCACCTTCAACTTTACGCATGACGGCAACAAGTTCGACGGCAAGTGGGACTGGTGCGGCACAACCGCCGGCGACAGCGAATGGAACGGCACGCGCGAAGGCGGCTCCACGTCGAGCGCGCCCGGCTATTCATCCGCTGACCAAGCGGGCCTCGCAGCCGCCACCCCGGTGCCCGGCGCGGTTCGCCGCGTCGGCGATGCCGTCGAGCGCCGGGTGGGCGACGAGGTCGAGCGCCGCGTTGGCGGCGCCTTGGGCAAGCTGCTCAGGGGCAACTGAGATGCTCGGATCGATCGTCGCCCTGCTGCTGGCGGGGCAGGTCGATCCGGGCGCCGGCCCGGATCGCGACGCCAGGCTGACGCCGCCCAGCGGCTTTCACGGTTCCTGGCGGGTGCTGGCCGCCGACGATGCCGGTCGGCAGGCGACGATGCGGATCGACGTCCAGCATAGCCCGGGCGAGCGTGAAGGGACCGGCAGCTACGCGCTCTACCAGCCGTTCTGCGATCTCGTCGCCGAGCGGAGGATCACCGGCGACGCCGATTGCGAGCTGATCGGCCAGGGGGGAGAGGCAGGCGTCGCCTTGCGCGACGGTCGGCTGACGATCTCGTTCGCGCCGACCGCGGACGGCATCGAACACCGACTGGTCGTCCGGCGGAGCAGCGCCGGACTGACCGGCGTCTACCGGGTCGCCGATCATCGTCGTGCGGTATGGTTGGAGCGGGTTGCGGAATGAAGGATCAGGCGATGGCATCGAGGTGCGCAGGGATTGCGGTGGCACTCGCGCTGCTCGCCGGCTGCGGCGGCGTGGAGCGTGACGAGGACGGCGCCGTGCCTGCCTCGGGTGTAAAGATTTCGGGCTTGGGCGCCGGCGAAGTCGCTGCACCGCGTAATCTGCCGCCGTTCGCACCGGTTTATCCCGGCGCCAGCGTCACAAGCACCGTGCTCAACGCGCCCGAGCCGGACAAGGGCATGATGGTGCTGTCGGTGCCCAGCGCGAACGGTGCCGCGATCATCGAATTCTACAAGCGGCGCGGCGCGGCGGCAGGCCTGAAGCTGGGCATGGAAACCGCGGCAGGCGCAGGCCGCATCATCGCAATGAACGAGAGCGGGGAGACCACCGGCGACACCCCCCGCGCATTGCAGGTGACCGTCGTCCCGAGCGACGCTGGCGCATCGACCGTAACCGTCATCTACGCGGGAGGACAATGACATGCACATGGGGGGCAGATCCATAGCAGCGCTGCTGATGCTGACGGCGCTCGGCGCCTGCAACGAGGAGCCGGCGACCGCAGTCAGCACGCAGGCGACCTCCAACGCATCTGTCGCAACGGCTTTGCCGAACGCCACGTTAACCACGCGGAACAGTGGCGACGAGCTCGACGACGCAATGAGATGCTGGGGGCTGACCAACCGCGCCTACTTCATGCATCAGGCGGTTCAGGGCGGCGCCGGCAACCTGCCGTCACCGAACCCGCAGGTCTATGTCGCCTGGTCCAATCTGGCGGCGGTGACGGCGCATGGGCGCGGCATGACGCTTGCCGATTTCGAAGCGCGGCAACACGCTGCTCAACAGGCTGCGACGGTCTATTCGCTCGATGTGAAGCCCGATCATGCCGCCGCGGTGCAGCGCTGCATCGACACCGCGCCGCCGCGCGGTGCCGATCCCGATCTGACCTGGCCCGACTGACAGAGGAATTTCCCGTGCGCGCGATCTATCTCGTTTCCGTCCTGTTACTCGCCGGCTGCGCGGCAGATCCATCGACCGATATGGCGCAGAACGGCGTCGAGCCCGCGGCGGAGCAGGCTGGGGCGAAGCGGCAGGACGCGGCACCCTCCGGCCGCGTCGGCCTGGAGGAGGTCGAATTCGCCTATCGCTGCCGCGGCCTGCTGTCCGCCGCATCGGCCTCGGAGCGAATCCTGCCTGCGGGCGAGGCTCCGGCTGAGCTCGCGCGGATCGACATGCGGGCGATCGCTTGGTGGACCGGCGAGGCGTCACGCCGCGGTGCGGCGGCCGGGATCGATCGAGACCAGCGCGCGAAAATCCTGGGCGAGACGACGCGGGTTCTCCCTTCGCGCGAGAAGCTGGGCGAGGCGTTGCCGGCGATCCGCGAATGTCTTGCGCTGATCCCCGCATAGAAACGGTAATTTCGCGCCCGTAACACTTTTGGTGGAAACCGCCCGGAACATGCGGATAATCGGGCGATGGCGAGCGATTCCCCCGATGCGCTGGTCGCGGCGCTCTATCCCCAATTGAGGCGGATCGCGCGCGACCTGCGCTGGCGCTATAGCGCCAGCGAGACGCTGCGATCGACCGCACTGGTCAACGAAAGCTTCCTGAAGCTGCGCCATGCGCACGGCTTCGTCGATGAGAAGCATTTCCTGCGCACTGCCGCCCGCGCGATGCGGCAGATCCTGATCAACCACGCGCAGGCGCGGCTTACCGCCAAGCGCGGCGGCGGCGCGGCGGCGACCGCGTTCGACGACGACCTGCCCGACGTCTACTGGGAAAGCGACGAGCGCCTGGTCGCGCTCGACGGCGCGCTCGTGCGGCTGGCCGAATTTGCTCCGCGTCTGGCGGAGATCGTCGAATACCGCTTCTTCGGCGGCTATTCGGAACGCGAGATCGGCGAACTGCTGGGCGTGACCGAACGCACCGTGCGGCGCGACTGGGCCAAGGCCAAAGCGCTGCTGTTGATCGAGCTCGACAGCGCCGAAGGGGCCTGACCCGCTATTTCAGATACCGCGCGCGTACCTGATCCGCCGCTTGCGCCAGCCGGCTCCCGGCTGGGCCCAGCGCTGCCAGCATCGTATCGAAACGCGCCAGAGTCGCTTTGGCGTCGGCCTTATGCCCGGCGGCGCCCTGCGCGCGTGCCAGCGCCACCAGCGCCATCGCCGTGCCTGGCGGCGGTGTCTTACCGCGCCGCGTCAGCGCGACGGCCTCGCGTGCCGTCGCCAGCGCATCGCCCCTGGCGGCGGCGATTTCCGCTTCCGATCGGCCGGCCAGCGCGGCGACATGATGCATCGATCCCGCCCCAGCGAACTTTTCCGCCATCGGCACTGCTTCGGCGAGCGCGGCGAGCGCAGCGTCGGCCTTGCCGGTCTGGAGCAGCACCTTGCCGTAGTTGGCGATCAGCGCGGCGGTCGCGCCCGACGCGCCGAACAGCTTGCGGCGAATCGCCACCGCCTCGGCGAACAGCGGCTCGGCACGCTCCGGGCGACCCGACAGCGCCTCGACCGCGGCGAGATTGTTGGCGGTGTTGAGCGCGTCGGGGGTTTCGACCAGCCCGGTCTGCCGCCAGATGTCGCGTGCCGTCTCGAACGCCTTGCCGGCGCCGTCGAGATCGCCCAGCCCCTGCCGCGCCACGCCCAGATTGTTGTAGAACACCCCCGCCTGGCGGTTGTCGCGACCGTGCATGTCCAGGTGATCGGACAGCGCGCCCTGCAATAGCGCCGCCGCGCGTTCGGGGTCTTGCGCGCGCAGAACCTGCGCCTCGACCAGCCGGCTGTCGATCAGGCGAGCGCGCCATTTCGCGGCATCGGTCCGCCAGAAGGCCTGGGCCTCGGCGAGTTGGGGCGCGGCGCCGTCGAGATCGCCCATCCGCAGCAACGTCTGCGCGAGGTCATAGCGCGCCGCCGCCAGCGTCTCTGGCGCGACCGTCCCGGGCCTTGCGGTGACCACCGGCATCAGCGCTGCCTTGGCCGCTGCATAATCGCCCAGATAGAAATGCAGCTCGCCCAGCGCGTGCAACACCGCGCCGGCGCCGCCCGGCTGGGTCGCGTGCTGGGCGACGATCCGCGCGGTCGCGCGATCGAGCACCTCGCGGGACGAAGCCTCGGCGCCCGCCATCTCGACGCTTTCGGCCAGCAGCAGATAGAGCGACTGGCGCACCGCCTCGCTGCGCGCCTCCTCGGACAGCGCCGCGTCGCGCGCCGCGATCGCTTCGCGCTTCTGGATCAGGGCAGCGACGAGGCCCGCCGACAGCGCCAGCACGACCGCCGCCGCCGCCGCGATCGGCCAGCGGGCGCGCCAGATCGCGCGGCGTATCCGATATCCGCGCTCGCCCGAGCGTGCCTGGACCGCCCGGCCGTCACGCGCGCGCCGCAGGTCTTCGATGAACATGTCCAGCGTCGGATATCGCGCCGTGGGCTCCTTGCGCAGCGCCTTCGCCAGCACCGCGTCGAGATCGGAAACCAGCCGCGCGGGGGCGTCGGCGAGGACCGGGGCTTTCTTCCGCAGATCGACCAGCCGCGCGGGATCGCGCTCCAATATGCGGCTTATGCCCAGCGCGACCGGCAGGCCGTCGAGATCGATCGGCGGCCGGCTGGTCGCAAGCTCATAGAGCAGGGCCGCGGCGCCGTAGACGTCGCAGGGCGGCCCCGCCCGCTCCCCGGTCAGCAGTTCGGGGGCGGCATAGGGCGCCGACAGCGGCAGCGCGCCTTCGGTACGGTCGCCGAGGCCCAGCTGCTTGGCGATGCCGAAATCGATCACCCGCACGCGCCCGCCGGCATCCATCAGCACGTTGCCGGGCTTGAGGTCGCGATGCAGCACCAGCATCCGGTGCGCCTGCGCCACCGCCTCGGCGACGTCGATGATCAGTCCGATGCGGGTGTCGAGCGGGATTTCATGCGTGGCGCACCACCGGTCGATCGGGCCGCCCTCGACCCGTTCCATGACCATCCAGGGACGATCCCCGGCATCGATGCCGCCGTCCAATATGCGCGCGATACCGGGGTGGTCGAGATCGGCGAGCAACTGGCGCTCGGCCTCGAAGCGCGCCCGGTCGATTCCGCGCCCGGCATGCACGACCTTGAGCGCACCACGTTGCTCGAATCCGCCCTCGGTGCGCGACACGGAATACACCGCGCCCATGCCGCCCTGAGCGATGACGCCGTCGATCCGCCAGGGGCCGAGGCGCCTGCCGATGGCGATCCGATCGGCGTTCGAGTCCGTCGGCATGACCGGATCCAGGTTCTCCCCCTCGTCCATCCGCGCGAGAACCTCGCGTGCCCGAGTCAGAAGGGCCGGATCGTCGCCAAGCTGTCGGGATAGAAAGGTGTCGCGAGCGTCCTCGGGCAGTTCCAGCGCCGAGTCGATCAACGCCGAGACGCGTGTCCAGTCCCCCGCTTGCATAGTCCCCCTTTTCGCAGCGTTGCCGGAGGATACTGCGAGATTGGCGATTACAGTTCAAGAAACCGATGCCACTTCGCCCGCGACCGAGAAGCTAACGGCTTTTGGCACTAATGGTCGGTCGGAAATGCGCCTCAACAACGGTCATTCGCCACCGGATCGCCGCGCCCTGGAAGCAGACGGGCCGCTTTCCCCGACAAGCCGTATCGGCCGATGTCAGGATTTGCGTGGGAAGCTGCCCAAGCCACGAGGTAATGCGCAGCGGTGTCCAAAGCGTCAGGATCGCTTCGCGCGCTAGAACCCGGGTTCAGACGCGACGCACGATATTTTTGCTACACTGGGCGCATCAGCGACGCTGACTAGCAATCCGAGAAGACGAGCGCGGATCACAATCGCTGATTGGGTTCGGCCGAGAACACTAGCTAATTCTGGAACAGATGTTGTTTTCCACCGGTCCCGAAGAGTTGAATCATCCGAACGAGACCACTTTTCTAACCACCCCACCACGCCTCCACACTCATATGCCGCCCAGATCATGGGCAAGCTCCCAATATGCACTAGCAGTTTTTGCGAGCGCAAGAGATTGGATTAGCGACTGCTTCTGGGGCGCGAGCTGCCGGACCGCTTCGCGCCTCAATCCCGGCCATTCCGGGACAAATGGCGTGCTCCAAAAAACCTGCCATTCGTTCTTGTGGACTGCAAACCAAGGCGGCTAGCGGTCGCGCTCTCGCAGACTCAACCACACGTCCGTGCGAAACGAACGGACCGGTCATCACAAGATTGTCTCGCTCTATTGAAGGCGGTCGTTACCCTGCTGTCATCGCTTCCCAGGCGGCAGACCTCGCCAATCGCCCTCCGACAGGCGAGCCGTGGGGATCGACAGTCATGCGATCGAAATTTTCCC
>NZ_JAMHWM010000020.1:0-171274 GCF_035910975.1 Sphingomonas sp.
GAGTGCTTGAACGAGCACCTGTTCCCATCGCTGGCTGTAGCGAGACGGATCATCGAGGCATGGCGGACGGACTACAATACCGTGCGTCCGCATAGCAGTCTTGGCGGGTTGGCACCCGCCGAGTTTACGAACCGCCCCCGCCAAGGGCATATGGACACCGAAGCTAAGTTATCAACGGCCTGAAAATGGGGAGCAGGTCAAGAGCAGCATCGCTTTGATCGACACCGGCAAAGCCGCGCACTGCCATAGGGCGGTCACCCGGCTCGCTCGCGATCTCATCATCCAGCTCGGGGTTGGACGCAATCATGATGTGGAAAGCGATGCCCCGTTCTTCGCAATAGTCCAGCAACAGGCGGGCGGCAGGAAAAGAGACACCGATCGACATGGCGGTCATGTCGAGCACGATATCCGTGGTTGCTTCCGCGATCGTGTAGTCACCGATCACCGAGGCGATCCGTACCCCAGCGATCGGCCAATTGTCGGTACCGAAGATATCGACCGGCGCGATCTCGCATCCAGGGATAAGCGCGCGAAGCCTGTTGGCGTTCTCGTCTGCGGCTTCGACCAGACCGGCATCAGGTGTCCCCCGCTCCTCGCGGACGAAGAGACCGGACATGCGGTCTCCTAGATGTTCGGCGAGCAGTGTCGCAATCGTCAGCGACCGTGGGTCGAAGCCGGCGGCGGCGACCAACAGGCAATGCACATTGTCGCGGCCGAAATACTCCTTCGCAAAGACGCCCACCTGATCATCGAAGTGGGCGACGCAATTCTCCCAATGATCGTGCGCCATCGCTAGGCCCCCTTCTCGCGCAGGTAATCGAGATCGCGCTCGAGAAAGCCGCCGCGGCGCAGTGTCAGTCCATGCGACAGCGCAACGACACCACTCAGTTCGATGAGGCACCAGTTCTTGCTGCCTTGGCCATAGTCGCGGGTGACCTCGATTGCGCCATGAGCAACAGCATATTTGAGGATGAGCGCGAGTTCGTCGCTCGACGGGAGGAGCTTGCCCATATCCTCTTCAAGGATTCCGACAGCATTGGCGCCGGCACCCAGACGGGCATGGGGCAAAAGCGAAACCTCGCGGCAATCTGCCGCAATACCATCGACCATCGCGCGTACATGGCGGGCGAACGGAAAGGCCCAGCCGTCCATGATCTCAACGGCCTTGGCGCCCAGTACATCCTGCTGCGCATTTGCCGGAAGCGTGAGCGTCCTTCCGCGGATCGCCTGTGTTTCCATCCGAGCAACAAGCGCTCCAGCGAGCTGAAGGAACAGCTCGGCGTTCTCGTTACTCGCATCGCACAGCGTATCGAACCCATAGTGGAGTGCGCGGCTGCTCATCTCGTTGAGATGAAGCCTTGCTGCTTCCGCGACCGCAGCGTTGGCCTTTAGCGGCGTGCGCGGCTCAGGGTCGAAATCCTCGAATAGTGAGACCTGCTGGTCCGAAACGCGGTTGGCATATCGGGCCATCAAGACCCGGACCATGGCGAGAGCGACCTCAGGTTCGCGATCTCCCGACTGCGTGCCGGCGAGATAGCCGCTGACCAGTTCCTCGATCGCCGTTCGTCGGGCGGGCGTTACATCGAAGCGGCGCTGGTCGCGTTCAACTTGGGCCTGCAGTTCGCGCACCTTCGCTTCGGAGAGTCGCGGTGGTTCATCGGGGACCAGGCGCCGGAACGGCGGAAGATTGCGATTTCGAAAGGCAGTGACGCGTGGGAGATAGCGATCAGCCATATCGGCCGCCATATCTCGAAACCGACGCCGTTCCTTATCGCGGCTCTCCCCGCCTTGCATGAAGATGTCGACATAGTCGCGGTCGGGCTTGAGATTATGGGTGGCGACGCTTCGTGCCGACCTGAACACCGCGCCCGGGCTGAGCGCGTCGAGCCGCATCATCATCCAGCGGCCAAATTTGATCTCTCGACGCGCAAGAGCAGTGAAGATCTGCTCGAATTGATCGGGATGCAGTGCATGCACGTCGTCGAGGATCGCAAGCGGTTTGACCGTCAGCCGCTCGCCCATCCAAGGGATGTTGATCTCCTGGATACATTCAAAGGGCTGATACGGGTCGGTTGCGGCGCTGGGCAGCTTGTCGATCGCTGGCGGCAACAAGCTCGCGCCTATTGAATATATGGCGCGCTGAACTTCGAGCGCGCGGTCGCGAATGCCTGCTGCAGTCAGCCCGCCGATCTGCTCGAGCTGCGCTTCGGACGCATCGCGCGCAATGAAACGAATATCCTCGAGCCGTCGGTGATCACCGTTGGTGAGACCTCGAAGCAGCGCCAGCATGGTGCGTGCCTGCATGAGCCAGAGCGCAAGCTTGGTCTTTACGCTGTCCTCATAGGGCAACTCCCAAAAGTCGCGATACTCCGACTCCATCGGGATGCGCACGGCAGCGACTGCTGGCTTGCCGTCTTCCAGAAACCCTGCCCCGGCGAGGGCGACACTGAGCTGTTTGTTGGTGTCGTTGGTAGGATCGCGCAGGATCGTTTCAACGAGCCGGAACTCTGCCAGCATGGCGAGCATCGTCTTGCCGCTACCCGGCGCACCGACGACGCGGATCGGTAGATCGAAAATGTCCGCCTTGCGCGGGTGCTCTGCCAGGAACGTCGTCAACGGTGCTGGGCTGACGATCTCCAAAAAGGTGGTGTCATCACGAATATATTCGGTCGCGCGGCGAAGGAACGGGTTTGCCATGGTCAGCCGTGCCTATCACGGCGACGGAAGAGCGGCTGCATCGCATGGCCTTTTTCGCCAGATGTTTCTGCCCAGAGCAGCGGAATGCTGTTGTTGGGCGTATTGTGCTCCAGGATCAGCGGCAGAGCGCAATCTGCGTATCCCATTTTCAGATCCGTCTGCTCGGCTTCGCCGGCATGCTCGATCAGTCGCTCGTAGAGGGCGTGATTATAATATTTCTCGCACAGGCCGATGACCGCATCGTCCACGCCGGCTGTGAGTTTGAGCGAGGCGGGCAACAAGCTACCCTCGGTCACGTCGATGGAGCCAAAGGTGCGATCGGCCCACTCGGTGTTCGCTCGGGCGGTGCGCTCCAACAACGCCTCCCGGGCCTGCGTGGTCGAAACGTAGTGGTGGATGTGCAGCGCGTAGTTCTCGACGATCGGAAATGTCTTGCCCTTCGCCTCGACGACCGAACGCGCACTGACAAGCATGTCGTTGAACTTTTGAAGCTTGCCCTTCCACTCTCCATCCTTGAACCGGATGAAGGTCGTGCCCGATGCTGTGAAATCGTCGATCAGATAGACGTGCTCGAATTGCTCGTCGCTGGCGTTGGCCTCTTTGATCTTTTTGCCGAGATCGAGCCATTTTTCGGTACCGATGTTCATCATCGGCACCACCTGCTCCTGCGTGATCCGCCCGCTGTTGGCGCGTCGCATAATGTCGATGCGGCTGCCGTCGCTCATGCCGATGAACAATGAGCGGCGCTTGATCTGCTTGAATGCAGCGACACCCTCGCTGCTTCCCCAGACCTCATGCGGCTCGATCTCTGCCTGAGCCGCCGCAAGGCGACGCAGGTGGGGCGTCACCGTCTCCGGGTAGAACGCTTCAATAGCGCGATAGAGTTCGGCATTCGAAATATACACCAGCCGGTGCTTGATGAAATCGTATGCGGTCTGGCGGTCTTCCGGCGCAAACTGTTTCAGCCATATCGCTAGGTTCTCGATGAACCGCGAGCCAGCCCGGAAATCGCTGTACCCGTCGTACTTGGTCGCAGCCATGAGCTGCAGCCAGTTATACTCGGTGGTCGCGACGCCGTCGTCGGTCCAGTTCATGATTTGCGCGATGAGACGCAGGCCAAGAATATTCATCGGCAACGTACATCGACATGATTAACAGCTGACGCCCGCACTCGGTTCTCCCCTCGGAAAACCCTATCCAAAACCTGCTCAGCAGAAAAGTGATTGAAGCAGGTACCGAGGGAAAATGATCCATTTCGATCGCAACTGGAGACAGCAGCAAATGAGGTCTTTATTGGGTTCGGCAGTTAACCGAGCCGGACATCTGCCGAACATCGCCCCTGACAACGCATTGCGCCATCGTTGCCCTAAACTATTTAGAAGTAATGGAATTTCCTGTCAGCTAGAGCTGATCACAATCGGCACCGGACAATTGCCGGACATTGGGGAGGTCGCCCGGCCGTGGGAATGGGCCGAGGGCGGCGGCTGCCGAAGTTGGCCAGCTAAAATTTGCAGCCCAATAAAATCAAGCAGTTACAAAAAATACCGTCAGGCCGTCTTGGAGCATAGAGTTCTTTGAAATTTCCTTAATTTTCAAAGCGATGTCAAAAATAGAATACCGTCAATCGCCCCGAGCGAGCTGACGGTATCATCATCAATCACGTAAACCTTTTACGGGATACCGTCACAAAGACCGTCAGAACCATTTTCTGCTAGCGGTGTCGAATAAAAGAGCGTGGGATTTCATCCACTTAACACCGGTTGACAATGCAGTTTCGATTGTCCGCAAAAACTCCGTAAATCCTTGTAAATACTACGAGAATATACTCCAGCCTATGCTATTCCCCTACTCCCACTCGATCGTACCCGGCGGCTTCGACGTATAGTCATAGGTGACGCGGTTGACGCCCTTCACCTCGTTGACGATCCGCGTCGCCACACGCGGCAGGAAATCGCCGGGGAAGCCGAACACCTCCGCCGTCATGCCGTCGGTCGATGTGACGGCGCGCAGGGCGAGCACGCTGTCATAGGTGCGTCCATCGCCCATCACGCCGACGCTGCGAACCGGCAGCAGCACCGCGAACGCCTGCCAGATCGCATCGTACAGCCCCGCCGCGCGGATTTCCTCGAGGTAGATCGCATCGGCCTTGCGCAGGATATCGCACCGCTCGCGCGTCACCTCGCCGGGAATGCGGATCGCCAGGCCGGGGCCAGGAAACGGATGGCGGCCGACGAACACGTCGGGCAGACCGAGCTCGCGGCCAAGGTCGCGAACCTCGTCCTTGAACAGCTCGCGCAACGGCTCGACGAGCTTCATGTCCATCCGCTCGGGCAGGCCGCCGACATTGTGGTGGCTCTTGATCGTGACGGAAGGTCCGCCGGTGAAGCTGACGCTTTCGATCACGTCGGGGTAGAGTGTGCCCTGCGCCAGGAATTCGGCGCCGCCGATCTTCCTCGCCTCTTCCTCGAACACGTCGATGAAGGTCTTGCCGATGAACTTGCGCTTGGCCTCCGGATCGGTGACGCCGGCCAGGCCCGACAGGAACAAAGTCGATGCGTCGACGTGGATCAGCGGGATGTTGTAATGGCCGCGGAACAGGCTGACGACCTGGTCCGCCTCGCCGGCGCGCATCAAGCCGTGGTCGACGAACACACAAGTCAGCTGCTCGCCGATCGCCTCGTGGATCAGCACCGCCGCCACCGCCGAATCAACCCCACCCGACAGGCCGCAGATCACCCGCCCCTTGCCGACCTGCGCGCGGATTTCGGCGATCTTGGTCTGGCGGAACTCCGCCATCGTCCAGTCGCCGGTCAGGCCGCAGACGTGGCGGGCGAAATTGGCGATCAGCCGGCCGCCGTCGGGGGTGTGCACCACCTCCGGATGGAACTGCATCGCATAGATGCGCCGCGCATCGTCGGCGATCACCGCATTGGGCGCGCCGGGCGATGCGGCGACGACGCGGAAACCGGGCGCCAGCGCCGTCACCTTGTCGCCGTGGCTCATCCACACCTGATGCGTCTCGCCTTCGGTCCACAAGCCGTCGAACAGCGCGCAGCCATCCTCGATCTCGATAAAGGCGCGGCCGAACTCGCCCGAGTCGCCCGCCAGCACCTCACCGCCCAGCTGGTGCATCAGCGCCTGCTGGCCGTAACAGATGCCCAGGATCGGCAGGCCGGCGTCGAGGATCGGCTGCGGGATGCGCGGGCTGCCCTCATCGAGCACCGACGCGGGCGATCCGGACAGGATCACGCCCCGGGGCTTCATCCGCGCGAACGCCGCCTCGGCCGCGTTGAACGGCGCGATCTCGCTGTACACGCCCGCCTCGCGCACACGGCGCGCGATCAGCTGGGTTACCTGGCTGCCGAAATCGACGATCAGGATCGAATTGGGCAGGATGGAATCGGGATGTTCGGCCATGCGCCCATCTAGCGGGTGTGGACGCCGGGGCAAGCGGGCAGGCTGGAGGCAGTGTCGCGTGGCGTGGCGTGTGTGAACGGCGATCATTCAGTCGAGCTGGCCGAGCCCCACGATGTTAATCCAGACCGACCACATCATTTCCAGACGTGCTGCTCTCGTCCTTGTCAGACGTCGCCCCTCCGCCTCGAAAGGCTTGGAACACGCACCAGAGCATGAAGGCACCAAACGGGATGATCCACCACAGACTGCTCATAATTTGCTCGCAATATCGCTAGGTCTGACACCGTCGTTGCCGATATCCTTTTAACGCTGAACCTCCACAACTGCGACACAGACCGCCGCACGGAGCACCGTGCGGCGGCTGATGCGCGTCACTTCACCGGCTTCACGTCCATCCCGGTCCACTTCGCCGAGAAGGCGAACAGGTCGGCCGCTTCCTCGATGATCTTGTCGGTCGGCTTGCCCGATCCGTGGCCGGCGCGCGTCTCGATGCGGACGAGGTGCGGCCGGGGGCCGATATCCGCCGCCTGGATCGCGGCGGTATATTTGAACGTATGCCCCGGCACCACGCGGTCGTCGGTGTCGGCGGTGGTCGCCAGGATCGCCGGATAGGTCTTGCCCGACTGGATATTGTGGTAGGGCGAATAGGCGTAGAGCGTCTTGAAGTCCGCCTCCTTCGACGGATAGCCGTAATCGTCGACCCAGTAGCGCCCCGCCGTCCAGCGATCGAAGCGCAGCATGTCCATCACGCCCACCGCCGGCAGCGCGGCGGCGAACAGATCGGGCCGCTGGTTGATGACCGCGCCGACCAGCAGGCCGCCGTTCGATCCGCCCTGCACCACCGTCGTCTTCGGCGATGCGATGCCCTGTTTGTCGAGATATTCGGCCGCGGCGATCATGTCGTCGAACACGTTCTGCTTGTTGGCGAGCCGCCCGGCGTCGTGCCACGCCTTGCCGTACTCGCCGCCGCCGCGCAGGTTGGGCACGGCGAGCACCCCACCCTGCTCCAGCCAGGCGACGCGGGTCGCGGAGAAGCCGGGCGGCAGCGACACGTTGAACCCGCCATAGCCATAGAGCAGCGTCGGCGCCGGGCCTTTCAGCCCCTTCTTGTGCACGATGAACATCGGGATCTTCGTGCCGTCCTTCGACGGGTAGAAGACCTGTTCGACCTGATAGGCCGACGGATCGAACGCGACCTTGGGCGCGGCCCAGACGGTCGCCTGCCCGGTCTTCACGTCATAGCGGTAGATCGTCGTCGGCGTGGCATAGCTGGTGAAGGCGAAGAAGGTCTCATTGTCCTCCGGCCGACCGCCGAACCCGCCGGCCGATCCGATGCCCGGCAGCGGCACGTTGCCCGCCGGCTTGCCGTCCAGCGCGTAGCGGCGCACCTCGGTCTTCACATCGACCATGTAGTTGGCGAACAGCATCCCGCCGACGATATTGGCGCCGTCGAGCACCGCCTTGTCCTGCGGCACGATTTCGATCGGCTGCGGACTAGCCTGCGCGACATCGAGCGAGACGATCCGCAGACGCGGCGCATCCTTGTTGGTCATGAACAGGAAACGGGTGCCGGTGTTGCCGATGTAGCTCCAGTTGTTCTCCAGCCCCGGGATCAACGTGCGCGGCTTCGATCCCGGCCTGGTCAAGTCGATCAGCGTGATTTCGTACCGGTCATCGGTGCCCTGGGTGGAGGTGATGACCAGCCATTTGCCGTCATCGCTGACGCCGGCGCCGTGACCCAGCTTTGGCCGGTCGGGCGTGGCATAGACCAGGACGTCCTGGCTCTGCGGGGTGCCGACCTTGTGGAAATAGACCTGCTGGTTCTCGTTCAGCGCCTGGAATTTCTGCCCCTCCGCCGGCGCGGCGAAGCGCGAGTAGTAGAAGCCCGACCCGTCCTTCGCCCAGCTCATGCCGGAGAATTTCATCCACTCGACCGTGTCGGCGAGCGGCTGGCCGGTGGCGACGTCGAGCACCTTGACGGTCCGCCAGTCGGTGCCACCGTCCTGGATCGCATAGGCGATGTACCTGCCGTCCTCCGACGGCACCCAGCCGCCCAGCGCGGTCGCGCCGTCCTTGGCCCAGGTGTTGGGATCGATCAGCACTCGTCCCTCGCCATTCAGCGAATCGCGGACGTAGAGGACCGACTGGTTCTGAAGGCCCGAATTGCGCGTGTAGAAATAGCGGCCGCCCTTGCGGTTCGGCAGGCCGAACCGCTCGTAGTCATAGAGCGCCTTGATCCGGTCCTTGAAGATCTCGCGACCGGGCAGCGTCGCCAGATAGGCGTCGGTGATCTTGTTCTGCTCCGCGACCCAGGCGGCGACCTTCGGATCGGTGCGGACATCGTTTTCCAGCCAGCGATAGGGATCGGCGACCTTCACGCCGAACTGTTCCTCGACGGTGGTGCCGCGTTCGGTGGCGGGATAGGTGATCTTCGGCATGGTATCCTGGGCGAAGGCGGCGACGGGAGTGGTCGCGGCGAGAAGAGCGGCGAGAAGCGCGCGGCGCATCTGGTATCTCCGGAAACGAGAAAGGAGGCCGCACCCTATCGGATGCGACCTCCCCTTCAAGCGATTCTGCTGCGAAGTGCCGGAACCGATCCCCAAACCGCGACGCGGCTAAGCCGCGTCGTCGGACGACGCATCAGCGCCGCCGGCCGTTCGAGGAAATCCGCGGCGCGTAGCTACGCTACGCTCACGCTTCCTCGAAGTCCTCGGTCATGACCGGACCCGAATCCTGCCCCTTGGCGCTGACGTCGCGATCGACGAACTCGATGATCGCCATCGGCGAGGCGTCCGACGCGCGGATGCCGGCCTTGATGATGCGGGTGTAGCCGCCGTTGCGGTCGGCGTAGCGCGCCGCCAGCGTATCGAACAGCTTCACCAGCTGCGCATCGTCGAGCAGGCGGGCATGGGCCAGGCGACGGTTCGAAAGGCCGCCCTTCTTGCCCAGCGTCACCAGCTTCTCGATGTACGGACGCAATTCCTTCGCCTTGGCGAGGGTGGTCGTGATCTGCTCATGCTTGATGAGCGCGGCCGACATGTTGCGGAACAGGGCCGCACGATGGGCCGAGGTACGCTGCAGCTTACGGCCGCCGACGCGATGACGCATGGTAATTCCTTCTCAGTTCGTTCGGGGGCCGTGTCAGGTACCCCGGACCAGGTGAGGACGGTTGGCTCACCCAAAAAACCGTCGCCTCGAATGAACGAGGCCCTTTTCTGATCGGCCCGCCGCGGCAAAGCCGCGTCGTCGAACGGGGCCTTGGCCCCGCCGGCCGCTCGGCAGCGTCTCCGGAATAGCTTGCGCTATTCCGGCACGCTTAGCCGAGGATTTCCTGTTCCAGCTTCTTGGCCATTTCCTCGATGTTCTCAGGCGGCCAGCCGGGGATTTCCATCCCCAGACGCAGGCCCATGCTCGAAAGCACTTCCTTGATCTCATTGAGCGACTTGCGGCCGAAGTTCGGCGTGCGCAGCATCTCGGCCTCGGTCTTCTGGACCAGATCGCCGATGTAGATGATGTTGTCGTTCTTCAGGCAGTTCGCCGAACGCACCGACAGCTCCAGCTCATCGACCTTCTTGAGCAGGAAGCGGTTGATCGTCGCCGTATCGCCGGTGTCGGCGGGGGCGGCGGACGGAACCGCGAGGCCGATCGGAGCCGAGCGCGTCACAGACGAATCGTCGAAGTGGACGAACAGCGCCAGCTGGTCCTGCAGGATGCGGCCGGCATAGGCCACCGCGTCCTCGGGCGTCACCGTTCCGTCGGTCTCGACCGTCAGCGTCAGCTTGTCGTAATCCAGGTCCTGTCCGACGCGGGTCGGATCGACCTTGTACGACACCTGGCGTACCGGCGAGTAGAGCGCATCGACCGGGATCAGGCCGATCGGCGCATCGGCCGGGCGGTTGTTCGCGGCGGGGACATAGCCCTTGCCCGTATCGGCGGTCAGCTCCATGTTGAGCGTGGCGCCGTCGTCCAGGTGGCAGATGACGAGATCGGGGTTCATCACCTCGATATCGCCCGACACGGCGATGTCGCCGGCCTTCACCTCGGCCGGGCCGGTGGCGCTGAGCTGGAGGCGCTTCGGCCCCTCGCCCTGCATCTTGAGCGCGATCTGCTTCACGTTCAGAACGATGTCGGTCACGTCCTCGCGGACGCCGGCCAGCGACGAGAATTCGTGCAGCACGTTCTCGATCTTGATCGAGGTGACGGCGGCACCCTGCAGCGACGACAGCAGCACGCGGCGCAGCGCATTGCCCAGCGTCAGGCCGAAGCCACGCTCCAGAGGCTCGGCGATGAAGGTCGACTTGCGCTTGCCGTCGCCACCCTTCTTTTCCAGGCCGTTGGGCTTCTTGAGTTCCTGCCAGTTCTTGGGATTGACGGACACGGGCTACCCCTTGCTCTTGGACCGGCGGATGATCGCGGCCGCCGGCCGATTGAAAATTGTCCGCGCAGCGCGATCAACCGCGCGCGGACACTGGCGGTCGATCAGACGCGGCGACGCTTCGACGGGCGAACGCCGTTGTGCGGGATCGAGGTCACGTCGCGGATCGACGTGATCTGGAAACCGACCGCCTGCAGCGCGCGCAGCGCCGATTCGCGGCCCGAACCCGGACCCTTCACCTCGACCTCGAGCGTGCGGACGCCGTGCTCGGCGGCCTTCTTGCCCGCGTCCTCGGCGGCGACCTGGGCCGCGTACGGGGTCGACTTGCGCGAACCCTTGAAGCCCATCATGCCGGCCGACGACCAGCTGATCGCGTTGCCCTGGGCATCGGTGATGGTGATCATGGTGTTGTTGAAGCTGGCGTTCACGTGCGCGACGCCGGCGGTGATGTTCTTGCGCTCGCGACGGCGAAGGCGCTGCGGTGCTTGTGCCATGTGGTGTTCCTGACCTGATATCTCAAGAGACGCCGGACGATGCCGCCCGGCGGAGAAGCAATCGCGTCAGCGATTACTTCTTCTTGCCGGCAATCGGCTTGGCCTTGCCCTTGCGGGTGCGCGCGTTGGTGTGCGTGCGCTGGCCGCGGACCGGCAGGCCCTTGCGGTGACGCAGGCCGCGATAGCAGGCGAGATCCATCAGCCGCTTGATGTTCATCGCGGTCTGGCGACGCAGGTCGCCTTCCACGGTGTAACCGGCGTCGATCGCCTCGCGGATCTGGAGCACTTCCTGATCGGTCAGGTCCTGCACGCGACGCTCGGGCGCGATGCCCAGCTTCGTCGTCAGTTCCTTGGCCTTGGTCTGGCCGATACCGTGGATATACTGAAGCGCGATCACCACGCGCTTGTTGGTCGGGATGTTGACGCCCGCAATACGTGCCATGAATTAGGTTCTCCCAGCTCCACGCGCCCGGCATGGCCGCCCGGCACATCTCATCGCGTTGACATCCGAAACGCACGAATACCGACGAGCGCACGATAGCGCCGCCGGTGGGCCGGTGGTTCGGAATGAAGCGCGATTAGGCCGGTGCGGCCCCCGAGTCAACAATCACTTGGGCGGAGCCGCCGGCGCTTCCGCCGCAGCCTTCAGCCGCTTGACCTGTTCGCCCAGCACACGATCGACCAGAGGGGCGAGTTCCTCCCCGCCCTGGCGCATATGGCCTCCGACGACGTAGGTGAGCGTCAGTTTCGTCGCTCCCTCGCCTTCGGCATCAAGCTTGAACGCCAGCGTACCGGCCACCGCCTCCGCCTGAAGCGGCCCGAGCGAGCTTGCCATGCGGATCATCCGGCCCGGCTGGACATAGACGATATGGCCGTGCTCGACGCTGCCCTTGTCGTCGAGCCGCTCGCAGAAGCAGCCGGTCGCCTGGGCGTCCATGTACAGGTTGGCACTCTTGCCCGAATAGGTGTGATCGGGGCTCCACCACAATTGCGGGCTGCGCAGCGTGTCCCATACCTTCGCGCGCGGCGCGTCGATCGTGACGACGGTTTCGATCACGAAGCTGGTCGGGGCGCTCGCGGTCACTTCCGCAGTGGCGGGCGCGGCCAACATCAGCGACAGCGTGGCGACGAACCTGAACATGATGCTCCCCCCGAGTCTCCTCGGGGGGAAGGCTATCGTCAGCCCGCCAGACTGTCGAGGATCGCCGCGATGTCGCGCGCGACGGCATCCATGTCCGCCATCCCGTCGACCCGGTGGACGATGCCGCGCGCGTCATAGACCGGGAGGATCGGCGCGGTCTTGGCACGATACTCCGCCATCCGGGTACGGACCGTCTCGGCATTGTCGTCCGGGCGGCGCTTGAACTCGGTCGATCCGCAGACGTCGCAGACGCCCGCGGCCGCCGGCTGCTTGTAGCGATCGTGATAGCCCGCGCCGCACGCCGCGCAGGTGAAGCGGCCGGTGATGCGATCGACCAGCGCATCCTCATCGACCGCCAGTTCGATCACCGCGTCGAGCTTGCGCCCGCGCTCGTCGAGCAGCAGGTCGAGCGCCTCGGCCTGCGCCTCTGTACGCGGATATCCGTCGAAGATCGCGCCGCCCGCGGTATCCGCTTGATCAAGCCGTTCGCCGATCAACGCGGAGACGATCGCGTCGGACACCAGTTCGCCGGCCTCCATCACTGCCTTGGCCTTCAGCCCCACCGGCGTGCCCGCCTTCACCGCGGCCCGCAGCATGTCGCCGGTCGACAGCTGGATCATGCCGCGCTCGGCCTCGAGCCGGCTCGCCTGGGTCCCCTTGCCCGCCCCCGGCGGCCCGAGAAGGATGATGTTCACGCCTCGCAACTCCCCTGTGTCGCGGTCTGGAAGGATCAGCGGATTCGTCCGCCCTTCAGCTTCGCCTTCTTGATGAGGTCGCCATATTGGTGCGCCAGCAGGTGCGACTGGATCTGCGTGACCGTGTCCATCGTCACGTTGACGACGATCAGCAACGACGTGCCCCCCAGATAGAAGGGGATCGACAACGCCGACACCAGATATTCCGGCAGCAGGCAGATGACCGTCAGATAGGCGGCACCGACTACGGTGATGCGCGTCAGCACGTAATCGAAGTAATTCTCGGTGTTCTTGCCCGGCCGGATGCCCGGCACGAAGCCACCGTAGCGCTTCAGATTGTCCGCCGTTTCCTCAGGATTGAAGACGACCGCGGTGTAGAAGAAGCAGAAGAAGATGATGCCAGCGCCATACAGCGCCATGTACACCGGCGATCCGTGGCTGAGATACTGGTTGAGCGTGATGACGAAGTCGCCCCAGCGGCTTTGCCCCGCGACCGACTGGCCGGCGAACTGGGTGATCGTCAGCGGCAGCAGCAGCAGCGACGAGGCGAAGATCGGCGGGATCACGCCGGCGGTGTTGAGCTTGAGCGGCAGGTGGCTGCGCTCCGCCTGAACGCCGCGCTGCGTCTGGCGCTTGGGATACTGGATCAGGATGCGACGCTGCGCGCGTTCCATGAAGCAGATGAACAGCACCAGCAGCACGACCGCGATGATGATCGCGACCAGCGACATCGGGTTGAGCGAGCCGGTACGGCCGCCCTCGAACAATTGGACCAGAGTGGTCGGCAGATGGGCGACGATGCCCGCCATGATGATGAGCGAGATACCGTTGCCGACCCCGCGGCTGGTGATCTGTTCGCCCAGCCACATCAGGAACATCGTGCCGCCGATCAGCGAGACGACCGCGGTGACGCGGAACAGCATGCCCGGCTCGACCACCGCGCCGCCCGCTTCAAAGCCGGTAGCGATGAACCAGCCCTGGATCGCGGTGAGGAACACCGTGCCATAACGGGTGTACTGGTTGAGCTTCTTGCGGCCGCTCTCACCCTCCTTCTTGATCGCGGCGAGCTGCGGCGACAGCGAGGTCGCGAGCTGCACCACGATCGACGCGGTGATGTACGGCATCACGCCCAAAGCGATCAGCGAGGCACGCTCCAGCGCGCCGCCCGAGAAGGTGTTGAAGAAATCGAGCACTCCGCCCCGCGCCTGGTCGGCGAGCGCGGCGAGGCCGGTCGGGTCGATACCCGGCAGCGGCACATAGCTGAGCAGGCGGAACACCACGAGCACGCCCAGGGTGAACCACAGGCGCTTCTTGAGGTCGGTCGCCTTGCCGAATTTGGACAGGTTGAGGCCGGATGCCAGATTGTCGGCTGCGGATGCCATGTGATCGATTGTCCCGGAAACAAGAACGGCGGCGGGCGTTCATTTCCGCCCGGCCGCCGTCCATATAGTCACCCGCGCAAGCTTGTCGAACCTGTCGGTCGCAATTTTACGCGAAGCGCCAGCTTACGCCTTGAACGAAGCCTTCTTTTCGGCCTTCGCCTTCTGGACGGTGCGGTGCTTGGCCTTGGCCTTTTCCGCCGCCGGCACGATCTCGGGGATCGTCACCGACCCGCCAGCCTTCTCGATCGCCTCGCGCGCGCCCTTCGACACGCCGGCGACAGTGAAGGTGAGCTTGGCCGAGAACTCGCCCTTGCCCAGCACGCGGACGCCGTCCTTGCCGCCACGGGTCAGGCCCGCCGCGTCGAGCGCCGCCTGGTCGATCGTCGCCTTGGCGTCGAGCTTGCCGGCATCGACCGCCTTCTGGATCGCGCCCAGGTTCACCTCGGCATAATCCTTGGCGAAGATGTTGTTGAAGCCACGCTTCGGGATCCGCATGTGCAGCGGCATCTGGCCGCCTTCGAAGCCCTTGATCGAGACGCCCTCGCGGCTCTTCTGGCCCTTCTGGCCACGGCCGCCGGTCTTACCCTTGCCGGAACCGATGCCGCGGCCGATCCGCATCCTGCGGTGGCGGGCCCCTTCGTTGTCGCGGAGATCGTTCAGATTCATGATATGCACTCGCTTTCGCTATGTTCGCGCTGAAATAAGGAAGGGGGCCGTTAGCCCCCTTCCCCGCATTTGTCACGTGGGAAGGCAGATCAGCCCTCCACGATCTCCACCATGTGCGGCAGCTTGCGGATCATGCCCCGAACCTCGGGGCTGTCTTCAAGCTCGCTCACCCGGTGCATCTTGTTGAGGCCCAGGCCGATCAGCGTCGCGCGCTGATCCTTGGTGCGGCGGATCGGCGAACCGATCTGCTTGATCTTGATCTTCGCCATGTCTCTTACTCCGCGATCGCGGCCGCATCGGCCTCGGCGGTCTGCGAACCGCCACGGCCGAGCAGGTCGGCGATCTTCTTGCCGCGCCGCTGCGCGACAGACTTCGGCGAAGTCTGCTCGGTCAGCGCCTCAAAGGTCGCGCGGATCATGTTGTACGGGTTCGACGTGCCGACCGACTTTGTCACCACGTCGGCGACGCCGAGCGATTCGAAGATCGCGCGCATCGGGCCGCCGGCGATGATGCCGGTGCCGGCGGGGGCCGTGCGAACGGTCACGCGACCGGCGCCGAAATGACCGTTGCCGTCATGGTGCAGCGTGCGGCCGTCCTTCAGCGGAACGCGCACCATCGCCTTCTTCGCGGCCGCGGTGGCCTTGGAGATGGCTTCCGGCACTTCCCGCGCCTTGCCGTGGCCGAAGCCGACGCGGCCCTTGCCGTCGCCCACGACGACCAGCGCCGCGAAGCCGAAGCGCTTGCCGCCCTTCACCGTCTTGGAGACGCGGTTGATGTGGACCAGCTTCTCGATCAGTTCCTCGCCGCCGTCCTCGGCACCGCCGGGACCGCCACGACCACGGCCGTCACGACCACGACCGCCGTCACGACCGCCGCGACCACCGCCCGGGCCACCCGGACCACGACCACGGCCGCCACCGGGACCGCCACGGCCACGACCGCCGCCGGCATAGCCGCCCTGAGGAGCATCGTTGGTCGGCGTCGAAGCCTCGACCGGCGCGCCTTCCGGCGTGTTGTTCTCGTCGGCCATCTTAGAACTCCAATCCGCTTTCGCGCGCGGCTTCCGCCAGCGCCTTGACGCGACCGTGGAACAGGAAGCCACCACGGTCGAACACGACCTGGGTGACGCCCGCGGCCTTCGCCGCCTCGGCCACGCGCTGACCGACCGCCTTGGCGGCGTCGATCGTCGCGCCGGACTTGCCGGCATTGTCCTTGCCCAGCGTCGATGCCGCGGCGACCGTGCGCCCCTCGGCGTCGTCGATCACCTGGGCATAGATGTGCTTGCCCGAGCGATGCACGCTCAGGCGGGGGCGCGAGCCAGCACGGGCGCGCAGCGTCGTGCGGTTGCGGCGACGCCGCTTCTCGAAGAGGGAGAGACCCTTGGTCATTACTTCTTCTTCCCTTCCTTGCGGAAGATGAACTCGCCGTCGTACTTGATGCCCTTGCCCTTATAGGGTTCGGGCTTACGCCAGCGACGGATTTCCGCGGCGAACTGGCCGACCGCCTGCTTGTCGTTGCCCGAGATCTCGACCGTGGTCTGATCGGGCGTCTTCACCTCGATGCCTTCCGGCACCTCGAGATCGACATCATGCGAATAGCCGAGCTGCAGCTTCAGCTTGCGACCCTGCGCGTTGGCGCGATAGCCGACGCCGGTGATGAGCAGCTTCTTCGAGAAGCCCTCCGTCACACCGGTCACCAGGTTCTGCACCAGCGTGCGCTGCATGCCCCAGAAGGCACGCGCCGACTTGCTGTCGTTGGCCGGCTGCACCGAAATGCCGCCGTCCTGGAGCTCATAGGTGATCTCGTCGCGCATCGCGAGGCTCAGGGTGCCCTTCGGCCCCTTCACGTTCAGCGTCTTGCCTTCGATCGAGGCGGTGACGCCCGCCGGTACGGTGACCGGCTTCTTGCCGATGCGGCTCATCAGAACACCTCCGCCAGCACTTCGCCGCCGACATTCTGCTCGCGCGCTTCCGCGTCCGACAGAACGCCCTTCGGCGTCGAAACGATCGTGATGCCCAGGCCGTTGCGAACACGCGGCAGCTCCTGGCTGCCCGAGTACACGCGGCGGCCCGGCTTCGAGACGCGCGCGACGTGCTTGATCGCCGGCTGGCCCTCGAAATACTTCAGCTCGATGCGGATGCCGGCGGCGGGGCCCATCTGCTCCTCGCTCCAGCCACGGATGTAGCCTTCGCGCTGGAGCACGTCGAGCACGCGCTGACGCAGCTTCGAACCCGGGGTCAGCACGCTGTCCTTGCGGGCGCGCTGGCCGTTGCGGATGCGGGTGAGCATATCACCCAGGGGATCGGTCAATGCCATCGTCTAACCCTTACCAGCTCGACTTCGTGACGCCGGGGATCAGGCCCTTGTTGGACAGATCACGCAGCATGACGCGAGCGAGACGGAACTTGCGGTAATAGCCGCGCGGACGCCCGGTCAGCTCGCAGCGGTTGCGGATGCGCGTCGGGTTGCCGTTGCGCGGCAGCTCGGCCATCTTCAGCCGCGCGAGCAGACGCTCGGTCTCGTCGAGCGACTTGTCGTTGGCCGTCGCCTTCAGCTTCGCATATTTGCCGGCGTACTTCTTCACCAGCTGCTTGCGACGCTCATTCTTGTTGATCGAACTCAGTTTCGCCATGGACTTAAGCTCTCTTTCTTACGCCGCTTGCTTCTCGGCCTGGTCGCCGACCATGCCGATGAAGGGGAAGCCGAACAGGCGAAGCAGCTCGCGCGCCTCGTCGTCGGTCTTCGCGGTGGTGGTGACGATGATGTCCATGCCGCGGATCTGATCCACGCTGTCGTAGCTGATTTCCGGGAAGATCAGCTGCTCCTTCAGACCCATCGCATAATTGCCCCGGCCGTCGAACGACTTGGGGTTCAGGCCGCGGAAATCGCGGATGCGGGGCATCGCGATCGTGACCAGGCGGTCGAGGAATTCGTACATGCGCTCGCGGCGAAGGGTGACCTTCACGCCGATCGGCATGCCCTCGCGCAGCTTGAACTGCGCGATCGACTTCTTCGCCTTGGTGATGACAGGCTTCTGGCCGGCGATCAGCTGCATCTCGGATGCGGCCTGCTCGACCTTCTTCTTGTCCTGGGTCGCCTCGCCGACGCCCATATTGATGACGATCTTGTCCAGGCGCGGAACCTCGAGGTGGTTCTTGTAGCCGAACTTTTCGGTCATCGCCTTGGCGATGCTCTCGTCATACTGCTTGCGCAGGCGCGCCGTATATTTGTCAGCCACTGATGGCCTCCCCGGTCTTGACGGCCACGCGGACCTTCTTGCCGTCCTTGGTCTCGAAACGGACGCGGGTCGGCTTGCCGTCGGCGGTCACATGCGCGACCTTCGAGATGTGCAGCGGCGCTTCCGAACGCTTCAGGCCGCCCTGCGGATCGGCCTGGGTCGGCTTGGCGTGGCGCACGGCGATGTTGACGCCAGACACGACGACCTTGCCGTCCTTCGGCATTGCCTGAGTGACTTCGCCGGTCTTGCCCTTGTCCTTGCCGGACAGGACGATGACGCGGTCACCCTTCTTGATCTTCGCGGCAGCCATCACAGCACCTCGGGAGCGAGCGAAATGATCTTCATGAAGCCCTTCGAGCGCAACTCGCGGACCACCGGGCCAAAGATACGGGTGCCGATCGGCTCCTCGTTCTTGTTGACCAGGACGGCGGCATTGCCGTCGAAACGAATGACCGAGCCATCGGCGCGGCGAACGTCCTTGGCGGTGCGGACGATGACGGCGCGGTGCACGTCACCCTTCTTCACCTTGCCACGGGGCTGTGCTTCCTTGATGCTGACGACGATGACGTCGCCGACACCGGCCGTGCGGCGCTTCGAGCCGCCCAGCACCTTGATGCACTGCACCCGCTTCGCGCCGCTGTTGTCAGCGACGTCGAGATTGGACTGCATCTGGATCATCGATCCGTATCCTTCTCTCTTCTGGCGCTGGATACCGACCCAGCGCCGCCTTCAGATGCCCCGGAAACCGGAGCCGCTAGCTTTACGCCGACGCTTCCGCCGCGATCATTTCCGGCGTCGCGTGGGTGTTGACCCGCTCGACGACCTTCCACGTCTTCAGCTTGGAAATCGGAGCGGTCTCCTCGATCCGCACCGTCTCGCCGGCCTTGTACTCGTTCGCCTCGTCATGGGCGTGGTACTTCTTCGAACGGCGGATGATCTTGCCGTAGAGCGGGTGCTTCACCTTGCGCTCGACGTTCACCACCACCGTCTTGTCGGTCTTGTCCGAGACGATCACCCCGGTCAGCACGCGCTTCGGCATGTCTCTCGTCCTCTTACTTGGCTTCTGCGGCGCGTTGCGCCTGCAGGGTCTTGATGCGCGCGATGTCGCGGCGCACTTCGCGCACGCGGCTCGGCTTCTCCAGCTGGCTGGTGGCCGCCTGGAAGCGCAGGTTGAAGGCCTCGCGCTTCAGGTTGCCAAGTTCCTCGCCCAGCTGGTCGTCGCTCTTCACGCGAAGATCGGTTGCCTTGGTCATCAGTTGCGCTCCAGGTGCGACGTGTCGCCGAGGCGGGCCACGACCTTGGTCTTGATCGGCAGCTTCATCGCGGCGCGCTCGAACGCCTCGGCGGCGAGCGGACCCGCGACACCGTCCAGTTCGAACAGGATGCGGCCCGGCTTCACCCGCGCGGCCCAATATTCCGGCGCACCCTTGCCCGAGCCCATGCGGACTTCGGCCGGCTTGGACGAAACGGCGACGTCCGGGAAGATGCGAATCCAGAGACGGCCCTGGCGCTTGATGTGGCGCGTGATCGCGCGGCGAGCCGCCTCGATCTGGCGCGCGGTGATCCGCTCCGGCTCCATCGCCTTCAGCCCGTACGAGCCGAAGTTCAGGTCCGTGCCGCCCTTCGCCACACCATGGATGCGGCCCTTGAACTGCTTGCGGAACTTGGTCTTTTTCGGTTGCAGCATGATCTAGCCCTTAGTTCCGGCGATCGTCGCGCATCGGGCGCACGCCCGAAGTCTGCGCTTCCATCATCAGCCGCTCCTGCGCGAGCGGATCATGGCCCAGGATCTCACCCTTGAAGACCCAGACCTTCACGCCGCAGACGCCGTACGCGGTGTGCGCCTCGGCCTCCGCATAGTCGATATGCGCGCGAAGCGTGTGCAGCGGCACGCGACCTTCGCGGTAGCTCTCGGTGCGCGCGATCTCGGCGCCGCCCAGACGGCCGCCGCACATCACCTTGATGCCGTCGGCACCCAGGCGCATCGCCGACTGCACCGCGCGCTTCATGGCGCGGCGGAAGGCGATACGGCGCTCGAGCTGGTCGGCGATACCCTGCGCGACGAGCTTGGCGTCGATCTCCGGCTTGCGGATCTCGACGATGTTCAGCGACACGTCCGACGAGGTCATCGAGCCGAGCTTCTTGCGAAGCTTCTCGATGTCCGAGCCCTTCTTGCCGATGATGACGCCGGGACGCGCGGCATAGATCGAGATGCGGGCCAGCTTCGCCGGACGCTCGATCACCACCTTGCTGATCGCGGCCTGCGGCAGCGTCTTCAGGATATACTGGCGGATACGCAGATCCTCCAGCAGCAGGCGGCCATAGTCGGCGCCGTCGGCGTACCAGCGGCTGTCCCACGTGCGGTTGATCTGCAGGCGCAGACCGATCGGGTTGCTCTTGTGACCCATTACGCTTCTTCCTGCTCGCGCACGACGATGCGCAGACGGCTGAACGGCTTCAGGATGCGGGTGGACTTGCCACGGCCGCGCGTCGCGAAGCGCTTCATGGTAATCGACTTGCCGACCGACGCCTCGGCGACGACGAGGGCGTCGACGTCGAGGTTGTGGTTGTTCTCGGCATTGGCGATGGCCGAGGCCAGCACCTTGCGCGCATCGACCGCCATCGCCTTCTTCGAGAAGGCGAGGATGTTCAGCGCCTTGCCGACCGGCTGGTTGCGGATCAGCGCCGCGACCAGGTTCAGCTTCTGCGCCGAACCGCGGATCTGCGTGCCGACCGACAGCGCCTCATTGTCGCCAACGCGACGGGGGGCCTTATCCTTCGACATCAGCGCTTGCCCTTCTTGTCGGCGGCGTGGCCCGGAAAGAACCGGGTCGGCGCGAATTCACCGAGCTTCATGCCGACCATGTCCTCGTTCACCGACACCGGCACGTGCTTGCGGCCGTTGTAGACGCTGAAGGTCAGGCCGACGAACTGCGGCAGGATGGTCGAACGACGCGACCACGTCTTGATTGGACCGGCGCGGGTGCCCTGGTCCTGAGCGGCTTCGGCCTTCTTCAGAAGGCTGAGGTCCACGAACGGACCCTTCCAGACGGAGCGAGCCATTACTTCTTCCTCGCGTGGCGGCTGCGGATAATCATCTTGTCCGTCGCCTTGTTGTGGCGGGTGCGCGCACCCTTGGTCGGCTTGCCCCACGGGGTGACCGGATGACGGCCGCCCGAGGTCCGGCCTTCACCACCGCCGTGCGGGTGATCGACCGGGTTCTTGGCGACGCCGCGGGTCAGCGGACGCTTGCCCAGCCAACGGTTGCGACCGGCCTTGCCCAGGTTGGTGTTCTGGTTGTCGGGGTTCGACACCGCACCGACCGTCGCCATGCAGGCGGCGTGGATGTAACGCTGCTCGCCCGAGTTCAGGCGGACGATCACCATGCCGCGGTCACGACCGACGACCTGGACGTACGTGCCCGCCGAACGGGCGATCTGGCCGCCCTTGCCCGGCTTCATCTCGACGTTGTGGACGATCGTGCCGACCGGCACCGAGCCCAGTTCCATCGCGTTGCCCGGCTTCACGTCGGTCTTCTTGCCGGCGATCACCTTGTCGCCGACGCCGAGGCGCTGCGGCGCGATGATATACGCCTGCTTGCCGTCGGCGTAGCTGACCAGCGCGATGAAGGCGGTGCGGTTGGGATCATATTCGATCCGCTCCACGGTGCCCTCGACGTCCCAGGTACGACGCTTGAAGTCGATGATGCGATAGCGCTGCTTGTGGCCGCCCGCGATGCCGCGCGACGTCACATGGCCCTTGTTGTTGCGACCGCCGGTCTTGGTCTTGCCCTCGGTCAGAGCCTTGACCGGACGCCCCTTGTACAGGGCCGAACGGTCGATCAGGATCAGGCCGCGGACGCCAGGCGACGTCGGGTTGTAATTCTTGAGTGCCATTAGCCCTGGACCCCCGTGGTGACGTCGATCGAATCGCCGTCCTTGAGCGTCACGATCGCCTTCTTGACGTCCGAGCGGCTGTAGGGCGTACCCTTCCAGCGCTTCGTCTTGCCCTTCTGGACCAGCGTATTCACGCCCGTGACGGTCACGTTGAACAGCGCCTCGACCGCCGCCTTGATCTCCGGCTTCGACGCATCGTTCGAAACCTTGAACACAACCGCGTTGTGCTCCGACATCATAGTCGACTTCTCGGTGATGTGGGGAGCCACGATCACGTCGTAATGGCGAATGTCGATCGCCTTCTTTGCGGCCTTAGCCATTGAAGCGCGCCTCCAGCTTCTCGACGGCGGCGCGGGTCAGGACCAGCGTGTCCGCCTTGAGGATGTCGTAGACGTTGGCGCCGCCGGCCGGCAGCACGTCGATGGTGTGGACGTTGCCCGCGGCCAGCGCGAAGCTGGTCTCGACGGCGTCGCCGTCGATCACCAGCGCCGTCTTGCCCATGCCGAGCTTGGCCCAGTCCGCCAGCAGCGTCTTGGTCTTGCTCTCGGCAACCACCAGGCTGTCCATGACGACCAGCGAACCCGCCTTGGCGTGGCTCGACAGCGCCATCTTCAGGCCCAGAGCGCGAATCTTCTTGTTCAGCGACGGATTGAAGTCACGAACGCGGGCGCCGTGCGCCTTGCCGCCGCCGATGAAGACGGGAGCGCGGCGATCGCCGTGGCGAGCCGTACCGCCGCCCTTCTGGCGACCGAACTTCTTGCCGGTGCGCGCGACGTCCGCACGCTCGCGGGTGCCGCGGGCGGTGCCGCGACGCTTCTCGAGCTGCCAGGTGACGACACGGTGCAGAATGTCGGCGCGCGGATCGAGGCCGAAGACCTCGTCGTTGAGCTCGACGTCCGCCGCCTTCGCCTTGGCGTCGAAGGATTGAACCTTGACCTTCACGTTCAGCCCTCCTGGCCGTCGGTCGCTTCCGGCGCGCTCGCTTCAGCGGGCGTATCGGCGGCGGTGTTGCTGTTTGCGGCCTGCTTCAGGCCGGCCGGGAACGGCGAATCGGCGTGACCCGGAACCTTGACCGAGTCCTTCACCAGCAGCCAGCCACCCTTCGAGCCGGGCACAGAGCCCTTGACGAAGATCAGGCCGCGCTCGGCGTCGGTCGAGACGATCTCGAGGTTCTGCTGCGTGCGGGTGCGGGCCCCCATGTGGCCGGCCATCTTCTTGTTCTTGAAGACGCGGCCCGGATCCTGGCGGTTACCGGTCGAACCGTGCGAACGGTGGCTGACCGAAACACCGTGCGTCGCGCGCAGACCGCCGAAGCCCCAGCGCTTCATCGCGCCGGCGAAGCCCTTGCCCTGGGTCGTGCCCTGGACATCGACCATCTGGCCCGCGACGAAATGCTCGGCCGAAATCTCGGCGCCGACATCCAGCAGATTGTCTTCGGTCACACGGAATTCCGCGAGGATCGCCTTGGGCTCGACCTCGGCCTTGCCGTACATGCCGCGCTGCGGCTTGGCGACGTTCTTGGCCTTGGCGCTGCCGGCGCCTAGCTGGACGGCGACATAACCGTCGCGGTCCGATTCCTTGCGTGCGACGACCTGGAGACCATCAAGCTGAAGGACGGTCACGGGCACGTGGCGCCCGTCGTCCTTGAACAGCCGGGTCATGCCCAGTTTCTTCGCGATCACGCCTGTGCGCATGATGCGTATTTCCTTCCAAACAGAGGCTCCGGGGCGTTTCCGCGCCGGGGAGCGTGCCAACGAAAAGACCCCTCGACGAAATCGCCGAAGGGCCAGCCCGAATTACAAGCGCCCCCGTCAGGGCTAGCGATTTCGCTTCATCATAAAGCGAAAGACGGGGACTCAGGCGCCGGTTCGAAAACCGGCCGGTATCCCTGCTTTCTGCGTGTCATTCGCGGGGAACGACACAAGCACGCCGGGGAATCATCCCCGGCGGATGCGGGCCTTTACGCCAGCTTGATCTCGACGTCAACGCCAGCGGCGAGGTCGAGCTTCATCAGCGCGTCGACGGTGTTCGCGGTCGGCTGCAGGATGTCGAGCATACGCTTGTAGGTGCGCACCTCGAACTGCTCGCGCGACTTCTTGTCGATGTGGGGACCACGGTTGACCGTGAACTTCTCGATGCGCGTCGGCAGCGGGATGGGGCCACGGATCAGCGCGCCGGTACGGCGGGCGGTGTCGGCGATCTCGCCGGTCGCGGCATCGAGCACGCGGTGATCGAACGCCTTCAGGCGAATGCGGATATTCTGGGTTTCCATGGTCCTGCCAATGCGAAAGAGCGGGTCCGCTTCCGGACTCTTGATTGAACGCTACACACAAAAAGAAGCGGCCGGCGCGCTAACGCCGGCCACTCCCGTTTGCAAGTCTTACTTCTCGATTTCGCTGACGACGCCGGCACCGACGGTGCGGCCGCCTTCGCGGATCGTGAAGCGCTGGCCGACATCCATCGCGATCGGGGCGATCAGCTTGATGCCCAGCGCGACATTGTCGCCCGGCATCACCATCTCGGTGCCCTCGGGCAGCTCGATCGTGCCGGTCACGTCGGTCGTGCGGAAGTAGAACTGCGGGCGATAGTTGGCGAAGAACGGCGTGTGACGGCCACCTTCGTCCTTCGACAGCACGTACACTTCCGACTTAAAGTCGGTGTGCGGCTTGATCGAGCCCGGCTTGGCGAGAACCTGGCCACGCTCGACCTCTTCACGGCCCACGCCGCGGATCAGCGCGCCGATGTTGTCGCCGGCCTGACCCTGATCGAGCAGCTTGCGGAACATTTCCACGCCGGTGACGGTCGTCTTGCGGACGGCTTCCTGGATGCCGACGATCTCGACTTCCTCACCAACCTTGACGATGCCGGTCTCGACGCGGCCGGTGACGACCGTGCCACGGCCCGAGATCGAGAACACGTCTTCGATCGGCATCATGAACGGCTTGTCGAGCGGACGATCCGGCTGCGGGATCGATTCGTCGACGGCGGCCATCAGGGCGAGGATCGCGTCCTTGCCCAGCTTGTCGTCCGAACCCGACAGCGCGGCCGTGGCCGAACCGCGGATGATCGGAATATTGTCGCCGTCGAACTCGCGCTTGCTGAGCTCTTCACGGATTTCCATCTCGACCAGCTCGAGGATTTCCTCGTCGTCGACCAGGTCGACCTTGTTGAGGAACACGACCATCGTCGGCACACCGACCTGACGCGCGAGCAGGATGTGCTCCTTGGTCTGCGGCATCGGGCCGTCGGTGGCGGCGACCACCAGGATCGCGCCGTCCATCTGCGCCGCGCCGGTGATCATGTTCTTCACATAGTCGGCGTGGCCCGGGCAATCGACGTGCGCATAGTGGCGCGCGTCGGTCTCATACTCGACGTGCGCGGTCGAGATGGTGATGCCACGCTCGCGCTCTTCCGGAGCCTTGTCGATGTTGGCGAAATCGACCGCTGCGTTGCCCGCGACGTTCTCAGCCAGGATCTTGGTGATCGCGGCCGTCAGCGAGGTCTTGCCGTGATCGACGTGACCGATGGTGCCGATGTTGAGGTGCGGCTTGTTCCGCTCGAATTTTGCCTTCGCCATTGCTTTCCTACCTTCTGGGTCAATTTCGCGGCCGGTCAGGGCGCCACGCGAACGCGGCCCCTTAACGACTCATTTCGTTCAAGGCCAGCCCCTGCCGGGGCCGACAGCGGAGTAAATCCGCTGCCGTCGGACCGCAGCGGCGCTGCGACCGCCCGACCTTCGGCGTCTCGGGGTCAAGTTGCCTTGGCCCCGTGCGCCTTAGGCCAGCTTCGCCTTCACTTCGTCGGCCACATTCTGCGGCACTTCGTCATAATGCGAGAACTGCATGCTGTACTGTGCGCGGCCCTGAGTGAACGAGCGGAGCTGGTTCACATAACCGAACATGTTGGCCAGCGGCACCATCGCCTCGACCGTCTGCGCGTTGCCGCGGCTGTCGGTGCCCTGAATCTGGCCGCGACGGCTGTTCATGTCGCCGATGACGTCGCCCAGATAGTCTTCCGGGGTGACGACTTCGACCTTCATGATCGGCTCGAGCAGCTTGATACCGGCCTTCTGCGCCGCTTCGCGCATCGCGCCACGGGCACAGATTTCGAACGCCAGCGCCGACGAATCGACGTCGTGATACGCGCCGTCCGTCAGGTGGACCTCGAAATCGATGATCGGGAAACCGATCAGCGAGCCCGTCTCGGCGGTCTCGCGGAAGCCCTTTTCCACCGACGGGATGTATTCGCGCGGGATATTGCCGCCCTTGATCTCGTCGAAGAACTGGAAGCCCGATCCGCGCTCGCCCGGCACGACCGTCACCTTGACGCGGCCGAACTGGCCCGAGCCGCCCGACTGCTTCTTGTGAGTGTAATCGATGTCGACCTTCTTGCCGAGATATTCGCGGTACGCCACCTGCGGCGCGCCGACGTTCGCCTCGACCTTGAACTCGCGCTTCATGCGATCGACCAGGATCTCGAGGTGGAGTTCGCCCATCCCCTTGATGATGGTCTGGCCCGATTCGTGATCGGTCGTCACGCGGAACGAGGGATCCTCGGCCGCCAGACGGTTGAGCGCGATGCCCATCTTTTCCTGGTCGGCCTTGGTCTTCGGCTCCACCGACAGCTCGATCACCGGCTCCGGAAATTCCATCCGCTCCAGAATGATCGGATTGGCCGAGTCGCACAGCGTGTCGCCGGTCGTCGTTTCCTTGAGGCCCGCGATGGCGACAATGTCGCCGGCGCGCGCTTCCTCGATATCCTCACGGCTGTTCGCGTGCATCAGAAGCATGCGGCCGATCTTCTCTTTCTTGTCCTTCACCGAGTTCAGGTACGAACCCTTGGTGAGGGTGCCGGAGTAGATCCGCGCGAAGGTGAGCGAGCCGACGAACGGATCGTTCATGATCTTGAACGCCAGCAGCGACATCGGCGCCGAATCCTCGGCGGGACGCGAATCGACAGTCTCGCCGTCGAGCTTGACGCCCTGCACGTCGGGGATGTCGAGCGGGCTGGGCAGATAATCGACCACCGCGTCGAGCAGCGGCTGAACGCCCTTGTTCTTGAACGACGAACCGCACAGCACCGGCACGAAATCGAACGCCAGCGTGCCCTTGCGGATCAGGCGCTTGAGCGTGGCGACATCAGGCTCATTGCCTTCGAGATAGGCTTCCATCGCCGTGTCGTCCTGTTCGACGGCGATCTCGATCAGCTCGGCGCGAGCGGCCGCAGCAGCATCCTTCATGTCGTCGGGAATGTCGCGATACTCGAACTTCGCGCCCAGCGACTCCTCGAGCCACACAAGCGCGCGATTCTCCACCAGATCGACCAGGCCGACGAACTGGCTTTCCAGACCGATCGGCAGGTACAGCACGGCGGTACGCGCGCCCAGGCGGTCCTTGATCATGCCGACACAGCGATCGAAGCTGGCGCCGGTGCGGTCGAGCTTGTTGACGTAGCACAGGCGCGGGACGCGATACTTGTCGGCCTGGCGCCACACGGTTTCCGACTGCGGCTCGACGCCCGCGACGCCGTCGAAGCAGGTCACCGCGCCGTCGAGCACGCGCAGCGAACGCTCGACTTCGATCGTGAAGTCGACGTGGCCGGGCGTATCGATGATGTTGATGAGGTGTTCCTCACCCTTGCCCTCTTCGGCGCGCCACTTGCAGGTGGTCGCCGCGGACGTGATCGTGATCCCGCGCTCCTGCTCCTGCTCCATCCAGTCCATCGTCGCGGTGCCTTCGTGCACTTCGCCGATCTTGTAGGACTTGCCGGTGTAATAGAGGATGCGCTCGGTCGTCGTCGTCTTGCCGGCGTCGATGTGCGCCATGATGCCGATATTGCGGTAACGGTCGAGCGGATGGCTGCGGGCCATGATCGTTCACTCCTGTGCCGACTGCGCGGCGGGCTAGATACGTATTAGGGCTTCGAACCCCAACCCGTTCGGGCTGAGCTTGTCGAAGCCCTGTGCTCACCTTCTTCGCCGGGAAGAAGTGCAGCCCTTCGACAAGCTCAGGGCGAACGGTAGTTGGGGAGCCGGGCCGAAACCCGAACTCCCCATATAGTAACCGAAATTACCAGCGGTAGTGGCTGAACGCGCGGTTCGCTTCCGCCATGCGGTGCGTGTCCTCGCGCTTCTTCACCGCGTTGCCGCGATTGTTCGACGCATCGAGCAGTTCGCCCGAAAGACGCGCCGACATGGTGTGTTCGCTGCGGTTGCGCGCGGCGGTGATGAGCCAGCGGATCGCCAGCGCCTGTGCACGCTCCGGACGGACCTCCACCGGAACCTGGTAGGTCGCGCCACCGACACGGCGGCTGCGGACCTCGATGCCCGGCTTGATGTTGTTCAGCGCGTCGTGAAACACGCCGATCGGGTCCTTCTTCGCGCGCGTCTCGACGGTTTCCATCGCCGAATAGACGATGCCTTCCGCGACGGCCTTCTTGCCGTCCAGCATCACGCTGTTCATGAACTTGGACAGCACCTCATCACCAAACTTGGGATCAGGCAGGATTTCCCGCTTTTCGGGACGACGACGACGAGCCATTGATTTCTTCCTTCAAACTTCAGCCATGCGAGGATCGGCCATTGAGCCTGTGTCCGACTTGCGTCGGTTGGCAGCCGACCGGCTTACTTCGGACGCTTTGCGCCGTACTTGGAACGCGACTGGCGGCGATCCTTGACACCCTGCGTATCGAGCACGCCGCGCAGGACGTGATACCGAACGCCGGGAAGGTCGCGCACACGGCCGCCGCGGATCAGCACCACCGAGTGCTCCTGCAGGTTGTGGCCCTCGCCCGGAATGTAGCTGATGACTTCGCGCTGGTTGGTCAGGCGGACCTTGGCCACCTTGCGCAGAGCCGAGTTCGGCTTCTTCGGAGTCGTCGTGTAGACGCGGGTGCAAACGCCGCGCTTCTGCGGGTTCTGCTCCATCGCAGGGACCTTCGACTTGGCCTTCTGCGGGTCGCGGCCCTTGCGGACCAGCTGGTTGATCGTCGGCATGAAGCCCTTCACCTTTATGTTACCGGCAAATTCCGGCGGTTACTTTGCTGGTGTCCTTGAAAACAGCCAAAGGGCCGTGGGAAGCGCATGCCCCAGGGCCCGTCAGTCTCCAGCAACGTTCAGCTCTGCCCCGCAAGCTTGTCCGGCGGGCACGGAATCACCGATGCCTGCCGCTTGCGGAACGCGGGCGCCTATACGCAGATGCCCCCTGGCGGTCAACAGGGTGGCGGGCGTGACGCCCTTAACCTGTTGGCAAGGCGGTTGCGGCCATGACCGGGCGATGATGCCGACAGCCGCCGACCTGATCGATGCCGCGCTGGCGTTGACGGCGACGGGCGGCGTCGGCCTCGCGGCATGGGCGGCAGCGTCCATCGCCGGTCGACGCCCGCCCCTGCCCCGCGCCGCAAACGACGACCGGCCGATGCGGCCGATGGCGTTCGATTGGCGGCCGGTCGCCGATCCCGAAGCGACGACGCGCGCGATCAGGGGCTGATCGTGGCTGATTGCCGATAGCCCACGTCGCGCCGTCAGACGGAGCCGGCGTTGCCGACCCCGCTGCCCGCCGCGACGAGTCCGCGTCACATGTGCAACTGACGCCCGTACGCCGCGAGCACGCTCTCGTGCATCATCTCGCTCAGCGTCGGGTGCGGGAAGACGGTTTCCATCAGTTCGGCCTCGGTCGTCTCGAGCTGCTTGCCGATGGTGTAGCCCTGGATCAGCTCGGTCACTTCGGCACCGACCATGTGTGCGCCCAGCAACTCGCCGGTCTTCGCATCGAACACGGTCTTGATGAAGCCTTCCGCCTCACCCAGCGCGATCGCCTTGCCGTTGCCGATGAACGGGAAGGTGCCGACCTTCAGTTCGTAGCCGGCCTCCTTCGCCTTCGCCTCGGTCAGGCCGACCGACGCGACCTGCGGGTGGCAATAGGTGCAGCCGGGGATGTTGAGCGGGTCCATCGCGTGCGGATGCTTCCCCGCGATCGCCTCCGCCGCGATCACGCCCTCGTGGCTCGCCTTGTGCGCCAGCCAGGGCGGCGCGGTGATGTCGCCGATCGCGTAGAGGCCGTCGATGTTGGTCCGGCACATCGCATCGGTCTTCAGGAACCCACGGTCGTCGATCGCGACGCCCAGTTCCTGCAGCCCGATGTCGGCGGTGTTGGGCACGATGCCGATCGCGACGATCACATGGCTGAAATCGCCGTCAGTGACCTTGCCGGCCTTGTCGGTCAGCTTCGCCGACACGCCGTTCGGCCCGGCCTTGATATCGTTGACTCTGGCGCCGGTCAGGATGGTCATGCCCTGTTTCTTGAGTGCCTTCTCAAGGAAGGCGGAGACGTCCGCGTCCTCGACCGGCACGATGCGGTCGAGCATCTCGACCACGGTCACCTCGGCGCCCATGTCGTTGTAGAAGCTGGCGAACTCGATCCCGATCGCGCCGGAGCCGATGACCAGCAGCTTCTTCGGCATCTCGGCCGGCACCATCGCGTGGCGATAGGTCCAGATGCGCTTGCCGTCGGCCGGCGTGCCCGGCAGGTCGCGCGCACGCGCACCGGTAGCGACGATGATGTTCTTCGCCACCAGCTCGCTCTTCTTGCCGTCCTTGTCGGTGACGGTCAGCCTGCCCTTTCCGGTCAGCCTACCCTCGCCCATATGTACGGCGATCTTGTTCTTCTTCATCAGGTGCGTGACGCCCTGATTGAGCTGTTTCGCTACCCCGCGCGAGCGCTTGACCACGGCGTCGAGGTCCGCGCTGATCTTTTCCGCGACCAGGCCATAGTCCTTGGCGTGCTGCATATAGTGGAAGATCTCGGCCGAACGCAGCAGCGCCTTGGTGGGGATGCACCCCCAGTTGAGGCAGATGCCGCCCAGATTCTCGCGCTCGACGATCGCGGTCTTCAGCCCAAGCTGCACCGCCCGGATCGCCGCGACATAGCCGCCAGGCCCGGAGCCGAGGACGATGAGGTCGTAGGTGTCAGGCATCAATAGCTCCATCAAACCCCTCTCCCCTTGAGGGAGAGGGAGGGGCCCGCCGCGCAGCGGTGGGAGGGTGAGGGGTGGCGAGCGCGCGGGCGATCGTCGCGATCACGCCCTCGGGATTGGACAATATGTCGTGATTCCAGAAACGGATCACGCGATAGCCGGCCGAATGCAGCCACGCCGTCCGACGATCATCCTGCGGACATTCGCCATGCTGGCCACCGTCGACCTCCACGATCAGGCGCCGCGACTGGCAGGCGAAATCAACGATGAACGAACCGATCGGCTGCTGGCGACGGAATTTGGCGTCGTCGAGCCGGGCGCCGCGCAGCAGGCTCCATAGCGCGCGCTCCGCGTCGGTCATCTCACGACGCAGGGTCTTTGCGCGGGCGAGCGTGGTCGGGGCATAGCCTCGCCCCCTCACCCTCCCACTCGGCGTTGCCGAGCGGGCCCCTCCCTCTCCCTCAAGGGGAGAGGGGATGGTCGGCGCCTCAGCCACGACCAATCACCCGCGGCCGGCGATCCTCGTCGATCGCCACGAAAACGAACTGCGCCTGCGTCACCAGGCAGCTTTCCTCGACATGGCGGTCGCGGCGCCAGGCGGCGACGTCGATCGTCATCGACGTCCGCCCCACCCGCACCAGATCGGCATAGACCGACACCTCGTCGCCGACCGCGACGGGGGCGAGGAACTTCATCCCCTCGACCGCGATCGTCACCGCACGGCCCTTGGCGTGGCGCGACGCGACCAGGCCGGCGGCCATGTCCATCTGGGCCATCAGCCAGCCGCCGAAGATGTCGCCGTACGGATTGGCATCGGCGGGCATCGTCGTGACGCGGATCGCCGGCTGGGTGGCAGGCGGCGCCTCACCCATCGGACCGCCGCCGGTCGATGCCCCATGCCCTGCGCAGCGGCCCCAGCCCGAGGATCACGACGATCCCGGCCGCGACCCAGCCTGCGAACTCGAACTCGCGCCGCGCAAGCGGATAGGCCCAGGCCGCGACCGCGACGATCAGCGCGGTGGCCGCCAGCCCCGCGGCGATATGCAACAGTTCGACCAGGGTGCGCACGGGCACGCGACTCGTCCCCTTCTCGATCAGGCAATCATGCCAAGCGGCGCTTCGACCAGTTCCTTGAAGACCTTCATCAGCTCGGCGCCGTCTGCCCCGTCGATCGCGCGGTGATCGAAGCTGCCGGTCGCCGACATGACGGTGGCAATGGCTAGCGCGTCGTCGATCACGTAGGGTCGCTTCTCGCCCGCGCCGATCGCCATGATCATGCCCTGCGGCGGGTTGATCACCGCCTCGAACTGCTTGATCCCGAACATGCCCATGTTGCTGAGCGAGGCGGTGCCGCCCTGATATTCCTCGGGCTTCAGCTTGCCTTCCTTGGCGCGGCCGGCAAGCTCCTTCATCTGGGTGGAGATGCTCGACGGGCTGGCATTCGCGGCATCGCGGATGATCGGGGTGATGAGCCCGGTCGGCGTCGATACCGCGACCGACACGTCGGCGCGCCTGTAGCTGACCAGGTTGTCGCCGGTGAAGGTGACGTTGCACTTCGGCGTCGCCTCCAGCGCTACGCCCAGCGCCTTGATGAGCAGATCGTTGACCGACAGCTTCACGCCGCGCGACTCGAGCGCCTTGTTGAGGTCGGCGCGCAGCTTCAGCAGCGCATCCAGCCGGATATCGACCGTCAGGTAGATGTGCGGGACGGTCTGCTTCGATTCGGTCAGGCGGCGCGCGATCGTCTTGCGGATGTTGGAAAGCTTCTCGACCTCGTGCGGGATGCTTTCGTCCCACCAGACCTTGGCGGGCGCGGGCGCGGCAGCCGCGGCGGCGACAGGCGCTTCGACGGCCGGGGCAGCCGCCTTGGCCGGCGCCTCGCCAGCCTTCGCGCCGTCCAGGTCCGCCTTGACGATCCGCCCGTTCGGACCCGAGCCCGCCAGCGCGCCGAGATCGATGCCCTTCTCCGCCGCGATGCGCCGGGCGAGGGGACTGGCCTTCACGCGATCCCCAGACGCGGCGGGCGCGGGGGCCGGCGCGGATGCCGGCGCAGGCGCGTCGGCCGACTTGGCCTCAACCTTCGGCGCCTCGGCCGGCTTCGGTGCGTCTTCCTTCGCCGCGGCCTTGGGTGCCGATGCGCTGGAGGCGTCCTCACCCTCTTCGGCGATCATCGCGATGACGGTGCCGACCTTCACGCCGTCCGTCCCCTCGGCCACCAGGATGCCGGCGATCGTCCCCTCGTCGACCGCCTCGAACTCCATCGTCGCCTTGTCGGTCTCGATCTCGGCCAGCAGGTCGCCCGCCTTCACGGCGTCGCCTTCCTTGACCAGCCACTTGGCGAGCGTGCCCTCCTCCATCGTCGGGGAGAGAGCGGGCATCTTCAGTTCGATCGCCATGGCGGTTCCTGTATCTCCTAGGGTCTTCTCTCTTGCGCCCGTGCCGCGCCGGGTCAAGGCTGCCGCTTGCGTCAGGCCCGGCTTCGCGCCACCAATCGCGCGAACGGAGGGGAAAGTTCATGCGCACCTATCTGGTGGTGGTCGACGACAGCCCGGAGGCGGAGAATGCGCTGCGCTTTGCCGCGCGCCGCGCGGTGCGAACAGGCGGGGGTGTCGAAATCCTGGCGCTGATCGAACCGATCGAGTTCGTCCAGTGGGGCGGCGTCCAGGCTACGATCGAGGAGGAGGCACGGGTCAAGGCCGAGGCGATCGTCGCGGGTGCGGCGGGCACGCTGCTGTCGGAATCGGGGGTGACGCCTTCGATCGTGGTCAAGCAGGGCGACGGGCCGAAGATCGTGCGCGAGCGGCTGGCCGACAATCCCGATATCGCCGCGCTGGTGCTGGGAGCAGCCGCCAGCGGCCCGCCGGGGCCGCTGGTCGCGCATTTCGCAGGGGCCGACGCGGGGGCGCTGCGCGTGCCGGTGATGATAATCCCCGGGTCGCTGACGCGCGAGGATATCGACCGCGTCAGCTGAAAGGCCGGGTCGGGCGAGACCGGGGGGTGTAGCCGGCCCCGCCCTAACTCGTCAGCGCTTGAGCGTCTTGCTCGGTGCGCGGTAGATGATCTTGGTCTTGGGCCGCGCAGGCGCGCGATACACCTTCTTCTTCATCGCGACGCTTTCGTAGACGGTGATCGTCTCGGTCGTGCGGGTCGTCGTCGGCATCACCGTGACCGTGGTGGTCGTGCCGCCCGCCCATCCATAGCCGTAACCATAGCCCTGGCCGTAATAGCCATGGGGCACGCCGCCATGGTGATAGACGCGCGTCTCGACGCGACCGTCGCGATAGACCTGCGGCGGCGGGGGCGGATAGCCTGGGCCGGCATGGGGATAGGCTGCACCCGGCGGGGGCGGCGGCATGCGCCGAAGGTCCCGATCACGGCGACGGTCGCCGCGGCGCCCATCCGCCCTGTCGATCGCGGCGCCGGCAATCGCCCCGGCGCCCGCCCCGATGATGGTGCCGGCAAGCTTGTCCCCGCGCCCGGCGATGACGTTGCCGGCGATCCCGCCGATCACGCCGCCGATCACCGCGCCACCGACTCCGTCGTCGCGGCGCTCGCGCGGGCCACGGTCGTCGCCCTCGTAATAATCGTCGTCATAGGCGTAGCCGCCGTCATAGCGGCTCCAGTCGACGCCGCCGACGCTGTCGAACACGCGGCCCCGCCCATCGACCAGCACCGCATCGTCGTAATAGCGGCTCCAGCGATAGCCGGCGGGCGGTGAGCCGAGACCGTAATAGGCGAAATCACTGATGTGGAAGCTCGGCGCGAACCAATAGCCTGGCAGCACCCAGCCGCGAGTCGGCCGGCGATAGGCGGTCCAGCCGCCGGGCGCGCGGACGCCGCCATACCAGCGCCCATCGATCCGCCCGCCCCAGCGCGACTGGCCGGCCCACTGCCGCTGGCCACCACGCACCTGGCCGTTCCAGCCGCCCATCCGTGTGACGGTGGTGGTCGGTCCGACGACCGTCGTCGAGGTGCCGGGCCGCGAGACATGATGCTGCGCCCCGGCGGGGGTGACGAACGCCGCCCCGACGGCGATGGCGCCCGCAGCGAACCAGACCTTGCGCATGACCAAATTTCTCCCTGCCCGGGGCCAGCCCCGGCACTCACGACTAATCCTTACCGCCAGTGTAACCGTTCGGCCCCGCGCGCAGAACCGCGCACGAAGGTTAACGCCGTCCCGATCCGGGCCAGTTTCAGGTTAACGCAAGCCGGGGACCGAGCAGGCGCATCAGCATCTCGCACCCCGCCGCGTCGCCGGCATCGAACCGCGCGGGCAAAGGGCTGTCGAGATCGAGCACCCCGATCAGCGTCCCCTGGCTGACGATCGGCACCACGAGTTCGGATCGGCTGGCGGCATCGCAGGCGATATGGCCCGGAAACGCATGGACGTCCTCGACCAGCTGCGTTTCCAGCGTCGCGGCCGCCGCGCCGCACACTCCCTTGCCGAACGGGATGCGGATGCACGCGGCCCTTCCCTGGAACGGGCCGAGCACCAGTTCGCCGCCGACACTGCGGTAGAAACCCGCCCAGTTGAGGTCGGGCAGATACTGCCACAGCAGCGCCGCCGCGTTCGCCATGTTGGCGATCGCATCCGGTTCGTCGACGGTCAGCGCGTCGAGTGCGCCTTCAAGCTCGCGGTAGAGTTCGGTCTTCGACCCGGCGGCGATGGCGAAATCATACATGGCTGGCGATGTAGGCGGCGCGTGTCGCCTAATCCAGTTGTACCTTGCCGCGCCCGGCCTTCACCGCGCTGCGGCCCTTCTTCTCGTCGACGCGGCGTGCCCTGGCAGCTTTCGACGGCCTGGTCTTCACCCGTTTCGCCTGGCGTTCATGCGCTTTCGCGATCAGGTCGCCCAGCCGGGCGCGGGCATCCTCGCGGTTGGCGTCCTGCGTGCGAAAGCGACGCGCGGTGATGAGCAGTTCGCCGCTCGACGTCAGCTTCGATCCCGCCAGTTCCTTCAAGCGGGTGTAGGCATGGGGCGGCAGGCCCAGCCGGAACACATCCACGCGCAGTTGCACCGCTGTCGCAACCTTGTTGACATTCTGTCCGCCGGGGCCGGTCGATGCGAGGAACTTCTCCTCGACGATCGCCTCCTCGGGTATCATTCCCCGAAGCCGAGATGGGTGAAGCGCGGCGGCAGCGGCGCCTCCGCCTCGACGGGAGGCTTGCTTCCCCGCGCAAGCGACAGCGCGACGGCATGGAGCATCATCGCCGGGCCGCCCCGGCCGTAGACCGGATCGCCGACGATCGGCACCCCCAGCCCGGTCGCGGCGTGGACGCGCAGCTGGTGCGTGCGGCCGGTCTCCGGCGTGAATTCGACGAGCGAGCGACCGTCCCTCGCATCCAGCAACCGCCAGTTGGTGCGCGCCGCCTTGCCGCCCTCGCGCACGATCATCCGCCAGCCGCTCTCGCGCGTGCTGACCTTGTCCAGCGGCAGGTCGATCAGCCCGCCCTCCCCCTCCGGCACGCCGTCGAGGATCGCCAGATAGCGTTTCGCCACCTGCCCGGCCTCGAACGCCTGACCGAAACGCTTGGCCGCGCCGGGATTGCGCGCGAGCAACAGGCAGCCGCTGGTATCGCGGTCGATCCGGTGCACCGGCTGCGGCCAGCGGTGAAAGCCGAACGTCAGTTCGCCCAGCATCGATTCGACGCTCGGGCTGCGATCGCGCGGGGAATCGACCGGCAGGCCGGCGGGTTTGTCGAGGACGATCGCCTCGCCGTCGAGGAACAGGATGCGGTCAGCCAGCATGGTCGCCATGTGGCACCGTAACCGCATCAATGGAAGGCGTAGGCATCCATCGCCAGCACGCCATAGGTGTAGCTGTGGTGCAGCCGCTCGACCGCCGCCCCCGCCCCGCCCGCACCCATCGCGGCGAACAGCGGCAGGATATGGTCCGGCGTCGGGTGGTTGAGGCGGCCGTGCGGCCCGCGCTCGACGGCGTGGAGCACCGCATCGGTATCGTCCGCCACGATGCGGTCGTGCATCCAGTCGGCGAACCCGCTGACCCAGCCGGGCACCGCCGCATCGTGATCGCGCCCTTCGGCGAAGATCGCGCGGAGATTATGGGTCAGGCTGCCCGATCCGATCACCAGCACGTCGCGCCCGCGCAAGGGCGCGAGCAGCCGGCCGATCGCGTGGTGCCATTCGGGCGGATGGCGGCTGCTGATCGACAGCTGGACGACCGGCACGTCGGCATCCGGCCAGCCGAGCATCAGCGGCACCCAGGCGCCGTGATCCAGCCCCCGCGCCGGATCGATCGCCACCGGAATGCCGGCATCGGCGATCAGGCCGGCGATCTCCTCCGCCAGCGCCGGATCGCCCTTCGCTGGATAGTTCAGGTCGAACAGCGCCTGCGGAAAGCCGCCGAAATCATGGATCGTCGGCGGTGCCTCCACCGCCGTCACCACCGCATCGACGGTGTCGTGATGCGCGGAGACGACGACGATTGCGCGCGGCCGACCGAAGCGGTCGCCCAGCCCGGCGAGGAATTCCCGCGCCGGGCTGGGTTCGAGCATGATCATCGGCGATCCGTGACCCACGAAGACGGCCGGCAGCGCCATCAGCCGAACAGCTTGATCGCGACTTCGGCGACGCGCCGTCCCTGATAGCGCGCGCCGCCAAGATCGACCTCGCTCGGCTGGCGGCTGCCGTCGCCGTCTGTCAGGGTGGACGCGCCATAGGGGGTGCCGCCGTGCACTTCCTTGACGCCCTGCAGGCCCGGATAGCCATAGTCGAGCCCGACGATCGTCATGCCAAAGTGCAGCAGGTTGGTGATGATGCTGAACAGCGTCACTTCCTGCCCGCCGTGCTGGGTAGCGGTGGCGGTGAAGGCCGCGCCGATCTTGCCGTTGAGCTTGCCCTGATACCATAGGCCACCGGCCTGGTCCCAAAAGCTTGCCATCTGGCTCGACATGCGGCCGAAGCGCGTCGGCGATCCGACGATGATGGCGTCATATCCGGCGAGCGCATCGACGCCGGAAATGACCGGGTGGGTGTGATCGGTCTTGAAATGCGCCGCCTTCACGACCGCGTCGGGCGCGGTTTCCGGCACGCGCAGCACATCGACCTCGGCACCGGCCTCGCGGGCGCCCTCCGCGATCGCGTCGGCCATCTGCGACAGGTGGCCGTAGGAGGAATAATAGAGGACGAGAACCTTCGCCATGATGCGTGCTCCTTTAGGAAAATCGGGTGGCCCGGGGCGGGAGGGGGGGGGAGGATGCCCCGGGCCGGTGAAGATCACTTGCTGTCGACGAGGACGATCTCGGCATCGTCGATCGCGGTGATCGTCACGGTCTGGCCACCGGTCAGCGCGGCGCCGTCGCGGGCGTCGAAACGCTGCCCGTCGATGTCGAGCGCGCCGGTGGCGGGAACCAGATAGACGTGGCGTCCCTCGCCGATCGCATAGGTCAGGCTCTCACCCGCCGCCAGCGTCGCGCCGGCGACGCGGGCGTCGGCCCGGATCGGCAGCGCACCGGCCGCGATCTCGTCGCCGAAACCGCTGGCGAGCGTGACCAGACGCCCCGAACGATCGCCCTTCGGAAAGGGCTTGGCGCCCCACGACGGCGCGCCGCCAGCCGAACGCGGCTCGATCCAGATCTGGAACAGCGTCGTGTCCTCCGCCTCCAGATTATATTCCGCGTGACGCACGCCGGTGCCCGCCGACATCACCTGGACGTCGCCCGCCCCGGTGCGGCCCTGGTTGCCCATCGAATCCTGATGGGTGATCGCGCCGCTGCGGACATAGGTGATGATCTCCATGTCGCGGTGCGGGTGCGGCGGGAAACCACTGTTCCCGGCGATCCTGTCGTCGTTCCAGACGCGGATCGCGCCCCAGCCCATGCGGTCAGGATCGTAGTAGTTCGCAAAGCTGAAATGGTGCCGCGCGTCGAGCCAGCCGTGATCGGCATGGCCCAGGCTGTCGAAGGACCGCCGTTCGATGCGGGGGGTGGTGACGGTGTCGAGCATGATGACAACTCCTTGGTTGCCGCCAATGTAGGCATCGCGATCATCGCGTAAACGGAAACGTTGGAAACGGATTGTTTCTGTATTAGGCTAGCGCGATGCGCCTCCCCGATTTCGAAGCCTGGGCAATCTTCGCCTGCGTGATCGAGCACCGCTCCTTCTCCGCCGCCGCCGACGCGATCGGTGTCAGCAAGGCGACCGTCAGCAAGGCGATCGCCCGACTGGAGGCGTCGCTCGGCACCACCTTGTTCCACCGCACATCGCGCCGCCTGTCGCTGACCGACAGCGGCACCGCGCTGGCCGAGCGCGCCGCGCGCATCCTGGCCGAGGCGCAGGGCGCGGAGGAAGCCGCCCGCGACGCCGCGACAGCGCCGGCCGGACTGGTACGGATCGCCGCGCCGATCACCTTCGGCATCCGCTTCGTCGCCGACGCGGTGGCGGATTTCCTGACCGCGCACCCCGGCATCGAAATCGATCTGCGGCTATCCGACGCACGCGTCGATATCGTCGCGGACGGCTTCGATATCGCGCTCAGGATCGCCGACCTGCCCGACAGTTCGCTGCGTGCGCGCCGACTGGCGCCGGTGACGGTGCGGGTGGTGGCGGCGCCGGCCTATCTGGAGCGCCACGGCACGCCGCGCCACCCGGCCGAACTCGGCGAGCATCCCTGCTTCGGCTATGCCAATGCGATCGGCACCTGGCATTTCCGCAATGGATCGGGCGAAGAGGCATCGGTGCGACCCAGTGGCCCGCTGGTCACCGACAACGGCGATGCGATGCTTCCTGCGCTGTGCGCCGGCCTTGGCATCGCGCGCCTGCCCGATTTCATCGTCGACGACCAGATCGCAGCCGGCCGGCTGGTCGAGATCCTGCCGGAGTGGTCGAGCGGCAACGCCATCGCGCTCCACCTGATGACCCCGCCCAGCCCGTTGCGGCCCGCGCGGGTGGAGGCGGCGATCGCGTTCCTGTCGGAACGGTTCAGGACATTGTGCCTGGCGCGGTGACCGGCCATCCAGCCGACTGACGATCGCGACGTGGCATTCGCAGGTCACGCTTGCGCCGGCGGAGCAGGCCATCGATACTGATACCCCCCGGGGCCGGGAGAGCCGGACCGGCCGCCCATCGATCCCCGAACGGAGGTCGGATCGTCCGGGGCTTCCTACTATATTAGGCCAGCGATCGCCCCGCCGTCAGACGGGAGCGGCCTTGCCGCTCCCGCTGCCCGACGTGGCATCTCCCCGGCTCTGCAGACGCGGAGCCGGGGTGCCCGCTCAGAACTTCGCCTCTACGCCGATCGTGAACGAGCGCAGACGCGGATCGGCGACGCGCGGTTCCCACGAGCTGCCGGCGCCGGTGTTGCCGTCATAGGTGATGGCGAACGGCGGATCCTTGTCAAACAGGTTGCGCACGCCGGCCGTGATCTTGAAGTTCGGCGCCAGGCCCGCATAGCTGACCGACAGGTTGTAGATCGCGTAATCATCGACCCGCGCATTGTAGCCTGGCCGCGTGACGGTGCCGTTCGCGATGCCCGGAAGCGCGCCGTTCTTGTAGCCTTCGCGGAAGATCTGGGTCAGCGACATCGACCAGTCGTCGTTCGAATAGCTGATGAAGGCGTTGTGCTTCCAGCGGATACCCAGATCGCCGGCGAAGGTGAAGACGCCGATCAGGCTGGGGCCATAGGCCGACGTCGGAGTCAGCTTCTCGCGCTTCTTGAGCATGTAGGTGCCGTCGAGGCCGACGGTGAACTTGCCGCCCAGCCCCTCGATCCCGCCGCGTGCGGAGACTTCCAGGCCCTGAGTGCGGCGCGAACCTGCGTTGATCCAGCGCTGGTCGATGCCGATCACATTGTTGCCGGCATCGCGGATGAAGCGATCCGGGAACAGCGTGGCGTTGTCGATCAGCTGGCGCAGCGTCAGCAGCTGAATGGTGTTGTCGACGGCGATCGACCACCAGTCCACCGACAGGCTGAAATTGCGGTGCGGCTGGAGAACCACGCCTGCGCTGAACTGTTCGGCCGTTTCCGGCCCCAGGTTGAGGTTGCCGCCGGTGCCGATTTCCGGCCGGATCTGGGCGCACGGGCTGGGATCGCCGACCGGAGCATTCGGTACGCCGCCGGGGCAGCGCACCGGATCGGCAAGGTCCGAACCCGCATAGGGCGACAGCGTGAGGCCGTTGAAGATCTGGTTGAACGACGGCACGCGGAAGCCCGTATTGTACGAACCGCGGAACATCAGCGGTTCGAACGGACGGAACTTCACCGAAACCTTCGGATTGGTCGTGGTTCCGAAGCCGGTGTAATCATCGACGCGGAACGCGCCGGTGACTTCCAGTTCCGGCAGGATCGGGATCAGCACTTCCGCATAGGCCGCCTTCACCGTGCGGTTCTTCGGGGTCAACGCGTTGACGTTGTCGAACGCAGCCAGGAAGATCACCGGTGCGGTCGCCGCCGCGGCGGCCGATCCGTTGAACTCATAGGTTTCCCGGCGATAATCGACGCCGGCCGCAACCTGGACGTCGCCGCCCCAGATGCGGAACAGCGGACCCGACACCGATGCGTCGAACTGCTTCACCTGGTACCGGCCGCCGTACAGCGTCGCGCCTTCGGCCGACACCGCATCGAGCGCGGCAAGCCCCTCGGGCGTCTGGGTCAGCGAGAAGGGGTTGATGAGGCCGCTGTTCATCACGCCGACCAGGCCACGCGTGGTGGTGCCGGGCACCAGCGGCGCGAGCGGATCATATGCGCCGTTGGCGAGCGTGCCGCGGTAATAATAGCCCGTTCCGAGCACCGACGATGACTCGCTGCGGGCATAGGATGCGCCAGCGCGATAATCCCATCCGCTCCACAGCGGCCCTTCGATGCCGCCGAACACACGCAGCGTTTCGGTGTCCGTCACGTATTCGCGCGGGCCACAGGCGATGCAGCGCCAGCGGTACGAGATCGGCATGCCGTAACGCGTATCGAGCGCGGCGATCTGCGCGGCACGATTGGGATTGCTCGCAACGTCGAAGGTGTTGCGGATCGCGTTGAACACCTGATTGTAGGTCGCCGCCGTCCCCGGCGTGAGCGGATAGGCGATGTTGAGGTTCGTCGCGTTCGCCGAAAGCTGGGCATGCGAGAAGCTCTTTGCCGAGGTCGCCTTCGAACCCGTCACTTCAAGCGAGATCTGATGATCGCCGAACACGCGCGCGACGGCGCGGCCGAAATAGGTTAGCGTCTCGATCGGCTGCTGGATCACCGCTGCGCGGCCCGTATCCCAGGCGCAGGAATAGATCGCGCCGGGGACGTTCCACAGCGCCTCGTCATAGGCCATGCCACCGTCGAAGCTGGTGCAGCCCGCCCCGCCCGGCACGTCGAGGATGTTGATGCCGCCGCCGGCAGCATTGGCACCGTTCGGCGCCGTCAGCGTCAGGCCGGTCAGCAACGTGCCCTGCGCCCACTGGTTGGCGTTGGCGCCGATGTTGAACACGGTCGCGATCGGCGTGCCGCGCGTATCCACCGACAGGCCACGCTGCGGCTGGTCGCCGTTGACGAACGAACGGTTGCCGCCGCGCAGGATCTGGTTCCAGCTCTTGGAGACGGACGCCATGATGTTGAAGCCCTGCTCCTTCAGATCGCCGTAGCCGACGATCCCGGAGACACGGTAGATATTGCCGTCGCCGCGCTGCGTGGCATCGACGAAGCCGTTGAGGCCGACGCCCTGGAAATCGGTGCGCGTGATAAAGTTGATGACGCCGCCGACCGCATCGGTGCCGTAGATCGCCGATGCGCCGTCCTTCAGCACCTCGACCCGCTCAAGGGCGGCGAAGGGCACCTGGTTGACGTCGACCGCGCCGCCCGACAGGCCGTGCGCCGCGACGCGCCGGCCGTTGAGCAGCACCAGCGTCGCCGCCGATCCCTGGCCGCGCAGATTGGCCGCCGACAGGCCGTTGGTGCCGCGCTGCGCGCCCGTCGTCACGTCGGAGTTGGACGCAAGGTTATCCGCGCCGTTTCCGTTGGTGCTCAGGAACGAGATGAGCTGTTCGGGGCTGCTGATGCCTTCGCGAGACAGTTCCTGCGTCGTGATGATCTGCAAGGGCAGCGGGCTGTTGTTCGGATCGCGCTTGATGCGCGAGCCGGTGACGATGATCGTACCGTCGTCTGATCCATCGCTGGCGTTCTGCGGCAACGCCGCCCCGGTTGGCGTCGCGGCGGACTGCGCGCCCTGCGCCGCGGCCGGAAAGGCCATGCAGCAGGCGGAAAGATAAAGTGCGGCCTTCAACTTCATGATGTGCCCCCCGTGATCGCTTTTATTGAAAGCGTTTCCATGCCGACGGTCGTTCCGTCCGCGCCCCAGTCGATCACGCTATCACGGCGTTGCGCGTTGGCAACGCCAAACCACCGCACCGCACCACATTCGGGCGCGAGGTGAAGCGAATGCGCAACAATCCTGCCTGCACGCCGCACCGCCCGGATCACGGCCGATTCCCCGCGACTCGCGGATTCAAGCCGGTTAGGAGGAAATTAACCTTTTGCCTTCAGTGATGCTTAGGTTAATGTTTCACCCGGACGTTCGGGCACCGCAGGGGGTGTCCGCCGTTGCCGGCAAGGGGAACCGCAGATGCGTGTGCTGCTGATCGAGGACGAGCCGACGACCGCCAAGGCGATCGAGCTGATGCTGACGACCGAAGGGTTCAACATCTATACGACCGACCTGGGCGAAGAGGGCCTGGATCTCGGCAAGCTGTATGATTACGACATCATCCTGCTCGACCTGAACCTGCCGGACATGCACGGCTATGACGTGCTCAAGAAGCTGCGCGTCGCCCGCGTGCAGACGCCGGTGCTGATCCTGTCGGGCATCTCGGAAATGGACAGCAAGGTGCGTTCGTTCGGCTTCGGCGCCGACGATTACGTGACCAAGCCGTTCCACCGCGAGGAACTGGTGGCGCGCATCCACGCCGTCGTCCGCCGTTCCAAGGGCCATTCGCAGTCCGTCATTAAGACCGGCAAGCTGGCCGTGAACCTCGACGCCAAGACCGTCGAGGTCGATGGCGCGCGCGTGCATCTGACCGGCAAGGAATATGCGATGCTGGAGCTGTTGTCGCTCCGCAAGGGCACGACGCTGACCAAGGAAATGTTCCTGAACCACCTCTATGGCGGGATGGACGAACCGGAACTCAAGATCATCGACGTCTTCATCTGCAAGCTGCGCAAGAAGCTGAGCATGGCGACCGATGGCGAGAATTATATCGAGACCGTCTGGGGCCGCGGCTATGTGCTGCGCGAGCCCGACGAGGCGCCGGCCGCGGCTACCGCGGTCGCCTGATCCACCCGACACACGCGGGGGCGTGACGAAGGCCACCGGTTCCACCCGGAACCGGTGGCCTTCTCCATTCCGGGCGACGGATGGACGCCGCGTCGGCCAGGGTGTTAGCATCGACGATATCGCACCGCTTCCGGGGGGAAAGCATGCCGTATCGCCACGCCTGGCTGTTCATCGCCGCGCTGATCGGCGCGACCATATTCGCCTTCTGGCGCAGCTATTTCGGCAGGCTTGGTGACTCGCCGGTCGGCTTTCACATCCATGGTATCACCGCGTCTTTCTGGATGTCGCTGCTCCTCACCCAGAGCTGGACGCCGCACCATGGCCACCTAGCGGTGCATCGCAGCCTCGGGCTGGCGACCTTCGCGGCCGTGCCGCTGTTCGCCGCCGGATCGATGGGCGTGATCCATTCGATGGCCATCGCCACGATCGCCGGCAATCCCTTCTATGCGCTGTGGGGCGGGCCGCTCGCCTTCATCGACGCACTCGCATTCGGCGGCTTCCTCTACGCGGTGGCAATGGCGCTGCGGCATCGGCGTAACGTGCGGCTCCATGCCGGATACATGCTGTCGACCAGCCTGATGCTGGTCAGCCCGGTGCTGGGGCGGGTGTTCAACCAGACGGTTCCAGGGATGATCGTGCGCGGCCCTCCCGACTTTCCCGTGTTCGGCATCAGCGCGCAGGCCGGCAATCTGACAGCGGCGATCATCGCGCTGTGGCTGTGGCGACGCGACCCGCGTTTCGGCCGCCCCTGGGCGATCGCGTTCGGCATCTGCGTCGTCCAGACCGCCGGGTTCGAGGCGGTGGACAAGGTGCCGCCATGGCAGGCCGCCTTCCTGACGCTGGGCGCGGTTCCACTTTCGGTCATGCTGGCGGTGGGATTGACGATCGGTATCGTCGCAGTGGCGATCGGCTGGGCCGGAGGAATGCGCCCGCGCGGCGCCGTGCCGGTCAGGGCCTGAGGCGGCCCGGCGCCTCGGCCGCCCATCGCGCGAGCACCGGAAAGGCGATCGGCGCGTCGAATTCCAGGCCGGCGAATTCGTCATGACGCCAGCGAACACGGCCCGCCAGCGGCTCCAGCCCGGCGATCCGCGCGACGACCGCCTGATCCGGCTCGATGCCTTCAATCGCGCGGAATTTCAGGCCGCCCTGCGATATATTGCAGATCGTGACCGGTCGCATACGCACGCCGACCCGCATCACCGCCGGCATGCCGACTTCCAGCCGCGGCGCGCGCGGCTCGACGCCAGACACATCGCCCTCCCCCGCCAGAAAGGCGGCGATATCGATCGTGTGGTCGAACTGGATGCCGGCATCGTCACCCCGCGCCCAGCGCACCGTGCCGTCCAGCCGGGCACCCGACTTGAACTCGATCGCGACATGTTCGCCGACCTGCGCCGGCGCGTAGAGATGCGCCATCACGCCACCGTCGGAGATGTTGCGGATCACGCACAGCTCGTCGCCGTGGGGACGCACGACCTTGGCGACGCGCAGCACGGTGATGTGCCGCCGCCCGTGCCGCCGCTCGGCCAGCGCCGCCGGGTCATCAGCCATTTGCCCGGCGATTTCGTTATGAAGGAAAGGCGCGCCCATAAACCATCCCGTGCGTCGCGACCTCACTGTCGCACACACCGCCATTTTGGGCACAATGACCTGAAGAACCGTTAACCCGACCGACTTTTTTACGAGCCCGTCACGACGGCGGTGCTATTTCGCCTCCCACACCTTTTCGCCACCCACCCAGGTTTCCAGAACGCGGGTCGCGCGCAGGTCACGCGGAGAGGCCATCGTCGGGTCACGATCGACGATCACGAAATCGGCACGCTGACCGGGCGCCAGCGTGCCGAAGCGGTCCTCGGCGAAACCGGCATAGGCGGCGTCGCTGGTGAAAGCCTTCCACGCCTGGATCAGCGATACGCGGTCCTGCGGCCGCCAGCCGCCAAACGGCTCGCCCGCCGCATCCTCGCGGGTCAGCGCCACCGCCCAGTTGGCGAAGGGGTTCGGATTTTCGACAGGATAGTCCGACCCGAAGGCAAGCCGCGAACCGGCGCGGATCAACTGCTGCCAGGCATAGGCGCCGCCCAGCCGCCCCGGCCCCAGCCGTGCCTCGGCCATCCGCCAGTCGCTTGCCTCATGTACCGGCTGCATCGACGCGATGATGCCGTGCCTGCCGAACCGCGGCAGGTCCGCCGGATCGACGATCTGGGCATGCTCGATCCGCCAGCGTCGGTCGCCCTTGTATGTCTCCGACAGTTCGTCGATCGCGTCGAGCAATTGCTGGTTGGCGCGGTCGCCGATCGCGTGGACGGCGAGCTGGAAATTGTCCATCGCGCCGCGGCTCATCATGTTGAGCAGCTGGTCGTCCTTCAGGAAACCGAGCCCTGAATTCCCCGGCGCGTCGGCATAGGGCGCCTTGAGCCACGCCCCGCGCGAGCCCAGCGCACCGTCGGTATAGAGCTTGATCCCGCCCATCCGCAGCCTGTCACCGTACAACCACGGCGTCGGCCCCTGCCCCGCGATCAGCAGCGCAGGCTCCAGTCCGCCCGAATAGGCCATGATGCGGATGCGCAGCCCGCCCAGATCGCCCATCCGGCGAAAGGTCAGCCAATCCTCGATACTGGTGCCCATGTCCGCCGTCGCGGTGATGCCCTGCGAAAGCAGCATCTCCTGCGCCTTGACGAAGGCGGCGTTGCGGTCGCGCGCGGTCGGCTGCGGCAGTTTCGCCTCGATGAGCGCCATGGCGGCATCGACGAACACGCCGGTCGGCTGGCCGTTCGGTCCCTTCTCAATCCGCCCGCCCGCCGGCGAAACGGTGCGCGCGGTGATCCCCGCCGCCTTCATCGCCACGCTGTTCGCCCAGCCGGCATGGCCGTCGGCACGTTTCAGCCAGACCGGACGGTCGGCGATCACCGCGTCGAGATCTGCCGCGGTCGGAAAGCGCCCGAGCTTCCAGACCTCCTGGTTCCAGCCGCCGCCGGTGATCCACGGCCGCTGCGAATTGGCGGCGGCGAACGCGGCGATGCGGCCCAGCGCCGCACTGAGCGTCGTCGCGGCTGCGAGATCGAGCTCAAGCGCGCGGAAGCCCAGGCTCATGACGTGGCCGTGCGCATCGATCATGCCGGGGATGGCGACACGCCCTTTCATGTCCGCGCGCCAGTCAAGCCGGTCGGGCCGCTTCTCGCCGCGTTTGAGCAGGCGTATGATCTTGCCGTCGGGCGCGATGACGATGCCGGTGAAACGCACCTCGTTGCCGTCGCGATCGAGCGCGACGCCATCGACGTTGTCGACCAGCGCGTCAGCCAGCGCGGGCGTCGCGGCGAACAACGCGACGGCGGCGGCGGCGGCGGTACGCAACAGCCGCCTCACTGCGCGATCCTCCGCACCAGCGCGCTGGTATCCTGTCGGCCGCCGCCCATCGCCTGCACCTGCGCGTAATAGCCGTCCACCAGCCGCGTCACGTCCAGCGGGGCGCCGTTCGCCTTCGCTTCCTCCAGCGCGAGGCCGAGATCCTTGCGCATCCAGTCGATGGCGAAGCCGAAGTCGAATTCGTCCCTGGCCATCGTCCCCCAGCGGTTGACCATCTGCCAGCTTTGCGCCGCGCCGCCCGATACCGCATCGAACACACGGTCGAGATCCAGATCGCTGGCCTGGGCGAAGCGCAGCGCTTCGGACAGGCCCGCCAGTACCCCGGCGATCGCGATCTGGTTGACCATCTTGGTCTGCTGGCCCGCGCCCGCCGCGCCGACATGGACGATGCGCGCGGCATAGGCATCGACGATCGGACGTGCCCGTTCGACTGCTTCCGCCGTGCCCCCGCACATCACCGAAAGCGTGCCGTTCTCCGCCCCCGCCTGCCCGCCGGAAACCGGCGCATCGACCGACAGCGGCCGTGCAGCGGCGAGTTCGCGTGCGATCGCGGCCGACACGGTGGTGTGATCGATGAACAGCGCATCGTCGCGCATCGCCGCAAAGGCGCCGTCTGGACCAAGCGTCACCTGCCGCAGATCGTCGTCGTTGCCGACGCAGGTGATCACCGCGTCCTTGCCGGCGGCCGCGACGGCCGGCGTATCGGCAACCGTCAGCCCGGTCGCCTCCGCCTTGGCGCGTGTCCGGTTGTAGACGGTGACGTCATGCCCCGCCGCCGCGAGATGACGGGCCATCGGCGCGCCCATCACCCCGGTTCCGATGAAAGCGATTGTTGCCATGTCCGCGCGATAAGCGCCATTCCACCCGCGCGCCAGATGCGTTAGGCGCTTCGCCTATCATGGCAACCAGTCCCGCGCCCGCAGAGCATGTGCTCCCCGTCTCCTATGCCGATGTTCAGGCGGCGGCGGCGCGGATTTCGGGCGCGATCGTCCGCACGCCGACCCTGTTCAGCAAGACGCTGTCGCTGCTGACCGGCGCGACCGTGTGGGTGAAGTTCGAGAACCTGCAGTTCACCGCCGCTTACAAGGAACGTGGCGCGCTCAATACCCTCCTCCAGCTCGATGCGGAGGCACGCGGCAAGGGCGTGATCGCGGCGTCGGCCGGTAACCATGCGCAGGGCCTCGCCTATCACGGCAACCGGCTGGGCATCCCGGTGACGATCGTGATGCCGCGACTGACCCCGACGGTGAAGGTGATGCAGACCGAGGGGCACGGCGCCACCGTGATCCTGCACGGCGAGACGTTCGACGTCGCCTATGAGCATGCCCGCGTGCTCGAGGCCGAGCGCGGGCTGACCTTCGTCCATCCGTTCGACGATCCGCGCATCATCGCCGGCCAGGGAACGGTCGCGCTCGAGATGCTGGAGGATGCGCCCGAGATCGACACGCTGATCGTGCCGATCGGCGGCGGCGGCCTGATCTCCGGCATGGCGACGGTCGCGCGCAACGCCGACCGCGAAATCCGCGTCGTCGGCGTCCAGGCCGAACTCTACCCGTCGATGTACAACAAGCTGCGCGGCACCCATTTGGCGTGCGGCGGCGATACGCTGGCCGAAGGCATCGCCGTCAAGCAGCCGGGGACGATCACGGCGAACGTGGTCGAGGCGCTGGTCGACGATATCGTGCTGGTCGGCGAACGCCGGCTGGAGGAAGCCGTCAGCCTGCTCCTCCAGATCGAGAAGACCGTGGCGGAGGGCGCCGGCGCCGCCGGCCTCGCGGCATTGCTCGCCTTCCGCGACAAGTTCCGCGGGCGCACCGTGGGCATCGTCATCTGCGGCGGCAACATCGACACCCGCCTGCTCGCCAACGTGCTGCTGCGCGACCTCGCGCGGTCGGGGCGTTTGGCGCGGCTGCGCATCCGGTTGCAGGATCGGCCCGGCGCGCTGTTCCACGTCGCGCGCATCTTCGACCAGACCAACGTCAACATCCTGGAACTGTCGCACCAGCGCATCTTCACCAACCTGCCGGCGAAGGGGCTCAGCCTCGACGTCGAGTGCGAGACGCGCGACCGCGCGCATCTCGATCGCCTGCTCGCCGCGTTGCGCGCCGAGCATTACGAGGTGAGCCCGGTCGAGCTGGCCTGAGTCCAGCCGACTCGTTTCCGCGACGAAGCGAGTCCGCCGCCCCTTCCCGTCGAATCACGGCTCTGGCATCCTCGAAAATCCCTACACCGCGCCTGCCAGCCGGCTTACCCCGCGTTAACTCTCTTTCGTGGTAAAGCGCCTTTTCATCACGATTTTCCGGGCTCATAAGGCCCGCGACGCACGCGGTTCGGGGGCCGCGCGCCGAGGGATTTTCGAACGACGGTGACGGCACCTTTCCGCTATCCGCGCTTTTTCGTGACAGCACCGTCGCCGTGCCCCTATCTGCCGGGGCGCGAGGAGCGGAAGGTGTTCACCGAGCTTAACGGCCAGCACGCCGGCGAGCTCAACGACGCGCTCGGCCGCATCGGATTCCGGCGCAGCCAGTCGGTCGCCTATCGCCCGTCGTGCGTCGGCTGTTCGGCGTGCGTATCGGTGCGCGTAGTCGCCGGGGAATTTCGCCCCAACAATTCGCAGCGCAAGCTGATCCGCCGCCATTCGGACCTGGAGGTCCATGCCTGCCGCCCCTGGGCGACGGGCGAGCAGTTCGACCTGCTGCGCCGCTATCTCGCCAGCCGTCACCCCGGCGGCGGCATGGCGACGATGGACGAGGGCGATTACGCCGACATGGTCGAACAGTCACCGGTCAACAGCTTCGTCGTCGAATATCGCGAGCCGGCGGTCGACGGAAAGCGCGGCCGGCTCGTCGCCGCCTGCATTACCGATCAACAGGCCGACGGCCTGTCGATGATCTACAGCTTCTTCGATACAGAGGACGCCTCGCGGCCGAGCCTCGGCAATTTCGTCATCATGGACCACATCCTGCGCGCGCGCGCGGCCGGCCTCGAATATGTCTATCTCGGCTATTGGGTGAAGGGGTCGCAGCGCATGGCCTACAAGGCGCGCTATCGTCCGATCGAGGTGCTGGGCCCGGACGGCTGGGCGCCGTTCGATCCCGATGTCGATACGGTGCCCGTCCACGCGCCGCGCGTACCCGCCTTCGCCTGAACGAAGGAGCGCGCCACTACTCGCCCGCGCCCATCGCCTCCGCCTGGACCTCGACGTCGAGCCGCTCGTCGCCGTCGCCGATCCGCATGCCGGCAACCGGCGCGGCACCGGCGGCATCAAGCGCCACCGCGACGCGGACATGGCGTTCGTCGGCGGAAATGCCCCGGCACGGATCGAACGCCACCCAGCCGAGGCCATCGACATGCGCCTCCACCCAGGCATGCGGCGCATGGGCGCCCTCATCCCCGGCGAGATAGCCGGTGACGTAACGCGCGGGGATGGCCTCCGACCGCGCCAGCGCGACCAGCATATGCGCCAGATCACGCGGGCTGACGGCATCATGCGCGAACGCCTGTTCGGCGGTCAGGCCGCGATCGTGATGCTCCTCGACGCAGGAAAAGCGGTGGTGGAGCGCGAGGTTGATCTGGTGCAGGCGGGCCAATCGGTCGTCGCCGCCCTCGCCCGCGAACTCTCGCATCGCCCGCGACACGCCAGTGCGGTCGGTCGCACGGACGTACACCTCTGGCGGCAACGGTTCCACGGTGCCGCGCACGACCCCGGCCTCACCGGCGGTCAGCACCTCGCCCTCCACCGCGATCTCGATGCTGTCGAGCGGCCCCTCGCAATAGAGCATGGTCACACGATTGCCGAACCCGTCGCGCGCCTCGCGCAGCCGGGCGTCGCAATCGACGCCGATGTGCCAGTTGACCACCGTCTGGTCGATCGAATCGAGCGGGGTCAGGCGCAGCAGCTGGATGACGCGCGCCTGCGGCTCGGTGAAGCGATAGCGGGTGCGGTGATCGATCGCGACGCGCATCGGTGGCCCTTTCAGACGAACTTGAAATGCTTGGCAATGGCGACGTGCAGCACCTCGTTCTCGCGGATGAACGCGGTCAGCCACTGGTGCAGCCCGCTGACGATCACATCGTGGGACCGGGTGCGCTGCATCGTCGCCAGCCTGATCCGCGCCATCCGGTCGGCCTCGCCCTGCAGCCCGTTCCGCTTGCCGAGCAGGGTGAGCACCTCGACCACCTCCTCGACCGATCCGGCCAGGCTGCGCGGCAGTTCGAACCGGGTGGTCAGCAGGTCGATGACAAGCGACGGCTTCAGCCCCTCGCTGTACATCCAGCGATAGGCGGTGACGGCGGAAACGGTCTGGAGGATCGTCGTCCACTGGTCGCGATCGACGATGCCGCCGACCTGCTCACCCTCGGGCAGCAGCAGGTGATATTTGACGTCGAGCAGCCGCGCGGTGTTGTCCGCCCGCTCGATCGCCGCGCCCAGGCGGATGAACCATGTCGCCTGGTTGCGCATCATCCAGTGGATCGCGCCCTCGAAACCGCGCGTCTCCGCCTTCACCGCCTCGACCAGAGCGAGCGGTTCCATCCGCGACGCGGGGCGACCGCGTCCGTTGAAGATCAGCCACGCACGGTTGATCGCGGTCCACGCGTCGCGGGTCAGCGCGGTGCGCACGGCCTTCGCATTGTTCCGCGCCTTGTCCAGGCACGAGGCGATCGATCCGGGGTTCGCCGTGTCGATGGTCAGGAAGCGTGCGACGGGCATCGCGGTGAACGGGACATCCGACGCCGCGAAGGCTTCGTCCGAATAGGTCACGCGCAACGCCGAAAGCCATGCCGCCTCTCCCGCCGGGCGGGGCGACAGCGCGTCCAGGCGGATCGTCGCCTCGACCAGACGCGCGGCGAAATCGGCCCGCTCGATATAGCGCCCCAGCCAGTAGAGCGACGACGCGGTGCGTGAGAGCATCATTGCGACTGCACCTGCGATTGCGGCGCACGCGCGGTATCGGGCAACAGCACGAAACTGTCCTTCGTGCCGCCACCCTGGCTGGAATTGACGACCAGCGACCCTTCCGTCAGCGCGACGCGGGTCAGGCCACCGGGCACCACCTTCACGCCTTCGCGCCCGGTCAGCACGAAGGGCCGGAAATCGACATGGCGCGGGGCAAGCCCGGCATCCGTCACGGTCGGCACGGTCGACAGCGCCAGCGTCGGCTGGGCGATATAGCGCTCGGGCGCGGCCATCAGCGCGGCGCGAAACGCCTCGATCTCGCCGCGGCTTGCCGTGGGCCCGACCAGCATGCCGTAGCCGCCCGACCCATCGACCAGCTTGACCACCAGTTCGTCGAGGTGGTCGAGCACATAGCGCAGCGCGTCGGGTTCGCGGCAACGGAAGGTCTGGACGTTGGGCAGCTTCGCCTCCGCGCCCGAATAGAAGCGCACGATTTCCGGCATGTACGAATAGATCGCCTTGTCGTCGGCGATGCCGTTGCCCGGCGCGTTGATGATCGCGACGTTGCCCGCGCGGTACGCGGCGATCAGGCCGGGCACCCCCAGCATCGAATCCGGGCGGAAGACGAGCGGATCGAGGAAGTCGTCGTCGATCCGGCGATAGATCACATCGACCTTCACCCGTCCGCCGATCGTCCGCATCCACACGATGTCGTCATCGACCAGCAGGTCCGCCGCCTCGACCAGCTCGACCCCCATCGAATCCGCCAGGAAGCTGTGCTCGTAATAGGCGGAGTTGAAATGCCCCGGCGTCAGCACGACGCACACCGGCGACTGGCCCGCGCCGGGCGGCGCGACCGATCGCATCGTCTCCAGCAGCATGTCGGGATAGCTGTCCACCGCGGCGACGCGGAATTCGCGAAACAGCTCCGGGCACAGCCGGATCATCGCCTCGCGGTTTTCCAGCATGTAGCTGACGCCCGAAGGCGTGCGGGCATTGTCCTCCAGCACAAAGAACTCGTCGGGCCCGGTGCGCACGCAGTCGATCCCGCAGATATGCGCCCACACCCCATGCGGCGGCCGCGCGCCGGCGATCTCCGGGCGGAACTGCGGGTTCTGGAGCACGAGTTCGGGCGGCAGGATGCCGGCCTTCAATATCTCGCGGTTGCCGTAGATGTCGTCGAGGAACGCGTTGATCGCCTGGACGCGCTGGACCAGACCGTCGCTGAGGCCCGCCCATTCGCTGTCGGTGAAGATCCGCGGCACGATGTCGAAGGGGATGATGCGTTCGGCCGCGTCGGCGTCGCCATAGACGGCGAAGGTGATGCCGAGCTGACGGAACGTCGCCTCCGCGGCTTCAAGCCGGCGATCGAGCTCCTCTTGCGGGGTATCTTCCAGCCAGCGCCCGAGCGCGGCGAATTCGGGGCGAACATGTCGGGGGCCGCCATGGCCCCGGATCTCGTCGAACACGCCCCCTGATATCATCTAGGGCTCAAGTCGCAGCATCGTCATGAGTTGCATGCTGCGCGATCGTGTTGCGTCGCACAAGGGGATAAATCCTCCCCGGAGCGTTCGCGCTCCGGGGAGGAAGGATCACCTCAATCGACGTCGGGATATTTCACCGCACAGCCATAGGGGCGCGTTTCCGGCATCGATACCGCCTTGCCCGCACGCATCTCGCCGAGCGCGGCCGTCACATGGTTGCGCGCGCCAGCGATGTCGGCGGCCTTGTTGGTCGGCTTGTCGTCGATGCCGCCCTGGTAGACGAGCCTGCCCGCGCCATCGATGATGTACATGTGCGGTGTCGTCTTGGCGCCATAGCCCTTGCCAACCACGCCCTTGGGATCGAGCAGATAATTGGTCGGCTGCGCCTTCAACTGCTTCAGCAGCGCCTGGGCCTCGACCCCCGACATATGGCCCTGCTTGCCCGGCGCGCCCGAATTGATCGTCAACCATACCGCACCGCCGGCGCGCGCGTCGGCCATCGTCTTCTGCATGTTGCCGCTATCATAATGTTTCTTGACATAGGGGCAGCCGGGGTTGTGCCATTCGAGCACCACCGTCTTCCCCTTGAAGTCGCTCAGCGCGACATTCTTGCCGCTGGCGTCGGTCAGCCGGAAGTTTCCGGCCTGGGCGCCGGTGGCCTGTTCGGCGGCGGCGGGCACGGCGATCGCCACGCCGAGTGCCAGGATCGTTGCAATCCGCATCGTCGTCTCCTTCTTGGTCATCCTCCCGCACGTGTCGTCAGCATCGCCTGCGTCAGCAGCTGGGGCAAGACCTCAGGCTGCGAACTGCCCGCTCCATACCATAGATAGAGCGGCACGCCGGCCCGGTTATGGCGTTCGATGAAGCGGCCAAGCACCGGATCGCCGTCGGTCCAGTCGCCGACCAGCACCGCGACCTTGCCCTGATCGAGCGCGGCACGCACCGCGTCGGTCTCGATCACCGCCTTCTCGTTGACCTTGCAGGTGACGCACCAGTCGGCGGTGAAATAGGCGAACACCGGCCTCCCTTCGGCCTGGAGCGCGGCCAGGCGCGCTTCGGTGAAGGGTTCGGCGCCGGCAATTGCGGCCTCAACCTGTGCCGGCGCACGGGTGACGAACGCGATGCTGGCGAGCGCGGCGACGGCGGCGAGCGTGCCGGGCAGCCACGCGCCGCCCCGTCCGTTCGCCTGCCGGCCGCCCGTCCACCACAGGCCGAGCGCGAGCAGCGCGGCGGCGGCGAGCCCCAGCGTCATCCCGTCGACCCCCGCCTGCTTGCCCAGCACCCAGGCCAGCGCCAGCGCGGTAAGGAACATCGGGATCGACAGGATGCGGCGGAAAACCCCCATCCACGGTCCCGGCTTCGGCATCATTCGCCTGAGCGCCGGCACGAATCCAAGCAGCAGGAACGGCAGCGCGAGGCCGAGGCCCAGTCCGCCGAACACCGCAAGCGCGCCCCACCAGGGCAGCAGCAGCGCCGTCCCCATCGCGCCCGCCATGAACGGGCCGGTGCACGGCGTCGCGACGAAGGCGGCGAGCGCGCCGGTGCCGAACGCGCCGCTGAAGCCACTCGACGCCGTTCCCGCTGCGGCGCGGTTGACAGCGCCGGGCGCCGCCATCTCGAACAGACCGGCCAGGTTGAAGGCGATCGCGACGACCAGCAGCAGCAGCAGCAGGATCACGCGCGGATCGGTCAGCTGGAACGCCCAGCCGACGCTCGCCCCGCCGGCGCGCAGGGCGAGCAGCAGTCCGCCGAGCGCGAGGCACACCAGCACGACGCCGGCGGTATAGGCGATCGCCTCGCCCTTCGCCCCCTCCCCGCCCGATTTGGCGAGGCTCAGCGCCTTGAGGCTGAGGATCGGGAAGACGCACGGCATGACGTTGAGCAGCACCCCGCCGAGGATCGCTCCCCCCAGTGCGACGAGCAGCGTCCAGCCCAGGCCCTCCTGTGGCGCGGCTGCGGCGATCGTCCCCGGCGTCGCGGTGAGCCAGAAGCCTTCGGCCGGCCCGACCGCTAGCACGCCCTCCACCTTGTCGGGGCGCCCCATCTTGCCGACCGTCTCGACCAGCAAGGTGTCGCCGTCGCGCGTCACCGTCTGCGGCTTGCCGTAATCGACCACACCGTCGGTCAGCGGAAAGAAATAGGCGTCCTGCACCGGGCTCGCCGCCGGATAGGGCACCGCCAGCCGGAAAGTCCCGTTCTCGACCGCATAGGTGGCGGGCGAACCGAGCGGCCGGGGCATCGCGCGCCGCCACTGGTCGAACCGCGCGCGTGTCTCCGCCGCGACCGCTCCGTCGCCGACCGTCAGTTCGGTCGATAGCTGGACGCTCTCGGGAACGCAGATTTCCTTGGTGCAGACCAGATAGTCGAGCTTGACCGAGATCGGCAGGCGCGTGCCCGCCGCCAGCCCGGCAGGCAGCGTCAGCCGCACGAACTGCGCGAACGGCCCCTCGTACACGTAATTCATCAGGCCGCCGATCAGCAGCCGTTGGGGCACCGGATATTCGACTCCTCCGGCCGTCACTCCGGCCGGCAGCGTCCATTCGGCCTGGGTTTCGACTCCGGCATCGCCCGGGTTCTTCCAATAGCCGTGCCACGTCGGTTCGGGCGTGGAGGCAAAGGCGAGCGTCACCGTCTCGCCGGCGCGAGGGGTCGTCGTTTCGGGTATCAGCTCGATCGCGATGTGCCGCTGGCCGGGCGCCTGCGCCGCAGCGGGGATCGCCATCATGGCGAACAGCGTCATCAGCACGAAATGAAACAGGCGCACGACCACTCCTTGCCCTGCCCCGCGCGCTTGGATAGCGGGGTCGCGTCCTTCCCTTAACCCGATCGGATGCCGCCCGTGAAGCTTGCCCCCCTCGCTCTGCTGTCAGCGCTCGTCGCCGTGCCATCGGCTGCACAACTGACGCCCGCACCTGCTTCGACCGCCGACGCCGCGCCGGCTGCCGCGCCCAAGCTGCTCGTCGTCGTATCGGTCGACCAGTTTTCGGGCGACATGTTCGCGGCCTATCGCCAGCACTTCACCGGCGGCTTCGCGCGGCTGCTGGACGGCGCGGTATTCCCCAACGGCTATCAGAGCCATGCGGCGACCGAGACCTGCCCCGGCCATTCGACGATCACCACCGGCCTGCGCCCGGCGCGCACCGGGATCATCGCCAACGACTGGGTCGATCTGAAGGCCGCCCGCGAGGACAAGACGATCTATTGCGCAGAGGATCCCCGTGCGCCCGGATCGTCATCGAGCAAATATACCGTTTCCGACATGAACCTGCTGGTCCCGACCCTGGGCGAGCGGATGAAGGCAGCCAATCCCGCGACGCGCGCGGTGTCGGTCGCGGGCAAGGATCGCGCTGCGGTGATGACCGGGGGCCACAGCATCGACGAGCTGTGGTGGTGGGATTCGGACAGGAACGCCTATGTCAGCTACGCCGGCAAGGCCGAGCCGGCCGCCGTCACGCGAGCCAACACCGCGGTCGCCCGACTGATCGCCGCCGGGCAGCCGGCGCTCGATGCGCCCGAATGGTGCCGGACGCGGGAGCGCGCCATCCCGATCGGCGACGCCGGCCGGACGGTCGGCACCTATCGGTTCGAACGCAAGCCCGGTGAGGCGGGTCGGACGTGGCGCGCGTCGCCGGCGTTCGACGGCGCGACCCTCGCGCTCGCCGCCGCGATGGTGCAGGACATGAAGCTGGGCCAGGGCCCCGCCACCGATATCCTGACGGTCGGCGCCTCGGCGACCGACTTCGTCGGCCATACCTATGGTCCAGGTGGCGTCGAAACGTGCCTCCAGCTCGCCTCGCTCGACCGCGATCTCGGCGACTTCTTCGCCGCGCTCGATCGCCAGGGGATCGACTATGCCGTCGCGCTGACCGCGGACCACGGCGGGCTCGACCTGCCCGAACGCGCCCGCCAGAACGGCGTGCCCGATGCACAGCGCGTCGATGCGAGCCTCAACGCGCGGACGATCGGGACCGCCCTTTCCGCGCGGCTCGGCCTGAAGGGCCAGCTGCTGTGGGGCGGCAGCTTCGGCGATATCTGGGTCGATCCCACGCTCAACCCGGCACAGCGCAAGCAGGTGATCGCGGAAGGGATGAAGGCCTTTGCCGCCCACCCGCAGGTCCATTCGGTCTTCACCGCCGAAGCGATCGCAGCGACCCCGCTGCCGACCGGGCCAGCGGACACCTGGTCGCTGCTCGAACGTGCGCGGGCATCGTACAACCCGCTGCGGTCAGGGGCGTTCGTGGTCGCGCTGAGGCCCCACGTGACCCCGATCGTTGATCCGACGCGCGGCTATGTCGCGACGCATGGCAGCTTCTGGGATTATGATCGCCGCGTGCCGATCCTGTTCTGGCGCAAGGGGCTGGCCGGTTTCGAACAGCCGGCGGCGGTGGAAACGGTCGATATCGCACCGACGCTCGCTGCGCTGATCGGCCTGCCGATCAAGCCGGGCGATATGGACGGTCGATGCGTCGATATCGTCGCCGGGCCGGACAGTTCCTGCCGCTGAGGCGCGCGCTATCGCACCTCGAACTTGCGCACGCCGGCGCCGAGGGCGTTCTCGCCGACCGCCAACCGTTCGCCGCTCAGATCGGCGACGAACGCCGGCGATCGCGTGACGCCGGGCGCGAGGCGCGCGTCGTTGCCCTCGACACGCAGGCCGGCGGAGCGATATTTCCGCGCCTCCGCCGCGACGACGATGAAGCCCGACCAGTTCTCCTTGTCCTTGCCCTGGACGAAGCTGTTGCCCGCGATCAGGCCCGTCGCGCCTTCGGGCAGGTCGATCATGTAATTGGTCTTGCGCCCCGCGCTGTCGTCGAAGCTGTTGTCGGTGATCGTGACGTTGGGCACGCGCAGCTTGACGTAGTGGCCGCCCGTTCCACGCTCGAACCGACTGCGGGTGATCGTGACCGATCCCTGGTTCGCCAGATAGATGGAGTGTGAGCAGTCGACCGTTTCGTCGCACTGGCCAAGCCCAGCGAAGGTCGATTTGTCGATCGTGATACGCTGGCCGCGCGGTTCGCCGCCGAGGATTCCTTCCTGGCTGTCGAGGAACATCGAGTTGACGACGGTCAGGTCGCCCATCTCGGTGCGGATGCCGGCACCGTTGCCGTCGGGCACGCGCACGCCACGAAAGATGATGCCATCGACGGTCGAGCTGCGGCCGCGCAGCACGAAGATCGCCTTGCCTTCGCACGGGCTGCCGTCGAACACCACGCTGCCGGGCTTCGCCGCCTTGAAGACGATGTCGCCGCCCGCCTGCACGGTACATTCGCGATATGTACCGGGCGCGATCAGGATCGTGCCGCGCCCCATGCGGACCGACTGGACGGCATCGTCGAGCCGCGCGAAGCCTTCGCCCGTTTCCTGCACGGTGAACGGCGACCCGCCCTGCTGCGCGGCGAGCGGGCTGGCGATGGCGAGGGTCGTGGCGGCGAGAAGGATGGGGCGCATCATGGCCGCGTGCATGCCGCGTCCCCTCGACGGCGGGAAGCGCGATAGAGGGTTAACCGCCGCTGCGTACCGCGACGGGACGGACCCGCCGCAGGTTTACGAAGCCGCCCCGGCCAGGCTGCGGATGATGCCGGAGAAGTCGTGGTTGCCGTCGTCCGCCGCGACGAAAGCCTCGTAGAGCTCGGCCGCGCGGGCGCCCATGGGTGTGTCGGCATCGACGCTGGCGGCGGCGTCCATCGCGAGGCGCAGGTCCTTGAGCATCAACGCGGCGGCGAACCCGCCCTGATAGTCGTTGTCGGCCGGGCTCTGCGGCCCGACGCCGGGCAGCGGGGCGTAGGTGTTGAGCGACCAGCACGACCCCGACGATACGCTGGCGATATCGTAGAATTTCTGCGGCTCCAGTCCCAGCTTCCGCGCCAGCACCAGGGCCTCGCAGGTGGCGATCATCGATGCGCCGAGCAGCATGTTATTGCAGATCTTGGCCGCCTGTCCGCTGCCGCTCGCCCCGGCATGGATTACCGCCTTGCCCATGGCGGCCAGGAACGGCTCGGCGCGATCGAACGCCGCCGCCGATCCGCCGACCATGAAGGTCAGCGTGCCGGCGTTCGCCGCGCCGATCCCGCCGGAAACGGGTGCATCGACCATCGCCAGGCCCTTGGCCTGCGCCGCCTCGCCCACGCGCCGGGCGGTGGCGACGTCGATCGTCGAACAGTCGATCAGGGTCGCGGTGAGCGGCGCGGCGGCGAACACATCGTCGGTGTAGACCCCCTCGACATGCCGGCCGGCCGGCAGCATCGTGACCACGGCCTCCGCCCCGTCGCACGCGGCGGCGGCGCTTTCGGCCGCGAGGCAGCCGGCCGCCACCGCGCGCTCCAGTGCGTCCGCCGACAGGTCGAACGCGCGCACGTCATGCCCCGCCTTCGCCAGGTTCGCGGCCATCCCGCCGCCCATGTTGCCCAGCCCGATGAAGGCGATGCGTGCCATTTATGCGATCCTTTCAATATGCTTGCGTCGCAGCCAGCCGCAAAATGCCCCCAGCGCGGCAACCGCTGTCCCGATCAGATAGGCGCCGCCGGCAAAGAGCAGGATGGCGCCACCATCCGTTGCGAACGCACTCATCGCCACCAGACCCAAAATGCCCGGAACCACGCCGATCGCCCCGCCGATCACGAGCGGATGCCACCGCATCCACCGGCCCATTACCGCACCGACAATCGCCAGCGGCACGAACAGGACCAGAAGTTCCATTCCTACCTGCCCGTCCACTTGCCCGGCCGCTTCTCGACGAACGCGGCCATGCCTTCCTTCTGGTCCTCGGTCCCGAACAGCGCGTGGAACAAGCGGCGTTCGAAAACGACGCCCTGCTGCAGCGTCGTTTCATACGCCGCGTTCACCATTTCCTTGTTCGCCTTGACCGCCAGCGGCGCCATGCCGGCGATCGTCGCGGCGGTCTTCAGCGCCTCGTCGAGCAGATCGGCGGCCGGAACGATCCGCGACACCAACCCGGCGCGTTCCGCCTCCGCCGCGTCCATCATCCGGCCGGTCAGGCACATCTCCATCGCCTTGGCCTTGCCGACCGCGCGGGCCAGCCGCTGCGAACCGCCCATGCCGGGGGATACGCCCAGCTTGATCTCCGGCTGGCCGAACTTCGCGGTATCGGCGGCCAGGATGAAGTCGCACATCATGGCAAGCTCGCATCCGCCGCCCAGCGCATAGCCGGCGACCGCCGCGATCACGGGTTTCCGCGTCGCCGTCACCCGGTCGTAGCCGGCGAAGAAATTGCCGCCGTACATGTCGGCGAAGCCCTTGGCCTGCATCTCCTTGATGTCGGCACCCGCCGCGAACGCCTTCGCGCTGCCGGTCAGCACGGCGCAGCCCTGCGTCTCGTCGGCATCGAACGCCTCCAGCACCGCGATCAGTTCGGCGAGCACCGTCGAGTTGAGCGCGTTCAGCGCCTGCGGGCGGTTGAGCGTGACGAGCGTCACGGCATCGCGCCGCTCGACGATCAGGGTTTCATACTCACTCATAGCGGGCTCCAGGCATCGATGGGGGCAAGCGGTTCGAAGAAGGAATCGGTGTCGGCGAGCGGCTGCCACGCCGGATCGCCGGTCTTGTCGATCAGCAGCGCGCGCACCCCTTCGGCGAAATCCGGGAAGGCGATCATCCGCACCATCAACGCATATTCCATCCGCATCTCGTCGACGAAATGCGGCTGCTTGGGGCTTTCGACCAGCATGCGCAGCGACACCGCGCAGGCGGTCGGCGATTTGGCGCGGATCGCGGCGGCGGTCTCGGCCGCCCAGCCATCGTCCTCCGCATCGAGGCAGGCGAGGATCGTACCGAGATCGTCGCTGGCGAAGCAGCGGTCGATCAGCGGCAACCGCGCCATCACCGGCGCCTCCGGCACCGCGACCGACAGCTCATCCAGGATCGCCTCTACCCGGAACGGATCGGCCGCGATCCGCGCCTTCGCCTCGTCAAGCGCATCGGACGGCAGGTAATGCGTCGCCAGCCTCAGCGCCTTGCAGTCCGCCCCCGAAAGACGGGCCGAGGTGAGCGCCAGATACTGCGCCACCCGCCCCCGCAGCCGCGACAGGTATCGCCCGCCGCCGACGTCGGGGAAGATGCCGATCGCCGTCTCCGGCATCGCGAAGACCGTCCGCTCGGTCGCCACCCGGTAACGGCACGGGCACGCGATGCCGACCCCGCCGCCCATCGTCACCCCGTCCATGAACGCCACACCCGGCTTCGGGAACGTGTACATCAAATGATTGAGCCGATATTCCTCGAAGAAGAACGCCCGCGCCGCCTGTTCATGCCCCTCCAGCGCCCTGGCGATCGTCACCACGTCACCGCCCGCGCAGAAGCCACGACCCTCGGCATGGTCGATCAGCACGATCCGCACCTCGGGATCGTCCCGCCACGCCAGCAACACCTGCGTCATCCGCCGAACCATCGCCAGGTCGAGCGAATGCAGCGCCTTCGGACGGTTCAGGCGCAAACAACCGGCGGCGCCAACGCGTGGCGAGACTATCGTATCTGTCATGCGGCCTTCGCGTAACTGCCGGGGGCGGGCTCCAGCCCGTCGTCGATCTGCCGCGCTGACACTCGTTCGCCGGACCCGTGGGCGTCGAGCCAGTCGGTCCACCACGGCCACCAGGAGCCTTCGTGCTTCCCGGCACCGGCAAGCCATTCCGCCCCCGTCGCGGGCATAGCGTCATTCGTCCAGAAGCCGTGTCTGCCGGCGGCGGGAGGGTTGATAACGCCGGCGTTGTGCCCGGATCCGCCGAGCACGAAATCGGCACCCAGCATCCGCGCGCCGCGATATACCGCTTCCCAGGCGGAGACGTGATCATCCTTCAGCGCGATCGACAGAACCGGCGTCGCGATGCTCGCGAGATCGATCGCATCGCCGGCGACGGCAAAACCGGCCGGCTCGGCCAGCGCGTTGTTCAGCAGCAGATCGCGATTGTAGGATTTCAGGAAAGCCGCCGGAATCCTCGCGCCGTCCTCGAACCAGTAGAGCAGATCGCTGGGCGGTGCCGGCTTGTCGAGCAGATAATGGTTCACCACCGACGACCAGATCAGGTCGTTCGCCCGCATCGCCGCGAACAGCTGTTGCAGTTCGGTCGAATCGATGAATCCCTGCCGCTCGAGATGCCCCTCCAGCGCGGCCAGATGCGCTTCATGGACGAACGCGGACCAGTCGCGCATGTCGGCGAAATCGACCATCGAGCCGATCAGCGTCGCCGAATTGACCTCGCCGCCCCGCCCCTTCGCCGCCAGCCACGCCAGCGCGATCGCGCTCAGCGTGCCGCCCAGGCAGAAGGCGAACAGGTCGGGCGCGCGACCGGTGCGCGTCGCGACCACGCCGATCGCCTCGATGATCCCCGACAGGACGTAATCCTCGACGCCCTTCGCACGATGCGCCTCGGTCGGGTTGACCCAGGAGATCACGAAAACCGTCCGCCCTTGCTCGACCAGCCATTTCACGAGGCTCGATTTCGGCTGGAGGTCGATCATGTAGAAGCGATTGACCAGCGGCGGCACGTAGAGCAGCGGCTCCGCCGCCACGTCGGCCGTGGCCGGCGTATACTGGATCAACTGGCACAGGTCGTTCTGCCACACCACCTGCCCCGACGTGGCGGCGATCGTCTCGCCCTTCACGAAGGCGTCCGGATCGGTGCGGCGACGGACGATGCCCTTCCCGCTCGCGACGTCCTCGACCAGATTGGCGAAGCCGGCGAGCAGGTTCGCACCGCCGGTCTCCAGCGTGCGTTCGACCACGGCGGGGTTGGTCATCGCGAAATTGGTCGGCGCGACCGCGTTCAGCCAGCCGTCGAGCAGGAAAGCGATCATCGCGCGGTCGGCCGGAGCCCCGCCGGCCTGCGCCGCCACGCGCCGCATCTGGGCCGAGGCGAGCAGATAGGCGTCGCGGATCGCGCGATACCAGGGATCGTCCTGCCATTCGGGCGCGGCGAAGCGGCGATCCTTCGGCTGTTCAGCCGGCTCCGACCAGATGTTCGCCCAGAAATTCCCCCACTCTCGCGCCGCCTCCGCCTGCGCCGCGAGCAGCTGCTGCGGATCGGCCATCAGCCCGCCGGCAAAGCGCCCCATCGTCTCGAACAGCGCCAACGGATCATAGGGCCGCGTCGGCGCGTCGCCGAGCGGCCGGTGCATCGCATCGGTCATCGCCCGCACGGCATCGGTCCAGGGGTCGGTCACTGCCGCGTCAGCTCCCGGCCGATAATCATCCGCATCACCTGGTTCGTGCCCTCCAGGATCGAATGAACGCGCAGGTCACGCCAGAAACGTTCGATCGGATAGTCCATCAGATAGCCGTAGCCGCCATGCAGCTGCAGCGCGCGATCGACGATGCTGGAGCCACTGTCGGTCGCCAGTCGCTTCGCCATGGCGGCGAACTTCGTCTTGTCGGGCGCGTTCGCCGTCACCTTGGCCGCCGCCATGTAGAGCAGCGCGCGCGCCGCCTCCAGATCGGTCGCCATGTCGGCGAGGGTGAACTGAGTGTTCTGGAAATCGGCCACCGCGCGGCCGAACTGCTGGCGTTCCTTCGTATAGGCGACCGCCTCGTCGAGGCAGCGCTGAGCGCCGCCCAGCGAACAGGCGCCGATATTGAGCCGCCCGCCGTCGAGCCCGGCCATAGCAAAACGGAAACCGTCGCCCTCGGCGCCCACGCGGTTCTCCACCGGCACGCGGCAATCCTCGAAGATCACTTGCGCGGTCGGCGACGCGTTCCAGCCCAGCTTGCGTTCCGGGGCGCCGAACGACAGGCCGGGCGTGTCCTTCTCGACGACGATGCAACTGATGCCGTGTGCCTTTTCGTCGCCAGTACGCACCATGCACACGTACAGGTCGTTGTAGCCGGCGCCGGAGATGAACTGTTTCGTGCCGTTCAGGACATAATGATCGCCGTCCCGCCTTGCAGTCGCCTTCAGCGCGGCGGCGTCCGATCCCGATCCCGGCTCGGTCAGGCAATAGCTGGCGATCTTCTCCATACCGACCAGTTGCGGCAGGAACCGGTCCTTCAGTTCCTGCCCGCCGAACCGCGCGATCATCCACGTCGCCATGTTGTGGATCGAGATATAGGCGCTGGTCGCCGGGCAGCCATAGGCCATCGCTTCCATGATGAGCGCGGCTTCCAGCCGGCCGAGACCGATCCCGCCATCCTCCTCGCTCAGGTAGATCGCGCCGAAACCAAGCTCGCCCGCCGCTTTCCACACGTCGACGGGATATTGGTGCTTCTCGTCCCACTCAGCCGCGAAAGGCGTGATGCGATCGGCGGTGAAGCGCCGCGCGAGTTCCTGAATCTCGCGCTGGTCGCCAGTAAGATCAAATTGAGGGGTCAGGTCGAACTGATTTGTCATTGGCGCGCCTTCCTGGAAACGGGCTCCTCGCCGAGCACCATGTCCCAGCCATAGGTGTAAGTTCGATCACAAAGCGCCGGCTCCCGCGTCGATACGTCGATCCGCGCGAGAATCGCCAGGTCGTCCCGTAAACCGCGCAGCGCCGAGCCGCCGATCATCAGCACGGGCACCTGCTTGCGACGCGAGTATTCGGTCACCGCATAGAGTACATAACCAACGGCGCCATCCGTCTCCTGGCGCCGGATGGTCTGCCCATCACGTCGAGATACGATCTGCCGCATTCCTCTGGGCCGAGCCCATGCGTCCCCGTGACGAATATCGAGGATGCCGCGCTTGCTGGTGATCCGCAAAGTCGCGGCATGGATACCGGCATATTGCAGAACCGCCGTTTCGCCTTCGATCAGATCGATCGCCGCAGTCTGCAGACAGATGCGGGCAGCACCATGATCCTGAAACTCGGCGATGCTCCCGAGTTCCGCGCCATTGACCGTCTTCGGCGTTTCCACCTGAAGGCCCGCAGACAAGAGAAGCGTAAGCATCATTGCGCAGCCGCGTCGACCTCTGCCTCTGCCTCGATCTCGACGCGCCATTCCGGGCGCAGCAGGCCCGCGACGACCACCATCGTGGACGCCGGCCGCACGTCGCCGAACCAGCGCCCGTGTGCGCGCCCGACCCCGTCGGCATCGCCCGGATCGACCAGATACAATCGCGTCCGCACCACATCCTCCGCCGATCCGCCCAGCTGCTCGATGGCACGAACGATCACCGCCAGGCATCGCTCCGCCTGCGCCTCGGCGTCGCCCGTGGTGGATGCGCCGTCGTCTTCCACCGGTGCGGTGCCCGACACGAGAATACGATTATCGATACGCACCGCCCGCGAAAAACCGATCGTCGCTTCGAAAGGCGAGCCCGACGACGCGCGTTGCCGATCATCCCTCATGATGCATAACCACCTGCTGCTGCTCCTCGACCTCGTCGCCCACAGCGATCTCGCGAGTCATGCTGAACCCCCCGATCAAACCGTCGAGCATCCAGCGCCCGGAAATCGCCGCGCCATCATCGGCCACTATCCCCAGATAGTCCACGCGGTGCGCGGCATCCGACGCCCCGTCATACACCTTGGCGAATTCGACCTCGCTGCCGATCCGCTGCCCGCGAACGAAGGCGGTCAGGCGGTCGGACGCGTCGGTGATCGTGTTGGGCTCGCTGATCGAACCGGTCAGCGCGCCCGCCTGATCGTCGAGATTGGCGAGGAACGGCACGCGCGGTTCCCCGGCGATATCATACCAATATTCGCCGCTCCAGAAGCCGGTCAGGTCGGACGCGCGCGTCATCACCCCATCGTCGGGATGATGAACGCGCTGTCGCCGGTGGAACCGCCGTCGGGCCAGCGCTGGGTGATGGTCTTGACCTTGGTCCAGAACTTGACGCCCTCCATGCCGTGCTGGTTGGTGTCGCCGAACGCGCTGCGCTTCCAGCCGCCGAAGCTGTGATAGGCGACCGGGACCGGGATCGGCACGTTGATGCCGACCATGCCCACCTCGACCCGCGCTGCGAATTCGCGCGCGGCATGGCCGTTGCGGGTGAAGATCGCGACGCCGTTGCCATATTGGTGCTCGCTCGGTAGGCGCAGAGCCGCCTCGAAATCGGGCGCGCGGACGATCTGGAGGACGGGGCCGAAGATTTCCTCCTGATACGACCGCATCTGCGGCGTCACGCGATCGAACAGGCTGGGTCCGATGAAGAAACCCTCTTCATGGCCCTGCAACTGGAAACCGCGTCCATCGACAACCAGTTCAGCGCCCTCGTCCACCCCGGTCTGGATCCACTGTTCGACGCGCGCCTTGTGCGCCGCGTTGACGACCGGGCCGTAATGCGCCTCGGCATCGGTGCTCACCCCGACCCGCAGCGCCTCGATCGCAGGGATCAGCTTCTCGCGCAGCGCGTCGGCCGTCCTGTCACCGACCGGCACCACCACCGGCAGCGCCATGCAGCGTTCGCCGGCCGAGCCGAACGCCGCGCCCGACAGGTCGGCGACCACCTGGTCCAGATCGGCATCCGGCATCACGATGCCGTGGTTCTTGGCCCCGCCCATCGCCTGCACACGCTTGCCCGCCGCGACGCCGCGCTGGTAGACATAGTGCGCGATATCGGACGACCCGACGAAGCTGACCGCGGCGATGGCGGGATGATCGAGGATCGCGTCGACCATTTCCTTGTCGCCGTGGACGACCTGAAGGATTCCGTCGGGCAGTCCCGCCTCGGCCATCAGTTCGGCCAGCCGCACCGGCACCGACGGATCGCGCTCGCTGGGCTTCAGGATGAAGGCGTTGCCGCAGGCGATCGCCACCCCGAACATCCACATCGGGATCATCGCGGGGAAGTTGAACGGGGTGATCCCGGCACCGATCCCGACCGGCTGGCGCATCGAATAGACGTCGATCCCCGGCCCCGCCCCCTGCGTATATTCGCCCTTCAGCACGTGCGGAATGCCGCAGGCGAACTCGATCACCTCCAGCCCGCGCTGGATGTCGCCCTTTGAATCGGCGATCACCTTGCCGTGCTCGCTCGACAGCAGGTGGGCGAGCGCGTCCATGTTCGCCTCGACCAGTTCCTTGAACCGGAACATCACCCGCGCGCGGCGCTGCGGATTGGTCGCCGCCCAGCCAGGCTGCGCTGCCCGCGCCGCCGCCACCGCGCGTTCCAGATCGACCGCGCCGCCCAGTCCGACGCGGGCCTGGATCTGGCCGGTGTTCGGGTCATAGACGTCGCCGTGGCGCGTGGATGCGGCCGCCGGGCCGCCGACGATCACATGGTCGATATCACGCATATCACTCTCCCGTCGGCTGCGAGTCCGCCGTCGCGAGACTTGTAATTAAATTACACGCGCGCGCAACCTTGCGTTCACGCGAACTCGACGATCGCGGCGTCCACCACCAGGCTGTCACCGGCGGCGAAGTTGACCGCCTTGACCGTGCCAGACTTCTCCGCGCGCAGGATGTTTTCCATCTTCATCGCCTCCATCACCGCGATCGGCTGCCCAGCCTCGACCGCGTCGCCGACACCCACGTCGATCCGCGTGAGCAGGCCCGGCATCGGCGCGAGCAGCAGCTTGGAGGTGTCGGGCGGCACCTTCTCGATCATGTGCCGGGCGAGTGCGGCGATGTGCGGCGGGTAAACTTGCACGGCATGACTCGCGCCATGCGCGGTAAGCGTCCAGCCCGCGCGGCTGCGCCTGACGCCGACGTGGAACGGCGCGTCGTCGATCATCCCCGTCGCCAGCGGCGCGCCCGGCAGATAGCGATGCCGCACGTCGAGCGGCGGTTCTTCGGGATCGAAATTGACCAGAAGGCCGCCGTCATAGCCATCGACGATGATATCGAACCGCTCGCCGCCGATCGTCACCACCCGTTCCGTCGTACCGTGCACGTGCCCGCCGAGCTGGCCGGACACGTCGGCGGCGCGGGCCGCGCGATCGAGATCGAGCACCGTCGCGATCGCCGCCAGTCGCCTGAGCAGTTCGGGCGACGTCTGCGCGCCGGCGAACCCGTCAGGATATTCCTCCGCGATGAAGCCGGTCGTCAGTTCGCCCGATCGGAAGCGCGGATGCTGCATGATCGCCGACAGGAAATCGATGTTGTGCCCGATCCCCTCTATCCGGAACGCGTCGAGCGCGGCGATCTGGGCGTCGGCGGCCTCCTCGCGCGTCGGCGCCCATGTCACCAGCTTGGCGATCATCGGATCGTAGAACATGCTGACTTCGCCGCCTTCGCGCACGCCGTCATCGACGCGGACATATCCCGCATCGCCTGTCGAAATCGCGCCATAGGGCGTATCGACCGCGGCCGGCGGGCGGTACGTCACCAGCCGCCCGGTCGAGGGCAGGAAGCCGCGATACGGGTCCTCGGCATAGACGCGGTTCTCGATCGCCCAGCCGTTCAGCGTCACATCATCCTGCCCGAACGCCAGCGGCTCGCCGGCCGCGACACGGATCATCTGCTCGACCAGATCGATGCCGGTAATCGCCTCGGTCACCGGATGCTCGACCTGCAGGCGGGTGTTCATTTCGAGGAAATAGAAGCCGTCCCCCGTCGTGTCAGCGCCCGACACGATCAGTTCGACCGTGCCCGCAGAATAATATCCCACCGCCCGCGCCAGCGCGACGGCCTGCTCGCCCATCTTGCGGCGCATCTCAGGCGAGACGAACGGCGACGGCGCTTCCTCGACCACCTTCTGGTGGCGGCGCTGGATCGAGCATTCGCGCTCGCCGAGGTAGACGATGGTGCCGTGCTGGTCGCCCAGCACCTGGATCTCGATGTGGCGCGGGCTTTCGATGAACTTCTCGATGAACACGCGGTCGTCGCCGAACGATGCCAGCCCCTCGCGCTTGGTCGCCTCGAAGCCCTCGCGCACGTCCTGTTCGGACCACGCCAGCCGCATCCCCTTGCCGCCGCCGCCGGCCGACGCCTTCATCATCACCGGATAGCCGATGTCGGACGCGATGCGCACCGCCTCGTCGGTGTCGGCGATCTCGCCCAGATAGCCGGGGACGACGTTGACGCCCGCGTCCTTGGCCAGCTTCTTCGATTCGATCTTGTCGCCCATCGCCGCGATGGCGTTCGGCGGTGGCCCGACGAAGGCGATGCCGGCGTCGGCACACGCCCGCGCGAAACTCTCGCGCTCGGACAGGAAGCCATAACCGGGATGGATGCAGTCGGCTCCGGTCGTCCGCGCCGCCTCCAGGATCAACTCCGCCTTGAGATAGCTCTCCGCCGCCGCCGCCGGCCCCAGCCGCACCGCCTCGTCAGCCATCAAGACGTGGGGGGATCGCGCATCGGCATCCGAATAGACCGCGACCGTCGCGATCCCCATCCGCTTCGCGGTGCGGAACACCCGACACGCGATCTCGCCGCGATTGGCGACCAGGATTTTCTTGAACATCTACAAACCCTAACGCTTGCTGAGTTTCTCAACGATGATCCCTGAGCCGAACATTACTCCGCAGAGCAAAGCGATAAGGCCAATCCCCAGGGCCAAGCTCACTGGCATAAACGAGCCTAGATTGCCGACGAGAAGGTACGTGGGAAAAATCAAGAGGCCGAGCAGACCAAGCCCGACTATCAAACGCATGACTTGATAGCGCCAGGGTTTCACTCCGCCGCCTCCGCCACCCGGCACTCGGCCGCCATCGGCCGCACGCCCAGCTTCGCGAACAGCGCCGCATCCGCGTCGTCGCCCGCGTTGCCGGTGGTCAGCAGCTTGTCGCCGGTGAAGATCGAGTTCGCGCCGGCCAGGAAGCACAAGGCCTGCGTCGCCTCGCCCATGCTCTCGCGCCCCGCCGACAGCCGCACCATGCTCTCCGGCATCGTGATCCGCGCGACGGCCACGGTACGGACGAACTCGATATCGTCGATCTTCGCCAGCGGGGTGTCGGCCAGCATGTCGCCCAGCACCGTGCCCTTCACCGGCACCAGCGCGTTGATCGGGACGCTTCCGGGATGCTCCGGCAGGGTCGCCAGCGCATGGATGAAGCCGACGCGGTCCGCGCGCGTCTCGCCCATCCCGACGATCCCGCCGCAGCACACGTTGATCCCGGCCGACCGCACATTCTCCAGCGTGTCGAGCCGCTCGCCGAATGTCCGGGTAGAGATGACATCGCCATAGCGCTCCGGCGAGGTATCGATATTGTGATTGTAGTAATCGAGCCCCGCCCGCCCCAGCCGATCGGCCTGCGCGGGGGTGAGCATGCCCAAAGTCATGCACGTCTCCAGCCCCATGCCGCGCACGCCCTCGACCATCTGGACGATCGCATCCATGTCGCGGTCCTTGGGGTTGCGCCACGCCGCGCCCATGCAGAAGCGCGTCGAGCCATGGTCCTTCGCCTGCGCGGCGGCCTGGAGCACGCCCTGCACGTCCATCAGCTTCGTCGCCTTCAGGCCCGTTTCGGCATGGACCGACTGGTTGCAATAGCCACAGTCTTCCGGGCAGCCGCCGGTCTTGATGCTGAGCAGGGTCGACAACTGCACCTCGTCCGCCGCGTGGTGCGCGCGGTGAACCTCGGCCGCGCGGAAAACCAGCGAGGTGAAGGGCATGTCGAACAGCGCCGCGATCTCGTCACGGGTCCAGTCGGTACGGGTCATGGGAACATCGCCGAAAGAAAGGTCTGGATGAACGCGCCGAGGCCGATCGACAGCGACATCGTCACGGTCGCCTGCCCGATCTTCACTCGGCGGGCGAGCTTGCCCTGCTCCACCGGCTTCGTTTCCAGCCCGGCCAGCGACGAGGACATCAACAGGCTGGTCACGCCCGACAGGCCGAGGAAGGCGATGACGATCACCGCCCGCTTCGGATCGAGCTTCACGCCATCGCCGTCGAGGAAGGCGAACACGCCGCCGATCGAGATCAGCGCGATCCCGGTCATATGCTTGAACCAGTCATAGGCGCGCGCGAACGCCACGGGCGTCACGTCGCCGGAGGTATTGTCTTCGACCATCGCGCTTACGCCCCCACCGCCGGGCGGCGGATCGACAGCGCGAGCTGGTTGGGCTTCAGCGCTGACCCGAAATCATAGACGACGCGGACCGGCGCGCCCTCGTCGCGCCATTCCCACACGATCGTGCGGCCCTGCTGGCGGCGCGACGGCACGGCGTTGAGCGCGCGCGCGACGCGCCCCTCCACCATGCCGGCGATCACGCCGGGATCAGACGCTTCGGCGAGCAGCGCGTCGAACTCACAAATGCCGCCGCGCGCCGTATCGAAACGCACCGCGGCGCGCCTGCTATGCCACAGCTTGCCGTCGCCGCTGTCGGCATAGCCCGCGTTCGAGCGCGACACGGCAGCACGGAAGCGGCTGGCGCGCGGATAGGTGGCAAGACAGACGGCGGCGAACTCGTCGAGCGCCTCGGCGACGGGCACCGGCGCGAGAGGCGCGGACGGCGTTTCGGTCGAGAGGGCAGCGGGTGCCGCGAGCACGGCGGCAAGCATCAGCATGGTGTTCATTCGGCAGCCTCCTCCGCCGGAGCCCAATTGTGGCCGAGCAGCCTCAGCACCTCTTCCGCCGCGGAAATCAGGTTCGTGCCCGGCCCGAAAATCCCCTGCACGCCGGCGTCGCGCAGGGCCTGGTAATCCTGCTGCGGAATGACGCCGCCCGCAACGACCTTGATGTCGCCGCGCCCCGCATCCTTCAGATGACCGATCAGTTCGGGGATCAGCGTCAGGTGGCCGGCCGCGAGGCTGGACGCGCCGACAACGTCGACATTCTCGGCGATCGCCAGCTTCGCGGCCTCGCCGGGCGTCTGGAACAGCGGACCCGGCACGACCTCGAACCCCAGGTCGCCGAACATGCTGCTGACCAGATTGGCGCCGCGATCATGGCCGTCCTGCCCCATCTTGGCGACGAGCATGCGGGGCTTGCGGCCCAGCCGGCGCTCGGTGGCGGCGACGCCGTCCTCCAGACGGGTCCAGCGCGGGTCATTTTCGAAAGCCCCCGCGTAGACGCCCTTGACCGGCGTTGGGACGGTCTCGTGCCGGCCGAAACCCGCCTCCATCGCGGCGCTGATCTCGCCCAGCGTGGCGCGCGCACGCGCGGCGGTGACCGCGAGGGCGAGCAGATTGTCCCGCCCCGACGCAGCCTCGCGCAACGCCCCCAGCGCCGCCTGGCACGCCGCCTCGTCGCGGGTCTCCCGGATGCGCCTCAACCGGGCGATCTGGCCCTCACGGACGGCGTGGTTGTCGATCGCGAGGATCTCGATCTCGTCATCCTGCGCGGGACGGTATTTGTTGACGCCGACGATGACGTCCTCGCCGCGATCGACACGCGCCTGCTTGGCGGCGGCGGCTTCCTCGATCATCGCCTTGGGCCAGCCGGCGGCGACCGCTTTCGCCATGCCGCCCTCGGCCTCTACCCGCTCGACGATCTCCCACGCCTTTTCAACGAGTTCACTGGTGAGAGCTTCGACGTAATATGAGCCGCCGAGAGGATCGACGACCTTCGTCATCCCGGTCTCTTCCTGGATCACCAATTGCGTGTTGCGCGCGATCCGGGCGGAGAAATCGGTCGGCAGCGCGATCGCCTCGTCGAGCGCGTTGGTATGCAGGCTCTGCGTGCCGCCCAGCATCGCCGCCATCGCCTCGATCGTGGTGCGGACGACGTTGTTGTACGGGTCCTGCTCCTGCAAGCTGACACCCGAAGTCTGGCAATGGGTGCGCAACATCTTGCTGCGTTCGTCCTGCGCGCCGAGCTGGGTCATCACCCGGTGCCACAGCACCCGCGCCGCGCGCAGCTTCGCGACTTCCATGAAGAAGTTCATGCCGATCGCGAAGAAGAAGCTGAGCCGCCCGGCGAATTTGTCGATGTCTAGGCCGCTGGCGACGCCGTATTTCACATATTCCATGCCGTCGGCGATGGTGAAGGCCAGTTCCTGAACCTGCGTCGCACCGGCTTCCTGCATATGATAGCCGGAGATCGAAATACTGTTGAATTTCGGCATGTTGGCAGAGGTATATGCGAAGATGTCCGAGATGATCCGCATGCTCGGCTCGGGCGGGTAGATATAGGTGTTGCGGACCATGAACTCCTTGAGGATGTCGTTCTGGATCGTCCCGTCGAGCTTCTCGACCGGCACCCCCTGCTCTTCGCCCGCGACGATGAAGAAGGCGAGGATCGGGATCACCGCCCCGTTCATCGTCATTGAGACCGACATCTCACCAAGCGGGATGCCGTCGAACAGGATCTTCATGTCCTCGACGCTGTCGATCGCGACCCCCGCCTTGCCGACATCGCCGACGACGCGGGGGTGGTCGCTGTCGTAGCCACGGTGGGTGGCGAGGTCGAAGGCGACCGACAGCCCCTTCTGCCCTGCGGCGAGGTTGCGGCGGTAGAAGGCGTTCGATTCCTCGGCGGTCGAGAAGCCCGCGTATTGGCGGATCGTCCACGGACGCCCGGCATACATCGAGGCGCGGACGCCGCGCGTGAACGGCGCGAAGCCCGGCAGGCCAGGATCGGCGGGCGCATCCTCGGCCGTATACAGGGGCTTGACCGCGATTCCTTCCGGCGTGTGCCAGGTCAGGTCGCGGCCTTTCACCTCCTTGGCGGCGGCGGATTGCCAGTCGGTGATGTCAGCCAAGGTCCCTCTCCCCTTGTGGGAGAGGGAGGGAGCCGACGCAGTCGGCGGAAGGGTGAGGGGGAGTGAGCGAGGCAAAGTCCCCCTCACCCTTCCCACCGGCTACGCCGGCGGGCCCCTTCCCTCTCCCACAAGGGGAGAGGGAGTGAAGCTCAATGCTCACGTGGGCTCTCCATGATCTCGGTCAGCACACCGCCCATGTCCTTCGGGTGCACGAAGAAGATCGGCGTCCCGTGCGCGCCGATGCGGGGCTTGCCCAGCACCTTCGCCCCCTTCGCCTCGAACCACGCCAGCGCTTCCTCGATATCGGGCACTTCGTAGCAGAGGTGATGCTGCCCCCCGGCCGGGTTCTTCGCCAGGAACGCCGCGATCGGCGAGTCCTCGCCGAGCGGCTCGATCAGCTCGATCTGAGTATTGGGCGTATCGACGAAACACACCCGCACCCCCTGCGCCGGCAGGTCGAACGGCGCATGGATCACCTCCGCGCCCATCACATCGCGGTAGAAGGCGACGCTGTCGCCGATCGACGGCGTCGCGACGCCGATGTGGTTGAGGCGACCGAGGATCATGAAAAAAAGCCCATCATCGCTATTGTCACAGCCAGCAGAGAAAACCCCATCCAGGGCACAGCTCTTAGAATTTTCAACTCAAGCGCGAAACGAGCAGGGTCATCCGCTCGCCGAATAATGTGCTCGCGAACGACACCGCTTACCCGATATTTTAGCTCGCCAGTCTTTTCCGCTTCGCGAGCACGCAAATATATCGACACGGTCATCAACGCCAACGCAGCAACACAGCCAGCCAAAACTATCCCAAAATCAATACTCACAACGGAATATTATCGTGCTTCTTCCACGGGTTCTCCAGCTGCTTCCCCCGCAGCTTCCTTAGCCCCAGCGCGATCCGCCGCCGGGTGGAGTGCGGCATGATGACCTCGTCGATGAACCCCTTGCTCGCCGCGACGAAGGGGTTGGCGAAGCGCGCCTCATATTCCGCCGTCCGCTCGGCGATCTCTTCAGGCGTGCGGCCGCGGAAGATGATCTCCACCGCGCCCTTGGCGCCCATCACCGCGATCTCGGCGGTCGGCCAGGCGTAGTTGAGGTCGCCGCGCAAATGCTTCGACGCCATGACGTCATACGCGCCGCCATAGGCCTTGCGGGTGATGACGGTCAGCTTGGGCACCGTCGCCTCGGCATAGGCGAACAGCAGTTTCGCGCCGTGCTTGATGATGCCGTTATATTCCTGCGCCACGCCGGGGAGGAAGCCGGGCACGTCGACGAAGGTCACGATCGGGATCTCGAACGCGTCGCAGAAGCGGACGAAGCGCGCCGCTTTCTTCGACGATGCGATGTCGAGCACGCCGGCAAGCACCATCGGCTGGTTGGCGACGAAGCCCACCGTGTGCCCCTCGATCCGCCCGAAGCCGCAGATGATGTTGGCGGCGTGCGCCGGCTGCACCTCGAAGAAATCGCCTTCGTCCACCACCTTCCGGATCAGCTCGTGCATGTCGTACGGCTGGTTGGCGCTCGCGGGGATCAGCGTGTCGAGGCTGTCGATCGTGCGGTCCCACGGGTCGTCGCTCGGCCGCGTCGGCGGCGCCTCGCGGTTCGAGGCGGGCAGGAAATCCACGAAGTCGCGGGCCGCGAGCAGCGCCTCGATATCATTGTCGAAGGCCACGTCGGCGACCCCCGACTTCGTGGTATGCGTCACGGCGCCGCCCAGTTCCTCCTGCGTGACGATCTCGTTGGTAACGGTCTTCACTACATCCGGGCCGGTGACGAACATGTAGGACGAATCCTTCACCATGAAGATGAAGTCCGTCATCGCGGGGCTATACACGGCACCGCCCGCGCATGGACCCATGATGAGCGATAGTTGCGGCACGACGCCCGACGCCAGCACATTGCGCTGGAATACCTCGGCATAGCCGCCAAGCGAGGCGACCCCCTCCTGGATGCGCGCGCCGCCCGAATCGTTCAGGCCGATCACGGGCGCACCGACCTTCATCGCCATGTCCATGATCTTGCAGATCTTCTCGGCATGGCGTTCGCTCAAGGAGCCGCCGAATACGGTGAAATCCTGGCTGAACACGAAGACAAGGCGACCGTTGATCGTGCCGCTGCCGGTGACGACGCCGTCGCCGGGTACCTTCTGCGCCTCCATGCCGAAATCGACGCAATTATGCTCGACGTACATGTCGAGTTCCTCGAACGATCCGTGATCGAGCAGCACCTCGATCCGCTCTCGCGCGGTGAGCTTGCCCTTGGCGTGCTGCGCCTCGATCCGCTTCTCACCACCCCCCAGGCGGGCGGCGGTGCGGCGGCGTTCGAGTTCCTCGATGGTCGACGACATGGACGCTCCTTCGTTCAACGCTCTTTCAAGACGCGCGGGCCGACGCAAATGCAATGTTGCAAAGTTCACACGATCATGTTTGCAAATAAGAGCGATGACATTGACCAGCAAACGCCGCCTGTTCGCGGGAACCGAGGTCCGCGCACTGCGGGCGAAGATCGGCGTCAGCCAGCCGGCGCTGGCCGCAGCGCTCGGCATCTCGGTGCCCTATCTTTCGCAGATCGAGAGCAATGACAGGCCGCTGACGGCGCCCGTGTTGCTCGCGCTGGCTCGCGCCTATCCCGACGACTGGGGCGGCGTCGCCGGGGCCGACGAGCCGTTGATCGTCGCCGCCGCCGCCGCCGCCGCCGACCCCAGCATCGCCGCTCCGGTGCCCGATGACGCGATGCGCCGCGCGGTCGAGCAGCAACCGCACCTCGCCCGACGGCTGGTCGCGACGCACGATGCGTGGCGCCGCAGCCAGGAGCAGTTGCGCATCCTCGACGACGGACTGGATGCGCGATCCGGCGATGTCGCGCGCCTGCCGTGGGAGGAGGTGCGCGACTGGTTCCATGCGGAGGGCAACTATATCGACGCGCTAGACCGTGCGGCGGAGGCGATGGCGGACGCGATCGGGCCGGGCATCGCGGCTCTCGCGGCGCGGCTGGCCGACGCGCATGACGTGATGGTAGAGATGGTCGATACCGGGGGCGGCGAGTTGCGCGCATTCGATCCGGCGAAGCGACGCCTGCGCCTGGATGCCGCGCTGCCGCCCGAAAGCACCGGCTTCCTGCTCGCCCACCAGCTCGTGCGGCTGGAAATGCCCGAGCCGATCGCCAGGACGATCGCCGACGCCGGCCTGCGCCACGACGCCTCGCGCCGGCTGCTGGAAATCGGGCTGGCGAATTATGCCGCCGGGGCGCTGACCATGCCCTACACGCGCTTTCGCGCCGCCGCGCACGCGACGCGCCATGATATCGACCGGCTGCGCCAGGGGTTCGGGGTCAGCTTCGAACAAGCCTGTCACCGCCTCTCGACGCTCCAGCGGCCGGGTGCCGCTGGCATCCCGCTGTTCTTCCTGCGCGTCGATATGGCCGGCAACATCACCAAGCGCCATTCGGCCACCCGCCTGCAATTCGCCCGCTTCGGCGGCGCCTGCCCGCTGTGGGTCGTGCATGAAGCGGTGGCGATCCCCGACCGCATCCTTGTCCAGCGCGCGGAGATGCCCGACGGCACCCGCTACGTCTCGATGGCGAAGGGGCTGGTGAAGCCGTCGGGCAGCTACGCCCGCCCGCCGCGCCGCTATGCCGTGGCACTGGGCTGCGAAGAGGCCGATGCCGCCGACTTCATCTACGCCGATGGCCTGTCCGCGCAGGGGCCGACCCCGATCGGCATGTCGTGCCGCATCTGCCCGCGCCCCGACTGCGACCAGCGCGCGTTTCCGCCGGCGGGGACCGAACTGGCGATCGATCCCGACGTGCGCGCGGTGGTGCCATACGGGTTCGGGTAGCGACCGCACGCCCGCGCAGGCGGGGGGCCAGGGTTACAAAGGCCAACGCCCGCGCCGCTTGGGCTCCCGCCTACGCGGCAGCGGCCGCGAGAGGCTACGCCGGCTGCTGCGGTTCCGGCGCAGGCTCGGCGGCCTCGTCCGCCGGGGCCTCAGCACTGGGTTCGTCCCCTGACGGCGTATCCTCCACCGCAGACGCCGCTGCCGGCTCATCCGCCACCGTTGCGATCACCGGCGCCTCGCCCTTCGCCTGGAATTCATAGGTGAAGCCGTTGCCGTCCGTGCCGACATGGATGCCGGCGATCTCCTCGCCCGACATCTGCCGCTCCAGCAACGCGATCGACATTTCGGGCAGCATCGTGTTGGTCAGGATCGCGTCGATCATGCGCCCGCCCGACGCCACCTCGTTGCAGCGCGATACGATCATGTCGACCACGTCCTGGCCGAAGTTGAACGCGATCTTGTGGTTCTCCTGGATGCGCTTCTTGATGCGGTTGAGCTGGATGCGGACGATGCCGTCGAGCATCTTGGGGCTGAGCGGATAATAGGGCAGCACCAGCAGGCGGCCGAGCAGCGCGGGCGGGAACACCTTGAGCAGTTCGGGGCGCAGCGCGGTCGCCAGCGCTTCCGAATCCGGCGCCATCTCCTCATCCTCGGTCAGGCTCATGACCAGGTCGGTGCCGGCGTTCGAGGTGAGCAGGATCAGCGTGTTCTTGAAATCGATGAACCGCCCTTCGCTGTCGTTCATGAATCCCTTGTCGAACACCTGGAAGAACATCTCGTGGACGTCCGGGTGCGCCTTCTCGACCTCGTCGAGCAGCACCACCGAATAGGGCCGCCGCCGCACCGCTTCCGTCAGCACGCCACCCTGGCCGTAACCGACATAGCCGGCCGGCGCGCCCTTCAGCGTCGATACGGTATGCGCCTCCTGGAACTCGCTCATGTTGATGACGATCATCGATTCGTCGCCGCTGAACAGCAGTTCGCTGAGCACATGCGCGGTCTCGGTCTTGCCGACGCCCGAGGGGCCGCACAGCATGAACACGCCGACCGGCTTGTTGGGGTTGTCCAGCTTGGCGCGGCTGGTCTGGATGCGCTTGGCGATCGCATCCATCGCATGATCCTGGCCGATCACGCGCTTCTTCAGTTCGTCGGCGATCTTGAGGACGCTCTGGATCTCGTCCTTGACCATGCGGCCGATCGGGATGCCGGTCCAGTCGCCGACGACGGCGGCGACAGCATCCTGATCGACCACGCCGAACACCATCGGGGCGTCGCCCTGCGCCTCGCGCATGCCGGCGATGGCGTCATCCAGCGCGGCCTTGCCCGCGACCTCATCGGCGCCTTCGGCGCGCAGCGCGTCGCGCGCCTCGACCACCCTTGCGAGCGCTGCCTTCTCGGCATCCCATTTGACGGTGATCGCGTCGAATTCGGCCCGCGCCTCGGCGAGTTCCTCGTCGATCTTCTCCAGCCGGTCGTCGTTGCGGTACTGGCCGCCCTTCTCGCGCTCGACGATCTCGCGCTCGACCTCCAGCAGTTCGACGCGGCGCTTGCGATCCTCGACCTGCGCCGGGGTCGCATGCTGAGATACCGCAACACGCGCGCAGGCGGTGTCGAGCAGGCTGACTGCCTTGTCCGGCAGCTGGCGCGCGGGGACGTAGCGTTGCGACAACACAACCGAGGACGCCACCGCCTCGTCGAGCACGACGATATTGTGGTGCTTCTCCATCATCGGCGCGACCGAACGGATCATCGCGATCGCCTTGGGCGTCTCCGGCTCGGGCACGTCGACGGTCTGGAACCGGCGGGTGAGCGCCGGGTCCTTCTCAAAATACTGGCGATATTCGGCGTAGGTCGTGGCCGCGATCGTACGCAGCCGCCCTCGGGCCAGCGCCGGCTTCAGCAGGTTGGCGGCGTCGCCCGTCCCCGCCTGGCCGCCCGCGCCGATCAGCGTATGCGCCTCGTCGATGAACAGGATGATCGGCTTGGGCGAGCTTTCCACCTCGTCGATCACCGCGCGCAGCCGCTTCTCGAACTCGCCCTTCACGCTCGCGCCCGCCTGCATCAGGCCGATGTCGAGCGAATGCAGCGACACGCCCTGCAATGCCGGCGGCACGTCGCCGTCGGCGATCCGCCGCGCGAAGCCCTCGACCACCGCGGTCTTGCCGACGCCGGCCTCGCCGACCAGGATCGGGTTGTTCTGGCGACGACGCAGCAGGATATCGACGCACTGGCGGATTTCGGCGTCGCGGCCGATGATGACGTCGATTTCGCCGGCCTTCGCCTTCGCCGTCAGGTCGATCGAGAATTTCGCGAGCGCGCTGTCGCCCGATTGCGGCATGGCGTCGCCGCCTTCGCCGCCCCCTGCCCCGCCGACCGCCGCCGGACCGGCATCGACCTGGGTCTGCTCGGTCGAGTTCTTGGTGGCGACCGCGAAGTCCGACGCGAGCTTGTCGACCGATACCTTGCGCCACTCCCCGCTTATCGCGAACAGCGCGTTCTTCAGGTTCGGCGTGCGCAGCATCCCGAACAGCAGATGGCCGGTGCGCACCCGCGCCGCGCCGAATTGCAGAGAGGCATAGAGCCAGCCCTTCTCGATCGTTTCCTCGATCTGCGGCGAAAAGTCGGAGATGGCGGTCGCGCCGCGCGGCAGCGCGTCGAGCGCGGCGACGACGTCCTTGGCAAGCTTGGTATCGTCGATGCCGAACGCGGTGCGGATCGAGGCGAGATCGTTCTGGGCATCCTGAATCAGGATGTGCAGCCAGTGGACCAGCTCGACATAGGGGTTTCCGCGCATCTTGCAGAAGCCGGTGGCAGTCTCGATCGCCTTAAGGCCGGTGGGATTGAGGCGCCCGAACAGGGCACTGCGGCTGATCTCGGTCATGCTGTCGTTTCCCCCTTGGTCCGTTTGGCCGGCTTCATCCGGCGCGTAAGATGCGTATCCCTGCGCAGCCCGCCCTGGGGATCGGGCTTCATCCAGCCCGTCCAGCCCAGTCGACTGCGGCCGTCGAGCTTCACCGGGCGAGCATGCGCCGAATCCAGCTCGATGGCGATATCCCATTCGAGGTGGGACGGCGCGAAAGCGTCGAGCGCTTCCGACACGATCGCGAAGCGCGTGCCGTTGGGCAGCAGCGCTTCATATTCCGCGATCGAATTGGCGCGGATCACGATGCGGAAAGCATCGGATGCCGTCAGTACGCGCTTGCCCGCCAGCATGTCGCTGCCCAGCGTCGAGAAACCCCGGCCCAGCCGGCTCTGATCCTCTGGCGCGATGTCGCGCCAGCGTGGCTGATATTCCAGCACGCGCACCGGCTGGCGCAGCAGGTGGCACAGCGCATCCTCGATCGCCACCGCGCTGCGCCGCGACGCGAACAGCGCGGCGTAGTGCAGCCGCGCGCGTTCCGGGAAAACGCTGTCACCGGCCACCCCTTCCGCCGCGCCGCTCAAAGCACCCAGATAGCGCGCGAAGCGATCGTCGTCGGGCCGGTCGGCCTGCACCGCCGGCTGGGTATCGCCCCAGGCGCGATAGAATAGCTGGAGCATCCGCCCCGCCAGCACGTCGAGCCAGCGCCCGAACGGCCGCACCTTGGCGTAGCGCCGTTCATAAGTCGCGAATTCGGACAGATGGATCGGCATCGGCCCCATCGGCCCGAGCAGGCCAAACCAGTATCCGGTCACCTCGGCCCGCCCGTGGCGGCGTTCCACCGCGCTCAGGGTCGGAGCCGGGAAATGCAGCGCCGGATCCTGCGCCAGATCGACGACGTTCTGCGTGGGCCGCCGCGACCGTCCGACGCGCGGCAGGCCGGGCGCGCGCGCCTCCGCCCCGCGGACGAGCGGAAACATCCCCCAGCGCCGCACGTCCCCGGCGGCACTGTCGAGGAAGGTCAGATGGTGTGCCGGCGGCCGATCCGGGGGGGCCATTGCGCAAACATGCCTTCGTCGGGGCTTTCGAAGATGGTTTCCGTGAATGAATTGATGCTGGCGAATTCGGCCAGGAAACGATCGAGCACCGCGCTGAACAGGAACATCCGCGCGCGATCGAACGCGGCGTCGTCCAGCTTGATGCGGATGCGGTGGCCGCGCGCGATCGCCATCCGGTCATGCCCCGGCACCCGCCGAGCGACCTTGGACGAGCGGATGGACAGCACGCCGTCGATCTGGCGCCGCAACGTCGCGTCGTCCTGCCGCCCGTACAGCGCCAAGTGATCGCGCAGCACCGACGGATCGTCGTGATCCTCCGGCGCGATCGTCATGTAGTTGGGCGTCAGATGGCCGATCACCCGCCACGCCGCCTCGCCCAGCGCGAGCGGCGGACGCGGCCGGGTCGGCGCGCGCAGGACCGTCACCGACCGCGCGGGCACGCCGCTGACGGCGAAATGCCGGTCGCCGCGAAAGCTGAGCAGTTCGGGCAGTTCGCGGTTAGTGACGAGCGCCTTGACGGCAAGTTCGTGGATATCGTCGAGCCGCGTGGCGTCGCCGGGCGCCGTCAGGCTGATCCATGTGTCGGTGCCGGTATATTCGCCGCGCCGCCGCAGCCGCTGTTCGCGGGTGGACAGGCGGCGGGGACGCAGCCGGCTGGTATAGAACAACGCCTCGCGCCAGTCGTACAGCAGCGCGCCGAACGCGTAGAGCGGGGCGACGGTGCGCGCATCGACATTGTCGCGCGCGAAGGCCTGGACGCCGGTCAGGCGGAACACCTCGAAATCGAGCGGCTTCGTGCGATCGGGTACGACATGATATTCATGCGTGTGCGGCGCGATCTGGACGCGGCCGAGCTGCTTTTCGAACAGGTTGATCGCCGGCGTCGCGAAAAGGCGGAAATTGCTGGGGTCGAGGGCGCCGGCCAGCACCGGTGACGAACGGCCAAACAGCAGCACGACATCGCACTGGCCCGACGGCGACGCCTTGAACGCACGGTCCAGCCCCTTAACATCGACGAACAGGAAGCGCTCGGGGCAGGCGAAATATTCGGTCAGCAGCCGATAGCCGCGGAACGACCGTTCCTCAGCGGGTAACAGCGCCTCGTCGTCGTCGAAGCCGCGCGGTTCGGGCAGCGGCAGCTTCGCCCAGCCGCCCGCACCCGCCGCCGATTTGGCGTCACGCCCGATCACCGCCAGCGTTTCGCCGACCAGCTGGCGATAGAGCTCGCCCGGAACCGCCTCCGCCCCGGCGAGGTAGATCGGCAGGCTCTTTGGCAGCACCTTGGCAAGGTCGGTGCCCGGCGTCGCCTCGAACCGCAGGCGCAGCCCGGCTTCGGCGCGCACGTCGGCGCTGGCGGCATAGGGGGCGACGGCGGCGCGCGACGAAAGATACTCCGCCTCCACGACCTTCAAAGGCCACAGGGTGACGGCATGACCGGTGCGGAAGGTGACCGGCGCATTGTCATGGTCGGCGGCGGTCGCTGTCAGTTCGGTACCGCGCGGCACGTCATGCCCCTTCAGCAGGACGGGATCGCCCTCCTTGGGATCGAACCCGGCGATGCAGATCGACGGCGTCGGCGCCAGATAATGCGGCTGGATCGCGTGGAGCAGATGTTCGGTGAAATCGGGGAACTGGTCGGCCAGCTTCAACTGCACGCGCGCGCTCAGATACGCCACGCCCTCCAACAGCCGTTCGACATAGGGATCGGGATCGGTCGGCGTCTTGAGGCCCAGCCGGCCGGCGACCGCCTCATGCTCCTCGCCGAACTCGCGCGCGCTCTCGCGCAGATAGGCGAGTTCGTCGTTGTAGAACTGCAGCAGGCGCGGGTCCATGGGCTCCGCTACTCCCGCACGTCGACGGCGGCGGTATCGGGCTCAAGCTCGGTACGAAACTTCACCGGCATCGCCTGCACCGCGGCGGCGATGTCGCCGTGAATGGTGAAGACGAAAGCGTTGGGATTGCCCTGTTCCTCGCTGGGTTCCACCGTCAGGCTGTCGCGGTCGAAGCGTGGCTCGAACAGACGGATCGCCTTGCGAATCTCCCGCGCCCGCTCCAGCACCACGCGCCGCGTCAGCACCTTGCCTGACAGGTCGGGGACACCGTAGTTGAGCACCGAGCTCTGGACCTGAGGATAGGGCTCCAGATCCTCGATCGCTTCCAGGTTTGTGGTGTTGAGCAGCCACGCGACCTCGCGGCGCACGGTGGATCGCAGCGCCGCCTCGTTGAAGCGTTCGAGCTTGGGAATGGAATAATAGCGAAAATTCTCGCGCGAGACTTCGGCCGCCTCGCTCTCGCTGTTGCTCAGGCCCGATATCTCGAGATCGCTGACCAGCTTGTCGAACAGCGACGGCGTAAGGCGCTGCTTGACAGCCATGCCCCGCGCCTCAGGCCAACGTCAGCAAACGGACCGAAAGCAAATCGCGATCTTCACCGTTCGAAAGCGCCCAGATATGCTGCCCCGATCCAGCCTGGCCCCATGACGTGTCCCGCCAGCCCGTCGTACGGGTCAGCCGCTCGGCGGTGTCGTCGGACGCCTCGCTGCCCGGGTAGCGCGCGGGCAGCATGGCGGCGATCGACTGGCCCGACTTGAAAGAGATTTCGACCGGATACCAGATGATATCGCGCAGGTCGCGCGGCCCCTCGCTCTTCATCGATTCCACGGCATCGAACGGGACGAGCCCGTATCGGCCACCGATGATCGCCTCGAATGTGGGGCCGAAACGCGAATCGGCGTCGGCGATCCAGTCGAACGCCACGCCGTCGATCTCGCCCGCCATTTCTGGTGCAGCATCGAACGCCGCGTCGCGCGCGGCTTCGCCTTCGGCATCGCGGCCGATAGCGAACGCCTGGATGGCGAGCGGAATGGGGCGCGCCCATTCCGCATCGACCAGCAGCGGGGCCAGTTCCTCACCCGCGAACACGCGGGCGCGGGCGGCCTCCGCCTCGATCGCCTGGCCATAGGCGATCGACAGCATCTGGGCCTCGGGAGAGAGTTGCGCGAGCGTCGCCAGCTGCTTCCTGGCCTTGTCCCACTCGCCCGCGATCGCGAGCAGCTGGAACAGGTACATCCGCGCGCCCTGGTCGGACGGTTTGGATCGGACGGTCTCGACCAGCGCGGCACGCGCGCCGTCGAGATCGCCGGCCTTCAGCAACTGGTCGGCGTCGGACACGCGCAACTCCCCCGAGACGCCGGATCAGACCTTGACGTTCTTGATGATGTCCCAGCCGGCCGTCTTCTCGGCCTCGATCTTGCCGCTATCCTTGTGGGTCGGGGCATAGCCGACCTTCACCCGCGCCGGGTTGAAGGTGACCGATTCGAGAATTTCGACAACGCCGCCTTCCTCGTCGATGACCGATTCGTCCTTGACCTGGCTGATGACAACCGACTGCATGGTGATGGTGTAGAAGATGTCGGTGCCGCCGACGCCGCCGGTCTTGACCGCGTGGATCACCACCTCATCAAGCACCGAGCCGGCCGCGCAGGCCAGGAACAGCGCCGGAGTCGACGCATCGATCGGCTTGGTGATCGAGATGTCGGAGAAGTTGGCGCGGCCGGTGGTCTTGCCCGCCGAGCCCATCTGCGAGGGCTGGTTCACGGCATAGGCCCACGACCGGATATCGATCGCCTTCTTGCCCTCGAACTTCTTGTGCTGCGATTCGCCCTCGATCTTGGGGTCGCCGCTCTTGACGGTCATCAAAAGGTCTAGTGCCATCGTCGTCACTCCTGCCTGAAAGGTTGGGGTACGCGTTTACTGAATAATCGAAACTACGCCGCCTGGCTCACTCGCCCTTGGGCAGACGCGACACCATGCTGAGCGCGATGTCCATGCCCTCGAGCTGGTAATGCGGCACGAACATGAACTTGCCTTTGTAATAGCCGGGATTCTCCTCGTCGGGGATGATCTCGACCATCGCGTTCTTGAGCGGCTTCTTGGCCTTGGTCTCTTCGCTCGACGTCTCCGGCGAGCCGTCGACATATTGCATGACCCATTCGTTGAGCTCGCGCGACAGCTGCGGCGCCTCGCGATTGCCGCCCACCCAGTCGCGTACCATGCACTTCAGATAATGGGCGAAGCGGCAGCTGGCGAAGATGTACGGCAAGCGTGCCGACAGGTTCGCATTGGCCGTCGCATCGGCGTTCTCGAACGCCTTGGGCTTGTGCAGCGTCTGCCCGCCGATGAAGGTCGCCTGGTCGGTGTTCTTGCGGTGGATCAACGCCAGCAGGCCCGCGCCTGACAGCTCCGCCTCGCGCCGATCGGAAATCGCGATCTCCGTCGGGCACTTCAGGTCCATGCCGCCGTCGTCGGTCGGGAACATGGCGGTCGGCAGCCCTTCGACCGTGCCGCCCGATTCGACGCCGCGAATGCGGGTACACCAGCCGTAGGAACCGAACGCCTCGGTGATCCGCGTACCCATCGCATAGGCGGCGTTCAGCCACAGATGCTTGTCGTGGTCACCGCTCGTCTCTTCCTCGAAATCGAACTCCTCGACCGGCTCGCTCTTGGCGCCATAGACCGGACGACCAAGGAAGCGCGGCATGGCAAGCGCCATGTAGCGCGAATCGTCTGACGCGCGGAACGAGCGCCACGCGGCATAGTCGGTCGCGTCGAACAACTTGCCCAGATCGCGCGGGTTCGACAGCTCGGTCCAGTTTTCCATCCCGAACAGGCTGGGCGCGGCACCGGCGATGAACGGTGCGTGGCTCGCCGCGCCGATCTTGGACAGCCCCTTCATGACTTCCAGATCGGGTGCCGAATGATCGAAGGCATAGTCGCACACGAACGATGCATAGGGCTGGCCGCCGAGCTGGCCGAACTCGGATTCGTAGATTTTCTTGAACAGCGGGCTCTGATCCCACGCCGCGTCCCGATACTGGCGGAACATCTTGCGGCACTCGTCCTTCGAGATGTTCATGACGCGAATCTTTAGGTTCGCGCCGGTCGATGTGTTCATCACCAGATAGTTGAGGCCACGCCACGCCGATTCCAGCCGCTGGAAATCCGCGTGATGGATGATCTGGTTGACCTGCTCGCTGAGCTTGCGGTCGATCGCCGAGCGCATCGCGTCTAGCGTGGTGAACACGTCGTCGCCGATCACGGAAGCATTTTCCAACGCCTGCTGCGCCAGCGTTTGCACCGCTTCCTCGATCCGCCCCTTCTTGGCGTCGTCGGCCGGCTTGAACTCCTTCTGCAGGAGCGCCGAGAAATCATCGAACGCAAAGGCGTCGGCCGCCTGCGGCCCACCTGCTTGCTGAAGAGCTTCCGCCATGTTCTCCCGAACTCCCAATTACGATGTTGGCGCGGTCAGCGCGATTATGCGGTCGGCTGCTCACCCTCGGCAGCGGGCGCCTCGTCGACCGGCTTGGTCGCCGACAGCGCGCTCATCAGCGCGGGATCCTTCAGCACCTTGTCGAGCAGATCCTGCGCGCCGTCCTTGCCGTCCATGTACAGCAGCAGGTCCTGCAGCTGCTGCCGCGCCTCGAGCAGCTTGGCGAGCGCGGGGACGTTCTTCGCCACCTCGCCGGGGCTGAAATCGTTCATGTTCTTGAACGTCAGATCGACCGACATCTTGCCCTCGCCGGTCAGGCTGTTGTCGACGTTGAACGCGGCGCGCGGCGCGATCGCGGCCATGCGCTGGTCGAAATTGTCCATGTCGAAATCGACCAGATCGCGCTTGTCGACCGATTTCTTCTCGACAAGGCTCTTGCCCGACAGGTCGGACATCACGCCCATCACGAACGGCAATTCGACCTTCTGTCGCGACCCGTAGGTTTCGACTTCATATTCTATATGGACGCGCGGCGCCCGATTCTCGCGAATGAACCGCTGTCCGCTCTTCACTGCCATCGCGCCTTCCCCCGAACCTTCCTGATCGACAAACGACTCAAATCATCATCGACCTCGCCGGCGCACGATAGTTGACGGCCTAGCGAGATCAATAGCTGGAACTGTTTTGTTCTTCCCGTGACAACAAAACCGTGCGGGCCTCGCCGATGCCGTTGGGTACGATGTCCTCCATGATCGTCATGAAATCCATCGTCACCCACGACCGCGCGCGGCGGAGCGCCACCGGAACGGGGCTGTTCGGCTCGCGCCGCAGATAATAATCGGCGATCGCGTCGAACGCCTTCAGCACATCCTCCCGCGAATCGACTCGTCCGGCGATGCGTGGTCCGCCTGATCCGCCACCCCCATCGACCATATCGGCCGATCCGCCGTTCTCCGCCTCGTCGGCCGCCACTGCGGCTTCTGGCGCGAGCCCGGCATAGGGCGCCAGCGCGCGGCGAATCGTGTTGATCGCCTCATAGGTGGTCTGGAAATTGGTGGCGGTGTCGCCTTCGGCATTCTCGGTCAGTACCGCATCGGCGCGACGGATCGCGTCACGCATCTGGTCAAGCTGGTCGATCGCCGTCGCGACGGTTTCGGTCGGCGTGTCGTCCATCGCCGCGCGGAACATGCCATAGCCGTCGGCGGCGTCGCCCTCGGTGGCGAAGCGTTCGAAGTCCTCGGCGGAATAGCGGCCGAGGCGCGGATGCTCGACCAGGATCGTGCGGCGCAACGGCCCCAGGAACTCACCGATCCGCGTCAGCGACTCGCACGGCCCCTTGCGGCCCTGGAAGCCATATTCGTCGAGGGTCGGGTGGACGCTGTCCCAGTATCGCTCGAACAGTCCGGCAAGCATCTGCGTGCCTGCCAGCGCGACGTCGAGCCGGCCGAGCCGGGCACCCCCACGTGTCAGATAGATGGCGAGCCAGACGTCCTTGGTGCGCGCGCTCTGCGCCTCGATCAGGCGGAGGGTGTCGCGCAGATCGACGCCCTCTTCCTCGGCGGTCGATTCAAACGCGCTCTCGATGACCTGTCGCTCGGCGTCGTAGGACAGGTCCTCCCCAGCCGGGGACTCGTCCGACACCGAAGCCAGCAGCGCCTCAACGTCCACGCGACGCCCCATTCGCTGTCGGTGTCGTCATCGTCTGCCCCCTCCCGATCGTGCCGGCTCTACGAAATCAGCTCGGCCTCGACGCGACGGTTGGCGGGATCGCTGGCCTTGCGGCCCGGCAGCGGGTTGCCGAAACCGTGCCCCCGCGTCTCGATACGGGATTTGTCGACGCCCGCGGCGGTCAGATAGTCGGCGACCGCCTTGGCACGGCGGCGCGACAGATCGAGGTTCGACGCGCGGTTGCCGACCGAATCGGTATGCCCTTCAATCACGAAACGCTTGCCGAGCAACTCGGGACGCAGGATCGAATCGGCAAAAACGCGGGCGCGGGCCTCGCCCAAGCTCGTCATCCGGTCCGAATTCATCTCGAACGCAATCATCAGGTCGGCACGGCGACCGGGGAGCGCGCTGCCGGCCGACGGGCGGGCAGCGGTCGCCGCGGCGACCGCGGCGGGAGCACGGCGGGGCGCGGTGGCGGGATTACGCTGCGCCGGGGCGGATGCGGCCGGGACCGTCTTCGCCCGGGTCGGCTGCGCCATGCGGAAGCCGCGAGTCGCGGGCGCGGGCTCGGTCGGTTTCGCCGTCTGCGGCCGGGCGAGGCTGAACCCGCGCGTCGGCGGCGCGTCGCGGGTCACCTGCGCCGAATCGGCCGCCTGGGCGTCGCCACATTTGCCGGCGAAGGCGCAGAGATAGCTGTCGACGCTGGGCGCGGGCGCCGCCGCCTGTCCCCAGGCGGGCTGGCTGACCAGCATCGTTCCAATGGCGAGAGTCGCGAAAACGGATGTGCGCATGTCGATTGCCCCCAAATAATCCGTAGACTATCTGTAGAAAGCGTCGATCATACCCCTACACCATTGTCTTCGCAAGCTGCGCGATTCGCGCTAAACCCGATCGTTGCCTGTCGGCGTAGTCGAGCTATGATACACGCATCGCCGGTTACGGGCGCGGCGAAGGCGGGGGACTATCGAATATGGACGCGCAATCATCCCGATTGACCCAGATGTCCATCGATCTCGGCGACGAGCAAGTTCTCGTCGAGCGAATCGATTCGACCGAGGCGTTGAGCACACCATTCCACATGCTGCTCGACATCATCGCCCCGCTGGAGATCGATATTCATCCACATCTGGGCAAGCCGGCCCGCGTGAAGGTGGTTGATGAGGGTCGCGTGCAGCGTCACTTCCACGGCTTCGTCACCGCCGCCGAATACTGCAAGGAATCGCTCAGCGGGCACCACTACCGCCTGACCCTTCGGCCCTGGACCTATTTCCTCGACCAGAACCGCGACTTCGCAATCTACCAGGAAATCGACGCGGTCGCGATCATCAAGAAGGTGCTGGAGGAAGCCGGCGTTTCCGACACGGACTTCACCAAATTGTCGAAGACGCGCGGCAAGCGCACCTATTGCGTGCAATATGGCGAAAGCGACTTCGCCTTCATCTCGCGCCTGATGGAAGAGGAAGGCATCTATTACTTCTTCCGGCACGACGGCGACCGTCACGTCATGGTGCTGTGCGAATCCCCGAACGCCCATACCGCGGGGAAACCGGCCAAGCTCTATTTCAACCCGGCATCCTCGACGATCGTGACAGCCGACGCATCGTCGCGCGGCGACACGACGTCCGACCTGCAGAGCTTCGTCGAGCGCGTCTCGACCACCGCCGGCGCGAAAGTGACGATGCGCGACTATGATTTCGAGAAGCCCGACCGGCCGCTCAACGCGGTATCGACCGAGTTGCAGAAGCATCCGCGCGATACCCAGGAAATCTACGCCTATCCGGGCCTCTACGTCGAGGAACGGCGCGGCGGCGAACTCGGCCAGGTGATGCTCGACGCGACCCGCGCGACCCGCCGCGTCCTGACCGGCAAGAGCCAGGCGCTGGGCATAACCTGCGGCGCGCGCCTGTCGGTGGAAAACCACCCGGTCGACCGCCTCAACGCCAGCTACGTGGTGATTTCCGCCCGCCACCGCTTCGTCAGCGAACGCTATCGCGCGATCACCGCGCAGGAGGCCGAGGCGGAGCAGAAGGAAGGCGTGCCCGACGAAGGCGTCGAATTCGAGGCGATCCCGGCGGATACGCGCTTCCATGCGCCGCGGACCACGCGAAAGCCGGTGGTGCAAGGCCTGGAATCCGCCGTGATCACGGGGCCAGAGGGCGAGAAGATCTACACCGACAAATACGGGCGGGTTAAGGTGCGCTTTCACTGGGACCGCCACGGCCGGCCCGGCGACCAGACGACATGCTGGATGCGCGTGTCGCAGACCGGTGGCCTCGGCAACCTGATCCTGCCCCGCATCGGACATGAAGTGCTGGTCGATTTTCTGAACGGAGACCCGGATCGCCCGCTGGTGGTGGGCCGCGTGTTCAACAAGACGCACATGCCGATCTATGAGTTGCCTGAAAACAAGACGCGGGCGCTGTGGCGTACACTGACCTATGGCGATCCCGGCGATTATCCGGACACCAAGGAACTCGACGTCCCGAAGAAGAACGTCAACGAGATCCGGTTCGAGGACAAGGGCGGCAAGGAGGAGATCTGGATCCAGGCCCAGCGCGACATGAACGTGCGCGTTCATTTCGACGACAGCCATCATGTCGGCCACGACCAGAACCACTATGTCGGCCATGATCGCACCGCCGAGGTGATCAACGACGAGACGACGAAGATCGGCAACGATCAGACGCTGACCGTGGTCGGCAACCAGACCAACACGATCGAGAAGGAACGCCGGACCGAGGTCAAGCAGAACGACACGGTCCAGGTTAATAAGAACCGCAAGCTCAAGGCCGAACAGAACATCGTCTATGAAGCGGGGATGAGCATCGAATTGAAGGTGGGCCCGGTGTCGATCAAGATCGACCACACCGGCATCACCATGAAGGGCCCGATGGTGAAGGTGACCGGCGACACGATGGTCGAGGTCCAGGCACCGATGACCCAGGTGAAGGGCAGTGCCATGGTTATCATCAAGGGCGGGCTGACGATGATCAACTGATCGCCGCCGGAAGGACGAAGCACGCGATGACCGACTGGACGATAGTAAGGCTTTCCAACGCCCGGCAGGTCGCCGAGCTGATGGAGATGGACGAGGACGCCCTGCCCGGCGAGGACGTCGCCGCGCCCGCCTATTACGCCGCGTTGCGCGATGGCGGGGAACAGGTGTCCGCGCTGGATTTCCTCGCCCACGCCCTGCCGCGGTTCGAGAGTGTCGCCTGGGCGGCCCAGACGCTCGACACCGAATCGCGGACGCGGACGTTGCCGGTGCGCGACAGGCTGGCGCTCGACACCGTGTTGCGCTGGGTCGGCGAGCCGGTCGAGGCCAACCGGCTGGCGGCGCGCGAAGCGTCGGAAGCGGCGGGCGATCGCAGCGCCGAGCGCCTGCTGGCCCTCGCGGTGTTCTTTTCCGGCGGAACGATGTCGCAACCCGATCTGCCGCCGGTCAACCCTCCCCCGCACGTCAGCGCGCGCTTTGCCGCCGGGGCGATCAAGCTCGCCGCGTTCCGCACCGACGATCCGAAAAAGGTGATCGACGACGCGCTGGTGCTCGGAGAGGCTGTCGCTCAGCAGGGAATCGGGGCATTGACGCCTGCATGACGCTGACGCTTCGAGTCCGGAACTTCGCGACGCTCGACAACGGCAACCCGACCGAGTTCGTCCTGCACCGTCGCGGCGCGATCATCGGGCGGTCACCGACGTGCGACTGGTCGCTGCCGGACCCGCGCAACTATATCTCGTCGCGGCACTGCGAGATCCTGTTCTCGGGCGACCACTATGAATTCGTCGACAAGAGCACCAACGGCACCTTCCTGAACGGGTGCCCGGACCGGATGCCGCCCAAATGGCGGATCGCCAATGGCGACGTCTTCCTGATCGGCCAATATGAGGTGGAGGCGGCGCTGAGCGGCGAGGCCGCGGTCGCCGTCGAGCGCGAGGCCGAGGCGAGCCGCGCCGCCGGACAGAGCAACTGGAGCGGATGGGACGCGCAGGCAGCCGGAGTCGGCGCCGTCGTTCCGCCCGCGCAGCCCGCGTCGGCTGGCGGCTGGGACGCGCCACCCTCCGCATCGCCCGCACCTTCACCGGGCGGCTGGGACGCCGCCCCGGCCGCCACGCCCGCGTCGAGCGGTGCAGGCTGGGCTCCGGCCACCGGCCCGTCGCTTGCGCGTCCCGAGGCACACCGCGCGCACGCCCAGGGGTTCGCCGCACCCTCGCCCGCGCCGGGCGCATCGGCCGGCGGCTGGGCTCCGGCGGCGCGTGCGCCCGACATGCCCGTCGCATCGGCCTGGGAAGCGCAGATCGCACCGGATCAGGGCGCGTCCGACTGGTCGAGCGCGGCGCCGGACAGGCCCGCCAGCGCCTCTCCCGACGATATCTGGGGCAAGATCGCCGAAGGCAATGTCGTCGACTGGGCGCGCGGCGGCTTCGGCCAGCCGGCCGAGGCGAAACGCGATCCGCTGGGACTCGACAAGCCCAAGGCCCAGGCGGCCCTGCCCAAGGTGACGCCGCAGATGGCGCGGCTGGACAATGACGATTGGGGCGCAGCCCCCGCCGGACGGCCGTCCGCCCCTGCCCCGGCCGTGGCGCCCGTTGCCGCCCCGGAGGTCGCGGCCGCGCCAACCGCTCGCCCGGCCCCGCCCGCGGCGCCGGCGATGGAGGCCTTCGCCACCGCCGCCGGGATCGATCCCGCGCAGTTGAAGGATGCACCGGCCGACACGCTTGAGCGCGCCGGTTTGCTCTTCCGCCGGCTGGTCGCCGGGCTGGTGGTGATGGTCGAGGCCCGCGCGCGGGCCAAGTCGCAGATGGGCGCGGAGACGACCAGCCTGACCTTTGACGGCAACAACCCGATCAAGTTCGCGCGTACCCCCGAACAGGCGATCGCCCAGCTGCTCAACCCGCCGGAGCGCGGCTTCATGCCCAGCGACCGCGCGATCGAAGATGCGTATTTCGACCTGCAATCGCACCAGATGGCGACGCTGAAGGCGATGCAGGGTGCGCTGAAGGCAACGCTCGACCGCTTCAGCCCCACCGCGATCCGCAGCCGCGCGGAAGCCAAGGGGCTGTTCCAGCGGATCATGCCCGGCGCGCGCGACGCGGCGCTGTGGCAGGTCTACGAAAAGGAATTCGGCGGCGTCGCGCGCGGATCCGACGAGGCATTCATGGACGTCTTCGCCAAGGAATTCCGCAAAGCGTACGAGGATCAGGCGCGCGGGCGGAAGTGAGGCTCTAGCCCGGTCAAATCCGACGGCGGCGCGACTGCGGCGGATAGGGGCGTAACGGCATCATTCGCCGCCGAAGAGATCGAATCCGCCCCTTTCGGGACTACCGCCGCGATTACGACGGTCAAAAGATATGTGAAGCAGAGTGCCGATAACACATACGCCAAAAGCGAGAAAAGCCTCCCAGCTCTTGGACGCCCCAGTTGACACGCAGTACATCATGACGAGCCAAGCTGGGTAGATGCCCACAGCGGTAACAAGTTTGAGCCAAGCCGGCAAAGGTCGCCACCAGCTTCGATAAGCTTCAAAACGATTCACCAAGCGCCGGATCGCTCTGATGCGAAGTGCTCGCAACGGGCGAGGCTCGCCTGACACGTCAGACTTCCTACCGGAGCCAAAAAGGGATCGCAATTCGGTATCCGAGCGACACCCAACCGCCCCCTCACTCCACCGTCTTGAACCACGCCATGTCGGCCTGCCAGCCCTTGGTCGCGGCTTCCTTCATGAAGCCGTTCTGCCAGTCGCTGCCGCGCGCGCCGATGCCCGGTGCGATGACGTCGCCGAACGGCGCCTTGCCGACCAGCAGCAGGAGTCCGGACCAGCCGGCGTGATCGATGTCGAGATCGACACGGAAGCGGCCGCCGCCGATGTCGGTGATCGGCCAGCCTTCCTTGACCTTGGCCAGCGTATCCTCGCGGCTGGCGAGGATCGGGGTGATGATGCCGGACGGTTCGATGCCGACCAGCGCGAAATCCCCGTCGGCGCCGGCGTTGATGGTGATCGGCGCGCGCGCGGCGAGCTTGCCCTTGAACGCGCTGTTCTCCTCCGTCATCGTCCTGAGCTGGAAGCTGCGCTGCGGGATTTCCATCCGCGTGCCGCTGGGCTCGCGGATCTGGCGATAGGTGTCGAGCGCCGAGCAGCCGGCGGGCGTGATCGGCGCGACCTCCGCGAAATCGATCGCCGCATCGGTGATCCCGGCCGAGGCCAGCGCGCGCGAGATGTCGTTCTGCGCTGCCGCCGGATTGCCGGCGACGCCGTGGAGCTTCACCGTCATGCTCTTGCCCGCGGGTTCGATCGCGGTGATGTCGAGCCAGGTGCAGCCGACCGAGGGCAACGCCGAATCGATCGCGGCGCGCGCGCTGGCGGCGGGATCGCTCGCGGCGGCCTTGCCGGCGGCGGCAACCGTCCCCTTCGGCGCGGGCGGGCCGCCGCCGAGGAAATACCAGCCAGCCGTCGCCAGCACGAGCGCGCCCGCGGCCGCACCGGCGATCAGGCCGGTGCGCGATTTCGGCGCCGGCTCGTCGCCCGCCACTGATCGAGGCGAGCCGGACATCGCGGTCAGCGCGTCGAGCACCTCGTCCATCGAGCGCAGGCGGTCCGCCGGATTGGCGCGCAGCATCTGTTCGAGCACCGGCTTCAGTTCGTCGGGCGCGGCCGACAGGTCCGGCCCCGCGCGCCGCTTGTCGACCGCGTCGACCAGCGATCCGCCCATCGACACGTTCTTGCCACCCGCGACCGCCAGGATGACGAGCCCCAGGCTGTAGACGTCGGTCCACGGCCCGATCTCGCGCCCGAAATCGCCGAGCTGTTCCGGCGCGACATAGTTCAGCTTGCCGGCGAAGCCGTCGCCGACGATCGTCGCGGTGCCGGGATCGAGTTCCTTGGCGATGCCGAAGTCGATGACCTTCGCCTTTTCGATCTTGCCGTCGCCGAGGAGGACGTTGTCGGGCGACATGTCGCGATGGACGGCGCCAAGCTGGTGCGCGGCGCGCAGGCCGCTGGCAAGGCGGCGGAGCAGCGCGGTCAACTGCTGCGGCGTGACCTCCAGCGCGCCCAGCACGTCGGCCAGGTTGGTGCCGTCGACATATTCGGTGACGATGTACAGCACGCCGAGCTGCGGTTCCTGCGCGAGCACGCGGTAGTTGACCAGCGCCTCGTGCTGGAGGCGCGTCAGCGTGCGGGCCTCCTTGCGGAACATCGCGATGACGTTGGGATCGGCGGCCAGCGCGGGCAGCATCACCTTGATCGCGACGCGCTCGTCCGAATTGACGTTCACGCCCTCGAACACCTCGCCCATCCCGCCGCGGGCAATGAAACGCTTCACCTCGAAGATGTGGTTGAGGATGTCGCCGACCTGGATACCCTGGCCGTCGGCGCGCGGGGCGAAGGCGGTCTGGAAACGCGGCGCCTCGGTATTCTCACGGGGCGGTGGCGGTGCCGGCGGCGCGGCGGCAACCGGCGGGGCGGTACGCTCTTCGGCGGGGCGCTCGACCGGGAGCGGTGGCTGCGGTGGCGGGATGTCCGCCATCGGCATGAAGATCGTCGCTTCTTCGGACGGCGGCGGCGGCGGTGGCGGCGGCGGCGGTGCAGGGGTTTCCTCAGGGGGCGCATCCCAGCCCTGCGGTTCGGCCGGTGGCGTGTCGTGGGCCGGCGTTTCCGGGGCCGGCGCATCCCAACCCGACGCCGGTTCGGGCGGGGACGGCGCGGCAGCGTCCTCCCCTTCCGACGCATCCCAGGCGGACGGCTCAGGCGATGCGGGAGGAGGCGCGGTCGCTTCCGGCGGCGTTTCGGACGGCGTGTCGGCGGCCGGCGGCCTGGTCACTTCCGGCGTGGGCGTCGGCGTCTCGTCGGAACTCATGGGTACACCGTCTGGCTGAGCGGGGCGAGCGGCACCAAAGTCGGCTCGCGGGTGGCGACGACGATCGTCGTCACATTGTCGGGTGCGCCACGCTCGAGCGTCTTGGCGATCAGTCGTTCGACGCTCTCGTGGCTGTCGGCCAGGCGCAGCTGGGCGGCGATCTCGTGATCGTTGAGCACGCCCGACAGCCCGTCGCTGCACAGCAGGAAGATGTCGCCGGGCGCGATCTCGTCGACGATCGCCTCGATCTCCAGATAATCGCGGACGCCGACCGCGCGGGCGAGCACGTGGCTCATCGGATGGCCTTCCGCCTCGGCCTCGGTCAGCAGGCCGCGATCGACCATTTCCTGCACCTGCGTGTGATCGCGGCTGAGCAGATAGAGCGCGCCGTCGCGCAACAGATAGGCGCGGCTGTCGCCCACCCACAGCACCGCGAACTGGGTGCCACGGATCAGCAGGCTGACGACCGTCGATCCACTCTGCACGCCCGATGCCTGGCATTCGGACCAGATCGTCGCGTTGGCGCGGTGGATCGCCTGCGACACTTCCTCGCAGGCGGCGTGGAGATCCTCGGGAAGCACCGCCGCGGACAGCGCCTCCACAATGGCGGCGGAGGCGCGCTCGCCGAATTCATGGCCGCCCATGCCGTCCGCCACGGCCCACAGGCCGTCGCCGGTGCGGTCGCAGAACGCATCCTCGTTGTTGGTGCGCACGCGCCCTTCGTGCGAGCGGGCGGTCGCCTCGATCTTGGGGCCTGGGCTCATGAGGTCACGTCCACGCTCAGCACCTTTCGCATCAACCCGGCCGGTCGCTCGCCGGCCACACTCGCGGGCGCGAAATCCTCGCCACCCTCGGTCCACCACAGGGCGCCGCCCCGCCACGCATCGCCGGCATCGGGCACGATCGCGCCGACCGCATCGGCCAGCACGTCGGCGCTCCAGCCGCCGGCAAGCGCATCGAACAACAGAGCCTCGCACGCTTCGGCCGCCGACGCCACCTGATCGGACGCCAGGCCGGCGCGGCGGACCAGGATCGGATAGACCCGTCCCGCGCCATCCACGGAGGCGGCGATCGCCGCCGCCGTCCCCTGCCCGTCGCGAACCTGGCCGAAGCGCCACGGCGGTGCCGAACCCCACAGCTGGTCAAACGACGTTCCCAGCGCGTCCCGCGCGGCCGAAAGCGAATCTGACAACCAGCCATCGATCGCGTCGCGCTCGCCCGCCACCAGCCCCCGGCTGACGAAATCGCCATGGGCGGGAAGCTTGCCGAACACCGCCGCGCTCACAGTTGCGCCGGGCAGCGGAACGACCACAGGCCGCCGCGGCTGAACGGGTTCTTGTCGCCGGGCAGCTGGATCATGAGGGTCACCGCGCGCGCGCCGTCACCGAAGGTCGCCTTGATCGCGCGCTCGCCGGCATTCTCCTTCTGCGCCTGGTCGATCAGGCGGAACAGCGCCCAGGCACCTTCCGTCTCGATCCGGCGCAGTTCGTCGCCCGCTCCGGGCGCGGCACCCGCGGCGGGCGCGCGATACAGCACCACCGACGCTTCGGGCAGGCCGCCGGACGCCGACCACAGCACCGGTCGCGCGGTGTTGGTGCCGCGATCGAAGCGATAGGTCGCGCCGCTCGCCGAGAATTCTACCAGGCCGACGTCGGCCCCGAACGACGCGACGTTGATCTTGAGCGGCAGCCCACCGACCAGCAGGTCACGGATCTGCGCGGCCTTGGCGAATTCCTCGGGCGCCTGCGGATCGAGCGTCGCGGTGATCGGATCGTCGCTGCGCCAGCGCCATACCGGACCGGCGGTTTCGATCAGCGGCTTCAGCCGCTGGTCGACGAAGCCGTCGAGCGTGCCGCCCATGCCGAAGACGCGCAGGATTTCAACTGTCGAGGCATCCTGCTTCGCCCCTCCGAAAAAAGGGTAGTGCTCCTGCGCGACCTCCTTGCACGCTGGCAGGACGCTTTGGGCATAGGCGTCGGATACCGCGCCCTGCGCCGCGCTGGTCTGGGCCGAGGCACCGCCCTTCGCCGCCTGGTTGACGAACTCCTGAAGCTGCGGCGGCGCGCCGGCGGCTGCCGCCGCGACCGACGCGTTGGCCTGGGCCATCGCGGCGCCCGTGGCATCGGCGCCACCCCCGCCGCCGACCGACTTGGCGGCGATTACCGCCTGCCCGGCCTGTTTCACCGCCGCGACGAACTCGTCGATCGGCGCGCTGCCCTTGCCGTCACCGCTATATTCGTGGAGTCCCTCGAAATAGGCGGTGATCTGCGCGCCTGCGTCAATCGCCTGCGCACGATCCTCCATCGCGGTGCCGGCGTAGGAGCCAATCGTGGAGCGCTGCATCCGCGCGGTGATCGCGCGACGGGCCACCGCGGAACTGCCGCCGGCGAAGATCGTGTTGCGTCGCAGTTCGACCAGCACGCGCTTCAGTGGCGACGGGCTCTTGGTGAAGGCGCCGAACGCCGCCGCGTCGCGGAAGAAATCGCCCGGCTGGAGCAGCTTCAGCATACCCTCCCACGCGGCGATATAATCCTTGGCATAGAGACCGGCGACGCCGGGGCGGACGTTGCTCATCTCCTCCTGCACGCCGGCGGTCTCGCCGTCGCCGCCGAGCACCCACAGGTCCTTCTTGAGATCGGCCTGTACCGTCGCGAGACCGGGGATGTATGTCTTCTCATACCCGTCGCGGGTGAAGAAATAGGGGATGCGCGCGGCGATGGCCCGGTCCGGCGCGGCGAACGCCAGCGCATCGCCCTGCGACAGGACATTGGCGACTTCCCACGGCGCGCCCTTGCTCGCCGCGCGCTGCTTCATCACCGCATAGGCACGGTCGGCGAGGCTGAGCGTGCCGATCGCGGCCCGCGCGGTGGCGACCAGCTGTCCGTCGAGCGGCGCCTTGCGATCGGGCCAGGCGGCGGCGAGATTCTCGTCGTCGAGCAGGGCGTTTAGGTGGCCGGCGAGCTGGTTGCGCTCGGCCTGGCTGTCGGCGCCGGGCATCACTTCGGTCGCCCAGTCGCCGGTCACCCACGCCTTGACCGAGCCCTTGTCCATCGGCCCCGCGCCGCCGAGCATCAGATAGACTTTCAGCGGTTCGTAGACCCGCATCGGATCGTTCGCCGCGCTCTGCATATATTGCTCGAGCCGCAGCAGCAGACGCGGCAGCAGGACGCGGCGCAGTCCGTCGCGATAGGTTTCCTCGGCCTGGCGGCTGAGCCCGGTCTGGTAAAGGCCAAACGTCATGGTGAGTGGCGGCCCGCCGTTCTGGCGATCGGCATAGCCGCGCGGCAGCCCGCGCAGCGCGTTGAGCGCGGGCAGGGTCGCGCGCAGATCGGCATCGCCGTCACGCACCTGCTTCAGATCGACGCCAGCGTCGCGCATCAGGTTCGACGCGTCGTTCGACTTCGCCAGCAGATCGTTCTGGAACGCGCGGTTGCGCGCGAAGCTGACACCCCAGGCGCTGATCGTGACCAGCACGACGGCGGCGAGCGCCGCGAGCGCGCCTACCAGTTGCGTCCGCTGACGCGCCCGCGCCTTGGGATCTAGCGTGACGAGGCCGGCTTCGGGGAACATCACCTCGGTCAGCAGGCGGTTGAGGAAATAGGCGCGGCCCGATCCCCCCGCCCCCGACGACGCCGTGGCGGGCCGGTCGAACACGTCGGCCATGCCCGACAGGATGCGATCGAGCGGCGCGCCTTCCTGCACACCCGACGTCAGGTAGAAACCGCGCAAGCGCCCCGACGGCTCGTCACCCGACACAAAGGCCCCGTCGAGGAAGCGCATCAGCCGCGTGCGCAGCGACCCCAGCTGCGCCGGGAAGCCGAGCAGCAGCGCGCGGCGCGCCGGATCGACTTCCTCGAACAGCCGCTTGGCCTGGCGATCGGCGAGCGATTGGGCCATGCCGTCGAACGCCTTCGCCAGCATCTCCGCGGTCGGTTTGCCTTCGGCGAAGGGGATGGTCGCACCGAGCACCGCGCGGCGGCCCTCGACGTCCAGATCGTCATAATATTCGGTCAGGCCGGCGAGCAGATCGGCCTTCGTCAGCATGACATAGACGGGAGCGGCGACCTCCAACGTCTTGCGCAGTTCGACCAGGCGGCGGCGCACAGCCTTGGCATGCGCATCGATCTGGGCGCAGTCGCTGCGGATCAGTTCATCGACGCCGATCGCGACGATCACGCCGTTGATCGGCTGGAGGTTGCGGTGCTTCTTGAGCAGCGAGAGGAAGCTGGTCCAGCCCTTGGAATCGACCTGATAGTCCGAATCTTGGGTGGTGTAGCGGCCGGCGGTATCGACCATCACCGCTTCGTCGGCGAACCAGAAGTCAAGGTTGCGGGTGCCGCCGACGCCCTTCACCGCCTGTTCGCTGAACGGGAAGCGCAGGCCCGAATTGAGCAGCGCGGTCGTCTTGCCGGCGCCGGGCGGGCCGATGATCATGTACCAAGGGCGGGTGTAGAGATAGTCGCGCTTGCCGCCCGCCGCGGTCTTCAGCCCCGTCAGCGCCTCCGCCATGCGGCCGGCCAAGGCCTTGCCTTCCTCGTCCGCCGCATTGGGCGCGGCAAGTTCGGCGGCAAGCGCCTCGGCCGCCTTGCGCCGCTTGCGCACGCGCAGGAATGCGAACAGCCCCCAGATGGCGGCGATCACCAGGACGCAGGTGATGCGGACCCACAGCGGCCGAAGGAAACCGACGAACAGCGGCAGCAGCAACGCCATCACCAGCGCGAGCAGCACCGCGCACAGGATGGTGATCGTCCACCAGCTCTTGAAGAAGTTCTTCACGTTCGAAAACCCCTCAATACTGCCTGGGCACGACGACTTCGACGCGGCGGTTCTTCGACTTGCCGTCGGACGTCTTGTTGTCGCCGATCGCGACCCCGTCGCCGAAGCCCTTCGACACGACGCGGTTACCGTCGCTCAGCCTGGCCTTGAGGATGTCGGCGACGGTTTTCGCGCGCGCCTCCGACAGGGCCATGTTGTCGGGGAAGGCGACGCTGGAAATCCTGTCGGAATCGGTATGCCCTTCGACAGTGACCGTGCCGGGCTCGCTCTCGATCGCCGCGCCGATCCGGTCGAACAGCGGGCGCCGCCCGTCGTCGAGCTGATCGGAGCCGGACTGGAACAGCTGGCCCACGGTCGTGCGGACGCGCACCGTCTGGGCATCTTCCTCGACCGTCACCAGGCCCTGCTGGATTTCGGGTTCGAGGAACTTCTTCAGCTTGGCGGCCTGGGGGGCGGCGGCGACCGGCACCGGCGCGGAGGCGCGGGACATGCTTAGCTTGTCGCCCGGCATCAGGCCGGACACGCGATCCCATGGCGCATCGCCGGTCGATCCCAGGATGACGCGCAGCAGGATGTAGACGAGCACGAGGAACGCCAGCGCCCCCGCCGCGGCGAGTGCGATGATGCTCCAGAAACCGACCTTGCCGGCCGGCGCCTGCTCGCCCTTCCACATCGGCGACAGCTCGACCATCGACAGCGAGCGCACATGCGTGAGCGCGCCGTGCAGCCGCGCCATGATCTCGTGCAGCCGGCGCCGGCCGTCGGGCATCACGCGGAAACGCCCCTCGAACCCGGCGGCGAGACAGGCGTGGAACAGCTCGATCAGGTCGAGATTGTCGTTCGGGTTGCGCAGCATGTCGTCGACCAGCTGCCAGTAGCGATCGCCGCCGATATTCTCCTGGAAGAAATGGACGACCAGCGCGCGGCGCGCCCATTCGGCGCCATCGGTGCCCAGGCCGGGCAGGTTCTGCGCTATGTCGTCGATCGTCGCGCACAGCGCGTATTTGGCGCGCTGGCGGACCTCCTCGGAATAATGCGGGGCGACGGCGCGGTCGAAATTGGCGATCGCCGCCACGGCCTCGCGGTGGAACTGCGGCATCGAGGTGCGCACGCGGCCCGAGCGGATGCCGGCGGCGAGCGCCAGCGCGGGCGCGGCTTCCGACAGCATGATGTTGCGCACCTGCCGCGGCGTGGCGGGCAGCGGCACGTCGTCGTCGGCCAGCCGCGACGGGGCGAGCCCGGCGGCGGCCGGCGCGTGACCGGTCCGCGACATCGTCGGCAGCGCGTCATAGCCCGAGGTTTCCGGGATCGGCGCGGTCGGCGGGGCATAGGCGGGCGGCGGCGGAGGAGCATAGCCGCCCCCGCCCCATGCCGGCTGCTGCGGCGGCGCGGGCGGCGGGCCGTTGCCCCATCCCTGCTGCGCCGGAGGTGCGGGGGGCTGCGCGCCGCCCTGCCCCTGGCGAAGGCCCTGCAACGGCGACGGGCGGAATACCGTCTTGTTGCCGCCGGGTCCGTTGCCGTCGTTGCTCATCGCGAAGACCTCTTCACGCACCAGAGTTCCATCTTGAGCTGCGGCCAGTCGCCGGCCACGTGCAGGCCGAGCGCGGGCGCGGTCGCGAATTCGCGCCAGTCGGGCACGCCGCGATCGAGCTCGAAATAGACATAGCCGGGTAGCACGCGCAGCTGCGGCGGCGGGGTCGGCGTATGGCGCAACGGCACGCCGGGCAGCGCCGAATCGACGATCTGGCGCATCTTCTGCACCGGCCCGATCTTGGCGACGGCGGGAAACAGCCCGCGGATTTCCTCGACCGGCGAGGCGGCGGCGACCGCCAGGTAGAAATAACCGGTCTGGTACAGCGAATGATCGGTGATCTTCGACACATAGGCACCCGGCCCGGCGTTCTCGAGCGGCATCTGCAGCGCGGAGCGTTCGAACACCGCCGACAGCATCGACTGGATGGCGTCGATGATCGGATCGAAGCAGGTCTGCGGATCCTCGTGGTTGTACAGCGGGATCGGCGGCGGCTTGCGATCGGGACGAACCAGCGTGGCGAGCTCACCCGTCAGCGCGATCAAATTCTCGTACAACCGCTCGGGATGCACCATCGGCAGCTTTTCGAGGTGCGCGAGGATCGGCGACCATTTGTTGAGCGCCTGGAGCAGCAGGAAGCTGGCGAAGGTCTCCGCGCCACCGTCGGTCGCCTCGACCGCGCGGATCGCCAGTTCCTCGGCCCGCTGTTCGGCGCGACCCAATATGTCGGTGACGGCGCCCTTCAGGCGGAGTGCCGCATCCTTGTCGAGCGTCGGGGGGATATAGCGATCGTCGAACATCAGCCGCTTGTTGGCGACCTCGCGCACGCGCGCGATGCCCAGTGTCACACGGCCATAGGTCTGGTCGCGGGTCACGCCGAAGCGCAGGTTGGGACGGCCGAAATCGATCGGTTCGGTCGTGCGATCGTCGGAAAAGGCGTCGGCGACCTCGCCCTCATCGACCAGGAACCGCGCTTCCCAAGCGCGTTCGCCAGCTTCCTTGAACTCGACCGCGCCCACCTGTTGCGCCGGCAGTGTCAGCGAGACGACCGCATCGCGCGCGTCGGCGGGCACGTCGAGCGGCTCCGGCGGCGGAAGTTCATCGGGGATCGAGAAAGGCGTGCCGTCGGGCATCACCCCGGCCGCGCGGGTAACGCCGAACTTGCCGAGCGAGGCCAGATCCTCGTCGATGACCAGTTCGGTGAAGCCCCAGGGCCAGGGCCGGACGCCATCGACTCGGGCGCGAAGCTGGGCGTCGATGAATCGGTCCTGCGCCTGAAAATGTTGCGGGCGCAGGAACATGCCCTCTCGCCACGCAACCCGGTTCTTGCCCGCCATGCAAACCGCCCCTTTTCGCCCGCGCTTGTTTAAGCACAGCTTCCCGTTTGCATAAAGCCGGGTTATTTCTGCGGCGGGGACAATATTTGCGGCGCGATCTTCTTGCGCGCGACTTTGGGGGCACGGGCATGAGCGGTCCCGAACGGGAAGACACATCGTTCGACCCGCGCACCTGGGGGGCGGGCGAGTCGAAAGCCGCGCCCGACACTCCCCAGCAACCGGCCAAGCCGGCCCAGGCGGACACGACGTCGTTCGATCCGCGTGCGTGGAGCGCCGGGCCGGACGAAACGTTGCCCTCTGACGAAACTTCCGCCCCACCCGCAGGCAACCGCCGGAAAGTGGCGATCATCGCCGGCATCGCGCTGCTGGCGGCGGCGGGCGGCGGCTATGCACTTGTCGAACGCGGCAAGGATGCGCCGGAAAGCGTTCCCGCCGCGACAGCCCCCGCCCCGGCGGAGAAGGGCGAAGCGCCCGCCCGGCAGGCCAGCCGCCGTACGCTGATGGTCGCCGCGCCGCAGGAGATCGCCTCGACTCTGAGCGCCTCGGGCGTACCCGCCGCGGCCGCCGCCCAGGCGGCAAAGGCGGCGCTGGCGACAATCGGCACGGCGGCGGGCGAGATACGCCTGGAGTTCGACCTGGTCGGCACCGGTGCGGCAACCAGCCTCACCCGGCTGGAGGCGACGCGCGCGGACGGCGCGGGCGTTATCCTGACCGCGTCCGACAGCGGCTTTTCCGCCGAGAAGCTCGACGCCAAGCTGACCAGCCGGGTCGAGGTGGTGCGCGGCGAGATGGACGGCGACAGCTTCTATTCCTCGGCGGTCGCGGCGGGCGTCGATGATTCGCTGATCGACCTGTTCGCCGACGCGTTCAGCTACGACTTCAACTTCGCGACCGACATCGCCGCCGGCGACATCTTCGAGGCGGCGTTCGAGCGCAAGGTGAACCCCGCCGGCCAGAGCGTCGGCAAGCCGAAACTACTCTATGTGTCGATGACGACGCAGGCGAAGTCACGCGCGCTCTACCGCTTTCTCGCTCCCGGTGAGAGCGAGCCGGGCTGGTTCGACGCCAACGGGCGCAGCACCGTGCGCGCGCTGATGCGCACCCCGATCAGCGGCGCGCGGATCACGTCCAACTTCGGGCCGCGCTTTCACCCGGTACTCCATTATACCCGCCTGCACGGCGGCACCGATTTTGCAGCGCCCGTCGGCACCCCGGTCTATGCAGCGGCAGGCGGCGTGGTCGTCAGCGCCTCGCCCAGCGCGTGTGCGGGCAACATGGCGATCCTGCGCCACGACAACGGGTGGGAAACGCGATACTTCCACCTCTCGCGCTACGCCGACGGCATCGTCGCGGGCGCTCGCGTGACGCAGGGGCAGACGATCGGCGACGTCGGCAATACCGGCACCTGCACCACCGGCCCACACCTCCATTACGAAGTGCACATCGACGGCGAGAAGGTCGATCCGATGAGCATCGACACCGGCAGCGGCGTGTCGCTGACCGGCGGCGGGCTGGAGGCGTTCCGGAAGGAGCGCGACCGGATCGACAAGAGCCGGGCGGAACAGGCGAGTTGAAGAGAGGCCCGCTAGTTCCAGCGGATCGGATTTGCCTCGAGATACAGCCAGAAACCGCCCGCCAACAGCGTCGGTACGGCCGGCAGGGCGAGCCAGGTTATCGCGCGACCCAGGTGACCGCGTCGATACGCCAATAACGCGAGCCAGACGGCCAGCAACGCCGCCGCCAGCATCGCCACGAGCACCGGCGTTTCCGGTATCATCACGCCGTCATATCGCAGCATCTCGACAAGAAACGACGCGAGGACGAGAGCGCCCGCCGCATCGATCGCCGCCAGGACGATGCACACTGCGGCCAGACCGGGCCGGTGCGTTTCCACCGGACCGCTCAATCGATCGTCAGCCGCTTCGGTTTCGCCTTCGCCTGCGTCCGGTGGCGCACCACCAGCGCGAGCGGAATGACGATCAGGACCAGCGCGACCGTCATCGCCAGGCTGGCGTTGAGGCCTTCGTCCGATCCACCCCACACCTGCGCGCCGCCCATTTCCAGATCGAGCAGCGCGCCGAAGCTGCCGATGCCGGGATTGGGATCTAGCCCGAGGACGAGCTGCTCCGCCCCGTTCCACGCGAAATGCGCGGCGAGAGCGCCGGCGATACCGCGGCCATGCGCGGCGAGCAGGCCGAACATCACGCCGCCCAGGAACAGGTTCACGAGGGTGACGGGGCTACGCGCCCCACCCATCACGTGCAGCCCGGCGAAGGCGAGCGCGGTGATGCCGATCGCCAGCGCCGTGCCCCAGGCGCGTTCGAGGACCGGCTGGAGCCAGCCGCGGAACAGGACTTCCTCCGCGCCGGTCTGGATCAGGACGACACCCGCCCCCCACAACAACAGAAATGCCGTTGCTTGGGGCGCAGCGCCCTCGGTCAGCACGCCCGCCACGCTGGCGGAGACCACCGCGACGATCACCCCCGCGAGGCCCAACAGTCCGCCGATCAGCGCGAGTGCGAGCGGATGCTCGCCCGGCCGCACCGCGTTGGCCCCGGCCAGCGCGCCGCCGCCGATCCCGGCGAGGACAAGCGGCAGGAAGATCACCAGCGTGAAGACCGTCTCCATCGCCGGCATCGACGCGGTGGAATTCTCACCGATCAGCGCCTGCGCCGCCATCGGCCCGATCGCGACCGCGACGCCGCAGATGGCGACGACGGCGATCAGGGTCGCGGCCGCGACGCCGCGCGGACCGAGTGTCAATGCGGCTGTCCCGCCGGGGGCGGCCAGCGTCCGGCGGCGATCAGCGCACGAACCTCCGGTGGCTTGGGCGGCGGCCAAGGATAGCCGAAGCCGCGGAATTTCTCGATGACGCGATCACGCGCCTGGCCTTCCTCGGTATCCGGGCGCAGGCGATCGAACGCGGCGAGGTTGGCCAGCGTCTGGCCGTTCGCCGGGGTGTGCCACGGGGACGCCCCGGCCTCGATCAATTGCGTCGCCATGATCCAGTGGCCTGCCGACGCCGCAATCATCGCGGGCGACAGGTTGTTGCCGTTACCCTTGTCGAGCGGCGCCTTGGCGGCGATCAGCTTGGCGGCATTGCCGCGCTCGTCGATCAGCGCGGCTTCCCACAGCGGCGTTTCGGTATTGTAGGTCCGCGACGGATCGGCGCCCGCGCGCAGCAGGATCGTCAGCAGTCGTCCCGACGGGTCGCGCGTGGCGGGATGGAGCGGCGCGCGGTCCGGCCCGCCATTGGGGTCGGCACCCGCGGCCAGCAACGCCTCGACCATCGGAACGTCATTCGCCTGCACCGCATAGAGCAGCGCGGTCTCGCCCGAAGGCGACACGGTGTTGACACCATGCGGCAGCGGCGACGCCAGCCGCATCGCATCGGCCACGCGCTTGTCGACCACCGCCTGGATGAAGGCGCGCTCGGGCGCGGACTGGAACACTTCGATCCGTTCGTTTGCCATCCTGTCCGTCTTTCCGCCCTGACATGCCGCGAGCACCAGTACCGCAGCCACGCCGAGGGCACGCGCCGCCCTATATACAGCCCGCATCGCGCTGCTGCTGTTCAATCGCCTTCAACACCGATTTCATGCTGTGCGGCTCGACGATGTTGAGCGGGTTGTGCCGATCCCAGAACCCCTCCGTCTCCGGCAGTTCGCGCCGATTGCCATACGCCTGCGGCAGGATCGGGCTGTCGCCCATCTCGCGGCCGAGGATATAGCCTCCTGCGCCCGCCCCGAGGAAGGGGTTGATCGCCCCGGCTACTCCGATGACGCCCGCGATCACGCCGTCGCGATTGTCCTGTACGCCCGACAACGGATCGCGCGGGGTGTAATAGGCCTCGACCGGCGCGGAATTCTCGTCGTATCCGCCGACCGTCGCCTGGCTGAGGCCGGCTGAATTGTAAGTCGTTGCCGGACGCCCGGTGCTGACCGCCGCCGCCGAGGCCATGCCGCCGCCCAGCGAGTGGCCGGTGAAGCTGACGTCCTCGCCGCTGGCGGCAGCAAGACCGCCGACCGCGAGTGCCCGGTCGTAATGGTCGCTGCGCATGCCGACGCCCTGCTGGGCATTCGACTGCCAGTCCGCCATCTCCGTCATCTGCGTGCCCCGGTACGCAATCGTGTAGCCGGGGGGATGTTCGCGCCGATAGACGCGGGCGTGGAAGTTCGATTCTTCCGATGCCGGAGGCGTCAGCATTTCGGGCGTCAGGCCCAGGCGGTCGAGTTCGGCGCGTCCTTCGGGCGTGTTGGGATCGACGTGGCGATAGCCCGGCGGCAGCGTCGGGTCCTCGCCATAGGTATGCTGGGCCAGCAGCGCATTGTCGTGGGCCTGGGCGAGTTCCGCGCACAGCGCGGCATTCTCCGGGATGGCGCACATCCCGCCGCCGGCCCCGCCGCCGCCGCCGCCCCCGCCGCCATTGGTGCCGATCAGGACGGTGAAGCACCCGAGCACGATCATCCCGCCATGAACGGTCGGATCGGTCATCCGCGCCGCCATCGATCCCGATACGATGACGTTGAACGATCCCATCGCGATCGAGTCCGGCGGGCCGACGCAGGTGCACATGTCGCCCACCCGCGCCTGCGGCAGGCTGCCCGTCAGCACGGTCGGCGCGCAAGCCGGCAGGATCGGCCCGCCGACATGCGGCACCAGCCCGTTGACCAGCGGGCAGACGTGCATATCGGTCATGCGCGCGGCGGGCAGGTTCATCGCGGTTCTCCCGCTGCGAGGTGGCGCGGCGCGCTCACTGGCCCGCGACCGCCTCCGCCCTGGCCGGTGCCGCCGCCACGCGAGGCGACAGCATCGGCTTGGCGGCATCGCCGACCACGAAATACGGCCCCCAGTAGAAGGGATGCGAATAGGCCGGCTGGGCCATCAGTTCGCGCTGCGCGGCCTGGAGCGATGTGCCGATATCGGCGCCGCGCGCGCGTTCGTAGAAGGTGCGGATCAGATCCTCGGTCTCCTTTTCTGCCGACACCTGCCAATAAGTCGCCATGACCGCGCGCGCATTGGCGGTCAGGAAAGCGCGGACGAGCCCTTCGAGCGTCGAGCCCGATTCCTCCTGCCCCGATGCGCGGGCGAGCGCCTGGTTCCTGACACCGGCCGCGGTATCGCAGGCCGAAAGCACGACGAGATTGGCGTCGAGCCGCAGGCCCGCGATTTCCGAGAAGCTGAGCAGCCCGTCGGAATTGGCGTCGCCGAACGAGGTGACAAGCGCGGGCGGAGACTTGGTGCACCCCCACACGCCTTCTTCCAGCCCATGCGTCGCGAAGTGCAACACCTCGTAATCCGAAAGGTCGTCCCGCGTCGTGAGCGCGGTGTCGTTGAAGGCGCCATCTGTCACCATTGGCGCGCCCGGCACGCCAAGCGCGGTGGAGGCGATCTCCAGCTCGCGCTTGCTGATCGGTGCCATCCGCGCGGACAGCGCCTGAAGCGTGCGCAGTTCGACCGAGCAGCCGAAACCGACATTGACCATCTCGCTCGCCGGCGCGTTGACCGCCGGCGCGCGGTGCTCGCCCAGGCCCAGGAAGGGCTGTTTCGCCTGGCTGGGCGCCAGCGCGCGGACGACCAGGAAGGATCGCGGCGACACCGCGGTCGACAGTGCGGTGCGTGCGGCAAGGAACTGGGTCTTGGAGAAATCGAACGGATCGGCGCGCTGCGCCTGCGGATCATAGGCGGTGACCAGCACGCCGACCGGCAACTTCTGGAGCGGTCCTGCCGGATCGACGACGAGGGCCGTCGATTTCAGCATCGCCTCCTGCGCCGGGCCGGAGATCAGGCGGAACAGGACGAAGGCCTTCGCCTCCTCGAACGGCACCAGCTTGCCCTGTGCGAGCTGGCCATCGATCGACCCTCGGACATCGTCCGCCAGCTTCATCACGGTGCGCGTGTCGGCCGGCGTGGCCGCAACCGGGTAGATGAAGCTGTCCGCCGCGGTGATGAACATCGCGTAGAGCCGCTGGTTCACCTCCGAAATCTTGAGGAAGCCCTCGCCCGGCTTGAGCGCGGCGCGCACCTCCGCCAGCGTCGCCGGACGATCATCGATCGTGCGGTAGCGCGGGTCGGCGGAGAGTTTCGCGTCGATCGCCAGCAGCTTCGTCTCGGCGGCCTGGCGCTCGGCCTCCAGCACGGCGGCCGGTGCCCCGGTGTTCGTCGCTTCGGCGATGGCGTAGCGCAGACGGGTGATCTCGCGCTCCAGTTCCGCACGATCGCGGACCTGCACGCCAATATCCTGATCGGCGGTGACGACCGCCTGGATCTGGCTGAGCTGGCGCGCGACCGCCGGCTCGCCAGTGCCCTGCACCGCGCGGAAGAAGCGTTCGTAGGTATCGCCCTGCGGCGCGTTCTTCGCCTCCGCGACGAGCAGGTCAAGATAGCCCTCCAGCCCGATCGGCTGCGCGCCGCCGGTGCTGTTCGCCGCGATCAGCGCATCGACCGACCGGCCATATTCCTCGCGGATCGCCCTGGGATCGCCGCCACGCCGCGCCACCATGCTGGCGCGTTCGAGCTGCAATTCGGCGATCGCCGGTTCATTGCCGGTGCCCGCCGTCGCGACCGCGCTGCGCCGCAGATCGTCGAGCGCGCGATCCATCGCCGGGATCGCGGTGCCCCAGTCGCCGCGCCGCGCCGCGAGCCGGGCCTTCTGCCGTTCGATACGCGAGCCGAGCCACAGCACCGGACCCTGATCGATCCGTTCGTTCTGGAGCGGTGCATAGGAGCGTTCCGCGGCGGCAAGCGCCGCCGTCGCACCGGGCTCGTCGCCGAGCGCCAGCATCGCCGCGCTGCGCGCCCAGTTGGTCTGGGCGTCGAGCACGATCTGCGAGAGCAGCGCCGTATCGGGCAACGCGATCGAACTCGTCGCGTCGGTGCCGGTTGTGCCCGGCTGGTTGATCCGACGCACCGTCGCGAGATCGCGCAGGGGCTGCCCCGCCGAGGCCGGTGCGCTGACCTGGCGATCGAGCGCGGTCAGCGCCGTGCGGAACTGGCGCCGGTTGAGCAGGTCGAGCGCCAGATAGGCGTCGCGCTTGCGCTGCAGGAACGGCGTCCGCGCCGCCGGCTCCGCCGCCATCACAGCATCGGCGCGGGCGAAATGTTCGGCGGCCGCTTCCGCGAACCGGATGTTCGAATCGGCAAGCGCCGCCTCGAGCTGAAGCTCGACGAGGATCGCAGGCGCGGCATTGGCGGGCACGCGGCTGAGCGCGTCGTTGAGCACGCGCGAGGCCTGGACGTTGAGTCCCTTGTGGTTGAGGCTGATGCCGGTGCTGAGCGCCGCTTCGGGATCGAACAGGCTGGCCGCGAGCGTCGCCTGGTCGATCGACGAAGGCAGCGGAGCGAGCGCCGCGACGTCGATGCTGGCGGTGGTGGCGCGGCCGCCGTCGCCATCGGGCCCGCGCTGGCCGCCGACGATCGCCATCGCCTGTTCGAGCGGACCGAGCAGCGACGGCGCCGCCGCGGCGACCATCGTGCGGCCGCCGACCGAGCGCGTCACCGCGACGACCTCCGATCCGAGCAGCTTGTCGTAGCAGCGCCGCGCGCTCGCCGCGCCGATGCCGCTGCCCATCATCACGTCGCCGGAGGCACCGCACTGGAGCGCGCCTTCGATCCGCGCGAGTGCGCCGGTGTTCGGGCCGACCAGTCGCACCGTGCCGACCGGCCGGCTTGCGGCGACGTTGCGGCAGGTGATCGAATAGGCGGCGTCGAAGGCGTCCGTGACGAGAGGATCGTTCCAGTTGCGCGTCGCGGTGCACGGTTCGCCCGCCGCATTGCGGCCCAGCGTCAACGTATCGGGCTGGCTCATCCCCACCGTGGTGGTGGTTGTCGCGCAGGATGCGAGCGCCAGTGCCGATGCGGCAAGGATCGCGGCGCCGAACGGCCTCGCGGTCGCGGTCTTCACTGGTTGTTCTCCTTGCGCGGGCAGGCCGGATCGGTCGATCCCTCGGGGCAGGTCGGCGGCGCGATGTCCTCCAGCGGCGCGTCGATCGACGACACGCCGGAGAACAGCGCTTCGTTGTTCGTGCCGACGACCGGATCGAACGGCACGGACAGATTGTCCGACGCGCGCAGGATCTGGGTGCGGCTCGCATCGAAAATGCTCAGGATCGGCTGCGACACGACGTTGCTGAGGCAGCCCGCGCCAGAACCGAGCAGGCAGCCGTTGACGCGCGCGGCGCGCAGATCGACCGACGTCGCCCCGATCGCCGACGGGCCGAGCAGCGCCGTCGCGATACCCCCCACCCCGCCGACCGTCCCGAAGATCGCCAGCGCGCCGGCGCCGCCGGCATCGCCATTGGCGATGAAGTTGAGCGCGGGGCCGCTGGACGCGCCGATCACAGCACCGCTGTTCTCGCCCAGCAGGCCGGTGTTCTGGAACAAGGCATAGTCCGTGAAGCGCACCGTCACGCGGTTCGCCGACAGGATCGTCGCGGCGGCCGCATCATAGGCGACTCCGCCCTGGTTCGCGGCGTAGAGCGACGAGCCGGCGTTGCTGACGAAGCGGCCGGCGACGTCGGCGGGCGACAGGCCGGTGAGCGCGTCGAGGAAACCCGCCGACTGGCCCTGGGCGACGCGGGCGCCGCGCAGTTCGAGATCCGCGGTGGAGAACAACAGGCGTCCGCCGCCATTCGCGGTGGTGGCGATGCGGATATCGCTCGCCCGATCCGTCAGGTTCGCCGCGGTGCCGCCGAAGCGGAACAGCCGCCCGCTGCCCGCGCCCGTGACGGCGCCGCGCACGTCGATCCGGCCGGTCGTCAGCACATCGACGCTGGTGCGGCCAGCGGTCGCGCCGAACCCCAACGCGCCGATCTCCACAGCGCCGCTGCCGCCGTCGAGCGTCAGCCGGTCGGCATCGATCAGGCCGATTTCCGCCTGCGACAGGCGGAAGCCGTCCGCCGCAGTGGTGTCGCCGAGCCGCAGGGCCGTGGTCGCGGGCGCGCGGTTGGCGAAGGTGACGGCGGTCGCGCGCTGCGCGCCGGTGATCGTCGCATCGGCCGCGCGGACCGACAGGCTGGGCCCGGCGGTGATCGCGCCGAGAGTCGCCGCGCCCGCCGCATCGATCGTCGCCGCGCCGCCGGCAGTCGCCGAACCGATCGACACCGCGCCGCCGCTGGTGACACCCAGTGTCGTGCCGGCCCCGAGGCGCGTCGCCGTCACGCCATTCCCGGTCGCGGCGATCGCGCCGGTCGCGGTCAGAGTGCCGAGCGTCGCCACGTCGGTGGCGGTCACGGCGATATCGGCGGTGCTGGTGATCGTGGTGGCGTTCAGCGTGCTCCCCGACTGGAGCGTGGCGCCGCGCGACGTGAGCGCACCAACGGTCATCGCTCCCGTCGAACGCAGCGTGGCGATACCGCCCGCAGCACCCGTGCCGAGCGTCAGCGCCCCGGCCGTCGCATTCAGATCGAGCGCGCCGGAGGTCGCCGTGGCGGTCGTCGCGTCGATCGCGGTGCCGCGTACCGTGACGGCATTCCCCGCCGTCGCCTGGCCAAGCCGCACTACGCCGCCCGAGGTGACGGCCAGGCTGTTACCCGCGCCGGTCGCGGTCAGGGTGCCGAGCGTCGCCGCACCGGTGGCGGTCACGGCGATATCGGCGGTGCTGGTGATCGTGGTGGCGTTCAGCGTGCTCCCCGACTGGAGCGTGGCGCCGCGCGACGTGAGCGCACCAACGGTCATCGCTCCTGTCGAACGCAGCGTGGCGGCACCGCCCGCAGCACCCGTGCCGAGCGTCAGCGCCCCGGCCGTCGCATTCAGATCGAGCGCGCCGGAGGTCGCCGTGGCGGTCGTCGCGTCGATCGCGGCGCCGCGTACCGTGACGGCATTCGCCGCCGTCGCCTGGCCAAGCCGCACCACACCGCCCGCGGTGACGGCCAGGCTGTTGCCCGCGCCGCCCGCCGTCAGGTTGACGCGATCGGCGGCGGTGGCGCCCGTCACGTCTCCCGTCGCGGTCGCGGTGACGGCGCCGTTGGTGGCGTCCACGTTCGCCAGCCGCAGGTTCGCGCCGTTGACGGTCGCACTGCCGCCGCTGGTGAGACCCGTCGACACCCCGACGTCGCCGGTCGCGGTCAGCCGCGCGGTGGTGCCCGCAGTGCCGGTGCCGAGCGCAATCGCGCCTGAGCGGGCGTTGACCGCAAGGCTGGTCCCGGCGCTGGCGGTTGTCGCAGTCACCGACGCCGCGTCGATCGCCACCTGTCCACTGGTGCTGCGGACGGTGCCGATATTGGCGGAGCTTCCGGTTGCAGTGACCCCGATCGCGCCCGTCGCGACCAGACTGTTCGACACGGTGACCGGCCCCTGCGCTGACAGCGTCGCCGTCGTCCCCGCACTTGCCGTCCCGAACGTGAGACCGCCGCTGCTGCCCGTGACGGTCAGCGCCGTCGTCGCGGTGGCGGTACCGATGGTCGCGGTGCCAGCATTGATGAATATCTCGCCGCCGACCGATGTCAGTGAATCGGCCGCCAGGGAACGTGCCGAGACAATCCGGACGTCCCGGCCGACGCCGGTTCCGAGCGAGAGATTGCCCGGTCCTGAGGACAGGCTGAGCGTTCCTCCTGCACTGGCGGCGCCGATGGTCGCGTTGGCGCCGCCGGACACATTCACGCTGACGTTCGAACCCGAACTCGCAACCGATGCAACCGCCAGTTCGCCGCCGCTGGCGATGGAGATCGCTCCCGGCGAACTTACCGAGCGCGCGGTGATCCCGCCACTCGAACTGCCAAGCGAGATTTCCGCTCCGGCATTGGTCGCCGTCACGTCCGCAAGCTCGAGCCTGCCGCCCGGTCCGGTCGCGGTGGCAGTGAAACTCTGTCGCGTCACGATCGGCCCGGCCACGGTGATCGACGGAGCCGTCAACTGTCCGATTATCTGGCCGCTACTGCTGACGGCGTTGCCGATCCGATCGGCGAACACGCTGCCCAGCGTGATCGCGGCATTGCTGGCGCTGACGCGCAGGCCCACCGAAGACTGGCGATCCGGTCCTGCGCGGATCACCGTATCCGGCGCGAACAGGATGCCGAAGCCTCCATTGATGAAGATGTCGCCGTTGGCGCTTGAGCCCGCGCTGTTCGACAACAGGGTCAGCCCCGGCCCGCCGTTAACGGCTCCGATCGCGGTTATCGAGATCGAATCGCGGGCGGAAATCGTTTCCGCATCCGCATCGATCCCCAGCAGGACCGTGGCGCCATCTATGGAAAGCCGGCCCCCGATCGTTGCCGAGCCAGTCAGCGTCGCCTCTCGCAGATGGGATAATATGGTCGCGTTGCCGTTCTGCGTGGCGAGCCGATCGACGGAGACGCCGTATCCGCGCAGCAACAGGTCTCCGATACCCGCTGAGACCGACCCCGCGACGACGCGGCTGTTCGAGTACAGGGTGGCGGCGCCGCTGGCCGTGACATTGCTCACCGTCAGTTGGCCGTTCGAAGGGTTGCCCGACGCCGGAGCGGTCGTCGTCAGCTCGACATTTCCAGCGCGCGCCACGACATCGCCAGCATCGATGGCGAGCGCGGTCGCCGTCACGGCGTTGCCGGTGACATTCGCCATCCGCGCCGCGCCGCCGGCGGTGATCGCGACACTGCCCGCGCTGCTCGTGATGTTCGTGGTGTTCATCGCCCCCGCGGCGGCCAGGGTGACATCACCGGTTGCCACCGCTTCGCCTACCCGCAAGGTTCCGCTGCTTGCGGCCATGGCTAGCGGGCCGCTGCGCGCAGTGACGGACCCCGTCTCGATCCGAGCCCCGCGCACATCGATCGCGTTCCCCGCTATCGCTCCCACCAGGACCGCGTCGCCCGAGGCGATAGCGACATTGCCTGCGCTGCTCGTCACGTCGTTTGCGGTGAGAGCGCCCGCTGCGGTCAGGCGCAGATCGCCGAACGACGTCACGCGGCCCGCGTTGAGCGCGTCTGCGGTGGCATCCAGCGTGACGGTGCCGGTGCGGGCCGTGTTGGATACGGTGTCGATCGCTGCCGCACGGATCAGCACCGACTCACCGGCAACGTTGCCGAGCGCCGCTGCGCCGCCGGCCGTCACGGTGACGTTGCCTCCCGTCGAGGTGATGTTTCCTGCGCCGCCGATCCGGCCGACCGGCCCGGCCGCCGTGACGGCGATCGCGCCGCCTGCCGTGACGGTGCCCAGATCGATCCCGCCGACCGAGTTCAGCGTCGCGGTGCCGCTCGCGGTCACCGTGCCGGCCGCCAGCGTGGCCGACCCCCCGCCGCCGCTGGTCGCCAGACCCACATTGGTGCCGTTCGCGGTGCCGATATCGAGCCGGCCGCCGGTCGCGCGGACATCGACCGCGCCGGCGGTGGCCGACGCCTCGACGAGTTGGACGCGGCCGCCCGATACGGTGGTGCCGCCGACGCTGCGCAGCCGCTGGCCGGCGAGCGCGCCGGTCGCGGTCGCCGCGATGGTCGTGGCGGCGGTGACATCGCCCGTCACGATCGTGTCGGCAATCAGCGTGACCGATCCGGTCGAGGCAATCGTTCCGGTGGTCAGCCCGCCCGCGCTGGTGGACAGCGACAGGCTGCCGGCGAGATCGAGGTTCCCGAGCGTGATGGCGGCATCGTGCGCGATGGGCACCACCGCGCCACCGCCCGCATCGGTACGTCCGAACGCGTTCGCGACGACATCGCCCAGCACCAGCGGCGTGCCGGCCGCGAAGCGCAGCGCGACATCGCTCTGCCGCGCGGTGCCGCCGCGCAGCACGCTGCCCGGCAGCGAGATCGCGCCGTTGGCGGCATCGAGCGTGACCGCAGTGCCGATCCCGGCCCCTGCCCCGTCGCCGATCAGCGTGAGGCCGCCGCCGCCCGTGATCCCGCCGGTCGTCGCGGTGATCGTGGCGAAGCGCGCGGCGCGCTGGGTTTCGGAACCGGTGCCTTCGCCGAGCCGCACCGAAGCGCCCCGAACGCGGTAATCGCGTCCTGCCTCGACCGTGCCGCGCACTGCGGCGGCACCACTGGCGGTGACGATCAGGTCACGCGCCGCCGATCCGTCGCCCAATGTCGCATCACCGGCGCTGGCGGTCAGCATCGCATCGCCGGCGCGCGCGGTAGCGCTACCGACCGACAGGCTGGGCCCGGCCACCGTCAAGACGTCACCCGCCAGCGCGTCGAGCGTGATCGCGCCGGCTGCCGTCACGGCCAGCGCGCCCGCCGCAGAGATATCGCCGCCGGCCGCGCCGGTGCCTGAAATCGCCGCGCCGCCCGTCACCGTGACGGGGCCGCCCGCGCTGACGACGGTGCCGAGCGTGATCGCCCCCGGCGCGGTCAGCGTGACGGCGCCGATGGCGCGCGCGGTGTCGTCGATCCGAAGCGTGGCGCCGCTCGCAACGATAAGGCCGGCGCCCGCCGTGGCGGATGCGAGTGCCGCCGCGCCGGTGGTCGCGACGTCGATCGCACCACCAGTCGCCGCGAGTGTCGCGCCGGGCGTCGTCGTGCCGGCAAGCGAGCGTCCCGAGACCTTGAGGTCGCCGGTCGCGCTGGTCAGGCTGCCGATGGCGATGTCGCCCGCCGCGGCGGTGACCGTTGCCCCTGTCTGCACGCTGGAGTTGCCCAGCCGCAGCGACGCGCCGGTTGCGGTCAGCGAGAGCGCGGCGTCGCGCGACGCCGCGCCCGCTATGTCGATCGTCGTCGCGGTGCCGGTAATGCCGCCAGCCGTCGCCGTCAGATTGCCAGCGCGCAACGCTCCGCCCGATGCCAGCGTTATCACCGTGGCCGAAGCGGCATCGACGAGCGTGACGTCACCCGCCGAACGCAGATCGATGCCGTTGCCGCGCAACGCGCCGGTCGCCTCGATCGACGCGGGCGCCGTCGTCGCGCCGATGGTGATCGCATCGCGAATATCCGCCGAACCCAGCCGCACCGCGCCCGACCCGTCGATCGTCAGACCGCCGCCGGTCGAACTGGTCGCGCGGGTGACGCCGATCGCCTGCGCCGGCGCTCCGGCCAGCGTCACATTACCGCCGGCCGCGATCGACCCGAGCGCGATCGCGCCGGTCGTCGCCGCGGCCTGAACCGTCGTGCCGGCGACGATATCGTCGGCCCGCACCGCCGCGCCGGTCAGCTTCACCGAACCGGCACGCGCGGTCACATCGTCGAGCGACAATGCGGCGCCGGTGATCTCGACCGCGCCTGTCGCGCTGTCGAGCAGCCCGGTGGCGGTCACCGCGCCGCCCGCCTTGATCACGATACCGGTCCCGGCAGTCGCCCGCGTCAGCGCCAGCGCGCCACCCGCCTCGGCGCTGATGCCGCCCGACGCCGTCAGCGCGGTCGTGGCGGCGATATCGCGCGAGGCGCGCAGTGCGACCTGCTGGCCGGTGCCGGTGGCATCCACCGTACCGCTCAGCGCGATGCCGGCGGCGCCGTTGGTGGCACTGCCGCCAGCAAAGCTGACGCCCGGCGCCGTCGACACGTCGCCCGCAACCAGCACCACGCCCCGCCCCGTCGCGACCGCGCCGCTGGCCCGCGTCGCCGCGCGCACGTCGAGCAGCGAATCGACCACCGAACCTGCCGAGGCGAGGACGAAATAGGCTTCGTTGCCGGCCACGCTGCCGGCGACGATCTGAGACGCGCCGCCGACGCTGGTGCCACGGTTGACCGTGATCGCCAGCGGGCTGCCCGGGGCCATCGTCATCGATACGTCGGTGGCGGTCACGAACGCGACCTGGCCAGTGCCGGCGTCGAAGGTGCCGTTGACGTCGATCACCGGCGCGATCAGCGCAAGCTTGCCGCCGTTCGTCAGGATGCGCGTACCCGCGCCGCCGCCCCGAATGCCCGCGGTGCTCCCCGCCGAAGTGGTCGCGCGAAACCCGCCGCCCGCGGTGAAATCAGCCAGGCTGATGTCGGGCACCGACGCCAGGAACCCGGCGGAGGTGATCGACAGGTTGCTGCCGAACAGGAAACCCTCGCCGTTCTGGATCCACAACTCGACGCCCGGCGCGGTGATCGTCCCCGACAGGTTAGACGGCGCCGCGATCGCGACCGGTCCGCCCGCGCGGACGCGGTTGAGCACGGCCGCCACCGGAACGGCGGCGTTGTTGGTGAAGCGCGCTGTGTCGCCCGCCGGCACATCGAAATGGAACCAGTCGATCACCGTCGTACCGGTCACCAGCGAGACGTCGAGCGTCGAGCCCGGCGTCGGCCCGCCGCCGGTGATCGTGGCGGTGCCCAGTATGACACTCGCATCGCTGGCGTTCGGCAGCGTGCCGTTGGACGTCTGCGCCGCAACGGGCGTGGAAAGCAGCAATCCGCCGGCCAGCGCCGTGGACAGGATCAGGCGGTTTCGCGACCGGGAGCGGGACATCATCACGGCACTTCCTTACCTAACGCGGGCGCGCGTCAGCGCGGGCGCGGCCTGAACTGGAACGTCAACGACACGAGCACGCGGTCGGGCGGCGGTCGCTGGTCGATGAGCAATGCCGGATCGCGCGGATGGGCATAGGTCACTTCGAGCAGCGCATTGTTGGTCAACGACGCGCGGATGCCGCCGCCATAGCTGCGCAGCGTGCGATCGGTCTCGGTCGCGTTGGGATCGAGGTTGGTGAGCTTGACGGTATCGATGAAGCCGAACAGCTGCAGATCGAAATCGTCGCGACGCCACACGTCGGCGCGCACTTCGGATCGGAACGCGATGGCGCGGTCGCCGGTGTTCGATCCCGGATCATAGCCGCGGCCGACCGTCAGGTTGCCGATCGAATATTCCTCATAGTTGAGCAGCGGATCGTTGGTCCACTGGCCCTGGATGCGCGCCGCGAACGACAGGATCGGCGTCAGGCGGACGACCGTGTCGAGATCGCCGCGTACCACGAAGGCGCGCGCGTTGCCGTCGATGCGCGACGGCAGTGCCCCGCCGATCGGGATGACGCCGCCTTCGCTCGCGCCGAACAGGTCCAGGCCCTTGCGAATCGAAAGCGCACCACGCGCCGACCAGTTGGTCAGGCCGCCCCGCCCGGTCGCCCGCGCTTCGCCGTCGATTCCCAGATAGAGAATGCGCAGCCGGTCACGACTGAGCGGCGCGCTGTTGCCTCCGGCGGTCACCCGGCTGTCCTGGTTGACGTAGTCGAAGCCGGCATCGAGCGCGAGGTTGCTCATCAGCGAGCGCACCAGCGGGCGCCGCACATCGAAGCCGGCCACCAGCGTATCGGACCGCAGGTCCAGCGCACCGATATCGGGCCGCGACCACGCCTTGGTCGCCCGCAGGCCGAACGTCGTGCCGGCGGTGTCGAGCGTCATGATGTGCCCGGCCTGGACGATCCGCTGCTCCTCGAAATCGCGGGTCGTGGACACACCGACATAGGTCGTGTCGCCCATGCCGGTCAGGCCGTAGACCTCGCCGCGCAGATAGCCGGTCTCGCGGCCCAGCAAGGGGGAATTGTAGTTCTGGAAGTTGCCCAGCACCGCCCAGGGGCGGTAGCTGATCGCCAGATCGCCGATCACCTCGCCCGGCGCGGTGCCGGCCGGGCGCAGCGACAGCTGGACGTCGAGACCGGGCAGGTCGCCAGCGAGCAGCAGCAGCCGCTCCGCATCCCGTTCGTTGAGCGGGTCGAGCGCCTCGAGCTCGGCGATCCGCGTGCGCAGCGCGGCTTCGTAAGCGCCGGGGGCACCGCGTACCCGCGTCTCGACGATCCTGGCGGTAATGACGTCGAGCCGCAGCGCACCCGCGTCGATTTCCTGCGGCGGCACCTGCACCGAGGCGATCCACCCGTCGCGGCGCAGCGCAGCGTTGGCGGCGTCGCGGATGTCGCACACCGCGCTGATCGGCGCATCCTGACCGGGAGCCACGACCCCGGCCAGCGTCGCGGCGATCGCCGGCGCGAGCGGGCTGCCGTCGGGGCGGGTGAAGGTCACCCGCGACAGATCGACCCGCAATGCCGATCCCTCGAAAGGGCAGTTCTGGCGTTCCAGCGCGCCGCGCGAATCGACATCGACGCGCGCGGCCGGAGGCGCCTCCGGCGGGAGCGGCGTGAGCTGTTCGCGCGTCGGCAAGGCGCCGGGGACGCTCTGCTGCGGCACCGTCTGCGCGAGCGCCGGCGGCGCGATCAATATTGCGGACAAGAAAGTCGCGCAAAACAGACGCCGCCGCGACGGTGAATTCGGACGGAAATCCTGCCGAGCGTCGTTAGTCCCCGCCGTCATGCCCACCCCCGATGCGCCGATCCATTCGTACCGATTCGTGTCGGCGCGATGCTTTATAAGACGCGCGCGACGACCATATACCTCCTGGCGGAGTCGGCAATCACTCGAATCGATGTTGCCGGAACCTAATGTTGGCCCATCCGCCAAGTCAAACGATCCCGGCGCGACTGTTTGATCTTCTTGCGGATCATCGACGACAGGACATTGAGGCGCCACACCAAAGTCTTGTGCACGGCTAGCGCTTGTAGCCGTGCGCCAGAACAACGCCCTGACCGCGCGGTGCCAGAGAAATGTTTCATACCTGAAATTACAGGGTTGAATTTTCATGTGGGCAGCGGGATGCTTCGCCCGACCCGGGGCAACGGAGCATTCCCTCGCGATGCGGATGGCGGTTATCGGCGGCGGCCCGGCGGGCCTGTATTTCGCGATCGCGATGAAGCTGCGCGATCCCGGACATCGCGTAACCATGTATGAGCGCAATCGCGCCGACGACACGTTCGGCTGGGGCGTGGTGCTGTCGCAGGAGACGCTCGACAGGCTCGCCGCCAACGACCCCGTCAGCGCCGCGGCTATCCGCGACCGTTTCGCCTGGTGGGACGATGTGGCGGTGGTGCGCGGCGACAGCCGGATCGTGTCGGGCGGACACGGCTTCTGCGGAATCGGCCGCCGCACGCTGCTGAGGCGGCACTGCTGTCGCACCCGCACGTCCGGGAATGCGCGGTGATCGGCGCGGCAGACGAGGGACGCGGACAGATCGTCGAGGCGCATGTCGTGCTGGCCGAGGGCGTCGAGGGCGACGCGATCCTCGTGAAACTATTGCAGGATCATGTGAAAGCCGCGATCGCACCGTATAAATACCCCCGGTCGGTGCGCTTCGTCGCGGCGCTGCCCAAGACCGCGACCGGCAAGATCCAGCGGTTCCGCCTGCGCGACGGGGGCACCGCATGACCGACTTTGCCGCGACCCGCGCCCGCTTTCAGATCCCGGAAGGCGTCATCTACCTCGACGGCAACTCGCTCGGGCCGCTGCAGATCGGGGTCTCGGAGCGCATGGCCGGAGCAATCTCGGACGAATGGGGCGGTGAGTTGATCCGCGCCTGGAACAGCGCCGGATGGATGACGATGCCGCGCCGCATCGGCGACCGTATCGCACGGCTGATCGGCGCGGAGACCGACAGCGTGGTGATGGGCGATACCCTGTCGATCAAGGTCTATCAGGCGCTCGCCGCGGGGCTGGCGCTGGTGCCGGACCGGCGGGTGGTGCTGTCCGACAGCGGAAATTTCCCGACAGACCTGTATATGGCCGAAGGGCTGCTGCGTTCGCTCGGGCCCGACTATGCACTGAAGGTCGTCGCACCGGAGGAGGTCGCCGACGCGATCGACGGCACCGTCGGTGCGCTGATGCTGACCGAAGTCGACTACCGCACTGGCCGCCGCCATGACATGCCGGCGCTGACGAAGCGGGCGCATGACGCCGGGGCGATCACGATCTGGGATCTCGCCCATTCCGCCGGTGCCTTTCCAGTCGAGGTGGCGGCTGGCGGCGCGGACTTCGCGGTGGGCTGCACCTACAAATATCTGAACGGCGGCCCCGGCGCGCCGGCCTTCATCTACGTCGCGCCGCGTCACGCCGACGGCGCGTTGCCCGCGCTGTCGGGCTGGATGGGCCATGCCGAACCGTTCGCGTTCGACCTGGGCTACCGTGCCGGCGCGGGCGTGGAGCGGATGCGCGTGGGCACGCCGCCGATCCTGGCCCTCGCCGCGCTCGACGCCGCGCTCGACGTGTGGGACGGGGTTGATCTGGGCGAGCTGCGTGCTGCCTCGATCACCTTGAGCGAACGCTTCATCGTCGAGGTCGAGGCACGCTGCCCTACCCTCTCCCTCGCCTCGCCTCGCGATCCGCACGCGCGCGGCAGCCAGGTGTCGTTTCACCATCCAGAGGGCTATGCCGTCATGCAGGCGCTGATCGCGCGGGGTGTGATCGGCGATTTCCGCGCGCCCGACATCCTCCGCTTTGGCTTCACTCCGCTCTATCTGTCGCAAGAGGACGTCGCAGAAGCCGCGCGCATCCTCGCCGACATCCTCGATACGGGCGCGTGGCAACGACCCGAATTCCAGACCAGAGGCCTCGTCACATGACCGATCCCGCGCACGGCGCGCGCACCGATTTCTCCGGCACCATGTCGTACGGCGATTATCTGCGGCTCGATGCGATCCTGGATGCCCAGGCGCCGCTGTCGGCCGCGCACGACGAACTGCTGTTCATCGTGCAGCACCAGACGTCGGAATTATGGATGAAGCTGGCGATCGCCGAGATCCGCGCCGCGATGGCGGCGATCAGGGAGGGGCGGCTTCCGGTCGCGTTCAAGATGCTGACGCGGGTCGCCCGCATTTTCGAGCAGCTGAACAGCGCGTGGGACGTGCTGCGGACGATGACGCCGAGCGAATATACCGAGTTCCGCGACTCGCTCGGGGCATCGTCCGGTTTCCAGTCGTTCCAGTATCGCGCGATCGAGTTCCTGGCGGGCAACCGCAACGCCGCGATGGTCAAGCCACACGCCCACAGGCAAGAGACGGCGGCGATGCTGGAGGCGATCCTGGACGCGCCCAGCCTCTATGACGAAGCGCTGATGCTGCTCGCCCGCAGCGGCATCGCGACCGGCGAGCCACAACGCGACTGGCGCGAGCCGCGCGCGGCGAGCGAGGCCGTGGTCGCCGCCTGGGCCACCGTATATCGCGCGCCGGAAACCTATTGGCAGCTCTATGAACTCGCGGAGAAGCTGGTGGATTTCGAGGATTATTTCCGGCGCTGGCGGTTCAACCACGTCACCACCGTCGAGCGCATCATCGGCTTCAAGCGCGGGACCGGCGGAACGGCGGGGGTCAGCTATCTGCGCAAGATGCTGGACGTCGAACTGTTCCCGGAATTGTGGCGCGTGAGGACCGCGCTGTGAGCGCGAACCGGGCCCTCCAGCCGGCCGGGTGGGCGACGCCGGTCGGCTATGCCAACGGCATGGCGGCGGAAGGACGCATCGTCGTCACCGGCGGACAGATCGGCTGGAACGCGGATCAGGCTTTCGAGAGCGACGATCTGGCCGATCAGGTGCGCCAGACGCTCGCCAACGTGGTGGCGGTGCTGGCGGAAGGCGGCGCCGGGCCAGGGCATGTCGTCTCGATGACCTGGTATCTGACCGACGTCGGCGAATATTCCGCGCGGTTGAAGGATGTCGGGCGGGCGTATCGCGACACGATGGGCCGCGAGTTTCCGGCCATGGCGGTGGTTGGGGTCACGCGGCTGGTCGAGGCGCGGGCGAAGGTGGAGATACAGGCGATCGCGGTGGTGCCGACGGAGGAATGACGAAAGAATGGCGCCGCGGCGAAGCGGCGTCGTCGGTCGGCGCGTGCGCCGCCGGCCGGACTGATTTCGTCTCGCAAATAGAATCGCTATTTGCGTGCGAAATCAGTCTTCCGCCGCGATCCTTACCCGCAGGCCGTCCAGCGCATCGCTGAATTCGATCTGGCAGGACAGGCGGCTGGTCTCGTTCCGGTCACTCGACGAATCGAGCAGGTCGTTCTCGTCCTCGCTGATCGGCGGCAGTTTGGCGGCAAAATCCGGGTCGACATGGATATGGCAGGTGGCGCACGAACAGCAGCCGCCGCACAACGCGAGCAGCTCGTCGAAGCCGGCGTCGCGGATGACCTCCATCACCGACAGGCCCGCCTGGCCCGCGACCGCGCGTTCTTCCCCTTCGCGGGTCGTGACGATAAGTGTCGGCATCGAAGCATTCCTCCCGGTGTCTCGCCCGGCCATGCCGTGCCAGCATCATGATTTCAAGAAAGCCCCGTTTGATGGGACTGTCCGCCGATCAACTGAAAGCCTCGCTGGATACCGTCGCGGCGATCGAACCCGCCTTCGCCGCCGCCATCGCGCGCGCCGGCTATCCCGAGCCGCGTATCCGCGCGCCCGGATATGAGACGTTGCTGCGCACCATCGTCGGCCAGCAGGTATCGGTCGCCGCGGCGGCGTCGATCTGGAACAAGCTGGCGGCGGCGCTGGGCGACCTGACCGATCCCGCGACGATCGCCCGCACGCCCGACGAGGCATTCCGCGCGGCCGGCTTCTCGCGGCAGAAGACCGGCTATGCCAAGTCGCTGGCGGACGAGGTGACGAGCGGCCGGCTCGACCTCCACAACCTGCCCGTCGACGACGAGGAGGCGATCGCGCAATTGGTGCGCGTGAAGGGGATCGGGCGCTGGTCCGCAGAAATCTATCTGCTGTTCGCCGAGGGCCGGCCCGATATCTGGCCGGCGGGCGACCTGGCGGTGCAGATCGAGATCGGGCGGCTGCTGGGCCATGCCGAACGCCCTTCGGAGAAGCTGACACGCGACCTGGCAGAGGCGTGGCGGCCGCATCGCGGGGCGGCGGCGATCATGGCCTGGCACCATTACAAGGTCGATATGGACGTGATCTAGGCGCGGGCGGCGCGTTCGCGGCAACCTTTGGCTTCGCCGCAACCGTCAGGCGCTTTGCAGCGGCGCCCGGTGTCCTCTATACGTTCCGTCATGTCGTCCGACCTGTTCGCGGCCCCGTCCGCCGCTCCATCCGACTATGACGCATCGTCGATCGAGGTGCTCGAGGGGCTGGAGCCCGTCCGCCGCCGCCCCGGCATGTACATCGGCGGCACCGACGAGCGCGCGCTGCACCACCTTGCCGCCGAGGTGCTCGACAATGCGATGGACGAGGCGGTGGCGGGACATGCCACCCGAATCGAGGTGACGCTGGACGCCGGCAATCGACTGACCATCGCCGACAACGGGCGCGGGATGCCGATCGACCCGCACCCGAAATTCCCCGACAAGTCGGCGCTCGAAGTGATCCTGTCGATGCTGCATTCCGGCGGAAAGTTCTCGGGCAAGGCCTATGCCACGTCGGGCGGCCTTCACGGCGTGGGGGTCAGCGTGGTCAACGCGCTGTCGAAGGACACGGTCGTCGAAGTCGCGCGCAATCGCGAACTCTATCGCCAGCGTTTCTCACGCGGCCAGACGCTGGGTCCGCTCGAACATCTCGGCGGCACGCCGAACCGACGGGGCACCACGGTCGCCTTCACGCCCGATGAAGAGATCTTCGGCGAAATGCATTTCAAGCCGGCGCGGCTGTACAAGCTGGCGCGGTCCAAGGCCTATCTGTTCGCCGGTGTCGAGATCCGCTGGAAATGCGCGCCGGACCTGCTCGTCGAAGGCGACACGACACCGGCCGAGGCGGCGTTCCAGTTCCCCGGCGGCCTTGCCGATCACCTGAAGGAACAGATCGGCGCGCGCGAATGCGCCACGGCCGGCTTCTTTTCCGGGGCGCAGGAGTTTCCCGATGCGCAGGGCCGCGTCGAATGGGCCGTCGCCTGGCCGCTGTGGAGCGACGGCAGCTACAGCTGGTATTGCAACACCATCCCGACGCCCGACGGCGGCACCCACGAACAGGGCCTGCGCCAGGCGCTGACCCGCGGCATGCGCGCGTTCGGCGAACTGGTGGGGCAAAAGAAGGCGAAGGATCTGACCGCCGACGACGTGATGGTCGGCAGCGAACTGATGCTGAGCGTGTTCATCCGCGAACCGCAGTTCCAGTCGCAGACCAAGGACAGGCTGACGTCGCTCGAGGCCACCGGGCTGGTCGAACGCGCGGTGCGCGATCATTTCGACCATTTCCTGTCCGACAACATGGACCGTGGCAAGGCGCTGCTCAGCTATGTGCTGGAACGGATGGACGACCGCCTGCGCCGCAAGCAGGAACGCGAGGTCAAGCGCAAGACGGCGACGTCGGGCCGCAAGCTGCGCCTGCCCGGCAAGCTGACCGATTGCGCCGCCGACAGCCCCGAGGGCACCGAGTTGTTCATCGTCGAGGGCGATTCGGCGGGCGGTAGCGCCAAGCAGGCGCGCGATCGCAAGACCCAGGCGATCCTGCCGATCCGCGGCAAGATATTGAACGTTGCCAGCGCGACCAGCGCGAAGATCCTCGCCAATCAGGAGATCGCGGACCTGATTCTCGCGATGGGGTGCGGCACGCGCAAGGATTGCGTGCCCGAAAACCTGCGTTACGAACGCATCGTCATCATGACCGACGCCGATGTCGACGGCGCGCACATCGCGACGTTGCTGATGACCTTCTTCTTCCAGGAAATGCCCGATCTGGTGCGGCGCGGACACCTCTACCTCGCCCAGCCGCCGCTCTATCGGCTGACGGCGGGCGCGAAATCGCTCTACGCGCGTGACGACGCCCACCGCGCCGAGATCGAGGCGACCGAGTTCAAGGGCAAGCGCGTCGAGGTGTCGCGCTTCAAGGGACTGGGCGAGATGAACCCCCAGCAGCTGCGCGAGACCACGATGGATCCGAAGACGCGCGGCATGATCCGCATCACCCTGCCCCAGGAATATGAAGAGCGCGCGGGCGTAAAGGATCTGGTCGACCGACTGATGGGCAATAACCCCGCGCACCGCTTCGCCTTCATTCAGGAAAATGCGGCCCGGCTGGAGGATGAGGCGATCGACGCCTGAGGCGCTGCCGATGCCTTCCGCGACGCGCATGGTGCGCCTTGTGCCTGCGGCGTTGCGTGGCACGTAATCGCCGCGAAGCATTCTGCCTCCATTCAGGACTCCACGATCATGGTGCTCGCCACCATCGGTCGCGAAACAATATTGTCGAAACAGGGAAATTGACGCCATGATCGCCTTGACCCTTGCGCTCGCCGTCGCCCAGACGGCGTCCGCCGCGCCGCCGCAGGACGACGAAGGCAAGACCATCGTCGTCACCGCCAAGCGGCTCGACGTCACGAAGAAGGCGCTCGACGCCTGCATCGCTCGCGCCTGCCCGCCCGACGAGGAGGTCGCCGCCGCGCTGGCCCATGCCGAGAACCAGTTCGTCGAGGGCGAGTACAAGGCCGCGCGCCACACCCTGCACGGCACCATCGGACGGGTCGATCGCCGCGCGAAGGAATATCCTGTCGCGGTCGCCAACATCTGGCGCGCCGAATCGCGCATCTCGGCCCATCTGGGCGAGGACCGCTCGATGCGCAGCAGCCAGTTGCAGGCGATCGACGCGCTGAAGGCCGGTCTTCCCGCGACAGACGACCGCGTGCTGCTCCAGCGCCTGCAGGTCGCCGACACCTTCCTGCGGCAGGGCAAGGTCGAGATGGGGCTGGCCGGCTACCACACGGTCGTCCGCCAGGCACGCGGCAAGAAGAATGCCGCCGTCGAGGGAACAGCGCTGCTGCGCATCGCGCTGGTCTATTCGGCGCTGGCCGGAATGCCGGCGAGCGCGCTCGACCCGCAGACGCGGTTCGGCGCCAGCGACGCAAACTTTCGCGACGCGAAGCGCGCGGTGAAGGCGTTGCTCGACACCACCGATCCGCAGCTCGCCGGGTTTCGCGACGCGGGCCGGCTGCTCGATGCGCGGCTGGACGCCGTGAAGGGCGACATGCGCGGGATCGAGGCGATCGCCGCGAACTATGCCAGGGATCGCCCGAGCCAGGCTATCCTGCTCTATGCGCCGCTGCTCGACGACCGCGGCACCTTCTTCGATCCCAACCGGGTGAAACTGCTCGGGGAGCCGGACTTCGTCGATCAATGGGTCGATGTGACCTTCCTGGTCGATGCGAATGGTCGCGTGAAGGAGGTCGAGGTTTTGCGCGAGAGCCCTAGGCTGCGCAACGACTGGGTCAAGCCGGTGCTCGCCAGCGTCACGGCGCGGCGCTACGCCCCGCTCGAGTTTGACCCCGGCCTCGACGGGATGCGCCGCGTCGAACGCTACACGATGACCGCCGCCTGGGGCCTTGGCGCGACCGGCACCAACATGCGCGTGCGTATGGGCCAGCCTCGCCTGGAAATGCTCGACCTGACGGCAGACCCGCCGCGCACCGCATCGAGCGGCACGAGCCAGCCCTCACCGGCGGAATAGTTTCGGCGCGTGGCCCGGTCCGTCATGGTCCGGGCTGCGACGCCTCAGCGGTTGCCGCCGATCAGGTCGCCCAGGCTGCCCAGCGCCGATCCTTCGCCGCGATTCTGGCCGCCGCGCGAGCCCGCCGCCGCGAGCATGCGACCCGCCAGGCGCGAGAAGGGCAGCGACTGGATCCACACCTTGCCCGGCCCGGTGAGCCGCGCGAAGAACGCACCCTCGCCACCGAAGATCATGCTCTTGACCCCGCCGGCGCGGACCAGGTCGAAATCGACCGACGGCGTGTAGGCGGCGATGCAGCCGGTATCGACATGGAGTTCCTCGCCCGGCTGGAGCACGCGCTCGACGATCGCGCCGCCGAACTGGACGAACACCCAGCCGTCGCCGTCCAGCCGCTGCATGATGAAGCCTTCGCCGCCGAACAGCCCGGTCATGATGCGCTGCTGAAAATGGATACCGATCTGGACGCCCTTGGCCGCGCACAGGAAACTGTCCTTCTGGCAGATCAGCGACCCGCCCACCGTGTCGAGCTTGAGCGGCACGATCGCGCCGGGCGTCGGCGAGGCGAAGGCCACGCGGGCCTTGCCCGATCCTTCATGGGTGAAGACGGTCGTGAACAGGCTTTCCCCGGTCACCAGCCGTTTGCCCGCGCCGAGCAGCGCCCCCATGAAGCCGCCGCCCTGCCCGCCCGATCCGTCGCCAAAGACGGTCGTCATTCCGACGCTCGCGTCCTTCCAGATGAGCGACCCGGCCTCCGCCACGGCGCTCTCTCCGGGGTCCAGCTCGATCTCGACAAACTGGAGTTCCTGGCCCTTGATCTCGAAATCGATATCGTCGGCGACGCCGGATTTGCGGCTGTGCGACCAGGGGCTGGAAGAGGTCATGGCGCGGGGGACTCCGTTAGTGTGTCATCCACCTAAGACGCCAAAGGGCCGCGATCAATCCCCTTACAGCCCGCGCATCCGGCGCAGGTGATAGCGCGTGCGCCGCACGATGCCGATCAGCATCAGGCCCAGTGCGGTGACGATCAGCACCAGCGGCACGATTTCCGGCAATCCCGGAAGCGCGGTGCCGCGCAGCACCGCCGCGATCAGCCCCAGCCCGGCGAGCAGGAAGCCAAGCCGGCGGGTGCCCTGCGCGACGTGCATCAGTTCGGCACGATAGGCGGCGCGAACGGCGGGATCGGACAGGTCAGGCGGTGCGGCCATGCCATTCGTCCCTCAGCAAGCCCCAGATCAGGCTGTCGCGAACGCCGATATGGGTTTCCCATTCACCACGCAGCCGGCCTTCGAGCGTAAAGCCCAATCGCTTCACCAGCCCGATCGAAGCGGCATTATCGGGATCGACATCGGCCATCACGCGGCGATGCCCCTCCTCTGCGAACAGCAGGTCGAGCAGCCGCGTGACGCTTTCGCGCGCATAGCCGCGACCCCAGAAACGGCGGATCACCATATAGCCGACCTCGACCACGCCGGGCCGGACGTTACCCGCCGCCAGCGTGCCGATCACGTCGCCGCTGTCGCGATCGACCATCGTCCAGCCGCGCCAGTCCGACGGCAGGTCGGACGCGGTCAGATACTCGACGGTCTGAGCGACGGAGGTGTGCGGCCCCGACGACCACCAGGTCATCAGATGGGCGTCGCCATAGGCTTCGAACAGGGCCTCCGCATCGGCGGCCGATTGCGGACGCATCGCAAGGCGCGAGCTTTCGAATTCCGGGTTGCGGAACGGGGAGGTCACGACGCCAGCGCGTCGACCAGCGCCTTGACCTTCTTCTGCCGCCACTGCGGCGTCGGGGCGACCAGCCAATAGCCCTTGTCCGACGCGCGCGGTTCGCCGACCGCGATCACCCGCCCCGCCGCGATGTCCCCGCGGGCAAGCAGTTCGGGCACGCAGGCGCGGCCCAGCCCGGCGGCGGCGGCATCGATCGCGAGCCCCGCGTCGGCAACGCGCACTGCCGCGCCCGCATCTTCCGTCAGGCAGCCGGTCCAGGCGATCGCGGTATCGGCGCCGCCGCCCGGCGCCTGCACCACCACCATGCCGTCGGATTCGAGCGCCTCGCCCTCCTGCTCGCCCGGCCCCGCACCCCAGCGGATGGCGAGATCGAGGTTTGCCTGGGCGAAATCGACCTCTTCGTCCGCGACGATCGCGAAGCGGACTTCCGGATCGGCGGCGGCGATCGCCGACAGCCGGGGCATCAGCCACTTGGCGGTCAGGTCGCGCGGGGCCGCGATCGTCAGCGCCTTGGACGATTGCCCCGCCTGCATCGCGCGGACCGATTCTTCGAACTGCAGAAAGCCGTCGCGCAGCGCCGCGAGCCCGGCCTCGCCTTCCGGCGTCAGTTCCAGCCCCTTGGTCGTGCGGCGGAACAGCACGGTGCCCAGCGTGTCCTCCAGCGCGCGGATCTGCTGGCCGACGGCCGCCGGGGTCACCGCCAGTTCGTCGGCGGCGCGGGTGAACGACAAATGCCGCGCCGCGGCGTCGAGCACGCGCAGGCCGTTCAGGGGAAGATGGGTGCGCTTCAAGCCATCGACTCCCGCAGGGAGCCGATGGCGCAGCCCCAGCGAACGCTGGGGCCTTCGGCCGCGGGCGGGACGCTCGCGGCGCGAGATTCCGGCTTTCGCCGGAATGACGATCCGCCGGCCATCATACCCCCACCGCCGGCGCCATCAGCGCGAATTTGGGGATCGCGACCTCGAAGCTTTCGCCGGATTCATCGACCATGCGGTAACTGCCCTGCATCGCGCCCGTCGGCGTCGCGAGCGGACAGCCCGAAACATAGTCGTAGCTGTCGCCCGGCGCGATCACCGGCTGTTCGCCGACGACGCCCTCGCCCTCCACCGAATGACGCATGCCGCGGCCATCGGTGATGACCCAGTGACGGGTGAGCAACTGGACGGTTCGCGCGGACGCGTTCTCGATACGGATGTGATAGGCCCAGAACCAGCGGCCGCGCTGCGGCTCCGACTGGTCGGCCAGATAGCTGACCGACACGCGCACCGTGACGCCATCGGTTTCAACGGCATGCGGGAACAACGCGCCCATCATGCCGGCGGTGCTCACAGCCCGACCGCCCTCAATGCCTGGTCGAGATCGTCGAGCAGGTCTTGCGGGTCTTCAAGCCCGATGTTGAGCCGCAGCATCCCCTCGGTCACGCCCATTTCGATCCGCTTGGCCTCCTCCACCCCCGAATGGGTGGTCGATGACGGATGCGTCATCAGCGAGCGCGAATCACCGATGTTGTTCGAGATGTCGATCAGTTGCAGCGCGTCGAGCAGGCCGTGCGCCTGAGGGCGACCGCCATCGAGCACGATCGCGAAGATGCAGCCGGCCATGTCCATCTGGCGCATCGCGAGGTCGTGCTGGGGGTGGCTGGGCAGGCCGGGGAACAGCACCTGCGGCACGCGCCCCTCAAGGAAACGCGCGACCGTCAGCGCCGACTCGCTCTGGCGGCGGATGCGCAGGTCGAGCGTCTCCAGCCCCTTCAGCACCACCCAGGCATTGAACGCGCTGAGCGTCGGCCCGGTGTTGCGCGTGAAGGGCAGCAGCGTGTTGGTGATGAAATCCTCGGTCCCGCACACGGCGCCGGCCAGCACGCGGCCCTGGCCGTCCATCATCTTGGTCGCCGAATAGGCGGTGACGTCGGCGCCGAAATCGAGCGGCCGCTGAAGTGCCGGGGTAGCGAAGGCGTTGTCGACGACGCTGGTCACGCCGCGTTCGCGCGCCAGGGCGCAGACCGCGCGCAGATCGACGATGTCCATCGTCGGATTGGCCGGCGTCTCGAAGAAATAGACCTTTGTGTTGGCCTTCGTCGCGGCGGCGAACTGATCGGGATCGCGCGCGTCGATGATCGTCGTCTCGATCCCGAAGCGCGGCAGCAACGTGTCGGTGAGCCAGCGGCACGATCCGAACGCCGCACGGCCGGCGACGACATGATCGCCCGCCGATAGCTGGCAGAGCAGGGCCGCCGTCATCGCCGCCATGCCGGAGGCCATCGTCCGGCACGCTTCCGCGCCCTCGAGCAGCGCGATCCGCTGTTCGAGCATCTCGACGGTGGGGTTCTGGAGGCGCGAATAGGTCATGCCGACCTGGTCACCCGAGAAGCGCGCGGCGGCATCGCCGGCACAATCATAGGCATAGCCCGACGTGAGGAACAACGCCTCGCTGGTCTCGCCGAACTCGCTGCGCGCGGTGCCCCCGCGCACCGCCTGCGTCGCCGGGCGCCAGCCCTGGGTAATGGTCCGATCCTGTCCGGTGCGCCGCTTCATGTTTTCCGCCTTGCCGGACGGCGGCCGCTCGCGCAACCATGTCCGACCCGCTTCATCGCGCCGGCGGCCGGCTTCCGCCTCTCTGGCATAACACCCCTGCGCTGGTGGTTCGCGGTCCTCGCCCTGATGTTCTTCGTCTATTTCCACCCGATCATCTGAGCGATGGCGCTGCGCAACGCGCGGGCGTTCAGCCGCTCGATGTAGTTCGACGGACGATGGTGATCCTTACTTGTAACGTCCCCATGTAAACCGCGAAGACAGAGCGAAATTCCATACCGCCGCAACAAGGATTCCGGCCAGGGCCGACACCGCCCAATTGCCCCGTTGAACGTCGTGGAGGAACGCCGCCACGCCGACGTTCGCCGCCGCGCCGACCGAACAGACGATGCAGAAGCTGACCCATCCGTCGAGCAGCGCCCGCGCGCCCTTCAGCCGGCGATCGCGATAGGTCAGCGCGTTGTTGAGGAAGAAGTTGAAGGTCATCGCGACCAATGTCGCCACCACCGTCGCGGCGATGAAACTGGCGCCGAGCGCGCGGAAGAACAGCCAGACGACGCCGAGGTGCACCCCCGCCCCCAGCCCGCCGATCGCCGAGAACATCGCGAACCGCACCGGGATCAGCTTGCCGAACATGCGGTCGTACAGCGCGATCAGATATTCCATCGCGACGACGTGATCGAGCTTGCTCTCCCCCGCCTCGCGGACGCGGAAGGTGTAGGGCAGTTCGGCGAAGTTGAGCGGGCGCGGGCTGGCGGTCACGATGTCGAGCAGGATCTTGAAGCCGATCCCCGACAGCTTGGGCGCGAGATCGCGCAACACATCGGCGCGGATCGCGAAGAAACCGGACATCGGGTCGCTGAGATCGACTTTCAGCACCCGCCGGGAAAGCTTTGTTGCCAAAGCGGATTTCGCCACGCGATCGCGATCCCAGTCGCCCGTCCCGCCGCCATCGACGAAGCGCGATCCGATCACCACGTCGAGTGTCGGATCACCCGCCAGGGCGTCGAGCATCTTCGGCAGCAGCGTCTCGTCATGCTGCAGGTCGCCGTCGATCACCGCGACCACCGGGGCGGCGGTGGCGCACATCCCTTCGATACAGGCCGACGACAGGCCGCGCCGCCCGATCCGCTGGATCACCCGCACTCGCGCGTCGATCCGCCCGAGTTCGCGCGCCGTATCGGCGGTCCCATCGGGCGAATCATCGTCGACGAAGATCGCTTCCCACCGCCGCCCCACCAGCGCCGCGTCGAGCCGGGCGACCAGCGCCGCGACATTCGCCCGTTCGTTGAACGTCGGGACGACGACTGCGATCTCCAGCAGGTCGCTCACAGGTGGGCGAGCACCGCGTCGCCCATCGCGCGGGTCGACATGCCGCCACCGAGGTCCGCCGTGCGCGCGCCGCCGGTCAGCGCCGCGATCACCGCCGCCTCGATACGGTCGGCGGCGTCGGGCTGGTCGAGCGAATGGCGCAGCAGCATCGCCGCCGACAGGATCGTCGCGCACGGATTGGCCTTGCCCTGCCCGGCGATGTCGGGGGCGGAGCCGTGGATCGGCTCGTACATCCCCTTGCCCCCGTGCCCGAGCGAGGCGGACGGCAACATGCCGATCGATCCCGCGCACATGCTCGCCTGGTCAGACAATATGTCACCGAACAGATTGCCCGTGACGATGGTGTCGAACTGGCCCGGATTGCGCACCAGCTGCATCGCGGCGTTATCGACATACATGTGGGTCAGCGTGACGTCGGGATAGTCGGCCGCCGTCTCGATCACCACGTCTCGCCACAGCTGCGACGTTTCCAGCACATTGGCCTTGTCGACCGAGCAGAGCTTGCCGGTGCGGCCGCGCGCCGTGTCAAAGCCGATCTTCGCGATGCGTCGCACCTCGACCTCGTCATAGGCCATCAGGTCATAGCCCTCGCGCAGCCCCTCGATCGTCTCGCGCCGGCCCTTCTCGCCGAAATAGACGTCGCCCGTCAGCTCGCGGACGATGACGAGGTCGATCGCGCCGGCCACCTCGGGCCGCAGCGCGGAGGCGTCCTCCAGCCCCGGAAACAGCTTCGCCGGGCGCAGATTGGCGTAGAGATTGAGTTCCTTGCGCAGGCCCAGCACCGCCTGTTCGGGCCGCAGCGCGCGTTCCAGCGTGTCGAACCGCGCATCACCCACCGCGCCGAACAGGATCGCATCGGCCTGTTCCGCAAGGTCGAGCGTGGAGACGGGCAGCGGATGGCCCAGCGCCTCATAGGCCGCGCCACCGACGGGCGCCTCCTCGAACGTCAGGTCGAGGCCCAGCGCCTCCAGCACGCGCCGCCCCTCGGCGATCACTTCGGGTCCGATCCCGTCACCGGGCAACAGGGCGATAAGCGGCATGTGAGTTCCCCCTCAGGTCGCGTTCGCCCATGCCGGGCCGGACGCGCTCATGCAACCGCCCGCCGCACCCGATCGACCAGCCTTTCGCGCGCCGCCAGCGCATCGGCGGCACGACCGTGGAGAAGATCACGTTCGAGGAAATGGCCGGTCAGCCCCAGTCCGGCGAGCACGTCGCCCCATTCCGCCCCGCCGCCGTCGCGCAGAAAGGCGGGACAGGGCAGCAGCCGCGCCTCATATCCCGTCGCCGCCGCGCGGCTGACCGCGCCGCCGCTCTTCGGACTGACATAGGCGAGATCCTGCGTCGCCCCGGTCGCCACGCATTCCGAGAAGTCGAGCCCGAAGCCGAGTTCGGCAAGCAGCAGCAGTTCGTAGCGGACCAGCGCCACCGCCCATCTCCGCGCGGCCGGCGCCGCCTCCACCGCCGCGATCACGCCGTCGAGCGCGGCGTAGAGTTGCGGATAGGGTTGCCCTTCCGGCAGCGCGGCCGCGGTGAGCGCGCTCACCCAGTCGAGCGCCGCGGCGGCGAGCGGTTCGGAATAGAGCGGCGCACGGCTCGCCAGCAATTCCACCGTCAGGCCGGGCAGCGCATCGTCGGTGCGGGCACGCCATTCGCCGAGGATCGCGTTCGCCGGCTGGAGCACCGGTCGCAGGGCACGGCCGTGGCCGCCACGGACGTAGCCGGGCTGGACGCCGTCGTCCGGCGTCAGCGCACGGACGATTGCACCATGTTCGCCGTGGGAGCGGACGGCCAGGACGATCGCGGGCGCGCGCAGGTGCATGGTTCCCGCCTTAGCGCCTCGCGTTGTAAACAGGGAGGGTCAGCCGCGGCGGATGCGCTTCGCCAGATCGCCGAGGCCGAAGCGCGCCACGCCTGCCTTTGCCAGCGCGACCGCCCGGTCGAATCCAGCCAGCGCCGTTACCGCCGCGCGATTGGCGAGCGTGGGACGCAGCAGCAGCAGGTCGATACAGGCGATCCCGCCCGTCGACAGGCTGCGCTTGTGCTGGCCCTCCCCTTCGGTGAAGTCGAAGCGGTCGAACACGCCCTCGCCCGACAGATCGCGCATCGCCTCGACATGCAGCAATGTGCCGGCCGACAGCGCGGCGAAGCGCGGATCATGGCCGACATATTCGTAGATCACGTCGCCCGCCCGGACGGGGCAGTAGAGATAGGCAGCCGGTGCGCCGTCCACCTCCAGCGTCCACGCCCGGACGCGATCGGCGGCGGCAAGCGCCAGCATCCGCGCGACGAATTCGGGCGTGTCGGGCAGCGCGGCATCGAGCAGGCGTTCCTGATAGGTGGTCGCAGCGATCGCGCGGGCGGCATGGTGGAACTCGGAAAGCTCGTCCGGCGTGCGATAGCGCCGGACCGCGATCGCCCCGGCTTTCTTCGCCTTGCGCTTCAGGCCCGAACGGGTGTTCGACGACAGCGCGTCCCACCACCCCTCCGCGCCCAGCGTGAGGTCCGCGAAGTAGCGGGTATAGCGCTGGCGGACATGGACGATCGCGTCGGGCATGGCGACGCGGACGGCGGCAAGCTGTCCAACCGGCAGCGACGTGACGAGATATCCATCGGCGTCACCGGGCGGCGGCAGCGCCGGCGGGCGTTCGGCCAGCGCGTCGGCCAGCGACAGCGGAACACGCACCAGCCGCCGGTCGAGCGCGAACAGCGTCCGCGCCCCGACCTGGAACTTCAGCGGCAGGCGCGCGGCCATTGTCACGCGGCGCGTTCCGCCACGAGGTTCGACCAGAGCTGCTCCGCCTGGCGCCAGCGGGTGCGCCACAGGCTGGGGCCGAGCGGCCGGTCATCGCGCCCGAGCCGGAGCGCGGGGCGATCGGCGAAATGCGCGGTCGGCATGTCCTGCGCGCGGTCGGCCAGCAGCGCGCACAACCCCGTGAAGCGGCGGAGGTGCACCGCATTGGCGCGTGTGCCCGCGCGGTTGGCGAGTTCGAAACCGTGGCTAACGATCGTCACCGCAGCGTGATCCCGCGCGCCCGCGTGGTCCAGCGCGGCGCGCATCTCCGCGATGGACAGCGCGCAGAGCTGGAAATGGCGCAGCCGGCCGGCGCGATCCTCGATCAGCGTGACCGGCACCTCGATCAACCCCCGATGCACCACCGGGGCGATCTGGCGCACCGGCAGCGACACCGCGCTGGGCCAGGGATGGTGCGCGCCATTGTGGCTCGAATCATAGGTGAAGCCGAGCGCGGTGAGCGCGGCGAGCGTGTCGTCGTTCGCCGCATAGCTGCCGGCGCGGAAAGCGACCGGCGGCGGCGCTCCGCACGCCGTCAGCAGGTCGCGCGCCTGCTCCAGCAATCCGCGCTGCTCGTGGGCCGAATATTCGATCATCTCGAACCGGGCGTGGGCGGTGCGATCCTCCGCCGACGCCGCCGTCCAGTTGGGGTGGAGGTGCAGCTGCACTTCCTGCCCCGCGGCCAGGATCGCCTCCACCACCCGCGCGACATGGTCGCGGCCGTGGACCAGCGCCGGCATCGGATCGACGAAGAAGGTTGCCTTCAGCCCGTACCGCTTCAGCATCGCCAGCTGATAGCCGACACCGACCCCCGCCGGCTCCAGCGACCGCGCGACGATATCCGCGCTCGCCAAGCCGGCGGCGTGGTGCCGCCACATCAACTCGGTATCGATCGTCAGGAAAACGGGGGTCGCCATGCCGCCCGCTTTACCGGCGGCGGTGTGAAGGAAGTGGAAATGGCTGGCGGTCAGCGCGTTTCGATCGTCACCCCATATTCGGTGAAACGTTCCACCACGTCTGGCGATTGCTTGAGCGCCAGGGCAAGGTCTGCCGCCGCCTTGGCCGCGTCGCCCTTGCGCGACCATGCCACCGCACGGCCATAGAGCGAGGCCGCCAGGGTCGGCGCTGCTTTCAAGGCGGCGTCGTACAATGCGATCGCTTCGTCGGTTCGGCCGAGGCGGAGCAACACGAAAGCCTTGCTGTCCAGGAACGACGCCGCGCTCGCCGCACCGGCAAGCGCTCGCTCGCAATCTGCGAGTGCCGACTCCAGCGCGACGCCGGCAGTAGCCTTCGCCCAGCACAGGGTGTTGAAGTCGGACGGATCGCGGGCGATCGCTCGCGCCGCCGCGAAGTCACGCTCGCTGCCAGATATATCCCCCAGCTTCGAGCGCACGATCCCGCGCTGCACGAAGGCACCGATATCCTCCGGCTTGAGCGCGATCGCGCGGTCGAGCGTGGCGACCGCGTCGCGCGTGTCGCCGGCATCCGCCTGCAGTCGCGCCCTCATGACCAGCGCGTCCACCATCTTGGGGTCGAGCTTCAGCGCGGCGTCGAGATCGGCGAGCCTGCCGGCGCGATCCACCCTGGGCCGCGATTGCGCGCGGTTCATGTACACCCAGGCCTCCGGCTCGATCGCCAGGGCCCGGTCGAACGCTTTCCTCGCCTCATCATGCCGCCCCTCGCTGGCGTAGAGCTTGCCCGACAGCACATGGGCGTAGGCGAGGTCCGGGTTCAGCGTCGCCATCGCCGCCGCGTCGGCCAGCATCTTGTCCAGCTCGCCCAATCGTCGATAGAGGTTCGCCCGCATACCGAGCAGTTCGATCGAGCGTGGATCGCGAGCCAGCGCGGTGCTGGCGTCGGCCAGCGCCGCAGCATCGTCTCCTAGCGCCCGATGCGACGCCGCCCGACGGGTCAGCGCCCAATTGTTGCGCTGATCGAATTGCAGCGATGTGGTGAGCGCGTCGATCGCGGCGCGATGATCGCCCTTGTTCTGGGCGATCAGTCCGCGTCCGCGATAGACGACGGCATTGCTCGGGTCGAGCTTGAGTGCGGCGTCGAAATCCCCCGTCGCCTGGGCGACCTTGTCTTGCCAGGCCCGTGCGATACCGCGGTCGGCAAGCGCGCGGGCGCTTTCGGGTTCCAGCGCGATCGCCCGATCGAGATCGCGCTCCGCCTCAACGAAGCGACCACGATCCATCAGCATGTTGCCCCGATCTATGAAAGCGGACGCGGTCGTCGGCGTTTCCGCCTGGAGTGCCGCGATTTCGGCATCGTTCTCGCGGTATGATTCAGGGCGCTTGATGTGCAGGGTCTGCTTGGCCATCTCGCGCAGGGCAGCCTGTGCCGCTGCCGCGTCCTTGGCGGGAAACTCGGATACGACGCTACGCTCGGTCTTCTCCACGCTGAAGACGCCATCGACGAGCGACCATTTGCGACGATATTCGACACCGGCGACAGTGCGGTCAATCATCCCGTCATTAGTCGATTTCTGATCGGGGAATCCTCGCGGCAGAAGAATCGTTTGCTGCGTACGGACGTAATGCGGATGCGCGACGCTGAACGGCGCATCGCGGTCGGGGCCGGGCTCGCGGGAGAAATCGGCGCGATAGCCCACCGATGTTCCATCGGTTTCGTACCAGCCGCTGCTCCAGTCCATCTTCGCCTTTCCATCCAGCGTGAGGCGCAGCTCGCCGGTCGCCGGATCGAACACCGCGCCGACCGCGCCCGGCTCGATGAAGTCATGCTCGCGCTTCCAGTAGTTTCGCAGCGCCCGGTCGCGCGCATCGCCAGTCAGGCCGGACACGCCGTTGTTGACCATGATCGCCATGTCGCCGCGGAACACCGCCTCGATTCTGGTCGGCGCCGGCACGCGGAGCCCCGCGCGCGCATCCATATGGATCGATACGTCGTGCACCGGCTTGTCCAGCGGCGCCGGCTCCATCCGCACCAGCGCCGCGCCGGCGGGCACCAGCGGCAGTCCCCAGCCGAACGCCGGCACCGTCAGGCGATCGAGGCTGGTGTCCCCCTGCCGCGTCCCGTCGAGCCAATATGTCCTGCCGTCGATCGTCGCGCGGACGATCACGTGATCGAACGCCCCCATCATCGGCAGCCGTTCGTCCAGCCCGTCGCCCATCTGGGTGTGGACGGCAACGGCCTCTGCCGCGACGCCGAGCCGGGCAAGGATCGCCAGCAGCATTGCCGTCTTCGCCTTGCAGTCGCCATAGCGGCGCGACCAGGTGGTGGCGACATCGGCGGGCACCAACCCACCGGACCCCATGGACAAGGCAACGTAACGGATGCGGTTCTGGACCAGCGTCAGCGCCGCCTCGGCGCGCGCCTTCTGGTCGCTGGACGCGGCCGCGATCTTCGCGACCTCATCGACCAGCGCACCGTCCCCGGGCAGTTGCGCAGCCTGGCGGTAGAGCGGCTCGATCAGCGCTGCGAGTTCGCTCCACGACGCAAAGTCGCTCGCTTCGATACGCCGGCCCAGGTGGTAGCGCAGTGGGGCGCCGGTGGGGCCGGGCTGCGGCTGAACATCGTCCAGCACGATTTCCAGCGATTTCATGCCTTTTGCCACGACAGGCTTCGCGGCAGGCATGGCGCCCGCCTGGCGGAGGCGAAGCGGCATCGACGCCGGCCATTGCATCCGCAGACGCGCTCGCCCGATCGGACCGGCATCCCAACCGCCGGCAATCGCCTCCACATGACCCTTCATCACCGGGTCGCTCGACGTGATCGAAACCGCGATCTGCAGCACATCGCCGACCTGCAGTCCTTCGGGCTGCATGTTCGCGGTCAGCACGCCGTCGAGCATCGCGCTTTCCAGGTTGGTCTCGCGACGCATCACCGTGAAGGTCTGGCCACCCGCCAGCACATCGATCACCTTGTCGTCGCGGCGGATGGCGACCTTGTGGATGGTGAGTTCGTCCGAATCCGGATCCCACGGGAAGGACAGGTTTCCGGCGGCAAGCCCTTGCGGCGTCTGGATCAGCAGCGCGACGTCGGAATAGATCGTGCGGCGTCCCTTTTCGAACGCGATCTGCTGGTCGGACAGCAGGAGACGGACCGGCGCATCGTCGGGCTTGGCCGGCAGGGGCGGCGCCGCAGCGGGTTTCACCCACGCGGGCGGGGGCGCATAGATCGGCTTGTCCGCTCCCTGTGCCACGCCGGAAATCGCCAGCAAACCCGCGAAAACCATCCCTTTAAACACGCGCCGAGCCCCCCTTGTCGCGAAACGGAAGCTTACCGGTTCCGTCCCTCGCGGCAACCCGGCGTTCCGATCCGGACGCTATTTCGCGTGGTAGAAATCATACAGCTGCTGCGCCACCGCCGCGGAGACCCCCGGCGCTTTCTGCAGATCCGCCAGGCTTGCTCCGCGCACCGCGCGGGCGGTGCCGAAGTGCATCAGCAGTGCCTTCTTGCGCGCAGGGCCGATGCCGGGGACCTCGTCGAGCGGGCTGGCACCGATCGCCTTGGCGCGCTTCGCCCGGTGCGCGCCGATCGCGAAACGGTGGACCTCGTCGCGCAGCCGCTGGAGGTAGAAGAGCAGCGGCGAATTGACCGGCAGCGTCAGCTCGCGGCCGTCCATCAGGTGAAATACCTCGCGCCCGTCGCGCCCATGGTGCGGCCCCTTGGCGACGCCGACCAGGCAGATATCCTCGATGCCAAGGTCCTCCAGCACCGCGCGGGCGGCGTTGAGCTGGCCCCGCCCGCCGTCGAGCAGGACGAGATCGGGCCAGTCGCCCGAATCGCGATCGGGACCGTCCTCCAGCGCGCGACCGAAACGGCGCGACAGCACCTCGCGCATCATGCCGTAATCATCGCCGGCGATCGTTTCCGCGCGCTTGATGTTCCATTTGCGATACTGGCCCTTGCGAAAGCCCTCCGGCCCCGCGACGACCATCGCGCCCAGCGCGTTGGTGCCCTGGATGTGGCTGTTGTCGTAGACCTCGATCCGATCGGGCGGCTCGGCAAGTTCGAACAGGTCCGCGAGTTCGCGGTTGAGCTTTGCCTGGGTCGTGCTTTCCGCCAGGCGTCGCTCCAGCGCCTCGCGCGCGTTGCGCTGCGCCTGTTCCATCAACCGACGGCGCGTGCCCCGCTGCGGCACCGCCAGCGCGACCCTGTAGCCGGCGGCGTCGCCCAGCGCCTGGGCCAGCAACTCGCCTTCGGGCAGGTCGCGGTCGAGCAGGATCTGCCGCGCGGGCGGCACTTCTTCATAAAACTGGGCGAGGAACTGGGTGAGCACCTCTTCCTCTGGCACCTCGCCGGTGTGGGCGGGAAAGAAGCTGCGATGGCCCCAGTTCTGGCCGCCGCGAATGAAGAAGGCCTGGATGCCCATCACGCCTTCGTGGCTGGCCAGTGCGAAGATGTCGGCGTCGCCCACCCCTCCGGCGTTGATGAACTGGCTGCCCTGGATGAAGGTCAGCGCGCGCAGGCGATCGCGCAGCACGGCGGCGAGTTCGAAGTCCATCGCCTCGGCCGCGGCGATCATCTGCGCGCCCAGCTTCGCCTGCACGTCAGTCGCCTTGCCGGCGAGGAACTTCTTCGAATCCTCGACCAGTTCGGCATAGCCCGCCCGGTCGATCCGCCCGACGCACGGCGCCGAGCAGCGCTTGATCTGATAGAGCAGGCACGGCCGGTCGCGCGTCTTGAAGAAGCCGTCGGTACACGATCGCAGCAGGAACAGTTTCTGGAGCGCGTTTAGCGTGTTGTTGACCGACCCGGCCGACGCGAACGGGCCATAATAGTCGCCCTTCGCGCGCCGCGCGCCGCGATGCTTCTGGATGCGCGGAAAATCATGGTCCGCGCGCAGCAGGATGAAGGGAAAGCTTTTGTCGTCGCGCAGCAGGACATTGTACGCCGGACGATAGCGTTTGATGAGCTGCGCCTCGAGCAGCAGCGCCTCCGCCTCGTTGTTGGTCGTCACGATCGTCATCGACCGCGTCTGCGCGACCATCCGCTGCAACCGTTTCGAGAGGCGCTGAACCTGCGTGTAGTTGGTCACGCGATTCTTCAGCGCGCGCGCCTTGCCGACGTAGAGCACGTCGCCCCTCGTATCCTGCATCCGGTAGACGCCGGGGCGTACCGGTAACGTCTTCACGACGTTGCGGATCGCGGCGACGCCGGCCTCCAGATCCGGCGCGTCGCTGCCGCGCACGCTGTAGGTCGCCGCTTCCTCGTTGAAGCGATCGGGGGCGGACGGTGACGACATGCGTGGAATCTAGAGCCTGGCGGCGCGACCCGCCACCATCACTTGCATCCATACCCAATACGGGGGCATGCGGCTGCCAGCAGGCACACCCCAACAAGCCTTCCTTTCTTGCATCCCTACCCAATCCGGGCGCATGCGGCTGCGCGATGACGGCCTTCAGACAATCACTGATCTTTCGCCCGAAGCTGGCCGGCGGGCGGCTCGATCACCGGCTGGTCGCCGCGCTGGGCGCCTTTGCCGGCATCGCCGCGACGGCATGGGTGCTGCTGCACCTGCCGCTCGATCGCTCGTTCGCCGCGCTGATCGCGCCGATGGGCGCTTCGGCCGTGCTGGTGTTCGCGGTGCCGACCAGTCCGCTGGCCCAGCCATGGTCGGTGTTGGGCGGCAACGTCGTTTCGGGCGCGATCGGTATCGCCATGGCGCTGATCGTCCCCGAGCCATGGCTGGCGGCCGGGCTGGCGGTGGGCGTCGCGATCGCCACCATGACGCTGCTGCGCTGCCTGCATCCGCCCGGCGGCGCCGTCGCGCTGGGCGCGGTGACCGGCGGACCCGCCATCGCGGCGATGGGCCTGGCCTATCCGCTGGTCCTGGTCGCCGTGAACGCGACGCTGCTCATCGCCGCGGGCTGGGCGTTCCACCGCCTGTCCGGCCATAGCTGGCCGCACCGGCCGGGTGCCGGCGCCCTGCCCACGCCGCGCCCGCTGCACCGTGCGGACATCGATGCCGCGCTGGCAGACCTGGGCGAGACGTTCGACATCGCGCCCGAGGATCTCGACCTGCTGCTGCAGCGCGCTGAACACCACGCCCGCACGCGGCGCTGAACACGTCAGGAGAACCGCGCCGCCGCCACCCGTTCCAGCACCGCCAGCGGCATCGCGCCCAGCGCCAGCAGCTTGTGGAATTCCCTGGGGTCCCAGCCCGTACCGGCCTTCTTCTTCGCCGCGTCGCGCAGCTCGACCCATTTGGTGTGGCCGATCTTGTAGCTGCACGCCTGCCCCGGCCACACGGTGTAGCGATCGATCTCGCCCTGGCTGCGCCCGCGCGCAATGCCGGTCGTGGCGATGAAATAGTCGGTCGCCTTCTCGCGGCTCCAGCGTTTGGCGTGCATCCCCGAATCGACCACCAGTCGCGTCGCGCGGAACAGCAGGGATTGAAGATAGCCGACCTGCCCCAGCGGATCGCCTTCGTACATGCCCATCTCGTCGGCCAATTGTTCGGTGTAGAGCGCCCAGCCTTCCGAATAGCCGCTGAATCCGCCACGCCGCCGCAGCAGCGGAATGTCGCCGCTTTCCAGCGCGGTCATCACCTGCATGTGATGGCCCGGCACCGCTTCGTGATAGCTTAGCGTCGCCAGCCCGAATTTCGGCCGGTCGAACGTGTCGCGCAGGTTGATGAAATAGATGCCCGGCCGTGACCCGTCGAGCGTCGCCGCCTGATAATAGCCACCCGGCGCGCCGGCCTGGATCGACGGCGGCACGCGGCGCACCTCTACCGGAGCCTTGGGGATGACCGCGAATTGTTCGGGCAGGCGTTTGTACATCGCCTGCACCTGGGTGTTGAGCAACGCCAGCAGCTGTTCGCGGCCCGGATCGGTGTTGGGGAAGAGCTGGTCGGGACGCTCGTTGAGCGCGATCATGCGCGCGCCGACGGTTCCCTGGGTCAGCCCCTGCCTCTTCAGGATCGCATCGATGCGGCCGGAAATTTCGGCGACCTGATCGAGCCCCATGCGGTGGATCTCGTCGCCAGTCAGCGGCACCGTCGTCGCGGCCTCGGCGGCGGCGGCATAATAGGCCTCGCCGTCGGGCAGGCGCCAGCATCCGGCGTCGTGCACGGCCTTGCCGCGCAACTCGGTCACCAAAGCGCGCTGACGATCGAGCGCGGGAAACACCTGCCCCTCGACGATCGCGGTCGCCTTTGCCGCGCGTTCGGCCGACAGGCCCGCCGCCTTGAGCTTGGTGGCGAACGACACCACCGGCACGGTCGCCGCCGCCGGCTGATCGCGCACCGCGCCAAGCAGGCGGAGCGTCGTATCCAGAATATAGTCGGGCGCGAACACGCCTTTCGCCGCATCCGCGCGCTGGCGCTCGGTCTCGCGGTCGATCTGCGTCGCGAAACCCGCAAGCCGTGCCAGATAGGCATCGGCATCGGCGGCGTCGCGCACCCGGTGCTGGCTGTCGAGGAAGTCGGGCACGTCGCGATACGCGCCCGAGAGCTGGCTGAGCAGATAGGGTGCGTACCGCCCGCCGCCCGACCCATAGCCAAAACGCTGAGCCCGAACGCCGCCGTCGAGCTGGTACACGACGATGTCATAGTCGAGCTGCGCCGTCGGCGAGAGCCGCGCTCGATCGACACTGGCGATCATCGCCCGTTCGGCCCTGGTCCGCGCGCGACGCCGCGCGAGGCCCGCCGCCGATGTATCGGCCAGTCGCGATCGCATCGCGGCCCGCGCGCCGGTATCGAGCCCCAGCCGCGTCGCTCCCTCCGGATCGTCGGCGAGGCGATCGTAGAAGATGCGGTCGAGGAGCGCCTTGAACGCAGCGTCGCCCGACCCGGCCTGGGCCGCGACGGCCGGAAGCGCGGGCAGAGCCGCGACGACGGCTGCCGCACCGCCCCGAGCAAGCGCCGTGCGCCGATCGATCGTCATCGCCCCTACCCTTACTTGATCGCCGCGAGTTCTGTCTGAAGCTTGGCGAGCATCTGCGCCGAAATCTGGCCGTTCGACATCGGCGCGACCTGGTTGAACGACATCGCCTTGAACATCTCATAGCTAGGATGCGCGCCGATGCCCGGCACATTTGCCTCGACAACCGCCCTCGCCTTCTCGTCCGCCATCAATGTCTCGATCGGCGTATCGAGCGTGAACTTGACCGCCCCAGCCGGTGCGACGGGGGTCGCGGAGGGCGCATGATTCTGGTGACCGGCGTGATTCGCGTGATCCTGAGCGGCGGCAGGTGCGATCGACATGGCGCTGGCGGCGATCACAAGGGCGAGGGTCATGGGTGAGCTTCTCCGAGGGAGCGCGGCGCGGGAGACGCCGGCAGACCGGCAAAGCCTAGCGCGTTGCCCGCACCGCGCAACCGCCGCGATCAGGCGGCGGGCTGCCGCATCCAATAGCTGACGTAATCGATCCGCGTTGGCGCTTCCCTGCGCGAGCCGAAGGAACTGATGCGATGTGTCAGGCCGAGCGCGGCGAGGTCATCGCTCAACCGCGAGCCCTGAAGGTCGCGCATCAATGAATCGGGAGAATTTCGGCCCACGGTGGCGGTGAGGCGGCCCGACACCTCGCATAGCGTCGCCGCGCACCGCACCCTGCGGTCAGCGAGGCCCGCCAGCGCCGCGAAGCGGGTGTCGAGCGCAGCCTCGATCGGCGCCGCCCAGCTTGCGTCGCGTGGCTCGCGATCCAACGTGTTTCCGATCTTCACATGCGCCGGCGCCGTCGCGGCCGCCGGTGATTCAGCATGTTCGACTGCCGGTTGCGATCGATCAACCGCAGCAAAAACCAGTGTAACGGCGGCGATCCCGGCCATGGCGAGCATCGGCATTGTCCATCTCCTCGACGCAGGCGACGACGCCTGCGGAGCGATCGATGCGCCGGGCAGGCAATCAGGCGCCAGACCGAATTGCTCGTCACGATTTTCCTGTTCCACGACCTTGCGCGCAAGCTCTCGGCTGCTCCCGACGCCGGTCTTGCGCCGTGCCGCGCGCAGACGCTCGTTGACCGCGTTCGTCGAACAGCCCTCGATCGCGGCGATGCTCTTGGCGGTGTGCCCCTGCGCCAGCAGCCTCAGAACGCGTTGTTCGCCGTGATTCAGCCGGTCGAGCCCTTCGTCCATGCCGTACCGCTATCGGTTCAGCGCGATCTCCACGACCCCGAATTTCTTGGGGAAACGAAAAACGGCGGACCTTTCGGCCCGCCGCTTTTGTGTCGCAAGGTCGATCCGCTCAGTTGGGCCGCCCCAGCCCCGCGATCGTCCGGTCGACCAGCGCCTGGTCGGCCTCGGCGCCGTGCTTAGCCGCGATCAGGCCGGCGGCGGCGCGGGTCGCGGCGTCAGCAGCCTTGGCCCGCACATCGGCCAGCGCGGTGCGCTCGGCCGCGGCGATCTTGTCCTCCGCCATCTTCGCGCGACGCCTGACCAAGTCGGCGGCGTCGGCCTCGGCCTTGGCGACCAGCGCCTTCGCTTCATCCTCGGCATGGGCGACGATCGCTTTCGTCTGGTTGTCGACGTCGGCGATCTTACGCGCATATTCGTCGCGCAGCGCCTCGGCCTCAGCGCGCAGTTGCTTCGCCTCGTCCAGCCGCTGGCGGATCGTGGCGATCTGCTTGTCGAGGCCGCCGGTGATGAGCGCGGGCACCTTCTTCCAGATCAGAATCGCGATGAACACCAGCATCGCGACCGACACCCACACCGTCGCGTCCATGCCGAAAACGGCGGGTTCGGCGTGGTGTTCGGTTCCGGCGTGACCGGTGGTCAGCGCCTCAGCGCCGGCGTGGGGTATCCCCTCAGCGGTGTCGGCGTGCGACAGGTTTTCGGCGACCCGCGCCGAGCCTGCGGAAAGATTAGCCATTGAACGCCGCCTTCACCGCCTTGGCGGCATCGGTCTTTGTCACCTTGGCGCCCGACAGGCGCTGGACGATGTCCTGCGCCGCCTCGGCCGCCACGCCCTCGATCTCCTTCATCGCTTCCGCCGAAGCGGTGGCGATGCGGGCCTCGGCATCGGCGACCTGCGCCGCCGAAGCCTCGCCCGCGGACGCGAGCGTCGCCTCGGTTGCGGCCGATGCACGCGCGCGCGCCTCGGCGATGGTGCGCTGGGCGGCGTCCCGCGCGGCGTTCTCCTGAGAACGCCAGCGTTCCTCCTGCGCATCGGCCTCGGCACGGGCGGCCTCGGCCGCGGCGAGATCCGCCGCCACCGACGCATCGCGCGCCTCGACCGTCGACAATACCCTGGGCACCATCCCCCGGCCGACGACCAGGAAAACGATACCGAAGGTCAGCACCAGCCAGAAAACCTGGCTGGCCCATGTCGCTCCGAGTTGGGCTATCTGGGGCATTGCTATCCTCGTCGGGGCCGGCACGCGGCCGGACCCGAACGACTAGAGTGTGTTACGCGACGAAGATCAGGATCATCGCGACGACGAACGCGAGCAGGCCGAGAAGCTCGGCGGCCGCGAAGCCGATGAACAGACGGCCCTGCTGGCCATCAGCCGCGCCCGGATTGCGCAGCGCGCCTTCGAGGAACGAGCCGAACACCGTACCCACACCGATGGCGGCCATGCCGGCGCCGATCGCGGCCAGACCCGCACCGATCAGCTTCGCTGCTTCTGCGTCCATTTTGAAACTCCTGCGTGTAATAGTTTGTGGTTGTTGACGAAAAAACTCAGTGCAGATGCTCGGCGTCGTTGATGTACAGCGACGTGAGCAGCGCAAAGACATAAGCCTGGATACCGGCGACGAGGATTTCGAGCGCCGACACGCCGACCATCAGCACGAAGCTGGGGATGCCGACGCCCAGGCCCGGCAGCAGGCCGGCATTGGCCGAATTGATGACGAACCCGGCCAGCACCTTCAGCAGGATGTGCCCCGCGATCATCGCGACGAACAGTCGCAGACCCAGCGAGAACGGGCGCACCATGAAGCTGACGAATTCGATCAGCGGGATGACCGGCAGCAGCCAGACGGGGGTGCCGTGCGGCACGAACAGGCTGAAGAAATGGAAGCCATGCTTCCAGAAGCCGACGATCAGCACGATCGAGAAGCTCATGATCGCGAGCACGCCGGTGACCGTGAAATGGCTGGTGAAGGTGAACGGGTGCAGCCCGAACACACCCAGCGGCAACAGGCCCAGCAGGTTGGCGAACAGAATGAACATGAAGAGCGAGAAGACGTAGGGAACGTACTTCCTGCCGGCCTTGCCGACGTTCTGCATCAGCAGCGAATCTATGAAGCCGGTGAAGGTTTCCACCATCATCTGCCAGCGGCCGGGCACGACCTGGCGCTTCATCCCGCCGAGCATGAAGATCCACAGCACGACCACGGTGACGCACATCCACGCCGCCGAATTGGTGAACGCGATCTGATGACCGCCAATCTGGAAACCGTCCCAGATGGTCTGCACCTGGAACTGGTGCATCGGATCGATCTTGCCCGATTCTGCCGACACTTGGCGTTCCCTGCAAATGCTAAGACAAACGCCCGAAAATTACTTCGAGCGCCTGGCTGAAATCCTGAAGATGTTCCTGAACGCCGCCGCTATCCCGAGGAACAGCAGGCCGAGCAGGAACCACGGGGAGGTACCGAGCAACCGATCGAGCACCCAGCCGATCAGCGCTCCTCCGACCATTCCCCCGATCAGTTCGGCGAGCACGCGACTGGCAAGACGGGAACCCGCCTCGCTTTCGTAGCGCGCCTCACCGGTCCTGATCGCCTCATCGGACTTGGCCTGCTTAAGTCGCTCGTCGAGCGATGCCAGGCGGGCGTCCTCTGCGATGGGGTCCAGTCCGGGCTCTCGTTCGGCCATGTACGCTCTCCCGACGAAGCGGGCGAACGAACGGCCGAGCGGCGAGCCCGCCAAGGCAGGCGCGCTTTAGGAAGGGGTCACACCCGAGTCAACCAAAACCCCACCCCGTTGCGGGGAATGGGGCAGGCCCCACCGGCGTCAGGCGCAGCGCGGGTCGCGGGTCGGCGCGCCGGCGCCGCGGGTCGCCCAGGCGCCGGTCGGGGTCTGGTACTTCTCCCCCGCCTGCGTCTGGTTGACGAGGTTGCACCCGGACACGAACGCCATCTGCTCGACGGTGGCGCCGCTCGCGGAAGCGCGCTGGGTATAGGCAGCCTTGCGCTGGATGTTGATGTTGTTGACCAGCGCACGCAGCGCCGGCGTCGGATCGCCGACGATGCCCAGATAACCATCTGGCTGTTCGCCGACCTGGCCCGCCGAACGGGCGGCGGCATAGGCCGGGTCGCGCTGGGCGTGGGCGGCCGTGGCGATCAATCCGCCCGCGACGGCGGCAACGGCGATCAGACCGGCGATGTGCAACGTCTTCATCTTAAAAAATCCCCGGATTCTGCTGGATGAGCGACTTCGCCTCGCCATCGAGACGGTAGACGACCTCCTGCGTGATCGAGATGTTGAGGTTGATGACGATCGGCTTGTCAGGCGCGTTCACCGTCACGCATCCGCCGAGCGCCGTAGCCGCCAGTCCCAAGATCGCCATCCTCTTCACACCATGGATGTTCGCGCAATCGCGCACGAACCTCAATCCTTGAACCGTCATGGCTTCTTCTCGCTTTCAGGAGGCTGAATGGGCGGGGGCGTCGGGATGATACCCTGCTCGCGGCGTTTCCGCTCGTCGAGCAGCGCCGGCAGGTTGCGTTCGATCAGCCGCGACGGATCATAATAGCTGCGTACCGAATCGAGCAATTGGCGGAACGGTGCGGTGACCGTGATGTTGAACACGAGCGGCAGTTTCGCCAGACGCCGGATCAGGAAGTTGCTCTTGGTCCCCTGCCCCTGGCTGACGCCGGCGAAGCGGATCTGCGTCACCATTTCCCCGGCGAGCGGGCCGTTCATGGTGATGCCCAGTTCGCGGTAGCTCATCGCCTTGAGCGCCTGGAACGCCATGTTGCCCCATACGCCGACGTCCTTTTCGGTGATCGTGCCGACATAGGCGAGGCTGCCGCCCGAGCGCGCGGCCAGCCGGCCATCGACGATCCGCCCGCCGGTTTCGTCGAACACCATCGGCAACACGCCGTCAAAGGTGCCGGTGGCATCGAGATTGTCGAAATCGAACTGCTGGAGGAAGGCGGCGGCATCGGCACCCTGCACCCGAAACGTCATCCGCCGTTCCTTCTGCGCCGAGAAATCGAGCAGCGTACGGTCGAGCAGCAACTGCCCGTTGGCGAAAGGCCAGGAACCGCCGGTCACCAGCACGCGGTTCTCGCCGGTCAACTGGTAGCGGATCGTGCCATTCTCCACCGCGATGCCGGGGTTGATCGAGACGATTGTCGCCACCTGATCGGGCGCGCTGACCAGCCCGAGCAGGTCGGTGAAAGCGATCTCGCCCTTGATGCCGGTCACAGGGCCGAAGGCGGCGGCGAGGTCCATCGCCGGCGTGGCGAATCGCCCGGTGCTGGTCACCCCGTCGGGCGTCCAGGCGATGCGCCCGCGCCCGGAGACGTCGCCCTGCACGTCGGCGATGACGCCGTAGGTGATCGGCGTCAGCTCGTTAGGCTGGAGGCGGTCGCCGAACTGGAGCCTGGGCACGTCGAGCGTAGCCTCTCCCGTCCCGTGGCCGAGGTCGTGCGCGATCACGACGTCGGCGACGCAGATTCCCTTCGCCGGATGGCTGAGCGTGCCGCGCGCATCAATGCGGTTGCCGACCAGGGTGAGCGTCATGTCGCGGCTGGCGAGCGGTTCGAAGCGGCGTTCGGCGGCGGCATCGGATACGGTCATGCCGCCGTCGAGCGCGAGCCGGCCTCCGGCGAAGCGCCATGTCCCGGCGGCGTCGGCGAGGACCAGCGGCACGTTGGCGATCTGCCCGCCGCCGCCCGAGAAATCGCCCGTCACCGCGCCGCCGACGATCCGCCCTGTCAGCGCCGCCGCGTCGATCCGCGTCACGCGATCCGGTGGTCCCAGACGGGTACGCACATCGGCCAGCCGGAAACCGTTGTCGGCGAGGCCGAATCGCATGCCCGACGCCTCAAGCGCGAGCGGGGTTCCGCCCAGCCGCCCGGCGAGCCGCGTCGCGCCTGCGCGGGCGCCGCCGCCGACACGCCCGCCGGCAAACGTCACAAGAGCGGAGCCTTCGGGGCACAGCGTCAACCGTGCGGAATCGAGTTCCAGCCCGGACACCGCCAGCCGCCCCCAGCCCAGCGGCGCACACGTCGGGTTGACCGCGAGCGCGGTGCCGCGCCACCGCGCATCGATCGGCAGGGTCAGCCCATCCACCCGCCCGTCGCCGAGCGGCCCCGACAGGGTCGCCGTGGTCGTCACGCGGGTGAGCCCGCCGCCGCCCGCGACGAAATCGACCGGGGAGAGCGCGAGGCGAGCGCTCCCGGCGGCATAAGGCTGCACCACCGCGCGCCCCGCGATCCCGGCGCCCGTCCGCCTCAGGTCGATCGCCACGTCGGGCAGTCCGCCGCCGCGCACCGTGACACGCCCGCCAAGCTCGACCTGGCCAAAACGCAGCGGCGCGCCGCCGAGATCGACCCTCGCGCCGCTGGCCGACGCCAGGCGCATCGCCGTAACGCGCACCGCCTGCGCGCCATCGCGCATCACCGCCTCGACCGCCGCATCGCCGCCGACATCGCGCAATGCCCCGGCGCCCGCCCGCGCCATCGCCTGGACCAGAGGCGCCAGCGGTGTTCCCGCGCCCGCCCCGCCGGCCTGGGCAACGCGGCGAACAAGCGTTTCGGAGGCGGAGGCGGCAGTCGCGCTGGCACGGCCGGCGAATTCGGCGCCCGCGCGGCCGACGCGGTAGCGGCCATCGATGCCCGCAGACCCGGCACGCCCCTGCGCCAGCACCGCGTGCATCGCCGTCATGCGGATAACGCCGGCCGTCGCGGTCGCGCTGCCGTCAAAGGAGATACGCCCCATCACCTGCCCCGTCGTGGCTGCGGGCGCCGCCACCCGCTGCGCCGCGAAGCGCGCCCGGCCGGTCCAGCGATCCAGTGCGGCGCCGATCGTCGCCGCGACATCGGCGGCGAGGCCGATCGCCTGGACGTCGCCACATCGCGCCGCAGCGATCCGTGACGGTCCCTCGATACTCGGCCGTCCCCCGCCGACACGCACCGCGAGCGCAACGCGGGGGCGATCGAACGCACATTCGCCGGCCTCGATTCGATCGCTGATCAGAGCGAGACGACCGGCGAAACCGTCGTCGAGCCGGCCGGAGCCGCTGAGCCGCGCGCCGACGGCCCCGTGCGGCGTCTCGATCCGCATGCGCACGTCGCGCAGGTCCGTGTCGAGCGCCGGCAACGCGAACGGCTGGCCGCTGGGCGGCGGCAGCAGGCGGTCGATCGTCCCGAAGGACAGGGCGCCGTCCACCAACCGCGCCTTCATCCGTACCTGGCCCGCGACGATCCCGGCGAGGCGGGCACCGCCCAGCCCTACATCTGTCCGCACCTCGACCCAGTCGGCGACCAGATCCGGTGCGCGCGGATCGCCGATCACGACATTTTCGAGTCGCTGCGTAGACAGGCCGATATCGGCGACGCGATAGCGCGCTGGCACGCCGCGTTTCGCCAGCTCGCGGTCGACGAAGCCCTGCGCGATCGGTCGCCGCTGGCTCCAGATCACGCCGAGCGCGACCGCGAAGATCAGCAGCAGCGCGATCAGCGCGCGCCAGCGCCGCCGTTCCCACCACCGCCTGCGTCGCTCGTCTGCGGCGTCCGCCGTCACCCTTTACTCCCGCCGGACACGCATGATTGCGCATGCCACTTCTTACCGCTTAACCTTGGCGGCAGATGGACGTTCCCGCAACCAAGGCCGAAGATGCCGCCGGACATCGCGCCAGGCTGCGCGATCGGCTGTTCGCCGCAGGCGGCGAGGCGCTGCCGGATTACGAGCTGCTCGAATATCTTCTGGCGCTGGCGATCCCGCGGCGCGACACGAAGCCGCTTGCCAAGGCGCTGCTGCGGGAGTTCGGCGGACTGTCGGGGGTGATGACCGCCAACGCCGAGGAACTGGCGCGGGTGAAGGGCATGGGCACTACGTCGGTGGCGGCGATCAAGGCCGCGCACGGTGTCGCGCTGCGGCTGCTGAAGGTGGAGAGCAGCGTGGGCCCGGTGCTGGCGAACTGGCAGGCGCTGCTCGACTATCTGCGCGCCGACATGGCGCATTCGCCGGTCGAACGGGTGCGCGTCCTCCACCTCGACAGCCGCAACCGCCTGATCCGCGACGAGGTAACCGGCGAAGGCACGATCGACGAGGCGCCGGTCTATGCCCGCGAGGTGATCCGCCGGGCGATCCAGCTAGGATCGGCGGCGGTCATCCTGGTCCACAACCACCCGTCAGGCGACGCCAGTCCGAGCCGCGCGGACATAGAGGTGACACGCACGATCGCGAACGGGCTGAAGCCGCTCAACATCGCGCTGCACGACCATATCATCATCGCGCGCGGCGGCCACACCAGCCTGCGCGCGCAGGGCCTGATCTGACCGAAAGGAACGCGGATGATCGACAATCGCGAACGGCATCGTTTCGAAGAGGACGTGGACGGCTATGTCGCCTTCGCCGAGTACGACCTGGACGGCGACACGATAACCTTCACCCACACGATCGTACCGTCGGAACTTGAGGGACGCGGGGTCGCGAGCGCGCTGGTTAAGGCGGCGCTGGACGATGTCCGCCACCGGGGGCTCCGGGTGGTTCCCCGATGCCCGTTCGTCGCCGCCTGGATCGCGCGGCATCCGGACTATCGCGATCTGCTCGCCTGACGTCGCGCGCTATAGGATCGCGAGGCGCGTCAGGCCGTAGCGGGCAAGCGCCGGCGCGAGCGCAGGCAGGCGATCATCGTCGCGGGTGAAGACCGCCAGCCCTTCGGGCGCATCGGCGGGCCATCCCTGCCCATCGGTCAGATGGACGACACGACGCGCGATGCCGGGACCGCCATCGACGAAGCGCACCGGGTGCGGTGCGGCGGCGGCGAGTTCCCCAACGACCAGCGGGAAATGGGTACAGGCGTTGACGATCACGTCGATGTGTTGCCCGCCCGGCTGGCCAAACAGCCCGTCGAGTACCGCGCGATACGCCGCAGCATCGGTCGCGGCGCCCGCCAGCTTCGCTTCGGCCAGATCGACCAGCGCCGCCGATCCGTGGCGAATCACCGTACAGTCGGCGGCGAAGCGCGCGGCGAGATCGTCGACATAGGGCTGGCGCACCGTCGCCGCGGTGCCGAGCACGCCGATCGTCCGCGTCACGCTGATTTCCGCCGCGGGCTTGATCGCCGGGACGGTGCCGACGATCGGCACGTCGAGCGCGGCCCGCACCGCCCCCAGCGCGATCGTCGAGGCGGTGTTGCAGGCGATGACGACCAGCCGCGGATCGTATCGTTCGACCAGCCGCCCCAGCAGCGCGGGCACACGCGCGGCGATTTCCGCTTCCGATCTGGTGCCGTAGGGATAGCCGGCATTGTCGGCGACATAGACGATCGGCGCCGTCGGCAGCAGCGCGCGGGTCGGGCCGAGGACCGACAGGCCCCCCACCCCCGAATCGAGGAACAGGATCGGACGAGACACGCCGGTCAGCGGCTCGCGTGCGTCGTGGCCCAGGCGAGATCGACCGCGCCGTCGAACACCCGCGCGCTTTCGGGATCGAGCAATTGCGATCCACTGCGCGCGGCGCGATCGACCACCACCGCACTCATCGATCGCGCGCCCTCTCGCCCGATACGCCACGCGGCCGCCTTGTCGCCCGATGCGTAGAGCAGCCGCGCGAGTGCCGCGCGCGCGACGGCGATCTGTCGCTTGTCCGCCGCCGAAGCCGCTTCCCATATCTCGATCGCCGAACGGATCGACGCGGCCGCGGCCGCCGGATCGCCGCGCTCGCGCTCCAGCACCGCCCGCGCATAGCGGATGTCGGCGCGGCGCGGGCTGTCCGCCGCCGCGACCTTGGGCAGCAACGCGTCGGCGGCCGCGACGGCCTCCGCCGCATCATCGAACGCGCCGGCCAGCGACGAGGCGTTGGCGACGGCGATCAGGATCGCGACATAGTTGCCGCTGGCGCCGAAGCCGCGACGATCGGCATCGGCGCGGGCGAGGCGGGCGTAGCGCAGCGCCTCCGGCCGATCGCCGGCGCGCGACGCGATATTGTAGAGGTCGAGCAGCGCGATCATCCGGGTGTTGGACTGCACCGGCCCCGCATTCTCCAGCATGTCGACCACGCGCTGGAGCAACGGCACCGCCAGCGCGTCGCGCCCGATGGACGTATACCAGCGCGAAAGGTTGAACAGCGCGCTGCTGGTTACGCCCAGATCCGGCGCGGTATCGGCGAGCGCGACCGCTTCGCGATACGCAGCCTCCGCCTCGGCGTCACGCCCGGCCATCGCCAGCGCCTGACCGCGCACCTTCAGCGCGGAGGTGATCTCCACCACCCGCCGCCCGTGGAAAGCGACGGAGGCGGCGATCGCCCGATCGGCGGCGTCCATCGCCTTGTCCCACATCTGCCAGTCCGAATAGCGCAGCGCGAGCGACATCAGCCCCGGCGCATAGGAGTTGTTCGGCACCTTTGGCGGCGTATCGTAGAAGCGACCAACGGTATCGACGATCGCCACCGCCTTGGGATGCTGGCCGGTGGCGTCGTAGAACTGGGCGAGAACCATCGCGAGGCCGGTCATCTGCGCCTGTTCGCGTTCTGTGGAGGCAACGGCGGTCGCCCTGGTCAGCGCGTCGGCGAAGGCTTCCAGCGTCGCGCCGGGCTTGCGCAGCACGAAGCCGATCGCATTGCGCCCGGCCATGGCCGACAGCGCGGGGTAGCTGCCCGGCCCCTTCGCCCGCGCGGCGACCGGGCCGAGCCGGTCGTAGGTCGCGAACTGCTGTTCGAAATCGACGTCGGGAATGTGCTCGGTCAAGGCCTCCAGCGCGGCAAACAAGGTGGCGTCGTCGCGACCTGGGTCCTTTTCCGCCAGCGCCACGGCGACACGCGCCTTCGCCAGCCCGCCCGGCGCATCGCCGCCTGCCTTGAGCGCCGCCGCCTCGGCGATCAGCGCCGCGACACGATCGGGGGTGCGTTGCGCCGCGTGGGACGGGACTGCGGCGAAGAGCGCGACGGCCAGAGCCGCGCTGCGCAGGACGCGGCTCATCGCGCGCTGACCTGGACCGGATGCGCCTTCGCCCAGGCGGCGTCGAGCACGCCGTCGACCAGCTGCGGCGACAGCGCCAAACGCGCCTGGTCGCCGACCGGCCCCGCCGCCTGCCGGATGACGTCGCCGACCAGTGCATCGATACCGCTGCGCGCCGCGGCCCAGGAAGGATCGTCGAGCCGCCCGAGGCGGGCGAGCATCGCGGCGCGGCGGATCGTGGCGGGCGCGACATGGACCGGATCGGGCCCGATCGCCTTCAGTTCCTGTGCCGCATGCGCGTAGAGTTCGGCGGCGCCCTTACTGTCACCGCGCGCCTCGGCCAGATCGGCGAGCAGCATCCGGGTCGCGCCGCGCAGGCTGTGCCCCGGCGGCGCGGTCTTCTCGACGACGGCCAGCGCCCGCTCTGCTGTCGCCTGGGCGGACGCGATGTCGCCCATTTCGAATTCGGTGCGTCCCATTTCCGTCAATACCTGCCCCTGCATGACGCTGGACCGCGTCTCCTCGGTCATCGTCAGCGCCGTTCGCAGGTGGCGCAACGCGTCGTCATATCGTCCGCCGCGATGATAGGCCTGCCCGGCGGCGAGGACAATCGACTGCGCCAGTGCGGCACCCGGAGGCATCCTGGCCGCCGTCTCCACCGCGCGTTCGAAGACCGCGTAGGCGAGATCGTCGCGCCCGCGATCGGCCAGGAAGCGCCCGTAGTTCATCAGCGCCCGCCCGCGAAACGACCCCGGCATGTCAGGGCGGGCATCGACGATGCCGACAGCACGGCGGAGCAGCGCCTCGGTCCGCGATCCGTCGCCCAGCCGCTGGGCGGCGATCGCCTGGGTGCCGAGCGTATCGACCAGATGATGCGACATCCTGCCCTGGTCCGCCTCATAGATCGCGATCGCGCGGGTGGTGAACGTCATCGCGTCACCGGGCCGGTCGTCCCGCAGCGCGATCGTCGCCAGATAATGATAGGTCTGCCCACGCTCCGCCGCCGTCAGATCGCCCAGCGCATCGGCCAGCGCCAGCGCGCGGGCGGCGATCGGCCGGGCCTGCGCGATATCCTTCAGACTCAGATTGTTCGCCAGGATGGCCAGCGCCTGCGCGGCCATCGTCCGTGCCTCGAGACTGGCGCCGGGTCGCTCGGCGACCTCGGCCACGGGTGTGGTGGCGACCGCAAGCTCAGCCAGCGTGGCGCCGGGCAGGCGGCTGTTATAGCCCCATTGCACGCCCTTGAAATGCGCGAATACGGCCTCGAAGCTGGTCTTGCCATAGACCTGCCCGGCAACGCGGGAGAGTGCCTCGAACGCGGCGGGCGCCGCGCTGTCGTCGGTGAAGGTCAGCGTCACCACGCGGCGGCGCATCGCCAGATAGCGCAGCGGATCGCGCGCCGGCAGCGTGCGATCGGCGAGCGCCACGGCGCGATCGGCGGCTTCGAGCGAGGCGGGAAAGCGTCCGTCGTTGGCGAGCTTCGTCGCCTCGTCGAACAGCGCGCGCACCGCCGCCTGGCGCGGGGTATCGCGCGCCGCCGCCGGCGTCGCCGCCAGCACCAGGCAGGCCAGCGGGACAAGAGCGCGCCGCATCGTGCCGCAGGGCCGCGCCGACGCCAGCGAGAGAAGCCGCCCGATCATCGCGCGGCCTGCGTCCAGGCGACGTCGATCAGACGGTTGTACAGCGACACCTCGTCGCGTTCCGCCGTGCGCGAGGCGGGCAGGCTTGCCATGGACGCCAGCCGCCGGGTCATCGCGTCGCCCGCAGTGCGCGCCGGCCTCCAATCCGGCGGCCGGCCGGCATCGAGCGCGGCGGCCGACGCGCGGATCGCAGCCGCCTCCCGCGAAGCGTTGGGATAGCCGCGCGGCACCATCGCGGTGGCGGCCGCGTTCCACAGCGCCGCCGCCGCAGCGCGGTCGCCCTGGCGCATCGCCACTTCCGCCGCCATCGCCAGCGCGTCGCCGCGCCGGGGATCGCCCGCGGGTAGGATCGTTTCGAACAGCGTGCGTCCGCGCGCAGCATGGCGCGCCGCCTCCGCCGTGTCGCCAGCCGCGAGCGCGATCTGCGCGGCCTGGAGATAGATCATCCCCGCCTTGTGCGACCGCGCGTCGCGCGATTCGGCCCGCGCAATCGCGGCGGCATTGGCGGTACGCGCATCGTCGACCCGCCCGAGCTGGAGGTAGCTCGACGCGAGCGAGAGCAGCGCGTTCTCGGCCAGATCGGAACCGGCCGGCATCTGGGCGGACGTCGTGACCGCACGGCGAAACAGGGGTTCGGCGAGCGTCGGCTGACCGCGCGCGGCATAGAAGGCGCCCAGATCCTCGAGCGTGCGGACAAGATCGGCCTGGCGCGGCGGCTTCACCGCGTCGGCGATCGCCAGCGCGCGAACCAGCAGCGGTTCAGCCTCGGCCGGGCGGCCGGTCATCACCTTCAGCCGCGCGATCGATCCCAGCACGACCGGCAGTTCCATCGACGTCGGCCCGTCGAAGCGTTCGTAGATGGCGAGCGCGCGAAGCCCGTGTTCCTCCGCCAGGCGATAGTCACCCCAGCCGGTCAGCAGATCGGCGGAGGCCTGATAGGCGGTGGCGGCATTGGCGCTGCGGGGCTCGCCCATGCGCTCGATCGCGGCGATCGCGCCGGACATCGCGGTGCGCGCTTCCGCATCGCGGCCCGCGACGACCAGCCGCTTGGCCAGGATCGCCGCCGCCGTCGCCACTTCCTCCGCCTGCTCGGGACTGCGCGCCAGCCGCGTCATGTCGGCCAGGCCGACCGGCATCTCGCGCAGCAGACGGGCGTTGTCGCCGCTAACCATGCCGGCGAACAGCGCGCGGATCGTCACCGCGCGGGCGGTGCGGAAATCCTCATCGCCATAAAGCTGCCGCGCCGCCGCGATCATGCGATCGGTGACGAGCAGCATCGTGTCCGGATCGGAAGCCGACAGCAGATCATTCAGCCGATCGAGCGAACGATAGAGATCGGGGCGGGAGCGCGCTTCCGCGATCGTGACGGCGCGGCGGGTCACTTCGGTCGCCTCCGCCAGCTTGCCGACGCGGCCCAGCGCCTGGCTCTGTTCCAGCAGCGAATCGACCTCGCGCGCCGCCGGGCCACGATCCGGGACCGCCTGCAACGCGAGCGCGACACTGACAATGGCCGCAAGCATCCCCATCGTCCCCCATGGACATACGACCCGGCGCCACCCTATCCTGATCGCTGTCGCGAATCCACAATTTCGGGGGATGTTGGATGCGGGTCGCCAGATGGATGTTGCTGGGCTGCCTGATCGCGGCGACGCCGGCCCATGCCCAGACGCGGACGGAAGTCTATGACGGCGCGTTCCGCGACGCGCAGATGGCGACGGGATCGCGCACCGCGCTTGCGCTGTCGCGCAGCGCCGCGCGGTTGGCGGCGGGCGATCCCGAACTGGCACAACTGATCCGCACGCGCCAGGATGCGAGCGAAGCCGCCGGCCGGGCGGAAAGCGCCGAAGTCGCCGCGCGTACCGCGCAGTCGCCCGATCCGGCCGCGATCGCGCGGGCGACCCAGGCGGCGGCGGCGGCGCGGGCGGCGCTGGCGGCTGCCGACGCCGCGCTGTCGGCCCGGTCGCCCGGCTATGTCCAGTTAACCGGCATCGCGCCGGTGCCGGTGGCGGAGGCGCAGGCGCTGCTCGCCCCCGACGAGGCGATCGTGATGATCCACTCGACGCCGACCCACAGCTATATCTTCGCGGTCACCCGCACGCAGGCCGACTGGGCGCGCGCCGACATCGGCGCCGAGGCGCTGGCGGGCGAGGTTCGGGCGCTGCGTAACGCGCTCGACCCTTCGGGAGCGCTGCGCGCCGGCGAGGACGCCTCGGGCGACGTGCGAACCACGTCGGCATCGGGCTTTCCGCGCGCCCGTGCCCATGCGCTCTACACCCGGCTGTGGGCGCCGATCGAACGCATCGTCGGCAAGGCGACGAACGTCTATGTCGTGACCGGCGGCGCTCTGGGTGGCCTGCCGCTCGCGGTATTGCCGACCAGGGCACCGCGCGGCAGTGACGCCGATCCCGCCGCGATGCGCCGTACCGAATGGCTGGTCCGCCGCCACGCTCTGGTCACCCTGCCCTCGGTCGGGTCGCTGCGGGCGCTCCGGGCCGGGCAGGCACGCGGCGGGGCGAGCCGACCGTTCGTCGGCTTCGGCGATCCTGCGCTCGACGGCGCGCCCAGCCTCGCCGCGCCGCGCAGCTTCACCGCCTTCGCCGCTGTCGATGGCGACGTCAGCGCGCGTGTGAAGGCCCTGCCGCGCCTACCGGGCTCCAAGAGCGAGCTCGACGCGCTGGCCCGGATATTGGGCGCCGGGCCGGACAGCGTCGTCACCGGCGCCGAAGCGACCGAACGCGCGGTCGAGACGGCGGCGCTGGGCGACGTCGCGGTCGTGGCCTTCGCCACCCACGGCCTGCTGGCTGGCGAGATCGGCCCGGCCGCCGAACCGGCCCTGGTGCTGACCCCGCCGGCGCAGTCGGTGCCGGGCGGCGACGACGGCCTGCTGACCGCGAGCGAGGCGGCACAGCTCAAGATGAGCGCGGACTGGATCATCCTTTCCGCCTGCAACACCGCCGCGTCGGACGGCACGGCCAGCGGCGAGGGCCTTTCCGGCCTGGCGCGCGGATTCTTCTCGGCCGGCGCGCGCGCGATCCTGGCATCGCACTGGCGCGTGCGCGACGACGTGGCGCAGGCGCTGACGGTGGGTACGCTGGAACGGTGGCGCGCCGACCCGGCGGTTGGCCGCGCCACCGCGCTGCGTGCCGCGATGCTGGCGATGATCGACGACAGGAGCCATCCCGAACGCGCCGACCCTGCGCTGTGGGCCCCGTTCGTGATCGCCGGCGAGGGGCGGTAGGGCGTACACCGGGGCTCCGTGATGAGGCGCCGGAGCGCCTTCTTCCCGGCCGCGGCGGCGCTGATGACGCTGGTCGTCTTCGCCGGCTTCCTACCCAGCTTCTACCTTCGCCCGTGGTTTCGATCCGCCGCGCTGCCCGGCTATCTGATGGTGCATGCCATCGTGATGACGCTGTGGCAGTTGCTGTTTCTCGCCCAGACCGTGCTGGTCGCCGCCGGGCGGACCGATCTGCACCGCGCCCTGGGCCGGGTCGGTGCCGCGCTGGCCGTGGCGGTCGTCGTCGTGGGCATCCACACCACGCTGAACCAGCCCGCACTCTATGCCGCGCGGGGCATCCGCCTCCCCTTCCCGCTAGAGGAACTGGTGATCGGCAACATCGTCGGGTTCGGCCTGTTCGCCGGGCTGATCGCCGCCGCGATCGTTAAACGCCGCGATGCCGCCACGCACGGGCGGCTGATCTACTGGGCCTGCGTGGTGACGATGGGTCCGGCGCTGACGCCTTCGCGAGCACTGGGCGCGGCGATCGCGCCCTATTTCCCGGCGAGCTTTCCGCCGGAGATCGCGCTCGGCTGGATCGCATGGATCGCATTGCTGGCCAACGACTGGCTGAACGTGCGCCGTTTCCATCCGGCGACGATCGTCGGCGGGATGCTGATCCTGTTCGTCGGCCCCGCGCTGCTCGACGGGCTGCTGACGATCGAGCCGCTCCTCGCCTGGGCGCGCGCGCTGGCGTGAGACCACGCGGCGACGATCAGCGAAAGAACAGGAAATAAAGCAGCAGCACGACCGGAAGCGGCACACCCAGGGCCCAGAGCAGGCATCCACGCTTCATCCAGAACTCTCCTGTGTCGATCGAGTCCTGTGCCAACATCCGGGGCCGGCGGGTGTTCCGCCGGCCCCGTCGGGATGAAGCGATATCGCTGCTAGCGCGACGGATCGATCAGGAATTTCTCGCCGGTCGCCTTGCGTTCATAGGCGCGCATCACTTCGGGATCGAGCGCCTCCGCCAGGCCGATCGTGCGGGTGTAGCGGCTGGCAAAGGTGGTGGTGAGTTCGTCCACGACACGCTGGCGCAGGCGACCGAGCACCTCCTTGCCCGCTTTCGCCAGGAACGGCGTGAGCAGCCAGCCCCCGACGCTCCACGAAAAGCCGAAGTTGCGGTTGAGCACGGTCGGCGAAGTGTCGAGCACGCCGTAGATGTAGAGCTGCTTGAAGCTGGTCGACCCGTAGCGGCTGTACGCCGTGCCTTCATTCGCGACGGCCTCCATCGCGGCGAGGATCTGTCCACCCAGCTTGCCGCCGCCGACCGCGTCGAAGGCGAGGGTCGCGCCGGTCGCGCGGATCGCCGCCATCAGCGCCTCGCGGAAATCGGGCGCGGTCGAATCGACGATGTGGGTCGCGCCGATATCGCGCAGGATCGCGGCCTGCGCCGCGCTGCGCACGACGTTCACCAGCGGCACGCCGTCCGCCAGGCAGATACGGTTCAGCATCTGGCCGAGGTTGGACGCGGCGGCGGTGTGGACGATCGCCTTGTGCCCCTCCGCGCGCATCGTCTCGACGAAGGCGAGCGCGGTGAGCGGGTTGACGAACATCGACGCGCCGTCGGCGGCGGTCTGGCCGTCCTTGAGCGGCACGACGTCGCGAACCGGCAGCTTGCGATACTGGGCGTACATCGCGCCGCCGAGCATGCCGACCGTCCTGCCGAGCAGCGCCTCGGCCCCTGGCCCCGCCTGGATCACGGTGCCGGCGCCCTCGTTGCCGACCGCCATCGATTCACCGACCCTGCTGGCGAGCATCGTCATGCGTTCCGGCGCGATGTCGAGCGTGAGCGTCGGGCGCTCCGCCGTGCCGCCAGCGACCGCGCTGGCGGGATCGGCGGGACCGAGCAGCAGGCCCAGGTCGGACGGATTGACCGGCGCCGCCTGGACGCGGACGATCACCTCGCCCTCGCCCGGCGGATCGAGCGTCACCGGCTCCAGCGTCAGTTCCAGCTTGCCCGCATCCGTGACGGTCGATCGCAGTTCGAGACCGGTGACACCCTCCGCCATCGCGTATCCTTTCGTTTCGATTTGCAACGTCTTCTAGACGCTTGCCGCAAAGTCGCCAACTGCCGCGATCCCGGGTTGAAACGGCGGGGCGCCCTCCCCTACCAACGACGGCACAGAACAAGAGGGGCCGTTTCATGAACCGTCGATCCCCGCGCCTGATGCTGGCGCTCGCCGCCGCTGGCGCGCTCGCCGCCTGCGGGCAGAAGGAGGCGCCGAAGAGCGCCGCCGCCACGCCGGCCCCCAAGGTGCCGGGCAAGACCTATGCCCGCGATCCCTACCCTTCCACCTACAAGGCGTATCCGGGCGTGCCGACACTCGTCCGCAACGTCACCGTCTATGACGGCGAGGGCGGGCGGATCGAGAACGGCCAGGTATTGTTCGCCGGCGGCAAGATCGTCGCGGTCGGCCAGTCGGTCGAGACGCCCGCGGGCGCGACGGTGATCGACGGCACCGGCAAGTGGGTGACCCCCGGCGTGATCGACATCCACAGCCACCTGGGCGACTATCCCTCCCCCAGCGTCAGCGCGCATTCGGACGGCAACGAGGCGACCAGCCCGGTCACCGCCGACGTGTGGGCCGAACACAGCGTGTGGCCGCAGGACCCCGGCTTCAGCCGCGCGCTGGCCAACGGCGGCGTCACCACGCTGCAGATTCTGCCCGGATCGGCGAACCTGATGGGCGGCCGATCGGTGACGCTGAAGAACGTCTACGCGCGCACGATGCAGGGCATGAAGTTTCCCGGCGCGCCGTACGGCCTGAAGATGGCGTGCGGCGAGAATCCCAAGCGCGTCTATGGCGGCAAGGGGCGCCAGCCATCCACCCGGATGGGCAATGTCGCGGTCAATCGCGCGACGTGGATGAAGGCGCAGGATTACGGCCGGCGCTGGGCCAAGTACGAGAAGGACGGCGGCGAGCCGCCCGCGCGCGACGTGGCGATGGACACGCTGCGCGGCGTGCTGGACGGCGAGATACTCGTCCAGAACCACTGCTATCGCGCCGATGAAATGGCCATCGTCATGGATATGGCGAAGGAATTCGGCTACAAGGTGAGCGCGTTCCACCACGCGGTCGAGGCGTACAAGATCGGCGACCTGCTGCGCCAGAACGGCACCTGCGCGGCGGTATGGGCCGACTGGTACGGCTTCAAGATGGAAGCGTGGGATGGCATCCACGAGAATCTGGCGCTGCTGCACAAGGCCGGCGCCTGCGCGATGATCCATTCGGACGATTCGAACGGCATCCAGCGGTTGAACCAGGAAGTCACCAAGGCGCTGACCGCCGGGCGCAACGCCGGTATCCAAGTGTCCGACGAACTCGCCTGGACTTGGCTGGCGATCAACCCGGCGAAGGCGCTGGGCATCGACAGGGTCACCGGATCGCTGAAGGCCGGAAAGATGGCCGACGTGGTGCTGTGGAACGGCAACCCGCTGAGCGTCTATACCCGGCCGGAAAAGGTGTGGGTGGACGGCGCGCTGCTGTTCGACATGAACAACCCCAGGCTCCGCCCGGTGAGCGATTTCGAGCTTGGCCAGCCCGGCTTGGGAGACGCGAAATGAAGGCCCTGCTCCTTGCCGCGGCGGCCTTTGTCGCCTCGCCGGCCGCCGCCCAGACGATCGCGATCACCGGCGGCACGGTGGCGATCGGCGACGGCTCCGCACCGATCCCGAACGGCACCGTCGTGATGCGCGACGGGCGCATCGTCGCGGCGGGCGCCAATGTGACCGTACCGGCCGGCGCCAGCGTCGTCGACGCCAGCGGCAAATGGGTCGTGGCGGGCTTCGTCACCGGGATCGGCAACCTCGGCCTGGTCGATGCCAGCGGGGTGAGCGAAAGCAACGACGCCTCGGCGCGCCAGTCAGCCTATAACGCCTCGGTCGACGTGTCCGTAGCGGTCAATCCCAATGCGGTGATGATCGCCAACGAGCGGCTGGGCGGCGTGACCCGCGCGTTCGTGCGCGGCGACGGCGGCGGATCGATATTTTCCGGCCAGGGCGCGGTGATCGATCTGGGCGCCGATCCCAACCCGATCACCCGCGCCCGCGCGTTCCAGCATGTCGCGCTGGGCGAAGGCGGCGCGCGCGACGCCGGGGGCAGCCGCCCGGCGGCCTATGCAGCGCTGCACGACGCGTTCCAGCAGGCGCTCGACTATCGTCGCAACCCGGCGGGCTTCGACGGGCGCAGCAAGGACGCGCTGCTGACCCGCGCCGACGCGCAGGCGCTGTTGCAGGTGCTCGACGGGCGGATGCCGCTGGTCGTCGATGTCGAGCGGGCGAGCGATATCCGCACGGTGCTCGCGCTGCGCACGCGCTATCCCGGGCTGAAGCTGATCCTGGCCGGCGCGGCCGAGGGCTGGATGGTGGCACGCGAGATCGCGGCGGCGGGCGTGCCAGTGCTGACCTATGCGCTGGCCGACCTGCCATCCTCCTTCGAGCAGGTCGCGGCGACCGAATCGAACATCGGCCGCCTCGTCGCGGCCGGGGTGCGCGTCGGGCTGTTCTTCGACGGCAACGGCGGCGAGCATAATGTCCGCCAGTTCGCCGGCAATCTGGTCGCCATCACCCGCGTACCGGGCAAGACGGGACTCGACTGGGGCAAGGCGTTCGCGGCGATCACCTCCGGCCCGGCGCAGGTGATGGGGATGGACGGCGAGATCGGATCGCTGCGCCCCGGCCGCCGTGCCGACGTGGTGCTGTGGGACGGCGATCCGCTGGAGCTGACCAGCCAGGCGCAGGCGGTGTGGATCGACGGCCAGCCGCAACCGATGACCTCGCGCCAGCGCCAGCTGCGCGACCGCTACATGACGGTGACCGAAGGGGCGCTGCCGAAGGCGTATGATCGGTAAGGACGTGATGCGCCGGACTTGAACCGTTCGCCCTGAGCTTGTCGAAGGGCTGCCCTTCTTCGTGCAACAGACCGTGCGGCACGAAGACAAAAGGCGGTGCTTCGACAAGCTCAGCACGAACGGGGAGAGAGCCCCATTCAAGGCAATTGGAAGGCGTTACCCCGCCGCCGCCCTCGCCCGCGCCGCCAGCCGATCGACGGCGGCGGCGTGGATGCCGGGCGCTGTCGCCAGCACCCCGAACGCCTTTGCGGACGGCGTGTTGAACGCGAGCGGCTGGCCGAAAGCGTCGGTGACGGTCGCGCCGGCTTCCTGCGCGACCAGCACGGCGGCGGCGACATCCCATTCGCTGCCCCAGCGCAGCGTCGCCAGCAGGTCCGCCTCGTCTGCGGCGACCATCGCTATGCGCAGCGCGATCGAATTGGGCTTGGCGACGACCAGCAGATCGCGATCCTCGCGCGGCAGGCTGTCGGTCGGGGCGCGGGCGCCGGCCAGTTGCGTGCGAGCGCTGACTTTCAGTGCCACGCCATTGCGCCAGGCCCCCTGCCCTGCGGCGGCCGTCCACAATTCGTCGCGCGCCGGGGCGTCGAGCACCGCCAGCACCGGCCGCCCGTCCTCGACCAGCGCGACCGACACGCACCACCCGATGCGGCGGCGGATATAGTCGCGGGTGCCGTCGATCGGATCGACGACCCACACCCGCCGCTTTTCCAGCCTGACGGCATCGTCGGCGGTCTCCTCCGACAGCCAGCCCGCATCCGGATCGATCGCGGCCAGCCGATCGCGCAGCAGCGCGTCCACCTCCAGATCGACCGCGCATACCGGGTGGCCGGGCGACTTCTCCCAACTGTCGAACCCCTCGTCCCAGCGGCGCATGGCGAGGCGCCCGGCCTCCTGCGCCGCGGCGACGACGGCGGGAAGATCAGGCACTCGCCACCGTCATGCCGTCGATGCGCAGCGTGGGCGCGTTGACGCCGCCACGGAACACCAGGTCGCTCGCCGGGGTCGCGGTGGTGAACATCGCCCTCAGATTGCCAGCGATGGTGAATTCGCTGACCGGGCGCGTCACCTCGCCCCGTTCGATCAGGAAACCCGCAGCACCCATCGAATAGTCGCCGGTCACACCATTCACCCCGTGGCCGATCGTCTCGATCACCAGCACGCCGCGATCGATTTCACCGATCAGCGTGTCGCGCGGCGTGCCGCCCGCGGCCATGTGGAGGTTGGTCGCGCCGACGCCCGGCGCCGATCCGATCCCGCGCGAGGCGTGGCCGGTCGGCTCCAGCCCCAATTGCCGCGCCGAGGCGCTGTCGAGCAGCCAGGTTTCCAGCAGGCCGTCGGATACCACTTCGGTCGGCGAGACGGGCAGCCCCTCGCCGTCGAACGGCCGCGAGCGCAGGCCCTGCGGACGGTGGGGATCATCGACGATACGGATGCCCTTCGCAAACACCTGGGTGCCGAGCGCGTCGAGCAGGAAGCTGGTGCGCCGCGCGATCGACGGGCCGGCGATCGCGCCGAGCAGGTGGCCGAGCAGGCCGCCCGACAGCCGGCGGTCGAACACCACGGGCATCGCCCCGCCCTCGATCCGGCCCGAACCGACCCGCGACACCGCACGCTCGCCCGCCAGCCGGCCAGTGTCCGCCGCCGCCTCCAGCACGGCCTGGTGCCGGGCGGAGTGAACGGCATAATCGCGCTCCATCGCCCCGTCCCTCGCCGCCAGCATCGTCGCCGACTGGCCGTAGCCGGTGAAGCCATAAGCGCCGGCGAAGCCGTGGCTGGTCGCCAGCGCGACCACCCCGCGTGAGGCCGACGCGCTGGCGCCGTCGCTCTTGGTGACGCCGGCAACCGCACGCGCGGCATCCTCGACCGCCAACGCGCGCGCCTTCAGCGCATCGGGCGCGGGATCGCCGCCGTCGTCGAGGTCGAGCGACGGCAGCGGCCCCGTCAACAGTCGTTCGGCCGGGGCCAGGCCTGCCCAGCGATCCTCGGGTGCCAGCCGGGCCATCGCCACTGCACGCTCGACGAGCGTGGCGACCGCGTCGTCGGACAGGTCGGAGGTCGCGACGCTGGCGGAGCGGGTGCCGGCGAACACCCGCAGGCCGAGTTCGGCGCTCTCCGACCGGCCGACATCCTCCAGCGCGCCGTCGCGCACCTGGACGGCGGTGGAACCGTCGGCGACGAACACGGCATCGGCGGCGTCGGCTCCGGCAGCGCGGGCGCGTTCGACGATGCGGGCGGCCGCATCCTGGGCCTGGATCGGGGTCAGCATGGGGCGCAGGTAGGGACGCGCGCGGCGAAGGTCAAAGCGCGGTGCCGACGACGGCGCAGGCGAGGAACATCAGCAGCCCGGCGTTGCGGTTCGACCGGAAGCGCGCAAGTGCGTTGCCGCCGTCCGCGGGCCGAAGCGTCGCGACCTGCCACGCCAGATGCCCGGCGACCGGCAGCAGCGCGACAAGCGCGAGCGGATCGGGCCGCACCTGCCAGATGGCACCTGCCCAGAGCAGGACGGCAGCGGCGTAGAAGCCGGCCACGCCAGGCCGTACCCTGCTCCCCAGCGCCCGCGCCGACGATCGCACGCCGACCATCGCGTCATCCTCGATATCCTGCAGCGCATAGATGGTGTCATAGCCGATCACCCAGGCGATGCTGCCGGCGTAGAGCAGCGCGCCGGCGAGCGCGAAGCCGCCCGTCGTCTCCACCCAGCCGACCAGCGCGGCCCAGCTGAACACCAGCCCCAGCCACGCCTGCGGCCACCAGGTGATGCGCTTCATGAACGGATAGGCGGCAACCAGCGCGAGACTGGCCAGCGCGACGAGCGCGGCCGGCGGGCGAAGCTGGACCAGCACGACCAGCCCGACGGCGCTGAGGCCGGCCAGCCACGCCCACCCCGCCTTCAGCGAGACCGCGCCGCTGGCGATCGGGCGGCTGGCGGTGCGCGCCACGCGGGCGTCGAGATCGCGGTCGACGATGTCATTGTAAACGCAGCCCGCCCCGCGCATCGCGATGCTGCCGATCAGGAGCCACAGGATCAGATTCCAGCGCGCGACCAGCCCGCCGCCCAGCGCCACGGCCCAAGCGCCGGGCCAGAACAGCAGCCACCAGCCGATCGGCCGGTCGAACCGGGCGAGCAGCGCGAGGTTACGCACGCTCGGCGGCAGGCGGCCGACGAGCCCGCGATGCTCGGTATCGGGGACGATATCGGCGGTTGTCATGCGCGAATGTTGAGAAAGTTGATACTTGCCACGCGGGGGCGACACGGCGCTTCCCGATCGTCGATCGGGGTCCGGAAAGGCAGGTCGCGCGGCATGGCGCCCTCCTGACAGATCGCGGCCGTGTAGGAAAATGGTTTGAGCATATCGGCGCTGGGGGCCTGTTCGACGCCTTGTTATTCGAAGTAGCCGCCCCTCCCCCAACCCTCTCCCCAAGGGGCAGA
>NZ_JAMHWM010000021.1:0-2631 GCF_035910975.1 Sphingomonas sp.
CGTCAAGTTCGGGGAATGACGATGCAGATGAATCGACGCAACGCCCTGGCCGCCTTCGCGGCGGCTGCCGTTCCTGGCGCATGGGCGCAGGACCGCTATCCGAGCCGCCCCATCCGCATCATCGTGACGAACGCCGCCGGCGGCGCATCGGACATGATCGCGCGCATGATCGGCACGGGCCTGACCGCTGCACTGGGGCAGCCCGTCGCGGTCGAGCCGATGCCGGCCGCCAACGGCATGTGTTCGAAGACCAGGTCGCGCTCAAGCCGCAGGCCGTGGCGGTCCAGTCGCCACAGGGGGACTGGACGTATGCGCAGCTCGGCGAGCAGGTCGCGCGCATGTCCGCGTGGCTGCGCGTACAAGGCGTTGCGCGAGGCGACCGCGTGGCGATCCTCTCGGAGAACCGGCGCGAGTTCGTGCTGACCCTGCTGGCGGCCGCGAAGGTCGGCGCGATCGTCGCGTGCATGAACTGGCGGCAGACGGCGGAGGAGCTCGCGCATTGCATCACGCTCGTCACGCCGAGGATCGCGCTGGTGTCGCCACGGTACGAGCAGCATGTGAAGCTGTTCGGCGAAGTTGCGGTCACGATGATCGGCGAGGAGCTCGAAAGCGACATCGGTGGGGTGCGCTTCGCTTCGACCCCACCCTGCGGGAACGGCGACGTCGTGGAGCCGGAGGACGGCCTCTACATCCTGTACACCAGCGGCACGACCGGCAAACCCAAGGCTGCGCTCGTGAGCCACCGCGCGCTCGTTGCACGCGGCGCGGTCAACACCATGGACCGTGGCGTGCGGCGGGGCGCGACCTTCATCGCCTGGCCGCCGATGTTCCACATGGCCTCCGCCGACAGCATGCTCGTCACCCTCATCGGCGGCGGCAAGGTGATCGTGATGGACGGCCTCGACGTGGGCGTGCTTTGCGACCTTGGCGAGCGCGAGGACAACGTCGGCTGGTTCGTGCTGATGCCCGGCATGATCGACAAGGTGCTGGACGAATACGCGCGCCGAGGCACGCGTCCGCACCCGGCGGATTCGGTGGGCTGCATGGCGGACCTCGTGCCGCGCCAGCAGATCGTCGACGTCACGCGGCTGTTCAACGCACCGTTTCGCAACACCTTCGGATCGACCGAAGCCGGCCCCGCGCCGGGCAGCGGCGGGCGTGTTCCCGTGGGTGTCGCCCCGGAGAACCTCGCCAAGAACCAGAGTTCGCTGTGCCGCGTGCGACTGGTGGACGAGGCGGGCCAGGATGTCGCACCGGGCGAGCCCGGCGAGCTGCTGCTGCGCAGCCCCACGCTCTTTTCCGGCTACTGGGGCATGCCTGAGGCGACAGCCGAAGCCTTCGCTGGGGGATGGTTCCACACGGGCGACGTGTTCACGCGCCAGCCCGATGGCACGCTGCAGTTCGTCGACCGACGCAAATACCTGATCAAGTCCGGCGGCGAGAACATCTACCCTGCCGAGATCGAACAGCTGCTGCTCGCGTCCCCGCGCATCGCCGACGCCGCCGTGGTGCGCAAGCGCGACGCGAAGTGGGGCGAAGTGCCCGTCGCATTCGTCGCCGTGCGCGACGAAACGCTCTCGGCGGAAGAAGTCGTCGCGCTGTGCCGCGGCCGCATCGCGAACTACAAGCTGCCGCGCGAGGTGCGCTTCATCCGCAACGAAGACATGCCGCGCAGCACCACCGGCAAGATCGTGCGCTCCGAGCTGGAGGCGCTGCTGCAGTGAAAGGCGACTGGACGCACGCGTGGCAGCCGATGGTCGATGCCGTCGGCCGCGACTTCGGCGAGGGGCGCACCGAGGTGTGGGGCGAGACGATCGAAGCGAGCATGGTGCGCCGCTACATCGAGCCGCTCGAGCTCGACTCGAAGCTGCATTCCGACGCGGCCTTCGCGCGCGCGCACGGCTACGCGGACATCGTCGTGCCGAGCACCGCCATCGCGAGCTTCGCGATGCCCCTGCTGTGGAACCCCGGCGATTCGCCGCTCTTCGACGACGCGGCGCGGGACGCGCAACCCACGCGCAGCCACATCGGCGGCGTGCGCTTCGGCCTGGAGCCGCCCACCACGCATTTCTTCGGCGTCGACGCGGAAGCGGACTACCTGCTGCCGGTGGTCGTCGGCGACCGGCTGTGCAGGCGCGGCGCATTGCTGCTGTCGTGCAAACCGAAAGAGACGCGGGTGGGACAGGGCGCCTTCATCTCTTGGCAAACCGAGGTGATCAACCAGCGCCGCGAGCGGGTCGCGCTGCTGCGCACGACGTTCTTCCGCTACAACGTGCTGCGCGCCGAGCCTGTCACCCGGGGCTCGACCCGGGGTCGTGGGCCCGCGAGCGCACACGATGCCGGGTCGAGTCCGGCATGACAGGAACACCATGACCCAGCGCCGCTTCGACGACGTGACGGCAGGCGAACCGCTCGCGCCGGTGCACTATCCGGGCTCTCCGGAATAACTTGTGGAACAGGTGACCATGCAGTATCCTCCTGAGTCGGATTTTCGTGTGGAAAGGAAACCAAGTGAAACTGCATCCTAAGACCGCCGCCCTTGTGGACCGGTTCGCCGCAGCTCTGAAGGAAAAACTCGCCGCCGCAGAGGAGAAGTACGGCTACTCCGACGGGTGGGCGACTGACGACTGG
>NZ_JAMHWM010000022.1:0-62794 GCF_035910975.1 Sphingomonas sp.
GGGCCGCAACTGGCGCGGCACCGCGTTCGGTGGCGCCAGGGGACGCACCGACGTGCCAAAGATCGTCGACTGGTACATGGACGGCAAGATCGCGATCGATCCGATGATAACCCACGTCCTGACGCTCGACGATATCAACAAGGGGTTCGACCTGATGCACAACGGTGAAAGCATCCGCAGCGTGGTGGTGTTCTGATGGCCGACCGGTATGACGTAATGATCGTCGGCGGCGGTCACGGCGGCGCGCAGGCGGCCGTGGCGCTGCGGCAGCGCGGGTTCGCCGGCAGCATCGCGATCCTCGGCGACGAGCATGAACTGCCATACGATCGCCCGCCGCTCAGCAAGGAATATCTGCTCGGCGACAAGCCGTTCGAACGGATGCTGCTGCGCCCGGCGGCGTTCTGGGAAGAGCGCAATGTCGCGATCCTGCTCGGGCGGCGGGTGACCGCGGTTGACCCGGCAGCACGGACGGTCTCCACGGGCAGCGAGACGTTCGAATATGGCCAGCTGATCTGGGCGACCGGCGGCAGCCCGCGACGCCTGTCCTGTGCAGGGCACGATCTGGCCGGCGTCCATGCGGTGCGCACGCGCGCCGATATCGACCGCATGCTGGGCGAACTGCCGAACGTGTCGCGCGTCGTGGTGATCGGCGGCGGCTATATCGGGCTGGAGGCGGCGGCGGCGCTGACCAAGCTGGGCAAGCAGGTAACGCTGCTGGAAGCGCTTCCGCGCGTGCTCGCGCGCGTCGCCGGCCCGGCGCTGTCGACCTTCTACGAGGCCGAGCACCGCGCGAAGGGCGTCGATCTGCGTACTGGCGTCGCGGTCGACTGCATCGAGGGCGACGGCAAGGTCTCCGGCGTGCAGCTGGCGGATGGCGAGGTGATCCCCTGCGACATGGCGATCGTCGGGATCGGCATCGTCCCCGCCGTGGAACCGCTGATCGCCGCCGGTGCTGACGGGGTGAACGGCGTGAGGGTCGATGCCCAGTGCCGCACCAGCCTGCCGCATGTCTTCGCGATCGGCGACTGCGCCGCGCACGACAGCCGCTTCGCCGAAGGAAGCGAGATCCGGCTGGAATCGGTGCAGAACGCGAACGACATGGCGACAACCGCCGCGCGCGCGATCCTGGGCGAGGACGTGCCCTACGCCGCGACGCCGTGGTTCTGGTCGAACCAATATGACCTGAAACTCCAGACGGTCGGCCTGTCGACGGGGCACGATTCGGAAGTGGTGCGCGGCGATCCCGCCAACCGCAGCTTCTCGGTCGTCTATCTCAAGGCCGGCCGGGTCGTCGCGCTCGATTGCGTCAACATGGTCAAGGACTATGTCCAGGGCCGCGCACTGGTGGAGGCAGGCGCCGCGCCGGGGCCGGCGAAACTTGCCGACACGGGCGTGCCGCTCAAGGAAATGCTCTGAAAACGACCGGCCCGGGCATCGCTGCCCGGGCCGCCGCAGTACCGATCGCGCGGGATCAGTAGGTGCCGGAAAAACTCCGGTTCAGATTGACGCTGCCGTCACGATCATAGCCGCTCGCCCGATCGCCGAACATCGCGCCCGATCGTTCCTCGTCGCGCCACAGGCGGTGCGCGCCGTCCGCATTGCGGTTGATCGTCACCTTGTCGTCGACCGCCTGGATCCAGCTCGACGGGATGGAGTGGTGGCGTCCGCCGGCGTCGGCATCGTTCTTCGTCAGGACGATACGATCGCCGCGCACCTTGTCCACCGTCCCGACATGCTCGCCGTCGCTGCCGACGACCTCCATATGCTCGGCAACCTTGCCCAGCGAATCGCGCTGGCCCTGGCGGTTGCTGCGCCATGAACCGAACTCATTCTCGAACTTCTTCGCGTTCTCGCGGCGGTACTCGCCATAGTCGCGGTCGAGCGCATCGATCTGGCCGCGCCGCCAGCTGTGATAATCGGCATCGCGGCCGTAGCTGGTCGCGCCGTAGCGTTCGTCGTAACGCTGGTCGAACTCCCGGCGGCGCTCGGCATCCTCGTCGCCGAACCAGGAGCGAACCTCGTCCCCGGCGCGCGCCATGAAGCCGCGGTCCTGATAGTCATAGCCCTGCGGCGGGCGGCCATGGCTCCGCTCAAGCGCGCCATAGCCGCGATTGCGGGCGAAATCGCGGGCCGGATCGCCGGTCTCGGCGAAACGGTGGCCGTCATGCGCATAGCTGCCGTGATAGTCGTCGCGGCCGTCATAGCCGCGCTGGCTTCGGCCGCGCTCGAAATCGCCACGGCCGCCGTAATAGTCGCGATTGCCCGATCCCCAGCTCTCGCGCCCGCCCCAGGCATTGGCGTGCTGGTTGCGATCGCCATAGCCGGTGCCGCCACCGCGAAAGTTGCGCTCGTCGCGTCCGCCAAGTTCGCCGGCCGCGCGATATTCGCGGGCGCTGGAGTATGTATAGTCCCGACCCGAGCCATAATCGCGGCCGAAATCCTGGGGATCGCGATCGTAGCTGTTCGGGAATTCGTAATTGCGGTCGTTCGCCATCGGAAAAAACTCCTGTACCAGAAGCGCGCGCGAGGCGGCCGGACCGCCTGCGCGTCGTGGGCGATTCAAGCGATAACTCAAGGCTTTGTTCCTCGCGCGTCGCCCCAGGAGGCGATGAAGCGAGCGCGCGGCACGCCCGAAAAAAGCGGACGGCGGGCCGTTGCATCGGTCCGATCATCTGGCTAAGGGAGCGGCCCCGGCGCGGCGTGCCTGCGCGGGGTGTTCGAGAGTGCGGGGCTGTAGCTCAGATGGGAGAGCGCTGCAATCGCACTGCAGAGGTCAGGGGTTCGATTCCCCTCAGCTCCACCACTCTCGATCCTTATGGAAATCCGCGGGAAATCAGGTTCCGGCCCGGCGCAAGGCCGACTGGACGCGGCTGATTTGCGGCGGGATCGGGAGAGCGGAATGACCCTGCGAGACGTGCTGGTGCCCACCTACACCCAGATGCTGGGTGCGCTGTCCGCGTGGCTGGGCAAGGCGGAAGACCAGATGCCCGGTGCCGCCGGTGATGCGCTGATTGCTGCACGCCTTGCGCCCGACATGTTTCCGCTGTCGACCCAAGTGCGCTTCGCGTGCGTGCAGGCGCTGGAAGGCGTGTTCCGGTTGCGCGACGAGGCTTTCCCGCCGTCGGTCGCCGTCCTGCTCGACGAAGGGCGGGCTGCTCGCGAGCATCCGGGCTCGCTGGCCGACGCTCGTGCGCGCATCGCCGAGACGCTGGCACAGGTCGCGGAGGCCGCCGCGGACATCGGGGACGTCGATCCGGCGACGCCGATCGCCCACGCGCTGCCGCAGGGCATGGTGTTCGACCTGACGGCTGGGCAATATGTCCGCGATTGGGCGATTCCGCAGCTCTATTTCCATGTGATGGCCGCCTACGCGATTCTGCGCGCACAGGGCGTGGAACTGGGCAAGGCCGATTACGTGGCGCACATGTTCGCCTATCTGCGCCCGCCCGAGGCATGACGCGGCGCGACGTGCAATTCCGTCGGTAGCGGGTCGGCAAGCTCCAGCAGCTGCTTCCCGCGTAGGGTGAGGCTCCGGCGCCCCGTCCGATGTGCTGGACATGATTGTGCGTCTGGAATCCAGGGCGCCCAACCACCCCAAGCCCCTCCCGGCAAGCAGGGGGGGAGGTATAGCGCTGAAGGTCGAGGTTTCACCGACCGGCTAACGGGAGAAAGGCACTGTGCCGGCGCACGGTCGGCACGGCGCAAATGATAAAGGGGGCCGGCATCGCTGCCAGCCCCCGTGTCGCCTGCATCATCCGGCGCGGGGTGTCGCGACGAACGATCTCGGCGGCCGGCTCGTCCCGCGCCGGCAAGGGCGGCGGGCTTTGCCATGGTCGGTCGCCGGGTCGGGCTGTCGTCGCATCTCCGGGGAGATGCTTCGGGGCGTCCGACCCTGACGGCCTTTGCGGATCATCGACGGGCGAACCCGTCCTCGATCCGTCGATCTCCGAGGCGACGCGCGCATCCCGCAAGCGGAACGCCGCCTGTCGCCTCTTCGACCTCGATGAAGGGGCAAGCCCCGTCATCGTTCGATCTCCGGCCTCCTTGCCCGGCTCGCCGCAAGCGGCGCGCCCGGCCCGTCGTCCTTCGCGAACCTGCCCGAGCGCTCCGGCCGAAGCCATCGTCCCTGGCGGTTCCCTCCGGCCGTCCGCGTCATCCGCCTCTCGTGAGAAAGGCGGCGTCCGCGTCCGTCCTTCGATCCTGCCGACACGCCACCCCGAAAGGCGGCCTGCCCCGCGATCATCGTTTCCGTTCGTCCCGCCTCGACAAATCCATCGCCACCTGCGTGGCGCGGTCTCGTCCTGGCCGGTTGCCCGGCGATCCTTCGCGATCATCGCGACGGCGGTTTCCCGAAGGCACCTACATCCGCGATTTCGGCAAGCAAGTGATTGATCCGATTTCGGTTTCCCTCGATCTCGCCGCTCTCTTGCTGAACAAAGACTGGCACCTTTGCCGAGTCGCGAAAAGCCGGTTTGATACGTCGCGTGGCTGTGGATAACGTGGATAGCGGGAACTCGCTGCGGCCGCGAAAAGTCCCGACCCCGCCGCCTGAACGGATCGTTGTTCCGGGTTCATGCAACCGGCGCTAGCCCTGGGTCGTTCCACCCCCAGATCATTCAGGGAAAGCAAAGGAGCTGTACCATGCGTAGTATCATCATGGCGGCGAGTGCCGTCGCCCTTCTCGTCCCCGCGTCGCTCACCGTACCGGTGGCGGTGGAAACCGGTTATTCGAAGGCCGAAGCCCAGCGCAACCAACGCTATCGCGAGTGGAAGGGGCGGGACGGACGTTATTACTGCCGCAAGCCCGACGGCACGACCGGCCTGGTCGTCGGCGGGGTCGCGGGCGCGCTCGTGGGCCGGACGATCGACAGCCGCGGAGACCGCACGGTCGGCACGTTGCTGGGTGCCGCCGCGGGCGCCGTCGCCGGCCGCGAGATCGAGCGCAGCGGCAAGCGCAAGAGCTGCCGATAAAGCCGCCTCTGTCCTAGGACAGTCTTAACGAGCAAGCGTTTAGGCACACGGGGCGATGCTCCGTGTGCTCACCCTTGCCAGCCTGTTTCCGGACGCGGCGCGTCCAAATCTGGGCGTGTTCGTCGAGCGCCAGACGCTGGGCCTCGCGGCGCGCGCGGACATCGATCTGCGCGTCGTCGCGCCGCTCGGGATGCCGTTCTGGCCGTTGAGCCGGATCGCCCGCTATTCGGCGCTGGCCGACCTTCCCCGTCATGAAGACTGGAAGGGGTTGCCGCTGTGGCGTCCGCGGTTCCTGAACCTGCCGGGCACGGGCGGTCGATTCCATGCTCGGGGAATCGTCCGGGCGGTCGCGCCGCTGCTTGCCGACATGCGCCGCGACTTTCCGTTCGACGTGATCGACGCGGAATTCTTCTTTCCCGACGGGCCCGCCGCGGTCGCGCTGGGGCGTCGCTTCGGCGTGCCGGTGTCGATCAAGGCACGCGGCGCCGACATCCACCATTGGGGGCGGAGCCCCGCGACCGGCGGACAGGTGCTGGAGGCGGGTCGCACGGCGGATGGCCTGCTCGCGGTGTCCGACGCGCTGCGCCGGGACATGATCGCGCTGGGCATGCCGGGCGAGCGCATCGCGGTGCACAGGACCGGCGTCGATGCAGAGCGCTTCGCACCGGGCGACCGCGCGGCGCTGAAGGCCATGCTCGGCATCGCCGGGCCACTGGTGCTCTCGGTCGGCGCGCTGATCCCGCGCAAGGGTCATGGCGTGGTGATCGATGCGATCGCCCGCCTGCCGGGCACGACGTTGCTGATCGCGGGGGAGGGGCCCGAGCGGACGGCGCTGGAAGCGCGCATCGCCGCCGCCGGACTGCAGGACAGCGTCCTCCTCCTCGGCAGCGTTGCCCATGCCGATCTGCCCCGCCTGTTCGCCGCCGCCGATGTGATGGCGCTCGCCAGCGAGTCCGAAGGGCTCGCCAATGCCTGGGTCGAGGCGCTGTCGAGCGGCACGCCGATCGTGGTGACCGCGGCCGGCGGCGCGGCGGAGACGGTGGACCGGCCTGCTGCGGGGCGCATCGTCCCGCGCACGCCCGAAGCCTTTGCGCAGGCGATCGCTGACCTGCTGCTCGCGCCGCCGCCTGCGGAGGCGGTGCGGGCGGCGGCGACGCGGTTCAGCTGGCAGGCGAACACGGACCAGCTCCACGCCCATCTGGCGCGGCTGGTCGAAGGCCGTCAGTCGAGCGGGTAGAAGGCGCCGACGATCTCGCGCCCCTCGGCGCGCAATATGCCCCAGGCGCGCGCGGCGGCGCGGCTGTCCATCACCTCGACGCCGATCCCAAGCGTTTCCATCGCGTCGGTGAAGGCGCGCGGCGGGTGCGACAGCGTGGCGCCGGTGCCGAGCAGCAGGAATTCGGGCGGCGGATCGCGTGACAGCAGCGGCGCGACATCGGCATCGGTCAGCCCGGGAAGCGCGGGTGGGCGCCAGCCGTCGGCACGCTCGGCCGAGATCAGCAGCCCGTGATAGACATTGTCATCGACCCGGAAGCCGCCGCCCGAGAAGCCGGCGACGACCGGCCCCGGAGCGACGGCGTTCCGGTCGAGCTTCACGGCATCGCCTTGTAATCGGCCCCGCGCGGCGCTTCGATCGCCGTCGTCGCCGCCTTGAACGATTCGGGCCCGACCTTGAACTGGATCAGGATGCCGTTGCCGACGAACATCGACGAATAGGTGCCGATGACGATGCCCAGCAGCATCGCCAGCGAGAAGCCGAAGATCACGTTCGGCCCCAGCGCCACCAGCGCGCCCAGCGCCAGGATCAGCGTCAGCGAGGTCATAACGGTACGCGCCAACGTCTCGTTGATCGACAGGTTCAGCAGCGTGACGATTTCCATCTTGCGGTATTTGCGCAGATTCTCGCGCACCCGGTCGAAGATGACGATCTTGTCGTTCAGCGAATAGCCGATGATCGTCAGCAGTGCGGCGATCGTGTTGAGGTTGAATTCGAGCTGGGTCAGCGCGAAGAAGCCGATCGTCACCAGCAAATCCTGCGCGAGCGCGAGCAGCGCGCCCAGCCCGAACTGCCATTCGAACCGGAACCAGATGTAGATGGCGATCGCGATCATCGCGAGGCCGAGCGCCAGCGCGCCCTTCTTGAACAATTCGCCCGATACCTTGCCCGACACCGCCTCGACCGCGCCGATCGTCGCGCCGGGATAATTTTTGTCGATCACGCCGCGCACCTGCGCGGTCACGCGCGCGGTGGTGTCGTCGCCTCCGTCATCGGGCACCGGCATGCGGATGGCGACGTCGCGGGTCGATCCGAACTGCTGGATGGTCGGCTCGCCGTGACCCAGCGCGCCGATCTTGTGGCGCAGATCGTTGACCTCGACCGGCTGGGCAAAGGTCACGCGAATATTCTGGCCGCCGACGAAATCGATGCCCAGGTTCAGGCCGCGCGTCGCCAGCAGCGCGATCGACCCGATCACCATCAGGATCGACAACACGGTCGCCCAGTGGCGCCAGCGCAGCCAGTCGATGTTGGTGTTGTCGGGGACGAGTTTCAGGGGACGCATGACTTGTTCCTCAGATCACCAGCGCCTTGGGGCGGGTCTTGAGCCAGTTGGCGACCATCAGGCGCGTGAAGGTGACGGCGGTGAACACCGAGGTGACGATGCCGATCGTCAGCACGACCGCGAAGCCCTTCACCGGCCCCGCGCCGAACACGAACATGATCGCGGCGGCGATGACATTCGTCACGTTGGCGTCGAAGATCGCGCGGCTGGCTTCCTTGTAGCCGAACTCGATCGCCGCGGTGTTCGATCGCCCGCGTCGCAATTCCTCGCGGATGCGTTCGTTGATGAGCACGTTGGCGTCCACCGCGGCGCCGATCGTCAGCACGAAGCCGGCGATGCCGGGCAATGTCAGCGTCGAATTGAGCAGCGCCATGATGCCGATGATCATCAGCACGTTCACGACCAGCGCGATGTTGGCGTAGACGCCGAAGCGCATGTAGGCGATCAGCATCAGCAGGACGATCAACGCGGTGCCGACGATGCCGGCGACGATGCCGGACTGGATCGAATCCGCGCCCAGTTCCGGGCTGATCGTCGATTCCTCGATCACGCCCAGCCGCACCGGCAGGCGGCCGGAACGCAGCGCGATCGCCAGTTCGTTGGCCGACTGGGCGGTGAAGCCGCCGCCGGAGATGGTCGCGCTGCCCCCCAGGATCGGTTCGTTGATATTGGGTGCGGAGATCACCTGATTGTCGACGATGATCGCGAAGGGCTTGCCGGCATTCTCCTGCGTCACGCGGGCGAAGCGGCGCCCGCCCTCGCCATTGAAGGTCAGCGTCACGTCGGGCTGGCCGTTCTGGTCATATGTCTGGCGCGCGTCGGCGATCTGGTCGCCCGAGATGATCGTCGAACGCTTGACCGCGATGTTGCCGCCGCCGCTGGCATAGGGCAGTACCTGGCTGCCGATCGGGGCGCGGCCCTGGGCCACGTCCTCGGGATTGGCGGCGATATCGACCAGCTTGAACTCGAGCCGCGCGGTCCTACCCAGCAGCGCCTTCAGCGCCTCCGGGTTCTGCAGGCCCGGCACCTCGACGACGATGCGGTTGCTGCCCTGTCGAATGATCGACGGCTCGCGCGTGCCCATCGCGTCGATGCGCTTGCCGACGATCTCACGCGCGTCGTTCATCGCGGTGTCGATCGCCTGCTGGATGCCGGCGCGCGTCGGGGTCAGCACGAAGCGGTTGGTATCGACGACCTGGATGTCCCAGTCGCGCTGGCCCGTCAGCCCCGCGCCCGCGGTCATCGGCAGCAGGCGTTCGCGCGCGGCATCGACGCGCGACGAATCGCGCACCATGAAGGTCAGCCGGCCGTCACGGGTGGAGATGTCGCCGATCTCGACCCGCGGGTTGCCGCGCCGCATCTCGACCGAGACGATCTCGCGCATCGCCTCCAGCCGGGTGTTGGCGACGTCGGCGGTGTCGGCTTCCAGCAGGATGTAGCTGCCGCCGGCCAGGTCGAGGCCCAGGTTGACGGTCGGCTGCGGAATCCAGCCGGGCCATTTCGCCCGCATGCCTTCCGGCACCATGCTGGGGATCGACAGCAGCAGGCAGAAGGCGATGGCCGTCCATACCAGCCCCACCTTCCAGCGCGGAAAATCGAGCATCAGGACAGACCCTTAATCGTTCGCCGGCTTGGCGCCGCCAAGCGGCGTGACCTCGGCGATCGTCGCCTTGACGATCTTCACCTTCACGCCTGTCGCGATCTCTGCCTCGACGAAGCGATCCTCGACCTTGGTCACCTTGCCGATCATGCCGCCGGCGGTGACGATCGTGTCACCCTTCTTCACCGCCGCGACCGACGCCTGAAGCGCCTTCATCCGCTTCGATTGCGGGCGGATCATCAGGAAGTAGAAGACGACGAAGATCAGGACGAGCGGCAGGATCGACACGATCGACGCGAAACCGCCGCTGGCGGAAGCATCGCCGGCCGCCTGGGCATAAGCTGGGGAAATGAACATGGCTCTCGTGCTGATAAGAGGACGGGCGCACCGGGAGGAGTCCCGGCCGGCACATGGGGCGTCCCGCTAACAAAGTGTAGGCCCGCGCGCAACTTTTGCCGGCGAGGGCCCAACCCCAAGCTTGCATCGCGCGCCCGCGCGGCCTAGATGCCGCGCCTTCGAGGGCACCCCCGGCCAGGGGGCGCGCTCACGGTCGGGGCGTAGCGCAGCCTGGTAGCGCATCACACTGGGGGTGTGGGGGTCGCAGGTTCGAATCCTGTCGCCCCGACCAATTTTCCGGTTTCATGGCGCAAATGCACCGGAATCGAGATCGCTGATTTCGCATTCTTTTCTGCTCAAAAGCCAGGAAAGGACGAAGCCATGGATCTCGCTAACGGCACCGGACACATCATGCGTCGCGTCAGCACATACATCGCCGACCTCTCGGAACAGCGGCGGCTCGTGACCGGCTCCCCTGAAACTCCGCCAGTCTGAGCCCGGATCCTTCATGAAGGAGGACCACGATGAAGCGCAGCAGGCTTACCGAGGAGCAGATCATCGCGATCCTGCGGCAGCAGGGACCGGGTCGAAGACGGCGGACGCGTGTCGCGGGCGCGTTGCACAAATCCACCTGCCAGGCCACCCTGGCAACCCCGCGCTCTGCTTGTGAGTGGAGAAGATCTGGGGCAGCAGGTCAGCGACACCCGGCCCCTGATCGACGAGATGCGCGACCTCGTCGGCACGGTCGCGGATTTCTCGCGATCGGTCGGATTTGCATAGTGGCGCTCCCGGTTGCGGCGGGCATCAGGAGGGGCATGGGCATGGCGGGCGTAAGATGCATTCAGGCGGCCAATGCAATCCTGGGCGAAGGCTCTTGCTGGAACGTGGCCGAACAGTGCCTGCACTGGATCGATATCAGGCGCCCGGCACTGTTTACATATCGCCCGGGCGAGGGGCAGGTGGCGGCGGTGCCGCTGCCGCGTGACGTGGGCTGCGTCGCGCCTGCGCGCGACGGGCGGATCGTGCTGGCCGACACGAAGGGCTTCGCGCTTCTCGACCGCACGACCGGCGCGCTCGTGTGCCTCGGCGATCCGGAGGCCGACATACCGACGAACCGCTTCAACGACGGCAAGGTGGACCGCGCCGGAAGGTTCTGGGCCGGGACGATCGACGATCGTTGCGACCGGCCGAGCGGAAGCCTCTACCGCCTGGACGCCGACCGCACGATAACGCGCATCGACACTGGCTTCCTGTGCGCCAACGGTATCGGCTGGAGCCCCGACGATCGCCTGATGTACTTCGTCGATTCGATGGCGCGGGTGATCTGGGTCTATGATTTCGATCTGGTGAGCGGGACGGTCGCGGGACGAAGGCCGTTTGCGCGCTTCGCCGACGACGACGGCGTGCCGGACGGCCTGACCGTCGATGCGGAAGGCCATGTCTGGGTCGCCATCTGGGACGGCTGGCGCATCGTTCGCTACGCTCCGGACGGGACGATCGATCGGACGGTCGCCATGCCGGTCCAGCGCCCGACCAGCTGCGCGTTCGGCGGCGCGACTCTCGAAACCCTCTACGTCACCTCCGCGGCCGGCGGACTCGACGCGGCGTCGCTCCGGCGCGGGCCGCTGGCGGGTGGTCTGTTCGCGTTCGAGCCGGGCGTGCGGGGTCTGCCACAGCCTCAGGCCGCGGTCGGATAGCCGCCGCGCGCGATCCTGCGATGCCCCGCCCAGAAGGCCGCGCCGGCCAGCGACCACAGGATCAGCAGGGTATATTCGAGCGGGAACGCCTCTGCGCCGAACAGCGGTGACAGAAAGGCGACGACCGACATGGTCGCCGCCGCCACGCCCCCGATCACGATCGTGACGACGCCGCCGGGAACCTGAAATCCGGCGGTTGCGCCCTCGCGACGCCGCAGCACCAGCACCGCGACGCAGCACATCACGAAGGTGAGGGTCAGCGTCATCGAGCACATGTTGATGATCGGGATGATCGCGCCGCGTCCCAGGAAAAGTCCGGCGACGTTGATGATGGCGATCAGCAGGATGGCGTTCGCTGGCGAGCCGAAGCGGCGGTCCACAGCGGCGAAACGGGCGGGCAGCGCGCCGGCCCGCGCCATCGCCACCATGACCCGCGCCGCCATGATGACCATGCCGTTCCAGGTCTTGAACAGCGAAACGGCGGCGGCGAGCAGGAGGATGGTGGTGAGACGATCGCCGTGGGGCAGCGTCCCGACAGACGTCGCGGTCGCCATCTCGGTCCCTGCGAGCTGCCGCCAGGGGAGCGAGACGGCATTCGCCCAGATCACGACGCAGTAGAACGCCACGCCCGCGATGATCGAGAGGACGATGAGGAAGGCGACGGCGCGCAGCGACACGCGGCTGGAGCGTTCCTCGACCACCTGGGGAATCGCCTGGAACCCGTTCAGCAGGAAAGCGGAGGTGGCGAAGATCCACAAAGTCCCGTGAAGCCAGGGCTGCCCGGACGCCGAGGCGAACGCCGGACGCGCGTTTTCCGGCGTGCCGTGAAACAGCAGCATCGCCAGCAGGACGATCGCGACGGCCAGGAAACCATAGGTAAGCGTGCCCTGCAGTCGCGCGGCGGCCTGGACGCCGGCAAGATTGGTGACGGCGAGCAGCACCGCGCCGACCACGCCGATCACCAGCGCGCCCCCGCTGATCGGGTGCCCGAACAACTCGTACAGGGTCGCGGTGCGCAGGACCGGGAACGCGATTTCTAGGATCCACGCGATCGCCAGCCCTTCGAATATCGTCACGCCCAGGAAATAGAGGAGCAGGAACCAGCCCACGGCGAACGCCGGAACGATCCCGAACACGCGGTTCGCATAGGCGAACTCGCTGCCCGCCTCGGGCACGCGGCTGGTCAGCTCCGCATAGCAGGCGCCGACGATCGCCATCACCGCGCCGCCAAGCAGGAAGCCGAGAATGGCGCCGCCCGGTCCGGCGGCAGCCAGCCAGTCGCCGGCGATCACCACCCAGCCCGAACCGATGATGCAGCCGAAGCCCAGCGCGAAATACTGGGCGTAGCCGACGTTGCCGCGCAGCCGCTCGTACGAACCGGAAACGGAGCCTGGGGATGCGCTCATCGAACGGCTCCTCGTCCGTGGCGCTTCGGCATCAGTGATTGTGCCTGGGCGTGGTGTCCGACGTGCCGCGATATTTCACCGCGAATTCCAGGACCGCGCCGCCGGAGAGCTGGCCCACCTTCTCGCGGTACAGCTCCTCCCACGGCGTGTTGCTCGGCGGGATGGGCGGCGGCGCTTCGGTCTTGCGGCGGGCGATCTCCTCGTCGGAGACCAGTGCGTCGCACCGTCCGCGAACCAGGTCGACACGGACGATATCGCCGTCGCGCAGCCAGGACAGGCCGCCGCCCGCCGCGCTTTCCGGCGACACGTTCAGGATCGACGGGCTGTCGGCGGTGCCCGACTGGCGCCCGTCGCCCATCGTCGGCAGGCTTTCTACTCCCCGGCGGACGAGTGCGTCCGGCGGCTGCATGTTGACCACCTCGGCCGATCCCGGCCAGCCGATCGGCCCCGCCGACCGCATCACCAGCATGCACCCTTCGTCGATGCCGAGCGCGGGATCGTTGATGCGGTGGTGATAATCGTCACTGCCCTCGAAGATCACCACGCGCGCCTCGAACATGTCTTCGCGGCCGGGCGTGGAGAGGTAGCGCCGGCGGAAATCGCCGGAGATCACGCTGGTCTTCATGATCGCGCAGTCGAACAGGTTTCCGCTCAGCACCAGGAAACCCGCGCGCTCGACCAGCGGCGCGTCGCACGGCCGGATGACCTCGCGGTCGCTCGTCTCGCAGCCGGCCAGATTTTCGGCGAGCGCAAGGCCGGTCGCGGTGAGCGCGCCGCCGTCGAGATGGCCTGCGGCGAGCAACTCGGCCAGGACGGCGGGCACGCCGCCGGCGCGATGGAAGCGTTCGGCGAGGAACCTGCCGGCCGGCTGGACGTCGACGATCAGCGGCAGGTCATGCGCGTGCATCCAGTCCGACGGGGTCAGCTCGATGCCGGCGTGGCGGGCCATGGCGACCAGATGGGGATAGGCGTTGGTCGACCCGCCGACCGCCGCGACGAGCGCGATCGCGTTCAGGAAGGCTGGCCGCGTCAGGATGCGCGACGGGCGCAGGTCCTCATACGCCATCTCTACCGCGCGCCAGCCCGTCGCATAGGCCATCTGCCCCCGCTCGCGGTACGGGGCGGGGATGGCGGCGTTGCCGGGCAGGCACATGCCGAGCGCCTCGGCGATGGAGTTCATGGTCAGCGCGGTGCCCATGGTGTTGCAGTGTCCGGCCGACGGCGCGGACGCCATCGCGGCGTCCAGGAACTGATCCTCGGACATCGTCCCGGCCGCCATCTTGCGCCGGCTGCGCCAGATGACCGTGCCGGACCCGGCGAGCTCGCCGTCGTGCCAGCCGTCGAGCATCGGCCCGCCGTTGAGCGTGATCGCCGGGATGTCGACGGTCGATGCCGCCATGATCGACGCCGGAGTCGTCTTGTCGCACCCGGTAGTCAGCACGACCGCGTCGATCGGATGGCCGTTGAGGATCTCTATCAGGCCGAGATAGGCGAGATTGCGGTCGAGCGCGGCGGTCGGCCGCCGGCAGTTCTCGAAAATGGGATGGAGCGGGAACTCCATCGGAATGCCGCCGGCGTCGCGGATGCCGTCCCGCACCCGCTTCGCCAGGTCGAGATGGACGCGGTTGCAGGGCGCGATGTCGGACCCCGATTGTGCGATGCCGATGATCGGCTTGCCGGAACGCAGCTCGCCCGGCGTGACCCCGTAGTTCATGAAGCGTTCGAGGTAGAGCGCCGCCATGTCCGACCGCTCTGGCGCGGCGAACCATTCTCGGGAACGGAAGGGACGAAGGGGAGCGCGACGATCCATTCAGTTTCTTCCCGGACATGCAACACGCGATGCGTGCGATCGAAATACCCCAAGCCGAGGCTGGCGACCTGCATCGGATGTTTCGCCACATGGAACAAGAGCCCTGCCCTGGCGCAACATGGTCGTGATAACGCGCCTTGTATCGCGGGTCGGTTGGGAGCGGATATGAAGCTGGTGAGATTTGGCGCGGCGGGCGAGGAACGGCCGGGCGCGGTGGCTGGCGACGGCACGGTCCGCGATCTGTCGACCGTCGTCGCGGACATCGCCGGCCCGGCCCTGTCGCCGGAGGCGCTGGATCGGCTGCGCGCGATCGATCTCGCTGCGCTTCCCGTCGTGCCGGCGGGGACGAGGCTTGGCCCCTGTATAGGCCATGTCCGTCATTTCATCGCGGTCGGCCTCAACTACGCCGATCATGCCGCCGAATCCGGCGCGGCGGTGCCCGACGAGCCCATCCTGTTTTCCAAGGCGCCGTCCTGCATCGTCGGCCCGGACGACGATGTGCTGATACCGCCCGGATCGGCGAAGACCGACTGGGAAGTCGAGCTGGCGGTCGTCATCGGCCGGCGGGCGTCGCATGTGCCAGAGGCCGAGGCGGACGGATATGTCGCCGGCTATTGCGTGTGCAACGACGTGTCGGAGCGCGCCTATCAAATGGAACGCGGCGGCCAGTGGATGAAGGGCAAGGGATGCCCCACCTTCGGCCCGCTTGGCCCGTGGCTGGTGACGCGCGACGAGATCGCGGACGTCCAGTCGCTCGACATGTGGCTGGATATCGACGGCACCCGGATGCAGACCGGCAATACGCGCACGATGATCTTTCCGGTGCGGTTCCTGGTATCCTACATCTCGCAGTTCATGATCCTCGAGCCCGGCGACGTGATCACCACCGGCACGCCGCCCGGCGTGGGGCTGGGAATGAAGCCGCCGAGATACCTGCGCGGCGGCGAGCGGATGGAACTCGGGATCGCCGGACTGGGAATCCAGCGCCAGCGGGTGGTGACATCCCATCCGGCATGACGTTATCATCAGTCCGGCACAGCGGGAGCCGTGATGTCGGATTATATCGTCAAGCCGGTCCAGAAGGCGCTGGACGTCCTGAAATGCATCGGCAGCCATCAGGAACCGATGTCGCTGAAGGACATCACGATCTGCACGGCCATGCCCAAGACGTCGGTGCTGCGCTATCTGCGCACCTTCCAGGAAGCGGGCATGGTGGCGCACGACATGGAGCGCGGGGTCTATCGGCTCGATACGCGGCTGATCGGCATGTTCGACCATGCCGCCAGCCTCGCCCGCCTGCGCGAGATATCGCTGCCGCACATGCGCCATCTGAACCACGTCACCGGAGAGACCGTGAATCTCGCCGTGATGGAAGACGGCGACATCGTCTATCTGGAGATCATCGAAGGCGCCCATATCCCGCCGCATCATGCGCGCGTGGCCGGCCGGCATCCGGCGCACACGACGGCGCTGGGCAAGGCGATGCTGGCCCATATGCCCGCCGCGATGTGCGAAGCCGAGCTTCCCCGCGTCCTGCGGCGGCGCACCGAGCGCTCCATCAACGAGCGGACGAAGCTGCTGCACGATCTCGACGAGGCGATGCGGTGCGGCTTCGCGCTCGATCGCAGCGAAAATGTCGAGGACGCGATCTGCATAGGGGCGCCGTTGCGGGGCAACGCCGGTGACGTTGTCGGTGCGATCAGCATCTCCGCGGCGGTGAGGCGCCGTAGCGAAGGGTGGAGCGAGGACCTGACCGGGCAGTTGCTCGAGAGCGCCGCCGCCATCTCCCGCGAGCTTTCGGCCACGCCGCCGCCGCGCCGCCATGGGGCGACGGCGACCGCGCATTTCGTCACGTAAAATGCGACTTCGTTGACGCCCAGACCCTCTGGAACCACCCTCCGGGCAAAGACAGAGGAACTCGACATCATGGCGGAATGCCTGACCGGAACGGCGGAAGAGACTATCGATGGGAAAGTGCGCCCAGAGCAGGGGAAGCTGGGGGGTGGCCGTGTCGTCGATTCCTCGCTGACCTCCGTACCTGGTCACCCCGGCCGGCTTTCGGCGCAGCGCCATTTCTCGATCGACTGGGGCAAGGTGACCGCCCGGTCGAAGATGGAGATCACCATCCACGTCTGCCCCATGCCGCCGATGCGGCGCGGCGGTCCGATCTGGCAGGCGTCGCACGACACGATCCGCGATCTCGGCGCCAATCTGGCGCGCCTGCAATTCTGGTTTCCCTATCCGCAACTGTCGATCCCTGCGCTCGATCCGCCGGCGGACGGCCGCACCTCGTGGGATTTCTCCCTGATCGATCCCTTCGTGCTGGATTTCCACGAGGCGGCCGAGGGGCGCCCGATCATGCTCAACATGGAGCTTCCACGCTGGCTGCTGGATGGTGGCCCGCATCGGTTGCTCGATGATCCGGACGCGATCGACTGGCTCTATGGTCTGTCCGCCGATTGCGGCCACAATTTCCGCGATTCCAGCCTCGAGGAAGCGACGGACTATTTCCTGCGGGTCGCCGAATGGTACATCAAGGGCGGTTTCACCGACGAATATGGCAAGGTCCATGAATCGGGGCACCGGCTGAAGATCGACTATTGGGAAGTGCTGAACGAGCAGGACGAAGGGCGCCACGGCCACCAGATTCCCGTCGACGTCTATACCCGCTTCTACGACAAGCTGGTGGCGAAGCTGCGTCCGCTCGACCCCGACATGAAGTTCAGCGGACTCGGACTATGGTCGCCGGAGAACCTGCATTATTTCGAGCATTTCCTGAACCCGTCCAACCATGCCCCGGGAACCCCGATCGACATGGTATCCTATCATAAGTACATCGCCTCTCCCCGCGGTGGCGCTGTCGAGGACTGGCACAAGCCGATGTTCGACAAGGCCGACGAATTCCTGGTGATGGTCGGGAAGATCGAACGCATGCGGCAGCGGCTGGCGCCCGACACCAAGGTGTTCATCAGCGAGTTGGGCGTGATGGACGGCGAGCAGATCGCCAACACGAAAGCCGACCGCGAAGGGCGCGTGACCGACTATTCGGATCCGGACATCGACGACGCCTATTGGACCTTGGGGGCGTCGATCCATGCCTATTGCTACCTGGGCGCGATGCGACGGGGGGTGGACGCGGTGGCCGCGTCGGAACTGGTCGACTATCCGGGCCAATATGCCGGAACCAACCTGATCCACTGGCGCACCGGCGAACCCAATGCGATGTATCGCGTGATAAAGCTGCTCCGCGACAACCTGCTGCCCGGCAGCGACCTGGTCGATACGGCATCGGGGCATCCCGATGTCGAGGCGCAGGCATTCGCGACGCCTGAGGGGCGCAAGCTGCTCCTCATCAACAAGACGCCGGCGCCGATCGAGTTGCCGACCGACCTGCCCGGCGGCGGCAAGGCGCAATGGGTCGATCGCGACAGCAAGTCCGCGCCCCCGCGCGAGGCGGCGTTTTCAGGGGGGGCGGTGCGGCTGGGCGCGCAGGCGGTGATGCTGATATCGTGGTGATGGGCGCCGATCGTTGAGGATCGAGGAACCCGCCAAGCGGAAGGCAGGATGAAGAGCGCCGAATTCCTCAGTGAACTGACGCGCGTTGCCGGTCGTCGACAGGTATTGACGGGCGACCGCGCGACGCGCCCGTACACATCCGGTTTTCGCTTCGGCGCGGGTCGGGTCGCGGCGGTCGTCCGCCCCGCGGGCCTCGTCGAGATGTGGCGCGTGCTGCAATTGTGCGTGAAGGCGGACCGCATCGTCATCCTGCAGGCTGCGAATACCGGGCTGACCGGCGGATCGACGCCCTGGGGCGAGGACTACGACCGCGAGGTCGTCATCATCAGCCCGATGGCGATCGACGCCGTCCACCCGATCGACGAGGGCCGGCAGGTCGTCTGCCTGCCGGGATCGACGCTTCACCAGCTCGAAGCCCGATTGCGCCCCCTGGAGCGCGAACCGCATTCGGTGATCGGATCGTCGTGCATCGGGGCGTCGGTGGTGGGCGGGGTGTGCAACAACAGCGGCGGCGCGCTGGTGCGGCGCGGGCCTGCCTATACCGAGCTGGCGCTGTTCGCCCGGCTCGATGCGAGCGGCGATCTGGCGCTCGTCAACAACCTGGGCATCGATCTGCCCGGCGATGCGGAGGACATGCTGCGCGCGGTGGAGCGCGGCGCGTTCGATCCGCGGCAGATACGAGCCGACGCCGGGCGCGCGTCAGCCAGCCATTACCCGGCCCGGGTCCGCGACGTGGACGCTGACCGCCCCGCGCGGTTCAACGCCGATCCCGAATGCCATTTCGATGCGTCGGGCAGCGCCGGCAAGGTCGTGGTATTCGCGGTGCGGCTCGACACCTTCCCGCTGGAGGATGCGGCCTGCACCTTCTACATCGGCAGCAACGATCCCGGGGAACTGGAGGGTCTGCGGCGCCGGATACTGTCGGACTTCGTCGAACTCCCCGTGTCTGGCGAATATATCCACCGCACCGCGTTCGACATCGCCGCGCGCTACGGCAAGGACAGCTATCTTGCGATCCGCCACCTGGGCACCGCGCGCCTTCCACAGCTCTACCGGGTCAAGGGCTGGATCGACCGTGCGATCACGGCATGCGGCGGTCGCGGAGCCGGCGGCAGCGACCTGATGCTGCAATGGCTCGCGTCACGCCTGCCCGAACATCTGCCGGCCCGGTTGCGACAGTACAGGGACGCCTATGAGCATCACCTCATTCTAAAGATGTCCGGCGGCGGCATCGCCGAGGCGCGCGCGCTGCTCGCCGCGACCTTCCCGTCGCAAAGCGGCAACGTCTTCGAATGTTCGAGCGAGGAGGCGGAGGCCGCTTTTCTCCACCGTTTCGCCGTGGCGGGCGCGGCCGTGCGGTATCGACTGGTCCATCGTCGTGAGGTGCAGGATATCGTGTCGCTCGACGTGGCGCTGCGCCCCAGCGAGCGCGACTGGGTGGAGCGCCTGCCCGACGCGGTCGCGGGCCAGGTTTCGCACGCGCTCTATTACGGGCATTTTTTCTGCCACGTGTTCCATCAGGACTATGTGATCCGTAGCGGGGGCGATCCGGCCGCGATCGAGCACGCCCTGCTCGATGCGCTCGATGCGCGGGGCGCCGAATATCCGGCGGAGCACAATGTCGGCCATCTCTATCCGGCCAAGCCGGCGCTGGCCGCTTTCTACCGCCGGCTCGACCCCCGCAACATGTTCAACCCCGGAATCGGGCAGACCTCCCGGCGCGCCGGATGGGAATGAAGGCGACAGGAGGCTTGCATGACAGGGGCGCGAATCCTCATCCTGGGCGGGACCGGTTATATCGGGCCGTATTTCGTGAGCGCCGCGCGGGCGCGCGGCCACGAGGTGACACTCTTCAACCGGGGGAATTCCGGGCACAGGGTGCCCGCGGACATAGACGTGCGCGTCGGGGACCGGGAGGGTGACTTCGCGTCGCTCGACGGTGATGCCTGGGATGCGACGATCGACCTGGGCGTGCGCCTGCCCCGGTGGGTGAAGCGGCTGGCCAAGGCGCTGGGCCCCAGGGTGGGGCACTATAGTTTCATATCGACGATCTCCGTGTATGATTTCGACGCGATCGACGGGGTCGTCACCGAAGGCTCCGCGCTGCATCGCTACAATGGGTCAGATGCCTTCGCGCTCGATTCCAACGCTGGGCTGTACGGGCCACTCAAGCATGTCGCCGAAGTGGAGGCGGAGCAGTCGTTTCCCGGCCGCGCGCTGATATTGCGCCCGGGCTACATCGTCGGTCGCGGCGACCATCAGCCGGCCTTCGCCTTCTGGGCGGAACGGGTCCGGCGCGGGGGCAGGACGCTTGCTCTGGGTGATCCGGCCTCGCCGGTCCAGTTCGTCGATGTCCGCGATCTCGCGGAATGGACCATCCGGTGCATCGAAGCGGACCTGACCGGGCGTTTCAACGTCGTCGGCCCGGAAGCGCCGCTGGAACTGGCGCATTTCATCACGGGGATGGCCGATGCCCCGCCGGCTGGGCCGGACCTGGTGTGGGCCGATCCCGCCAGCCTTGCGGAGGCAGTCGCCCATCCGATCTGGCGGCCCCAGCTATTCTGGTCGGAACTCCCGGGTGGATTTGCCGGAGTGATGAGAGTCGACAGCGGCCGCGCGCTGCATGCGGGAATGACGTTCCGCCCGCTTCGTGAAACCGCCGCCTGGCTGCTCGACGATCAAAATGCCGGCGCGGCATCGCCGGTCGAGCGCTTCGCGGACTGGACCTGGGCGGAATATCTGGCGGCCGAGGAAAGCGCTCTCAACCGGCTGGGATGAAGCCGTTCAGCGACGCTCCTGCCTGACGAGCGACAACAGCACGAAGCCCACGACCGGGACAAATCCCCGTCACGGCGACTCGGTCGCGACCGTTGCATAGCCGATAGCCAGCGGTATGGGCCGATCCCGATGCCGGCACCATTGTGCGACCGGCATAAATCGGCCTCGTCAGCCGCTCCCCAGTGCCGCCCGGACTGGCTCTCGCCCGCGAAGCCTGGGGCCGCGAAATGACCTGAGCGTCGATCGGCGCTAGTTGCCGCCGCCCGAGCCCACGCTCACCCGCGCGGCCTGGCCGTCGCCTTGCGGCGCGGCGACGATGTCGCGGGTGACCGAGCCCTTGTCCACCACCACGGTCGCGGGATCGCCGGCGGCGGAGCGCACCCCGGCATTGGCGAGGTCCCGGCCGGCGGCGGAGAGCGCGCTCGTCTCGGTCTGGCTGCGCGGGGCCGGGCCGCCGAACAACGCCTCCAGCGCCTGCTGCGAAGGACCCGTATCTTGCGGACGCGCGGCGCCCGGCTGCGGCGGGTTCAGCGAATAATCGGGCGGGATGACCAGCGGCGCCTGGCGCGCGGTCGCGAATTCATCCGGGCGGGCGCGATCGAAACCGGAACGGCCGCAACCCGCCAGCGCGAATGCCGCCACCGTGGCGACCAGAACAACCTTACGCATCGACTTTCTCCCGAGGGGCCGGCTTGTCGGCGCGGCTGGCGAACAGCGAGCGGACGAGCAGGATCACGACGCCGATGGTAATCGCGGCGTCGGCGACATTGAAGACCAAAAAGGGGCGCCATTCGCCGAAATGCAGATCGGCATAGTCCACGACATAGCCGAACCGCACCCGATCGACGATGTTGCCGAGCGCGCCGCCCAGCACCATCGCCAGCGCGATCAGGTCGCCCTTCACCGTTTCGCGCCACATCCACACGCCCACCCCGGCGGCGATCGCGGCGGTCAGCGCGACGAGCGCCCAGCGCATTGCCGGCCCTTCGGCGGGCAGCAGTCCGAGCGAGATGCCGATGTTGGGCACGAAGCGCAGGTCGAAGAAGGGCAGCACCTCGCGCACGTCGCCGATTGCGCGGATTTCCATCGGCCCCGTCACCCAGGCCTTCACGAGCTGGTCGACGAGGAAGATGGCGACGGCGAGGATGAAGCCGGTCAGGCGGGGGTTACGCATTGCGATCTCAGGCGACGACGGAGGCGCAGCGGTCGCACAAGCCGCCGCCTTCCGCAACCTCCGGCAGGTGACGCCAGCAGCGGCCGCACTTGTCGTAATCGGTGCGGGTGACGGCGATATCGTCGGCCTGATCGACCTTCGCGACGATGAACACCTCGGCCAGCGTCGCGGCATCGAGCGGCAATGCGGGCACCGTCACCGCCGCTTCGTTAGACGAACGGATCGTCTTCTCGCGGCGATAGGGCTCGATAGCCTCGGTGACCTGCCGGCGCAGCTCGCGCACATCGGCCCAGTTGGTCGACACCGCATCGTCGCCGGGCATGGCGGGCAGTTCGGGCCATTCGAGGAAATGGACCGATCCGTCCTCGCTGGGGAAGCGTGCCTGCCACACTTCCTCGGCGGTGAAGGCGAGGATCGGGGCGGCGTAGCGGACCAGCGCGTGGAACAGCACGTCGAGCACGGTGCGGTACGCGCGGCGCTTCGTGCTGTCGGGCGCGTCGCAGTAGAGCGAATCCTTGCGGATATCGAAGAAGAACGCCGACAGATCGTCCTGCGCGAAATCGGTCAGCGCGCGGGTGTAGCGGTTGAATTCGAAGCCTTCGACCGCCGCCTTCAGCTCGACGTCGAGCGTGCCCAGCCGGTGCAGGATATATTGCTCCAGCTCGGGCATCTGGGCGACCGGCAGCTTCTCCGCCTCGTCGAAGCCGTCGAGCGCGCCGAGCATGTAGCGGAAGGTGTTGCGCAGCTTGCGATACGTGTCGCCGGTGCCGGCCAGCACCTCCTTGCCGACGCGCACGTCGTCGAAATAGTCGGTCTGCGCGACCCACAGGCGCAGGATGTCAGCACCCGATTCGCCAATCACCTTCAGCGGATCGACGACGTTGCCCAGCGATTTCGACATCTTGCGCCCGTTGCCGTCGAGCGCGAAGCCGTGGGTCAGCACCGCGTCGTACGGCGCCCGCCCGCGCGTGCCGCACGATTCGAGCAGCGACGACTGGAACCAGCCGCGATGCTGGTCGGAGCCTTCGACGTACAGGTCGGCGCGGACGCCCTCGCCATAGCGCGCCTCGATCACGAAGCTGTGCGTCGATCCGCTGTCGAACCACACGTCGAGGATGTCGTTCTGCGGCTCGTAATCGGCAAGCGCATGGTCCGGCCCGAGCAGCGCCTGATGGTCCGCCCCGAACCAGGCGTCGGCGCCGCCGTGCCGGAAGGCCTCGACGATGCGCGCGTTGACGCCCGCGTCGTTCAGATATTCGCCGGTCTGGCGGTGTACATAGAGCGCGATCGGCACGCCCCAGGCGCGCTGGCGGCTGATGACCCAGTCGGGCCGCCCCTCGACCATCGATCGGATACGGTTCTGGCTGCGGCCCGGCACCCAGCGCGTCCGCTCGATCGCGTCGAGCGCGAGTTCGCGCAGCGTCGGGCCATTGCCGAACTCCCTCTCCCCTTCAGGGGAGAGGGCCGGGGAGAGGGGGAGCCCGACACCGCCGAGCGCGTCGATCGGGGCGATGTACCCCTCTCCCAACCCTCTCCCCTGAAGGGGAGAGGGCTTTGGCTTGTCCATCGGGATGAACCACTGCGGCGTGCAGCGGAAGATGATCTTGGCCTTCGACCGCCAGCTCTTGGGATAGCTGTGCGGGAAGTCGGAGGCCGCCAACAACGCCCCCGCATCCTTCAAATCCGAACAAATCGGACCGTCTGGTGCCGTGAACTTGTCGTTGATGACGCTCTTTGAACGCTCCTCTGTACGGGGAAGCCACGCCCAATCAGCGCGATAGTAACCATCGTCTTCGACCGCAAAGACGGGGTCGATGCCATGCGCCTTGCACAGCGCGAAATCGTCCTCGCCGTGATCGGGCGCCATGTGGACGAGGCCGGTACCGGCGTCGGTAGTCACGAAATCGCCGGGCAGGAACGGGCGGGGCCTCTCGCGGCCAAAAAATCCACCTAGCCCATGCATCGGATGTAGAGCCTTGGCTCCTTCGAGTTGCGACCCTTTACCACGCCATGCAATGTTGGATCGCTGCCATCCCGGGCCCAGCCGCTTTTCGAACTCACCGATCAACTGCTCGGCGATTATCAGGCGGTATTCGTTGTCCGGACCAAAGTACCTGACCTCGCCAAGTGCTGAATTTGCGGCCGCTAAGCCGGTGTTGATGTAATCGACTGCAACGTACTCAATCTCCTCCCCATACGCGAGCGCCTGGTTCACCGGGATCGTCCACGGCGTCGTCGTCCAGATCACCGCATGCGCGCCGACCAGTTCGGGCGCGTTCGGCGCCTCGACGATCTCGAACGCGACGTCGATCTGGGTCGAGACGACGTCCTCATATTCGACCTCGGCCTCGGCCAGCGCGGTCTTTTCGACCGGGGACCACATCACCGGCTTGGCGCCGCGATAGAGCTGGCCGCTCTCGGCGAACTTCAGCAGCTCGCCGACGATCGTCGCCTCGGCCTCGAACTTCATCGTCAGATACGGGTCGTCCCAGTCGCCCTGCACGCCCAGCCGCTTGAACTGCTCGCGCTGCACATCGACCCATTTGGCGGCATAGGCGCGGCATTCGGCGCGGAACTCCTGCGCCGGCACCTCGTCCTTGTTCCGCTTCTTCGCGCGATACGCTTCCTCGATCTTCCATTCGATCGGCAGGCCGTGGCAATCCCAGCCCGGAACGTAAGGCGCGTCCTTGCCCAGCAAGCTCTGCGAGCGGACCACCAGATCCTTCAGGATCTTGTTCATCGCATGGCCCATGTGGATGTCGCCGTTGGCGTAGGGCGGGCCGTCGTGGAGGATGAAGCGCTCGCGGCCCTGCCGCTGCTCGCGCAGCCGGTCGTAAAGCCCGATCCGCGCCCAGCGGTCGAGGATCGCCGGTTCCTTGGCGGCGAGCCCGGCCTTCATGGGGAAATCGGTCTTCGGCAGGAAGACGGTGTCGCGCCAGTCGCGCGGGGTTTCGGGGGCGTCGGTCATAGGTTCCGCGCCCTTAGCGCGCCAATCCTACGCCGTCATGCTGAAACAAGTTCAGAATAACGGTGGTCGGAGCACCGCCCGCGCCGCGTCGCAATCGCGCGCCATCTGCGCCTTGAGCGCGTCCAGATCGTCGAACTTCGCCTCGGGACGGAGGTATTCGATCAGTTCCACCTCGATCGTCTGGCCGTACAGGTCGTCCGAAAAATCGAACAGATAGGCCTCCAGCAACTCCACCGGCGGGGTGAAGCTGGGGCGGATGCCCAGGTTGGCCGCGCCGTTCACCATCCGCCCGTCGGGCAGGCGCGCGCGTACCGCGTAGATGCCGTAGGCGGGGCGGAGGTAATTGCCCATGGCGATGTTCGCGGTGGGATAGCCGATCGTCCGGCCCAGCTTCGCGCCGCCCTGCACCACGCCCTCGATCGCGAACGGCCGGGTCAGCAGCCGCGCGGCGTCGCGCGGGCGCCCGGCTTGCAGCGCCTCGCGGATGCGGCTCGACGACACCGCCTCGCCCCCTGCGGCGACCGGCCCGACGGTCTCGACTGCGAAGCCCAGTTCGTCGCCCAGCGCGCGCAGCACGCCGATGTCGCCGCTGCGCTTGTGGCCGAAGGTGAAATCCTCACCGGTCACCACCCCCGCCGCGCCGGTCAGATCGAGGAGCCGTTCCTGAACGAAGGCGCGCGCGTCGAGGCGCGCCAGCACGGCGTCGAACGCAAACACCAGCATCGCGTCCGCCCCGGCATCGGCGAACAGTCGCTCGCGCTGGTCGAGCGTGGTCAGGCGGAACGGGGCTGCGTCCGGCTTGAAATGGCGCACCGGATGCGGATCGAAGGTGGCGACCAGCGCCGGCCGTCCTTCGGCGCGCGCGCGCGCCACGGCCGCGCCGACCACCGCCTGATGGCCCAGGTGAAAGCCGTCGAAATTGCCCAGCGCGACGATCGCGCCGCGCAGGGCATCGGGAATCCGGGTCTCGCCGCTCAGCCGAACCATGATCGGCGCCTTAGCTGGCTGCGCCCGAACTGCGCAATCATGCGTTGGCGCGGGCGATGGACCTGACCGAACGCCATGATCTCCGCACCGGCACGCCGGTATGGGCCGGCCACGCCGCGCCGCCGCCCGCCGATCCTTTGCCCGACCGCGCCGAAATCGCGATCGTCGGCGCCGGGATCATGGGCGCGATGCTGGCGGACAGGCTGTCGCGCACGGGCCATGATGTCGTGCTGGTCGATCGCCGTCCGCCCGCCGCTGGCAGCACCGCCGCCTCCACCGCGCTGGTGATGTGGGAGATGGACGTGCCGCTCACCCACCTCGCCCGGACGGTCGGGGTGGATCAGGCAGGCGCGAGCTGGCGGCGGGTGTACGACGCGGTGCAGCGGCTGCATCCGAAGGTGGCGTCGGTTGATCGCGCTGTGCCGCGCGCGCCGACCGTCTATCTCGCCGGCGACCTGCTCGACGCGGAAGGCCTGCGCGCGGAAGGGCAGGCGCGACGGCGTGCCGGCCTGCCCAGCGAGTTCCTCGATGCCCGCGTGGTCGCCGACCGATTCGGCATCGCCCCGCGCGCGGCGCTGGTGTCGGACGGCGGCTATGCGGTCGATCCGGTCACGCTCACCTGCGGATTGCTCGCGCGGGCGCGGAGCAACGGCGCGCGGCTGTGCTGGCCGGTCGATGCGCTGCGGCTCGACGGACGGGCGATCGTGACGGACCAGGGGCGTCTGGCGGCGGATCGCATCATCCTGGCCGGCGGGTACGAGCGTGCCCGCGCCTTCCTGCCGCAGGCCTTCTCGCTGCTGTCGAGCTACGCCATCGCCACCGCGCCGGGCGCGGCGCCGTGCTGGCGCGAGGATGCGATGCTGTGGGAGGCGTCCGATCCCTATCTCTATTGCCGCACCGATGCCGACGGGCGGATCATCGCCGGCGGCGAGGACGAGGATCTCGCGACGCCCGAAACCGCCCGCGACCGCCGGATCGGCGAGAAGGCGGGGACGATCGCGGCGAAGCTGGCGCGGATGATCGGTGTTGATGACCTGCGCATCGACCGCCGCTGGGCGGCGACCTTCGGCGCGTCGCCCGACGGCCTGCCCGCGATCGGCCGCGCGCGCAATCACGAGGGGCTGTGGCTCGCCAGCGGCTTCGGCGGCAACGGCGTCAGCTTCGCGGCGCTGGCGGCCGAACTGTTCGCCGCGGAATTCGCCGGCACGCCAGATCCGCTGGCGGCGGCGTTCGATCCCTATCGGTTCGAATAGCGGCCCCGACACGCCCGCGACCCCCGCCGGCAGCATTCGGCGGCGGGGGTCACTTGCGCTGGTGTTCGAGCAGGTCGGCGCGGACGTGGATCGCCTTCAGCGACACCCGCACCTCGAGAAGGAACAGCAGCAGCCCGGTCGTCAGCATCGCCATCGCGACGATGAACAGGATCGCCACCGCATAGCCGATGCGCAGGTCGACGATCCGCGCGACGAACAACAGCGCGACGACCACGCATACCGCGACGGCACTGGCCACGCACAGGCTGATCGCGGCGTTGGTCAGGCTGATCCGCCGGTCGAGGATGCGCAGTTCCCACACGTGGCGATCATGTTCCGGGCCGGTCGATCGCGGGTGCAGCGCCTCCAGCGCTCGGGTGCGGTCGATGATCCGCGACAGCCGGCCCGCCAGCACGTTCAGGATCGCGCCGATCCCCGCGAGCAGGAACACGGGCGCGATCGCGGTCTGGATCGTCACGGCGACGGTGTTGAGGCCGGGGGCAAAGCTTATCATCGGCGCCATCCTATGGTCGGTCGCGCGTGGCGGCAACGGCCCACACCTGTTGGTAACATCTGGAGGCGTAGAGGCAGGGCGAAATGACCAAGCCGATGCCGCTCGCCGATTTCGCGCGCCTGCCCCCCGCCTGCGCCGCGCAGACGGTCGAGGGGCTGGCGACGGCGATCGATGCGGTGGCGGAACGCGCGGCACCCTCGCACCGCTTCCTGCGGCATGGCTGGTATGCCGCCGCGATCCGAGCTTATGGCGGCGACGCGCGGACGATCATCGTGTCGAGCGGGGGCGATCCGTGGCTGGCGCTGCCGTTCACGGGCATCGGGCCCGGCGCGCTGGGCCTGGTGCAGGTGCCCGGCTGCTACTGGCCGTTCCGAGGCTTTCCCGTGCGCGAGGCGGCGCCGGGGCGGCTGTTCGCGACCGCGCTCGACGAACTCGCCCGCATCGCGCGCGGCCTGCGCATCGGCCCTGTCCCCGATGGCGATCCGGCGGCCGAGTCGCTGCTGGCGGCGGCGCGCGCCGCCGGTTGGGCGGTGCTCGACCGCCATATCGCCGACAGCTGGATACTTGATTTCGCCGCGATACGGGCCGGGGGGCAATGGCCACGTCCATCGACGCTCAAGAAGAACCGCTATTTCGAAAAGCAGCTCGCGCAGGAAGGCGCGCTCGTCTGGCGCAGCGTGACGGGCGCCGGCTGGGACGACGCGCTGATCGCGACGCTCGCCGGGATCGAGCGGGCGAGCTGGATCGCGTCGCGCACCGACGGGCGCGACGCAAAGTTCACCGATGACGGCCACGGCCGGTTCTGGCGTGCGGCGGCGGAGGATCCGGTGGTGGCCGGGATGATGCGCGCCAGCCTGCTGACGGTCGGCGATACACCCGCTGCCTTCGCCTTCGATATCGATGCCGGGCCGACGCGCTATGCCGTCGCCAACAGCTACGATCCGCGCTTCGCCCAGCAGTCGCCCGGCCGGCTGCTCGCCTATCGCACCCTGCCGGAGGCGGCCGGGCACGGGATCGAGCGGGTCGATTGGGGCGCGGGCGACAGCGGCTACAAACAGACTCTGGGCGCGACGCCCGGCCCGGCATTGCGCGACTGGCTGCTGCTGCGGCCCGGCCTGCCCGCGCTCGCCGGACGATTGCTGCGCGGCGCATGGGCACGCAGCGGCAACCCCGCCTAGCGACACACTTCCCTTTTCCCCCTCACGGGAGTAAGGGGCGCCACCCGATTTTGTCCCAAAGAGGTTTTGTTTGGCCAAGGAAGAACTGCTCGAGATGCGCGGCCAGGTGGTCGAGCTGCTGCCGAACGCGATGTTCCGCGTCCGGCTGGAGAACGATCACGAGATTCTGGGCCACACCGCCGGCAAGATGCGCAAGAACCGCATCCGCGTGCTGGTCGGCGACGAAGTGCTGGTCGAGCTGACGCCCTATGACCTGACGAAGGGGCGCATCACCTATCGCTTCATGCCGGGCCGCGGCGGCCCCGGCCCGCAATAACCGCGCCCGCGACAGGCATCCTCCCGATCGCCACGCCGAGCCTCGTCCTCGCCTCCACCTCGCCGCGCCGGCTCGAACTGCTCGCGCGCATCGGCGTGGTCCCGGCGCGACTCGCCGCCCCCGACATCGACGAGACGCCGCTGAAGGGCGAATCGCCGACCGCCTATGTCACGCGGCTGGCGGAGGCGAAGGCGCGCGCGGTCGATCGTGCGCCTGGCGAGGTCGTTCTGGCCGGCGACACCACGGTGGCCGTCGGCGCACGCATCCTGGAAAAGCCCGCCGACGAGGCCGACCTGCGCCGCATGCTCGGCTTGCTCTCGGGCCGGCGGCACCGCTGCGTGTCGGGCGTCTGCGCGATCGACGCCGCCGGCCGCGCGAGGGTGCGCCACGCCGCGACCGTCGTTGCCTTCAAGCGGCTGAGCGCGGCCGAGGTCGACTGGTATGTCGCAAGCGGCGAGGGAATGGGCAAGGCCGGCGGCTATGCCATCCAGGGCCGCGCGGAGGCGTTCGTCCGCTTCCTGTCGGGTAGCCATTCGGCGGTCGTCGGCCTGCCGCTGTTCGAAACGCGCGCGCTGCTGATCGCGAGCGGTTTGACGCTTGCCTGACTGGCCAGATGCCTGACTGGATCTTCGAGCGCGGTATCGGCGAGCTTCGGGCTGCCCTGATCGATGGCGACCGCATCCTCGAAGCGCGCATCCTGCCCGATGGCGAACTGGTCGCCGGACAGGTCGTCACCGCCCGCCTCGTCGCGCGGATGCCGGAGCGGGGGCAGGGGATCGTCGCCTGGGACGGGGGCGAAGCGATCGTGTCGCCGCTGCCCGCCGGGGTCACCCAGGGCGCGACCTGCCGGATCGAGATCACCCGGCCCGCAATCCCCGAACCGGGCAAGCCCAAGCGCGCGCGCGCCAGACCGGCGGCCCCGTCCGCTCCGCTCGCCCCGGCCGACCCCGAAGAGTCGCTCGCCGCGAGCGGCATCGATGTGCGGGCGGCGCATATCCTGCGCCCTGCCGACCCCGATCGACTCGAGGCGGCCGGCTGGTCCGAACTGCTCGACGAGGCCGCGACCGGCGCGGTCAGCTTTCCCGACGGCGCGCTGTCGCTCCATCTGACGCCCGCGATGACCCTGATCGATATCGACGGCACGGCCGCGCCCTCCGCGCTGGCCGTCGCCGGAACCCGCGCTGCGGCGCAGGCGATCCGCCGTCTCGATATCGGCGGGTCGATCGGCATCGACCTGCCCGGCGGGGACAAGGCCGCGCGCGCCGCCGCCGCCGAGGCGATCGACGCCGCGCTGCCCCAGCCGTTCGAGCGTACCGCCGTCAACGGCTTCGGCTTCGTCCAGATCGTCCGCCCGCGCCGCCGCCGCTCCCTGCCCGAAATCTACGCGATGGACGGCGCGCTCGCCCACGCCCGCGCGCTGCTGCGCCGTGCCGAACGCACCCCCGGCGCCGGAGAGCGCGCGATCTCGGCCCATCCGTCCGTCATCGCCGCGATCGAATCGCGTCCCGAATGGCTCGCCGAGCTCGCGCGGCGCATCGGCACTCCGGTCGTCTTGCGGGCGGAGCCGAGCCTCGCCATATCCGGCGGCCATGTCCAGGCCCGCCACGCGTAACCTCTGCCCGATCTGCGGCGCGCCGCCCGCGCCGGAGCACGCCCCGTTCTGCGGGCGCGGCTGCCGCGATCGCGACCTGCTGCAATGGCTGGGCGACGGCTACCGGATTCCGGGGCCGCCCGCCGGCCCGATGGTCGATCCGGGGCTGGACAGTCGCGAAGAGCGCGACTAAGGCCGCGCTTCCGTTCGCGAGACGGCCGTGCCTAGGTAGCTCAGTTGGTAGAGCATGCGACTGAAAATCGCAGTGTCGGCGGTTCGATCCCGTCCCTAGGCACCATTTCCTCCCCATGTGACTGGAAGATATGTTTGGTCCCACGGTTTGATGGTGTGATCCATTCGTTGGAATGGAAGGAAGCCATATGGGCCAGATACGTCACGCGAGCGCCACGACCACACACGCCATTTGAGGCGAGCTACAGCGATCGCAAACTTCGGCCGCGAACCTCGCGAAGCGGTACGGGATCAACGAGAAGACCGTCCTGAAGTGGCGGCATCGGCAGTCGGTAGAGGGCATGCCGATGGGCCCGAAGGAGCGCCGCAGCGCAGTGCTCTCGCCGATGGAGGAGGCAGCCATTGTCGCGCTGCGCGTGCAAGCTCGGCCCCCCTGGATGACGTCTTCGTCGCACGGAAGGACGTGATCCCGCAGCTGACGCGCTCGTCCTTGCACCGCTGCCTGCAACGGCATGGCATCATGCCGCCTGCCCAAGGCCGACCGCGACAAGCCCAAGAAATTCAAAGCTTACGAGAGAGATCGGCTACTTCCACATCGACATCGCCGGGTTGCGCTACGAGGGTGGCAAAGGCTTCCTGTCCGTCGCCGTAGACCGGACCTCGAAGCTCGTCTGCGCCCGAATCTAGGGCTCACCCGCTGACGCCGGATATCGCCGGCGAATATCGGGCTGAACCTGTTCCACCAGAAGCGCACCATCTGGTGGCAAATGTCGATCCCGCGCTCGGACAGCAGGTCCTCGACGTTCCTCAGCGACAGCGGGAACCGGACGTACATCACCACCACACCGGCCGGATCACCTCGGGTGACGAGTTGAAGCGACGGAATGGGCTAGGTGGAAGGGCGCGGGACTGGCGGCTCATTCGGGTCCGCTATCAGCCGGCCCGCCCGACACGTTGGTCTGACAGCGCCCTTCAGCGCGAAAAGAGCAGGGCGACCAGCAGAGCGCAGCCTAGCAAACCGGCGCTCGATACCAAGATCACCGCGAGCGGTCGCCAGCCCAGGCTCTGGATCTGGGCGAGTGGTGAGCGCAGTGCGACGGCGGTCACCGCCATTGCCAGCAGGGCGGATGCGGCGGCGTCGCCGGCATGGACGATTTGCGCCGGGATATTCACCACGCTGTTGAGCGCCGCGACGGCGAAGAAGCCGACGACGAACCACGGCACGCCCTCGCTGGGCCGCCCTCGCTCGCCGCGCGGAAGGAACAGCGTCATGACCAGCAGTACCGGCCCGAGCAGAGCGACGCGGGTCAGCTTGACGATCGCTGCCGTATGGCCGGCGGCGTCCGAAAAGGAATAGCCCGCGCCCAGCGCCTGGGCGACGTCGTGGATCGCACCGCCGAGCAGGATTCCCGCCTGGACGTCCGATAGGCCGATCATCTGCGCCGCGACCGGATACAGGATCATCGCCGCGGCGCTGACCGCAGCGATCCCGACGAGCACGACTGTCAGCTGCGCCTGCGTCGCACGCCGGGGGCCAAGCGTGGTCGCAATCGCCAGCGCCGCCGACGCGCCGCAGATCGCCACCGCGCCGCCCGCCAGCATGCCGAACCAGCGATCGAAGCCGAGCCGCTTTGCCGCCATCACGGCGAAGATGATCGTCACGGCGACCGTTCCGGCGATTGCTGCAAGCGTCGCCAGGCCGAGGTCGGCGATCTGACCGAAGGTGACGCGCAGGCCGAGCAGCACGATTCCCCAGCGCAACAGCGATCGTGAAGCCAGCGTAAGCCCCGACGCCAGTTGCGGCTGCCGCGCCAGGAAATTGAGCGCGAGCCCCATCAGCAACGCCATCAGCGTCAGCGGCGGGCCATAACGGTCGGCGATGAAGCCCGCCGCCAGCGTGCCGGCCGCCACTACCGAAAGGCCGGGTAGCACGTCGCGCCATCGTGCGGGCGGCGTATCGACCAGGTCCCCGAACAGGTCGGCCGCCATCGGCATTTCGCGCCGCATCTCGCCCAACATCCGCTCCCGCTTCGTTTCTGGGCACCTCGCTAGCATTGCGGTTGGGAGCGGCCGCGCGGGCGCCGACAAGGAATTGCAATATCGTCCACGCGATATCGGGCCGCGTCCGATCGGCATCGGTGGCGGTCGGGCGTCGCACTTCTAGGGCCGATCGACAGGCGTAGGATGAGAGGAAGCCATGGCGAACACGTCCACACCGCTGGTCGTCGGAATTGGCGGCACGACCGGCGGCATGTCCTCAACCGAGCGGGCGCTGCGCATCGCGATGGCGGCGGCGGAGCGACATGGGCTGGCGACGGCCACCTTCGGCGGCGATGTGCTCGCGCGGTTGCCGCACTATAACCCGAAGCGCGATGCGCTGACCGCGGACGAGGCGCGGCTGGTCGCGGCGGTGCGCGGCGCGTCCGCGCTGATTGTCGCCAGCCCTGGCTATCACGGCAGCATTTCCGGTCTGGTCAAGAATGCGCTCGACCTGGTGGAAGAAACCGTCCGCGACGCACGGGTGTACCTGGATCACCTGCCCGTCGGCCTGATCGCGACCGCCTATGGATGGCAGGCGACGGGCAGTACGATCGCGGCGCTGCGCTCGATCGTCCACGCCCTGCGCGCCTGGCCGACCCCGCTGGCCGCCGGCATCAACTGCAAGCTGGCGCGGTTCGACGATGAGGGTGGCTGCACCGATCCGGACGCCGTCCGGCAGCTGGAGATGGTCGGCGATCAGGTCGCGCATTTCCTGGCGCGACCGCCCGCGATCGTCCTTCCTGTCGCCCGGTCCTAGCCGCCGAGCGCGTCGGCATAGCGCCGGCGGAGTTCGGTCTTGAGCAGCTTGCCGGTGGCGGTGTGCGGCAGGTCTTCGACGAACTCGATCCGATCGGGCAACCACCAGCGGGCGACGCGCTCGGCCAGGAACGCGTTCAGCTCGTCCGCGTCGATGCCGGCACCTGGCGCGCGGCGGACGAGCATCAACGGGCGTTCCTGCCATTTCGGATGCGGCACGCCGATCACCGCGGCCTCCGCCACTCCGGGGTGGGCAACCGCGGCATTTTCGAGGTCGATCGAACTTATCCACTCGCCGCCGGACTTGATCATGTCCTTCGCGCGGTCGGTGAGTTGCAGGAAGCCGTCGGCATCCAGCCGGGCGACATCGCCGGTATCGAACCAGCCGCCGGAGTCGAGCGCTGAGCCCGGTTCGTCGCCGAAATAGCCGGAAATCACCCACGGCCCGCGTACCTTCAGCGCTCCGCCGATCGAATTGTCGGGCGCGACCGGATCGCCAGCCTCGTCCTCGATGCGCAGTTCGATGCCGAAGGCCGGGCGACCCTGACGTGCCGCGAGATCGTGCCGCGCCTCGATATCAAGGTCGCGCTGTCGACCGAGCGGACGGCAGACGGTAGCGAGCGGGCTCGTCTCGGTCATGCCCCAAGCCTGGATCAGGTCGACGCCCAGCATGGCCTCGAACCGGGCGACGAGCGCGCGGGGCACCGCTGCCCCGCCGGCCAGCACCCGTTCCAGCGCCAGCGCGCGCCATTCGTCCCTCGGCACGTTCGCTTCGATATGGTCGAGCACCGCGAACCACACGGTCGGCACGCCCAGCGAAAAGCTGCACCGTTCGTCCCGCAGTAACGCATGGATCGACGCACCGTCGAGGCGCGGCCCCGGCAGCACAAGTTTCGCCCCGCACATTGCCGCCGCGAACGGGATGCCCCACGCATTGACGTGGAACAGCGGCGTCACGACCAGCACGGTGTCGCGCGCCGACAGCGCCATGCCGTCGGCGGACGTCGCACAGAAAGCGTGAAGCACGCTCGACCGGTGGCTGTAGAGCACGCCCTTGGGATTGCCGGTGGTGCCGGACGTGTAACAGAGCGCCGCCGCGGCATTCTCGTCGATTTCCGGCCAGGCCGCGAGCGGCGGCGTCGCTGCGATGATCTCGGCATAGCCATGCGCGTCCGGCAGCTCCGCCGGCACCGCTCCCAAGACGATGACGGTGTCGATGTTGGGAAGCTCCGGCAGCAGCGGCGCCAGCACCGGAACCAGATCGGGATCGACGCAGACGATCCTCGCGCCGCCGTGGTTCAGGATATAGGCGATCTGTTCGGGGAACAGCCGCGGGTTCACCGTGTGCAGTACCCGCCCGCTGGCGCTGATCGCGTAATAGAGTTCGAGATGTTCGACGCGGTTCCACGCCAGCGTGGCGATCCGGTCGCCCGGTTGCGCGCCCATCGCGGTCAGTGCTGCTGCAAAGCAGCGCGCATTGCGGGCGACGGTCGCCCAGTCGGAGCGGCGGATCGAGCCGTCGGCGTCGCGCGTGACGATCCCGGTCGCGCCGTGCGCGCCAGCGGTATGGTCGATCAGCATTGCGGTGGTCAGCGCGCGATGCTGCATCAGGCCCATCAGCATGCGAAGGCGCTTTCGCCGCCGAACAGCGGGACGCCCGCCGTATCGGCGATCGCCATCGCCTGACGATGCGAGGCGACGTTGCCGGCATCGTCGAGCACATGACACCACGCCGCCGCGGCTACGGGGAGCACGGTGCTGAGGCGGTCGAGTATCGCGTCGGGCAGCATACCCGCCGCCGCCGCGTCGGGATCGGCCAGATTCGGCATCACATGACCCGGCTGGACCAGCGTCGCCTGCGACGGAAAGTGCGCGCCGATGGCGTTGAGCGTGCAGGCGCGGTCCGCGGCGGAAATGCCCGTCGATACGCCGGTCGCGGCCTCGACCGAGCGACAATAGGCGATGCCGTCGGCGCGAGCGCTTCGAATCATCTCCAGTCCCAGCCGCATCGCCCGTCCAGAATCGACCACGCAGGCGACGACGCCCCGTCCGATCGTCACCATCTGGTTTACGGCAGCCGGTGTGACGGTGCGGGCGTTGGCGGCCAGCACCGCGCATTCGGTCCCCGCTCGGTCGATGCCCGTCAGCAGTACCAGCTCGCCGCGCCGCAACGTCTCGACCAGCACGGTCGCGGTTGGCCATGGATCCCTATCATCGCGGAATCGTCTCGCCAGCATCTCACTCTCCTAGCTGTCGTTCACGCCGGCGGGCATGAGAGTGTCCCCCGCGTCGGAAAAGGGCGCGCGGGGCGCCGTGAGCGACTATCCACGATGTGATTTGGTGGCCGGATAAACAGGTGCAGTTCCACGACCGTCGGTGCCCGCGAGCGGATCATCACATCCTTGATTGTACCCGCGGCGAACCCGCTCCGCCGCCGTGCCGGCGCGCGAATGGCTTAACGCTGCATCCCAACGATATAACGGGATGGAGCGGGCGATGCGTTTTCTCTGGTTTCACTTGATGCCGTACAAGGCGCTGCCCGAAGACTTCAAATCGACCAATGACAGTGTGTGGGTGACGGTCGACGGCAAGCTCGGCGACCCGTTCAAGATGCACGAATATTACAACACTTATCTCGACGAGCTGGAATATGCCGCCGAATGCGGCTTCGACGCGGTGTGCGTGAACGAGCATCACGGCAATGCGTACGGCCTGATGCCGTCGCCGAATCTGCTAGCGGCGACGCTGGCGCGCAACACGTCCGACGCGGCGGTGTGCGTGATGGGCAGCAGCCTGGCGCTGTACAATCCGCCGACCCGCATCGCGGAGGAGTTCGCGATGATCGACTGCATATCCGGTGGACGGTTGATCGCCGGGTTCCCGGTCGGCACGCCGATGGACACCTGCTATGTCTACGGCACCAATCCCTCGTCGCTGCGGGAACGCTATGTCGAGGCGCACGACTTGGTGAAGGAGGCGTGGTCGCGCGACGAACCCTTCGTGTTCGACGGCCAGTTCAACCAGCAGCGCTACGTCAACTGCTGGACCAAGCCTGTCCAGAAGCCGCATCCACCGGTGTGGATACCGGGCGGCGGATCGGTCGAGACCTGGCAATGGTGCGGGGAGCAGGACTATGTCTACTCATACGTGTCCTACTACGGCCATGTCGCGGCCGAGAACACCATGTTCGGCTATTGGGACGAGATGAAGCGGCAGGGCAAGGACCGCAACCCGTTCCGCGCCGCTTTCCTCCAGTTCGTCGGCGTGGCCGAGACGACCGAACAGGCGATCGAGCTGTACAAGGAACCGGCCGAGTTCTTCTACAAGAATTGCCTGCACGTCGATCCGTCGTTCGTGATGCCACCCGGCTACGTGACCGAAGGCACGAACCGGATGAAGGTGGGTAGCCAGGTGCAGGCCGCAGCCGATCGCTCGCAGATCCTGGCCGGCGTCTCCAACGATATCGCCGGTATCCTCGCCAACGGTTACGTTCTGATCGGGTCGCCCGATGAGGTCGCCGCGAAGCTGCGCGAGGTGGCGATCAAGTTCAACGTCGGCAACCTGATGCTGCTGCTCCAGTTCGGCAACATGTCGACCGAGACCGCACGCTACAACACCAAGCTGTTCGCCGAGAGGGTGATTCCGCAACTTCGCGACCTGTTCGAGGACGAATGGGAGCATCAATGGTGGCCCAAGCCGATGGCGCGCGAGGAGCGTTACCAGACCGCCGCTCTTCAGGCCGCTCCGGTGCAGGAGGCGGCGGAATGAGCGCCCCTGTCGAACGCCGCGTCGATGCGGGCGGTCTCGATTGCCGCATCTGGGAGAAGGGGACCGGCCCCAGCCTCTACTGGCTGGCCCCGCCGCCGCTGCTGTATCGCTGGACCGAGGTGCACGAGGGGCTGGCCGCGCGCTTCCGGCTGGTGGTCTGTTCGCTGCCGGGCTTCCCGGGCAACGGGCGCAACCATGTCGGCCTCGACAGCCAGCTCGACTGGTGTATCGCGGCGCGCGATCTGCTGGCCGCTGCGGGATTCGAGCCCGGCGGCACGTTGATGGGATCATCGACCGCAGGCGCGCTGGCGGCGGATGTAGCGGCGGTGTGGCCTGATTTGGTCGGTCGGTTGATCCTGGTGGCGCCGCACGGCATCTTCGACGCCGCAGAACCGACGCGAGACATCTTCGCGCTGCACCCACGCGATGCCGCGTCGCTGCTGTCCGCGAGGCCCGACACCTACAAGGCGCAGATCGCCCAGCCCGAGGGCATTGAGCCGGTCGAATGGGCGATCGTGACGGCCCGCGCGAACGAGGCGGCGGCGCGCTACCTCTGGCCGCTCGGCAACACCCGCGTCGCCCGCCGCCTGCCGCGCGCGACCGCGCCGACGCTGCTGATATGGGGCAGCGCCGACGCGATCATTCCGCCCAGCTATGCCGGGCGGTTCCGCAATGCGATCGGCAGTGAAGCGACGATCGTCGAAGTGGCGGGGGCCGGCCACAATGTGGAGATCGACGCGCCGCAGGATGTGGCGGAACAGGTCGTCCGCTTCGCCGCAGGCTGACTGCTGAAACAAGTACGGGCGGGGCGGACATGATCAATGTCCGCCCCGCTTCCCTTGTATCGAGCCGCGGGCGCTACTTGATCGCGAAAACGTGATACATCGGCCCTTCGGGCGTGCGCATGCCGTTGGTCACCGCGATCACCCGGTTGAGCCATTCGTAATCCGGATGGTCGGTGACGAAGCGCGGCGTGGTGTGGATGTACATGTCGTCATAGGTTCCGGGCTCGCGCCGCCGGAACCGTTCGGCCGCCTCTTCCGATGTCGGCGCCGCGAGGCCCTGATAGTGCATCGCGATCCGGGCGCCGTCGTCGGTCAGCAGCGAGGTGCGGACGTCGATGATCATCGTGCCGTCCGCACGCCACGTCACCCAGTCGGCCCCGTCGGGCTGCACCGTTCCGCGCAGCCGCGCGCCCTCGAACGTCCCGCCATGCACCGGATAAATGCCCAGGCGATCCTGCCCGCCGATCGGCTGGGCATGCGCATAGGCGACGTTGAGCTTCATCACGAAGAGCGGCTCCCAGGCCAGCACATCAACTCCCGACATTCGTCTCTCCCACTGGTTGCGGACGCGGCACATGCGCGTTCACCACAGCCCTGCTATCGTCCGCCGGCCGCCCCCTGCGGCCCCTCGATCCGGCAGGCGGAAATATCACATCCGTAAAATGCCGGGGTGCAATACGTCGCATTGCGACGCGGGCCTGTGGCTTCGTCATTGTCCTGTTGCAACTTCCCCGGCAGCGGGAAGGCGAGATACCCGCGTTCCAGGAGAGTACGCATGGCGACTTCGGCAAGCCCGCCCATCGCGGAGCCCCAGACCCCGCCGTTGCCGGCGCACACGATATCGCCCGGCTATCGCCGCTATCTGTTCACCCTTCTGTTGTGCGTGTCGACGCTCAACTATCTCGATCGCCAGATCATCAACATCCTGGTCGAGCCGATCCGGCACGAGCTGCAACTCGCCGACTGGCAGCTGGGGCTGCTTACCGGGCTCAGCTTTGCCTTGTTCTACTCGGTGCTCGGCCTGCCGATTGCCCGGCTTGCCGATCGGTCGAACCGCCCCGTCATTATCGGTGTCGCCCTGCTCGTCTGGAGCGGCTTCACGGTCGTTTGCGGGATGGCGCAATCGTTCGTCCAACTGCTGCTCGCGCGTATCGGCGTGGGCTGCGGCGAGGCGGGCGGGGGCCCGCCGGGCCAGTCGCTCATTTCCGACTATACGACACCCCAGAACCGCGCATCGGCGCTGGCCTTCTATTCGCTGGGCAGCCCGATCGGGGCGCTGCTGGGGCTAGGCATGGGCGCGGTGCTGGCCGATCAGTTCGGCTGGCGTGTGGCCTTCTACATCGCGGGCATACCCGGCATCCTGCTGGGTCTCTTGATGCTGGTCACTGTCAAGGAGCCACGCAACGCCCAGCCGGCCGCGACTCGCCCCCGCGCGACGGTGCGAGAGGCGTGGGAGGAACTGCGTGGCAAGCGGACCTTCTGGTGGATTTGCGCCGCAGGTGCGGCCACCTCGGTCGCGACCTATGGCCAGGGCGCGTTCTGGGGCTCGTTCTTCCTGCGCAACTATGGTGCGGATATCGAGGCGATGGGCTGGGCGATGGGGCCGCTTGCGGTCGTCGGCATCTCGCTGGGGCTGGTCAAGGGGCTGGCCGGCATCGTCGGCGCGGTTGCCGGCGGAATGATTACCGACCGCCTCGTCCGACGCGACCTGCGCGGATACTGCACGGTTCCCGCCATCGCGCTGATGCTGGCGTCACCGACGTTCGTGCTGGTGATGTTCGCGCCGGGGTTCGTATCCGGCGTCGCGCTGCTGATCCTGCCGGTGTTCTTCAGCACGCTGATCTTCGGCCCGTCCTTCGCGGCGGTGCAGACGCTGGTGCAGCCCCAGACGCGGGCGACGGCGGCGGCGATCCTGCTGTTCATTCTGACGCTGACAGGCCTGGGTTTCGGACCGTTGCTGATCGGCGGCCTGTCGGATCTGTTCGGCCGATCGATGGGGTCGGGCGAGGGGCTGCGCTGGGCGATGCTGATGACCGCGCCGGCCAATCTGGTGGCAGGGCTGTTTTTCTGGATCGGGCGCCGCACGCTCGTCGCCGAGCTGCAGATCGAGCAGCCGGCACAGGTCTCGTGACGCTCGCGACCCTGTTCCGTCCCTTCTCGACGGGGGCGCTCGATCTGCGCACGCGGCTGGTGATGGCGCCGATGACGCGCGGCTTCTCGCCCGGCGGCGTCCCGGGCGACGACGTCGCGGCCTATTACCGCCGCCGCGCCGAAAACGAGGTGGGGCTGATCGTCACCGAAGGCACCGCCGTCGATCACCCCTCGGCGGTCAGCAATCCGGCGATTCCGCGCTTTCACGGCGAAAAGGCGCTTTCGGGATGGGCCGCGGTCGTGCGCGAAGTCCATGCGGCGGGCGGGCGGATATTCCCGCAGCTGTGGCACGTGGGGGGCGCGTTCGATCCGGCGCAGTTTGCCGATCCCGGGCGGGTCGCGGTGTCGCCGTCGGGTCTGCGCGGGCCAGGGCAGCCGGCCGGGCGCGCGCTCGATGAGGCGGAGATCGCCGGCTTGATCGACGCCTATGGTCAGGCCGCCGCGGACGCGCTGTCGATCGGCTTCGACGGGATCGAACTGCATTTCGCCCACGGCTATCTGGCCGACCAGTTCTTCTGGCGCGAAACCAACCTGCGCGACGACATATGGGGCCGCGACCGTACCCGCTTCGCCGCGGAGATCGTGCGGGAATGCCGTCGCCGGACTCGCCGTGATTTTCCGATCTGCCTGCGCTTCTCGCAGTGGAAGCTCCAGAACTACGACGCGCGGCCCTTCGCGACGCCGGCCGATCTGGAGGCGTTCCTGAAGCCGCTCGCCGACGCCGGGGTGGACATGTTCCATTGCTCCAGCCGCCGCTTCTGGACGCCGGAGTTCGACGGGTCGCCGATGAACCTGGCCGGCTGGACAAAGCGGCTGACCAGGCGACCGGTGATCGTTGTGGGCTCGGTCGGCCTCGATCAGGAATTCCTGGTCAGCCGCACCGGGGTCGGCACCACCAACGACCGCAGCCGGTTCGACCTGCTCGACGCGATGCTTGCGCGTGACGAGATCGACCTGGTCGCCGTCGGCCGCGCGCTGATCGCCGACCCCGCCTGGGGCCGCAAGGCGCGGCAAGGGCGGTTCGACGCAGTGCTTCCCTATTCCAAGGCGGCGGAAGCCGTCCTCGCCTGATCCTCAACCGGAGAGCCAGACATGCCCCTGATCGATTTCCGCGCCCGTCCCAACACCAAGGAGATCATGTCGCTGTACGACCAGCCCGGTCGCGAGTTTCACTGGAAGCGGTGGGACTGTCCGCCGCCGCCCAAGGTCGAGCTGGACGAATTCATGGCGAACCTGACCGGTGTCGGCGTCACCCGCGCGGTGGTTACCGGACGCCAGGTGGTGAAGGACGACGGCCTGGCCTTCGGCATCACCAACGACTGGATCGCCGGCTGCGTCGCCCAATATTCCGATACGCTCATCGGCTTCGCGGGGATCGACATCGGTGCCGGCGAGGCGGCGGTGCGCGAGATCGAGCGCGCGGTGACCGAGCTGGGGATGAAGGGCATCTCTATCGATCCGTTCACGGCCAAGCTCTATCCCAACGACCGTGCCGTCTATCCGGTCTACGAGAAGGCGGCGGAACTCGGCATCCCCGTCGTCACCACCGTCGGCCCGCTGGTCGGCAAGTTCGGCGACCCCTATCATTTCGACGAGCCGACTCAGGATTTCCCGACGGTCAAGTTCGTCTATTCGCACGCCGTCTGGCCCCAGGTGCTCGACTGGCTGGCGCTCGCCTATCGCCGGCCCAACGTCTACCTCGAACCGTCGATCTACTGGATCAATCCGGGCTGCGACCCGATGTGGATCGCGGCGAACGGATCGCTGTCCGACCAGATCCTCTACGCAAGCGCTTTCCCCTTCGCGACGCTCGATTCGATGAACAAGGTACGCGCGCGGTGGAACTGGAGCGACGAGGCGTGGCACAAGTTCACCTACGCCAACGCCGCGCGCGTGCTGGGCATCGAATGACCGAGGTGCGTCGCGCGCTCGTCACGGGGGCGGCGCGCGGCATCGGACTTGCGATCGCCGAGCGGCTCGCGGAAGAAGGCTGGCAGGTCGTCGCCACCGACCGGGACGTAACGCCGCTGGCCGGCGTGGTGCGCGCCGGCATCACGCCTGCTCCGCTCGACGTCACTGACCGGCCGGCGGTGGCCGCGCTGCTCGACGGCATGGATACAATCGACCTCGCGGTCTGCAACGCCGGAATCAGCGGGCGGATCGGCCCGCCGGGCACGTTGCCGCCGGGGGCGTTCGCCGAGGTGCTGCGGGTCAACCTGCTCGGCGTGTTCATCACGGCACAGGAAGCGGCGCGGCGGATGATGGCGGGGAGCGCTATCGTCACCGTCGCGTCGCGTTCCCACCTCTCGAGCGCCAACGCGGTGCACTACGGGATGAGCAAGGGAGCCGTGGTTGCGCTCACGCGCGCGATGGCGAGCGCGTGGCGGTGGCGGGGGATCAGCGTCAACGCGGTGTCGCCGGGCCTGACAGACACCGATATCCTGCGGTCGCTGGGTGACGATCATGTCGCCCGCATGGCGTCCCTCGAACCCGGCGGGGCGCCGCTCGATCCCGCGGTGATGGCTGGAGCAGTCGCGTGGCTTGCGTCGCCTGAGGGAAGGCACGTTCGCGGACAGAACCTGCTTGTCGACGACGGCAAATCGATAGGGATGACGCCGTGGTGATCCGTGTCGCCAGCTTCGGCCCCGTCGATCCGGTGGTCGAGGCGATCGTCCCCGCGGCCGGACAGCATGAGCGCGGAGCCCCGCTCGACGTCGCGATCATATCGGCCATTCCCCGGCAGGAAGACCACGCCTTCGACGCGCTGACCGACGCCGATTTCACCCGTCTGTGCCTCGATCCCCTGCTCGAACTGGAGCGATCGATCGCCGATGCACTGTCCCGCCTGCGGCGGGACGGCATGGTGCTGCTCGTGACCGGCGACGCATGGCTGGGTGAGCCCGATGCGGCGCCGCAGTCGGCGGCCTGTGGTGCGGTGATGACGCTGATGCGATCGATCGCGACGCGCGCCGATTTGCCGCGGGCGAACCTGGTCGCGATACCGCTCCATGGCGCGCGGCGGACATCCTCGCTTGCAGCGGAGGCCGCTGCCGTCGTGAGGGCGCTGATCGCCGCACCCTCGATCAACGGCCAGGCGCTGATCCTCGATCGCGGCGAGCACCTGGTCTCCCGCCATGTTGGCAGGCGATGAGCGCATTGTCGGGCCGCGTCGCCATAGTGACAGGCGCTTCGCGCGGGCTGGGCGCAGCGATCGCCCGGCATTTGGCGGAGGCCGGCGCTGCGGTCGCGGTGGTTGACCTGAAGGAGGGGTGGGCGGCATCCACGGCGCAGGCCATCACCGATGCGGGCGGGCGCGCGATCGCGGTCGGCGCCGATGTGTCGTCGCGCGATGCCGTGCACGACGCGGTAGAGCGGACGGCGCGGGAATTGGGGCCGCCAGACGTGCTGGTCAACAATGCGATGTGGAACCGTTACGACCCGCTCGACGCGATCACCGAGGACACCGCCGACCGCATGCTGGGAACCGGGCTGGGTGCGGTCGCCTGGGGCATCCAGGCGGTTACGCCGCACATGGCCGCGCGGGGCGGGGCGATCATCAACATCGCTTCGGTCGCAGCGCGCGTCGGCATGGCGAACGCACTCCTTTACTGCGGGGTGAAGGCCGGGGTCGAAGGGATGACGCGCGCCGCTTCTGTCGAGCTCGGACCAGTCGGGATTCGGGTCAACGCGGTCGCGCCGTCGACGATTGCCACCGAGGGGCTCACCGCGATGCTGGGTGCAGCGCGGGTCGCCGCCCGCGCCGAGCAAACCCCGCTGGGGCGGTTGGGAACCCCGCTCGATATCGCGGAGGCGGTGCTGTTCCTTGCTTCCGACGCCGCGAGCTTCATCACGGGCCAGACACTCTACGTCGATGGCGGGATCGCCCATGCGATCGGCTGAGGCGCCTGTCAGATCACGAAGAAGCCGTGCGTCCCGTCACTCTCGAGCTGGGCGACCAGGCCATATTCCCAGTCGAGATAGGCCTGCATCGCACTCGCCGGATTGTCCGTGCCCTCATAGGGTCGGCGATAGACGTCGTCGGGGACGAGTAGTTGTTCCCCCGAACCGGCTTCCAGTGCGCGGCCGGCCGCTGTCCAGGCCGCAGTGCCGCCGTCGAGGCCGCGGACACGGCGGCCGAGCAGTTCGGCAAGCTCGTTCGCCGCGAACCGTGCGAGATAGCCATCATCGGAGGTGACTACGACATCCGCCATCCCGATGGCCGTGACGATCTCGCCCAGCCGACTGCGGATCGCAAAGGCCGCGCCCGGAATATGGCCGCGACGATATGTCGGGCTGGTGGCGACGTCGATGACCCGTAGGCCTTGGGTAGCCGCAAGCGTATCGGCATCGATCAGAGTGACAGCCGGTGGCGCCGGCCGGTCGGGCTGCGCCTCGCCGGTTTCCAGCGCCCCGTCGAAACCGCCGTCGAGGACATATACCTCCCATCCCATCTGCGCGAGCCATGAGGCCGACATGTCGGCTCGCGGGCCGAGATCGTCGGCCAGAACGAGCCGGGCGCCGCGTACGGGGGCGAAGGCATCGGTTTCCTGCACAAGCTGCCCGCCCGGCGCGTTGACGAAGCGGGGCAGATGGCCTGCGACGAACTCTTCGGGTTGGCGCACGTCGAAGCGATAGAGCGTCCGTGTCGTGTCGGCCGCCAGTGTGCAAAGCCCGGCCAAGTCCAGTCGACGCACGCCAGCGCGATAGGATACCGCCCGCGCCGCGTCCCGCGCGGCCGCGCGCTGGGCCTCGTCGACCACGGGGAAGCGCGCCTCCCGGCCATGCTCAAGCTCCTGGCCGGCCAGCGTCCAGCCGATCGTTCCGTTGCGCAGTGCCATAATCGGGTTGGGCAGGCCGGCATTGACCAGCGATTGCGTGCCGATGATGCTGCGCGTCCGCCCGGCACAGTTGACGATGATCGTCGTGGTCGGATCGGGGGCGATCGCGCGCGCGCGCAGCACCAACTCGGCGCCCGGCACGCTCATGCCGCGCGGGATGCTCATGTTGCGATATTCGTCGAAGCGCCGCGCGTCGAGCACGACCAGATTGGGTTCGCTCTCGATCAGCGCCTTCGCCTCGGGGGCGGGGATGGAGGGCGTGTGGCGCCGGCTCTCGACGAGTTCGCCGAACGCCTTGCTCGCCGAATTGACGTCCTGGAACAGCTCGTACCCGGCGGCGCGCCACCCGCCGAGCCCGCCTTCGAGCGCGGCGACATCGGTGAATCCCATTGCCACCAGTCGCGTAATGGCCTGGCCCACCAGCCCTTCGCCATCGTCGTAGACCACGATCGGGGCGTCGGCCCGCGGGATCATGGTCCGTGCTCGCGCCTCGATCTGACCGAGCGGCAGCGATGCGGCGAACAGCGGGTGATCGAGCGCATAAGGCGCTTCACCGCGCAGATCGAGGATCGCGATCTCCCGACGCGTCATCAGAGCGTCGCGCACATCGCGGGCAGTACGAAGCTTCATGTAAGATTGCCTTCCCAGTCCGGCGGCGGCGTGCTTGCGCTATATCCCGATATGAAGGTCGCCACGCTGCCATCGGGGCGGAAGGCGTGGCGGGCAACGCGGCCGATATCGGCGCCATAGACATGGACGCTGATCGACACCTCGTCGCGGGCGTTGCGGACCTGGTGAACGTCGCCCTCGGCGGGGTCCAGGCGTTCGATGTCGCCCGGCTGCAGCACGCGGGGAGCCCCGGCGGGTTGCAGATGCCCGTTCGCATCGGGAGCAAAGCGCTGCGACGCCTCGCAGCCGCGCAGCATCCCGACGAGGCCCCATACGGTGTGATCGTGGACCGGCGTCGCCTGACCCGGCCCCCACACGAAGCTGACCACGCTGTACCGGTCGCGCGCGTCGCGGTGGAGCAGATATTGCTGGTATCGGCCCGGATGGGGCGCGGAGAAGGCTTCGGGCAACCAGTCGTCTTTCGAGACAAGTCGGGCGAGAACCGCGGTGGCGCCATCCATCGGCCGCGCGTCGGCGGGCGTCGCGTCGAGCAACGCGTCCATTTCGTTGCGAAACCGGCGCCAGCGCGCCACACCGGCCGATCCTTCCACCATGCCGCCTCAATCTCTCGCTGTGATGTGATCTGCCAAGCCTGCCACTTCCTACCGCGGGATATCGCATGCTTGATATCAGCGGATGCACCCGGCACGAACCGGCGCCGCGGCGAGGCGGCACCGTATTGGACCGATACGAAAGGCGGGGCGATGGGTTACGAGCGGCTGGGCGACGACATGAAGGCGGCGATCGCTTCGGCGTGCGGTGGCCGGACCGCCGTCGCCGAAGAGGTGCGCCGCCAGCACGGTCGCGGCGAATCCTATCATGCGGACATGCCGCCCGATCTGGTTGCCTTCCCCCGCACTACCGCGGAAGTAAGCGCGATCGTCCGACTGTGCCATGGCGCAGGCGTGCCGATCATTGCGTTCGGTGCGGGCACCTCGCTCGAAGGCAATGTGCTGGCCCTGCACGGCGGTGTCTGCATCGACCTGAGCGAGATGAACGCCGTACTGCGCATCTCGGCCGAAGACCTCGACTGTACGGTGGAGGCGGGGGTCACGCGCCTCCAGCTCAACCGCGACCTGCGCGATACGGGCCTGTTCTTTCCGATCGATCCGGGCGCCGACGCGACGATCGGCGGCATGGCGGCGACGCGCGCATCGGGCACCAACGCGGTGCGTTACGGCACGATGCGCGATGCGGTGCTGTCACTGACGGTGGTGCTGGCCGACGGCGCGATCGTGACGACCGGGGGGCGGGCGCGCAAATCCTCGGCCGGCTACGACATGACCCGCCTGTTCGTCGGGTCCGAGGGGACGTTGGGGATCATCACCGAGGTGACCCTGCGCCTGCACGGCATTCCGGAGAGCACCCAGGTCGGCCGTTGCACCTTCACCTCGCTCGACGACGCGGTCGCCACCGTGTCGCAGATCGTCCAGATGGGCATCCCGATCGCCCGCGTCGAACTGGCCGACGCCGCCCAGATGCGCGCGATCAACCTCTATTCGAAGACCGACTATCCAGAACATGATACGCTATTCTTCGAATGCCACGGCGCGGCGTCCGCAGTGCCCGACCAGATGGCGCTGGTTCAGGCGCTGGCGCTCGACAACGGCGGATCGGACTGGGCGACCGCGCAGACCGCGGAGGATCGCAACCGGCTGTGGCAGGCGCGCCACGACGCGCTTTACGCGACAACCGCGCAGCGCCCGGGATCGAAGGGCTTCATCACCGACGTCTGCGTGCCGGTATCCCAGCTGGCCCAGTGCGTCGCGTTGGCCCGCAGCCTAGTCGATGCGACCAGTGTCCCCGCAACCATCGTCGGCCATGTCGGCGACGGCAATTTTCACGTCATCTGCCCGATCGATCCCGCATCCGCGACGGAGCGCGGGGAGATGCATGAACTGACGGGCGCGCTGTCCCGGCTCGCCATCTCGCTCGGTGGCACCTGTACTGGCGAACACGGCATCGGCAGCGGCAAGCTCGACTATATGGCGCTGGAACATGGCGATAGCGGAGTCGCTGCGATGCGCCTTGTCAAGCGGGCGCTCGATCCCAGGGGGATTCTCAATCCCGGCAAGGTTCTTCCACCACTGGCACAAGGCTGAAGCGCAGATGAAGCTATTCCACGGCAACAACAGCTGTTCGACGGGCATCGTCGTACTGATCGAGGAACTGGGGATCGACTGCACGGTGCAGACCGTCGATCTCGCCGGCGGCGAACAGCGCTCCGCCGAGTTTCTGGCGATCAACCCCAAGGGCAAGGTGCCCGCTCTGCTACTCGACGACGGCGCGATCCTGACCGAATGGCCGGCGATCGCGACCTATCTGGACGGCATCGCTGCCGCCCCCCGGCTGATCCCCGCCGATCCGTTCGCGCGTGCACGTGTGTATGAAGCGACCGACTATCTGGTTGCGACCGTCCACATGATGGGCTTCACCCGGATGGTCCGTCCCGGCAACTTCACGCCGAACGAGGCGGATCATGACGCGGTGAAGGCCCGCGGGCGTGAGATATTTGACGGCGGGCTCGCCGCGATGGACACGGCGCTCGACGGGCGTGACTATCTCTGCGGCGACATCTCGATCGCCGACGCCGCTCTGTTCTATTGCGAACGGTGGAAGGCGTACCGGCTGGGCGAGGCGCTGCCGGCGAACTGCCAGGCGCACTACGATCGCATGCTTGCCCGTCCGGCGGTGGCGCGGGCGGTCGCGCGGGAGGGCTGACGACGGTGCGCGGTCCGGCACGCCGCCGGGCCGCGCACCGCCTATACCCTTGTCACTCGGGCTTGGGCGACTTCTTGTCGATCAGCTTGGTCATCGACCGGCGCACGATCCGCCACCCTTCCGGCAACAGGCGATACTGGTCGGTATATTGGGTGATCATCTCCGTCCCGCGCAGCGGCACCGGCAGGTCGCCGGCCGGCCCGTCGATGATGAGCGCGATGCAATAGCCCTCGGCCTCGGTCGGGCTCTTCACCTCGACATGGGCGTTCTGCAGCAGATGCACATTGTAAAGTGACGTCTGGCGCTTCTCGAAATAGCCACGGATCGCGTCCCGGCCCGACAGCGCGCGCGGCGTGTCGTTGACCAGTTCCCACACGCCGTCCTCTGCGAACAGACCAAGAAACCCATCGACGTCGCGCGTGTCGAGCGTGATGCAATAGCGTGTCATCAGGTCCTTGCAGGCGTTCTCGATCAGCAGCCGTTCGATCGCGTCCATGGTCCGTTTCCCCTTCAGCCGGCGCGGCGCGCCAGGATTTCCGCGTGTGCGGGATTGCGCGACATCGTCAGCACGACGTCGGGATCGCGGTAGCCGTCGAGCGCGCCTGCGCCGAACGACGCCAGCACCGCGGCGAAGCGTTCCTCGACCAGTTCGCGGAATTCCGGGTGGCTGAAGATGTAGAGATCGTTGGCGCGGATGCCGTCCAGCACCTTTCGACCCGCGGCGATCGCCGGCATCACGATCTTGGTCGAGGGCGTGTCGTCAAGCCGGGTCTGCTTGCCTTCGCTGTCGTGCACCACCGCCGCGCGGCGCACGGCCGAGTTGACGGTCAGGTTGCTCTTGACCGCTCCCGGACAGAACACCGACACGCCGATGCCGTGCGGCGCCAGTTCGGCGCGCAACGTCTCGGACAGGCCGACGCACGCGAACTTCGAGGTGACATAGGCGCTCGACCCCATGGGGCTGAGGAAGCCGGCCATCGACGCGGTGTTGACGATCGATCCACCCTGTCCCCTCGCGATCATGCGGGGGCCGAATGTCCTGACGCCCAGGAACACACCGACCACGTTCACGTCGATGACCATGCGGAACAGGCTTTCGCTCATGTCCGTCATCAGCAGCGGCTGGCCGCCGGGCAGACGGCTTTGCGCGACCCCGGCGTTGTTGCACAGCACGTCGACGGGGCCGAACCGCGCCTCCACCGCTGCTGCCGCGGCCTCCCATGACGCGCGGTCGGTCACGTCGAGCGTCACCGCCATCGCCTCCGGGCCCTCGCCGGCCAGCCGGTCCGCGGCCGCGCCGGCCGCGGATGCGTCGATATCGGCGACGACAACCCTCATTCCCGCCTCGAGCAGCGCCTCCGCGATACCCAGCCCGATCCCGCTGGCGCCTCCGGTCACGAAGGCGACCTTTCCTGCGACGTCGATCATGTCAAACCCTTTCCGGCGTCAGAACTTCTTGGAGACGCCCAGGCTGATGACGCGCGGTTCCTTCACATAGGCGCGCGGCAGCAGACCGATCGAATCGTCGTTGTAGAGGTAGTCGGTCACCGGACGGTTGTTCGCCAGGTTCTTGACGAACAGCTCGATCGCGACGTCGTCGCCGGGTTTCTCGACCCGCAGGCTGAGGTTCATATTGCCCCAGCCGGGCATGTAATCCACCGGCCCGTTGAACACGCGGGCATAGCTGCGGCCCTGGCGATAGACGTCGCCGCGCATCGTGACGTTCCAGCTGTCCGACACCGGCACGGTATACTGCGCGCCGAACGAAACGGTCCAGCGTGGCGCGTTGGGCAGGTCTTTGCCGCTCAGGTTGACGTCGACGCCCTGCGTCGGGGTGATGCCAAGCGACGTCGCATAGGTGCCCGCGCAGGCGTTGAGCAGGGCAAGCGGATTGCCTGAAACGCCTGCCATGACGGGGGCGCCCGGGTTCTGCTGGATGATCGCGATCAGGTTGCCGAGCGCGGCGGTCGGTACGACGCAGGTGCTGGCCGAGGTGTTCTTGACCAGCGTCAGCGACGCGTCGCCTTGCGTTCGGTCGAAGAAGTCCAGTGACGTGCCGTTCTTGATCGTCGTGTCGAGCAGGCCGCCGGTCAGGTTCAGCCGCAGCCCCTCGACCGGACGGGCGATCGCTTCGATCTCCAGCCCCTTGATTGTCGCGTCGACATTCTCGGTGATCGCTGTGCGATTGACGTATTTGGAGATTTGATAGTCGCGATAGTCATAATAGAACGCCGACAGGTTCAGGACCAGGTCCCCGCCCATCATCGTATTCTTCATGCCGAATTCGAGCGCGTTCACATATTCCGGCTTGTACGTCAGGCTGACGCCCGGGACGACGCCGTTGATTCCGCCGCCCTTGTAGCCACGCGACGCGAAGCCGTAGATCAGCGAATTCGAGAAGCCGAGGTCGGCCTGCCAGTCGAAGCCGACACGGCCGGTGACCGCCTCGAATTTGGCGTCGAAATAGGGCGGGTTTCCGGCTGCATAGCCGCTGCCCGCTGCGCCGAGCCGGACAGGGAAGCTGAACAGCCGCTTCTTGTCCTCGGTGTAGCGCAGGCCGCCAGTCACCTTGAACGCCGGGCTGAACTTCAGATAGATTTCGCCGAATGCGGCCTTGGATTTCAGCTCATACGGCGTAAGGCTACGATAATAATTGTGTCCAGTGGCGTTAGTCAGCGCGCGCTCGTTCGGCTCGATGTATACGCAATTTGTTGCACCAAGCGCGCAGGCATTTCCACCGTTCAGCGAGTTCGCGAACGCGGTGAACACATGTGAAAAGATGTAATTGTCTGGATTAAGCTTGTAATGCAGATAGTTTCCGCCGAGGCTGAAATTGAAAAGCCCATCGAATGCGGATGAAAATCGCAGTTCGTGAAACCATTGCTTCGTCGTGCGACGTAGCTCGTTATAGTAATAGAAGCTGTTGCCAGGACCCATTTGCGGATCGTTGACGATGCCATTCGGCACCAGTGCGGTCGGCGTGAAAGTGAGGGTCGGCTTGGCGAGATAGCCGTCCTGACCGATGTCGGTATAGCCGCGCGTGTAGGTGGTCAGATAGTTGACGTCGATCGTCGATACCGGCGACCATGTGATCCCGGCTTCGTAATGATCCTGCTGGGCGATGTAGATCGGATCATATTGCGATTCGACGTTGTCGACCCCGGCGACCTGCTGCTTGCCGGCAAACACGTCGCCCGGCGTCACGCCGGCGCGATAGCCCTGGACGCCGAACAGTGTCGTCAGGAAATTTGGTACGTCCGTAGTCGTGTTCGGATCGATGCGGACGTTGGCGCAACCCTGGCTCAGGAAGCCGCGCAGAACCGCGCTGGTAACTGCAACCCCGCCCACGCTACCGGGGCCGTTGTCGCGCACGCAGGCGGACTTGCCGGTCATGATGCGGTCGTCGTCCTCGCGGAACCGCTGAAACAGCGCATAGGCGGTCAGCGTGTCGGTCGGCTTGACCTGGAGCGTGGCGCGCAACGCATGGATGTTGCGGCTGTCCAACTTGCCGCCGTTCAGCACGTTGGTGACGAATCCGTCGCGATTGTAGCTGAAGCCCGCGACGCGCAGCGCGATCCTGTCGTCGAGGATCGGCACATTCAGCATCCCGCGGAACTTGCGGCCGTCGTAGTTCTGCAACTCGGCGCCCAGGAAGCCTTCGAACTTGCCGGTCGGCTTGGCGGAGATCAGGTTGATGACGCCGCCGGTCGCGTTGCGGCCATAGAGCGTGCCCTGCGGACCGCGCAGCACCTCGACCCGTTCGACGTCGAAGAAGTCCGCCTCGAACAGGCGGTTGTCGGTCATCGGCGCGCCGTTGAAATGCACGCCGACGGTGGTGTCGCCGCTGGACGTAAATTGCTTGTTGCCGATGCCGCGGATGGTGATGTTGTCGCCGCGCGACCCCTTTGAGAAGGTCAGGTTGGGGACGCCGGTCTGCAGGTCGGCGCCGGTATCGATCTTCTGCGCCTGGAGCAGATCGCCGCTGAAGGCCGATACCGCGATCGGCACATCCTGAAGCGATTCCGACCGGCGCTGGGCGGTAACGATGATGTCATCCGAATGGCCAGCTGACGGGGCGGCGGGTGGAGTTCCGGCTGGGGCGACCTGCGCCTGCGCGGCGATCGCCGTGGTCAGTGCGCAGGCGGCGGCGCCTGCGGCAAAGATGGACTTCAGACGCGCGGCATCGGCCATGATTTTCCTCCCAGATTGGCGGCATCTGGCGCGACCGCCATGATCGCGAGTGCCCGCTCTACGACTGAAATCGTACCCCGCAATCACGCCGGGTCGCGTCGCGCGGGCAGTGGCGCGCTTCAAATCACATATGCGAAAGCCGGTCCGGGGCCGCAGCATGCGCGACGGCAATCTCGGTCGCCGCGCGATAGTCCCCCTTGCCGCTTGCATGGCGGGGCAGGGCATCGAGCAGGATCAGGCGTTTCGGGATCTTGTAGGCAGCCAGCGTCCGCCCCAGCGCGGCGCGGATGGCGGACTCGTCGAAGCCGCCGGTGGTCGTGACAAGCGCGGCGACGCTCTTGCCCCAGGTCGCATCGGGCACGCCGACGACCAGCACGTCGTCGATCCCGGGCGCCAGCTTCAGCGCCTCTTCGACTTCCTCGACGAACACTTTCTCGCCGCCGGTGTTGACGCACATGTTGTCGCGCCCCAGCAGCCGCAGCCGGCCATCGGGCTCGCGCGCGGCGAGGTCTCCGGGGATCGCATAGGCGACGCCGCCGATCTCGCGATAGACCGACGCGGTCTTGACCGGATCGCCGTGATAGCCGGCGGCGAACGGCCCGCGGCGGGCGAGCCAGCCCTGACCGACCTCGTCGGCGCCCAGCACCCGATCGGTATCGACCTCGATCAACACTGTCTCGCTGCCGGGGTCGAACAGGCCGGTCGGCGTGGTGCTGGTCGCGGTGGTGATCGCGTAACCGAAGCCCGACGCCTCCGACGCGCCCAGCACATCGACCAGCGTGACCTGGGGCAGCTCGCGCACAAGCGCCGCCTTGACCTCCTCGCTCCACATCAGTCCGGCCGACGATATGACGCGCATCGACATCAGGTCCCAGCGGCCCCTGTTGTCCTCCAGCGCGCGCGCCATGGGTCGTGCGAAAACGTCGCCGACGATCAGCACGCGCGTCGCTTTATGGCGCGCGGCCTGCTCCCAAAGCTCGACCGGATCGAAGCGGTCGGATGGCAGCAGTATCACGGTGCCGCCGGCGACCAGTTCGGCCATCGAACTGTTCAGGCCGGCGCCGTGCATCAAGGGGCAGGCCGGGATCACGCGGCCGGCGCGCGCGTTGCGGACGATATCGACATGATCGTCCATGGTTTTCGCCCGGCGCGGGATCGTCGGTGATTCCATCTGCACCCGTCGCGCATCGCGCCCGCGCCATCGCACGCCCTTCGGTCGTCCGGTGGTGCCGCCGGTATAGAGGAAATAGCCATCGTCGCCCGAACGCTCGATGCCCAGCGGGCTGCCATCGCCTTCCGACGTCATCGCGGCATAGGCGTCGCCGTCGATATCGACCATCACCGCCAGGCCGCCCAGCCTATCGGGCAGCATGCCTATAACCGGCGTGAATTCGGCCTGGTGGAACAGTGCGGCCGCCTGGCAATCGGCCAGGACATATTCGACCTCGCTCTCGGTATAGCGATAGTTGATGTTCACATAGGTCAGCCGCGCCTTCACGCAGGCGACGGCGATCTCGATATATTCGGGCACGTTGCGCGCCATGATCGCGACCCGCGCATCGACCGGCAGGCCGCGGTCGAACATGGCGCGGGCCAGCCGGTTGGTCCGCGCGTCCAGCGTCCCCCAGTCGATCACGCGATCCCCGTGGATCAGCGCGGGGCGAGCGGCCGGCACGACGCGCGCGGTGGCGTCGATCAGGTCGCCGAAATTCCAGTCGGTCACGGGTCAGCAGCCCTTGAACTGCGGCGCGCGCTTCTCGACGAACGCGGCGACGGCCTCGGCGGCGTCGTGCGACTGGGCGAGGCGGGCGGTATTGTTCTGTTCGTACCGGTAACCGTCGCGCAGCGTCATCGTCTCGATGGTGCGCATGCTGTCCTTCGCCAGTCGCGTCGCCAGCGGGCTCTTGGCCGCGATCTCGCGCGCCATCGCCAGCGTCCACGGCATAAGCTCGTCGGCGGGCAGACAGGCCTCGATCACGCCGCGGCGATAGAGTTCGGCCGCGGGCGCACGATATCCGGTCAGCATCATCCGGCGCACCAGCGAATGGGGAAGGATGCGTGCGGCGTGCTTGCCGCCGCCCATCAGCCCGACATCGACCTCGGGCAGGCCGAACATCGCGTTTTCCGATGCAACGATGATGTCGCAGCTCGCCGCCAGCCCCAACCCCGCGCCCAGCGCCGGGCCGTTGACCGCTGCGATCACCGGCTTGTCACATTCCATGATGCAATAGCTGACGCCGCGCACCGCGCGGTTGCGCTTCCATCGCGCACCCGGCTGTGACAGGTCCGGGCGGTTCTTCAGGTCCGCACCGGCCGAGAAGCATTTGCCGGCGCCGGTCAGCACCACGACGCGCACGTCGTCGCGATCGTTGAACGAATCGAACGCCGCGGTCAGCTGTTCGACGAACTCCATCGGCTGCGAATTGACCGGCGGATTGTCCATCGTGACGACGGCGACGAAATCTTCCACCTCGACGCGGATCAGGCTCATGGGTCGGTCCTTCGTGGTTCAGGCCGCTTCGGCGAAGCGGCGGACGTGATGGGCGGAATCGCCGTGCGCGAGGTCGATCATCATCAACCGCTGCAGGTGGTGGCTGACGATCAGTTCGGCGGTGACGCCGACCCCGCCGTGAAGCTGGACAGCCTGACGGCCGACGAACAGGCCGCACTGGCCGACACGGGCTTTTCCGGCGGCGACGGCGCGGCGGCGCTCGGCTGGCGGGCGATCGAGATGCAGCGTCGCGTGATAGGCCATCGATCGGGCCTCCTCGGCGGCGATCGCCATGTCGACGATCTTGTGCTGAAGCGCCTGAAAGCTGCCGATCGCGACCCCGAACTGGTGCCGCGTCTTGAGATAGTCGAGCGTCATCGCGACCAGCGCGTCCATTGATCCAACCGCCTCGGCCAGATGCCCGCAGATCGCGCGATCGACCGCGGCCTCGATCCGGGGCAGCGCGCCGCCGACCTCGCCGACAATAGCGTCTGCGCCCAGCGTGACCCCGTCGAGGCGCAGGCGGGCGTGGCGGTGATGATCGATCGAGCGCGCGCGCATGACCGTCAGGCCAGGCGCACCGGCGGGCACGCGAAACAGGCCGATGCCGTCGCCGGTCCAGGCGGAGACAAGGAAGATATCCGCGCCGCCGCCATCTTCGACATGCGTCTTGGCCCCGGTCAGCCGCCAGCCGTCGGAGGCGGGTTCGGCGCGCGTCTCGATCCGGTCGAGCGCGAAGCCCGACTCTGCCTCGATCAGCGCGGCCGCCACGATCGCAGATCCGTCGGTGATCGCCGTCAACGTGGCGCCGTGGCCGGTGCCCGCCAGCAGCGCCGGCGCCAGAACGCAGCTCGACACATAGGGTTCGGGGATCAAGTGCCGGCCGAACGCCTCCATCACGGCCATCACGTCGGTTGCGCTGCCGCCCATCCCTCCCTCGTGCTCGGGAACCGCGAGCGCGAGGACGCCGAGGTCGACCAGCTCATCCCATCGCCGCCGGTCGCCCACGGCCAGATCGGCGAGCATTGGCTCGCGGCCGGCGGCGGGGTAGTTGGCCGCACCGAACCGGTCGATCAGGTCGAACAGCAGCCGCTGTTCCTCGCTATAGTCGAAATCCACTACGCCCCTCTCTTCACAACCCGAGCGCGCGGCGCGCGATGATGTTGCGCTGGATCTCGCTCGACCCGCCGTAGATCGACGTGACGCGCGAATGCAGCGCGCCCTGCATGGCCTCGGGCATGTCGGGATCGGCCTGTCCCGCATCGCCTTCGACGCGATAATGGGCGGCGGCGGGGCCGAGTGCTTCAACCCACAGCGCGGTGGCCTGCTGGTAGAGTTCGGACCAGCGCAGCTTCAGCATCGATGCGCGCGGGCCCGAATCCGTTCCCTTGGCGGCGTCGGCCATCAGGCGCAGGACCATCGTCTCCACGCCGATCGCCTCGATCTCGATCTGCGCCAGCTTGGCCGAGAAACCGGGGGTGTCGAGCAGGGCGTCGTCCCCAACCCGCCGCCGCGCCGCCGCCGCACGGACGCCCGCCAGCGTCTGGCGCAGCCGCAGCGCGGTCGCGGCCCCGACCATGCGTTCGCGATCGAGCAGCACCTTGCCGTAGTTCCAGCCCTGGCCTTCCTCGCCGACCAGATCGGCTGCCGGCACGCGGACATCGTCCAGGAACACCTCGGTCGTGTGCGCCTTGCCGTCGAGCGTCTCGATCGGCCGGACCCGCAGGCCCGGCGTCTTCATGTCGACCAGCAGCAGCGAGATGCCCTGCTGGCGTTTCGCCTCGGTCGATGTACGCGCGAGGACGAACATGTGTGTCGCGACATGCGCGTAGCTCGTCCACATCTTCTGGCCGTTCAGGACATAATGGTCGCCGTCGCGCTCGGCGCGGGTGCGCAGCGCGGCAAGGTCCGATCCCGCGCCCGGCTCCGAATAGCCCTGGCACCACCAGCTGTCGGCATTGACGATCGCGGGCAGGTAGCGCGCCTTCATCTCGGCACTGCCATAGGTGAAGATGATCGGCCCGATCAGCTCCAGCCCCTGGTGGAACTGGACCGGCGCGTCGGCCCGGGTCGCCTCCGTCTCGAAGATGTAGAGCTGCGTCGGCGACCAGCCGGTGCCGCCATATTCGACCGGCCAGGTCGGCGCGCCCCATCCGCGTGCGGCCAGCGCCTTCTGATAGGCGATCAGGTCTGCGGGCTCCAGCCGCACGCCGGCGCGCACACGGTGGCGCCAGCGTTCGGGTACGATCTGCGCCAGCACCGCGCGGACTTCGTCGCGGAACGCCAGATCCCCGGCTGTGAAATCCAGGTTCATGCGCTCGCTCCCGCGAGACAGCGGGCCTCGGCGATGCCCGGCACATCCAGCCCGCGGACGACCGCAATCCGCCCGGCATCGGGATGGTCCGATTTCAGCCGGTGCCCCGAATCCGCGATAGAGGTGACGTACAGCGTGTCGAGCTTCGGCCCGCCGAACGCCGGGCATGACGGATAGGGTATCGGCACGTCGATCCGGCGCAAAACGCCGCCGTCGGCGCCGACGCACAGCAGCGCCTGCGCCTGGACCAGCGCGATCCACACATTGCCGTCCGCGTCGACCGTCGCGCCATCGGGCGCCGACCCGTGTTCGCGGCAGTCGATGAACGGCTCCGCCGCCCCCAGCGCGCCGGTTTCGGGATCATAGGGATAGCGGCGAACGATCCCCTCAAGACTGTCGGCGAAGTAGAGGCGGTCACCTGCGGGCGAAAAGCAGAGCGCGTTGGCGAGACGGAATCCCCGCTCGACGCAAACGGCGGTCCCGTCGGCGTGCAGTTGCCAAAGCGTCCCGTCCGGCCCGTTTTCCGCCATCAAGATAGTGCCACTCAGGAATCTGCCCTGTCGGTCGGCCTTGCCGTCGTTGAACCGGATCGCCCCCTCGCCAAGCGTCGGGCACGCTATCACCTCGGTGCCGCCGTTGGCGGGATCGAAACGATAGAAACCGTCCGCCAGCGCCGCGATCAGCCCTCCGCCGCTCGCGAGGCCAATGCTGCCGACCGGCTTGTCGAGTTGCCAGTAACGGGCGTCGCCACCCTCGGCTTCGCTCGAATGAATCCTTCCGGCGAGGGCGTCGACCCACCATAGCCGCGCCGCAGCGCCGTCCCACAACGGACTTTCCCCCAGCGCGTTGCGCGCACCATCCAGCAAATCGATCGTCGCCGCCACCGGCCGCCTCTCCCGCAGGTTGGTCGGAAGGTCGGGGAAGCCGTCGCCTAGCGCTACGCCGCGCGGAGCGGCTCGGCGAATATCACTCCCGTGATAGCGGCTCGCGGGTGGCGGGCCCGGCGAGGTCCGCGAACGGGCCGGTGTGTTCCTTGAACTGATCGATCAGCCGGCGGATCGTCGCGACGATGGCGCTCTTCTTGAGCGAGATGCGCTCCGCCATTCCGCCGACACCGATCGCAAGCGGAATGCCGTGCAATTGCTCGCCAAGCGGAAACGAAAGCGATGACACCTCCGGCGTCGGGCGGTTGGGCACGTAGCAATAGCCGGTGTGGCGCGCCCAGTTCACCTCGCGCATCACGTCCTCCAGGTTGATCCGTCCGCCGGGTGCGAGTTCGTAATAGTTGGTATAGCGGCAGATTTTGTCGATCTCGCGATCGCTGACCTGGCTGAGCAGCGCGATGCCCGAGCTCGAATCGAGCATCAGCCGCATGGCCCCTTCGTTTGGCGGCATCTTGTGCTCATGGGTGGGCACCCGCATCATGATATACTGGATGAACAGGTCGTTCTGCGTGACCAGCGCGACTGTCTCGTCGGTTTCGCGATGAAGCTGGTCGACCAGCCGCCGGTAGTTGCCCTGGCCATGGATGAAACCCAGCAGCCAGTTGCCGAGCACGGTAACGCGGATCGTCGGCAGGTAGGTGCGCGTCGCGCGATTGTAGTTGAGGTAGCCGAGCATCACCATGCTTTTCAGCAGGTTGGTCGCGCTCGATTGCGGATAACCGAGCGCGGTATAGATATCGTTGAGCCGCAGCGGCCGGCGCTGTTCCGAGAACAGTTCCAGCACTTCAAGCGTTCGCGACGCCGATTTGACTGCACGCCGTTCCACGATGCTCTCCCGTTCCGGCCGATGGCCACGCTGCGCCCGCGTGTTTGCGGGTCGCCTGAATCCCCTAGAATTGCGCCAGAGGCAATTTCAGATATCGCACGCCGTTCGCCGCCGGGGCAGGCAGCCCGCCTGCGCGCAGGTTGACCTGGATCGACGGCAGGATCAGCTGCGGCATTGCCAGCGTCGCGTCGCGCGCCGTCCGTGCGGCAACGAAATCGGCCTCGGTTGTACCATCGCGCACGTGGATATTGTCCGCTCGCTGTGCGCCGATCGTTGTCTCCCAGGCCAAGTCCGGCCGTGCCGGCGTCGGATAGTCATGCGCGACGAAGACGCGCATCGCCGACGGCAGATCGAGCAGCCGCCGCACCGATCTGAAGAGGGTGCCGGCGTCGCCGCCGGGGAAATCGCAACGCGCCGTGCCGTAATCGGGCATGAACATCGTGTCGCCGCAGAACAGCGCGTCGCCGATCGCATAGGCGACGCAGGCCGGCGTATGGCCGGGCACCGCGAGCACCGTCGCCTGCAGATCGCCGATCGCGAACTGCTCCCCGTCCTCGAATAGCCGGTCGAACGCGGTGATCGACCCGCTGCAGTCAAACAGCGGGCCAACCGCTGCATCGACATCGCGGACGCCGCTGCCGATGCTGATACGACCACCTGTCCGCGCGCGCAGCGCCGTCGCGCCCGACAGGTGATCGGCATGGACATGGGTTTCGAGCAGCCAGTCGACCGTCAGCCCGTTCGCCGCGACATGACCGGCCAGAATGTCGACGGACGGGTATGTGACGCGGCCTGCCGCGGCATCGAAACCAAGGACACTGTCGATGATCGCGCAAGCGCGTGTGGCCGGATCGCTGACGATATAGCTGATCGTATTGCTGTCGCTGTCAATGAAAGCGGCGACATCCGGTCGCGGAGCGGCTTCCGAACACCCCGCGCGGGCGGCGTCGATCGCCGGGTCATGGGCCGCAGATGTCATCACGCACGTGATTTATGTCAGTTCGCGGCCTGCAAGGGCTGGGTCGTGCGCGCCTGCACGGATTATCGCCCACCGGATGAAACCGCCGGGAGGACAGCGCCATGGACTATCGCACCATTATCGACGCACGGACCGCGATCGCGCTGGTCGCCAGCGGCGATGTCGCGGTCTTCGATTGTCGGTTCGAACTCACCGATCCGGACGCAGGCGCCGCGGATCACGCCCGTGAACATATTGCCGGCGCGCAGTATCTGGACCTTGAGACCGATCTGTCCGGGCCAGCAACCGGCACGAACGGTCGCCATCCGCTGCCGGATCGGCAAATGCTCGCAGCAACTCTCAGGACGTTGGGTTTGCGCCAAGGCCAGCAGGTCATCGCCTATGACGACCATGAAGGGCCGTTCGCGGCGCGCCTGTGGTGGCTGTTACGCTGGCTGGGACACGACCGTGTCGCGGTGCTCGACGGGGGGCTGTCGGCGTGGCTTGCGGCTGGTGGCCCGTTGGCGCGCGGTGAGGCAAAACGGGGCAAGCCGGGCGATTTCACGGCGAGCGCCGAGCCTTCGCTCCCGACCGTCACCGCGCGGGATGTCGAGGATGGTCTGGCGGCCGGCGACCGGCTGCTGGTCGATGCCCGCGCGGCCGAGCGCTTCCGGGGTGAGGTCGCCGCGTTCGATCCGGTGCCCGGCCATATTCCGGGCGCGCGCAATCGCCCCTATCGCGACAATGTGATCGACGGCCGGTTCAAGTCCGGAAAGGTGCTGGCGACCGAATTTTCGGCGATCATCGGATCGTCCGAGCCGTCGGATCTCGTCCTCTACTGCGGCTCCGGTGTCACGGCCTGCCACAACGCCCTGGCGCTCGAGATCGCCGGCCTGCCGGGGGCCAGCCTCTACCCCGGTTCCTGGAGCGAATGGAGCAGTCAGGGTGACCGGCATTCTGGCCTGCTGCTGGTTTGGCGGACACCGAGGTAAGTTCATTCGGGCTACCGCGGCTTCCCGTTCGAAGTCGATGGGGCTAACGTAACCCAGGGTCGAGTGGCGGCGGGTCGGGTTGTAGAAGCATTCGATGTAGTCGAACACGTCTGCCTTCGCCTGAGCCCTTGTGCGGTAGACCTTCCTCCCGATCCGCTCGGTCTTCAGCGAGGAGAAGAAGCGTTCCGTAGCGGCATTATCCCAGACATTGCCGGACCGGCTCATTGAGCAGGCGACGCCATTGTCGGCCATCAGCCGCTGGAGCTGCTCACTGGTGTACTGGCTGCCCTGGTCCGAATGATGCAGCAGGGCGTCCGGCTTGCCCCGCCGCCAGATCGCCATGATCAGCGCGTCGGTGACGAGCTGGGCGGTCATGGTGTCGCTTATCGACCAGCCCACCACCCTGCGCGAGAACAGATCGATGACGGCGGCCACGTAGAGCCATCCTTCGGCCGTCCAGATGTAGGTGAAGTCAGCCACCCACTTCTGGCTGGGCCTGTCGGCCGTGAACTGGCGATCCAGCACATTGCCAGCGATGACCGAGCGTTCGCCCTGATCCTTGGGCAGTCCGCGACGGCGAGGCCGTGCCCTCAGCCCCTGCGCCTGCATGAGCCGTTCGACCCGATGCAGGCCACAGGAGAGGCGAGCAGGTCGTGCCAGACACCGAGCGCCCCGCACATCCACGCTGCCGGCCAGATCCCTCGGTGCTTCGCGATGAAGGCGAACCTCATGTCCCGAAGTAGGCGGCGGCATTTTTAGGATGTCGCGCTCCGCCTTCAGCTTGGCCGCTTCGCGACGGAGACGCTCGATCTCCAACTGTTCCGGCCTCATCTGCCCATGCCCGGGAAGGCATGGCCCGGATCGGCCGCCAACCCCTTCACCCATTTACGCAGCACGTTCTCGTGCACGTCCAGATCACGTGCAGCCTGCGCAACTGCCACGCCGCAATCCCGTACCATCCTCACCGCTTCAAGCTTGAGAACGGTCTTCGCTGCATTGCGAACTTCCGATAGATGGAAAAATCCGATCTCTGTGTTCATCGAACCGGCAGCAGGCCAATGTGATCCCCCGCTGTCGCCGGATATCGCCGGCGAATATCGGGCTGAACCTGTTCCACCAGAAGCGCACCGTCTGGTGGCAAATGTCGATCCCGCGCTCGGACAGCAGGTCTTCGACATTGCGCAGGCTCAATGGGAACCGGACGTACATCACCACCACACCGGCCGGATCACCTCGGGTGACGAGTTGAAGCGACGGAATGGGCCAGGCGGAAGGGCGCGGGACGTGCGGTTCATTCGCGCCCGCTAGAGCGGTTTTCGGCCGATCTGAATCGGTAGGGATTCACAGGGGTCGGATTTTCTGATTCAGGATCCGTGCTGGCGAAGGAGGCTGGCACGGATGGGTCGAGCCTTATCGCGTGATCTTCGGGATCGTGTCGTCGCCGTTGTTGAGGGCGGTGTGTCATGTCGGCAGGCTGCCGAGCGGTTCGGGGTCAGCGCGGC
>NZ_JAMHWM010000023.1:0-6349 GCF_035910975.1 Sphingomonas sp.
TAGGGTTGAGACTCAATCAAGTCCACCAGAGGATGGTCGCTGCGATTGCGACGGCTGCCTCGAAGTTTCGGGCGAGCTTGTCGTAGCGTGTTGCGACGCGTCGCCAGTCCTTGAGGGCGCAAAAGGCGCGCTCGATACGATTGCGCTCACGGTAGGCGACCGGATCGTGGGGGATCGGGCGTTTCCGCGAGCGGGACGACGGGATGACGGCCTCGGTGCGCCGCTCGGCGAGGGAGCGGCGCAGGCTCATCGCGTCATAGCCCCTGTCGGCGATGAGGCGGCGCGGGGCGGGCCTGGAGGCGAGCAGTTCCGGCGCGGCTGAGATATCCGCGACATTGCCGGGGGTGAGCGCGAAGGCGGCGACGCGGCCGTGCTCGTCGGTCAGGGCATGGATTTTCGTCGTCGGCCCGCCACGCGAGCGCCCGATGGCCTGAGCCTTCGCCCCCCTTTGCCGCCATGCGCGGACCGATGCGCCCGGACGGCGGTGGAATCGATGCTGAGCTCCCTCGGGATTTCCGCCCGGGCGACCAGTTCCGTGAACACGCGGCCCCAGAGCCCCTTCCAGCTCCAGCGGTTGAACCGGTTGTAGATCGTCGTCGGCGGCCCGTAGATCGCCGGGCAATCCTTCCACCGGCACCCGGACTTCAGGACGTGAACGATCCCCGAGATCACCCGCCGGTCATCGACCCGCCGGGCCCCGGCCTGATTGGTGGGCAGGAGCGGCGCGATCGCCGCCCAAGCCCTGTCCGAAAGCCAGAATTCCCCCGCCATCGCTCACCCCCACCGCCGATGGTCAGGATAGAATCAGAGAGGCGTCATCAAATCAATATGATGATCGGGTTTTGACCCTAGCCGTGTCCAATGAACGATAGGGCTGCCACGACTCTTCATATAGGAAGAACGGGTAGAATGAATTAGCCGCGACGCGTTCGGGATTCGTTACGAGACGACGGATTTCTCTTAGCGTGATCGGCGCGTCAAAGTGCGGATAATGCTTAAGATCCTTGGCGGTGAAATCGAAGTCGTCTTCCATTGATCTCCGCGAGTGGGGGCAAGAGCATCGGGTCAACGCACTGACCCTTAACATCTCCGCCCCCGCCGTTCTGCGGTGTGCGTTCGTCTTCGACGTGGTCGTGTATACTGTGACGCACCTGGCAATGTGGTATTGCCGGATTGCCGCAAAGCCGCCCGCGTGGCTGGTGAAAGGAGCCCTGATGCTGGAACTCGCGATCTGCCCCGCCCCGGAAGTTGGCCTTGACAGTTTAAACACGTAACTGAAACGCCCCTAATTAGGCGCCATACAGTAAAGGTAGGCGTGCCCCTCGATCGAAACAAGAGGCCAGCACCCCCTCCAATCGCTTTTTTCTTAACTCCGTCTCCGCCGCCCGTTTCTGCGCTGGCTTTCGGTCATGCCCCTTCTCGCACTAGCCGATCCGGCGTGTGACAAAGCTGTGTCGCCACACCACCTGACAGCGCTTTTCTCTGTCCGCCCAGCCGTGTGGCTATATCGTCTTGTTATTTATTGAGGCCCATGCGTTCCCGCTGTTTGTCGTAACGGCGCAGCGCGCGATTGCGCGCGACGCCAGCGGCCTTCGCTGAGGCGCGAAACTGCTCGCGGTCGATGGTGAGCCAGCGCCGCGCCACCTCGCATAGCCGCGCGCCGGACGCGAAGTCGGCGACAAGCTCGGGCTTCGGCTCCGGCGCCAACTTCGGCGGCTTCGGCGGCTTCGGCGCTCGCGGCTTCGGCGGCTTGATCACGCGGCCTTCGCGAGCGGCTTGAAACACCCTGCGCGCTCTGCTGGCTGACAAGCCAGCGGCGACGGCCGACAGGATGAAGTCGCATGGCCGCGTCTTGTGCCAGCGTTCGTTCTGAGCCGTCGCATGAAGGCCGTTCTCGCGAAGCTCGGCGACAAGCTCGGCGATCGGCTCACGCGGCTTCGGCGCTCGCCTCTTGCGCGGCGGCTTCGGCGGGCTGACGTGAGGCGCGTCACGAAATGCAACGTCCGCAGTGTGTCGATTGAAGCCAGCGGCGGCGGCAAGCTCGGCGAATTCCTTACGGCCCACGCGACCCGGCCAGCCATTGCGCACCACGTCGCGAACGCTATGGCCCTCGGCTTTCGCCGCCCGAAGCTCGCGCTCCAGCTCTTCACGCTCGGCGGCTGGCAGCGATTTTTCGAGGTCCGTGGCTGACGCGCGCCGGGGAGAATAGCCGCGCGGCTTGGCGTCGAAGCGGCCATTATTCAGCGGCGCGCCAGCGGCGGCTTTCGCCCTAGCGGCGGACCACGCGACGCTCGCGAACGCCATGCGGGCGGCGTTCACGTCTGCGCCTGCGACCTTGGCGAGCTTGGCGAAATCATCGATCGCCAAACCGCTGGCATGGCACGACTCGGCAACGTCCGCGATGGGGCGCGACTGCATATCGGAGATGATCATGTCGGGCGTCATGTCGGCCTCGTGGAGGTGTGGCTAATGGGTTTGGCGCCGAAGCTCAAACCGCAGGAGACGGTCAAACTTCGGCGCCGGGTGCTGGTGACGGTTCATCGGGCCATCGCCAGCGGCTTGCCCGGTGATCAGCCGGGCGCAGTTCGTCGGCTTGCGTACTTTGCGCGGGGTCCGTCCCACTAGGCCCGCCGTTTCAGCCGTCCGACGAATTCGGATTACACAGGCGCTTCCATGGTCGGGAAGTCGTAGATCGCGTTTTGGATCGCGTTGCCGATGCTGCGATTGACCACCGTTTCGAGTTGCTCGAAGATCGACTGCGCCTGCTCGCCCGTCGTGCCTTGCGGAACGGTGACGCTGACGGTCATGGGCGCACTGACGGTGATGTTGCCGCCGCCGCGCGGTGCCGGGTCGGGCGCGCCGTAGCCGCCACTGAGCGCCGCCGCGTTCGTCATGGCCTCGAGCGCGCGCGTGATGCCGTTCGGCAGGATCACGCCGTCACTCGTCGGCATGAAGAGCTCCTTGCCGCTCTCGCCGATCGTGTACGCCTGGCCTTCGTTGACCGCGCCGCCGCCAGCGCGGCCGGGAGCGCCGATGCCAACGGCGGGCGCGCCATAAGCCTCGACGGGAGCGCTCTGGGTGACGAAGTTCCATGCGCCCCTGATAGCCGAGCCGATGGCCTTCACCGGGGCGGGCAGGCTGTCGATGAAGTTGGCCCAAGCCTTCTTCGCGTCGTCAATCATGTAGGTGAAGGCGTCCTTGATCGGCTTGAACAGATCGAGGCCGAGAGCGGCGGCGATGATGCCGGGCAGGCCGAGAATGAAGTATTCGAGATTGTCGCCGAGCAGAGTCAGGACTTCGCCGAAGCCCGCGCTAAGCATCGTGCCGACGCTCGACCAATCCCCGGCACCGATCGCGCTCCACAGGGCCGTGATTTCGGGCCAGAACGCGGCGACGGCGCCAGCGGCTACAGCGGCGGCGGCGGCGAACGCAAGGAGCGGCGCTCCGATGGCCCCGAGCGTGAGCACGATGGCGCCGAGCGCAACGAGGAACGGGCCGATCAGCGCCGCCGCCATGCCCGCGAACGTGCCGAAGCTAAGGAGGCGCGGGTTAAGCTCGGAGATCTTGTCGATCAGCCTCGTCCCCTGCTCGACCAGCGAGGTCAGGAAATCGAGGACGCCGCTATTCGCGACGGCGATGGCCAGCCGCTCGAAAGCGGCCGAGAGCTTTGCGACCGCGCCGTTATAGCCTGCGGTCGCCGCCTCTGCCGCCGCCGCCGCGTCGCCCTGATCACGAATGGCGGCGGCGTTGGCTTCGAGGCCCGCCGATCGCTTGTCCATCAACGCGGTCGCGTAACTGATGCCTTCGGAGCCGAACATCGTCGCGAGCGCGGCGTTGCGCTCTTCGTCGCTCAGGGTGCCGAGCTTCTCGGCGAGCATATCAGCGATTTCGCCCTGGCCGCGCATCTTGCCGTTCGCGTCGTAGAACGAAAGGCCATACTGCTCCATCACGTCGCGAGCCTGCTTGGTCGGGTTCATCAGGGACATGATGGCCGATTTGAGCGCGGTGCCCGCTTCGCCGCCGGTATCGAACGTGTCCGCCATGAGGGAGGCAGCGGCGAGAAGCTGGTCGAAGTCCATGCCCGCGAGCTTGGCCGCATTGCCGCTTTGCTGGATCACGCCCTGAACGTCTTCGAAGCCCCATCGCGTCGCGTTCGCAAAGCCCACGATCTGATCGGCCGCGTCGCCCGCGTAATCGGCGCTCTTGCCGAAGAGCGAGATAACGCTGTTGATCAGCGTGCCCGCCGCGTCGCTCGCCGCGCCTGTGGCGCTCGACAAAGTGAGGGCTTGCTGAGCCACACCTCCGAGCATGTCGGCGAGCGGCACGCCCGCCTTCGTCAACTCCTCCAGTGTGGCGCCAACGTCGGTCAGCGACTTGCCCATATCTTCCGACATTTGATCGGCGGCGGCGCGGATCTGCACCATCTGGTCGGCGGTGAAATTGCCCGCCGCCTGAACGCGGTTCATAATCTGCTCGTAGTCGCCGCCCGATTTGACGACGCTATTGAGGGCCAGCGCGAAGGGGGCCGTGAATGCGGCAGTCATGGCCGCACCCTTGGTCATGAGCGAAGCCGCCTTGTCGGCGAGGCTGTCGAGCTTCTTTTCATATTCCCGCGCTCCGGCCTCGTCCACGTCAAAGCCGAGCAGTGTGATAAGCTTACGGACGATCATTGGTCAGCTCCTTCAGGGTAATGAGGCGGTCGGCCATCCACGCGTCGATCTCGGCGGGCGTTGCGTATCGAAAAGCGTTGCGCCAGTTGAGGAGCATGATCAGCTCCAGCACGGTGTAGAGAAACCGATTGTCGTCGCTGTTCTCGATGCCGCTCTTCTCGATGCGCTTCACAGCGGCGATGGCGGCTTTACGCCACTTCGACTTCGGAGCGTCGCGGACGCATGTGTCGGGTTTCAGCGGTCGGGACAGGATGGCCAGTCGACGGGCTTCATTCATCTTGCGCCCCCGCAATATCGAGGCCGAAGTCGCCCGTGAGGTCGATGTACTTGCGGGCGTCGCTCGCCTTGTCGCCGATCAGCCGGTATTCACGCGCACCGGCGCGGCGCTCGCGCATCGCCAGCCACCCCGCTGTGGCGAACGTGTCTAGGGCGACATAGACGACCTCGTTCGGCCAATCGTCTTCGAGCGCGTCGGCAATGAAGCCGCAAAACTGCCAATCGAGCAGGTCGTTGCAATTCTTGAGCTTCTGCCAAATCTCGCCGAAGAGCACCGTACGGCGGGGGCCGTTCATGTCAGCCCGTGCCAGTGAATGACACGCGCCGCGCCGAGCTTCGGCCATTCGAGCCGCGCGAGCTTCGGCGCTGTAGGCGTCCGGCGCGCCTCGACGGCTGACGCGACGGCGCTTGCCGAAGCCGCCGGCCTTGCCCATCTTGGCGATCCGTTCGTTGTGTCGATCAGCGTAGCCAGCCATCATTCTTCCTCCGCCGTCATGCTGATATTGCGGCGGTCGAGCCGGAGCTTGCCGAAGATCTCATCACCGAGCGGCGACTGGCCGATCGTGGTCGGCGCGCTCTTCGACAGTCGCTTGAGCCGATCGACTGCGGCCACGGCGACGCTCTTCGGCAACTGCGGCACCGGCACAACGCCGTTAGTCGCGCGAGCGGCGGCAACCACGATGTTGAACGCGGCGGAGGCGTCGGCCAAATGCGCCTCCGCGTCGAGCAGAGCGGCGACCAGCTTGCGACAGGCGACCGCGTAGGCTTCGCGATGCGGTTCGATCGCGTGATTGCGCTCGATAAGCTCGGCGTGCTCGCGCGCTTGCCGCTCGCGGTTGTCACGCTCCTGACTCACGGCCAGTTCGTCCGCCAAGCTCGCGGAGCGCCGATACCATTCTTCACGGCGAACGGCGAAGTCGGCGACGTGCTCATTGGCGCCGAGAGTCGGCGCGCGGATCGGAGTCGGCGTTCTCGGCGATGCGCTTGGCTTCGGCGGCGTCGCCCTCATCGGTAGGCGCTCCGCTGCGGGCGATTTTGTTCTCGTTGGCGCGCATGGCTTCGAGACGAGCGACCAAGTAAACGTCGCTTTTGTCGTTGCCGACGAAATCGGGATAGACTGCGGCGATCTCCTTGATGACGGCCTTCCGCTGTTCCGGCGTCAGCTTGTCGCCAGCGACGGCGCGCGCGGCGCGCTCGGAGAGCGAGGCGTCGTTGTTCGGCGTGCTGCGGTCGGTGAGCGGCGTGTCGGTACGATACAGGGCGTCCGTCTTCAGGAGGCCGGTCGAGTCGGTTTTGATGCTCGTGTCGCTGCTCGCTTGCCAGCGCTTTTCGAGCTTGGCCGCGAGTTCGGCCGGGACACGCTGGCCGGTTTCGGCGTCGGTCCAGTGGGTCGCGTCTTTGCG
>NZ_JAMHWM010000024.1:0-1340 GCF_035910975.1 Sphingomonas sp.
ACGGCCGCAGAGGCTTGCGGTGCGCCACCGTCGACGCCCTGCGCGAAGCCTTCGGAGACGTAGCCGCCGACCTCCATCATGACGCGGGAGGGCGACTTGATCTTGAAGACGTCGGTCACCGCGGAGATGGCCGCTTGGCCCATCTCGCCCATGGCGCCGACGACGTCGACGATGCCGTCTTTGATGCCGAGCACGAGGCCCGCGATGAACTGGCCAGCGATGCCCGGCGCCGCGTCGGAGAACGCGACCAGTTTCGCCGCGGTCTCCGCGAGCCACCCGACGAAGTCGACGAGCCCGGTGCCGATGCCGACGACGACGAGACCGATCACGCCAGCGACGGCAGCGATCACGCCGATGACCGCGCCGATGGCCACGGCGACCCACGCGAACGCGGAGCCGAGGGCTTTGGCAATGCCGACCATGTCGAGCGACGTGCTGCTAGCGCCGCCCATTGCAGGCATGATCTGCCGAACCGCAGCGACAGCGGCCATGATGCCGGCGCCGAAGGATGAGAAGAAGGCCGTGGCGATCGGACGGAGCGCTTCGAAGTAGCCGAGGAGCCCTGTCAGGAACGAACCGAGCGCGCCACCGGAGAGCGACGCGAGCACCGTGCCAGCAGCCGCCGCCATGCTGTTCAGAACAGAGAGAATGCGTTGCCCGCTATCGCCCTTCGGGTCCAGAAACGCCGTCACCTGCTTGGCGAGAGAGCCCATGGCAGAGCCAGCGGGGCCCGACGAGATCGACATGAACAGGCGCTCGAACATGGCTTTCGCCGCGGTGACCTGGCCGCCCATGGTCTCGTTCGCGCGAGCCGCAGCGATAGAGCCGAGGCCCTTGCTGCCGCCCATGCGGTTGACCGTCTCGAGGATTGCGTCGATGCCCTGATCGGCAGAGACCTTGCCCTGTTCGAGCATCTTCTTGAGGTCCTTCTGATCGGTCTTGCCGGTCATCTCCCGGAGGACCTGATAGAAGATGTCGTCGTTCAGGCCGGCGTTCAGAAGCGGCTTGAGGTCTTCCGCGAGCACGCGTCCGGCGCCCTTCATCTGGGCAAGCTGAGCCGAGATCGCGGCCGTGTTCGCCGTGGGCGACAGCGCTCCGACGTCCGCAATGGCCGCGGTGATGTCTAGGCTCTGTCCCTGCGCGAAACCGCCGCCCATCAACTCGCGAAGAGACTCGGCGACGCCAGTTGTGTTCTGGCCCATCGCCCGCGCGAGGTTGTCGGCCTCGGCGAACATCATCGACGCCTTACCCTCGCTGCCGGTGATGTACTTGTAGGCAAAGAGCGTGTTCTCTTTGAACCCGGCCATCTCGGCCGCGTATTTGGCGCCAGCGGCAACGAG
>NZ_JAMHWM010000025.1:0-1228 GCF_035910975.1 Sphingomonas sp.
CATGAGCCACGCCCCCGTGCCCGTGGTCAGCGGGACGCGCCGGGCCATCCGCGTCTGGGGCGGCCGCAAGACCATGCGCCGCGCCGACAACGGCGGCCTGTGCGATCCCGAATCCTGCGCCGAATACCAGGACCGAAAGTGCAACCTGTCGGGGCGGTTCATCTTCTTCATCCCCGGGATCAAGTCGATCAGCGCCTTCGAACTGCCGACCAACAGCTTCTACGCGATGAACGCCGCGATCCAGAAGTTCCAGACCATCGGCTTCATGCGGGGCGGCCGCATCTCGGGCTTCCTGGACGGCAGGCACACGCCGTTCTACCTGACCAAGCGGCTGGTCGAGGTGCCCAGGATCGACGAGGAGGGCCGGCCGGTGCGCACTTCGCAGTGGCTGATCGAACTCGAGGCGCCGGTCGACGTCGCGGCGCTGCTGCGGCCTGACGAAGGACTGGACGGCGCCGAGGCACGGGCTGCCGAGGCCCTGAACGTACTCGAGGGCGAGCCTGCGGACCGCCGCTTCGCTGGCGGATCGGTGGTCGGCGACGATGGCGTGATCGACGCGTCCGCATCCTCACCTCGGGCTGCACCGGCATACGGACCGGCACCCGATCGTGCCGCGACGCCGGCCTCGCATGGCGGTCCCGGCAGGGCAGCCATGCCGGCCAGCGGCGCCCGGCCCGCAGCGCAGCGCGAGCAGGCGGGCAACGGCGGCGACGAGGCTGCAAGGGTGGCACAGGCCGCCGCGGCGCTGGGTGTCATGGCCGAGCGTTTCGAGCGCTACGCCGACAAACGCTGGGGTCGCGGCTGGAAGATGAACGCGAACGGCCGCAAGCGGGCGCTCGACGAGGTCACCGGATTCGCCGACGACGGCGAGGGGTTCCGGGCCAAGGTCGATGCCGAGCTCGATGTCTTCAGCTGAATCCGAAGGCGCCGTCTTGATCGGGCGATGCGGCGCGCGACGATGGCTTCCCGACCAATCACTGATCGAAGCTACAGCGAGGTGACTCCATGATCCGGATCGCGCAGTTTTCCGACCTGCACTACAGCGAGAAGAACCTTGCCGAGGCCGACCGCTGCTTCGGCTTTGCGGTGGACGAGGCCATCCGGCGCGGCGCCGAAGTCGCGGTCATCTCGGGCGACTCGACCGACCACGCGCTCGACGTGCACAGCCCGGCGGTCGAACGCCTGGCGCGCCAGGTGCGCCGGCTGGCGGATCACTGTCCGGTGCTGA
>NZ_JAMHWM010000026.1:0-335360 GCF_035910975.1 Sphingomonas sp.
GCCCGCCGTACTTCGACTTCCAGTTGTAGAAGGTCGCATCGCTGATCCCGTGCTTTCGGCAAAGGTCCGGCGTCTTCACGCCAGCCTCATGCTCCCGCAGCACCCCAATGATCTGATCCTCGGTAAATCGGCTTCGCCGCATCGCTCGTCTCCATCTGACGAGCTAACTTACCAATGGCATGAATTCTGGGGAGCAGGTCAGCATCAATCGAGTTGCAAGACGCGATGATGTGAAATCTCCTGAGCGCAAATCACCGAATCCAGGCGGCTCGAAAGGCGGGCCTGCCCATCGTGAGAAAATAAAGGAACGAATAAGAGAACTTGAAGGCGAAGGCATGGAGCATGTAGCTGGTGGTGACAAACCTGAAGAAAGGGTTGATACGCCAGGCGGTGAGAAAGGCTACCGCCGTCCCGATATTACAATGGACGATAACGGCACTCCGTATCGTGAAAATGTCGGCCGACAAACCAAAAGTCGTGGACCTATTTTTCGAGAGAGACGGGCGCAAAATGATATTGAACAAGCGACCGGACAATGTGCATTCACAGCATATAATGACTGCGATTAAGAGAATATGAAAACTAAAACTGTCAGTTTTTTCTCTTATCCAAAAGAGATTATTGAATTATTCCAACCAGTAATGGCTTTGCATAAAGTCCATTTCGCAAAAGTAAAAAAGAATAATCAGGTATATTTCTTTAAAAGAGTTGAAGCTGAGCAAATCATAGATTTTGACAGAGAAATATGGATTGTCTCAGCATCATGTTTTAATATTCAATCTTCAATTCTAGGAAAAATTCAACTCTTTTTGCCAAGTGTGCAAGAACACAAAATATTAATGGGATCTCTATCAATAAAAACAGATGAAACATACAATGAATTAACAAATACATTTAATAGTTTAAAGTATGCTGTTAAAAAATCTTTTAAAGGCGGGATATGGGCAAAAAACACTAAGACTTGTAAAGCGAGATATTATAAAGATATATATATGTCACCGGAAGCTCAAATGGCAAATCAAGAAATTTCTTTTTTGGCGAGATATGGAGAGGGAAATGTTTCATACTTTCTACTCCCATAGAGTTCTTAAATTTTAGAGTATGAATCATAGTGCACTAATTCGGCGCCATATGGAGGCGCGGCGCATTTGCCTCCTGCTTGCAGCCTGAACCGAACAGGCGCACGATAGCGCCCGCTCTTTGACCCGTTAAACTCTCTGATCGCCCACTTCCTACACGGCATCGCCTGTGGTGGACACAGGCGGTGGGTCGGGTATCGCTGGTCCGCCGGAGTCTCGGGGTAGCACGGACGACCGCGAGAAATACGCGTACGACGGGAACGGCAACCGCGCGAAGCTGATGAAACGCGACGGTCGGGTGCTGGGCTATGCGTACGACCTCTTGAATCGGGTGACGGTGAAGACGGTGCCCGACGCGTGCGTGATCGCGGCGCCTGGGTGCGTGAACGTGCCGGGGACGGCGACGCGCGACGTCCATTACGCCTACGACCTGCGGGGGCTGCAGCTCGCGGCGCGGTTCGACTCGGGTGAAGCCGCTCAATCGTCCTTGAGCGGAATGACCGTGAAGCCGTTCAACGGCACCACGACTACGCGACGCGCCGCCGGTCGCACGCCCGATACCGTCCGGGTCGTGCGGTTCCCCGCCGGGTCATAGGAGGTGCCGGCGACCACCCCGCCGTTGCGGCCGTTGGTCGTCGATGCGTTCACCAGACGCCCGAGGGCATCATACTGATAGATGACTTCCTCATCCTGCGCCTGCGCCGGAACCGCGCCGGTCAGCAAGGCCGCATTGACCAGAACCGCTAGACCTCGTCGCATCGTCACATCCTGATCCGCGTTCGGTAAGACGCGAGCATGATCCAATTTTGGCGATAGCTCAAGCTGCCGTATCACTGCGGTTGGAAAGCCCTGAGGTCGCGCCGCGAACTGCGGCCGACGAGAGGCGATACGAAGCTCAAGGTGGCTGCCGGACAGCAAAAAACAAAGCAGAAGAGTGCCCCCGGCTCCCACCGACCGCGAGGGTCAGCGAGGGGCCGGGGGCGCAGGGCTCATGCGGCGCGCATCTTGCTCGCGCCGGCCTCGACCGCCGCGAGCAGCGTGTCGTTGGCGAGGTGGGCGTAACGCATCGTCGACTTGTGATCGGCGTGGCCCAGCACGCGCCCGACCGCGAACAGGTCGATTCCCGCCTGAAACATGAATGACGCAGCTGCATGGCGGCAATCATGAAGGCGGTACCCCGGCAGCTTCGCGTCGTCCCGCGCCTTCTGCCAGGCGTGCTTGATTTCCGTGAACGGTTTCTTCGTCTTCGGGTTGGGCAGAAGATAGGGACAGCCAGCGAACCGAGGCACCGCCACGATGATGTCCACCGCCGCCTGCGACAGGGGGACGTGACGAGCCTTGCCGGTCTTCGATGTAGGGATCAGCCAGGCGCGCCGCTCAAGATCGACGTGCCGCCATTCCGCGTTCAGCAGTTCCGACACTTGGCCTGTCCCCGGTTTCGTGGACACCGAGATAAGGTGTTTAACGGAGCAGGAGGTGTACGATGGGACGACGTCAGTTCAGTCGGGAGTTCAAGGTTGAGGCTGTGAAGCTGGTTCGAGAACGCGGGGTATCTGTGACCCAGGCGTCGCGGGATCTGGACCTTCACGTGAACGTGCTGCGCAAGTGGGTTCGCGATCACGATGCCGACCCTCCGTCAGCTTTTCCCGGTCACGGTCAGATGAGGCCGGAGCAGATGGAGATTGATCGCCTGCGGCGCGAGGTTGCCAAGTTGAAGGCGGAGCGCGACATCCTAAAAAAAGCCGCGGCCTACTTCGCGAAGGACCTGATGTGAGGTTCGGGTTTATCGCGAAGCACCGAGGGGTCTGGCCGGTATCTTGGCTTTGCGAAGCGCTCGGTGTGTCGCGCAGTGGGTTCCATGCGTGGCTGGTCCGTGAGCCGAGCGCTCGGGCACGAGCCGATCAGAAGCTTGGCGCCAGCGTGCGGGCAAGCTTCATCGCCAGCTATCGGACGTATGGCGCTCGGCGGGTCTGGCACGATCTACTGGCCGAAGGCCATTCATGCGGCCTGCATCGCATTGAACGCCTGATGCGGCAGCAGGCGCTGAAGGCCCGCCCCCGTCGGCGCGGGCTGCCCAAGGATGATGGCCAGCGATCCGTGATCGCCGGCAATGTCCTCGATCGCCAGTTCAGTGCTGAAGCACCCAACAAGAAGTGGATCGCCGACTTCGCCTACATCTGGACTGCCGAGGGCTGGCTGTATGTGGCGGCCGTGATCGACCTGTTCTCGCGTCGCGTGGTGGGCTGGTCGATGAGCGCGACGATGACCGCCCAGCTCGTCACCGACGCGCTGATCATGGCGATCTGGCGTCGTGGTGCGCCCGACGCGCTGCTGCATCATTCAGACCAGGGGAGCCAATACACGAGCGAGCAGTTCCAGCGGTTGATGGCCGACAACGGCGTCACCTGCTCAATGAGCCGGTCCGGCAATGTCTGGGATAATGCGGCCATGGAGAGCTTCTTCTCAAGCCTGAAGACCGAGCGGATCGCACGCAAAACTTACCGGACTCGGAACCAGGCCAAAGCCGAAGTGTTCGACTACATCGAACGCTACTGCAACCCAACACGCAGGCACTCGACCTTGGGATACATCAGCCCCATGGACTTCGAGCGACAAGCCAATGTAGCCTAACCACGTGTCCACCAAACCGGGGACAGGTCAATCAATGACGATCATTGATAGAGTGGAGAGCGTCATAGATGCGGGCCAGTCGCCTTTACGGTCGCGTGCATCACGCGTTTAAAATGGGTTTAGCTTGGGTCGAGCACATTTCCTAGCCAAAGCGCCCCACGCAGTACCCAAACACCGACCCAGCCGAACGCACGTCCGCAAGCAACCGCCGCATTTCCCTGCTGAAAGTGGTGGTGCCGCCTACAGGACTCGAACCTGTGACCCCCGCATTACGAATGCGATGCTCTACCAGCTGAGCTAAGGCGGCCTGGTGCGCCGCCGGTGGTGCCGGGGGCGAGGCGGCGGCGCTTAGCAGTGTGGCCGGGCGGTGGCAAGCCGGGTTCTCCGGGGGTGCGAGGCGCGGGGTCCGGCGCGGCCCTTTACGCGGTCTTTACCATGGCTGGCGCACACCGGCGGCGGACCGGGCGCAGGCGCCCTCTGGGAAAGACGACGTGATGGATACCGCGCGCGGCATCGACCATTCGAGCGATTCGGATCGCGATAACGGCGGTGGCCCCCGCGACGGCAACGTCACCGAGGCGGCGATCGACGTCGGCGGCGACGAGCGGCGGATGCACGTGCGCGCGTACAACCACTGGGTCTCCCTGCTCCAGGGGCGCGCCTATCCGTCGATCGAGGATCTCGACCCCGCTTCGATCAGCGATTTCGGGCCGCACAGCGTGCTGCTCGATTTCACGAAGGGGATCGATGATCCGCGCATCGCGTTTCTTGGTCACCGGCTGCGCGACGAATGCGCGATCGATGCGGGGATCATGCTGATCTCGCAGGTGCCGGCACGCTCGCTGCTGTCGCGGCTGACCGATCATTATCTCCAGATCATCGCCAATCGCGCGCCGATCGGGTTCGAGGCCGAATTCGTCGGGACGCGCGGCTACAACACGCTCTATCGCGGCATCCTGATGCCGTTTTCGTCGGACGAGGATTCGATCGACTATATCTACGGCGTCATCAACTGGAAGGAGATGGTGGACGCCGAGACGCAGGCGCAACTGACCGCCGACCTCGCCGCCGCCCGCCGCGCCGCGCCCGTCGCGAGTGCGGCGCCGGCCTGGGCCGACGGCCCGAGCGCCAGCTTCGCGCCGACGCCCGAGGAGCCCGCGGAGACGCCGCTGCCAGCCGGCGCCTCGCTCGACGAACGGCTCGCCGCTGCCCGCGCCAGCGCCGCCGCCTTCGCGGCGAGCGAGGGGCGCAGCCGCACCGCGCTCTACCACGCGCTCGGCCATGCGCATGACATCGCCCGTGCCGCAGCGGGAGAGCCCGAGGCCTATGCCGACCTGCTCGCCGTCGCCGGGCTGAAGGCGCAGGCGCGTGCCCCGATGACGCCGGTCGCGAAGCTGGTGTTCGGCGCCGACTACGACAAGACGCGGCTGACCGAATTCGCCTCGGTACTGACGCATGCCGCGCGGCATGAGATCGGTGCCGGCGGGCTCGGCGCCTATCTCGAGAGCTTCCCCGGCGGGATAAAGGGCGTGGTAGGCGCCGAACGCGCGCTGAAACGCCCGCCGCGGCCGCAGGCGCTGTTCGAACGGGTCGCCGCCGAGCTGCGCGCCCGCCCGACGCTCGGCCATATCGATATCCCGGCCGGCCGCGACAGCGAGTTCGTCGTCCTGCTCGCTCGGGCGAGCGAGACCGGCGGCCTCGACGTCGTCGCGCGGGTCGATGACGATCCCAGGCTGGCCGAACGGCTGGCTCGCCGCGCCGCAGCATAATTCCGCAAGCGCACAAGATTGTTGCGCGGCCCTTGAGCCCCCGACTCAACGGGCGCATAGGGCGTCCATGGCTACCCAGACCAAGACGCTGTCGGCCGCACTCGACGCCCGACTGATCGAAGGCGCGCTGCCCGGAGAGATCGAGGGGATGACCCCGGCCGAACGCGCGGAGGCCGCGCGATTCGTCGCCGAAGCCGCCGCGTCGCGCCCGCCCGGTTCGGCGAAGGTGGTGCTCGAGCCGCTGGAGGCGGAAGGCCATCTGCGGCGGATGCGGCTGGCCGCCATCAACGACGACATGCCGTTCCTGGTCGATTCGATCGCGGCCTCGATCGCTGCGCACGACGTGCCGATCGACCGCGTGATCCACCCGGTCGTGCCGGCCCGGCGCGACGCGGAAGGCAAGCTGCTCGCGGTGGGCGAGGGCGCGCTCGAATCGATGGTCTATATCGAGCTGCATCGCGCCGACGCGCGGGTGCGTCGCGCGCTGGCGGCCGATCTGGAGCGCAACCTGGCGCATGTCCGGAGCGCGGTGGCCGACTGGCCGGCGCTGCAGGCGGCGATGCGCACCGACGCCTCGCGGCTGGTCGCCGACGGCAACATCGAGGGCGGCACGCTGCTCCAGTGGTTCAATGACCGCGCGCTGACATTGCTCGGCCACGAGACCTGGTATCGCGACGGCACCCGTGCCAACCGGCTGGGCATCGCGCGGCACGAATTCGACGTGCCCCTGCTGGCCGACCGGTCGCGCGCGGCGGCGATCGAGTTCTTCGACAAGGGCGGCGCCGCGCCGCTGCTGCTGAAATCCAATTGCATCGCGACCGTGCACCGCCGCGTGCCGCTCGACCTGGTGATCACGCCGGTGCGCGACGGCGGGCAGGTGATCGGGCTGTCGCTGCACACCGGGCTGTGGACGTCGGGCGCGCTGCATGCGTCCCCGCGCGACGTGCCGGTGCTGCGCGAACGGCTGGCGATGATGGAGGCGCGGTTCGGCTTCGATCCCAAGGGTCATACCGGCAAGGCGCTGACCCACGCGCTGACCGCGCTGCCGCACGATCTGACGACGGCGTTCCAGGCCGGCGAACTGGAAAAGCTGGCGCTGACCGCGATGTCGCTGGCCGATCGCCCGCGCCCGAAGCTGGAAATGGTGCGATCCGCGCTCGGCCGGCATATCTTCGCCTTCGTCTGGCTGCCGCGCGACGACGTGACGACGGCGCGCCGGCTGGCGATCGGCGACATGCTGGCACAGGCGGCGGACGCCACGGTGCTCAACTGGTCGATTGCGCTGGAGGATGGGGTCGTCGCGCTGCTCCGCTACACGCTCGACGTGCGCGAGAGTGCGCGGGTGCCGGACGTCGCTGCTCTGGACCGCGAACTGGAGCGGGTGGTGCGCGGCTGGGTGCCGGCGATCGAGGCGGCGCTGATCGCCGATGTCGGCGACGCGCGCGCGACGCGGCTGGCGCTGAAATACGCGAATGCGTTCCCCAACGGCTATCGCCTGCACTACACGCCCGAAGAAGCCGCGCGCGACATCGCGCGCATCGCCGAACTCGACGATGCGGAAAGCCGGTCGATCCGCATCGTCGAAAGCGATGCGAGCGATGGCGAGGTGCGGATCAAGCTGTACCGGCTGGGCGGCCCGCTGGCGCTGTCGGACGCGGTGCCGGTCTTCGAGAATTTCGGCTTCCGCGTGATCGAGGAGGTGCCGACCGCGCTGGCCGACGCCGACCGCGCCTACGTTCATGATTTTCTGGTCGGCGTGCCCGTCGATGTGCCCGCGCTCGACGTGCCGACGATCGAGGCGGCGATCGCCGCCGTATTGGAGGGCCATGCCGAGAACGACGCGTTCAACCGGCTGATCGTCGAATCGGGAATGCGCCCGAAATCGGTGGTGCTGTTCCGCGCCTGGTTCCGCTATCTGCGCCAGACCGGGCTCAGCTACGGCCTGGTGACGGTGGTCGACGCGATCCGCCGCGCCCCGACGGTCGCCGCGGCGCTGATCGAACGGTTCGCCGCCGCGCACGATCCCGCGGCCAAGGATCGCGACGCGCGCATCGCGACGCTCGACCGCACGATCCTCGACGGGCTCGACAAGGTGACGGCGATCGACGACGATCGCATCCTGCGCACGATTCACGGCGTGATCGGCGCCACGCTGCGCACCAACGCCTTTGCCCCCGCCGCGGCCGAGGCGCTGGCGTTCAAGCTCGATTCGTCGAAGGTTCCGGGGCTGCCCAAGCCGCTGCCGTGGCGCGAGATCTGGGTCTACAGTCCGCGCGTGGAGGGCATCCACCTGCGGTCCGGCCCGGTCGCGCGCGGCGGGCTGCGCTGGTCCGACCGGCGCGACGATTTCCGTACCGAAATCCTGGGGCTGATGAAGGCGCAGCGCGTCAAGAACGCGGTGATCGTGCCGAGCGGTGCCAAGGGCGGCTTCTATGCGAAGCAACTGCCCAACCCGGCGGTCGATCGCGACGCATGGTTCGCCGAAGGGACCGAAAGCTACCGTATCTTCATTCGCACCCTGTTGTCGGTCACCGACAACCTCGTCGAGGACAAGGTCGTCCATCCGGCGAAGGTGGTTATCGGCGACGGCGACGATCCCTATTTCGTCGTCGCCGCCGACAAGGGGACCGCGACGTTCAGCGACGTCGCCAACGCGATCGCGCTGGAGCGCGACTTCTGGCTGGGCGATGCCTTCGCCAGCGGTGGGTCGGTCGGCTATGACCACAAGGCGATGGGTATCACCGCCAAGGGTGCCTGGGTCTCGGTCCAGCGCCATTTCGCCGAAATGGGCGTCGATGTGCAGACGCAGTCGATCGACGTCGTCGGTTGCGGCGACATGTCGGGTGACGTGTTCGGCAACGGGATGCTGCTGTCGAAGGCGATCCGGCTGGTCGCGGCGTTCGACCACCGCCACATCTTCCTCGATCCGTCGCCCGATCCCGCGGCGTCCTGGGAGGAGCGCAGCCGCTTGTTCGAGCTGCCGCGATCGAGCTGGGCGGATTACGACGCCAAGCTGATTTCGAAGGGCGGCGGCGTGTTCGCGCGCACCGAGAAATCGATCAGGGTGTCGAAGGAGGCCGCGACGGTGCTGGGCATCGAGCCCGGCGATATCGAGCCCGCCGCGCTGATCTCCGCCATTCTCACCAGCCCGACCGACCTGGTCTGGTTCGGCGGCATCGGCACCTATGTGAAGGCGGCGGCGGAGAACAACGCCGTCGTCGGCGATCCCGCCAACGACCGGCTGCGCGTCGATGCGGAGACCATGCGCGCCAGGGCGGTGGGCGAGGGCGCCAACCTGGGCGTCACCCAGGCGGCGCGTATCGCGTTCGCGGCGAAGGGCGGTCGTATCAACACCGACTTCATCGACAATTCGGCCGGCGTCGATTGTTCGGACAACGAGGTCAACATCAAGATCGCGCTCAACCGCGAGATGGCCGAGGGGCGGCTGGCGGAGGACAAGCGCAATGCGTTGCTCGTCAGCATGACCGATGACGTCGCGCATCTGGTGCTGGAGGACAACCGCCTGCAGACGCTGGCGCTGTCGGTGATGGAGAATGATGGGCCGATCGCGGTGCCCAGCTACGTCCGCGCTATCGAGATGCTGGAGGCTGGCGGACGCCTGGATCGCAAGGTCGAGGGGTTGGCGAGCAGCGAGGAGTATCTGCGGCGGGCTCAGGACGGCACGGGGCTGACCCGGCCCGAACTGGCGGTGCTGCTGGCGACGTCGAAGCTGGGGCTGCAGGACGCGATCGAACAGCGCGCTCTGGGCAGCGATCCGGCGTTGCTGCCCGATCTGCTCGCCGCCTTCCCGCCGGCGATGCGCAAGGGCCATGCCGCCGCGGTCGAGGCGCACCGCCTGCGCGGCGAGATCGTCGCGACCAAGCTCGCCAACCGCATCGTCAACCGGATGGGTGTGCTCCACCCGTTCGAGCTGGCGGAAGAGGAAGGCGCCGCGATGGGCGACATCGCCGCGATGTTCGTCGCGGCCGAGCGCATCTTCGGCCTGCCCGCCCTGTGGGAGGAGATCGAGACGGCGGCGATCCCCGAGGCTGCGCGTATCGCGCTGTTCGAGGAAGTCGCGGTCGCTGCGCGCGCGCAGATCGCCGACCTGCTGCGCGCCGCGCGGCCCGGCGAGGGGCCGGCGGAGATCGTCGCGCGATTGCAGCCCGGTATCGATGCGCTCGACCGGCAGACCAAGGCGCTGCTGCGCGAGGAGGCGCGTGCCGGCAGCGACCGCATCGTCCAGCGGCTGGAGGCGGCGGGCGCGCCCGGACCGTTGGTGCGCCGTATCGTTCGACTGTTCGAGCTCGACGGCGCGGTCGGCCTCGCCGATCTCGGCCAGCGGCTCGGTCTCGACGAGACGAAGCTGACCCATGCCTTCACCCATCTGGGCCAGGCGCTGGGGCTCGACTGGGCACAGGCCAATGCCGCGCGGATCACCACCGGCGATCCGTGGGAACGCCTGCTGATCGCCGGGCTCGCCCGCGATTTCCAGCAATTGCGGCTGGAATTCCTGGCGCGGGCGGGCGGGGCGGATCCGCAGGGCGCGGTGACGGCGTGGCTCGACGCCAACAGCTCGCGGGTGGCGCAGTTCGCCGAACTGGTCCGTCGCGCGCGCGCGGCCCCCGCGCCCAATGCCGCGATGCTCGCGCAGATCGCCGGACAGGCCAGGGTATTGCTGGGGCGGTAGGATGAAACGGACAGGTGCAGTCCGGACGACGGTGTGAGCAGGGGCGCGGTTCGGCCCTTGTTCTTGAGAATGGTTCGCGTTATCGGCCCGCATCAGCCACCGCGTTCGGATTCGCGCCTTGCTCATGACGTCATCGCAGCCCGCGCGCGCGAAGCCCAAGTCCAGCGCCAAGGCGTTCTGGCTGAAGCAGCTTCACACCTGGCACTGGGTCAGCTCGGCCGTCAGCCTGATCGGCCTGCTGCTGTTCACGATCACCGGCTTCACGTTGAACCACGCCGCCGAGATCGAGGCGAGCCCGACCACGGTCGAGAAGGCCGCGCAATTGCCGCCCGCGCTGCTCCGCCACGTCGCGCCGGACGGCGCGGCGGACGCGAAGAAGCCGCTGCCCGCGCCCGTCGCCGACTGGGTCCGCGCGACCTTCCCGACCAAGGCGCAAGGCGTCGCCGAATGGTCGGCGGACGAGGTCTATCTCGCCTTGCCGCGCCCCGGCGGTGACGGCTGGATCGCGATCGACCGCGAAACCGGCGCGGTCACCAGCGAAGCGACCGACCGCGGCTGGATCGCCTACCTCAACGATCTCCATAAAGGCCGCAATTCCGGTGCGGTCTGGAAATGGTTCATCGACGTCTTCGCGTTCGCGTGCCTGGTCTTCTCGCTGACCGGCCTCGCATTGCTGTGGCTGCACGCCAAGCGGCGGCCCTCGACCTGGCCGCTCGTCGTGCTGGGCCTTGCCATTCCCGCCGCGCTGGCGGTCCTGTTCATCCATGTCTGAGGGGTCTTCGATGCACCTTGTCCACCGTATCGCGCTGACCGGCGCGCCGCTCGCCGCGCTGGCCGCCGGCCCTGCCGCGGCGCAGTCTGTCGAGCTGACGATCACCGTCCCGCGGCTGACCGTCGCCGAATATCACCGCCCCTATGTCGCCGCCTATATCGAGGCGCCCGGCAAGCCCGCGAAGACGCTGGCCGTGTGGTACGACGACGACATGAAGGCCAATGAGGGCACCAAATGGCTGCGCGACGTGCGGCAATGGTGGCGCGCCTCGGGCCGGACTATGAACTTTCCGGCCGATGGTGTCAGTGGCGCGACGCGCGCGCCCGGTACGCACAAGGTCGTGCTGACCGGCGGACGCGGCGGCCTCGCCGGCATCACGCCGGGCCAGTACACGCTGGTGGTCGAGGCCGCGCGCGAGGCCGGTGGGCGCGAGGTCGTCCGCCTGCCGTTCGTCTGGCCGCCAAAGCCGGCCGCCATCAAGGGCACGAGCGAACTCGGTGCCGTCAGCATCGCGCCGAAGCGCTGAAACAGGGAGAAGAAGACATGATCCGCAAGCTGCTGATCCCCGCCGCGCTGGTTGCCGCGGTTGCCGCGCCCGCCGCACTCCAGGCGCATCGCATGTGGCTGATGCCATCGATCACCGTCGTGTCGGGAGAAGACGACTGGGTGACGTTCGACGCCGCCGCATCGACCAACGTGTTCGAATCCGACCACCAGCCGCTGCGCGTCCAGCCGGAAGTCGCCCAGCCCGACGGGTCGGCAGGGAAGGCCGAGAATTTCGCGACCGGCCGCTATCGCTCCACCTTCGACGTGCACCTGACGCAGAAGGGCACGTGGAAGGTCTATCTCGCCAACGGCGGCGTGATGGGCAGCTATACGCTGAACGGCAAGGAGGAACGCCTGCCGCGCGGCACTACCGCCGACAAGCTTGCGACCGCGATCCCCGCCGGCGCGACCGACGTCAAGCTGACCGAGAGCGACAATCGCTACGTGGTCTATGTCACCTCGGGCGCGCCGACCGATACGGTGCTGAAGCCGACCGGCAAGGGGCTGGAGGCGAGCTTCGCCACCCATCCCAACGATCTCGTCGCGGGTGAGCCGCTCGCCGTCACGTTCCTGCTCGACGGCAAGCCCGCCACAGGGCTGAAGGTCACGCTCGCCAAGGCCGGCATGCGCTATCGCGACGCGACGCAGGAGCAGGAACTGACCACCGATGCGCAGGGGCGCGTCACGCTCAAATGGACCGGCCCCGGCATGTACTGGCTCAACACCAGCGCGACCGGGGTCAGCACCGCCATTCCCAATGCGCAGAAGCGGATGGCCTATACCACCACGCTGGAAGTGCTGAACAGCTGAGCCCGCGCGTCGCGATCCCCCCGGTCGCCCCGTCCGCCTTCCACAGGCGGACGGCGGGCGCGCGTATCGTCTCGCTGGGAGGCGAGACGATGGGGACGAGCTGGTCGGCGAAGATCGTCGATCCCGCTGCCCCGCCTGCGGACGGCTGGTCGCCGGTCGTCGATGCGGCGCTCGACCGCATCATCGTCGAGATGAGCCAGTGGGTCGCGGATTCGACGCTGTCGCGGTTCAACCGGGCGCCGGTCGGCAGCTGGCAGGACATGCCCGCCGACCTGCGCCGTGTCGTCGATGCCGGGCGCGCGATCGGCCAGGCGAGCGGCGGCGCGTTCGACATCGCCGGCGGTGCGCTTGCCGACCTCTGGGGTTTCGGCCCGCCCGGCGCGCGACGCGGCCTGCCGGCCGATGCCGACGTTGCCGCCGCCCTCGCCCGATCCGGCGGCGATGCCATCGAATCCATGGGCGACCGTGCCCGCCGGACCCGCGACGTCGCGCTCGACCTGTCGGGCATCGCAAAGGGCTTCGCCGTCGATGCGGTGGCTGCGGCGCTGGCCGGGGCGGGCGCCAGCGACTTGCTGGTCGAAATCGGTGGTGAGTTCGCCGGGCGTGGCATTCGCCCCGACGGCCAGCCCTGGTGGGTCGACCTGGAGACCCCACCCGGCATCAGCATCGCGCCGCTGCGGATCGCGCTCCACGGCCTCGCCGTCGCCACTTCGGGCGACTATCGCCGCTTCGTCGCGCATGAGGGGCGTCGGCTCGGCCATACGATCGATCCGCGCACCGGCCGCCCGATCGAGAATGGCGTCGTCTCCGCCAGCGTGATCGCCGGCGATTGCATGACGGCGGACGGCTGGGCGACCGCGCTGACCGTGCTCGGTGTGGACGCGGGCATGGCGGCGGCCGAACGCCAGGGCCTCGCGGCGCGGCTGGTCACCCGCGACGGACGCGAATATCTCTCGCCCGCGCTCGTCGCGATGCTCGGCTGACGCTCAGGCCGCCGCCTTCACCGCGGCGCAGATGCGATCGACCACCGTCTCGACCTGCCGCGCATCTTCCCCTTCCGCCATCACCCGGATCACCGGTTCGGTGCCCGACTTGCGGATCAGCAGCCGTCCGCGCCCGTCCAGCTCGCCCTCGGCGGCCGCGATCACGGCCTTGACCGTCGCGTTCTCCAGCGGCTGCCCGCCGGCGAAGCGCACGTTCTTCAGCGTCTGCGGCAGCGGATCGAACCGGTGCAGCACCTCGCTCGCCGGCGCGCCGGAACGGACCACCTCGGCCAACACCTGAAGCGCGGCGACTAGCCCGTCGCCGGTCGTCGCATAGTCGGTCAGGATGATGTGGCCCGACTGTTCGCCGCCGATATTGTAGCCCGACGAGCGCATCTTCTCCAGCACATGGCGGTCGCCGACCTGGGTGCGCACCAGCCCCAGCCCCTGCGCGGACAAATGCCGTTCCAGCCCCAGGTTCGACATCACCGTGGCGACCAGCCCGCCGCCCCGCAGCCGGCCCGCACGCGCCCAGCCGCCAGCGATGGTCGCCATCAGCTGGTCGCCGTCGACCACCTCGCCCGTTTCGTCGACCACGATCAGCCGGTCGGCGTCGCCGTCCAGCGCGATGCCGATCTGCGCGCCCGACGCGACCACCGTCTCGCACAGCGTCAGCGGCGCGGTCGATCCGACCTGGTCGTTGATGTTCTTGCCATTGGGGGTGACGCCGATCGTCACCACCTCGGCACCCAGTTCCCACAGCGCGGACGGCGCGACCTGATATCCCGCGCCGTTCGCGCAATCGACGACGATCTTCAGCCCGTCGAGCCGCAGGTCGGTGGGGAAGGTCGATTTGGCGAAGTGGATGTAGCGGCCACGCGCGTCCTCCACCCGGCGGGCGCGGCCGATCTCGGCGGCGGGCGCGAGGTCGATCGATCCCTCGATCCCCGCCTCGATCGCGGCCTCGTCGGCGTCGCTCAGCTTGTAGCCGTCCGGGCCGAACAGTTTGATGCCATTGTCGAAATAGGGGTTGTGGCTCGCCGATAGCATCACGCCCATGTCGGCGCGCATCGACGCCGTCAGCATTGCGACGGCCGGCGTCGGCATCGGCCCCAGCAGCACCACGTCCATGCCGACGCTGGTGAACCCCGCGACCAGCGCCGATTCGAGCATATAGCCCGACAGGCGGGTGTCCTTGCCGATCACCACCCGGTGGCGGTGGTCGCCGCGCAGGAAGTGCTTGCCCGCCGCCATGCCGACCTTCATCGCCATCTCGGCGGTCATCTTGTCGGCGTTGGTGAGGCCGCGGATGCCGTCGGTCCCGAAATATTTCCTTGCCATCTTTCCCGTTTCCGCAACCTTGTGAACGCGCCATAGCGCCCGACCACCGGAGAATCGAGCATGTCGCAAGCCACCCGAATCCTGACCGCGCTGGTAGCGGGGCTGCTGCTCGGGATCGGGCTCGCCTATTGGTCGCCGGCGACCGATGCGGCGCTGCTGGCGGTGGCCGAGCCGGTCGGCACCCTGTGGCTGAACGCCCTTCAAATGACGATCGTCCCGTTGGTCGTCGGCCTGCTGGTGACGGGCATCGCTGCGAGCGCGGAGGCGGCGCGGGCGAACCGGCTGGCGTCGCGCGCGCTGGTGATCTTCATCGCGCTGCTGTGGACCTCGTCCGCGCTGGCCGCCGTCATCATGTTCGTCCTGCTCGACCTGTTTCCGCTCGGCGCGGCCTCCGCCGAGGCGCTCAGGTCGGCGGTGGCGAGCGCGGGATCGGTCGGAGAGGTGCCGCCGTTCGCCGATTTCATCGTCGCCATGGTGCCGACCAACCCGTTGAATGCCGCCGCCAGCGGCGCCTTCCTGCCGCTGATCGTTTTCACCGTCGTGTTCGCCTTCGCGGTGACACGCCTGCCCGACGCACCGCGCAAGCTGTTGACCGGCGTGTTTCAGGCGATCGCGGACACCATGCTGATCGTCATCGGCTGGGTGTTGTGGCTGGCGCCGATCGGCGTGTTCGCCCTGGCTTTCGGGGTGGGGGCGAAGGCCGGCGCCGCGGCGTTCGGCGCGCTCGTCCACTATGTCCTGATCGTCACCGCAACCGGCGCCGCGGTGACCCTGCTCGCATTTCCGGTCGCGATTTTCGGTGGCAGGTTGCGGCTGGGCGACTATCTGCGCGCGATGACGCAGCCGGCCGCGGTGGCGGTATCGACCCAGTCGTCGCTCGCCTCGCTGCCCGCGATGCTGCGCGCCAGCGAGAGGCTGAACATTCCCGTCGCTACATCGGGCGTGGTGCTGCCGCTCGCGGTCGCGGTGTTCCGCTACACGGGACCGGCGATGAACCTGGCGGTCGCGCTCTACGTCGCGCATATCTTCGGGGTGGAACTGACGCCGACGCAGGTCGCGATCGGCATCGCCGCGGCGGCGGTCACGACGATGGGGTCGGTCAGCCTGCCCGGCACCATCAGCTTCGTGTCGGCGATCGCGCCGATCGCGCTGGCGATGGGCCTGCCGATCGGGCCGCTCGCGCTGCTCGTCGCGGTCGAGACCTTCCCCGACATCATGCGCACACTGGGCAATGTCAGCATGAATGTCGCTGCGACCTCGGCGATCGCGAAGCGGACGGGGGGCGACAGGACGGCGGAAAGCGAGGCGGACGAAATCCTGGCGCGGGCGCCCGAATGAGGCGGGGCGGCGTGCCGACTTGCAGATCGCGACGAAGCTTTGGTGCTAGCTGATGTTTACGCTTTCGCCCCTGACGCGCATCGATCGATCGCGCTTAAGAGCTTCTGCACGACCGAGCCGCCATCCTCGCCATGTTAAGAATATCAACCAGAAGCCTGTTGCCAGAGTCCAAAGCAGTATTCCCGCTGGCGCGGGAAGCAATAATGCCGTGAGCATGAAGAGGGGTACTAGCGGAAGTATGATCGCCCCTGACGCTCGACCACCAGACCTCGACAGCGTCTCGTCGACCCAACGGCGTATAGTCAGGTATCGCATAGTCGCGCCATCATGGGGCGCCCGCGCGCGTCGCGCAACGCCGGAGACGGAAGCAGAAGCCGCTGGCCTGGTCAAACCGCTGCGGTCAAAGCCCGCGTCGTCGGACGGCGCTTCGCGCCGCCGGCCGGCTGAGGCCGCGCGCTTTGCGCGCCGGCGCCGTCCCCCCGACTTACGCCGTGGCGACGCGCCTCGGCCTCAGCGCATCAGCACCAGTTCCTCCGCCATCGACGGATGCAGCGCCACGGTCGCATCGAAATCGGCCTTGGTCAGTCGTGCCTTCACCGCGATCGCCGCGGCCTGCAGGATTTCCGGCGCGTCGGGGCCGATCATGTGCAGGCCGACGACCCGGTCGGTCTCCGCCTCGCAGATCATCTTGTACAGGCAGCGTTCGTTGCGGTTCGCCAGCACGTTCTTCATCGCCCGGAAATCGGACGTGTAGACGCGGACGTTGCCCAGCTTCTGCTTGGCCTCCGATTCGGTCATGCCGACCCCGGCGATCGGCGGGTGGCTGAATACCGCCGCCGGGATGCAGTCGTAATCGACCCGCGTCGGCTTGCCGCCAAAGACGGTGTCCGCGAATGCCTGCCCCTCGCGGATCGCGACCGGGGTCAGCTGGACGCGGTTGGTGACGTCGCCGACCGCGTAGATCGACGGGCAGGAGGACTGACTATCCTCGTCCACCGGCACCGCGCCCTTGGCGTCGAGTTCGATCCCCGCGCTCTCCAGCCCCAGCCCTTCGGTATTGGGGACGCGGCCGGTGGCGAACATCACGCAATCGACCTCGACCGGATCGTGGTTGGTCATGCTGACCTTCAGGCTGCCGTCGGCCTGTTTCTCTATCCCGGCGAACTCGGCGTGGAAGCGGAAATCGATGCCCTTCATCATGCTGATCTGGAGCAGCCGGTCGCGGATCTGGGCGTCATAGCTGCGCAGGATCACATCGCTGCGGTTGATGAGCGTCACATGGGCGCCGAACTGGTGAAAGATGCCGGCGAATTCATTGGCGATATAGCCGGCGCCCGCGATCAGCACGCGCCGCGGAATGGCGTCGAGGTGGAACACCTCGTTCGAGGTGATGCCGTGTTCGCTGCCCTTGCACTCGGGCACAGCCGGCCGCGCGCCGACCGCGATCAGGATACGTTCCGCCGTCACCTCGCGTCCGCCGGCCAGCTTCACGCTGTTCGGCCCGGTGACGACCGCGCGTTCGGGGATGATCTCCACCGAATGGCTTTCCAGCGTGCTGGTATAGGCGCCGTTGATCCGGTCGACCTCGGCCAGCACATTCTCCTGCAGGCACTTCCAGTCGAACTCGGGGGCGCTGGGCACGCGCCAGCCGAAGCGCTGGGCGTCCTTCAGATCCTCGGCAAAATGCGCGCCATAGACCAGCAGCTTCTTGGGCACGCAGCCGCGGATGACGCAGGTGCCGCCGACGCGATATTCCTCCGCCACCGCGACCCGCGCGCCGTGCGCGGCCGATACGCGCGCCGCGCGCGTGCCGCCCGATCCCGCGCCGATGACGAAGAGATCATAGTCATAGCCTGCCATGCCGCGCTCCCGCTTGTGCCGGGGCCGCGTTAGGATGCCCGGCGCGCCCGCGCAAATCCCGCGTCAGTCGAGGCTTTTGGATGCCTGTTCGAACATGTCCTTGGACAGGCCGGGCGTGGCCAGGATACGGTCCAGTTCGGCGCGCATCAGGCCGGCGCGCTGCGTATCGAAACGGCGCCAGCGGCCGAGCGGGGGCAGCAGCTTCGCCGCAGTCTGCGGGTTCAACCTGTCGAGCGCGATGAGCTGGTCGGCCAGGAAGCGGTAGCCGCCCCCGCCGGCCGCGTGGAACGCGCGCTGGTTGACCCCGAACGCGCCGACCAGCGCCCGCGCGCGATTGGGGTTGGCCAGCGTGAAGTCGCGATGCCGCGCCAGCATCTCCACGGTCGCCAGCGTGTCGTCGCGCGACGACAGCGCCTGCACCTGGAACCATTTGTCGAGCACAAGCGCATTGTCCGAATAGCGGTTGTAGAAGATGTCGAGCGCCGCCTCGCGCTCATCGGCGGCGCCATTGACCAGCGTCACCAGTGCGCCCTGCCGGTCGGTCATGTTGTCGGCCGCCTCGAACTGGCGGAAAGCGAGTGTTGCGGCATCCTCCGCGCCGCTGGCGGCGATATAGCCGAGCGCGACGGTGCGCAGGCGGCGGTCGCCCTTCGCCGCCGGGGTATATTCGAAGCGGTTGGCGCGGGCCGCGTCATAGGCGGCGCGCCAGTCCTTCTCCAGCGCGCGGCCCAGATCGCGGCGCAGCGCCTCGCGCGCGGCGAAGATAGCTTCAGGGTCCACGCTCGCCATCTGGTCGCCGACGAAGCTTTCGGACGGCAGTAGTACAGCCTCGGCGATGAAGGCGTGGTCCAGCGCGGCGTCGGCCAGTGTACCGCGCACCGCATCGATGACGGCAACGTGATCGCCCCGCCCGTCGGCGACGGCGCCGACCAATGTGTCGAGCATCAGCTGCTGCATCGCCTCGTAGCGGGCGAAGGGATCGTCGTCGTGCGCCGACAGGAAGGCGAGATCCTCGGGCGTCCGGTTGGTATCGACGATGACAGGGGCGGAAAAATCGCGGTTGATCGACAGCACCGGGCGTTCGCCGATATTGTCGAAGCGGACGGTCTCCTCTGCGCCGTCGAACATGACGAGCCGTTCGGGGATCAGCGGTGTCGCGGTCTGCGCGCCGAACAGCTTGAGCCTGAGCGGCAACACCATCGACGCCTTGTCGGGCTGGCCCGGTGTCGGCGGCACGCTCTGCGCCAGATGCAGTGTCGCGCGGCCGCCCTCATGCGTCAGGCGGGCAGTGACGCGCGGGGTGCCGGCCTGCGAATACCACAGGCGAAACTGGGTCAGGTCGACGCCGCCGGCTTCCTCCATGCAGCGCACGAAATCCTCGCAGGTCGCGGCGTGACCATCGTAGCGGTCGAAATAAAGGTCCGCCGCCGCGCGGAAGCGTTCAGGGCCCAGGATGGTGGCGATCATGCGGATCACCTCGGCGCCCTTGTTGTAGATCGTCGCGGTGTAGAAGTTGCTGATTTCCATGTAGGAATCGGGGCGCACCGGGTGGGCGAGCGGGCCGGCATCCTCCGGGAACTGCGCCGCACGCAGGCCGCGCACGTCCTCGATCCGCTTGACCGCGGCCGATCCCTGATCGGCGGAAAAGCTCTGGTCGCGGAAGACGGTGAAGCCTTCCTTCAGGCTGAGCTGGAACCAGTCGCGGCAGGTGACGCGGTTGCCCGACCAGTTGTGGAAATATTCATGCGCGACGACGGCTGCGATGCCGTCATAGTCATAATCGGTCGCGGTGTCGGGATCGGCCAGGATGTAGCGGCTGTTGAAGATGTTCAGCCCCTTGTTCTCCATCGCGCCGAAGTTGAAATCATCCACCGCGACGATGTTGAAAACGTCGAGATCATATTCGCGCCCATAGACGCGCTCGTCCCAGCGCATCGACGTCTCCAGCGCCTGAAGCGCGTGGTCGGTCTTGGGGAGGTCGGCTTCGCGCACCCAGATGCCGAGCGTCACGCTGCGGCCCGAGCGGGTGACGAAGGTGGAGGAATTGGCGACCAGATCGCCCGCCACCAGCGCGAACAGATAGCTCGGCTTGGGGAAGGGGTCGTGCCATTCGGCCCAGTGCCGACCGTCGGGCAAGTCACCCGAAGCGACGGGATCGCCGTTCGCCAGCAGCACCGGGAAGCGCGTGCGGTCGGCGGTCATCCGCACCTTGTAACGCGCCAGCACGTCGGGCCGGTCAGGGAAGAAGGTGATGCGGCGGAACCCTTCCGCCTCGCACTGGGTGCACAGCAGCCCGCTGGAGGCATAAAGGCCCATCAACTGGGTGTTGGTTTCCGGCGCGATCTCGACCTCGGTCGCGACCTGATGGGCATCGCCGCCCAGTGTCACGATCAGTTCGGGACCCTCCATCGCCCAGTCGGCCGTGCCGCCGTCGACCGTTACGGACAACGCTGACAGCCCGTCCCCGTCCAGGCGCAGCGGCCGGTCGTGGTCGCCGTTGCGCGCCACCGAAAGCACCGCCTTCACGCGTGTCCGCGCCGGATCGAGATCGAAATCGAGCGCGATGTCGGTCACCAGCCAGTCGGGCGGGCGATAATCGCTGCGGTGGATCACGTGCGGGGCGGCGGCGGTGGTCTGGACGTCCATGATGCCGTTCATATGCCCCTCCGGTGCAATTGCCAGCCCGCCGATTGCGCGCGCGCCGACAGCGCTGCTACGCATGAACCAGCCCTATTCTCCCAAAAGGACTCGTCCGACCTTGCGCATCCTTCGTCTCGCGGCCGTCTCGCCGCTCGCCCTGCTCGCCGCCGCCGCGCTCCACGCTCAGGAAGCCCCGGCCCCCGCGCCCGCCCCGCAGCCTGTCTCGGCCACCGAACTCGCCAAGCGCAACGCGACGGTCAACGCCGCGCTGCCCCCGGCCGAGGCGGCGATGAAGGCGCATGTGATGTTCCTGGCGTCCGATGCGCTGAAGGGCCGCGAGGCTGGGACACCCGAATATGACATCGCCGCGCAATATGTGGCATCGCAATTCTATGCCGCCGGGCTGCGTCCGGCGGGTGATGCCGGCAGCTATCTCCAGGCCGTGCCGCTGATCCAGGTCAAGGCGAAGGACAAGGGCAGCCTGAGCTACACGCCCCCGCGCGGCAAACCGGTGCCGCTGGTGTTCGGGCAGGATTATGCGCCGGGCACCAACGCCTCGCAGGCGACCACCAACGTGACGGGCGGGCTCGCCTTCGTCGGCTATGGCATCGTCAATCCCGAAACGGGCCGCGACGATTATGCCGGCGTCGACGTGAAGGGCAAGATCGTGCTGGTCTTCGGCGGCGCGCCCAAGAGCTTCCACCCGGAGATCCGCGCGCATTACGGCAGCCTGCAGTCCAAGCGCCAGGTCGCGCAGATGAAGGGCGCGGCGGGCGTCATCCTGATCGAGAATGCGGCGGGCGCCAAGGCGGGCAATTTCGCCAGGCTGGCCGAAGGCTACAACCGCAGCCGCACCGCCTGGGCGAAGGACGGCGTCGGCTTCGATCCGGCGCCGCGCGCGCCCGCGCTCGGCTCGATCAGCCAGGCCTATGCCGCGAAGCTGTTCGGCACCGGCTGGGCGGCGATCGCCAAGGGCGCCGAATCGGACGAGACCAGGTTCAAGGCGCAGGCATTGCCCGGCACGCTCAGCGCCACGATCAACACCGAATGGACGACGGTCGCCAGCAGCAACGTCGCCGGCATCATCCCCGGCGGCGATCCGAAGGTGAAGGACGAAGTGGTCGTCCTCACCGCGCACCTCGACCATGTCGGTGTCGGCCGCGCGGTGAACGGCGACACGATCTACAACGGGGCGGAGGACAATGCCGTCGGCATCGCTTCGCTGATCGAGGAAGCCAAGAAGTTCAAGGCGAGCGGAACGCCGCCCAGGCGCTCGATCCTGTTCCTGGCGGTCACCGCCGAGGAAAAGGGCCTGGTCGGCGCCGAATATTTCGCCAACAATCCCAGCTTCGGCGCCGACGTGCCCGGCGGCAGGATGGTCGCCAACGTCAACCTCGACATGCCGATCATCACCTACAAGTTCGAGGACGTGATCGCCTTCGGCGCCGAACGCTCGACGCTGGGGCCGATCGTCAAGCGCGCGGCGGCCGGGATCGGCGTCGGCTTCTCGCCCGATCCGATGCCCGACCAGAGCCTGTTCGTGCGGTCGGATCACTATCGCTTCGTCCAGCAGGGCGTGCCCAGCGTGTTCCTGTGGCCGGGCGTCAAGGGGCCGGGCCAGGCCGCGGTCGACGAGTTCTTCGCCAAGCATTACCACAAGCCGTCGGACGAGCCGTGGAACCCGGCGATCGACTGGTCGCAGGGCGTGCGCTTCATCGAGGTCAACTACGCCATCGCGCGCGAGATCGCCGACGCGGCCGAACGCCCGGCATGGAACAAGGGCGATTTCTTCGGCACCTTCTACAACGGCCACGGCGCGAAATAGGGCGCCGGTTTCTTCGCCGTCATTCCCGCGCAGGCGGGATAAATTCTGGCCAGCCTCACGGTTCCTGCGGCAAGGTCAGCCAGAATTGACCCCGTCTGCGCGGGGATGACGGTGGAAGAGGACATTGCATGCCCGGCGCACTCGACGGCATCCGGATCATCGAGTTCGCCGGGATCGGCCCCGGTCCGTTCGCCGGCATGATGCTGGCCGATCACGGGGCGGAAGTGATCCGCATCGACCGTCCCGGCACGCCGCCGGCGCCGCATGACGTGCTGTCGCGATCCCGGCGATCGATCGCGATCGACCTGAAGCAACCGGCGGGGGTCGCGCTCGTGCGGCGGCTGTGCGCGGAGGCGGACGGCCTGATCGAGGGGTATCGGCCCGGCGTGATGGAACGGCTGCGGCTCGGCCCCGACGTGCTGCTCGGCGACAATCCTAAGCTGGTCTATGGCCGGATGACCGGCTGGGGACAGTCGGGACCGCTGGCGCAGGCCGCCGGCCACGACATCAACTATATCGCGATCTCGGGCGTGCTCCACACGATCGGGACTGCGGGCGGCAAACCGGTGCCTCCGGTCAATTATGTCGGCGATTTCGCGGGCGGCGGGATGATGCTGGCCTACGGGATGCTGGCGGCCTTGCTGAACGTGGCGCGAGGCGGCGGCGGCCAGGTGATCGACGCGGCGATGACCGACGGCTCCGCGCTCATCGCCGCGATCCTGTGGCGGCTGAAGGCGGAAGGGCGCTGGGCCGACCGGCCGGGCGTCAACCTGATCGACGGCGGCGCGCATTTCTACGATAGCTATGTCTGCGCCGACGGCAGGTTCGTTGCGGTCGGCGCGATCGAACCGCAATTCTACGCCGAACTCCGCGCCGTCGCCGGCGTCGCCGATGATCCGGCCTTCGACGCGCAGTTCGATCCGCGCACATGGGGCGCACTGAAGGAAAAACTGGCGGCGATCTTCGCGACACGCCCGCGCGACGAATGGGTGGCGGCCTTCGCCGGACGCGATGCCTGTTTCGCGCCGGTGTTGTCGCTCGACGAGGCGGCGGCGCACCCGCACAATGTCTCGCGCGGCACCTATCTGGAGGTGGACGGCCTGCGCCAGCCCGCGCCCGCGCCGCGCCTTTCGACGACGCCCGCCGCCGATCCCGCCGCTCCGGTCACCCCGGGCGCCGACACCGACGCCGTGCTTGCCGCGCTCGGCGTGGCGGCGGACGAGGTCGCCGCGCTGCGCCGCGATGGCACCATCGGCTGACAGGGGGTTTGCGCGAAGGCCGCGCCTGCCCCACATAGGCGCGCGATCATGCGAACAGGGATGTAGATGGCCGATCCTTACCAGACCTTGGGCGTCGCGCGCGGCGCCGGCGAGGACGAGATCAAGAAGGCGTATCGCAAGCTCGCCAAGGAGCTGCATCCCGATCGCAACAAGGACAATCCCAAGGCGGCCGAACGCTTCAGCCAGGTGACGCAGGCGTACGACCTGCTGACCGACAAGGACAAGCGCGCGCGTTTCGATCGCGGCGAGATCGACGGCGACGGCAATCCGGCCACCCCGTTCGGATATGGCCCGCGCCCCGGCGCCGGCGGGCGGGGTGGTCAAGGCGGTTTCCAAGCCGATTTCGGTGGCGGCGGCGAAGGCGGCGACTTCTCCGATATCTTCGAAAGCATCTTCGGCGGCGCGCGCGGGGGGCAGGGTGGCGGCGGCTTCTCGGGCGGTTTCGGCCGGCGCCCGGCGGCGAAGGGCGCCAACGTGCCCTATCGGCTGGTCGTCAGTTTCGAGGATGCGGCGAGCCTCGCCACCCAGCGCGTGACGCTGCGCGACGGCAAGACGATCGACCTGAAGCTGCCCGCCGGCGTAGAGACCGGCACCCAGATGCGGCTGACCGGCAAGGGCGAGGAAGGCCCCGGCGGGCGCGGCGACGCGATCGTCTCGATCGAGGTCGGCACCCACCGCTTCTTCACCCGCGATGGCGACGATGTGCGGCTCGACCTGCCGGTGACGCTGGCCGAGGCGGTGGAGGGCGGCAAGGTGCCCGTGCCGACCGTCGAGGGCAAGGTGATGCTGACGGTGCCGGCGGGCGCCTCGTCGGGCAAGGTGCTGCGCTTGAAGGGCCGTGGCTTCCACGCCAAGGGCGGCTCGCGCGGCGACCAGCTGGTCACGCTGATGATCGAGCTTCCCGGTGACGATGCGGCATTGAAGGCGTTCGTGAAGGACTGGCCCGGCCGCGACCAGGGGAACCCGAGGGCGCGACTGGGCGTCTGACCTCCGCATGGACGATATCGCCCCGCAGACGCCCGAAGCTCGCGCCCATCAACCCGGCAAGGCGCGCCAGCGGATCGACAAGGGACTGGCCAAGGTGAAGCCCGGCAGCGCGGCCTGGCAGGTCGCGAAGCGCGTGCTGGTCGGCGTCTACAACGACGGGTTCATCCACGCCGGCAACCTCGCCTACCTGGCGTTGATGACGGTGTTCCCCTTCTTCATCGTTGCCGCCGCGATCGCATCGATCCTCGGCCAGTCGGAGGAGACGCAGCGCGCCGTCGCATCGTTCCTCTACGTCCTGCCGCCCGACGTCGCGGATATCCTGCGCAAGCCGATCAGCGACGTGCTCGCCGCGCGCACGGGATCGCTGCTGTGGCTCGGCGGGCTCGTCGGCCTGTGGACGGTGGGCAGCTTCATCGAGACGATCCGCGACATCTTCCGCCGCGCCTATGGCACGGTGTTCGCCAATCCGTTCTGGAAATACCGGCTGGGATCGGTGCTGGTCATCGTCGGGTCGGTGATCCTGGCCTTGCTGTCATTCCTGATCCAGGGTGTGCTGACGGCGGCCGAGCAGTTCGTCTACCGCCTCGTGCCATTCGCGGAAGGGGCGGCGAGCTGGATCGGGATCAGCCGCATCGTCCCCGGCATCGTAATGTTCGGGGCGCTCTACATGCTGTTCTATTCGGTCACGCCGTCCAAATACCGTTATTCGGACTGCCCGAAATGGCCCGGCGCGCTGTTCACCGCGATCTGGTGGGTCAGCATGACGGCGGCGTTGCCGCTCGTCCTGTCGAATCTGGGCGGCTATGACCTGACCTATGGCAGCCTGGCGGGCGTCGTCGTCGCGCTGCTATTCTTCTTCCTGATCGGCCTCGGCATCGTGTTCGGCGCGCATCTGAACGCGGCTCTGGCCGAACCGCCCCCGACCGGTGTAGAGGCGCCTGAGGCCGAAAAGACGGAGGCGAAGGCGGCGTGACCGGATTGATGCAGGGCAAGCGCGGGCTGGTGATGGGGCTGGCGAACGACCGGTCGCTGGCCTGGGGGATCGCGCAGAAGCTGGCCGAACAGGGCGCCGAGATGGCGTTCAGCTACCAGGGCGAGGCGCTGGAGAAGCGCGTGCGCCCGCTCGCCGAACAGCTTGGCCAGGATTTCCTGCTCGACTGCGACGTGTCGGACATGGCCGAACTCGACAAGACCTTCGCCGCGCTCGGCGAACGCTGGCCGCAGATCGATTTCGTCGTTCACGCGATCGGCTTTTCCGACAAGAACGAGCTGCGCGGCCGCTATATCGACACCAGCCTCGACAATTTCCTGATGACGATGAACATCAGCGTCTTTTCGTTCGTCGCCGTCGCCCAGCGCGCGGCGCGGCTGATGAAGCCCGGCGGCAGCCTGCTGACGCTCAGCTATTACGGCGCGGAAAAGGTCATCCCGCATTATAACGTGATGGGCGTCGCCAAAGCCGCGCTGGAGACGAGCGTGCAATATATGGCGGTCGACCTGGGCCGCGACGGCATTCGCGTCAACGCAATCTCGGCCGGCCCGATCAAGACGCTCGCCGCCTCGGGCATCGGCGATTTCCGCCTGATCCTGAAGTGGAACGAGCTCAACGCGCCATTGAAGCGCAACGTGACGATCGAGGACGTCGGCGGCGCCGGCCTCTACCTGGTCAGCGACCTCGCCTCGGGCGTGACCGGCGAGGTCCATCACGTCGATGCCGGCTACAATGTCATCGGCATGAAGGCCGAGGACGCGCCCGACATCGCGCTGGCGTGACCTATATCGTCCGGCACGCGACGGGTGGGGACGTCGCGGCGATCGAGGCGTTGCTGATCGCCTCGTTTCCTGAAGCGGCGGAGGCGTCGCTGGTGCGGCGGCTGTGCATCGATGGCGACATGGTACTGACGATCGTCGCCGATGATGGCGATACCGGCGCGCTGGCAGGGATGGTCGCGTTCAGCACGATGGCGGTCGATATCGCGGGCCGCGCGGTCCCCTCCGTCGCGCTGGCGCCGATCGCGACCGGTCCGGCGCATCGCGGATATGGCGTGGCCGACATGCTGATCCGCACCGGGCTGCGCAACCTGGCCGATGCCGGCGTGGTCCTGTGCTTCGTGCTGGGCGATCAGGCCTTTTATGGCCGGCACGGTTTTTCGGCCGACTGGGCTACGGGCTTCGCCTCGCCCTATGCCGGCGAGCATTTCATGGCGTTGCCGCTTCAGGGCGGGGCGATGCCGTGCGGGGAGCGGGGGGAGGCGGCGCACGCGCCGGCCTTCGCCGCGCTGGGGGAGGCTGCATGAGCTGGAACAGTTTCGGGCGGGTGTTCCGCTTCACCACCTGGGGCGAGAGCCACGGTCCCGCGCTTGGGGTGGTGATCGACGGTTGCCCGCCGGGCATCGCGCTGTCCGAAGGCGATATCCAGCCGTGGCTCGACAAGCGCCGCCCCGGCACCAGTCGCTTCACCACCCAGCGGCGCGAGCCCGATGCGGTGCGCATCCTGTCGGGCGTGTTCGACGGGCGGACGACCGGTACGCCGATCAGCCTGATGATCGAGAATGTCGACCAGCGATCGAAGGACTATTCGGAGGTCGCCAAGGCCTATCGCCCCGGCCATGCCGACTATGCCTATGACGCCAAATACGGCTTTCGCGACTATCGCGGCGGCGGGCGATCTTCCGCACGCGAGACGGCGGCGCGGGTCGCCGCGGGTGCGGTTGCGCGGCTGGTGATCCCGGAAGTGACGATCACCGGCTGGGTCGAGGCGATCGGCGGCGACGCGGCGACCGGGTTCGATCCCGCGCAGATCGGCGAGAATCCGTTCTTCGCCGCCGATGCGGCCGCCGCCGCGCGGTGGGAGACACTGGTTGATGGCGCGCGCAAGGCGGGTTCGTCGTTGGGCGCGATCGTCGCGTGCCGGGCGACGGGCGTGCCGGCCGGCTGGGGCGCGCCGCTCTATGCCAAGCTCGATGCGGAGCTTGCCGCCGCCGCCATGTCGATCAACGCGGTGAAGGGCGTCGAGATCGGCGACGGCTTCGCCGCGGCGACGTTGTCGGGCGAAGGCAATGCCGATCCGATGCGGCCGGGTGACGGCGCGCCCGAATTCCTCGCCAACCACGCCGGCGGGATCGCCGGCGGCATATCGACCGGCCAGCCGGTGCGCCTGCGCGTCGCGTTCAAGCCGACCAGCTCGATCCTGACGCCGGTCGAAACGATCGGCCCGGACGGTGCCGCGACCGAGATCGCCACGAAGGGCCGGCACGATCCCTGCGTCGGGATTCGCGGGGTGCCCGTCGTCGAGGCGATGATGGCGCTGGTGCTGGCGGACCAGAAGCTGCTCCACCGCGCGCAATGCGGCTGAGCCGTGCCGGCCAGGGGGTGGGCTGACGCCCGTTCGTCCAATGCGCCAGTATAATGAAAGGCGCAGGGGACGAACTGGAGAAGACCATGAAGAAGACCCTCATCGCCGGCCTGTTCGCGTTCGGCCTGTCGACCGCCGCCGGGGCCCAGCAACTGCCCCCGGCTACGCCCCAGACGCCGCCCGCCGACACGACGCTGCCGGCACCGACCCCGCCGGCTGACCCGGCGCTGACGCCGGTGCCCAGTGAGCCGGTGGCCGAACCCGCCCCCGTTCCGACGACCGATGACGCCGCTCCGCCAGCAGATCCGGCGACGGATGACGGGACAGCGAAGAAGGACAGGAAGAAGCCCCGCTAAGTCGGGCCAAGAAACGGATTCGTGGTCATCCGGCGACGGACGGCCGCGAATCCGGGACCGGACGCGCCACTTTCGCACCGACGGGGCGTTGGTTCGGCGCAAAGGAGATAATCATGCGCAAATCCACGATCGCCAGCGTGCTCATCCTGTGCGGATCGACCGCTGCGCTCGCGCAGGTCGCGACGCCCGCCCCGACGCAGGACATCAACAACAATATCGTCACCAACGAGACGCCGCCGCCAACCCCATCGCCGATGCCGGCCCCGGAGCCGAATCCGACGCCGGCTCCCGACCCGGTGACGAACAACACCGCTGAACCGCCGACCAGCTGGTAAGCCAGCGGCCGGGACCGGGGCCGAGGCCGGTCAGTCCGCGAAAGGATCGCGGACGAGGATCGTGTCCTCGCGCTCCGGGCTGGTCGAGACCAACGCGACCGGGCAGCGGATCAGTTCCTCTATTCGCTTGATGTACTTGATTGCCTGGGCGGGCAGCTCCGCCCAGCTTCTCGCGCCGGCAGTTGTTTCCGACCAGCCGGCCATCACCTCCCAGATCGGCTCGACGCGCGCCTGATCGGCGGCGTGCGCGGGGAAATGGTCGAGGTTCTCGCCGTCGAGACGATAGCCGGTGCAGATTCGCACCTCGTCGAACCCGTCGAGCACGTCGAGCTTGGTCAGCGCGATCCCGGTCACACCGGAAACCGCGGCCGACTGGCGCACCAGCACCGCGTCGAACCAGCCGCAGCGCCGCTTGCGGCCCGTCACCGTGCCGAATTCATGCCCGCGCGTGCCCAGCCGCTCGCCGATCGCATCGTCGAGCTCGGTCGGGAACGGCCCCGATCCGACGCGCGTCGTATAGGCCTTGGCGATGCCCAGCACGAAGCCGACTGCGCTGGGCCCCAGGCCCGATCCCGCCGCCGCGGTGCCCGCCACCGTGTTCGACGAGGTGACGAACGGGTAGGTGCCGTGATCGACGTCGAGCAACACGCCCTGCGCGCCTTCGAACAGCATCCGCCGCCCCGCCGCCTTGGCCTCGGCCAGCAGCTTCCAGGCAGGCTTGGCGAAGGGCAGGACGAATCCTGCGATCTCGCGCAGTTCGGCCAGCAGCCGCTCGCGATCGATCGGCGGCTGGCCGAACCCCGCACGCAGCGCGTCGTGGTGCGCGGTCAGCCGGTCGAGCTGCGGCCCCAGCGCGTCGAGGTGGGCGAGGTCGCACACGCGGATCGCGCGGCGGCCGACCTTGTCCTCATAGGCGGGTCCGATGCCACGACGGGTGGTGCCGATCTTGCCCGCGCCGCTCGCATCCTCGCGCAGTGCGTCGAGATCGCGGTGGAACGGCAGGATCAGCGCGCAGGTGTCGGCGATCGTCAGGGTTTCGGGGGAAACGGCGACGCCCTGGCCCTCCAGCCGTGCGATCTCGTCCCTCAGCGCCCAGGGGTCGAGCACCACGCCGTTGCCGATCACGCTCGGCGTGCCGCGAACGATGCCTGAGGGCAGCAGCGACAGCTTGTAGACGTTCTCGCCCACCACCAGCGTGTGGCCGGCGTTGTGCCCGCCCTGAAAACGGACGACCAGATCGGCCCGCTCGGCGAGCCAGTCGACGATCTTGCCCTTGCCCTCGTCGCCCCATTGGGCGCCGATCACCGCGACGTTTGCCACTTGCTAATCCTCGTGCCGGGGAAAGTCGCGCGCGCCCTAGCGCGCCTGCCGCCCCGCGTCGAGCGCGACACGTACGCGCGTCGCCAGCGCGGCGATGTCGAACGGCTTGGTCAGCACGCCGCTTCCGGCATCCGCTAGGTCGACCGCGTCGCCGGTATAGCCGCTGGTGTAGAGCACGGGCAGGCCCGGCAGGCGTTCGCGTGCCGCGTCGGCCAGCTCCCGGCCGTTCATCCCCGGCATCATCACGTCGGTGAACAGCAGATCGACCGGCTGGCCGCCCGCGATCAGCCGCAGGGCCCCGGCACCGCTTGCCGCCTCAACCACGGTATAGCCGAGCTCGGCCAGCGCCTCGCGCGAATAGGCGCGGACGCGCTCCTCGTCCTCGACCACCAGCACGACCTCCTCCGCGCGGCCGCGCGGCATCGCTCGCCGATCGTCGGGGCCGGCGCGCTTGGTGGCCGGCGAGTCGGCGCGGGGCAGCAGCATGCGCACCGTCGTACCTTCGCCGGCCACGCTTTCGATCGCGACATGGCCGCCCGACTGGCGGACCAGCCCGAACACCTGGCTGAGGCCCAGCCCAGTCCCCTTGCCGATCGCCTTGGTGGTGAAGAACGGTTCGAAAGCGCGCGCCGCGACATCGGGCGGCATGCCGGTGCCGGTATCGGTGACGGCGATTCCGGCATAGTCGCCCGCCGGCACGCCGATCGCCGCGGCGCGTTCGGCATCGACTACATGGTTCGCGGTGGCGATGGTCACCCGTCCGCCGCCGGGCATCGCATCGCGGGCGTTGACCGCCAGGTTGACGATCGCATTCTCGAGCTGCGCCGCGTCGGTATGCCCGGCCCAGTCCCCGGCAAGCTGCGTATCCACCACGATCGTATCGCCCAGCGTGCGCGCCAGCATGTCTCGCATGCCGGAGATCACCGCGTTCAAATCGGTCGCGGTCAGCGCCAGCGACGACTGGCGCGAAAAGCCCAGCAGCCGCTGGGTCAGCGCCGCCGCGCGCGTCGCACCGTCGCGTGCCGCCTCGACATAGCGCCCCACATCGGTGCGCCCCTGCGCGATGCGGCGGTCGAGCAGGTCGAGCGCGCCGATCACCACCGCCAGCATGTTGTTGAAATCATGCGCGATGCCCCCGGTGAGCTGGCCGAGCGCCTCCATCTTCTGGGCCTGGCGCAGCTGCGCCTCGGCGGCCATCAGCTGTTCGGTACGTTCGATCACCGCCTGTTCCAGGTCCGCGCGCGAAAGGGCCAGCACCTCGCGCGCCTCCATGATCTCCTGGATGTCGGTGCAGGTGCCGAACCAGCGCAGGATGGCGCCGCCGTCGTCGCGCACCGCCTGCGCCCGGCCCAGCACCCAGCGATAGCCGCCGCCGGCGTGGCGCAGGCGGTACTCGGTTCGATAATCCTCGCCCGTCCTCAGGCTGTGCTGCCACACCGCCCAGGCGCGATCCCGGTCGTCGGGGTGGAACATGCCGTTCCAGCCCTCGCCGTCGGTCGATCCGTGCTGCACGCCGGTGAATTCGTACCAGCGATCGTTGAAGTAATCGTGATAGCCGTCGGGCCGGGTGGACCACACCATCTGGTCGATCGAGTTGGCGATCGCGCGGAACTTGGTCTCGCTCTCGCGCAGCGCGGTGACCGCCTCGGCGCGATCGACGGCGTCCCAGGCGATGCCCGCGACCGTTTCGATCAGCGCGACCTCCTCGGCGGTCCAGTGGCGCGGTCGATCCTGATTGACGTAGAAGCCTGCGACCCAGCCGTCCTGGCGCAACAGGGGCACGCCGATGCCCGCGCCGGCCTGTTGTCGGGCCTCCTGGGCAAGATGCGGATTTTCCTTCAGATAGTCCGCGACCACGCGGGTAGTGCCGGCCCGATAGTCAGCGACCGCCTCCTCGCCCAGTGCGGCCAGCGGAACGCTGCCGGTCTGGAGCTTCAGCGTCTCACCGGTCCAGCCCGCGTGGAATTCCATGCGATCGTCGCGGATGCGGCAGAACCCGACCCGGTCCGCCGCCATCCGCCTGCCAACCGCGGACGCGGCGAAGCGCATGATCTCGTCGGCTGAATCGAGCCGGCGAACCTGGTCGGTCAGCCGGTAGACGAAATCCTGCGTTTCGGTGGCGATGCGCAGATCGTCGGCGACGCTGCGTGCGGTTTCCTCGGCCAGGCGCCGCTTGGTGATGTCGAAGCTGATGCCGGGAAAGCGCACCGCGCGCCCCTGTGCGTCAAAGCGCGCGCGGCCCTGCGCCACGACCCAGTGCACATCCTCTCCGGCGACCAGCCGATATTCCTCCGCGAAAGGCGCGCCGGCGGTCAGCGTCGCCTCGATCGCGGCCTGCACGCGCGGGCGGTCGTCGGGGTGGATGCCGCGGAAAAAGGTCTCGATCGACGCGCCCGTTGCGGCGATCTCGGGATCGACGCCGTACAGCCGTGCGAACCGCGCGTCGGCGGTCACCAGATTGGCCGGCACGTCCCAGTCCCAGGTGCCGACGCCGACCGACGAATCGAGCGCGAGCTGCAGCCGTTCCTCGCTCTCCCGCAGCGCCTGTTCCGCGCGCGCGCGGTCGGTGACGTCGTTGGCCTGCACGAGGATATCGGCGACCTCGCCCGACACACCGCGGATCGGCTGATAGACGAAATCGAGCAGCCGGATCTCGCCCATCCCGCCCTCGCGGTTGAACAGCGGCACCTCGGCCGCGTCGGCGCGGAAAGCCACGCCCGTGCGGCGCACTTCTTCCAGTAACGGCAGGAAATTATGCTCGACCTCGGGCAGCGCCTCCAGGATCGGGCGCCCGATCAGCGGACGGTGGCCGACCAGGTCGCCATAGGCGTCGTTGGCGAATTCATAGACGAAATCGGGGCCGCGCAGCAGTGCGACCGCGCCGGGCGACTGGTGGAACAGCTCGCGCAGCCGCTCGGTCTCGGCGGTCTGGCGCCTTTCCGCGAGAACGAAGCGTGTCGTCTCGGTGCCTTCGTTGAAAATGCCGACTACCTCGCCGCCATCGTCTCGGATCGGGGAGAAGCTGTAGTTGAACCACGTCTGCACCGGCACGCCGCCGCGGATGAAGGTCAGCGGCTGGTTCTGCGCGGAAAAGCCGTCCCCGGTGGTGATGACTTGCGCGAACTGCGGCCCGACGACATCCCAGACGTCGCTCCACACCTCAGCCGCGGGGTGCCCCAGGCTGGCAGGGTGCCGCTCGGCGAGTATCGGTGCCCAGGTGTCGTTGTAGAGCAGGAGAAGCTCCGGCCCCCAGCAGATCGCGGTCGGGTGGCTAGACGACAGGCAGATTCCGAGCGCGGTGCGAAGTGCCGCCGGCCATGTCTCCAGTGGGCCGAGCGGGGTTGCCGCCCAGTCGTGGTCGCGAATGCGCCGCCCCATCTCCCCGCCGTGATCGAGAAAGCGCAGCCCCATGACGTCGGCAGGTCCTTCAGAGATGCGGGCCTGTCAATAAGATGATCGACATGAGCGGCATCGCTGGGCATGAAACGCGTGAAACCGGGAGACGATGCACGATGAAACTGGCGAGCCTCAAGCACGGCCGCGACGGCCGCCTGGTGGTAGTATCCAACGATCTGGCGTGGTGCGCGGACGCGTCTCACATCGCGCCGACGCTTCAGGCGGCGCTCGACGGCTGGGAACGCCTGTTGCCCGACCTCAGGAATCTTCAGACCGATCTCGATCACGCGGTGATCCCGCGCCTCCGCTTCCATGAACATGACGCCGCCGCCCCGTTGCCGCGCGCGTACCAGTGGGCGGACGGATCGGCCTATGTGAACCACGTCGCGCTGGTGCGGCAGGCGCGCGGGGCGGAGCTGCCCGACAGTTTCTGGCGTGATCCGCTGATGTATCAGGGCGGATCGGACGGGTTCCTGGGGCCGCGCGACCCGATCCCGCTCGCCGACGAGGCGTGGGGCTGCGATCTGGAGGCCGAGGTGGTTGTCGTCACTGGCGACGTACCGCTTGGCGCGACGCGCGAACAGGCGCTGGACGCGGTGCGGCTGGTCGGGCTGACCAACGACGTGTCGCTGCGCAACCTGATCCCCGGCGAACTCGCCAAGGGCTTCGGCTTCTTCCAGTCGAAGCCGGCCAGCGCCTTCTCGCCGGTGTTCGTCACGCCCGACGCGCTGGGCGACTGGTGGCGGGACGGCAAGCTGCACCGCACGCTGATGGTCGATGTCAACGGCCAGCCGTTCGGCCGCGCCGCGGCGGGCGAGGACATGACGTTCGATTTCGGCACGCTGATCGCCCATGCCGCGAAGACCCGCGCGCTGGGGGCGGGGACGATCATCGGTTCGGGCACCGTCAGCAACCGCGACGCGGATGGCGGCCCCGGCAAGCCGGTCGCCGAGGGCGGCGTCGGCTATTCGTGCATCGCCGAGGTGCGGATGATCGAGACGATCGCCAGCGGCGCGGCCGTCACGCCGTTCCTGAAAAAGGGCGACACGGTACGCATCTGGGCCGAGGACGACCGGCACCACCCGATCTTCGGCGTGATCGAGCAGACGGTCGGCCAGTGAATCAGCGAGGCTGATCCACGTTGCGGACCGCCGGCCGCGGTGCGGCGCGCGCATTCGCGCACCGGCGGCCGAGCTCCGCTTACCCGCCTCGCCTCACCGACAGGCGTTCCACCCCATCGCGCCGCGGTTCGCGGTGTCGATGTGGAAATGGTCGCGGTGGGCGGCATTGTAGTCGGGCGACAGGACGGTGGTGAACAGCCGGCACGCGCCGTCGCGCACGTCGCGCAGGAATGCCGCCTTCGCCGCGCCGTCCTCTCCGGTGCCCGACCAGTCGCGCACGATGCTGATCCGCGTGCCGTCGGTCAGGACGAAACCGGCCAGGTCGATCGCGTCGGCGGTGGCGTGCTGGCTCCAGTCGCCTTCGCTGCGGCCGTAGAGACGGCGGCAGTTGTAGCTGCCGAAATGCTCGATCGTCCGCACCCGCTCGCCGAAATGGCGCTTGGCGGCAGGCTGGATGACATTCCATTCGAGCATCGCCATCCCGGCCGCGACGGGGCAGGCCATGCCGGGGCCGGCGGGCGCATAGCGCAGCGCCACCGCGCCGCCGGTCGACCGTACGCCGTCGTCATAGCCGCAGGCCGACTGGGCCGGGCGCACAGGCTCCAGCGCGATGTGGCGGACGCCGGCATGGTCGAGCAGGGCGCGGCACTGCGCGAAATCCTCGCCCAGCGCGGCGATCTTGCGCGCGGTGAACAGCCCCGGCGTCTCGCCCAGGCCGAGCGGGGTCCACGGCAGGTCCTGCGGTCGTGATTTCGTGAAGGAATAGACCGCGAAGACGATCGCCAGCAGCACCGCCGCAAGCGTCGCCGCGCCCAGAAAGCGGCGGACAGCGGTCACGCGCGGCGCGCGAACCGTGCAGGCAGCGCGGTCACCGGATATCCCAGGTCGTCGGGGATGCAGACATAGTCGATCCCGTCGCGCGCTTCGATCCACGGCGTGATCGCGCGAATCCCGTACCTGCGCGCATAGGCCACCGCCTGCGCATGATCGGCGAACAGCGCCAGCCGTTCCAGATTGCAGCGGGTCGGGAAAATCACCTCCGCCCGGCCGGCGTCGGCGGCCACCAGCGCCCCGCGCGCCGTTGTCCACGCCAGCCGGGTATTCTCGGTCGCATCGACGCTCGGCTCCGGCGCGTCTGCGGGGTGAAGCGCGAGATAGAAGCGCGTGTCGAAGATGCGGTGCGACATGCCGAGCGGCAGCCAGCGGGCGAAGGGCACCAGCGCATCGGGGTCGAGCGCCAGATCCTCCGCCTCCAGCACCGCGCCGATCGTTGCCCCGCCGTGCAGCGCGGCGCGCAACCGGGCAATCGTCACGGCGTCAGGTGCCGGCACCACGCCGGGCGCCACCCCCGCTTCCTCGATCGATTCGCGGATCGCCGCGATGCGCGCCGGCCCGTCCTCGTCATCGAGGCCGAGCGCGGCGGCGAGCGCGCGGTCGCCCGCATCGATCCGACCGCCGGGAAACACCCAGGCGCCGCCTGCAAACACCATCGCCTTCGAGCGTTCGAGCATCAGCAGCTCTGGCGGGCCATCGGCCTGCTCGCGCATCACCACGACGGTGGCGGCGGGTATCGGATCGGGGTGCGTCATCGGCACAGGATCCTCGAAACGCCGGACCGTCGCAATCGTCTTATCCCCGCTTCAACCGCACGATCGCGGCGTTGAGCGCGGAGAGGAAGCGTGATCGGTCTTCCTTGGCGAACGGCTTCGGCCCGCCGATCGCGTCGCCCACCGCGCCCGCGCGCAGATCCGCCATGATCGCGCGGGTGGCGACGGCCCCGCCGATCGAGGCGCTGGTGAAGGGCTTGCCGGTCGGCGCCAGTACGGCCGCGCCAGCCTTCAGGCAGCGGTCGGCGAGCAGGATGTCGGCGGTGACGACGATTGCCCGCGCGTCGGCGCTTTCCGCGATCCAGTCGTCGGCGGCGTCGAACCCGTCGGACACCACGATCCGGTCGATCAGCGGATGATCGGGGATACGGAACGGGCTGTTGCTGACTAATGTCACCGGTACCTCGGTCCGCCACGCGACGCGGTAGATCTCGTCCTTCACCGGGCAGGCGTCGGCGTCGACCAGAATGCGTATCGTCACGCCCGGCCGCTCACGGCCGGCGTGGCCCCCGGTGATGCGCCGGCTTGGCCTTGTATCCGCCGGGGCGCTGCTGCGGCCGGTTGGGGCCGCCGCGCTGCGGGGCGCCGCGCTGGGGCGGGCCGTCCGACGGGATGATCGTCACCTCGTCCTCGCCATCGGTGCGGCGCACGGCTGCCAGGAACCGGTCGGCGATGGCGCGCGGCACCTGGAAGCTCGTCTCGTCCTGACCGATGCGGATCGCGCCGATTTCGCCCTTGGTCACATGGCCCCGGCGGCAGATCAGCGGCAGCACCCAGCGCGGATCGGCGTTCTGCCGCCGGCCGATGTCCATGCGGAACCAGACGACGTCGTCGAACCCCTCGCGGTGCCCCTTCTGCGCCAGCGGCGACAGGGCGGAACGATCGATCAGTTCCTCGGGCTGCGGCATCGCGGCGCGGTGCGCGCGGACCAGTGCGGCGGCGATCTCCTCCGGCGTTTTCTCCGCCATCAGCCGCTCGGCGAGCGCCTTGTCCTCGTCGTCGGCCTCGACCGGCGCGAGCAGCGCGGTGAGCAGCCGTTCGCGATCCTGCACGCGGATATCCTCGGGCGTCGGCGGATCGGACCATTCGGCGGCGATCCGCGCGCCCTTCAGCATCATCTCGACCCGGCGGCGGCGGGGGTAGGGGACCAGAAGGACGGCGGTGCCCTTCTTGCCGGCGCGGCCGGTGCGGCCCGACCGGTGCTGGAGCGCCTCGGCATCGCGCGGCAGCTCGACGTGGATGACCAGGCTGAGCGAGGGCAGGTCGATCCCGCGCGCGGCGACGTCGGTCGCCACGCACACCCGCGCGCGGCGATCGCGCAGCGCCTGCAACGCATGGTTGCGCTCGTTCTGGCTATGCTCGCCCGACAGCGCGACGGCGGAAAAGCCGCGCTCGACCAGGCTGGCGTGCAGGTGACGGACGTTGTCGCGCGTCGCGCAGAACAGCATCGCCGTCTCCGCCTCGAAGTAACGCAGCAGGTTGATGACGGCGTGCTCGATGTCGGACGGCGCGACCGCGACCGCCTTGTATTCGATGTCGCCGTGCCCGCGCTCCTCGCCGATCGTCGAGATGCGCAGTGCGTCGCGCTGATAACGTTTCGCCAGCGCGACGATCGGCTTGGGCATCGTCGCGGAGAACAACAGGGTGCGCCGCCCCTCGGGCGTGGTGTCGAGAATCGCTTCCAGATCGTCGCGGAAGCCCATGTCGAGCATCTCGTCCGCTTCGTCGAGCACCACCGCGCGCAGCGCCTGGAGATCGAGGCTGCCGCGTTCGATATGGTCGCGCAGGCGGCCGGGGGTGCCGACGACGATATGCGCGCCGTGGCTCAGCGCGCGACGCTCCTTGGCAGCGTCCATTCCGCCGACGCAGGTCGCGATCCGCGCGCCGGCATAGAGCCAGCCGAGTTCGCGGCTGACCTGCAGCGCCAGTTCGCGGGTCGGCGCTATGACCAGCGCCAGCGGCCAGGCCGGCGGCGGCAGCGCCCCGTCTGCGAGCAGTTCGTCGGCCATCGCGAGGCCGAAGGCGACGGTCTTGCCCGAGCCCGTCTGGGCGGAGACGATCAGGTCGCGGCCGTGCGCATCGGCGGCGGTCGCGGCCGACTGGACCGGGGTGAGCGCGCTGTAGCCGCGCGTGGCAAGGGCGTCGCCGAGCGACGCGGGAAGATCAGGAAACGGCATGACGACTCAACATGGGGGCGATCCCGACGCAGGCAAGGCGACAGGACGGCGAGGGGGCGGTGATCGGGGCGATCGCCCGCGGGAAACTCCGGGACCGGGACGCGGTCGCGGCTCCCTTAGCGAAATGCGCCCGCTCGCGAAAGCCCGCGCTATTCGGCCCGGCGGGTCAGGCTCAGGAACACGTCCTCCAGGTCCGGCTCCTTGGTCGATACGTCGACGATGCCGTATCCGTCACGCTGCACGGCGGCGAGCACCTCGCCGGCATTGGCGACGTCCTTGCGATAGGTGATCGTCAGCAGCCTTCCCGCGCTCTCGACCTTCTCGAAAAAGGATGCGGCGGGGGCGGCGGTGATATCGCGGTCCACCGTCACCTCGACGACCTTCTCCTGCGCGCGGCCGACCAGCTCGCGGGTCGGCTCGTTGGCGATCAGGCGGCCGTGGTTGATGATCGCGATGCGATCGCACAATTGCTCGGCTTCCTCGAGGTAGTGCGTGGTCAGCACCACCGTCGTGCCCGCCGCATGAAGCTCGCGGACATAGGCCCAGAGTTGCTGGCGCAACTCGATATCGACGCCCGCGGTCGGCTCGTCGAGGACGAGCACCGGCGGATTATGGACCAGCGCCTTGGCAACCATCAGCCGCCGCTTCATGCCCCCGGAAAGGGTGCGGGCATAGGCGCGCGCCTTGTCCTCCAGATGTACCGCGCGCAGCAGCTCCATCGAACGCCGCTCGGCCCTGGGCACGCCGTACAGCCCGGCCTGGATCTCCAGCGTCTCCACCGGGGTGAAGAACGGGTCGAACAGGATTTCCTGGTTGACGATGCCGATCGACGCCTTGGCGTTGCGCGGATGCGCGTCGATGTCGAAGCCCCAGATCTCGGCCGTCCCGCCGCTCTTGTTGACCAGTCCCGCCAGGATGTTGATGAGCGTCGACTTGCCCGCGCCGTTCGGCCCGAGCAGGCCGAAGATCGTGCCGCGCGGCACATCCAAACTGACCCCGTCCAACGCGCGCTTGCCCCCCGCATAGGTCTTGCTGAGGTCGCGGATCGTAATGGCGGCTTCGGTCATGGCGGTGCGATAGGCTCGCTCGCGGTTCACGCCAAGCCTCCCCCCTTTAAGGCGATGGCAATTCGGCCAAGGTTACGGTGGCGCGATGACCGATCTCGCATTTCCGCCGGAAACCAACGCAATGCGCTGGGAACGCATGTGCGCCGAAATCCACCAGTGGCGTGGCGAGATGCTGGATATCTTCGCGAAGACGGAACGTGCCGTCGGCCAGACCTTGAATGCCGCGGGCAGCAAGGGGCAGAAGCTGTATCTGGTCGGCCCAAAATATGACGAGCTCGAAAAGCTCGTCGGAGAAAGCGGAGCTTTGGCGGCCGTCGGCAGGCAGGTACGCGGAGAACTGGCCGCATTCCGGGCCTATGATCCCTTGCGGTCGACGCTCGGCCATGGCGAGCTTCAGGCCACCGCGGATGCGACCGGTAAATGGGTCGCGATCTTTCGACTGCTGGTCTTTCGATCCACTGGGACCGAATCTGAGGTGGCAGTGTTCTCCAAAAATGAGGCTGAAGCGCTACGCGACACATTGAAGGCACGGTCGGCGCACCTGATCGGCCAGCTTCGTAACTTGCAAAAGCAACTCTCCTAACCCCTCGATGGGCGCTGTGCCGAATTGCCGTGCCGCAACGCCCTTGCTATGCGAATCGCCATGATCGCTCCGCCCGAAACCACCCGCGTCACCACCCGCCGCGTCTCCTGCGACGGGGCGCATGACGGCCTGCCCGCCGCGCTCGGCCATCCGCGCGTATGGCTGGAGATCGACGAGCATGGCTATGTCGATTGCGGCTATTGCGACCGCCGCTTCGTGCTGATCGGCGGGCCGGTCGACGGCGCGGACCAGGCGACTCTGCCCGACATCGCCTCGGGCGCCAGCCTCCAGGGCTGACCGGCGGCCTGGCGCGCCGTCAGTCGGCGACGCCCAGATAGACCAGCAGGATCATGAACGCCGGCACGATCGCCGCCATGATGAACGTGACGAGCACCCCGGTGCGCAGCAGCGCGCTGCCCCGGCGCAGGCCGTAGGCGCCCTTCAGCTGGCGATAGATATGGAACGGCGGGATAAGTGACGCGGCGACCGCCAGCGCCTGTCCCGGCACCCCCACCGTGCCCAGCAGCGCCAGCACGATCACCAGCAGCGACATGAACGTCAGCGAATAGGTGGTGAAGATCGCGTGGTCGTACATGCCGAAGCGGCGGCTGAACGGGAACAGCAGCCAGATGAACGGCAGCGAGATCGGGATCAGCGCCCAACTGAACTTGTAGGCGGAAGTCTTGAGTTTGTAGAGCAGCAGCTTGGGGTTGCCCAACGCCGCGCGGAATTTCGCGTCCAGCCAGTTGTTCGCCGCGGGAGGCGGCGCGCCCTTCGCCTCGAACGTCGTGGCGGGGGGCAGGGCCTGTTCGGCGGCGACCAGCGCCGAACGGGTCTTCTCGATTTCGGCGATGCGGTTTTCATAGCGCGCGATGCGTTCGGGACGCGGCTCCTCCTTCGCCCGTTCACTGGTCAGGCCCTCGCGCTGCCTGACCAGCGCCCTGTCGGCCTGGGCGCGCTCCTCGACCAGCTTTTCGCGGGCCTGGACCATTCCGGTGCTCAGGCCGGGGTCGAACAGGTCGCTTTTGACCAGTCCCGCCGGCGCCAGGTTCGATACGATCGCGAACATCAGGAATACGGAAAACAGAAACAGCGCGATCGGCGACACATATCGCGCGCGCGCTCCGTCGATGTAGCGGCGGGTCAGCTCGCCCGGCCGCCACGCCAGCATCGGCAGCGTCCGCCAGATCTTCCCTTCGAAATGAAACACGCCGTGCAGGATATCGTGGCCGATCGCGCCCATCGTCTTGTGGACGTGGCCCGCCTGGCCGCAGGCATGGCAGTGGCTGCCGACCAGCGCGGTGCCGCAGTTGAGACAGCGGCCGTGCACGTTACTATGCCCGCCCTCGCCCACGTGCGGCTCGGCGGCGCGCGCCAGCATGCCGCCCGTCACCGCATCGCCCGCTGCGTCGAGTTCCCCCATGCACTGCCAACTACCAGCACTCGCCGCGCCATGCTACCGGCCCCGGCATGACCGACGCCGGAAGACTGATCGCAGACATGGGCGCCCGCGCGCGCATCGCCGCCGGGGTGCTGGCGACGCTGCCGACCGTGACCAAGGCGGCGGCGCTCCGCGCGGCGGCCGACGCGGTCGACGCGGCGATGCCCGCGATCCTGGAGGCCAATGCCGCCGACATGGCGGCGGGCGCGGCGAACGGCCTGTCGGGCGCGATGCTCGACAGGCTGCGCCTGGACGAGGGGCGGGTGCGCGGCATCGCCGACGGCGTCCGCGCGGTGGCCGGGCTCGACGATCCGGTCGGCGGCAGCGTCTCCGAAAGCTTGCGGCCCAACGGGCTACGGCTCGCGCGCGTCCGCGTGCCGATCGGCGTGATCGGCATCATCTATGAAAGCCGGCCCAACGTGACCGCCGACGCCGGCGCGCTGGCGGCGATGGCCGGCAACGCCGCGATCCTGCGTGGGGGATCGGAGGCGGCGCGCAGCAACCGCGCTATCCACGCCGCGCTGGTCGCCGGGCTGGTGGCGGGTGGCATGCCCGCCGACGCGGTGCAACTGGTGCCGATCACCGATCGCGCGGCGGTGGGCGCGATGCTCCAGGCCGACGGGCTGATCGACCTGATCGTGCCGCGCGGCGGCAAGAGCCTGGTGGCGCGCGTGCAGGCGGAGGCGCGGGTGCCGGTGCTCGCGCACCTCGACGGCATCAACCACGTCTATGTCGATGCGGCCGCCGATTTCGACATGGCGCGCCGCATCGTGATCGACGCCAAGCTGCGCCGTACCGGTGTGTGCGGAGCGATGGAGACATTGCTGATCCATCGCGGCTGGCCGCATGTCGAGGCGCTGCTGCGCGCGCTGGCCGATGCGGGGTGCGAGTTGCGCGGTGACGCCGCCGTCTCCGCGCTCGGCTATACCGCCGCGCAGGCCGCCGACTGGGATACCGAATATCTCGACGCGATCGCCTCCGTCGCGCTGGTCGACGGGCTTGACGACGTCATCGCGCACATCGACGCGCACGGATCGCACCACACCGACGCGATCGTCACCGGGGATGCGGCGACGGCGGAGGCATTCCTGGCCCGCGTCGATTCGGCAATCGTGATGTGGAACGCCTCCACACAGTTCGCCGATGGTGGCGAGTTCGGGCTGGGCGCGGAAATCGGCATCGCCACCGGCCGGCTCCATGCGCGTGGGCCGGTCGCGCTGGAGGGGCTGACGACCTACAAATGGGTGGTGCGCGGCGCCGGCCAGGTCCGCGGCTGACTGGAAAGCCGGCCGGCGGCCCCTATCTGACGCGCGCACCCCAACGGAGATCCCGCAATGCGCTACAACCCGCTCGGCCGCACCGGCCTGTTCGTTTCCGAACTCTGCCTCGGCACGATGACGTTCGGCGGGGAAGGCATGTTCCGCGCGGTCGGACAGGTGCAGCAGGACGAGGCGGATGCGCTGCTCAAGGCAGCAGTCGATGCCGGCGTCAACTTCGTCGATACAGCCAACGTCTATTCGAACGGCCTGTCGGAGGAGATCACCGGCCGCGCGCTTCGCAACCTGGGTCTCGCCCGCGAGGATATCGTGCTGGCGACCAAGGTGCTCGGGCCGATGGGCAGGGACGTCAACGCGCGTGGCGCCTCGCGCGGGCATATCATGGACCAGGTCAAGGCGTCGCTGAAGCGACTCGGCACCGACCATATCGACCTCTACCAGATCCACGGTTGGGATGCGGCGACCCCCGTCGAGGAGACCGTCCGCGCGCTCGATGATCTCGTGCGGCAGGGCCATGTCCGCTACGTCGGCGTCTCCAACTGGGCGGCGTGGCAGATCGCCAAGGCGCTGGGCATCGCCGAACGGCTGGGTGCCAGCCGGTTCCAGTCGGTGCAATCCTATTACACCATCGCCGGCCGCGACCTGGAGCGGGAGGTCATTCCGATGCTCGCGTCCGAGGGGCTGGGACTGATGGTGTGGAGCCCGCTCGCCGGTGGCTATCTGTCGGGCAAGTACCGCGACGGCAAGGACGCCGACGGGCGGCGCGCGACCTTCGATTTCCCGCCGGTCGACATGGTGCGCGGCGACGCGGTGATCGATGCGATGGCGCCGATCGCGGAGGCGAAGGGGGTGTCGATCGCCCGCATCGCGCTCGCCTGGCTGCTGCACCGGCCCGCCGTCACCAGCGTCATCGTCGGCGCCAAGCGCGTCGATCAGCTGGAGGACAACCTCGGCGCGGTCGATGTCCGCCTGTCCGACGAGGACCTGGCCCGGCTCGACGCGGTCAGCGCGCTGCCGCCCGAATATCCCGGCTGGATGATCGAGCGGCAGGGCGAGTACCGACGCGGCGCCGCCGCTGGACAGCCGCCCGCCGGGCGCGACCGCTGACCCCGACCGGCCTCCTCGGCGGATCGTTCAACCCGGCGCACCGCGGGCATCGCGGAATCACGCTCGCGGCGATCCGTGCGCTGGGACTGGATGAGGCGTGGTGGCTGGTGTCGCCGGGCAATCCGCTGAAGACCGGCGCGCGCGACATGGCGCCGCTCGCCGCGCGGCTCGCCTCCGCCCGCCGCATGGCACGCCGCGCGCCGATCCGCGCCACCGCGATCGAGGCTCGGCTGGGCACCCGCTACACGATCGACACGCTGCGCAAGCTCAGGCGCCGCTATCCGAAGCGGCGGTTCATCTGGCTGATGGGCGCGGACAATCTCGCGCAGTTCCACAAATGGCGGGCGTGGCGCGATATCGCGCGGACGATGCCGATTGCGGTGATCGCGCGGCCGGGGTATGATACACAGGCCCTCGCGGGTCCGGCGATGGCATGGCTGCGGCGCTTCCGGCACCCCGCGGTCGAGGCGAAACACTGGACCGAATGGAGTCTGCCGGCGCTCGTGCTTCTGCGCTTCCGCCCCGATCCGACCTCCGCCACCGCGGTGCGCGCTGCTTCGCCGGACTGGTATCTGGCCCAGCCGCGCCCCATATCGCCGACATGGAAACCCCAGGAGTAACCTTGGCCACCAATCCCACGCCTGCCCGCTCGCCCGACGCCGATGGCGTCCAGGCGTTGCACCGGCTCGTCCTGTCGAGCCTCGACGACGACCAGGCGGTCGATACCGTCAGCATCCCGCTCGCCGGCAAGTCGTCGATCGCCGACCATATGGTCGTCGCGTCGGGCCGCTCGACCCGCCAGGTCGCGTCGATGGCCAACAAGCTGGCAGAGAAGATCAAGGCCGAGACGGGCCGCAGCGCCCGGATCGAGGGGTTGCCCAACGCTGACTGGGTGCTGATCGACGCGGGCGACGTGATCATCCACCTGTTCCGCCCGGAAGTCCGCAGCTTCTACAATCTGGAACGCATGTGGGGCTTCGGCGACACGCCGGCCGGCGAGCCTAATTGATCTGAGCGGCGCGCGCGTTGCTCCTCCACATCATCACGCGCGGGCGGATCGGGCGAAGTGCCGAGGGCGAGCTGGTCGAACGCTATCTGAAGCGCATCGCCTGGCCGGTGAAGGTCACCGAACTGCCCGATACCGGGGGCCGGATGCCCGATGCGGGCGGCGCGAAGATCGTCATGCTCGATGAAACCGGCGAGACGCCCGGATCGGTCGCCTTCGCGCAGAAACTGGGGCGGTGGCGCGACGACGGGGTCCGCGAATGCCGCTTCCTGATCGGCGCCGCCGACGGGTTCGACGATGCGCAGCGCGCAGAGGCCGACATGCTGCTGTCGTTCGGGCGGCTGACGTGGCCGCACATGCTGGCCCGCGCGATGCTCGCCGAGCAATTGTGGCGGGCGACCGCGATCCTCTCCGGCCATCCCTATCACCGTGAGGGTTAGGCGCATCCTGATCGTGGCGGCGGCGCTGCCGCTGCTGGGCGCGGCGGCACCCGAACGGGTCGCGCGCAATGCGAAGGCGGCGGCTTCGGCTGCCGAGGCGCGCGCGGCCCGGCTTGAGGCGCAGGCAGACAATGCGTCCGACGACGCCGCCCGCGCCCGGCTGCGCGAGGCGGCGGTCACCGCGCGGATCCGCGCTGCCGAGGCGGCGGTGGCGGCGGCCGAGGCGGGGATCGCGCTCACCGACCGTGGTCTCGCCGACCAGCGCGCGCGCCTCGCGCGGCAGCAGGCGCCGGCGACGCGCCTGGTCGCGGCGGTCCAGTCGCTCGCGCGCCGGCCGGCTGCCGTCGCCGTGGTCCAGCCCGGTTCGACCGCAGACATCGTCCATGCCCGCGCCCTGCTCGGCACGCTATTGCCGATCGTCCGCGCGCGCAGCGAGGCGGTACGTCGCGACCTCGAACGCACGCGCGCGCTGCGCGAGGAGGCCGATGCCGCCGCCGCCGCGCTGCGTGAGGGGCGCAGTCGCCTGCGCGAGGGCCAGCTGGCCCTCGCGCGGCTGGAGGGTGAGCGGCGGCTGCGCGCCGGCGGGCAAAACCGCGCGCTCTACGAAAGCGAACGCGCGATCGCGCTGGGCGAGCAGGCGCGTGATCTTGCCGGCCTGATGGCGACGACCGCGGCGGCGAGCGAAGTGCGTGCCTCGCTCGCCGGGCTGGCCGGGCCGCTCCCCCGACCGAGTGAGGCCGCCGCGACCAGTGCAGCCGGTTTCGCGGTGCCGCCCTATCGCCTGCCGGTCGCCGGCCGCATCGTCGAGGGGCTGGGCGAGCTTTCCGACACCGGCGTGCGCGCGCGCGGGCTGACGATCGCCGTCGCACCCGCCGCCCGCGTCGCCGCGCCCGCCGCCGGCACGATCGTCTTCGCCCGCCGCTTCCGCGAATACGGCACCGTCGTGATCGTCGATCACGGCGGTGGCTGGTCGACCGCGCTGACCGGGCTCGACGGGGTCGAGGTCGCGGTCGGCGACAGGGTCCCGCAAGGGCAGCCGGTCGGCCGCGCCGCGATGAGCGATGCAGCGCGGATCGGGGTCGAGCTGCGCCGTCGCGGCACCGCGATGGACATCGCCCAGCTGCTCGGATGACGCATCCCGCGACCGGTCAGCGGCGGTTCATCGCCTCCACGCTTTGCTCGCGCCCGACAACCGGCTAGATTCGCATCCCAACCGGCGCTTTCCAGGACCAGTCGATGCCCCGTATGTTCAGCCCCGCGCTCCGTGCCGCCGCCCTGCTCGGCACCATCGCGATCGTCCCCGCGACCACCGCCGCGCTGGCCCAGGTCGACAGCGGCACCTACCGCGAGCTCGACACCTTCATGGACATCTACAACCGGGTGAAGGCCGATTACGTCGACAGGGTCGACGACAAGACGCTGATGAAGGGCGCGATCCAGGGCATGCTGTCCGCGCTCGACCCGCATTCCAGCTATGTCGACGCGCTCGATTTCGACAATATGCGGATCGCGACGGAGGGGAATTACGGCGGCCTGGGCCTGACCGTCAGCATGGAGGACGGCGCGGTCAAGGTGATCGCGCCGACCGAGGACACGCCGGCGTGGCGCGCGGGCATCAAATCCGGCGACTATATTACCCACATCAACGGTACGCTGATCTTCGGCCAGTCGCTCGATGAGGCGATCGAGGGGATGCGCGGCCCGGCCGGCACCAAGGTGTCGCTGACGATCGTGCGACCCGGCCGCGACAAGCCGCTCGACGTCACGCTGGTGCGCGAGAACATCATCCAGAAACCGGTGAAGTGGGAAGTGAAGGGCGGCGTCGGTATCGTCAACATCACCACCTTCAGCGCCAACACCGGCGCCGATACCCGCGCGGCGATGATGGCGATCGACAAGTCGCTGGGCAAGCCGCCGCTCGGCTATATCATCGATCTGCGCAGCAACGGCGGCGGCCTGCTGACCCAGGCGATCGAGGTCGCCGACGTGTTCCTCGAACGCGGCGAGATCGTGTCGCAGCGCGGCCGGGCGAAGGGCGATATCGAACGCTATTATGCCAAGCCCGGCGATCTGGCGAAGGGCCTGCCGGTGATCGTGCTGACCGACGCCGGCACCGCCTCCGCGTCGGAAATCGTCGCCGGCGCGTTGCAGGATCACCACCGCGCGCTGGTGATGGGCACGCGCAGCTTCGGCAAGGGATCGGTCCAAACGCTGCTGCCGCTCAGCGCCAATTCCGCGCTGCGCCTCACCACCGCGCGCTACTATACCCCCGCCGGCCGTTCGGTGCAGGAAGGCGGGATCGAGCCCGACATCCTCGTGCCGCAGCTGAGCGACCCCGATTACAAGACGCGCCCCGTGTTTCGCGAGGCCGACCTGCGCCGCCATCTCATCAACACCGCCAAGGTCGACAACAAGGCGCTGGAGGAGGATGTGATCGACGATCCGCGATTCACCGCCACCGCCGAGGGCCTCAAGAAGGCCGGGGTCGAGGATTTCCAGCTCGATTACGCGCTGAAGACGCTCGCGCGGCTCGGGCCGGCGGTGCAGACCGCCGCGGCGACTCCGCGGAAGCGTTGAGGGGAACGCCGCCGATGCCGCCGCGCCCGCTCATCGCCGCCAACCGCCTGGCGCTGCTGGTGCCCGCCGCGCTGATGGCGGGCGCGCTTGGCTCGCAATATTGGGGCGGGCTCTACCCGTGCGAGATGTGCCAGTGGCAGCGCTGGCCGCACTATGCCGCGATCGTGCTGGCCGGCGCCGCCTTCCTCACGCCGCCCGCGCTGCGCCGCGCGCTCGTCATCCTCGCAGCATTTGCGATCGCGACCAGCGGGGCGATCGGCGTGTTCCATGCCGGCGTCGAATATGGCTGGTGGCCGGGGATCACCGGCTGCACCTCGACCGTTCAGCCCACCGGGACCGTGGAGGAAAGGCTCGCGCAGATCATGGCCGCCCCAATGGTCCGCTGCGACGTCGCGCCCTGGTCGCTCGCCGGTATCTCGCTCGCCGGGTGGAACGCGATCGTCTCGCTCTTCGGCGTGGCGGCGGTGCTGCGGCTGGCGGTGAAGAAATGAGCCGCTGGCGCCCCGGCGACGCCCGTGAGGGGCGGGATGCGATGATCCGCGTCGATCAGGCCGGCGAATATGGCGCGGTGCGCATCTACGCCGGCCAGCTCGCGGTGCTGGGCGATGGTTCCCCCGCCGCGCGTCAGGTCGCCCACATGGCCGAGCAGGAAGAACGCCACCGCGCCTTCTTCGATGCGATGATCGCCGAACGCGGCGTGCGGCCGACGATCCTCCAGCCCTTCTGGCACGTCGCCGGCTTTGCACTGGGCGCGGTCACCGCCGCGATCGGGCCGGAAGCGGCGATGGCCTGTACCGCGGCGGTCGAGACGGAGATCGACCTCCATTACGCCGCCCAGCTCGACGAACTGGGGGACAGCGATCCGGAACTGTCGGATGCCGTCGCGCGCTTTCGGGCGGAGGAACTCGAACACCGCGATACGGCACTCGCCAGCGGGGCGGAAAACGCCCCGGCCTATCCGATCCTGTCGGGGGCGATCCGGCTGGGGTGCCGCGCCGCCATCGCGGTCGCCAAGCGGATATGATAAGGACCATAGTCATGATGAAGCCGATCCTCGCCGCCGGAACGCTGATGCTTGCCTTTGCCGCGACGCCGGCCGCGACCCAGGATGCGCCGGTCAACGGCGTCGTCATCCTCTACGGCAACCAGAAATGCCCGACCAATCAGAATGGCGAAGAGATCGTTGTGTGCGAGAAGCGCCACGCGAGCGAACAGTTCCGCATTCCCAAGGAAATCCGCCAGCCGGAGATCAAGCCGGAATATCAGGCCTGGGCGACGAAGACCGAAGGCGCGCTGACCCTCGGACAGGGCGGGATCGGCAGCTGCTCGACGATCGGGCCGGGCGGCGCGACGGGCTGCGCCAACCAGGCGCTGGGCGCCAACCGCCGCATCACCCAGTCGAAGGCGCGCGAGGATCAGGATTACGTGCCCCCGCGCTGATCGGCTTGTCGCCGCCACGACCGGCGGTCAGCGGGCCGCCGGCGAACTTCCGGATATGGTGACGGCGGCCGGGTAAGCGGCCTATGCCGTGCCCGGCTCGGCGCTCGACGGTGCGGCGCGCTCGCCGCGATAGACCGCGTCGTCCAGCGCGCCCTCGGCCCGTGCGACGCAGGTAGCCACCGTCAGGTTCGCGCTCGCGCTCGGCACCGTCCGCGCCATGTCGAGCAATCTGTCGAAGGGGAGGACGAGCCCCACCACCAGCGCGGTCTGTTCGGCGCTGACCCCGACGGCGCCCAGCATCGCCGTCAGCATGAACAGCGACGCCGACGGCACCGGCGCCGTCCCGAACGCGGCGAGCGCGCCCGTCACCAGCATCACCGCCAGCATCGTGCCGTCAGGCGTGATCCCCAGCGCCTGCAACGCGAACTGGCCGAGCAGCCCGACGTACATCGCCGTCCCGTCCTTGCCGATGCTGGCGCCGAGCGGCAGCACGGTCGAGGCGACCGGGCGCGACACGCCGATCCGTTCCTGCGCCACGCGCAGCGCGACCGGCAGCGTCGCGGAGGACGACGCGGTGGAGAAGGCCACCGCCAGCGCGTCCACCGCCTTGCGGAAGAACGCCACCACGCCGACCCGCGCGACCAGCCGCAACAGGCTGGCATGCACCACCAGCATCTGGAACAGCGCGGCCAGCACCACGCACACCGCCAGCCAGCCGATGTGGACGAAGACGCCGAGTCCGGCGGTGGCGATCGCATTAGCGATCAGCGCAAGCACGCCCAGCGGCGTGATCTCCATCACGATCCCGACGATCCGCATCAGCACCGCCGACAGGCCCTGAAGCAGCCGCGCGACCGGTGCTCCCGCCTCGCCCGCCGCCAGCGTGCCGACGCCCAGCAGCACCGATACGAAGATGATCGCCAGCATGTCGCCCTTCGCCAGCGCCTCGACGATGTTGGTCGGAACGATGCCGATCAGTTGCTGGTACGGCGTCACCGGCTCGCCCAGCACGTGCGGCGCGATGCCGGCCAGCGCAGCTCCCTCGCCGGGCCGGAACACCAGCCCGGCCGTCATGCCCACCGTCACCGCGATCAGCGTCGTCAGCGCGAACAACATCACCGTCCGTCCGCCGACCGACCCCAGCTTGCGCACATCGCCCAGCGCGGTGATGCCGGCGGCGATGGTGATGAGCACGATCGGCACCACCAGCATGCGGATCGCCCGGACGAACAGGTCGCCGAACACCATCAGCCACGGCGCCGCCTGGGGCGCGAACAAGCCGATCGCGACGCCGATCACGAGGCCGCCGACCACGCGCTGCCACAGGGGAATGGCGAACCAGCGCCGCAAGATGTTCATGGGCGGATCATGCCGCGCGGCGGCGCAAAGGCAAGCGCGCACGCCGTGGGTACCTTATGCGCGGCGGTTATGGATGGCGAGCACGAAACAGGCCGCGAGCGTCTTTCGCGCGCGGCCTGTTTAGTCTGGCTTCTCTCGGGGGCAGCGCCGCGGCGGAGCCGCGTCGTCGGTTGGCGCTGGTGCGCCGCCGTCCGGGCTGGCCCGTCTCGCGGATAGCCGGCGCTATCCGCGTGCGGACTCAGCCGTCGTAGTCGCCCCCGACGTTGGTGTTGCGCGGCGGAGCGGCGGCGGTCAGGCGCAGCGCCTCGGCCGATGCAGACAGCGATCCGATCTCGTCCGGCGCGTCGTCGTCGTCGATCTGCACCTTCTGCAGGCCGGACACGACGGCTTCCTCCAGATGGCCCGGACGCACCGTCTGCTCCGCGATCTCGCGCAGCGCAACGACCGGATTCTTGTCGCGATCGCGATCGATCGTCAGTTCCGCGCCACCCGAAATCTGGCGTGCGCGCTGCGACGCGAGCAGGACCAGGTCGAAACGGTTGGGAATCTTGTCGACGCAATCTTCGACGGTGACGCGCGCCATCGGCGGTTCCTTGAAATTACCGGTATCCGGGGAAGCGCGCCAGATAGGCTCCGGCCGGTCGGGAGTCAAGGAAATCCCCCTTGTCGCCCGCGGCATCGCCCGGCAACAGGACGCATGGCCGAACCGCCCGCCCAGCCCAGTTTCGTCGTCGAGGGCAACCGGCTGACGATGCTCGACACCGGGCCGCGGCGGCTGGACACGATGCTGGCGCTGATCGCGGGCGCGCGATCGTCGATCCGCGTGCTGTTCTACATCTATGTCGGCGACGCCGCCGGGCGCGTCATCCGCGATGCGTTGGTCGATGCCGTAGGGCGCGGGGTGCGGGTTTCGCTGACGATCGACGCGATGGGCAGCGAGCCCGCGGCGTCGAACGATTTCTTCGCGCCACTCGCGGCGGCCGGCGCCGATGTGTGCCAGTTCATCCCGCGCTGGGGCCGCCGCTACCTGCTGCGCAACCACCAGAAGCTGCTGATCGCCGACGGCGACGGCGACGATCCTCGCGCGATCATCGGCGGGTTCAACGTCGAGGACAGCTATTTCGGCACCGAACCCGGCACGGCGTGGCGCGACCTGGGGCTGCTGGTGGAGGGGGCTGCCGTGCGGCGGTTGACCGGCTATTACGATGCCCTGTCGCGCTGGATGCGCCATCCGAAGGCGACGATCCGCGCCCTGCGGCGGCTGCTCGGCAAGTGGAGCGAACCCGAGGGGCGCGCGCGCTGGCTGTTCGGCGGGCCGACCCGGCGGCTGTCGCCCTGGGCCAAGGTCGTGCGACGCGACATGCGCGCGGCGCGGCGCACCGACATCATCGCCGGCTATTTCGCCCCGAGCCCGGCGATGCTGCGCCGGCTCGACAAGGTCGGCCTGCGCGGCCGGGTGCGGATCGTGTTGCCCGCGACGACCGATCACGGTGCGGCGCTGTGGGGCGCGCATTTCACCTACGCCGGGCTGCTGCGCAAGGGCGTGGAAATCTACGAATATCAGCCGACCAAGCTCCACACCAAGCTCTATCTGGTCGATGATGCCGTCCACATCGGCTCGGCCAATTTCGACATGCGCAGCCTGTTCCTCAACCTGGAACTGATGCTGCGGATCGAGGATCCGGCCTTCGCCGCGCACGTCCGGGCCTATATCGATGGCGAGGTCGCCCGGTCAGAACGCATCACGCTGGAACTGGAACGCGCGCGCACGACATGGTGGATGCGTATCAAGCAGTTCGCCGCCTATTTCGTGATGGCCGTCCTAGATCCCAGCGTGTCGCGCGGGCTGAACTTCGGTCCCGAGCGCTAGGTGTTTGATCCCCAACTCAGTCTAGTTTGATCGGATCGGGCACATGCTGCCGCGATCTTGTCGCAAGCGCGAGCGCAGCCGCGCCGCCGATGAGCGCGCACGGCATCGCACAGATCAGCACGAGGGCGGGGCTGAGTCCGGCAGCGAGCAGCGCGCCCGCCGCAAGCGGTCCCGAAATCGCCCCGAGCCGGCCGACGGATACCGCGGCGCCGACACCTGTCGCACGGCCCAGGACCGGATAGAATCCGGGGGCCAGGCCATAGAGCAGGAACTGGCCACCGATCGCAAAGAAGCCGACGACGATCCCGGCGATGACGACCGGGACGAGCCCCTGCAGGGCGCCAAGCGCCCATAGCCCGATCGCGGTGATCGCATAGGTTGTCACCAATACGCTCCTCAACCTGCCGCGATCGGCGAGCATGCCGAGTGCGACGCACCCGGCGGCGGCACCTGCGTTCTCGAAGGCGGAGATGATCCCGGCCTGCTGTGGCGTGAAGCCCTTTGCGACCATCAGCGTCGGCAGCCAGTTGTTCAGCAGGTAGACGATCACCTGGGTAAAGCCGTAGCAGACCCACAGCAACAGCGTGATGCCGGTGCGGTCGCCGCCGAACAGCGCCTGTCCGGCGGGAAGCGCCTGTCCTCCGCCATGGGCTCGCGCCGCCTTGAACGCCACGGATTCCGGCAGCGCCGCCATCAGGACCGGCGCCAGCAGGAGCGGCAGCACGCCCGCGATCACGAAGATCGTACGCCAGTCGAGCATTCCTGTCGTCATCGCGACGAAGATTGCGAGCAGTGTCCCCCCGACGGGCTGGCCGGCGAACATCAGCCCGATGCCGGTCGCGCGCCGTTCGGCGGGCGACGCTTCCGCCGCGATCGCGATCAGGTTTGGAAACGCGCCGCCGATGCCGAGACCGCATAACGCGCGTGCCGCGATGAAGCTGGGCCCGTCATAGGCCTGCGTCGTCGCCAGCGCGAAGATGCCCAGCACGACGAACGACAGCACCAGGGTTCGCTTGCGCCCCCATCGGTCGCCCAGCCTGCCGCCGATCGCGGCGCCGATCATCAGCCCGACGATCGTCGCGGTCAGGATCAGCCCGATCAGGCCTGGCCCGAACCCGAATTCGCGCGCGACCATGGGCGCTGCGAGGCCCATCGAAACGATGTCGGCCCCTTCGAGGATGGCCGCGAGGAAGCACAAGCCGATGGTGCGACGCTTGACTGTCATGGCTTTGCCTCCTCGGCCGCCTCGCGCGCCAGACGGCGCATGTCCGCTGCAAACTCCGCGCGCGCCGGAGCGTCGCGATAGATGGCGTGACCCGCCAGATAGCATCGGAACCGGATCGCCCGCGTCCATGCCGGCGGCAGGTTGCGGCCGTGCTCGGCATCCATCGAACAGCCGCCCAGCGGATCATAGGCGCCGTGCGGGACCAGGATGCGGAGTTTCGGTTCCAGAGCAAACGCCTCCGCCGCGCCGGGCAGCGGCGGGCCATAGCGATACATGCCGATCCGGCCCGTCGCGGCGAAGGCGCGCTTCGCCTCCTCGATCTGGGCGGGCGTCGCGTCGTACGTGGTCGCGTGGATCCAGCTGCTGTTGACCGGCCTTGGATAGTCGCCGAACGGCGCGAAGCCGTGTTCGGTCGGCTCTATCCCCATGTAGATCAGGTCCGACGGGTAGCCCAGGGCATCGCGGATATGCGCTATGCCGGCGTCCAGCGGCGGCCCGGCGTACGGCTCGGGCTGGCGGTAGTCGAGGTAATGGACCGCCCGCCCGGCGATGCTGCCGAGGAACTTGCCCTGGCTGAGCGAGAGGGTGCCGGGATCGATCGCATCGACCGGCAAGCCGATCCGTCGCGCCAGCTCGGCGCGCAACGAAGCGCGCTCGTCCGGGCGCATCGCGTCGAGCCGGCGAAGGCCGGGCAGGTAGGTGGCGCGCACCCAGTCCTCGGCATTGCGCCGCGCCGCGTCGGGCGTCGTGCCATATTCGGCGGGCAGCTTGTCGTAATAGAGGGCGGTGACCGCATAATCCGCCATGCGATAGGCGCCCGACACGCGCGCCTGGTCGGGATAGACGGGCAGCCCTGTGGTGTTCGAGATCAGCGCCAGGCCGCGGACCTTGAACCCCTGCTTCAGCAGAGCGTGCGCGACCGACCCCGCCCGGCCTGAACCATAGCTTTGCCCGGCGATGACCAGCGGAGCGCCCTCGGCGCGATGGCGGACGAGCCAGGCGCGGATGAATTCGGTCGTCGCCGCGACGTCGCCGATCACGCTGGTGAACGCCCGTTCCCTGTCCCGATTGACCGCGCGGGAGAAGCCGGTGCCGACCGGGTCGACGAACACCAGGTCGCTGTCGGTCAGCCAGGTGTCGGCATTATCGACCATCCGGCCATGTTCGATCCGCTTCGGCCCGGCCCCCTCGAAGTTGAGCGAGGCGGCCGGCCTGCCGGGCCCGCCGTTCCAGACGAAGGTGATCGGCCGCGTCTCGCCGCGCCGGGGTGCGACGCGATAGGCTATGTAGAAGACATGTCCGAAAGCCTCGCCCGTCGCGACGTCGCGGATCGGCAGGCGCCCCGTTTCTGCGGTGTAGGCCAGAGCGGTCGAACCCGCGCGGAGCTGCTGCGCGGTAACAGTCGGCGCCGGTTCCTCGGCGTGGGCCGGCGGCGAAAGGGCCGCCAGCGTCGCGGCCGCAGCCAGACCGATCATCGCCCCATGAAGCATCCTGATGTCCCCCGTTAGGGCAATACGCATGCTCGCGTTAAATCCGCAGCATCGTCGTCGGAAATGATGAGGCCGTGCGTATAACCCTGCAGTGGCACAAAGGGGTGGCGGGGCATGCGGACATCTTTGAAGCTGGCGTTGCTCACCGTTGCCGCGGCCCTGCTTCCGGGCGCCGGCGCCGCGCCGCCGGTGCTGAAAATCCTGGTGACGCCAGGCCCGATGGACCAGCAGGCCGGCAAGGGCGAAGTGGCGGTAGCGATGACCATCCCCGCGATCGGCGATCCGGGCGATGGCCCGCTGCTGTCGATCGATCTGATGGTGCCGGGAATGGCCAGGCCGCTGGCCGTCCGCGGCCTCACCGCGCGCGATGCTGGCGGCACGCTGAGCCTGACGGCAATCCCGGGGCCTCCGGGCCGCTGGCGCGCCGATCGCGCCGTGCGTGGCCCGCTTGCGCTCGATTACATCCTCGAGATCGAGAACGTCCCCATGCTGCAGGGTGGCCCGCCGACGGCCGCGCGGATCGACGGCAACGCCTTTTCCGCGATCGGCAGCGGGCTGTTCATGAAGGTGCCGCCGGCCGGGCCGACCGCAATCCGGCTCGACTGGGATTTCGCCCGCATGGCCTCCGGATCGGAAGCCGTCACGAGCTGGGGCAACGGCGCGATCGCCTTGGGATCGAGCACGCCGGACCGGCTGATGCGCGGCGTATTCATGGTCGGCCGGCTGATGCACGAGCCCCGTCAGGAGGTGAAGCAGGGCTTCTCGGCGGTCTGGGCCGGCGACCCCGGCTTTGACCCGCGCCCGCCGATGCAGTGGACCGCGAAGCTGCACGGGTGGATGAGCGGGTTCTTCGGCGACACCGAAGTGCCGCCGTACCGCGTGTTCATGCGCTACAACCCGATGAATGCCGGCGGTGGCGCGGCGCTCCATCGCTCGTTCCTCATCACCTACGGCACCGGCGTGACCGGGCAGGGACTGGCCGGCATCCTGGGCCATGAGATGACGCATACCTGGACGGCCAATGACTTGGGCAAATGGTATAGCGAGGGCAACGCCGTCTATTATCAGGTGCTGCTGCCGTGGCGGGCGGGGCTCGTCACCACCGACGAATATCTGGCCGACATCAACGAAACCGCCAGCCGTTATTATTCCAACCTGCTGCGCAACACGCCGGAGGAGGAAGCGGTGCGGCGCTTCTGGGAGGATACCCGCGTCCGCGTCCTGCCCTATGACCGGGGTGCGCTGTACTTCGCCGCGCTCGACGGCAAGATCCGGCGCGCGTCGGGCGGCAAGCGGTCGATCGACGATCTCGTGCTGGCGATGGTCGATCGCGCTAAAAAGGGCGAGCCGATCACCGAAGCCATCTGGTTCGACATGCTGCGCGCCGAAATCGGCGAGGCGGGCCCGACGCTGCACAGAGCGATGCTGGCGGGCGACCTGATCCTGCCGGAATCCGGCGACTACGGGCCATGCTTCCGCCGCACGACCAGGCCGGTACGGCGGTTCGACGTGGGCTTCGACTTCGCGTCGCTGATCGGCGCGAAGAAGGTGGTGAAGGGCCTGAAGCCCGATTCGGAGGCCGCCAGGGCCGGGCTCCGCGACGGCGACGTCATCACCTACGGCGTGGCTCTCGATTCGCTGCAGGGCGCGCCGGACCGACACTTCAACGTTCAGGTTACGCGCGACGGCCGGACGTGGCCGGTATCCTACCTGCCCCGCGGAGAGGCGGTCGACGTCTATCAATGGGAGCGGGAGCCCGGCGTACCCGACGATCAATGCAAGCTGCGGTGGGGGAAATCATGATGCGGAACGTGCGAAAACTGGCGATCGGGACAGCCCTGGCGACGCTGGTCGCGGCGGCGGCGGCAGGAGCACAGGGCGTGCCCGCGGCACAGGCCCCGATGCCGTCGAAGGACCCCAGCGAATTCCTGCGCGAGCCTCCCAAGCCGAGTTCGGTCAAGGGCGACTTCACGCTCGTCGCGATCGGTGACATGCTCTATTCGCACCCTTACGCCGGGACGACCGATCCGGAACTCCGCAAGGTGCTCGACATCGTCAGGAGCGGCGACGTGACCGTCACCAATCAGGAAGGTGTCTTCATCGACCTCAAGACCTTCAAGGGTTCCGCCTACGGCAACGGCCAGCTCTGGGGATCGGGAACGCTGGCGAAGGACATGAAGGACATGGGGATCGACATCCTGTCGGTCGCCAACAACCATTCGACGGACTTCGGCTGGGAAGGGCTGATCGAATCGATGCGGCTGCTCGACGCCGCCGGCGTCAGCCATTCGGGCGGCGGGATGAACCTGAAGGAAGCGCGGGCGCCGGCCTATTTCGATACGCCGAAGGGCCGGGTCTCGCTGATCTCCACCGCCTCGACAGTGAAGCCCAATGCCCGGGCCAACGACGCGTTCGGAGAAACCAACGCGCGGCCGGGTATCAGCACCCTGCGGCTGCGGCGAGTGGAACTCGTCACCCCGGCACAGATGGATGCGGTGCGCGCGCTCGCGATCGAACGCGCCTCTGTCCGTGAGCCGGCGCCCGCGCCCGACGCCAGGGAGATCACCTTCGGCGAGCGTATATATCGTGTTCGCGACAAGGAGCCGGCCGACTGGGCGATCCACTGGGACATGGACCTCTACGATCACGCCGGACTGCTCCAGTCGGTGCGCGAGGCCAAGGCGCAGTCCGATCTCGCGGTTTTCACCATCCACGCCCACGAAAGTCCGACGGGCGTCGATGACGACAATCCGCCGCCGCCCAATTTCCTGATAAAGCTGTTCCGCGACGTGGTGGATGCAGGGGGCGACGTCGTCGTCGGCGGCGGGCCGCATTCGTTGCGCGGGATTGAGATCTACAAGGGCAAGCCGATCTTCTACGGCGTCGGCGTGTTCTTCATCCGCGGCGAGATCAAGGCACTGCAGGAAACCGCGCTGCGTGTCTTCCCCGATCCCGCGACCGGCAAGGCACCGCCGCCGAAGCCCGAGGAACGCTCCGTGCGGCCCGGCGGCAATCCGGCAAGCTGGTATGATTCGATCGTCGCGGCGGTCGATTACAAGGACGGAAAGGCCGTGGCGGTGCGCCTCTATCCGCTCGACGTCGGCAACACCTATGATCGCTCGCGTCGCGGCATCCCGCACCTGGCCGACCCGGCGAACGCAAAGCGCATCCTGGCCGACCTCCAGAAATTCTCGGCGCCGTTCGGTACCAGGATCGCGATCGACGGTTCTGTCGGGATAATTCGCATCCCATGACAGGGGGATCGGGGGGCTCCGTGCGTATATCGAATGGCGGCCCATGAAGCCGGAACGCAACGACGTGCTGGTGACGGCGCTGCACCAGCGGTTCCGTCCCGCCCTGATGTCGTTCTTCCTGCGAAGGATGCGCGACGTGACGGAGGCCGAGGATCTGACCCAGGAAGTATTGCTGCGCGTATCGGAACATGCCGCGACGATCGATCCGTCGCGCCCGGACGCCTATGTCTTCCAGATCGCCGCCAACATGCTGCGCGACCGGGCGCGGCGCACCCGAGTGCGTTCCGCCTATCAGGCGGAGGCGTCCGCGCTCCGCACAGGCTGGATCGACGAACTCGATCCCGATCGCGTCATGCAGGGGCGCCAGTCCCTCAATGCCGTGCTCGCCGCGCTGCGCGACCTGCCCGAGCGGACGCGCACGATCTTCGTGCTGTTCCGGCTGGAACATATGAAGCAGCGCGAGATCGCCACCATGCTGGGAATTTCGATCCGCACGGTGGAGCAGCATGTAATTCGCGCCAGCGTTAGCCTGAAACGCAGTCTGGCGAGTGAGGAAAGCCCCCAATGACATCAGCCGCCGACGAGCGCGACGAGATCGCAGCCGCCTGGGCGATTCGGCTTGGCGATACCGAACTGACGGGTCCGGAACAGGCCGAGCTGCGCGCCTGGCTTGACGCTGACGGCGCCAACGGCGCCGCGCTGGAGGAGATCGCCGGCACCTGGCGAGCGGTCGAGAGCTATGCCACCGCGATGCCGGTCATGGCGCTCCGCGAGAAGGCGCTGGCGAGCGCGCGGATGGAGTCCCAGCGCCTCCACCGGCCGCGCTGGCCGATCGTGCGCGATGTCCGGCGGTTCGCGGCGATCGCCGCCATGCTGCTGCTATGCGTCATGAGCGCGAGCTACTGGTACGCGGAACAGCCCGACCGATATGCGACATCACGCGGAGAGCGTCGCGTCGTCGTGCTCGACGACGGATCTCGCCTGTCGCTCGACGCGTCGACCCTCGTCCGGGTCAAATATGCCGCCGGCCGCCGCCAGCTGTGGCTCGACCGCGGGCGCGCGAAATTCGACGTGGCGCCAGATCCGCTCCGCCCGTTCAGTGTGGCGGCGGACGATCGCGTGGTCGTCGCGACCGGCACGTCCTTCAGCGTCGAGTTGATCGGCGAACAGGTGCGCGTGGCGCTTTATGAAGGGCATGTGTCCGTGCTGCGCGACGGGACGGTGTTGGCCCCCGCGGCGGCCGCGGCCACGCAAGACATAAAAATGAAGCAGCCGGGGCGCGAACTGGTACTGAGCGGCGTGACGGATGGTCCGAAGCCCTCGCTGGTGCCGATCGATCCCGTTCGGTCGATGACCTGGCAGTCCGGAATGCTCGACTTCGAGAACGACTCGCTGGAGGTCGTGGTGGCACGCACCAATCGCTCGGCGGCGCGGCAGCTGGTGCTCGGCGATGCCAGGGTCGGCGGCATGCGCGTGTCGGGCGTGTTCCGCGCCGGCGATACCGAAGCGCTTGTCGATGGACTGGCGATCACGCTGGGCGTGCGGACGCAGGTGCGGGGCAATGCGATAGCGCTGTTCGCGCCGGAGGAAGCCAAATGATCGATCGTCGTGGGCTGATGGCGGCGGCTGCCGCGCTGTCGGTGGCGCCGGCGCCGGGCGCGATGGCGCAGCGGCGGGGCGACCGGCTGGTCATCAATGCGTTGGGCGGGCTGAGCGACCCGAATCTGTGGGGCAGCGGTGAGAAGCCGGACTGGGATCGCCTGATCCGCGACGCGTCCGCGTCCGGGATGGACGCGCTCAACATCACGATCGGTTATGTGTCCGGGAAGGACGAACCCTTTGAAGCGAGTGTACGCGACATCGCCGAATGGGACGCGCGCGTACGGAAATATTCCGACCGCCTGACCAAGGTCTGGACCGCGAACGACATCCGCCGGGCGCAAGCCGCGGGCAGGCTGGGGTTGATCTACGGCTTTCAGAATGCCGCGATGATGGGATCGGATGCGCGCAGGGTCGATGTCTTCGCCGATCTGGGGGTCCGCATCATCCAGCTGACCTACAATGTCCGCAACCAGCTGGGCGGCGGTTCGCTCGACCGGGAAGACCAAGGGCTCACCGCGTTCGGGCGCGAGGTCGTGGCCCGGCTCAATGCGCGCCGCGTGATGGTGGACCTGTCGCACAGCGGGCGCAGCATCTGCCTTGATGCCGCGCGGGCTTCGACCCAGCCGATCTCGATCAATCATACCGGCTGCCGCGCGCTGGCCGACCTGCCTCGTAACAAGACCGACGAGGAGCTGCGGCTGGTCGCCGAGCGGGGCGGCTTCGTCGGCATTTATTTCATGCCGTTCCTGCGCGCGGACGGCAGCCAGGTTCGCGGCGACGACGTGGTCGCGCATATCGAACATGCCATCGACATCTGCGGCGAGGACGCAGTCGGTATCGGCACCGACGGGCCGACGACCGGCATCGACGACATGCCGCGCTGGACCGCGGCCTTCGCCAGGGACATCGAGCGCCGCCGCGCCGCCGGCATCTCCGCGCCGGGCGAGCGGCCCGATTCCTATATCTTCGCGATCGACATGACCGGGCCGGAACAGTTCCGCATCCTCGCGGACAAGCTCAGGCGACGTGGGCACGGCGCGGCGCGGATCGACAAGATCCTCGGCCTCAATTTCCTGCGGTACGCCGAACGGATCTGGGGCGGCTGAAGCGGCTGCCCGGCAGAAAGTCCGGCCAGGCATCACGGCGCGCCAGATCCAGCCCCAGTGCGTGCATCAGGCGCAGATCCTCGATCGCGCCGCCGAGTTCGAGGTCGCGCATGTCGTCGCTCGGGAAATGCGCGCGGGTCGTGATGAAATTCTGGAACGCCGCGCCCTTGTCAGGGCCGGTCCGGGCAATGACGTTGGACAGGATGACCGACGGCACGCCGCCGCGCAGCATCGGCCACGCGTCCGAACTGCGCGCGACGAACGCCGGGCCAGCCCCTTCGTCCAGCGTGCGGCCCTGCCCCGCGACCAGCCGCGCGATGATCGGGTCGAGGTCCGTCAGCCCGCCGCCCACGAAACCGACCGGATGGCCCGCGCCATAGAGCGCGATCGTATCTACGTTGATCGCCGCCACGGTATCCGCCAGCGGTACCACCGGCCGCGCCGCATAGGCGCGCATGCCCAGCAGGCCATGTTCCTCGGCCGTTGTCGCCACGAACAGGATCGAACGGTCCGGCCGTGGGCCAGCGACGAACCAGCGCGCGATCTCCAGCAGGCCCGCGATCCCGCTGGCGTTATCGATCCCGCCGTTGCAGATCGCATCGGCCTCGCCCGGACGGCAGCGGCCGAACGCATCCCAATGCGCCGAATAGACCAGGGCTCTTCCAGGTTCAGTCGCGCCTCGCAGTCGCCCGATGACATTGACCGAGGTGAAGCGGCGAACCGCGGTCTCCACCCGGGCATCAACCACCACGCCGCCCGCGAGCAGGCGTTGCGCCGCCGCTTCGCTGATATAGCCGCGAATCGGCGCGCGTGCCGCGCCGGCGGCTTCGATCACGCCCAGCGGCATGCGCTGCCGCTGGCGGGCGATGATCCTGTCATCGACGATCGCCAGCGCCATCGCGGCACCGCTGACGGCCAACCGTTCGTAACGCGCGACATTGTCGCTGTCGGGCGCGAATGGCGCGTCGGCGGGCGTCTGGTCGCGATAGAGCAGGATCATGCCCGGCGCCGGCGCGACCGCCTGGGCATGATCGACATAGCGGACCTGCGCGCCGCTGACGCGCATGGCGGGGCGTTCGCCGATCAGCAGAACGTCGCCGGAAATGTCGTCGCCGCCCCGCACGGCGAACTGCGCCCGCACCGGCCTGCGTTCTGCAAGCGGCACCGGCTGCCGCCAGCCGCCCCCGGCGCCGGGTTCCAGCCCGACCCGGTGAAACATGGCGATCAGCTCGCGGACGGTCTTGCGTTCGCCCGACGTACCGGGCCGTCTGCCTTCCATCCCGTCGGACGTCAGCACCGCCATGTCCGCGAGAATGCGCTGCTCGGCCGACCCCGGCTGTGCTTGCGACGGGGCCGCAACCAGGAACAGCGCCGCCGCGCACAGGCCAGGCAATCTCATCGCAACCCCTTCAGCACGTCCAATGCGCGGTCGATATCGGTTTCGGTGTTGAAGACAGCCGGGGCGATGCGGATCATGCCCTGGCGTGCCGTCACATCGACTCCGGCCCGGTCGAACGCCGTGCGCACCGCCTCGATCGGCCGTGGCGCGACAAGCGAGACGATCGGCGAGCGATTGCCGGGCGGCGTCAGCGGTTGCAGGCCCAGGCGCTCGACCCCGTCACGCAGCCGCATCGCGAGGCCAGTGCACTGCGCCTCGATCTGCGGCACGCCGAGCGCGCCGATATGATCGAGCGCGGCGCCCAGCGCGTGGACCTCGCCGAACGCTCGGCTTGAATAGTCGAAGCGGCGCGCCGTCCCGTCGATCGCAAAGCTGCCATCGGCGCGCGCGCTTGCGTGCATCTCGCCGAACCGGTCGAGCCTGAGCCGGTCGAGCCGGTCACGGCGGCAATAGAAGGGCGCCACACCCCACCCGGCGAACAGCCATTTGTACGATCCGGCACACAGGAAATCGATGCGCTCCTTCTTCACGTCGATCGCCAGCGCACCGATCCCCTGGATGGCATCGGCATACAGCAAGGCACCATGCGCGTGCGCGAGTTCGGCCAGGGCCGCCAGATCGTGGCGGAAACCGTTGCGATGCGACACCCATGCGACCGACAGCAGCCGGGTCCGGCGATCGACGAGTGGCGCGAATTCCGCGACGCCGACCCGCCCGCTCCGGTTCTTCGCCACGCGCAATTCGATGCCGCGGGTCCGTTCAAGCTCACGATACAGGATGAACTCGGTGTCATAGTGCAGGTCGTCGATCACGACGTTGTCGCCCGGCCGAAGTTCCAGGCCCGAAGCGATCAGGTTTTCGGCCTCGGCGGTCGAGAACAGCAGGCCGACTTCATCGGCGTCGGCGCCGATCAGGGCGGCGAACTGCTTGCGGACCCTCTCGGTGGTGCCGAGCAGCATGCCGAGCGTCATCGGCGCCTCGGCCTTGGCGCGCATGAAGCCCGCCGCCGCGTCCGCAACCTGGCGCGACACCGGCGCGATATAGGCCGAGTTCAGGAACGCCCGCCCGTTCGCGACGATCGGGAAATCTTCGCGAACGGCGTCGAGCCGGATTGGCGGCGCCGCCGCCATGGCGCCCGCCCCCGCCGCGCCGAACAGGGCCGCGCGGCGGGTGAGGGAGGTCACAGGCGAACCTTGGCTCCGACGAAGAACTGGCGGCCGTTGATGTCGCCGAACGAACGGCTCGGGAAGGACGGTCCTTCGTCGAAGATGTTGTTCACACCCGCGCGAAAGGTGATGCGCGGCAGTTCATACTGAACCGACACGGTATGCCGGGTGTTGGCGGCAAGCACCGGGACCGGGTTGGTCTCGATCGTGTCGGTGAACGACGCCTTCGACGCCGGCAGGTGATAGACCGAGTAGAACATGCGGAACGATCCGAGATGGTAGCGCGCATCAAAGCGCCAGCGCCACGCCGGCACCGCGATGGTGCCGTCCGACCGGCCGAGATTGAAGCCCGTGCTCGACTGCGCATAATAGTCGTTGTGGGTCGCCTCCACGCCGAATTCCAGCGTACCGACGTTCGCCTTGAACCAGTCGCTGAGCGGCATGCGATAGTTGAAGTTGTAGATTTCACCCCGATACAGCAGCGTCCCGGCGTTGAACGTCGTCGATGTACCCGTCGGGGTGAATCCCTGCGCGTCACGGGTGAACGTGTCGCACGCCGCGTTGGGATAGGGGGTGCTGTCGTAGCAGACGGCCATGAAGGTCGCGGGCGTGAAGGCCGAGAGACCGTCGCTCAGATCGAGCTGCAGGCGATCGGCCGTGAACGTCAGGCCCGGAATGAATTCGGGCTGGATCACCACGCCGAACGTCAGCGTGTTGGCAATCTCGTTGCGCAGGTTCGGGTTGCCGCGGTTGGTGACCGCCATGAAACCGGTGTTCTCGGCCGGGTTCTGGAACGTCGCCAGCCGCGCTTCCGCCGACGCACCGGCCGCCGCGCCACCGGTGTAGACGCCGTAGGTCGGATTCGCGGTGAACAGAGCGAGGCAGTTGGCGCGCCGGGTGGCGGGCGCAGGACCGCTCGCGATACGATCGGCGTCGCATGGATCGTTGCCCAGCGGCAGTCCCGAAACGCTGGCCGGGGCGAATTGCTGGGTCAGGCTCGGCGCGCGGAAGTTACGGCTGCGCGACACGCGGAAGGTTATACCCAGGCCCGTGTCCCAGCGACCGCCGACGCCCCAGACCGTTTCCTTGCCCGCGATCGAATGATCGACGAAGCGCACCGATCCGGTCGCCTCCAGGCTCTTGACCAGCGGCAGGGTGAAGTCGCGGCCGACGAGCGGCAGCAGCAGCTCGCCGGAAAACTCGTTGGTCTTGTATCCCTGCGACACCGGCAGGCTCGGCCCGCTGTTGAACACGATGCCCGCCTGCGCGGCCGGTGCCGGCGTGAAATCCACGGTTTCGCGGCGATGTTCATAGGCGATGCTGAACTTGGCCGTGCCGGCGGGCAGGCGGACGATGTCGCCGCCCAGAGTGGCGAGATAATTGTCCTGGACGTTCTTGAACGACGACCCGTCCATGACCGTGATGTACGCCAGTGCCTCCGCGGAGGCCGGCGTGTTGCCGAACGGATTGATCGGACGGCATGCGGCATCGTCGTTGGTCGTGATCGCATCCGCGTTGATCGCGCAGACGATGGTGTTGCCGACCCGCGTCGCGTTCAGCGCGTTGCCGAAACGGTTGGCCCATTTGTCCGGGTTTTCCGAGAAGCCTTCGGTCTGCCCCCGACTGGCGGTCAAACTGTAGTAGAACTCGCGCTCGCCGGCCTTGAAATCGCCTTCGAACCCGACCAGCGCGCGCCACGTGTCGGTTTCGGCATGCCGGTTGCGATTGGGCAGGATGTCGAAATAGCGCGACAGGAACAGGTTCCCGCCCGCCGCGAACGTCGGGCTTGCCGCATCGAGCGCGGTGATCGCCGCCGCGGTCAGGTACGGATTGGTGCGGTTGAAGGTCACCGCCTGCCCCTGGGACGCAGCCGACCCCGTCAGCGAGCGGGTGATGCCCTGGATGCCGTACGGATCGTCCGCTTCCTGGCGAGCATAGACGAATTCGCCGACCAGCCGCACGCCCTCGGTAAGGTCGAAATGGCCGATGAGCGTACCGGAATAGCGCCGGACGCCAGCCTGCAATGTCGATAGCTCGCGCCAGTCGCGACCCTGCCCGCCGATCGCGGTCGAACTCGTCCCCTGGATCAGGCCCGGATCATAGGAGGTCACGCCTTGCCCGTCGGCGGAGAATTGGAGCGCCTGGCCGCCGCTGCGCAGCAGGGAGTTCGGGCTGTTGGCGGTCGAGGAAAAGATAACGCCCTGATTGTTGATCTGCCACATGCGCCCGCCCAGCACCCACATCGTCGGCGAGATGCCGTCGGTGGTGGAGACATTGGCCGGGTTGGGCACGTTGCGCGCCGACAGCGCGGTCAGCGGGCGATCGACCTCCAGCAGCGGATCGGTCTTCGAGAATTCCAGATTGACGGCGATATTGCCGCGCCCGCCGCCGAAATTCGTCCCCGCGGTCAACCGCGCGTAGGGCCGCCAATCGTCGCCGCGCGAACTGATCGAGTTCTGCAGATCGACTTCGATACCCTCGAAATCGTCGCGAAGGACATAGTTCACCACGCCGGCGATCGCGTCCGATCCATAGACTGCCGCACCGCCCGCCTGCACGACGTCCACCCGCCGGATCAGGCCGGAGGGGATGACGTTGGTATCGACGGTGCGGTCGCCCAGGCCGGAATCCGACGCAACCATGCGTCGCCCGTTGAGCAGTGTCAGGGTTCGACCGGCGCCCAGGCTGAACAGGTTGGGATAGGTTCTGCCGGCGCCCGCCGGAAACCCCGTCCCCTGCGACGTCGGGAACGATGGCGTGTTCGACGTCACCTCGTTCAGCATCTGGCCCACCTGGGTGAAGCCGCGTTCCTCGAGTTCCTGGCGGTCGAACACGCGCACCGGCGCGGCGGTGTCGGTATCGCTGCGACGGATTCGCGAACCGGTGACGACCACCTGGTCTTCCGTCGTTTCCTCGGTGCTGGCCCCGGCCGTCAGCGGAGCGGTCTGCGCCACAGCCGCGGTCGCGGCGCCCGCCGTCATCGCGGAGGTCTTCAGATAGTACATCCCGCTGGACGTGCGGCTGGTCGACAGTCCGGTTCCCGACAGCAGCTGGCGCAGGCCGTCCTCCGCCGAATAGCGGCCGATCAGGGCCGGCGCGCGCTTGCCGGAGACGGCCCGCTCAGAGAATATGATCTGCTGGTTGGTCGCGCGGCCGAATGCTCTCAGAGCTCCGCCCAGATCCTGGGACGGAATGTCGAAGCGATATTGCTGCGGCGCCTGCGCCACCGCATCGGGAACAACCACCGCCACGGTCGCCACCATCGCAGCCGAAACCGCCAAACGAACCAGTCTGGAACCAACCATCTGAAGCCCCCCTCAGCGCCGTCGCGGTTATCGCGTCTGGCCTGTCCAGTTCTACGCGCGATGCCGCGAAACCCGAAGGACGCAGCAACAAAATTGTTTCAATTGTTACTTCTTGCTTCCTTGATTGCAAAAATGGGCCTCTGTTCGGTGGGAACATGCCCCTGCCGCGTATTGCTCCGGGCTGGGTAACTTCACAAAGGGTCGGAACATGAGGTTCGTGATCGCCGCTGCCGCGATATTGTCGGGCTCAACCCCGCTGTTCGCACAGGGCGACCAGGCGCCGCAGCTGTCGATAGCCTTGGCTCCCGGTGCGATCGATCAGGCGGCGGGGCGGGCCGATCTTGCGGTGGTACTCCGGCTGTCGGACGCACGCTTTGCCGCGGGCGACACGCTGTTCGTCCATCAGAACATGGCGCCGCGCATGTCCGGGCCTATCCGTATCGAAGGCCTGTCAGTCGTCGACAACGACGGCGCGGTGCCGATCACCGACGACGGTCAGACGGGGCAGCGCGGCTGGCGGGCCGGCCGGGCGATCTCCGGTGCGGTCACCGTCCGCTATCGCGTGGCGATCGACAATTCGACGGGCGGCATATTGTCCACCACCCCCCACGTCGATGGAGCAGGGGTCTTCGGCGTCGGTAACATGCTGCTGCTGATCCCGCGACAGGATGGAAATTATCGCATCGCGCTCGACTGGGATCTGTCCGCCCTGCGGCGGGGTGCGACCGCCATCTCGACCTTCGGCGAAGGCGATCAGGCATTGCCGGCCGGCCCGCTTTCGCGCCTGACCTACGCAATGTTCATGGCGGGCGACGTCAAGCGCGTCCAGCACGATGCATTCGGCGTCTACTGGACCGGCGCCCCGCGCTTCGACATCGCGGCCGCCGCGACCTGGACCGGCGATCTCTACGCCTGGATGAGCCGGTTCTTCGCCGACCCCTCACTGCCCCGTTACAGCGTGTTCCTGCGCGAGAACCCGTCGGCCCCCGGGAACGGCGTCGCCGCGCCCTACAGCTTCGTGCTGGGCTATGGCGCAGCGACCACGGCGGAAGGGATGAAGACGATCCTCGGCCACGAGATGACCCACAGCTGGACCGCCAACGACCTCGGCAAATGGTACAGCGAAGGCAACGCGGTCTATTATCAGTCCCGGCTGCCGTGGCTCGCCGGCATGATCTCGACCGACCGCTACCTGCGTGACATCAACCTGACGGCGGCGCGCTACTATACGAATGACGTGATCGCCGAGCCGGACGAGACGATCGTGCCGAGGTTCTGGAGCGACATGCGGTACAATGTGTTGCCGTACGATCGCGGCGCGATCTATTTCGCGGTACTCGACGCGCGGATCCGCGCGGCATCGCGAGGCAGGCGATCGGTCGACGACCTGGTTCGCGCGATGGTAGACCGGCATCGCCGGAACCAGCCGATCGCGGCGGAGCACTGGCTGGACTTGCTGAAGCGCGAACTGGGCGCGGAGGGTCCGCAGCTACATCTGGCGATGATGCGCGGCGAGCGGCTGGTGCCGCCATCAGGTGCATATGGACCCTGTTTTCGCCGGGTCGCCGCGAAAATCCGCCGCTACGACTTGGGCTTCGGCGGGCCGGAGATCGTCCGTCGTCAGATCGTCGAGAATCTCAGGTCTGACAGCGAGGCTGCCCGCTCCGGGCTGCTCGACGGCGACCGGGTCGACTATGCGAGCAGCACCGAAGGGGCTCAGCGCGATCCCGCGCAGACGATCACGATGAAGGTGATGCGGGGGGACAGGACGTTCGACGTGACCTATCTCCCACGGGGCAAGCCTGTCGACGCCTATCAATGGGTCCGTGTGCCCGGCGTGCCCGATGCGCGCTGCCGGCTACTCACGTAAAAGGCGCGGCAAGCCAACCGACCCCGTCCGCCGCTGCCGCCAACCAAACGCAACGCCGGCGGCGCCGGTCTGACGGGTTTGGGGCGACGGTACGCGTCTTTCTTCGGCAGCGGGAGCGGTCAGCTACCCTTGCCAAATCTGCGATGAAAATCGTCAAGCTGGATCGTGAATTCGTCGCGCCCCAGAAAGGCCGCGTCCGTCAATTCGCCCTGGCCGTCCTGCACCTTGTACCATGAGGCATATTCCGCGATTTCGGACGAGAATTTTCCATAGTGCGTAGAATAGGTACGCACGTCGATCCGGGGGCGATCGCCGTCGAGCCGGAACTTCAGCACGCGGAGCCATCCGTCGCCGGTGGCGCCTGTCGTGCCGGCGTCCTTCGCGGTCTGGCCCCGGCTCTGATAGTCGGCCATCATCTGGTAGACGCGATTGCCCGCGCGGTTCGTGTCGATGCTGAAGGCCTGGCCCGACACGTGCCCGCTCAGCACCAGGAAGATCTGGTCGTGGCGGCTGACGAAGTCGTTCCAGATGATCTCGGGATCGCCGTCGCTCGGATCGAGTTTGCTGTTGAGCGGGTTGGACTTCATGTTTCTCCTGCCGTCACGCCCGAGATAGTCGTGGGTGGTGACGATCGTCGGCAGTCCGGGGTGGCGACGGATCACCTGGGCGGCCCAGGCCAGCGACGCGCGCGGTGCATGATATTGCAGGCCGATGTGCAGGAACCGGCACTGTCCCGCGGTGAACAACTGCGCGCTGTCGGCCCCGTCGTCGCGCGAATCGACGTACCATGGCTGGCCGGCAAAGAAGGATGACCTTGCGGAGAAGACCGATCCGAAACCCGTCAAGCCGCCGATATGCCGCACGCCGGCCCGGTCGAGATCGGGGCGCGGCGGGTGCGCGGGATCCGTCCATAGCGCGTCATAGTCGTGATTTCCCGCGACCACGGAGAAGGGCAGCCTGCCCTCGATCAGCCGAAACGCCTGGGCGGCGGCGGGAATCTCGAAAGCCCTGGTGTGAACCTTGGGGGACATCGCGGTTTCCGACCCGCCATTGGGCATCCACTTGAAGCCGCGGGCCGCGTGGGCGGGGTCCATCCACTCGGAATAATGCTGCCATACGTCGCCGACATGGGTGGCGAAGACGATGTCCCCGCCGGAACTCCGGGCATTGCGGGCGATCCACCACATCTGGGTGTTCATCTGCTCGATCGCGTCAAAGGCGAAGCCGGACCATTTCTGACGCCGGTAATCGACATAATTCTGGGTGTCGGGGATCATCGCCACGCTGAAATCGCCGCAATCTCCCTGTCGATATGTGGTTGCGTTCGCCGAAGCCGCGGCGGCCATCGCCACAAGCGACAGGGCTGTCTTCAAAGCTGCGCGCTTCATCTTTGTCCATCTCCCTCCACGCGATTATCAGCCGGGTGACCCGGCACATCGACATGCCCCACCCATCGGCGCAACGCGCCGCAACAATGCGCGCTGGCGGCGACGCGGAGCCCGCTCCCCCGCGCGTCTATCAATCCGGAACACCCCGTCCCCTGTCGAGCACGAGATCATAAAACAGTCATAAAATAGCGTTATTGTAAAAGAAGGGCAAGGAGTTCGGTCGGCCTGGAAAGCGCCGGAATCGACATTAAAATCTGTGTCTTATCAATGCTATAATTATCTGCCGGATCGAGGATGGACGGAAGCATGAACATTAACGCTATTGACAATCCTATTCATTGGCGAGGAAGGAAGGGTCCAGGGCGGGCTGCCGTTCGCGTCGTTGCGGCGGGCGGCCAACCTTCAGGATCATTCGATTACGACAGCCAGGGAGAGGTTTCATGAAGATGCGGGCACGCTTGCTCTTTGCGACGTCGGCGATCTCGATGCAGCTCGCGATGATTCCGGCGTCGGCCGCCCAGGGTGCGGCATCTCTTCCCGCAGAAGCTCTTGCCGGGTCCTCGCGGAACGGTGACGCGGCGATGCCGCAGGTCGCCGATGCAACGGCGCCCGACGGCCAGGGCGTTGCAGAACAGGATGTGATCGTCACCGGCACTCGCGTGATCCGCAAGGGCTATGACGCGCCTGTGCCGACGACGGTGCTGACGACCGACGATCTCAATCGGTCAGGAAATGCGAACCTGATCGATACGCTGGAGGAGTTGCCGCAGATCAAGGGAGGCCTGGGCGTATCGACGGTTCCAGCCAGCGGCAATTATGTCGGCCAGACCAGCGTCGCCCTGCGCGGCCTGGGATCGATCCGTACGCTGGTGATGGTCGACGGCGAACGCATGATGCCGGGCTCGATCTACGGAATCACCAACATCAGCCTCATCCCGCAGTCGCTGGTCAAGCGCGTGGAGGTGGTGACGGGCGGCGCGTCGGCACAATGGGGCTCGGATGCGCTGGCCGGCGTGGTCAACCTCATCATGGATCATGATTTCGAGGGTGTCCGCGGCAGCCTGCAGGGCGGCATCTCGACCTACGGCGACAATGGCAATTATCGCGCGTCGCTGGCCTGGGGGCACCGCTTCGCCGACGACCGGGCGAGAATCGCCCTGTCCTTCGAGATTGCCGAAAGCTCCGGCATCCCGGCCAATTCGCGTGACTGGCTGGGGGCGCAGTTCGTGTCCAACCCCAACGCCACGGCCGCGACCAAGAGCGTCAGCAATCCGCTCAATATCCTGTCGTCCAACGTGATGCTGTCCAACGCGACGTTCGGCGGCCTCATCACGGCCGGGCCCCTGAGGGGCACCGCGTTCGGGCCGAATGGCACCACCTACCAGTTCAACTACGGCACGCTGGTCAGCCCGACCCTGATGGTCGGCGGCGGCGAGGTGTCGCGCGCGGCGATCGTCCGCGTCGCCGCGCCGCTCCAGCGCAAGGTCGGCTATGGTCACCTGTCCTACGATCTGTCCGATCGCGTCGAGGTCTATCTGCGCGGTCTCTACGCGCACACCGAAACGTCCGGCCCGCTGACGCTGCCCGCGAGCAACTACGACACCAATACGGTGAGGATCGACAACGCGTTCCTGCCCGCGTCGGTGCGGGCGCAGATGGCGGCGAACAACCTGTCGACAATCAGCGTCGTGCGCTTTTCCACCGACTATGCGATGAACGTCATGCGCTACCCGACCGACACCGGCCAGTTCGGTGGCGGCATCAACGGCAGCTTCGGCAGTGAAGGCTTCCTGCGCGACTGGCGATGGGACGCGCATTACAACTACGGCTGGACGAACAGCCCGATCCAGACGTTCAACAACCTCAACAAGACGAATTACGCAAACGCGCTCGATTCCATCATCGTGAACGGCCAGCCGGTGTGCCGCAATGTCGATGCGCGCGCGGCGGGGTGTCGGCCGATCAACATCTTCGGGCTCGGCTCCCCCGCGACCACGCCGGACGCGCTCGCCTATGTGATGGGCACCTCGATCAAGACCTATTACATCGATCGACACAATGCCGCCGCGACACTGAAGGGATCGCCCTTTTCCACCTGGGCGGGTCCGATCTCCTTCGCCGCCGGGGTGGAGTGGCGGCGCGACCGCGTGAACATCACCGCCGATCCGATCGCGGTGGCGACCGGGTGGGGCGTCAGCAGCCAGTTGCCCTTCGGCGGTTCGGTGTCGGTGGTCGAGGGCTTTGCCGAAGCGGTCGTGCCGCTGATTTCGGGACAGAGCTGGACCAAGTCGCTGGATATCGCCGGCGCCGTGCGCCAGGCCCGTTACTCGACCTCGGGCGACACGCGCGTGTGGAAGGTGGGCGCGAGCTGGACCATCAACGATTCGATCCGCCTGCGCGCCAACCGCAGCCGCGACTTCCGCGGCCCCGCGCTGACGCAGCTGTTCCAGGCCGGCTCGTCGGCAAATTCGACGATCACCGATCCGCAGCTGAACCTGCAATATTCCATATATTCGCCCAACACCGGCAACCCCCTGCTCACCCCGGAAATTTCCTACACCAATACTGCCGGGATCGTGCTGACCCCCAGTTTCCTGCCCGGATTGCGTCTGTCGGCGGACTGGTACGACATTCGTCTGAAAGGCCTGATCGTCAGCGCCAGTGCCCAGTTGACCATCGACAGCTGCTTCAACTTCAATACCGGCTGCGGGGTGATCGTGCGCGGCGCCGACGGGCGTATCACCCAGACGCCCGCCAGCTACATCAACCTGCAATCGGCCCGTACCAGCGGCGTGGATTTCGAAGCGGAGTATCGCACACCCCGGCACGACTGGGGCAGCCTGACCCTGCGGCTGATGGGAACCTATCTCGACACCGCCACCGGCCAGCGCCCCGCCGATCCGAAACCCACCCGCTATGACGGACTGATCAGCTACACCGGGGTTACCGATGGCCTGTCCGGCGGCCCGAAGTGGCGGGTCACCGCGGGCGCGACGTGGGACAGCGGCCCCGCTTCGTTCAGCGTCACGCAGCGCTTCATCGGCGGCGGGCGGGTCGTCGGTTACGACTTCACACCGGCGGATTACGACGTGCTCACGGTCGATGGTCGGTCCTATACCGACCTCAGCCTGCAATACAGGATCGCGCCGGGAAGGCGGAAGGGGACGGCGACGGCATTCGTCGGCGTGCAGAACCTGTTCAATGTCGATCCGCCGATCACCGGCGCGGGCGGCATCGGCCAGGTGCCCACCGATGCGTCGGTCTATGACGTGATCGGCCGTCAGTTCGTCGCAGGGCTCAGGTTCAGCTATTGACGTGGACGGACCGCAGGCTCGGCCGGCCGGGCACGAGATGACCCGCGGCCAGGCGGGTCACGCCTGGGAGGAAGGACCAGTCAGAGTGATGGTGCGACCCGTCTTGCGCGAGACGGGTCCGCGACGATGCGGCCGCCCCTTTCAGGGCCACGCCTGACCAGCGATCAGGCACCATCGACCGTAACGGCCGAGGCGCCCGATCGCCGCGAGCGACATCAGAAGCGTGCGTTGATGCTCACCCAGTAGCTGCGCGCCCGGTCCTTGTTGTTGTAATGATCCTGGAAGCTCGGCGTCCAGGTTCCGTTGCCGTTGTTGACGAAGCTGGTGTCGTAGGCGGTGAAATCGCGATCGAGCAGATTGTTGACGCGGCCGCTGATCGAGAAATTCTCGGTGATCCTGTACTGCATGCCGAGGTTCACCACCTCGTAGCTGCTCCAGTAGAGCTGGTTGCCGTTGACGTCGACGCCGCGGTAGCGCTGCGAGCGGTGCTCGGCGGCGAGCTGGACCGACAGGCCGGAAAATGGCTCCCAGTTCACCGTCGCGTTGGCCATGTGCTTCGCCGTCTGGGTCAGCGGGAGGCCCTTCTGGGCTCCGGTCAGCTGTTCGCTGTCGGTATAGGTGTAGTTGGCGCGCAGCGACAGTCCGCTGAATACCCCCAGGCGGCCGGCCAGTTCGGCGCCGCGGATGCGCGCCTCATCCACGTTGACCGGCACGCTGATGTTGCCGCCCAGGCCCAGGATTGCCCAGTAATCGCCCAGGTTGGCGCACGGCCGCACGAAGTTGGTTACCACGCACGGCCGCACGTTGGTGGTGGAGATCTTGTCCTTGAAGTCGTTCTGGAACAGCGTGACGTTGATCCCGCTGCGGGGCGTCGGGTTCCAGTAGACCGCGATCTCGCTGTTCACGCTGGTTTCCGGCTTCAGGTCGGGATTGCCGATGAACGGACTGGTGCCCTGCCCGCCGAAACCGCGGATGCCGTCGTAGAGATCGGTGGTCTTCGGCGTCTTGTAGCCGGTGCTGACGCCGCCCTTGACGGTCAGCTTCGGCGAGATGTCGTACACCGCGTAGAGGCGCGGACTGAAATGCCCGCCGAACATGTCGTGCTCGTCGTAGCGCAGCCCGGCGGTGACTGTCAGCCCCTCGACCGGTGTCCAGTTGTCTTCGGCGAACAGCGACCAGATGCGGTGGGCCTGGACCGCCTGGATGCCGCCGACGCTGGCCTCCAGGCCGAACACGCCGTCCTCCAGGTCGCCGTCGATATACTGGCCGCCGATCACGAAATGATGCTTGCCGGCGAGATTCTCGACCGGAATGTCGACGCGCGCGTCGAGCGTGTACTGGCGGCTTTCCAATGTGCGCAGCGGGCGCGGCAGGAAGGTCCGCTCGGCCATCGCCCGGCGCTCGGCGGTGGTCAGGCCGGCATATTGGCCGGTGCCGCTCCACATCTGTTGCAGCTGCTGCCGTTCCGCGACCGAAAAGGGCATGGTACGGCCCTTGTTGTTGGTCGCGACATAGGCGAGCGACAGGAAGCTGCGCGCAAAGCCCCAGTCGCCGTTATGGGTGGCCGACCAGTTGAACCTGTCGAAGACCTGATCCTCGGTATAGCCGACCTGCGGCTGGACGACCCCCCCGGTCGCGCGCCAGATGCTGGCGATGCCGTCGAGCGTGCCGAGCGGATATACCAGGGCGCCCGTCGTCGGGTTGGTGGTGGGCGTGTTGTCGTAAACCTGCCGCGAATAGTCGATGTCGAATATCAGGCTGTGGCCATCGGCCGGCGTGAGGCTGATCGAGGCGCCGCCGCTGCGGTTGGTGTTGTCGACCGTCCGTCCGCCGCCGCCGAAGCCGAGCGCGCGGACGTGGGTAACACCGGCGGGATCAACCGACGGGCTGAAATCGGGCAGCGAGGCCATCCGCCGGTAGATCGAACCGCGCAGGCTGACGCCGAGCAGGCCCGGAATCACCGGCCCGCGCAGGCTGGCGTCGAACGTCATGTCGTCGCCGAAATCGCCGTCTTCCTGAAGAGTGCGGCCGAACGTCGCCGATCCGGCCCAGCGGTCGGCGACCTTCTTGGTGATGATGTTGATGACGCCGCCCAGCGCGTCGGCGCCGTAGAGCGTCGACGCGGGGCCGCGGATCACTTCGATCCGTTCGATCGCGTCGAGCGGCGGGATGTGGTTGAACTGGTTGCCGCCGAAGCTGTTGGGATAGATGTCGCCGTGATTGTTCTGACGCCGCCCGTCGACCAGGATCAGCGTATAGTCCGATCCCATGCCGCGAATGCTGATCGTGCGCTGCCCGGTCTTGTCGGACGTTTCGCCGACATCGACGCCCTCGATATCGCGCACCGCGTCGATCAGCGTCATGTAGGGCCGCTCGCGCAGCTCCTTTTCCGTCACCACGGTGATGCTGGCGGGCGCGTCGGTGATCTTCTGCTCGAAGCCCGCGGCGGTCACCACCACCTCGTTGCTCTGGGGGTCGCTTTCGGCGCGGGCGCTGGAAGCGCCGATGACGAGCGCGATGACCGACGCCGCGCTGATGAGCGGCAGCCTGATGGACGATGACATGGTGACCCCCGGTTCCGCCGGCCCGGCGCCGATCAGCGACGGACGGGCTCGATTTGCATAGTTCTGCTAATGCAAGTAATTCGCATCAGCGCCGGGCGGCCATTGCGAACCCGATTGCCGGGTGTCAATTCCTGATCGGTCCGGCGGGGCGGGAGCAATAGTTTGTTACAAACGGGCACCATCGACGACACCACCGCTTCGCCGGGCGAGGCCGCGCCGCGCCCCCGGCATATCGTGGTCGTGGAGGACGATCCCGGCCTTCGGGTCCTGCTCTGCCGGCTGCTTCGCGAATGCGGTTACGACGCCACCGGAGCGGCCGACGGAGACGAACTGGAAGAGGCGCTGCAACAGCGATCGATCGACCTGATCCTGCTGGACATCATGCTGCCGGGCCGGAGCGGACTGGAGCTGTGCCAGGCGATCCGCGAGCGCAGCCAGGTGCCGATCGTCATCATCAGCGCGCGGGGCCAGGAATCCGACCGGGTCGCCGGCCTCGATCTCGGCGCCGACGACTATATCGCCAAGCCGTTCGGCCGGTCCGAGGTGCTGGCGCGGGTGCGCGCCGTCCTGCGCCGGGCCGAGAAGGCGCATATGCCCCTCGACGTGCCGGCGCCCGAACGCTTCGTCTTCGCTGGCTGGATCTATCATCCGCGCCGGCACGAACTGATCTCCCCCACCGGCGTCGAGGTCGAGCTGACCGCTGCGGAGCATGACCTGCTGCTGAGCCTGCTGCGCAACGCCCAGCGCATGATCGGCCGCGAGCGCCTGCTCGAGATGTCGCGCTCGCGGCTCGGCCAATCCTCGGATCGCAGCATCGACGTGCTGGTCAGCCGCCTGCGCCGCAAGATGGGCGACGGCCGCCGCGCCCGCCCGCTGATCCGCACGGTGCGCGGCGTCGGATACATGTTCGCCGCCGACGTCGAACTGCGATGAGGTTCGCGATGCTGCCGCCACGGGGGATGACGGCGCGGCTTGCGCTGGTGCTGGTGGTGGCGCTGGCGATCGAGTTTTCCGGCAATGTCCTGCTGGGGCGCCTTCTGGAGCGCGAGGCGGTATCGGAACAGAAGTTCCGCGCGATCGCCGCTCAGCTCGCTACCGCCGGAGAAGTGGCGGCGGATGTCGATCGGTCGGGGCGATCGAGGTTGATGGCGGACATGGCGATCGACGGACTGCGGCTGAACTGGGTTTCGCGCACGGTGATCGTCGATACAGCGGTGACCTCTCCGCAACTGGGCCAGGTCCATGCCCGGTTGGGCCAGGCCGCGCCGGGGTTGCGCGGGCGCGACCTGCGCCTGAGCGTGGTGCCCCTGGCCGACGGGCGCCGCGACCTTATCGGCGCGCTTCGCCTGGCCGATGGCAGCTTCGTCACCTTCCGCGTCCATCCGTTCCTCAACCCACCGCCCTCGCAGGCGCTCGTCACCGTGCTTCACCTTCTCCTGCTGGCGAGCGTGCTCGGCATCGCGCTGGCGATGCTCCATGCGCTGGTCCGGCCGCTGGGGAATCTCGCCCGCGCGGCCGACGCGACGGGCAGGGGCATGCGGGCGGAGATGCCGCTCGACGGACCGAGCGAGGTGCGGCGCGTCGCGACGGCGTTTCGGGACATGCAATCGCGACTGCTGGGGATGATGGAGGACCATGCCACGGCGCTGGTCGCGGTGTCGCACGATCTGCGCACCCCGATCCAGCGCGCGCGGCTGCGCGCCGTCGCGATCGAGGACTCGGACCTGCGCGATGCGATCGTCGCCGACCTTGCCGACATGGAGAAATTCGTCGGGTCGGTCACCGCCTTCATCCAGAGCGGCGCGCGCGAGGAAGCGCGGCCAGTCGATCTGGCGGCGATGGCGATGACACTGGTCGACGACGCGGCCGATGCCGGCTTCCTGGTCGAGTATGACGGGCCGGATACGCTTCCGGTCGTGCTGAAGCCGCTCGCGATGAAACGGGCCTTGGCGAACCTGTTGCAGAATGCCTGCCGCCACGCCCGCCGGATACGGGTCAGCGTGGAGGCGGGGCCGCCGGTCGCGGTGCGAGTCGAGGATGACGGGCCGGGTATTCCGACGGATCGCCGCGAAGAGGCGTTCCTGCCGTTCCGGCGGCTGGATCCCGAGCGCGGCGGAGATGGCACGGGCCTGGGATTGGCGATCGTCAGGAATGCGGCGGCCAGCATGGGTGCGAGCGTGACCCTGGAGGACAGCCCGATGGGAGGGTTGGCGGCCAGGATCGATTTGCTGCCATGCAAGTCGCTGTCGACCAGCCCGGAACACGCTCCATATCCCGTCGTTCAGAGCGCCAGCCGCCCTCCGCCGACCGGCGCGTAACCGCGGACGCGACCCGTCGACTGGCCGAGGCCGTCCTCGAAAAGTTGCGCTTTGGCGACCCCCCTGCGTCAGGGCTACGCCCGCCGATCTATCGCCAAGGGGGGTACCCAACGTCATTATCATCGCCGGGCCGATCAAGCCGCTCGCGAGCATCGCGAACGACGGCCCCGAACAGTCAGCACAATGGTGCCTTCTTCTGATCGGGAGTGGTGCGGTCGAGAAGACTCGAACTTCCACGGGCTTTCGCCCACAACGACCTCAACGTTGCGCGTCTACCAGTTCCGCCACGACCGCACGTGAAACCCCAACCGACGGACGCCGGAGGCTGGTAAGGCGAGCGCCCCTAGCAAAGCCCGGCGGGCGTTGCAATGGCGCTTCGCCGATCGGGCCCGATCAGCCCTCGATCCCCTTGGCGAAGCTCAGGACGAGCAGCTTCGAACTGGCCGGCACATCGACGCGCCCGCTGTTGAATTCCAGCGTCTCGCCCGCGCCCAGGCGGCGCTGGCGCGGGGTGACGTTCCAGTTGTAGACGCGGCGTCCCTGGGCATCGCGCAGCTCGACGCGGATATCGGGCACCCGCTGGACGCTGCCCGTCGGGTTGACGATCTTGCCGCTGACCGCGAACAGTTCGTTGCCGGTGCCCATGTCGCGGCGGTTGATCGCCTTGTCCGTGAAGCGCAGCGGGGTTTCCGCCTCCCCGATCGGCAGGCCCAGCTGCGCGGCGATGCCCGGCGCACCCGAATAGAGGATAGCGCCCGCGCCCAGCAGCATCGACAGCCCCGCGACCATCGCCGCCGCCGTCCAGCGCTTCGCCGGGTTGCGGCGCGGCTTGAACATCGGACGGTGCGCGAAGGGATCGAAGCCGGGCGCGAGCACCGCGTCATCGACGAAGGTGCGCACCGGCGCGGCGCGCTGCGGCACGGGCTGTTCGGAAACCGGCGTCGGGCGCGGTTCGGCCCGCTGGGGTGCCGCTTCCGCTGCGGCCGCCGGGGCGGCGGGCGTCTCCGGCGGCGTCGCCGCGTCGATCCGCTCGCGGGCCGACAGGTCAAGCAGCGCCGGCGGCTGGAACCAGCTGTGGCGGCAATTGGCGCAGCGCACCGTCCGCCCGTCGGCGCCGATCGCGCTGTCGGGGACCATGTAACGCGATCCGCACTGGGTACATTCGAGGATCATCGCCTGTTCGATTCCTCTGCTTGACGCCCCGCCGGGGACATACTCGATCCGATCGAATCTTAAGCATTTCCGCGAGTCGCGGGCAAGAGTCGTCCACCGGCTTATCCACAGTTTCATCCCCCGCTTGAGCGGGACAGGGCGCTGTGCGATGCCGGGCCGATGGCGAACATCGTCCAGTTCGAGAATGTCGGCCTGCGCTACGGGACCGGGGCGGAGACGCTGGTGGACGTCAGCTTCTCGCTGGCGGGGGGCGCCTTCTACTTCCTGACCGGGCCAAGCGGCGCCGGCAAGACGTCGCTGCTCAAGCTCCTCTACCTCGCGCAGCGGCCGACGCGCGGGATCATCCGGCTGTTCGGCGAGGATGCCGTGATGATGCCGCGCGATCGCCTGCCCGGCTTCCGCCGCCGCATCGGCGTGGTGTTCCAGGACTTTCGCCTGATCCCCCATTTGTCGGCGGCGGACAACATCGCGCTCCCCCTGCGCGTCGCCGGCGTGCCCGAGGCCGACATCGAGACGCCGGTGCGCGAGATGCTGGCCTGGGTCGGCCTGAGCGACCGGGCGAACGCCCGCCCGCCGACGCTGTCGGGCGGCGAGCAGCAGCGGATCGCCATCGCCCGCGCCGTCATCGCCCGGCCCGAGATGCTGGTCGCCGACGAACCGACCGGCAACGTCGATCCCGACATGGCCGAACGGCTGCTTCACCTGTTCGACGGGCTCAACCGGCTGGGCACCACCGTGGTCGTCGCGACGCACGATTTCCAGATGCTGTCGCGGATCAAGGGCGCACACATGATGCGGATCGAGGGCGGACGGCTGGTCGATCCGACGGGGTCGCTCCGCTTCCCGCCGGGAGCGCGCGGCGCATGAGCGGAAGGGTGCGGAACGGCGGTCCGCTCGGCGCGGCGCGCGGCGGCGCGCGCGCGATGGGATCTGTGATGGCGGTGATGCTGTTTCTCACCGTGCTCGCCGCCGCGCTGGGCCTCGCGACGCTGGCGGCGGTCGCCGGGCTCGACCGCCAGCTCGCCGGGCAGATGACGGTTCAGCTGCTCGACGCCGACGATGCCGCCGTGCAGCGCACCGTCGACGCTATCCGCGTCCTGCCGGAGGTGCGGGCCGTCCGCGCGGTGCCGCGTGCCGAACTCGCCGAACTGGTGCGGCCGTGGCTGGGCGACGCCGGGCTGGACGCCGACCTGCCGATGCCGGCGATGATCGACGTGACTCTGGCGAGCGGCAGCAACGATACCGCCGACGCGGCGGCGACGGCGATCACGCGGATCGCGCCGGCCGCGCGAGTGGATCGCAGCGCGCGGTGGCTGGCGCCAGTACGCAGCTTCATCGTCTCGCTCGCCTGGCTGGCGGGCGGAATCGTGCTGCTGATGGCGCTCGCCACCTCGGCCGTCGTGCTGCTCGCCGCGCGCGCCGGGCTGGACATCCACCGCGACACCATCGACGTACTGCACATGCTGGGATCGACCGACGTCCAGATCTCGCGCCTGTTCCAGCGCCGTATCGCACTCGACACCCTGGTCGGCGGCACGATCGGCACCGTGCTGGCGATGACTGCGGTGCTGGCGGTCGGCACGCGCGTCGCCGCGATCGATTCGGTGCTGGTCGGGGGTCTGACACTGTCGCCGGGGGCGTGGGCGATCCTTGCCGCGCTGCCGATCGCCTTCGCGCTGCTCGCGACGATCGCCGCGCGGTTCGCGATCCTGCGCGCGCTGAGGCGGACGCTGTGAGGATCGCGCGCCTGCTCTCGCTCGCAGCACTTGCCTATCTGCTGGGCTTCGCGGTGTTCATGCTGTCGGTCGGCAGCCCGGCCGAACCGGCCAGGACCGACGCCATCGTCGTGCTGACCGGCGGTGCGGGCCGGATCCATCGCGGGCTGGTGCTGATGGACGGCGGCTATGCGAAGCGCATGCTGATCTCTGGCGCGGATTCGACCGTGCGGCCGGTCGAGCTGGCCGCCGAGTACAATGTCCCGCCCCGCATCTTCGCCTGCTGCATCGATCTGGGCTATGAGGCGGTCGATACGCGATCGAACGCCGAGGAAACCGCGCGCTGGCTGCGCACCCGCGGCTATCGCACCGTCCGGCTCGTCACCGCCGACTGGCACATGCCGCGCGCGCGGCTGGAGCTGGCGGCGGTCGCGGACGGCGACGTCGAGGTGACGGGCGACGCGGTGGCGACCAACCCGCGGTTCGGCATGCTGGTGCGCGAGTACAACAAATATCTGGTCCGCCGCGTCGCGCTGCTGGTCGGCTATCGATGAGCGCGCGGCTTCGGACCTGGCTGTTCAACCTCGTCTTCTTCGGCGGATCGGTGCCCTATGTGCTGGCGACACCGCTGCTGGCGGCGCTGGGCAGCGGTCCGCTGCGCTACTGGGTGCGCGCGTGGACCCGCTACCATCGCCGCTGCGCGCGCCTGATCCTCGGCATCCGCGTGGTCGCCTCGGGCACGATTCCCGCGGGACCCGCGCTCTATCCAGCCAAGCACCAGGCGATGTTCGAGACGTTCGAACTGGTCGCACTGCTCGACGCGCCGGTCGTGGTGATGAAACGCGAGCTCGCCCGTATACCGATGTGGGGCTGGGCGGCGCAGCGCTACGGCATGATCGTGGTCGACCGCGAGGGATCGGCGGCGGCGCTGCGGGGCTTGATGCGCGCAGCGGCGGCGGCGAAGGCTGAAGGCCGCTCGGTCGTGATCTTTCCCGAAGGCACCCGCGTGCCGCCGGGCGAGGCGCCACCGCTCAAGCCCGGCTTCTCCGGCCTCTACCGCGCGCTCGGCCTGCCCGTCGTGCCGATCGCGCTCGACAGCGGCACGGCCTGGCCAAAGCACGGCGTCAAACGGCCCGACACACCGATCCGCTTCGCCTTCCAGCCGGCGATCGAGACTGGCCTGCCGCGCCGCGAGATCGAGGCACGCGTATACGCCGCGATCAACGCGCTTGAGCCATCCCAGTCCAGCGATCGTCATTCCCGCGAAGACGGGACTCCATAGCCGCCGGACAGGCGGCTCTTCTCGATGGCGCGGCCGCAATTGATCCCCGCCCGCGCGGGGATGTCGCCAGCAGGAAAGATCAGTGGTCCGACCGGCCGAAGTCGGGCCGGGCGTCGTCCTGGCCCTGTTCGATGATCGAACGGCGGATCGCGCGGGTCTTGGTGAAGCTGTCGAACAGCGCATCGCCCTTGCCCCAGCGGATCGCGCGCTGCAGTTCCGACAGATCCTCGGAGAAGCGCTGGAGCATGTCGAGCACCGCCTCGCGGTTGGAGAGGAACACGTCGCGCCACATCGTCGGGTCCGACGCGGCGATGCGGGTGAAATCCCGGAAACCCCCGGCCGAATATTTGATGACCTCGGAAGAGGTGACTTCCTCCAGATCGCTGGCGGTGCCGACGATCGTATAGGCGATCAGGTGCGGCAGGTGGCTGGTCACCGCCAACACGCGATCGTGATGGTCGGGCGCCATGATTTCGATGTCCGCGCCCAGCCGCCGCCAGAACTCGCACAGCCGCTCGACCGCCAGCGGATCGGCGCCCTCGGGCGGAGTGACGATGCACCAGCGCTTTTGGAACAGCGCGGCGAAGCCCGCATCAGGCCCGCTGCGCTCGGTGCCGGCCACCGGGTGCGCGGGAACGATCGTCGCGCCGGGCAACGCTGCGGTCAACGCCTCGACCACGCTCGCCTTGCACGATCCGACATCGCTGACGATCGCGTCGGCGGGCAGGTCGGCGGCGATCTCGGCCGCCACCGCGCCCATCGCGCCGACCGGCACGCACAGGATCACCAGATCGGCGTCGATCACCGCCGCGCCCGCCGTGTCCGCGACATCGTCGACCAACCCCAGCGCGCGCGCCGTCTCGCGCACCTCGGGATCGGCGTCGTGGCCGGCAAGCGCGACCGATGGCATGCTTTCGCGCACCCCGCGCGCGATCGACGAGCCGATCAGTCCCAGCCCGATGACGCACACGCGCGCGAACGGCAGCATCAGGCGCTCGTCAGCGCCCTGAGCGCGGCGATGACGCCGCGCGTCTCCTCCTCGGTACCCACGGTGATGCGCAGGCCGTGGGGCAGGCCCTGTCCCGGCAGCCAGCGGACGATATAGCCCGCGTCCATCAACCCCTTGTACGCGGTCTCCGCGGTCAGCGCGCCTTCGAACACGACCAGCACGAAATTGGCCTGGCTGGGGATCGCGCGCAGCCCGGCGTTGCCGAGCTTGCCGATCTCGTCGGCGAACCATGCGCGCCACGTCGCATTGTGCTGGCGGGCATGGGCGACGAAATCGGTATCGCCCAGCGCCGCGATCGCCGCCGCCGTCCCGGCGATGGTGATCGAGAAGGGCAGGCGGATGCGGTGCATCGCCTCGATGATCGCGGGGTGGGCATAGCCCCAGCCGATCCGCTCGGCGGCGAGGCCGTACATCTTGGAAAAGGTCCGCGTGACCAGCACGTTGGGCGCGCTTTTCGCCAGCGCCATACCGCCATCGTCCTTGGCATCGCCCTCGATATATTCGGCATAGGCGTGATCGAGCACCAGCAGGATGTCGCCGCGCAAGCCCGCGTGCAGCCGGGCGATCTCCGCGCGGCTTTCGTAAGTGCCGGTCGGGTTGTTCGGATTGGCGACGAAGACGATCCGGGTACGGTCGGTGACGGCGGCCAGGATCGCATCGACATCGGTCGCATAATCGCGGTCGGGGGCGATCACCGGCGTCGCGCCGACACGCCGTGTCGCGATCTCGTACACCGCGAAACCGTATCTGACGTAGATCACCTCGTCACCCGGCCCGGCGAAGGCGCCGGCGGCCAGGTGCAGCACCTCGTCCGATCCGTTGCCGTAGATGATCCGCGCGGGATCGAGCCCGTGCTTCGCCGCCAGCGCATCGCGCAGCTCGGTCGCGCTCGCATCGGGATAGCGTTCGAGCCGTCCGGCGGCGGCGGCGAATGCCGCGCGCGCCGCGTCGCTCGTACCTAGCGGATTCTCGTTCGACGACAGCTTGGCGACCTGGCGTCCGTCGTCGGTCGTGCTGCGGCCGGGAATATAGGGAGCAATCCCCATGATCCAGGGCTTGGGTGCGGGTCCGGTCATGGCTGCAAGCGCCTACGCGCGTGGCCATCGCCTTGGCAAGCGCGCGGCGCTATGGAGCCTGCCAAGGGGGACTATCGACAATGCGTGGACCGACGGCGGTGTGGCAGGCACTGGAGGCGGCGCGGCAGGCCAATCTGCGCGACGCGGGGGTGGAGTTGCCGGTGGCGGGCGACGCCGGCTGGACCCGCCGGCGCCTGATCGCGAGCCTCGCCGCGCTGGGCGCGACGGCTGCCCTGCCCCGTCAGGCGCGCGCGCAAGGCGCCGCCGGGCCGGTCGCGATCATCGGCGGCGGCATCGCCGGGCTGACCGCGCTGCACCACCTGACGAAGGCGGGCGTGGAGGCGCGGCTGTTCGAGGCGCGTACGCGCGTCGGCGGGCGCATCCTGACCGTCCGCGCGCCCGGCACGCCAGTGTTCGAAATGGGCGGCCAGCTGGTCAACAGCGAGCACGAGGACATGCACGCGCTAACCCGCGAGTTCGGCATCGCGCTGATCGATCGCAAGACGGGGCCACATCGCACGATGGTGCTCGACGGCCGCGCCGAAGTGTCGCGCGAACGGATGATCGCCGGCCTGCGGCCGATCGCCGCGCAGATCGACGCCGATTCGGTGCGCCTCGACAAGGATTATGCGACCGTCGCCGCCGAAATCGACCGCATGTCGTTCGCCGGATATCTCGACCTCTATGCGCCGCTGATCCGCGATCCGTGGGTGCGCCGCCTGCTCGAGGCGACCGCGCGCACCGAATATGGCGTCGAGCCGGCCAATGCGTCCGCGCTCGAACTCGTCTTCAACCTGCCGGCGGTCGACGGACGCCGCTTCGACGTGCTCAGCCGCAGCGACGAGCGCTTCCAGATCGCGGGGGGATCGAGCAGCCTGGTCGAGGCGATGGCGAAGCGCCACGCCGCGCGCATCGTCACCTATCGCCGGCTGACCCGCGTCGATCCGCGCGGGGCCGGCGTGCGCCTAACCTTCTCCAACGCCGAGACGTTCGACGCCGCCGCCGTGATCGTCACCACGCCCGCCTCGATCATGAGCCGGGTCGATTATCGCGTGCCCCTGCCCGATCTGTGGCGCCGCTTCATCGCCGAGGTCGGGCTGGGGGTGAACGGCAAGGTGCTTGCAGCCATGACGGCGCGGCCGTGGGAGCAACCGATCGGACGCGGCGGCGAGATCTGGCAGACCGATCCCGCGCAGGGCGTGTCGCTCGGCTGGGACAGCGGGGTACGCCCGGCCAGCGGCGCCGGCAGCGTGTGGACCTGGTTCACCGGCGGCAAGGACGTGCACGCCGCCGACGCGGCCGAACCCCGCGCGCTCGCCCGTCGCTTCGCGCAGATGGCAGAGGGTAGCGTGCCGGGCATGACCGCAGCCACCGGCCCGGTCGTCCGCCGTACCAATTGGCACGACGAACCCTTCACGCGCGGCGCCTACGTCAATTTCCGCCCCGGCCAGCTCACCCGCTTCGCGCCTTTGATCTGGACCGAGACCAACGGGATCGCTTCCGTCCCCGTCCCCGCCGGGCCCGTGGTGTTCGCCGGCGAGCATCTGTCCGACGCCTATCCCGGCTACATGAACGGCGGTGCGCAGACCGGCCGCCTCGCTGCGCAGGCGATCATCGCGGCTCGGGCACCGGCGAGACGGCGGGGATGATGTGCGGGCGGCCGTGGTTTGCGCCAGGCAAACCACGGACTCGCCACGTCGGGCAGCGGGACGGCACCGCCGTCCAGCCTGACGGCGTGGCGTTGAAAGCGCATGCTTGCCGCACGTCCCCGCACCCCCTAACGGCCCGACCATGACCGACGCGCGCTTCGGACTGGACCGTACCGCCACGCTCGGCGCGCTCGCGCTCGACGGCGGCGGCACGCTCGCGGCGGTGGAAGTCGCCTATGAGACCTATGGCACCCTCGCGCCGGACGCGTCGAACGCGATCCTGATCTGCCATGCGCTGACCGGCGACCAGCATGTCGCCTCCACCCACCCGCGCACCGGCAAGCCCGGCTGGTGGGCGCGGATGGTCGGCCCCGGCAAGCCGATCGACACCGACCGCTGGTGCGTGGTCGCCAGCAACGTGATCGGCAGTTGCCTGGGTTCGTCCGGCCCGGCGAGCGGCGATCCCGCCACCGGCCGCCCCTATGCGATGGCGTTCCCGGTCATAACCATCCGTGACATGGTGCGCGCGCAGGCGATGCTGCTCGACCACCTCGGCATCGGAACGCTGGCGGCCGTGGTCGGCGGATCGATGGGCGGCATGCAGGCGCTGAGCTGGGCGGCGACGTTCCCGGATCGCGTCCGCGCCTGCGTCACGCTGGCGTCGGCCGCGCGACATTCGGCGCAGAACATCGCGTTCCATGAGGTCGGGCGCCAGGCGATCATGGCCGACCCCAACTGGGCGAACGGCAATTACTATGACGGCGCGGCGCCCACCGCTGGCCTGGCAGTCGCGCGGATGGCGGCGCACATCACCTATCTGTCCGAAGCCGGGCTGACCGCCAAGTTCGGCCGCAAGCTCCAGGCGCGTGACACGAAGACGTTCGGCTTCGACGCCGATTTCCAGGTCGAAAGCTATCTGCGCCACCAGGGACTGGCCTTCACCGACCGGTTTGACGCCAATTCCTACCTCTACATCACCCGCGCGCTCGACTATTTCGATCTGGCGGAGGAACATGGCGGGCATCTCGCGCGCGCCTTCGCCGGCTCGCGGACGCGCTTCTGCCTGGTCAGCTTCGACACCGACTGGCTCTATCCGACGTCCGAATCGCGCGGCATCGTCCACGCGCTCAACGCCGCCGGCGCACCGGCCAGCTTCGTGGAACTGAAATCACCGTTCGGACACGACGCCTTCCTGCTCGATTCGCCCGAACTCGACAGGGTGATGGCGGGGTTCCTGGGGGCGGCGGCGTGATCCTGCGCCCCGATCTCGCGATCATCGCCGCGAACGTCGCGCACGGATCGCGCGTGCTCGATGTCGGGTGTGGCGACGGCGCGCTGATGGCGGCGCTGATCGCCGACCGGGGATGCGACGCGCGCGGGCTGGAGCTGAACGCCGGTGACGTGACCACCGCGCTGGGCCGCGGCCTGTCGGTGATGCAGGGCGATGCCGACACCGACCTGGCCGACTATCCGCCGCAGGCGTTCGACTATGCCATCCTCAGCCAGACGCTGCAGACGACGATGCGGCCCGATATCGTGCTGGGCGAACTGCTCCGCATCGGGCGGCGCGCCTTCGTCAGCTTTCCCAATTTCGCGCACTGGCGGGTGCGCGCGTCGCTGCTGTGGGGCGGGCGGATGCCGGTGACGACCCTGTTGCCGCTGGCGTGGTACGAAACGCCCAATATCCACCACGTCACGATCGACGATTTCCGCGCCTATGTGCGCGACAGCGGGATCACGGTGGAGGGCGCCTGGTTCCTCAACCGCGGCCGCCCGACGACCGCGGCGGCGGCGAACTTCCGCGCCGAACATGCGGTGTTCCTGCTGCGGCGGTGACACGTCACCGTTGTGAAATCTACCGCCCGATCCCCCGCCGCAGCAGCTCGGCGACGGTATCGGCGACGTCGCCCGGCGCGGCATCCTCGTCCCACACGCCGTAGCGCAGGCCCAGGAACACGTTCATCCCCATCACCGCCCAGGCGTGGACCTCGCCCACACCGTCGCGCAGATCGCCGCGCGCCGCCGCCGCCTCCAGCCGCTGGCGGATGCGGCCGGCGGTGGTCGCGTAATGCGCGCGGAAGCTGTCGGGATCGACGAACTCCGCCTCGTCGATGATGCGGTAGATTTCCTTGTGCGCCCGCACGAAGCCGATGAACTGTTCGAGGCCGGCGCGCTCGGCCGCGATGCCGTCGCCCGCCGCCCGGATCGCCGGGGCGACGTGATCGCGTACCTGCCCCGACATGTGGCGGACGAGCGCGCGGAACACCGCGTCCTTCGAATCGAAATAAGTGTAGAAGCTGCCCAGCGCGACGCCGGCGCGTCGGGTGATGTCGCTGATCGACGCTTCGTGGAAACCACGCTCGCCGAATTCCTTCGCCGCCGCGTCAAGAATCGCCTGCTGGGTACGCCGGCCGCGTTCGGTGCGCGGCGCCTTCGCCTCGCTGCCCGCGTCGATAGCCACTGTTGCCGCCGGAACACGTCCGCCCGCCATCTCGTCACCCCCTCGATTTCCCAAGTTGAAACCTGGTTCACCTTTCAGTATAGCGGCTTTCGACCACGCACAACCCCGCGTCTGACGGCGGGGGATGCCAGGGGAGGGAAGCCATGATCCGCACCGTTCGTTCCACTCGCATGTTCCTCGCGCTCGGCGCCAGCGTCGCCGCGCTTGCCTCCGCCGCGCCGGCCGCCGCGCAGGACGCCGCCCCCGCAGCGGCGACGGAAGCCGCCGAGAATTCGGGCGACATCATCGTCACCGCGCGCCGCCGCGAGGAATCGCTGCTGAACGTGCCGATCGCGGTCACCGCCTTCTCGGGCGCGCAGCTTGAGGCGTCGGGGGCGATCGACGTCACCGATATCGCGGCCGTCACTCCCAACGTGACGCTGGAGGTGTCGCGCGGCACCAATTCGACGCTCAGCGCCTTCATCCGCGGCGTCGGCCAGCAGGATCCGGTCGCGGGCTTCGAGGCCGGCGTCGGCATCTACCTCGACGACGTCTACCTCAATCGTCCGCAGGCCGCCGTGCTCGACATCTACGACGTCGAGCGGATCGAGGTGCTGCGCGGGCCGCAGGGCACGCTCTATGGCCGCAACACGATCGGCGGCGCCGTCAAATACGTCACCCGCCGGCTGGGCGACGATCCCAAGCTCTATGTGCGCGGCACCTACGGCAGCTACAACCAGGCCGACGGCGTGATCTCGGGCTCGGTCCCGATCGGTGACGGCACGGTGAAGATCGGCGCGGCGGTCGCGCGCCTGACCCGCGAGGGCTTCGGCAAGAACCTGACGACGGGCGACGAGAACTACAACAAGGACATCTGGGCCGCGCGCGGCACGCTGCAGGTCGAGCCGTCGTCGTCGGCGTTCTTCCGCCTGTCCGGCGACTATACGATGGACAAGTCGAACCCGCGCGGCGGCCACCGCCTGATCGCGGGGCTGGCCAGCAACATACCGGTGCTGGCCAAGGTCTATGACACGCGCGGCGGCCTGCGCGATCCCGAGCAGAAGGTGGAGGCCTATGGCGGGTCGTTCTTCGCGGAGTTGAAGCCCGCCGACTGGCTGACGTTCCGGTCGATCACCGGCTATCGCAAGGACGATTCGGGCACCCCGATCGATTTCGACGCGCTGCCCGCGGTCGATGTCGACGTGCCCGCCTTCTACAACAACAAGCAGTTTTCGCAGGAAGCGCAGCTGCTGGTCGATAGCGGCGGCTTCTCCGGCCTGCTCGGCCTCTACTATCTCGATGCCAAGGCGCGCACCGTGTTCGACGTGCGCCTGCCCGGCGGCGTCACCGCGCTGACCTTCGGCAACGTGGAGACCGACACGGTCGCGATCTTCGGCGACTTCACCTATGATCTGTCGCCGATGTTCTCGGCGTCGGTCGGCGGTCGCTACACCTGGGACAGCCGCCAGTCGTCGATCCTGCGGCGTACTTATCTGGGCGGCGGATCGCCGTTCTTCGGCGGCGCCGGCACGCTGTTCGCCACCACGTCCGACTTCACCGGCTCGGCCAACTTCTCGAAGTTCACCCCGCGCGGATCGATCAGCTTCAAGCCCAGCCCGGATCACACGCTCTATGCGAGCTATTCGAAGGGCTTCAAGGGCGGCGGCTTCGATCCGCGCGGCCAGTCGACCGCGTGCCGCACCCCGGCCGGCGCGGTGTGCACCTCGGCGGAGATCTACGACTTCCTGTCGTTCGATCCGGAAACGGTCGACAGCTATGAAGTCGGCTACAAGGCGGCGCTGTTCGACCGCCGCCTGACCTTCGCGCTCGCCGGCTTCCACGCCAAGTACAAGGACGTGCAGGTGCCCGGATCGATCGGCACCACGGTGGCCGGCCAGCAGACCTTCATCGGCATCACCACCAACGCCGGCGCCGCGCGCATCAACGGCTTCGAGGCGGAGGTCAATGCGACGCTCGCCCGCGGCCTCGCCGCCGACAGCGACCGGCTGACCCTGTCGGGTACCGCCGGCTATCTCGACGCGAAATACACGACGTACATCGATTCGCGCGGCATCAACGTCGCCAGCCGCCGCAAATTCCAGAACACGCCCGACTGGACGGCAAGCGGCACGCTCGCCTATTCGTCGCCGGTCGGCGACAGCGGATCGGTCGATATGTCGACCACCCTGTCCTATCGCGGCGACTCGCAGCAGTTCGAACTCGCCATCCCCCAGCTCGACCAGCCCGCCTATGCGCTGTGGGACGCCAATCTGGTGTGGAGCATCAACGACACATTCTCGCTGGGCGTCCACGGCCGTAACCTTACCGACAAGCGTTACGTGGTGTCGGGCTACAACTTCCTGCGCCAGAACCCCGACACCGGCCAGTTCGTCCTGGCGAACGGCCAGCCGGGCCTCAGCTCGACGCTGGGCGCCGAGGGTGTCCTGACCGCCTATTACGGCAACCCGCGCCAGGTGTTCGCCACCTTCACCGCGCGCTTCTGATCCGCTCGTCGCAGCGGTAAACGGGGGAAGGGCCGGGCTTTCGTTTGACGAAGGTCCGGCCCTTGCCGCATCAAGGCCGGAGCCCACCCGGTTCGCCCTGAGCTTGTCGAAGGGCTGCCCGAACGGTCAGGGGCCGGGGGAGAGAGACACGATGACCAGCGTCACGCACACGCCGCCCAGCCGGCGCTACGCCAACACCGTGCTGGCGATGCTGTTCATCGTCTACACCTTCAACTTCCTCGACCGGCAGATCCTCGGCATCCTCGTTCAGCCGATCAAGGCCGACCTGGGGCTGACCGACACCCAGCTCGGCGCACTGGGTGGCATCGCCTTCGCCCTCCTCTATTCGACGCTCGCAATTCCCCTCGCGATCGTCGCGGATCGCACCAGCCGCAGCTGGGTCATCACCATCTCGCTGACCGTCTGGAGCGGGTTCACCGCGCTGTGCGGCCTCGCCACCGGCTTCTGGAGCCTGTTCCTCGCGCGGCTGGGCGTCGGCGTGGGAGAGGCGGGCGGCGTCGCCCCCTCCTACGCGATGATCGCCGATTATTTCCCGCCGGAACGCCGGGCGCGTGCGCTCGCCATCTACTCGATGGGCATTCCGATCGGGCTGGCGATGGGCGCGATCCTGGGCGGCTGGATCGCCGCGACGGTCGACTGGCGCACCGCCTTCATCGTCGTCGGCATCGCCGGCATCCTCGTCGCACCGATCTTTCGCCTGGTGGTGAAGGAGCCGCTGCGCGGCGGCGCCGATCCGTCCGGCCCCGCCCCCAAGGTCGCGGTGCCCGTCTCCGCCGTCTTCCCGATCCTGGCGAAGAAGCCCAGCTTCTGGCTGATGGCCTTCGCCGCGGCGTTCAGCTCGATGTGCGGCTACGGCCTCGCCTTCTGGTCACCGTCGCTGCTGATCCGCAGCTTCGGGTTCGACCTGTGGGGCGCGTCGCTGTTCTTCGGCTCGCTGCTGCTGGTCGGCGGCACGCTGGGCGTGTTCGCCGGCGGCTGGTTCGCCGACAAGCTCGGCGGGCGCGATCGGGGCAATTACGCGAAGCTGCCGGCGATCGCCTGGCTCGTCACGCTGCCGCTGTTCGCCGCGGGTTTCTGGAGCAGTTCGCCGTGGGTCGCCTGGGCGTTCCTCGTCATCCCCAACGGCCTCAACATCCTGTGGCTGGGGCCGGTCACCACCGCGGTCCAGAACCTGGTGCCGCCGCAGATGCGCGCGACGGCATCGGCGTGCTTCCTGTTCATCAACAACCTGATCGGGCTGGGCGCGGGCAGCTGGGTGATGGGCGCGATGTCGGATGGGATGACCGCGCAGTTCGGCAACGAATCGCTGCGCTACTCGCTGATCGCGGCGACCAGTTTCTATCTGGTCGCGGCGGTGCTGATGTTCGCGGCGGTGAAGCATCTACGGAAGGACTGGGTGGAGGCGTAATCGCCACGCCGTCAGACGGGGCCGCTTCGCGCCCCCGCTGGCCGCCCGCTACCGCTCCCGCGTCGCCGCGAACTTCACCGCAGGATAACGATCCGCGACATAGTTCACTTCCCACGCCGATTTGGCCAGGAACACCGGGTTGCCGTCGCGGTCCTTCGCCATCGCGCCCTTGTTGAGATCGGTGAAGCCCTTCACATCGGCCGCCGCGCCGCCGATCCAGCGCGCGGTGTCGTAGGGCGAGGGCTCCAGCGCCGCCGCCACCTTGTACTCCGCGTCGAGCCGGCTGAGCAGCACGTCGAGCTGGAGCTGGCCGACCACGCCGATGATCCAGTTCGATCCGATCTCCGGATAGAACACCTGGATCACGCCTTCTTCCGACAGGTCGTCGAGCGCCTTGCGAAGCTGCTTGGTCTTGGTGAAATCCTTCAACACCACGCGGCGCAGGATTTCGGGCGCGAAGTTGGGCAGGCCAGTGAAACGCACCCCCGGCTTTTCCGCCAGCGTATCGCCGACGCGCAGCGTGCCGTGGTTGGGGATGCCGATGATGTCGCCGGGGAACGCCTCGTCCGCCAGTTCGCGCTGTTGGGCGAAGAACAGGATCGGCGAATGCACCGCGATCGGCTTGCCGTGGCCGGTCGGCGTCAGCTTCATGCCGCGTTTGAACGTGCCCGAAACGAGCCGCATGAACGCGATGCGGTCACGGTGGTTCGGGTCCATGTTGGCCTGGACCTTGAACACGAAGCCGGTGACGTCGGGATGGTCGGGCGCGACCGGCGCGGGCTCGGCCGGCAGCGCGTGCGGCGGCGGCGCATGCTCGGCGATCGCCGCGATCAGATCGTCCACCCCGAACTCGCGCAGCGCGGAGCCGAAGAACACCGGCGTCAGGTCGCCGTGGCGATATGCCTCGACATCGAATTCGGGATAGCCGACCTGCGCCAGCTCGACTTCCTCGCGCACGGCCTCGGGCAGCGCGTCCACCGCGTCGCCCATCCGGTGCAGCCCCTGATACGTCCCGCCCATCCCGATCGGCCAGAGCATCGGCGCAACGTCCAGCGCCAGCTTATCGGCGATCTCGTCGAGCAGCGCGAACGGGCTCAGCCCCTCGCGGTCGACCTTGTTGACGAAGGTGATGATCGGCACCGAGCGCAGCCGGCACACCTCGAACAGCTTGCGCGTCTGCGCCTCGATCCCGCGCGCGGCATCGATCACCATGATCGCCGAATCGACCGCGGTCAGCGTGCGGTACGTGTCCTCGCTGAAATCCTCGTGCCCGGGCGTGTCGAGCAGGTTGAAGGTGATGCCGTCCCGCTCGAACGTCATCACGCTGGACGTTACCGAGATGCCGCGCTGCTGTTCGATCTTCATCCAGTCCGACCGCGCCCGCCGCGCGGCCCCGCGCGCCTTCACCTCGCCGGCCAGATGGATCGCGCCGCCCTTCAGCAGCAGCTTTTCCGTCAGCGTCGTCTTGCCGGCATCGGGGTGCGAGATGATCGCGAAGGTACGGCGGGGGGAGGTCATGTCTTGCCTTGATTGCACACCGTCATCCCCGCACGCGGGAATCAATTCTGGCTGAACCGGCGAGGGTCGCGACGGCTGGGTGAGGTCAACCCCGCCTACGCGGGAATGGCATGCGGGGAAAGGGTCGGCCCGCCGGCATCACTCCGGCGGCGCGACCTGCCCCAGCCGCCAGTCGTTCCCATCGAAGATGTCGCGCAGATAGCTGCCCGCGTGGTCATATTCGATCGCGGTCCCGGCCGGACAACCCAACAGCGGCAGATGATGCCGCAACAGGTCGCGCGTCGCGCCGACGTTCTGCGTGTCGATGTCCACCCCGCAATATTCGATCTCGCGATGACCGCTCGCATCCAGGTCACTTAGCCCCGTTCCGCCCCCGCTGACGCAACCGAGTCCCGCCAGCCGCAATTCGGCATCGAGCGGGTCTTCGTAAGTGGCGCCACGCGCTTCGGGATCGATCGGCGCGGGGATGCGGACATAGACGAGGTGATCCGCGCCAGCGGCCGGCGGCGGGGGCGGACTTCCGAACAGTTTCCACAGCCAGTTCACGAGCCCAGTCCCGCCACCGATCTCTATCCCCGCAAAACCGCGCCCAGCTTCGCCGCCGCCGCCACCACCTTGTCGGCGATGCCCTTCAATTCCTCGTCGGTGAAGCTCTTCGCTCCGGGCTGGAGCGTCACTTCGACGGCCAGGCTGGTCTGGTCTTCCTTCACGAAGCGGTCGAACAGGCGGGCATCGACGATCGCCGCCTTGTCCGCGCCCCTGATCGCGCGAACGAGGTCGCCCGCCTTCAGTTCCGCCGGCACCAGGAAGGCGAAGTCGCGCGTCACCGCCTGCAGTGCGGGCGGCGTATAGGCCGGGCGCATGAAACCCTGCTGCCCACGCTTGGCCGGAATTGCGTCGAGATAGAGTTCGACCGCCGCGACATCGCCCGACAGGTCGAACGCGCGCACGGTCGACGGATGGAGGATACCGAACGCCGCCAGCACCGTCTTCGGTCCCAGCCGTAGTGTCGCCGACTGGCCGGGGTGCCAGACCTCGCCCGCCTCGCCCATCACCTGGAGGTTGCCGACGGGCGCGCCGGCGGCCTCGAGCAGCGCGAGCGCCTCCGCCTTGACGTCGAACGCGTCGAAGCCCCGCGCCTTGCCCTGCGCCCAGCCGCGCGGTCGCGCGTCGCCGGCCAGCACCACGCCCAGCGTCAGGCGCTCTCCGTCCGCCAGATAGCGCCGGCCGATCTCGAACAGCCGGATGCTGTCCGCACCGCGCTTCGCGTTGCGCTCGGCCGCCGCGAGCAGGCCGGGCAGCAGCGAGGTGCGCATGACCTTCATGTCCTCGCTGATCGGGTTGGCGAGCGTCCATGCGCCGCCGCCGAACGCTGCCGCCTCGGTTTCGCTGATGAAGCTCCACGTCACCGCCTCGGCCAGGCCGCGCGCGGCGGCGGTGCGGCGAAGCTTGCGCTCCAGCAACTGAACCGGCGTCGCGGTCGGCCGGGCGACGCCGGGCGCGCGCGGCAGCGGCATCGAGGGCACCTTGTCCAGCCCTTCTATACGGATCACTTCCTCGACCAGATCCTCCGGCCCGTCGATGTCGCGCCGCCACGTCGGCACGGTCACGCGGAAGGCGTCGAATGCGGCCTCCACCTCCACCGGATCGCCGTTGGCGTCGAGCGGCGCGACCGTGAAGCCAAGGCTCTCCAGGATCGCCTGCTGCCGCGCCGGCGCCACCGCCAGCCCGCCCAGCGTCTCGGCCAGCGTCGGGTCATAGCCCAGGATGCGCCGCTCGTTCGGCGCACTGCCTGCGCGGGTGATTCCGCTCGCCGTCCCGCCGCAATGATCGAGCACCAGCCCGGTCGCGATGGCCAACCCGTCCTCCAGGAACGCCGGATCGACCCCCCGCTCAAACCGCTGGCGCGCGTCGCTGGTCAGCGCCAGCTTCTGCCCGGTCCGCGCGATCGCCTCGGGCGTGAAATAGGCGCATTCGATCAGCACATCGATGGTCGTGTCGGACACGCCCGAATCCTCGCCGCCCATGATGCCGCCGATATCGTGCACCTGGGCGTCATCGGCGATGACGGTCATTCCCTCGGCCAGCGTGTAGGTCTTGCCGTTAAGCGCCAGCACCTGCTCGTCCGCCTTCGCCCTGCGCGCGACGAGCGGTCCAGCCAGCTTCGCGCGGTCGTAGACGTGGAGCGGCCGCCCGAGATCGACCGACACGAAATTGGTGATGTCGACCAGTACCGAGATCGGCTTCTGCCCGATCGCGGTCAGGTAACGCCGCATCCATTCGGGCGATGAACCGTTCACGACGCCCGACACCGCCTGTGCGTAGAAGGCTGGGCAGCCTTCGGGATCGTCGATCCGCACGTCGGGGCCGGCGCCTTCGCCCGCGATCGGCGCGATCGCGTCGCGGCGATAGACCTCCGCCAGCGGCCTGAGCGTGCCCAGTCCGGCCGCCGCCAGATCGCGCGCGATGCCGCGCACGCCCATGCAGTCCTGCCGGTTGGGCGTGATCGCCACGTCGAACACCGGATCGCTCAGCCCGACATAGTCGGGATAGGCGGTGCCGACGGGTGCATCGCCGGGCAGTTCGATGATCCCTTCATGCCCTTCGCCGATCTGAAGCTCGCGCGCCGAACACATCATCCCGCGCGATTCGACGCCGCGGATCGCCGCGACCTTCAGCGTGATGTCGGCGCCCGGCACATAGGCGCCCGGCGGGCCGAACACGCCGACCAGCCCGGCGCGTGCATTGGGCGCGCCGCACACCACCTGCACGGGTCCGTCGCCGGCATCGACCGACAGCACCTGAAGCTTGTCTGCCTGCGGGTGCCGTTCGGCCGACAGCACCTTCGCGACGCGGAACGCGCCCAGCGCCACGCCGGGATTTTCGATGCCTTCGACTTCCAGACCGATGCGGGTCAGCGCCTCGGCAACCTGATCGACGGTCGCGTCCGTCTCGAGATGCTCCTTGAGCCAGCTCAGCGTGAACTTCATGCCCCGACTCCTCCCGACAGCGTGGGCACGTCGAGCGCGGAGAAGCCGTAATGGCGCAGCCAGCGCAGGTCGCCGTCGAAGAAGGCGCGCAAATCGTCCATCCCGTATTTGAGCATCGCGAGGCGATCGACCCCGGTGCCGAACGCGAAGCCCTGCCATTCATCGGGGTCGAGCCCGGCGGCGGCGATCACGCGGCGGTGAACCATCCCGCTGCCCAGCACCTCCATCCAGCCTTCGGACCCGCCGATGACACGCTTTCCGTTGACGACGCTGTAGCCGACATCGACCTCCGCCGACGGTTCGGTGAAGGGGAAATAGCTGGGCCGCAGGCGCAGCACGATGTCGTCGCGCTCGAAGAACGCCTTCAGGAACGTCTCCAGCGTCCACTTAAGGTGGCCCATGGTGATGCCCTTGTCGATCACCAGCCCCTCGATCTGGTGGAACATCGGTGTGTGGGTGGCGTCCGAATCCGAACGATAGACGCGGCCCGGCGCGATGATGCGGATCGGCGGCTTCTGCGCCATCATCGTGCGGATCTGCACAGGACTCGTATGGGTCCGCAGAACCATCGGCCGCTCATGTTCGCCGGCAAGATAGAAGGTATCGTGCATCGCACGCGCCGGGTGTGTCTCCGGGATATTGAGCGCGGTGAAGTTATGCCAGTCGTCCTCGATCTCCGGACCCGTCGCCACCGCGAAGCCGAGGTCGGCGAAGATTTCCGCCAGCTCGTCCATCACCTGGCTGACGGGATGCACCCCGCCCGGCGCGGGCGGATCGACCGGCAGCGTCATGTCGAGCGTCTCGCTCGCCAGCCGCGTGTCGAGCACGTCGCGCTCCATCCCTGCCTTTCGGGTGGCGATCGCGTCGGTCACCGCCTCGCGCAGCGCATGGATGCGCGGGCCGGTCGCCTGCCGCTCCTCGGGCGACATGCCGCCCAGCGTCTTGAGCAGCCCGGTGACCGCCCCCTGCTTGCCCAGCGCATGCACGCGTACGGCATCCAGCGCATCGAGGCTGCCGGCGGCATCGACCGATGCGAGCAGGTCGGTGCGGAGTTGGTCGAGATCGGTCATTCGTCAAATTTCCGTTCGCCCAGAGCGTGTCGAAGGGCTGCCCTTCTTCGCTCGGTTGGAAAGTGCAGGGCTTCGACAAGCTCAGCCCGAACCGGGTTCGGCGGCTTGCGATAGCTTCCCCGCTCGCTAACGAAAAGGGCGCCGGCGGTTACCCGCCAACGCCCCTGGTTTCGTCGCTACAGTGCGATCGGGCCGCCACGTCGTCGAACGTGGCGAAGCCTGAATCAGCTGACGCTAACTCAGGCCGCCTGTGCCGGCAACGCCGCCTTCGCCTGCGCGACGATGGCGCTAAACGCCTCGCCTTCGTGCATCGCGATGTCGGCCAGCACCTTCCGGTCGAGTTCGATGCCGGCGAGCTTCAGCCCGTGCATGAACTGCGAATAGGTCAGGCCTTCGGCGCGGACGCCGGCGTTGATGCGCTGGATCCACAGGCCGCGGAACGTGCGCTTCTTAACCTTGCGGTCGCGATAAGCGTACTGGCCGGCCTTTTCGACGGCCTGGCGCGCGACGCGGATCGTGTTCTTGCGACGGCCGCGATAGCCCTTCGCCTGATCCAGAATCCGCTTGTGCTTCAGCTTCGTGGTCGTGCCACGTTTCACTCGTGCCATGTCTCAGGGCCTCCCTTAGCGCAGGCCGTACGGCGCCCACTGGCGCACGTGCGCCACGTCGGCGTCGGCGAGCACGGACGTGCCCCGGTTCTGGCGGATGTACTTCGCGTTGTGCGAGATCAGGCGGTGGCGCTTGCCCGCGACACCGTGCTTGACCTTGCCGGTGGCGGTGAACTTGAAGCGCTTCTTCACCCCACTCTTGGTCTTGAGCTTGGGCATTTTCGTCCTTTCACATCGGGCGATTTTCGAACAGCCTTGGCAGCCCACACTGGCCAGGCGGTTCCGTTATGCAAATCGCGGAAGTGGGCGCCCCTAGCGAACCCCCCGCGCAAATGCAACCACGCGGGGCGGGAACCAGCGGGGCGGCCGGCACATTGACGCCGTTCCATGCCCGACACGACCGCGCCTCCGCCACCACACCTGCCGATTCGCACCCCGCTGGCGGTCGCGGTGTCGGTGCTGGCGACGATCCTCGGTCTGGCGGTGCTCACCTGGGGCGTGCTCTACGTCACCAAGGGGCGGTTCCTGCGCCCCAGCTTCGAATCGGTCGCCGGCACGCTGACCGATCGCCAGGTCCGCGTCGACGGCGACTTCCAGCTCTACTTCGATCCCTTCGACCTGAAATTCGTCGCGGAACGCATCTCGGTCTCCAACCCCGGCTGGGCTAGCCGGCCCAACCTGTTCGCGGCCGATTCGGTCCACACCCGCATCCGGCCCCTGTCGCTGGTCTTTGGCCGCTATCACGCGCGTTTCCTCGATCTCAGGAACGCCGCGATCGATCTCGAATGGAATGAAGATCGCCGCAACACCTGGACGTTCGGCGAGAGGAAGGGCGATCCCGTCGAACTGCCGATCATCGATCGAGCGGTGCTTGCCGGCACCACGCTGCGCTACCGCGACCCGCAGTTGCGCCTGCTGGCCGACCTGAAATTCCAGACGGTGCGTTCGGACGGCAACCGGATCGCCGATGCGGTGCGCTTTGCCGGAAACGGGGCGGTGCGCGACACGCCGTTCACCGTCACCGGCGCGCTGCTGTCGCCCAACGACACCGCGGGCGGCGGGCGCAACCAGCTACGGCTCGCCGCCCGCGCGGCGGGCAACGACATCACCGTCGCCGGCACGCTGCCCAGCCTTGCCGACATCGAGAATGTCCCGCTCAGGACGACGGCGCGCGGCGCTAACCTGGCGACGCTGCTCGGCATCATCGGCGTCGTCCTGCCCGATACCCGCGATTACCGCGCATCCGCCAATCTGGTGAAATCGGGCGACGTCTACACCTTCACCGGCCTGCAGGGGCGATTCGGCAACAGCGACCTCGCCGGCAAGTTCGCCGCCGACGCGAGCGGCGACCGGCTGCTGATGACGGCGGACCTCGCGACCCGCGCGCTCGACATCGTCGATGCCGCGCCGTTCATCGGCTACAACCCCGATACCGTGGCGGCGAAGGGCGCGGTCGCCGCCGCTGCCGAAACCGGCGCGGGACCGGCCCGCGTGCTGCCGGATGCCACGTTCCCCGTCGAATCAATGCAGGTGTTCGACGCGAAGGTGAAATGGACGATCCGTGACGTCCGGTCGAGGAGCGTGCCGATCTCCAGCGTCGACCTGACGCTCGATCTCGATCGCGGGCGGTTGGAACTGTCGCCGTTCAGCTTCGCGATGGCGCGCGGCAACGTCGCGTCGGACCTGGTGTTCGACACCCGCCAGCGCCCCACCGCCGCCAGCTACGACATCCGCCTCGCGCCGACCCCGCTCGGCACACTCCTGGCGGGCTGGGGCGTCGAACAGTCGGGCACCTCGGGCATGGTCAAGGGCCGCATCCGGCTGGAGGGGCGCGGCGACACGATCCACGAGACGCTGGCAAGTTCGGCCGGGCGCATCGCCTTCGTCCTGCCCAAGGGGACGTTCTGGACCCGCAACGTCCAGCTTTCCGAACTCGATCTCGGCACCTTCGCGCAGAAGATGTTCGAGGGGAAGCTGAAGGAACCGGTACGGATAAACTGCGGCCTGATCGGGTTCACCGTGCGTCGCGGGATCGCGGCGGCCGACCCGATCCTGATCGATACGAGCAAGAGCGTGATGCTCGGGCGCGGCGGGTTTTCGTTCCGCAACGAAACGCTCGACCTCGCCTTCCGCGCTGATTCCAAGAAGTTCAGCCTGTTCGCCGGCCAGTCGCCGGTCGGGGTGAACGGCACCTTCGCGGCGCCCGGCGTCAATGTCATCAGCCCCGAACTGCTCGGCCGTGCCGGTGCCGGCCTGGGCCTTGCCGCCGTCGCCTCGCCGCTGGCGGGCGTGCTCGCCTTCGTCGATATCGGTGACGCCAAGGCGGCGGATTGCGGCCCCGTGCTCACCGGCGCCCGCGCCGCGGCACAGCGCACCGCCGGCGGCAAGCCGCGCGACGACGTCGGACGCGGAACTACCGCCACGTCGGAGGACGGGTCACGCTCCAAGGGCGAGCGGAAGGAACAGCGCAAGAAGTTTCTCGGCATCTTCTGATCGCGGCGCCCATCCGTCGGGCCCGGCTTCCCGACTCACCCCGCGCGGCGTACAGACGGACCGTGCCCGCGCTGCCCAACCCCGTGACGCTCGCCATCCCTGCCTTCGTGCTCCTGGTGATGGCGGAGATGGTCGTCGCGCGCTTCCGCGATCGCAGCCGTTTCTGCCCGCGCGACACGCTGACCTCGCTCGCGCTCGGGCTCGGCAGCACCATCGCGGGCGTGCTGTCGGCGGGCCTCGTCTTCGCGCTCGCCGTCTGGATCCACCAGTATCGGCTGTTCGACATCGGCTGGGCGTGGTGGGCGTTCGTGCTCGCCTTCGTCCTCGACGATCTTGCCTATTACTGGTTCCACCGGACGGCGCACCGCGTGCGCTGGTTCTGGGCGAGCCACGTCGTCCACCATTCCAGCCAGCACTATAACCTGTCGACCGCGCTGCGGCAGACGTGGACCGGCTTCGTCAGCCTCGCCTTCCTGTTCCGCCTGCCCCTGTTCCTGATCGGCTTTCCGCCGGCCATGGTCTTCTTCGTGGCCGGGCTGAACCTCGTGTACCAGTTCTGGATCCACACGGAGACGGTGGGTCGCATGCCACGCTGGGTCGAGGCGGTGATGAACACGCCGTCGCACCACCGCGTGCACCACGCAACCAACCCGCGCTATCTCGACCGCAACTATGCCGGGGTATTTATCGTGTGGGACCGGATGTTCGGCACCTACACGCCCGAGGTCGACGAGGAGCGCCCCCGCTACGGTATCGTCCGCAACCTCGGCAGCTTCAACCTGATCTGGGCGGCGTTCCACGAATGGATCGGCATCGCCAAGGACGTATGGGCGGCGCCCTGGGGATCGAAGCTCGGCTATGTCTGGCGCGAACCCGGCTGGAGCCACGACGGCAGCCGCGAGACATCGGATGTCATCCGGGAAAAGTGGGAGGCGTCCAGAACCCGTTCGGGCTGAGCCTGTCGAAGCCCTGTCCTTTTCTTCGGCTCACAGCTTGCGGCGCGAAGAGGGGCAGCCCTTCGACAGACTCAGGGCAAACGGCGTAGGGCTCACTTCAGCAGCTTCGGCCCCTCGCGGCCCAGCACGTCCCTGATCTTGCCCGCGAACATCGCCAGGAACGGCGGCAGTTCGACCTTCAGGTGAACCTTGTCCTCCAGCACGTCGAGCGTGGTCGCCGCGCGCTGGCCCATCGCGGCAACGGTGAAGTGCAGCCGGTCGCCGTCCCAGCGATGCTCGGTCACCTTGCCGCCGGGGATATAGCTCTCCAGCCTGCCGATGCCCCCGGCGATCCGCGCCTTTGCCGCCTCGCGTCCCAGACTGTGGGCGATGTCGAGTTCGACGGGATCGGTCATCAGGCGGCCTTTTCGGTTGCGAACAGCATCGAATCATCGGCGAACGCCTTGAATTCAAGCGCGTTCCCCGACGGATCGCGAAAGAACATCGTCGCCTGCTCGCCCGGCTCGCCCCTGAAACGGATATAGGGCGCGATGCCGAACATCGTGCCGGCCGCCGTCAGCCGGTCGGCCAGCGACTGCCAGTCCGCCATCGTCAGCACGATGCCGAAATGCGGTACCGGCACATGGTGCCCGTCGACCGCGTTCTCAACCGCGACCGGCTGCGCCGCCGGATCGAGATGCGTGACGATCTGGTGGCCGTAGAAGTCGAAATCGATCCACTGGTCCGAAGACCGCCCCTCCGCACATCCCATCACGCGCCCGTAGAAGTCCCGCGCGGCGGCGAGATCGTGGACCGGAAAGGCGAGGTGGAAGGGGCGCAGCGTCATGCCCGCCTGATACACCGGCGACAGGGCTGGTGACAATCGATCGTCGCCGACCCATAGCGCATGCGATGCGTTTCGTGCTTCCCATCCTGCTCGGCGCCATCGCCGCCACCGGGTTCGCCCCGCTGGAACTGGTGCCGCTGACGATCGTCGCGGTCGCGCTGTGGCTGCGGCTGGTGCACGATGCGCCCGACCTGAAACGCGCGCTGCTCGCCGGCTGGCTGTTCGGCGTGGGCCATTTCACGGTCAACAACAACTGGATCCAGCACGCCTTCGACTATCAGGACAAGATGCCGCCGGTGCTGGGATATGGCGCGGTCGTCGGCCTGGCGTTCTACCTCGCCGTCTATCCCGCGATCGCCGCCGGGCTGCTCTGGCGCCTCGCGAGTCCGCGCAGCCGCGGCGACCGGATCACCCGGCCCGGCCTCGCCTTCGCGCTGGTCGCGGGCGCCGCATGGATCGCGGGCGAATGGCTGCGCTCGACACTATTCACCGGCTATGCCTGGAACCCGCTCTCGGTCACCTGGGTGCCGGTGCAGCCGATCGCCGGCCTCGCCGCCTGGATCGGCACCTATGCGCTGTCGGGCCTGACGGTCGCGGCCGCCGCGCTGCTGCTGCTCGTGCCGCGCCGCCCGCTGCCGCTCATCCTCGCGAGCCTCGCGGTGATCGCGCCGGTGCCGCTGGCCATGATGAGCTACCGCACCGCGCCGCCGACCGTCGCCGCCGATGCGCCGCGCCTTCGCGTCGTCCAGCCCAACATCGACCAGGTCGTCGATGTGACGCCCGCGCACGGCCGCCACGTGCTGCTGACGCTCGCGGGGCTGTCGGGCACGCCCGGCTCCGCACCGCGCCTGCTGCTGTGGCCCGAAGGCGCGGTCGATCCCTATCTGGAGGACGGCTATCCGCCCTATGCCTACTGGCGCGGCTCGCCGGTCGCGACGCGCGGCGTGATCGCCCGGCTGCTCGGCCCGCGCGATGCCGCGCTGGTCGGCGGCACCGCGCTGATGTTCGACAAGGACGGCGTGATCGATGAAGCCGGCAATTCGATCTTCGTCGTCCGCCCTAACGCACGCCTCGCCGGCCGTTACGACAAGGCGCATCTGGTGCCTTATGGCGAGTATCTGCCGATGCGCACGATCCTCGAACCGCTCGGCCTGTCGCGACTGGTGGCGGGCGAGATAGATTTCGCCGACGGCCCCGGCCCGCGCTCGCTCCCTGTCGCGCCGTTCGGCGATATCGGCATGCAGGTCTGTTACGAAATCATCTTCTCCGGCCAGGTGGTCGATCCGGCGAAGCGCCCGGCGCTGATCTTCAACCCGTCGAACGATGCCTGGTTCGGCAGCTGGGGTCCGCCCCAGCATCTGGCGCAGGCTCGGATGCGCGCGATCGAGGAAGGGCTGCCGGTAGCCCGCTCGACGCCCAACGGCATCTCGGCGGTGATCGGCGCCGACGGCCGGCTGGTCGCCACCGTGCCCCGCCACACGGCCGGCGCAATCGAGGTGCCTTTGCCGCCCGCCGCTCCGCCGACTCTGTTCTCGCGGATCGGCAACTGGGCGGCGGCGATCGTCGCGCTGCTGCTGCTCGCCGGCGCGCTAGTGGTCCGCCGGCGGCGTTGACGCGAGAGGACCGCGCGCCTAGGGGCGATATAAGGAAAGCTTTATATCGAAGGGCATGGCAACGGCCCTATGCTTTCCCTCGCCCCATTCTCGAGGAAAACCATGCGTTCCAGCTATCTCTTCACGTCCGAATCGGTTTCCGAAGGCCATCCCGACAAGGTCGCCGACCAGATTTCCGACGCCATCGTCGATCTGTTCCTGTCGAAGGACCCCGAGGCGCGCATCGCCTGCGAAACGCTGACCACCACCCAACTGGTCGTGCTCGCTGGTGAAATCCGCGGGCGCGGCATCATGGACGAGGCCGGCAACTGGGCCGAGGGCGTGCGCGAGGAGGTCGAGAAGGCCGTCCGCGATACCGTGAAGCGCATCGGCTACGAGCAGGACGGCTTCCACTGGAAGACGCTGCGGTTCGAAAACAACCTTCACCCGCAGTCGGCGCATATCGCGCAGGGCGTTGACGCGTCGGGCAACAAGGACGAGGGCGCCGGCGATCAGGGCATCATGTTCGGCTATGCCGCCAACGACACGCCCGATCTGATGCCGGCGACGCTCGACTACAGCCACAAGATTCTGGAGGCGATGGCCGCCGATCGCCATTCGGGCGCCGCGCCGTTCCTCGAACCCGACACCAAGAGCCAGGTCACGCTGCGCTACGAAGGCAGCAAGGCCGTTGCCGCCACCGCGATCGTCGTGTCGACCCAGCATGCGCCGGGTTATGACCAGGGCGACAAGGAAGCCGAGCTCCACGCCTATGTGAAATCCGTGATCGCCCGCGTGATCCCGGCCGACCTGCTGGGCGACGAGACCGTCTACCACATCAACCCGACCGGCAGCTTCGAGATCGGCGGGCCGGACGGCGACGCCGGCCTGACCGGCCGCAAGATCATCGTCGACACCTATGGCGGTGCGGCCCCCCACGGCGGCGGCGCGTTCAGCGGCAAGGATCCGACCAAGGTCGATCGCTCGGCCGCCTACATCACGCGTTACCTGGCAAAGAATATCGTCGCCGCCGGCCTCGCCCAGCGCTGCACGATCCAGCTCGCCTATGCGATCGGCGTGTCGAAGCCGCTGTCGCTCTACGTCGACACGCACGGCACCGGCACCGTCGGCGACGACGCGATCGAGGCGGCGATCGGTCGCATCGACAAGCTCGGCGGCCTCACCCCGCGCGGCATCCGCACGCATCTCGGCCTCAACAAGCCGATCTATGCGAAGACCGCAGCCTACGGCCATTTCGGCCGCAAGGCGGAGGGCGATCATTTCCCGTGGGAACGCACCGACCTGGTCGATGATCTCAAGGCCGCGCTTGCCGGCTGACGGCGGCTTGCGTTTGGCGTTTTCGGCGGCGTCCGCCCAGCGGGGCGGACGCCGCCTGCCGCTCAGATAACGCCCTGCGCCAGCATCGCGTCGGCGACCTTGACGAACCCGGCGATGTTGGCGCCGTCGACATAGCTGACGCTGCCGTCCGCGCGCTCGCCATAGCTCAGGCAGCCATTGTGGATGCCGCGCATGATTTCCAGCAGGCGTGCATCGACTTCCTCGCGCGGCCACGACAGCCGCATCGCGTTCTGGCTCATTTCCAGACCCGATGTCGCCACGCCGCCGGCATTGGTCGCCTTGCCCGGCCCGAACAGGACCCCCGCCCCCTCGAAGGCTTCGACCGCTTCCGCTGTCGAAGGCATGTTGGCGCCTTCGGCCACGCAGATCACGCCGTTCCCGATCAGCGTGCGGGCTGCGGCCCCGTCCAGTTCGTTCTGTGTGGCGCACGGCAGCGCGACATCGCACGGCACCGCCCAGGGCGTCGCGCCGGCCTCGAATCGTGCACCGGTGCGCTCGGAATAGTCGCTGACGCGGCCATAATGATTGTTCTTCACGTCCTGAAGGATCGCCAGCTTTTCCGCCGTGAACCCGTCGGGTTCGATCACCGTCCCGCTTGAATCGGAAACGGTGACGACGATCGCGCCCAGTTCCATCGCCTTCTCGATCGCATATTGCGCGACATTTCCCGAGCCCGAGACGGCGACCCGCAGCCCCTCCAGCGAGCGCCCCGAGCGCAGGAGCATCTCCTGCGCGAAATAGACGGTGCCATAGCCGGTCGCCTCCGGCCGGATCAGCGAGCCGCCGAAACTCATCCCCTTGCCGGTGAACACACAGTCCGACCGGTTGCTGAGCTTCTTGACCATACCGGCCATGAATCCGACCTCCCGCGCGCCCACGCCGATGTCGCCGGCCGGCACGTCCGTGTCCGATCCCACATGACGGAACAGCTCTGACGCGAACGCCTGGCAGAACCGCATAACCTCGCCCGGGCTTTTCGCCTTGGGGTCGAAATCGCTGCCGCCCTTTCCGCCGCCCATCGGCAAGGTCGTCAGCGCGTTCTTGAACGTCTGTTCGAACGCCAGGAATTTCAGGACCGACAGATCGACGGTGGGGTGGAAGCGGATTCCGCCCTTGTACGGCCCGATCGCCGAATTGTGCTGGACGCGGTAGCCGCGGTTGACCTGCGTCTCGCCCCGGTCATCGACCCAGGGCACCCGAAAGATGATGATCCGTTCCGGTTCCACCAGCCGTTCGATCAGACCGTGTTCGGCGTAGCGCGGGTTGCGCTCGATATGCGGCCAGATGCTGTGCAGCACCTCTGTGACCGCCTGGATATATTCGGCTTGCCCGCGATTGCGGGCCGAGATCATCTCGAGATGATCCGACAGATTTTTCTTCTTCACCATGGCTCCCGACGAACTTTCGCCGGGTTCCTGCGGAAAAAAGGCATCTGGCGCCAGAAAATTTCGCTAGCCGCCTAGCATCAGGAAATTTCTCTGCGCGCGCCATCGTCGGGTGGGCAAGCGCGGGACGCCCCGGACGGACGAGACGATGCGCCGCCGTAACAACCAGCGAGGCGCCCGGCGGTTGCGGCGACGCGAACGCGGGCCTATCGGCGCTCGCCATGGTCGATCCCGCCAGCCACCGCCAACTCTATGGCCGCCGCGCCGGCCACAAGCTGCGCGCCGGTCAGGCCGAGCTTCTCGAGGACCTGTTGCCGCGCGTGTCGGTGCCCGACAGCGGCGCCCTCGACGCGACGACGCTGTTCGGTCGCGACGTTCCGCTCGAGTTCGAGATCGGCTTCGGCGCAGGCGAGCACCTGGCGGGGCAGGCGGCGATGCGGCCGGGCCACGGCTTCATCGGCTGCGAGCCGTTCCTGAACGGCGTGGTCGGCGCGCTTCTGCACATCCGCAACGAGCGCCTCGACAACGTCCGCCTGCACATGGGCAATGCGATCGATGTGCTCGACCGGCTGCCCGATGCCAGCCTCGACCGGCTGTACCTGCTCCACCCCGATCCCTGGCCCAAGCCGCGCCATGCCAAGCGCCGCATGGTCAACGACGGTCCGCTCGATCTGATCGCCGCCAAGCTCAAGCCCGGCGCCGAGTTCCGGCTGGGCACCGACGATCCGACCTATTGTGCCCACGCCATGATGGTGATGAACCGCCGCCGGGATTTCCTGTGGCAGGCGCGCGAGGCGTCGGACTTCCTGACCCGCCCCGCCGACTGGCCCGAAACCCGCTACGAACGCAAGGCGCGACGCAAGGGGCATGAGGTCTGGTATTTCAGGTATATCCGGCGCTGATCCGGGCGCTGGTCTTCCTGCGAAATTGCTCGCCGCGACCGGACGCTCGCCCGGGTGATGACCGGGGGCGACTCCGCCCCGCATGCCGCCCGAACTTTTCCCGATTCGACGCTTTCATGGCGCGAGCGATCGGCTAGGGTCGTCGCAATGGCGGAAGATATCGCGATCTCGGGAGAGCGGACCGGGCACCGGCTGGCGTCGAACTCCGCGCGCCGCGCGCTCGACATCCTGGGCGATCGCTGGACGCTGATGATCCTCTATCTCGCGTTCACGCGGGTGCGGCGGTTCGACGAGTTCCAGGCGCGCATCGGCCTGGCACGCAGCCTGCTGACCGACCGCCTGCGGCGGCTGGAGGCGAGCGGGGTGCTGCGTCGCCAGCGCTATCAGGAACGCCCCCCGCGCGACGAATATCGCCTCACCGAAATGGGCACCGACCTGTTCGGCGCGGCGCTGATGATCATCCGCTGGGAAAAGCGCTGGTTTCCCGATCCCCAGGTCGGCGCGCACCGCATCCGCCACAATTGTGGGCGCGAATTCACCCCCGAACTGCGCTGCGCCTGCTGTGGCGAGCAGGTCGCCGCCCGCGACGTGTCGGCGGCCGACGGCCCCGGCGCCGGGCTGGAGCCCCCCGCCCGGCCGCGCGCGCAGCGCCGCTCGACCGTCGAACGCGGCGAACTCGCGCCTGAGGAAAAGATGCTCGAACGCGCGATCGAGGTGCTCGGCGATCGCTGGACCGCGCAGACGATCGCCTCCGCCTTCACCGGCAAGCGCCGCTTCAACGCGCTGCAGGCCGAGCTCGGCGTTGCGCCCAACATCCTGTCGGAACGCCTCGCGCGGCTGGTCGATCTCGGCGTGCTCGACCGCCGCCGCTATCAGGAGCGGCCCGAGCGGTTCGAATATGCGTTGACGCCCGAGGGGCTCGACCTGTTCCCGCTGATCCTCGAGTTGATCCGCTGGGGCGATCGCTGGCTGGCGGGCACGGCGGGGCCGCCGCAGATCATCACCCACCGCCCCTGCGGAAACCGGCTGGAGCCCCGGATCACCTGCGACCAGTGCGGTGAGGCGGTGACGGTGCTGTCGACCCGTTTCGACTAGGTCCGGCAAGGTTCAGCCAGAGAGCGCCGCCAGCCATGCCGGCGCCGAATCGCCGCCGCGCAGCCGCTCCATCCGCCGGGTATCGATATAGTCGCGCCACGCGGCGATCAGCTCGCCGCGAAACTCGATCACCGCGGCATAGGGCATCGCCACCACGGTGCCGTCGGTGCGGGTATAGGCGTCCACGCCTTCCGCAAACAACCGGTCGCCGCTTTCGGCATGGTGCAGGATGCGCCAGCGCGTTTCCGCCATGTCGCCGCGCAGCTGCTCCAGGAAGGCACGCACCGCCGCCTTGCCCATCAGCGGTGGAAACGCGCCGACCGCCACGTGCCAGACCACATCGTCGGCCATGCCGGCGAGCGCGCCGTCGATGTCCCCCGCATTCCACGCCGCGATCACCGCCGCGAAGCGATCGGCGTGGCTCAACCGATCATCTCCAGCACCTGTTCGCGCAGGTGACGGCGCGACACCTTGTTCATCGCGTTGCGCGGGAGGGCATCGACCGTGACCAGCTGTTCGGGCAGCTTGAACCGCGCTAGTCCCTGCTCCTCCAGCCAGCCGGCGATATCACCCAGCGCCGGGGCGGCACCATCGACCGGAACCACCGCCGCGCACATCCGCTCGCCCAGCCGCTCGTCAGGCACACCGACCACGGCGGCTTCCCTGACCATCGGATGGCCGGCGAGCAGGTCGTCGATCTCGGCGGGCGAGATGTTCACGCCGCCGCGCACGATGATGTCCTTGCAGCGCCCGACGAAGCGGTAGAAGCGGGGCGTCTCGCCCTCACCCGCGATCTCGAACAGGTCACCGGTGCGATAATAGCCCTGCGCGTCGAACGCGTTCGCGGTCGTCCCAGGGTTGTTCCAATATCCGCCGAACGTCGCCGCACCCTGGAACCGCAGCTCGCCGGGCCGGCCGGGTTCGGTGATGTCCTCCTCGCTGTCGAGATCGACCAGCCGGGTCGAGATCATCGCGTTCGATCGGCTGTCCGGCCAGTCGATCCCCTCGACGCCCATGCGCGGAAAATAGCGCGCGCGATCGTGATGGTCGGGCACCTGCCGGGCGTCGCTGAACAGCGATGCGCCCTCGTTCGACCCGTAGATGTTGCACACCTCGATCCCGTGGTCCTTCGCAAACCCCTCGATCATCCACGGGCTGAGCGGCGCCGATCCCGATCCGATCGCCCGCAGCGACGACAGGTCGCACGCGTCCATCAGCCCTGGCGTCTTGAGCAGCGCGTTGAGGATCGCCGGCGCGGCGATCGTGTAGTTCACCCGTTCGGCGGCGATCTGCGCCAGATAGACCTTCAGGTCGAACGGGTGGTGCAGCACCAATGTGCCGCGGTGCATCAGCCACGGCGTCACCAGCCCGAACGACCCGATGTTGACCAGCGGGAAGGGGTTGAGCAGCACCTCGCCCTCGCGGATGTCGGCAGCCTCCGCCACCATCTCGCCGTTGACGATCCAGTGGTTCATGTCGCGCGGCACGCCCTTCGGCCGCGCCTCGGTGCCCGACGTCCAGAAGATCGTGAACACCTCAGCCGGCCGGATCGGCCGGGCATCGTGATAGGCGGCGGCCTCGACCGGGTCCGCGCTCGCGATGCGCGCGTCGAAATCGATCGTACCGTCGGGCGCGCCGCCGCCGTGGATCAGGACATGCTCGACCCCCGTCGCCAGCGCCATCGCGGCGTGATCGTGCCCGGCGAAGCGCGCCAGCGTGACGATTGCCCTGGGCTTCACCGTATCGACGACATAGCCCAGTTCGTGCGCGCGATACGGCATCACCACCGGCGAGATGACGACCCCGATCCGCGAACAGGCCAGCGCCAGCACCACCGTCTCGCTGATGTTGGGCAGCTGGTAGGTCAGGACATCGTCCTTCCCAAGCCCGATGCCGAGCAGCGCGGCGGCGACGCGATCGACTTCCTCGCCCAGTTCGCCCCAGGTGAAGCGCCGCACCGCGCCGCCGTCCAGTTCGGCGCGGTTCATCGGATCGACCAGCGCCAGCCGTTCGGGCACCTCGCCCCGGTTGCGCTGCATCCAGTCGTCGAGCGTCAGGTCGCCCCACCAGCCCCGGGCGGTGAAGTCGTCGATCCGCGCCTGCGGGGTCAGTTGCACTCTACCTCTCCATCCTCATCAGGTCCCCAACCCCGTTCGTGCTGAGCTTGTCGAAGCACCGTCCTTGTTCGAGAGGACGTGCGGCCCTTCGACAAGCGCGGGCCGAACGGGAGAAGGGACGTCTCACGCCCGCTTGGGCGGCCACGGTACGAAACCGCTGGTCCGTGCGATATAGTCGGCATAGCCCGGCTTGGTCTTGCGCATGCGGAATTCCAGCGTCGGCGCGCCCGACCATTTCATCAGAGTCCAGGTCAGCAGCACCGGCCCCGGCAGCGCAAGCCAGCCGAGCGGGGTTTCCGCACCGATCAGGAACAGCCCCCACCACACACAGGCGTCGCCGAAGTAGTTGGGGTGCCGGGTATAGCGCCACAGACCCGTCGACAGCACCTGCCCCGCGTTCGCCGGGTTCTTGCGGAAAACGGTCAGCTGCCAGTCGCCGATGCTTTCGAAGATGATGCCGAACACCGCCAGCGCGGCACCAACGTAGGCAAGCGTGCCCAGCGCGACCGGCTCCGCCTGGATCTGCCCCAGCATCACCGGCAGCGCGACGATGAACTGCAGCGGCGCCTGGGTGGCGAACACCAGCCAGAACGACGCCCTGGCATAGCCCCAGCCGCGCTTGTCCTGCGCCTTCTCCATCATCCGCACATAGCGCCGGTCGGGGCCGTGATCGCGCCACCGCCAGAACAGATATCCGCCCAGCCGGATCGCCCAGATCGCGCAGATCACGGTCAGCAGCCAGCGCCGGTCGGTCGCCACCTCCATCTGCGCGAAGGTCGCGATCGCCAGCACCATCATGCCCAGCGCCCACCAGGCATCCACCATCGTCACGTCGCGGATCGACGCGCAGATCGCCCACATCATCGTGAAAGCGATGACGACGGTCACCGCGTCGATCGCCAGGATTCTAATGACGTCCATATTCCCTCCCCCGGTGCTCCCGCGCAGGCGGGAGCCTAGAGCCACACAGGACAGCATTTGCGGCCCTGGGCTCCCGCCTGCGCGGGAGCACGGCGGTATGTCGATCAACGCCCCGTGCTGATCGTCTCCATGTCCAGCATCCGTGCCAGCGCGCGTTCCTGCGCCTTGGGATCACGCGCCTTGTGGGCGCGGACCTCGATAGCCATGCGGTCGGTGTCGATCTCGTCGGTGCCGCGCTTGATCGCCGACAGGCCGATCTTCGCGATGTCAGCCGGCGTTTCCTTGGCGCCGGCGACGTGCGCGGCCATCCGCGTATCGACCGAACCGACGATCAGCGCCGACACGCTCGTCCCCTGTTTCGCCAGTTCGGCGCGGATCGATGTGCTCGCCGCGCGCGCCGCGAACTTCGACGGGCTGTATCCGCCCATCGCCGGCACCGCGACGACGCCGCCCGATGACAGGATGTTGACGATCGCCCCGCCGCCATTGGCCTTCAGCGCAGGCGCGAAGGCGCGGCACATGCCGAGCAGGCCGAAGTAGTTGACCTCCATCTCCTCGCGCGCGGCGTCCATCGTCTCGGCGCCGATCAACCGCTGGTTGAGGAACGCGCCGGCATTGTTGACGACGATGGTGACATCGGTCGCCGCCTTCGCGGCCGCGGCGATCTGGTCGGGCCTGGCGACGTCGAGCGTCAACGCGACGACCTTCCCCTGTCCCTCCTCGACCAGATGCTGCGCGTTCGCCGGATCGCGGCTGCCGACATAGACCTTCGCCGCACCACCCGCGATCAGCGCGCGGACGAACGCCTCGCCGATCCCGCGATTGCCCCCGGTGACGATCGCCACCGATCCCTCGATAGGCGTCGCCACGTCAGGCCGCCCGCGAACTGTACAGCACGTCGGCCGGATGCTTGGCGCCGCGCACCAGCTCGGTGCCGTCGGGGAACATCATCCCCCGGCCCCAGCTTTCGGCGAACGGCATCTCGTGGTTCCATTCCCACGCCAGCCGGCGGTGCGCGATCTTCCACTGGCCGTCGCGGCGCTCGAACCGGTCGATCGCGCGGGCCAGCGTCAGCGTGTCGAATTTCTCGCCGCCCTTCTCCTTCATCCGCGCAAAGGCCAGGATGTAATGCTCGGCGTGGGCGACGTCGCCGTCCAGTTCGATGACGATATTGGTCGCCAGGTGGTTCATGATCCCGCCCCTGGGCAGCATCTTCGCCATCAACGCCACATAGTCGCTGGCGGGTCCGTTGTAGACGCCGCCGTGATCCTCGATCGCGTCGGGGTGATAGGCATCGGCGATCAGCGCGATCTCCGCCCGGTCGGCGCCGCGCAGGTACAGGTTGATGACGTCGGTGATCGCCTGCTTGTCCAGCAGCGCCTGGATTTCGGGCGGAAGGCTCATCGATTTTCCTCTCAAAGAACGATGACGTCGGCGTCGGGCGCGTCGGCGTACAGCCGCTCGACGTCGCCAGAACGGCGGGCGATGACCGCGCGGCGGTTGATCGTGCCCTTGTCGGACATTTCATGCGCATTGGCCGATGGCGGTTCATCGAGGAGCAGCGCGCGGGATATCCTCGACGATCCGCCGTGCTGGCCCGCGTTGAACGCGCGCAGCCCGGCCTCGATATCCGCGCGCCCCGCGCCGCCGACGGTCCACAGCATCAGCGTCAGGTACGGCCGGTTCTCATCGCACAGCACGACATCGCGGACATGCGGCGCCAGGGCCTTGAGCAACTGGTCGCGCAGCGCCCCGCCATAGACCCACGCGCCGCTCGACAGCTTGAATTCCTCCGCCGCACGCCCGGCGAAAGCCAGTCCCGCCTCGGGCCGCGCATCGTCATGGAACACCGCCATGTCGCCGGTGCGATAAAAGCCCTCGTCGTCGAACGCCTGGGCGGTCTTCTCAGGCTCGTCGAGGTAGCCGCGGGTAACGTTCGGCCCCTTCGCGCGCACCTCGTAACGGTCGCCCGCCGGCACCAGCTTCACCACCGCGCCCGGCGCGGGCAGGCCGATGCCCACCCGGTCGCTCTCGAAATAGATCGCCATGAACGCCGACACCGTCTCGGTCGAACCATAGCCGGACGTCAGCGTGATACGGTGCCCGGTTTCCGCCACCGCGCACGCCTGCAGCCTGTCGTAGGTCGGCTGGCTCAAACCCGCGCCGCCATAGAGCATCAGCACCAGCCGCGAGAAGAAATTGCGGCGCAACACCGCATCCTGCTCCAGCGCCTCGACCAGCATCGTGTAGCCGAGCGGCACATTGTTGAAATAGCGCACCGGCACGTCGCGCAGGTTGCGGATCGATTCCTCGAACAGGCCGGGCACCGGCTTGCCGTCGTCGATGTACAGCGTGCCGCCTTCGGTCAGCGTGGTGCGCAGCACGAACGCGCCGGCCGCATGATGCCACGGCAGCCAGTCGAGCATCGTGTCGTGCCACCCGGCCGCCTCGCCGATCATCTGGCGGCACTGGATCGAATTGGCGCCCAGGTTGGCGAAGCTGATCTCGACCATCTTGGGCAGGCCGGTCGATCCCGACGTCAGCATATAGGCAGCGATGTCGTCCGGGCGGATCGCGTCGATCGCCACCTGCACCGCACCGGTCGGCACCGCCGCGTAGAGATCGCCAAGCGCCGTGGCCGGGCTGGGCGAGGCGGCGGGATCTGCGGTGACGAGGATCGCATCGCCCAGGTCGAGCGCCGCGAGCGCCGGTGCCAGCTTCGCCGTGTTTTCCGCGACGACGATGCCCGGCTTCACCTTGGCGATCACATGCGCCAGCCGGCCGTAATCGCCGCCCAGCGCGCCATAGGCCGAACTGACCGGACACACCGGCAGCCCCGCCGCCCAGGCCGCGAAGGTCAGGGCAGCGAACGCCGGCGTATTGTCGGCGATCAGCAGCAACGGTCGATCGGCCGGCGCGTGATCGAGCAGCCACTGCGTCGCCGCGTCGATCCGCCCCTTCAATTCACGATAGCTAAGCGTCGCCCAGCCATCGCGCCCGGCCTCGCGCCACGCCAGCGCGACCTTGTCGCCCTGCTGGCCCACACTGTCGGCCAGCGCGCGGGGCAGGTTCGCGTCGAAATCGCCGATCGGCACGTTGCTGCGCAGCAGGATCGTGCCGTCGTCGCGCCGTTCGACATCCAGATCGACCGGCAACAGCTTCGCTTCGCGGAACGGGGGAAGTGCGCCCTCGGTCATCGTCAGACGGCCGGACGGTCCAGCATCGCGTCGACGGTCGCCCGCACACCCTTGCCGGCGATCTGTTCCTCCTGCAGCCGGCCTTCGAAATATTCGCGCCAGTGGCGGATCTTGCCGCCTTCGTAATTCAGGATGCCGCAATAGGGGATGGCGACGCGGGTGCCGTCGATCGTGTCGAATTCGTCGACACCCTCCATCCACACCGTGTCGCCCACCTGCGCCACGTCGAACAGCCGCCAGCGGTTGTTCTTCAGCCGGCCCTTCATCGCCTCCAGCGTCTTGGCCATCTGCGCCTTGCCCTGGATCGGCGGCTTCAGCCCGCCCGAATTGTTCCAGGTCACATCGTCGTGCAGTTCGGCGAGCACGCCGTCCGCATCGGCGCGATGCCAGCTTTCGATCACGCGCTTCAGGCTGGCGATATGGTCGGCCATGTTTCTCTCCTTCGCTAGTGCCGGATAGGTGACGGCGACAGCCATCCCCCCGATCAGTATCGTCCTGCGATCGATCACCGCTGCACCACCAGACTGACCGTGGTCGTGGTCGATCCGCCGATGTTGAGCGTCTGGACGGTCCGCGCCCCTTCGACCTGATAGTCGCCGGCGGTGCCCGTCACCTGCTTGAACGCGTCGAGTGCCATGCGCACGCCGGTGGCGCCGACTGGATGGCCGCAACCGATCAGCCCGCCCGATGCGTTTATCGGATTGGCGCCGCCGATCGCGATCGACCCGTCCTCGACGCGTTTCCACGCCTCGCCCGGCGCGGCGAGGCCGAGGTGCTCGATCGCCATATATTCGGTCATGCTGAAACAGTCGTGGACCTCATAGGCGTCAACCCGGTCCACCCCGGCGCGCGCGCGCGCTTCGTCCGCCGCGCGCTTGACCTGCGGAAAGACATAGCCCGACGGGTCGCGCGCATCGAGCTTGCGCCGCGCCGCGATCGGCGCGGAGCGATGCCCCCAGCCGGCGATGCGCGGCAGGCTGGCGACATCGATCCCGCGTTCTTCGGCATAACGCTTCGCCCGGTCGGCGCTGGCGAGGAAGATCACGCTGGCGCCGTCGGTCACCTGGCCGCAATCGGTCTTGCGCACGCGGCCCTCGACGATCGGATTGGCTTCGGGATCGTCGGTGAAGCTCGCCGCGCCGAACTGCCAACCGCGGGTCTGCGCGTTGGGATTGCGGCGACCGTTGGCGAAATTGATCTCGGAAATGCGCGACAGATGGCGCGGATCGATGCCGAAACGCCTGTCATACTCCTCGGTCAGGTCGGAAAAGGCGCGCGGCCAGACATAGGTGGCGTCGCCGAATTCATGCCCGGTCCATGCCGCCGCGCCCAGATGCTGCGCAGCAATCAGGCCCGGCACGTTGCGCATCTGCTCCATGCCCACAACGCAGGCGAGGTCGTAGCGCCCCGCCTCGATCTCCGCCGTCGCCGCCAGGATCGCGACCGATCCGCTGGCGCAAGCGGCCTCGTGGCGGCTGGTCGGCAGGCCGTCGAAATCCGGGTGGACCAGCCCGAAGAAACCGCCGAGCAGCCCCTGTCCGGCGAACAGTTCGGCGACGAAATTGCCGACATGGCCGGTCTCGACCTCCCTCGCGTCCAGCTTTGTCGCGTCGAGCCCGGCCTCGACCGTCTCGGCAAAGGCATCGGCCAGGTCGACGCCGCGGCGCGACCAGTTGTCCGCGAAATCGCTCTGCCAGCCGCCGAGGATATAGGTCACCGGGCCTCTCCGATTCGTGCTGACGCAAAGTCAGTCTGATTAAGCAAGCTTATGTCGGGATAGCGCCGGGGTCAACCGGGTTCGCCGCCGCCAACGCGCTCACCGCGCGGCCGAACGGGCGGATCGACAGCAACACCATCGTCCCCGCGATCGGGCCCAGTATCACCGTCGCCAGCGCGATCGCCGGCCCCAGCGCTGCAGGATCGCCAAGCACATGTTCGGTGATGAGCGCGACGCTGACCGGGCCGATCGTCAGCCCGACCAGCCCCAGCACGAAATAATAGAGCGCCGCCGTGCGGCCGCGCAGGTCGCCCGGCGCCGCCTCGCACAATGCCGCGACCGCGATCCCGCCCGACGCGGTGAAGGCGACCATGCCCGGTGCAAGGATGTAGAGCGCGGTCCAGCCGTCTGGCGCGAGGCATGCGGCGATCAGCAGCGGGGTGACCAGCAGGATCGACAGCCCGGTCACCTTCAGGCTCGCCGCCTGCACGCCGCGCATCGCCAGCCGCGACGCCAGCCACCCGGCGCCGGCCAGTCCGAATCCACCGAACACCATCACGACGAAGCCGTAGCGCAGCCCCACCTCGCCCGCCGTCCAGCCGAACGCACGAATGAAATAGGCCGGCATCCAGCTCAGCACGCCGTAGATCAGCACGCAGTAGCAGGCCATGCCGCCCAGGTGCAGGACATGGAATCCGCGATGCCGGCGGATGTGGGCGATCAGCCCGCTGCCGCCCGTTTCCTGACGCACCGCCGCCTCGCGCCGCGCCGGCTCCGTGACGAAGGCGAGCAGCACGACGACGATCAGCCCGCCCAGCCCGACGATCACGAACGTCGCCTGCCACGGCGCGAGCAGGCCGACGATCGGCAGTTTCAGCCCCTGTGTCTTCGAAATCGCCTGGATCGCGGCACCGCCCAGCATCAGCGCGAGGCCCGCGCCGATCGACGACGCCATCGAATAGACGCTGATCGGAAACGCGCGCTTCTCCGGCGGGAAGCTGTCGCCGATCATGCTGATCGCGGCGGGCGACAATGTCGCCTCGCCCGCGCCCACGCCCATCCGCGCGACGAATATCTGCCAGAAGTTCGACGACAGCCCGCATGCTGCCGTCGCCAGGCACCAGAAGGTGACGCCGCCGGCGATCACCTTCTTGCGCGATACGCGATCGACCAGCCAGCCGAGCGGCATGCCCATCGCGATGTAGAACAGCCCGAACGCCAGCCCCTGCAGCAGCGCGATCTGCGTATCGCTCAGCCCCAGGTCGGCCTTGATCGGATCGATCAGCAGGCTCAGGATCGTGCGGTCGACGAAGCTGACGGTGTAGCCCAGCGTCAGCACCGCCACCGTGAGCCAGCTGCGCGCCGGGGACGGCCAGCCGCCCGTCACGCCCGCCGACGGTGCCGTCGCCCCGGCCATCACCGCGTTGCTGAATCGAAGTCCTGCACCACGCCCATCTCGCTCAGCAGATGGTGGCGGTCATAATATTCGCGCCAGACCTTGATCTTGTCGCCCTCGAACTCGAGCGCGCCGCACACAGGCGCGGCACCGGGCTTGCCGTTGCACACGAAGGTGTCGAGCCGCTCCATGTACAGCGTCCCGTTGATGACGCCCATGTTGCGAACCTGCAGGTCGATCGACGAGGCAAGCGCGCCGAGCCCGGAAATCCGTTTGTGGATCGCATCGCGGCCGACGATCGGGTCGATCATCATCGAATGCAGCACGGCATCCTCGGTCATCAGCGCGGCGGCGGCGTCCCAGTCCATCGCGTTCCACGCCGTGATCATCTCGTGACCGACCTCGATCTTGCGTGCGTCGGATGCCTCGCTCATCGCCTGTCTCTCCAGTTAAGTCGTTTTATGCAAGTGAAGGTGCCGCAGCGGACCGGCCGTGTCAACGCCGACCCAGTCCGGCCTGTCACCGACCACCCGTCGCACCTAATCCGGCGGGTTGCGGACGCTCTTGACAAGGATCAACTCCGGGCAGATGTTCGTGCCGCTTGCTTAAAGCGACTGAGTTCGACCGCCCGATACGGGGCGGCGACGACCAGGAGAGGATCTGATGGCCGCACGTCCGTTCACCGCCGTTTCGTGTCTCGCGATCGCCGCCGCCTTCGCCGCGCCCGCCGCCGCCCAGTCGGCTCCACCGCCGGCGCAGCAGGAGGCTGACGGTCCGCAGGTCGCCGACGTCGTCGTCACCGCGCGCAAGCGCGAGGAAAGCCTGCAGGACGTGCCGATCGCGGTGACCGCCTACTCGGGCGACGCGATCCGCGACGCGCAGATCGTCGATCTTTCCGCCATTGCCGGCCGCACCCCCAGCTTCACCTTCCAGAAACAGGGGTCGATCGAGCAGGAGGCATTCATCCGCGGCGTCGGCACCGTCCGCCTGACCAGCGCCACCGCCGACCCGTCCGTCGGCCTGTTCATCAACGAGGTCTATATCGGCCGCCGCGGTGCCGCGACGCCCCCGATATTCGATCTCGAGCGGGTCGAGGTGCTTCGCGGTCCGCAGGGCACGATCTTCGGCAAGAACGTGGTCGGCGGCGCGGTCAGCCTCATCACCGGCGCGCCGCGCTTCGAATTCGGCGGCGCGGCCTATATCGCCGCCGGCAATTACGGCACCGTCCAGTCGGAAGCCCATGTGACGGGCGCGCTCAGCGACACCGTCGCCGCGCGCATCGCCTTCGCCACCGACCGCCACGACGGCTACAGCCGCAACATCGTCAACGGCCAGGAACTGGAGGACACCAACGGCTATGCCGGACGCCTGTCCTTCCTGGTCAACGCCTCCGATCGCCTGACGCTCAACTTCGTCGGCGACGTCAGCCACGATTCGGGCGGCGGCCAGGCCCGCCACGCAGTCGATGACCCGACCCGCGCGGGCGTCGGAGCCATCGCGGCGGCGAACCTGTCCAGCGATCCGCGCACCACCTTCACACCGTATGAGCAGTTCCAGCGCCGCACGACCTACGGCTTCTCCGCGCGGGCCGACTATGACTTCGGCGGCGCGACGCTCACCTATCTCGGCGCGCTGCGCGGCGGCGATTCGGGACAGCGCTTCAGCCAGGCCGGCGCCGGCGCACCGCCGTCGCTGACCGATTCGGTGCTCACCCAGTTCGAGAAATACACCGGCGTCACGCAGGAACTGCGCATCGCCTCCGATCCCGCCAAGCAGCTCCGCTGGCTGCTCGGCCTCTACTATCTGCGCGAGGAAACCGATCGCAGCTCGGAAAACGCCGCGCGTTCGGCCCTGCCCGGCGGCCCCGGCGGCACCCGCGACAGCCTCGACGGCGTGAACAACTTCACCCAGAACGGCGTGGCATCCAACTATGCCGCGTTCGGTGAAGTCGAATATGAATTCATGCCCGGGCTGACCGCGTCGCTCGGCGCGCGCTACACCATCGACAACAAGGTGACGGACGCGTCCGCCACGATCATCAGCTTCGGCATGCCCGGCGACATCCTGTCACCCGCGCCGCTGCGCACACCGTACAACATCTCGGTCGAGAACACCTGGCGCGAGCTGACCCCGCGCGCCGCGCTCGAATGGAAGGCGTCGGACAATGTCCTCGTCTACGCATCCGCGGCGAAGGGCTTCAAGGGCGGCGGCTGGCAGGCTGCGACCCCCGATCCGGTCACCGCGGCGCGGCCGTTCAACCCGGAAACCGCGTGGAACTATGAAATCGGCATCAAGAGCGACCTGTTCGATCGCCGTGTCCGCCTGAACCTCGCGGCCTTCCGCCTCGACTTCAACGACCTCCAGGTCGAACAGCTCGACGACGTGCTGCTGACCACCGTCGTAACCAACGCCGCCAGCGCGAAGATCCAGGGTATCGAGGGCGAGGTCTCGCTCGCCGTTACCGAGGGCTTCACCCTGTCCGGCTCCGGCTCGATCCTCGACGCCAAGTACAAGCTCTATGTCGATCCCCGCCGCAACATCACCTACACCGGCAACTCGCTACCGCGCACGCCAGACTATCAATTCTCGGTCGCGGCGGACCTGAAGCAGCCCATCGGCGGCGATCTGGAGCTGATGGCGAACGCCAGCTACACCTATCAGGACACATTCTTCTACGGCCCCGACAACACCAATTTCGAGCCTGGCTACGGCCTGCTCGACGCGCGGCTCGGCATCGGCAAAATCGGCGGCCGCTGGGCGGTGTCGCTTTGGGGCAAGAACCTGACCAACCGTTTGTACCGTACCAGCGTGATCCCGTTCCTGGGCGACGAATCCTCGCTCTACGGCGCCCCACGCACCTACGGCGTCCGTCTCTCGTCGAAATTCTGAGGCCAAAGGGGGCGTGTGACTGGCCGGTGCGGGAGATCGCTCCGGCCAGTCACTTGCATTACGAGACTATCTGGTCTAGGCCAGTAATCAGGCGCAATCCGAAAGACATGTCGTGATGAAGGTCGAACGTCTCCCCCCCGTCGTCACCAGCCTGAAACCCGGCAACCATCCCTATCTCAACGGCGCCTGGACCCCGCTGCACGAGGAGGTGGACGCCGAGGATCTGGAGGTGATCGCCGGCGCGATTCCGGCCGACATCGACGGCGTCTACATCCGCAACACCGAAAACCAGGTGCACCAGCCGCTGGGGCGCCATCACCCCTTCGACGGCGACGCGATGATCCACCAGATCGCGTTCCGGGACGGCAAGGCCAGCTACCGCAACCGCTTCGTCCGCACCCGCTGTTTCGAGGCGGAGCAGGAGGCCGGCCGCTCGCTATGGGGTGGTCTCGCCGATCCGCCGGGCACCTCGGTCCGTCCCGGCTACGGCGCGCATGGCAGCCTCAAGGACAATGCCTCGACCGACGTCGTCGTCCATGCCGGCAAGCTCTATTCGACCTTCTACCAGTGCGGCGAGGCCTATACGCTCGACCCGCTGACGCTCGACGATCTCGGCATCGCGCCATGGGCGCCGATCGACGGCGTGTCGGCACATTGCAAGGTGGACGAGGCGACCGGCGAGCTGCTGTTCTTCAACTATTCGAAGCACGCGCCGTACATGCATTACGGCGTGGTCGATGCCTCGGGCAAGCGCACCACCTACATGCCGATCCCGCTGCCGGGCCCGCGGTTACCGCACGACATGGCGTTTTCGGAACGCTTCTCGATCCTCAACGACCTGCCGGTGTTCTGGGATCCGGGCCTGCTGGAGCGCGGCGTCCACGCGGTGCGCTTCTTCCGCGACATTCCCTCGCGTTTCGCCATCGTACCGCGCCACGGCGGCGACGTCCGCTGGTTCGATGCCGCGCCCTGCTACATCCTCCATTTCCTCAACGCCTATGAGGATGGCGACGAGCTGGTGCTCGACGGCTATTTCCAGGAAGACCCCACCCCGCCGCCGCTCCACGGCTCGGTCGAGGGCCATGAACACATGATGGCCTATCTCGACATGCACAGTTTCAAGAGCCGCCTGCATCGCTGGCGCTTCGACCTGAAGACCGGCGCGACGCGCGAGGAGCGGCTGTACGACGGCATCGTCGAATTCGGCATGATGAACGCGCGCTACGCCGGAAAGCCTTATCGCTACGCCTATTCGGTCACGTCGAAGCCCGGCTGGTTCCTGTTCGACGGCTTCGTCAAGCACGACCTGGAAACGGGCGAGGCGCAGACGATCAAGCTGGAGCCCGGCCGCTACGCCAGCGAAGCCCCATTCGCCCCGCGGGTCAACGCCTCGTCGGAGGATGACGGCTATCTCGTCAGCTTCGTGATCGACGAAAATCGCGGCACGTCCGAATGCATATTGATCGACTGCAAGGATTTCGCCGCCGGTCCGGTGTGCCGAATCGCACTGCCGCACAAGATCTCCAGCGGCACGCACTCGGTCTGGGCCGATCGCGCCTTCATCGAGGGCGGGCGCGCCGCCTGACATGGCCGTGCGGGTGATCCAGTGGGCGACGGGCGCGATGGGACGGACGTCGCTCCGGCGGATCATCGACCATCCCGACCTCAAACTCGTTGGCGTCTACGTCTATTCCGCCGACAAGGCCGGGCGCGATGCCGGCGATCTGGCGAAGCGTCCGGCGACCGGCGTGATCGCCACCGACGATATCGAAGCGATCCTCGCCCTCGACGCCGATGTGGTGATGCATATGCCGCGCATCACCCTGCCCTATGATGCGATGAACGCCGATGTCGCGCGGCTGCTCGCCTCGGGCAAGAACGTCATCTCGACCGCCGGCTTCCACTATCCGCCCGCCCATGCTGCGCATTATGCTGCGCCGCTCGCCGCAGCATGCGTGGCCGGCGACAGCACGCTCGCCGGGCTGGGCGTCAATCCCGGCACGATCGTCGAGCGGCTGACGCTCGCCGCGACCGGGCTGTGCGCGGACCTCGCACATGTCGATATCCGCGAGACGGTCGATGCCTCGTCGATGGCGTCGAAGGAATTCGTGTTCGGCCTGATGGGGTTCGGGGCCGATCCCGCGACCGACGACATCACCGACGGCCCGCTTGCCGCGCTCTATACCGCGCTGTTCTCCGAAGTCCTGCACCTCGCCGCTGCCGGCCTCGACGATCCGGTCGTGGGGATCGCGCCACGCCACGAAATCACCGCCGCGCCGCGCGATATCAACCTGCCCGCCGGGATCATCCCGGAAGGCACCGTCGCCGCGACGCGCTGGCGCTGGACGGCGACGCTGGCGAGCGGCATCTCTCTGACGCTATCGATCCTGTGGACCGCCGATCCCGCGCTTCATCCCGAGGACGGGCGCGGCCACTGGACGATCGACATCACCGGCCGGCCCAACATCCGCCTGACCGTCGCGATCGACGAAGGCGATCCGGCGGCAGCCCCCGCCCGCGCGCTGACCGACGCCACCGTCGCGGTCGCCATCGCCGGCATCCCGGCGGTGGTTGCCGCCCCGCCCGGCTTCTTCGCCTATCCCGCACCGCCCGCCTTCCGCCGGCGGCTGGGGTGACGGCAGGGGTTCAGAAGTTGGATTTCGACTGGCAGCGTCGTCGTCCGATGGCATCTGAATCTTTCCCGCTCCCCGGCGCGCGGCGCGCCTTGCCCACGCCGATAGCCGGCGGGGCGAAGCCGGATCGATCGCGCGCGTTGCCCCTACCCTCGTCAACTTCGGACCTGCGATCATGACCGTCTACATCCGCGACGCGCTGCGCACCCCGCGCGGAAAGGCCCGGCCCGACGGTGGGCTTGCGCAGCATATGCCGCAGGACCTCGTCGCGGCGCTGATCGACGCGCTGGAGGATCGCGCGCCCGGCGCCCGCGCCACCGACAGCCTGATGCTCGGCTGCGTCGGCCAGGTCGGCGCGCAGGGCGGCAACATCGCGGTGGTCTCGAAGCTCGCCGCCGGCCTGCCGGATGGCGCCGCCGCGCAGACGATCAACGCCTATTGCGCCAGCGGCCTCGTCGCGGTCGGCCAGGCGGCCGCGCTGATAGAGAGCGGCACGATCGACACCGCGCTGGCCGGGGGTGTGGAGATGATGTCGCACGTCGGCTTCATGGCCGACAAGGCTGCCTTCTACACCGACCGTAATCTGCCCCGCGCCGCGCAGTTCATCCCCGTAGCGGTCGCCGCCGATCGCCTTGCGACGCGCGAGGGCATCGATCGCGCGGCGATGGATCGCGCGGCCGAGATCTCGCAAGCCCGCGCGCTTGCCGCCGAAGCCGATCCGGCGCTGACGAAATCGCGCATTGTAGTGGGCGACCTTTCCCGAGAGGAAAACCCGCGCGCGGGCATGACGCTCGACAGGCTTGCCGCATTGCCCGCCGCCTTCGCCGATCTCGCCACCGCCTATACCGACGTACTGGGCGACGAGGCGATCACCTATACGCACAGCATCGCCCACGCCCCGCCGATGTGCGACGGCGCCGGCCTTGCCGCGCTCACCCGCGATCCCGCCGGCGCCCGCGCGCGCATCATCGCCTATGCCGAAGTCGGCGGGGACGCATCCGCCTCGCTCACCGCCGGCTTCGCCGCGATGGACCGGGTGCTGGGCCGCGCCAGCCTGACCCTCGCCGATATCGACCGTATCGAGTTCATGGAGGCGTTCGCTGTCGTCATCGCGAAGTTCCTGCGCGACCGCGATGTCGACCCCGCGCGCGTCAACATATCGGGCGGCCATCTCGCCAAGGGGCATCCGATGGGCGCGACCGGGGCGATCCTGCTATCCACCCTGCTCGACACGCTCGACGCCGCCGAAGGGCGTTACGGCATGGTCGTCGTCACCGGCGCGTCGGGAGTAGGCGCGGCGATGATCGTCGAGCGCTGCGCATGATACCGTCGCTGCGTATGCCGGTCGTCGCCGCGCCGATGTTCCTGGTGACCGGACCCGACCTGGTCATCGCGGCGAGCAACGCCGGCATCCTCGGGGCCTTCCCGACCAGCAACTGCCGGACCGCGGAGGAGCTCGACAGCTGGATGGCGCGTATCGCCGGCGCGGTCGGCGATCGGCCGTGGGCGGCGAACCTCATCACCCATTCGACCAACCCGCGCCTTGCCGATGATCTCGCGCTGGTCGCCAAATATCGTCCGCCGCTCGTCATCACCGCACTCGGCAGCCCCGTGCCGGTAATCGATACGGTCCATGCCTATGGCGGCACCGTGCTGGCCGACGTCGTCGATCTGAAGCTTGCCCGCAAGGCGCTGGCCGCCGGCGCCGACGGCCTCGCCTGCGTCAGCCACGGCGCCGGCGGCCACACCGGCAGCCTTTCGCCGCTCGCCTTCGTGTCGGCGGTACGGCAGTTCCATGCCGGCCCGCTCGCGGTGGGCGGCGGGATCGCCGACGGCGCCGGTGTCGCCGCCGCGATCGCGGCGGGCGCCGACCTCGTCTACATGGGCACCCGTTTCATCGCCGCGACCGAGAGCCTTGCCGCGCCGGGCTACAAGGCGATGCTGGCCGAGGCGACGATCGCGGACATCGTCGTCAGCGCCGCCCCCACCGGCACGCCCGCGTCGTGGCTGCGCCCCAGCCTCGCCGCCGCCGGCTACGCCGACGACGCCCCAGCCGGTGCCCGCAACTATGGCGCGCCCGACGAAGCCGTGAAACGCTGGCGCGACATCTGGGCCGCGGGGCAGGGCGTCCACGCCACCACCGCCGAACAGCCGGTCGCCGAGATCGTCGCCGAGCTCGAAACGGGCTTCCGCGCAGCCCAGGCCCGGCTGGCGCGTTTCTAGAGGAGCGCGAGGTCGCTAAGCCGGCCGATCAGGGCAGCCGGCATCGCCCCGACACCCTCGGCGCCGCCACCGAGATCGACCGGCGCATCGGCGTCTTCCAGATAGCGCCACCCCTGGTGGGCCCGCTTGCGGCGCGGCTCGACGACGATCAGTTCGCGGCCCAACTCGATCGCCACGCGCCCGCCCTCCGCCTCGCCGAAGCCGATGATCGGCGACCGCGCGACCAACTGGTGCTTGATGATCCAGTAGAGCGATCCGCCGGGCACGATTTCGCCGTGCCGCTTGGGCAGGTAGCGCGTGGTGAGCAGCAGGCCGCTGCCCTGTTCGGCGCGCAGCCGCGCCCGCTCCTCCAGCGACGCCAGGCTGTCGTGCCCGAAGGCGACCTTGGTCAGATGGAGCGGCACCACGGCGATGTGGGGAGTGCAGCGGCCCCGCTCAACCCACCAGCCCGCTCACCACCGCAAGGCCAAGGAAAGCGAGGAACCCCATCGAATCGGTAATCATCGTGACGAACACCGACGAGGCGACCGCCGGATCCTGGTCGAGCCGCTCGAGCACCACCGGCACCAGAACCCCCGCCAGCCCGGCGACCAGGATGTTGATGAGCATCGCCACCGCGATCACCCCGCCCAACAGCGGATTGGAGAAAACCAGCGCCGCGCCGATCCCGATCAGCACCGCGATCGTCCCGCCATTCAGCACCGCCAGCACGATTTCGCGGCGGATCGTGCGGACGGTGTTCGACCGTGTAAGCTGGTTGGTCGCCAGCGCGCGCACCGCGACCGCCATCGTCTGCGTCCCGGCATTGCCGCCCAACGAGGCGACGATCGGCATCAGCACGGCGAGCGCCACCATCTGTTCGATGGCCGCGCCGAACAGGGCGATGATGGTCGACGCGACGAGCGCGGTGCCCAGATTGGCGATCAGCCAGCGGACGCGGGCGGAATAGCTGGTCCGCACCGGCTCGTTGATGTCGCCGTCGCCCGCGCCCGAGAGCAGCAGCGTGTCCTCGCCCGCTTCCTCCTGGATGATGTGGACGACGTCGTCGACGGTTATCATGCCGACCAGCCGCCCGCTCCCATCGACGACGGCGGCGGAGATCAGCGCGTATTTCTGGAAGCGCAGCGCGACTTCCTCCTGGTCCATGTCGACCGGGATCAGCGTCTGCTCGCGCTTCATCACGTCGGCGATGGCGATGCCGCGCGGCGTACGCAGGATCCACGACAGTTGGCAGGTGCCGATCGGCTTATGTCGCGAATCGACGACGAAGATTTCCCAGAAATCGGTGGTCAGGTCGTCGTTGCGGCGCAGATAGTCGATCGCGTCGCCGACGCTCCAATGCTCGGGCACCGCGATCAGCTCGCGCTGCATCAGGCGGCCGGCGGACTCTTCGGGGTAGCTGAGCGCCTCCTCGATCGCGGCACGATCGTCGGGCTCCATCGCGCGCAGCACCTCGCGCTGCTCGGCGACGTCAAGGTCCTCGATGATCGCCACCGCGTCGTCGGTATCGAGTTCGGCGGCCAGGTCGGCCACCTCCTGCGGTTCGAGCGCGTCGATCAGGTCCTCGCGGACGTGATCGTTCATCTCGGCGAACACGTCGCCGTCGAGCAGTCCGTGCAGCGCATGGGCAAGCACCGGGCGCTGTTCGTGGCCGGCCAGCTCGAACAGGTCGGCGATGTCGGCCGGGTGCAGCGGTTCGACCAGCTCGCGCGCGCGCTCGACCTCGCCGGCCTCGGCCGCGTCGATCACGGCCCGGACGAACTCGGGCTTCAGCCGGTCGTCCTCGTCGAGTTCGCTGTCGTCGATCGGCTCGACGGCGGGCAGGTCTGTCTCGCTCATCGCCGTTCCCTTCGCACGCCGCCGTACCGCCTGCGCGCTTAGCGAAGCCTGACAATGTTTGTCAGCGGAAAAGCGCAGCCGCCCGCGATACGCATCGGCAGGCTCTCCGGAGCTGGCGGGAGGGTGTTGACGCGACCCACGCCCTCCCGCCTTACGCGCGCCGCCCGCTGCATGATTTGCAACGCCACGCGCCCACCGCTAGGGCACCCGCCGAGTTATCCGACAAATCTGGAGCAAGCCCGCGTGTCCGACACCCTTCCCGAAACGCTGACGATGACGCTCGATACCGGCGAGGTCGTCATCAAGCTGCGACCCGATCTGGCCCCCGGCCATGTCGCGCGGATCGTCGAGCTGGCCAATGACGGCTTCTACGACGGCGTCGTGTTCCACCGCGTGATCGACGGCTTCATGGCGCAGGGCGGCGACCCGACGGGCCGCGGCACCGGCGGATCGAAGCTGCCCGACCTGAAGGCGGAGTTCAGCCGCCAGCCGCACGTTCGCGGCGTCTGCTCGATGGCGCGCACGATGGACCCGAACACCGCCAACTCGCAGTTCTTCATCTGCCTCGACGATGCGACCTTCCTCGACGGCCAGTACACCGTCTGGGGCGAGGTGACGTCGGGCATGGACGCGGTCGATGCGCTGCCCAAGGGCGAGCCGCCGGCGAAGCCGGGGAAGATCGTGCAGGCGCGGGCGGTGGCAAGCGCTTAGCGTCCGCTAAGCGCTGTCTCGGCCACCGCCCCGGACGGCGTCACGTCAGTGACGACCGACGGCGTGGCTTTGCCACGCCGGGCCTTCCCCGTTTACCTACTGTCGATATCAGCACCGGGTGAACCCGGATCAGCTCCGCCGATCCGCCCCCGGCGCCGCTAGTCCGCTACGAGCGTTTCGACCAGCCAGTCGTGGAACAGCCGCACCGGGCGAGTCTGGAGCGCGCGCGGGCGACAGGCGAACCAATAGCTATAGTCGCTCTCGGTGGCGACGTCGAAGAGGTGGACGATGCGATCGTCATGCGCCGCCTCGAAGTGCGATTCGAGCATGAACGCGACGCCCAGCCCCTGCGCGGCGGCTTCCAGCATCAGCGATCCCGAATCGAAATGGTCGATCGCCAGCGGCTCCAGATCGGGGTGACCAGCGGCCTTGCGCCACTGGAGGAACGTCTCCGGCATGTCGCGGTGCAACAACGCGGTCAGACCGGTCATCTGTTCGGGCCGCGTGACCGGATTGTCCCCCTCGATCAGCGCGCGCGCGCCGATCGCATAGACCCGATTGCGGTCGAGTCGCCGGGCATAGAGGGTCGGATCAACCTCTCGGGCGAGCACGATCGCCGCGTCGAGCCCGTCCCCGAGCCGGGTGGTGCCGTGCCCGCCGGTGTCGACGTCAAGGTGCAATTCGGGATGGCGCCGCTTGAGCTCGCCCATCCGCGGCAGCAGCCGCTGGGTCGCGAACAGCGGCAGCACGCCCAGCCGCAGCCGCAGCAGTTCGACCCCGCTGGTCATCGCCTCGACCGTATCGGACATCGCGTCGAGCGCCGGGGCGATTCCCGCCAGCAGCCGTTCGCCGTCGGCGTTGAGCTTCAGCGCCTGGTGGCGACGCTCGAACAAAGGCTTGCCGATGAACCGTTCCAGCGCCTGGACGCGGCGGCTGAGTGCGGGCGAGGACAGGGCGAGTTCCTCGGCCGCGGCCTTGATCGACCCGAGCCGTGCGACCTGAACGAACGCCTCGATCGCGGTGAGGGGCGGCAGCCTGCGCATGTGCAGCATAGTGCATCGTGCGACGCTGACTTGTCAAAGCTGCAACTGAAACCGGTCCCATGGTTGCAATAATTGCAACTCACTCGATTTATTTCGCACTTGCACAATAACGCGCTGCACCGCACATAGAGCAGGCCTTTCAGGCATCCTCTCCTAAAACTTTTCCGGCCGGTCCTTCGGGATCGGCCTTTTTTTCGCCTCTCGCACATCCGGAGCCGGCTCCCTATCTCGCACGCTTGCGGATTTCGCGAGTGGAAAAAGGGAGGGCCCGATGGCCGACGACGAGACGCCGACCAGCAGGAAGCTTCAGGTCGCCAACTCACGGCCGGAGGATTCGGGTCGCGGCATCGCCCATCTGCCCCGCGCGCTGATGGCGGCGCTGGGCATCGGCCAGGGCGACGTGATCGAGATCGTCGGCAAGCGGTCCACCCCGGCGCGCGCCGTCTTTCCCTATGCCGAGGACGAGGGGCTGGAAATCCTGCGCATCGACGGGCTCCAGCGCGCCAACGCCGGCGTCGGTTCAGGCGACTTCGCCGAAGTGCGCCGCGCCGAATCGAAGCCCGCGACCCGCGTCGTCTTTGCGCCGGCAGCCAAGAATGTCCGCCTTCAGGGCCAGCCCGGCGCTCTGAAACGCAGCTTCATCGGACGCCCGCTGTGCGCCGGCGACACGGTGGCGACCGTCGGCCAGCAGCGCGTCGCCGGGGGCGATCTGCCGCCCAACGTCGCGCAGATGCTCAACGCGCCTGCTTACGCCCTGCAGGAAATCCGCATGGCGGTGGTGACGACCACCCCGAAGGGCATCGTCCATATCGACGAGGATACCGAGATCGAGCTGCGTGCCGATTACGAGGAGCCAAAGGAATCGCGCCGCGCCGACGTGACCTATGATGATCTGGGCGGCATGGCCGCGACGATCGACCAGTTGCGCGAGATGGTCGAACTGCCGCTGCGCTATCCCGAACTGTTCCAGCGGCTGGGCGTCGATCCGCCCAAGGGCGTGCTGCTCCACGGCCCGCCCGGCACCGGCAAGACGCGCCTCGCTCGCGCGGTCGCCAACGAATCGGACGCCAATTTCTTCCTCATCAACGGCCCCGAGATCATGGGGTCCGCCTATGGCGAGTCGGAGAAACGCCTGCGCGAGGTGTTCGAGGAAGCGTCGCAGAGCGCGCCGTCGATCGTGTTCATCGACGAGATCGATTCGATCGCCCCCAAGCGTGACCGCGTGCAGGGCGAGGCGGAGAAGCGTCTGGTCGCGCAGTTGCTGACGGTGATGGACGGGCTGGAAGCGCGCGCCAACATCGTCATCATCGCCGCGACCAACCGGCCCGAGGCGATCGACGAGGCGCTGCGGCGGCCCGGCCGCTTCGACCGCGAGATCGTGATCGGCGTGCCGGACCAGCGCGGGCGTCGCGAGATCCTGGGCATCCACACCCGCGGCATGCCGCTGGGCGAAGGAGTCGACCTCGACGAGCTCGCGCGCACCACTCACGGCTTCGTCGGCGCCGACATGGCCGCGCTGGTTCGCGAGGCGGCGATCGAGGCGGTGCGGCGGATCATGCCGAAGCTCAATCTCGAGGACCGCTCGATCCCGGCCGAGGTGCTCGATACGCTGTCGGTGACCCGCGAGGATTTCATCGACGCCCTGAAGCGCGTCCAGCCGTCCGCGATGCGCGAGGTGATGGTGCAGGCGCCGACCGTGCGCTGGAGCGACGTCGGCGGTCTCGACGACGCGCAGGAGAAGCTGAAGGAGGGCGTCGAGCTGCCGCTGAAGGACCCGGACGCCTTCCGCCGGCTGGGTATCCGTCCGGCCAAGGGCTTCCTGCTCTACGGCCCGCCCGGCACCGGCAAGACGCTGCTCGCCAAGGCGGTCGCGCGCGAGGCCGAGGCGAATTTCATCGCCGCCAAATCGTCCGACCTGCTCAGCAAATGGTATGGCGAGAGCGAGCAGCAGATCGCCCGGCTGTTTGCCCGCGCACGCCAGGTCGCACCGTGCATCGTGTTTATCGACGAACTCGATTCGCTGGTGCCGGCGCGCGGCGGTGGCCTCGGCGAGCCGCAGGTCACCGAACGCGTGGTCAACACGATCCTGGCCGAGATGGACGGGCTGGAGGAGCTCCAGTCGGTCGTGCTGATCGGCGCGACCAACCGCCCGAACCTGATCGATCCCGCGCTGCTGCGCCCCGGCCGCTTCGACGAGCTGATCTATGTCGGCGTCCCCGACACGGCGGGGCGCGAGCGCATCCTGCGCATCCAGACGCAGAAGATGCCGCTGGCCGACGACGTCGATCTGGGCGTCGTTGCCGCGCGGACCGATCATTTCACCGGCGCGGACCTGGAGGACATCGTGCGCCGCGCCGGCCTGATCGCGCTGCGCCGCGCGCTGTCCGCCCCCAATGTCACGATGGCCGATTTCGAGAAGGCACTGGACGAATCCCGCGCCTCCGTCACGCCGGAGATGGAGGAGGAATATCGCGCCATGTCCGACAAGCTGAAGCGCGATGCGGTGTCGATCCAGCCGATCGGCTTCGTCACTCCGGGCCAGCTGAAGGGCCGTGGGCCGAAGGGCGCAGAGTAAGCACCGCATAGCCGATCAGCACGACAAGCGCGGCCGCCGCCGTCAGGTAGGGCAGCGGCCGCGACAGTTCGTACAGCCCGACGCCGATCGACGGGCCGAGCACGAACGAGGCACCGTTGACCGAGGTGATCTTGCCGGCGACCGAGCTTTGCGCCGCCGCCCCGACCGCCAGCGACGCGCCGGCGGTGTAGCCCGGACGGACGAAGCCGAAGCCCATCGCCGACAGGGCATAGGCGGTGGCGATGCCGTAGAGCGAGGTCGCCAGCGCCAGCGCCGCGCATCCGATCGCGGCGATCACCAGCCCGACACGCACCAGCGTCGGCGGGGTCAGGTCGAGCAACGGGATCAGCCCCCATTGCACCAGCAGCGCGGCGCCAGCGCCCATCATCAGCACCAGCCCGGTCGGCGCCAGCGCCTCCATCGGCGGCAGGCCGAGCCGGTCGATCACCAGGAAGCCGATCGCCTGGCCGGTCATCGCCTGGGCATGCCCCATCACCAGCCCGACGATCACCCATACGCGGATGCGGTGATCGAAGAAGCCGACGCGCTCGCCACGCTCGCCGGTCGCCGCCGTGACGCTGGCGCCGGTCGGCTGGCCGCCGATCGACGGATAGGCCGAAGCCGCGCCATGGGCGGGAAGCTCGCCCGCGCTGTGCGGCAGCATCCGCGCGACGGCGATTCCCACCACCCCGCCCAGCACCAGCGCGAAGAACGCCGGCCCGGCAAGCCCGATCTCGATCGCACCGACATGGCCCAGCACCAGATAGGGCGCGATCGCCGGGCCCAGGATCGTGCCGAGGCCGAAGGCGGACGCGAGCAGCGCCAGCGCGCGCGTCCGCTGCGCGCGCGTCGTCCGTCCCGCGACGATCGCCTGCACCGCCGGGGGCGCGGCCGATCCGAACATGCCGTAAAGCATCCGCCCGCCCACCAGCAGCACGAAGGTCGCGGTGCCAGAGATCCAGCCGTTGATTCCCGCCAGCAGGAACATGCCGACCAGCAGCTGCGCCGCGCAAAAGCCCGCCATGCCCAGCAGTATCATCGCCCGCCGGCCATGCCGATCGGAACGATTGGCCCAGAAGGGCGCCGCGACCACCCACATCAAGGCGGAGACCGAGAAGACGGCCGCGACGACGCTGTCGGTGACCCCCAGCGTCCGCCCCAGCGCCGGCAGCACCGATTGCAGCGCGGTGTTGCCGACCGCGACCGTCAGCATCACCGCGAACATCAGCGTGAAGGTGCGATCGGGGCGAAGCTTGGGGGCGGCCATCGGCCCCGACCCTTGGGCGTTCGCCCGCCGGTTCGCAACCTTTCGTGGCGACGTGCGCTTCGCTCCGGCGCGGAGACGCTTGCAACTTGCCCGCAAACTTGCGACGCACCTTCGCCTTCCAATGGGTTGTTCGGAACAGGGATCCTCATGAATTCATCGGCCACCACCGCGGCGCGCCCGCGCAAGCGCCACGCCGGCCGGCCCTCCCCCTGGGGCATGTTCTTCAAGGGGTTCCTGAAGCACCCGGTGATGGTGGGATCGGTGATCCCGTCATCGGACAAGCTGATCGACCGGATGCTCGGCCAGGTTGATTGGGCGAACTGCAAGGTCTTCGTGGAATATGGCCCCGGCGTCGGCACCTTCTGCGGCCATATCCTCGAACGCATGGCGCCGGATGCGCAGCTGATCGCGATCGATACCAACCCGGATTTCGTCGACTATCTGTCCGACGGCATCCGCGATTCGCGGTTTTCGGCGGTCCATGGCTCGGCGGCGGACGTCGGCGCGATCGTCGCCCAGCACGGCCATGAACAGGCTGACTTCGTGCTGTCGGGCCTCCCATTCTCCACCCTGCCGCCAGGCGTCGGTGCCCAGATCGCGGCGGAAACGCACAAGGTGATCCGCCCGGGCGGCGCCTTCCTGGTCTATCAGTTCAGCCCCAAGGTACGCGATTTCCTGAGCCCGCATTTCGAGCGGATCGATCACGGCATGGAATGGTGGAACATTCCGCCCGCCCAGCTGTACTGGGCGTGGAAGGACTGACGCCCACGCGCACCACCACCGCCTGGCTCAACGCGATCGGGACGGCGGTTCCCGAACACGACATCCACCACGCCTTCATCGACTGGGCGCGCGAGCGGATCCGCGATCCGCGCCAGGCGCGCGTGTTCGATCGCATGGCGGCACGGTCTGGCATCGCGCACCGCTGGTCGGCGCTGCCGCCTACCCGGGAGGGTGGATCGCCGGTCGCCCCCGGCGGCTTCTACGCCAGCGATCCGATGCCCGGCACGGCGGACCGCATGGCGCTCTACGCCTCGTTCGCCCCCGTGCTTGCGCTTAGCGCCATCGCCGCGTTGACCAAGCGAGTTCCACTTGGTGAGGTCACCCACCTTATCGTCGCCAGCTGCACCGGCTTTGTCGCGCCGGGCATCGACCAGCGCATCGCCCAGCGGCTTGGGCTCAAGCCCTCGGTCGAACGGCTGCTGATCGGGTTCATGGGCTGTTACGCCGCGGTGGCCGCGCTGCGCAGCGCACGCCATATCGTCCGATCGCAGCCCGATGCGCGCGTGCTGGTCGTCACGGTCGAGCTGTCGACGCTCCACCTGCAGCCCGATCGCGAGATCGAACCGCTGCTGGCGATGCTCCAGTTCGGCGACGGCGCCGCCGCCGCGATCGTCAGCGCCGATCCGCTGGGTTTCGCGATCGACGCGCCCTTCGCCACCACGCTGCCCGACAGCGGCGACCTGATCCGATGGGACATCACCGACCGGGGCTTTGCGATGCACCTGTCGGGCGAAGTGCCGGCACGCATCGCCGCAGGCCTCGCGGACCCCGATTTCGCGCACGCCGCGACCGGCGGCCATGACGTCGCCATGATCGACGGCTGGGCGGTCCATGCCGGCGGACGCTCGATCCTCGACGCGGTGGAGGCCGCGCTGCACCTGCCAGGCGACGCGCTCGACGCCTCGCGCGGGGTGCTCGCCGATCACGGCAACATGTCGTCGGCGACGCTGATGTTCGTCCTCGCGCGCCTGCTTGGCCGCCCGGTCGAGCGCGGCGTCGCGCTCGCTTTCGGCCCCGGCCTCGCCGCCGAGGGCTTCGGCTTCCATTCGGCATGACCCTCGCCGTCCGCGCCCAGGACGAGGAGCGGATGGATGCGGAAGACCTGCCCGCGGAAACGCTGGCCGCTGTGCTGCGCGATCTGGCGGAGGTCAACGTCGTGACGATGGCGGCACGGCCGACGCTCGCCTTCCTCGACCGCGCGGTGGGGCACTCGACCAGCTTCCGCCTGCTCGATGTCGGCTTCGGCGACGGCGACATGCTGCGCCGGATCGCGCGCTGGGCCGCGAAGCGGGGGATCGCCGCCGAACTGGTCGGGATCGATCTCAATCCGAACAGCGCGCCCACCGCCCGAGCGCATACCCCGGCCGACATGGCGATCGACTATCGCACCGGCGACTATGCCGCACTCGCCGGGGAAGGGTGGGACGTCATCGTCTCCAGCCTGGTCGCGCATCACATGAGCCACGACCAGCTGATCGCCTTCCTGCGCTTCATGGAAGGTGAGGCGGCGCGCGGATGGCTGGTCAACGATCTGCACCGCCACGGCTTCGCGCATCGCGGGTTCCCGATCCTCGCCCGGCTGTTCGGCTGGCACGAAATCGTGCGCCATGACGGCACGTTGTCGATCGCGCGATCCTATCGCCCCGCCGAATGGCCGCCGATCCTGACCGAGGCCGGCGTCGCCCACGCGCGGGCGTACCGCGTCTTCCCCTTCCGCCTGTGCGTCGAACGGCTGCGCTGATGCCGCCATTGATACTGGGCGGCGGCCCGGCGGGCTCGGCGGCGGCGATCGCGCTGGCCGAAATGGGCATCGCCGCGACGATCCTGGAACGTACGCGCGAGCCGGGCGATGCCCTGTGCGGCGGCTTCCTGAGCTGGCGGACGCTCGCAGCACTCGAACGCCTCGGGCTCCCGGCCGACATGCTCAACCCCCGCGCCACGCTACGGCTGCGGCTGTTCGCCGGCGATCATGTCGCCGAGGCAGCGCTGCCCGGACCGGCGCGGGCGGTGTCACGCCGCCGGCTCGATGCCCTGCTGCTCGCGCGCGCCGGGGAAGTGGGGGCCAGCGTAGAGCGCGGCGTCGCTGTCCGGACGCTGGACGGCGGCACCGCCCGGCTGGCCGACGGCGGCGAGGTGACCGGCGACACGATCCTGCTCGCCACCGGCAAGCATGAACTGCGCGGCGCGGCGCGCGATGCCCGCGATACCAACGATCCGATGATCGGCCTGCGGGCCCGGCTGAAGCCCACGCCGGCGATCGGCGACGCGATCGAGCTGCACCTGTTCGACCGTGGCTATGCCGGGCTGGTCGTGCAGGAGGACGGTCGCGCCAACCTGTGCCTCGCGGTCGCACGGTCGCGCCTGCAAATGGCGGGCGATCCGCCCGCGCTGCTCGCTGCGCTCGCCCGCGAGAACCCGGCCCTCGCGACCCGCCTCGACGGGCTGGAGCCGGGCGCGGGCATCGATGCAATCGCCAACGTCCCTTACGGCTGGCGCGCGACATCGACAGTGCCTGCCCTGTACCGGCTGGGGGATCAGGCGGCCGTCATCCCGTCGCTGGCCGGCGAGGGGATGGGCATCGCGCTGGTAAGCGGCAAGATGGCGGCGCGCGCCGTCGCCCGGGGGATCGATGCCCGGCTGTTCCAGACCCGGCTCGCGCATCACGCGGCGCGCCCGCTCGCAATCGCCGGCGCGATCGCCGCGATCGCCCGGCGTCCATCCGGCGCGCGGGCGATCGTCAGGCTTTCGCGCGCGCCATGGCTGGTGCGGGCCGCCGCCCACCTAACCCGGATCAACCAATCGGGCGTTGACGGCGGCGCGTGACGGGCACACATCGGACGGCCATGGATCATCTCAACCTGTCCGAAGCAGAATGGCGCCGCCGGCTGTCGCCCGAGCAATATCATGTGTTGCGCGAAGCGGGCACCGAACGCGCCTTCGCCGGCAGGTACGATGGCAACAAGGCCGACGGCATCTATCGCTGCGCCGGCTGCGCCAACCCGCTGTTCGATTCGGACGACAAGTTCGATTCGGGCTCCGGCTGGCCCAGCTTCACTAGGCCAATCGCGGCGGAGGCGGTGACCGAACACGGCGACACCAGCCACGGCATGACCCGCGTCGAGGTCCGCTGCGCGAAATGCGACGGGCACCAGGGCCATGTCTTCCCGGACGGCCCGCCGCCCGCCGGCCTGCGCTACTGCATCAATTCGGTCAGCCTGGATTTCCGCCCGCGCGAGGCGTGATCCCCAGCCCCTTGTTCAGCTATCGCTAACCGCGTAATCGCTTGGGCTACGCGATGGCCCAACGCTCCCGATCCCGCTCCGCCAAACCGCCGTCGCGCTGGCGCCGCATCCTGAAATGGACGGTGGGTCTGGGCGTCGCGGGGGCCGTGCTCGGCCTGCTCGCGCTGGTCATCGCGGTCTATACCGCGCGCGCCTCGCTCCCCAGCTTCGATGAACTGAAATCCTCGCCCAACGGCCAGATGATCCGCGTCCATGCTGCCGACGGCACGGTGATCGTGTCGCTGGGGCCGAGCTATGGAGAATGGATACCCTATTCGCAGATTCCGCAACCGATGCGTGACGCGATGATCGCGGTGGAGGACCGGCGCTTCCGCAGCCACTGGGGCGTCGATCCGGTCGGCATCGCGCGCGGTATCCAGGTCAGCTTCCAGCGCGATCGCCGCGTCGCCGGCGTGTCGACGATCACCCAGCAGCTCGCGCGCAACGTGTTCCTGACATCGAACCGCTCCTACATCCGCAAGCTGCGCGAAGGCATTCTGGCGCTCGCGCTCGAACGCAAGTTCAGCAAGGACCAGCTTCTCGAACTCTACCTCAACAAGGCCTATTTCGGCGGCGGCGCTTACGGCATCGACGCCGCCAGCCGGAAGTTCTTCGGCCACCCCGCCGCCACGCTCAGCCTGTCCGAATCGGCGATCATCGCCGGGCTGGTGAAGGCGCCGAGCAACTATTCGCCCACCGCCGACGCCGATGCCGCGATCGATCGCGGGCGCGTGGTGCTGCGGCTGATGCGGCAACAGGGGGTGGCGGGCGCCGATGCGGTCGAGGAAGCCGATATCAAGGCGGTCAAGCTCGCGCCCGAGCCGATGCAGAACAGCGTCCGCTACTTCACCGACTGGGCCTTGCCGCAGCTTGAGATGCTGATCGACGAGACGGTCCAGCCGCTGGAGGTGTGGACGACGCTCGACCTCGACATGCAGCGCGCCGCCGACCAGGCGGTGCGCGCCAACACCCCCGGCGGCGCGCAGGGCGCGCTCGTCGCGCTCGATCGCGGTGGCGAGGTGCGCGCGATGGTCGGCGGCAAGGATTACGTCAACTCGATCTACAACCGCGCGACCCAGGCGACGCGCCAGCCGGGATCGGCATTCAAGCTGTTCGTCTATCTCACCGCGCTGGAAGCGGGGCACAAGCCCGACGACCAGGTCGTCGACGAACCCGTCACCATCCAGGGCTGGAGCCCGCGCAATTCCTCGCGTCGCTATTCGGGCGCGATCGATCTGCGCACCGCCTTCGCCTATTCGATCAACACGATCGCCGCCAAGCTGGGGCTGGAGGTCGGCTTCGGCGCGGTCGCCGACATGGCGCGCCGCTTCGGCATCACCACCCCGGTCAACACCCAGCCGTCGATGGTGCTCGGCACGTCCGACGTCCGCCTGATCGACATGACCCGCGCCTTCGCCAGCATCTCGCAGAAAGGCGTGGCGGTGACCCCTTACGGCATCACCCGCGTGACGGCGAACAACCAGGTGATCTACCAGCATCAGGTGGATACCAGCCGCGTGCTGGTCGCTCCTTATGTCGCCGCGCAGATGACCGACCTGTTGCAGACCGCGGTCAACACCGGCACCGCGCGCGCCGCCCAGATCGGGCGGCCGGTCGCCGGCAAGACCGGCACGACCAGTTCGAACAAGGACGGCTGGTTCCTCGGCTTCTCCAGCGGGCTCACCACCGGCGTGTGGATGGGCCGCGACGATGCGAAGCCGATCCCTGGGCTGCAAGGCGGCACCGCGCCCGCGCGCGCCTTTGCCAACTTCATGGGCAAGGCTGTCGCCAAGCGCCCGGTCGAGCAGTTCGACACCCAGGTGACCCTGCCCGATTGGCAGCTCGAACCCGATGACGAGACCTATTTCGGCGAACCCGACAACGCCATGATGGTCGATGCGGACGGCAATCCACTGACCCCCGCCGCGCCCAACGACCCCGCCGTCGATGACGAACGTCCGCCGGCCGAGCCCGCGCCGACGCTCGATGATCTGATCGATCGCATCACCGGTCGTCCCACGCCGCGCCCGGAATCGGCGCCGGTTAGGCCGCCCGCCGGCTCGGGCCCGGTTCGCGATGTGCCCGCGCGGCCGCCCGTCGCTCAGCCCCGCGATCAGGAACCGGCGCGTCCGAACCAGTGAAGCGACGCGCCGTTGGCCTTGAGCCAGCGGCGCGCGGGCGTCGGATCGCCCTCATAGATTTCGGCGACCAGCGCGTGGAACGCCGGCGAATGGTTCATGTGGATGCGGTGCGCCACCTCGTGCGCGACGGTCGCGCGGCGCACCGCGACGGGCGCCAGGATCAGCCGCCAGCTGTAGCGGATCGCCCCCGATGCCGAGCAGCTGCCCCACCGCGAGCTGGTGTCGGCGACCCCCACCCGCTCCACAGCGACTCCGGCCTTCGCCGCATATTCCTGCGTCTCGGTGGCCAGCAGCCGCGCTGCCTCACGCCGCAGCCAGCGCGCGATCCGCGTCTCGAATCCGTCGCGCGGCCCCCCGGAAACCAGCGCCTTGCCCTCGCGGCGCGGCAGGCGCGGCGCGGCCTCGCGCCAGACCAGGGTCACCTCCTCGCCGGCCACGGGAATCGCCGCGCCCGGCTCGAACGGCCGCGCGGCTGGCAGTTTCGCCTTCTGCGCCTCGATCCACGGCCGATGCTCCGCCGCCCAGGCGAGCCCGGCGTCGAGGCTCGCGCGGCGCGGCAGCACCAGCCGCACCCGTCCGCTCGCCGGATCGAACGCCAGCTTCATTCGCCGGGCGCGCGCATGGCGCACCACGTCGATGTCGCCGGCCCCGGCGGTCACAAGTCGCGCTCTACCAGATGATGTTCCAGATCGCCGGCGTCATCCTCGCTCACCGTCCAGCCGCGTGTCGATTCGCCGGCGGCGTGAACCGCGCCGGGATCACCGCTCACCAGATAATGCCAGTCGGGGAGTGGCCTGCCCTCGCCGCGCAGCCGATAGGCGCAGGTCGTCGGCAGCCAGTCGAGCTCCTCCACCAGCCGCGGTGTCAGCCGAACGCATTCCGAGACATAGGCGTGACGATGCTTATAGTCCGAACACCGCCCCATCCGCCGGTCGAGCAGGCGACAGGCGACGTTGGTCGGCATCAGCTCGCCGGTCTCCTCGTCCTCCAGCTTGTGCAGGCAGCATTTGCCGCACCCGTCGCACAGCGCCTCCCACTGCGCGCGGTCGAGCTTCGCGAGCGGCGTCGTCTCCCAGAATCGGTCGCCCGTCGTCACTGGACCCATTTCGCGAGTTCGGCGGCCAGCTCCTGCGGGCCCTTTTCCGCCGGCAGCAGCGCCATCGGCTTGCCTTCCGGGTCCATCAGATAGACCTGGCGCGAGTGATCGACCAGATAGCCACCCTCGGCGGTCGGCGCGCGCTTGGCGAAATAGATGCCGTAAGCCTTGGCCGCGGCCTTGATCGCGTCGACGCCGCCGGTCAGCCCGACCATGCGGGGATGGAAATTGGCGACGAATTCCTTGACGACAGGCGGCGTGTCGCGCTCGGGATCGATCGTCACGAACATCGGCACGACCCTGTCGGCGCGCGCCTTGTCCTGCGCCTCGAACGCCTTCAGCCCGGCGCCGATCACCTGCACGTCGACCGGGCAGACGTCGGGGCAATAGGTGTAGCCGAAATAGACGATCCGGTACTTGCCGGCGAAGTCGCGATCCGTGACGGCCTTGCCGTTCTGGTCGGTCAGCGCGAACGGTCCGCCGATCCGCGCGCCGGCGAGGGGCGGGTCCTGGCGGGGGCCGGGCTGGGTGCCGCAGGCGGAGAGCAGCAGAGCGGCGACAGCGGCGGAGATGAGGCGTGTGTTCATGGCGCGGCCAGCCATGATCTGATAGGCGAACGCACGCAAGCCAATCACACCCAGAGGTACGATCGCCATGTTCCGTCCGTTCGCTTCCGCGCTCGTCGTCCTGCTCGCCGCGCTGCCCGCCGCCGCGCCGGCCCAGCGGATGTCGGACAGCTATGAGTTCCTGAAGGCGGTAAAGGACGGCGACGGCAACAAGGTGACGGAAATGCTCGACAAGCCCGGCTCGTCGATCGTCAACACGCGCGAGGCCGACAGCGGCGACACCGCGCTGCACATCGTCACGCGACGCGGCGACGTCACCTACATCCGCTTCCTGCTCAGCCGCGGGGCGGCGATCAACAGCCAGGACGCGCGCGGCAATTCGCCACTGGTGATCGCGGTGAACGGCAATTGCCGCGAATGCGTCGACGTGCTGCTGACGCGCAAGGCCAATGTGAACCTCGCCAACACCTCGGGCGAGACGCCGCTGATCCGCGCGGTGCAGATGCGCAACCTCGACCTGGCCGACGCGCTGCTCAAGGCAGGCGCCAATCCCGACCAGACCGATCGCGTCGCCGGCAAGAACGCGCGTGACTATGCCAGGCAGGACAATCGCTCGCCCCAGCTCACCAAGCTGCTGACCGACGCGCCGAAGGTCGGCGCGCGCGCGGCGTCCGGCCCGAAGCTGTAACAGGCGCGGCTCTGCCGCTGAAGACAACGCTACTCCGGCCGACGGCGTGACGAATCGTCTTCCTGCTACCGCAGGCCCAGTCCGTCCGCCTCCGGATCGACCAGCCCGATCACCCGCCGCGCCGCGCGCCGGGCCAGCGCCGTGGTGCAGCGGCGCCGCGCCGGAGCCGGCATCGCCACCACCTGCGCCTCGCGCACGATCGCCGCGTCATAGCGATCGGCGACGATCACCCCGGCCCGATCGGGCAGGAAGGCCGGGCCGTCGAGCGGACTGGCGTCGAAGCCCTGCGGCACCGCCCAGAAGAAACGGTCGCAATGCGGCAGATAATCGGTCCATTTCGCATCGCCCAGCAGATCGGCCCGCGATACCTTGATCTCGACGATCACCAGCTCGCCCTTCGGCCCGATCGCCATCAGGTCGGCGCGACGGCCGCCGTCGAGCGGCACCTCGGCGATCGCGACGATATCGTGACGCAGCAGCATCCGGCAGACGCCCCGCGCGACATCGACCGCGATCAGCGGCGCGCAGGACGCATCAAGGGGCACGACCGAAGCCATGCCCCCCGATAGAACATTGGTGGAACGCGGGGAAGCCCCGCGCGCCTCAGCGATAGAAGATGTGGTTGCCGATCGCGGCCAGGCGGGTCTTCTGCCAGCCCGGCGAGACGCGCCGCGCGTGGAAGAACAGCGCATCGTCGGCGGCACCGCCATCCCACAGATCCCGATGCGCGACCTTGGCGACGGCGACCGCAGTCTTCCAGCCGTTGCGGCCCTCGGCGTTCGGCACGACACCGCCGCGCACAAACGAGAACTGGCCGCGCTGGGTCAGCACCGAGCAGATCGACCTGGGGAAGCGCCCGGATTTCGTGCGATTGAGGATCGTCTGGGCGACGGCGAGCTGGCCCGCGAGCGGCTCGCCGTTCGATTCGAAGAACACGCCCGAGGCGAGACAGCGGAGTTCCTCGCCGGAAATCTCGTGATCCTGCGCGGCGACGGCCTGCGCCAGGCTGCCGAAATCGGCATCAGCATCAGCATCGGCTTCGTCGATCTGGTCGGCCGGGACGTAATCGTCCGGCAGCGACTGGACGGTCTGGAAAACCGCCGGCTGGGCGGTCGTCCGAGCCTCGGCGGCGGTTTCCGCGATCGGAACCTGCGGCAGCGTCACGGCGTTGAGTGTAGAGAGATTTGCCCGGTCGAGCTCCTGCGCGATACCGGGGGTCGTGCCGATCAGGGCGGCGGCACAAAGAGTTGTCGCCGCGAGGGTTGCGGCGCGAAAAACGAACGACATTCAACTTCGTTACTGTGCGGTTGGCACGCGAAACGATCGCCGGCCGCGCGAAAACGCGCGACGTCGATCGTCACGAGAAACCACCCGACTGCGTCACCGGCGGTATCGCACCCGCGCGCGGCACAACGCTGAAACCAGGAGCGATTGCCCTTGTTGCCGCAGTGCAGCGGTGTCAATCCGCCGAAATCGTTTCAGCGGCGAACCGTTCTGCCCCTGCGATATCCAGTTCGACCACCCACAGGTCCGGATCACGTTCGCGGCGGCGGCGCCAATAGCCGTCGGCCGCCGCCGGTGTGCCGGTATCCGGCCCGCTGCGGACCAGTGTGGTCGTGCCGTCGGGACCGATTCCGCGCTCCCAGAACGCCGGATCGACACCGCGATCGAGCGTCAGGACCAGCACACCACCCGACATCGCATCGCCCCGCGCCAGGATCATCGCGGAACCGCCGGCATCATGGACGCGCCGTAGCAGCGCCTTGACCCGAAACTCCGCCGTCAGCCGGCTCAAGCGCGATATCCCGGCAAACCCGCGAGCGCGATGCGCGATCGCATGAACGTGCCGGTGCCGCGCGCGGCCTCTTCACCCCCGGCATCGATCAGCCGCGCCTCGGCGATCAGCACCCGTCGCTGCCCGCTCACCCATCGTCCCTCCGCGACCACCGGGCCGGGGCCGAGCGGCCGGGTGAACAGCAGGTTGAACGCTGTGGTCAGCAGGAACCGATCGCTCACCAGGCTGTTCGCGGCATAGAAGGCGGCATCGTCGAGCATCTTGAAATAGGCGGTGCCGTGGACGGCGCCGGCGGCGTGGAAATGGCCTTCATCGAGCGTGAAGGCGATCCGCGACTGACCTGGCGCGGGGATCGTCAGTCGCGACGGGAACCGCGCGTTGATCGGCGCCGCCGCATAGAGCGATTCGAGGCTGCGGAAATGCGCCTCGGCCCCCGACGGCGCGTCAGGCGGCGTCACGCGCCTCGGCCGTGGTCAGCAGGGCATAAAGCGCGTCAGGCGATCCCGCACCGCGCAACTTCTGTGCGAATCCGCGGTCGCGAAGCCGACGCGAAACCCGCGCCAGCGCCTTCAGATGCCCGGCGCCGGCATCGATCGGGGAGAGCAGCATGAACGCCATATCGACCGGCAGCTCGTCCACCGCGGCGAAATCGATCGGCCGATCGAGGCGCGCGAACACCCCGCACACCGCCTCCAGCCCTGCGAGCCGGGCGTGCGGAACGGCGATGCCGCCGCCGAAGCCCGTCGTGCCAAGCTTCTCGCGCGCGGCGAGGCCCGCGGACACGGCCGCCGCATCGACGCCATAGACCTCCGCCGCCGTAGCGCCGAACGCGGCGAACAGCGCACGCTTGTTCGCCGCGGCGACATCGGCCAGCACCGCATCGAGTTGGAGCAGGTCGCTCAGGTCGGTCATGATCCCCCTTCGCGGACGGCGCGGTCGCCCGCGCCGCCGCCTGTTCGCGTCAACCGGCCCGGTTGGGCTCGACCCAGCCGATCGTCCCGTCGTCGCGGCGATAGACCATGTTGAAATTGCCGGTGCCGCTGTTCTTGAACAGCAGCGCGGTGGTGTTGCGCAGGTCGAGCATCATCACGGCGTCGGACACGCTGGCGTCGGGCACATCGACCCGCGTCTCGGCGATGATCAGCGGGGCGTCGGCCACATCCTCGACCGCATCGACGTCGGCGCCGTTGAACACGGTATAGCCGGCATTGTCATAGTCGTTGGCCTCGGCGAACGACGCCGCCTGGCCCGCGTTCCGGTCCTTCAGCCGTCGCATGTAGCGGCGCAGCTGCTTCTCGATCTTGTCGGCCGCACCGTCGAAGGCCAGCTGCGCCTCGGAGCCGGGGTTGAAGTGCGATCCCTTGAGCACCAGCCCCTGCATCACGTGCGCGACGATGTCGCATCTGAAGCCATGGTCGTGCGGTCCCTTGCCGAACGTCACCTGGGCGGAAATGGCGCGGGAGAAATATTTGTCGGCGATACCCTGGAGCCGGTCCTCGACATGCGCCTTCAGCGCCTCGCCGGTGTCGACCTGATGGCCCGATACCCGGATATCCATGCCTTTTTCTCCTTCTCTTGTGGGCGGGGAACGCACCTAGGCACGCGCCCCTCTTTCTTCAACCGAACGCCGTAGCCCCCCACAGGGGTTCCTTCACGGTCCTGAGGAACTCTGCATGCGCGGCCAGCTCGTCGGACGACGCCGCATGCGCGCGCGCCGGACGGATCTCGCCGCGCACGGTCGTTACCGCGACATGGGTCTCGGCCACCGTCTCCACGGCCAGCCCCAGCCCGATCTGCCGCCCGCCGGTCAGCTCGACATAGACCTGTGCCAGCAGCTGCGCGTCCAGCAGCGCGCCGTGGACGATGCGGTGCGACCGGTCGATGCCATAGCGCACGCACAGCGCGTCGAGCGTGTGCTTGGCGCCCGGATGCCGGGTCCGCGCCAGCATCAGCGTATCGACCATCCGGCTGCGGCAGATATCGACGCGGCCCGCGCGCGCCAGCTCGCCGTTGAGGAAAGAGAAGTCGAAACCGGCATTATGCGCCACCAGCGGCGCCTCGCCCAGGAATTCGATCAGTTCCTCGACGACATGGCCGAACAGCGGCTTGTCCGACAGGAAGCGCGCCGACAGCCCGTGCACGCGCTCCGCCTCCTCGGGCATGTCACGTTCGGGGTTGACGTAACGGTGGAAGGTCCGCCCGGTCTCGACACGATTGACCAGCTCGACGCAGCCGATCTCGACCAGCCGGTCGCCCCCGACGAAGCTGAGCCCCGTCGTTTCCGTATCGAACACGATTTCGCGCATACCGCCCTTATCCTCCCGCCGGGCCTCGCAAGCAAGCGATCACCTCGGCCACGGCGGCGCGCGTCGCGTCCAGCGAACCGCCGGTCGGAATGACGAAGTCGGCGCGCGCCCGTTTTTCCGCGTCGGGCAGCTGCTTGGCGAGGATGTCGACGAACCGCGCCTCGGTCATCCCCGGCCGTGCGAGCACCCGCGTGCGCTGAACCTCGACCGGGGCGGACACCACCGCGATACGATCGACGGACCGCCAGCCACCGGTTTCGAACAGCAGCGGCACGTCGAGCACGACCAGCGCCGAATCGGCATGGACAGCCAGGAACGCCGCGCGTTCCTCCGCAACCGCCGGATGGACGATCGCCTCCAGCGCCTTCAGCGCCGCGGGTTCGCCGAACACCGCCTCGCCCAGCGCGGCGCGGTTCACCCCGCCCGGTCCGGTCGTATCGGGAAAGCGCGCCTCGATCGCCGCGACGATGCGGCCCGCCGGGCCTTGCAGTTCGTGGACGGCGGCATCGGCGTCGAACACCGGCACCCCGGCTTCAGCAAACATCGCCGCGACGGTCGACTTGCCCATGCCGATCGAACCGGTCAGGCCTAGGATGATCGTCATGCGACCAGCAGGGCGCGAAGCTCGTCGTCGCGGTCGCGCGGCGGTTCGGCACCGAAGAACAGTTCGAAGGCCAGCGCCGCCTGGCCGACCAGCATTTCCAGCCCATCGACCGTTTCCAGCCCGCACGCCCGCGCCTGCGCGAGCAGCGGCGTCTCAAGCGGCGCGTAGACGATGTCATAGACTACCGCGTCCTCGTCGAGCGGCGACAGGTCGATATCGAGCGGCGGCTGCCCCGCCATCCCGAGCGCGCTGGTGTTGACGACCAGCGCCGCGTCGGACGCCAGCGGCGCGCCCAGCGGCACGACATCGCCCTTCAGTCCGAATTTCGCGAGCAGCCCGGCGGCCTTGAGCGGCGATCGGTTCATCACCGTCACCCGCCCGACCCCCAGCTTCGCCAGCGCGAACAGCACCGCGCGCGCCGCGCCGCCGGCACCGACCACCACGACATGCCGCCCGGTCAGGTCGAGCCCGGCGATCGGCGCGGCGAACCCTCCCGCGTCGGTGTTGGTGCCGATCAACGACCCGTCGGGCTGGCGCAGCACGGTGTTCATCGCCCCGATCGACCCGCGCACATCACCGGGATCGTCGACCAGCTCCATGATCGCGATCTTGTGCGGGATCGTCACATTGCACCCGCGCCACAGAGGCTTGTCGCGCGAGCGGGCAATATAGTCCGCCAGCCCCCCGGCGGTGACGTGCGCGCGGGCGTAATCCCCGGCGATGCCCAGAGCATCGAGCCAGAAACGGTGGATCAACGGCGATTTGGATTGCGCGATCGGATCGCCGATCACCTCGGCAAAGGGCAGGGTCACGATTCCAGCACTCCCCGGACACGCAGATAATCGAGCACCGGCAGCAGCGGCAGGCCCAGAACGGTGAACTGGCTGCCGTCGATCCGGCCGAACAACTGCGCGCCCGGCCCCTCGATCCGGAAACAGCCGACGCAGCCCGAGATCGCCGGCCATTCGACGTCCAGATAGGATCGGATGAAACCATCGCTCAACGGCCGGACGAACAATGTCGCGGTATCGACCTCGCGCCACACCGCGCGGCCGCCTTCGGCGATCACCGCGGCGCTGTGCAGCCGGTGGCGTTTGCCCGACATGCGGCGCAGGTGTTCCTCCGCTTCCTCGCGGCTGGCCGGCTTGTCCAGCAAGGTCCCGTCGTCGAGCGCCACGATCGAATCCGATCCGAGCACCAGTGCCTGCGGGTCGCGCGCCGATACCTTGACCGCCTTCAGTTCGGCGAGCGCGTCGGCGACGTCGCGCGCCAGCGTCTGCGCCGCGGAAAGTGAGGCCTTGGCGGCATCCTCATCGACATGCGGCCGTTCGACGGCGAATGGCACGCCCGCCGCCTCGAGCATCGCCCGGCGCGATGCGCTGCCGGACGCCAGGATCAGCCTCATGTCTCCACCTTCGGCAGCTTGCGGTCGCTGACCAGGGCGATCACCGCCGCGGCGGTCTCTTCGATCGACCGGCGTGTCACGTCGATCACCGGCCAGCCATTGTCGGCGAACAGGCGGCGGGCATAGGCTACCTCACGCGTCACCGCATCCTGCTCGACATAGGCGGTCTCGGCCTTCTGGTTGAGCGAGAGCAGGCGGTTGCGACGGATCTGCACCAGCCGGTCGGCGCTGGTGGTCAACCCGACGACCAGCGGATTTTTGAGCGTGTAGAGGATCGCCGGCGGCGGGCTTTCGACCACGATCGGGATGTTCGCCGTCTTGTACCCGCGATTGGCGAGGTAGATCGATGTCGGCGTCTTCGACGACCGGCTGACCCCGGCCAGCACGATGTCGGCCTGTTCCCAGTCCTCGGATGCGATGCCGTCGTCGTGCGCGATCGTCCACTGGATCGCCTCGACCCGCGCAAAATAGGCGGCGTCCAGCGTGTGCTGCCGGCCCGGGCGCGCCTTCGCTTCCTGCCCCAGCATAGCCGACAGCGCGTCGTTCACGCCGTCGAGCGGCGCCACCGCCGGCAGACCCATCGCACGGCAGCGATCCTCCAGCATCGCGCGGATCGCCGGATTGACCAGCGTGAACAGCACCAGCCCGGGGTGCTGCGCGATCTCGAGCAGGATTCGCTCGAGATGCGCCTCGTTGCGGACCATCGGCCAGAAATGCCGCCGGGTATCGACATCATCGAACTGGGCCAGTGCCGCCTTGGCGATATTCTCCAGCGTCTCGCCAGTGGAATCGGAGAGGAGATGGAGATGCAGGCGCATCAACGGCCGGTGCTGGAGCGATCTGTGGACAACATGGGGGCGAGCGCTAGCGTAACTCGGCCATGCGGCCAAGCGAGGCGATTCCGGTCGATCCATCCACGTCTGTCCACAACGCACATCACATTTCCGGTTTCCCTGCACAGGCTGTGGATTACGGGAATGAACGAATCGAATCGCCGTGCAATCGCGCCGCCGCCATCGTCAATCTGTGGGCAGAGTCTGGACGCCGCCGGAAACCCCGCTACCCACGCGCCAACCACTTTCAACAACCCATAGATTCATTTTCTTCTTTTCTAGTTGGGATGCGCCGTGACCGATCCGCGACCCTCGAAACCACTCCTCGCGACGCTGCGTGGGGAAAAGCCGTCGGTGCCGCCGATCTGGCTGATGCGCCAGGCCGGACGCTATCTGCCCGAATATCGCGCGCTCAGGGCGGAGAAGGGCGGTTTCCTCGACCTCGCGACCGATCCCGAGGCCGCGTGCGAGATCACGCTCCAGCCGATCCGCCGCTTCGGTTTCGACGGCGCGATACTGTTCTCCGATATCCTGATGGTGCCCTGGGCGTTGGGGCAGGATCTGTGGTTCGAGGCGGGTGAAGGACCGCGCCTGGCGCCCAGGCTGGTCGATCATGCCCTGGCGTCGCTACAGGCCGTTCCCGAAAGGCTTGACCCGGTCTACGCCACCGTCCGGCGGGTCGCTGCCGCGCTGCCCCCCGAGACGACCTTCCTGGGGTTCGCCGGCTCGCCCTGGACGGTCGCGACCTATATGGTGGCAGGGCAGGGATCGAAGGATCATGCGGAGACGCGCGGTCTCGCCTACCGCGATGAAACCGCCTTTGCCGAGATCATCGACGCGATCGTCGATCTGACCGTCACCTATCTGTCGCGACAGATCGAGGCGGGCGTGGAGGCGGTCCAGCTGTTCGACAGCTGGGCCGGCAGCCTCAGCCCGGCACAGTTCGAACGCTGGGTGATCGCGCCCAACGCGGCTCTCGTCGCGCGGCTCAAGACGCTGCATCCGGATGTGCCGGTGATCGGCTTTCCCAAGGGGGCGGGTGCCAAGCTGGTCGATTATGTCGCCGGCGTGCGGCCCGATGCGGTCGGCCTCGATGAGACGATCGAACCCGCCTGGGCCGACGCGATGCTCCCCGCCGGCCTGCCGGTGCAGGGCAATCTCGACCCACTGGCGCTGCTTGCCGGCGGGGCCGCGCTCGATGCGGGGATCGACCGTGTCCTGGCCGCGTTCGCGGATCGCCCGCACGTCTTCAACCTCGGCCACGGCATCGGCCAGTTCACGCCGATCGATCATGTGACGCGGCTGGTCGATCGGGTAAGGTCGCGAACATGATAAACCTGCTCGGCGGCGCCTATCCCTGGGTGAAGGCGGCGCATGTCGTCTTCGTGATCTTCTGGATGGCGGGGCTGTTCATGTTGCCGCGCTACCTGGTCTATCATCAGGAGGGGCTGGGCGACCGGTCCGAGGAAGCGCGGTGGATCGATCGCGAGGCGAAGCTGCGCCGCATCATCCTGACCCCGGCGATGGCGGTCGTGTGGGTGCTGGGTCTGCTGCTCGCCGCCAATGCCGGGCTGTTCGATGCGGTGCCGGGGCTCGGCTGGCTCCATGCCAAGCTGCTGCTGGTCGTCCTGCTTACCGGCTATCACGGCTGGGCAGTTGGCTATGGTCGCCGGCTCGCGCGTGGCGTCGCGACGCTGTCGGCGAAGCGGCTGCGCGCGATCAACGAGGTTCCCGCGCTTGCCGCGATCCTCATCGTTGTCCTCGCCGTCGTCCGTCCGTTCTGACGCGCTTGACTTGAGCCGGGCCGCAACTTAACGCGCCAATCGGACGCGACATCGCATGCAGCGGGCGCGTTTACCCCCATCTCGCTACGCGCCGTCGGTTCCTCACGACATCCAAAGCGCCCGCACATCCTCCAAGCCTCCTCAACCGGACGCCCGAAATGCATCTGAAAGACCTCAAGAAGAAATCGCCCGCCGACCTGGTCAGCATGGCCGAGGAACTGGGCGTCGAAGGCGCATCGACGCTGCGCAAGCAGGACCTGCTGTTCGCGATCCTGAAGGTACAGGCCGATAATGGCGACCAGATCATGGGCGAGGGCACGATCGAGGTGCTGTCGGACGGGTTCGGCTTCCTGCGCAGCGCCCAGGCCAATTATCTGGCCGGTCCCGACGACATCTACGTATCGCCCAACCAGGTCCGCAAATTCGGCCTGCGCACCGGCGATACGGTGGAAGGCGAGATCCGCGGGCCGAAGGACGGCGAACGCTATTTTGCGCTGGTCAAGCTGTCGAAGGTCAATTTCGACGATCCCGAAGCAGTGCGCCACCGCGTCAATTTCGACAATCTGACGCCGCTCTACCCGGAATCGAAGCTTGTCCTCGACCAGCTCGATCCGACGCAGAAGGACAAGTCGGCGCGGGTCATCGACATCGTCAGCCCGCAGGGCAAGGGCCAGCGCACGCTGATTGTCGCGCCCCCGCGCGTCGGCAAGACGGTGATGCTGCAGAACATCGCCAAGGCGATCACTGACAACCATCCCGAAGTGTTCCTGATCGTGCTGTTGATCGACGAGCGCCCGGAAGAAGTCACCGATATGCAGCGCAGCGTGAAGGGCGAGGTGGTATCGTCGACCTTCGACGAACCGGCGACCCGCCATGTTGCGGTCGCCGAAATGGTGATCGAGAAGGCCAAGCGCCTGGTCGAGCACAAGAAGGACGTGGTGATCCTGCTCGATTCGATCACCCGCCTGGGCCGCGCCTACAACACCGTCGTGCCGTCGTCGGGCAAGGTGCTGACCGGCGGCGTCGATGCCAACGCGCTCCAGCGTCCCAAGCGCTTCTTCGGTGCTGCACGCAATATCGAGGAGGGCGGCTCGCTGTCGATCATCGCCACCGCGTTGATCGATACCGGCAGCCGCATGGACGAGGTGATCTTCGAGGAGTTCAAGGGCACCGGAAACTCGGAGATCGTGCTCGACCGCAAGGTCGCGGACAAGCGCATCTTCCCTGCGCTCGACGTCGGCAAGTCGGGCACGCGCAAGGAAGAGCTGCTGGTCGAGAAGGACAAATTGTCGAAGATGTGGGTGCTGCGCCGCATCCTCATGCAGATGGGCACCGTCGACGCGATGGAGTTCCTGCTCGACAAGATGAAGAACTCGAAGACCAACGACGATTTCTTCGACAGCATGAATCAATGACGCGTGCGGCTTGAAGTAGCTATGCTATTTCAGGCCGCACCGGCACGGCCGGCGGGCATAGCCCGGCCGACGGCGTGGGCTTTGCCCACGCCTTTTTTGTATCGGACGTATGCGGCCGCTTCCCGCCCGCCGCAAACCCCGCTAGGCACGCGGGCATGAGCGATATTTGGTCCCACATAGTCAATGACATGGCGACGCTGTTCAGCGGCGACGGCGCCGCCTGGTTTGCGTTCGGCCAGGTCCTGCTGATCGATATCGTGCTGGCTGGCGATAATGCGATCGTCATCGGCGCGCTGGCGGCGGGCCTGCCGGCGGACCAGCGCAAGAAGGTGATCCTGATCGGCATCATCGCCGCTTTGGTGCTGCGCATCGCGTTCGCGCTGGTGGTGACCCAGTTGATGCAGGTGATCGGCCTGGTCTTCGCCGGCGGCGTCCTGCTGCTGTGGGTCGCGTGGAAGATGTACCGCGAACTCGGCCACAGCGCCGCCGCGCACAGCCCCGGCTCGCCCGAGATCGAGGGCGACGAGGCGAGCGGCCTGAAGCCCGCCAAGAGCTTTGCCGGCGCCGCCTGGGCGGTCGCGGTCGCCGACGTGTCGATGAGCCTCGACAACGTCCTCGCTGTCGCGGGCGCGGCGCGCGACCATCCGGGCATCCTGATGATCGGCCTGGTCTTCGCGGTCGCGCTGATGGGCATCGCCGCCAACATCATCGCGAAGTATATCGAGCGTTACCGCTGGATCGCCTGGATCGGCCTTCTGGTCATCCTCTACGTCGCCGGCACGATGATCTACACCGGGATCACCGACAAGGAGATCGGGCTGCTCCAGCTGATCGCGTAGCCCGTCGATCCGATCCGATCAGGCCCCGGCGCGATCCGGGGCCTGACAGGTTTCCGCTATTACCCCAGATGTTCGGCGAAGAACGCCTTCGTCGCCGCATCCGCGCTGTCCGCAGCCTCTGGCGATCGCCGGTCGCCCAGTTCAGTCGCGAAGCCGTGATCCTGGCCGGGATAGTCGAGCAGCGTCACCTTGGGGAGATCGTCCAGCCCGGCGTGCATTGCGGCCTGCACCGCCGGCGGCACGAACCCGTCCTCGCCGGCGATATGCAACAGCAGCGGGTGGGCAATGGCGTGCTTTTCTTCAAGCAGCCCGTCGATCCCGACCGCATAATAGCCGACGCTGGCGTCGATATCGGTGCGCGCCGCCGTCATATACGCCAGCCGCCCGCCCAGGCAGTAGCCGACGCAGCCGACCTTGCCGCCCTCCACGTCGCTGCGCGCCCAGCGGATCGTCGCTTCGATATCGCGGATGCCGGCGTCCTGGTCGAACCTGCCGAACAAGTCGAGCCCGTGCCGCAACTCCTCCGGCACGTCGGGATCGAGCTGAATGCCCGGCTCGATCCGCCAGAACAGGTCGGGCGCCACTGCCAGATACCCGTCCTCGGCCAGTCGGTCGCACTTGCGGCGGATGCCGGGGTTCACGCCGAACACTTCCTGGATCACGACGACTGCCGCGCGCGGCGTGCCCGCGGGTCGCGCGACATAGGCGGCAAAGCTGCCGTCGCCGTCGATCGTGGGAATGGTCGCGTCGGTCATGCAAATCCTCCGTGTTTCGCTTCATGATCCAGCAGCCAGCGCTTGGTGACGATTCCGCCGCCGGCCGAATAATTGTCCGCCCCGGCCCGCGTCAGCACACGGTGGCATGGCACGACGATGGGAAAGGGATTGCGGGCGCACAGCTGTCCGATCGCGCGCGGCGCCGATCCCAGCGATGTCGCGAGCTCGCCATAGGTGACGGTAGTGCCGTAACCGACCGCGCTCAGCCCGTCGCGCAGCGCCTGGCCGCGCACCGTCCTGGCGGGCGCCAGCGCGATATCGAATCGGCGAAGCGCACCGGCGAACCATGCCTCCAGCTGCTCGGCCGCCGCGATCACCGCCGGAAATTCGGCCCGTCGCGGCGTCTGCCGGGCCTCATCGATCGCGATTCGATGAATCCGGTGTTCGTCGCCCTCGATCCGCACCATGCCGACAGGCGTTGCGATCAGGGCCATATCGCGCGCATAGGTCATCGTTCACGACTAGCACGGGGGAGCCGGCCCATGAAGATCAACGTCGAGATCGACTGCACGCCTGCCGAGGCGCGGGCCGCGATCGGCCTGCCCGACCTGACTCCATTGCATGATCGCTACGTCGCGATGATGGAGGAGGCGATGCAGGGCAAAGTGCCGCCGGAGATGCTGGAGACGATGATGCGCGGCTGGGCGCCGATGGGCGAGGTGGGGCTCGGCCTGTGGCGCAGCCTGTTCGAAAGCGGCTTCAAGAAGGACGAATGACCGACACCATCTTCGCGTTGTCGAGCGGGGCGCCGCCGGCGGCGCTGGCGGTGGTCCGGATCAGCGGCCCGGCCGCCTTCGCCGCGGTTTCCGCGCTGGCGGGCGGGTTGCCATCACCGCGCCGCGCCTCGCTCAGGCGGCTGCGCCACCCCGGCAGCGGTGAGACGCTCGATCGCGCGCTGGTGCTGTGCTTTCCCGGTCCGGGCAGCGCGACGGGCGAGGATCTGGCCGAACTGCATCTTCACGGCGGTCGGGCGGTGGTGCGCGCGGTCGAGGCGGCACTGCGGACCCTTGCGGGATGCCGCGGTGCCGAAGCGGGCGAATTCACCCGCCGGGCGCTTGAGGCCGGTCGTCTCGACCTGACCGAGGCGGAGGGACTCGCCGATCTGCTCGCCGCCGAGACGGAGGCGCAGCATCGTGCGGCGCTGCGCAGCGCGGAAGGGGGTCTGCGCCGTCGGATCGAGGACTGGAGCGACCGCACTGTCGCTATCTCCGCCATGGTCGAGGCGGCGATCGATCACAGCGACGAGGACGACGCGGCCGATGAGGCTGCCTTGATCGCTCCGGCGCGCGACGCGGCGGGGGCGTTGGCCGTGGAGATCGCAATCCTCGTCGCGCAGCCGACCGTCGAGCGGCTGCGCGACGGCATCCGGGTCGTGCTGGCGGGGCCACCGAACAGCGGAAAATCGTCGTTGTTCAATATGTTGGTTGGTAGAGACGCCGCGATCGTGTCGCCGATCGCGGGGACGACGCGGGATCGCATCGAGGCGCCGGTCGCCCATGCGGGCCTGGCCTGGTTGCTGACCGATACCGCCGGGCTGGTCGATGCGACCGACGATCCGATCGAGGCGATCGGGGTGGATCGCGCGCGCGCCAGCGCGGATGCCGCGGACATCCTTTTGTGGCTCGGTGACGGCGAGCCGCCCGCAAGCATGGCACAGATCATCAAGGTGCATCCACGGTGCGATCAAGCGGGGCGCCGCCCGGTGCCGGAGGGCCGGGTTGGGTCGACGACCGCAGATGCGGGCGGGGCGGCGGCCGTGTGGGCCGCGTTGCAGGATACGGCGACGAGGCTTGTACCCACCGGCGACGTGCCGGCGCTCAACACTCGCCAGCGCGATCTGTGTTGCGATGCGGAACAATATTTATACGAAGCGTCGTCGTCCGGCGACACGCTGATCGTCGCCGAGAATCTGCGGCTGGCCCGGCTGGCGTTCGATCGCATTACTGGACGGTCGCATGTCGAGGATGTTCTGGATGCGCTGTTCGGCCGCTTCTGCATCGGCAAGTGATGTTCCACGTGGAACGCTTTGACGGCCTCTCGCGTCGCCTCTAGAGCGGACGCCATGCAGAAATTCGACGTCATCGTCGTCGGCGGTGGCCATGCCGGGACCGAGGCAGCCGCTGCGGCGGCGCGGCGTGGCGTCCGCGTCGCGCTGGTGACGTTTCGTGCCGACCGCATCGGTGCGATGTCGTGCAATCCCGCGATCGGTGGCATCGGCAAGGGCCATTTGGTCCGCGAGGTCGATGCGTTCGACGGGCTGATTGGGCGCGCGGCCGATCGAGCGGCGATCCATTATCGTATGCTCAATCGCAGCAAGGGTATCGCGGTACACGGTCCGCGCATCCAGGCGGATCGTCGGCTCTATGCCGCGGCGATCCAGCGAATGATCGCGGCATTGCCGAACCTGACCGTCATTGAGGGTGAGGCAAGCGCGCTGGACGAGAACGGCGGCCGGATCGCCGGCCTCAGGCTGGAGGATGGAACCCGGCTCGACGCGCCCGCCGTGGTGCTTGCGACCGGCACGTTCCTTGGCGGACGCATTTTCCGCGGTGAGGCACGGGAGGTTGGAGGCCGGGTCGGCGAAAGCGCCGCCACCGTTCTTGGCGAGCAGCTCCGGGCGCTCGGGCTGCCGATCGGCCGCCTGAAGACAGGGACGCCGCCGCGCCTCGATGGGCGCACGATCGACTGGGGCGCCTTACCCGAACAGCCGTCCGATGCCGAGCGCTGGACGATGTCGCCGATGACACGCGGCCCGCGTCTGCCCCAGCTTGCCTGCGCCGTCACGCGGACGACCGCGCGGACCCATGACATCATTCGCGGGAGTCTCGACCGCTCACCGTTGTTCAGCGGGGCGATCGATGCGCGCGGCCCGCGCTACTGCCCTTCGATCGAGGACAAGGTGCACAGGTTTGGCGACCGGGACGGGCACCAGATCTTCCTCGAGCCCGAGGGGCTGGATGACCATCTGGTCTATCCGAACGGCATTTCGACCTCGCTCCCCGACGATGTCCAACAATCGATGATCGCGTCCATTCCCGGTCTCGAGCGCTGTCGGGTGGCGGTGCCGGGCTATGCGGTGGAATATGACTATCTCGATCCGCGTGCGCTCGATTCGACGCTTGGGTTGCCTGACATGCCGGGCCTGTTCTGCGCCGGCCAGATCAACGGGACGACGGGTTATGAGGAAGCGGCGGGGCAGGGGCTTGTCGCTGGCCTGAACGCGGCGGCACTGGCGCTTGGAGAGTCGCCGATGCGGCTGGACCGCGCGCAAAGCTATCTTGGCGTGATGATCGATGATCTCGTCCTGCAAGGCGTTACCGAGCCCTATCGCATGCTCACCGCGCGCGCCGAACATCGGTTGTCGTTGCGCGCGGACAATGCGGAAACACGGCTTTCCGGTCTGGCAGCGAACATCGGCTGCCTCACGCCGGATCGACGGGCGCATTTCGATGCCGTCGTCGAACAGCGGGCGCGACTCGACGCCCGACTGGCTACACAGGTGACGGCGGATCAGCTTGCTACCGCCGGGGCGGGCATCAGCCAGGACGGCAGCCGTCGGCCCGCGCGCGAATGGTTGCGCTTCCCCGATGTGGCGATCGACATGCTGATCGATGACGCCGACGACTATGATCCGGCGATCCTGTCTGAAGCCATCGAGGATGCGCGCTATCAGCCATATCTGGAGCGTCAGGCGCGTGAGGTGGCTGGCCGGCGAAATGCGGGTGCCGCGGCCATCCCGCGCGACACCAGCTATTCCGACATACCCGGCCTCTCGTCGGAGATGGTCGAGCGTCTCGCGGTGACCCGGCCGGCCAGCCTGGATGAGGCGTCCCGCATAAGAGGAATCTCTCCCGCAGCGCTTTCGGCGATTTTGCTCCACGTGAAACGGAGCGCGGCGTGAACGAGGATCAGGCCATCGGGTGGGTCGGCGAGCGATATGGCGGGCGGCAGGAAATGCTTGGCCGCTATGTCGAGATGCTGAACGCGGAAGCGACGCGGCAGAATTTGGTCGCCCCATCGACACTGGCGGCGATCTGGAGCCGGCACATCGTCGATTCCGCCCAGTTGCTGGATCATGCGCCGCAGCGGTGGGAGAATTGGGTGGACGTGGGATCGGGCGCAGGCCTGCCCGGGCTGGTGATCGGGATACTGAACACCAGCCCCGTCACCCTCATCGAGCCGCGTCGGCTGCGAACCGAGTTTTTACGAACATGCGCGACGGCGCTGGGCCTTGATCACGTCTCGGTGTTGCAGGCGAAGGCGGAAACCGCGCCACTATCCGCGCCTGCGACGATCGTGTCGGCCCGGGCCGTCGCGAGTCTCGACAATCTTCTCAGGGGAGCGGCGCGCTTTACCGACAAGGCCACCCGCTACATCCTGCCCAAGGGGCAGAGCGCGCAATCGGAAGTGGCGCAGGCACGGCGATCGTGGCATGGGACGTTTCACGTGGAACAGAGTATCGTCGATCCGGCCTCGGGCATCGTCATCGCGTCGGGCATCGACCCGCGATGAGGGTCGTCGCGATCGCCAATCAAAAGGGTGGAGTGGGCAAAACCACCACCGCGATCAATGTCGGCACCGCGCTGGCCGCCACCGGATCGCGTGTGCTCCTTATCGATCTCGATCCTCAGGGCAACGCCTCCACCGGGCTGGGCATAGGCCGCAACGATCGCACATCGTCGAGCTATGACCTGTTGCTTGGCGAAGGGGCGCTGTCGGATGCGGCCATGGCTACGCGTGTGCCGCGACTCGATATCATTCCGGCGACGGTCGACCTGTCCGGCGCGGAAATCGAGCTGATCGAGTTCGATGCGCGAACCCACAGACTGGATCGGGCGATCGCGCGGAGCGAGGCGCGATGGGATGTCGTGCTGATCGATTGCCCGCCGTCCCTCGGCCTGCTCACGATCAACGCGATGGTGGCGGCTCATGCGCTGCTTGTGCCCCTGCAATGCGAGTTTTTCGCCCTTGAGGGGCTCAGCCAGTTGCTCGGTACGGTCGAGCGGATTCGCTCGCGCTTCAATCCGGGTCTCTCGATCCTGGGTGTCGTGCTGACGATGTTCGATCGCCGCAACCGGCTGACCGACCAGGTGTCCGACGATGTCCGCGCGGTACTCGGCAAGGTCGTCTTCGACACGGTGATCCCACGCAATGTCCGCCTGTCGGAGGCGCCGAGTCACGGATTGCCCGCGCTTATCTATGACCATCGTTGTGCCGGCTCCGAAGCCTATATGGCGCTCGCGCGCGAGGTGATCCTGCGTCTCCCCGATGTGGTAAAGGTGGCGGCATGAACGATGGTGCTCCGCAATCCGGGCGCAAGGCGCGTCCCGGCCTCGGTCGGGGCCTGAGCGCGCTGCTGGGCGACGCCGCCGTCGAGGCGCCGGTGGCGGGCAGCCAGGGCGAGGTGCGGACGGGCATTCGTACCCTGCCGGTCAGCGCACTCGCCCCGCATCCACAGCAGCCGCGCCGGCATTTCGACGAAGACGCGCTCGACGACCTCGCGAAGTCGATCGCGCAGCGCGGGTTGATCCAGCCGATCGTCGTGCGCCCGCACGGCCATGATTATCAGATCGTCGCCGGTGAGCGCCGCTGGCGCGCGGCGCAGCGGGCGCGGCTCCACGAAGTCCCGGTCATCGTTCGCGATCTCGACGATGCCGAGACGATGGAAATCGCGCTGGTCGAGAATATCCAGCGCGCCGATCTCAACGCGATCGAGGAAGCGGAGGCGTATCGGCGGCTGATCGACCAGTTCGGCCATACGCAGGACGCGCTGGGCAAGCTGGTCAACAAGTCGCGCAGCCATATATCCAACCTGTTGAGATTGCTTGATCTTCCCGTCTCGGTCCGATCGATGGTGCTCGATGGCGCGATCGAGATGGGCCACGCGCGCGCGCTGATCGGCGCGCCCGATCCCGTGGCGCTCGCCCGCCGTGTTGCGGACGAAGGGCTGTCGGTCCGCGAGACGGAGCGCCTTGCCCGCGAGGCCAAGCCGGCCTCGGCCTCGCGCAAGCCCGCGCCCACCGCCGGCGGTGGCGCGCGCGATGCCGATATCGTCGCGCTGGAGCGACAGCTCGGCGACCTGCTCGGGCTGAAGGTGCGGATCGCCCATGGCGGGGCGGGGGGCACGCTGACGCTCGATTACTCGACGCTCGACCAGCTCGACATGGTCTGCCAGCGCCTCAGCGGCGAGCGCATCTAGCGCCGTTCCACGCTCCGGGCGAGACCCACGATCTGGTGCGCGGCGCCCACGGTCGCCGGGTTCCCCCCGGTCAGCAGGCTGCGCTCCGCGCGGCGTACCCGGGCGATGCCGGCGGCGATCTGTGGTGCGCTCCAGCGGCGCAGCGCCTGGACGGTCGATCGCTTCTCCTTCCAGAACACCCGGTGCTTCTCCACCACCTGATCCGGTGAATCGCCGCGGTCGACTTCGCCGCGCATATCCGCCAGTGATATCAATCGTTTGGCGAGCGACCGCAACATCGGGATAGTCATGTTGGCGGCCTCAATCCCGGGCAGCTCCGCGCCGACCACCGCTGGCCGCCCCTCGATCGCCGCGGTAATCGCGATCGTCATCTCCGCTTCGCCCAGATTGGCGCCGATGGCCGCGAGCACATCCTCCCCGGCTTCGCGCGGACGGTCCGGCGCGGCATCAAGGTACAGCGCCAGCTTCTCGATCTCGCGGGTCAGCACGGCGCGGTCGCCGCTCGCCGCATCGGCCATCGCCGCAGCGGTATCGCCCATCAGCCGCACGCCATGCTCGCGCGCGATCCCCGCCGCCAGCCGCACCGCCGCCTCGCCCTCGGGCGGGTAGCAGGAAAGCGCCATCGCGCCGGGCGCCGCGAGCGCCAGCTTCACCAGCTTGCCGGTCGCCTTGGCGTTCGGAGCGACGGCCACCACGGGGTTGCCCACGCTCGCCGCGGCGAGCAGCAGTTCGACCGCCTCGACCGATTCCTCGCCCATCGCGGTCACGCGGATCCACCGCGTATCGCCGAACAGAGAGATCGCCGCTGCCTCGTCCGCGAGTCGCCCGGGTTGGGCCTTCAGCGCCGCGCCGTCGAGGTCGACGCGCTCCGCCGCTGCGCCCAGCGCCCGGCCCAGCCGCGCGGCATGGTCCATCGCCCCGGCCTCGTCGGGGCCGTAGAACAGCATCAGGCGCGGGCCATCGGCGGCGCCGCCACGTCCGATGCGTTCGATCGCGGTGCCGATCTGGGCCGCGCTCGCCTTCATGGTCGCGCGGGGGCGGAGCCGCTCCGCTGGCCGTAGAGCGCGACACGCGCCACGATCTGGTCGGCGACGATGCCCGCCAGCCGTTCCAGCGCGGTCTGTTCGGCGGCGATCGTGGCATATTCTGATCCGACCACGTCGATCCCGGCATCCGACCCCGCCGTCGCGTCGAGCAGCGTGGCACCGCTCGCCAGATCGACCAGTTGATAGCGCGCGCGCAGCGTCCGCCGCTCGCGCGTGATCGCATCGTCGCGACGTACGCCCAGGCCGGTGATGCTGTCGTCGAGCCTTATGTCGAGCCGGTAGCGCGGGCTGGCGCCGTCCACCGCAGCCAGACGGTCCTTCAGCGCCGAAGTGACCAGCCAGCCGGCCTGTCCCTCGATCGGCGCGACCGTGATCTGTGAAAGCGTCGCGCGCGCCGGGCTGTCCACGCCGCCGTACAACGGCCGCAGCCCGCACCCCGCCAGCATCAGCATCAGGGCAAGCGGGGCGGCGCGAGCGATCATGCGACGATGTTGACCAGCCGGTCGGGCACGACAATCACTTTCTTTGGCGTCGCGCCCTCCAGGATGCGCTGGACCCCGGGAGATGCAAGCGCCGCCGCCTCCAGCGCGTCCTTCGCCGATCCCTTGGCGACGGTCAGCGTGTCGCGCAGCTTGCCGTTCACCTGCACCGCAATCGTCACGCTATCGTCGACCAGCAGCGCCGGATCGACCTCCGGCCACGGCGCATCGGCGACCAGTCCATCGTTGCCCAGTATTGCCCACGCTTCCTCGGCGATATGGGGAATCATCGGGGCGGCCAGCCGTACCAGCGTGGTGACGGCGGACGTGCGCGACGCCGATGGCCGGGCCTTCTCGATCACGCTGGTCAGTTCGTACAGCTTGGCGACCGCCTTGTTGAACGCCAGCGCCTCGACATCCTCGGCGACGCCAGCGATCGTGCGGTGCAGCTTGCGGTCGAGATCGGAATCGGTGCCCTCGGCTGCTTCGACGCCATCGACCAGCCGCCACACGCGCTGGACGAAGCGCCACGCGCCCTCGATGCCCGCCTCGCTCCATGGCAGGTCGCGCTCGGGCGGCGAATCGCTCAGCATGAACCAGCGCACCGCATCGGCGCCGTAGCGGTCGAGGATCGGCGTCGGATCGACGGTGTTCTTCTTCGACTTCGACATCTTCTCGACGCGGCCGACGCTCACCGGTTCGCCGGTCGCGATCACCTTGCCGTCCGATACCTCGTCAGGGGCGAGCCAGGCGCCGGCCGGATCCTTGTACGTCTCGTGCGTCACCATCCCTTGCGTGAACAGCCCTGCGAACGGCTCGGCGACGTCGATCTTGCCGATGCGGCGCAGCGCACGCGTCCAGAAGCGGGCGTAGAGCAGGTGGAGAATCGCATGTTCGACCCCGCCGATATATTGCCCCACCGGCAGCCAGCTTTCCGCCACCGCCTTGTCGAACGGCGCATCGCCCGGTTGGCTGGCGAAACGGATGAAATACCAGCTCGAGTTGACGAAAGTGTCGAGCGTGTCGGTCTCGCGCCGGCCGGGCGCGCCGCACGACGGGCAATCGACATGTTTCCAGGTCGCATGGCGATCCAGCGGATTGCCCGGCACGTCGAAGCTGACGTCCTCGGGCAGCACGACCGGCAATTGCGCCTTCGGCACCGGCACCACGCCGCATGCCTCGCAATGGATCACCGGAATCGGCGTGCCCCAATACCGCTGGCGGCTGACGCCCCAGTCGCGCAGGCGCCACACGGTGGTGCCGGTGCCCCAGCCGCCGGCCTCTGCGTGGGTGATGACCGCGCGTTTGGCGTCGGCGACGTCCATGCCGTCAAGGAAGTGCGAGTTCACCAATGTGCCGGCGCCGGTGTACGCCTCGCTCTCGGCGAAATCGGGCGCGGTCCTGTCGCCGTCCGATACGACGCGACGGATCGGCAGGCCGTATTTGCTGGCGAACTCGAAATCGCGCTGGTCGTGCGCCGGCACGCCAAACACCGCGCCGGTCCCATAGTCCATCAGCACGAAATTGGCGATGTAGACGGGCAGGCGGATCGCCGGGTCGAACGGATGGGCGGCGGTAATGCCGGTATCGAAGCCGAGCTTCTCTTGCGTTTCCAGTTCGGCCGCGGTGGTGCCGCCCTTCTTGCACAGCGCGATGAAATCGGCGACCGCCGGATTGCCGGCGAGCGCCTGCGCGATCGGATGGTCGGCGGCGACCGCGACGAAACTGGCGCCGAAGATCGTGTCGGGGCGCGTGGTGAACACCTCGACATCCCCGCCATCGCTCAGCGCGAAACGAAACCGCAGGCCTTCGGACTTTCCGATCCAGTTCTCCTGCATCAGCCGCACCTTGTCGGGCCAGGCGTCCAGCGTCCCCAGACCGTCGAGCAGTTCGTCGGCGAAATCGGTGATCTTCAGGAACCACTGGTTCAGCTTGCGCTTCTCGACCAGCGCGCCCGATCGCCAGCCGCGGCCGTCGATCACCTGTTCGTTGGCCAGCACGGTCATGTCGACCGGGTCCCAGTTGACCGCCGATTCCTTGCGATAGACCAGGCCCGCCGCCAGCAGATCGAGGAACAGCGCCTGTTCGTGGCCGTAATAGGACGGGTCGCAGGTCGCGAACTCTCGCGTCCAGTCGAGCGCGAAGCCCAGCCGCTTCAGCTGCGCCTTCATCGCGGCGATATTGTCATAGGTCCAGGCGCCGGGATGGACGCCCTTCTCCATCGCGGCGTTCTCCGCCGGCATGCCGAAGGCGTCCCAGCCCATCGGGTGGAGCACCTCGTGCCCCGTCATCCGGCGGAACCGCGCGAGCACGTCGCCCATCGTATAGTTGCGGACGTGGCCCATGTGGATCTTCCCCGACGGATAGGGGAACATCTCGAGCACATAGCTCTTGGGGCGGGGGCTGTTATCCTCGGCGGCAAAGGTGGCGCGGTCGTCCCACACCGCCTGCCACCTGGCATCGGCCGATTGCGCGTCGAACCGCGACATGGCTGGTCATCTGCTCCGTAGGCTGGGGCGCGGGTAAGGCGCCCGGATCACTTGGTGATGGCGCTGCGGCGAAGGTCGCGCGCGCGGGTGAGGATGATGTCCTCCAGCTTCTGCACGGTCGCCGCCTGCACCGGGGCCGCGATCCACTGGCCGCCCTGGCTGACCTGGCGCAGCGCCGCGACGCGTACCGCATCGGCGCGCAGATCCTGGTCGAGGATCGACACCGTCACCTTCATCCGCTCGGTCGGGGTGTTGGGGTTGGTGTACCAGTCGGTCACGATCACGCCGCCGTTCGAATCGGTCTGCAGCAGCGGCATGAAGCTCAGCGTGTCGAGCGTCGCGCGCCACAGATAGCTGTTGACGCCGATCGTCGTCACCTGGCTGGCGGCCAGGTCGGCGGTGCGCGGACGGTCGCCGCCGCGCCCGCAGGCGGCCAGCGCCAGCAACATGAGGCTCACGAGAGCGGTACGCGAACGCGGGGTCATCGGCGGGTCCTCAGAAAAAAACGAGCCATGGTTCAGGCGACACGCCTCTATAGATCACCGGCGGCGCGCCGCAAGCGCGCGGCGAGTCTGTGGACAAGCTGCAACACTCGGCAGGAAAAGATTCCTTGCGGTGGAACCGCGCGGCCGTTCCGTGGTAGCGCTCTCACCTGGAGTGGGAATCGTAATGGTCGCAATGCGCATCATCGTCGGATCGGGCCTCGTGCTGGCATTTGCCGGCGCGTGCGCTGTCGTGCCGGCGATGGGTGCCGAGGACGGCCGTACCGCGCCCCGTCGCGTCGCCGATCCGTCGGCGGGTATCGGTTCGTTCACCCCCGCCTCGGGCGATCCGAAGCTTGCCGCCGTGCTGGCGCGCGCCGGTATCGCCGGCAACGGCTTCCGTTTCACCCCATCGGGCGCGGGCAAGGCGGGCCAGCACGCGGTGACCGTCGCGGTGCGCGCCCGCTCGTCGCGTGAGGTCGTTGCGGCTGCTGCGGATCGCGGGCCGGCGACGACGGGCACGATCGCCATGGCGCCGATCGCCTATAACCTGGGTGTCGCGGTGGGCTGGAAGCGGTTCGCCGTGTCGGGCGATCTCGCCAAGGTCGATCTCGCCGGCGTGCCGGGCAGCCGTGAGAGCGCGGATGTCGGCGTCAGCTACACCGGCAACGCCTTCAGCGGCCGCGTGAAGGCGGAGGCCGCGCGTCCGATCGGCAACGAACCGCGCCTGATCGCCGAACAGCCCAGCTATTCGATCGACGTCGGCGGCGCCTATCGCATTACCCGCAACCTCGATGTGACGGCCGGTGTCCGCTACAAGAGCGAGCGCGAGCGCCTGCCGCAACTCACTGACACCCGCCGCGACAGCCAGTCGGTGTATCTGGGGACTGCGTTCAGGTTCTGATGATCCGCCGCAGTTCAGCGAAGCTGGACGCGCATCGCGGATCATCCGGCCGGCCTCGCGAAGCGAGGTCCGACGGCGCGAATTCACTTCGCGCCGCGATCCGGACCCCTGCGGGCGGCAGGCCCGTACGTTATCACCGCGACTAGCCCGTTTCTATCCACGCATCGATCCCCGCCCAGCCGTGGACTCCCGTTCCCCGCACCCGCCGGAACCGCGCCTCGCTCATCCCCCCCAGTGCGACCACAGGCATCGGCGCCCCGCGCACGATCGCGGCCATCCGCACCACACCCAGTTCCCGCGCGCCGGGATGCGACCGTGTTGCGAACACCGGTGACACGAACACCACATCCGCCCCCGCGCGGATCGCAGCCACCATCTCCGGTCGCGAATGCACCGACCGGCTGACCAGCCCGCGCCGCCGTCGCCCATTGTGCGATCCGCCCGGCCCGTCGAGCCCGCCCGCGCCCAGCACCACCAGCCCCTTCCGTTTCGCCGTGTGCGCGATCCGTGCCATCAGCGCCCGCCGCGCGCGCATCGGCCAGCCATGGTGGCGCACCACGATCCCGCTTCCCCGCGGCAACCGGCCGATCGCGTCCCACAATGCGTCGCCCATCCGTTCGTCGGTCATCAGCCAGCGGTGGGGGACGGGGTGGCGGCGGGGCATCGACCCCCCTATAGCGCGCGCCATGCCAGCAGACGATGCCGCCCGGCGCCTTGCCGATGTCCAGACCCGCATCGCCCGCGCCGCGAAGCGTGCGGCGCGCGATGCATCCGACGTTGCGCTGGTCGCCGTATCCAAGACCCATGACGCCGATGCGATCCGCCCGCTGATCGCCGCCGGCCAGCGGGTATTCGGCGAGAACCGGGTGCAGGAAGCCGTCGGGAAATGGCCCGCGCTGCGCGGCGAGACCCCGGATATCGAACTGCACCTCGTCGGCCAGCTCCAGTCGAACAAGGCGGCGGAGGCTGTCACGCTGTTCGACGCGATCCATTCGCTCGACCGCACCTCGCTGGTCACCGCACTCGCGCACGAGGTCCAGGCGCAGGGGCGCCACCCCCGGCTGTTCGTCCAGGTCAATGTCGCCGACGAGCCTCAGAAGGGCGGCTGCGCGGTGCGCGAGGTGCCGGCACTGCTCGCCGGGGCGCGCGCCGCCGGCCTGACGATCGACGGCCTGATGTGCGTCCCGCCGCTCGGCCTTGAACCCGCGCCGTGGTTTGCCCTGCTCGCGAAGATCGCCCGCGATGAAGGGCTCGCCGCGCTCAGCATGGGGATGAGCGACGACCTGGAAACCGCGGTGACGATCGGCGCAACGCATGTCCGCGTCGGCACCGCGCTGTTCGGCGCGCGCTGATGCGGTTCGGCGCGCTGCTGTTCGATTTCGACGGTGTTCTGGTCGAAAGCGAATATGCCGGTAATCGGCAGATCGCCGACTATCTGACCGGCATCGGCCATCCGACCACGCCCGAGGATTCGATGGCGAACTTCATGGGCCTGTCGGGCGCGGATTTCATCGGCGCGATCGAACGCTGGATGGGGCGCGGCCTGCCCGAGGATTTCCACACGGTGCGTGCGGCGGAGGATGCCCGCGCGATCGCCGGAGGGGTGGGGGAGGTCGCCGGTGCGGCGGCCTTCGTCCGATCGTTGCCGGCCGCCCTGCCCAGGGCGATCGTCTCGTCGAGTTCGAGCCGCTGGATCCGCGCTCACCTTGCCCACATCGGGCTCGATTCGGCGTTCGGTGACCACATCTATTCGGGCCGCGAACATGTGACCCGCGGCAAGCCCGCGCCGGACCTCTATCTTCACGCCGCGGCGGCGCTCGGCGTGCGGATCGCCGATTGCGCGATCATCGAGGATTCGCCCGTCGGCGCGACCGGGGCGGTGGCGTCGGGCGGCCATGTCATCGGCCTGTGCGCGGGCAGCCACTGCGCGCCCGGCCACCATACACGCCTCCGCGCGCTCGGCGTCGCCGACATCGCCGACAGCTTCGAGGATGTCGCGCGCCTGCTGGCCTAAAGCTGGTGACCGGTCCGGTCGCGCTTGGTGGCCAGATAGCGTTCGTTGTGCGGGTTGGCGGGCAGCGCCAGCGGCACCCGCTCGGTCACCGCAATGCCTGTGCCTTCCAGCGCCGCGACCTTCGCCGGATTGTTGGTCAGCAATCGCACCCGGCGTTGGCCCAGCAGGCCCAGCATCCGGCCCGCCACGCGGAAATCGCGGGCATCGATCGCGAAGCCCAGCCGGGTATTGGCATCGACCGTGTCGAACCCCTGGTCCTGCAACGCATAGGCGCGCAACTTGTTGGTGAGGCCGATCCCGCGTCCCTCCTGCCGCAGGTAGAGCAGGATGCCCCAACCGCCGCCCGCGATGCGGCGCAGCGCCTCGTGCAGCTGCGGCCCGCAATCACACTTCAGGCTGCCCAGCACGTCGCCGGTCAGGCATTCGCTGTGCAGCCGGACAAGCGGCGGACTGCCGTCGGGGCGGCCGAGGATCAGCGCGACATGCTCGCCCGCGGCCTCTGGCGTGCGGAAAGCGACGATCTCGGCATCGTCGGCCACCGCGACCGGCAGGCGCGCGCGCGTCGCTATGGCGAGCCGGCCGGCATCCTCATGCGCGTCGATGTCGGCGGCGGCGATCGCCACGTCCACGTCGCCGCCCTCCCGCACGAAGAAGGCGGGCAGGACGCCGGCGATCCGCGCGAGGCGCAACGCCGCCGCCGCCGCCTCTGGACGTACGACCGGTATCGCGCGGAACGGGCCCTTCAGCGGAGTCGCAAGGTCGAGTTGCGGATCGGCGAGCGCGGTCGCCGCCGCGAAATCGAGCCATGCCGCGCGCCCGACCAGCACCGGCGCATCGGGGTCCGCCGCCGCGAGCTGGTTGGCGAGCTTCAGCGTCGCCGCCCGCCCTGCCGACAGCAACACGCCTGCCTCGCCTGCGGCGTCGAACGCGGCCAGCCGTACCGGATCGCCGGTCTCGATCGCCAGCATCGCCAGCCCGTCGATCGCGATCGGCCAGCCGCGCCGCAGCGCGTCGATCGCCCGCGCCGCCGCGCGCGGATCGCTCAAAGATCGAACTCGGTCACGATCGGCACATGGTCCGACGGCTTCAGCCAGCTGCGGCATGGCTCGCACACGCGGTGCGACACCGCCTTGTCGGCGACGGCCGGGCTCGCCCACATGTGGTCGAGCCGCCGCCCGCGATCCGACGCCGCCCAGTCCTTCGCGCGATAACTCCACCAGGTATGCAGCCGGGCCGGCGCGGGGTGGAACCTGCGGCCAAGGTCTACCCAGCCGTGCGCCGCCTGCATCCGGTCGAGCGCCGCGATCTCGATCGGCGTATGGCTCACCACGTCGATCAGCGCCTTGTGGCTCCACACATCCTCGGGCAGCGGCGCGATGTTGAAGTCGCCGGTAAGCACCGTCGGCACGTCGAGCGCGGCGGACCAGGCGGTCATCCGCTCGACGAAATCGAGCTTCTGGCCGAACTTGGGGTTCAGGTCGCGATCCGGAATGTCGCCGCCGGCCGGCACATAGACATTCTCCAGCCGCAACCCGTTCGCCAGCCGTACGCCGACATGCCGCGCTTCGCCGTTCGCCTGCCAGTCCAGCCGGTCGTCCTCGATCAGCGGCACCTTGCTGACGATCGCCACCCCGTGATGCATCCGCTGGCCGTGGATGATGACATGGTCATATCCCAGCGCGCGGAACGCGGCGGCCGGGAAATCGGCATCGATCACCTTGGTTTCCTGCAGGCACAGGATGTCGGGTGCTTCCTGCGCCAGAAACTGTTCGACGATGCCGATGCGGAAGCGCACCGAATTGATGTTCCACGAGGCGATGGACAGGGTCATGCGGGCGGGATGTAGGGGCTTTGCGCCGCTGCGTCACGGGGGCGGCGTAGGGATGCGGAGCGTGGAGACCGTCTCCGCTCGCCCTGGGCCGGTCTGAGCCTGGGCCTGTCCAACGGTGCCCTTCCGGTCTGCCCACGCCGCGGCGAAACCGCGTCGTCGGACGGACGTTGCCGGCCGGCCGTGGCGTTTTGGAGTCGCGCCGCAGGATGCGGCGTGCCCCAAATGCCAAAAGGCCCCCGCTCCGGGGGCATGGAGCGAGGGCCGACCTGGCGTTCGTCACGCAGGCAGGAGGGGGGGCCGGATCATCCGGGCAACAGGGGGAAATCCCGGAACAGGATGGCCCCCGCCTCCGCAAGGGAGGCAATAGCCGTGTTTTCCTGTCGCTTAGATGAACGCGCGGTCAGTTTCGCGGGCCGCGGCTCTGCGGATCGCGCCAGCGGAACGTCCCGTCGCTCACCGGCACGTCGAACCTCTGGTTCGACAGGCGGATGGTGGTGCGGTTGTTCTGCGAATCCAGCGCCACCCAGCCCTGCAGCATCAGCCCGCCCGGCGCCGACGCCTGTTTCTGGAAGATCAGCGTGATGCGGCCGTATTCGGGCCGCTTGGGATCGTGGGCCTCGATGCTCAGCACGTTGGGCGCGTTGCTCGACACCACCGTGGCGAATCGCGAAATGTCCTTCGACGGATCGAGCAACACGCCCAGCGGCGAATTGCCGACCGGCCAGCGCTGGCGCTGTCCCACCGAATAATCGAGGAACCACAAGTCCTTACCGTCGCCGACGATAAGGATCGGCACGCCCTTTTCATACTGGAACCGAATCTTGCCCGGCTTCTTCAGCGTCATCACGCCGGTCAGCACCTTGCCGGCGCGATCGGTCTGGCTGAAGCTGGCGGTCATCGTGTTGACGGCGCGCAGGTGCTGCTGGATCTGCGCCAGCTCGGGCGCCTGCGCGGCGGCAGGAACGGCGATCGCGAACGCGGCCGCGGCAATAATCATCGGTCTGTACATGTCTGCCCCTTGGCTGAACGGCGTTGAACGCGGTGTGAACCCGGATGGTTTCAGCTACACCAGCGGCCGGCCGTCCTCGTCCATCAGCACCTCGCGGCGGCCGACGTGGTCGGGGCGGCTGACCAGGCCGTCCTGTTCCATCCGCTCGATCAGCCGCGCGGCGCTGTTATAGCCGACGCGCATCTGGCGCTGGAGCCAGCTGGTCGAGGCCTTCTGGCTCTGCGCGACGTGCTGGATCGCCTTGCGGTACAGCTGGTCCTCGGGCGAATCGTCACCGGTCGGCGCGCCGTCCATCGAAAAGCCGCCGTCGCCGTCGGGTTCGTTGGTGACGGCGTCGATATAGTCGGGCTCGCCCTGGCCGCGCCAGAAATCGGCGACCGCCTGCACTTCCTCGTCGCTGACGAACGGGCCGTGGACGCGCGCCGTCCCGCGCCCGCCGGGCATGTACAGCATGTCGCCCTTGCCCAGCAGCTGTTCGGCGCCCTGTTCGCCCAGGATGGTGCGCGAATCGATCTTCGACGTGACGTGAAAGCTGATGCGCGTCGGCAGGTTTGCCTTGATGACACCGGTGATGACATCGACCGAGGGGCGCTGCGTCGCCATGATGAGGTGGATGCCCGCCGCGCGCGCCTTTTGCGCCAGCCGCTGGATCAGGAATTCCACTTCCTTGCCCGCCGTCATCATCAGGTCGGCCAGCTCGTCGACGATGATGACGATCTGGGGCAGCACCGCCAGGTCGAGCGTCTCCTCCTCATACTGGGGCTTGCCGTTGTCGTCGTAGCCGACGTGGACGCGCCGCCCCAGCGCCTGCCCCTTGGCCTTGGCCGCGCGCACCTTGTCGTTGAAGCTGGCGAGGCTGCGGACGTTGACGCTCGCCATCATGCGATAGCGGTCCTCCATCTGCTCGACCGCCCATTTCAGCGCGCGGACCGCCTTGGGCGGCTCGGTCACCACGTCGGCCAGCAGGTGCGGGATGCCCTTGTAGATGCTGAGTTCTAGCATCTTGGGGTCGATCATGATCATCCGGCACTGATCCGGCGTCATCCGGTACAGCAGAGACAGGATCATGCAGTTGAGGCCGACCGACTTGCCCGATCCCGTCGTGCCGGCGACAAGCAGGTGCGGCATCGGCGCCAGATCGGCGACCACCGGATCGCCGGCGATGTTCTTGCCCAGCACCAGCGGCAGGCCGGTCGCCTGGTCGAACGCGTCGCTGCCGACCAGTTCGTGCAAGGCCACCGCCTCGCGCCGCGCGTTGGGCAGCTCGATGCCGATCACGCTGCGTCCCGGAATCGTCGCGACCCGCGCGGAGATCGCCGACATGTTGCGCGCGATATCGTCGGCCAGCGCGATCACGCGCGTCGCCTTGATGCCTGGCGCGGGTTCCAGCTCGTACATCGTCACGACCGGGCCGGGTCGCACCTCGACGATCGCGCCCTTGACGTGGAAATCGTCGAGCACGCTTTCCAGCAGCCGCGCGTTGCGTTCCAGCGCGGCCTTGTCGATCGTCGGATTGGCGCTCGGCGGCGCGGGCGTCAGCAGGTTGATCGGCGGCAGCTTGTAATTGTCGCGCAGGTCGAGAGAGGCCTGGCGTGCTTCCTTCTTGGCTGGTGCCGGCGCCACCTGGCGGTCTGCGATCAGCGGTCCGGGCCGGTCGGTCGGCACCGCGACCTTGCGCGGCATCGCCGCCACGGGGGCCGGCGGCTCGTCGACCGGCGCCTCGATCGCGCGGCGATCGTCGGCGCCGGACCCGCGCCGGTCGCGGCCGAAGCGCGGCAACGCCAGCCGGCGCTCGCTCAGGTCGATGTTGACGCCCTTCACCCACACCGCGATGCCCGCCAGGCCCAGCGCGACGCCGACGCCGCGCTGCGTCCACAGCGCCACGGTCGGCTCGCCGATCAGGGCGATCACCCATTTGCACGCATCGGCGACGGCCAGGCCGACGATCCCGCCCCAGCCGCCCGGCAGCGCCAGCACCGATTCGGACGAGAGGAACGCGAACGCGCTCGCCATCAGTGCCACGCCGATGAAGGTCGTGCGCGTCATCCGCCCCCAGCGCCCGACCGGCACGTCGCGCCACAGCCGCGCGGAAAACACCAGCCCCAGCGGCAGCATCAGCGCGACGGCCGGGCCCAGCACGATCAGCAGCAGGTCGGCGATCACCGCGCCGGGCGCGCCGATCAGGTTGCGCGCCGGCCCGCCCGCGGCGGTGTTCAGCGACGGATCGCCGGGATGATAGCTGACCAGCGCCAGCGCGACGACGATCGTCGCCAGCAACAGCGCGACGGCGCCCAGCATCGCGCCCGATCGCCGCGCGCCCGCCTTCATCGTGTCGCGCCACAGATAGGGCGCAGCCCGGCTCGCCATGATTCGTCCACCCCCGAATTTCAGGCACATATTGTCCGCCTGCGCGGACTCGGCGTCAAGGCGCCGCCATTGGCAGCCACCGCCTTCGTGCTTAGAGAACCGGGGCAACCTTCATTTCCGTTCGCCCTGAGCCCGTCGAAGGGCCGCCTTTCTTCCTCGCCAGAGAAGGACAGTGCTACGACAAGCTCGGCACGAACGGTTGCGGATCAGGAGTGAGCAATAGATGCAACGCGCGGACGTCCTCATCCTCGGCGGCGGGCTGGTCGGCAGCGCGCTCGGCGTCGCGCTCTCGGCGCATGGCCTGACTAGCGTCATTGTCGACATCGCCGATCGCGACACGATCCTGGCGGCGGGCTTCGACGGCCGCGCCTCGGCGATCGCCAGCGCGCCGTACCGGATGTTGGAAGCGATCGGGGTGACCGGTCGGCTGGCCGGCGTCGGCTGCCCGATCGAGGGGATCCGCGTCAGCGACGGGCTGGAACCCGGCGCGCTCGATTTCGCGCCCGACGCCGACGGCGATCCGCTCGGCACGATGTTCGAGAACCGCCACCTGCGCCGCGCGCTGCTCGACGCCGCCGACGCCGCGCCGAACGTCGATCTGCGCATGCGCACCCGCGCGGTCGCGGTCGATCGCACGCCCCACGGCGTCACCGCGACGCTCAGCGACGGGACCGAGGTCGCCGCCGCGCTGCTGATCGCCGCCGAAGGCCGCAATTCTCCCACCCGCGACGCCGCGGGGCTGCGGGTGGCGCGCTGGACCTACGATCACGCGGCGATGGTCTCGTCGTTCCACCACGAACACAGCCACGAAAACATCGCCTACGAGATCTTCTATCCCGCCGGCCCCTTCGCGCTGCTGCCGCTCAACGACGACGCGGACGGGCATCGTTCGGCGATCGTCTGGTCGGTCCGCGCCGCGGACGGCCCCGGTATGCTCAAGCTGTCGGACCGCGCCTGGCTGTACGAAGCGGAGAAGCGCATGGGCGGCTTCCTCGGGACGCTCAGCGGGCTCGGTCGGCGCTCGAGCTATCCGCTCGGCTTTCACCATGCGGCGAAGATCACCGGCACGCGGCTCGCGCTGGTCGGCGATGCCGCGCACGGCATCCACCCGATCGCGGGACAGGGCGTCAACGTCGGCTTCCGCGACGTCGCGACGTTGGTCGAGGTGCTGGTCGAAGGCCGCCGCACCGGCATGGATCTGGGCGATGCGCAGCTCCTCGCCCGCTACGAACGCTGGCGCAGCCTCGACACCTTCATGGTCGCCGCCGCCACCGACGGCCTGACCCGCCTGTTCGGCATCCCCGGCCGCACCGCCAGCGCGGTGCGCCGCCTCGGCCTGTCGACGGTGCAGAAGCTGCCACCGCTGAAGGACCGCTTCATGGCCGAGGCGCGGGGCGAAAGCGGGCAGGTGCCCCGGCTGCTGTCAGGCTTCCTCGTCTGAGCGTTCGCCCACACTGTCCACACCGGACTCACATCAAAATATTTTTCGTTCCCTCGATGTTCGCTTGCGTTTGCCGAACATCAGAGAAGTCCACGCGTCGCGCCTGATCTCCTTCGCCTTCGGCGCTGTGAGACGAGTCAAATCATCGACGAACCGTTGATCGTCCGCGCTTGCGTTAATTGGCGAACAGGCACAATCTGTTGTGGTTGTGTCGGGGGACCAACCCAAGCCTTGGTGATTTCGGTCCGTGATACCATATCGCGGAGCGAAAGGAACCTTGCCCCGGCACCGGCTACGGTCTCGATTTGTTCTCGGACAATCGCGGCCAAGGGTGGTAGCATGGCGGTGCGCCCGAGTCGGGCCCGCCGCACGAACGGACAGGGAACGGGCGATGGATTTCAGGGATAGTGCGGAGAGTGGAGTGAGCGACGCGACGACCATGCTGGAGGCGCCGGTGGATACCGTGGCCACCGATGCGAAGGATTCGCGCCACATCGCCAGGCCCTATCCGGTCGAGGTCGATCACGGCCGTGACGCGCTGCTCACCGAATTCGGCAAGGATACGCTGAAGGACCGCTATCTGCTGCCGGGCGAAAGCTTTCAGGATCTGTTCGTCCGCGTCGCCTCCGCGTATGCCGACGATGCCGCGCACGCGCAGCGCATCTATGATTACATCAGCCGGCTGTGGTTCATGCCGGCGACGCCGGTGCTGTCGAACGGCGGCACCGGGCGCGGCCTGCCGATTTCCTGCTTCCTCAATTCGGTGCCCGACAGCCTGAACGGCATCGTCGATACCTGGAACGAGAATGTCTGGCTCGCCTCGCGCGGCGGCGGCATCGGCACCTATTGGGGCAATGTCCGCGGCATCGGCGAGCCGGTGGGGCTCAATGGCAAGACCAGCGGCATCATCCCGTTCGTCCGCGTGATGGATTCGCTGACGCTGGCGATCAGCCAGGGGTCGCTGCGGCGCGGCTCGGCCGCCTGCTATCTCGACATCTCGCATCCGGAGATCGAGGAGTTCCTGGAAATCCGCAAGCCCTCGGGCGATTTCAATCGCAAGGCGCTCAACCTCCACCACGGCGTGCTGATCCCCGACGCCTTCATGGAAGCGGTGCGCGACGGCGCGGAGTGGGAGCTCAAGTCGCCGAAGGACGGCTCGGTGCGCGGCAAGGTCGATGCGCGCTCGCTGTTCCAGAAGCTGGTCGAGACCCGCCTCGCCACCGGCGAACCGTACATCGTGTTCTCGGACACGGTGAACTCGACGATGCCCAAGCATCACCGCGATCTGGGCCTCAAGGTCTCGACCTCGAATCTCTGCTCCGAAATCACGCTGCCGACCGGCAAGGATCACCTGGGCAACGAGCGTACGGCGGTGTGCTGCCTGTCCTCGCTCAACCTCGAGACCTGGGATCAGTGGAAGGACGAGAAGGGCTTCGTCGAGGACGTGATGCGCTTCCTCGACAACGTCCTCCAGGATTACATCGATCGCGCCGAGCCCGGCATGGAAAAGGCCGCCTATTCGGCCGGCCGCGAGCGTTCGGTCGGCCTCGGCGTGATGGGCTTCCACTCCTTCCTCCAGGCGCGCGGCCTGTCGATGGAAGGCGCGATGGCGAAATCGTGGAACCTCAAGATCTTCAAGCATGTCCGTGCCCAGGCCGACGCCGCGTCGATGGCGCTCGCGGTCGAGCGCGGCCCGTGCCCCGACGCCGCCGACATGGGCGTGATGGAACGCTTCAGCTGCAAGATGGCGATCGCGCCGACCGCGTCGATCAGCATCATCTGCGGCGGCACCAGCGCGTGCATCGAACCGATCCCGGCCAATATCTACACCCACAAGACGCTGTCGGGCTCGACCAGCGTCAAGAACGTCCACCTCGAAAAGCTGCTGTCGGAGAAGTCCAAGAACTCCGACGCGGTGTGGAATTCGATCCTCGAACGCGGCGGATCGGTGGCGCACCTCGATTTCCTGTCGGACGATGAGAAGGCGGTGTTCAAGACCAGCTTCGAGATCGACCAGCGCTGGCTGCTCGAACTCGCCGGTGATCGCACGCCCTATATCGACCAGGCGCAGTCGCTGAACCTGTTTATCCCGGCCGACGTGGAAAAATGGGACCTGCTGATGCTCCATTTCCGCGCCTGGGAACTGGGGATCAAGTCGCTCTACTATCTCCGCTCGAAGAGCATCCAGCGCGCGGGCTTCGCGGGCAGCGAGGGCCAGGGCGGCGTGGAAGCCGACAACACGCTCGACAAGCCGCAGTTCACTTTGGGCGAGACGACGGATTACGACGAGTGCCTGGCGTGTCAGTGACACGGGCGGCCTGACCTTGCGCCAGCAAGGTCAGGACTCGCCACGCCGGGCAGCGGTGCGGGCATGGCCCGCAACGTCTGACGACGGGGCGGATGGAGTGAACGGATGCCACAGCCCCCGCACCCCTCCGGCGCTTCGCGCCTCCATCCCTCTCTCACAAGGGAAGAGGGAAGCGAGGGCGATCAAACCCCCTCTCCCCTTGTGGGAGAGGGAGGGGCCCGCGCCGCACAGCGGCGTGGGAGGGTGAGGGGGAATGTCGAAGGCCTGACCAAGCGTCAGTTGCTGCCGCCGCTGACCGTGCTTCGATCCCGCGAATTGCGCCGCAACGCGACCGAGGTCGAGAAACGGTTCCGGCGCGCCATTCGCGAAGCCGCGCCGGTCGCGAAATTCCGGTTCCAGGTACCGATCGGGCCATATCATGCCGACTTCTGTTCGCATCGCGCGCGGTTGATCGTCGAACTCGATGGAGGCCAGCATGATGAGGAGCGCGACGCGCGTCGGACGCAGTATCTGGAGGGCGAGGGTTACCGCGTGATTCGGTTCTGGAACAACGATGTGGTCGAAAATCTGGAGGGCGCGATCCTGCGGGTGCTGGAACATCTTGGAGAGGTGCGGGCGTGATCTTTGCGTCCCCCTCACCCTTCCGGCGCTATGCGCCTCCCTCCCTCTCCCACAAGGGGAGAGGGACAGCAGGTGCGCGTCCCCTAGTCCGCTTCTTCCTCGAACAGCATCGCGTTTGCGGCCGTCGCGCTCAGGCGCACCGTGTCGCCTTCCACCTCGGCGACCAGGCCGATCGGGATGCGGTGATGGTGCCCTTCGTGGCTGCCGGTCGCGCCCTCGACCTCGGCGGAGGAATCCTTCTTCGTCAGCTTGATATGGTCGCCCTCGACGCGGTCGACGGTGCCGACATGGACGCCGTCGGCGCCGATGACGTCCATATGCTCGCGGATATTGCTGGCGTCGGTCATGGCCTGTCTCCCTGGATGGTTACCGCGGCAGAACGCGTGCGGGCGGAGTTGGCTGCATGACCGGTCCCTCGCCCCGCAAACCGCTTTCCTATTTGGATTCCGGCGCTCACGATGCCGCTGTCATGGATCGCCGCGCCAGCCCTGAGTCGCGCTTTCGCACACGCCTGCGCGCCGTCGTGACACGGATCGCAGCGGCAAAGGTGACAAAGGTGACGAAGGCTGACGAATGCACCGCGTTCGCGTCACCTTTGGCGCTCGCGCTGCTGCTCCCGCTGGCGGCCTGCGCGAAACAGGTGTCGTCGGTGGTCAGCGCCGCGCCCGACACGCCGGGCTTTCTGCTCGGGGCTTGGCACGGCTTCATCTTCCCCGTCGCCTGGGTGCTGTCGCTGTTCCTGCCCGACGTCGCCGTCTATGCCGTGCCCAACAACGGCGGCTGGTATGATTTCGGCTATTTCCTCGGCATCGTCGTGTTCGGCGTCGGCGCGCGCAAGACGAAGACGGTGACGGTCGTGAAGTGGCGGGAACGTCGATGAGTGCGGGTGTGGGCGCCCTTGCTTTGCGCGAGCAAAGCAATGAGTCGCCACGGCCGGCGGCGGGATCGGCGCAGCCGGTCACGTCCGACGGCGTGGCGCTTGGTGAGGCGAACGCGTGATGCCGCTCGAAACCGTCATCATGTACGCCGTCGCGGCGGTGCTGGCGGCGACCGGCGCCACGCTGCTGCTGATGCTCACCCGCCCGCGCCCGGCCGGGCAGGTCTATGCCTTCCGCATGATCGGCATCATGGCGCTCGCCGGCGGCACCGTGCTGGCGATGAGCGCGACGATGATGTGGCAGTGGAGTGTCGAGGGGTGAGTATCCTGCTCGAAACCAGACCTTACCATCTGTTCATCGGCTTCCTGTTGCTGGTCGGTGGCATGGTGGTCATGCCCGCTTTGGCGAGCGCGGTTATCGGGCTGGCCGTCAAGCTGAACTTGCTGATACTGGGTTCATTGTACGAATGGCAGAAGGTGGGTTTCGCTCACCTGGGCACCTTTTTTGCAGTCATCTCCGCTCTGGTCGCCGGCTACGGCGCTGCCATGCTCGCCGCAGCCATGGCCGTCCGCGTAGGTCTTATATCAAATCCTTGGGAGTAACCCTCAATGTCCCTCCTCTCCGCCCGCAAGACCTACAAGCCCTTCGAATATCCCTGGGCGTATGAATTCTGGAAGCGCCAGCAGCAGATCCACTGGATGCCCGAGGAGGTGCCGCTGGGCGAGGATTGCCGTGACTGGGCGCAGAAGCTGACCGATCACGAGCGCAATTTGCTCACCCAGATCTTTCGCTTCTTCACCCAGGCCGATGTCGAGGTGCAGGATTGCTACCACGAGAAATACGGCCGCGTGTTCAAGCCGACCGAGATCAAGATGATGCTCGCCGCCTTCTCGAACATGGAGACGGTGCACATCGCCGCCTACAGCCACCTGCTCGACACCATCGGCATGCCCGAGAGCGAATATGGCATGTTCCTCGAATATACCGAGATGAAGGACAAGCACGACTATCTGCAGACCTTCGGCGTCGACAATGACGAGGATATCGCAAAGACGCTGGCGATGTTCGGCGGCTTCACCGAGGGGCTTCAGCTGTTCGCGTCGTTCGCGATGCTGATGAACTTCCCCCGCTTCAACAAGATGAAAGGGATGGGCCAGATCGTGTCCTGGTCGGTGCGCGACGAAAGCCTGCACTGCGAAGGCATCATCAAGCTGTTCCACACCTTCGTGAAGGAGCGTGACTGTCTGACCGCATCGGTCAAGAAGGACATTCGCGACATGTGCCACACGACGGTGGACCTGGAGGATGCCTTCATCGACCTGGCGTTCGAACAGGGCCCGGTCAACGGCATGAGCCCCGACGAGATCAAGCGCTACATCCGCTACATCGCCGACTGGCGGCTGGGGCAACTGGGGCTGAAGCCGATGTTCATGATCAAGGAACACCCGCTGCCCTGGCTCGCACCGCTGCTCAACGGCGTCGAGCACGCCAATTTCTTCGAACAGCGCGCGACCGAATATTCGAAGGGCGCGACGCGGGGCCAGTGGAACGAGGTGTGGTCGAGCTTCGACAAGCGCCAGAAGGCCAAGGCCGCGCCCGCCGCTAACGAGGATGCCGGCGAGGATGGCGAGGGCGACATGTTCGCGCAGGCGGGCGTGGCGGCCGAGTAAGCGGCCCGATCCGCTACCCTGGATTGGCACCGGATCGGATGCGTTCGGTCTGGACGGATAGGGTCGGGCCATGATCCCCTCTCTCGAAAGGAGGACGATCATGGCCGACTATTATGTGAACAACCGCGCGCAGACGAATGGTGACCATGAGGTGCATGTCAGCGGATGCGGCTACATGCCGGGTGATGCGAAATATCTCGGTGATTTCGCATCCTGCTGGCCGGCGGTTACCGAGGCCAGGCGAACGTACAGCACAGCCAATGGCTGTGCCTATTGTTGCCCGGCCTGCCACACGAGCTGACATCTGTTCTCGCTTCAACGATAGCGACCAGTCTGCAAGCGATCGTGGCCGGCGGGTTGGCCGTTTGGCGGGTGTACTGGGCGGGCTCGCGCTGCTCGCGTCGCCTGCCATGGCGCAGGAGCCGGTGGCGGAAGTCGTCGTCACCGGTCGCGGGCTCGATCCCGCTCCGGGTGACCGCACTGGCGCGGTGGTGACGATCGACCGTGATCGCATCGCCGCCAGTGCCGCCGCCCGGCTCGAAAGCGTCCTTGCCGACGTCGCCGGGCTCCAGCAGTTCCGTCGGTCCGATTCACGCAGCGCCAATCCGACCAGCCAGGGGCTGTCGCTGCGCGGTATCGGCGGCAATGCCTCCAGCCGGGCACTGCTGATCCTCGACGGTGTGCCCCAGGCCGATCCGTTCGGCGGCTGGGTCGCCTTCCCCGCCTATGCCACCGACCGGCTGGGAAGCGTGCGGGTGACGCGGGGCGGCGGCAGCGGATATCACGGCCCCGGCGCGCTCGCCGGGACGATCGAGCTGGAAAGCGCGAGCGCTGCTCAATTGACGCCGCTGACCGCGCGCCTCGCCTATGGCGGCCGCGCCGCGTTCGAGGGGCAGGGGAGCACCGCGCTGATCGAATCCGGCGGGTTCGCCACCCTGTCCGCCGCCTACGCCCGCGGGGAAGGCTTTGTGCCGGTCATCGCCGAAAACCGTGGCCTGGCCGACCGCGCCGCGCCTTATGAGCAAGCGTCGGTCGCGGCGCGCGGCGTGATCGGTGTCGGTCGTTCGACCGAGCTTCAGGCCAATGTGTCGGCCTTCACCGACCGGCGCGATCGCGGCACCGATTTCACCGTCAATCGCAGCGAGGGCGCCGACGCCAGCCTGCGCCTCGTCGGGCGCGGCACGTGGAAATGGTCGGCGCTCGGCTATATCCAGACCCGTGCCTTCGCCTCCAGCTTTGCCGGTGTCGACGCGGCGCGCACCGTCGCGACCCGGACACTCGACCAGTATAACACCCCCGCAACCGGGCTCGGCGCGCGGATCGAGGCATCGCCGCCGGTCGGGGGCGACGTGTCGCTGCGGTTCGGCGCCGATGTGCGCGCGGTCGAGGGGCGGACGCAGGAGCTCTACAGCTTCGTCGCGGGCCAGCCGACCCGGCGGCGCGCGACGGGCGGAGCCAGTCGGACGATCGGCGCCTTCGCCGATGCCGCCCTGGAAGTGGGCACCCTGACCCTCACGCTCGGCGCCCGGCTCGACCGCTGGCGCATCGCCGACGGAACGCTCGCCGAATATCCGCTTGCCGGTGGTGCCCCGACGAGCGATCTGCGGTTCGCCGACCGGAGCGGCAACGAGGCGAGCGGGCGGATCGGCGCGGCCTGGGCCGCGCTGCCCACGCTCCAGCTGCGCGCGGCTGTCTATCGCGGCTGGCGGCTGCCGACGCTCAACGAACTCTATCGCCCGTTTCGCGTCGGCGCCGACGCGACAGCCGCCAACCCGTTGCTCGCGCCCGAACGGCTGGCCGGCTATGAAGCCGGCGCACGCTGGCGTCCGGCGGGCGGCGTCACCCTCGCCGTGACCGCATTCGACAATCGGCTGACGGATGCCGTCGCCAATGTCGCGGCGGGCAGCGGACCCGGCAGCTTCCCCGGTGTCGGCTTCATCGCGGCAGGCGGTGTCTACCGGGTACGGCAGAACCTCGATGCGATCCGCGCCCGCGGGATAGAATTCGATGCGGAAGCCGGTCGCGGGCCCGTTTTCGTCCGCGCTTCATGGAGCCATGTCGTGTCGCGCGTCGAGGCGACGGGATCGGCCGCCGCGCTCGATCGTCTCGCCCCGGCGCAGACGCCGCGGGATCAGCTGTCCGCGACCCTCGGCTGGCGGCGCGATGTGGCGGCGGCCTCGGTGACGCTGCGCCATGTCGCCGCGCAGTTCGAGGACGACCAGAATCTGCGCCGCCTGGCCGCCGCGACCACCCTTGATGCGTCCGCCGCCCTGCCTCTCATGCCGACGCTGGTGCTGGAGGCCCGCGCCGAAAATCTGGCCGACGCTCGTGTGGAAGCGGGGATCAACGGCGCCGGCGTGGTCGAACGCGCGACTCCGCGCACGCTCTGGATCGGCCTGCGCTATGGTGGCCGCTAGCTGTTCAGCCCTGTCATCTGGTGGATCGGGTTGCGGGTGAACCGGCCTGGCTCTGCCGTCCGGATTTTGGCGATCTATTCGCAGGGTGTGACACCGCATCTCGATGAACAAATCACAAACAAGCCTTCGGCCACCCCGCATGGTCATACCGGCGTCGGCCCGTCCGTCTTCAGAGCGATCAGGGTGGCGTCAGGCTATCGATCGGCGCTGTCAGTCGGACGCGAGCTGGTCTCCATCGGATGCACGTCAGGCAGGTAGGGCGGGATCTCAGGCGGCAAGATTTCGCTGCCCGGCCAGCGCGGCTGACCTATCACGCTTCCTGGTGAAATCGCTTTCCAAAGCCGCGCCTTCGTGGCCCATGGCACACTACGAAAACGCCATTTTGCCATTGGGCTTGGCGCTCGATCTCCGTCGCTTCCGCCGCTCCTGTCACAGCTTTCGGCTCGCTGCCTCGTCCGTCTGACAGACCCGCTTACGTTGGCGAACCGGGGCCGGATACGCGCACCCCGGTCCGTAGAAACAGGTAAGCCCCGTCGCTTTCGCGGCGGGGCTCCCCAAGAACGATCGTCCGCACGAGGCTTCCGGTCGTTCAAATCGCTCGTTCTTTCGTTCAAGCGGGGTATCAACGCCGGCCCGTCGCGGCTAGTTCCGTCGGCGACGCAATAATTCTTCGGGAGCCTGCCGGTGATCGTCCTCGCCCTTCTTCTCGCCACGCCGCAGGCCGCCGATCCGGCGATCACGTCTCGCGTGGCGCGCGTGCTCCAGACGGCGCCGGTGATCGACGGACACAACGACCTCCCCTGGGAAATCCGCGAACGGCACGAATCCAGGGTCGAGAGCATCGACCTGACAAAGAACACAGCCGCCCTGCCCTTCCCGATGCAGACCGATATCCCGCGCCTGAAGAAAGGCGGCGTCGGCGGACAGTTCTGGTCGGTGTACATCCCCGCCACCACGACCGGCCCGCGGGCGGTGGAGATGACGATCGAGCAGATCGACATCGCCCGTCGCTTCGTCGCCGCCAATCCGCAGGCGTTCGAAATGGCGACGACCGCCGCCGACGTGCGCCGCATCGCAAAGGCCGGCAAGGTCGCGTCGCTGCTGGGCATCGAGGGCGGCCATTCGATCGACGGCCGCCTGTCCGTGCTGCGCCAGATGAAGGAACTGGGCGTCGGCTACATGACGCTGACCCATGGCCGCAGCCTCGACTGGGCCGACAGCTCGACCGACGCGCCGCGCTCGGGCGGGCTCAGCGATTTCGGGCGCAAGGTCGTCCAGGAAATGAACCGCGTCGGCATGATCGTCGATGTCAGCCACGTGTCCGACGCGACGATGGCCGCCGCGCTCGACGTGTCGAAGGCGCCGGTGATCGCCAGCCATTCCAACGCCCGCGCGCTCGCGGACCGGCCGCGCAACATCTCCGACGCGCTGCTGGCGCGGATCGGCCGGGCGGGCGGCGTGGTAATGCTCAATTTCTACCCCGCCTTCCTGTCGAAGGACTGGAGCGACTGGGACAACCGCCGCCGCGCCTTTGCAAGGTCGGCTGGCGTATCATCGGATGTCTATGGCCCGCGCGGGCCCGCACCGCTGGTCGAATGGGTGCGCGCCAACCCGATGCCGCTGGTCGATGTTAAGGCGGTGGCCGACCATGCCGAACATATCGCGAAGGTCGCCGGCAAGGGCGCAGTCGGCTTCGGCGGCGACTATGATGGCATCAGCGGCACGTCGCCGGAAGGGATGACCGGCGTCGACAGCTATCCACTGGTGCTCGCCGAACTGGCGCGGCGCGGGTGGAGCGATGCCGATCTCGCCGGGCTGACCTCGGGCAATGTGCTGCGCGCGATGGAGGCGGTGGAAGGGGTCGCCGCGTCGATGAAGGGGCTGCCGCCGATTGACGCGACAAACCGCGAGTAACACGGCGCCTCAGAACCCGTCGAGGAAGCTCGCGACATTGGCGCCGAGCGCGCTTACCGCATAGCCGCCCTCCATCAGGACGACGCAGGGCAGGCCGCGCGCGGCGATGTCGCCGGCCAGTATCGCATAGTCGGGCGTGCGCAGGCGGAACGCGCTGATCGGATCGCCTTCCCAGGTGTCGGCGCCGAAGCTGACGACGACTATTTCCACGCCGAACGCCGCGATGGCGTCGAGCGCCCGCGCCTGCGCCGCGCGGAACGGCGCCAGCGTCGTCCCCTGCGCGAGCGGCAGGTTCAGCGTCGTACCGGCACCCTCGCCCTCGCCCGCCTCGTCCGCATGTCCCCAGTAGAACGGATAGTCGGTGGCGGGATCGGCGTGGATCGAGGCGTAGAACACGTCGCCGCGCGTCCAGAAGATATCCTGCGTGCCGTTGCCGTGGTGATAGTCGATGTCGAGGATCGCGACGCGCGCCACGCCGCCATCGCGCGCGGCCTGGGCGACGATCGCGGCGGTGTTGAGATGGCAATAGCCGCCGCAATAGTCGGCGCCGGCATGATGCCCCGGCGGCCGGCACAGCGCGAAGGCGGCGCGGTCGCCCGCCAGTACGGCGTCGAGCGCGGACAGACCCGACTGCACGCTCCAATAGGCCGACGTCCAGCTGTCGGCGGTCAGTGGCGTCGCCGCGTCGATGCTGTACCAGCCGGCCAGCGCGTCGATCCGGTCGAGCCGCAGCGGCCGGCGCCGTACCGCCGGCCAGGTGTAGCCGATCACGTCGCCCTCGCGCCCGTCAGCCAGCCAGCGCGCGGGTGCGGTCTTCAGATAGTCGAGATAGGCGGCGGCATGGACGCGGGCAATCGGGGTCTCGCCGTGGTCGGCCGGCCGTTCGGTCCCGCCGATCGCCGCCAGGATCGCCTCGGCCCGCGCCGGCACCTCGGCATAGGCGCTCCAGCCGCCGTTGTGGAACTCGCGCGATGGCGCATGGGCGAGCTGGCGCGGGTCGAAAAAGCTACGCATCGGCGGTCCTTCGATGTGCGAACCGCAGTACCAGATAGCCGATCGCGCCCGACAGCAATGATCCCGCCAATACCCCCAGCTTCACGCGGTCGGCGAGCAGCGGATCGCCGGGAAAGGCGAGCGCGCCGATGAACAGGCTCATCGTGAAGCCAATCCCCGCCACCGCCGACACGCCGTAGATCTGCGCCCAGCCGGCGCCGGTGGGTCGCGGCGCGATACCCGCCTTCACCGCGATCCAGATCGCCCCGAAAATGCCGAGCTGCTTGCCGACGACCAGCCCGGCGGCGATCCCCAGGACCACCGGCTCCGCGAGCGTCTCCAGGCTCATGCCGAACAGCCGGACGCCCGCGTTGGCGAAGCCGAACAGGGGGACGATAAGGAAGGCAACCCACGGATTCAGCCGGTGTTCCAGCCGTTCGAGCGGCGCGCCGGCCGGCACCAGCATCGCCGTCATCACGCCGGCGATCGTCGCGTGCACGCCCGACATCAGCGTCAGCAGCCACAGCAGCGCGAAGCCCGCCATGTACGGCCACAGGCTGCGCACGCCGCGCCGGTTCAGCACGTACATCAGTCCGACAACCACCGCCGCGCCGGCGAGCGCCGCGACGTTGATCGAATCGGTATAGGCGACCGCGATGATCGCCACCGCGCCCATGTCGTCGACGATCGCCACCGTCGTCAGGAACAGCTTCAGCGCGGGCGGTGCGCGACTGCCGAGCAGGGCCAGCACACCGATCGCAAACGCGATATCGGTCGCCGCGGGGATCGCCCAGCCGCGCGTCAGCCCCGGTGTCCCCTGCGTCACCGCGAGATAGATGAGCGCCGGCACCGCCATGCCGGCGATCGCGGCGATCACCGGCAGCCGCCGGGCATCGGGCGTCGACAGCCGCCCGCCGGTAACCTCGCGCTTGATCTCCAGCCCGACGAGCAGGAAGAAGATCGCCATCAGCCCGTCGTTGATCCACAGATGGATCGTCATCGGGCCAAGCTTGGGGTTGAGCACCGGCCCGGTCGCGTAGTGCAGGGCGGCGTCGTAGAAACCCGACAGCGCGACCGTGTTGGCGACGATCATCGCCACCGCCGCCGCCGCCATCAGCACGACACCGCCCGCCGCCTCGCTCTGGAAGAAGGCGCGCGACGCGGCGGTCTGTCCGGGCGGGATCGTGTCGCGCACCATGCCGGACACCCTTAGACCACGGCGGGAACCGGGCAAGGCGAACCCGCGCGGATCGGGGCCCGCGACGACGGACCCCGGCCAGCCGGGATCAGAAGCTGTAGTAGAGGCTCAGCACCGCCGACCGCTTCTCTCCGGGCACCGCCCAGCCGTTGTTGCGGATGCCGGTGAAATAGCGCGCGTTGGTGAGGTTCTGGACGTTCAACTGGGCGGTGAGGCCCTGCATCACTTCATAGGAAAGGAACGCGCGGTGCGTGGTGTAGGCCTTGCTCGCGAACACCGGCGTCAGCGCGGTGGTGGGCGCCAGCGGCGTCACCAGCGCCGAGTTGTTGAGCGTGAAGCTGCCCTGATAGGTCAGGCCGTAGCCGAACTGCAGCCCGAACGGCAGCGTGTAGGTGGTGAACAGGCTGCCCGAATGGCGCGGCGTGTTGCCCAGACGCTGGCCGGCCTGGGGATCGGGGATGGCGGTGGAATTGCCGCACGGACTGCTCACCGTCGTACCCACCGTGCGCGGCCCCGGATTGGCTAGGCAGTAGTTCGACACGCTCTGGATCACCTCGCCGTCGAGGTAGGTGTAGTTGGCGAAGATCGACCAGGCCTTGGTGATGTTGCCCGATACGCCCAGCGCAATGCCGTCGACCCGGCTGCGCCCGTCGGTGACCGGCAGGGTGGTGACCACCGGGTCGTTGGTCGCGACACGGTAATTGGTGCGTTCGTTGCGGAACACGGCGGCGGTCAGCTGGAGGTGGCGATCGAACAGGTCGGCCTTGGCGCCGATCTCGAAGCTGCGACCCTTTTCGGGAGGCACGTCGCACGGATCGAGGGTGGTGCCGGCGATGACCGTGCCGCAGCCGGCCCGCACGCTGGCCGCACCCGGTGTCCTGGTGGTGCCGTGCGCGATGTAGAGCGCCGTGGTGGCCGAAGGCTTGAAGACCGCGCCGACACGGTAGGAGAACAGCTCCTCGTCGCTCAACTGGTCAGCGCCGCGCGCGTATACGGAGCCCGTCGCCGGGGTGGTGAAGGTATCGGCACGGAAACGCGTCCTGACCTTTTCCCAGCGCGCACCGCCGTTCAGCTCGAACATCGAGCCCAGTTCCAGCGTGTCGAAGGCATAGACCGCGAAATTGTCGGTATCGCCGTAGGATTTGCCGGAACGGATAAAGTTGATCGGGCCGGCATAGGTGGTGTCGGGATTGGCGATCGAGACCGGCGCGATCACCGGGTTGGGCAGAGCGCCGCCGGCATTGCGGAACAGGTTGCCGGTATCGAGTTCATAGTCCTCGTTCGATGCCGAGGCTCCGACCGCCAGCGTGTTGTGGATGCGCCCCCTCTCGCCCGAAACGATGCGCAGGTCGAGTTGGTTGACCAGCAGGCTGTTCATCTGATTTCGCACGAAACCGCGCGGACCGCTGGGATAATAGGTCCCCGGCACGTTCTGCCCGGCGGGGCACGCGACACCGAGCGGGGTCTGGCCGTTCGCTAGGCAATAGGTGCCCTGCGGCGCGCTGGTCGCGGTGTTCTGCACGACGCGCTGCCAGCGGGTCAGATTGCGCAGCGACACGCCGTCGCTGAACTGGTGGCGGAAGGTGGCCGACAATCGGTCGATCGTCGAATCCTGGTGATCGGTGTTGACGGTACCGAAATAGTCGCTGTCATCGACGCCGGGCACCGGTCCGCCGATGATCGCGTAATAGGGCACCCCATAGACCGGCGTGTTCTCGTCCTTCTGGTGAACATAGCCCAGCGTCAGACTGGTCGGCCCTTCGACGCCGATCGTCACCGACGGTGCCACGCCCCAGCGCTTGTATTGCTCGATATCGCGGCCCGGCACGTCGTTGCGGTGGATCATTGCGTTCAGCCGCACCGCGAGCAGATCGTTGACGCGGTGATTGGCATCGATCGTGCCGCGATAATAGTTGTCGGTCCCGACGCCGCCCGAGACGATCGTCAGGTCGCGCGCCTGCGGCACCTTCGACACCATGTTGATCGTGCCACCCAGCGAGCCGGCGCCGCTGGAAGCGGAGTTGGCGCCGTTATAGACTTCGATCTGCTGCAGGTTGAACGGATCGGTGCGGCTGTACTGCGCGCTGTCGCGCAGGCCGTCGACGGTCAGGTCGTTGTTCGCGCTGTAGCCGCGCAGGTTGATCGAATCGCCGTAACCGCCGCCGCCTTCACCGGCGCCGAAAGTAATCCCCGGGATCGTCTGAAGCGCGTCGCGCAGCGTCAGCAGGTTCTGTTTCCGGAGCGTCTGGTCGGAAATGACGGTGATCGTCTGCGGTGTGTCGAGCAGCGGCGCCGTGGCCTTGGGGCTTTCCACCTCGGCATCGCGCATGCCGGTGACGATCACGTCGCGGCGACTGTCGCTGCCGCGTTCCTGCGCCTGGGTCTGGGGCGTGCCGCCGCCCTGGTTGGGCGTGTCACTGGCGTTGGCGGGCGCGCTGGCGATGAAACCGACGGCCGAAAGGGCAAGAAAGCTTGCGGATGCGCGTGTCACGGAACGGTTCCCCCGAGGATTGAATCGAGGGCCTGCTATTGAGAGTCGTTCGCACCGTCAAGGCTATTGCGAGAGATTCTCATCAATATCTGGCGTCTGTAACAATTGTTGCGCGAGCAGCCAGGTGCGCAACGCGCTGGCGAGGTTCGGGGGATCGTCCGCAGTGATGCGCAGGACGTCGATGCTGGCGATCAGGGCGTTGAGCGGGAGGCGGTGGCGCCGCGCGGCATCCTCCAGCGCCGCCCAGAAAACGGGTTCAAGGCTGATCGACGTCTGGTGCCCGGCGATGGTGACCGATCGCTTGACCGGCCCGGTGAAGCCTCCGGGCGGAGCCGCGATCGTCACCACGTCCTTCCGTCCGGGGAAGGCGCGCCGATCACGACTTCTCGTCGAACAGCCCGGCGAGCTGCTCGATCATCGTGCCCGCCAACTGCTCGGCGTCCATGATCGTCACCGCGCGCTCGTAATAGCGCGTCACATCGTGGCCGATGCCGATCGCGACCAGTTCCACCGGCGAGCGCCCCTCGATCCAGCCGATCACCTGCCGCAGATGGCGTTCGAGGTAGCTGCCGCTGTTCACGCTGAGCGTCGAATCATCGACCGGCGCGCCATCGGAAATGACCATCAGGATCTTGCGGTCCTCGGGCCGTCCGATCAGCCGGCTGTGCGCCCAAAGCAGCGCCTCACCGTCGATATTCTCCTTCAGCAGCCCCTCGCGCATCATCAGCCCGAGCGAGCGCTTGGCGCGGCGCCATGGCTCGTCGGCCTGCTTGTAGACGATATGGCGGATGTCGTTGAGCCGGCCGGGCTGCGGCGGGCGGCCGGCGGCCAGCCAGGCCTCGCGCGCCTGGCCACCTTTCCACGCGCGGGTGGTGAAGCCCAGGATCTCGGTCTTGACGCCGACCCGCTCCAGCGTGCGCGCAAGGATGTCGGCACTGATCGCCGCGATGCTGATCGGTCGCCCGCGCATGGATCCCGAATTGTCGATCAGGATCGTGACGATCGTGTCCTTGAATTCGGTGTCGCGCTCGATCTTGTAGCTCAGCGACAGCATCGGATTGACGACGACGCGCGCCAGCCGGGCGGCATCGAGGATGCCTTCGTCCTGATCGAAATCCCACGATCGCGACTGCTGGGCCATCAGCCGGCGCTGGAGCCGGTTGGCGAGCTTGGTCGCAACGCCCTGCAAATGGACGAGCTGCTGGTCGAGATAGGCCCGCAGCCGATCGAGTTCCTCCTCGTCGCACAGGTCGGTCGCGGCGATCTCCTCGTCGAACGCGCGGGTGAAGGCCTTGTAGTCGAACTGCGGCGACAAATCGCTGAACGGCCGGTTGGGGCGGACGGGCATCATGCCCTCCTCGCCCTCGTCGCCGGGTTCGCCGTCCATGTCGTCCAGGCTGTCCTCGCCCTGTTCGGTGCCTTCGCCGTCGTCGGTGTCGCTATCGCGCGCCTCGCCGCGCGCATCGACCTGGCCCTCGCCGGTGTCGCCGGCCTCGTCACCTTCCTCGCTCTCGTCCTGCTGCTGCTCCTCGGTCCCCTCGTCGTCGCTGCCGCCGTCGTCGTCCTCGTTGGGCAGCATCTCCCCCTCGACGAGTTCGAGGTCCTCGAGCAGCTTCCCGACCAGGCGTGCGAACGCCTGCTGGTCGTCGACCGCCAGGCCCAGCGCATCGAGATCGCCGCCGCCCTTCTCCTCGATCCAGTCACGGACCAGCGCCAGGCCGGTCGCAGCGGACGCCGGCGCCTCGCGTCCCGTCAGCCGCTCGCGCACCAGCAACCCGATCGCGCTCGACAGCGGCACCTCGTCGGCCGAACGCGCGCGGGCGATCGGATCGGACCTCATCCGCATCGTCAGCGCGTGATCGAGGTTGTCGGCGACGCCGGCATATCCCTTTGATCCCAGCGCCTCGACCCGCGCGGTCTCCACCGCGTCGAACACGGCGCGCGCCACCGCCTCATGTGGCGCGCCCCTCGCATGCAGCGCGGCATCATGGTGCTTGAGCCGCAGCGAAAAACCATCGGCGAAGCCGCGGGCCTCGGCGACCTGATCCGGTGGCAGCGTGCGCGCCGGCATCGGCACCTTCAGGTGCCGCCCCGCCTGGGTCGGCGCGTCGGCCGTGAAGGCGAGCTCGATATCACCCCGCCCGGCCAGCGCACGCGACGCGCCGGCGAGTACGGACTTGAAGCGGTCGAGGGGTGTTTCGGAAGCCATCGCTGCATCGGCATGTGACCGCGAGGCCGCGCGAAATCAATGGACCTCGATACGAACCGCCCGCCGTTAGCGCGTTGTTGACCATATCGGTGCGATAAGGCGCCCATGATCCGCGTTGCCACTCCGATCGCTCTGCTGGTCGCGTTCATCACCTTGCACGCCGCGACGGCGGGAGCGCAGACGAACAAGATGGCGCATCGCGCGGCGGACGAACGGATCGAGCCGATCTTCGATCTCCCGGACGCACCGCCCTATCGCCGGGCCGGTCGTGATCTCGATCTGGGATATCGCTATCCCGTCCGCCCGGACGGTACCGTCACGGTCGATGCCTATCGGGCGGGAAGCTACGTCCTGTTCTTTGACGACCGCTATCTTCCGGTCAGCGACCAGACGTTGACCCTTATCGCTCAAAACATCGGCGAGGATCCGCTGGCCGCCCATTATGTGCGCCGCGATCAGGGCCAGCCCGCCCCGATCGAGCCCGAGGGGGCGACACCGTCGGCATCGGCAAAACCCCTGTCATGGGCCGGCGGTGCCGAGGCGACCGCCCCGGCGCGGGGTCAGCCGGTCACGATCGGTAGCGATGCGTCGGCGGAAGCCGACGAGGCACCATCTCCCGCCGACGGGAGCTTGTTCCAGCTCGACAACCGCGCGCTGGGCGCCGCCACGGCGTTGATCCTGCTGCTGGTCGCGGGTTTCCGGCTGGCGGGCGTGATGCGAACGGTGCGTGGCCGGGAAGGGCGCGGCGAAACGAGCGCCGCGGCCGGTGCCGGGACGTCGCGACGCCGCCTTCCGATCAGCGATGTCGAGGGACTGATCTGACGAATCAGGCCTTCGCCACCACGCTCTCCGGCAGGTCCTTTCCAAACACGCGCTGGTAATATTCGGCCACCAGCGGCTTCTCCGCCTCGTCGCACTTGTTGAGGAACGAGAGGCGGAAGGCGAAGCCGACGTCGTTGAAGATCAGCGCGTTCTGCGCCCAGGTGATGACGGTGCGCGGGCTCATTACCGTCGAAATGTCGCCGTTGATGAAGCCGCGCCGCGTCAGATCGGCGACACGGACCATGTTCTCCACCGCCTCCTTGCCGCCGGGCTTGTCATATTCGCCCGATTTGGCGAGCACGATCTGTGCCTCGGTGGTGGCGGGCAGGTAGTTCAGCCCGACGACGATGTTCCAGCGGTCCATCTGGCCCTGGTTGATCTGCTGGGTGCCGTGATAGAGGCCGCTGGTGTCGCCCAGCCCGACCGTGTTTGCGGTGGCGAACAGGCGGAACCACGGGTTCGGGCGGATCACCCGGTTCTGGTCGAGCAGCGTCAGCTTGCCCTCGGTCTCCAGCACGCGCTGGATCACGAACATCACGTCGGGGCGGCCGGCGTCATATTCGTCGAACACCAGCGCGGTCGGGGTCTGCAGCGCCCACGGCAGCAGGCCCTCGCGAAATTCGGTGACCTGCTTGCCGTCCTTCAGCACGATCGCGTCGCGGCCGATCAGGTCGATGCGACTGATGTGCGCGTCGAGGTTGATGCGGATGCACGGCCAGTTGAGGCGCGCCGCGACCTGCTCGATATGGGTCGACTTGCCGGTGCCGTGATAGCCCTGCACCATCACCCGCCGGTTGTGCGCGAAGCCGGCGAGGATTGCGAGCGTGGTATCGGGATCGAACACATAGGCGGGGTCGAGATCCGGGACGCGCTCGTCCGCCTCGCTGAACGCGGGGCATTCCATGTCGATGTCGATGCCGAAGAGATCGCGCACCTTCACGCTCTTGTCCGGCGCGTCGAGCACCGTCGTCTCGCGGCTGTCTGGCTGGGTGTTGGGGATGTCGGTCATCGGGAGCCTTTCGCGCGTCGCCTTACTCCAACGCACGCGCGCTTCAAGTGAGCGCGGCCTTGTCCGGCATGGGAAAATAGTCGCGCAGGCGGCAGGCGAGATCGCGGTCGCCCGCGACCGTCAGCTTGCCGTCCGCCTCCAGCGCATCGATCGGCACGCCGGCATAGACCAGCGCGGCGACCGCTCCGGGCTCGCCACCGAATACAATGTGCGGATCGGGGGGCAGGCCACGGCCGAGTGCGATAGCGCCGTGATCGATCGTCCAGTGAAACTCCTCGTCGCCGAAGCGGAACCCCAGCCGCGCGACCATATCGCCGGCGGCGCCCACGTCGATCATCGTCCTGAGCGACAGCATCAACGAGACCGGGCTGAACGGCTTCGTCGGATCATGGAGCGGCGAACGCGCCGCCCAGCGCCCCAGCGCCTGGAACACCGGCCCGGCCTGTTGCCCCCATTCGGTCAGGGCATAGACCTGCACGCTGGCCGGCGGCGGCAGCCTGGTGCGCAGGACGATCCCCGCCTCCTCCAGCCCCTCAAGCCGCTGGGTGAGGATATTGGCGCTGAGCGCGGGCAGGCTGCGACGCAGTTCGCCGAACCGTCGCGGGCCGAGCATCAGTTCGCGCATGATCGGCAGCGCCCAGCGCTCGCCGATGATGTCCATCCCGTGCGTTGCCGCGCAGGCATCGTCGTATCGCCGTTTCAGCCTGTCCGGGCGCATTTGGTTACTTTTTCTAACTTCATGGTTGTATTTTGTAACTATCAAGTTCAGTTACGCTGCAAAGGAGTCGCTTTCAAGGAGTCGTGACATGACCAGGATGATTTTCGTGAACCTGCCGGTGCAGGACATGGGCTTCGTGGACGGCTGCGGCTTCGAGGGGCCTGACGGCCATCTCTTCGAGCCGAGCTGAATGGGTATCGACGCGGCGATAGCGGCCTTGGCCGGCGGCGGCGCGCGGGACGCCTGAGATGTGTGCGTCGCGCCGCATCCTTATGGGCGTAGCGGCGTTCGGGATGACGGTGGCCGTCCGCGCGCTGGCCGGCCTGCGCGCCGGTCAGACGGGTGAGCGTCCGGCGGAGTTCGCCCGGTTTCTCGCGAAGAACGAAAAAGGAGAGAAGGCATGACCTACGTCGAAGGCTTCGTGCTGGCGGTGCCCACCGCCAAAAAGGAGGAATATGTCCGGCACGCCGGGGAATTCCAGCCGATGTTCGACCGCTGCGGCGTCCGCCGCGTCGTCGAGACCTGGGAAGACGACGTGCCCGACGGCAAGGTCACCGATTTCCGCAAGGCGGTGCAGGCGAACGAGGACGAGAGCATCGTCTTCAGCTGGTTCGAATATCCCGATCGAGCCGCGCGCGATGCCGGCGTCGCCCGGATGATGGCCGATCCCGAGATGGACAGGATGAGCAAGACCGAGATGCCGTTCGACGGCAAGCGCATGATCATCTCGGGCTTCACATCGATCGTCGACGAAGGATCGGGGCGCGGCGGCTATATCGACGGCTTCGTCGCGCCGGTGCGGCCGGCGAAGAAGGAAGCCTATCGCGAGATGGCCCAGCATGCGGCCGGGATCTTCCAGGAATATGGCGCGGTGCGTGTCGTCGAGGGCTGGGGCGACGACGTGCTCGACGGCAAGGTCACCGACTACAAGCGCGCGGTGAAGGCCGAAGGCGACGAGAATGTCGTCTATTCGTGGATCGAATGGCCCGACAAGGCCGCGCGCGACGCGGGCTGGGCCAAGGTGATGGCCGACGAACGGATGAAACCGCCCGGCGACATGCCGTTCGACGGCAAGCGGATGTTCTGGGGCGGTTTTCTGCCCATCCTCGACAAGTAAGGAGCGCGCGTCATGAGCAACCCGCACGGCACGCCGATCTGGTACGAGCTGCTGACCGCCGACCCCACCGCGTCCAAGGCGTTCTACGACGACGTGATCGGCTGGGCGATTTCCGACAGGAGCGACCAGCCGGGGATGGATTACCGGATGATCGCGGTCTCGCCCGGCGATTTCGTCGGCGGGATGATGCCGCTGACGTCCGAGATGCAGGCCGGCGGCGCGAAGCCGGGCTGGCTGTTCTACATCGGCGTCGATGATGTCGATGCGACGGCCGAGCGGCTCAAGGCGGCCGGCGGCACCATCCACATGGCGCCGTTCGATATCCCCGGCGCCGGCCGCGCGGCGATGGTCGCCGACCGTCAGGGCGTGCCCTTCTACATCATGCGCGGGTCGAGTCCGGAGTCGAGCACCGCCTGGGGCCGGATGGCGATGGGCAAGTGCAACTGGAACGAGCTCAACACCTCCGACCAGGCCGATGCCCAGGCGTTCTACGCCGACCTGTTCGGCTGGCAGTACCCCGACAAGATGCCGATGGGCGCGATGGGCGATTATGTGTTCGTCGAGGCGGCCGGCGAGACGATCGGCGCGACGATGACCGCGCCGGAAGGCAGTCCGCCGCCGGCATGGCAATTCTACTTCCGCGCCCCCGATATCGAGGCCGCGGCCGCCAGGGTATCGGCCGGCGGCGGCACCGTCCATTACGGCCCGGCCGAAGTGCCCGGCGGCGACCGCATCATCGTCGCCAGCGATCCGCAGGGCGTGATGTTCGGCGTGGTCGGCCCCGGCGACGCCACGGACGATTGAGGAGACACAGGATGCCCGACAAGCTGACGACGGTGCTGTGGTTCGATCACGGCGAAGCGCGCAAGGCCGCCGAATTCTATGCCGCCACCTTCCCCGACAGCCATGTCGGCAGCGCGGCGGCCGCACCCACCGACTTCCCTGGCGGCGGCGCGGCGGGGGTAGAGATCACGGTCGATTTCACCGTGCTCGGCCGCGCCTTTTCGGGGCTCAACGGGGGTCCGATGTTCAAGCCCAACGAATCGGTCAGCTTCATGGTGGTGACCGAGGATCAGGCGGAGACCGATCGCTACTGGAACGCGATCGTGGACGGCGGCGGTTCGGAAAGCGAATGCGGCTGGTGCAAGGATCGCTGGGGCTATTCGTGGCAGATCACCCCGCGCACGATGCTAGACGCGCTGAACGCCGGCGGTGAGGAAGCGAAGCGCGCCTTCGCCGCGATGATGACGATGCGCAGGATCGACGTCGCCGCGATCGAGGCCGCCCGGCGCGGGGACGGCTGACGCGCCGGTCGCTCGACGGCGTGATCCAGGCAACGGCGCGCGGGGTCAACCCTGCCCGTTACGGTTCGAGTTCGGCGGCGCATGCTGCAGGGGTGACGTCGGTCGCGCTCGACATCCCGTGCTTGCGGCACAGCTCCGACATCACCACCGCGCCCGCCTCGGTCTCCTTCGGGAAGCCGATAATCCGCTCTTCAGAAAACTGCTTCCGCCTCCCCTGTCCATCCCATCAAGGGGTCGGCCTCCACTCCGGAAATGAGCGCGCGTCACGGACACAGGACAGGGAGGCCGCCGTCGCGAGGCCCCCGTCCCGGCACGCGCACGCCCGCATGCCAGTCGGGTACGCGGCCATGCGGTTGCGGAGGCGGCAGCGCCATCGACGGAACCCTCTAGACGCGGATCATCCTGTCAGCTCCGCATTCCCCTCTCGTCGTCCGTAGCGGGCGTACAGTGTCGGCAGGACGAACAGCGTGAGCAGCGTGGCCGAGATCAGCCCGCCGATAACTACCGTCGCGATCGGCTTCTGCACCTCGGCACCGGCACCGGTCGCGATTGCCATCGGCACGAAACCGAACGAGGCAACCAGCGCGGTCATCACCACGGGCCTCAGTCGCGCCAGAGCGCCTTCGCGCGCCGCCGTTGCCCTGGCCATCCCGCGATTTATCAGGTCCTGGATCGACGTCACCATCACCAGTCCGTTCAGCACCGCGATGCCCGACAGGGCGATGAAGCCGACCGCCGCCGAGATCGAGAACGGCATGCCGCGCAGGAACAGCGCGAGCACGCCGCCGACCAGCGCGAGCGGAACACCGGTGAAGACGATCGCGGTATCGCGCACGCTGCCCAGCGCTCCATAGAGCAGCAGCAGGATCAGCGCGAAGCACGCCGGCACCACCAGTGCCAGCCGGTCCCGCGCCGACGCGAGATTTTCGAACTGGCCGCCCCATTCCAGATACATGCCCGCGGGCAATCGGACCGTTTCGGCGATCGTAGCCTGTGCGTCCGCGACCACGCCGGAGATGTCCCGACCGCGGACGTTGGCCTGCACGACCACCCGTCGCTTGCCGTTTTCGCGACTGATCTGGTTCAGGCCCGAACTGACCGCGATGTCCGCGACGCTGCCCAGCGGCACGAACGCGCCATCGGCGGTCGGCACCGGAACCTGGCCGAGCGCATCGAAATCGGCGCGCGTTTCATCGCCCAGCCGGATCGTCACGGCGAAGCGCCGGTCGCCTTCGAAGATCAGGCCGGCATCGCGCCCGCCGATCGCGGCCGCGACGATATCCTGCATCGTTGCCGCCGTGATCCCCAGCCGGGCCATCGCGTCGCGGCGCGGCCTGATGTCGAGCATCGGCAACCCCTCGGTTTGCTCGACGCGGACGTCGGTCGCACCTTGCGTTGCGCGCAGCGCGGCCGCGATCCTTTCGGCGGTGGCATTCATCGTGTCGCTGTCCTCGCCGAAGACCTTGACCGCGATGTCGCTGCGAACGCCCGCGGTCAGTTCGTTGAAGCGCATCTGGATCGGCTGGGTGAACTCGTAACTGTTGCCCGGCAGCTTGCTGACCTCCGCTTCCATCCGCTCCAGCAGATCGGCCTTGGCAAGGCGCGGGTTCGGCCATTCCCTGCGCGGTTTCAGGATGATGAAGGTGTCCGCCAGATTGGGTGGCATCGGATCACCGGCGAGGTCGGCGGTGCCGATCTTGGAGAACACCACCCGCACTTCCGGCAGCCTGGCGACCGCGCGTTCGACCTGGAGTTGCATCGCTTGCGCCTGATCGATCGATGTGCCGGGCACGCGGATCGCATGCATCAGCACATCGCCCTCATCGAGTTGCGGCAGGAACTCCTGGCCAAGGGCGGTATAGGCGCCGATCGCGATCAGGAATGCGCCGATCGCCGCGCCGATCGTGGCGGTAGGACGACGCATCGCCCGGTCAAGTCCGGGCTCATAGTGCCGCTTCAGCCATGCGATGACCCGGCCTTCCTTTTCCTCGACCGGCTTCGACAGCCAGATCGCCAGCATCGCCGGGACGAAGGTGAGCGACAGCACGAACGCGGCGGCCAGCGCGAGGATGACCGTGACCGCCATCGGGGTGAACGTCTTGCCCTCGACGCCCGACAGGGTGAGCACCGGGACATAGACCAGGATGATGATCGCCTGGCCATAGACGGTCGGGCGGATCATCTCCCGCGCCGCGGCGGCGACCACCGCCAGCCGTTCCTCTACCGTCAGCGTGCGGCCGTGATGATGCTGCCTGTCGGCGATCCGGCGCAGCGCGTTCTCGACGATGATGACCGCGCCATCGACGATCAGGCCGAAATCCAGCGCGCCCAGGCTCATCAGGTTCGCCGACACGCCGGCCTGCAACATGCCAAAACCGGTCATCAGCATGGTGATCGGGATCACCAGTGCCGCGATCAGCGCCGCGCGGAAATTGCCGAGCAGCAGGAACAGCACGACGATGACGAGCAGCGCGCCTTCGCCAAGGTTCTTGACCACGGTGGCGATGGTCGAATTGACCAGCGCGGTGCGATCGAGCACCGGTTCGATGATGATGTCTGTCGGCAGCGAAGCGTTGATCTCGGTCAGCCGCCCGGCGACGGCCGAAGCCACGTTGCGACTGTTCTCCCCGATCCGCATGATCGCGGTGCCGATCACCACCTCGCTGCCGTTTTCAGAGCCGGAGCCCATGCGGACTTCCTGGCCGGTACGCACGGCAGCGACCTGGTTCAGCAGGATGGGTACGCCCCCGCGAGTCGCGATCACGGTTTCGGCGAGTTGCTGCGCATTTGCGACGCGTGCGTCGGATCGCACCGACAGCGCTTCGCCGTTGCGGTTGATCACGCTTGCGCCGATCCCGCGATTGCCGGCCTCCAGCGCGGTGGCGAGATCCGCCAGGCTGAGCTTGATCGCCGCAAGCCGCTGGACGTCCGGCACCACCTGGAACTGCTTCACATAGCCGCCGATCGTGTCGATCCCGGCGACGCCCGGCACGGATTTGAGCAGCGGCGAGACGATCCAGTCCTGCGCCGTGCGCAGGTAGGTGGCCTTGTCCTTTTCGGTGGTCAGCCGTTCGCCTTCGGGCGTGACATAGCTGCCGTCGGGTTGCAGGCCCGGTTCGCCGGGACGGTGGCTGTCCTCGGCGCGGTGCGCCATGCGCACCGTCCACATATAGACTTCGCCCAGCCCGGTGGCGATCGGCCCGAGTTCCGTCACCGCACCGTCGGGCAGGTTTTCCTCGGCGCTGCGCAATCGCTCGGCAATCTGCGCGCGGGCGAAGTAGATGTCTGTCTTGTCGCTAAAAACGGCGGTGATCTGGGCAAAGCCGTTGCGGCTCAGCGACCGCGTGTCTTCCAGCCCCGGAATGCCCGCCAGCGCGGTCTCGATCGGGAAGGAGACCTGTTTTTCGATCAGATCGGGTGACAGCGCGGGTGCGCGGACGTTGATCTGGACCTGATTGTTGGTGATGTCGGGGACGGCATCGATCGGCAGCCGGCTCAGCGAGACGGCACCGATCACCGCGGCGATCAGCGTGAGGAGCAGCACCAGCCAGCGCCGCTCGACGGCGAATGTTACGATCCGTTCGATCATGGCTCAGTGCCCATGTTCCGCTTCGCCCTTGCCGAGCTCCGCCTTGAGGATGAAGCTGTTGGCGGCGGCGATCTCCTCGCCGCCGTCCAGCCCGGCGGTGATCGTCACCGCCCCGCTGCCGCGCGACCCGATCGTGACCGGGGTGACCCTGAAGCCCGTGCCCGTGCGCACGAATACGGCCGGACGATTCTCGATCGTCTGCACCGCACCGGACGGCACGGTGACGCTGCGCGCGCCTTCGCCGCCCAGCCTGATGACCGCGCCGACCGCCTCCCCGACGCGCCACAGCCCGGCGCGGTTGTCGATCAGCGCGATCGTCGTCACCAGTCGCGTTGTTTCGTCGAGGACCGGCGACACGAAGCTGATCCGCGCGGTCGTGCGTCGGCCGCCGGAGCTGATTTCCACCGCCGTTCCGGTCGATATGCGCGAGGCGTCGTCCGGCGACAGCGACACTGTGACTGCAACGCGCGCCAGGTTCGACACGCGGTACAGCTCGGCGTCCGCTGTGACGGTCTGGCCCAGCGTGACGGAACGTGCCGTTACGCGGCCGGCGATCGGCGCGGTGATGCCGACACGGTTCAGCGCGCCGCCACCGACGCCCGCTGCCGCGACCTGTTGCTGTGCCAGGCGATGCGCGATCCGGGCTTCGGTCGCGGCGGTGCGCGCCGCGATCACATCGCGTTCGGGCGAGACGCGCAAGCCGAACAGCCGCTCCTCGCGCGCCAGGTTCGACTGCGCCAGCGCCAGTCGCGCGCGCGATGCTTCCACCTCGGCCTTCAGCGACGCGGCCTCGCGGCTCTCGATCACCGCCAGCACCTGGCCGCGCGATACCGGATCGCCCAGGTTGCGATTGAGCGCGACCACACGCCCGCCGATCGCCGCCGACACGACCTGCGTGCCCTGCGGATCGCCGTCGATCGTCGCCGGCAGCGTCAGCGTGCCGCTGCCGCCGATCGTCGGCCGAACGATCTCGATCCCCGATGAGCGGATTTGCTGGGCGGAGAGTATCACTACGCCTTCTTCGTCCTGATGGCCGTTTTGGTCGCCATGGCCTGCATCCCCGTCCGCGTCCCTGGCGGCGGTTTCTTCCGGGCCGGCCGTGTTGACGGTGCCGGCCTGGTCACCGCCGCAAGCGGGAAGCAGCATCGCCAGGGCGAGTGGGGCTGCTGCCCGAAACATGAGCGTCGTCATCGTCAATTCCCCCTAGCCGCCGGCATCGGTGCCGGGGCGGTCAGCCGGGCGAGGCGCGCCTCGGCTTCGTGATAGCTGGCCAGCGCGTCGATCGCGGCGCGGCGGGTATCGAGCAGCGTACGCTCGGTATCGAGCAGCACCATCTGGTCGAACTTTCCCTCGCCATATCCGATCCGCGCGATCCGCGCGGCTTCGATCGCCGCGTCGAGCGATGGCCTGGACGATCGCGCCGCCACCGCCGCACGGTCCCGGTCGGCGACTGCCTGAGCGATCTCCCGTTCCGCCTCGAACAGCGTCATTCGCCGCTGCGCATCGGCCCGGTCGCGCTCTGCGATCGCCTGCGCGACGCCGGCCCGGCCGTTGTTGAAGACCGGCAGCGGCACCGACACGCCGAAGACCATCGCCCGATCGTTGGTCGCTCCGATCCGCCGCGTACCGGCGCTGAGCGTCAGATCGGGGACGCGCTGGCTGCGCGCCAGTCGCACCCGCGCTTCGGCAGCCGCCACATCGGCCCGCGCGACGGCGGGCGACAGCGTACCCTCCGCGCTGGCGGCGGGCTGTGGGCCATGGGATGCCGCCCGGTCGAACCACGCGCCGTCGAGAGGTTGGGCCAACGTGCGGCCGATAAACCGCGCGAGCGCCATCCGCGCCGCATCGGCCGCGCGGCGTGCCTGCTCCAATTCGGCCTGGGCGTTCAGTTGTTGCAGCTGCGCGCGTTGCTGGTCGATCGGGGAATTGGCGCCGACCATCACGCGGTCATGGGCGACGCGCAGGTTTTCTGTCGTCACCCCGACCTGGCTTTCGGCGACCGCCAGGTGCCGGTCGGCGGCGATCGAGCGGACATAGGTCTGCGTCACCGCGAGCCGCAGATCCTGCGCGGCGATCGCCTGCTGTGTCTCGGCGCGTATCAGCTCGGCATTCGACACGGCGATCCGAGCCGGGCGCTTGCCGCCGAGTTCGAACGGCAGCGCGAATCCGACCGTCGTCTCGGATTCGTCGAGTCCGCGATATGGCCCGGTGCCGAGCACATTCTCGGCCTCTACATTCAACGTCGGGTTGGGCCGCAAGCCGGCGATCGTGCGCCCGGCCTGGGCCGCGCGGACGCCGGCTTCAGCGATCGCGGCACCCGGCGATCCGGCCTCGGCCAGTGCCTGATCGAGCGTAAGGACGTCACCCGCCGCGGTTGGGGGTGGCGTCTGCGCCTGCGCGATCCCTGCGCAGGACGCCGCGGCCAGCATGGCCGCGAGGACAATCTTCATCTGGGATAACTCCTGACTGAACCGTCAAAGCCGCGAACGGTGTCGCGGCGGTGCGGTCGTCAGGCTTGGGGTGGCCTCAGGCCGGGGTCCGTCAGGGCCGAAAGCAACGCCTTGGCGCGTTTGGCGGTCGGCGCGATATCGAGGCCGGACGGCTGTTGAAAACGATCACCGTTGCCCATCGCCGCGACCTGGTGGCCATGACAATTCACCTGATGGTCAGGCACGGCCTTGCTGGATTTATCGGGCGCGCCGCCCGCATCGCTCACATGCGTGGCGTGATCGCCATTCACCTGCTCGACGCACACCTGCGATTCGATCGCGTGCGCGGTCGACGTCGTGCCGACGGAGACCGCCAGCAACGCGCACATCAGGGCCAGCAGGATACGCGGCATGGTTCACGACATACCTCGACGCTTATCGTCTGTCACGCGGGATGCGGCGACGCTCATCGCAATACCGCGCCCGGTGGCGGCCGCGCAGCGCGACACGCACCTTGAACGCGGAGCGCAGAAACAACAGAGCGATGGCCGCGCCGACGATCCTCGCGGTTCATGCGCCGGGGTTGATGCGATCACCGTCGCACGCGTTGTCGAGGTCGACCGGAAGCCCGCCGTCCTGCAAGTGCTCCGTAGCGAGCTGGCTCGCCGGCTGGATTGTCGCAATCGGCCTGCCCTGCGCCAGGACGACCCTGGCCTCACGCAGCTTGCCGATGGTCTCTTCTGGCTATCGAATGCCGGAATCAAACACTCAAGCCAGTTCCTCGTCGGCAAAGGTCTCGGTGTCGATCTGAGCCTGCATCGCGGCTGTGTAGCGCGCGCCGCGGATCGCGCCGGGGGCGAAGATCGCCGTCACCCGCTCGAGCACCGCGTCGGGCAGCGCCAGTTCAGCCGCCGCGACATCCTCCCTCAGATGCGCGATGCTGGTGGTGCCCGGGATCGCCACGACATGCTCGCCGCGCGACAGCACCCAGGCGAGTGACAGCTGGGCGGGCGTGCAGCCGGCCTCCGCCGCCAGCGCGACGAAGGCATCGACCGCGTGGAGATTATGCGCCAGCCGCTCGCCTCGGAAACGCGGCATCGGCAGGCGGATGTCGCCGTCTACGAAATCATCGTCGCGCACCGCCCCGGTCAGCAGCCCGCGCGCCACCGGCGAGAAAGCGACGAACGCGATGCCAAGGTCCCGACAGGTGTCGAGCACCGCGATCTCGGGATTGCGCACCACCGGTGAATATTCGCTCTGCACCGCGGCGATCGGATGGATGGCGTGCGCGCGGCGGATCGTCGCGGCGGACATCTCGCTCAGCCCGATCGCGCCGATCTTGCCGGCGTCCTTCGCGCGAACGAGCGCGCCGACCGACTCCTCGATCGGCACCTCGCGATCGAGGCGGTGCATGTAATAGAGGTCGATATGGTCGGTGCCGAGCCGCCCCAGCGCCGCGTCGAGCGTCCTGGCGATCGACGCGGGCGATCCGTCGAGCACGCGCCTGCCGTCGCGCATGTCGAGCACGCACTTGCTCGCGAGCAGGAATTCGCCGCGCCGACGCATCACCTGCGCCACCAGCTGCTCGTTGTCGCCGCCGCCGTAAAGCGCGGCGGTATCTAGGTGGCCGATCCCCAGGTCGAGCGCGCGGTTGAGCAGCGAGAGGCCATCCGCCGCGCCCGGCGGGGTGCCATAGGCGTGGCTGAGGTTCATGCACCCCAGCCCGATCGCGGATACGCTCCGCGACGCGAGCGCGCGTTCGGGTAAAGACATCAGAGCGGCAGTCCCACGTAATTTTCCGCGATCGCGGTCTGCATCGCGCGCGAGCTCGCGACATAATCGAGCTCGGCGGCCTGCATCCGGTGTTCGAACGCGCCGTCTTCGGGGAAGCGGTGCATCAGCTTGGTCAGATACCAGCTGAACCTTTCCGCTTTCCAGATGCGCGCCAGTGCCCGCGCCTGATAGCCGACAAGTCCGACCTCATCGCCACTCGCGAAGAACGCGGCAAGCGCATCGGCCAGATAGGCGACGTCCGATGCGGCGAGGTTGAGGCCCTTGGCCCCGGTCGGCGGCACGATATGCGCGCTGTCGCCGGCCAGGAACAGCCGCCCGTGGCGCATCGTCTCGAACACATAGGACCGCAGCGGGGCGATCGACATTTCCAGCGCCGGCCCATGCGTCACGCCGTACTTGCTCAGCGGATCGAAGCGTTGCGCCAGTTCGTCCCACAGCCGGTCCTCGCTCCAGTCCTCGACCCGGTCGGTCAGCGGCACCTGGATATAATAGCGGCTGCGGGTGGTGGAGCGCATCGAGGCGAGCGCGAAGCCACGCGCGGTATTGGCATAGATCAGTTCGGGGTGGCACGGCGGCACGTCGGCCAGGATGCCCAGCCAGCCGAACGGATATTCGCGCTCGAACTCGCGTACCGCGCCCGCCGGGATCGCCCTGCGCGAGGGGCCGTGGAAGCCGTCGCAGCCGGCGATGAACTGCGCGTCGATCCGCTGCGCCACGCCGTCCTTCGCATAGGTGAGGTAAGGCGCATCGCCATCGATATCGTGCAGCGCCACGTCGTTCGCCTCGAACACGATCGGCAGGTCGCGGTTCGGCGCGGCGTCCATCAGGTCGCGGGTCAGCTCGGTCTGGCCATAGACCATGACGTGACGGCCGGTCAGGGCAGTGATGTCGATGCGGATCAGCCGGTCGTCGGTGGCGAGATTGAAACCCTCCTCGATCAGCCCCTCCGCCCGCATCCGCGCATCGATGCCCAGTCGGATCATCAGGTCGGTCGTCACGGTTTCCAGCACGCCCGCGCGGATACGGCCCAGCACATAGTCGCGCGACTGGCGCTCGACGACGACGCAGTCGATGCCCGCCCGCTTCAGCAGGTGCCCGAGCAACAGGCCCGAGGGCCCTGCCCCGACGATCGCGACCTGCGTCTTCACCGCACGGCGTCCAGCTGCTTTTCGAGCGCGTCGAGCACGCGGTAGCAGGGCAGCACCTGCGCCACGCTGGCGTTGGGCTCCCGGCCCTCACGGATCGCGGCGACGAATTCGCGGTCCTGCAGTTCGATGCCGTTGTTCGACACCGCGACCCCGGACAGGTCGATCGGTTCTTCCTTGCCGGTCACCAGATCGTCGTACCGTGCGATGAAGGTGCCGGTATCGCCGATATAGCGAAAGAAGGTGCCCAGCGGCCCGTCGTTGTTGAACGACAGCGACAAGGTGCAGATCGCGCCGCTTTCCGCCTTGAGCTGGATCGACATGTCCATCGCGATGCCCAGTTCGGGATGATACGGCCCCTGCACCGCATTCGCCTGAACGATCGGCCCGGCCTGATAGGCAAACAGGTCCACCGTGTGCGCGGCATGGTGCCACAGCAGGTGATCGGTCCACGACCGCGCCTCACCCTTGGCGTTCATGTTCTTGCGCCGGAAGAAATAGGTCTGGACGTCCATCTGCTGGACGTTGAGTTCGCCGGCGGCGATCCTGTCGTGGATATAGTGGTGGCTCGGGTTGAAGCGGCGCGTATGGCCGACCATCGCGACAAGGCCGGTGTCCTGCTGTTTGCGCAACACCGCCTCGCCGTCCGCAAGGCTGTCGCACAGCGGGATTTCGACCTGGACATGCTTGCCCGCATCCATGCACTGGATCGCCTGCTCGGCGTGCATCTGGGTCGGCGTGCACAGGATCACCGCGTCGAGCCCGGGCTGGTCGAGCGCCTCCGACAGGTCGGTGCACGCATGCGGGATGCCGTATCGGTCGGCGACGGCCTGCGTCGGTTCCAGCCTGCGACCAACCACCGAGATCACCTCGACCCCGTCGATGTTCTTGAGGCCGTCGAGGTGCTTTTCCCCGAAGGCGCCGGCGCCGGCGAGTGCGATCTTCATGGCTTCAGCTCCAATCGTCGCCCCAGCGAACGCCGGGGTATCATGAGGTGTGTCATGCCGTTCGATGCCCCTGCCTGCGCAGGAGCGACGGCAGTGCTCAGGTCAGGCGTATCCGCTGCCCGTCATGTCCAGCCCCTCGCCGTTGTCCGGTCGCAGGACGAGGTGGCCGATCGCGGTGTTGCTGCATGGCACATGATAATGACGGTGCAGCGCCGCGGTGCGCCTGCCCAGGCTCCCTCGCATGATCAGCCACATCACCATCTCGATGCCCTCGCTGCCCGTCTCGCGCAGATATTCGATGTGCGGCACGCGGCGCAGACGATCGTTCTCGCCGATCATCCCGTCGAGGAAATCATTGTCCCATTCGGCATTGATGAGGCCGGCGCGCGGGCCCTGCAGCTGGTGGCTCATCCCGCCGGTGCCCCACACCTGGACGTTCAGATCCTCCGGGAAACTCGCCACCGCCCGCGCGATCGCTTCGCCCAGCGCCCAGCATCGGTTGCCCGACGGCGGCGGGTAGGTGACGACGTTCACCGCCAGCGGAATGACCTTGCAGGGCCATTCGGTGACATCGCCGAACATCATGCTGAGCGGCACGGTCAGTCCGTGATCGACGTCCATCTCGTTGATGATCGTCATGTCGAATTCGTCGAGGATCAGGCTCTGCGCGATATGCCACGCCAGATCGGGGTGCCCGTGGACGTCGGGCACCTTGCGCGGCCCCCAGCCTTCGTCGGCCGGGGCGTAGCGCTCGCCGCAGCCGATCGCGAAGGTCGGGATGATCTTCATGTCGAAAGCGGAGGCGTGGTCGTTGTAGACCAGGATGACGACGTCGGGCTTCTCCGCCTTCTCCCACGCGCGCGTCCACTCATAGCCGGCGAAGATCGGGCCGAAATATTCGTCGCCGTCCTTGTTCTGGTCGTGCGCGACGCCCAGCAGCGGCACATGGCTCGACGCGACGCCTGCGGTGATCCGGGCCATCAGCGCTGTTCCTTCTTCGAACGGACGCCGTCGGGAGACCGGCCGCCGGCGTTCATCATCTCGCGATATTCAGGGAAGCTCATGTCGGTCATCGTGCTGACCGCCTCGGCAAAGGAGATGCCGTCGGTCGAGAACAGCTTCGACAGGAAATAGACGTTGCCGCCCAGATCGAGCAGCGCGTTGTAATCGCGCGCCAGCAGCGCCGCCTTCTGCGCGTCGTTCAGCGGCCATTCGTCAAGATAGCCACGCTCGTCGGCCTTGAAGCGTTCGCGGTTCCCGGCCTTCATCAGGCTCATCGCGAACTGGTTCAGATGATAGCCCTGTCGCGCCCGCGCCGCGGTGAACACCCGGGTGCCGGGAATGTCCTCGAACTCTGCGAGATAGGCGTGGATGTCGGTCGGCATCGTCACAGGCCACGTTCCTTCAATCTGGCATCCAGCCGCGGGAAGACACGCCGCGCGTTCCCCTCGAAGATCGCGGCACGCTCCGCATCGCTGATCGCCAGCGCGTCGACATAGCGTTTGGTGTCGTCGAAATACTGGCCCGTCGTCGGATCGATTCCGCGCACCGCGCCAACCATTTCCGATCCGAACAGGATGTTCTTGTTGTCGATCACGTCAGCCAGCAGGTCGATGCCCGGCTGGTGATAGACGCAGGTATCGAAGAAGATGTTGTTCATCAGGTGGTTGTCGAGCGCCGGCTTCTTCAGCATGTCGGCAAGCCCGCGATAGCGGCCCCAGTGATAGGGCACCGCGCCGCCGCCGTGCGGAATGATGAAGCGCAACGTCGGGAAGTCGGCGAACAGGTCGCCTTCCAGCAACTGCATGAAGGCGATTGTGTCGGCGGCGATATAATAGCCGCCGGTCGCGTGCATCGCGGGATTGCAGCTGCCCGACACGTGGATCATCGCCGGCACGTCCAGCTCGACCATCTTCTCGTAAAAGGGATACCAGTAACGGTCGGTCAGCGGCGGGTGGGTGAAGTGCCCGCCGCCGGGATCGGGGTTCAGGTTGCAGCCGATGAACCCCAGTTCGGTGACGCAGCGTTCCAGCTCGGCGACGCTGGCTGCCATGTCGGCCTTCGGGCTCTGCGGCAGCATGCAGACGCCGACGAAGGTTTCGGGGAACAGGCCGACGACGCGGGCGATCAGGTCGTTGCAGCGCCGCGCCCACTCGATCGCTACCCCTTCGTCGCCGACGTGCGGCGCCATCGCGGACGCACGGGGAGAAAAGATCGTCAGGTCGGCGCCGCGTTCCCTGATGAGGCGCAGCTGGTTGGCCTCGATCGTCTCGCGGATCTCGTCGTCGCCGATCTCGGGATAGGGCGGCGCGGCCTCGCCCGCCTTGAACGCCGCCTTCTGCGCCTCGCGCCAGGCGTCGTGCGCCCTGGGCAGCACGGTATAATGGCCGTGGCAGTCGATAATCACGCGGCGCTACCCTTCTTCATGGCGTCCATCCTATCGCTGTCGATCGCGGCGAGCTTCGCCGAAAGTCCGTCCGGCGGCGCGATGCCAAGCGCCCCCAGTTCGCGCTGGCGCGCGATCGTGCCCCGCGTCATCGCGGGATCGACGTCCAGGTCGCTCAGCGTCTTCGCCACTTCCTCCATCTCGGCGGCGCGGCGAACGCCATGCGCGAGCATCCGGTCGAGGTTGTAGTCGATACGCTCGGCCCAGCCTTGCGGCTTCCAGCTTGCGTCGAGCGAGGCGAGCACCGCCTCGGCGACACCCGCGTGGTGCGCCGCCAGCGCGCATTCGGCGCTCAGCGCCTCGATCCCCTTGACCATCACCGACCGGATCATCTTGATCGACGAAGCGTCGCCGACGGTCGGACCGGCGATCGCGACATTGGCGAAGCCATGGTCGGCCAGGGCCGTCGCGGCGTCCCGGGCGTGGGGCCCGGCCAGCAGCAGCGGCGTATCGAGCCGCGCGGGCAGCACCGGCGACATCACCGCGACATCGACATACCGCCCGCCCGCGCCCTCGATCGCCTCGGCGGCGGCGCGCTTGGTGCCCGGCGCGACGCTGTTCATGTCGAGCCACAGCGCGCCGGGCGCGAGGACGGCGGCACAGCCGCGCGCGGCGGGCAGCGCCTGGTCTGCGGTGACGAGCGAGAAGATGACGGCTGCGCCGGCCAGCGCCCCCGCCGCGTCGGCCGTTCCGGTCACGCCGGCGGCGGCATAGTCCGCCTGCTTCGCGGCATGGCTCATCGCGTCATAGGCCATGCATCCGGCGCGGGCGAAAGCGATACCGGCCTCGCCGAACCCGATGAATGCCGTATGCGCCATCAGCGCCGGGGAATGACGAATACCGACATGCGGCTTTCCTAAACGTGCGACATGCGATGTTCCCAATCACATTGCCGGCGGGGCTATCCGATTTCCTGATGTCTGGTTTCAGATGCTGCGCGATGGAGCAGCTCGATCAGCCGCGCCTGCGCGCGCGTCGGACGCCAGCCGGCCCGCGTGCTGATCCCGATCGTGCGGACCGGGTCGGGCAATTCTGGGCCGATCTGCACCAGCATCCCGCTGTCGACCTCCAGCGCCACCTGATCGGGGGACAACAAGGTCAACAGGTCGCTCTGCGCAAGCAACCCGCGGATCACCATCACCGAACCGCATTCGATCGGGACGGCGGGCGACGGCAGGCCGGCGAACAACGCCTCCCAATGCGATTGCAGCGGCGTGCCACGCGGACCGACCACCCATTGCCGTGCGGCGAGTTCGGCGAGCGACGGGGTGCGCCCGGCCAGCGGATGCCCGGCCCTGGCAAAGATCGCCAGCCGGTCGCGAAACAGCGATGTCTGCTCGATGCCCGGCGGCACGTCGTCACGCAGTGCCCCCACCATGATGTCGACCACCCCGTCCAGCAGCGGATCGACCAGCTCGCGCCAGGACCCTTCGATCACGTCGACCACGGCACACGGCACGCCATCCAGGAACAGGGCCAGCGCGCGGGGTAGCAGCAGGGCGCGGCTGAGCGGCATCGCACCCACCGCTATCCGGCTCGCGGCGCCCCTGTCGTCCAGCGCCTCGCCGATCCCGGCGGCGATCTCGCCACGGGCCAGCCGGATGCCGCGCGCCAGCGCGCGTCCCGCTGGCGTCAGCATCATGCCGCGTCCGCGTCGTTCGGCGAGCGGCGTGGCGCAAATCTGCTCCAGCTCGCGCACCGCGCGGTGGATCGCCGGCTGGGACAGGCCGCTCGCGTGCGCCGCGCCGGCGAAGCCCTGGGCATCGGCGAAGTGCAGGAACGCCTCGATCTGCGTCGATGTCATCAGCCGGTCCGGCCGGGCGAAGCCGCGCGAACCTGGCCGACCGCCGCGTCGTACGGCGGTGGCGAGGTAGGCGAGAGCGCGGGTCGCGCGATCGGCCATCACGATACCGGCCGCGGTGGGCGTCACGCCGCCGGAATGGCGTTCGAACAGCGGCAGGCCCAGTTGCCGCTCGACCTTCGCCAGCCCCTGCGTCAGCGCGGGTTGCGACAGGCCGACCTCGTCCGCCGCTCGGCTGAAACTGCCGGATGCGACGACCGCGCCTATCGCGCGCAGGTGACGCAGGTTGAGGGCGAAAGGGTTCAACATGGCGGTGTCATATATCCGAAATTCTTATGGCCTGCGAACACTTCGCGCTGGGAACATCGCGCAACCGGTGTTTAGAGATTGCGCGACACGGACGCCGACATTCACCGGAAGGAAAAAGGAATGACGAACGTTGTGGTGCAGAACATCGAGCGCGCGGATGCGGGCGTTATCGACGGGCTGGCTTCGGCCGGGGTGGCGACGGTGCATGAGGCACAGGGGCGGACCGGCCTGCTCGCGCATTACATGCGACCGATCTACGCGGGTGCGCGGATCGCCGGCAGTGCGGTGACGATCTCCGCCGCACCGGGCGACAACTGGATGGTGCACGTCGCGATCGAGCAGTTGAAGGACGGCGACATATTGGTGCTCGCGCCGACATCCCCGTGCGTCGATGGCTATTTCGGCGACCTGCTGGCGACGAGCGCGATAGCGCGGGGATGCCGCGGACTGGTGATCGACGCAGGGGTACGCGACGTGCGCGACCTGACGCAGATGGGCTTTCCGGTGTGGTCGAAGGCGGTGTTCGCGCAAGGAACGGTCAAGAACACGCTGGGATCTGTCAACGTGCCGATCGTGTGCGCGGGCGCGGGCGTGGAGGCGGGCGACGTGATCGTGGCCGACGACGACGGGGTTTGCGTGGTGAGGCGCGCCGAGGCAGCCGTCGTGCTGGAGAAAGCGCGGGCGCGCGAGGCGGCGGAGGAGGGCAAGCGTCAGCGGCTGGCGGCGGGCGAACTGGGCCTCGACATCTATGACATGCGGCCCCGGCTTGAGGCGATGGGACTGAAATATGTGTGAGGGCGGGACGGACCGTCGATGTCCTGCCATCACCCTTCCGGCGCCGCGCGCCTTCCTCCCTCTGCCGGCGGGAGGGGGACAGTGAACGCCGTCCGCTGCATGTGGATGCGGGGCGGATCGTCGAAGGGCGGCTATTTCCTGAAGGACGACCTGCCCGCCGACACCGCGGCGCGCGACGCCTTCCTGCTGCGCGTGATGGGATCGCCCGATCCGCGCCAGATCGACGGCATGGGCGGCGCCGATCCGCTGACCAGCAAGGTCGCGGTGGTGAGCCGGTCGACGCGCGAGGGCGTCGACGTCGACTATCTGTTCCTCCAGGTGTTCGTCGATCAGGCGATCGTGACGGACGCGCAGAATTGCGGGAACATCCTGGCCGGCGTCGGCCCGTTCGCGATCGAGCGCGGGCTGGTCGCGGCGCGGGACGGCGAGACGCGGGTCGCGATCTTCATGGAGAATACCGGGCAGGTGGCGGTCGCGACGGTGCGGACGCCGCGCGGCGACGTGACCTACACCGGCGATGCGGCGATCAGCGGCGTGCCGGGGACGGCCGCACCGATCCCGCTGACGTTCCGTGATACCGCCGGTTCGTCTTGTGGTGCGCTACTGCCGACCGGCCGGGGCGTCGATACCATCGACGGCGTCGCCGTGACGATGATCGATAACGGCATGCCCTGCGTGGTGATCGCCGCCGCCGACGTCGGCATCACCGGCTATGAGGATCGCGATACGCTCGACGCCGATGCTGCGATGAAGGCGAAGGTCGAGGCGATCCGGCTGCAGGCCGGGCCGCTAATGAACCTGGGTGACGTGCGTGAAAAATCGGTGCCAAAGATGATGCTGGTCGCCACCCCGCGCGACGGCGGCGCGATCGCGGTGCGATCGCTGATCCCGCACCGCGTCCACGCCTCGATCGGGGTACTCGGCGCGGTCAGCGTGGCGACCGCCTGCCTGATCCCCGGATCGCCCGCCGCAAAGGTCGCGACGGTGCCCGAGGGGCGTCAGTTGACGCTGGGCGTCGAGCATCCGACCGGCGTCACCGAATGCGTGGTAACGCTCGACCAGGACGGTCAGCCGGTCGAAGCCGGCATGCTGCGCACCGCGCGCAAATTGATGGACGGGGAGGTGTTCGCATGAAGGACGCAAGCGGGCGCATCCGCAGCTGGACGCTGGAGCCGTCGAAGCCGCGCTACACTCCGCCGCCCGGCGCGGTGGACGCGCATTGCCACGTCTTTGGCCCGATGGCGGATTTTCCGTTCAGCCCCAAGGCGAAATATCTGCCTCAGGATGCCGGGCCCGACGCGCTGTTCGCGCTGCGCGAGCGGCTGGGCTTCGCGCGTAACGTGATCGTCCAGGCGAGCTGCCACGGGACGGACAATCGCGCGACGCTGAACGGCATCGCGGTGTCGAACGGCACCTGTCGCGGCGTCGCTGTGGTCGATCCGGCGATTTCCGATGCCGAACTCGACGCGCTGCATGCGGGTGGCATCCGCGGCGTGCGGTTCAATTTCCTCAAACGGCTGGTCGACGACGCACCGAAGGATCGGTTCCTCGACGTCGCGCGGCGGATCGAGCGGCTGGGCTGGCACGTGGTGGTCTATTTCGAGGCCGACATCCTCGACGAGATGCGCCCGTTCCTGGCCGCGATTCCGGTGCCCGTCGTGATCGACCATATGGGTCGCCCCGACGTCTCGCAGGGGCCGGACGGGGCCGACATGCGCGCGTTCCGCAGCCTGCTCGACAGCCGCGACGATATCTGGACGAAGGTGACCTGCCCCGACCGGCTCGACCCCGCCGGGCCGCCCTATGCCGATTTCGTCCGCGCGGTGCGGCCGCTGGTAGAGGATTATCCCGATCGCGTGCTGTGGGGCACCGACTGGCCGCATCCGAACATGGAAACCGTGCTGCCCGATGACGGCGCGCTGGTCGATGTCATCCCGGAGATCGCGCCGAGCGCGGAACTGCAACGCAAGCTGCTGGTCGACAATCCGATGCGCCTCTACTGGCCCGAGGAGGCCTGAGGCGGCGGGTCAGCGCGCCGCTGCCTCGGCGGGGAAGAAGCGGTCGATCACGTCGCGCGCCAGCCGCGCGGGGCGCAACGTCTCGGCATCGACGCAGCACCAGCTCGACCGCACCTCGGCCAGCACCTCTTCGCCCCGGCGGATCACCGTTTCGTAGAACGCACGGGCCCCCTGCACCTTTTCGAGCAGGACGGTGGCGATCACCTCATCCCCCAGGAAGGTCGGGCGGCGATAGGTGATCTCATGCTTCAAGGCGACCCACAGGTGCCGCGCGACCGCATCGCCGGGCGCGAGCGAGCGCCAGTGGTCGATCACCGCATCCTGCACCCATTTGAGGTAGCTGGCGTTGTTGACGTGCCCCATGAAATCGATGTCCGCGGGATCGACGCCGATCGGGTAGAGATGGGGCACAGGCTTGTTCACATCGGTGTCAGTAGCACGGCCAGGCGACTACGGCCAGCCGTGACGCGGCGCTCACCGCGTGCGGCGATGGCGTGAGAGAAACGCCCACAGCGCGTCATTGTCCACCACCCAGCTATGCCCGCCGCCGACCGTGATGCGCCCCGACACGTCGGCGCCGCCGCGACAGCCGGTATAGAGTTCCTCGTACACGCCCGGCGCGAGCCAGCGCGTCGTCGGTGCCGTGGCGCAGCCGTTGAGCTGCGCCCAGCGCTGTTCGGCGGCGTGCATCGTATATCGCCAATAGCCGGCACCGCCGCCCTGGATCGGGTTGGTTTTGTCCCTGTCGCCGGCGAAGGCGATGATCGGCATCGGCCGCGTCGGGCGGCAGGTGGCAGGATCGGGTCGCGACGGATCTTCCTTCGCCGGATTTCCCGCACGCAGGCCGACGACCGGTGCGATCGCGGCGAAGCGATCGGCGGCAACGCAGCCCAGCCATGACGTCATCCGTCCGCCGCCCGACAACCCCGTCGCATAGACGCGGGTACGATCGACACAGCCCTGCCTCACGAACCAGTCGATCGCGCGTGACAGATAGGCGACGTCGTCGGCATCGTCCGGCCCCGGCACCGTGCCGGCGATCGTCGGCACGCCGGGGATGTTCCAGACGAAGCCCTGCCCGTGCGCGATGCCGCCATCGGGCGCCGCGACGATGAAGCCGTGCGCGTCGGCCGCCTCGGCCAGCTTCGCGTCGCGCAGCATCGCCGCCCCGTTCGATCCGCTGCCGTGGAGGAGGAAGACGAGCGGCGCAGGGCTGGCGGGGTCGAAACCCCGGGGCAGATGTACCGTCATCGCCCGGCCGGTAGCGCCGATCTCCACCCGCTGGGTCGCGCCGGCAATACCGATCGCGCAGGTCGCGGCCTGGGCGGGCGCGGCGATCACGCAGGCGAGGACGAGGGCAAGAAATCGGATCACGCGGGAGGCTTTCGACACGAGGAAGTGGCGGCGACCTTTATCCCCCGCGCCCGGCCCCGCAAACCCGCGCTTCGGCGGAAGCAAGCGATACCCCCTGTCCCGCCGCCGCCGACCTGTGCAAAACCTGCGGACATGACCGATCCCCGCAACACCGACGTGCTCATCATCGGCTCCGGCGCGGCCGGGCTGACTGCCGCGCTCAACCTGGCGGACACGCACCGCGTCACCGTGCTGGCCAAGGGCGGCTTCGACGAGGGATCGACCGCCTGGGCGCAGGGCGGGATCGCCGCGGTGCTCGAACCCGGCGACACGTTCGAGAACCATGTCGAGGACACGATGACCGCCGGCGCGGGCCTGAACGACCGCGCGATCGTCGAGTTCGTCGTGGAGGGCGCGCCGGCCGCGATCGCGCGGCTGCAGGCGCTGGGCGTACCGTTTGCGACCGAGGGCGATGCGCTGCACCTGACGCGCGAAGGCGGCCATTCGCATCGCCGCATCGTCCATGTCGCCGACGCGACAGGCTGGGCGGTGCAGGAGGCGCTGCTGAAGGCCGCGCTGGCCCATCCCAACATCACGATGGTGCCCGACATGGTCGCGATCGACCTGGCGACCGGGCGGCACGAGGAACGCTATTCGGGTGCGGGCAACGTCTGGGGCGTTTATGCCTTCAACCGGCGCACCGGGCGGGTCGAGACCTATTGTGCGCGGGCCACCATCCTGGCGACCGGCGGCGCCGGGCGTACCTATCAATTCTCCACCGCGCCGCGCGGCGCGACCGGCGACGGCATCGCGATGGCGTGGCGCGCGGGGTGCCGCGTGTCGAACATGGAATTCATGCAGTTCCACCCGACCTGCCTGTGGAACCTGGAGGTCAAGAACTTCCTCATCACCGAGGCGGTACGGGGCGAAGGCGGCATATTGAAGATCCCCGAGACCGGCGAACGCTTCATGCCGCGATTCGACGACCGCGCCGAACTGGCCCCGCGCGATATCGTGGCGCGGGCGATCGATCACGAGATCAAGCGTCTGGGCCTGGATTACGTCCACCTCGACATCAGTCACCGCGAGCCAGAATTCGTCCGCGCCCACTTTCCCAACATCTATGAAAAGCTGATCGGCCTCGGCATCGACATGACGCAGGCGCCGATCCCGGTCGTGCCCGCGCAGCATTATACCTGCGGCGGCATCGTCGTCGATCGCAAGGGTGCCACCGACCTGCCGGGCCTGTGGGCGGCGGGCGAATGTACCCAGTCGGGCCTGCATGGCGCCAACCGGCTGGCGTCCAATTCCCTCCTCGAATGTTTCGTGTTCGGCGAGAGCGCGGCGCGGGCGATCGCGGCCGCCTGGGACGATCTGCGCCCGCCGCCGGTGATCCGCGCGTGGGACGAGAGCCGCGTCACCGATTCGGACGAGGAAGTCGTCATCAAGCAGAACTGGACCGAAATCCGGCGGTTCATGTGGAACTACGTCGGCATCGTCCGCACCACCAAGCGGCTCGAACGCGCCCAGCACCGCATCCAGATGCTGAACGACGAGGTCGCCGACTATTACGGCCATTTCCGGGTGACGCCCGACCTGATCGAAATGCGCAACCTGCTCCAGGCCGCAGACCTGATCGTGCGATCCGCGCTGCACCGCCGGGAATCGCGCGGGCTCCACTATACGCTCGACTACCCCGAAACCGCGGCCGGGGCGGTGGATACCGTCCTCGTTCCATGACAGTTCACATTTCGACGCTATGATGAGTCGTTCCGTCGCAATATGTTAGCATCGACGGTTGCCGCGACACCGTGACCGGCGGCACACAGGATGACGGGCAGGGGTAGTTTTGATCGCGTGAGTTTTCTGGGCAGCTTTTCACCACTCGAACGGGCGATCACGCTCGGTGGCCTCGCGCCGATCGCGCTGATCGGCGCGGGCGTCCACGGCTCACCCGTGCCCAGCGGCCTGCCCGCACCGACCTACCAGAGCTTTCTGCCCGTGCCGGCGGCGTTGCCGAGGGCGAAGGCGCCGGCGACCCTGACCGCGGGCATCGACGCTCTGCGCAACGCCTTCGACGGGCTGGCCGGCATCTCCGTCCGCAGCGTCGATGACGGCTGGACGGTCGACAGCGCCGACGCCGACCGCCGCCTGCCCCAGCAGAGCGTGTCGAAGCTGTGGGTCGCGATGACCGTGCTCGACCAGATCGATTCGGGACGGCTGACGCTCGACACACCGGTGACGATCCGCCGCGAGGATCTGACGCTGTTCCACCAGCCGATCGCCGCGCTGGTGACCAAGGAGGGCGTCTACACCACCACGGTGCGCGAACTGCTGACGCGCGCGATGACGCAGAGCGACAACACCGCGAACGACAGCCTGGCGCGCACCGCGGGCGGGCCGGCGGCGGTACGCAGCTTCCTGGCACGCAAGGGGCTGAGCGAGATCCGATTCGGCCCCGGCGAGCGGTTGCTCCAGGCGGGTACCGCGGGCCTGACGTGGCGACAGGACATGGCGATGGGCCGCGCGTTCGAGGCCGCGCGCGCGAAGCTGCCGCCGAACGTGCGCCGTACCGCGTACCAGAGCTATATCGCCGATCCGCCCGACGGTGCGGCGCCGTCGGCGATTACCGCGGCGCTGGCCCGGCTGAAACGCGGGCAGGTGCTGTCGCCGCAATCGACCGCCTATCTGCTGGGCATCATGGAAAGCTCGAAGACCGGCAAGTTCCGCCTGCGCGGCGCGGTGCCGCCGGGCTGGAGCTTCGGGCACAAGACCGGGACCGGCCAGAACCTGCTGAGCCGCACGGCCGGATACAATGATGTCGGCCTGCTGACCGCGCCGGACGGCCGCAGCTATGCCATCGCGGTGATGATCGGTGACACCGCGAAGACAGTGCAGGCTCGGCAGGAACTGATGCAGGCGGTGGTCGCCAATATCGTCGCGACCCACAAGGCGACGGGGTTCGAGTGACGGGCGGCTTCGGATTGCGGGAGCAATCCGAAGCCTCGCCACGTCGGCCAGCGGGCGCGCACCGCGAGCTCGTCTGACGACGTGGCGCCATCGCGGCAACCCACAACTGCCCTTTGAGCCCGGCGCGCCCGCTGCTATCCCCCCGCGATGCCCCACCTCTACCTCGTCGATGGCTCCAGCTTCATCTTCCGCGCCTATCATGTGATGCCCAAGCTCACGAACCGGCACGGCGAGCCGGTGGGGGCGGTGCACGGCTATACGACGATGCTGTGGAAGCTGGCCGACGCGCTGCACAAGGCGGACGGGCCGACGCACCTGGCGGTGATCCTCGACAAGTCCGAGCATACGTTCCGCAACGACCTGTACGACCAGTACAAGGCGCACCGCCCGCCGGCACCCGAGGATCTGGTGCCGCAGTTCCCGATGATCCGCGACGCGACGCGCGCCTTTTCGCTGCCCTGCATCGAGGAACTGGGGTGGGAAGCCGACGACCTGATCGCATCCTATGCCAAGGCGGCGCTGGCGCAAGGGTGGCAGGTGACGATCGTCAGTTCCGACAAGGACCTGATGCAGTTGCTGACCGAACCCGGCATCGACATGCTCGACACGATGAAGGACAAGCGTTTCGGCCCCGAGGACGTGGTCGAGAAGTTCGGCGTCGGCCCGGACAAGCTGGGCGAGGTGCTGGCGCTGATGGGCGACAGCGTCGACAACGTTCCCGGTGTGCCGGGGGTGGGGCCCAAGACCGCCGCCAAGCTGGTGCTGGAACATGGCGACGTCGAGGGCGTGCTGGCCGCGGCGCCGACGATGAAGACCGGCAAGCTGCGCGAAAACCTGATCGAGCATGCCGACATGGCGCGGCTGAGCCGCAGGCTGGTCGAGCTGGCGTGCGACGTGCCGCTGCCCGATCCGCTCGACGCGCTGGTGCTCGACGGCATCCCCGACGCACCGCTGCGCGCGTTCCTGGAGCATCATGGCTTCAAGTCGTTGCTTACCAAGCTCGGCACCGCCGCAAGCGCGGGGGATACGGCGAGCGCGACGCCGGACGTGCCGCACATGCCCGAGCCGGAGCCCGATCCCCCGTGCGATCATGACGGGTACGAGACGGTGGTCGGCGCCGACCGGCTCGATCACTGGGTCCAGATCGCCCGGCACCAGGGCTTCGTAGCGATCGATACCGAGACGACCGCAAAGGACCCGATGCTCGCCGAACTGGTCGGCGTGAGCCTCGCGCTCCACCCCAATCTCGCCTGCTACGTGCCGCTCGGCCATGGCGGGACCGACATGTTCGCCGAGAAGCCCGTGCAGATCGATCGCGCCGTCGCGCTGGCCAAGCTCAAGCCGCTGTTCGAAGACCCGGCGGTGCTCAAGATCGGGCACAACCTGAAGTACGACCTGATCGTGCTGCGGCGGCTGGGGATCGATGTCGCGCCCTATGACGATACGATCGTGATGAGCTTCGATCTCGACGCCGGACTGCACGGGCATGGCATGGATGAGCTCGCCGCGACCCACCTGTCGCACAGCTGCATCGCCTACAAGGACGTCGTCGGCACCGGCAAGAAACAGCTCGGTTTCCACGAGATCGATCTGAAGACCGCGACCCGCTACGCCGCCGAGGATGCCGATGTGACGCTCCGCCTCTGGCGCCGGTTCAAGCCGCGCCTCGCGTTCGAGGGCGGGACGCGGGTGTACGAGATGGTCGATCGCCCGCTGCCCGCCGTGATCGCCGGCATGGAGATGGCGGGGGTGAAGGTCGATGCCGGCATCCTTTCGCGCCTGTCCGCCGATTTTTCCGCGCAGATCGCCGCGCTGGAGGAGCAGATTCACGCTATCGCCGGGTTCAAGTTCACCATCGGCAGCCCCAAGCAGCTGGGCGACGTGTTGTTCGACAAGATGGGGATCAAGGGCGGGCGCAAGGGCAAGTCGGGCGTCTATTCGACCGATGTGAACGAGCTGGAGCGGATCGCCGCCGACAAGACATCACCGGGCCGCGATATGGTGGTGAAGGTGCTCGACTGGCGCCAGCTGTCGAAGCTGAAGTCGACCTATACCGATGCGCTGCAGGCGCAGATCCATCCCCAGACGGGGCGCGTCCACACCAGCTATTCGCTGACGGGCGCACAGACGGGGCGGCTGTCCTCGACCGATCCGAACCTGCAGAACATCCCGATCCGCACCGAAACCGGCCGTCAGATCCGCGACGCCTTCGTGGCCGAACCGGGCAACGTCATTCTTTCTGCGGACTATTCACAGATCGAGCTGCGGCTGGCCGCCCACATCGCCGACGTGCCGCAGTTGCGCGAGGCTTTCGAGCGCGGCGCCGACATCCACAACATGACCGCGCAAGAGCTGTTCGGCGAGGTCAATCGCGACACGCGCGGCCGCGCCAAGACGATCAACTTCGCGATCCTCTACGGCATCAGCCGCTGGGGCCTGGCCGGCCGGCTCGACGTCAGCGCAGACGACGCGCAGGGCATGATCGACCGCTATTTCGAGCGGTTTCCGGGCATCAGCCGCTACATCGCCGACACTCTGGGCGAGGTGAAGGAGCGCGGCTACACGACGACCTTGTTCGGCCGGAAGACGCATTTCTCGCGGATAAATTCGAAGATCCAGCACGAACGGCAGGGCGCGGAGCGTGCCGCGATCAACGCACCGATCCAGGGGACGTCGGCCGACATCATCAAGCGCGCGATGACGCGGATGGGGCCCGCGCTGGCCGCGGCGGGGCTGGGCAACGTGCGGATGCTGCTCCAGGTCCATGACGAACTGGTGTTCGAGCTGCCCGAAGGCGACGTCGAGGCGGCGAGCGCGGTGATCCGCGACGTCATGGCCAAGGCGGCGGAGCCGGCGGTGAGGCTGACCGTGCCACTGGGTGTCGAGATCGGAACCGGCGCGAGCTGGGGCGCGGCGCATTGATCGCAATCGCCGGTCAAACTTCCGTTCGCCCTGAGCCTGTCGAAGGGCCGTGCTTCGTGCCGCGAGTCATCAGCGGGCGTATCGGAGTATGGCCCTTCGACAGGCTCAGGGCGAACGGTGGGCGATCGAGCCGCCGGTGACTCAGCCCCAGCAGGACATCGCCGCTCTGGCCAAGGGCGGGCGCACCAACATCCTCGGCTTCGTGCTGCGGCTACTGGCGCGCCTGCCGTTCCTGTTCATCGCCGGGCGACTCTACGGCCCGGATATCGTCGGGCGTTTCGCGCTCGCGGTCGTCGTGCTCGAATTCGCCGCGCTGGTTTGCACGCTGGGGCTGAAGCGCGGGCTGGCGCAGGCGCTGACCACCACCGACCGACCGCATGCGCATGTCGTGTGGGACGCGATGGCGGTCGCCTTCGTCGCCTCGATCGCGGCGAGCGCGATCCTGTTCGCCTTTCCGCAGGCGATGTACCCCAACAGCGAGCTGTACGGGGCGGAACGCTTCCTGGTGCTGGCGGTGATAGCGGTCGCCTGGTCCGACATCAGCCTCGCCGCGCTCGCCTATCGCCTCAACGTCAAGGCGACCGTCACCGCGCGCGCGGTGGTCGAGCCATGGACGATCTCGATCGCGGCCTGGGCACTCTATTACGTCTCCGCACGCGACGGGCTGATCCTCGCCTATGTCGCGTCGATGGTGGCCGCGCTCGCCGCATCGCTGATCCCGTTCATCAAAAGCTACGGCCTGCCGCGCGGCTGGAAACCGGAGCTGCGCCCGCTGTTCGCGCTCGCCCGCCGCAACGCGCCGCTGGCCGGCGCCGACACGATCGAATGGGCCACGCGCAACGTCGATCGCTTCATCCTGGGGCTGATGTTCGCGCCCGCCGTCGTCGGCATCTATTACATGGCGCAACAGGTCGCCTCGCTGCCGCAGAAGCTGAAGACCAGCTTCGATCCCGTACTCGCGCCCGTCATCACGCAGAGCCTGAAGGACAATGATCGCGCCGCCGTCGCGCGCCAGATCCGGCAGGTCGGCTTCTGGATCATCGCCGCGCAGGGCGCGCTGGCGCTGGCCGGATCGATTCCGGGCGAGGCGGTGATGGGCGTTGTCGGGCCGCAGTTCGTCGCCGGTACCGCCGCGCTCGCCTTCCTGCTGATCGCCGAAGTGCTGGCATCGCCCGGCGCGGTCAGCGAGACCGGGCTCGTCTATGTCGCGCGGCACCGTAATCTGATGATCTCGATTGGCGTGCTGGTGTTCCAGGTCGCGCTCAGCTTCGCGCTGATCCTGGCGATGCGCGCGGTGAACTGGCCGATCGCCTATCAGGCGGCAGGCGTCGCGGTGGCGTTGATGGTCGCGCTCGCGTGCGGATCGCTGGTCAAGGCGTGGTTCCTGTCGCGCCTGCTCGGCGCGAGCGTCAATCCGTTGCGCTGGCCGCTCGTGTGGGCCGCGCTCGCCGCGATCGTCGTCGGCTGGGGCTTCACCCGCCTGCCGCATGAATATGAATGGGTCGAACTGGTGATCGGCGTGCCGGTGATCGTCGCGGTCTATGGCTTCGTGCTGTGGAAATGGGCCTTTCACAACGAAGACCGCGCATTGTTCCGCAAGATGCCGAAGGCGGAGGCGACCGCCTCCGCCTGACCGCATGGTCAGTGGCGAAAATGCCGCATGCCGGTGAAGACCATCGCCAGCCCGGCCGCGTCCGCCGCGGCGATCACCTCGTCGTCGCGGATCGAGCCGCCCGGCTGGATCACCGCCGTCGCCCCCGCCTCCACCGCCGCCAGCAGCCCGTCGGCGAAGGGGAAGAAGGCGTCGGAGGCGACCGCCGATCCGGTCGTGCGGGGCTCCGCCCAGCCCGCCTTCTCCGCCGCGTCCTTCGCCTTCCATGCCGCGATGCGCGCCGATTCGAGGCGATTCATCTGCCCGGCGCCGATCCCCGCGGTCGCGCCGTCCTTTGCATAGACGATGGCATTGGACTTGACGTGCTTGGCCACCGTCCAGGCGAAGCGGCAGTCGGCGAGTTCCTGCGCGGTGGGCGCGCGCTGCGTCACCACCTTCAACTCGCCCAGCCGGCCATTGTCGCGGCTCTGGAGCAGCATGCCGCCGGCTACCGACTTCAGCATCATGCCGCCGCGCGCCGGGTCGGGCAGGTCGCCGGTCAGGATCAGGCGCAGGTTCTTCTTCCGCGCGAACACCGCCTTCGCCGCATCGTCTGCGGCAGGCGCGGCGACGACTTCGGTGAAGATGCCGCTGATCGCCTCCGCCGTCGCGCCGTCGAGGGGGCGGTTAACCGCGATGATGCCGCCGAACGCCGACACGCTGTCGCACGCCAGCGCCTTTTCATACGCCTCGACCAGCGTCTCGCCGGTTGCGACGCCGCACGGGTTGGCGTGCTTGACGATGACGACGGTCGGTGGCCCGTCGCGGAATTCGGACACCAGTTCCAGCGCGGCATCGGCATCGGCGAGATTGTTGTAGCTGAGCTCCTTGCCCTGCACCTGCTCGTGATCGGCGAGCGAGCCCGACGGCGCGAAGGCCGGCAGGTAGAGCGCGGCCGACTGGTGAGGATTCTCGCCATAGCGCAGCGCCTGACCGAGCCTGAGCGGCACGCTGAGCGACGGCGGGAACATCTGACCCTGATCGGCGAAGGCGAACCATGACGCGATCATCGCGTCATATTCGGCGGTCGCGGCATAGGCTTTTGCCGCGAGCAGGCGCCGGGTGGCGAGATCGGTCACGCCTTCTGCGACCAGCGGATAATCGGCCGGATCGGTGACGATCGCGACGCTCGCATGGTTCTTCGCCGCCGAGCGGACCATGCTGGGGCCGCCGATGTCTATGTTTTCGATGATCTCGTCGCGGTTCGCGCCCTTGGCGACCGTCGCGGCGAAGGGATAGAGGTTGACGACGACGAGGTCGATCATGCCGATCGCATGCGCGTCCGCCGCCGCCATGTGCTCGGGGCTGTCGCGCCGCGCGAGCAGGCCACCGTGGACGACCGGATGCAGCGTCTTGACCCGCCCGTCCATCATCTCCGGGAAACCGGTCAGGTCGGAGATGTCGCGCACCTCCAGCCCCGCGTCGCGCAGCGCCTTCGCGGTGCCGCCGGTCGATACCAGCTCGACACCCTTCGCCGCCAGCGCCCGCGCCAGCTCGACGATGCCCGTCTTGTCCGAAACCGACAGCAGAGCGCGGCCGATCGTCACCTGATCCGTCATGGGTGTTTCCTCAAACCTTCTATCGTGCGCGGTGGAACCACCAGCTTACACTCGTTCCGCCGGGTGCCGCCTCGCCCTGGATCACCAATTGCTCGGTCGGATGGGGGCGGCCGTCGCCGTCGATCCACAGGCTTTCCTCGACGCTGACGCCCGCACCCTTGCAGCGGAACTGCCACAGGATGTTGCCGGGCAGGCGCAGGACGGCGGCCTGACCGTCGGCCGTGGGGGACACCTCGACCTGGGGGGCGAGGTGGAAGCGGATCGCGAAGGCCGGAGGCGCCTTGCGCGGGCGGCCCTTGCCGGCGGGGATCAGCGAATCCTCGCCGCGTACGTCGCGGCCGTCGCTGCCCACCGCGATCGTGCGCCGGTGGGTCAGCCCGAGGCGGCGGACATAGCCGTCATGGCTCGCCTCGATCCGGCTGACGGCGTCGCTCTCGCCGCGCGCCAGTTCGACCGCGGTCACGCCCTTGCCCAGCGTGCCGTCGGCGTGGATCGCGGTGGAATTGGAATCGCCCAGCACCAGAGTCGAATGCGCGGCGGTGGTTCGCAGCCCCTGAGCGAGTGCCGGCGGCAGCTGGGCATTGGCCATGCGTCCACCACCGCAATTGACGACGATCCGGTTCGGCCCGTCGGACAGTTCGAACGCCAATGTCGAGGCGCAGCCGCCATCGACCGCGCGCGCCACCGGCGGCGGGGCGGCATCCATCACCAGCAAGGTGCCCTGGTTGGCGACGCGCTGATATCCCCAGCCGCGCGCCTGGCGCAGCGGACGGGTGCGCACGCCGCTGGCCGCCGCCACCGCGTCGATCGTGTCGCCAGACAGCGGCGCGCCGCCCTGCCAGCTGCCCAGACCGCGATCGCCGTGGCAGACGGCGAGCAGCGGCGGCACCAGTTGGACGATCGCCGCCTCTATCGCGGCGGGCATCTCCAGCCGGCGCGCGGCATAGGTCGCCCGCAAAGCGACCAGCATCATCAGGGCGTCGAGCTGGCCCACCGGAGAGCGTCCGACGATACCACCGTCGGAAGTGATCGAGTGCCCCAGCGCGCGGAGCAGCCCGGCCTCGCCGAATGCCCTGCGGATATCGCCGCCGGGAATCATCAGCCCCGCCGCGACGACGCCCGACCACGCCGCGATCCGCGCCGGCCCCGGCGGCGCCTTGTCGGCGGTCCGCTCCAGATGCCGCGCGCCGCGCGCGAGCGTATGGAGCAGCTTCGAGCGATAGACGAGGTCGGTCGATGACAGGATCAGCGGGGCATGCGCCACCCAGGCGAGGATGCGCCGCCCCCACAGATCGGGCCGCCACGCCGGATCGGACACGCGGTCGCCGTGCGCGGCGAGCCAGCGGCGGGTGATATCCTCGGCGATCGGGGCTCCCTGCGCGCGCGGCGCGACAGTCGACAGGTCGCGCAGCCAGGCGAAGCCGTGGAGATGTTCGGCAAAGGCGTGCGAGACCGCCGGTTTCGCCATGTCGAGCGTCGCCGCCGGATGCCGCTCGCCGCGCAGCGTCAACGTGCCGTCGAGCAGCGCGCGGCCGCGCGCGGCGTCGCCCGCGAAGGGATCGTCGGCGACGGTGATGAGCTTCAGCGGATGGCGCCCGCGCAGCTTCAGGCCGTGGAGCGGGGTGCGCCACGCCAGTCGCTGGAACCGTTCCGAAATCTTCTCCGCCAGCGACAGCCCCTTGTCGCCGCCGACCCGGACGAGCCGCTTGCCCTCGTCGATCCCGTCGGCGCCATCGGTCGCGGTATCGCCATCGAACGGCGGCTCGTCGGTCATAATCCCTTCAGGGCGCGGATGTTGTCGGCATAGGCGGCCGGACCGCCCTTGAACGTCGCGGTGCCGGCGACCAGCACGTCGGCGCCGGCATCGACGCACAGCCGCGCGGTGCGCACATCGACGCCGCCATCGACCTCCAGGTCGATCGCCCGGCCGGTGGCGTCGATCATCTTGCGGATCGCGGCGACCTTGCGGAGCTGGCTGTCGATGAAGCTCTGCCCGCCGAAGCCGGGATTGACGCTCATCACCAGCACCAGATCGACCATGTCGATCAGGTAATCGAGCATCTTGGCCGGGGTGGCGGGGTTCAGCACCACGCCGGCGCGCTTGCCCAGCGCCTTGATCCGCTGGACGGTGCGGTGGATGTGCGGCCCGGCCTCCGGGTGGACGGTGATGATGTCCGCCCCGGCCTCTGCAAAGGCATCGAGGAACGGGTCGATCGGCGCGATCATCAGGTGGACGTCGAACGGCTTGGTCGTGTGCGGGCGCAGTGCCTTCACCACCGCCGGCCCGATCGTGATGTTGGGCACGAAATGGCCGTCCATCACATCGACATGGATCCAGTCGGCGCCCGCGGCGTCGATCGCCCGGATTTCCTCGCCCAGTCGAGCGAAATCGGCGGAAAGGATCGACGGCGCGATACGGACGGGCTGCATGGCCGGGCCTTACGCACGCTGACGCGGAGGGGCAAGTCAGCCCGTGCGCATCATCCGCGCGACGAAGAAGCCGTCCAGCGCCCCCGTGTCCGCCAGCATCGACGGCAGGGTGCGAATCCAGCCGTGCTGACAGGTCGGAACGCCGTCTGGCAGTTCGTCGGCCAGCACCGGATCGATCGCATAATCCTTTCGCGCGGCGATGAAGGCGGCAAGCTGTTCCTCGCCCTCGGCAGGTTCCAGCGAGCAGGTGGCATAGACCAGCAGCCCGCCGGGCCGCACCCAATCGGCCGCCCGCGCCAGGATGGCGGCCTGCACCTCCGCCATTTCGGCGACGATGCGCGGCGTCGCGCGGTAGAGCACGTCGGGATGCCGGCGGAAGATGCCGGTGGCGCTGCACGGCGCGTCGATCAGGACGGCGTCGAACGGGGCGTCAGGCGCCCATTTGAGCGCATCGGCGACGACGATGTGAGCCGACAGGCCGGTTCGCTCCAGATTTTCCGAAAGTCGCGCCAGACGACTTTGCGCGATGTCCAGCGCGGTCACGTCCCAGCCGGCGGCGGCGAGCTGCATCGTCTTGCCGCCGGGCGCGGCGCACAGATCGAGCACCCGCCCGCGCCCGCCCCCGATCAGCCGCGCGGGCAGCGAGGCGGCGAGGTCCTGTACCCACCAGCCGCCCTCGCCATAGCCTTCCGCATCGCGCACGCCGGTGCCGGCGGGCAGGCGGACGTGGCGCGGCATCAACGACATGCCATCCGGATGCGCGACACCGTCGGCCCTGAGGCTGAGGTCGAGCGGCGGCGGTGCGGCGATTGCCTGCGCGGCGGCGGACACCATGGCGTCACCCCATCTGGCGCGCCACCGCTCGGCGATCGCGGCGGGCAGCGTCGGCACCTCGGGCAGCGCGGCGCCGTGCCGCATCAGCGTGCCGAACACGCCGTGGACCAGCTTGCGCGGGCCGCCGTCGACCAGCGGCAGTACGGTCGAGATCGCCGCATGCGGCGGCGTGCCCAGCCCCAGCGCCTGGCCGATCGCGATGCGCAACGCGGTGCGCGCCTTGGCGTCATCGGGCAGCGGCAGCTTCGTCGCCGAATCGATCAGCGCGTCGAGATCGGGCAGGCGGCGCAGCACCTCGGCCGCGATGGCATGCGCCAGCGCGCGATCGCTGGGGTTGTCGAGCCCGTGTGTCGCATTGTGCAGCGCCGATTCCAGCGCCTGTCCGCGCCTGAGCACCGCGTCGAGCAGGCGCAGCGCGGCGCGGCGGGCGGGCACGCCGGGGGGATCGTCGCGCGAGGGGTTGTACGGGCGGGTCATCGCGCCGATGTGGCGGAGGCACGTTCGAAGGACAAGCGTCATGGGCAAGCGACCCGCCAACCTGATCCCGCCCGATCTGCCTCCCAACCCGCCGATTCCCGAACCCGCGCCGGTGGAACGCCCCGAACGCGACCCGCTGGGCCGCGATCCGGTGCGCTATGGAGACTGGGAGCGGAAAGGGATCGCGGTTGATTTCTGATCGCGGCGAGGGAACCAAGCGCGCGCCCGCACGTCCGGGCGCGATGGCGTTCGCCGCACGACCCTGGGTGAAATGGACGCTCGGCGCGCTGGGGCTGCTTCTGGTGCTCGTGCTGGTCGCCGTCGCCGCCTTTCCGGTCGGGATGTTCCGCGAAAGCGCCGAACGCGAGCTTAGCGAGAGGTTCGGCCGCCCGGTGACGATCGGTGCGCTGGAACGTACGCCGGCATTGTCGTTCACCCCGACCATCCACGCGCGCGACATCCGCATTCCACAGGCCGGATGGGCCGGGCGGGGCGACCTCGCCCGGATCGCCGACCTGAGCGTCCGCATCCGCGCGCTGCAGTTGCTGACCGGCCGGGTCGATCCGCAGGCGATCACCGCGCAGGGCGTGCGGCTGGACCTCGTCCGCGCCGCCGACGGGCGCGAGAACTGGCGCACCGGGCGCGACGGCGGGTCGCGCGGACCGCTCCGCCTCGACGGGCTGACGGTGCGCGATGCGGCCATCTCCTATCGCGACCTGAAGCAGGACCGGCGCTTCACCGTGGCGGTGACCGCCGACGACAAGGGCGTGGAGGCGCGCGGCACCGGCGTCGTGCGTGGCGCCGCGGTGCGGATCGCCGCCGCCGGCCCCGCGATCACCGACAGCACCGCGCCCTGGCCGTTCGATGCGATGATCGACGGCCCCGCGCTGGCGATATCCGTAAAGGGCACGATGGATGCGCCGCTCGATACCGATCGCATGACGCTGGCGATGACGGCGCGCGCCAGCGACCTCAAGCTGATCGACGCGGTGATCGAGGCGGGGCTGTTCGGCACCCGGCCGGTCCGCCTGTCCGCCGACGTCCGCCGCGACGGGCCGGTGTGGAAGGTGACGGCGCTGAAGGGTAATGTCGGTCAGTCCGATATCGCCGGCCACGTCACCGCAGACAAGTCGAGCGGGCGAACCAGGCTGGACGGCGAGGTGCGTTCGCGCCGGCTCGATTTCGACGACCTCGCCGACGATGCGGGCCGGGCGGCGGCGATCGCGCTCGAGCGACGCGAGGGGTTGAAGCTGGTGCCCAACACCCGCGTCGATATCGGCAAGATCACCTCGACCGACGGGCGCATCGCCTTCCGCGTCGATCGTATCGTCAGCGCACGGCGCCCGTCGTCGCTGACCAGCGCATCCGGCGTGCTGACGCTCGATCGCCAGTTGCTGACGGTCGAGCCGTTGCGGGTCGGCCTCGCCAAGGGCACGATCACCGGCAAGGTGACGGTAGATCAACGCGGCGGGCGGGCCGCGCCTATCGTCACGCTCGCGCTCGACATGACCGATAGCAGCATCGCGGCGCTCGCCGGCGGCGGCGAGGTGAGTGGTCGGGTCGACGGGCGGGTGCGGCTGACCGGCACGGGCGAGACGATCCGCGCCGCAGTAGGGCGCTCTACCGGAACGATCGGCATCGTCGCGCGTGACGGCGCGCTGCCGGCGAAGATCGCCGCGCTGCTCGGCTTCGACGCGGGCCGCGCGCTGACCGCCGACGATACGGATCGCGCGCGGCTGCGCTGCGCGGTCATGCGGCTGGAGGTAGCGAGCGGGCGCGGGCGCTTCGCCCCGCTGATCGTCGATACCAGCGCCAGCCAGACGCGCGGGACCGGCGGCGTCGCCTTCCCGGCGGAGACGATCGCCGCGACGCTGACCGGCGCGCCCAAGCGCGATTCGATCCTGCGCGTGCCGGGCTCCGCCACGGCGGGCGGGACGCTGCGCAACCCCAGCGTCACCGTGCCGCCGGAAGTGAAATCCGCCGGCAACATCCTGAAGGGGATCGGCCGCGCGATCGCTGGAAAGCAGGGGCCGACTGCCGGCGACGCCGATTGCGCCGCGCTCAGCCGCCAGGCGATCGGGCGCTGATCCTCACCGCGTCCAGTGGCGCCAGACGAACCAGCCGGTGATGCCGAACGCGATCGCCGCGCACAGCCCCACGATCGCGTCGAACGCCCAGGGCTCGTGCGCCCAGGGCAGCCCGTCTACGTTCATGCCGTAGAGCCCGGTCAGGAAGGTCAGCGGCAGGAACACCATCGCGGCGATGGCGATCACCAGGCTGCGCTGGTCGATCAGCTCGCCGCGCAGGTCGGTGAGCGTTTCGTGCATCAACCCCGCGCGCTCGCGGATCGCCTCCACCTCCTCCGCCATGCGCGCGGCGCGATCGGCGGCGGACGACAGGTGCATGCGATCGTCATCCTGCAGCCACGGCGCGGGCAACGCGGCGAGCTTTTCCAGCGCGGCGCGCTGCGGGAACAGGAAGCGGCGGTATCCGATCGCCTCGATCCGCACCCGGTTCACGTCGCGGCGCAGCTCGAACGCGCGGTGGGCGTCGAGCTTCTCCTCGCAATCGTCGAGCCGGTCGCCGAGTTCGGCGACGACGGGATCGAGCTCCTCGGTGATCGCGGCGGCAAATTCGGCGATCAGGTCACCGGGATCGACGATCCGGCCCGAGGCGATCGCGGCCCTCACCGTTTCGAGCGCATCGAGCGGGCGGCGCGTGACCGAACAGACGCGGCCCGCGCTGGCGAAGAGGCGCACCGATGCGAGCAGATCGGTGCCCAGTTCCTCGTTCGACAGGCCGCGCAGGTTGACCAGCGCGCCGTCGGCCATCGGCGTGCAGCGGGGGCGCGTCTCGGCGGCGACCAGCCCCTCGACGGCATAGTCAGGCAGCCGCGCCTCACCCGACAGCCAGTCGCGTGCCTCGTCGTTCGACACGCACAGATGCACCCAGACAAGATCGGCGGTGCGCGCGGGCGCGGACTTGAGCGGGATCTCCTCGGCATGGCCGCCGGTCACCGCATAGGCGAAGCCGCTCATCGTCCCTCCAGCCATACATGGTTGCCCGCGGGCAAAGCGGCCGGCGGGGCGCCGGCGATCCGTGAGGCGTCGGCGCGGGCGCGGTCGAGGATCGCGGGCGCGACGTCTCCGCCGTGATAGACATGATCGGCCAGCGCGAGCGCGCGCGCCTGGGCGAGCGTGAGGTCGTCGGGGTCGGACGGCGCGGCGAAGCGGGTCAGCGCGGGCGGCGAGGGCGCGTCGGACGCCAGCCAGCTGTCGATGTCGGACCTCTGTTCCAGCGGATCGAGTGGCCCGCCCTCGGCCAGCGCCGCACCGATCGCGCGGCGCCGGTCGCCGCTGTCGGGCCAGCGGGCACGGATCGCGGCCCGCGCGTTACGCAGACCCGCCACGAGATCGCCAAGCCGCGCGGGAAGCCACCCCTCGATCCGCTGCCTGAGCGCCGCGGCCAGACCGGCCGACGCCCCGCCGGTGCCCACCGCGACGATCACATCGCCGCGTTCGACGATGGCCGGCAGGGTGAAGTCGCACAGGTCCGGCCGGTCGACCGCGTTGACCAGCACGCCGCGCGCCTTGAGCCGCAGGACAGCGGCTTCATCGTCGACGACGATCGCGAGTGCGGCGGGGTCATTCTCGCCGGCTACCACGGCGCCGGCGCGCTCCAGTAGCCGCCGCTTGGCCTCCGCCGCATCGCCTTCACCGATCAGGATGACCGCGCGGCCACGCAGCCGCAGGAAGACGGGCAGGCTGTGGAGGCTCGTCATATCCTACCGTCCGTCATCCCAGCGCAGGGGAAAGGGCAAGGCAGGATCGGCGGGCACCGCGATCACAGCCAGTCGGGCACCCGTTCGGCGCCCATCACCGTCTCGGCGGCGATGCGATCGGCGACGACGGCGTAGCGGTCGCCATCGACCAGCACCTCGGGCACCAGGGCGCGGCTGTTGTAGGTCGACGCCATCGTCGCGCCATAGGCGCCGGCGGTGCGGAACACCGCGAGGTCGCCGCCTTTCACCAAATCGATCTCGCGATTCTTGGCGAAGGTGTCGCCGCTCTCGCACACCGGTCCGGCGATGTTGGCCACCATGCGTTCGCCGGTCGGCTTCACCGCGACGAAATCGTGGAAGGCGTCGTACAGCGCCGGGCGGGCGAGATCGTTCATCGCCGCATCGACGATCACCCAGGGATCGCCGACCCCCGGCTTCACCCAGATCACCTTGGTCAGCAGCACGCCCGCGTTGCCCGCGATGACACGGCCGGGTTCGAACATCAGCGTGACGCCCCAGTCCTTCGTCACCCGCGCGACCATCGCACCGAGTTCGGCCGGCGTCGGGAAAACGTCGTCGGAGCGGTAGGGCACGCCCAGGCCACCGCCGAGATCGACATGAGTGATGGCGTGTCCGTTCGCGCGAAGTTCGGCGACCAGTTCGCCGATGCGCGTATATGCCTTTTCCAGCGGGTCCAGGCTCTGGAGCTGGCTGCCGATGTGGATCGCCACGCCGCGCAGGTTCAGGCCGTCGAGCGGGGCGAGCCGGTCGAAGATCGCCGCCGCATCGCTGATCGCGACGCCGAACTTGTTCTCGGCCTTGCCGGTCGAGATCTTGGCGTGGGTGCCGGCATCGACGTCCGGGTTGACGCGCAGCACCGCCGGCGCGCGCACCCCGCGCTTCGCGGCGAGCGCGGCGAGCACGCTGCCTTCCTCCTCCAGCTCCAGGTTGAACTGGCCGATCCCGGCATCGAGCGCGGCGTCCAGCTCGGCCACCGTCTTGCCGACGCCGGAAAAGACGATGTCCTGCGCCTTCATCCCCGCCGCCAGCGCACGGCGCATCTCGCCGACCGAGACGACGTCGGCGCCATAGCCCATGTTCGCCATCAGCCGCAGTACGGCGAGGTTGGGATTGGCCTTGATCGCATAGGCCAGGTGCACGTCGCCGGCGACCGACAGGCCGTCGCGGAACGCCTTCGCATGGCGTTCGAACGTACGGCGCGAATAGACATAGACGGGCGTCCCCACCTCGGCCGCGATGCGCGCCATCGGAACGTCCTCGGCGAACATCTCGCCGTTCAGAATCGCAAAATCGTCCATCGGTCTCGTCTTATCGGGTCGGGGGCAGATCGAAATCGTCGCGCGGGCGCTCCTCGCTCGATTTCAGCAGTTCGTCCTTGCGTTCGGGCCGGGCCTGGGGCGCGGGCTCCATCAGCTGGCTCGGCGTCGGCGTGGCGGTCGCGCCATAGGGTTTGACCGGCAGGCTGCCGCCCGGCGCCGGTTTCAGCTCGCCCCGCGATCCGCAGGCGGCCAGCGCCAGCAGCGCGATCGGGATCAGGTAGCGCATCACCCCTCCTTCGCGCGCGCATCGCGCGCCGTGGCGATCGCGGCGCGGACACGGTCGGGGGCGGTCCCGCCGAAGCTGCGCCGGCTGGCGACCGAGGCATCGACCGTCAGCACCGAATAGACACGCTCGTCGATCCGCGCGTCGATCGCGGTCAGGTCCGCAAGCGGCACCGCGTCGAGGCTCACGCCCAGTTCCTCGGCGCGCTTCACCGCGCGGCCCGTCACATGGTGCGCCTCGCGGAACGGCAGGCCGGCCTCGCGCACCAGCCAGTCGGCCAGATCGGTGGCGGTGGCGTATCCGCTCTCCGCCAGACCGCGCATGCGATCGGTGCGGAACGTCGCGCTTTCCACCATGCCCGTCATCGCCGCGATCGACAGCGCGAGCAGCGAATGACACTCGAACACCGGCGGCTTGTCGTCCTGCATGTCCTTGGAATAGGCGAGCGGCAGGCCCTTCATCGTCACCATCAGCCCGGTCATCAGCCCGACGATGCGCCCCGAGTGGCCGCGCACCAGTTCGGCCGCGTCGGGGTTGCGCTTCTGCGGCATGATCGAGCTGCCGGTCGACCATTGATCGGACAGCGACACGAAACCGAACGGCTGCGACGCCCACAGCACGAATTCCTCGGCCAGCCGGCTGAGGTGCAGCGCGCACTGGCTGGCGCACGTCAGATATTCGATCGCGAAGTCGCGGTCGCTGACCGAATCCAGGCTGTTGCTGGTCGGCGCGTCGAAGCCCAGCGCGGCGGCGGTCGCCTCGCGGTCGATCGGAAAGCCGGTGCCCGCCAGCGCTGCGGCACCCAGCGGGCAGCGGTTGGCTCGTGCGCGGGCGTCGGCAAAGCGGCTGCGGTCGCGCGCCACCATGTCGTGATAGGCCATCAGGTGATGACCCAGCGTCACCGGCTGCGCGCTCTGCAAATGGGTGAAGCCCGGCATCACCGCGTCGGCGTGCTCGTCGGCCCGCGCGATCAGCGCGTCGAGCAATGCGCCCAGCGCGACATGCGTCTCGTCGATCGCGTCGCGCACCCACAGGCGGAAATCGGTCGCGACCTGGTCGTTGCGGCTGCGCGCGGTGTGCAGCCGCCCTGCGGCCGGGCCGATCAGTTCGGCCAGCCGCGCCTCGGTCACCATGTGGATGTCTTCGAGGCTCAAGTCCTCCGGCACGCCGTTCGCCGCATATTCGTCGGCGATCGTCTCCAGCCCGGCGGTGATCGCATCGGCGTCTTGCGGAGAGACGATGCCCTGCGCGGCCAGCATCGCGACATGCGCTTTCGATCCGGCGATGTCCTGCCGCCACATTTGCTTGTCGAACGGGATCGAGGCATTGATCGCGCGCATCACCGCCGAGGGCCCTTCGGCGAACCTGCCGCCCCACATGCTGTTGGAGGAATTCATGCGCCTGTTGCTTCTACCCGTGGTCGTGGCGGCCGCCCTGCTGGCCGGCGGCTGCGATAGGCAATCGGGCGCCCCCGCACAAGGAAACGTCGCGGATGCCGATGCCGCCAACATGCTCAGCCCCGACGAGGTGCCACCGTCCGCCGCCCCGGCCGCGGTCCCGCGCGGCGCCGATCGCGCCAACGCGGGGCAACCGGCGCCCGACTTCGCCTTCGCCGACATGGCCGGCAAGACGACCAGCCTCGCCGCGTTCCGGGGTAAGCCGGTGCTGGTCAACCTGTGGGCGACGTGGTGCGCGCCGTGCGTGAAGGAACTGCCGACGCTCGACACGCTCGCCGCGCGTGAGGCGGGCAAGCTCCACGTCGTGGCCCTCAGCCAGGACATGGAGCCCGCCAAGGTCGCGCCGTTCGTCAAGGACAAGGGCTACAAGGCGCTGCCGATCTATACCGACGACAAGATGGCGTGGATGCCCGGCGTCACACCGACGCTGCCGACGACGATCCTGTACGATTCGGCCGGGCGCGAGGTGTGGCGGCTGACCGGCGACTTCGACTGGGCGGGCGCGGAGGCGGTGAAGCTGATCGCCGAGGCGAAGTAGCGCCGCGATACCGTTCGCCCTGAGCTTGTCGAAGGGCCGTCCTTCTTTCCGCGCCGCCAGGTCTGCGGCCCGAAGAAAGGGCAGGGCTTCGACGGGCTTAGCTCGAACGGGTCGGGTCAGGGTTTCGGCGCCGCCACGGGCGCCCGCCGCACCGTCAGCACCTTGACCTCGGGCTCCAGCATCTCGCCCTTCATCACGCCCTCGCCCTTCGTCGGCGAACGCGGCGCGGTCCAGATCGTCTTGACCACGTCCATCCCCTCGACCACGCGGCCGAACACCGCGAAGCCGGGGTCGTCGGCCTTCGCGTCCAGCCCGGTCATGTCGCCGACGACGATCGAGAAATCCGCCGTCGCGGTGCCCGGCGCCAGCCGCGCCATCGAGATCGCGCCCTCGCTATGGGTCAGCCCCGTCTTCGACGTCGGCTCGTGCGCGATGCCCGCATAGCGCAGCCGCGGGTCGCGCTGCCCGGCCTGGATCAGCCCGGCGTTCCACGGCAGCCGCATCGACCGGTAGAAGACGATGTTGTCGAGCCGTTTCGCATCGACGTAGCGCAGGAAATTGGCGGTGGTGACTGGCGCGCGCTCCTTCTCCAGCGCGATCACGATCTTCCCCGCGCTGGTCGTCATCACGACGTTGACCGTTGCGGGAACCGGGGCGGCGGGCGCGGGCGTTGTGACAGGGGCTGGTACGGATGCCGGAACGTCCTGCGCCACCGCGCCGGCCGGAGCCAGCGCCAGCAGCGCCGCGATTGCCAGATGCCTCATCCCTCGTCTCCCTTCTCCGCGCGGCCCTTGAAGCCCTGCGCCACGACATACCATTCGCTCGATCCCTTGCGGCTTGCCGGTGGCTTGGCGTGCTTCACGGTCGCGAAATTGCGTTTCATCTCCGCGACCAGCGCCGAATCCGCGCCGCCCGCGAACACCTTGGCGACGAAGGTGCCGCCCGGCTCCAGCACGTCGATCGCGAAGGCGACCGCCGCCTCGACCAGCGCCATCGTGCGCAGCGCGTCGGTCTGCGGATGCCCGACGGTGTTCGCCGCCATGTCGGATATGACGAGGTCCGGGGCGCCGCCCAGCGCCTCGACCAGCGCGTCGGGCGCGCGATCGTCCATGAAGTCCATCTGAAAGATGGTGACGCCCTCTATCGGGTCGACGGGCAACAGGTCGATGCCGACCACCGCCGCCTTCGGCCGCTTGCGCCGCACCACCTGCGCCCAGCCGCCCGGCGCGATGCCCAGATCGACCACGCGCTTCGCGCCCCGGATGATGTCGAACCGTTCGTCGAGCTCGATCAGCTTGTACGCCGCGCGGCTGCGATAGCCTTCCGCCTTCGCCCGCTTGACATAGGGGTCGTTCAGCTGGCGCTCCAGCCAGCGGGTCGATTGCGCGGTGCGCCCGCGCGCCGTCTTTACCCGCGTCCGCAAGCCGCCGCCGTCCCTGCTCATCGCCGTGTTCCCATCAGTCGCCGCAATATGCCCTCCCGGATGCCGCGATCGGCGATGCCGAGCTGTTCGGCGGGCCAGATATCCAGGATTTCCTCCAGGATCGCGCAGCCCGCGACGACCAGGTCGGCGCGCTCGGCACCGATGCACGGCACCGCCGATCGCCCGGCCATGTCGAGTCCGGCGATCCGCTGGCTGACCGCGCGCATCGCCGCCGCCGGCATGATGAGCCCGTCCACCGCCGAGCGATCATAGCTGCTCAGCCCCAGATGCACGCTCGCCAGCGTAGTCACCGTGCCCGACGTGCCGAGCAGGCGGCGCCGCGCGCCGTCCTTCGGCAATCGCCCGGCGAAGGCGGCGAAACTCTCGCGTACGTGTGCCCGCATGACGTCATAGGTGCCGGGCCCTGCCTGGCCGACGCTCTCGGTCAGCGAGACGACGCCCCAGGGCGCACTGTGCCAGTCGAGCACGGTCGGCTGCGCGGCATGCGCATCGACCAGCACCAATTCGGTCGATCCGCCGCCGATGTCGAACACCAGCGCCTTGCCCTCGCCCGGTTCGATCAGCGCGTGGCAGCCGAGTACCGCCAGCCGCGCCTCCTCCTCGGCGGAGATGATGTCGAGCATGATGCCCGTCTCGTCATATGCCCGACGGATGAAGTCGGTCCCGTTCGAGGCGCGGCGGCATGCCTCGGTCGCCACCGACCGTGCGAGGGCGACGTCGCGGCGCCTCAGCTTGTCGGCGCATACCCTCAGGGCAGCGATGGTCCGCTCGATCGCCTCGTCGGAGAGGCGGCCGGTCGCGGACAGCCCCTCGCCCAGCCGCACGATCCGGCTGAACGCATCGACGACGGCAAAGCCCGTCCCCTGCGGACGGGCGATCAGCAGGCGGCAATTGTTGGTGCCCAGATCGAGCGCGGCATAGTGCCGCGCCTGCGGCCAGCGCCCGCGCGCTGGCGACTGGTGGGCCGGACGGGGCGCGCTCTCACGCGGGCCGAACGGCGCTTGGGCGGGTCTGTCCCCCACGGCCGTATACTCTCTTATGTTCTCGTCCGTCACGAACGCGAGATGCGCCGCTCGGTGCTTGACCGCGATGCTAGCGGAGCCCGGGCCGGAGAACAAGGCGATCGGCCGATAAGGCCTTGACCCTGCGGGGGCAGCGGCTTAGGGAGCCCGCCGATTGCCCGATCCTCTAATGGTAAGAGAGCGGACTCTGACTCCGTCAATCAAGGTTCGAGTCCTTGTCGGGCATCCACTCCTTCGGTATCCCCTGACGCGGTTGGCTTGCCCTTTGGGACAGCAATCCTTGACGCCGATCAGACCTGGCTAAAGCCGGCACCGGCCCCTCAGATTCTCCAGTCCACCCACTGGAGAAGCCGCTTGCCGATATCGACGCTCGTTCACATAGGCCCCGTTGACGCTCCACCGATAGTGACGCGCCGCGCGTCCCGCGCTATCGCCCCGGCCCATGATAAAACACGCCCTGCCCGTCACCCGCGAGGCCGATTTCGCCCAATGGTATCAATCCGTCATCGCCGAGGCCGATCTGGCCGAGGAATCGGGGGTGCGCGGGTGCATGGTGATCCGGCCGTGGGGATATGGCATCTGGGAACGCATCCAGCGGCTGCTCGACGATCGCATCAAGGCGACGGGGCATGAGAATTGCTATTTCCCGCTGTTCATCCCCCTGAGCTATTTCGAGAAGGAGGCCGAGCACGTCGACGGCTTTGCCAAGGAAATGGCAGTCGTCACCCACCACCGGCTCGTGGCGGACGGCAAGGGCGGGCTCGTGCCCGATCCGGCGGCGAAGCTGGAGGAGCCGCTGGTTGTCCGTCCGACATCCGAGACGGTGATCGGCACCGCCTTCGCCCGCTGGGTCCAGTCGTGGCGCGACCTGCCCGTGCTCATCAACCAGTGGGCCAATGTGGTGCGCTGGGAAATGCGCACGCGCATGTTCCTGCGCACGTCCGAATTCCTGTGGCAGGAAGGGCATACCGCGCATGCCACCGCCGACGAGGCGCGCGAGGAAACGTTGAAGATGCTGGAGGTGTACCGCGAGTTCGCGGAAACCTGCCTGGCGCTGCCCGTCGTCGCGGGCGAAAAGCCGGAGAACGAACGCTTCCCCGGCGCGGTGGCGACCTACAGCATCGAGGCGATGATGCAGGACGGCAAGGCGCTGCAGGCGGGCACCAGCCATTTCCTCGGCACCAATTTCGCGCACGCCCAGAACATCCGTTTCCAGAACGCGGCCGGCGAACTGGACTATGCCAACACGACAAGCTGGGGCGTCAGCACGCGGATGATCGGCGGGGTCATCATGGTCCACGGCGACGACGACGGGCTGCGCGTGCCGCCGCGCATCGCGCCGTGGCAGGTGGTGATCGTGCCGATGCTGCGCGACAGCGGCGAGGACGCGGCGATCGTCGACTATTGCAAGGCACTCCAGGCCGATCTGGCTAAGCAGAGCGCGCTGGGCGAGCCGGTGCGCGCGCTGCTCGACCTCAAGCCCGCCAAGGCCGCGACCAAGCGCTGGGGCTGGGTGAAGAAGGGCGCGCCGATCGTGATCGAGGTCGGCGGGCGCGACGTGGCGGGCGGCAACGTGTCGGTGATCCGCCGCGACCGGCTGTACCGCGAGGACGGCAAGCTCGATTCGGCGATCGTCGCGCGCGATGCGTTCGCGAAGGACGCGGCGGCGATGCTGGAGGATATCCAGGCATCGCTGTTCGGCGAGGCCGATGCCCGGCTGAAGGCGAGTATCGCGCCGGTCGACGACTGGGCGGGCGTCGAAGCGATGTTCGCCGATGCCGACAGGCCCGGCTGGGCCGACGTCCGCTGGTCGAAGCCGACCGGCGCGGTTCTCGACACGGTGGTCGAACGGCTCAAGGCGCTCAAGCTGACGATCCGCAACGCGCCGATGGGCCAGACCGGCGCCGACGCCGGGCCTTGCGTGTTCACCGGCGAACCGGCGGTCGAACGGGTGCTGATCGGGCGCGCATACTGATGACGATCTGGAAGCGCGCTTTCACGATAGCCGACCTCACCGCGCTCGGTGCGACGTCGATGCCCGGGCTGATCGGGATCGAGTTCACCGGTCATGACGCGAACGCGCTGAGCGCGCGGATGCCGGTCGATCACCGCACCCATCAGCCGTTCGGGCGGCTGCATGGCGGCGCATCGGTCGCGCTTGCGGAAACGGTCGCGTCGGTCGGCGCGACGATGGCGGTGCCCGAGGGCAAGGTCGCGGTGGGGCTGGAGATCAACGCCAACCACATCCGCCCGGCGATGTCGGGCTATGTCCACGCGACCGCGACCGCGGAAAGCATCGGCCGCACGACCCAGGTGTGGACGATCCGCATCACCGACGACGCCGGCAAGCTCGTCTGCCTGTCGCGGATCACGCTGGCGATCATCGACGCGGGTTGATGGAGGGCCGATACGACGCGATCGTGCTGGGTGGCGGCGCCGCCGGGCTGATGGCCGCCGCCACCGCCGGGCAGCACGGGCGGCGGGTGCTGGTGATCGACCACGCCCCGCACGTCGGCGCGAAGATTCTGATCTCCGGCGGCGGGCGGTGCAACTTCACCAACATCAACACCGCGCCCGACCGCTATATCTCCGCCAACCCGCATTTCGCCAAATCGGCGCTGGGCCGCTACACGCCGGCCGATTTCATCGCCCTGGTCGATAGCTATCGCATCGCCTGGCACGAGAAGACGCTGGGGCAGCTGTTCTGCGACGGATCGGCGCGGGCGATCGTGGAATTGCTCCTCGCCGAGTGTGCGAGGGGCAGGGTTGAGATCGCGACTGGGCACGCGGTGCGCGACATCGGGCATGCCGACGGGCGTTTCTCGGTCACCCATGGCGATCGCACCGCGACGGCACCAGCACTGGTGATCGCCACCGGCGGGCCGTCGATCCCGAAGCTGGGGGCATCCGGCTTCGCCTATGATGTCGCGCGGCGTTTCGGCCTGAAAGTGGTGGAACCGCGCCCGGCGCTGGTGCCGCTGACGCTGGGCGGCGACGAGATGCTGTTCCGCGAGATTTCGGGCGTTTCGGCCGAGGTGATTGCCCGCGCCGGCAAGGCGAGTTTCCGCGAGGCGGCGCTGTTCACCCATCGGGGCCTTTCGGGTCCGGCGATCCTGCAGGTGTCATCCTATTGGCGCCACGGCGAGCCGATCGCGATCGACCTGCTGCCCGATCGCCGGCCCGGCTGGCTGCGCGACGCCAAGCGGGCGACCCCGCGGATCGGCATGAAGCGTGCGCTGGGCCTGCCCGAAAGGCTGGCCGACGCGCTTGTCGAGCGGCTCGCACTGGCGGGCGAACTCGCCAACATTCCCGATCGCGCGCTGGAGGGGGCCGAACGCCGCCTTGCCGACTGGCGTTTCCATCCCAACGGCACCGAAGGCTTCGCCAAGGCCGAGGTGACGATCGGCGGCATCGCCACCGACGGCCTGTCGCAGAAGACGATGGCGGCGAAATCGGTACCCGGCCTCCATGCGATCGGCGAGGCGGTGGACGTGACCGGCTGGCTGGGCGGCTACAACTTCCAATGGGCCTGGGCGAGCGGCCGCGCCTGTGGGGAAGCAATCTAGGGCCTGACCCTAGGACCGATCGACAACCAGCGTGACCAGCTCATGGCGGCGGCGAGGTGGACGAAGCCGATGAAGTGGGCGGTGCGGCGATCGTGGCGCGTGGCGAAGCGGCGGAGGTGTTTGAGGTGACTGAAGCATCGCTGCGATCTGGCTACGTAAGTCATTGTTATCATACGCGTTGTCGGCGAGTAGCGCTTTGCCGTGCGGGCCTTCGAGCAGCCCGGGCGCTGAAGCAGTGTCGCTGGCCTGCCCGGGCGTGATGCGGAACCGCAAGGGGCGGCCGAACGTGTCGGCCGAGCATGTGAACCTTGGTCGTCAGTCCGCCTCGGGAACGCCCCGGCGCCTGATCCCTGGCCCCCTTTTCCGCTCGCCCCCTGCTGGTGGGCGCGAACCACGGTGCTGTCGATCATCAGATACCGGTTGTCCCGACCGGCCGTCAGCCTCCACAAATATCTGTTCATAAACAAATGGTTATCGGCCTTGTCTGCCCATGAGTCAGCCTTCAGGCCGTTTGAAAATCCTGAATGTCGATCCGGCCTAGTAAGCCAGCGCGCAGCCGTCGGCGCGCATTTCGCTCGCCGCGGCGTAGACGCGGGTTCGCCCGTCCATGCGGTGCTCGATCGCCTGATACCGGCCGAAGCCGCCGTCGGGTGCGCCCAGCGTCCAGCCGATTTCCGCCAGCCGCTTCTTCGTCGCCTCGGGCACGCCGGTCTCCAGCCGCAACAGGCCGTTGGGGCCGAGCCCGGCCGCATCCTCGCCCATCCGCTGGCTCGATCCCTCATGGTGCCAGCGCGGCGAATCGCCCGCCGACTGGATTTCCAGCCCGTAATCCACGCTGTTGAGGATGATCTGCGTCTGCCCCTGCGGCTGCATGTCGCCGCCCATCACGCCGAAGCTGAGCCACGCCTGGTCCCCACGCGTCGCAAAGCCGGGGATGATCGTCTGGAACGGCCGCTTGCCCGGCGCATAGACGTTGGGGTGGCCGTCCTCCAGCACGAACAATTGCCCGCGATCCTGGAACATAAACCCTAGGCCGTCGGCGACCAGCCCCGATCCCATGCCGCGGAAGTTCGACTGGATCATCGACACCATCATGCCGTCGCTGTCCGACGTGGTGAAATAGGTGGTGTCGCCGCGCGACGGCGCGTCGCCGGGGCGGACCGGTGAAATGCGGTCGGGGCGGATCAGCTTCGCGCGTTCGCGGGCGTACTCTTTCGATACCAGCCAGTCGGCCGGCAGCTTCGTGAAATCGGGATCGGCATAATATCGCGCGCGATCCTCATAGGCCAAACGCTTGGCCTCGGCCTGGAGGTGGATCGACAGCGCCGTCTGGAAACCGGCCGATTTCATGTCGAGTTCGTTCAGCATCGCCAGCATCTGGAGCGTCGCCAGCCCCTGCGTGTTGGCGGCAAGACCGTGGACGGTGGTGCCGCGATAATCGATCGCGTGCGGCGTGATCCACTCGCCCTTGTGCGCGGTGAGATCGGCCTTCGACAGCCAGCCGCCGATCCGCTTGAAATAGCGGTCCATCGCCTCGGCCAGCTCGCCCGTGTAGAAAGCGTCACGCCCACGTGCCGCGATCGCGCGATAGGTGCGGGCGAGGTCGGGGTTGCGGAACACCGCGCCCGCCGCCGGGGTGGTGCCGTTCGGCGCCCAGGTCTTCACTGCATTGTCGATCTCCTCGATCCCCTGTCCGGGGCGACGGAAATTGGCCATCGCGCGGCCGATGTACCAGGCGATGATGTCGGGCACCGGCGCGCCCGCCTCGGCATGGTGGATCGCGGGTTCGAACAGCTCGGCCCATTTCAGCTTGCCGTAGCGCTGGTGCGCCATCCACCAGCCGTCGACCGCGCCGGGGACGGAGACCGTGACCGCGCCGTACGGCGGCAGCACGCCGTTCCTCGCCCGCGACCGCACCGTCTCCAGGCTCAGCGCGCGCGGGCTGCGGCCAGAGCCGGCGAGGCCCATCACCGCCTTCGCCTTCGGGTCCCACAGCATCGCATAGACGTCGCCGCCGATCCCGCACGCGGTCGGCTCCAGCAGGCCCAGGCAGGCGTTGACCGCGATCGCCGCGTCGATCGCCGATCCGCCCTTCTTCAATATGTCGATCCCCGCCTGCGTCGCCAGCGGATGCGCCGATCCGACCGCGCCCGACAGGCCGTACACCGCCGTGCGGCTGGCGAAGCTCGCGCCGACCGGCCGGTCGCCGGGTCCGATGTCCCGGCGCACGAATCGCGCCTCGCCCTTCGCCCAGGTCGCGGGCGGCGGGGTGTCCGGCCGGGTCTGCGCCAGCATCGGCGCGGCCGCTGCGGTCGCGGGAACGGTGGCGAGGAAGGTACGGCGGCGCATGGGCGTGCTCCTGAGCAGATGCGCGCCCGTTCTCCGCACTCGCCGCCGCGATTGCAACACTCGCGATTTCGCCGCGATCGGCGTAAAGGCGCGTCCATGGCCGACGATCCCATTGACCTGTTCGACACGTGGCTGCGCGAGGCCGGAGCCGGCGAGCCCAATGATCCCAACGCGATGGCGCTGGCCACGGCGGATGCGGTGGGCCGTCCGTCGGTGCGGATGGTGCTGCTCAAGGGCCACGACGCGCGCGGGTTCGTGTTCTACTCCAACGGCGAGAGCCGCAAGGCCGACGAACTGGCCGCCAATCCCAGCGCCGCGTTGCTGTTCCACTGGAAATCGCTGCGCCGGCAGGTGCGGATCGAGGGCGCGGTCACCCGCGTCTCGGACGGCGAGGCCGACGCCTATTTCGCCAGTCGCAGTCGCGCCTCGCAGCTTGGCGCCTGGGCGTCGGACCAGTCGCGCCCGCTTGACGCGCGCGAGACGTTCGAGGCGCGCTATGCGGAGGTCGATCTGCGCCATGCCGCCGCCCCGGTGCCGCGCCCCCCGCACTGGGGCGGCTGGCGCGTCGTGCCGGACCGGATCGAGTTCTGGGAGGATCGTCCCGGCCGCCTGCATCACCGTCGCCTGTTCGTGAAGACCGGAGAGGGCTGGACCGAAGGCCTGCTCTACCCATGAGCCACCGGCCATGATGACGGAAAGCGAACGCCGGCGGATCATCCCGCTGGCGATGCGCGCGGCGTTGTTCAGCGTCGGCGTCGCGCTGTTCCTGCTTGTGCTCAAGGGATACGCCGCCTGGGCCACCGGATCGGTGGCGATGCTCGGCAGCCTCGCGGACACCGGGCTTGATCTGCTCGCCAGCCTCGTCACCCTCTACGGCGTGAAGGTCGCCGCCGAACCCGCCGATCACGATCACCGTTTCGGCCACGGCAAGGCGGAGGCGCTGGCCGCATTGTTCCAGGTCGCGCTGATCACCGCATCGGCGATCGCGATCGGCTGGCGCGCGATCGTCGCGCTGGGTGATCCCGCGCCCACCGCCAGCGTCGATATCGGTATCGGCGTGTCGGTGATGGCGATGGGGGCGACACTGCTGCTGCTCGCCTATCAGCGCCGCGTGATCCGCCAGACCGGATCGGTCGCGATCATGGCCGACAACGTCCATTACCAGTCCGACCTGCTGCTCAACGGCGCCGTCATCGTCGCGCTGGTGCTCGATCAGATGGCGGGCCTGGCCGGTGCCGATCCGCTGTTCGGCATCGCCATCGCGCTGTGGCTGCTGTGGGGCGCGTTCCAGGCGTCGTCGAACGCGATCGACCAGCTGATGGACAAGGAATGGCCCGAGGATCAGCGCAAGGCGTTCATCGAGGTCGCCGCGCGCCAGCCGGGGCTGAAGGGCATCCATGATTTCCGCACCCGCCGCTCGGGCAGCCATGATTTCGCGCAATTCCACATGGAAGTGCCGCGTGACCTGACCGTCGCCCAGGCTCACGACGTGGTCGAGGCGGTCGAATCCGCGCTGCGCCGGGCCTATCCCAAGGTCGAGGTGCTGATCCACCTCGATCCCGAAGGCCATGTCGATACCGATAATCCGCTGGTCGAGGCCGACGTCACCCCCCACTGGTTCGGAAAGCGCGTATGAGAATCCCCTTTGCCCAGATCGACGCCTTCGCCGCCCGCCCGTTCGAGGGCAATCCGGCGGCGGTGATGCCGCTCACCCACTGGCTGCCCGACGACACGCTCCAGCGGATCGCGCAGGAAAACAACCTGAGCGAGACGGCCTTCATCGTGCCGGTCGCCGGCAGCGAGGATGATGGCGGCTCCGGTGCCGATTTCGAGCTGCGCTGGTTCACGCCCGCGGCCGAGGTCGCGCTGTGCGGCCATGCGACGCTGGCGAGTGGACATTTCGTGTTGTCGGGCGATCCCGCGCGCGAACGCGTCCAGTTCGCGACCCGCCAGGCCGGCGTGCTGGAAGTCACCCGCGATGGGGAGGGGTACGCGATGGCGCTCCCAGCCTGGGCACCCGGCCCGAAGGCGATGCCGGAGATCGTCGCCGCGCTCGGCGTCGATCCGGTCGAGACGCTGTGGCACGACAAGGGCTATGCGCTGGTGATCGTCGCCGACGAGGGCGCGGTGCGCGCCGCCGCGCCCGACGGCCGCGCGCTGAAGGCGCTCGGCCCGATCGTCCATATCGTCGCCGCGCGGGGCGAGACCGCCGACGTCGTCAGCCGCGTCTTCACCGACTATTTCGATATCCCCGAGGATCCGGTGACCGGATCGGCGCATGCGGTGATGGTGCCGTACTGGGCGGACAAGCTCGGGCGCGACAGCTTCGCCGCCTATCAGGCGAGCGCGCGCGGCGGCCATGTCGGCTGCACGCTGGCGGGCGACCGCGTGGTGCTGCGCGGCGGCTGCGTGACGGTGATCGAAGGGGTCTTCCTGCTGTAGAAGTCCTGCCCGAGACAAGCTCGGGGAGGAATTCGCTCACGCCGCCACCGCCACCCGCGCCCGTTCGGTCTGTGCGATCCAGCCGCCGCCCAGCACCCGATCACCGGCGTAGAGCACCGCCGCCTGCCCCGGCGCGACGCCATATTCGGGCGCGTCGAACACCAGCCGCTCGCCGTCCAGCAGCGCCGGCACGGGCTTCGCCAGGCTGCGCACCTTGGCGGTCAGCGGGCCCGTGAAGTCGCCGCCCAGCCAGTTGATCCGTTCCAGCCGCGCGGCGTCGACCGCCAACGCCGACTTCGGCCCCACCACCACGCGCTTCGCCGCCGCGTCGAGCCGCACGACATAGAGCGGGTCGTGCCCGCCGCCGATGTCGAGTCCCCGCCGCTGCCCGACGGTATAGTGGATCAGGCCCCGGTGCGCGCCCAGCACGCGCCCGGCCTCGTCGACGATATCGCCCGCGGTGTCTGCCTCCGGCCGCACCTTGCGCACCACGTCGGCATAGCTGCCCTGGGGGACGAAGCAGATGTCCTGGCTGTCGGGCTTGGCCGCCACGCCCAGCCCCAGTTCGGCGGCGATCTCCCGCACCCGCGCCTTGGGCAGGTCGCCCAGCGGAAAGCGCAGATAGTCGAGCTGTGCCTGCGTGGTCGCGAACAGGAAATAGCTCTGGTCGCGCGCCGGATCGTGCGCGCGGTGCAGCGCCGCGCCGCCCGCGCCCGCCACCCTGCGGACATAGTGGCCGGTCGCCAGCGCGTCGGCGCCCAGATCGCGCGCCAGCGCGAACAGATCGGTGAACTTTGGCCCCATGTTGCACTTCACGCAGGGAATCGGCGTGCGTCCGGCGAGATACTCGTCGGCGAAATCCTCGATCACCTGCTCGCGAAAGCTGGAGGCGTGGTCGAACACATAATGCGCGATGCCGAGTTGGTCGCACACCGCGCGCGCGTCGCGGATGTCGCGACCGGCGCAGCATGCACCCGCGCGGCCCACCGCCTCGCCGTGATCGTAGAGCTGGAGCGTGACCCCGATCGTCTCGGCGCCGCTCGCATGGGCCAGCGCGGCGACCACCGACGAATCGACTCCGCCTGACATGGCGACGACGATTCGCCGCGCGGAAAGCGGCTCGGGCAGGTCGAACGAAACCGGAAACATCGCGCGTGGCCTTAGCGCGGACGCGGCGCCCGCGCAAAAAATGCCGCCGCCTTTACCCCGCCTTCAGCAGTGGTGCGGCAAAGCGGCGGTCCCGCCAACAGCCAGGCTGTGCCCGACCCTTGGACCTGAGTTTCGCCCGTTTCCCGTCCGGCCGCATAACCGCGCTCCCCGTCGAGCTGGCGATCGTGCTGGTCGGCGTGGCGAGTCGCCAGGCGGCCAGCCCGACCGCGCGGGTGCAGGCGGCGATCGATCGCATCGCCTGCACCGGCCGCCGGCTGGCCCCGGCGGACGGGTGTTTCGACGGCGCCACGGCGTCGGCGCTAACCCGATGGAAAGCGGAATGAATGCCGCGTTTACTTAGCCGTTTGAGAGGATGTTCAAGGTCGGCGGCTAATGGTCGTTACACAGTCAATGAGTATGGGAAGACGCCCCCACGTTTTCCGGTTTTGAGGTACGAATGATCGAGAACCAGAAAATCCGGCCCGCCAAGGTCATCGGTCCGCTCGGCGAACCGCTGACGCTCGACACGCTGCCGCCCGCCGACACGACCCGCTGGGTGGTGCGGCGCAAGGCGGAGGTCGTCGCGGCGGTCAACGGCGGTCTGCTCTCGGTCGATGAGGTGTGCGACCGCTACAGTCTGACGGCGGAGGAATTTGCCGGGTGGCAGCGCGCGATCGACCGTTCGGGCATGCCGGGGCTGCGCGTCACCCGTATCCAGCACTACAAGTCGCTCTACGAGCGCCAGCAGAAATACTGATCGACCGTTCGGTGCCAATCTCTCCCCTGGTGCCAACCGCAGGAACGGCCCGTCGCTCACCCGAGCGGCGGGCCGTTTCGTATCTGTGGGTCAAAACGGCGGCGGAACAAAACCCGCCGTTCGCACGTCCTGCCGCTACACGGTCCGAGGAAAGGGGCCGCGCGTAACAACGGAGGGACTGAACGTGATCGATTTCATCATATGGATTGTGATCGGCGGCGTCATCGGCTGGCTTGCCAGCATCGTCATGCGCACCGATGCGCAACAGGGCATCTTCCTGAACATCGTCGTTGGCATCGTGGGTTCTTTTATCGGCGGCCTCATTCTGCGCAGCATGGGCAAGATCAATGACGGCGATTTCTCGCTGTCGGCGCTGATCGCTGCCTTTGTAGGCGCGATCGTTCTGCTGGGAATCGTCAACCTGGTCCGTCGCGGCAGCGTCCGCTGACGCCAGCGCCCGGGGCAGGGCGATACGGGAAAAAGGCTCTCCCGCCCGCGCGGGGGAGCCTTTTGCTTTTTTCTCAGTCCCGGAAGCGGCGCTCGGCGGATGCGGGATGGCGTTTCAGCGCGTCACCCGTCCGCGCCGGCCGGTCGAGCAGTTCGCCCCCGCAGTTCGGGCACCGCTCGTCGAGCGCATCGGCGCAGTCCGCACAGAAGCTGCACTCGAACGAACAGATGAACGCTCCCGCCTGATCGGCGGGAAGGTCCGCGCCGCACCGCTCGCAATCGGGCCGCATTTCCAGCATGTCGCGGCGTGTAGCGCGGCCGGGCAGGGCGGGGAAGGCACGAGCCGTAAGAACGCTCGTCCACGCCGTCCCGCCCGCGAGGCTGAAATGGCCTGAATGTCGATCCTTCCTAGTCCCCCACGAAGCCGAACGGCGATACCCCCGCCTCGCGTTCGTTGACCACCATCGCACGCCCCGCCGGCGGCGCGGATCGTTGCGGGCAATCGGGCCGCGTGCATGCGCGACAGCCCAGACCGATCGGTACCGCTTCGCCGCGCAGGTCCAGCCCGCGCGCCGCCGCCAGCACGCCGGCCGCCTCCGCCGCCAGCCCCAGCGTGACCGCGAATCGCGCGCGCACCGCGCCGCTCCACCCGCCCGCCGGCCCGACGCAGCGCGACGAGGTGAACCAGCGGCTGCCGTCCTCCAGCGCGACCAGTTGCACGATCCGTTCGTCGGGGCGCTGGAACACCGCGAACGTATCGAGCAGGGGGCACAGCCCGGCCCCTTCGGTCAGCGGCGATCCGCTGGCGCCGGCGAATCGCTTCGATACCTGCCCGGCGCGATCGGTGCGCAGCATGAAGAAGGGCAGGCCGCGCGCGCCGACCCGGCTCAAGGTGGTCAGCCGGTGCGCGACCTGTTCGGCCGACGCGCCGAATCGCCGCCGGATCAGTTCCAGATCGTATCCGGTCGCCTCGCACGCGCGCAGGAACCGGGCGTAGGGCATCATCACCGCGGCGGCGAAATAACCGGTCAGGTGGCGGCGATAGAGGCGTTCGGCGGTGCGATCGGGAAAGGCCGCGCCCTTCACCAGCGCATCGATCTCGCCGCGCGCCTCGACACTGCCGAGCTGGCGGGCGAGCGCGAAGACGCGACTCGGCGGGTCGAGCGTCTCCGACAGCTGCAGCTGCCGCGCGTGCAGGTCGACGCGCACCCGCACGTCGGGCAGCACCTCGATCGGCAGAACCCGGATCGACAGCTGGTGCGTGACGCGCAGCCGCTCGGCCATGCTGCCGAACAGGTCGCCGGCCTGCTGGCGCAACTCGTCGGCCAGTCCCTCCGCCGCCGTATCCAGGTCGGCGAAATGGTTGCGCCACCGCTCGATCTCGCGGCGGACGGCGGTGGTCGCATCGTCGCCGTCGGGCGCCGCCGGGCCCGATCCGCCGCGGTCATAGGCGCGGGCGAACGCCTCCGCCCCGCCCGGCGCGCCGGCCAGCCATTCCTCCAGCTCGCTGCGGTCGATCGCGATGTCGGCGAACAGCGGGTCGGCCAGCCGGCGGCGCATCGCCTCCGCGCCGCCGCCCGGTTCGGCCGCCGCCAGCGCGCGCGGATCGAAATCATAGACTTCGGCCATACGCAGCAACAGCGCGGCGGTGATCGGCCGCTGGTTGCGTTCGATCAGGTTGAGATAGCTTGGGCTGACCTCCAGCGCCTCGGCCATTGCCGCCTGGGTAACCGCTATCTGGCGCCGCAGCCGGCGCACCGCATGCCCGGCGAACAGCTTGCGCTCGGCCATTTTCCTACATGCTCCGTTTCTGATATGTTCTCCCCCATCGCCCGATGGGGAGATGTAAATAATTTACAGCACGACATTCGCTTTACCGCCGATTGACGACATCACAACCCCGTCGCGCCCTTTGCGAAGCTTGATGGCAACCACCAACTTTCTCAACTTACGCCCAAGCCAACCCGCGAATTGTAAAGGACGCGACAATGACGACGACGTTTGAAGATCTGGTCCCCGCCCCCAAGGGCCGCTTCGACGGCATCGTCCGCCCCTATGCGCCGGCCGATGTCGAGCGGCTGCGCGGCTCGGTGCCGATCGAGCACAGCTTGGCCCGGCGCGGCGCGCTGAAGCTCTGGGAACTGCTCAATAACGAGCCGTACATCAACTCGCTCGGCGCGATGAGCGGCAACCAGGCGATGCAGCAGGTCCGCGCGGGGCTGAAGGCGATCTACCTGTCGGGCTGGCAGGTCGCCGCCGACGCCAACACCGCCGGCACCATGTACCCGGATCAGTCGCTCTACCCGGCCAACGCCGGCCCGGAACTGGCGCGCAAGATCAACAACGCGCTGCTCCGCGCCGATCAGATCGAACATTCCGAAGGCGGCGCGACCCGCGACTGGATGGCGCCGATCGTGGCCGATGCGGAAGCCGGCTTCGGCGGCCCGCTCAACTGCTTCGAGATCATGAAGGCCTATATCGCCGCCGGCGCCGCGGGCGTGCATTATGAAGACCAATTGGCGGCGGAAAAGAAGTGCGGCCACCTGGGCGGCAAGGTGCTGATCCCGACGCAGGCGCATATTCGCAACCTCGACGCGGCGCGTCTGGCAGCGGACGTCAGCGGTGTGCCGACGATCATCTGCGCCCGCACCGACGCCGAGTCGGCGAAACTCATCACGTCGGACATCGACGAGCGCGACCATGAATTCCTGACCGGCGAGCGCACGCCCGAAGGCTTCTTCCGCCTGAAGGACGGCACCGGCGTCGATCACTGCATCAAGCGCGGCCTGGCCTTCGCCGAGCATGCCGACCTGCTGTGGTGGGAAACGTCGAAGCCCAACATGGACGACGCCCGCCGCTTCGCCGAGGCGATCAAGAAGGAGTTCCCGAACAAGATGCTGGCGTACAATTGTTCGCCCAGCTTCAACTGGGAAAAGAACCTCGACAAGGACGATATCGCCCGCTTCCAGCGCGAGATCGGGGCGATGGGCTACAAGTTCCAGTTCGTCACGCTCGCCGGCTTCCACCAGCTCAACTACGGCATGTTCGAACTGGCGCGTGGCTACCGGGATCGCGGCATGGCGGCCTATTCGGAGTTGCAGCAGGCCGAGTTCGCCGCGGAGGTCAACGGCTATACCGCGACCAAGCACCAGCGCGAGGTCGGCACCGGATATTTCGATCTGGTCGCCACCACCCTCGCCGGAGGCTCGAGTTCCACCACGGCCTATTCGGAAAGCACCGAGGCCGATCAGTTCACCAAGCAAGCCGCATAGAAAGGAGAATACCGATGACCAACGAACCTACGAGAAGCCGCGCGGTGTTCTCGACCGAGGATTTCGGCCTGATGAAGGAAGCGATCGGCGACTACGTCCGCCGCATCGCCGACGAACCCCGCTCGGCCAAGTTCAGCAACCTCTACCACCGCCTCGGCCGGCTCGGCTGAGGCGCGGGAGCCGGCGCGTCCCCCTTTCGCGCCGGCTTCCTCATCCTTGCCGGTTCCTGGGGAGGAAAGGTGCCCGTCCGGACGTCTGCGTCCGGGCGGGCATTTTCCGCAATCGAAGATGCGGTATGCACAGCGACGCTTGCCGTAGAGGGGCGAGCACGATAGGCGGTCGTCGTTGTAGAAAGGAGCGGATGCCGCAATGGCCCTCGACGCCGAGACCTTCGACGCGCTGCTCGACCACATCCGCCGCTTCGTCGCCGAACGGCTCCGCCCGCTCGAAGCACAGGTCGAGGCCGAGGACGCCATCCCGCAGGACGTGATCGACGAGATGAAGGCGATGGGCCTGTTCGGCCTGTCGATCGCCGAGGACCATGGCGGGCTCGGCCTGACCATGTCGGAGGAAGCGCGGGTCGCGATCGAACTGGGGCGCACCACGCCCGCGTTCCGCTCGGCGTTCGGCACCAACGTCGGTATCGGCTCGCAGGGTCTGGTGATGGCGGGCACGCCGGACCAGAAAGCGGAATGGCTGCCACGCATCGCCAGCGGCGAGGTGGTCACCAGCTTCGCGCTGACGGAACCCGACGTGGGATCGGATAGCGGTGCGGTGAAGGCCCGGGCGGTGCGGGACGGCGACGTCTACCGCCTGTCGGGCACCAAGCGTTTCATCACCAACGCCGACAAGGCCGACCTGTTCACCGTGATGGCGCGCACCGGCGACGATCCCGGTGCGCGCGGCGTCTCCGCCTTCCTCGTGCCCCGCGACCTGCCGGGCGTCTCGATCGGGCACCCTGAGAAGAAGATGGGCCAGAAGGGTGCGAAGGTCGCCGACGTGATCTTCGACGACGTCGCCGTGCCCGCTGCCAACCGACTGGGCGCAGAGGGCGAGGGGTTCCGCATCGCGATGCGCGTACTCGATCGCGGGCGGCTGCACATCTCGGCGGTGTGCGTCGGCGTCGCCGAGCGGCTGATCGCCGATTGCGTCGCCTATGCGACCGAGCGGAAGCAGTTCGGAAAAGCCATCGCCGAGCATCAGCTGATCCAGGCCATGATCGCCGATTCGAAGACCGAGGCGCTGGTCGCCCGCGCGATGGTGCTCGAAACCGCCGCCGCCAAGGATGCGGGCAAGGATGTGGTGATGGAATCGGCGGCGGCCAAATATTTCGCGTCGGAAATGGTCGGCCGCGTCGCCGACCGCGCGGTGCAGATCTTCGGCGGCGCGGGCTATATCGCCGACTATGGCATCGAACGCCTCTACCGCGACGTCCGGCTGTTTCGCATCTACGAAGGCACCAGCCAGATCCAGCAGATCATCATCGCCCGCGAGACACTGAAGCGCGGGGGGTGATTCCCGATCCGTCGCCCCTGCGGAAGCAGGGGCCTCTGGCCGCACCATGCCCCCGTTTCCGCAGGGGCGACGACTATGGAGATTTGACATGGACACCTCCGCCCTCTTCCGCCTCGACGGTCGCGTCGCCCTTGTCACCGGCGGGTCGCGCGGCATCGGCAAGATGATCGCCGCGGGTTTCATCGCACAGGGGGCGAAGGTCTATATCTCGTCGCGCAAGGCCGACGCCTGTTTCGCGGCCGCGGAAGAGCTGGGGCCGAACTGCATCGCGCTGCCGCAGGACGTGTCGACTGTCGCCGGCTGCAAGGCGCTGGCCGCGCAGTTCGCCGAGCATGAGGACCGGCTAGACATCCTCGTCAACAATGCGGGCGCCGCCTGGAGCGCCCCCCTCGACGAGTTCCCGGAAAGCGGCTGGGACAAGGTGATGGACCTGAACGTCAAGTCGCCGTTTTTCCTGACGCAGGCGCTGCACGGAGCGCTCAAGGCGGCAGGATCACGCGCCCGCCCGGCCAAGGTCATCAACATCACCTCGATCGACGGCCAGCGGTTGAACCCGTGGGAGACGTATAGCTACCATGCGTCCAAATCGGCGCTGATCTACCTCACCAAGCGGATGGCGGCGCGGCTGATCCGCGACGCGATCAACGTCACCTCGATCGCGCCGGGTGCCTTCGCCAGCGAGATGAACAAGGCCGCGCGCGACCATGGCGGCGAAGTGGCGCGCGCGATCCCCGCACAGCGTATCGGCGTGGACGAGGACATGGCGGGCGCCGCCATCTACCTCGCCAGCCGTGCGGGCGACTATGTGGTGGGCGAGACGATCACCGTCGACGGCGGCCTGGTCCACGCTGCGCTGGGTGCTAGCATAGACGGCTGACCGTCACTGCGCGCTGCCGCCAGCACCGCCGGCCGGATCCGTTCCGGTGCCGTGGCTCAGCGGGCCCACAAACTCATGGCGCCGGCCAGCAGGACGAAAGGCAGGAAACCGGCGGCGCCGATCAGGATGGACAGGGACCGCAGGACCGCTCCATCCCGCGAGCGGATGCCCCACAGCAAGAGGAACGCCGCCGGCGCCAGATTCGCGAGAAGATGGAGCCCCCCGGAGGCGAACAAGATGCGATTGGACGCCAGGCCGATCAGCGCCAGCGCAACCGCAACGCCTCTCCACCACCAGCCATCGGACGATATGACCGCGCGGACGATCAGCAGCAGGCATGCCAGTGACAGGAGCCAGGGCGTCATTTCAGTTTACCGCGCGACGCCGCCTGCCGCGAGTACCGCCAGCGTCACCAGTTCGCTGGCAGTCGAGGTCATCGGGGCGATCTGGACGGGCTTTTCCATCCCGATCAGCATCGGTCCGATCATCGTGTCACCGCCCAGCTCGCGCAGCAGCTTGGCCGAGATATTGGCCGACTGCAGCCCCGGCATGACGAGCACGTTGGCCGGGCCGGAGAGGCGCGCGAACGGGTAGTTGGCGAGCTGGCGCGGGTTGAGTGCGACGTCGGGCGACATCTCCCCTTCATATTCGAACTGCACATTGCGCTCGTCGAGCACGCGCACCGCGCCGCGCAGATTCTCCAGCCAGTTGCCTTCGGGATTGCCGAAGTTCGAATAGCTGAGGAACGCGACGCGTGGCTCATGCCCCATGCGCCGGGCGACCGCCGCGGTCTGTTCGGCGATGTCGGCGAGTTCCTCCGCCGAAGGACGCTCGTTGATCGTCGTGTCGGCCATGAACACCGTGTGGCTCTGGCCGACGAGGATGTGGATGCCGAAGGGCACGCGCGCGCCGGCGGGATCGATCACCCGGCGCACTTCGCGCATCGCGTGCGCATAGGTGCGGGTGATGCCGGTAATCATCGCGTCGGCTTCGCCGAGCTGGAGCAGGGTCGCGCCGAAGGTGTTACGATCCTGGTTGATCATCCGCTCGACGTCGCGGCGCAGATAGCCACGGCGCTGCAGCCGCTTATAGAGGAAGTCGACCATCTGCGGCACTAGCTTCGAAGTGCGGCTGTTGTGCACCTCGTAGCTTTCGGGATCGGTGACGCCCAGCGCGCGCAGGCGATCAAGGACGTCGTCGCGCCCGACCAGCACCGGCGTGCCATAGCCCCCTTCCCTGAAGGCGATGGCCGCGCGCAGCACGACTTCCTCCTCGCCTTCGGCGAACAGCACCCGCTTGGGATGGGCGCGCGCGCCCTCATAGGCAAGCGTCAGCACCGCCGTTGTCGGATTGAGCCGCGCGCGCAGCGACTGGCGATACGCGTCCATGTCCGCGATCGGCTTGGTCGCGACGCCCGAATCCATCGCGGCCTGGGCGACGGCGGCCGACACCATCTCCATCAGTCGCGGATCGAACGGAGCGGGAATGATATATTCGGGACCGAACACGTGGCGGACGCCATAGGCGGCGGCGACTTCCTCGGGCACCCGCTCGCGAGCCAGTTCGGCGATCGCTTTGGCCGCGGCGATCTTCATCGCGTCGTTGATGCCGGTTGCCCGCACGTCGAGCGCGCCGCGGAAGATGAAGGGGAAGCCGAGCACGTTGTTGACCTGGTTCGGATAGTCCGACCGGCCCGTCGCGACGATTGCGTCGGGACGCGCGGCCTTCGCCAGCTCCGGGCGGATCTCCGGTTCGGGGTTCGCCATCGCGAAGATGATCGGGGCCGGCGCCATGTCGGTCACCATTTCCGGCTTCAGCGCGCCGGCCGCCGACAGGCCGAGGAACACGTCGGCACCGACCAGCGCCTCGGTCAGGCTGCGCCGGTCGGTGGCGACGGCGTGCGCCGACTGCCACTGGTTCACGTCGTCGCGGTCGCGGTGGATCACGCCCTTGCGATCACAGATCAGGACATTGTCCGGGCGCACGCCCATCGCCTTGATGAGTTCGGTGCAGGCGATCGCCGCCGCGCCGGCGCCGTTCACCACCAGCTTCACCTCATCCAGCCTGCGCCCCGTCAGCAGGCAGGCGTTGATGAGTCCGGCGGCGGTGATGATCGCGGTGCCGTGCTGGTCGTCGTGGAAGACCGGAATGTTCATGCGCTCGCGCAGCGTCTGCTCGATGATGAAGCATTCGGGGGCCTTGATGTCCTCCAGGTTGATGCCGCCGAACGTCGGCTCCATCAGCTCGACCGCGTCGATGATCCGGTCGACGTCCTCGGTCTTCAGTTCGATGTCGATCGCATCGACATCGGCAAAGCGTTTGAAGAGGACAGCCTTGCCTTCCATCACCGGCTTGGAGGCGAGCGCGCCAAGGTTTCCCATGCCGAGGATCGCCGTGCCGTTGGAGATGACGGCGACCAGATTACCCTTGGCGGTATAATCATAGGCGGTGGCGGGATCGTCCGCGATCGCCTGCACCGGCACCGCGACGCCGGGGGAATAGGCCAGCGCCAGGTCGCGCTGCGTCGCCATCGGTTTGGACGCGACGATCTCGATCTTGCCGGGACGGCCTTCGGAGTGGAAGCGCAGCGCTTCGCGGTCGGAGAACTGGACGTTGGACTGCGCTTCTTCGGACATTCGCTTCCTCTCCTCGCCTGCGTCCCTCCTTAGGGGGTGTCGCGCGTTTAGGGAACCATGGGTTCCGCGAGGGAAACCACCCTGCCGTTATGGATCGCGCCGCGGACTGTGCATGAATCCACACAAAGCATGACGCTTCACCCGCCGCCCGCGCTCGGCTAGGCCGCTGGCTCCATGGCTACCGCCCCGACCCCGATGATGGCGCAGTATCTGGCGCTCAAGGCGGATGCCGCCGATTGCCTGCTGTTCTACCGGATGGGCGATTTCTTCGAGCTGTTCTTCGACGATGCGAAGGTGGCGAGCGGGGTGCTCGACATCGCGTTGACCGCGCGTGGCGAACACGAAGGCGCGCCGATCCCGATGTGCGGCGTGCCCGTGCATGCCGCGACCGCCTATCTCCAGCGGCTCATCAAGGCCGGGCACCGCGTCGCCATCGCCGAACAGACCGAGACGCCGGAGGCCGCCAAGAAGGCGCGCGGCAGCAAGGCGCTGGTCGGCCGCGCGATCGTCCGCGTGGTGACGGCGGGGACGCTGACCGAGGAGGCGCTGCTCGATTCGCGCAGTTCGAACTGGTGCGCCGCCGTCGGCGAGTCGGGCGGCGGCGGCGTCGCGGTGGCGGCAGCGGATATCTCGACCGGCGATTTCGTGGTGATCGAGACGAGTCGCGTCGCTTTGAGCGCCGAACTCGCCCGACTGGGGGCGGCCGAGGTCGTTGCTGCCGATGGGGCTGACGTCGACGCCACCTCGTGGCGCCCGCGCGGCGATTTCGACAGCGCGCGGGGGGAAGAACGGCTGAAGCGGCTGCACGGCGTCGCGACCCTCGACGGCTTCGGCGCGATCAGCCGCGCGGGGCTGGCGGCGGCGGGCGGGCTGGTCGCCTATCTCGACCATACTGCGAAGGGCGCGCTGCCGTTCCTGCGACCGCCGCGCGTGCTGCGGTCCGACGGTACGATGGCGATCGACGCGGCGACGCGCGAGAGCCTGGAGATCACGGTGTCGCAGGCGGGAAGCCGCGCGGGTTCACTGCTCGACGCGATCGACCGCACGGTAACGGGGGCCGGCGCGCGGCTGCTGGGACAGGATCTTGCGGCGCCGTTGATGGACCGCGCGGCCATCGAGGCGCGGCTGGCGACGGTGGCGCATTTCCATGACGATGGCGGGCTGCGGGAGAGCGTCCGCGCGGCCTTGCGCGCGCTGCCTGATATCGGCCGCGCGCTGGGGCGGCTGGCGGCGGGGCGCGGCAGCCCGCGCGATCTCGGCCAGTTGCGCGACGGGCTGGATGGCGCGTGGCGGCTCGGCGAGCGGCTTGGCAAGATCGCCGCCGCCCCGCCGCTGCTGGCCGCGCTCGCGCCGCGACTGCGCGGGCATGGCGAGCTGATCGACCTGCTCCAGCGCGCGCTGGTGCCGATGCCGCCGATCGACGCCGCGCAGGGCGGCTATATCGCCACGGGCCATGACGCGGCGCTGGACGACCTGCGCGATGCGGGCGCCGGCGGTCGCCGCGCAATTGCCGCGCTGGAGGCGCAGTATCGCGGCGGCACCGGCATCACGGCGCTGAAGATCCGTCACAACGGCGTGCTCGGCTATCATATCGAGGTGCCGGCGAGGGTCGCGGACCCGCTGATGGCCGCCGACAGCGGTTTCACCCACCGCCAGACGCTGGCGGGTGTCGTGCGGTTCAATGCCCCCGAACTGCACGAGGTGGCGGTGAAGGTCGGCCAGGCCGGTGCCCATGCGCTCGCGGCCGAGGCGGCGCACCTGGAGGATCTGACCGCGACCGCGCTCGCCCGCCGCGAGGCGATCGCCGATACCGCCGACGCGCTCGCGCGGATCGACGTCGCGGCCGGTTTCGCGGAGCGTGCGGCCGAGGGCGGCTGGGCGCGGCCGGTACTGGTCGACCACGCCTGTTTCGAGGTGACCGGCGGGCGGCATCCGGTGGTCGAGGCGGCGGTCGCGAAATCGGGCGGGCGGTTCGTGGCCAATGATTGCGCGCTGTCGGAAAGCTCGCGGCTGTGGCTCGTCACCGGCCCCAACATGGGCGGCAAATCCACCTTTCTGCGCCAGAATGCGCTCATCGCGGTGCTGGCGCAGGCGGGCAGTTTCGTGCCCGCGACATCTACGACACTGGGGCTGATCGATCGGTTGTTCAGCCGCGTCGGCGCGTCGGACAATCTGGCGCGCGGGCGATCGACCTTCATGGTCGAGATGGTCGAGACGGCGGCAATCCTCGCCCAGGCGACCCCCCGTAGCTTCGTGATCCTCGACGAGGTGGGGCGTGGCACCTCGACCTACGACGGCCTCGCCATCGCCTGGGCGGTGGTCGAGGCGATCCACGAGGACAACCGCTGCCGCTGCCTGTTCGCGACACATTACCACGAGCTGACGCGGCTGGCGGAGCGCTGCGACGCGCTGACCCTCCATCACGTGCGCGCGCGCGAATGGAAGGGCGATCTGGTGCTGCTGCACGAGGTCGCGGAAGGGCCGGCGGATCGCAGCTACGGCCTGGCGGTTGCGCGGCTGGCGGGGCTGCCGCCCGTCACCATCAAGCGCGCCAAGGCGGTGCTCGACAAGCTGGAGGCGGGCCGCGCGAAGACTGGCGGTCTGGCCGCGGGGCTCGACGATCTGCCGCTGTTCGCCGCGGCGATGGAGGCCGAGGAGGAGGCGGTCGACAACCTGCGCGCCGAACTCGCGGCGCTCGACATCGACGCACTCTCGCCGCGCGATGCGCTGGAGGCGCTCTACCGGCTCAAAGGGCTGGCCGAATGACCTCATAACTAACAATAATCGCTAGCTCGACCTGCCTTATCCACATGCTATCCCGCCGCATCGCACAGAGATATTCGCAACGATTTTTTGTCACAGGGATTCCCAAGCTCGGCCTCATATGCGAGTCGGCCGTCAGGGGTGTGTGCGTTATGCGGCGATTGACTTCCATCGTAGCTGTGGCTCGAGAAGGAGCTATCGGGGCGGGCAATCGTCTGCCTTGGCGCGTGAAAAGCGATATGACGTTTTTCCGCAGCACTACATCCGGGAACGTCGTAATCATGGGGCGGCGCACGCGAGATTCTTTAGGAGGATGTCTACCAAACCGCGAGAATATTGTGGTGACACACGGCTTTGCCCTTTTTCCGGAGACTGCGACCTGCCGCTCCAGTGGGAGCATCCCAGAAGCGCTAGCACTTGCCGACAAATTAGCACGCTCACGTAAAGACATTTATGTTATTGGTGGCGCTATGATGTACGGGCAATTTGCGCCGTATGTTGATCGTTATCTCGTAACCTATATTGATAAGTCCGTTCCGGACGCCGATACTTTTTTCAACCCAATTGATGTTAACAATAACGAATTGTGGATTAGGAAAGTTCTTCACGAGGGAGTTGCAAATAGTGCCGGTGATGAAGCCGATTATAAAATTGTTGAGTATGTAGCTCGAGATAGTTCTCGTATTAAGGATCTTAGAGCGCGTACGATAGAAACCTTTAGAGAGCCTTCGCGTCGCCGTTTGGAACATTCTACGTTGTCAGGAATATCGCTGGTAGCATAGGTTGCGCGGTCGATACTTTGCAGTCGTAACGGCATTAGCGCTCCTCGCCGCCGCGCTGTTCTTCACCCTCGCGCCCGGCATGGTCGAGCGGTCGATGAACAAGGTCGTCGAGGCTCCGCTGCCCGCCGTATCGCCGCGCGCGCAGGCGCTGCACGCACGGCTCCGCATCGCAGACATGCACGCCGACACCCTGCTGTGGTCGCGCGACCTGTTGAAGCGTGCAGATCGCGGGCAGGTCGATCTGCCGCGCCTGCAGGATGGCAATGTCGCGCTCCAGATCTTCTCGTCGGTGACGAAGACGCCCAAGGGGCAGAATTATGACGGGAACGACGGCGACAGCGACAATATCACGCTGCTGACGATCGCGCAGATGCAGCCGCCGCGCACCTGGACGTCGCTGCTCCAGCGGTCGCTCTGGCATGCCGAGAAGCTTCGCCGCGCCGCCGCGGCATCGGACGGCGGGATGCGCGTGATCGCCACCCCGGCCGATCTCGACGCGTTGCTGGCCGCCCGCGCAAAGGGCGCGCGCACGGTCGGCGCGATGCTGTCGATCGAGGGATTGCAGGATATCGAGGGCGACATCGCCAATCTCGACCGGCTGCACGCGGCGGGATTTCGCATGGCGGGCCTCGCGCATTTCTTCGACAACGACGTGTCGGGATCGATGCACGGGCGCGAGAAGGGCGGCCTGACTCCGCTGGGGCGGCAGGTGCTGGCGCGGATGGAAGCGCTGGGGATGGTGATCGACATCGCCCATGCCAGCCCTGCGGCGGTCGACGAGATACTCGCGCGCGCGACCCGGCCGGTGGTGTCGAGCCACGGCGGCGTCCAGGCGACGTGCAAGGTGAACCGCAACCTTTCCGACGCGCAGATCCGCGGCGTCGCGCGGACCGGCGGCGTCGTCGGAATCGGTTACTGGGACGGCGCGATCTGTTCGACCGATCCCAAGGCGATCGCCGCCGCGATCGACCATGTCCGCCGCCTTGTCGGGATCGGCCATGTCGGGCTGGGATCGGACTTCGACGGGGCGGTGACGACCGGGTTCGACACCGCGCGGCTCGCGGTGCTGACGCAGGCGCTGATCGATCGCGGCTTCACCGACGCGGAGATCGCCAGGGTGATGGGCGGCAATGTCCTGCGCGTGCTGCGCGCCGGGATTGTGCCGCGCGCCGCCGCCCCGCTCAGTTGAGCGGGGCGACCAGCGACGCGCGCAGGCCGGGGTCGCGCGGCTCGTATGTGACCGCCGACTGCAGGCTCTGCGCCATCGTGCGGACCAGCTTGGTGCCGAGCCCGGTGCCCTTCGGCGCACCGTCGGTCATGCCCACGCCGTCGTCCTCGACCGCCAGCTCGAACGTCTCGCCGTCCCGCTTCCTCAGCAGCACGCGGATCTCGCCGCCGCCCATATCCTCATAGGCGTATTTGCAGGCGTTGCTGACGAGCTCGTTGACGATCACGCCGATTGACACCGCGCGATCTGTCGGCACGCGCAGTTTGTCGGCGAGCAGCGTGATGTTGAACGTATTCGACCAGCTTTGGGCCAGTTCGCCGACCAGCGCCGCCAGATATTCGCTCAGCTCGACACCCTCGACATCGTTCGATGTGTAGAGCCGGCGGTGGACCGATCCGATCGCGGCGATGCGACGCTGGGTATCCTCCAGCGCGGCCCTGGCCTGCGCGTCCTCTATCGCGCTCGATTGCAGGCGGACGAAGGCCGAGACGAGTTGCAGCGAATTGGCGACGCGGTGGTTGACCTCGCGCAGCAGCGCCTCGAGCCGGCTGTGGCTCGCGCGCAATTCCCATTCGGCGGCGTCCTTGCCGCGCGACAGTTCGACGCGGGCGAGTTCGTTCTCGATCGCCCTGGCGAGCAGGTCGAGGAAATCCTCGCCGACCGACTTCACCACATAATCGACCGCCCCCGCGCGCAGCGCGGCGATCGCGACGCGCCCTTCCTCGGACCCCGTGACGTAGATCACCGGCGGCGCGGTCGGCAGCGCGCGCAACCGCTTCAGCGTCTCCAGCCCGTCGAGGCCGGGCATGTAATGATCGACTGTCACCAGATCGAAACGGCGCGACGCGGCGAGCGCGATACCGTCCTCGCCGGTTGCCGCCAGCGTGACGTCGAACCCGCGGCGCTTCAGTCCGCGCTCGGCAAGCCGGCGCAGGCCCTCGTCGTCATCAATGTACAGGATCGCGGGGATGCGCGCGCTCACTGGACCTCCGGATCGGGCACTTGGATCACCGACAGGAACAGGCCCAGCTGGCGGATCGCCTGCGCGAAATTCTCGTAGTTCACCGGTTTGGTGATGTAGACGTTGCAGCCGAGATCGTAGCAACGCTGGATTTCCACCTTGTCGTCGGTGGTGGTCAGCACGACGACGGGGGTGCGCTTGATCGCCGATCCTTCGGCCTTCACCCTGGCCAGGATATCGGTGCCGCTCATGTCGGGCAGGTTGAGGTCGAGCAGGATCAGCGCCGGTCCGTTCAGCGCGGGCCCCTCGGCATGGTTGAACATATAGTCCAGCGCGCTCGTCCCGTCGGTGAAATGCTTGATGTCGTTCAGGATCCCGGCGCGGCGGATATTCTTCTCGATCAGCCGGGCATGGCCTTCGTCGTCCTCGATCATCACGATGGTGACGGATTGGTGGGCGTTCATGCGGGCGTCCCCTGGGTTTCTGTGAGCTGGAGCGGCAGGTTGATACGGAAGGTCGCGCCCTCGCCGAGCATGGAGGCGACATCGATGGTCCCGCCCAGGCGGTAGGTCAAGGCGCGGACATGGGCGAGGCCGATGCCCTCGCCGGGCTGGTCCTGGGTGCCGGATCGGCGGAACAGGTCGAATACGCGGGCGTGATCGGTGGCGGCGATGCCGCGCCCGTTGTCGGCGATGTCGAACCGGGCACGCGCGCCGTCCACGCGGCCGCTCACGACGATCCTGACGGCGCGGTCGGGATGGCGATATTTGACCGCGTTCTCGATCACGTTGGCGAACACCTGTTCGATCGCCAGCCGGTCACTGACGATGCCGGGCAGCGCGCCGCGGACCACGATCTCGCCGCCCTGTTCGTCGAGCCGGTGCTGGAGCGTCTCGCGGATGCCGTCCACCAGAGCCGTCATGTCGATCGGCTCGGGCGTGATGATCCGGCGGCCCTCGCGCGACAGCTTGAGGATCGCGTTGATGAGCCGGTCCATCTTCTGCGTCGAGGTACGGATGAAGCTGATCGCTTCGGGCAGGTCTTCCCGCGCGGCGAGTCGGGCCTCCTCGCTGACGATGGCGGGCGCTTCGGCCTCGGCCCGCTCGACGAGTTCGCCGAGTGTGCGGGTGCCGGCTTCCAGCTCGGCGGTGAAGCCCATCACATTGACCAGCGGCGATCGCAGGTCGTGGCTGACGATATAGGCGAAGCGCTGGATTTCCTCGTTGGCGAGGGCGAGGTCGGCGGTGCGTTCGGCGACCTGTTCCTCCAGCGTGTCGTTCATCCGGGTGAGCGCCGCCCGCGATGCCGCGATGTCGCGGGTGAAGCGGAACACGGTCACGAACGAGACGGCGGCGACGACGACGACCAGCAGGCCGGCGACGCCCAGCATGAACAGGAAGTCGTTCATGCTGTCGCGCTGGTCGGCGCTGCGTTCATAGAGCAGCGTGGATTCGTTTGCCTCCATCGCCCTCAGCCGGGCGCGGATCGCTCGCATGCCGATCACCGTGGTGCCGGAATCGAACATCCGCCGCGCGAAGGCCGCATCGCCGTTACGGACAAGTTCGACCGAACGGTCCCGTTCCGCCTGCACCCGCGTCATCAACCGGCGGATGCGTGCGACCGCATCGACCTGCACGGGATTGTCGAGGGTCAGCGACTCGATCGCGTCGAGTTCGTCGGCAAGCCGCCCGGCATTGGTGCGATAGGTCTCCGCAAACAGCGGCTGGCCGGTGAGCAAATAGCCGCGACGCGCGGTTTCCGACTGTTCGAGCGAAACCTGGAACGTCGAGAGTGCGTCGCGGACCTGATAGGTATGATCGACCATCGCGCTGTAGCGCAGATTGCGCTCGCTGTTCGACCACGCGGCCCATGCCACGATCAGCAATGCGATGAAGCCCAGCGCCATCGCGCCGAGCAGCAGCCGGCGCAGCGCGCGATCGTCGTCGCGGATGACGGTCGATACACCCCAGGCCACGACTTCCCATTAGGGGAAGATTACGATATTGCAATGATTTAGAGTAGGAGCTCCTGCGCGGATGCGCGCCCGATCTCGCCGCCGCCCCGACGCCGTGCCAGTTCGGTCTCCGCCGTGAACCGGATGTCCGGGTCGCGATCGGTCAGGAAACCGGCCAGGCTCTCGTTGTCGATCTCGCGCCACTCCTTGCCGCGATCGGGGCCGTAGCGCACGCGCGGCAGCAGGCCGGGGGCCGCCGACCATTCGATCAGTTGTGCGACCGACGCCTCGTTCAACTGGTCGCGCAGGTGGTGCGCGGTTACATAGGCATCGGGGAAGGCGCGGTGTGCGGGAAGGCCGCGCTCATGCTCGAGCCCGTCGGGCCTGCGCCAGTAGCGCAGCATCTGGTTCGAGAAACCGGGACTGTCGGGCCAGAGGCGCAGTGCGCATTTCCAGGTGCAGATCCACTGGTTACCGTGGGTGAGCGCCGAGGTGCAGAACTGTTCCTCGAAGCTTGCGCGGTGGGCGGCGAGCGCCACCCGGCGCGGCCATGGATCGAGCACCGGCCGCGCGACATCGTGCCAGTACCGCGCGTCGGCGACATCCTCGTCGCGGATATGATGCACCGCCATCGTCAGCGGGGGGATGGGGCGGCCCGGATTGACCAGCAGGTGCCCGCCCTCGCCCTCCAGCTCCCAGCGCCCGTCCGGCCCCAGCGCCACGTCCTGCCAGCCGATCTCCACCACCGCATGCTGCGGCGGGGCGTTGCCGGTGGTCTCGAGGTCGATGACGCGGACGATGCTGGGGGTGGGGCGCATGGGCTTCATGTGGGGTTTTTGCCGGGAAGAGGAAAGAAGGGTGGTTCAGAGAAGGCGCAAAGGCGCGAAGAGAAGAAGGCGGTTTGTTCGCGCAGAGGCGCAGAGGGCGCGGAGGTGTCTCGCCTGCCGCGTCGTTTCGCGCCAGCGAAACCCATCTGCCAGAGGCGCTTGATGATGCAGAGCCGCTGTCGCGGCACGCCCTTCATCTCCGCGCGCCCTGCGCCTCTGCGCGAAAATCTTTCCTTCGCGCCTTCGCGCCTTCTCTGAACCCGCTCTTCTTCAATGCCCCGCCTGCGGCCCGCGCTCCAGCCCGCTTGCCGCCAGTTGCGCGTCGATCTGCGCCATCAGCCGGTCGAGCCCGGCCTGGTCCTTCGCCTCGGCGCGGGCGACCAGCACGTCCTGGGTGTTCGACGCGCGCAGCAGCCACCAGCCGTCGGCCGTATTCACCCGCGCTCCGTCGGTGCGGTCCACGTCGGCGCCTTCGGCCTCCAGCCGGTCGAGCACTTCGTCGACCACTGCGAACTTGCGGGATTCATCGACCTGGAAACGCATTTCGGGCGTGTTGACGAACGCCGGCATCTCGCCCCTGATCTGCGTCATCGGCTTGCCGATCAGGTGCACCGCGTTGATGAGCTGGACGGCGGCATATTGCGCGTCGTCGAACCCGTAATAATCCTGCGCGAAGAAGATGTGGCCGCTCATCTCGCCGGCCAGCGGGCTGCCGGTCTCCTTCATCTTGGTCTTGATGAGGCTGTGGCCGGTCTTCCACATCAGCGGCTGACCGCCCAGTTCGGCGATGCGGTCGTACAGCATCTGCGACGCCTTCACATCGGCGATGATCGTCGCGCCGGGCGCCTTGCGCAGGACAGGTACCGCCAGAATGGACAGAAGCTGATCGCCCCAGATCACGCGGCCTTCGCCGTCGATCGCCCCGACCCGGTCGCCGTCACCGTCGAAAGCCAGTCCGAAATCGAGCTGCTTGTCGGCGACAAGCGCCTTCAGGTCGGTAAGGTTCTTTTCCTCGGTCGGATCGGGATGATGGTTGGGGAAATTGCCGTCTATGTCGGTGAAAAGCGTGTGGTGCTCGCCAGGCAGCAGCTTCACGAGCTTTTCGATGACGCGGCCGGCCGCGCCATTTCCCGCGTCCCACCCGATCCGGTAGGTGCCGCCGGCATAGCCCGCGAACAGCCGGCCGACATAATCATCCTCGATATCGGCGTCGGTGACCGTGCCGGCGCCGTCCTCCCAGTCGCCGTCCGCCGCCATCGCCCCGAGTTGCTGGATTTGCTCGCCGAAAAACGGGCGGTGCTGCAGCACCATCTTGAAGCCGTTGTAGTCGGCGGGATTATGGCTGCCGGTTATCTGGATGCCGCCATCCACTTCTAGCGTCGCCTCGGCATAATAGAGCATCGGCGTGGGGCCGAGGCCAATGCGGACGACGTCCACGCCCGACGCGGTCAGCCCCTCGACCAGCGCGGCCTCCAGCACCGGCGACGACATGCGGCCGTCGCGCCCCACCGCCACGCGGGTGCCGCCGGCGCGGCGCACCAGCGTGGCGAAACCGCGTCCGATCGCGCGGGCGTCGTCGGGGCCGAGCGTCTTCCCGACGATCCCGCGGATGTCATATTCGCGCAAGCTGGTCGGATCGAAGCGATGCGTCACGAGGAAATCCCTTTCGGCTGTGCTGGCCCCGACCGCCCAAAGCGCCAGGGCGAGGTAAGTTTCATTCGCCGCGCAGCAGCGTGTCGCGGGCGGCGTTGACCTGGCGGGTCAGTTCCTCCGATCCCCCGCGGTCGGGATGCACGCTGGCGATCAGGCGGCGGTGCGCGGCGCGGATCATGTCGGCATCGGCGTCCGCAGCGACGCCCAGGATGCGCCGCGCCTCGCCATCGGCCAGTAGCACGGCCGGCAAGGGCACCACTGGCGGCGGCTTGGGCGTCCCCGGCATCGGTCGCCCGAAACCGTGCCACAGTCGCCATGCGCCATAGGCCAGCACCGCAGCGACCAGCAGCTTCAGGATCATGCGGCGAGCTTCATGCGGCGAACAGCGGCATCACCGGTTCGGGCAGCGCCAGGCCGGACATCATCTCGCGCAGTTCCTGCCGCGCGGCGACGTGGCTCAATCCCATGCCGCCGAACTCCTTTGAATCGAGCATGGTGAGGCCGGAGGGGAACAACTCGCGATAGATCACCCGCTCGCTGAGTCCGGGGATCACGCGAAAGCCGACGCGCTTGGAAAGCTGCTCGATCGCCTCCGACACGCGGCGCATGTTGCGCGCCTCGATATGCTGGAGCCGGTTGCGCAGCACCACCCAGTCGATCGTCGCGCCGTCGGCGCGGGCACGCGTCTTGCGCGCGTCCCAGATCAGTTCGGAATAGAAGCTCGGCCGCGTCACCTTGAAACTGTCGGGATCGACCTGGCCGATCAGGTCGAAATCGACGAAGCTGTCGTTCATCGGGGTGACGAGGGTGTCGGCGCCTGTCGCCGCCAGCCGTGCGAACCGATCGTCGCGGCCCGGCGTGTCGATCACCAGATAATCTGCGCCCGCGCTCAGCCGGTCGAGCGTCTCTGCGAAGAAATCGTCGCTTTCCCCGTCGTGCGTGGCGTGGACCGGCGTCACCAGTTCGCGCCCGGTGCGCTTCTGCGTCGCGGCCCGATTGTCGAGGTAACGCCCCATGGTGCGCTGGCGATGGTCAAGGTCGAACGCGGCGACACGCGCGCCGCGCACCGCCAGCGCGATCGCGACATGGACGGCCGTGGTAGATTTGCCCGTGCCGCCCTTTTCATTGGCGAAGACGATGAGGTGAGGGCTGTGCGTTGCGTCGGCCAAGGCGGCGACAATCCTTAGTTTGTTGATCGGAGAATCCCGCGCGCCTAAAGGCTGCCTCCTCGCTGTATCGAAGGGCTTTCCACCGTGCAAACCATCCGTCGCGTAAGCGACCTCCGACCCGCGCTTGCCGCATATCGTGCCGCCGGAGAGGATATCGCGCTGGTGCCGACGATGGGCGCGCTCCACGCCGGCCACATGGCCCTGGTGGCAGAGGCGAGGCTGGCGGCGAAGCGGGTGGTGGCGTCGATCTTCGTCAATCCCAGGCAGTTCGGGGCGAACGAGGATCTGGGCCGCTATCCGCGCAGGGAGATGGCGGATGCGCGGATGCTGTCGGATGCCGGGGTGGACCTGTTGTGGCTGCCCGCCGTGGAAGAGGTCTATCCCGAAGGTTTCGCGACCAACCTGTCCGTCTCGGGCGTCAGCGACGGCCTGGACGGGGCGATGCGGCCGGGCCATTTCGACGGCGTCGCGACGGTCGTCGCAAAGCTGTTCAACCAGGTCCGTCCCGATATCGCACTGTTCGGCGAGAAGGATTTCCAGCAACTTGCGGTGATCCGCCGCATGGCGACCGATCTGGATTTCGGCATCGACATCCGGGGAGTGCCCACGCAGCGCGACGACGACGGCCTGGCCCTGTCCTCGCGCAACATCTATCTTGATGACGAAGATCGCGTCCGCGCGGTGGCGCTGCCCCGCGCGCTGGGCGTGGCCGCCGCCGCGATCGAAAAGGGCGGCGACGTGGCCGATGCCCTCGCGACCGCGCGCGACAGCCTGACCGCCGCCGGCTTCGAAGTCGACTATGTCGAACTGGTCGACGCGGAAACCCTGGGTGAGCCGCGACCCGATCGTTCCCGCCGGCTGCTTGCGGCTGCGCGGATCGGCGGCACGCGCCTGATCGACAATGTCGCGGTGAACGAACACGGTTAACAGCGTTAACCATTCCCTTACATTTGGTCGCCAAACCTGCCCTCACTGAAATTGGGGGTATGGAACATGGGCAGCAGTCTGAAGAGTGCGACGTTCCTGATGGAAAGCCGGTTGCGCGACGCGGCGCGGGGCAATCCCGGCGCCTATTACGAGCTAGGCATGGTGTTCTCGAGCGGCAGCGAAGGCGTCGATATCGACCTGGTCGAGGCGCACAAATGGTTCAACCTGGCGGCGATCGCCGGCAACACCCGCGCGCAGGAATGCCGCGCGGAGATCGCCGACGAGATGTCCGCGCGCGAAATCATCGAGGCGCAGAAGGCGGCACGCGCCTGGCTCGGCGGGATGGCCCGCGCGGCGGCCTGACACGGCCTCCTGATCCCTAACCCGTTCGCACTGAGCTTGTCGAAGTGCTGCCCTTCCTCTCCCGCGCGGCATGCGCGGTGCGAAGGCAATGCAGGGCTTCGACAAGCTCAGCCCGAACGGATTTGCCTCAAGCCTTCTTCGCCGCCGGCTTCTTCTTTGGCGCGGCCTTCTTCGCCGCCGGCTTCTTTCGGCCCTTCTTGGCCGGTGCCGCCGCCGCCCGCGCGTCAATCAACTGCGCGGCTTCCTCCAGCGTCAGCGCGTCCTTTTCCAGCCCCTTGGGCAGGGTCGCGTTGGTCTCGCCGTCGGTGACATAGGCGCCGTAGCGGCCCTCCATCAGCCTGATCTCCGCCTCGGTGCGCGGATGCTTACCCAGCACCTTCAGCGGCTCGCGCGCGGCGCCGCGCGCCGGACGGCCGCCGTTCGCCGCCGCCTCGGCCAGCTTGACGACGGCGGCGTTCATGCCGGTCTCGAACACCTCGGCGGTCGAGGTGAGGCGTGCGTACTTGCCGTCATGCGCCAGATAGGGGCCATAGCGGCCGATCGAGGCGGTGATCGTTTTCCCGCTTTCGGGGTGCACGCCGATCTCGCGCGGGAGGCTGAGCAGCTTGAGCGCCCATTCCAGATCCAGCTCGCCGATATCCTTGGGAATCGACGCGCGCTTCGCGTCCTTGCCCTCGCCGAGCTGGATATAGGGGCCGAACCGGCCCGACTTGCGCTCGACAGGCAGGCCGGTTTCCGGGTCCTTGCCGAGCTCCTCCGGGCCGGTATCGCCGCTCTCCGCGCCGCCCGGCTGCGCGAAGCGGCGGGTGTATTTGCACTCGGGATAGTTGGAGCAGGCGACGAACGCGCCGAAGCGGCCCCCGCGCAGGCTCAGCCGGCCGTCGCCGCAGCTCGGGCAGGCGCGGGGATCGCTGCCGTCATCCTTCGGCGGAAACAGATAGTCCGAGAGGAATTCGTCGAGCGCGGCTGTCACCTCGCTCGGCTGGCGATCCTTCACCTCGTCGGTGCGCGGCTTGAAATCGCGCCAGAAGGCGTCGAGCACCGCCTGCCACTGGGCGCGGCCGCCCGATACGTCGTCCAGTTCCTCCTCCAGCCCGGCGGTGAAATCATAGGAGACGTATTTCTCGAAGAAGCGTTCGAGGAAGGCGGTGAGCAGCCGGCCGCTTTCCTCCGCGAAGAAGCGGTTCTTCTCCAGCCGGACGTAGCCGCGGTCCTTCAACACATCGATGATCGAGGCATAGGTCGACGGACGGCCGATGCCGAGTTCCTCCAGCCGCTTGATGAGCGACGCGTCGGAGAAGCGGGGCGGCGGCTGGGTGAAATGCTGTTCGGCGGCGACGCCCTTCTTGGCCGGCGCGTCGCCGGATTTCAGGTGCGGCAGGCGGCGCGAGTCCTCGTCGTCAGCGGCGTCGGCTTGTTGGCCAGAGCCGCCAACAACGCGATCGTCCCGGCCTTCCTCATAGAGCGCGAGATAGCCGGGGAACAGCACGACCTGGCCGGTCGCGCGGAGAACCGCCTTGCCGGTGCCGTCCTCCAGCTCGATCGAGGTGCGTTCCATCCGCGCCGCCGCCATCTGGCTGGCCAGCGCGCGCTTCCAGATCAGCTCGTACAGCCGGCCATGGTCCCCCGATCCGGCGCGATCGCGACCGAAATCGGTGGGCCGGATCGCCTCGTGGGCTTCCTGGGCGTTCTTCGCCTTGGTCTGGTACTGGCGCGGCTTGTCGGGGACGTAGCCGCCGTCGTAGCGCTCGATCACCGCCTTGCGCGCGGCATCGATCGCCGATCCGTCCATCTGGACGCCGTCGGTCCGCATATAGGTGATCGCGCCGTCCTCGTAGAGGCCCTGCGCCACGCGCATGGTGTGGCTGGCCGAGAAGCCGAGCTTGCGTGCGGCCTCCTGCTGAAGCGTCGAGGTGGTGAACGGCGGCGGCGGGTTGCGCGTCGCGGGCTTGGTTTCGACGCGGGCGACGGAAAAGCGCCCGGCCTCGACATCGGCCCTGGCGCGGTTCGCGGTGCCTTCGTCGCCGATCGACAGCCGGTCGAGCTTCCTGCCCTCCCACTGCGTCAACCGCGCGGTGAAGGTGGTGCCGTCCTGTTCGAATGCGGCTTCGACCGACCAATATTCCTGCGGGCGGAACACCTCGATCTCGCGTTCGCGCTCGACGATCAGGCGCAGCGCGACCGACTGGACGCGGCCCGCCGATTTCGCGCCGGGCAGCTTGCGCCACAGCACCGGCGACAGGGTGAAGCCGACCAGATAATCGAGCGCCCGGCGCGCGCGATAGGCGTCGATCAGGTCGGTATCCAGCTCGCGCGGGGCCTTCATCGCGGCCAGGATCGCGGGCTTGGTGATCGCGTTGAAGGTAACGCGTTCGACGTCTGCGGGCAGCACCTTGCGGTTCCGGAGCACTTCCTGGACGTGCCAGCTGATCGCCTCGCCCTCGCGGTCGGGGTCGGTCGCCAGGATCAGCCGGTCGGCCTTCTTTGCCTCGTCGGCGATCGCCTTCAGCTGCTTCGATTTATCGGCATAGGTTTCCCATTCCATCGCGAACCCGTCGTCGGGGTTCACCGACCCGTCCTTGGCCGGCAGGTCGCGGACATGGCCGTAGGAGGCGAGGACGCGGTAATCGCCGCCCAGATATTTCTCGATGGTTTTTGCCTTGGCGGGCGATTCGACGATGACGAGCTGCATGGGTGCCTTGTTTGGATAAGCGTTACGTGTACGCGCGAGGGTGACGGACCGGGTCCGCGTGCGTCAACCCGCGAAGCTCGCTCGGACGCCGTCGATCACGAACTGCGCGGCGAGCGCGGCCAGGATCACGCCGAGCAGGCGGGTGATGACCGTCTCCACCTTGGCGCCCAGCACGCGCATCATCGGACCCGCAGCGATCAGCGCGACGAGTGTCAGCAACAGGATGGTGCCCAGCGCCGCCAGCACGACCAGCGACTGCGGCAGGCCCTGGCTGCGCGACATCAACAGCATCACCGACGCGATCGATCCCGGCCCGGCGATCATCGGCATCGCCATCGGGAAGATCGAGACGTCCTCGACCTCGGGCGTGCCCTTGACCTTCTCCGCGCGCTCCTCGCGGCGCTGGGTGCGGCGTTCGAACACCATGTCGAGCGCGATCAGGAACAGCATGATCCCGCCGGCGATGCGGAATGCGTCGAGCCCGATGCCCAGCGCCTTGAGCAAAGCCTCGCCGAACAGCGCGAAGACCAGCAGGATGATCGTCGCCACGAACACCGCGCGCACCGCCATCGCGCGGACGTGCGCCGGCGACGCCCCGCTGGTCAGCCCGGCATAGATTGGCGCGCAGCCTGGCGGATCGATCACCACGAAGAAGGTGACGAGCGCGGAGATATAGAGTTCGATCACCTCAGATCGCGTCCTTGTCCAGCGCGACACCCGCGTTGCGATGCGCGGCGACCAGGGTGTTGCGCAGCAGGCAGGCGATCGTCATCGGGCCGACCCCACCCGGCACCGGCGTGATCGCGCCGGCGACGCTCGCCGCGCCGTTGAAGTCCACATCGCCGACCAGCCCGTCGTCGGTGCGGTTTATGCCGACGTCGATCACCGTCGCGCCGGGTTTCAGCCACTCGCCCTTGACGAAATGCGGAATGCCGACGGCGGCAACAACGATGTCCGCGCGCGCGACATGGCCGGGCAGGTCACGGGTGCGCGAATGGGCGAGCGTGACGGTGGCGGAGGCGGCGGTCAGCAGCGCGGCCATCGGCTTGCCGACGATGTTCGACCGGCCGATCACGACGGCGTCCTTGCCGGACACGTCGCCCAGTTCGTCCTTGAGCAGCATCAGGCACCCGAGCGGCGTGCAGGGCACGAAGCCGTTCAGCCCCGTCGCCAGCCGGCCGGCGTTGACAGGGTGGAAGCCGTCGACATCCTTGTCGGGGTCGATCCGCGTCAGCACCGCGGCTTCGCGGATGTGCCTGGGCAACGGCAGCTGGACGAGGATGCCGTCCACCGCCGGGTCGGCGTTGAGCGTGTCGACCAGCGCGATCAGCGCGTCCTCGGTCGTGTCGGCGGGCAGGCGGTGTTCGAAACTCGTCATGTTGGCGGCGAGCGTCGCCTTGCCCTTGGATCTCACATAGACCGCCGATGCCGGATCGTCGCCGACCAGCACCACCGCCAGCCCCGCCTTGCGGCCCGCCGTGCCCTCGAAAGCGGCGGCGAACTCGCCCACCCGCTCCCTCAGCCGCGCGGCGGCGGCCTTTCCGTCGATGATCCTTGCGCTCATGGCGCCGGCCCATAGAGCGCCGCGGCGATCGGCGCCAGCGCCTGCGGATCGCCGGCGACATGCACGCGCTTGTCGCGCGACGTCTCGCCCGACAGGATCGTCACCGCGCGTTTGGGGACGCCGAAGCTTTTGGCGACCAGCGCGATCACCGCGGCATTGGCCGCCCCATCCACCGGCGGCGCGTTCACCCGCGCGGCGAAACTGCCCTCGCGCCCCTTTGCCAGCCTTTCCCGCGACGATCGCGGGGTGACGCGCAGGGTCAGGACGATGCCGTCGTCGCGCAGGACGAACGCGTCAGGCGCCGACGTAGAGCGCCGCGATCTGGTTGTTGATGACGACGTTCAGGATCGCCAGGAGGATCAGCACGACCATCGGCGACAGGTCCAGCGCGCCCAGATCGGGCATCACCCGACGGATCGGGCGATAGATCGGCTCGGTCAGGACCCCGAGCGCATTCCAGACGTTGCGGACCAGATCGTTGGAGGTGTTGATGACGTTGAACGCGATCAGCCACCCCAGGATCACCTGGACGATGATGATCCACCACACGACGTTGAGGAGGATCTGGATGATCTGAAGAACTGTCAGCACCGCGTCATTCCTGTATCTGTATTATGCGCATATAGCACCCGATCAGCGCCGGACCAAGGTGCCCGCGCCGCGCTCGGTGAAAATCTCCAGCAGCATGCCGTGCGGAATGCGGCCGTCGATGATGACGGCGGCATCCACCCCGCCCTCGACCGCCGCCACGCACGTCTCCAGCTTGGGGATCATGCCGCCGGTGATCGTGCCGTCGGCGCGCAGCCCGGCGATGTCGGCGGGCTTCAGGTCGGTCAGCAGCTGCTTGTTCTTGTCGAGCACGCCGGGCACGTCGGTGAGCAGGAAGAAGCGGGCCGCGCGCAACTCTGCGGCGATCGCGCCGGCCATCGTGTCGGCGTTGACGTTGTAGGTATGCCCATCGTCGCCCAGCGCGATCGGGGCGACGACCGGGATGAAGCCCTGCGCGCCCAGACTGGTGAGGATCGTCGCGTCGACCCGCGCGGGCTCGCCGACGAAGCCCAGGTCGACATGGCGCTCGATGCCCTGCAGCGGATCGGCCTCGCGCCCCGTCACCTTCTCGGCGCGGACCAGCCCGGCGTCCTTGCCAGAGATGCCGACCGCGCGGCCGCCGGCGGCGGCGATCCACGACACGATTTCCTTGTTGATCGATCCGGCCAGCACCATCTCGGCGATCTCGGCGGTGACCTTGTCGGTGATACGCAGGCCGTCGTGGAAGCGCGATTCGACGCCCAGCCGCTTCAGCATCGCGCCGATCTGCGGGCCGCCGCCGTGGACCACCACGACATTGATCCCGACCATCTTGAGCAGCGTCACGTCCTCGGCGAAATCGCGCGCCAGCTCGGGATCGCCCATCGCGTGGCCGCCGTATTTCACGACGAAGGTCTTGCCGGTGTAGCGCTGGAGGTAGGGCAGCGCCTCGGTGAGGGTCTCCGCCTTGGCGAGCATCGCGGGCGAGGGGGCGTGATCGGAAGCCGGCTGATTCATGGGAGCCGCGATTACGCGGGCGTGGGCGTTCCGTCCAGTTTGCGGCCCAGGCCGACGGCGAGGTAGATGAGGACGGGTACCAGCACCGCCGACAGCACGACCTTGGCGATCATCTGGCCGACCAGCAGCTCGGCGATCGGGAACACGCCGTAGAAGGCGATGCCGATGAACAGCAGCGTGTCCACGATCTGGCTGAGCACGCCGGCGATCGCTGATCGCAGCCACAGCAGCTTGCCGCCTTCGCGTCCCTTCAGCCACGAAAAGATCGTGACGTTCAGCGTCTGCGACACGCCGTAGGCGATGATCCCGGCGAGCCAGATGCGCCACGTCGATCCCAGCATGAGTTCGAAGGCCGCCTTGCGGTCGGGCGCCATTTCGGGCGAGGTCGGCAGCGCGAGCACGCCCCAGGTCAGCAGCATCGAGGCGATCAGCGGCGCGAAGCCGATCCGCACCAGGCGGTTGGCCCAGGTCTGGCCGTGGAGTTCGGCCACGGCGCTCGACGTGACGACCAGCAGGAGGAACGCGAAGATGCCCGCCTCCACCGCCAGCGGCCCGAGTGCCACCTGCTTGTTGCCCAGCACGCCCGCGATGCAGACCATCCCGCCGTAGAACAGCGAGAAGACGAACAGCGACATCGGCATCGCGCGCGGGGCGGTGGGCGTGGGTTCCATCGCCGCGACGCTAGCGGGTTTTCATGGGGTGGGAAGTGGTTTTGAGAGGGCGGGCCAGCCCACTCCGCAAGGCGGGGCGGGGCGAGCGACAATTCCACCCTAGCCCGCGCCGCGTCGCCGTGTATGTTCACGTGCTTCGCCATGGGGCGGCGCGGGGGGCGTCGCGGCGGGAGGGTTCTGAATGGGTTACCTGATCGGTATCGCCGGCATGGCTGCGATCCTGGCGATCGCCTTCGCGCTGTCGACCAACCGCCGCGCGATACGTCCGCGCGTGATCGGCGCTGCGTTCGCGCTGCAGGCGGGCATAGCGGTGCTGGTACTCTACACCAGCTGGGGCCGCGCGGGCATCCAGGGGATGGCGCACGGTGTGTCCAACCTGCTCGGCTATGCCAACAAGGGCACCGAATTCCTGTTCGGGCCGGCGGCGTCCAATCCACTCGCCAACACCTTCGCGCTCGGCGCGCTGCCGGTCATCATCTTCTTCGCAGCGCTCGTCTCGATCCTCTATTTCCTCGGCATCATGCAGCGCGTGGTGCGCTGGGTCGGCGGCGCGATCGGCTGGATCACGGGCATCAGCCGCGTCGAATCGCTGGGGTCGGCGGCCAACATCTTCGTCGGGCAAAGCGAATCGCCGCTGGTCGTGCGGCCGTATCTGGCCGCCCTTCCCGCGCCGCAGCTGTTCACGATCATGGTGGTCGGCATGGCGGGCGTCGCGGGCACGATCCTGGCCGCCTATGCCACGCTGCTCGGGCCGACCGCGCTCCCCTATCTGCTCGCCGCCGCCTTCATGTCGGCGCCCGGCGGCATCCTGATGGCCAAGATCATGATGCCCGACGATCCTGCGCCGGCGGGCGAACTGCCGCTGCCCGGCGTGCCGGTTGGCGACCAGGCGATCGACGTCGCGGAGACGTTCGAGGAGGGCGAACGGCCCGCCAACATCATCATGGCGGCGGCCCAGGGCGCGCAGACCGGCGTAAAGCTGGCGGTCGCGGTCGGCGCGATGGTGCTCGCCTTCGTGGCGCTGGTCGCGCTCGCCAACGGGCTGCTGGGCGGGGTGGGCGGCTGGTTCGGCTACCCGGACCTGAGCTTCCAGCGCATCGTCGGCCTGATCTTCCAGCCGATCATGTTCCTGATCGGCGTGCCGTGGCACGAGGCAGGAACGGCCGGCGGGCTGTTCGGCACCAAGATCGTGCTCAACGAATTCGTCGCCTTCATCGACCTGGGCCAGATCGCGCCCGAGGCGCTCAGCGACCGCAGCCGCGTGATCGTCACCTTCGCGCTGTGCGGCTTCGCCAATTTCAGCTCGATCGCGATCCAGATGGCGGTGACCGGCGGCCTAGCCCCCAACCAGCGCCCGGTGATCGCGCGCCTCGGCATCCGCGCGCTGATCGCCGGCAGCCTGGCGAACCTGATGTCGGCGGCGCTGGCGGGGTTGCTGGTCGGCTGACGTGAGCGACGACCTGGTGCCCCTGGAAGGCGCCCCCCCGCCGGCCGCGGTGGGTGACGCGACATCCTGCGCGCGACTGCCCGAGCCGGCGCTCGCCTACGACTATTTCAAGAGCATGGCATCGATCAGCGTCGCGACGCTGGGCGGCATCCTGGCGCTTGGCGAGGCGGTGTTCGGCGCGCGGATGGCGCCGTGGCAGATGGGACTCGCGGCGCTGCCGGTGGCGCTGTCCGGCATCCTCGCGCTGCAGGGGAAGACCGACGTGATGCAGATGTGCCAGGGCATCAAGCCGCCGCTCGACAGCACGCGGCTGGCACTGCGGCTGGTCCCGGCGCTCTATGGCTTGGGGATCGGCGCCTTCCTCGTGTTTCTGGTGTCGTCCTACCTGGCCTGAACGGCCGGGCTCACGTCGTCTTCACCGCCGCGATCGCCTGGCCCTGCTCCAGCGTCTCGCCATTGGTGACGATCACCGTGTCGCCCAGCTTGACCACGTCGAACAGTTTCCGGGCGAACTCGATCGGCACGCCGACACAGCCGTGGGTGGCGGCGTCGGGGCGCATCGCCTCGCTGCCGTGGATCGCGACGCCGTCGTTGGTCAGGCGCAGCGTGTAGGGCATCGGCGCGCCGTAGATGCTGGAGACGTGCTTGGCCTTGCGGAACGACACGTTGAATACGCCCAGCGGGGTGGGCTTGGTGTCGGCGCCGTAGATCATCACGGCGGTGCCGATCTCGTGCCCGTCGCGGAACACCGACAGTACCTGCGCCTTCAGATCGACCGTCACGATGATCCTGCCGCCCCTGTCGGCCGGGGCGGCGGCGTCGTCCCAATACCAGTCGCCGTGGACATAGGGCTTCTTGACCGGCAGCACGCTCTTGACGGTGTAGGCCGAAAGATTTTCGACCGGCGGGGTCGAGACGGGCGCGGTGGCGGGTGCCGGCTTCGGAGCGCTGGGCGCGGCGGCAGCCGCCTTCTTCGCCGTCGACTTCGCCGGGGCGGCTGGTTCGGCCGACAGACGATCGGCGACGTGCGCGGCGCCCAGGAAGCAGCCCGCGCAGCCCAGCGTCAGTCCGATCCGCTTTACCCAAAGTACCGCCTGCGTCATTCCGCTATCCCGCGCCTGTGATCGAATCCGTCGTGCGAGCATGACAGATCGGGCTTAACGGCCGGTTTGGGAACCCGCGGATTTCGCCCTGTTCCGTCGCGGGACAGGGCCTGCGCGCGTTTACCCTTCGGTGCGGGTCGGTATCTTGTTGGGCAGATCCTTCCCCCTGGTACGGCGCGACGGCACCTGCACCGGGTGCTTCTTCTTCCATTCGCCGAAGGTCATCTTGCCCTCGGGGGTGTCGATCAGGCGGTCGTCGAGGGTCATCGTGGGCGGCTCAACGCGTGGGAACGGGTTCGGTGCCCGAATAATCGTAGAATCCGCGGCCCGTCTTGCGACCGTACCAGCCGGCCTCGACATATTTGACCAGCAGTGGGGCGGGGCGGAACTTGGGATCGCCGGTCCCGTCGAACAACACGCGGGTGATCTCCAGGCAGGTGTCGAGTCCGATGAAGTCGGCGAGCGTCAGCGGGCCCATCGGGTGGTTGAGCCCCAGCTTCACGGCCGTGTCGATGTCGCGGATCGTCGCCACGCCCTCGCCCAGCGCGAAGCACGCCTCGTTCAGCATCGGCATCAGCACCCGGTTGACGATGAAGCCCGGCGCGTCGTTGGCGTGGACGATCTCCTTGCCCAGCGTCCTGCCATAGGCCTCTACCGCCGCGACCGTCGCGTCGCTGGTGGCGAGGCCGCGGATCAGTTCGATCAGGCCCATGATCGGCACGGGGTTGAAGAAATGCACCCCCATGAAACGCGCCGGATCGGGCGACGCCTGCGCGAGGCGCGTGATCGGGATCGACGATGTGTTGCTGGCGAGGATCGCCTGCGGCCCCATCACCTTGCCGACGCTCTCGAAGATACGGCGCTTGATCTCTTCGCGCTCGGTCGCCGCCTCGATCACCAGGTCGGCCTCGGCCATCGCCGCCGTATCCCCGATCGGCGCTATGTTGGCGAGCGTGGCGTCGCGCGCGGCGGCGTCGATCTTTTCCTTCTCGACCAGCCGGCCAAGCGCCCTGGCGATGCCCGCCTTGCCGGCCTCCGCGCGGGCGGCATCGACGTCGGACAACAGCACGCGGTAGCCTGCCGCCGCCGAGACCTGTGCGATCCCCGCGCCCATCTGCCCCGCTCCGATCACGCCAACCGTCTTCATGTCCGTCTCCCTTCGCGCGCTTCCATAGCGCCTGTTGCGCGCCGCGCCACCCGCGCTAGGCTCCACGCCATGTTCGCCCGTATCGCCCTGTTCGCCCTTGCCGTCACCGCCTGCTCGCCGGAGGGCGGCAACGCCTCGGCGCCGGCCGACACGACCGTAGTGCCCGCACCGGAGGCGACGTCGGTCGCGCTATCCGCGCCCGCCGGGCCGCCCAGACCGGGTGAGCTCAAGACCTTCCGCGACTGGACGGTGGGGTGCGACAACGGCGGCGGCTGCAAGATGGCCTCGCTCGGGCCGGAGATGGGCGATTTCCCGGTCGTCACGATGAGCGTCGCGCGCGATGCCGGGCCGAACGGCGGATGGAAGGTCGAATTGTCGGCCAACGACGCAGATCCCGACGGTGTCAGCGTCGACGGCAAGCGGATCGCTCGCGGTGGCGATGATTATCAGGGCGCGGAGGCGGCGGCGATCGTCACGGCGATGATCAACGGCAAGGCGCTGGCCGCGCTCGACAAGGCGGGCACGGCGATGGGCAACGTCAGCCTGGCCGGGGCATCGGCGGCGCTCCGCTATATCGACGCGGCGCAGGGTCGCGCGGGCGGCGTGACGGCGGCGGTGGCGAAGGGGACGAAGTCCGCCGATGCGGTGCCGCAGGCGCCCGCGCTGCCGGTCATCGCGTCGCCGAAGCCCGGCGGGGATGCGGCCAAACCGACGGCGGCGCAGGTCGCCGAGATGCGCAAGACGGCTGGCTGCGATGCCGACGGCTTCGTCAGCGAGCAGGCGGCGGAGAGCCATGCGCTGGGCGACGGCGCGACGCTCGTCTTCGTGCCGTGTTCGACGGGCGCCTATAACCTGTCGTCGGCGCTGTTCATCCTCAGGGACGGCGCGGTCACGCCGGCGACCGTCGACGTGCCGACCGGCTTCACCGAAGGCGATGCCGCGACCGCCCCGGCACAGGTCGTCAACGGCGATTTCGACGACGGGCGGGTGACCAGCTACGCCAAGGGGCGGGGTCTGGGCGATTGCGGTGTGGCGCAGGAACTGGCGTGGGACGGCACCCGCCTGCGCCTGGTCGAACAGAGCCAGATGGGCGAGTGTCGCGGCAACACCGACACCATCACCACGTGGCGTGCGCGGGTGGTGCGGAAATAGCGCCTATCGCTGGGCGCCGGGGACCCACAGCACGTCGCCGCCGGCCTGCTGGTTCGCATGGCGCGCGGCGACGAAGAGATAGTCGGACAGCCGGTTGAGATAGGCGAGCGCGTCGGTCGACAGATCGGCCTGCGCCGCAGCGGCGACAGCGGTGCGCTCCGCGCGCCGGGTGACCGCGCGGGCCAGGTGCAGCGCCGCCGCGCCCGGATCGCCCGAGGGCAGGATGAAGCTGGTCAGCGGCGCCAGATCGGCGTTGAGCGTATCGATCGCCGCCTCCAGCCGCGTGACCTGCCCCGGCACCACCCGAAGCGCTCCGCTTATCTCCGCCGGGGTAGCCAGATCGGCGCCCAGATCGAACAGGTCGTTCTGGATGCGCGCCAGTTCGTCGCGGATCGCGCCCGCCGCCAGCGCGCCGATCGCCACGCCGATCGCCGAGTTCGCCTCGTCCACGTCGCCGATCGCGGCCATGCGTGCATCTGCCTTCGACACACGGCTGCCGTCGACCAGCCCGGTCGTGCCGCCATCGCCGGTGCGGGTGTAGATCTTGTTGAGCTTGACCATGCGCGCGCGGTCAGGTGCGGCCCGCGGCGAACAGGATGACGACCACGATCAGGATCGCCAGCGCCTGGAAGAAGATGCGAAACTGCATCATCTTGTTCGATTTGAGCGCCGACGCGCTCGGCCCCCCCTCGCCCTTCAGCTCGGCCTCGGTCGTCTTGAGGAAGGTGACGACGCCGCGCACCAGCGCGACGACCGTGGCGATCATCGCCGCGATGAGCAGGATGGCGAGGAACATTTGCATGCGCGCCGTCTACGCCCTTTGCCGCCCAAAACCAACAGGCAGACGGCCCGCGCGCAGATCGTCCGCCACAGCACCACCGTCCGCGCCGTCCCCGCGCAGATCGGCGAGCGTGGGCGCGCCGTCGCGCTTGGCGAGCCGGCGGCCGTCCGGCCCGGTCAGCAGCGGGTGGTGGTGGTAGCGCGGCGTCGGCAGGCCGAGCAGCGCCTGGAGCAGGCGGTGGACATGGGTGCTGGCGAACAGATCGTCGCCGCGCACCACGTCGGTCACCCCTTGCGCGGCGTCGTCGACGGTGACCGCGAGGTGATAGCTCGCCGGTGCATCCTTGCGGGCCAGCACGACATCGCCGTGCGACAGCGGATCGGCGTTGACGATGCCGGCGGTCGCGTCGTGCCAGTCAAGCGGACCGGCGATCGCCACCGCCTTCGCCATGTCGATCCGCCAGCAGTGCGGCAGTGCCGGGTCGATGTCACGGACACGGCAAGTGCCGGGGTAAGGCGCGCCTTCCGGCCCGTGCGGCGCGGAGAGGCTGGCGGCGATGTCGGCGCGGGTGCAGGCGCAGCGATAGAGCAGCCCCACCGAGCGCAACCGATCGAGCGCGTCGTCGTACAGCGCAAGCCGCTGCGACTGGCGCGCCACCGCCCCGTCCCAGGCCAGCCCCAGCCATGCCAGATCCTCGATGATCCCAGCCACATGCTCCTCGCGGCTGCGGGTGCCGTCGATATCCTCGATGCGCAGCAGGAAACCGCCACCTGCGCGTCGTGCGAAATCATGCGCGCGGATCGCGGAACAGGCATGGCCCAGGTGCAGCCGCCCGGTCGGGCTGGGGGCGAAACGGGTGGCGATTCGGCTCATCGCGAAAAGGTTAACACCAAGCTTGACCGCGAGTCGCGGCATATGCTGTCATGCCCGTGTCATCCTTCGCGGCGATGGCGCGAGGCGCGACGCGAGCGAAGGGAGACGCATGTTTCATCCCGATCTGATGCGGCATCCGGACAGTTGCCCGGCACTGGTGCTCAACGCCGACTATACGCCGCTTTCCTATTATCCGCTGTCGGTGTGGCCGTGGCAGACCGCGGTCAAGGCGCTGTTCCTCGACCGCGTCGATGTCGTCTCGCATTACGAGCGCGAGGTGCGCAGCCCCAATTTCGCGGTCAAGCTGCCGTCGGTCATCGCGCTCAAGCAATATGTGAAGCCGTCGCAGTTCCCGGCCTTCACCCGCTTCAACCTGTTCCTGCGCGATCGCTTCGCCTGCCAATATTGCGGGACCGGCAGCGACCTGACCTTCGACCACGTCATCCCCCGCGCGCACGGGGGGCGCACGACATGGGAGAATGTCGCGACCGCCTGCGCGCCGTGCAACCTGAAGAAGGGCGGGCGCACCCCACGACAGGCGGCGATGCCGCTCCACGTCCAGCCGATCCGCCCGACCAGCTGGCAGTTGCAGGAACATGGCCGCGCCTTCCCGCCCAATTACCTGCACGATACGTGGCGCGACTGGCTCTACTGGGACATCGAGCTGGAGGCGTGAGGCCCTTGCCGCAGCCGTATTAAGCAGATAATACAGCACGTATAATGCGTCTGGCTTCCCTGTTTTCCCTCGGGGGTGGCGGTACGGCCGCGGGCGCGCCGCCGACGCCCGCCACGCCCGATCCGCTGCATTTCGAACCGCCGCCGCCGAAACGCCCGGTGCGTTGGGGGCGCTGGATCATGCGCGTGTTGGGCGTGCTGATCGTCCTGCTGGTGGTCGCGATCCTGTGGCTTGCCGTCACCGCGCCGCTCTCCCGCTCGCTCAAGCCCCCGACGCCGCCTAGCATCACTTTGCTCGCCGCCGACGGCACGCCGATCGCGCGGCGCGGGGCGGTGATCGGCGACCCCGTCGATGTCGCCCGGTTGCCGAAGCACATCCCGCAGGCGTTCATGGCGATCGAGGACCGGCGGTTCTACAGCCACTGGGGCATTTCCCCGCGCGGCATCACCCGCGCGATGTGGAACAATTTCCGCGCCGGCGGCATGCGCGAGGGCGGATCGACGATCACCCAGCAGCTGGCGAAGAACGCGTTCCTGACGTCCGACCGCACCTTCGGCCGCAAGGCGCGCGAGCTGATGATATCCTTCTGGCTGGAAGCATGGCTGACGAAGGACGAGATCCTCAGCCGCTACCTGTCGAACGTCTATTTCGGCGACAATGTCTATGGCCTGTCGGCGGCGGCGCGGCATTATTTCAGCAAGCGGGCGGAGGAACTGTCGGTGTCGCAGGCGGCGATGCTCGCCGGCCTCGTCAAGGCACCGTCGCGGCTGGCGCCGACCGTCAACCTGTCGGGCGCGCGGGCGCGGCAGAAGCTGGTGGTCGGCGCGATGGTCGATACCGGGTTCCTGACGAAGGCTGAAGCCGCCGACGCCGGCCCGGCGCGACTGAACGTCGAACGGACCAAGGAATTGCCGACCGGCACCTATTTCGCCGACTGGGTGCTGCCCGAGGCGCGGGACCGTTCGGGCGAGATTTCGAACGAGATCACCGTCACCACGACGCTCGACACAAGGCTCCAGCGCGCCGCTGAACGCGCGGTGCGCCGGGCCGGGCTGCGCCAGGCGCAGGTCGCGCTGGTCGCGATGCGGCCCGACGGCACCGTCGTCGCGATGGTCGGCGGCAAGAACTATCGCGAATCGCCGTTCAACCGCGCGACGCAGGCGCGCCGCCAGCCGGGATCGACCTTCAAGCTGTTCGTCTATCTGGCCGCGTTGCGCAGCGGGATGGACGCCAATTCGACCGTGCTCGACGAACCGGTGACGATCGGCGAATGGAGCCCGAAGAATTCGGACGGCCGCTATTCGGGCGAGATCAGCCTGGCGCGCGCCTTCGCCAAATCGTCCAACGTCGCCGCCGCGCGGCTGACGAAGGACGTCGGCGTCGCCAACGTCATCCGCGCGGCGCGCGACCTTGGCGTGACGACGCCGATCGCGAACGAGGCGTCGATCGCGCTCGGCACCTCGACGATGAGCCTGCTGGAACTGACATCCGCCTATGCCGCGATCGCAGCGGGCGGATACCCGGTCCGCGCACGCGGCCTGACCGCCGAGCAGGAGGGGACCTGGCTGGAGCGGCTGCGCGGTCGATCGACGCAGTTCGGCGACCGCGAGCTGGAGGGGATGCGCGAACTGCTGTCGCGCTCGATCGCCAGCGGCACGGGTCGCTCGGCGGCGCTCTCCATCACCGGCTTCGGCAAGACGGGGACGACGCAGGACAATCGCGACGCGCTGTTCGTCGGCTATGCCCAGGGGCTCGTCGCGGGTGTGTGGGTCGGCAATGACGACAACAGTCCCAATCCCGGCCTGCAGGGCGGCGGCATCCCGGCGCGGATCTGGCGCGATTTCATGATCGACGCGCTGGGTGTGCCGCCGCCGCCTGCGCCGGTCGTCGAGGAGGAAGACCCGGTCGGCAACCTGATCGAGGGCATCGCCAACGATGCCGATGCGGTGACGCCGGATGGCGTCGAGGCGGAGATCGAGGGGCTGGGACTCAACGTGCGGCTCGGCCGTGACGGCAGCATCGCTGTGGGATCGTCCGACCGCCGCCGCGATCCCGCCCTTGCCGACCGCCGCGACGAACGCCGCCCGCCACCCGAAGACGAGGTCGGCACGCCCCCGCGGCGTTGACGCGGCAGGTCACGCAATAGACACGATTTGCCGCTATGAAACCGTTCTCATGACCCGTGATTCGATTGCCGAGAGCTATGCCCGCGACGGTTATGTCGTCGTCCGCCGCTTCTTCACCCCTGCCGAGATCGCGCGGGCGTCCGCCGCGATCGACCAGCTGTGGAACGAGGGCGTGGGGCTGGGCGCGAACTGGCGGCACGGCAATTTGTTCTACAATGTCGCGACGGGGGCGGACGGTGCTCCCAAGGTGCGGATGGCGCAGTGGCCGTCCTATCACCAGCCGGTGATGAACGCGCTACGGCTCGATCCGCGCTTCGCCGCGCTGCTTTTCCCCCTGATCGGCGGCGACCTGAAGCAGATCATCAACCAGGTCCACTGGAAGGAGCCGGGTGGCGCGGGCGACTTCGCGTGGCACCAGGATTCGCGCTTCCGCAAGCCCGACCACGTCTATCGCAACCTGGGCACCAGTTATATCCAGACCGGCCTGGCGATCGATCCCCACACGCGTGCGTCGGGTTGCATGCGCTTCGTCCCCGGCAGCCATCTGCTGGGCGACGTCGATCTCGACGTCGATGCCGAAGTGCTGGGCCGCGCGATGGACGACGCGGCGCTGGGCAAGATCGGCTATACCACCGACGACGTGGTCGACCTGGAACTGGAGCCGGGCGACCTCGCTTTTTGGAACCCCTATCTGGTCCATGCGTCCGGCCGGAATACCGAGGGGCATATGCGGCGGCTGTACATCAACGGCTATGTGACCGCCGCCGACTGCGATCGTGGCGAGTGGGCGTTCCGCGACGGGCAGCCTGTCGAGCTCGGCGCGGAACCCGCGTTGGTCCATTACGAGGCGCTCCCCCAGGATCGCCACCCCCACTACGTTTGAGGCGTTGACCGCGGCGTCCGGCGGCGCGAAGGCTCGGTGATGCGCTTCTTCTCCGACAACGCCGCCCCGGTCCATCCGGCGGTGCTCGATGCGATTGCCGCCGCGAACGTGATCGACACCGCTTATGACGGCGACGCGTGGAGCCGCCGCCTCGACGGCGCCTTCTCCGACCTGTTCGGCACTGCGGTGCGCGTGCTGTGGGTGCCGACGGGGACGTCGGCCAATTGCCTGGCGCTGACCGTGCTGTGTCCGCCGCACGGCGGCATCGTCTGCCACCGTGACGCGCATATCAACGTCGACGAGGCGGGCGCGCCCGAATTCTACACGCATGGCGCCAAGCTGCTGCTCGGCGAGGGGCCGGGCGCGAAGCTGACCCCGGAAGCGATAGCCGCGGTGATCGATCCGATCCGCAAGGACGTGCACCAGGTCCAGCCGCACGCGATCTCGATCACGAATGCGACGGAGTATGGCCTCGCCTATTCGCCCGAGGAGGTCGCCGCGATCGGCGATCTCGCCCGTACGCGCGGGCTGGGCCTGCACATGGACGGCGCCCGCTTCGCCAATGCCGTCGCGCATCTGGGCCGCGCGCCCGCGGAAGTGACGTGGCGCGCCGGCGTCGATGCCCTGTCGTTCGGTTTCGTCAAGAACGGCGGAATGGGGGCGGAGGCGCTTGTCTTCTTCCGGCCCGACCTCGCCGATCCGATCCTCTATCGCCGCAAGCGCGCGGGGCTGCTGTTCTCCAAGGGCCGGTTCCTCGCCGCGCAACTGCTGGCGATGCTGGAGGGCGATCTGTGGCTCGCCAACGCCCGCGCGGCAAACGCTGGAGCGGCGCTGCTGGCGCAAGCGGCGGGCGACCGGCTGGTGTCTCCGGTCGAGGCGAACGAGGTGTTCCTGCGCGTCTCTGCACAGGAAGCGGCATCGCTGCGCGCGCTGGGCTTCGACTTCTACGACTGGGGCGCCGACGAGGCGCGGCTGGTCGTATCTTGGAACCAGACCGAGGCGGAGATCGCCCCGCTGGCGACGGCGATCGGGGCGCTGTGACGCGCCGCCGCTTCGCCTGCAGCTTTCGGGGTATCGCCGCTCGCTGCTCGCGCTAAGGGCGAGGCATGACCGCCCCCGATCGCCCCCAGTCGACCCGCCTCGCGGTTCTCGTGCCGTTCGGTATCGTCACGGTGATATGGGGATCGACGTGGCTGGTGATCGTCGGCCAGCTGGGCGTGGTGCCGCCGAGCTGGTCGGTCGCCTATCGTTTCGTCGTGGCGGGCGTCGCGATGCTCGCCTGGGCGGCGTGGCGGGGTGAGCTTGTGAGGCTCGACGCGCGCGGCTGGGCCTTCGCGCTGGCGCTCGCGGTCGGGCAGTTCGTGCTCAACTTCAACTTTGTCTACCGCGCCGAAAGCTACATCACCTCGGGGTTGGTCGCGGTGGTGTTCGCGCTGCTGCTGGTGCCCAACGCGGTGTTCGCGCGTATTTTCCTCGGCCAGAGGATGGGCGTGCAGCTACTGGTGGGATCGGGGATCGCTATCGTCGGCGTCGCGCTGCTGTTCCTGCACGAGGTCCGCACCAGCCCCGGCGGCACGGCCGCGCTGATGACGGGGCTGGGTTTCACGCTGGCCGGCATCCTCTCCGCGTCGAGCGCCAATATCCTGCAGGGGACCGCGACCGCGAAACGCTATCCGATGATCGGGACACTGGGCGTCGCGATGCTGATCGGCGCGGCGATCGATGCGGCCTATGCCTGGGCCACCACCGGCCCGCCGGTATTTCCGGCCAGCCCGGCCTATTGGGCAGGTGTATTGTATCTGGGAATCGCAGCGTCGGCGATCGCCTTCCCGCTCTATTTCGGGGTGCTGCGGATCATCGGCCCGGCCAAGGCGGCCTATTCGGGCGTGCTGGTGCCAGTGATCGCGATGCTGCTTTCGACCCTGTTCGAGGGTTATCGCTGGTCGCTGCTGGCCGGGGCCGGAGCGGCGCTGGCGATGGTCGGGCTGGTCGTCGCCTTGAGGGCGCGCAGGCCGAACCGGTAATCGGGATAGCGCGGGCGCCAGTTCAGCACCCGCTTCGCCTTGCCCGTCGCGACGCGCCGGTTCTCGCCGTAGAAGGCGCGCGCCTGCGGGCTGAGCTGCTCCAGCGTGACGACCGGCGGCGGCGGCAGGCCGAGCAGCGCGGCGGCGAAGGCCGCGACGTCATCCTGGCTGGCGGGCACGTCGTCGGCGAGGTTGTAGGCCCCGGCCGGTGCCTCGAACGCTGCGACGACGCCCGACGCGATGTCATCGACGTGTACGCGGCTGAACACCTGGTTCGCCAGCCCGGTGCGATGCGCCTTGCCCTCCGCCACCCGATCGAGCGCCGAGCGGCCGGTGCCGTAGATGCCCGGCAAGCGGAACACGCGCGCGCCCAGCGCCAGCCACCGCGCGTCGGCCGCGTTGCGGTTCGCCCGCCGCCCGATGATCGGTGCGCCTTCATCGACCCATGCGCCGCCGGCATCGCCATAGACACCCGTCGAGGAGAGATAGCCGAGCCACTTTCCACCGAACGCATCGCCGTAGCGATCGAGCACCGGATCGCCCGCGTCGGGCGGCACCGACGACAGCACATGGCTGGCCACCGCGATCGCCGTGCGGACGGCGGCCTCGTCGGCGAAGTCGAGATCGCCCCGGCTGCCGGTCGCCATAACCGCGCCGCCGCGCGCGCGCACGCGCTCGGCGATGCGGAGCGCGGTATAGCCCAGCCCGAAGATCAGCAGCTGCGTCATGCCTTAGCCAGCACGCTATCGACCCATTCGGGCACCAGCATTCCGGCAGGCCCCATTCGGCTTTCGTCGAAATGGAAACTGCCGTCCGACGGATCGAGATTGAGCTCCAGCGTGGCTGCGCCGTGCCATTTCGCGGTGCGGACGAACCCGGCCGCCGGATAGACCGCCCCCGACGTGCCGATCGACACGAAGAGGTCGCACGCGGCCAGCGCCGCCTCGATCCGGTCCATCGCGTAGGGCATCTCGCCGAAGAATACGATATCGGGCCGCAGCGCGGGCGCGCCGCACGCGGGACAGGCGGCGCCGGGCGGCAGGCCGTCGCTCCACCCGGTACGCGTCTCGCACGCCGCGCACAGCGCCGACTTCAGCTCGCCGTGCATGTGTAGCAGCCGGCGTGCGCCCGCTCTCTCGTGCAGGTCGTCGACATTCTGCGTGACGATCAGCAGGTCGTCCGGCCACGCCGCGTCGAGCCGTGCCAACGCATCATGCGCTGCATTGGGCGCCACCGTGGCGAGCGCGGCGCGGCGCAGGTCGTAGAAACGGTGCACAAGCTCCGGATCGCGCATCAGCGCCTGCGGCGTGCAGACATCCTCGACGCGGTGCCCCTCCCACAGCCCGCCGGGGCCGCGAAAGGTGGCGATCCCGCTCTCGGCGGAAATACCCGCGCCGGTCAGCACTACGATATTGCGGATGTCGTCCATGCCCCACTTTACCGCAGGCCGCGCTTTCTGCCACAGGCGCGCTTGCGAGAATGGGGAGAGCGTGCGTGGCGGCGATCGGCATCTACGGCAGCCTGGGCCGGATGGGGCAGGCGATCCTGGCTGAACTGGCGCCGGCCGGCGCGCGGCACGCGGGCGGCGCCGATTCGGGCGATGATCCTGCCGCGCTGGCGGAGGCGGCGGACGTGCTGGTCGATTTCTCCGCGCCGTCCGCGATCGAGGGGCATCTGGCCGCGGCGCGCGCGGCGGGCACACCGATCGTGATCGGCACCACCGGCCTGGGGCAGGATCATCACGCGATGATCGATGCGGCGGCGGCGGAGATCGCGGTGCTCCAGACCGGCAACACGTCGCTCGGCGTCACCCTTCTGGCGCAGCTGGTGCGCGAGGCGGCGGCACGGCTCGACGCCGACTGGGACATCGAGATCGCCGAGATGCACCACCGGCACAAGGTCGATGCGCCGTCGGGCACCGCGCTGCTGCTGGGCAGCGCGGCGGCGGACGGGCGCGGCAGCCCGCTCGGTGAGCTCAGCGTATACGACCGTGTCGGCGTGACCGGCGCGCGCAGCGAGGGAACGATCGGCTTCGCGTCCTTGCGCGGTGGATCGGTGATCGGCGACCACAGCGTCGTCTTCGCAGGCGAGGGCGAGCGGATCGAACTGGTCCACCGCGCCGACAGCCGGGCGATATTCGCGCGCGGTGCGGTGCGCGCGGCGCTGTGGCTGGCGAAGCAGCGGCCGGGCCGGTACGCGATGTCCGAGGTGCTGGGGCTTTGAAACGGGGGGACGTCGCCGAATTCTTCCGGCGGCTGGCGGAGGACAATCCGCACCCCGAAACCGAACTCGAATATTCCAATCCCTATACGCTGCTCGTCGCGGTCGCGCTGTCGGCCCAGGCGACCGATGCCGGGGTCAACAAGGCGACCCGGCGGCTGTTCGCCGAGGTCGATACGCCAGACAGGATGGTCGCGCTGGGCGAGGCCGGACTGAAGGATCACATCAAGACGATCGGCCTGTTCAACACCAAGGCGAAGAACGTCATCGGCCTGAGCGAACGCCTGATCGCCGAGCATGACGGGCAGGTGCCGGAGGATCGCGACGCGCTGGAGGCGCTGCCCGGCGTGGGCCGCAAGACCGCCAACGTGGTGCTCAACACCGCCTTCGGCCATGAGACCTTCGCCGTCGATACGCACATCTTCCGCGTCGCCAACCGCACCGGTCTGGCCCGGGGCAAGACGGTGCTGGCGGTCGAGAAGGGACTGGAGCGCGTCGTTCCCCAGCCTTTCCGCCTCCATGCGCACCACTGGCTGATCCTGCACGGTCGCTATACCTGCAAGGCGCGGCGGCCTGAATGCTGGCGGTGCGTCGTCGCCGATCTCTGCGCGTTCAGCCCCAAGTCAGCCCCGCCGAAGGACAGGGGTGTGAAGGAGAGTCGCTCATGAAAAACCTGCCGCTCGCGCTGTTGCTCGCAGCCGCCGCAGCGCCCGTCGTCGCCGGCCCGCGCGACGTTCCGGCCGCAACGCCGGCCGGTGATCCGGTCGACTGCATCTCGACCGTCGGCATGCGCAGCCAGGTGCGCAGCGATCAGGTCATCGACTTCACGGTGAACGGCCGGACCTATCGCAACACGTTGCCGCACGGCTGCCCGTCGCTCGGTTTCGAGCAGCGGTTCACCTATACGCTGCCCAGCCCGCGGCTGTGTTCGATCGATATCATCACCGTGCTGCAGGGTTCGGACCTGCAACGCGGCGCCGGCTGCGGCCTCGGCAAGTTCCAGCCGGTGACGCTGGAGAAGGCGCGCTAGCCCCAGACCTGCCGGGCGACGTCGAGCACCAGCCGCATCTTCGCCGCCTGCTGCTCGACCGCGATGTCGTTGCCGTGGACGGTGGAGGAGAAACCGCACTGCGGGGACAGCGCGAGCTGGTCGAGCGGCGCATATTGTGCCGCCTCGTCGATCCGCCGCTTGATATCGTCCGCGGTTTCCAGCTCGCCGAGTTTGGTGGTGACGAGGCCGAGCACCACCGTCTTGCCCTTGGGCAGGTGCCGCAGCGGCGCGAAGTCGCCAGAGCGCGGATCGTCATATTCCAGGAAGTATCCGTCGATCGCCAGTTCGTTGAACAGCACCTCGGCGACGGGTTCATAGCCCCCTTCGGCCGCCCAGGATGACCGGAAATTGCCGCGGCACAGGTGGACGCACACCGTCATGTCCGCCGGCCGGTCACGGATCGATTCGTTGATGATACGCGCATAGAGGCGCGGCAGTTCGTCTGTGTCCATCCCGCGGCGGCGCGCGTTCTCGCGCTGGGCGTCGTCGCACAGATAGGCGAGGTTGGTGTCGTCGAGCTGGAGGTAACGGCAGCCTGCGTCGGCCAGGCTGGCGATTTCCGCGCGATAAGCGGCCGCGAGGTCGGCGTAGAAATCTTCCAGATCGGGATAGGCATCCGCGTCGATCGCGTCGCGGCCGCCGCGGAAGTGCAGCATGGTCGGGGACGGGATCGTCACTTTCGGCGTGCGCGTGGTGCAGGATGCGAGGAATTCGTAATCGGCACGCTGGATATCGCGGGCGTGCGCGACCTTGCCGGTGATCGTCATCACCGGCGGGGCATATTCCAGTTCCTTGCCGCCATGCTGGTGGAATTTCACCTGCGTGCCGCCCGCTTCATCGACCCCGTCGAGCTGGAGCAGGAAGTCCGTGTGGAAATAGGTGCGGCGGAACTCGCCGTCGGTGATCGATTCTAGGCCCAGCCCTTCCTGCATCGCGACGACGTCGCGGATCGCTTCATCCTCGACGGCGCGGAGCTCGGCCGCGCCGATGGCCCCTGCGCGGTGCGCCTCCCGGGCGTCGATCAGCGCCTTGGGTCGCAGGAAGCTGCCGACATGGTCGGCGCGAAAGGGCGGGTTGGGCATGGTTGTCTCCGGCATGTTGTATGTATTGCTTACGAGTTCTGGGACCACTTAGTCCGGCGGGCGGGGTCGGCGCAACCGGCCTTGTACCCGGCGCTTGCCGGGGTCGGCGCGACGCGATAGTTGCTGTGCAGCATAACAATCGCTGCATGCCGGCGATCGGGGAGGAACCATGGCCGAGGATCCACGCGCAACGCTCGATCGGGCACCGATGTCGCGCTTCCAGTGGGGCGTCGTCGCGACGATGATCGGGCTCAACGCGCTCGACGGGTTCGATGTGCTGTCGATCAGCTTCGCCTCGCCCGGCATCGCGGCCGATTGGGGTATCGATCGCGCCGCGCTGGGCATCGTGCTGTCTATGGAACTGGTCGGCATGGCGATCGGGTCGCTGTTCCTGGGCGGCGTCGCAGACCGGATCGGCCGGCGTAACACGATCCTCTGCTGCCTGGGCCTGATGACAGTGGGCATGCTGGGCGCGGCGAGCGCGAGCGGGATCATGATCCTGTGCGCCTGGCGGGTGCTGACCGGGCTGGGCATCGGCGGCATGCTGGCCGCGACCAACGCGGCGGTGGCGGAGGCCGCGAACGCGCGCAATCGCTCGCTGGCGGTGGTGTTGATGGCCGCGGGCTATCCCGTAGGCACCATCATCGGCGGGTCGATCTCCGCGGTGCTGCTTGCCCATTATGACTGGCGCGCGGTGTTCGTGTTCGGCGCGATGTGCAGCGTGTTCTTCGTCCCGCTGGTGTTGTGGCGCGCGCCCGAATCGATCGCCTTCCTGATGCACAAGCGCCCGCCAGATGCGTTGGAGCGGATCAACAAGACGCTGGTGCGGATGGGGCATGCGCCGATCGACGCACTGCCGGCGGCGGACGCGCAGCCCGACAAGACACCGATCGCCGCGTTGTTCTCACCCCTGCTCGTGCGGGCGACAGTCCTGCTGACGATCGCCTATCTGGCTCACATCATGACCTTCTACTTCATCCTGAAGTGGATTCCGAAGATCGTCGTCGACATGGGTTTCCCGCCGCCGCAGGCGGCCGGCGTGCTGGTGTGGGCCAGCATCGGCGGCGCCACCGGATCGCTGATCCTGGGCCTGCTGACCGGTCGCATCCGCCTGCTGGCGCTGACGATAGCCGCGATGCTGCTGTCGGCCGCGCTGGTTATCGTGTTCGGGCGCGAACAGAGCGGCCTTTCGGCGCTGTCGGTCGTCGCGGCGGCGGCCGGTTTTGCGACCAACGCCGGCGTGGTCGGGCTCTACGCGCTGATCGCTCAGAGTTTCCCGACGGGCGTGCGCGCGACCGCGACGGGGTTCGTGATCGGCGTCGGGCGTGGCGGATCGGCACTGGCGCCGGCGCTGGCCGGGTTCCTGTTCGCCGCGGGCTACGGCCTTCAGACGGTCGCGATCTTCATGGGGCTGGGGTCGCTTGTCGCCGCATGCGTGCTGCTAGGGTTGCGTGGCTGGAGCAAGCCCGCGGAGGGCGCCGCCGTCTGATGTGCGGGGGCGGATGACGGAGATCCACGATTGCCCCCTTGTGCTTCGCGAATTAGGTTATAATATATAACAATATTTGGAAGAGGCGTCCATGGTAACGATCGCATCGCCGGCTGCCGGCAAGACCTTCACCCGCCTGAACCCGGTGACCGGCGAGGTTGCGACCACGGCGCCCGCCGCCGGCGTGGAAGAGGCGAACGCCGCGGCTGGCGCGGCGGCGGCCGCGTTTCCGGCGTGGTCGGCACTCGGCCCCAACGCGCGCCGTGCGGCGCTGACCAAGGCGGCCGATGCGCTTGCGGCGAAAGCGGATCAGTTCGTCGATGCGATGATGGGCGAGATCGGCGCGACCGAGGGTTGGGCACGTTTCAACCTGATGCTCGCGGTGAGCATGGTACGCGAGGCGGCGGCGTTGACGACGCAGATCAGCGGGGAGGTGATACCGTCGGACAAACCGGGCTGTATCGCGATGGCGCTGCGCGAGCCGGTCGGCGTGATGCTGGGCATCGCGCCGTGGAACGCGCCGATCATCCTGGGCGTCCGCGCGGTCGCGGTGCCGCTCGCCTGCGGCAACACCGTGGTGCTGAAGGCGAGCGAACAATGCCCGCGCACCCACAGCCTGATCGCCGAAGCCTTTGCCGAGGCGCTGCCCGAGGGTGCGGTGTCGATCGTCACCAACGCGCCTGAGGATGCCGGCGAGGTTGTCGGCGCGCTGATCGACAATCCCCATGTGCGCCGGATCAACTTCACCGGATCAACGGCTGTCGGCAAGATCATTGCGAAGCGCGCTGCGGAGCATCTGAAGCCGGTGCTGCTCGAACTCGGCGGCAAGGCGCCGCTGGTCGTGCTGGAGGACGCCGACCTGGATGAGGCGGTGAAGGCCGCGGCGTTCGGCGCGTTCATGAACCAGGGCCAGATCTGTATGTCGACCGAGCGGATCATCGTCGTCGATAGCGTCGCCGATGCCTTCGTCGAGAAGTTCGCGGCCAAGGTCGGGACGATGCCGGTCGGCGATCCCCGCGAAGGCAAGGCCCCGCTGGGCGCGGTCGTTGATGCGAAGACCGTCGATCATGTGAAGTCGTTGATCGCCGATGCGGTGGGGGCCGGCGCGGTGCAGGTCAACGGCGGCGACGCCGATGGCGTGCTGATGCCCGCGCACGTCATCGACAAGGTGACGCCCGAGATGAAGCTGTTCCGCGACGAAAGCTTCGGCCCCGTTGTCGGCGTGATCCGCGCGCGCGACGAGGCGCATGCGATCGAGCTCGCCAACGACACCGAATACGGCCTGTCGGCGTCGGTCTTCACCCGTGACACCGCGCGCGGGCTGAGCGTCGCCAAGCGGATCAAGTCCGGCATCTGCCACGTCAACGGCCCCACCGTGCATGACGAGGCGCAGATGCCGTTCGGCGGGGTCAAATCATCGGGCTACGGCCGTTTCGGCGGCAGGGCCGGCATCGACGCGTTCACCGAATTGCGCTGGATCACGATTGAGACCCAGCCCGGCCATTATCCGATCTGATCGAAGGGCCAGCGCGATGTCGTCGATCCCCCGCATCCTTAAACCTGCGGTCGCGGCGGCGGCTGTTGCCGCCGCCGGACCGGCGGCGATCGGCCAGTCGGCTCCCGCGCCGACGCTGACCTACGCCTTTTCGGCGCGGATCGACGTCGCGCCGCCGGTCGAACAGGGCGAGATCGACGGCGCGCGCAAGCGCTTCATCCCGATCACCGGCGGGACGATCGCCGGTCCGCGCCTGACCGGCACGGTGATGCCCGGAGGCGGCGACTGGCAGGCGATCCTGCCCGGCGGACTGGCGAAGGTCGAGGCGCGATACTTCCTGCGCGCGGCCGATGGCACCGTGATCGGCATCCATAATGTCGGCGTCCGCGTCGCCAGCCCCGAGGTGACCGAGAAGCTGGCGCGCGGAGAGAAGGTCGATCCCGGCAGCTATTATTTCCGCGCGACCCCGGTGTTCGATCCGCCGCCCGGACCGCACGCGTGGCTGCGTACCAAGACTTTCGTCGGCCGCGGCATCCGGATGCCCGACCACGTCGTGATGGACGTCTACATCGTCGAATGAGCGCCTGCGCGCGCGAACATGAGGACCAAGCAGAAATGACCGAGACTTCGAGCAACGGCGTCGTCGCCTATGATGTCGATAACGGCATCGCCTGGGTGCGCTTCAACCGCCCGGACAAGCGCAACGCGATGAGCCCGACGCTCAACCGCGACATGATGGAAGTGCTCGACCTGCTCGAGCATCGCGACGACGTGGGCGTGCTGGTGTTGTCGGGCGAAGGGCCGGCGTGGACCGCAGGCATGGACCTGAAGGAATATTTCCGGGAAACGGAAGCGGACGGCCTTAAGGGCACGCGGAAGGCGCAGCGCGAAAGCTATGGCTGGTGGCGCCGGCTGCGCTGGTATCAGAAGCCGACGATCGCGATGGTCAACGGATGGTGCTTCGGCGGCGGCTACGGCCCGCTGTTCTCGTGCGATCTGGCGTTCGCGGCGGAAGAGGCGAAATTCGGTCTTTCAGAGATCAACTGGGGCATCCTGCCCGGCGGCGGCGCGACCAAGGTGGCGCAGGAACTGATGCCGTTCCGCAAGGCGATGTACCACGCGATGATGGGCGAGAACATCGATGGCAGGACCGCGGTCGAATGGGGCCTGGTCAACGAAGCGCTCCCGCTGGCGCAGCTCAAGGACCGGGTGACCGAGGTCGCGAACGTCTTGCTCGCCAAGAATCCGGTCGCGCTGAAGGCGACCAAGGACGCGATGAAGCGTGTCGGCGTGATGAGCTACGACGATGCCGAGGACTATCTGGTCCGCGCGCAGGAGGCGGCGAACAGCTACGACAACACCGGCCGCAAGGAAGGCATCCGCCAGTTCATCGACGAGAAGAGCTACAAGCCGGGGCTCGGCGCCTACGACAAGGACCGCGTGAAGGCGTAAGGCCCGCAGCGGTGCTCAACTGGCGAGGATCGCTCCCCCCGTTCGTGCTGAGCCTGTCGAAGCACTGACCTTCTTCGCGCCGTCGAGCCTTGAGCAAGAAGAAGGGCAGCCCTTCGACAAGCTCAGGGCGAACGGTCTGGATAAAGCGCCTGGCGCTCAATGAGGCTTTCCCATGCCCGATCTTTCCCGCCTGCTGACCCCACGCTCGGTTGTGATCGTCGGCGCGTCGCCGACGCCCGGCGCGCTGGGCAATTCGGTGCTGCGCAATCTGGAGCGCCACGGCTATTCGGGCGACATCCACCTTATCAACCCCAAGCGCGACGAGATCGACGGGCGGCCGTGCCTGAAGTCGATCGACGATCTGCCGCGGGGTGTCGATGCGGCGGTGCTGGCGATCCCCGGCGGCGCGGTGCTGGGCGCGGTGCAGGCGCTTGCGGCGCGCGGCGTGGGCGCGGCGATCATTTTCTCCGCGGGCTTCGCGGAAGGCGGCGAGGAAGGCCTGGCCGCGCAGGCGGAGGTTGCGCGGATCGCCGCCGAGCACGGCATGGTCGTCGAGGGGCCGAACTGTCTGGGTCTCGTCAACTATGCCGCCGGTGTGCCGCTGACCTTCGTGGAGGCGCCGGTGCTGGATCTGGCGGGCAAGCCCGCCGTCGCCATCGTCAGCCAGTCGGGCGCGATGGCGGTGGTGCTGGGCACCACGCTGATGGCCAAGGGGCTGGGCATCACGGTCTCGGTCTCGACCGGCAACGAGGCCGCGTCTGGCGTCGAGGATTATGTCGAGCATCTGCTCGACGATCCCGTCACCCCAGCGATCGCGATGATCGTGGAGCAGTTCCGGAAACCCGCGCGCTTCCTCGCACTGGCGGAAAAGGCGCGGGCGGCCGGCAAGCCGATCGCGCTGCTCCATCCCGGCACCTCGAGCGCAGCGCGCGAGAGCGCGGCGACACATACCGGCGCGATGGCCGGCGACTGGCAGTTGATGAAGGCCAAGGTCGAGCGCGCCGGCGTCATACTGGTCGACAGCCTGGAAGCGCTGGGCGATGTCGTCGAACTCGCGGTGCGGAGCAAGGCGCTCCGCGCCGGCGGAACGGCGGTGCTGACCGAAAGCGGCGCATTCAAGGCGCTGACGCTCGACCTTGCCGAGACGATCGGTCTCGATCTGCCGGAGATGGCGGGCGAGACTGCGGCGGCGATGCATGCGGCGATCCCCGATTTCATCCCGGTATCCAACCCGATGGACCTGACCGCGCAGGCGCTGGTCGATCCCGACCTCTATCGCCGCACGATGATCCCGCTGCTGGCCGACGATCGGTTCGCCGCGCTCGTCTTCGGCATCATCCAGACCGACCCGGCGACCAGCGCGCGCAAATTTCCCGCGATCATCGATGCGGTCACGGGGTTGAAGCCGGACAAGCCGGTGATCTTCGCCGGGCTCGACGATGGCGCGCCGGTTCCAGCCGAATATATCGACGCTCTGCGCGCGATCGGCGTCACCTATTTCCCGTCGCCCGACCGCGCGTTCCGCGCCTTGCGCCACCTGCTGCGCCGCGCCGAGCGCGACTTCGGTCGTGCCGATGCCGCGCCGGTCTCGCTTGATCTGCCCGCCGGGGTGATCCCCGAGTATCGCGCCAAGCAACTGCTCGCGCCGCCGGGCATCCCGTTTCCTCCAGGCGGGTTCGCCGCAACCATCGACGAGGCGAAGGCGATCGCGAGCGACGTCGGCTATCCGGTGGCGATCAAGGCACAGGCGGCGGCGCTCAGTCATAAGAGCGATGCGGGAGGGGTCATCCTGAATATAGCCGACGATACGGCGCTGGAGGCGGCGTGGGCGCAGCTGTACGGCAACGTCGCCGGCTATGACGCCGCGATCACGCTCGACGGCGCGCAGGTCGAGGCGATGGGAGGGCGCGGCGTCGAGCTGATCGTCGGCGCTCGCAATGATCCCGACTGGGGGCCGGTGATCCTGGTCGGTTTCGGCGGCGTCACCGCCGAACTGCTCCACGACGTGCGGCTGTTGCCGATCGACCTGACCCATGATGCGATCGTCGCCGAACTGCGCGCGCTGAAGCAGGCGGCGCTGCTCGACGGATATCGTGGTTCTCCCGTGCTCGATGTCGATGCGGTGGCGGACCTGATCGCGAAACTGGGCCGCGTGCTCGCCGGCACGCCGGCGATCCGCGAGGTCGATCTCAATCCGGTGGTGGTCTATCCGAAGGGCGGGGGCGTGGTCGCGCTCGATGCGCTGATCCTCGCCGGATAGAAGCGGGCGCGCATGGACGTGGTGACGCTGAAGACGATCCGCTGATCGCCGGGTCGCTCGATTGCGCGGGCCTGCTTCCCGACGACCACCGCGCCAGTGCCGCATCCTATGCGGGCGGGGCACCGCGCCTTTCGATCCGCCCGAGAAAATCGAGCAGCATGTTCTTTTCCGCTGCGGTGAAGCCGGCCAGCAGGCGGTCTTCGTGCGTCTCGATCTTGCGCAGGCAGGCCGCGAGCAGCGTCGCCCCGGACGGTGTCACCGTCAGCGCGAAGGCGCGGCGATCGGCGGTATCTACGACGCGCTCGATCAGGTCGGCATCGACGAGTTCGTTAATGAGCGACACCATGTTCGCGCGCTTGATCCCCAGGACCCGGCCGACCGCGCCCTGATTTATGCCCGGACTGCCCGATACCACCGCGAGAATGCCGATCAGCACCTGTCGCATGCCGGTGCCTTCCATCGCGGCGGCAAAGTCGGCGGCGAACACCCCCGACGCACGGCGCAGATGGTAGCCGACGACCGGGGCGAGATCCCCGACCATGTTGCTCCGTTCGCTCATCCACCGTGGAAGCCAGTTTTTGACGGTCGCGTCAATCGGCGGCGGGTGCCCCGTCAGCGCCGTGGTTGCTTATTCCTGGCATGTGATGTCGTGAAGATATCTGGCTTTGATTCTCGGAGCTATTCGATGGCGTCGTAGGGTGTCTTGACGCGCGGTGTCTTGAGCCGCCTGGCGAAATTGTAGGCGAAGAGCCAATCGCGGACGCGGCGGCGAATTTGGTCGCCTGGCGATAGAAGCGGGCAATCCGCTGACCCCGTGGCGTTGCAAACAGCTATGAAGCGACGAGCGCGTCAGGTGCGGTGTCATACTGCCGCGCGCCGCGCCGAGTCCCGCCCGAGGAGGCGGCCCAGACAGGCTGGCGCATGGCAGGCCCGGTCATCGGGCGAACGGGGCTCGGGGAGATCGATCGGGATCGCGATCGTGCTGCCCAGGCACGTGCGAACGGTGATCACGCCATTGGCAGCCCCCGTCGGCGAGGGCGCGGCGATCACGGCGATCGCGACGACGGCCAGTGCGACGCCAAGCAGATTCGCCCGTCCGTTCATGGGATTTTGCGACCGGGCTCATCAACTTCCTCGTCGATCAGGATACGCATAGCGGCGCCGTCGAGATCCTCGAACTGGCCGCTGCGCATCGACCAGAAAAAGGCGACGAGCCCGGTCAACCCGAGCAGCAGTGCGATCGGGATGAGGAAGGCGAGCCCGGTCATCGCGCCGCCCCGCGCAGTCGTAGCGCGTTGGCGACGACGATCACCGACGATCCCGACATCGCCAGCGCGGCGACCAGCGGCGTGACCTTGCCGGCGAAGGCGAGCGGCACGGCGATCACATTGTAGCCGACGGCCAGCCAGATGTTCTGGCGCACCACGCGCATGGTCCGCCGCGCGGCGGCGACGGCGATCGCGATGGGGGCGAGCCGGTCGCCGAGGAAGACGAGGTCGGCGGCCTGCTGGCCCACGTCGCTGGCCGAGGACGGGGCGATGGAGACATAGGCCGCCTGCAGCGCCGGCCCGTCGTTCAGCCCGTCGCCGACCATCAGCACGCGGCGTCCCTCCGCCTGCGCCGCGGCGATCGTCGCCAGCTTGTCGCCGGGGGCCATGCCGCCGCGCGCGTCGATCCCCAGCCGGGCGGCGACCGGGGCGACCGCCGCGTCGCGATCGCCGGAGACGATCGTCGGGGCAAGGCCCATCGCGCGCAGCCGTTCGATCGTGGTGCCGGCGTCGGGGCGCAGGGCGTCCTCGAACGCGAGCAGGCGGACGGGGCCATCGCCGCTGCGGAACGCGGTGACGAGCGTCGCGGCCTGCGCGTCGCCGCCGACCCAGTCGGGGCGACCGAGCCGGACGCGCGCACCGTCGATCCACGCCTCCACGCCAAGGCCAGGGTGTTCGGCCAGATCGTCGAGCGTCGCCGGGCGGACACCCTCCGCCGCCAGCGCCGCGGCCAGCGCGCGCGACAGCGGATGACGGCTGGCCTGGGCGAGCGCGAGCGCGAGCGGACGTTCGCCCTCGTCCAGCGCCAGCGCGCCGGCCGGCGTCGGGCGACCGAGCGTCAGCGTACCGGTCTTGTCGAACAGCGCGATATCGGCCTCCGCCAGCCGCTCGAGCGCGGCGCCGTCCTTCACCAGCACACCCTTCCTCATCAGCGCGCCGACGGCGACGACCTGCGCGACCGGCACGGCAAGCCCGAGCGCGCACGGACAGGTGATGATGAGTACCGCCACCGCGATCAGTACCGACTGGTGGACGCCCGCACCCAGCGTCATCCACAGGACGAAGCTGGCCGCGGCCAGCGTGTGGACGGCCGGCGCATAGAGCCGCGCGGCCCGATCGGCGATGCGGACGTAGCGCGACTTGCCCTGCGCCGCCGCTTCCATCATCCGCGCGATGTCCGCAATCGCGGTCGCCTCGCCCGCGGCGGTGACGCGCACCGTCAGCACGCCGTCGATATTGGTCGTGCCGGCGAGCACCGCGCTGCCCGGTCCGACGCCTTCCGGTACGCTCTCGCCGGTGATGAGCGCGCGGTCGATGCTGCTGCTGCCCGTCTCGACCACGCCGTCGGCCGCCAGCCGCTCGCCGGCCGCAACCAGCATCCGCATGCCGGGCGCCAGTTCGTCGGCGCGGCGCCATGTCGCCGTGCCGTCCTTGCCGATCACGCTCGCGCCGGCGGGCGTCTGGCGCAGCAGCGCGGCGACGCCGTCGTGCGCCCGCGCGCGCATCATCGCGTCGAGCGCGCGGCCGGCGAGGAGGAAGAACAGCAAGGTCACCGCACCGTCGAAATAGGCGTGCGGCCCCCAGGTCGCGGTCTCGTACAGGCTGATCGCACAGGCCATCAGCACGCCAATCGCGATCGGCACGTCCATGTTGGTGCGCCCGCGCCTGAGCGCCCCCCAGGCGCTGGCGAAGAAGCTGCGCCCGGCATAGGCGACGGTGGGCAGCGCGATGGCGGCGGACAGCCAGTGAAACAACTGGCGCGTCGCCCCGTCGGCCCCCGACCAGACGGACACCGACAGCAGCATCACGTTCATCGACGCGAATCCGGCGACGGCCAGCGCCTTGAGCAGCTCGCGCGTCTCGCGCCCCTGCGCCGGATCGGCATCGCCCAGGAACGGATCGGCGGGAAAGCCGAGGTCGGCGATCGCCTCGCGCACATCGGCGTCGGACAGTTCGGGCAGGTGCGTCACGCGCACCCGCTTCGCGGTGAAGTTGACCCGCGCTTCGACCACGCCAGGCGTCGCGGCCAGGCCGTTCTCCAGTTTGGCGATACAGCCGGCGCAGTGCAGCGTCGGCACGTTGAACAGGCTGATCGCGCACGCCGCGCCCGGCTGGATCGCGGCGGGGGCGGTCACGCAGGCACCTCGTCGTCGAAGATCGCGCGGTTATCCCCCTGCTGCACGGTGATGCGCAGTTTCCAGCGGCCCGCCGGAAGCGGTTCCGCCGAACGGAACCGGCCTTCGCCGATGGGCACGAAGCCGAGCATGCGTTCCTCGGCGCGGCCGATCGGGTGGGCGACGATCGCCCTGATCGTCGCGGCCGGCAGCGGTCCGTCGGGGCTGTGCGTGCCGATCTTCACGCGGCGCGTGTCGTCCAGCGCGACGTCCAGCGTCCAGCCGAGCGCCTTCTGCGCTTCGGCGGCGGCGAGCCAGCGGTTGAAATGCTGGCTGGCGACATAGCTGTTGTCGACCACCGTCCCGCTGAACGTCGTCACCGCGAAGCGCGCCATGATGAGGTTGACGGTGATGATGACGCCGAACATCGCAACCAGGATCGTGGTGGCATGCCACCCGGTGAAGCGTTTCGTCATTGTCCGGTCCCCGGCCGTTCGAAATAGCTCTGGTCGGCGTCCTGCCCGCCTTCGCGATCGAGCGCGCGGACGACAATCTCGATATCCTCGCGCGGTTCGCCCGCCGCCGGGGCGACGACGAAGATGCGGGTCCGTCCCACCTGGTCCGGGCCGACGGGCAACCGCACGCTGCGCGCCGCCGTCTCGCGGCTGCCGTTCTCGCCCCACATCACCGCGCCGTCCAGGCCGCGGATCGCGATTTCCATCTCGCGCGGGCGGTTCTCCATGTTGCGGATCTTGACGGTATAGGCGTTGCGGACGTGCCCGTCGGACAGCACGACATATTGCGGGTTACGCGTCTGTTGGACCGCGATGTCCAGCCGGGTGCGCGTGCCCAGCGCGAACAACATGCCCACGCCGATGCCCGCCCACACCAGGAAATACAGGATGGTGCGCGTGCGCAGGAGCCGCTTCACCGCCGGCACCGGCTCGCCGCCTTCCGCGGCGATCACCTCGTCGGCGACGGTGCTGTAGCCGATCAGCCGCTTGGGCCGGCCGACCTTTTCCATCACCTCGTCGCAGGCATCGATGCACAATGCGCAGGTGATGCAGCCAACCTGCGCGCCCTCGCGGATGTCGATCCCGGTGGGGCAGACCGCGACGCACGCGTTGCAGTCGATGCAATCGCCGATCTGGGTTGCCGCTTCCGGGTTGGCGGCCAGCATCACCAGGCTGGGCAGCCCGGCCTGCGGCCGGGCCGCCGCGTCGCCGTCGGGCTGGTGCACGGCCGGCGCGGCGCGTTTCAGGCCGTGGGTGCGGGGTTCGCCGCGCCAGTATTTATACGTCACCATCAGCGACTTTTCGTCGAGCATGGCGCTCTGGATGCGCGGCCACGGGCACATGTAGATACACACTTGCTCGCGCAGGATCGCGCCGAGCGTATAGGTGGTGCCGGTCAGCACCGCGATCGTCGCATAGGCGGTCAGCGGCGCGGTGCCGTCGAACACCTGCGCCAGCAATGTCGGCGCGTCGGCGAAGTAGAATATCCACGCCCCGCCGGTGGCGATCGAGATCAGCAGCCAGATCGCGTGCTTGGTCACCCGCCTCGCGGCCTTGGCCGGTCCCATCGGCGCGCGCTGGAGCTTGATCTGGGCGTTGCGATCGCCGTCGATGAAGCGTTCGACATGGACGAACAGGTCGGTCCACACCGTCTGCGGGCAGGCGTAGCCGCACCACGCCCGCCCGACGGACGAGGTGACGAGGAACAGCCCGATCCCGGCCATGATGAGCAGGCCGGCGACGTAGTAGAATTCGTGCGGCCAGATCTCGATCGAGAACATGTAGAACCGGCGGTTGGCGATATCGACCAGCACCGCCTGGTCCGGTGCATAGGGTCCGCGATCCCACCGCAGCCACGGCGTGACGTAATAGATCGCCAGCGTCACCGCCATGATCGCCCATTTCAGGCGGCGGTAAATGCCGTCGATCGCCTTCGGGAATACCTTCTTGCGAGCCTCGAAATACTGGATCTTGGGTTCGATCAGGTCGTCAGGGCTGGCCATCGGCTCTGGCCCGGGTGATGGGAGTCGCGGTCTCCGGATTGGTGGCCGCCGCCCGGACTTCGGCCGGCGTTTCGGGAACGAACGCCTCGCCCCCGCCCAGCGAATGGACATAGGCGGCAAGCATCTTGATCGTCACCGGATCGAGCCGCCCGCCCCATGCCGGCATCACGCCGTTTCGCGAATTGTGCACGGTCTGGGTCAGCGAATCGGCGTCGCCACCGTACAGCCAGATGCCGTCTGTCAGGTTGGGCGCGCCGAATTTGCGGTCACCCTTGCCGGCGGGGCCGTGGCAGGCGGCGCAATTGTTGGCGAACACGCTCGCCCCGCGCCGCGCCGCGGGGCTGACCGCGTCCTGCCGCGAGATCGCACGGACATAGGCGACGACATCCTCGACCTCGTTCGCCTTCAACAGGCCGTCGCGGCCGAACGCGGGCATGATCGACAGGCGCGTCTCGCCGTGGCCCGGCTGGCGGATGCCGTGCGCCAGCGTGTACTGGATCGCCTTCAGGTCGCCGCCCCACAGCCAGTCGTCGTCGTTCAGGTTGGGATAGCCCTTCGATCCGGCCGCGCCCGATCCGTGACACTGCACGCAATGCGCCTTGAACGCCGCCGCGCCGCCGGCGACGGCCGCCTGCATCAGGCGTGAATCCTCCGGCAGCCGCTCGATCGGGATGCGCGACAGCGCCAGTTCGACCGGCGCCCGGCGGGCCGCTTCGGTCGCCATCTCGTCGGCAAGCTGGCCGCGGCTCGACCAGCCGAGCACGCCCGCGGTCGCGCGGTCGATCAGCGGCCACGCCGGATAGGCGATGCAATAGCCGATCGAAAAGATGATGGTGGCGTACAGCGAATAGAGCCACCAGCGCGGCATCGGGGTGTCGAGTTCCTCGATCCCGTCCCATTCGTGGCCGACCGTCGCGGTGCCGGTCGCTTCGTCGATGCGCTTGCGATCAGCCATCGCGCTCGTCCTCGTTCTCGAAGATCATGTTGGCGGCGCGTGCGTGTTGCTCGCTCGCGCGCCTGCGGAAAGTCCAGCCGATCAGGATCAGGAACACGACCCCCAGAAAGATCAGCCCATAGCTGTCGGCGATGTGGCGCAGTTCGTTGTAGCTCACCGCCGCATCTCCTGCGGGCTGGCGGAGCGGACATCGACGGTGGTGCCCAGCATCTGGAGATAGGCGACCAGTGCGTCCATCTCCGTCAGCCGGCCCGGATCGCCGTCGAAATCGCGGACCTGCACCTTGGGATAGCGTTTCGCCAGATCCTCGGCATCGCCGTCGGGCGTCGCCTGCAGGATCATGTCGGCCGCCGCCTTTTCGATGTCGGCGTCGGTGTAGGGCACGCCGACGCGCCGGAGCGCGACCAGCCTGCGCGCCGCGCCCGACGTGTCGAGATCGCGTTCGGCCAGGAAGGCGTAGGGCGGCATGATCGATTCGGGCACCACGGACCGGGGGTCCTTCATGTGCTGGACGTGCCATTCGTCCGAATAGCGGCCACCCACGCGGGCCAGGTCCGGGCCGGTGCGCTTCGATCCCCATTGGAACGGGTGGTCGTACATGCTCTCCGCAGCCAGGCTGTAGTGGCCATAGCGTTCCACCTCGTCGCGGAACGGGCGGATCTGCTGGCTGTGGCAGCCGTAGCAGCCTTCGCGGATGTAGATGTCGCGCCCGGCCTGTTCGAGCGGGGTGTAGGGCCGCACGCCCTGTACCTTCTCGATCGTCGAATCGATCCAGAACAGGGGCGCGATCTCGACGATGCCGCCGATCGTGACCGCGACGAACGACAGTACCGCCAGCAGCGTTACGTTGCGTTCGATCTTCTTGTGGCTGAGGAGCTTGGAAGCCATCGTATCGCGCCCTTATTCGGCGGGGAGGGGCTGGAGCGGCCGCGCTGCGGGGGCGAGCGGCCGATCGGCGTCCGGGTCATAGGCGGGGGTGGACATCGGCGCCTCGTCCCGCACGCGACCCTTGATCGTCATCCAGACGTTCCACGCCATCAGCACGGCACCCGACAGGTAGAACAGGCCGCCGACGACGCGGATCAGGTAATAGGGCTGCATCGCCGCCACGACCTCGGCGAAGGAATAGACGAGGTAGCCGTCAGCGCCGTATTCGCGCCACATCAGCCCCTGGGTAATCCCGGCCACCCACATCGACGCGGCGTAGAGAACGATGCCCAGCGTCGCGAGCCAGAAGTGCCAGTTGACCATCCTGAGCGAGTAGAGCCGCGTGCGGCCCCACAGCCTGGGCGTCATGAAATAGACCGCGGCGAAGGTGATCATGCCGTTCCAGCCGAGCGCGCCGGCGTGGACGTGGCCCACGGTCCATTCGGTATAGTGGCTGAGCGAGTTGACCGCCTTGATCGACATCATCGGCCCCTCGAAGGTGGCCATGCCATAGAAGGCGAGCGCGGCGACCATCAGGCGGATGATCGGATCGGTGCGGATCTTGTCCCACGCGCCGTTCAGCGTCATCAGGCCGTTGATCATGCCGCCCCACGACGGCATCCACAGCATCACCGAGAACACCATGCCCAGCGTCTGCGCCCAGTCGGGCAGCGCGGTGTAGTGCAGGTGGTGCGGTCCCGCCCAGATGTAGAGGAAGATGAGCGACCAGAAATGGATGATCGACAGCCGATAGCTGTAGACCGGCCGCTCGGCCTGCTTGGGCACGAAATAATACATCATGCCCAGGAAGCCGGCGGTCAGGAAGAAACCGACCGCGTTATGGCCGTACCACCATTGGGTCAGCGCGTCCTGCACCCCGGCGAAGGCCGAATAGGATTTCGAGCCGAACAGCGACACCGGTACCGCCAGATTGTTGACGATATGCAGCATCGCGATCGTCAGGATGAAGGCGAGGTAGAACCAGTTGGCGACGTAGATGTGCGGTTCGCTACGGCGGACGACGGTGCCGACGAACACCGCCAGATAGGCGACCCAGACGATCGTCAGCCACAGGTCGACGTGCCATTCGGGCTCGGCATATTCCTTCGACTGGGTGATGCCGAGGACATAGCCGGTCGCCGCCAGCACGATGAACAGCTGGTAACCCCAGAACACGAAGCGCGCGAGCGCGGGGAAGGCGAGCCGCGCGCGGCAGGTGCGCTGAACGATGTAGAAGCTCGACGCGATGAGCGCGTTGCCGCCGAACGCGAAGATGACGGCCGAGGTGTGCAGCGGCCGGAGGCGCCCGAAGGTGGTGTATTCCGAATGGAAGTTGAGCGCCGGAAAGGTGAGCTGCGCGGCGATGACGACGCCGACGATCAGCCCGACGATGCCCCAGAATACGGTGGCGATCACGCCCCAGCGGATCGGCTCGTCGTCGTAGCGGCCGGCGGGGACGCGAGGTGCCGCGTCGGCATCGACATTCTGGACGCGGCGCATCGTCAGAAAGGCGACCGACAACGCGGCCAGGCTCATGATCGCCATGTGCACGGCAAAGCCGCCGTCGGCTGCCAGCAGCGTGGCGAACAGCGCGACGATGCCGAGCATCAGCCAGGCGAACGCGGTCGAAACGATCGAATCCATCTAAAGCCCCGTCGAGATGTGCGACGCGAGGGAGGGCGCCGCGGTCATGGCCGCTGGACGCCCACCTGGCCGGACCGGCCGATGTCCGGCCCGATCACGCGCGCGAAATAAAGAAGGAAGAAGGCGCCGATCCGGGCCATCGCCAGCAGGAAGATGGCACCGGCCGGGCGGACCCGCCCGCACCACCCGGCGCGCGGTGAACGGCAGATACAGTCCCCATACCGGCGGCGGCGCCGCCGGTATCGCGAACCCGTCCGTGATCACGCTGGTCGGCACGTCTCTTCTCCCCACCAGGCGATCGACGCGCGGCGTGTTCAGTCGATGGCATGATTGCGCCGCGCTGAATTTGACGGCGGTCAAACAGCGGCGCCACGGGTCGCTATCCCTCACCGATCGCAGCCAGGCGCGTGCGATCGACGATAGTGACCCTGCCGCGCCCCGCCGCGACGATGCCGCCGCGGTGCCAGCGGCTGAGGAGCCGGCTGACGGTGTGCAGTGTCGTCGCCGTCAGTTCGGCGATCTCCTGCCGCGACAGCGCGATCTCGTCTGTCTTGTCCGCGATCGTCGCGCGGACCAGCGTTCGGGCCACGCGCGGCCCGACCCCGAGCGTCGAAACCTCGTGCAGGCGCTGGAGCAGCTCCTCGTTGCGGGCCGCGACGGAATCGAGCAGGTTGGCGGCCAGCCGCGGATGCGCCGCGAACAGGCCGCGGATGCGCTCCGCCGGCCACATCAGAACCCTGGCAGGCGATTGCGCCGTCGCGGTGGCGGGATAGGGTGTGCGCCGGATCACCGCCGTGCATCCCGGCAGGTCGCCCGGCCCGAGCCGATGGAGCGTGATTGCCGACCCCCGCGGTGACGTGCGCCAGACGCGGACGCTGCCGGCGACGATCAGCACCAGCTGATCCGCGGAATCCTCTTCGCGGAACAGCGCGGTTCCCTTGGCGAAGGTCCGTTCGGTCGCGGCCGCCAGGATATCGTCGGCCACGCCGGCGGAAAGCCCGGCAAGGAATCGCGCGGTCACGCGAGGTTCCTGTCGCGATAGAACTGCACCCCCAGTTGCAGGCTCTCGGCGATGCGATCCGCCTTCTCCTGGAACGCCGTGGCCGCCGCGGGTTCGAGCATCTCGCCGCTGACCGTCTTCCAGAGCGCAAGCCAGCGGGCGAAATTCTCCGGCGTCATGGCGCGCTCGTGGCGGACATGGGCGATCATCGGCTGGCCCTTGTATCGACCACTGGTCAGCATGACCGACGACCAGAACGCCTGGAGCTTGTCCAGATGATGCGGCCAGTCCGTGATCGCGGCGTCGAAGATCGGGCCGAGCACCGGATCCTGACGGACGCGCGCGTAGAAGGCCGGAACAAGCCGGGCGATATCGTCTTCGGTGACCTGCACGGGCCGTGTCCTGTCGTGGAAAAGCGGAGACCGGGATGCGCCGGGCGGTAAGCCCGGCCCTTGCGGCCAGCGTCAGGCCGCCTTCTTCCAGATCGGTTCGAGCGGGACGTGTGGCGGGCATTCGGCGACCGCGCCGACAGGCAGCCCGGCAAGCTCGTTGGCGAAGCCGTGGTTGACGTCGCGGTGATGTGCCTCGTCCGCGCGGACCACCAGCACCACATCGCGCAGGGTCGCGTCATCGGCCAGGCCCCAGTATCGCCTGGCGATTTCCGGCGCCGGCACGTTGGGGCTGCGGCCCTCGTCGATCTCGGCGAGGTAATGCGTGTAGCTGATCACCGCTTCCTCCTCGAAATAGCCGACCACGCGGTGCGCGGTTTTCGAACTGACGAGGTAGAGCGCGAAGAAGAACAGGTAGAACACCCATTGCACGCCGATGATGACGGTACGCTCGAACCAGGTAGGCTTCGCCACCTCGATGAAGGTCATCAGGTGCATCCGCTCGTTCTCGGCCTCGTCCATCAGCGTCTTGATCCAGCCCTTGTCGTCACACATGCGGCGCAGACAGGCGAGATGGTTGATCGTCGCGCCGACCATGCCGGGCACCGCGGCGACCGTCTCCAGCACCACCGCGCGGTGGCCGTAGCGCTTGGCGAAGAAGGTGTCGGCGGTCCAGCGCAGCAGCTTGGTGAAGCCGAATGCGATCCGGTCCGACACCCCCCTGGGCTGGTGGTGGATACCGAGATCGATGAATGGTGCGGTCATGTGAAATCTTCCCGGATGGAGGATGCGTCTCGTCCGGCGCGGCATCTAGGACCCGGCGCACTCGCCCGGAATTCGGATGTTCTCCCTAGCGTGGTTCCCCTAAGGGCCATCCCGGAGGTAGCGCCTCCATCGCAGGCGGTGGCATAGGGGGTCGCGTGATCAAGATTCCTTCTGCCTTCCTGCGCCGGCTCCCCACGCCCCTGACGCTGGCGATCGCGGCGGCGGCAATCCTGCTCGGTGTCGCCATCCGCCTGGTTTTCGCCGAGGAGCTGGGGCAGCGCGCGACCTATATCTTCTTCGTCCCCGCCGTGGTGGTCGCGGGCGCCTTGTCGGGGCTGCGTGCCGGCGTTCTGACGAGCATCGCCGGCGCGGCGGCCGGCCTGTGGTGCGATCGGGCGGTCGGTCCCGTCGCTGCGGGCAGCCTGATCGCCGCTGCCGCCTTCATCGCGATCGGCGGCGCGATCGCGCTGGGCGGCGAATGGTTCCAGCGCGCGCGCGCCGAGGCGGAGCGCGTGACGGCAGGCCTGGCGCGGCGTGAGGCCCATCTGCGCTCGCTGCTCGATACCGTGCCCGACGCGATCGTGGTGATCGACGAAGGCGGGCTGGTCCGCGATTTCAGCCCCGCGGCTGAGCGGATGTTCGGCTGGGACGCGGAGGAGGTGCGCGGCCGCAACGTCAGCGTCCTGATGCCCGATCCGTATCGGGCCTCGCACGACGCCTATCTGGAACGCTATTACGCGACGGGCGAGCGTCGCATCATCGGCAAGGGCCGCGTCGTGGTCGGTGCGCGCCGTGACGGATCGACCTTTCCCCTGGAGCTTGCGGTTGGCGAGATGCGCGTGGGCGGACAGCGCCATTTCACCGGTTTCATCCGCGACCTGACCGAGCGCCAGCAGGCGGAGGCGCGGCTGCAGGCGCTGCAGAACGAACTGGTCCACGTCTCGCGCCTCACCGCGCTCGGCGAAATGGCGTCGGCGCTCGCGCACGAACTCAACCAGCCGCTGTCGGCGATCGCCAACTATCTGCAGGGCAGTCGACGGCTGCTGGCCCGCGCCGATGTGCCGATCGACCGGGTCGGCGATGCGATCGATCGCGCCGCGGCGCAGGCGTTGCGCGCCGGCGACATCATCCGCCGCCTGCGCGAGTTCGTTGCGCGGGGCGAAACCGAACGGTCGGTCGAGAACCTGCCCAAGCTGGTCGAGGAAGCGAGCGCGCTTGCCCTGCTCGGCGCGAAGGAACACGGTATCCGCGTCCATTACTCTTTCAGCCGCGACGTCGATCTTGTGCTCGCCGACAAGGTGCAGGTCCAGCAGGTCGTGCTCAACCTGGTGCGCAACGCGATCGACGCGATGACGGACGCGGCCTCATCCCGCCGCGAACTCGCGATCGCGCTCGCGCCGGCCGGCGACCGAATGGTTCAGGTGACGGTCGCGGATACAGGGCCGGGCATCGACCCAGACGTCGCCGGGCAGTTGTTCCAGCCCTTCATCACGACCAAGCGGACGGGTATGGGCGTTGGCCTGTCGATCTCGCGTACGATCGTGGAGGCGCATGGCGGGCGGATCTGGGCCGAGCCGCGCGCGGGCGGCGGTGCGCTGTTCGGCTTCACGTTGCGGCAGGTGGGCAAGGAGGAGCTGTACGATGGCGAGTGAACCGATCGTCTATGTGATCGATGACGACGAGGCGGCGCGCCATTCGCTGGAGTTCCTGCTCGACTGCGCCGGTATCCGGGTGCGCTCGTTCGTGTCGGCCGATGCCTTCCTCGCCGCCTCGCCGCCGCTGGCGGGCGCCTGCATCGTCACCGACGTCCGCATGCCGGGCACCACCGGGATCGCGCTGGTCGAGGAGATGAAACGGCGTGGCGCCGCGGTGCCGGTGATCGTCATCACCGGCCATGCCGACGTGCCGCTTGCCATCCAGGCGATGCACGCCGGCGTCGCCGACTTCATCGAAAAGCCGTTCGACGACGAACTGATGCTCGGGGCGATCCGCACGGCGCTGGCGGCGCAGGCCGATGACGACCAGGCGCGGGCCGACCGGCAGGCGGTGCTTGACCGCATCGCGAGCCTGAGCGGGCGCGAGCGCGAGGTGATGGAGGGGCTGGCGCGCGGCAACGCCAACAAGATGATCGCCTTCGATCTCGGCATCAGCGCGCGTACCGTCGAGGTCTATCGCGCCAACGTGATGCTCAAGATGCAGGCGAAGACGCTGTCGGACCTGGTGCGGATGGTCACTGTCGCGCGCCTTGCCTAGGGCTGGATCGGCATTGCAGGATTCCCGACCGCACTGAAGGCGGATTCACAGGGCGGACAGGGTCGGATAACCATTTGTTTGTGAACGGATGTCTGCGGGTGCTGTGCTCTGGCGCGCATTGGTCCGATCTTCCGCCCGCTGCGGCAAGTGGCAGACGGTGCATCGGCGTTTCAGCCGCTGGTGCCGTGCCGGCGTCTGGGAGCGGGTGTTCGAGGCGCTGACGGCCGCGCTTTGAACGCCTCAAACACTTCCGATGCTTTGCTACACGCCACGACACGCGCACCATTCCCTGCCGAACCGCATCCAGTAGAGACGGGTTCGCATCGGACTGACGGCCGACTACGCAATCATATTAAGTGTATCGGCCAATTCCTTCAGTTCACTTCGCATTGCGGCAAGTCGCGCCTTGCCAAAATGCTCCTCATACTGACGAAGAATCCTCATCGTGTGCTCAGCCGTATGCTCAACCACAGCCCTGCCTTCATCGGTAAGGGCGATGAATGAACGTCGTCCATCTGTTTCGTCGGCGGAGCGGACGATTAGTCCCTTATCGAGCAAATCCCGTAGAATTCGCGTCACGCTCGGGGGGTGCAGCATCGCGTGGGTAGCCAAGGTCGATGGGTCGAGGCGAGTTGCATCCGACAGAACCCGCAACACCCGCCATTGTTGCTCCGTAACCCCCGCCTCACGAAGAAATGGTCGTATCGGCGCCATCACGGCCTCACGCGCGGCGAGCAGCGTGCCGGCGAGCGAAATATTATAAGGGAGCAACGAAGGACGAGTCATACGGTATCGTCAACCTTTCGACATCACCGGCACGAGCCAGCGACATTCGCGGTTCCGACTACACGGCGGGCCACGCGCGCGACAGGGTTTTCTCGGCGCGCGCTTAGTTCGGAGAGCTGCGGCCGACAACCCGATTCCGCGGCGGGATTCGCAAATTTGAGTGCGGTTGCATGAAGCCTTGATTTAATTAACATGTGAAGTATATCTGCGGCACATTTCCTGATGGACCTTGATCTGATGACCAGACGTGACGCCGCACTCAAAGCGATTGAGAATCACAGAATCGTGCCCCTGGGGCATTTCATCGGCGGCGATACCGTGAAAGGTGTGGGCCAATCTTATGACGTACTGGAGCCCGCAACCGGGCAGGTGCTGGGCAAGGTGCGAGACTCCACCCCGGAGGAAACCGAAGCCGCCGTTTCCGCTGCGCGCAGCGCATTTCTGGAATGGTCCAGAACTCCCCCCGGACACCGCCGCCAGATCCTGAACAAGGTTGCCGACGGAATTGTCGCACGCGCAGATGAAATCGCGGCGGTCGAATGCCTTGATACGGGCCAATGCTGGCGCTTCATGTCCAAGGCAGCGATTCGTGGCGCAGAGAATTTCCGGTTTTTCGCCGATCGCGCACCCGCCGCAGCAGATGGGCAAATGCTCCCCACCGCCGACCACCTCAACTACACCAGTCGTTCACCGATTGGCCCCGTGGCGGTGATCACGCCGTGGAACACGCCTTTCATGCTATCGACCTGGAAGATCGCTCCCGCTCTCGCCGCCGGATGCACCGTCGTTCACAAACCGGCGGAATGGTCCCCCTATTCAGCACGGCTTCTGGTCGAGATCGCGCACGATGCCGGTGTCCCACCCGGCGTGTTCAACCTGGTCAACGGCCTGGGCGAAACCACTGGAAAGCGGCTGACCGAGCATCCGGATATCAAGGCGGTGGCGTTTGTCGGAGAGTCTTCGACCGGCTCCGCGATCATGCGGCAAGGCGCGGCGACACTGAAGCGCGTGCATTTCGAGCTTGGCGGTAAAAATCCCGTCATCGTGTTCGAGGACGCCGATCTGGACGCGGCACTCGATGCGGCCATCTTCATGATCTATTCCCTGAACGGACAGCGCTGCACGTCATCGTCGCGCTTGCTGGTACAGCGATCCATCTATGACGCCTTCGTCGAAAAAGCCGCGGAGCGTGTTCGCAAGCTGAAGGTGGGGGACCCATTCGACCCCGCAACCGAGGTTGGACCACTGATCCACCCGCGGCACCTGGCAAAGGTTTCCAGCTATGCTGATATCGCTACCAGCGAGGGCGCACGGATCGCCGCGGGCGGCGCGGTTGTACAAGGCTCGGAAGGGTATTTCTTCCAGCCCACGCTCTTCACCAATGCAACCCAGGATATGCGCATTGCGCGTGAAGAGATTTTCGGGCCGGTGCTGACCGCGATCCCGTTCGACGACGAACGGGACGCCATCAGCAAGGCGAATGACATCGACTATGGTTTGGCGGCGTATCTGTGGACCCGCGATCTGGAGCGTGCGCTGCGTGTATCCGATGCGCTGGAGGCGGGCATGGTCTGGGTCAACAGCGAGAATGTTCGACATCTTCCGACGCCCTTTGGCGGGGTGAAGGCGAGCGGAATCGGGCGAGACGGCGGCGACTGGAGCTTCGATTTCTATATGGAGACGAAGAACGTCGCGTTGGCGCGTGGCACGCACACCACTCCCCGGCTGGGGCTGTGAGCAGCTTTGCAGAGATTGTCCCATCCGGTTGCCTGATCGGCGACACATGGGTGACGAATGCAGAGATGATCGACGTTCGCAATCCCGCTGACGGAACCCTGGTCGGCCAAGTTCCTTCACTGGGCGCTGCGCACACACAACAGGCCATCGACGCGGCCGCTCTTGCCTTGCCTGGATGGGCGGCAAGGACAGCGAACGAACGTGCCGAGATCCTGATGCGCTTTCATGCGCTAATCCTTGGCCATGAAAGCGCGCTGGCTGCCTTGCTGACCGCCGAACAGGGAAAACCCCTTTCGGAAGCGGTCGGCGAAATCCGCTATGCTGCACGCTTCATCGAATGGTTCGCCGAAGAAGGAAAGCGCATCGACGGCAGGGTCATCTGCCCGGAGGATGCGGACAAGCGCATCCTTGCGATCAAGCAGCCGGTCGGTGTGGTCGCGGCGATCACGCCCTGGAATTTTCCGGCCGCAATGGTCACGCGCAAAGTCGGCCCAGCCCTGGCCGCGGGCTGCACCGTCATACTCAAGCCCGCCGAGCTGACCCCGCTCACAGCCCTCGCTCTGGGGGCGTTGGCCCGGCAAGCTGGCCTGCCTGACGGCGTATTGAACATCATTACCGGCGATCCCGCCACGATCGGAAAGGTCCTGACAGCCAGCCCGGTAGTACGAAAACTCAGTTTTACGGGCTCCACCGCGACGGGCGCGCTCCTCTATGCCCAATGCGCACCGACCGTGAAGAAGTTGAGCTTGGAACTGGGCGGCAACGCGCCCTTCATCGTGTTCGACGACGCGGATATCGAAGCGGCCGTTGTAGGGGCGATTCAATCGAAATTCCGCAATGCGGGACAGACCTGTGTTTGCGCGAACCGCTTCTATGTGCAGGCCGGTGTCTACGACGAGTTCGTGGGTTCGTTCAGCAACTCCGTCAGCAGACTTCGCGTTGGCGCGGGTGATATCGAAGGCAACCAGATCGGTCCGCTGATCGACGAAGCCGCCATCGCCAAAGTCGAACGGCATATCGCGGATGCGACCGACAAGGGGGCAAGGGTCACGACCGGGGGCGCGCGCCACCCGTCCGGGCCGTTGTTCTTCACACCCACCGTTCTTGCGGATGCGAACGGGACGATGCTCGCGACGCAGGAAGAGACGTTCGGCCCCGTAGCCCCGGTGATCCGGTTCGACACCGAGGCGGAAATGATCGCCCATGCGAACCACACCCCATTCGGCCTAGCCGCCTATTTCTACACGCGCGACATCACGCGCGTCTGGCGTGTCGCCGAAGCGGTTGAAGCCGGGATGATCGGCGTCAACACCGGGTTGATCTCTACCGCCGTTGCACCGTTCGGTGGCGTCAAATCCTCTGGGCTGGGGCGTGAGGGTGCGCGTGAGGGCATCGAGGAATATCTCGAAACCAAGATGGTGTGCATGGCGCTATGATCGTCGGAAATATCTATGGCGTCGTTCTGAACGACCAACGGCAACTCGGCCGCCTTGCACCACTGTTTGGCGAGAAGCCCTATGGGAAGCCTCCGGGAGCTCCGGTGGTATACATGAAGCCACGCAGTGCCACGAATGGCGGCCCCATCCGGATCGCGGCGGACACGGTGCTGCACGCCGGGGCGACGCTGGGCCTGTTGTTCGGACGCGACGCGACGCGTGTCAGCGAAGCGGAAGCGTTCGGCCACGTCGCGGCGACCTGTCTGGCGATTGACCTGATGATGCCCGCCGACAGCTATTACCGCCCGACAATCGCGCAACGTAACGGTGACGGCTTTTTGCCGCTGGGTGAATTTTCGGCCCCGGCCCTGCCGGACGCAATCGATACCGCGGTCGATGGACAGAATGTCGATCGCCTGCCCCTCGACCAGCTCGCACGCAGTGTACCCGCACTTGTCGCGGAACTATCCGAGTTCATGACCCTGCAAGCCGGTGATCTGCTGCTTGTCGGCCTTTCCGGCGATGCGCCAAACGTGCGCGCGGGACAGGAGGTTACGGTGACGGCTGACTCCTTCCCTCCGCTCTCCATCGCAATCGAAAGGCTTCGGGCATGAAGCGTGCCCGTATTGCTCACCGCGGCCGTGAACAATGGGTTGAGGTCGTCGACGACGACCAGGCGCTGAAACTTCCCGGCGGTGAACTGATTGGAGCGGAGCACGCTCACTGGCTACCGCCCGTCACACCCGGCGCGGCTGCCTACGCGCTGGGACTGAATTATGCCGATCATAATCGAGAACTCGGCTTTTCAGCGACACGCGCCGTACCGCTGGTCTTCATGAAGGGCAGTAACTGCTTCGTCGGACATGATGGAGACACGCCGCGCCCGGCAGACGCCAACCAGATGCATCCGGAAACCGAACTCGTCGCGATCATCGGGCGACCGGCTCGCAACGTAAATGCGCAGGATGCTCTTTCCTACGTCAGCGGTTTTACGATCGCGAATGATTATGCGATCCGCGAGTATCTGGAAAATTATTACCGCCCCAACGCCCGTGTGAAGAACCGGGACGCGACAACGCCGATCGGGCCGTGGATCGTGGACGCTTCCGTCATCCCAGATTGCCAGCGCCTGGGCATTTCGACCCGCGTCAATGGCCGCGAAGTCCAGCATGGCTCAACCGCAGACATGATTCTCGATACCGCAGGACTTGTCGCGTATCTGTCGTCATTCTCAACACTGATGCCTGGCGACATGATCCTGACGGGAACGCCGCATGGCGTATATTTTTGCGATGCTGGCGACACGGTAGTCAGCGAAATCGAAGGTATCGGCAGACTGGACAATCATCTGGTGGCGGTGCCGTGAGCCTCTACACCGTGTCCAAGCTGCTCTACGTCCTCAATCGCGACGAAGAAGCCAAGCAGCAATTTCGGGACGACCCGGCATCGTTCACACATCAGTTCGAACTGGATGATGAGGAACGCAATGCGATCCTCGGACACGATATCGGCAAACTCTATGTGCTGGGCGTGAACGGACAGATCCTGATGCATTTCGCCGCCCTGTGCCAAATCGAATGGTCTGACTATCTGGAACGCATGCGTGAAGGGGTCCGACGGCACGGGCCGGTGCGCGCAGGGATCTATGCGATGACGACGAATGTGAACGAAAAGGTGGCCGGGGCATGAGTCTGGTCTTTGCAGGCGTGTGCAGTCACGCTCCTGGCATCACCGGTCGCGCCGAGCGCGCAGACCCCGCCCAGCGCAACGCCTTTTATGGCGCATTCGACGCGATGCGAGAGCAGCTGGTTGCCACGCGCGCCGAGGCGATCATCGTGATTGCAGCTGAGCATTTCGCCAATTTCTTCATGAACAACATGCCTGCCTATGCGATCGGCATGGGCGCGGAATATGCGGGGCCGATCGAGGATCCCGCCTGGCTGGGCATTCCCAAACGAGTCGCGCGCGGAGATCCCGACCTGTCGAGCCGGCTCATCGCCGAAGTGATGCAGACGGTGGACACCGCCTATTGCGAGGAATGGGTGTTCGACCACGGCATCATGGTTCCACTCCATTTCCTTGATCCGGAAAACAGGCTGAAGGTCATCCCGATCAACATCAATTGCCAAGGACCGCCGCTAACCCCGCTTCATCGGGCCTGGGCATTCGGAGAGGCGCTGCGCCGCGCGGCGGACTCGGTTCCCGAACGTATCGCCCTGATCGGAACCGGGGGAATCTCGCACTGGCCCGCCACACCTGACAGTGGACGGGTGAACGAGGCCTGGGACCGGGACTTTCTCGAACGCTGGTCGATGAACGACAGGGAGCGTCTGCTCGCTTACAACGATGCAGAAATCTATTTGGAGGCGGGGCAGGGCGGCTTTGAAATCCGTACCTTCATTGCAACTGCGGCCGCCGCGCGCGGGCAGGGCCATGTCCAGTTCTATGCGCCGATCCCGATCTTCGCGGTGGGGTGCACGGTCGCGACAATGGATATTCAATAATGGCGCATGCGACGGTCGAGTGGACAGACAATCTGGAGCATGATCTCGACCTGGGCGAATTGCTCGGCCTGATCGCCGGTTGGATGCGTGACCATGCGGATGGTGCCTTTCCGATCGGCGGCATACGCGTGCGGGGCATCCGCATTACCGATTATGTGATCGCGGACGGGAACGGCGCGGACGACGCATTCATCAACATCGATGTGAAGATGGGCATCGGCAGATCGGAAGCGTTCCGGCGCACCTTCTTTGACGGCCTGTTTGCCGTGATCAAGCGACAGTTGGGCGACCTGTTCGAGCGGCGTCCCGTCGCACTCTCCCTTTACGTACAGGAAGTCGATGGCTGGAAACATAATTCGATCCACCAGCGACTGAAGAAGGACAAGTGATGCCCCTGGATCCACACATCATCGCTACCCTCGCCGCACGTCTCGATCAGGCAGAGCGCGAGCGGACCCAGGTTGAGCAATTCTCGCTCGAATACCCCATGATGACGCTTGAGGACGGCTATGCGATCAGCCGCGCCTGGGTCGGCAGCAAACTGGCGTCCGGGCGGCGCATCATCGGCCACAAGATCGGGCTGACCAGCCGGGCGATGCAACGGTCGTCGAATGTCACGGAACCGGATTTCGGTACATTGCTGGACGATATGTTGTTTCCGGACGGACAGGATATTCCCGTCGCCCGTTTCATTGAACCGCGGGTTGAAGTCGAACTGGCCTTCATCCTCGGCAAGCCGCTACGTGGACCGAACTGCACGTTGTACGATGTGTTGGCCGCCACCGAATATGTCACCCCCGCCATCGAGATCATCGACGCGCGGATCGAACGGATCGATCGGAACAGCGGCGTTACCAGAAAGGTATTCGACACGATCGCGGACAATGCCGCCAATGCGGGCATCGTATTGGGAGGTCGCCCGGTCAAGCCGGATGCCGTCGATCTGCGCTGGGTTTCGGCCCTGTTGTACCGCAACGGCGTGATCGAGGAATCGGGCGTTGCCGCAGCGGTGCTCAACCACCCCGCCAATGGCCCTGCCTGGCTGGCGAACAGGATCGCGCTGCATGGCGAGAGTCTGGAGGCGGGACATATCGTGTTGGGCGGCAGCTTCACGGCGCCGGTCTTCGCGAATGCCGGTGACAGCTTCCATGTCGATTACGGCGACCTAGGCTGCATCTCGGTGCGCTTCCAGTGAATCCGTTCATCCAGGCGCTTCGGGAAAAGCGGCCCCTGCTCGGGCTGTGGCAGGCTCTCGCCTCTCCGTACACGGCGGAAATCTGCGCACGCGCGGGCTATGACTGGCTGCTGTTCGACGGCGAACACGCGCCCAATACCCTGCAGACCCTGCTCGCACAGCTCCAGGCGGTCGCCCCCTACCCCGTCGAGCCGATCGCGCGCGTGCCGATGGGCGAACCGGTAGCGATCAAACAGTATCTCGATATCGGATTTCGCACCCTGCTGGTTCCCATGGTGGACAGCGCGGAGCATGCGCGCGCCGTTGTCGCCGCAACCAGATTTCCCCCCAAAGGCGTGCGCGGCGTTGCCAGCGCCACCAGCCGCGCATCAGGCTTCGGCGCCGATAAACGCTATTTGCATGAAGCGCATGAACGGGTTTCGGTGATCGTGCAGATTGAATCCGGCGCGGCACTGGAAGCGATCGAGGACATCGCGGCTGTCGAAGGCGTGGCGGCGCTGTTCATCGGTCCGGCCGACCTTGCGGCATCGCTTGGGCATCTGGGTGATCCCGGGCACCCAGAAGTGCAGACCGCGATCGCATCGGCGTGGGCACGGGTCGGCCATTCCATACCGGTGGGTATTTTTGCGACCTCGGAAGAGGATGCGAGAGAAAAGATCGCCGCCGGGTTCGGATTCGTTTCCGTCGGAACCGATATAGGCGTCCTCTCCAAGGGCGCGCAGATACTCAGAGCCACCATCGCCGGCTAGCCGAGGGCGATAACCATGTACCTTCGCACAGCCAGGGAGCTGGCGAGGGACAGTATCCGGCAGGAGAGCCATGATCATGGATGCGCAGCCTGGAAAAGATACCGTCCGGGATGTCACGATGAAGTTGCTGCGTGCGCTGGATGTTCGCACGATTTTCGGCAATCCCGGATCGACAGAGCTGCCGATGTTCAGGGATTTTCCGGACGATTTCCGCTATATTCTGGGTCTTCAGGAATCGATCGCCGTCGGCATGGCCGACGGATACGCGCAGGCGACGCGCAATGCCGCGATGGTCAATCTCCATTCGTCCGCCGGGGTCGGCCATGCGCTGGGCAACCTGTTCACCGCATACAAGAATCAGACGCCGCTCATGGTGACGGCGGGTCAGCAGGCACGCTCTATCCTGCCGTTCGAACCATTTCTGTTTGCAGAGCAGGCAGCCGAGTTCCCAAAGCCGTTTGTCAAATGGTCGATCGAACCGGCACGCCCACAGGATGTACCCGCCGCGATCGTCCGCGCCTATTATATCGCGATGCAGCCGCCGCGCGGGCCGGTCTTCGTATCCGTGCCGGTGGATGATTGGGATGTCGTCTGCGATGCGCCGCCTTCCGTACGCCGCGTAAGCAATTCCATCGCCGGCGATCCTGCCCTTATCTCCGAAGCGGCAGCCGCCCTGGCAACGGCCAAGCGCCCGGCGCTGATCCTTGGCGCGGGCGTTGCGCGCGACGACGCGTGGCATGATGTGATCGCTCTGGCCGAACAGCATCAGGCGGCGGTCTGGGTGGCTCCGTTCTCTGCACGGAACAGTTTCCCCGAAAATCACCCTCTGTTCGCCGGGTTCCTGTTACCGTCCCGCGAGAAAATCGTCGCGGATCTGAACGGGCATGACCTGATCCTTGTTCTGGGTGGCCCGCTTTCGCTCTACCATACCGAAGGGTTCGGCCCACATACCCCGGAAGGCAGCGACGTTATCCAGCTCGTGGATCATCCGGGCCAGGCCGCATGGGCACCCACAGGGATGTCGATCATCACCAGCCTGGTCCCCGGCATCCGCGCGTTGCGGGAACAGACGCAGCCGGTCTCCCGCGCGGCGCCGCCCTTGCGCAAACCCAGCCCGGCGCTGGACGGAACGACGCTCAGCGACGCCTATCTGCTCCAACAGATCGCCAGGCTGCGGCCAGGTGGCGCGATCATTGTCGAAGAGGCTCCGTCCAGTCGCGGCGTCATGCACGATTATCTGCCGATCATCGATCGCGACAGTTTCTATACCTGTGCCAGCGGTGGACTTGGACACGGGCTCCCTGCGGCAATCGGTATCGCGCTGGGGCGACCGGGAGCGCGCGTCATTGCATTTCTGGGTGACGGATCGAGCATGTATTCGATCCAGGGGTTGTGGACCGCCGCGCAACTCAATCTGCCGATCACCTTTGTGATCGCGAACAACGGGCGTTACGAGGCGCTGCTCCAGTTCGGCAGGCATTTTGAAATCGAAAATCCTGTCGGCAGCCGACTTCCACAGATCGACTTCGTCAGCATCGCGAGCGGTCAGGGCGTGCCAGCACGTCGTGTCACACAAAGCAGCGAACTGGACGCCGCCCTGCGCGCATCCTTTGCGACCGACGGTCCCACGCTTGTCGAAGTGATCATTTCATAAAAATGGAACACCGCCGGAGCAGGGCTCTGCTCCGGCGAGGCTGCGCCATCATGGCGGTCAGTTCACGACTTCAACCTGCGGCAGAACATCAGAAGTGCGGCGATTGCCAGACCGCAGGCAAGCGCGGCAACGATGAAGCTCCACTTGTAGCCGTTCACCGGGTCAAACGCCCAGCCGGCCAGCGTCGGTGTGGAAACCCCGGCCGCTGCCTGCAAAAGAAACACGATACTTGCAGCCTTGGCGAAGCCCTGTGCGCCGAATCGATTCGCAAGCGTCGCAGGCTGGCATACGATCGCCCCGCCCAGGCCAATGCCCACAAGCGCAGAGTAAAGGATAAGCCCGGGCCCCTGCACGGCAAACGCGGCGACCAGAAGCCCCATTGCCGATGGCACAAGCAGCGCCGCCCACAACGTCGCCGGATTCATTCGATCACCAAGCCAACCCACCAGCGCCTTCGCGAGTACGCCCGTGAGCGCATATAGGGCCAGTCCGGTGCCTACCGCCGCCTGGCTGTGTCCTTTATCCAGCGCGTTTGCCGCCCCGTGCGCCAGCACGAGGCTCAATCCTCCGGTAATCACCGCGGAGGCCAACACGATCGTCCAGAAATCCGAGCGGGTCAGGATCTGGCGCAGCGTCAGCGCCGCAGCGGATGCAACAGCCAGGCGATCGGCAACGTCCGCCGGCGCTGTGTCGCCGTCAGCATATTGGCCAACATCTTCTGGAGCTTCACGGACCAGTGTGGCCGCGAGCAGCGTCGCGACCGCGCCAAAACCGGCGACGACCCACCACCCGGACCGCCATCCGGAACTATCTTCCCCGATCAGTGCCGTCAGAACCGGCGCTATGAAGATGCCGCCCGCCGCCGACGCTGTGAGCATGATGGCATATGCGAGAGCGCGTCGTCTTACAAACCAGCGAGGGATGGCGGTCTGAGCCGTCAGATTGCCGCCCGATGCCACGGCGAAGCCGATCACCAGGCCAAAACAGAGCATCGCCGCCATTGGGCTGGCAACGATGGTGGCCATCGCTAAAGAACCAAGAGTAAGCAGCGCATTGCCAAGAGTCAGGGTCCAGCGGATTCCTATGCGCCCGATCATGGTCGCGACCAGGGGGGAACTGAGGCCGATTACGCCGAAATAGACAGAAAATGGCAGGCCCATCTGTTCCCGTGTGAACCCGAGATCACGCGCCATCGCCGTATTCAGCAGTGAACCGCCTGTCATCGGGAAGGCGAGATTTGCGACCAGGATGAACCAGAATACTGCGAGCAATATCCAGCCGTAGAATATACGAGATGCGCTTTCGCCAATCTCAGGGGTGCGCGATTGCAACACGATGCCAATCCTCTCATACGCCGCTACCGTCTATTCCACACGGCTTTATTTCGGTTATCGAATAATATTTCGCAAAGCGCAACCGCAGATGTTACCAGGCGTGAGCCGACAGGAGCGTCCGGGCGGAGGGATGAGGCATTTTTTGGGGGGGACTATAGTGGCTGAGGAACGTAAGGAGGGAATGGGAGGGCTCGCCAAGGGGCTGGACGTCCTGCTGGCGTTCGGCGAGGGGCGCCCCGAATTGACGCTGAGCGAGGTGGCGGAACGCACGCAACTCGCGCCCGCAACCGCGCGTAGGTGCCTGCTCACGCTTCAAGACGAAGGCTTTGTCGGACACAGCGAACGCCGCTTCTTCCTGCTACCGAAGGTGCTAAAGCTCAGCGCCGCCTTTCTGGAGGCGCTAGATATAGAGCGAATGACGCTGCCGCATCTGACGTCGCTTGCGAATGCGACGGGTGATGCCGCGTCGGTGACCACACTTCAGGGGCGTGATATCGTTTACCTCGCCCGATCGTCGGCACGCACGATGATGCGGCTGGATGCCCATGTCGGCAGTCGCTTTCCCGCTTTTTGTACGGCAACGGGACGGATATTGCTGGCAGCGCGCACGGATGCCGAGATCGACGCCTATCTCAAAGGTCCGCTTCCCGCATTGACCGAGGAAACAGTAACTGATCCGGCTGCGCTCAAGAAAATTTTGGCGGCAGCACGCATGGACGGATATGCCGTGGTCGAGGACGAACTGGCCTATGGCGTGATCTCCCTGGCCGTGCCCCTGCACGACGAAAACGGGCGAATCGTGGCGGCGCTGAACAGTTCCGGCCATTCCAAACGGATCGACAAGGAGCGCATCGTTCGCGAGCAACTGGCGATGGTACGCGAGCATGCTGGCCTGATTTCCGCAGAATTCCGCCAAGTTCCACAGGTTAGCCGGATGTTGCGCGACGAGTGACCTCGACAATGTCCGCATAACGAAATATACTTCGCTCAACGAAATCAGACGGAGAGCGATGATGCGGCAACACCTTTTCCTTGCACTGACGGATCCCACATCCGGCCGCGAGGCCGATTTCAACACCTGGTATGACCAGCATCATATTCAGGATGTCGTCGATTTCTGCCCCGGCTTCGTGCGCGGAAGGCGATACTGGCGGGTTTCGACCACGTCCGAGCGCGAAGGACAGAGCTGGCAGAGCATCGCGCTTTATGATCTGGAAGCCGATGATGTCGCGGCGCTGCACGCCAATGTATTTGCCAACGTAAGCCGCTTCACGCCGGGGAACGGCGTCTATGCACCCGACCATGCAGCCTGGGTCTACACCCCTGTGCACGGCGGCCCGATTCCGGCATTCGAACAAGGATGCGACGACTCCCGCATCGTCATCTTCGCCTTCTTCGACAGCGATCCCAGTACGTACATTGAAGGCGGCAGCAGCGACGCCATCATACTGGAACGAAGCCCGGATCAACGCGAGGGACAATTCCCGACATGGCGTTACCTGGTCGCCCGTGATGTGCCGGCAGACCAAGCGGAACAGGAGGCGCGGCGCATAGGCAGCGCAGAGGCGCCCGCTGCGCTCTGGATCTATAGCTCTCGGGGCGAACTGCACGTGTCCAATGCGGACGCGTCGCGGGCAATCGTCGATTGACGTTGATCCAATACGACTTTATTTCTTATAGCGAACTATATTTCGAATAACGAATTTCTGGAGAGTGTCATGTCCGTGGATTATGCTGAGCGCACCCTTGACCAGGATGTGAGTGACTGGCTTTCCCTTCGGCGTGATGCGCCACTGGATCGCTGGGGTGTCTATGAACGCCTCCGCAACGAAGCGCCGTTCTATCAGCACGGCGACGTCTTTTTCCTGTCACGGCATGCCGATTGTTCAGCGGTGCTGCGTGACCACCGTAACTTCCTGAGCGGTTTCGACCCGGAAAGCGACCGCGTCCAGAAGGTTCTGCGCAGTCTCGATCCCGAAAAACGTGCCAAATATCAGGAAGTACTGGAACATCAGTTACGGTGGCTGACGTCGAGCAACGGCGACAAGCATGTTGCGCTGCGCACGCTGGCGACGCGGGTGTTCTCCGTTCGTGCGATCGAGGACATGAGAGCACGCGTTCAGCGCGAGGTGGACGAGCGGCTGGAGGAATTGTCATCACGCGATTCGATCGAGATCATTTCGGAGTTCGCTTATCAGCTGCCACTGACCATCATCTCCGAAATGCTCGATATTCCCGAAGAGGTACGGGAAAGTATCCACACGTCCTGGCAGAGCATGGTCAAGCTGATCGGCAACCCGCCCGAACAGGTTCCGCTGGTGATCGATGAGGTACATGCCGGCATGCGCGAGCTGGAATCGCGCCTGAAGCACACGTTCGACCTGCGCCGGGGCCAACAGACTACCGACCTTCTGACACGCATGCTCGAAGCGCAGCACGATCAGGGCGGCGCGCTGACCGAACAGGACGTGATGGGCATCGTGGCGCAGATGGTGATCGCCGGCCACCAGACCACGCAGGACACGATCGGCAATTCGCTGCTGGAATTCTTCAACCACCGCGACCAGTGGGACGCGATCCGGGCGGAGCCGGAGTTGATACCAAATGCGGTGGAAGAAATACTCCGCCTGCGCACGCCCGGCCAGATGGTTTCGCGCAATGCCCGCATCGACATGCAGGTGGGCGATCATCTCATTCCGGCAGGCAGCCGGGTGACCTGTCTGCTGGGATCGGCCAATCGCGACGCCAACGTGTTTCCCGATCCCGACCGGTTCGACATCCGGCGCGAGAACGCAAAGCAGCATCTGGCGTTTTCGTCGGGCGTCCACTTCTGCCTGGGCGCATCGCTTTCCCGCATGGAGGTCTCGATCTTCCTCAAGACCTTTTCCCGGCAATTCCCGGACGCACACCTAGAAACGCAAAAGCCGGAATGGCTGGCGAACAGCTTCCTGCTGGGACTTGAGGAACTGCGCGTCCGCCTGAGGTAGGAAGTCCCGGACCGGGGGAGCGCGCTCCCCCGGCTCACGTCATCCATTGTCCTTTTCAGGACCGTCGTAGCTGATCGCGGCCGCAGCGGCACCCGACATGATGAAGCCGATCGGGCGGGCTGCCTCTTCATTCAGATGGCCGATCAGGCCGGCGGTCCGCGCGAGCAACGAAACCCCCTTGAGCGCGTGGAGCGGGAAACCGGCGTCCAGCATGACGGCGGCGATCGCACCGTTCACATTGATCGGCAGCGAGCGCCCGATCGCCTCGGGGAGCGTGGTGAACACGGTATCGAGCATCGCGCAATAGGCACCCGCGACGCCTTGTTCATGGGCAAGCGCGATCAGCCGGTGGGCACGGGGATCTCCACCCGAATGCTGGGGGTGCCCAAACCCCGGAATCACTTGACGCTCCGCACGCAACGCAGTGATTTTTGCCCGCGCGGCGTCCATCGGCGAGGAGTCCGCCGCCGCATCGACACATGCGGACAGGAACCGCCCGGCCTCTTCCGCGCTTCCCAGCACAACCGAACCACAGCCGAGCAGGCCGGCGGCAACGGCGCCCTGCAATGCCTCAGGCGCGGCGGCATAGGTCATGCGCGCCGCAACGACACTGGGCACCAGCCCATGTTCGGCGATCGCCGCCAGCACTGCATTGGTCATCGCGCCTTGTGCAGGCGTCGGCATCACGCCGGTGACGAGCAGCCAGAAATAGCTGGTGAAATCGACCTTTCCGATGATCTCGTCGCACAGATCCATGCCGCGAACGTAGATATGCTCCGCATCAGAGGCGCAGATTGCCGAAAAGGGTGAATCCTGTTTGCCGATACGCATCATTCTTCCATTTTTTCGTTTTGCGAAGTTGAAATCGCTATCCGAAAAGTGTAGCGATCTGTCAAGGCGAGGCTCGGTACGGTCCGGGTCTAGAAGCTCATATCAGAGCGGCTGCGGCCGGGGAGAATGATGCCAAATCCGTTGCGCGACATCACCGTTCTCGAAATGGGAACGTTTATCACCGGCCCGGCAGCAGGGATGTTGCTGGCCGACATGGGCGCGCGCGTCATCAAGGTGGAGCGCCCCGATGGCGGCGATCCATTCCGCGCCTATCGCGGCACGCTCTATGCCCCGCATTTCCAGACCTATAACCGTAACAAGCAGTCGATCACGCTGGATACACGCCAGCCCGAGGATCTTGAGGCGTTCGACGCGCTGGTGCGCACAGCGGATGTGTTCATCCAGAATTTCCGCCCCGGAGTGGCCGAGCGCCTGGGCGTTTCCGCTGAACGGCTGCGCGAAATCAATCCGCGGCTGATCTATTGCTCAATCTCCGGCTTCGGGCCGGATGGGCCAGAATGCGACCGGCCGGCATTCGATACGGTGGCACAGGCAGCCAGTGGCTTCCTGCGCCTGCTCGTCAATCCGGAGCATCCACGTGTGGTGGGTCCGGCGATCGCCGATTCGCTGACCGGTTTCTATGCCGCCTACGGCGTGTTGTCCGCGCTCTATGAACGCGAACGCGTCGGGGAAGGGCGGCTGGTCGAAACATCGATGTTCGAAGCGATGTGCCACTTCAATCTGGACGATTTCACGCACCTGTTTTCCGCAGGCCAGGTGATGGGCCCACATAGCCGCCCGCATGTATCGCAATCCTATGTTTTCGCGTGCTCCGATGGAGAGTGGATCGCGTTGCACATGTCTTCCCCGCCGAAATTCTGGGAGAATCTGGCGGCGGCGCTGGGGCAGCCGGACCTGCTTGCGCGACCTGAGTTTGAATCGCGCGACGCGCGGATCGCGCATTATGAACAGGTTGTCGATCAGCTTGCGCCCCTGTTTGCCACACATCCACGCGACTGGTGGACAGAGCGCCTGGCCGAGCATGAGGTGCCGCATTCCGCCGTGCTCAATTCGAACGAGGTGATCTGCACCCCGCAAGCGCAACATCTGGGCTTGGTCGTCGAGGGCGATGGACCTCATGGGCCGTTCCGCACGATCCGGTCACCGGTCAGTTTCGACGGACAGCACGACGACACGGTTCTCGCGCCGCCGACGCTGGGCCAGCACAACGCGGAAATATTGTCCGGAATCAACAAACGACCGGCGGATGCGCAGAAATAGATCGCACGCCACCACGATAGAGAGAGGAAGATTATGACACAGATGCTGCCAAACCGTCTTCATCACACAGCCTATGTCACCAAGGATCTGGAAGCGACACGCGCCTTTTACGAGGATGTGATCGGCCTGCCGCTCATCGCGACATATTGCGAGGCAGACGAACTGTTCGGGAAGGAGCGGGTCTATTGCCATTGTTTCTTCGGACTCGCTGATGACAGCGCCCTTGCCTTCTTCCAGTTCGCGGATCCGTCGGATCAGGCCGAATTTGGGCCGGACATCCCATCTTCGCCCTTCCACCATATCGCCCTGAACGTAACCGCCGAGGCCCAGGCCGCACTGGAAAAGCGGATCGCCGATCGGGGCCTGGAGGCGCCGGACACCTATGTACTCGAACATGGCTATTGCCGGTCCGTCTACATCAAGGATCCAAACGGTATGATCCTGGAATTCACCTATGACGCGCCCGCGGCTCTGACCGGCGATGCGGAGCGACGGGCGACCGCGCATGCCGAGCTCAAGCGGTGGCTGGCCGGCGACCACCGGAATAACAACCTGTTCCGGGTCGAGCAGCACGCGGACTGAATTACCGGGCTGGCTGCGGTACCCGCGCGGCAGGCACGCACATCTTGAACACAGCCGCGTCCGGCGGGGGGCGGCGGTGCTCCTGCGCTCGCGCTGCGTCGAGAACGTCGAGCAATCCATCGTGCAACAGGCGGACAAATGGATGCGAATCCCCGTTGCATCGACCAGACAACAATGATAGCCATTCGCTTATCGAATACAATTTCGATTAACGAAATTAATGAGAAGGTACCGTCATCTCGGCGCAACGGCTGGGGACTGGAGTACCGATAGGGAGGTTGCATGAGAGCGAAACTGTTTCGGATGCTGGCGGGAACGACTTGCCTGTGCGCCATGGCCTCTGGCGCGCAAGCGCAGAGCGGAGCCACGAACGCGGCAGATGCAGCGGAAACCGCACCCAGCGCAGAACAAACGATCATCGTTACCGGATCGCGCATCACGCGTGACGGTTATCAGGCTCCGACCCCTGTGACGGTGGCGGTGGCCGACGATCTGCTGAAAGGATCGCCCGCCAGCATTCCGGAGGGCCTGAACAAGCTGCCGCAGTTTATCGGATCTTCCGGGCCGAACCGCAGCGCGGCGACGTTCGCAACGCCCAATCACGGCAATATCCTGAACATGCGCGGTCTGGGCGGCATCCGTACCCTGATCCTGATCGACGGCGTGCGCGCATCGCCCTCAACCTACCTCGGCACCGTCAATGTCGATCTGTTCCCACAGTTGCTCACCCAGCGTGTCGATGTCGTCACGGCGGGCGCATCCGCCTCTTACGGTTCCGATGCCGTCGCCGGCGTCGTGAACTTTGCCCTCGATACGAAATTCAAGGGCGTAAAAGGCGTGGCGCAGGCCGGCATATCCGGCCACGGCGACAACGCCACGAACCGCCTGGGCATCGCCGGTGGTTTCAACGTGACCGACCGTCTTCATGTGCTGTTGAGCGTCGAGCATAGCCAGAACGACGGATATCTGGTCGGAGATCGCCCGAAACTGGCTGAGCGCGGCATCGCGGTGGGATCGGTGATCGGCGGCGGCTCTCCCGGATCGGTGGGCAACCCACTGCACTTTGTTCGCAACGCCCGCTATAATTTCGCGAGTTTCGGCGGACTGGTCAGCACGGGGCCGTTCGCCAACACGGTATTCCTCAGCGGCCCGAATGATTACCGCACCGCGATCACGGGCACGCCAACCGGGTCGAACGGCTATTTCGTCGGCGGCGATTATTACCATTCCCCGGACAGCCTGACCGCAAGTGCGGCAATGAAGAGCCAGTCGCTCTTCGGCCGTGCGGACTTCGAGGCAACAAACGACCTGACCCTGTTCGCCCAGTTCATGGGCGCCAAGTCGGACATAAGCTACAACTCGCTGCCGAACCTGTTGCTGACGCCGCCGATCTTCAGCGGCAACGCCTTCCTTCCTGCCGCGCTGCAAGCTCAGCTCACGGCCAGCGGCACACCGTCATTCACCTTGCGCAAGCTGTTCGATGAATTCGGCCCGATCACGGCATATGAACGGGTATACAGCTGGCAGGCCATTGCCGGTGCCAAGGGCAAGGTCGGCGCGTTCGACTGGAACCTCGCCTATTCGCACGGCAGCACCATCTTCAAGTTCCGTCAACCTGCGCAGTTCGAACAGACGAAGCTGGCCGCGGCGCTGGACGCCGTGGTCGATGGCAACGGCAACATCGTCTGTCGCCCGACACTGAGCACCAATGCCGATGTTCGTGCGCGCTATGCGGGCTGCGTTCCGCTCAATCCGTTCGGCTACGGCGCGGCTTCGGCGGCAGCGCGCGACTATGTAATGGGAACGTCCCTCTACCGGGCAGAGATGGTCACGGACAATATCGTGGTCGGCCTGTCCGGCGACCTGATCGACCTTCCCGCCGGGCCCGTTTCGATCGCGGTCGGCGGCGAATATCGCAAGCAGACACTCAACCTGACCTCGAACTCAGATCCGGCTGTGTTGCAGGATCATACAGGCCTTCGTGGTTTGCTGCCGAATGCAACGCGTTACTATCTGACCAACACCGGCGTTGCCCACGGTTCCAGCGTGGTGAAGGAAGGCTATGCCGAGATCGCGGTCCCGGTCCTCAAGGATGCCCCGCTCGCGGAAACGCTCGATCTCAGCGCCGCGGTCCGCTACACCGATTACAGCACCAGCGGTGGCGTCACGACATGGAAGCTGGGCGGCATCTGGGCTCCGGTAAGGGACCTCAAGTTCCGCGCCACACGCTCTCGCGACATTCGGGCACCTACCTTGTTCGATCTGTTCGCCGGTCCGCAGTTCATCCAGCAGGCATCGCTCGATCCCCACACCAACACCAATGTCGGCTACTTCCAGCGGTCGAGCGGCAACCCCAATCTGCAGCCGGAAATCGCAGACACGATCAGCCTGGGCTTCGTTCTGCAGCCATCATTCCTGCCCGGCTTCGCGCTCTCGGTCGACGCGTTCAACATCAAGATCAAGGGCGCGATCTCGACGCTCAGCGCGGCCCAGCTCCTGCTGGACTGCGATCTGAGCGGCGGCACAGCGCCATCCTGCGCATCGATCAGCCGCCCGCTGCCCTATTCGGACCGTTCGCCGGCGAATGCGCCGACCGAAGTCCGCGTGGCCGGTGTGAACGTGTCGACGTTCGAGACACGCGGCATCGATTTCGACGCCTCTTACCGTACCCGTCTGGGCGAAGGGCAATTGGCGTTACGTTTGTACGCGACATATGTTGATCGTTTTCGGACCCAATTGAGTGCCAGCGAGCCGGTAATCGAATATGCCGGGTTCAGCACCTTGGGTGCCCGTGCCGACACGACGATCCCTAACGTCAAGGGCAGCATCAGCGTCGCCTATGACAAGGAAAATTTCTCGATCTTCGTTCAGCAGGGTCTGATCGGTCGGGTCAAGCTCGGGCCGAGACTGCACTATACAACGGAAAAGTTGCCCGCAGTGTCGAACACTGACGCCACGCTGACACTGCGTCCCGACATGATCCGCGGAAAGGGAGAGTTCTTTTTCACGGTCAACAACCTGTTCGACAAGACACCCCCGCAATTCTACGTCAACACCGTTCCGGGCCTTGGGCCGGGGACCCTGATCAATCTCTACGATACGACCGGACGTCAGTTCACCGCAGGTGTCCGTTTCAACTTCTGATCAACAGGGGGAGCGGCGATGCCGGAGACCCGGCATCGTCGCTCCGTCCGGTGCAAATGAGGGCAATCGATGGCGCGCGTCCTGATCCTTTATTATTCCAGCTACGGTCATATCGAAACACTCGCCCGCGCGATCGCAGAGGGTGTGGCTGAGGTTCCCGGCGCCGAGGCGGTGGTCAAGCGCGTGCCCGAACTGGTACCGGAAGACGTCTGCCGGGCATCCGGTATCAAGACGGACCAGGAAGCGCCGGTCGCGGACCCGGCGGAGCTCGGCGATTATGACGCGATCATCATCGGCACGCCGACCCGTTTCGGCAACATGGCCGCGCAGATGCGTAACTTCCTCGACCAGACCGGTGGCCTGTGGGCGCGCGGCGCGCTGATCGGCAAGGCCGGCAGTGTCTTTACCTCTACCGCGAGCCAGCATGGCGGACAGGAAGCCACGTTGCTGTCCACCCAGGTGACGCTGATGCACCACGGCATGGTGATCGTCGGCTTGCCTTACAGCTGGCCGGGCAATGCGCAGATGGCGGAGATCGGCGGGGGCACACCCTATGGCATTTCCACTATCGCCGGTGCGGACGGTTCGCGGCTTCCCAGCGAGAACGAACTGGAGGGCGCGCGCTTCCAGGGCCGGCACGTCGCGCAGATCGCGTCGAAGCTGGCCGCATGATCTGGAAGCGGGAATGAACCGTCCTTCCTGCACCGATCCGGTTTTTGGCGGCACCATCACCGATATTCCCGTTTCCGGTGGCACGATACGGGTAGAGTCGCTCGGATATGGACGGGCGATCCTGTTCCTGCATGGCTGGACTCTCGATCGGCGAATCTGGGAACCGCAGGCGCGCGCGCTGGCCGACAGGTACCGGATCGTGACGCTGGACCGGCGCGGGTTCGGCGAATCGTCGGCTCCGCCGGCCCTGCCGCAGGAACCCGCCGATATCCTTGCGATTGCCGACGCGCTCGGACTGGAGCGCTTTGCACTGGTGGGAATGTCGCAAGGCGCGCGGATCGCGCTGCGTTTCGCCATTGCCCACCCAGGCCGGGTCAGCGCCATCGTGCTGCAGGGTGCGCCGCTGTCCGACGTTCCCGGAGCGGACGAGGAAACGCCGATCGTTCGGATGACGGATCTTCTCGCATCCGGACAGCTGGAGGAAATGCGCCGGATCTGTCTGGCGCATCCGTTGATGCGGGTCGCCGGTGAAGGACGGGCGCTGCTGGAGCGGATCGCGTCCGGCTATTCGGGCCGCGATCTGGCGACCCCCTCCACGCTGGAAGTGACCAGCGCAGATTGTGCCGTGATACAGGCTCCAGTCCTTGCGATCACTGGTGGAAATGAAAGCGCCTGGCGTCACCGCGTCGCGCGGACGCTGAAAGAGACCGCCGGGGCCGCGCGGCTGGATATCCCGGATTGCGGACATCTGTGCAATCTTGAGCGACCCGACATCTACAACGCGGCGATCGTCGATTTTCTTGAACAGCGCGCGGCCGCCATTCGCCCGCGCGCCGCATGACTGCACCTATAGGGAACGGGTAGATGTCCGGAAGATTCCTCACGACCCACACCGGCAGCCTGCCGCGGCCTGACGCGCTGATGCGGATGATGTTCGCGCAGGAAGAGGGCGTGCCGGTCGATCGCGCCGCACTGGATACCACGATCGATACGGCGGTCGCCGAGATGGCGGAATGCCAGATCGCTGCCGGCATCGACATCATCGGCGATGGCGAAATGTCGAAGCCCAGCTATGCGACCTATATCAAGGATCGCCTGTACGGCTTTGGCGGCGAGGGCGGCAGCTACGCCTTCCAGGACCTTGACGATTTTCCCGGAACGAAGGCGAAGGTGTTCGGAGATTCCGGGCGTTCGCGGCGGCGTGCGCCCGCCTGTGACGGCCCGATCAGCGTGAAGGATATGGAAGCGCCGCGTATCGATGCCGCCCGCCTGATCGAAAAGGCGAACGGCCGTGCCACCTTCATGAGCGCCGCATCGCCGGGGGTGACGGCGCTGTTCTTCCCCAACACCTATTATCCCGACCACGAACAATATCTCTTCGCGATCGCAGAGGCGTTGCGCCACGAATATGAAACGATCGCGGCGGCCGGAATCACCCTTCAGGTCGATTGCCCCGATCTGGCGATGGGACGCCACGTCCAATATACCGATCTGGACCTGCCCGAGTTCCGCAAACGGATCGGCATGCACATCGCCGCGCTGAACCATGCGCTGGCCAATATCCCCGCGGAACAGCTGCGCATGCACCTGTGCTGGGGCAATTATCCGGGACCGCATCATTGCGATGTCCCGCTTGCCGATATCATCGACCTTGTATGGACCGCCAAACCGTCCACCATCCTGTTCGAGGGGGCCAATCCGCGCCACGCGCATGAATATGCCCTGTTCGAGCATGTAGGCGTCCCGGAGGGCAAGATTCTGTGCCCCGGCCTGATCGAGCCGCAATCGCCCTATATCGAGCATCCCGAACTTATCGCACAGCGGATCGGGCGCTTTGCGGATCTGGTCGGGCGTGAACGGGTGATCGGCGGCGTCGATTGCGGATTCAGCATCCATGTCGGTAGCGGCGGGATGGACCCGGAACTGGTCTGGGCAAAGCTTGGCGCGCTCGCTGAAGGCGCCGCTATCGCCAGCAGCCGTTACTGGTAACCCGCGAACCCGCGCAATTCCCGGCCTGAATCAGAAGATGACGGGCAGAACCAATGAGACAGGAGCAGAGTTTAGATGAAGACCCGCGCCGCCGTGGCATTTGAGGCGAAGAGGCCGCTTGAGGTTGTGGAGCTGGACCTGGAGGGTCCGAAGGCGGGCGAGGTGCTCGTCGAGATCATGGCGACGGGCATCTGCCACACCGATGCGTACACGCTTGACGGACTGGACAGCGAGGGTCTGTTCCCGAGCGTGCTGGGGCATGAGGGCGCCGGCATC
>NZ_JAMHWM010000027.1:0-13429 GCF_035910975.1 Sphingomonas sp.
CCCGACCAGCTGGTAGCGGACGAAGCCGGTGTCCAGCCGCTGCCGCTGCACGTCGAGCTCGGCCTGCAGCAGCAGCCCGGGGCCGGCGAACCAGCGCTTGCCGACCGCGCCGACCAGGTAGCGGTGATCCTCGGGGCCGAACGCGGCGCGCGCGTGGCCGGCCACGGCGCCGTCGTCGAGCAGCCGCTCGAGCGACGCGGCGGCGCCGCTGGCCCGATCGCCGGCCGCCAGGTCCGCGATCGGGTTGCCCAGGAACGCCGACGCGAACGCCTGCCACCGGCCCCGCGTGTACTCGCCCTCGAGCGCGTACGGCTCCTCGAGCAGGTACATGTCGAGGTGGCGCCGCACGTACGCGGTGTGATCGTGCGTGCGCAGCCCGAACGTCGGGAAGAACCGCCCGGCCCGCACCGACCACGGCGCGTCCTCCTGGTGGAACGCGACGAAGTGCTCGCGCGACACCAGGTAGCTGGTGATCGCCATGGCGCCGTCGCCCGGTCGCGCGGCGCCGTTGCCGCCGACGGTCACGTTGAGCGACACCGGGCCGACCGCGACGCGCGCGTACAGATCGGCCTGCATCGGGAACGCCAGCAGCTCGGCGGCCTCGCCGGCGAGGCGCTTGCCGCCGAGCGCGCCGCGCAGCCCGCCGCCGAGCGTGAGCCAGTCGGGCGGCGTCCACGCGCCGTGCAAGAGCCGGCCGTCGCCGCGGCCGCTCAGCGTCTCGCCGGCCTCGTCGCGACCGTAGTCGGTGAGCAGGCCGCCGCCGTCGGGGCTGACGTGGCACTCGCCGCAGCGGGTGGCGCCGGTCGTGAACTGGAGCTGCGGATAGGCGCGCGCGGTGCCGGCGGCCAGCGCGAGCAGCGCGGCGACGAGCAGCGCTACTCGCACGGCGCGCCCTCGAGGATCCACCGCTCGATCACCGCGATCTCCCCGTCGGGCAGCGGCACGTCGGGCGGCATGATCGTCGTGCGCTCGCCGCGCAGCAGGTACATCAGCCGCGAGCTCTCGGGGTGCCCCGGCCGCACGAAGTTGCCGATCGGCTCGCCCGGCAGCGGCGGCGCGCCGCACACGCGGCCGGTCAGCACCGCGTAGGCCGCCGCCGACGTCGACAGATCGACCGCGGCCTGCGCCGCGGCCTTGCTGTGGCAGCGCGCCGTCGCGCAGCTCGGCTCGAGGATCGCCGCGTGGACGTAGCCCCAGTCGGCGGGGCGATCGCTCGCGTCGTCGCACGCGGCGAGCGTCGCCATCAACCCGAGCGCGAGACAGCGGCGCGACGACAACCCGGTCACGGTAGCCCAGGTACGCGGCGCGATGGAACCGGTTACGGCGCGCTCGTCGCGCGTGAGCCATCGCACCGACGTTGCGGACGGCGTCGCCGGGCCAGCGCCGCCAGCACCGCGAGCCCGAGCGGCGCGGCGCCGGGCGCGGTCGACGTGCCGCAGCAGCCGCCCTCGTCGGGGGGCGTGCCCGGCCCCGGCTGGCAGCGGCCGCGGTCGTCGCAGGTCTCGTCGCGCGGGCAGTCGTCGCCGGTGCGGCAGTCGAGCGTGCACGCGCTCATCGTCGAGCAGTACTGACCGGTCGGGCACTGCTCGTCGAGCGCGCAGCTGCCGGCCGCGTCGGGCGGCGTCGGCTGCGCGCCGGTGAAGCACACGTTGACCGTCTGCGTGCCGGCCGACGCCGGCGCGCAGTGATGGGTCAGCGGGCAGTCGGCGTTGGTGTCGCAGAACCGCGAGCAGTAGCCGCTCGACAGATCGGTCGCGGTGAACAGGCAGAAGTCGTCGCACTCGACCTCGTCGTAGTTGCAGCTCGCGCCGATCGGATCGCTCGGCGTGTCGCACAGCCGCCCCGCCGCGGTGGTGACGCAGGCCTGGCCGCTCGGACAGCCGCTGCCGTCGGCCGCGCACGCGTCGCCGGCCACCGGGTAGATCGAGCACAGCCCGGCCTGATCGTCGGCCGACGGCTGGCGCTGCCCGCCCCACGGCGTCCACGAGTAGTACATCGTGTCGTGGCTGCGCATCGTGTGGCCCAGGCCGCTGAAGTGGCCGAGCTCGTGGGTCAAGACGCCCTGCAGGTCGAGCGTGCCGCCGGCCGCCAGCGCGCCGCTCGGGCCGATCGCCCAGCGGAAGTGCTGGCCGTTCATCGCCACGTCGGCGGTCTGCTGTCCGTCGAGGATCGTCAGCGCGGTCGCGCCCGCCGCCTCGCTGCCGTAGACCCAGCCGCTCTCGATGAACAGGATCGCGTTCTGGCCGTCGACCGCGACGCCCAGCGTGGTCGGCCCGGCGTCCTGGTAGGCGATCGACGCGCACGGCACGTCCTGCCAGGTCTGGAACGCCGCGTGGATCGCGTCGGTGATCTGCGGCAGCGTCAGGTCGTCGCTGCCGGCCGAGTTGATCAGGTACGGCACCGGCATGCGCGCCGCCGGCCACACCATGCCGTTGGTGGTGAACGCGGCGGCGTCGGGGCGTGGCCCGGGGAGGAACACCGGCACGCCGCCGATCGTGCGCTGGTCCCACTTGCCCTGGGCCCAGCCGTAGACGCGCCAGGTGGCGCCGTCGGCGTTGTGCCGCAAGAAGAACCGCGCGCGCTCGCCGACGCGGTAGCGCGGCATGCCGAGGATCACCTGGCGCACCCGGCCGAGATCGCCGCCGGGCTGGACGATCGTGAGCGTCACGCCCGCGTCGGTCGCGAGGCGGATCACCGTCTCGACGTTGGCGCCGTCGGCCGTCCAGCGCGCGTCGATCGCCGTGACGGTCGCGATCACGTCTTGCTCCGCGCCCGCGGCCAGCTCGGCCGGCGTCAGCGGCAGCACCACCGACGCGGCGGCGGGGTGAGCGGCGGCCGCGACCATGGCCAGCGCCCCCGCGATGATCGCCGCGCGCCTCACCGGCGGCGACGCCGGGTCACGAGCAGCCCGACCGCGCCCGCCAGGCCCAGCGCCCCCAGCATCCCGCCGGTCGTCGTCGTGCCCGTCGAGCAGCACCCGCCGCTGTCGCCATCGGCCGCCAGGCACTGCCCCAGGCTGTTGCACGTCGCGCCGCCGCAGTCATCGTTGGTCCGGCACTCGAACGTGCAGCTGTGCACCTGCGTATCGCAGAACTGCCCGACCGGGCACTCCGCGTTGCCGTTGCAGGTGCCGCCGGTGCCCGCGTCGGGGCCCGCCGTGCCGGCATCGGGCCCCGTCGTGCCCGCGTCGGGCCCGGTCGTGCCGGCGTCGGGGGTGCCGCCCGCATCAGAGACAACCGCGCGGAGGATCCAGTCGCCGCTGACACCGAAGAAGCTGGCGGTCCGCCAGCCGAGCGTCGACTCCCGCAAAAGGCTCGCGTTGACGTTCGAGAAGCCACCGACGTCGTTCGTGACCGATGGCTGCCCCGTGTGATGAACCTCGATGCCGATCCGAAACCATCCGGAGACCGTGATGTTGTCCGCGGCGACGCTCAGCTCTTGCATCTGCGTCTGCGACGGCGTCAGCGTGAAGTCGCCGCTGAAGAGCTCGGTTCCCGGCGCCAGCGACACACCGTCATCGGTCCATACGTGCAGCGTCACGTCGACAGCGGCGCCGCCCGCCGAGACGTTCGCGAAGACGGTGCGAACCGCCAAGAGCTGCCGAGGGGAGGTCACCTGGTACCTCGCGGCCGCCATTTCGCCGGGCACGAACCCGCCCTGCACCGCGACCATCTGACCGTCGGTGAAGCTGTCGTTCTTGAGCTCGACCTGTGCGTGCGCTTGTCCCGTGAGGCCAAAGACGGCGCAGGCCGCGGCTAACGCAGCGAGGATTCCCTTCATCCGTCGATCGTGCCCCCGCCCCGGTGTGAACGCAACAGCCCGCCTACGGCAGGTTCAGCGTGTAGCGGAGGACTCTTCGGTTGGTCCGATCGGCGACGAACAGGTGGCGACCGTCGAACGCGAGGTCGGTGGGCTCGTTCATCGTCCGATCACTTGGGGTCTGGTCAAGCACGGCGGTCGCGGTCGATGACTGCCCAAGCACTTGCGCCGCCGCGGCTCCGCTGGCCGTCGGGAGCGGATCGAACACGAGCACGCGATCGTTGCCGGCGTCGGCTACAAGGAGCGCGCCATCGATGATCGCCACACCGGTTGGGGTGCTCATGCGCGCCGCGCCCGTGCCAGCGGTCACGCTCGCGAAGTCAGGTTGGCCAAGCACGATGTCTGCCGGCTGCCCGGTCGTCGCCGGGATCGTGTTCCAGATGAGCACGCGATGGTTGCCGGGATCGGCGACCACCATCCTGGTGCCATCTGATGTGACGCCGCCCGTGCTGCGGAACTCCGACGCGTTCGCGCCGACTCCCCCCGCCAGCACCGCGGCTGCCGGGGCCGCATTGACTGCCGGGAAGCTCGTCCACGACCAGATCCTCGATGTGAGAAACCCGCCACGGGCGAGGACGCGTGCGCCGTCGGACCAGAGCCCCCACGGGACCCGCATCTGGCTTGGGCCGGTCCCGACGTTGGCCGTCGTGAAGTCGGGTTGCCCGAGCACGAGATCGGCTGGCTGCGCTGCAGCGACCGGTAGCGACGTCCAGATCAACACGCGGTTCATCCCGTCCGCGACGAGGACCTTCGTGCCGACGGCTTCAACATCCTGCGCCTGGAAGATCGATGTCTGGCTAACGCCTTGGTCGGCATCGACCGTGAAAAGCGACTGCCCGAGCAGATAGCCAGCCGCGGGGTCCGACGCCGTCGGTGAGTTCCAACCCAGTACCCGTCGGTGAAAGTAGTCCGTCGCCCACAGCCGGCCGCTCGCGAACGCGATGCCGTCGGGTTGGAACGACTGCGCCGTGACACCGCGGTCGGCGTTGGTCCCGAAACTCGGTTGGCCGATCACCAGGTCGGCGGCCTGGCCGTTCGTGACCAGCGGCCCCGTGCGGACCGGGCGCGCATCGACGGCATCGATTGCCGCGTCGACAGCGTCGCTGCTCGGCGGTGCGTCGATCAGCGCGTCGGCCTCCGGGGCGTCGCCCGCGTCCTCGCCGATGACCGGCAACTCGGGAAAGCGGCATCCCGCGAAAAGGACGACCAGCCCCAGGGACGACACAGCAAACCCACGCGACATACCGCGAGCCTACTCCAGTCGACCGTGCATGACGAGCTTCCGGTCGTACCGATCGTGCGATAGATTCGCCGCCATGAAGCACGCGTGGATGGTGTTCGTGGCGGCCGTGTTGCTCGCAGTCGGTAGCGGGCAAGCGTCGGCGCAGTCCGCCGAGGCTGAAGTGCTCTTTCGCGATGGGAAGAAGCTCATGGCGAAGGGCCAGTACGCCGAGGCCTGCCTCGCCTTCGAGGGCAGCTTCAAGAAGGACCCGGTCGCCACCACCCTGCTCAATCTCGCCGACTGTCGCGAGAAGAACGGCCAGCTGGCCAGCGCCTGGGGGCACTTCGTGGAGGCGGCGCGCCTGGCGCGCGGGCAGGGCGCGATCGAGAAGTCGGCGCAGGATCGTGCCGACGCGCTCGAGCCGAAGCTCTCGTACCTGGTCGTCGCCGTCCCCAACGACGTCCGCGTCGACGGCCTCGTGGTCAAGCGTGACGGCGTCCCGATGGACCCGGCCGAATGGAATCGCAAGATGCCGATCGACGGTGGACACCACACGATCGAGGCCCGGGCTCCAGCTCATGAGCCGTGGTCGACGTCGGTCGAGGTCGGGACGTCCGGCGACGAGAAGTCGCTGACGGTGCCGGCGTTCCGCGCGATGCCCCTTCGGACAGCGCCTGGCACCGGCATGACGGGGCGGCGCAAGCTTGCGCTCGGTGGATGGGCCCTCGGCGCGGTCTCGCTCGGCGGCGCGCTCGCGTTCGAGCTGTCCGCGCGCTCGTCGTACGACGACGCGAAGGCCGCGACGACCAACCCGGCCCGGCGCTCCGCCTACGACACTGCGAACGATCGGCGCCTGTACGCAGGCGTCGCGCTGGGCGTCGGCGTGGCCGCGGTGGCTGCCGGGACGCTGTTGTGGATCACGGGACGCCGCGCTGCGCCCGAGGCCGTCGAGGTGCAGGCCTCGGTGGGCCGGGACATGGGCGGCGTCACGGTAAGATGGGATTACTGATGGCTGGAGTCGGACATCGCGGCGACAGATTCCTCGCGACAGGTGGGGCCGATCGTCGTGGACGACGGCACGTGAGATATAGTGCAAGCAATACTATGGCCTTGTGCGATTCGCGCGCCCCGCGATAGTCTTTCTTCGATGTCGGTTGGTGCGGTTTCCCGTTGTCGCAGGGGTGCGCAATGTTGAGCAGAATGATCGGACCATGCGTGGATCGCGTGGCGGGGGCGCCATGATCTGGGACTTCGCGTCGCTGCTCTACGGCCAGATCCGGGGCGCCGAAGCTGAAGCCGAGCGTGCGCATGAGGTCGTGATCGGCATCGTGGTGGACATCAAGGATCCCTCACGTCTGTGTCGGCTGAAGGTCCGAATCCCGGTGCTGAGCGACGACGCGACGTGGTGGTGCCCGGTCATCGCGATCGGCGCAGGGCGCGATCGCGGCTGGTTCACGCTGCCCGAGGTCGACGACGAGGTGCTCGTCGCCTTCGAGCACGGCGAGCTGGCTCGGCCGATCGTCATCGGGCAGATCTGGAACGGCAAGGACAAGCCGACCGAGTCCAATCCGAGCGGTGACAACCCGCGGCGCGTCTTCACGTCGAAGTCAGGGCACACGCTTACGTTCGATGACAAGGACGGCAAGCTGGTCATCGCCGACGGCGCAGGGATCGGCACGGTGACCATCGACAAGGCGGCCGGCATCACGATCGAAGCCAAGCAGGGGTGCGTCGCGATCCAGGCCCAAGACGAGGTGACGATCGTCGCGGGGGAGATCGCGATCACTGGCAAGGCAGCGGTCGACTTGATGGGCAAGTCATCCGGCGTGAGCGGTACGGGCAAGGCCGGCGTGAAGATCGACGGCAACATGGTGGCGCTCAAGGGCTCGACCATCGACGTCAACCCCGGCGGCGTGGCGGCCGCCGCCAAGGCCGACGCGACGGTGACCGAGGTGCCCGACAGCGATCCCGCCGGCGGCTCAGGCGGCGGCGCCGCCGGTGGCCAGGCCAGCGCGCAGGCCGGCGGCGGTGGTGGCGGCAGCAGCGGCGGTGGCAGTGGACCTGCCGGGGGCGGGGCCGGCAACGCGAGCCCTGGCCCCGCCGCGGCGGAGTCGGCAGCGGCGGAACCGCCCGAGCCCGTCCCTGCGCTGCTCTCCGCGCGCTGGGTGCAATCCAAGGCTCCGGTCGGCGCGACCGTGGAGCTCGCCGCGATGTGTCTCGACCTGGCTGGCCAGGCCGCGAGCTTCGAGATCCGGCCGGTCGACGGCGGCGCCGCGGTGGCCTCGGTCTCGGGGACCTGCGGTGACGCGGTCGCCAGCGCGACGTGGACGACGCCCAAGGACACGCGCATCGCGCAGTACACGTTCACCGTCACCGCCGGGGGGCAGTCGGCCGAGGGCGACGTGCTGACCTTGGTGAAGCCCTTCGCCGCGACCCTGATGCTCGACGAGCTGCCGGCGTTCGGCGTCGAGGTCGAGCTCGAGACCGTCGAGACCGGCGACCGCGTCCGCGCGACCGCCGACGCCGACGGCAAGGTTGCGATCGCCGAGGCCGCGATCGGCACCTGGAAGCTGCACCTGATCAGCGCGGAGGACGCCTGATGCCCACCATCAAGACCACGACGAAGGACTTCCTCGAGGGCGTCGCCGTCAAGGACGACCAGCCGACGATCGAGTGGGAGTCGACCGGCTATCTGCATGTGCGCCTGATGGACGAGTTCGGGCAGGCGCCGCTGGCGGCGTACCTGGTGTCAGTGCAAGTGCCAGGGCAGGGCACGGTCGAGCTGACGACGGACAAGGACGGCGTGGTGTTCCATGAACATGTCCCGTTCCAGGACTACGAGCTGGCGCTGGAGACGGCGAAGGTGCACGCGCCTGCGGTTGCGACTCGCGACGAGCGCCACGAGCGGCACGTGCCGGGTGTGCAGCTCGGGTTCGTCAATCTCTACATCGGCGACGACAGCTTCGCGCCAGTGGCGGAGGCACGGTTCACGCTGTCGGGCCCGGCGTCGGTGACGTTGTTCACCGACGAGGCCGGCATGGCCTCTCATCCAGCGCCGCTGCCGGTCGGCGAGTACGAGCTGCGCGGCGAGGCCGGACACGCGACAGTGAAGCTCGGCCCGCGGCGGGATGGGGTCGCGTTGGTCGCGCTGTCGCCGACGGAGGCATCATGAAGTTCCACGCGCGCCTCCACCCGGGGCGAGTCACCGACCTGAGCCAGCCGCTCGAGGTCCGCGTCCACCAGCCGCGGAAGGCGGCGGACGTGACGATCAAGGTCTGGGAGCTCGACGCGTTCCTCGGCGCCGATGGCAAGCCGCGGCGCGAGGGGACGCCAGATGATCTGCTCGCCACCTTCGTCGGCAGCATCGAGCCGGCGCCGCCAGGCGGCGGTCGCAAGCCGGACTGGCGCGCGTTCAAGGTGGCGTCGGCCACGATCGAGCCGGCGCCGTCCGACGCGCTCATGGTCAAGCTACGGTTCCCGGGCAGCGACACGGTCTACGACGTGCCGATCCTGTCGGAGGCCGCCGAGGTCGAGGGCACCGAGTACGAGCTGGGCCTGTCGATCGAGCTGGGCGGGGCGGAGAAGTTCCGCAGCAAGGCGCCGACGCTGGTGCGTGTTCCGCGGGTCGTCCCGCGCCTGACCGCGCTTCACATCGACGGCTTCGACGACGACGGCGAGGCGATCCGCGACGACGCGTACGCGGTGCCTGCACAGGTCCCGAACATCGCGCTAGCCCTGGCGAGCCCTGACGACGACGAGGACGCACATCAGCCTGCGACCATCGTTGGCCAGTGCAAGGTCCACCCGAGCGGCATCGTGACCTCGGCAGACGCGGCGAACGCCTTGCCACTCGGGCTCAGCCTGCGGCGGCCATTGATTGCGATCCCGCACGGAGACGAGGACGATCCTGCCCAGGCTCCGCGTGGCCTCGGCTTGGACATTCAGCCCGACGGCACGATCGAACTGCTTCGCCCGGACACCGCGATGCTACGGACGATGTTCGCGGCCGGCACGAAGGTCGAGCGGAACACGGTCGACGGACATGACCGCCTGGCCTTCGCCGGTCTGGTCATGACGGCCGCGCCCGCCGGCATCGCGCCGCTGGCCCGCGGCACGGTTGCCCCACGCCGACGTCGGGTGGCGCGAGGAGGTCGCTCATGAGCAGCGCGTTCAAGTCCACCGATCCGGCGACCGAGCAGGCCGCGGTCGAACGCCTGCTGGCCTATGTCGACGAGCTCTTCCAGGGCGAGATGGCCCAGACACTCGGCGTCAGCATCGACCGCGTCGAGGCGATCCACCTGGGCTCCTATCGGCAGTGGCGCAAGCCCAAGGTCGTGAAGATCCTCGAAGGTCGCGACCGGTACACGGCCACGCTGTTTGGCCTGGTGATCGACAAGAACCCTCTCGAGGTGATGCGCGATCCGCTGGAACTCGATCCGGACGAACGCTATCGCGTGAAGCCGTACCGCGCCGACCTCGCCCGTCCGTATGTCACGCACCTTCTCCACTGGCAACAGTTCGCTGACATCCCGGTCGACGACGTGAGCGAGATGGCGCGCTCGGGCATGCCCCCTGCGTTCGCGGAGGCGCTCGGGAGCATGTCGACCGAGACGCGCGAGGTCTATCAGACCAACCTGCGGGACATCCACGACCGCCCCGCCAGCCTGCGCAAGATCAAGCCGAAGCGCTTCATGAAGGTGCTGGCGACCTATGGCACGTACGCGTCGCCGGCCGGCGACTACTTCGCCAAGTGGCAGCCAGGTGAGGTCGGGTCCCGCGACGTCGTGTCGGCCTACACCGATGAGATGCTCGTCCGCTCGACGGCGGAGGTCTTCCTGAAGCAGGGCGGCGACTACCTACTCCTGACGACACCGAACGGTTACCGGCTGTTCGCGCTCACCGAGGCGGAACACGGCGCGCTGTCGGCAAAGGAGCTGATCGGCTCCTACGATTCGTTCCACTTCGGGCTGCTCGAGACGTCGCGCCGCACCACGGCGGTGCTGTTCCACGCAGCGCACGGTTTCCCCAAGAACGTCGTCGACGGCCGCCGGCGGCCACGGCCGGGTAAGGGTGGAGGCGAGCGCATCATGCTCGACCCCCGGCAGCTGGTCGAGTCGCTCCTCGGCGTCGACAACGCGCAGCAGTTGAGCAACGCGGGCGATCCGTGGGCGTGGTTCGTCGAGATGGTGAAGGGGTTCTTCCCCGACCCGTTCTACGTCATCGACTTCGCCGAGCACAGCGTCAGGCCTGATGCTGGAGCGTTCGGCAGCGTCCGGCAGTGGGGCATCGACGCCGCCAAGAAGGCCTTGGCCAGCGCGGCAGATCCTAACCAGCACCTGCTCGAGGTCAACGCGCAGCGACGCAAGGACATCGAGGCCGTCCTGGTCGATCCGGACAAGCTGGTCATCCCGCAGGGTACGCGCTTTGGCGCCACGCGCTTCATCGGCGCCGACGGGTCCTGGGTGTACCTGCGCGACGTCAAGAACGGCGCGGTCTTCGTCCAGACCCACAACGACTTCGTGTGGGACGCGTATCTGATCCAGGTCAGCGAGATCGTCTACGAGAACACCGCCGGGGTCATTCCACTGGTTGGCCTCGTCGCGGCCTGTGCGGCCGCGCCGTTCGTCGTGACGGCGATCGGCCCGGCGGCGATGGCTCGCTACGTCTCCCAGGAGGCCGGCAAGCGCGCGGCCGGCGAGCTGGCCAAGCGCGCAGCGATGCGCCTCGTTCCGGCGCTCGCCGCGAAGATGACGTCGCTCGTCACGTCGCTGTTCATCTACGCCAGCGGCGACGACGACCCCGATGGCGACGCGCAGAAGTGGCGCGCCTTCGCTGACGGCTTCTTCCGCGGCTACCTGGTGAACACGCTGTACGACGGCTTCGTGCGCGGCACGGTGGCGACGACGCTGGCCGAGGGCATCCCCGAGTACCGCTACTACAAGATGGTCCGCCGCCTCCAGTACGTCATCGAGCGCGTACACCAGGTGGTCCAGACGCTCGAGCGCGAGTTGACCAAGGAGAGCGCGCTCGAGGGCGTCGAGCACTTCAAGAAGGCGATGGGCCACACCGTCAACGGCGTGCTGCTCCTGATGTCGAGCCTGTACCACCTCGAGCACGACAAGGTGAACCCGATACTCCATCTGTTCGGCCAGGAGATCGATCACGAGCCGCCCAACCCGGCGGAGTGGGAGCTCGAGGCGGGCTTCCAGCTCGGTGAGATCGCGGAGCAGATCGCGAACGAGCTCAAGCTGCACGATCTCGACGACGTGTTGACGGCGCTGCGGAAGAGCCGGGCGTTCCCGGCGTTGCTCGCGGCCGGCATGCTGAGCCCGCACATCTGGAAGACGATCGCCTACACGTGGGGGACGCGGCCGTTCTCGTGGAAGAAGTGGGAGGTGAAGTGGGTCCGCCCGGCGCGCCCGGCGATCATCATGGTGGCGATCGCTTCCATGATCGGCTTGCTGATGTACGCGGACGACCAGCTCGACGACAAGCTCTTCCCGACGCTGCAGGAATTGCTGCTTGGCCTCGTGCGCGACCTGCCGGGGCCCACGGCGGATCGCGCGAAGCTCAACGGCGAGGTCGTGGGCAACGTGGTTGGGGTGTTCATGTTCAACAGCTTGGTCTTCAAGGCGACAAACCGTGCGCCGCAGAAGAAGAAGTGGAAGGACAACAACGCCGAGGAGAAGTGGGCCAAGCTGACGAACATGCCCCTGCTCGGCTCGAGCATCCAGCGCAACCTGAAGATCGGCACGGTCGGCCCGATCCTGCGGCTGTTGCTGCGACGCTACGTGACGTTGTACGAGGACATGCGGGCGAAGGGGATCTTCATCGCGCAGCACTCCGAGGAGACCATTGGGTCGTTCCTGGATTCAGTCGACGATGCGAAGCTCGAGCGCGAGAACATGGCTCGCCTCCAGGTGTTTCAGACCGATGAGGAGTCGGTAGCATTCAGCCTGAGTCGCTTGGTGCGGGTCTTGTTCCGCCTGCGGACGCTACTGGCGCGTGACCTGGAGACCGCGCTCAGCGAGAAGGCGCGGAGCACAATTGCGCAGCAGGGCATCGTGGAGGATGTCGAAGCCTTCAAGCGGCTCGCGCAGGCGAGCGGCATGTCGGCGGCGGTTGAGAAGCACACGACGCTGGCGTACAAGACGCTTGCCATGCACCTTCACGCGGCGGTCTCGCAACTCGAGGAGGCGCTGAAGCACCTGATGACGAAGTTCACTGCGGACGAGAAGAGCTGGCTCGAACTCTTGCGAGAACTCGGCCTCGATATCGATGTCGGCAAGGCGCAGCACCTGTTCGACGAAGAGATGAAGCGGCTTGAGGTCCTTCGTGCAGGTGGCCCATGAACTCCGTCGGCTTGAGCTGCGCCATCGTCGTGCTTCTCGGTTCGGCCGGATGCACAGGTTCTGCACGCAAGGACAAGCCGCCGACGCATCGCGATGCAGTGTCGGCGCCGGGTGCGTGCAAGGGTGACGCGGCGGCGTGCCCAGGGAACTGCAATACGCAAGGCTATTGCGAGGTCGAAGGCGAGTTCGGCCCGGAGGTGCGTCTGCCGCCCGCTCGGTACGCGGTCAAGTATGAGCTGCGCGCGCACGACGGCATCATGAACAAGGACCCAGCGCTACTGGTGTTGTCGGAGCCGCTGTGGGTGAGCAAGCGCGAGAGTTCGGTCGGCGACTACCGACGGTGCAAGGCCTGCGCGCCGAAGGCGTTCCTCGATGGGCAAGCGGATGACACGCCGCTTGAGTTGTCGTTCGCCGACGCACAGGCATTCTGCAAGGCGACTGGCCGCCGACTGGCGACGCCTGAAGAGTGGCAGGCCGCGGCGCGCGGGCCGTCGCCGTGCACGGATCCGCTCGAGGTTCGGGATGATCGCGACGGCACGACGTGCAACTTCCGGCGATACCCATGGGGCGACGATCAGACGCCCGCGGCGTTGTGCAAGTACGGGTACAACTCAGTCTGCGAGAAGCGGACGGGGCCACATCCGATCGGTCCACAACCGGACTACGCGAGCCCGACCGGTGTCGAGGACCTCTCGGGGAACGTCGAGGAGTGGGTCGACGGTGCCTACCAGGGCCGCCCGGCGTATAAGGGAGGTCACTGGGATCTCATGGGCCGCGATCCGTCCGAGCTCTGGTTGGAGCTGGGTGTGCCCGGAACCGAGTACGACGACTACCAGAACCTCCCCGACCCCACCCGTCTCGGAGTCCGCTGCGTCCGCGGCAACCCGAAGTTCGAGCTGAAGCTGCGCGCGGCGCCGATATGAACCGTCGCGTTGGCCCGGTGACGTGCGTCCGAACTGGACGTTGTCGAGGTCGTTGGTCCATTGTCATGGCGGTGGTTGTTGCCTGCGCCAGTGCGGAGCGCACAGCGACCCTG
>NZ_JAMHWM010000028.1:0-4545 GCF_035910975.1 Sphingomonas sp.
ACGTTCGCGACGTGCTGACGCTGGAGCTGGCCCGGCTGCTCGACCTTCCCCACGCCGACGAGGGTTTCGCGAAGCTCTACGACAAGGAAGCCGCGACCGACGTTCGCGCCGTCTGGTGCCCGACGGCGGTGAATTTCTTCTCCCGCGTGAAGGGCGACTACCTCGACGCCCTTTGGACCGAGATGGTCGGCATCGACGCCGACAACGGCGAGGCGCGCACCTTCGCCAAGGCCAGGAAGGCCGAGAAGGTTGCGCGGCTGGAAACCATGTTCGATCCCGCGACCGAGCTTCCCGAAGCGCAGCGCGCCCGCGTGGCCGCGTGGCTCCCGCCCGAGATGTTCTGATCGCCCGGCCAGCGGTTCGCGCCGCTGGCCCCTTCCCTCCCCCCGGAAGATCGGGCCATGACTCGTTTTCGCCATACAGTTGCTTGGGGTAATCCCCATACCCAGCCGCCCAAAGGTGTTCCCCGCCTCCTTCTGATGGTCGAAACCGACAGCGGCGTGACGCCAACCGAGATCGTGGCGCTTTGGGTTGTCAACGTATGGCCCGCCCCGTCTGCAAGAGGGTTTGAGCATTCTGCCTTCCAGTCTGCGTCAACGTATCCGGCCTCGGAGCTTGCTCCCTGCCAAGATGGAGATACGCGCGACGTGCTCCTCGTAATCGGCGCGGCCTCGGTTGGCCGTTGACAACTCTCAGGTTTGCGCGTCGCCGTTCGACTGTTGGGCCATCTGTTCATACCGCCCGCGGACCTCGTGGACGACCCCGGATCGGGCGCGCCGGTGCCGCTTTCTTTTTCAGTGAATTTCGGGGACCTCTTCAGCAAAGCCACGGTTGCCGGAGAGCACGGCCCAGCAGATGCGGGCCAGCTTGTTCGCCAGCGCCACCACGACGATGTTCTTGTGCTGCCGTGCGAGCAGGTCATGGAGCCAGCGCCCGATCGGGGTGTCGCGCTCCGCGAGCTTCGGCAGAACAGCACGGGCGCCGTGGACGAGGTTCTTTCGCAGGTAGCGGTTGCCGCGCTTCCTGATGCCGAGCAGCCTCGGCTTGCCGCAGGTGGTAACCTGGCGCGGCACGAGCCCGAGCCACGCCGCGAGATCGCGCCCCTTGCCGAAGGCGCGGGCGTCGCCAACGGCCGCCACCAGCGCCGTCGCGTTGATCGGCCTGATACCCGGCACGGTCGACAGGCGACGCATCGCCGGATCGGCACGCGCGAGGGCGACGAACTCGGCGTCGAAGGCCTTGATGCGGGCGTCGAGGCAGTTTCACTCCTCGACGAGGTCCGCCACGAGGATCCTGATGCGCGGACTGAGCTCGGGCGCCTCGCCGGCAAGGAACTCATGCACCTCGTTTCGCAGCTTTGCGCGGCCCTTCGCCACGATCAGGCCGCGCTCTAAGCGGACCATTGTATTGAGGATGGTCAGGAGCTTTCTGGCGCAGGAGGTGATGGCGACCTTGAGTGGCTTTCCCGCGGCTTGGAGGCGGTGACGGAAAGCCTTGAAGCGCAGGTCGCAGCAGCTTGCGACGAAAGCGGCGATCGCATAGGCGGCTCTGTCGAATTCGCCGGCCTCGACGCGGCTCCGAACTACTGGCGCATCGACGCCCTCGTGGAACGCTTCAGGCAGTTCGCACCCGCCGCCAGCCTGGGCGAAGGCATCCGATGGATAGGCTTTCGCGCTTAGGTTCCCGATTCCATTCCCGCGATATCGAAATCCCTGATCGACAGCCGCGTCGTCTACGCTTTCGGCCACGGCCATTACGAACTGACCCAGGCAGCCATCACGGCAAGACATGTCCGCGATCTGATCAGCGACGTGCCCGAGAGCCCCATGATGAAATCTCTATCGATAAGACATTATTTTTCTTGGTAAAATGGACACTTATTGAGATTCTTGGTTTTTGCGCTCCGACTTCGGCAACTGCGCCGTTCTGGTCAAGCATAGAAGTGGTGCCCTTGCTCTGACAGAGGGGCTTTGCTGTGCCACCCCGCCTTTCATTCGCCTGAATCTGGAGTCCGGCGGCCGATTGAGCCGTAGCGGAGGCGCCGGCGCAGGACCGACGACTAGGCGCTTCTTCGCTCGGCCCCGGATTCGTAGAGGCCTGCCTTCGGCATGACGACACGCCAGCGTTGCGTGAACGCCGATGCCAAGGCGTTCATCTTGGCCGGGCGGAGGGGGATGTCATGCTGTCGAAACCGCGGCGGTATACGCTTGGAAAGTCGCCGAGACGCTTGGGCGCGATCAGGACCTTCGAGGAACACGAGCACGGACCGCGCCCAGATTTCCGTTTACGCATGCCGAAGCAGATCGTAGCGTCAACCTGCCAGGAACGGGCAACCGCGAAGGCAGGGGGGAAAAATGTTCGAAGCGTTCGACGCCGCGGCGCCGACCTATGCCGACAAGACGGCCGTACCGACGAAAGTCGGCCAGTACTTCTCGGATGCGAAGCTTCCAGGCCTGAACATAAGCGTTCTCGACCTGATGCGGCAGGCCGCGACCGCGGCCAGGCAGCCGTTGCAGGAGTCGCACCTCGACCTCGTCATCTCCGTCACCGTGGGCAAGGGCGGTGCGAACCAGCCGATGACCGTGCATGTGTCGCTCGAGGACTCGATCATCTCCTCCGGGGGCATGCTCTTCGACCGGAACGACAAGCGCGGATACTTCCAGGACCAGATCGTCGTCGAGATGTTTCTTACCAGCGACGGCCAGACGCCGCGCAGCGACTTCCGCCGGGTTTCGGACGGGCCGCAGACGGTGAACGGCTCCGGTGCCACCTCGTCGTCGGTGTCGGTGTCCTTCTCGGTCTCGGGATCGGTCAATGCCGGCTTCTTCGGCGGCACCCCGACCGGCGGCGGCAGCGTCGGCGCATCGCTCGGCGTCACGAACTCGCATTCGTTCAGCCGCAACCTCGCCGATTTCAAGGCGGTGAACACCTCGACGCAAACGCTGATCCAGCACACCTATAAGATGTCGCAGTCGTCGGGCGCCGCCTACGACAGCGCCAACGACCTGGTGCCGAAGGGCGACGCCATCGGCTTCTTCGACGCCTTCAAGGGCATCGTGCTCTACAATCCGCCCGACCTCGCGACGTCGAACCTGCCGCTGATCAGCCAGGCCGTGTGGCAGGCGACGTCGAACCGGGAATACGACGAGACGATCGGCGTGGCGATCAAGGTCACCCAGCGCGTGGTCATGGCCGAGGGCTCCAACAACTTCGTCGAGGTCCACGCCGAGTCGAGCGGGATCAAGATGGCGCACTGGCACAACCAGCCGATCGTCCTGAAGCCGTTCCGTGTCGAGGGCGGCGACGAGAAAACCGAGCTCTGAGGGGGCCGCGGCGATGCCGAAGGTTGCGATCGACCTCAACGCCTTCTCGCCGGCGGCGGCGGAGGCGATCTACTGCTACGGCCGCTACATGGAGGACCCGTCGTTTCGCAACGACAACACCTACTACTGGGCGCGGCTGGCAAGTTGGTACCTCGAAAGCATCGGCATTCCCGGCCGTCCGTCGCGATCGCCGACGCAGGCGGAATGGGCCGGGTTCGGCAAGATCCCGGCCCTGCGCAAGAGCGTGCGGGCCTGGCTCGTCGCCGAGCTCGGGAAGGGCCGCTCCGCGTCCGACCCGGCGCTGATCCGCGAGACCGTCGCCCGCTTCATAACCGGCGCGAAGAGCGACCCGGATATCGTGGCCGCGCTGGCGATGATGCGGGACCAGCTCGGCACCGACCACATCGACGTCGCGCCAACGACGCCGTCGTTCAACGAGCTGTGGCAGATGACACGCGGCATCGACAACCGGCCGATGATCAACCGCCTGCAGTCGATGCACGAGGTCGACGCCTTCGCGGAGACGCTTCGCGCCCAGGAGCAGCAGACGCCGCCGACCGATCCATCAAGGGAATACGACGTCGTACGGATAGAGGACATGCTCGGCTATCTCGACCATTACGACCAACCGGAGGTCGCGCTGGACCTGCCGACCACACGCGACCATCAGTACGGACCCGCCCCGGCCCTCGACGCGGTCTGAGCGCGACGACCCGGCAGGCTGCCGAAGAATGCTGGCTTGCGTGGGTGACGCCCGTCGCCAGGCGGGAAGCGGTCGCGCATCCGAGCGGGCGTCTTCAGGTGAGCGAGCGGCATACGTGCGCGATGATCGCCGCGGACCGGAGCAGGGTCCGCTATCCTCCGCTTCGGGCTGGCAGTCGGCCGGCGCCCATGCCGCGTGGCTGTGCCGTGGCACCCGGTCCCGGAGGGCGCGAAGCCGAGGGGCGCGCCGTTCCGCCACCGAAGGGCGGCGCGCGCGGAAGGCGGCAAGCCGGCCGGCGGGGTCGCGCGTGGCCGAAGCCGGCCGGTCGGTCATCGCGACCCGCCCGCGGCGCTGGTCGCCGGCTCCGGGGCCGCCTTCGGCTCGGCCGCGGCGGGATGGAGCAGGCCGTGGATGAAGCGGACCTTCTCGAGTACGTTCGGGCTCGGGTCGAAGGGATAAAGGTCAGGCTGGCCCATGCTGCGGTTCAGGCTGTTGACCGCGGCGGTCAGCGGCGACCAG
>NZ_JAMHWM010000029.1:0-1251286 GCF_035910975.1 Sphingomonas sp.
GCCCGCCGTACTTCGACTTCCAGTTGTAGAAGGTCGCATCGCTGATCCCGTGCTTTCGGCAAAGGTCCGGCGTCTTCACGCCAGCCTCATGCTCCCGCAGCACCCCAATGATCTGATCCTCGGTAAATCGGCTTCGCCGCATCGCTCGTCTCCATCTGACGAGCTAACTTACCAATGGCATGAATTCTGGGGAGCAGGTCACTGCTTGGATGAGATAAAAATGTACATTGTTCCGGCTGCAAATTTAAATCGCCCCGATAGTGATCGAAGACATGCAAAATTCTGCCAGCCAAATTTTTCGTGCAAAATCAATAGCGTAGAAATTTGACGGCCTCGAGGGCGGCTTATCTTCGTCTGTGCGAGAATTTCTGTTGGAAAATCAAACTGCTACATGCGAAAAAACAATCGAGTGGGAATGATCGGGACCCGAAATCATGCGGGGCATGATTTCGGCCCGGTCGTTCGGCGCCGGAAGGCGCCGCCGCGATGAGCGCGCCGACGCTCTATTCCTGCTTCGACTTCCGTTTCGCCTCCGAGATTGCGCTGGGGGAACTGACGCCGGCGGCAGAGGGCGATGACCGGCCGGTCGTGACGATCCGCTGCGGCCCGGTCGCCGATCCGGCCGAAGGCGATGATAGTGGCTGGGGCCTCCACCGCGAGGGAGACAGCGTGACGCTGCGGGTGGCAAGGGTCGGGCGCTATCGCATGACCGGAGGCCGCGAGATCATCGTCGACCCGTTGCCGGGCGCGAGCGCGTGCAACGTGCGGCTGTTCCTGCTCGGATCGGCGCTCGGGGTACTCGCCTATCAGCGCGGCCTGCTGCCGCTGCACGCCAATGCAGTGGTGATCGACGGGCGCGCGCACGCCTTCTGCGGGCCGTCGGGGGCCGGCAAGTCCACGCTGGCGGCGCATTTCTCGGCCGCCGGTCATGCCGTGCTGTGCGATGACGTCTGCGCGGTGTCGTTCGACGCGGAGGGGAAACCCAGGGCCTGGCCTGGCTTGCCGCGCCTCAAGCTGTGGCGGGACGCCGCCGATCGGATGGGCCATGACATCGCCACGCTCGACCGCGCGATCGAGGGGATGGACAAATATCACGTCACCCTTCCGCGTGCGGTGGTCGCGGCGCCGGTTCCGCTGGCGAGGCTGTATCTGCTGGGACGGGTCGAGGCCGCCGATGGGGCCCGCATCGAACGGCTGCGCGGCGCGGCGGCGATGGAGGTGGTGATGGCGAACAGCTATCGCCCCGGCTACGTCCGCCAACTGGGGCTCGCGGGCGATCATTTCGCGGCGTGCGGCGCACTCGCCAGGCATGCGGCCATATTCCATGCCCGGCGGGACTGGGGGTTCGACGTGTTCGCGCGCGAGGCGGCGCGGCTGGTCGAGCATGCGCGGAGCGCCGCCGCATGACGCCCGGCCCGGCGACCGCAGCGGATTGTGCCGCTACGATTGCGCTGTGGCGCGCGTGCGGGCTGACGCGACCGTGGAACGATCCGGAGAGCGATTTCCGCCGGGCGATCGAAGGTACCACCTCCGCCGTGCTGATCGTGCGCGAGAGCGATGCCATCGCCGGCGCCGTGATGGTCGGATATGACGGGCATCGCGGCTGGGTCTATTATCTCGCGGTCGCGCCGGACCGGCGGCGCGGCGGCTTCGGCCGGATGCTGATGGCGGCGGCGGAGGCTTGGCTGGTGGAGCAAGGCGCGCCGAAGATCCAGCTGATGGTTCGCGACGACAATCAGGATGCCGCCGCCTTCTATGCCGCGCTCGGCTTCGAACGGCAGGCGGTGGCGACCTGGGGACGATTCATCGACGGGACGGGCACATGACGATCCACCTCTACGGCATTCCCAATTGCGACACGGTCAAGAAGGCGCGGCAGTGGCTCGACGGCCGGGGCGTCGCGTACAGCTTCCATAACTACAAGACCGAAGGCGCTGACCCGGCCCGGCTCGCTGCCTGGGCCGATGCGTTGGGGTGGGAGGTGCTGCTCAACCGCGCCGGGACGACATTTCGCAAGCTCGACGAGGGCGACCGCGCGGATATCGATCGCGAGAAGGCGCTGGCGCTGATGGCCGCGCATCCATCGCTCATCAAGCGACCCGTGGTCGAGCATCCGGGGGGTGTCACGGTCGGGTTCAAGCCCGAACGTTATGAGGCGGTCTTCGCTTGAGTTCGGCGCTGGTGCGGTTGCGCGATTCGCGATAGCTTCCTCGCTGTAAGCGAGGGAGGGTTTTCCAGCATGATCGGTTCGATCCGTCAGGCGCCGCGGACTTGGTTCTGGGTGGTGGCTATCGTCCTGCTGCTTTGGGGCGCGATGGGATGCTATGCCTGTTTTCAGCAGTTTCGTCTGGGGGCGGAGGCGATGGGGCCGGCGAGCGATTATGACCGCGCGCTCTATGCGTCGCTACCCGCCTGGTACAACTGGATCTACGCCGTCGCGGTGGGCGCGGGATTCCTCGGCAGCGTGGCGTTGCTGCTGCGATCGGGTGCCGCCCGGACGCTGTACCTCATCTCCCTGATCGCGGTGCTCATCCAGTTCGGCTGGCTGTTCGCCACCAGCGACATCGTCGCGGCGAAGGGGGCGGGCGTCGTGCTGCCCTTCCCGATCTTCATTGCCTGCGTCGCCGTGTTCCAGATCTGGTTTGCCGGCATGGCATCGCGGCGCGGCTGGATCGGCTAGACCGTCCGCTTCGCGAGGCGTAGAGCGCCGGGCATGTCCACCACCTTCACGATCGATACGGCGACTAGCCGCGCGACCCCGACCCCGGCGCCGATGAAGCGGCTGACCGTGCCGGCGATCCAGGCCCGCAAGGGCGGTGAACCGATCGTGATGCTGACGGCCTATACCGCCCGAATGGCGCAACTGCTTGATGCGCAGTGCGACATGCTGCTGGTTGGAGACAGCCTGGGACAGGTGATCTACGGCCTGCCGTCGACCCTTCCCGTCACGCTCGACATGATGTGCGCGCACGGCGCGGCGGTGGTGCGCGGCAGCTATCACGCGGTCGTCATCGTCGATATGCCTTTCGGCAGCTACGAAGGGTCGCCCGAACAGGCCTTCGCCAGCGCCTCGCGGATCATGGCCGAAACGGGCGCGGCCGGCGTCAAGCTGGAGGGCGGCGAGGCGATGGCGGAGACCGTCGCTTTCCTCAGTCGCCGCGGCATTCCGGTGTGCGGGCACGTCGGGCTGACGCCGCAGGCGGTCAACGCGCTCGGCGGCTATGGCGCACGCGGCCGCAGCGATGCCGAGCACGCCAAGATCCTGTCGGATGCGAAGGCGGTGGCTGAGGCGGGCGCTTTCGCGATCGTCGCCGAAGGAGTGATCGAGCCGCTGGCGAAGGAAATAGTCGCCGGCGTCGGCTGTCCGGTGATCGGCATCGGCGCGTCGGCCGAATGCGACGGCCAGGTGCTGGTGACCGAGGACATGCTCGGCCTGTTCGAACGCACCCCGCGCTTCGTGAAGACCTATGAGGACATGGCCGGCCGTATTTCCGCCGCGGTCGCCGCCTATGCCGGGGAAGTGCGGTCGCGCAGCTTTCCCGGACCCGAGCAGGTCTATCGCCCGAAGGCCTGATTGCCGGATCCCGAACCGCTTCCGTTTCGTCCGTCGCGCGGCTAAGGAATGCCGCCGTTCCCTTGGAGTGACCCGTCTTGGCGCTGACCCCGCAATCCAACGAAGCCTTTCTGCGCGAGGTCGATGAGGAACTGCGTCGCGACGAGGCGGTGGCGTTCTGGAAACGCTGGGGCAAGTTGCTGATCGCCGCGATCGTGCTGGGCCTGCTGGGCTTGGCCGGGTGGCTGTGGTGGGGCTCGCACCGCGAAGGCCGCGCCGGGGAGCAGGGCGAACGGTTCAACCAGGCGATCGAGGCGCTGTCGGCGAACCAGCCCGAGAAGTCGGCGCCGATCCTCGCCGATCTCGCGAAGTCGGGTACGCCCGGATACCGCGCCCTGTCCAAATACACCCAGGCCGATATCGCGCTCCAGAAGGACGACCTGAAGGGCGCCGCCGCGTTGTTCGCGGAAGTCGCAAACGATAGTTCCGCCGCACAGCCGTTGCGCGATCTCGCGCTGGTGCGTCAGACGACCGCCGAATATGACACGCTCCAGCCGCAGGCGGTGATCGACCGTCTGCGCCCGCTGGCGGTGAAGGGCCAGCCATGGTTCGGATCTGCCGGCGAGATGACCGCCGTCGCGCATCTGCGGATGGGGCGCAAGGATCTCGCCGGGCGCCTGTTCGGTGAGCTCGCGCGTGATGAAACCGTGCCGTCGTCGATCCGTCAACGCGCCGTTCAGATGGCGGGTGTTCTTGGCGTCGATGCCGTCGACCAGACTGAATCCAAGGAAAAGACTGCGGGATGAGGAAGTTCGTTACCACCACGGCCATGATCGCGATCGCCGCGACGCTCGGCGGCTGCGGCATCTTCAAGGGCGGCGACCGCAAGACGCCGGTTCTCGGCGAGCGCGTACCGATCCTGATGACCGAGAATTCGATCGCGGTCGACGCGACGATCGCGGGGATCGAGGTGGTTCTGCCGCCCGCCGCGACCAATGCGGAATGGGCCCAGCCGGGCGGCAATGCGTCGAAGTCGATGGGCCATGTCGCGCTGGCGGCGAGCCCCGCGCGGGCGTGGAGCGCGAGCATCCCGGGCGGCGACAAGCGCGCGCGGCTTGCGGCGGCCCCGGTCGTCTCCGATGGCAAGCTGTTCGTCAGCGACACGACCGGCACCGTCCGCGCCTATGACGCCGGCACCGGCGCCGCTTTGTGGACGCGCTCCACCGTGGCCGCCGACGGCAACAATCCCGCCCGCTTCGGCGGCGGCGTGAGCGTGGAGGGGGGCAAGGCCTTCGCCACCAACGGGCTGGGCGACGTCGTCGCGCTCGACGCGGCGAGTGGCAACGAGCTGTGGCGCGCCAAGCCGGGCGGGCCGCTGCGCGGGGCGCCGACGCTCGCGAACGGCCAGCTGTATGTGCTGAGCCAGGACAACCAGTTGTTTGCGCTCGACCAGACCGACGGCAAGGTGGCGTGGACCGTCTCCGCCAGCCTCGAATCGCAGGGCGTGTTCGGTGTCGCCGCGCCGGCCGCGGGGCAGGGCACGCTGGTTGCCGGCTTCTCGTCGGGCGAACTCAACGCCTATCGTTACGAGAACGGCCGCACCCTGTGGGCCGACGCACTGTCTCGCTCGATGATGTCGACCAGCGTGTCGGCGCTGTCGGATATCGATGCCGAGCCGGTGATCGACCAGGGCCGTGCCTATGCGATCGGCCAGGGCGGGCGCATGATCGCGCTCGACGTGCTGACCGGCCAGCGACTGTGGGAACAGAATCTGGCCGGAATCTCTACGCCGTGGGTGGCGGGCGAGTGGATCTTCGTCGTGACCGACGATGCGCGCCTGATCTGCCTGGCGCGGGCCAGCGGCAAGATCCGCTGGATCAGCCAGTTGCGCAGGTTCCGCGTGGAAAAGCAGAAGACCCAGAAGGATCCGGTGTCGTGGGTCGGCCCGGTGCTGGCCGGCGACCGGCTGTGGCTGGCGAATTCGCTGGGCGAGATCGTCGCGGCCTCGCCGACCGACGGTCAGGTGCAGACGACGATGGGCGCGAAGGGTGCGTTCGGGCTGTCGCCGGTCGTCGCCAACGGCACGCTCTATTTGCTGAGCGACGAGGGCACGCTGACCGCCTATCGGTGATGCCGTCGGCGATGGGGCGCGACATTTGCTGCGGGGCGCGGTAGGGGGACGGCCATGTCCCGTCCCACCGTTGCCATTATCGGCCGTCCCAATGTCGGTAAATCGACGCTGTTCAACCGGCTCGTCGGCAAGCGGCTGGCGCTGGTCGACGACCAGCCTGGCGTGACGCGCGACCGGCGCGAGGGCGACGCGACGTTGCTCGGCATGGAATTCCGGATCGTCGATACCGCGGGTTTCGAGGACAAGGACGTCGCCACCCTGCCGGGCCGGATGCGCGTGCAGACCGAGGCCGCGGTAGAGGATGCCGACGTCGCGCTCTTCATGGTCGATGCGCGCGCGGGGCTGGTGCCGCTCGACGAGGAGATTGCGCGGTGGCTGCGCGGGTCCGCCACGCCGGTGGTGCTGGTCGCCAACAAGGCCGAGGGCCGGGCCGGCGATACCGGGGTGATCGAGGCCATGGCGCTGGGTTTCGGCGACCCGGTGCAGCTGTCCGCCGAACATGGCGAAGGCATCGTCGAGCTGTTCGAGGCGCTGCGGCCCCACGTCGAACGCGACGACGAGGAGATCGAGGAAGCTGACGACGAATCCGAGGATGCGCCGCTGAAGCTGGCGATCGTCGGCCGGCCGAACGCCGGCAAGTCGACGCTCATCAACCGTATCCTGGGCCAGGACCGGCTTATCACCGGGCCGGAAGCCGGGATCACCCGCGATTCGATCGCGATCGATTGGACCTGGACCGACGGCGAGGGCCGCGAGCGCGCGGTGCGGCTGATCGACACCGCCGGCATGCGCAAGAAGGCGCGGGTCGAGGAAAAGCTGGAAAAGCTGTCGGTGATGGACGCGCTGCGTGCGATCGATTTCGCCGAGGTGGTCGTGCTGCTGCTCGATGCGACTCGCGGGCTGGAGGTGCAGGACCTCAAGATCGCCGACCGGGCGCTGCAGGAAGGGCGCGCGCTGGTGATCGCGCTGAACAAATGGGACGTGGCGGAAAATGCCTCGTCACTGTTCAACGGCGTGAAGGGTGCTCTCGACGAGGGGCTGGCGCAGGTGCGCGGCGTGCCGCTGCTCACCGTGTCGGGGGCGACGGGCAAGGGCATCGACGTGCTCCTCAAAGCCGCGTTCGAGACCCGCGAGGCCTGGTCGCGGCGTGTATCGACCGGCCAGCTCAATCGCTGGTTCGAACGCGCGATAGAGGCTAATCCGCCACCCGCTCCCGGCGGCAAGCGGATCAAGCCGCGCTATGTCACCCAGGTGAAGACCCGTCCGCCCAGCTTCGTGCTGTTCGGAACGCGGGTGGATCAGTTGCCGGAAAGCTATCGCCGCTACCTCGTCAACGGCTTGCGCCGTGAATTTGATTTTGGCGCGGTGCCGGTGCGGCTGACGATGCGCGCACCGAAGAACCCGTTCGACCGCGATCGCGACGCGACGTGATCCATATAGACGCGCGGGGCCTGCGCTGTCCGTGGCCGGCGCTGCGGCTGGCGCGGGCGCTGCGCGAGGGGGCGGGGACGGTCGAGGTGCTGGCCGATGACCCCGTCGCGCCCGGCGAGCTGGCGGCGGTGGCGACCGCGCATGGCCTGGTCGTCGAGCAGCTTGGCCAGGACCGATTTCGCGTCGCCGCGACGAATGCTGTCAACCCGCTGTTTACCGCCGTGCGCTAGGTGCGGTCCGACGCGAGCCGATGGTCGGCCCCGCGCGGAGTGGGACATATGGCGGTCGCTACATCGGGTGGATCGTTGATCGACTGGAACATGCTGGCGGCTGCCCGGATCGAGCTGGGCGCGAATTTCGTGCGGATTCTCGGTTATTTCCGTGAGGATGGCGAGAAATCCGTGGCGGCGATCGAGGCGGCGATGCGTGCCGGCGACGCGGCAGCCCTTGTGATCCCCGCCCATACCTTGAAGGGCGAATCCGCGCAGTTCGGCGCCGAGCAACTGTCCGCCGCCGCCGAAGCGATCGAGCTGATCGCGCGTGACTGCGTCGAGAATCGCGACGGACCCGAACAGGCGCTTGAACATGTCGTCGGTCTGCGGGCGCTGTTCCAGGAAACGCTCACCCTGCTCGAACGCGAGACGAGCCCGCTGATGGAGCGCCGTCCGGCCTTCGGGAAGCGGGCGGCCGGCGATTTGCGTTAGCAAATCGCGGACTCGCCCCGGCGGGCAGCGGGACCGGCGCAGCCGATCCCGTCTGACGGCGGGGCGTTTGAAATTGACCCCGCCTTAGCAGGCTTCAAACCGACACGGCTCGCGCGCGGCCGGAGGTCATGCGAGTCGCGCGGCAGCCTGCCGCGCGCCGACTTCAGTCGTGCTCGGCCTTCGCGTTGAGCTGGATGTAGTTCTCCATGCCCATGCGCTCGATCATCTCGAACTGGCGTTCGAGCGTATCGACATGCTCCTCTTCGCTCTCGAGGATCGCGCGGAACAGGTCGCGGCTGACGTAATCGCGGACGCTCTCGCAATGCTCGATCGCGTCGCGCAACTGCGCGCATGCCTCCACCTCCAGCTCCAGATCGCCCTTCAGAGCCTCCTCGACGGTCTCGCCGATACGCAGGCGGCCGAGCAGCTGGAAATTGGGCAGCCCGTCGAGGAACAGGACGCGCTCCGCCAGCTGGTCGGCGTGCTTCATCTCGTCGATCGATTCCTCGCGCTCGAACTTGGCGAGCTTGTAGACGCCCCAATGGTCGAACAGCCGGTAGTGCAGCCAATATTGATTGATCGCGGTCAGCTCGTTCTTGAGTGCCTCATTGAGGAACTCGATGACCTTGGGGTCGCCCTTCATGTGTCACGTCCTTGATGGAATTTCAGACGCGATGATAGCCGTTCGCCGGCGATGCGAACAGCTGGAAAATGGCGGATTTCTGCGGTTTTCAGGTTGTGCGAATGCTACGCAGCAGCGCGCTCTGAATCGATAATCGATCGCGCGAACGGAACGCACTGGCCGCATTTCGCCTGCTTGCCGCAGGCGGCATAGGCCTGACACGCGCTCATCGCACCGGCGCGCGCGGCTTCGCGCACCTCACGCTCGCGGATGGCATTGCAAACGCATACGACCATCGAGACACCCTCGCTCCAATATCGCCTGACTAGCGATACTGCGAGGAATTCGCAATACCAATTGCGTCTTAGTCGCAATAAATGCGGTGGGCCGATCGTGGCGGTCAGGCCGGTGCCAGCGCGCCGCCGCGAATCGACTGGACCGATCCGCGCGCAAGCGTCCGCCACAGCCATTCGAACGGGCCGAAGCGGAAACGCTCCAACCACGGCTTCGACCACAGCAGCATCAGCGCCCACATGCCGAACACCGCCAGATACAGCTCGGCGCGCGATAATTCGCCGTAAAGGCCGAAGCCATAGCCGGAAAACAGCGTGGTCATCAGGATGCTGGTCATCAGGTAATTGGTGAACGCCATTCGCCCGGCCGCCGCGATCCGCGCGGTCAGCATGCCGCCGGGGCGTATCAGCAGTACGATCAGCGCCGCCCAGCCGAGAATCATCAGCGGCCGCACCGGCGTGGACAGGGCCATCACCCCCACGACGACGGCGGACATGCTGAAGTCGGCCGACAGCATGTACCAGGCGATAGCGCCATAGACGGGAATGCCGATGCCGAACCCGATAGCCAGCCATTTGACATAGCGGGCGCGGCTCCATGCGCCGGTCAGCATGCCCGACCGGAACGCCGCCATGCCCAACAGGAAATAGCCGAGCGTTTCCATCGTGAAGTACATCGCGTTGAAGAACACGCTGTAGCGCGTATGCTCGAACTCGGCGGTGACCATCGTCCAATAGCCGGCGTGATGGTTCGCCATCTGCTCGGCGATCCACGCGGCGGGAGGGATGCCGAAGCCCTTGCTGAACTCCGCGAGCTGCTTCGCACGCTCGGCGGCGGGCATGTCGCCCAGGCCGTTTTCGAGCGCATGGACCGAGCCCGCGAGCCCGGCCATCAGCAGCGTCTGCAGCGCGACGAGGATGCAGCCGACCACGACCAGCGTCTTCACTTTCGTGTTGCGGAAAAAGAAGGCGATCATGCCGACCAGCGCATAGTGGTTGAGGATGTCGCCCCACCAGATGAACCACAAGTGGATCAGGCCGAACACCAGCAGCCACACCATCCGGCTGTAGTGGACCAGCGCGGCGCTCTCGCCCTTCGCGGTCGCCCGGTCGATCACCAGCAGCGTGGAGGCGCCGAACAGGAAGCTGAACAGCCCGCGCATCTTGCCGTCGAACATCACGAAGTTGAACAGGTAGACGGCAAGGTCGAGCCCCGCCGCGCCGCCCTGCGCCAGCGGGTTCATGTACGCCGGCCCGATCAGCCCGAAGCCGACGATGTTCATCAGCAATATGCCCATCACCGCGACGCCGCGGATGGCGTCGAGCGTCAGGAATCGGTCGCCGGCGCCGGCAGTGTTCGTGGTCGCCATATGTCCCCCAGGATTGGCGTGTAGCCTGACTGTAAACCGCCGGATCGCAAGCGCCAATCTCTCGACCGTCATTCCCCGCGAAGACGGCAATCGATAGTCGTTAAACGAGAGGGCGGCGTCGGAAGGCCAGCCGGAATGGTTGCCCGCCTCGCGGGGATGACGGTCGCCAGGATCAGCGCAATTCCTTGCGGATCACCAGCTTGAGGCCCGACCACACCGCGTCGACCGCGCACACTTTCACGTCGACCAGCCCGATCGGCAGTGCGACCTCGCGGATCGTGTCCTCGGTGATGTCCGTCGGCACTTTCGACGCCTTTTTGGGCCACGACACCCAGATGAAGCCGTCGCTGACGATCTGCTTGCGCCACATGGCCAGGCTTCGTTCAAGGTCGGACCGCGCGATCACAAAGACATGAACGGCGTCGAGCCCATCCAGATTATCCGGATCGATCGCGATGTTCGGCTCGACTGAATGGATCTCATCGTACACGGAATCCGGCATCGCATCGAACCACGCGCGCATACCGGGTTTCAGACCCAGCTTTCTCGCCAGCGGTGTTCCCGAATAGCCCGTGCTCACGCCGCGACCGTCGCCGACCCCATCAATTCGGGAAAGAAGCGCTCGTGAGCGGTGCGCAGATCGTCGAGCTTCACGCAGAAATCACTGTCGCGCGTTTCGAATACCAGTCGCCCGGCGATCGTCCGCCCGATCCGCTCGACCTCGACACCGGCGGCGGTCGAGGCGTGGAGGAAGTCGTTGAGGTGCGCGTCATCGACGGTCGCGACGTACAGCCCCTGATCCTCGGCGAAATAGGTCGCCGCGACCCCGGCCGGGGTCGGCATCGCGATCATCGCGCCGATCCCGCCGGCCAGCGCCATTTCAGCGATAGCCACCGCCAGCCCGCCGTCGGACACGTCGTGGACGGCGGTCAGCGCCTCCTTGCCGATCCAGGTGCGGACGAAATCGCCGGTGCGGCGCTCGGCGGCGAGATCGACGCGTGGCGGGGGTCCGTCCTCGCGGCCCTTCACCTCGCGCAGCCACAGCGACTGGCCGAGGTCGCCGCGCGGGCGGCCGATCAGGACGATCACGTCGCCCGTGCCCTTGAACCCGATCGTCGCCGATTTCGACCAGTCGGCGAGCAGGCCGACGCCGCCGATCGCGGGCGTGGGCAGGATAGCGGAGCCGCCACCGGTCGCCTTGCTTTCGTTGTAGAGGCTGACGTTGCCGCTGACGATCGGGAAGTCCAGCGCGCGGCATGCCTCGGCCATCCCCTCGATACAGCCGACGAACTGGCCCATGATCTCGGGCCGCTGGGGGTTGGCGAAATTCATGCAGTCGGTCGCGCCGAGCGGCGTCGCGCCGACCGCCGTCAGGTTGCGCCACGTCTCGGCGATCGCCTGTTTCCCGCCCTCGACCGGATCGGCGAAGCAATAGCGCGGGGTGCAGTCGGTCGCGATCGCCAGCCCTTTGCGCGTGCCGTGGACCCGCACCACCGCCGCGTCGCCGCCGGGACGCTGGACGGTGTCGCCGCCGACCATGTGGTCATATTGTTCCCAGATCCAGCGGCGGCTGGCGAGATCGGGCGAGGCCATCAGCGTCAGCAGGTCGGCCGCCAGATCGTCGCTTTCCGGCGCATCGACGATCGCCGGCCGCGGCGGTGTCGGCACCCAGGGGCGGTCATAGGCCGGTGCTTCGTCGGCGAGTGGACCGAGCGGGATGTCGGCAACCGTCTCGCCCTGCCACTTGAGGACCATGCGACCGGTATCGGTGACGCGGCCGATTACGGCGAAATCGAGTTCCCACTTGCGGAAGATCGCCTCTGCAAAGGCCTCGCGACCGGGCTTCAGCACCATCAGCATGCGCTCCTGCGACTCGCTGAGCATCATCTCGTATGGCGTCATGCCGGTTTCGCGCTGGGGGACATCGTCCATCACCAGCTCGATGCCGACGCCGCCCTTGGACGCCATCTCGACGCTGGACGAGGTGAGGCCTGCCGCGCCCATGTCCTGGATGGCGACGATCGCGTCGGACGCCATCAGTTCCAGACATGCCTCGATCAGCAATTTTTCGGTGAAGGGGTCACCGACCTGCACGGTGGGCCGCTTGGCGTCGGCGTCCTCGCCGAAATCTGCCGATGCCATCGTCGCGCCGTGGATACCGTCGCGCCCGGTCTTTGAGCCGACATAGACGATCGGATTGCCGATGCCCGACGCCGCCGAATAGAATATCCTGTCGGTCTGGGCGACGCCGACCGTCATCGCGTTGACCAGGATGTTGCCGTTATAGGTGGGATGGAAATTCGTCTCGCCGCCGACCGTCGGCACGCCGACGCAGTTGCCATATCCGCCGATGCCGTGGACGACACCCGAGATGAGATGCCGCATCTTCGGATGGTCGGGCGATCCGAACCGCAGTGCGTTCATGTTGGCGACGGGCCGCGCACCCATGGTGAAAACGTCGCGCAGGATGCCGCCGACGCCGGTTGCCGCGCCCTGATAGGGCTCGATGTACGACGGGTGGTTGTGGCTCTCCATCTTGAACACGGCGCACTGGCCCCGCCCTTGTTCATCCGGGCCGATGTCGACGATGCCGGCGTTCTCTCCGGGGCCGCAGATCACCTGCGGGCCGGTGGTCGGCAGCTTCTTGAGGTGGATGCGGCTGGACTTGTAGCTGCAATGCTCGGACCACATCACCGAGAAGATGCCGAGTTCGGTGAGGTTCGGCTCGCGCCCCATGGCGTGCAGGACACGCTCATATTCCTCGGGGGACAGGCCGTGTTCGGCGACGATCTCTGGAGTGATTCCGCTCATGTCCGCGCCCTTTAGACAGGACGCGCGCCTTCGTCACCTCACGAACCATCGCCTGTTAACCGTGGCGCGCTAGCCAGGTGGAATGAACCCCCATCTCCCCTATCTGCCGGCGACGTGGCAATGCGACCTGTCGGACGAATCCCTGCTGTGGAGCGACGGCGTCTACGCGCTGTTCGGGCTCGATCGTGCGCGGCGGCCCGATCGCGGCGCGACGGTCGCCATGTACGATCCCGAATCGCGCGGCCTGCTGGAGCCGCGGCGGCGCAAGGCGATCGCCAGCGCCGGGGCCTTCACCTTCGAGGCGCGGATCATCCGGCCGGACGGCGACGCACGCTGGATGCGCATATCCGCCGACACGCAGGTGACGAACGGCCGCGTCACCCACCTCTACGGCACCAAACAGGATATCACGTCCGAGATGACGGAGCGGCTCAGCGCCCTGTGATCTTGTCGACCAGCACCTTGACCGCGCCGCCGGTCAGGCCCTCGAACAGATCCTCGGGTTCTTCGGGATCGAGTACTTCGTTGTCCGCGATCCACGCCTCGACCGCCGACAGATCGGGCACCAGATAGTCGCGCAGTGTGCGGCGCGGCCCGCGCAAGCCTTCGATCGTCGCGATCAGCGATCCGGTATCCGCCAGCCGTGCTTCGATCTCGTCGACGCCGACATCCAGATGCTCGGCGATCAGGCCGTCGCGGATGCGGGCGATGCAGGCGGTGGTGGCGTCGTCGCCCGCCTCGATCGCGACATCGCATTCGCTGTCGAGCCGCATCGATCGATTGTTGAGGTTCGACGAGCCGACCCGCAGGATCCGGTCGTCCACCACCAGAACCTTGGCGTGTACGTAGATCGCCTGACCGGCAGCGGTGTAGGGGGTGTAGAGGCGGAAGCGGCGATGCCGGTCGCGCCGTCGGATCGCCTCGACCAGCCGCGCACGGGCGGTGTCCATCGCCAGCGGCTCCAGCCAGCCTTCGGCCGTCTCGGGGTTGACCACGACGATTTCCGGCCCGTCCGGCTCGTCTAGCCGCTTCGCGATCGCCGACGCGATCTTGCGCGACGCGAAATACTGGCTCTCGGCATAAATGTACCGCTTCGCCGAAGCGATGGCGGCGAGATACAGCGCCTCGATCTCGTACACCGGGTCTTCGTCGGGCATTTTGGGCAGCGTGCGCGCGACGGCGACGCCCACGTTGCTGAAATCGACCGGGAGCCCGTCGGGCCAGCAGCCCTCCACCGGTGGCGGCGGAGCGAGAGGGGCGCCGCCCGCGTGCGCCCATTTGTCGCGCGCCATATCCCCCAGCACGCGCGCGATCGGGCCCTGCAAGGCGGTGGTCGCGTCGTGCCACGGGCCATAGGGTTCGCCGCCCGGCAGCACGCGCAGCCGATCGTCGTCGTGGTGGGCGCGCGTGTCCCAGCGTCCGGCGGTCATGTCGATGCCGCCGCAAAAGGCGATGCAATCGTCGATCACCACCACCTTCTGGTGATGCGATCCGCCGGTCGGGTGATGGCCGTCGAGCTTCGCGTGGATGCGCGGATCGCGCACCCAGTCGAGCATCGTGAACAGCGTTCGGCCGCGAAACAGCGACTTCAACGCGCCGACGTCCCAGCGCAGCAGGTGGACGTTCAGGTCGGGCGTGCGTTCGACCAGCCAGCTGATGAAATCGCCGACAGCTTCCGGGCCGTCGTCGGCGGGCGGCTCGTCGCCGCATAGCCGGATGCGCGCGTCGAAATCCCAGCCGATCAGCAGGATCTGGTGCTTGGCCGACAGCATCGCGGCGCGGGCGGCGCGGAAATAATCGTCGGCATCGACGATCACGGTGGCGCGTGTCGCCCGCTCGATCCGCCAGCATGTCTCGCCGGGGACCAGGACGGGTGATGCGTTCACAAAATCTCGCGGACGCGCTCGGGCGGGCGGCCCAGGCGGACGCCCTTGTCGGTTTCGACCAGCGGGCGCTCGATCGTCGCCGGATCGGCGGCCATCAGGTCCAGCGCGGCATCGTCATCGGCGACCTTGGGCGCATCCTTGCGCAGCCCGTCGCGCGGGGCGATGCCGGCACGCGCATAGAGCCGGGCGAGTTCTTCGCGTGACGGCGGGGCCTTGAGATACTCGACCACCGTCACGTCGACGCCAGCCTTCTCCAGGATCGCCAGCGTCTCCCGCGATTTGGAACAGCGCGGATTGTGCCAGATCGTCGCCTTCACGGGGCTACCTCGCTCGCCTCATAGAGTTGCAGATCGGGCGGGCTGGCCGCGAGCGTCGCCAGCGCCTTGCCGAACGCGCGGGATTCGGGGACGACGAAATGCGCCCGAAGCGCCGCCATGTCGGTCCAGCACTCGACGAAGACCAGCCGTAGCGGGTCCTCGCAATCAACGTGCACGGCGTGGCTGATGCAGCCCGGCTCCATCCGTGACCGCGCGACATGCTCCTGCGACAGGCGCAGCACCTCGTCCAGGCTGTCGGGCCGGGCGCGGACGGAACCGGTCACCAGGATCATTCGGCGTCCTGCTTAGCCAGCCATTCCTCCAGCCACTTGATCGTGTAGGCCCCCTCCTGAAACTCGGGGTCGTCGAGCAGCGCCTGGTGGAGCGGGATCGTCGTCGTCACGCCGTCGATGACGAATTCCTCCAGCGCGCGGCGCAGCCGGCGCAGCGCTCCGGCGCGGGTGGTGCCATAGACGATCAGCTTGGCGATCATGCTGTCGTAATAGGGCGGGATGCGATAGCCGGCGTACAGGCCGCTATCGACGCGCACATGCATGCCGCCCGGCGCGTGATAGCCCTTCACCAGACCCGGCGACGGCGCGAAGGTGCGCGGATGCTCGGCGTTGATGCGGCATTCGATCGCGTGGCCGCGGAACACGACGTCCTCCTGACGCAGCGTCAGCGGCTCGCCCTCGGCGATGCGGATCTGTTCGCGGACGAGATCTAGCCCGGTGATCGCCTCGGTCACCGGATGCTCGACCTGCAGGCGAGTATTCATCTCGATGAAGTAGAACTCGCCGTCTTCCCACAGGAATTCGATCGTACCGGCACCGCGATAGGCCATGTCGGCCATCGCCCTGGCGCATACCCCGCCGATCCGTGTGCGTTCTTCGGCGGACAGGACGGGGGAGGGGGCTTCCTCCAGTACCTTCTGGTGGCGGCGCTGGAGCGAGCAGTCACGCTCGCCCAGATGGATCGCATTGCCGTTGCCGTCGCCGAACACCTGGATTTCGATGTGGCGCGGGTTGCCGAGGTATTTCTCGATATAGACGGTCGCGTCGCCGAAGGCGGCCTTCGCCTCGCTGCCCGCCTGCGCCATCAGGGTTTCGAGCTGGTCCGGGCTCGTGCACACCTTCATTCCGCGCCCGCCGCCGCCCGACGCCGCCTTGATGATGACCGGGTAGCCGATCGTCTCCGCGAGCCGGGCTGCCTCCGCCGGATCGCTTACCGCGCCGTCCGATCCCGGGACCAGCGGCAGGCCGAGCGCGCCGGCGGTACGCTTCGCCTCCACCTTGTCGCCCATCGTGCGGATATGTTCGGGCTTGGGGCCGACGAAGATCAGGCCGTGGCTCTCGACGATCTCGGCGAAGCGCGCGTTCTCGCTCAGGAAGCCGTATCCGGGATGGATCGCGTCGGCACCGGAGATTTCGGCGGCCGAGATGATGTTGGGGATGTTGAGATAGCTGTCCGACGCGGCGGGCGGGCCGATGCACACCGCTTCGTCCGCCAGCCGGACGTGCATCGCGTCGGCATCGGCGGTCGAATGCACCGCGACCGTCTTGATCCCCATTTCGTGGCATGCGCGGTGGATGCGCAGCGCGATCTCGCCGCGGTTGGCGATCAGGAGTTTGCTGATCTTCCGCATTATTCGACGACGACGAGCGGCTGGTCGAATTCGACGGGCTGGCCGTTCTCCACCAGGATCGCCTTGACGGTGCCGGCCGATGGGGCAGTGATCGGGTTCATCACCTTCATCGCCTCGACGATCAGCAGCGTGTCGCCGGCCGCGACGGACTGGCCGATGCTCACGAAATTCTTCGCCTCGGGATTGGCGGCCAGATAGGCGGTGCCGACCATCGGCGACTTGACGGCGTTGGCGGTCGCAGCGGTTGCACCCGCATCGGCGGGGCCGGCGGCGGGTGCGGCGATCGGCGCAGCTGTCGCGACCGGCGGCGGAGCATAGGCGACCGGCGCCGGAGCCGCGGTCGCCTGGCGCGCGACGCGCACCTTGCGGTCGCCGTCCTCGACCTCGATCTCGGTCAGTTGCGTCTCGTCGAGCACCTGCGCCAACTGGCGGACCAGCTCGATATCGACGTGCATCCCGCCGTTCTTGTTGTCTTTTTCGCTCATCTGCCCCTCGGTATCTCGAACCCGATCTTTCGAAAGCGCGCGCCTTTGTCAGAAGCGGGCGGCGGCGTCCAGCGCAAGGCTATAGGACAGCGCGCCGAAACCCGCGATCGTTCCCTTTGCCGCGCGGCCGACGAAGCTGACATGTCGGAAGTCCTCGCGCGTGTGCGGGTTCGACAAGTGTACCTCGATCACCGGGGTGCGGATCGCCTTGATCGCGTCGTGCAGCGCGATCGAGGTGTGGGTGAAGGCGCCCGCGTTCAGGATGACCGCCCTGGCCCCCCGCGCCTGCGCTTCGTGCAGCCAGTCGACGAGGTGCCCCTCGTGGTTCGACTGGCGCAGGTCGATCTCGATATCGAGATCGCGCGCCCGATCCTCCAGCATGCCGGCGATGTCGTCGAGCGTGTCGGCCCCGTAGATCTCCGGCTCGCGGGTGCCGAGCAGGTTCAGGTTGGGACCGTTCAGGACGTAGATCAGATCGGCCATCCACATGCTTTCGATTGAACGCGCGCGATACGGACCCTAGGTGGTGCGCGACCGACCAAGTCCGTTCGCCCTGAGCTTGTCGAAGGGCTGCCCTTCTTCTTCCAACGGGCCGTAGAAGAAGGGCAGGGCTTCGACAAGCTCAGCCCGAACGGAAGTTTGCATGACCCACAGCGACGGCACCGTTTCGATCACCCTCAACGGCGAGCATCGCCGTGTCGCCGCAGGCATGACGATTGCCGAACTCGCCGAGAGCATCGGCCTCGTTCCCGCCAAGCTGGCGGTGGAACGCAACCTGGAAGTGGTGCCGCGCTCGACGCTGAGCGAGGTACGGGTTGAGGACGGCGACGAACTGGAGATCGTCCATTTCGTCGGCGGCGGCGATCACGCCCGGCCGCTGGCGGATGACAGCTGGACGGTGGCGGGCCGGACATTTCGCTCGCGCCTGATCGTCGGCACCGGCAAGTATCGGGATTTCGAGCAGAACGCCGCCGCGCTGGAAGCGTCGGGCGCCGAGATCGTCACCGTGGCGGTGCGCCGCGTGAACGTAAGCGATCCGACCGCGCCGATGCTGACCGACTATATCGATCCGAAGAAGGTCACCTACCTGCCCAACACTGCCGGCTGTTTCGATGCCGAGAGCGCGATCCGCACGCTGCGGCTGGCGCGCGAGGCGGGCGGCTGGGACCTGGTCAAGCTCGAGGTGCTGGGCGAGGCCCGCACGCTCTATCCCGACATGCTCGAGACGCTGCGCGCGACCGAGGTTCTGGCGAAGGAAGGGTTCCTGCCGATGGTGTATTGTGCAGACGATCCCATCGCGGCGAAGCGGCTGGAGGACGCCGGCGCCGTCGCGATCATGCCGCTTGGCGCGCCGATCGGATCTGGCCTGGGCATCCAGAACCCGGTGATGATCCGCCTGATCGTCGAAGGCGCGAAGGTGCCGGTACTGGTCGATGCGGGCGTCGGCACGGCGTCCGACGCTGCGGCTGCGATGGAACTGGGCTGCGACGGGGTGCTGATGAACACCGCGATCGCCGAGGCGAAGGACCCGGTGATGATGGCCGCCGCGATGAAGGCGGCGGTCGAGAGCGGGCGCCTCGCCTACCGCGCCGGCCGGATGGCGAAGCGCCGCTACGCCGATCCGTCGAGCCCGCTTGCCGGCCTGATCTGACGGAACACCGCCCGCCGCTCCGCGTTGAGACAGCAACCGCAACATATTGGAGTGAGCGTCATGGGCGAACTGGTCGACAAGGTTAAGGGGAACGTCAACGAGGCGTTAGGCAAGGTGAAGCAGGCGGTGGCCGGCGATGGCGCCGATCGCAACGACAAGCTTGCCGCCGAAGGTGTCGCACAGGAAGGCAAGGGCAAGGCGCAGCAGTTCGCTGGCAAGGTGAAGGGCGCGCTGGGCGACGACATCTGATCGTTCGTCTTCCTGAACGCAGCGGGCCGTCCGGACAACCGGGCGGCCCGTTTTGCGTCCGGGCATCGCTGACGGACTTGAAGCGCGGTTCAGCTTTGCTTGACCACGCCCCACGCGCCGCCCTAATCGCCGCCATACCCGAGGAGGACGTCCGATGAACAAGCTATATCCCGATGCCATGGCGGCGCTCGACGGACTGCTCCACGACGGGATGACGATCTGCGCGGGCGGTTTCGGGCTCTGCGGCATCCCCGAACGGTTGATCGACGCGATCCAGGCGTCGGGCGTTACCGGCCTGACAATCGCCAGCAACAACGCCGGAATCGACGGCGAGGGGCTGGGCAAGCTGCTGCGCAGCCGTCAGGTGAGGAAGATGATCTCGTCCTACGTCGGCGAGAACAAGGAATTCGAGCGCCAGTATCTGTCGGGCGAGCTCGAGGTCGAATTCTGTCCGCAGGGTACGCTCGCCGAACGCTGCCGCGCGGGCGGTGCGGGCATTCCCGGCTTCTACACCAGGACCGGCGTCGGCACGCTGGTCGCCGAGGGCAAGGAGGTGAAGACCTTCGACGGGGAGGATTACATCCTAGAACGCGGCATCCGGGCCGACCTGTCGATCATCAAGGGTTGGAAGGCCGACGAGGCCGGCAACCTGATCTTCCGCAAGACCGCGCGCAATTTCAACCAGCCGATGGCTACGGCGGGCCGCATCTGCGTCGCCGAGGTCGAGGAAGTGGTGCCGGTCGGCAGCATCGACCCCGATCACATCCACCTGCCTGGTATCTATGTGAAACGGATGATCCTCGGCGCCCCCTACGACAAGAAGATCGAGTTCGTGACGACCCGCCCGCGCGAGGCGGCGTGATCCCTCGACGAACGATCTGTGCCCTGTCGCTGCTGCCGGCGCTGGGCGGCTGCATCGCCGCGGCGATCCCGATCGCGGCGTCGTCGGCGATCGTGCGAAAGGGGATGGAGGAAAAGCGCGACCAGCGGGTGGCGCGGACGAAGCCTGCCCGCCCCGTCGCAACGCAGGTGCAGGGCGCTCCGGCCGATGGCCGCTGGCAGGTGATGCCGGGCGTCACCGCGCTGCCGGCGCCCGATGGAACCTTCCCGACGGCGCGCCCGGCCACGAGTGCCCCGGCCCCGAGCGCCCCGGCGACGACTGTCCCGGAGGCGATGCAGTATCTCTACGGATCGGGCGAGGGGGCGGCTGGGTCGATCCAGGCTTATCGCGGCCTCACCCGCTATCTCGCCGACATCGTCGTCCATGGCCGCAAGGACCGGCTGCGCCAGGTGATCCTGTCCGACGGCGCATCGCTCAACGCGCCGCAGTTCGAACCCTGCGGCCCGAAGCCGCTGGCGATCGTCCTCGACATCGACGAGACCGTGCTGCTCAACCTGGGCTATGAGGCCGATGCCGCGCGGCGTGGCGAAAGTTTCGACGCGGCACGATGGGAACGCTGGGAACAGACGGGCGCGGACAAGATCGTCGCGGTGCCCGGCGCCAAGATGGCCGTCGATGCGGCGCGCGGTTCAGGCATCACCGTAATCTTCAATTCGAACCGCACAGCGCAAAGCGCGGCCCAGACCGAGGCGGCGCTCGATTTCGCCGGCCTGGGCCCGGCCAGGCACGGATCGACGCTGTGGCTGAAGGGTGACGACGGCGGCGGATCGGCGAAGGACGATCGGCGCTGGGCGATCGCCAGCGGCTATTGCGTGATCGCGCTGGTCGGCGACCAGCTTGGCGATTTCAGCGATCTGTTCAACGATCCGAAGCTGACTCCTTCCACCCGTCGTGCGCTTGCCGGCTCGGTCGACCTCGCCGGGCTGTGGGGCAATGGCTGGTTCATGCTGCCCAACCCGGTCTACGGATCGGCGCTGAAGGGCGGGTTCGACGATATTTTTCCCGTGACCACCCGCTGGGCCGATCCGGCCGAGGAGAAGAAATAATGCCCTGGGACCGTAATCAGATGGCTGCGCGCGCGGCGCAGGAACTGCGCGACGGCTATTACGTGAACCTGGGGATCGGCATCCCGACGCTGGTCGCCAACAACATCCCGGCCGGGATGACGGTGACGCTCCAGTCTGAAAATGGCATGCTGGGCATCGGTCCGTTCCCCTATGAGGACGAAGTCGATCCCGACCTGATCAATGCCGGCAAGCAGACGATCAGCGAGCTGCCCTCCTCGGTCTATTTCAGCAGCGCGGACAGTTTCGCGATGATCCGCGGCGGGCATATCGACCTGACCGTCCTCGGCGCGATGGAAGTCGCGGAGAACGGCGACATCGCCAACTGGATGATCCCCGGCAAGATGATCAAGGGGATGGGCGGCGCGATGGACTTGGTCGCCGGCGTCAAGAAGATCATCGTCGTGATGGAGCATACGTCGAAGAACGGCGACCCCAAGTTCATCGGCGCATGCACCCTGCCGCTGACTGGCAGGAACGTGGTGGACATGATCGTCACCGACCTGGCGGTGTTTCAGCGGCCCGATCACGACAGCCCGTTCCGCCTGATCGAACTGGCGCCAGGCGTGACCGAGGAGGAGGTCGCCGAAAAGACGACGGCGCATTACCTGCCACTGGCGGCGTGAAGCGCGCTTTCGCCGCTGCGGCCGGGAAGCGCGCGCGACCGCCATGCGGCTGCGGAGGAAGCAGCGCTTCGTCTAAAGTAAATTTCGCTTTGGCTTGATCCGGCGCGGCTTCCGGCTAACGGAGGTCGTGCCATGGCCAGCCGACCTCTCACCCTCTACGAAAAGATCTGGGCCGATCACGTGATCGAACGCCGCGACGACGGCACCTGCCTGATCTACATCGATCGTCACCTGGTGCACGAAGTGACCAGTCCACAGGCGTTCTCGGGGCTCAAGGCCGCCGGTCGCCCGGTGCGGCGACCGGATCTGACGCTGGCGGTGCCCGATCATAACCTGCCGACGACCGCTCGGGCCGATGCGGCGGGCAACCCCCTGCCGATCGCCGATCCGGAAAGCGCCAACCAGTTGGCGACGCTGCGCGCCAACGTGGAGGCGTTCGGCGTGCCCTATATCGATGCGCTCGCCGCCGAGCAGGGCATCGTTCATGTCGTCGGCCCGGAACAGGGTTTCACGCTGCCCGGCACGACGCTGGTGTGCGGCGACAGCCATACCTCGGCACACGGCGCGCTGGGGGCGCTCGCCTTCGGCATTGGCACCAGCGAGGTCGAGCATGTGCTGGCGACGCAGACCTTGCTGCTGAAACAGTCGAAGACGATGGAAATCCGCGTCGACGGCACGCTCGGCTTCGGCGTGTCGGCAAAAGACGTGGTGCTGGCGATCATCGGCCGCATCGGCGCGGCGGGCGGGAGCGGTTACGTCATCGAGTATACCGGAGAAGTCATTCGCGCGATGTCGGTCGAGGGGCGGCTGACCGTCAGCAACATGTCGATCGAGGGCGGCGCGCGCGCCGGGCTGATCGCGCCGGACGAGGCGACCTTCGCCTATCTGAAGGGGCGGCCGATGGCCCCGCGCGGCGATACATGGGACAGGGCGATCGCCTATTGGCGGACGCTGCCGACCGACGCGAACGCTGTGTACGATGCGGTGGTGAAGCTCGACGCGACCGATATCGCGCCATCGCTGACCTGGGGCACCAGCCCCGAGGACGTGGTACCGATCACCGGCATCGTGCCCGATCCCGACAGCTTCGCCGATCCCGCGAAGCGCATCGCCGCGCGCAAGTCGCTCGACTATATGGGGCTTGAGCCGGGCATGCGGATGCAGGACGTGGACGTGCAGAACGTCTTCATCGGCAGCTGCACCAACAGCCGGATCGAGGATCTGCGCGCGGCGGCGGCTGTCGCCGACGGACGGCATGTGGCGGACGGTGTCCGCGCGCTGGTGGTGCCGGGCTCCGGCCTGGTCAAGCGCCAGGCTGAGGCGGAGGGGCTCGACCGCATCTTCGTCGACGCCGGCTTCGAATGGCGCGAACCTGGCTGTTCGATGTGCCTGGCGATGAACCCCGACAAGGTGCCGCCGGGCGAACGCTGCGCGTCGACCAGCAACCGCAATTTCGTCGGCCGGCAGGGGCCGGGCGCGCGCACCCACCTGCTGTCGCCCGCGATGGCGGCGGCGGCGGCGGTGACGGGGCGGCTGGCCGATGTCCGCGACCTGATGGGGGGCAAGGTAGCATGAAGCGTATATTCGCGCTGCTGGCGGCGGGGACGATCGTCAGCGCGCTGTGCGCCTTCGCCGCCGGGGGGCAGGAGCGGGCGCCGGCGAAGCTCAGCGTCACCCGGCTCGACTGCGGCACCGTCGCGGCGAACGACCTTAACCTGTTTTCGGATACCGACGCCTATGTCGGCCAGTCGAAGCGGCTGGTGGTCGGCTGCTACCTGATCCGCCACGGCGACCAGATCATGCTGTGGGACACCGGCCTGCCCGCCGCGATGAAGGGCAAGGCGATCGACCCCAGGCTGCCCATGGACGCGACGGTGACCCGGACGATCGTCGAGCAACTGGCAGACCTGGGCATCAGGCCCGAACAGGTCGGGCGCATCGGCATCAGCCATTATCATTTCGATCACATCGGGCAGGCGCAGGCGTTTCCCGCAGCGACCCTGATTATCGGCGCGGCGGACTGGGCCGCGCTCAGCGCGACGCCTCCCGCACCTGGCATCAATGCCGCCCCGCTCACTCACTGGGTGACCGGCGGTGGCAAGGTCGATCCGCTCGCCGGCGATCGCGACGTGTTCGGCGACGGGCGCGTGCGGATCATCGATATGCCCGGGCATACGCCCGGCCACCACGCGCTGATCGTGAAGCTGAAGGACCGCACGCTGATGCTGAGCGGCGACCTCGCCCATTTCACCGAGAACTACACGGCGAATGGCGTGCCGAGCTTCAACACCAACCGCGCGGACACGCTCGCCAGCCTCGATCGGTTCAAGAAACTCGCGACCAATCTGAAGGCCACCGTCATCATCCAGCACGAACCCGCCGACGTAGCCAAACTTCCCGCTTTCCCGAAGGCCGCCGAATGAACGATCCGGTCACCATAGTGTCGGGCCGCGCCTATCCTTGGGGCGCGAAGAACATCGACACCGACATCATCATTCCGGCGCACTGGCTGAAGACCACCACGCGCGAGGGGCTGGGCAGGGGTGCGTTCGAGACGGTGCGCGCGATCGACGGCAATATATTCGACGACCCGCGCTATGCGGGCAGCCCGATCCTGATCGCCGGTGACAATTTCGGTTGCGGGTCGAGCCGCGAGCACGCGGCCTGGGCGATCGGGGATCTGGGAATCCGCGCGGTGATCGCGCCGAGCTTCTCGGACATTTTCTCCGGCAACGCGTTCAAGAACGGCATCGTGCCGGTGGTGCTGCCGCAGGAGGCGATCGACCGACTGGTCGAGGCGGCTAAGGACGGCGAGGTGACAGTCGATCTGGAGACGATGACCGTCACCACCAGCTATCAGGACCGTTTCCCGTTCGAGCTCGACGCGTTCCGCCGCGATTGCCTGATGCAGGGGCTGGACGAGATCGGCCTGACGCTGGCAAAACATGCTGCGATTTCGAAATTCGAATCCGCGGATGCAAGCCACCGCCCGTGGATCAGCGGGAGAGGCCATGATGCGAGCGTTGCTGTCTGAGGCTGCCGGCGGACCGGAAACCCTGAAACTCGGCGAGGTCGGCGATCCGGCCGCTGGTGCCGGACAGGTCGTGGTGGCCGTCCGCGCCTGTTCGATCAACTATCCCGACGTCCTCATCATCGAGGACAGATACCAGTTCAGGCCCGAACGCCCCTTCGCGCCGGGTGGCGAGATAGCGGGCGTGGTGGACAGCGTGGGCGAGGGCGTGACCGGCTGGGCTCCGGGTGACCGGGTGATCGGCGTCGTCGGCCACGGCGGGCTGGCGGAGAAGGTCGCGGTCGATGCGGAGAAACTCTATCGCCTGCCGGAAGGACGCAGCTTCGCCGAAGGCTCGGCGTTGTTGCTCACCTACGCGACGACGATCCACGCGCTGCTGGATCGCGGACATCTGAAGACGGGCGACAGCCTGCTGGTGCTGGGCGCGGCTGGGGGCGTCGGGCTGGCGGCGATCGAACTGGGCAAGGCTTATGGCGCGCGCGTGGTCGCCGCAGTGTCGTCTGACGAGAAGGCGGCTGCCGCGCGGCAGGCCGGGGCGGACGAAACGATCGTCTACGCCCGCGCGCCGTTCGACAAGGATCAGTCCAGGGCGCTGGCCGATCAGTTCAAGGCCGCCGGTGGCAAGGGCGGCTATGACGTGATCTACGATCCGGTCGGCGGCGACTATGCCGAACCGGCCCTGCGATCGATCGGCTGGGAAGGGCGCTATCTGGTGGTCGGCTTCCCGGCGGGTATCCCGAGGCTGCCGCTCAACCTGACCCTGCTTAAGAGTTGCGACGTGTGCGGCGTGTTCTGGGGTGCGTTCGCCGCGCGCGATCCGCAGGCCAATGCTACCCATATCGACACGCTGTTCCGGCTGTGGAGCGAGGGGAAGATCAATCCGCGCGTGACCGATGTCTTCGCGTTCGAGGATGGCGGCAACGCGATCGCCAGGATGGCCGCGCGCAGCGCGATCGGAAAGCTCGTGGTCGAGGTTTCGCGCTAAGGCGGGGCAGGGCGGTTGCGCGCCTTCGCCCGCCGCCCTATCTCCGCATGAAGCTATCAAGGGGCCACCGATGACGACCTTCGACGACCGCGAACGTGCTTTCGAAACCAAGTTCGCGATGGACGAGGAGATGGCGTTCCGCGTCACAGCGCGTCGCAACCGGCTGGTCGGGCAATGGGCCGCGGCCAAGATGGGCCTGACGCCCGAAGAGACCGATGCCTATGCCAAGGCGGTGGTCCAGGCCGATTTCGAGGAATCCGGCGACGAGGACGTGATCCGCAAGGTGGTCGGTGACCTGACGGCCGCGGGCGTCGCGGACGGTGACGAGGCCGCGGTGCGCCGCGCGCTCGAAGAGGCGCTGGTCGAGGCGCGCCGCCAGCTCATGGAAGCGAAGTAAACCCGACGATGCCGATGGCCGCAGACGAGATCGAGGCGCTGATCCGCGACGGGATTCCGGACGCGACAGTCGAGATCACCGACCTTGCGGGCGACGGCGATCATTATGCCGCGCGGGTTACGGCGGAGAGTTTCCGCGGCATGAGCCGCGTCGCCCAGCAACGTGCCGTCTATTCGGCGCTGGGCGGGCGGATGGGCGGCGTGCTCCACGCGCTGCAACTGACCACCGCCGTCCCGGCGCCCGCACAGGATTAAGCCTATGACCGACCAGACCCATGCCCGCATCGGCGACCTTGTGAACGGTGCCGACGTGCTGCTGTTCATGAAGGGCAGCCCCCTGTTCCCGCAATGCGGCTTTTCCAGCCGTGCGATCGCCATCCTCCAGCATCTGGGCGTCGAGTTCGATTCGGTCGATGTCCTGCAGGATCAGGACATCCGTCAGGGCATCAAGGCGTTTAGCGACTGGCCGACCATCCCGCAGCTCTATGTGAAAGGCGAGTTTGTCGGGGGATCGGACATCATGATGGAGATGTACGAGAGCGGCGAACTCAAGGCGCTGCTCGAGGAGAAGGGGGTCGCCCACGCCTGATGCAGCGTCGATCGCGCGAGTCGCGATCGGTGTCTTCGCTAAATCTGCTCGTCCATTTCCTACTCGGTGAGAAGCCGGGTGCGGGCGGGTCGCGCTGAAATGGAGACCGTTGGGGGCTTTGGCGACCCGCCCTGCTGAAGCGTCGAACGCTCGGCTGCCCATCATGATGCCAGCCGCGTGCCAATTCCCGACAACCGCGGAAATCAGCGAGCGCGGGTGGTAAACGTGCATTAACCGCGACACGCGCCTGTAAAATTCCCCGACACGAAAATCGCTCATCGGCGTGGCGGTGCATTTCGCGACGATATCGTTTCGTCGCGGTAGGTAGAGACATAGAGACTGGCACTGGAGGCGGGAATATCGGGATTAGCCGGAATTAGATGGAATCGTTAGGACACAGACCGGTCAGATTTCGCCCTTAACGGCCGTCACCGCGTCGGCGAAGCTGATGATGGTGCCGAGGCCGGCAAGCCTCGCCTGATGCGTCCGCGCCTTCGCAACTAGCTGTTCGGCCTGGAGTGCAACCGCGACTGACCTATCAGCTTTTGGCTGCGGGGAGGGAAGCACCCTCGTCACGGCTTCGGCGATGCTGATGTACTCCCCGCACGTCGCCTTATAGGACTGATATGCGATCGCCTTGTCGGCGATTTCCTGTGCCTGAAGCGCTATCGAGGATGGCTCAGCCGACTTCGCCTGGTAGGAGTGGAGCGAGTTGAGACCTGCCAAGTTTGGCGTGTTGGTCAGACTTGCGCGTAGAACCTGCAATATCGTGCCGTCTTTCCGGTGGGCGATCACAGGTGACACGCCATTGTAGCGCTTCCAGATGCGACTTTCGGGATCGACCCAATCGACGCGACCCCAAATGCCATCTCCACGGGCCTGAAGTTCGGTTATCCATCCGTGCGCAGGCGCGGCGCCACCTCTTGGTGCTGCGAGGTCGGTCGCGTGATTCTCATCAAGAACAAGTTTACGACCGGCCGGCATCGACGCGGTTATGACGGCAGTCGGGTCGGGTATGCGATAGGGGCCACGGCCATCGCGCGTGTTGACCGCGCCCGTTGGCAGCAGATGCACCCAGCGCGGCGCCGGGCCATGATCGGTTATCTGGATCGCAGCGCATAGCGCGATTTCGTCGGCCGGCATCGAATAAGCTCCGTTACACTTGTGCGAGTTGTCTGAGGTCGAACTCGCTTCCTGCGATCTGGCTCAACAGCGCCTGGCTGACCGCTTGCCCGCGCTCCAGGGCCTCGATGCCGGCGATCAGGCGGGCGTTCTGGTCGTTATTCTCGTCGAGCGAGGCGTTCATCTGGTTGAGCGCCGGGTCGAAAGACGTGGCCGGCGTCGCGGCCTGCGCCTGGACGATGCGTTCGTTGGCCTTGGCGATCGCCGCGCGCGCCTCGTCCAGGATGCGCGCGCGATCGGCCGCGTAGCTGCCTGTCGTGCCGAAGGCGGACTTCGACGTTGCGAGCCGCTGCTCATAGAGGCGGGCCAGTTCGTCACCGGCACCATCGACACCGGCGTCGAGATCGCCCTTCGCCTTGACGATCGCGGTGTCGAGCGCCGCCATACGCTCGGCCGCGTTGCCCTCGAACAGCGAACCGCGCGTCATCTCGTCGACCAGCGTCTTGAGCGACCCGATCTGGCCCTTGACCAGATCCTCCGCCAGCTTCGTGCGATCGTCCGCATTGCGCTTCTCGATCGCGATCACGTCAAAGCCATATTGCGACGCGACCCTTACACGCTCCTTAGCGGTCGCTTCGAGGTCTCTAAACGCTTTCTCGGCGGCGCCAGCGATCCCGCCGAGCAGGGCTTCCACCTCCTGCACCTTCAGCGCTTCCTTCAACGCGCCATCTACATTGGGGTTGGAACGGATGGCTTTCGCCACCGCATCCGACACGCCACTGATCGCGCCCTGGGCGATCGCCTGGGCGACCGCGAAGTTAACCGCGGCATTCTCGTCGCTGCCGAAGCCGGACGCGCCGGAGCCGGTGACGCCGCCGAGCGGACGGCCGTTCACGTTGACGCGCAGATCGTCCTTGTACTTGCCGATCTGCACGCTGAAGTCACCGATCGCGCCGCCGAGCTGGCCGACGATCTGGTTGATCGTCGCCGCGACCGATCCGGCCAGGCCGGTGCCCGCCTGGATCGCCGCGCGGTCGCTGCCTACCGCCCCGCTCATCCCGGCCGAACCGCCAACGTTCGACACGGTGGCGCCGCCCGGCTTAGCCTTCGGCGCCAGCAGCCCGCCGATCGCGCCGCCCAGCAACCCGCCCGCGATCGAACCGAGCGGGCCGGCAAGACTGCCCAGCGCCTTGGACAAATATTTCTCGGCCATCTTGCCGACGACTGCGCCGCCGATCGCGCCGCCGACGCCGCTGCCGGCGATACCGCCCGCGATATAGCCGATGCCGGCATTCTTCAGCGTGGCCGCGAAGCTGCCCCCGGTGCCGAACACGCGGTCAAGCGTCTTGCCCAGTTCCTTGCCCGCCTCCTGGGCGGGCGTTTCGCCGTTCGGACCTTTCGGTACTGCCTCGCCGCGCAACATCGCCGCGAGCGGCCCCGTCTTGAACAGCGTCGCCTCAAGCGCGGCCGACGCGATCGAGCCGGCCAGGCGGTCGATTACGTCGCCAGCCTTCTCGCCGCCGATGATGATCGCGTCGAGGGCGCCAAGGGCGGCATCCTTGAGCATGCGCTTGGCCTGGGCGGCTTCACGGATCGCATCATTCACCCGGTCCTGCACTTCGAGCTGGGCATAAGCGGTACGCAGTTCCGCTTCCTTCTGCGCGGCGGCCTGCGGATCGGACTTCGCCAGGTCGAACAGCGCCTGGCGATGCTGAAGGATCGACCGTTGGACCGGATCGAGTTCCTTGCGCACCGCCAACTCGCCGCGCAGGCCGGCGATAACCTTGTCGATCGCGTCGGCCTCGTCACGGGTCGCCTGAATATCGGCCTTGCCGAACAGTGCGGCCTGGCTGCGGCGATGGGCGTCGCCCGCCGCCGACCGATACCGATCGGCGTCTGCCGGGGAGAGGCCGATACCCTTTGCCGGATCGTACGCGGCGGCCAGGCGATCGATCCGCGCCAGTTCATCAGCATAGTCGGCGGCAGCTTTGCGGGCCGGATCGTAGCGCGCGATGACGCCTTCGAGATCGCGGGCAAGGCGACCTTGCGCCGCCGCTGCCGCGTCGGTTGCGGTCGCCAGCGTCCGGGCATTCCCCGCGTCCCGCTCGGTACCGCCGCCGGACCGGCGAAACTCCTTCGCCAGCACGCCCGAGTTGAGCGACTGATCGATCAAGCCGGCAGTTCGGCGCTTCAGGTCACCTTCGATGCCGTCGAGCAACGCCTGCCGGAACCCGGCGAGGTCCGTGCCGCTACCCTTGAAATTGGTCTTGCCTGCCTGGGCGAAGATCGCGTCTACCTCGCGCGACCGTGCCGCGCTTTCCGCCATCTGGATCGCCATTCGAGCGCGCGCCGCGAGGGCGCGAACCTCGGGGTTGGCTTTCGGGTCGAACAGCGAAATCCCGCTCAGGGCCGGCTGAGCGAGCGCGAGTGCCGTGTTGCCAGCCGATGCGGCCGGATCGATACCCGCCGAACGCAGGGTTTGCCGTGCGCTCGTCCCCTTTACCAGCGCCTCCGCGCGCAGGTTGTTTGCCATGAGCCGGGCGTTGAGCACCAGCAGCGAGTTCTGGTTCTGAAGCTCGCCGGACGTAAGGCTGAAGATCTTGCCCAGGGCCGACTGGGCGTCGGCCAGGCCATCGGCCCCGGCGGCGGCGGCCTCCGCTGCGTCGGAGTTCGTCAGATACCCAGCGGTCAGCGCGCCGATACCCGCCACCACCGCCGTGACGGCGAGGCTAAGGCCACCTGTCAGGATTGCCTGAACCGTCGTCGCGGTGACACCGAGCGCGCCCAGCGCCACGGTCGCGGTTCCCGTCGCTGCCGCCAACGCGCCCTGGGCGATGGCCGCTCCACGGCTGGCGGTGGCGCCGGTTGTCGTCGCGGCAGCCGCGCGCGTGGTCGCGGTGGCGGCGCTAGTCGCGCTGGTCGCTACCCGGCGCTGCGCGCCATCGACGTTGTTGAGCGGCGCGATCGAACCGGTCGCCGCGCCGCCCAAGGCGCGAACATCCTGCGTCAGCGCCTTGACTTCGCGCTGCGCAACCGAGCTGTCACCAGTGATGATAATGCTGGTCTTGAAGGTCATTTGTTCTGGAGCTTCAGCCGGGCAAACAATCGATTCACGCCGGCCTCCGTCATGCCCAGGCGGACAGCGATTTTCGCGTGGCTCAAGCCGGTGTCGCGGTAGTGCTGTGCACGCATATTTCGAAGAAGCGGCACGCGAATAACGTCGGGTGCGAACCGATGGGAGAGTTCCTGGGCGGCTATGATGCCGATCGCGTGGACGATTTCGCAGTCGGGATGCTGCCGCATCGGGATATATAGACGGGTGCCACCAAACGCCTCCGCGAGTGCGATCGTTGCCAGCTCGCCGATCACCTCGACGAGTTCGTCTTTGAGGTCCCCCCTCACTGGAGCGTCTGAACCTTGGTCGGCTCAGCCGCCTCGCGCGCGTGGCCCAGGCTGGCCAACAGCGCGTCGCGCTCATCGATCAGCAGACCAAGCTTGGTATCCACCTCCCGCAACGCGGCTTCGCGATCGGCTTGCCGCAGCCCCTGTTCCGCTCCAGGCACGTATTTACTCACCAAGCCGGGAATGCGTTCGGCGATCACGTCGCGCATGAAATAGGTGATAGCCGCAGGGTCGACCGGATGCCCGCCGCTGCTCAACTGAGAATTGTGGAAAAGCACCTCGTGTCCGATGCCCGGCCGACCAGGCGGCACGGTTAAAAGGCGCGGCTCGCCTTTGCTGACCGTGTCGGCCGCATAAGGCTTGGTGACATTGGCGGCGTTCAGGTACCAGCCCAGGCGGCGTTCGTACTCGGCAACCGCCGTGTCCAGTCCGCGCATATATGCGGCGATGATGTCATCGGTATGTGGCGGCGTCATAGCGATCGCGTGACGCTTGGCCTCAAGCTCGCCGATCTCAAGATTGAGACTGGCGATACGGTCGCGTGCCTCGGTCAACGCTTTGATGAAATCGGTAATCGCCATGCTAGCCCCGCAGTGAATGGGTGCGCATCCACAGTGCCCCGAGAAGGCCCCGGGCAATGGATCAAACCCGGGAACTAACGCCGGATAACCGGCCACCAAGGATGCGCCTGGCTGGTATGGGAGTGGCCGACTGCGTCGGCGACCTGACGTGCGTCAGGGCAGGTTATTGGGGATCGAACAGGCCCGGCTGGCGCGCGTCGTCGTCGGCGCGCAGCAGGCGGTAGACGTGTCTTTCGGAGAAGCCGGTCTCCAGCGCAATGCCTGCCACGGTCACCTTACCGGCGCGGCGCAGCTCGCGGACGCGGGCGCGGCGTTCGGCCTGCTTGGGAATGGCGACAGCGCTGCCGCCGCACCATGCCGCCAGACGATCGGCCGCGCTGCGGCCCAAGGCGACGCAAACCGGGTGGTTGTCGCCCACCATGCGCGGCACGTAGAGGCTGGTCCCGCCGAACCGGCGGGCGAGCTCGCGCGCGGCATCCTCGCCGATCGCATCGGCCAGTTCCGCCATCGCTTGCTCGCCGGTTGCCGCCACGATATTCAGCGTCCGTCAGTCGCGGCATCGGCCGCCCGGCCCATAACCGGGAGCGTTTCGGACGTTATGGAGAGGTGCGACTGACACCAGATATGCCCGTAAGAAGGCATAAGAAGCCCTAAGAAGCGGGGGTTTCGATGCGGACGGGGTTGCGGGCCTCTCGACGCTCAAGGGCCTGTACGGCCTCCACGATCCGCGAAAGCTGCCCCATGTAGGCAATCATCGCGCTGATCGACACGGCGAGGCTGTCGGTGTCGAGCGGGCCGGGATGGGTCGGATGAACGACCTGATTCCAAAGCGTCTCCATCAAACGGCCAACCTGCCCAAGATGGAAATCGAGGTCGTCGGAGATGCTAACGGGATCGGAAAGCCGAGCGAAATGGGCGGCGGTTAGATCGGCGATGGCTGTCATGCTTCAATCCTTAACGACCGTGGTAAACAGGATGGTGCGAACGGGACGATGCATCGGCGCTTCTTGCCGGTGCATCGGATCAGGCGGCTAGGACGGTGCGGACGATATCCGCGGTGACCGGCGCGGAGCCGGCGCGGCGCTTGAACACGCCGATGAAGCGTTCCGCGTTGCGAAGGTCGCGACGAATGCGAGGGGTCGAGAAATATGCGATGATCGCCTGAATAGCTCCGGCATCGTCGATACCGCGTGACTGGGCGAACAGCGTGAGGTCGAGGTCGCTCACATCCGTATATTCGAGCGATTCGATGAACATGGCGCGGCTGCGGACCGCGCCCGACAGCACACTGTCGTCGCCCCCGCTCTCCTGAAGGACAAACTCGTTGTTGCCGACGAAGACGAGGCCGATCGGGAAATGCACGGACGAACCGTCGCTGTCGTTCCAGTAGCGCAGCATCTCGATCGCCTCGCGCGAAAGATACTGCGCTTCGTCCAGGACGATCGTGAACCGGGGCCGATCGGCGGCTTCGATCTGCCAGTCGCGTCCGTAATTATCGTCCGCCCAATCCTCCATTAGATTGCGGAAATTGAGGCGCAGCGCCCAGTGGGTGGTGGAGGTTATGCGCCAGCCGGTGCGGCCAATCATGGGAGCGACGGCTTCGAGCACCAGCCGCATGACGGCTTGTGGCGAGGCGCCACCCTTCCTGCCCTCGGGATCGACCTTCACGACGGCGACGCCCAGCTCCTGTTCGCGAACGAACTCGGCGATGGCGGTGCTCTTGCCGATGCCCCACGGCCCGGCGATGACGCTGATCCCGCGTTCCTCGTGCGTGAGGCGAAGGCGGGAGAGAAGCTGGCGCGCGATCGTCGTGTGGACGAACGGCCGGTTGCTATGCGTTCCTAGCGGCAAAGTACCTCTCCAGTTCCTCGGTTACAGCCATGCGACGCGCGGCACGCGCACGCGCCGGAGCCTCCGGATCGGGCTGGGTGCGGCGCGCGCGTTCTTCGTCGCGCCACACCGCGCCTAGCTCTTCGGCTTGCGATGAGGCGATCACGTCCATGATCGGCGCGGGCGCGGCTGCCGTGGGTAGCGCGATGACACGGTCCCCAATACGCGCCTGCATGTTGCCGGCGACGTCGGTTGTGGTGGCGCTCTTGCGCAGGCCGCGAACCCGGCGACGGTCGTTCGCCTGGGCGCGGCCGGCCGCGATCGCGCCGTCGTGCAGGCCGGGCGCGTAATATTGCTCGGCCTCCACATAGGCCCAGTCGCCGCCGGGCAGCTTGACCAGGGGCGCGGCCTCGCTGCGGTAGGAGAGGGCAACCGTCACCTTGCGCCCGTTGGGCAGCTCGGGGTGGCGATAGCGCGTGCCCTCTATCGACACCGCGCCGCGATCGACCGTCCGCTCCATGTAGGTCGCGAAATGCGCATCGAGCGCCAGCGGGTCGATCGTGACCGGGCGATGATCGCTCGCCAGAAAGATTTCGCGCGGTGAGCGGCCGGCGAACGGGCCGGAGCCGATCGGCTGATCCTCGAAATCGAGCAGGCGGATGCGATACTCCGCCTCGAACTCGGCGTAGCCGTGCGGGTAGGGACTGGTCTTGCGATTCAGCTCGGGACGATGCGGCTTCATGCGGTCGCCGCCGACATAGCCGAGCATCTGCGACGAGATTTGCCGGTCGAGTTCGGAGAAACGACTCTCGATCGGCTTCGACGCGCCCGAATAGGGCTTCGCCTTCACGATCGTCTTGAGGCCGCTCGACGTCACCATGTCGAGCAGGGTCTGCACCACCGTCAGGCGCAGGTTCTCCGACCCGTTGTCCATATAGATGCGCTCGGGCAGTCCCCACTCGGGATCGCCGACCATGGCGAGGAATGCACGGATGACATGTTCCTGCCGGACGCCGCGCTCCTCTTTTGTGGGAAACACGAAGAACGGGAAGATGCGCTTCGTCCCGCTGTCCATGAACGCGATCATCTTCGGGTGCACCGTCGAGCCGTCCGGGCGGGTAACGATATTGTCGAGGTGCTTCACATCCAGGACGACTTCCTGCATCGGTCGCCACTGACTGTTGTCGCGGCGAATGCGCGTTTTGCCGTCGTCCCACGCCTTGCGGTTGTGGGCGTACTCATCGACTTCGCGGAAATGCTGCGCGGCCATCACGGCGCGTTGGGATATGTCGATCGCCTTGCGCGGCATGTGAACGCCGGCATCCGTCAACTCGCGCCACAGCGATGTCTGCACTTCCAGGCGAACGCGCTTCCACCCCGCCCGCTGGGTGGGCGATGCCCACCAGTCGTTCAGGAGCTGGTCACGGCGCTCGCCCCAGTGCGAAAGCTGGTCGGCATCGTGGCCGGCGGCGAGATATGCGCGATCGAATGACCGGCTGACATGAACGCGCCGCTTGCCGGCATTGGACGGCCGGCGCCGCGCGAGAATGGTCAGGTCGTAGTCGCCGGCCTCATATTCGGCGACGAAGCGCCGAAGGGTGCGTTCGGACAGGCCGGGGCGTACGGCCCGCCGGATCGCGGCGGATCGCGCTCCAGAGCCGTAGGGCAACTCCAGGATGGGGGAGATGGCATCGAGCAATCGCGCGATGCGGTCGCCCTGGGACGCCTTTGGCATCGGGCGCGGTGCCATATCGAGGACGGCCGGGATGTTGTCGGCCGATACAACGGCAATCGTTGCCGTTGTATCGACGCCCCAAAAGCGGTCCTGAAGGTCCATTGAGAGACTGCTGAGAGCCACCTCATAGCGGACGCCGGATCGACCGCCACCTGCGGCCGACGGGCTCTCCCTCACATCGAGAAAAAGACCGCCCCAAGCATGACCCAGTAGCGCTCGCTTTAACGCCTTATGGCTCGCCTGTCGTGAGACGCCTACCAGCTCGGCAAATTCGGCGGTGGAGAGATACTCGCGAATCATGCCGTGCGGCAGGCTTTTATACGTTGCTCGAAACGGACGACCGCGCCCTCCGGGACCTGTCCATTACGTCGCCAATGAGCAATCGCGCTTTGTGAGCGACCCAAGAAAGCGGCTAGCGCAGTGTCGGTTTCAAAGCCTCCACGCATCTTCATCGAACGGATCACCTGCCGGGCGTCGGTGAAACCCGGTTCGGCACAGATCGCTGAAAGTTGGCGTTTGCGTTGAGTGCTGTCGGTCATCTAGGCAACCCATATGAGCAGAGTTGCGGCCTGATGACATGAAAAACGCTAATAATCAATCATTGATGTCAGTCCTGACCCCGCCCGCCAGCAAAGAGCATTTGCAGGCCTTTCTCAATTTGACCGGAGCGGCGTTGGGGTGCCGCAGCGATGCTGACATGGCACGAACTATGGGGATGCTGCCCAGCGCTGTAGCAAACTGGCGGCGCCGGGGTGTTGTATCGGCGAAGGGAGTGGAATGGTTTCAGACTCGGCTCATTCAATCCATATTTTATGTGTCCCCCGATCTACCGCCGCTGTCAGATACGGGCGCGAACGCGGCCGTCATTGACCTGATAGCAAAAACTAATGGCAACCCGATCGATGCGTCCGAGAATGTGAGATTGGCGAACGCGGTATCGCTGCCTGGCTTGGTCGCGCTCGCCCAATTGTTCGCCGCATTGGCGCTGCTCAACGGCTACTCAGCAAAGGGGGCGGAGGAGGCTGATTGGTGGGGGCTTCTAGAAGAAGCGATGCCCATGTTTCGTGCGTCGCCTGCTTTGCAGGGGTTTACGAGTTAGGTTTACCACCTCCGCCGCTGTCGTTTACGACCAAGGGGCCAGCGCCAAGATTTCTCTGGTAAACCGTAGAGTCATAGAGATTGGCACTGGAAACGCCTGAAACGGCGGATTTCAGCCCTTCCCGAGGGTCTGTTGCCGCAATTGGTAAACCTATCGCGCTGCCAACCTCTATGACTCGCTCCAGCGGCAACCATTCATTTTCGGTTCAGCCGATTGACTACAGACGTAATCGAAGTGATTACAGACGTAGTCGATCAGGGAGCGATGGACCGTGACCGAGCGTATCAGCGATGCCGAACATGCGGTGATGGAGGTGCTGTGGGACGATTCACCCCTCAGCGCGCAGGACGTGGCGGAACGGGTCGCGCCCGATCGCGGCTGGAGTGCCAACACGGTCAAGACACTGCTCGGCCGGCTGCTCGCCAAGAGCGTCGTCGGGCATGAGGAGGACGGCCGCCGCTATCTCTACCGCCCGCTCGTCGCCCGCGAGGACTATGTCGAGGGCGAGTCGCGTCGGCTGATCGACCGGCTGTTCGGCGGCAAGCTGACCCCGCTCGTCGCGCACATGGCGGAGCGCGATGCCCTGACCGACCAGGACATCGCCGAGATCGAAGCCCTGTTGAAGGAGCTCAAGTCATGATCGTCTGGGCTTTCGAGGCGCTGGTCGCCTCCACGCTGCTGATGCTGCTGGTGCTGGCGATCCGGGCACCGGTGCGGCGCAACTTCGGCCCGCAGGTGGCCTATGCGCTGTGGGCGATCCCGGCGCTGCGGATGATCCTGCCGCCGCTGCCCGAGGGGTGGCGCGAACAGGCCGGCGCGCCGCTGGCGCAGATGGGCGAGACGCTGACCTACTATGTCGTCGAGCCGCTGGGCGTTCCAGCCGACGAGGCGGTGGCGTCGGCCCCCAATGTCTGGCCCTGGGTGCTGACCGCCTGGGCGATCGGCGCGCTGGTCTTCATCGGCTATCACATGGTGTCGCACGGCCGCTTCGTGGCGCGTGTCCGGGCGCGGGCCAGCGCGACCCAGATAGTCGCCGCCGGCAATGTCGAGGTGATCGAAACCGACGTCGCGACCGGCCCGCTCGCGTTCGGGGTCTGGCGCAAATATGTCGCGTTCCCGCGCGACTTCGCCGAACGCTATGACCCGCTGGAGCGCGATCTGGCGCTGGCGCACGAACTCGGCCACCACGCGCGCGGCGACCTGCTCGCCAACTGGGCGGCGCTGGCGGTGCTCGCGCTCCACTGGTTCAATCCGGTCGCCTGGCGGGCGTTCCGTGCCTTCAGGGCGGACCAGGAAATGGCCTGCGACGCCCTGGTGCTGTCGGGCCGCGACCGCGAACTGCGCCACGCCTATGGTCGGGCCATCGTGAAATCCGCCCACGGCGGCGCGGTGTCGGCGGCTTGCCATCTGCATACGATCAACGAAATCAAAGGGAGGTTGAAAATGTTGACCAAGCACGAGAAGACGTCACGCCCGCGCCTGCTGGCCGGCGCCACCACCACCGCGGCGCTGCTGCTGGGCGGATTGGGGCTGACCGCATCGGGGACGCAGGCGGCCGAAACCGTCCGCAGCAAGATGGAAAGCGCGGTCGGCGTCGAACTCGCCAGCCTCGAACTGCCGGCGCTGCCCGCACTGCCGGCTGTGCCCCAGGTGGCTCCGCCGGCACCCCCGGCGCCGCCCGCGCCGCCTGAGGTGAAGCGCCAGACCCGCATCATCATCGCGGACAAGGACGGCCAGGTACGGACCTTTGGCGACGGTGACGAGGTATCGACCCTTACCGTCAAGCGCGGCCCCGGCACCGCGCAGCGCCGCATCATGCTCCGCGACAAGGACGGCAAGACGATGGAGTGGGAGGGTGAGCCCGGTGGCCCGCTGCCGCCCGAATTCGCCGAAAAGCTGAAGAGCCTGCGCGTCGATGTGCGCAACATGCCCGAAGTCGCTTCACGCGAATGCCGCGACGACGAGGGCAAGCCTGGCGAGCATGTCATCCGCCGCGAGGATGGCGACAAGAAGATCATGATCGTCTGCACCAACCGTATCCAGCGGATGGCGATGGTCGCCGCAGACGGCGCGCAACGCGCCGGCACGCAGAGCTTCGTCATTCGTCGCAACTCGGAAATGTCCGCGATGATGGGCCTGCGTTCGGCCCGGCGCAGCATCGAGGCGAACGCCGATATGAACGAGAGCCAGAAGGCCAAGGCGCTTGCCGGCATCGACCAGGCGATCCGCGAGCTGGAAACCAAGAAGGATTGAGGTCCGCACCCAGCGCGTGGACACCGGATCGGCCCCGATCCGGGTGCGACTTGGGAGGGTCGTACGGTTCGCGTCAGTAGGCGTGCAGCGGGCGGTGTCGGTGCGCTATGGTGCGCGTACCGGCACCGCTTCGCGTTTCTCACCGAGGTGGGCAAGGGGTTGCCCTCTTCCACGCCAGCGGCCATCTGATCCCGCGATGTCCCAGTCCGACCTGCTCGAACCCGGTGTTCTGCGCCTGACCGCCAATAACCCCGCGCCATTCACCAATACCGGGACGCAGACCTATCTTGTCGGCACGGCCGACGTCGCGGTGATCGATCCCGGCCCGGCGGGCGACGGCGAGCACCTCGCCGCGCTGATCGCGGGGATCGGCGGGCGACCGCTGCGCGCGATCCTGTGCACCCACACCCATCGCGATCACAGCCCGCTGTCCCGCGAACTGGCCGCGGCAACGGGCGCGCCGATCGTCGGCTGCGCGCCGCTCGCGCTCGACGATCTCGGCCCGCGTACCGATGCGTCGTTCGATACCGATTACGTGCCCGATCGCATTCTGGACGATGGCGACAGCGTTTCGGGCGACGGCTGGACGCTCACCGCCGTTGCGACGCCGGGTCATACGTCGAACCACCTGTGCTTTGCGCTGGAGGAAAGCGGGGCGCTGTTCAGCGGCGATCACGTCATGGGCTGGTCGACCAGCATCGTCTCGCCGCCCGACGGCGACATGGGCGATTATATGGCGAGCCTCGACAAGCTGATGCGGCGCGAGGACCGCGTCTACTACCCCGGCCATGGGCTGCAGGTGGACAATCCGCGCCGGCTGGTGCGTGGCATGATGGGCCACCGCAAGAGCCGCGAGGGCGCGATCCTGCGGCTGCTCCAGGCGGGCGAGGGTGATATCGATGCGATGGTGCAGGCGATGTATTCCGGTCTGGACCCCCGGCTGCACCCGGCGGCGGCGCGATCTGTGCTGGCGCATCTGCTCGACCTGCGGAACCGCGGGCGGGTGACGGGCGCTGAAGGGGCGACATGGTCGATCGCCGTCTGAACATTCGCCAGCTGGTCGGCGCCGCCGTCCTGTTGCTCCTGCTCGCCGCCGCGGTCTGGCTGGGGAAGGCGGGTTATGATCGCTGGACCGACAGCTATGTCGTCGAGCGTGCCGAGGACGGCAGCGCGGTGACCGGCGTGATCCGCGCGACCTTCGCGCGGGCAGCGATGCTCAAGGTCGGATCGCTGACCGGCACGGTGCAGGCAAGCGCATCCGATGCCCGCCTGGGCGGCGTGCTGACGTCGGACCGGGTGGTCAAGGCGCCGTTCGCGGTCGATTATTTCCTCGACGTGTCGCGCCTCTCGGAGCGTGATTATCGCTTCGATCCGGCGACACGCACCCTGGTGATCGACGCGCCCGACGTGACGGTCGGCGCGGTCAACGTCGATGAAGCACGTCGTACGCTGAGCCAGACACGCGGCCTGTTCGTTACCCGCGATGCCATGGACAAGATGTCGCAGCGCGCGTCCGCGGCGGCTCAGGCGTCGGCAGAGGGGGAGGCGCGCAAGCCCGAGCGGATCGCGCTCGCCCGCGACAATGCCCGTCGCGCGCTCGCGGGACTGCTCGCGCCACCGCTCGCCGCCGCGAGGGTGGACGACGTTCGCGTGCTGGTGACCTTCCCCTACGAACGCACCGATCGCAGTCGGCAGGACTGGGATCGTTCGCGCACGCCGGAACAGGTGGTCGGCAATCGCCTCTGATCTTAGCTTCGCTTGATCGCAGGCGCCCGAGCGTCCATCTGTCCCCCAAGGACCAGGAGATAGACGGTATATGGACGCCAGGAACGGTATCGGCGGCACGCTGAAGGGGCTCGATCTGCGCGCCGAGATCGACCGGCTGCGCCGCGAGCGCAACGCCGTGATCCTGGCGCATTATTACCAGAAGCCCGAGATTCAGGACATCGCGGACTTCGTCGGCGACAGTCTCGACCTGTCGAAGAAGGCGGCGGCGACAGATGCCGACGTCATCGCCTTCTGCGGGGTCAAGTTCATGGCCGACACCGCCAAGATCCTGTCCCCCGACAAGATCGTCGTGCTGCCAGACCTCGCGGCCGGGTGCAGCCTGGAGGACAGTTGCCCGCCGGACAAGTTCGCCGCCTTCCGCGCCGAACATCCCGATCACATCGCGCTGACCTATATCAACTGTTCGACCGAGGTGAAGGCGCTCAGCGACGTCATCGTCACGTCGTCGTCGGCGGAAAAGATCCTGAGCCAGATACCGCCGACGCAGAAGATCATCTTCGGCCCCGACAAGCATCTGGGCGGCTATCTGAAGCGCAAGACGGGGCGCGACATGCTGCTGTGGCCGGGCGTGTGCATCGTCCACGAGGCGTTCAGCGAGACAGAGTTGCTGAAACTGAAGGCGCGACATCCCGACGCGCCCGTCGCCGCGCATCCCGAATGTCCGCCGCACGTGCTGGATCACGCAGATTACGTCGGATCGACCAGTGGCATCCTCGAATATGCCAAGACGATGACCGCCGACACGCTGATCGTCGCGACCGAACCGCACATCATCCACCAGATGGAAAAGGCGGTGCCGGAGAAGACTTTCATCGGTGCGCCGGGCGCGGACGGCAACTGCAACTGCAACATCTGCCCGTACATGGCGCTGAACACGATGGAGAAGCTTTACATCGCGCTGCGCGACCTGGAGCCGCGGATCGAGATCGAGGAAGGGCTGCGGCTGCGCGCCAAGAAGAGCCTCGACGCGATGCTGGCGATGGCGGGCGCGACGGTGGGAATGGGCGATCTCGGCCCCGCGAAGGTGACCGGCGACTGAACCGCGCCATGCGGGCGGGGGTCGCCCTTCTGGCGCTGGCTCTCGCCGGCTGCGGGCCGAAGCCGCCGTTGCGGACAACAACCTGCGCCGCCGTGCCCGGACCGGCGATCGATCGGTCGGGCGACCGGGCGCACACGACGCTTTCCGTCCTGACCTATAATATCGAAGGACTGTCGTGGCCCGCGCGGACGGGCCGGGCGCCGTATCTTGCCGCGATCGCCGAGCGGTTGGCGGCAATGCGCGCGGAGGGCACTGCGCCCGATGTCGTGCTGTTCCAGGAGATGTTCAGTCCCGCGGCGAAGCGCGCGGTGGCGGCGAGCGGCTATCCTGCGATCGTGTCCGGTGCGCGTCGCACCACCCGCGCGCGGGGAACCACGCGCGATGGCTTGCCCGGCCGTGCCAACGCGCTCCACGGCGAGATCGGCATCCGGGTATTCGGCAGCGGGCTGGCGATCGCGTCGCGCTATCCGATCGTCCACGACGACCAGCGGCCGTTCGGGCGGCGATCCTGCGCCGGCATCGATTGCCTTGCCAACAAGGGCGTCCAGCTCGCGCGGATCGCGATCCCCGGTGTGCCGGGCGTCGTCAGCCTCTACAACACCCACATGAACTCGCGCGGCGCCTCGCGCGCGCCGGCGCCGCGCCATCTGGCCGCGCACGACCGCCAGGCGCTGGAAGCGTCGCGCTTCATCGACGATACGCTCGACGACGGGTCACCGCTCGTGTTCGGCGGCGATTTCAACATGCGTCATTCGGAAGCGCGCTGGGAGAATTTCACCCGCTACAAGGATATCGCGCTCGTCCACCGCGTGTGCGCCGATCCGGCGGCGGGATGCGAGGTACGGATGTCCTGGGACGGCGACGAGCCCTGGATGGACACGCAGGACCTTCAGTTCTTCGAACCCGGCGGCGTGATCGATATCCGCCCGATCCGCGTCGAGGCGATGTTCGACGGCGGTTCGAGCGGCCAGCGCCTGTCCGACCATGACGGGTTCCTCGTCACCTACCGCCTGTCGTGGCCGGTAGCGACGCCGGTGGGGTCGGTCTGCACGGCGCAATAGGCGCGAACGGGCGGGGCGGCGGCGAACCGCCACCCCTTGCACGACCGGTCAGAAGATCAGGCGGAAGCCGCCGGTAACGATACGGCCGGTGCTCGCATAGCTCTGCGTCACCGGATTCGCTTCGTACATCGTGCGATACTGCGCCTCGTTGGTCAGGTTGCGGCCCTCGAGCGTCAGTTTTGCCCATTTGGTGACGTTGTACGACATCGCGAAATCGATGTTCAGCGTATCCTCGTTGTAGCCGAAGTCGGCCAGCACCGGCGAATTGCAGGCGGCTCCCCCATTCGTCGTCGTGCCGACCGCGCAGGTGCCGGCCGCCAGCGGGAAGCGATTGACGTAGCGCTTGCGATACGCGCCCGATACGCGCGCCGAGAATCTCTTGTCCTCATAGTAGAGCGTTGCGTTGAAAGCGTCGGGCGAGGTGTTGAGGAACGGCCCCTCCGCGAAGCTGTTGCTCGCCGCGACGCCGTTGCCGACGCCGGATTGAAGCGCGGCGCCGCCGGTGCCGGTCAGGTAGCTGAGCTTCGAGTTGATATGGGTATAGTTGGCGATCACGCCGAACTTGTCGAACGGCGCGGGCAGGAAGACGAAGTTCGACTGGATGTTGACCTCTACGCCCTCGATCTTGCCGCCGGGCGCGTCGCGGAACTGGCGGATGTTGAACGGGCCGCCGGCGAGCACATAGTCGCGGAAGGCGACGTTGGTGAAGTTGGCGACCACCGCGTCGAAGATCTCGGGCGGCAGGATCGACTGGAGCGGGCCTTCGCCGGCGATCTGCTGCGGGAAGCTGGCGATGTCCTTCCTGAACAGCGTGACCGAGACGAGGCCGGCACGGCCGAAATATTTCTCGAACGACAGATCGTAGTTGGTCGCGCGGAACGGGTTCAGATAGGGGTTGCCGATCGTCACCGACGGGGCGTTGCCTGCCGAATTGAGGCCGCCAGTGAATGACGGGAACGATGTGGTGCCGGGCGTAAGATTCCCGAGCTGCGGACGCGCCATCACCTTGGCCGCGGCGAACCGGACAAGCAGGCCGGTCCCCGGTTCCCACACAAGGTTGGTCGACGGCAGCCAGTCGTAATAGGTGTTGGTGGCGGTGACGGGGAAGCCGGCCACGCCATCGCTGCCGCCGAACGCGCCGTCGCCGATGATGCGCGTGCGCGCGACGCGCAGGCCCATGTCGCCACGCAACGGCCGGCCGAACAGGTCGAAGTTGAAATCGGCCTGGAAGAAGCCCGACAGGTCGTTCTCGATGATCGCGTTGCGCTGGCGCCCGTCGGCGACGGCGCGGTAGTCGCCCCATTTGTTGACGCAGTCGCAGTCGATGCCGAAGCGGTTGCGGAAGGCGTCAAGGCTGGGGACGTACATGCTGGTCGGCGTCCCGGCGGTCACGTTAAGCCCCTGGCCGAAGCCGATCGTCTGGCCCAGGTCCGTGATCGCCAGCCCGGCTTCCAAGAGCGTGGGATTGATCGCCTCGATCGTCTGGCTGCGGCGGCGCTGGTCGCTGGTGAAGGCGAAGCGTTTCCAGGTGCCGCCGAAGCGCAGGGTCAGTGTGTCGGGCACTGCATCGAGCGTGAAGTTCAGGCGTCCGACCTTGAATTCATTGTCCACCGTGTTGGTGAAGTAGCGGATGGTCGACAGGCCCTTCACCAGCGTCCAGTTGTTCGGGTTGGCGACATCGAAGCCCGGGTTGAAGATCGGCATCTTGCCGCCACCCCGGTCGTCGAAGGTGTAGCCGTCACGGTCGATCGCGTTGAATTCGGCGAGCAGGCCGGTGGCGCGGAAGGTCGATTTGGAATAGCCGAGCGTCAGGTCGGCGCGGAAGGTGTCCGTGATCTCCTGCGTCGCGTTGACGGTGCCCTGCCAGAATTCCGTCACGCCATATTGCGCGTCGGCGAAGCTGCGCCAGTCGACGTCGTCGAGCACCAGATAGTCGGTCTGGCCGGCGGCGTTGACGTTCGCTGCCCGCACTTTGGTGCTCGGGCGGCCGATCAGTTCATCGTAGAAAGCGGTCTGGTTTGCGTTGGCGATGTATCCTCGCGACAGCGGGTTGTTGTAATAGTCGAACGGGTTGAGGTTGTTGGGGTTCTGGCTGTTGAGGAAGCCGGTCAGCACCGTGCCCTCGCGCCCTTCCGTCCCCGCGCAGTTGATCGTCGCCGAAGCGACGCAGTTGGCATAGAGCGCGACGCGGTCCGCGTTGCCGTTGGTCGTGCCGATCGCCCGCAGGCCCGCGGTGCCCGTCTGCGCCGCGCGGGCATTCGTGCCGTTGCGGTTCAGGCCGATCGTGGTGATGCCGTAGGTCTCGGAATCCTGCGCATAGCGTGAGTAGACGCCATCGATGATGATTTCGGTGCGGCTGGTCGGGCGCCACTGCGCGGTCGCCGTCGCGCCGATCCGTTCATAGGAAAGTTCCTGGCGACCGATCGAGGGCAGGGCGGGAATGATCGTCGTCGGCGCCAGCAGCGCATAGGCGGCGGGATCGGAGCCGAACGTCGGCCCGGTGCCGGCGGTCGAGGGGCGGGCGAAGCCGTAGGTCGCCGGCGTGACGCCGTTCAGCTGCGAGTTGCGGTACAGATATTCGAACTGGCCGATGTTGCGGCGGTACGAATCGATCTGCTGATCCTGCTTCTGGTAGGCGACCGAACCCAGGATGCCGAAATTGTCGGTGAGCTTGACCGAGGCGAGCGCGGTCAGGCGCGGGTTCCACGTCTTGCCGTTCTCGCGATACTCGCCCTCGGCGCCGACGGCGAAGCGGTTCTTCTTGTAGCCTAGCGGCCGACCGGTCGTCAGGTCGATGATCGCGCCCAGCGAGCCTTCGTCGTTCACCGCCGCGGTCGATTTGGTGATCTTCACCCCGCCGAACAGTTCCGATGCGAAGGTGTTGAAGTCGAAGCCGCGCGAACGGTTGGCGCCGGCGTCCGACTGGTTGCCGCCCGCCGCGGCCTGCGCATCGGCGCCGTTCAGCCGGGTCTGCTGGAAATCGCCGCCGAGGCCGCGGATGGTGATAGAGCGCCCCTCGCCATTGTCGCGGTCGATCGATACGCCGGGCAGGCGCTGGATCGATTCGGCGAGGTTGGCATCGGGGAAGTCCGCGATGTCTTCGGCGGTGATCGCGTCGACGATCTGGTTCGACGTGCGCTTGATGTTGAGCGCATTTTCCAGGCTGGCGCGGAAGCCGGTCACGACGACCTCGGGCGTGCTCTCATCGACCTGGGCCTGCCCCGCCTGCTGGCTGGTTACCGGTGTCACAGGTGCGCTGGCGGACGGCTTGATTGCCGGATCGGCGGCGAGCGCGGGCACGGCGCCCGCAAAGCCGCTGACCGCGATCGCGAGGACGGATGCGGCGCCCAGGCGCGTGCGGCGGATCGAGTTGTTCATTTAAAGGCCCCTCCCTTTGATCGACCGGTACGCGCTCACCGGCGCGCACTCGCTTTCCGGCATTCATGACACCGGTATCAAGATGCTTCATACGGCGTGCTGGCGTGTCGGGCAAGCGTCAAGCTTGCGTCAACTTCAGGCGAGCGAGGGCGTGCGGCAATCGTGCCACAGGGGGACGGCGTTAACCACAGATCGCGCTGGTCGAAATCGTAAACGGCGCGTTAACTCCTCGCCATGAAGAGACGCTATCTTGTGCTGACCGACGAGGTCCGCAGGCATCCGTTCCGAAAGTCGCTGCCATTGCAGCGGACGGTCGAGGTGTCGAAGGACGACAGCGACCTGAAGCTGTTCGCGCTCAGCTTCACCGCCTTCTTCGTCTGCTTCTACACCTTCCTCGCCTGACGGGCGTCAGTCGCAGGCGCGGTGCAGCTTCTGCGCGATCCAGGCGGACATCAGACACATCGCGGCGACCAGCAACAACATGTCATGCGGCTGCACGCCGAAGCCGGTGATTACGAGCACGGCGATCGCCCCGCACGTCATCGCACCGGCGTTGACGACGTTGTTGGCGGCGACGGTGCGCGCGGTCTGGTCCTTCGTCACGGTCGTCGTCAGGAAGGCGTAGAGCGGTACGACGAACATCCCGCCCGAGATCGCGATCGCGAGCAGCGTGCCGACGACCAGCAGCGATTGCGAATGAGTGACGAAATCCATCACGCCGTAGAGCTGGCCCGCGGGGGCCGGAACGAACGTCCGCGCCTCGATCGAGAAGGCGACGACGAATACCGCCATGACCAGCACCGAAACCGGCGAGTAACGCGCCGAGATCTTGCCCTTCAGCATGGCGTTGATGACGATCGATCCGATCGCGACGCCGACCGAGAAGATCGCGATCATCAGGCTGGCGACGCGCTCATCGGCGGTCAGCACGTTCTTCACCAGGGGGGGGAAGATGATGATGAGCACGCTGCCGATCGTCCAGAAGAAGCTGATCGCGCAGATCGCCAGGAACAGACGGGGAATGTGCATCGTCGCCGCGATCAGGCGCCAAGATGCGGTGAACGGGTTGTAGTTGATCTGTAGCTTGGGGCCCAGGCGCGGCGCCTCCGGCACCATCCGGCCGGTCACCCATCCGATCAGCGCGACGATCAGCACCAGGCCCGCCGCGACCTCCACCGGTACCCAGCCGGCGAGCACGGTACCGGCGAGGATCGACAGATAGGTCGCCGCTTCGACCAGGCCGGTGCCGGCCAGCACCTCATGATCCTTCAGGTGCTGCGGCAGGATGGCGTATTTTATCGGGCCGAAGAACGTCGAATGGGTGCCGAGCATCAGCACCGCCGACAGCATCATCGCCAGACCCAGCGTCGTGTAGCCCGCCTTGGCCGCCAGCAGCCCGGCGGCGCCGAAGATCATGATGAAGATTTCCGCTGTCTTCACGAACCGGATGATCCGCGACTTGTCGTGGGAATCGGCCAGCTGGCCGGCAAGCGCCGAAAGCAGGAAGAAGGGCAGGATCGCGAGCCCAGTCGCGAGCGCGTTGAAATGCGCCTCCATCTCCGCGTCGTTGAAGATGTGGTAGGTGGCGAACAGGACCATCGCCGTCTTGAACAGATTGTCGTTGAACGCGCCGAGGAACTGGGTGACGAACAGCGGCAGGAAGCGCCGCTCCTTGAGGAGCCCGAGGGCGTTTATCATGATTTCCGCGCGCCTCGGCCGTTTACGACGACTGCGGCATAGCCGAGGGCGGGGGCGGGCGGCAACCTTTGCACCGCGCCTAACCGTTGCCGTTGATCGCAGCCGCCGCCGCGCGTAAGCCGACGGGGATACGATGCTGACGCTACCGAACCTTCTTACCCTGTCGAGGATCGTCACGGTGCCGCTGCTGGTCGCCCTGCTGTGGTGGCCGCAGTGGGAGGCCGGCTATGCGATGGCGTTCGCGCTCTACTGCCTGATGGGCATCACCGACTATTTCGACGGCTATCTGGCGCGGTCGAACGGCACGGTCTCCAAGCTCGGCCAGTTCCTCGATCCGATCGCCGACAAGATCATGATCGCCGCCGTCATCCTGATGCTGGTCGGCACCCGGTTCGAGGATCGCGCGATCATCACCGGCATCCACCTGATCGCCGCGATGGTGATCCTGCTGCGCGAGATCATGGTGTCGGGGCTGCGCGAGTTCCTGGGTGGCATCCAGGTATCGGTGCCGGTCTCCGCGCTCGCCAAGTGGAAGACGACGCTGCAACTTGTCGCGCTCGGCGCGCTGATCCTCGCAGGAGCGCTGCCGGGGCTGGCGTTTGTCAAGCAGACCGGGCTCGTCTGCCTGTGGGGTGCGGCGGTGCTGACGCTGGTGACGGGCTGGGATTATCTGCGCGTCGGCCTGAAGCATATGGACAGCTGAATGGCGGTGGAGATGCTCTACTTCGCCTGGGTTCGCGAAGGCGTCGGGCGGGGGAGCGAGCGGGTCGATCCGCCGGCCGGGGTGACGACGGTGGCCGATCTGCTGGACTGGCTGGCGAAGGAAAGCGCTAGCCACGCCGCCGCCTTCGCCGATCGCGCGCGGCTCCGCGCGGCGGTGGACCAGGCGTTCGTGCCGCTCGATGCGCCGATCGCTGGCGCGCGGGAGGTCGCGATCTTTCCACCGGTGACGGGCGGGTGATCCGCGTCGAGGTCCAGCACGGGTCGATCGACGTCGGGGCGCTGCTGGCAGATATCGAGGCTGACGGTGCGGGCGCCGTCGCCAGCTTTACCGGTCTGGTGCGGGCCGATGACGGTGTGTCTTCGCTCGACCTCGAACATTATCCCGGCATGACTGAGGCTGCGCTGACGCGGCTGGCGGAGGGTGCCGCGGCGCGTTGGGGGTTGCTCGGCGTCACGATCGTCCACCGCGTCGGGCCGATGCGACCGGGCGAGCGGGTGGTGTTCGTCGGCACTGCCGCGCGCCATCGCGCCGCGGCGCTCGAGGCATGTGCCAGCCTGATCGATCGGCTCAAGACCGATGCGCCGTTCTGGAAGCGCGAGGTAACCGACGGCGGCGCGCGGTGGGTCGAGGCGCGGAGCGAGGACGATGCCGCCGCCGCGCGCTGGCGCTAGCCGCTCAGACCCGTTCCCCGAGCATTTTCGCCAGCAGCCGGAAATCCTTCTCGCGCGGACTGGCCCGGCGCCACACAAGCGCGATGCTGCGCGTCGGGTTTTCGGCGGCGAGCGGGGTGGCGGCGACATCGGTGCCCTCCAGGATCCCCGAATCGATCGCCATGCCGGGCAGGATGGTGACGCCCAGACCGTTGTCGACCATCTGGACGATGGTGTGCAGCGAGGTGCCGAGCATCGTCGCCTCGGCGCGGATTTCGGGGCGGTTGCACGCGGCGAGCGCGTGATCCTTCAGGCAATGCCCGTCCTCGAGCAGCAGCAGCCGGCTCTCGTCGATCTCGCCGGGGCGCACGCCGTGCGGCGGCGGCGCGAGTTCGCCCTCTGGGTAGGCGAGGAACAGCCGGTCGTCGAACAGAGTGACGCTTTCGACGTCGCCGCAGGCATAGGGCAGGGCGAGCAGAACGCAGTCGCTGCGGCCCTGCTGCAGGCCCTCGCACGCCGCGCCGCTCGGTTCCTCGCGCAGATACAGCTTGAGGTCGGGATAATCCCTTCGCAGACGCGGCAGGATGCGCGGCAGCATGAACGGGGCGATCGTCGGAATGACGCTCATCCGCATGTCGCCCGACAACGGCTGTCCCGCCGCACGGGCCATGTCGCCGAGTTCGTCGGCCTCGCGCAACACGCGCCGCGCCTTTTCCGCGATCCGCTCGCCGAGCGGCGTGAAGCGCACCACGCGCCGTGTCCGCTCGACCAGGGTGATGCCGATCAGCGTCTCCAGCTCGCGGATTCCCGCCGATAATGTCGATTGCGTAACGAAACATGCCTCGGCCGCACGGCCGAAATGACCGATGTCGCGCAATGCCACCAGATACTGAAGCTGTTTAAGCGTAGGCAGATAGGTGCTCACATGGCCCACTTATCGCCAGAAACGATCAGGCGCCAGCGAACAATCGATTGGCGCATCTGCTGCGCCGCACCCATATCGTTGCTGCGACGCAGCGAGAAAGCTGCGCGCTGTTGATTTTCACCTCACGCTTTTTCCCCTGGAGGCCATGATGCTCACCGTCGGCGATACGCTCCCCGAATTCACCGTTCCCGTCCAGCAGGGCACCAACGCGCTGCCGGCCGGCGAGACGATCAGCCACGACAGCTTCCCCGGCAAGTGGAAGGTGCTGTTCTACTGGCCGAAGGACTTCACCTTCGTCTGCCCGACAGAGATCGTCGGCTATGCGCAGTTGAAGGGCGATTTCGAGGATCGCGACGCCGTGCTGATCGGCGCATCGACCGACACCGCCCACGTCCACCTCGCGTGGCGCAAGTCGGACCCCGATCTGGCCGCCGCCGACTTCCCGTGGATCGCGGACAACGGCGCGGTGCTCGCCAAGGCGCTGGGCATCCTCGATGCGAACGAGCACGTCGCCTATCGCGCGACCTTCATCATCGATCCCGACAACGTCATCCAGGCGGTGCAGGTCAACGGCCTGAACGTCGGCCGCAACCCGGCGGAGACGCTGCGCGTACTCGACGCGCTGCAGACCGACGAACTGTGCCCGTGCAACTGGAACAAGGGCGACGACGTCCTGAAGATCGCGGCGTAACCGCCTGATCGATCGCGGGGCGCGGGGAGGGAGGCTTCCCCGCGCCCTTTTTTATGCCTGAAAGGAATATCATGTCGCTGAAGGAATTCGCCGCCGTCCTGCCCGATTACGCCAAGGACATCCGCCTGAACGTCGGTTCTCTGCTCAACGAGGCGCAGATGGGCGACCAGCGCAAATACGGCACCCTCCTCGCGTGCGCGCATGGTTCCGGGTACAAGCCGCTGGTCGATGCGGCCGAAGCGGAATGCGCGCCGAAGTTGTCGGAGGAAGCGGCCAACGCGGCGCGCGCCGCCGCCGCCGTGATGGCGATGAACAACGTCTACTATCGCTTCACCCACCTTGCTGCGAACAAGCAATACGCCGACATGCCGGCCAGGCTGCGCATGAACGTGATCGCGGCGCCGGGGATCGAGAAGGAGGATTTCGAGCTGTTCAGCCTGGCGGTCAGCGCGATGAACGGCTGCGGCCTGTGCATCGACGCGCACGAAGCGGTCCTCAAGAAGGCGGGCGTCAGCGCCGAGACGATCCAGAACGCGGCACGCATCGCCGCGGTGATGGCCGCGGTGGCGACGGTGCATCGCACGCTGGGGTGATCGGCTTCAGGCCAGGGCCTTGTACAGGCTGAAGCCGCTGGTGAGGGTCAGCACGACGCCGACCATCACCAGCAGCGTCCGGGTCGGCACGCGCTTCGCGATGATCGCGCCGAATGGTGCGGCGACCACGCCCCCGATCAGTAGACCGACGACGGCGGTGGTAAACGCCTCGAACCCCAGATGGGCGATGAAGGTGATCGAGACGCTGAGGGTCAGGAAGAATTCGACGCTGTTGACCGTGCCGATCGTCGTGCGCGGCTGGGCACCCTGAACTAGCAGGTTCGAGGTGACGACCGGCCCCCAGCCGCCGCCGCCCGCCGCATCGAGGAAACCGCCGGCCAGCCCGAGCGGCGCGATGACCTTGGGTTCCTTATGCTCCCTGGGCGGGAAGCGCAGGCCGCGCCACAGCAGATAGACGCCGATCCCCGCCAGATAGGCCATCACGAACGGCCGCGTGACCGAGGCGTCGAGCGTGCTGAGCAGATAGGCACCGGTTACCCCACCGATGACGCCGGGCACCAGAAGGCGGAAGAACAGCTTCCAGTTGACGTTCTTGTGCAGCGCGTGGCTGATCCCCGACACGCCTGTGGTGAAGCATTCGACCAGGTGGACGCCCGCCGAGGCGGTCGCTGGCGGCACGCCCATCACGCTGATCAGCAGGGTGCTGGAAATCACACCGAACGCCATGCCCAGCGCGCCGTCGACGATCTGCGCGGCAAATCCGACGGCGATGAAGGTCGCGATTTCGGACCAGTCGATCGCTTCGAACATCAACATCCCTTCGCCGTCGTGGCCGCCCAGCATAGCCGGCGATCCAATGCCGACAAGACAGATAGGCTTTCGTGGTGGCAAGTCGTTCGTGGGGCGTGCTGGAATTCCGCTGTGCACGGGCCTACATGGCCAGGACCAAGGGGACGCGGGTGATGTCTGGGCTCATCGACTATCTCGATTCGATCAAGGCGCGCGATCCGGCACCGCGCTCGCGCTGGGAAATCCTTCTCTATCCGGGTGTCCTCGCGCTCGGCCTGCACCGCGTGGCGCACTGGCTGTTCCAGGCCGACCTGTTCTTCCTCGCGCGGTTCGTGAACCATTTCTCGCGATTCATGACCGCGATCGACATCCATCCTGGCGCGAAGATCGGCCGCAATTTCTTCATCGACCATGGCTTCACCGTGATCGGCGAGACGGCGGAGATCGGCGACGACGTGACGATCTATCAATGCGTCACGCTGGGCGGAACCAACCCGGATAATGGTGCGGCGGGCAAGCGCCACCCGACGATCGGCGACGGGGTGATCGTGGGATCGGGCGCGCAGGTGCTGGGGCCGATCATCGTCGGCGCGCGCGCGCGGATCGGCGCCAATGCCGTGGTGACGAGGGAAGTCGCGCCGGGCGCGACGATGGTCGGCATTCCGGCGCGCCCGGTGGTGGTCGAGGCCGAAACATACCAGCGCGATTTCGTTCCCTATGGCACGCCGTGCCGCGAAATGAGCGAGGCGAGCCAGTCCCGTCTCGATGCGCTGGAACGGGATATCGCGGCGCTCCGCGCGCGGATCGACGGGGCGGGCGAGGAGCGTGACCGGGCCTGATGGGCATCGTCACGCCGTTTCCGCTCAATGCGGGCAAGCCGAGCCAGATCGGTTTTGACCGCGTCGAACTGACCCGCATTCTCGACCTCTACGGCCGGATGGTCGCCGCGGGGCACTGGCGTGACTATGCGATAGAATTGGGCCGCGACGCCGCCGTCTTCGCCGCCTTCCGCCGCGCCGCCGAAAGGCCGGAATATCGCATCGAGAAGCGCCCGGCGCTACGCCAGCGGCAGGGCGAATGGGCACTGGTCGGCGAACATGGCGCGGTGCTGAAGCGCGGGCACGAACTGGGCCCGGTGCTGGCTCCCGTCGAGCGGCGGCTGATGAAGCTGATCGACGAGTGAGCGGCGACCTGCTTTCGCGGGCGCCGATTGCCGCGCTCCGATCGCGCTATGACGAGCCATGGCGGCACTATCACGCCTGGGCGCATCCGCAGGCGATGCTGCGCCATCTGGCGGCAGCGCAAGCGGAGGGGCTTGTCGTGGCGGATCGCGACGCAGCCGTCGGCTTCATCCTGTGGCATGACGCGATCTACGATCCGCAGGCAGGCGGCGGGCGCAACGAGCGGCTGAGCGCGGCGCTGTGCCGGGCGGAGATGACGCCGCTGGCCGACATGGCGTCGGTTGAGCGTGCGGTTTTGGCGATCGAGGCGACGATCGCGCATGTCCTGCCCGAGGGGGATTGTCCCGACGCCGCGCTGCTGCTCGATATCGACCTGTCGGTGCTCGGCGCGGACGAAGAGGGCTTCGACGCTTATGATGCGGCGATCCGGCGCGAATATGCCCATGTAGAGGAGGCGGCGTATCGCGCGGGGCGGGTGGCGATCCTGACGCGGTTCCTGGAGCGCCACCGGTTGTACCTGACCGACTGGGGCCATGCCCGGTGGGAGGCGGCGGCGCGCGCCAACCTGTCGCGGGCGATCGCGCGGCTGGCCTGAACGCGGGAACGCCCGACGGTCGCCGAAGCGGCCGCCGGACGCCTCCCTCCTCCCAAAGGGATCAGGCGTGGGCAAGCACCGGCTGCTGGACCGGTGGCAACCGGCGGTCGAGGTTGCCGAGCAGCCCGACGACCAACCCGCGTGCCCGATGCCAGAAGGCCGACAGCAGCAGCAGCGCAGATCCGATCACAAGCCCGGTGAACGCGGCCGACAGCTCGACCGCGCCGGCGGTGCGGAACAGCGAGACCAGCGCGAACAGCACATAGGCGAGGCTCGACACCAGCAGCGCGCGACGATCGACCGCCAGCGCGACGCAGGCGAAGGCGACGTAGAGCACCAGCACCAGCACGGCCGTACCCGTGCCGATCGCGTGATCGAACACGCCGAGCATGTGGAACACCGAATGTGCGATCATCGGCGCGGCGGCGAGGTGCAGCCAGAAGGCGACGTCGCTGCGGCGGGTGCGGCGTTCGCGGTCCGACATGTCCCAGCGCATCGCGAAGGCGAACATCGCGACGCCGGTAGCAAGCACCAGCGGATAGACCGCGCGATCGGCGCCGGGGACGAGGCCGAGCACCAGCGCCATCACGACCCCGGCGACCGCCACCGCGCCGGCCGCGACCGTGATCGGCACCATGAAGCGGCGCCAGTGCAGCCAGGCCGCGCCGGCGGTGACCGCCGCGATCGCCGCCGCGATGCCGCCGACCGCGGCGAACTGCATCTGGCGGTTGCCGTCCATCGAATCGATCCAGAGTTCCAGCGGGCGGTTGTATTCGGCGATCACGCCGATCAATGCTCCGGCCACGCCCCCGACGAAGGCGAGCAGCAGCAGGATGCTGGGCAGCGCCATGCGGCGGATACGGGTGAAATATTCGGCGAGCCCCCACGCGCCGACCGCCACCGCGACCCCGCCTAGTGGCGTCCACACGCTGCCGCCGATCCACGCGAGTGCGGAGAGCAGCAGCGCGCTGGCGATCGCGACGAAGATGTCGTTGAAGCCGGTGAGCAGCCGGAAATGCTCCTCATCGACCGTTGGCGTCGCGCGGAGTGCGGCGACGTGGTTACGCAGCGCGGCGGCGGCGTCGGCGCTGATCGCCCCCGCCTCCACCGCGCCGCGAAGATCCTGTTCGCTGTACATGACAGTCCTCCCTGTTACGGCAGGACATAGCATTTGTGTATTGCTGTAGCAATACAGTCAATAGGCTCAGGCCTGCAGCGCTTTCAGGATGCTCATCGCCTGTTCGGCGCCCGACTGGGGGACGATCTCGCCCGCGCGGTCGGTGATCGCGGCCCAGTGGGCAGCGATACCTTCTGCCGACAACTCGTCGCCGTGAAGCGCCTTGCCGGGGGTAAGCGTGACATAGGCGGCCTGGAACACACCGGCGCCGGCGCCGACGATCGCGCTGGTCGGGGCATCTTCGCTGACCAGATACACCGCCGCCGGGGCGACCGATTCGGGCGTGAACTTCGCGAACAGCTCGGCCGGGAAGATATCCTGGGTCATCCGCGTGCCGGCGGTTGGCGCGATCGTGTTGACGTGGACGTTATATTTGGCGCCTTCCAGCGCCAGCGTCTTGGTGAGGCCGGCCAGGCCGAGCTTGGCCGCGCCATAGTTGGCCTGGCCGAAATTGCCGTACAGGCCGGTCGACGATGCGGTCATCAGGATGCGCCCATAGGCCTGCTCGCGCATCATATCCCACACCGCCTTGGTGCAGTTGGCCGATCCGTTGAGATGGACATCGACGACGAAGGCGAAGTCGGCGGGCTCCATCTTGGCGAAGCTCTTGTCGCGCAGCACGCCGGCGTTGTTGATGAGGATATGGACGCCGCCCCAGGCTTCCTTGGCGTGGGCGACCATCTCGACCATCTGGGCGTAGTCGGTGACGCTGCCGCCGTTCGCCATTGCGGTGCCGCCGGCCGCCTCGATCTCCGCGACGACCTGCGCCGCGGCGTCGGAGGTGCCGGTGCCGTCGCGCGCACCGCCGAGATCGTTGACGACCACCCGTGCCCCGCGCCGCGCAAGATCGAGCGCATAGGCGCGGCCGAGGCCACCGCCTGCGCCGGTCACGATCGCCACCTTGCCGTCGAACGAAATTGTCATGCCGTCCCTCCCGAATCGCCGTTTCAGGGCGGGCTTAGAGAGGCAAGGCGGCGCTGAAAAGGAAAGGGCGCGGCTCCGAAACGGGAACCGCGCCCGCCGTAGCGTCAATCCGCCGGGGTCAGCCGCCGCGCTGGCGACACTTGTCGTACTGGCCCTTCTTGCAGATCGGATAGCTGTCGAGCGCCGCTGGCGGCGGATAGGCCTGGGTCGGCGATTGCGAGGGCTGGAAGATCACTTGCGCACCCGGCGGCGGCGGCCATGCCATCGGCGGGGCGGGAGGCTGATAGCCGCCGGTCGGGGTGGTGGCATCCGCAGCCACCGGGGCGGGCGCGGGCGTGTCCTGGGCCGTGGCGGCGGTCGCGCCGAAGGCGAGCGCGGTCGCCAGCAGGATCATCTTCATGACGGTCGAAACTCCTCGATTGGGCGCACCCGAAGTGCGTCGCTGCCCCAAACGCGGCAGGCGGCGAGTCGTTTCCCCGTCGAACCGAATTCCCGCGTCAGTCGCCGGCGTCGAGCGCGTAGCCCGCCGAACGGACGGTGCGGATCACGTCCGGCCGATCGCCGATGTTGATCGCCTTGCGTAGGCGGCGGATGTGGACGTCGACGGTGCGCGCCTCGATATCGGCGTCATGCCCCCAGACGGTGTCGAGCAGCCGCTCGCGCGAGAAGACCCAGCCGGGATGCTCCAGGAAATGGCGCAGCAGGCGAAATTCGGTGGGGCCGAGTGCCACCGCCTCGCCGCCACGACGCACCTTGTGGCCGACCGTGTCCATCTCCAGGTCGGCGTAGGACAGCGTCTCGCCGGCAAGCGCGGGCCGGACGCGGCGCAGCACCGCGCCGACGCGCGCGACCAGCTCGCGCGGGGAAAAGGGCTTGGTGACGTAATCGTCGGCGCCGGTTTCCAGCCCGCGCACGCGATCCTCCTCCTCGCCGCGCGCGGTGAGCATGATGATCGGGACGTTCTGGGTCGCGTTGCTGCGGCGCAGGCGCCGGCAGACCTCAAGGCCGGAGATGCCGCCCTCGATCATCCAGTCGAGCAAGACGATGTCGGGCGGGGTCTCCGCGGCGAGGATCAGCGCCTCCTCGCCATCGGGCGTGTGGCGAACGTCGAAATCCTCGCGCCGGAAATTCCACGAAACCAGTTCGGCGAGCGCCGCGTCGTCCTCGACGAGCAGCATCTTGGCGCGGTTCATGTGGCGGATTCCTCCGGCCCGTCGCTTGCTTCGCGGTCGGAAAGGTAGCGGCCGGTGGCGGCGAAATAGACCATTTCCGCGACGTTGGTGGCATGGTCGCCGATCCGCTCCAAGTTCTTGGCGACGAACAGGAGGTGCGCGACTTCGCCGATGGTCTTGGGATTTTCCATCATGAACGTGACCAGCACGCGGAAGATCGAATTGTAGAAATCGTCGAGCTGGCTGTCGCGCTCGTTCACCTCGACCGCGGCTTCGGCGTCGCGGCGGGCGAAGGCGTCGAGCACGTCGCGCACCATGTCGCTGGCGAGCGCCGCCATCGCCGGCAGGATCGAAATCGCCTCGATGCGATCCGGGCCGGTGTGGATCATCGGCACGCGCTTGGCGATGTTCTTGGCATAGTCGCCGATCCGCTCGATCACGGCGGCGATCTTGAGCGCGGCGACCACCTCGCGCAGATCGTCGGCCATCGGCGCGCGGAGCGCAATGACGCGGACGGCGAGGCGTTCGACCTCCGCCTCGATGATGTCGATCTCGCGGTCCTTGCGGCGCACCTTCTCGGCCAGCTTGGCGTCGCCGCGCTGGAGCGCCTTCATCGCATCGGTGATCGCCTGTTCGGCCAACCCGCCCATTTGCGAGATAAACCCGCGCAACTGGCCGATGTCGGCGTCGAACGCCTTGACGGTATGTTCCATCGCTTCGCTCCTCAGCCGTAGCGGCCGGTAATGTAGTCCTTGGTGCGCGGCTGGCGCGGCGCGGTGAAGATCTCGTCGGTCAGACCATACTCCACCAATTCGCCAAGGTGGAAGAAGGCGGTACGCTGGCTGACGCGCGCGGCCTGCTGCATGTTATGCGTGACGATGACGATCGCGTATCGGCCGCGCAGTTCGGCGATCAGTTCCTCGATCTTCGCGGTCGCGATCGGATCGAGCGCCGAACATGGCTCGTCCATCAGGATCACTTCGGGGTCGACCGCGATCGCGCGGGCGATGCATAGCCGCTGTTGCTGGCCGCCCGACAGCGCGGTGCCGCTGTCGTCCAGCCGGTCCTTGACCTCGTCCCACAGGCCGGCGCGCCTCAGCGAGCGTTCGACGATACCCGACAGGTCCGCCTTCGACCCGGCGAGGCCGTGGATGCGCGGGCCGTAGGCGACATTCTCGAAGATCGATTTGGGAAACGGGTTCGGCTTCTGGAACACCATGCCGACGCGCGCGCGCAACTGAACCACGTCCATCGCGGGGGCATAGACGTCCTCGCCGTCGAGCAGAATCTCGCCTTCCACCCGCGCGGACGGAATGGTGTCGTTCATCCGGTTGAGCGTGCGCAGGAAGGTCGATTTGCCGCAGCCGGAAGGACCGATGAACGCGGTCACCTCGTCCATCGACATGGCGATCGATACGTCGCGCACCGCCTGCTTGGCGCCGTAGAAGACGCTGACGTTGTTCGCGGAAAGTTTGGGCGTGGTCACCAGCGTGTCTCGAACCTGTTGCGAAGATAGATGGCGAGGGCGTTCATCGCCAGCAGGAAGGCGAGCAGCACCAGGATGGCGGCCGACGTCTTCTCCACGAAGCCGCGGCTGACTTCATCCGACCAGAGGAAGATCTGGACCGGCAGGACGGTGGCGGGATCGGTGAAGCCTCCGGGCGGCGCGGCGATGAAGGCGCGCATGCCGATCATCAGCAACGGCGCGGTTTCGCCCAGCGCGCGGGCCATGCCGATGATCGTGCCGGTCAGGATGCCGGGCAGCGCCAGGGGCAGGACGTGGTGGAACACCACCTGCACCCGGCTGGCGCCGATGCCCAGCGCGGCATCGCGGATCGACGGCGGCACCGCCTTGATCGCGTTGCGCCCGGCGATGACGATGACCGGCATGATCATCAGCGCCAGCGTCATGCCGCCGACGATCGGCGCAGATCGCGGCAGGCCCAATGTCCCGAGGAACACCGCGAGCCCGAGCAAGCCGAAGATGATCGACGGCACCGCCGCCAGATTGTTGATCGAAACCTCGATCAGGTCGGTCCAGCGGTTCTTGGGCGCATATTCCTCGAGGTAGATCGCCGACAGCACGCCGACCGGGAAAGCCAGCAGCAGCGTGACGAGCATCGTCATCAGCGAGCCCTTGAGCGCACCCCAGATGCCCACGGACCCCGGATCGGTCGAATCGGCGCGGGTCAGGAAACCGCGATCGAAGCCGGTCGACAGCAGGTTCAGCCCCTCCAGCCGCGCGACGACGGCTTCGGCATCGGGTTCGCCGGTGCCACGCGCCGCGGTGTCGATCGACGACGAGGCCGGCACCTCGATCACCGCCTTGCGCGTCAGGATGCCGGGATCGCCCTTGATCGCGTCGCGCACAGCCAGCCACGCGGTGTCGGAGATATAGTCCGCGCCACCTTCGCCGAACGCTGCTTCCGCTGCGGCCGAGACCGTGTCCTGCAGCCCTGCGCCGGCCAGCGCCAGATCGGCGCCGCGCCCGTCGAGCTGATGGCGCGTGACGGGCAGCGCGTGGCTCTCGAAGTCGATCGACAGCTTCAACTCGGTCCGCTGGAAGCCGCGGATGCCGTTGCCCATCATCGTGACGAGCAGGAAGGCCAGGAACGACGCCGACAAGACGACCGCGAACAGCCCGACGAAGCGGAAGCGACGCTCGGCCGCATAGCGGCGGCGGATGCGCTTCTGCATCGCGTCGGCGCGCCAGTCGGTCGGCGCACGGGCGGCGGGTTCGTGGCCCTCGGCGGGCACGCCGGCGACCGGGGGCGTGCTATTCATAAGCTTCGCGATACTTTTTGACGACGCGCAGCGCGACGATGTTGAGCAGGAAAGTGATTGCGAACAGCGTGAGACCGAGCGCGAAGGCGGCGAGCGTCTTCGGGCTGTCGAACTCGGCCTCGCCGGTCAGCAGGTCGACGATCTGTTTGGTGACGGTCGTCGCGCTCTCGAATGGGTTGAGCGTGATCGTCGCGGCGCCCGATGCCGCCATGACGACGATCATCGTTTCGCCGATAGCGCGGCTGACGGCCAGCAGGATGCCCGCCACGACGCCGGGCAGGGCGGCGGGCAGCAACACCTTGCGGATCGTCTCGTTGGTGGTCGCGCCCATCGCCAGGCTGCCGTCGCGCATCGCGGTGGGCACGGCGGCGATCGAATCGTCGGCCATCGACGATACGAACGGGATGATCATCACGCCCATGACGAGCCCGGCCGACAGCGCGCTTTCGGACGAGGCATAGGGCATGCCAAGCGAAACCGCGATCTCGCGGATGGCGGGTCCCACCGTCAGCGCGGCGAAATAGCCGTAGACGACGGTGGGGACGCCAGCGAGCATCTCCAGTGTCGGCTTCATCCAGCGGCGGAAGCCCGGCCGGGCATATTGCGTCAGGTAGATAGCACTCATCAGCCCGAACGGGATCGCGACGATCATCGCGATCACCGCGCCGATGAAGAAGGTGCCCCAGAACAGAGGCACCGCGCCGAGCGACGCGCCCGGATCCTTCTGGGTGATGACCTGCGGGCTCCAGGTCGTGCCGAACAGGAAATCGGTCACCGGTACGATGCTGAAGAAGCGAAAGCTTTCAAAGACAAGCGACAGGAAGATGCCAAGCGTTGTCAGGATCGCGATCAGCGATGCGACGAGCAGCAACAGCATGACGCCGCGTTCGACGCGGGCGCGGGCGCGGAATGCGGGGCTGACGCGGGTCCAGGCATAGGCGCCGCCCGCGAAGCCGAGCAGCAGCGCGACGATCGCGCCGATCCAGCGGTATTTCGCGATCGCAGCGGAGAAGGCGGGGGCCAGCGTCTCCGACTGGTCGTAGAAGGCGCCGTATGCGCTACCCGAGGCGAGGCTGCGCGCCTCGGCCAGGATCAGGTCGCGCTCATAGCCTGTCGCGGGCAGGTGCGCGGCGGCGGGCGCGGCCAGGACGTCGGCGGTCACCAGCGAGGGGCTGATCGCGCTCCACACGGCGAGAAACAGCAGCGGCGGGACGACCGCCCACAGCATCGCATAGGCGGCATGCTGGCCGGGCAGCGAATTTGGCCGTGTACCGGCGGCCGCCGACAGGGCGACGACGCGAGCGCGCGCTGTCAACCAGGCGATCAGGCCCAGGCCCGCGATGACGAAAAGAAGGGCGAGCAAATTCATGTCAGTGCAGCTTCGTCGGATCGAGCGGCGTCGCCTTCGCGATCACCTGCGCGGCGGCAGCACGATCGGCCGCGGCGGCGGGGATCAGGCCGCGCCGGGCGAGCCGCCCGCCGGGCGACCATTCGCCGGCATAGTCGGCCAGGAATTCCTTAAGGCCCGGCACCGCGCGCAGATGCGCCGTTTTGACGTAGAGGTAGAGCGCGCGCGCGCCTGGATAGCTGCCGTCGGAGATCGTCTGGTAGGTCGGGACGATCCCGTCGAGCGGTACGCCGCGCAGCGTGGCGGCGTTCTCTTCGAGATAACTGTAGCCGAACATCCCGATCGCGTTGGGATTGGTGGAAAGGTTCTGGACGATCAGATTGTCGTTCTCGCCCTTGTCGACATAGACGCCGTCGTCGCGCAGCTTGGTGCAGCGCAGGTCGTAGGCGTCCTTGTCGCTGTCCTTCAGCGCCTTGGCGTCGGGATCATATTTCTCGCAAGCGGGGACCATGACGAGTTCGGCGAAGGCATCGCGCGTGCCGCTGGTCGAGGGCGGGCCATAGACCTGGATCGGGATGGCCGGCAGCGTCGGGTTGACGTCGCGCCATAGCTTCGCGGTGTTGCGCTGACCACCCGGGTTGGCGGCGAGCGCGAGGTAGATGTCGCGGCGGGTCAGCTTGAATTCCTGGCCGCGCTTGGATTCGGCCAGGGCGATGCCATCGGTGCCGATCTGCACCTCCATCACCTTTTCGACGCCGTTGGATCGGCAGCTTTCGAGTTCGCTGGTCTTCATCCGGCGGCTGGCGTTGACGACGTCGGGGAAGCGCGGGCCGATGCCGCCGCAGAACAGTTTCATGCCGGGGCCGGTGCCGGTCGATTCGATCACCGGTGGCTTCATGCCGCGACTGTTCACGAAATTCTCGGCGACGGCGGTGGTAAAGGGGTAGACGGTCGACGATCCGACCACCTTGATCTGGTCGCGCGTCGTGCCGCCGCCGCACGCGCCGAGCGCCAGCAGGGCGATGCCCGCGGCGGCGATGGGAAGAAGGCGGATCATCGGTATCCCTGCAACGGCGACGCGACCGAATCGGCGTCACGACGATCAGCCCTCTGTTGCGCTTTCGTTACGGGATGATGACATGGCCGGCGGAAGCACGACCGCAACGGTGGTGCCGACGCCGGGCTCGCTGGCGATCGTCAGGCGGCCGCGGTGCCGCTCGACAATATGCTTGACGATCGCCAGCCCTAGGCCGGTGCCGCCTATTGCCCGGCTGCGGCCGGGATCGACGCGATAGAAGCGCTCGGTCAGCCTTGGGAGGTGCTCCGACGGGATGCCGTCGCCCTGGTCGGCGACCGACAGGCGCACGCCGCCGTCCTCGTCGCGGGCGACGGCGATCGTCACCGGTGTTCCGGGCCGGCCATATTTCAGGGCGTTGCCAGCGATATTGTGGAGGAGCTGCGAGAGCTGGGCGCGGTCGCCATGCACCTCGGCGCTATCGGGCACCTCGAGCGTCAGTTCGCCGCCGCGCGCGCCATCGCTCGCCGACAATTCGACGCAGACCTCGCGCGCCAGGGCTACCAGATCGACCGCGTCCTCCGGAGCGCGGAATTTCTCGGCCTCGATCCGGCTCAGGCTCATCAGGTCGCCGACCAGCCGTTCCATCCGCCGGGCCTCGGTATCGATCACCGCCAGGAATCGGTCGCGGGTCACGGGATCGTCACCGGCGCCCTCGCGCAGGGTCTCCACGAAGCCCAGGATCGCGGCGAGAGGGGTGCGCAGCTCATGGCTGGCGTTCGCGACGAAATCGACCCGGATCCGATCGGCCGCGGCGCCGGCGCTATGATCGGACAGATGGATGACGCGCCGTTCCCCGGCGGCGGAGACGCGCAGGCTCCACGTCTGGTCGCGACCGCCGAGCCCGGCGAGTTCGACCGGATCGTCCGTGCCGTCGCCGGGCGCCACCAGCCGCGTGGCGGCGGCGGGATGGCGGATCGCCAGCCGCACGTCCTCCCCCACCACATGATCGCCGAGCAGGCGACGCGCCGCGATATTGGCCGCGAGCACCCGCGTGCCGCCGACCAGGATCAGCGGATCGCCCACCGCGTCGAGCAGCGTGTCGATCGCGGGACCGTCTCGTCTCGAGTGACCGTCTTCGGCGGAGGGTGCGGGAGCCGGAGCACTCGCCGCGAGCAGGACGGCCGCTGCGCCGATCACCGCCACGACAATCGCGGCCGCGGGATCGCTCGTGATGAGGCCGACGGTCAGCGCCGCACCGGCGACGAGCGCCAGAGCAGCTAGTATCGGGAGGGGGCGGACGCGTGGCATGCCGGGTCGAGGTAGCGTTACGGGACACCGCCGCCAAGACCAACGCTTGCGCGACCTTTACGATTGTGAAAGTCAGGATGGTGCAGAACGGCATGATGAGCGACGATTCCGATACCCCGCCCCAGGCCCCTGGCGCCGCGACCCGCCGCCGCGCGCTGATGCTCGGCGCGGTCAGCGCGTCGGCGATCGTATCCATACGCCCCGCGCTCGCGCAGGCGGCGGGCTCGGTGTCGAATTGCGAGATTCCCGTGCCCGATCCGGGTCGCGCCGGTAAGTTCATCGCGCCCGACGGCAGCCTGGTCGATCCCGGAACCCCTGGCGCTTTCCCGCCGGCCGGCGGGGCGTTCAAGGGCGAGGACGTCAAGAAGGCGCTGAACGGTGGCCGCCTGCCCGGCACCGACTATGAACGCAGCAAGGCGTACACCAACTATATCCGGCGGCTGCAGTCCGGGCAGAGCGGCTTCACCTGCTTCGCTTCGCTGCAGATGCCGCGGGGGTGACGCCGGACGCGCGTCGTCACGATCAACAGGGGCGGGGCGAGGTGCGGTATCTGGCCGCCGATCCGCGCACCATCCGCGTCGTTCCGCTCGACAGCCTGACGGCGATCTATCACCGCGCATCGGGGATCACCCACCTCGTCGCCTCGCCCGTGCCGGAGTTACTGGCGGCATTGGACGAACCGCGTACTGTCAGATCATTGCTGGATCATCTTGCCAGAGAATATGAGCTTGGCGACGCGGACCCGGTCGCGCTGGGCGAGCGCCTGACCGAGCTTGAGGCGGCCGGGCTGGTGCGGCGGGCGTGAGGCATGTCCATCATCTTCAGATCGGGCCGGCGTCGTTCCGGGTCGGCAGCGACTGGCGTCAACCGATCGCAGCACTCGCTGACCTGTACCGCGATTATCCCGCGCCCGTGGGCGGGGTGGCCGATTATAGCGTCCGGCTATTCGCCGCGCGACCATGGCGGCGCTGGTTGCGGCCGGCGATTACGCTGGGCGGCGATTTCGTGCTGCCCGACGCGGTGCCGATGCCGCTGGACTGGGGCGTGCTGGCCGCAGAGATGGCGATGAACCTGCAACTGGCGCTGGGCGAGCGGCGCTATCTGTTGCTCCATGCCTCCGCCGTCGAGCGCGACGGGCGGGCGCTGGTGATGACGGGGATTTCCGGTGCGGGGAAATCGACGCTGGCGGCGCTGCTTTCCGCGCGCGGGTGGCGGCTGATGGGTGACGAATTCGCGCTGCTCGACCCGGCGACCGGGCTGATCCATGCCTTTCCCCGCCTCGTCAGCCTGAAGAACGAAAGCGTAGCGGTGATGCGGGCGGCGCGGCCGGAGGCGCGGTTCGGGCCGCTGATGGCGGATACGCCCAAGGGCGACCTGCGTCATATGGTGCCCGATGCCGCCGCGATCGCGCGGATGGCCGACCCGGCGACGCCCGCGCTGGTCCTCTATCCCCGCTTCGGTTTCGATGCCGCCGACCGTCCGGTACCGCCGGGCGAGGGGTTCGTGCGGCTGACCCAGGCATCGACGAACTATACCGCGCTGGGCGAGGCCGGATTCGACGCACTGACGCGGCTGGTGACGACCGTGCCGGGCATCGCGATCGATTATCCTGATACCGACGGCGCGATCGCGCAGGTCGAGCGGCTGTGGGCGGCGTTGTGAAGGACGCGGCGCCACTCGTTACCGCATTGCGCGATCCGTCCTCGACCGCCGGGCTCGACGGCGCCGGATGGACCGCGCTGGTCGCGATGGCGCGGGCCGAACAGCTTGCCGGTACGCTGGCCGAGCGTGTCGCCGGCATCGCCAAGCCCGACGCGGCGGAACGGCTGCTGGCGGCGGCGCGTGCCTCGACCGATCACGGCCGTACCCAGGCGCTGTGGGAGGCGGAGATGGCGCGCCGCGCGCTCGCCCCGCTCGGGCTGCCGGTCGTGCTGCTGAAGGGCACAGCCTATGTCGCCGCGGGGCTGGCGGCGGGGCAGGGGCGGTCGATCGGCGACCTGGATATCCTGGTGCCGCACGATCGGATCGCGGAAGCGGAGGCCGCGCTGCTGGACGCGGGCTGGGAATGGGTGAAGCCCGACCCCTATGACGACGAATATTATCGCCGCTGGATGCATGAACTGCCGCCGCTGATCCACCGCGAGCGCGACCGGATGATCGACGTCCACCACACCATCCTGCCGCTGACCGCCCGGATCACGCCCGATGCGGGGGCGATGATCGCCGACAGCGTGGCGCTTGAGAATGGCCTGCGCGTGTTGTCGCGCGATGACATGATCTGCCATTCGGCGGCGCACCTGTTCGCTGACGGCGATCTGGCGGGGGGGCTGCGCAACCTGTGGGACATCCACTGCCTTTGCGCCGAGCTTTCGAGTTCTGATCCCGAGTTCTACCTACGTGTCTACGAGCGCGCATGGGAGCACGGCCTGTGGGACGCGGTGTGCCGCGCTATGCGACTTTCCAACCGGCTGTTCGCCACGGGGGCGGTGGGATATCGGATCCCAATCCGCGTTGATCTTTCACCGCGATTATCTGACCGCTTCTACCTCCGCCGACTGCTGGCCCGCGACGGATGGGGCAGGGCGACGCGGCCGGTGACGCGGCTGGGCTTCTACGTCCGCTCGCACTGGCTGCGGATGCCGCCGCTCATGTTGGCGCAGCACCTGTGGACGAAGTGGCGGAAAGGCGCGCCAGCGCCGGGATGAGATCGTCATAGGCGTCGATCACCGCGTCGGCGCCCAGATCGTCGACCGGGCCGAGCAGGAAGCCGAACGACACCGCGATCGCCGGGATGCCCGCCGCATGCGCGGCGCCGATATCATAGATCGAATCGCCGACGAACGCGGCCCGCCCGCCGCCGCAGCGCGCGATCATCTCGTGGATCGGCGCGGGCGACGGCTTGGCGTTGCCCTTGCCCAGCGTATCGCCGCCGATCACGCAGGCGAAGCGATCGATCAGGTTCAGGTCGGTCAGCAGCGTGCGCGCGAACGCCTCGAACTTGTTGGTCACAACCGCCAGCCGCACGCCCATGCCCGCCAGCGCGTCGAGCGCCGGCACCGCGCCGGGGAAGGGGTTGCTGTGCACCGAGAGGTTGCCGCCATAATGATCCAGCAGTGTGTGGTAGAGCGTGCGGAATCTCGCGTCGTCGCAGCCGCCGGTGATGTCGAGCGTCTGGCGCAGCATGTGTTTCGCGCCGCCGCCGATCATCGGTGTCACCTGTTCGGGCGTGAGCGGCGCGCGGCCCGCGATCGCCAGTGCGTGGTTGACCGCTGCGGTCAGATCGCCCGAGGTATCGACCAGAGTGCCGTCGAGGTCGAATCCGACGATTTCGAAGGGAAAGCCTGTCATGGCATCGACGCCTGCACGCCGCGCTATGGAAATGGCAAGGTGTTCGTGGCAGGGCACATCGGTGACCACGCCGCGCCCCCTCGCCGCGATCGTCCTGGCTGCGGGCCAGGGCACGCGGATGAAATCCGACCTGCACAAGGTGCTCCACCCGATCGCCGGGCGGCCGATGCTCGTCCATCTGCTGGCGAGCGTTGCCGAGTTGGCGCCCGCGCGGACGATCGTCGTCGTCGGTGCGCGCCGCGAACAGGTCGAAGCGACAGTCGTGCCGCTCGGCGCCGGGATCGTCGAGCAGCGCGAGCAGCTGGGCACTGGCCACGCGGTCGCGCAGGCCGAAGCTGCGCTGGGCGGTTTCGCGGGCGACGTGCTGATCCTGTATGGCGATGTGCCGCTGGTGCGCGCGGAAACGATGCGCGCGATGATCGAGCGGCTGCATGGCGCAGACCTGCCGGCGGCGGTGGTGCTGGGGTTCCGCCCGGCCGATCCCGGCGCTTACGGCCGTGTGATCGCGGACGCGGACGGGCGTATCGCGCGGATGGTCGAGTATAAGGACGCCTCGACGGAGGAACGTGCGGAGACGCTGTGCAATTCGGGCCTGATGGCGGTGCGCGGCGAGGATCTGTTCGCGCTGCTCGCCCGCGTGGGCAACGCCAATGCGGCCGGCGAATATTATCTGCCCGATATCGTCATGCTGGCCGGCGAGGACGGCCGGCATTCGGCGGTGATCGAAACCGCCGCCGCCGAGGTGACGGGCGTCAACAGCCGGGGCGAACAGGCCGCGCTGGAGGGACAGTGGCAAGCGGTTCGACGAGGCCGGGCAATGGCTGACGGCGCGACCCTGATCGCGCCCGATACCGTGTGGTTCGCGCATGATACGGTGATCGGCCGCGATGTGACGATCGAGCCCAACGTCGTCTTCGGTCCCGGCGTCAACGTGGCGGACGGCGCGACGATCCGCGCGTTCAGCCACCTGGAAGGCGCGACGGTCGGCGCCGGTGCCGAGGTCGGCCCCTATGCCCGGCTGCGGCCCGGCGCGGTGCTGGGGGAGAAATCCAAGGTCGGCAATTTCGTAGAAGTGAAGAACGCGGCGCTGGGCAGGGGCGCCAAGGCGAGCCACCTGAGCTATATCGGCGACGCGGATGTGGGGGCGGGCGCCAACATCGGCGCGGGCACCATCACCTGTAATTACGACGGGTTCCTCAAATATCGCACGACGATCGGCGAACGGGCATTCATCGGCTCCAACTCCGCGCTGGTCGCTCCGGTCGCGATCGGGGCGGGTGCGATTGTCGGCGCGGGATCGACGGTGACACGGGATGTGGCGGCCGACGCGCTGGCGCTGGTCCGCGCCGAACAGCGCGAGAAGCCCGGCTGGGCGGCGAAATTCCGGCAGATCATGTCGGCACGAAAGGCAGCGAAATGAGTGCGCGGTATGACGGCAAGCCGCTATTGAGGCTGGTCGATGGTTTCGTCCTGGACGCGATAGGTCGGCTGCAGGCGGACGAGGAGCAGGCGCTGGTCGCGCTCGAACCCGAGATGCGGCAGGTGACGGGGGCGGCCGGCGGTTGGCGGCAGATCGTCGCCGCGCAGATGCGCTTTCCCGATGGTCTGGCGGCGGCGATCCGCGAAATATGGGAAAAGGGCCGGGTCAAGTTCGTCGCGGCGCAAGGGCACGAGCCCGATCCTGTCCAGTTCACTCGGTCGTTCGTCGACAGCAAATTCCCGCATTGAGCGGGCAGGGGTAGCAAGACGCCATGTGTGGAATCGTTGGTATCCTCGGCACCGAACCGGTCGCCGATCGGTTGTTTGAAGGGCTGAGGCGGCTCGAATATCGCGGCTATGATTCGGCCGGCATCGCGACGCTGGTCGACGGCCGGATCGAGCGGCGGCGCGCGGAGGGCAAGCTTTCGAACCTCGGCACGCGGCTCGCCGCCGATCCGCTGCCCGGTACGATCGGCATCGCCCACACCCGCTGGGCGACGCACGGCGCGCCGACAGAAGACAATGCCCATCCGCACATCGTCGGTGACGTGACGATCGTCCACAACGGCATCATCGAGAATTTCAAGCCGCTGCGCGACGAACTGCTGGCCGAAGGGCGCGAGTTTCTGTCGCAAACCGATACGGAGGTGGTCGCGCATCTGGTCAGCCGCGAGGTAGAACGGGGCGCTTCCCCGCGTGATGCCGTGGCCGCCGTGCTGCCGCGCCTGCACGGCGCCTTTGCTCTTGCGGCGATGTTCGCGGGCAAGCCCGACCTGCTGATCGCCGCGCGGCTCGGCGCGCCGCTGACGGTGGGATATGGCGACGGCGAAAATTATCTCGGCTCCGACGCCCATGCGCTCGCGGGCCTGACCCAGCGGATCGCGTACCTCGACGAAGGCGACTGGGCCGTACTGACGCGCAGTTCGATCGAAATCTTCGATCGCGACAATAATCCGGTGAAGCGCGAGATCGTCGCGTCGGGCGTGTCGCCGGCCGCGATCGAGAAGGGCAACCACGCCCATTTCATGCTCAAGGAAATCTACGAACAGCCGGTCGTCGTCGCGCAGACCTTGCAAAGCTACATCCGTCCTGTCGAACAGATGGTGGCGATGCCGCAGATGGATTTCGACCTCGGCACGATCGAGCGGGTCGTCATCATCGCCTGCGGCACCGCCAGCTATGTCGGCATGATCGGCAAATACTGGATCGAGCGGTTTGCCCGCCTGCCGGTCGAGGTCGATGTCGCGTCGGAATATCGCTACCGCGATCCCGTGTTGCCGCCGAATACGCTGGGGGTTGTCGTCAGCCAGTCGGGCGAGACCGCCGATACGCTGGCCGCGCTGCGCCACATGAAGGCGAACGGCGTGACGACCGCGGGCATCATCAATGTGCCGACCAGCAGCATGGCCCGTGAAGTCGACCTGCTGCTGTCCACCCATGCGGGGCCGGAGATCGGGGTCGCATCAACCAAGGCTTTCACCTGCCAGCTCGCCGTGATGGCGGCGCTGAGCGTCAACCTCGCCCGCGCCAAGGGCAAGCTCTCGCGCGAGGAAGAGGCGGAGATCGTCGCCCACCTGACCGAGAGTCCCGCCGCGATCAACGCCGCGCTGGGCCATGACGACGATATTCGTGCGATGGCGGGAACGATCGCCGGCGCGCGCGATGTGCTGTACCTGGGGCGGGGTCCCGATTATCCGCTGGCGCTCGAGGGCGCGCTGAAGCTCAAGGAAATCAGCTACATCCATGCCGAAGGCTATGCTTCGGGCGAGATGAAGCACGGGCCGATCGCGCTGATCGACGATTCGGTTCCGTTGATTGTCCTCGCGCCGTCCGGGCCGCTGTTCGACAAGACCGTCAGCAACATGCAGGAGGCGCAGGCGCGCGGCGCGCAGGTGGTGCTGATCTCCGACGCGGCGGGGATCGCGCAGGCGGGCGAGAACACGATCGCGACGATCGAGATGCCGCAGGTCCACCCGCTGATCGCGCCGCTGGTCTATGCCGTGCCGGTCCAACTGCTCGCCTATCATGTCGCCGTCGCCAAGGGGACGGACGTCGACCAGCCGCGCAACTTGGCGAAGTCGGTGACCGTCGAGTAGGGATTCACGGACGGTACGCGACCCTCTATGTTCCGGGTCGAACTGCGAAAAAGGGGCGGGACATGCGACGGTCGATACTGGCTTTGACGGGAGCGGGGCTGCTCGCCGCATGCTCGAACGCGATCGTGCCGCAGGGCGCGGGGCCGGCGCCGGTTTCCAGCCGCCCGCCGGCCGGCCCGGCCGGCCCGCCCGTCACCGCCAATCCGCCGGCGCGCCAGCCGACCGCCTCCGTGCCGATCGCCCCGCTGCCCGGTAGTCCAGCGGCCGCTACCGTCACCTCCGCAGCGGCGGCTGGCGTGGTCGCGGGGCCTGGGATCTCGACGCTGCCAATCGCGCCGGCCGGTTACGCCGCCGCGCTCGGCGCATTCCGCACGTCGTGCCCTGGCCTGGTGCGGCGCAACGACGTGTCGGGCTTGACGCGCGGTGCGGACTGGCAGCGGGCGTGCGGCGCGGTTGGCGCGACGGCGGATCGCGATGCCGCCGCGTTCTTCGCGCGCCATTTCGAAGTCGTGCAGATCGCCGACGGCAAGGCCTTCGCGACCGGATATTATGAACCCGAGATCGCCGGATCGCGCGGTCGGGGCGGGGTATATCAGACTCCGGTCTACGCCCGGCCGAAGGATCTGGTCGAGGTCGACCTGAGCCTGTTCAACGACGAGTTGAAGGGCAAGCGTATCCGTGGGCGTGTCGACGGCGCGGCGTTCGTGCCCTATTTCGATCGCACCCAGATTGAGGAAGGCGCGCTGGCCGGTCGCGGGCTGGAACTCGCCTATGCGGCCGATCCGGTCGAGTTTTTCTTCCTGCAAATCCAGGGCTCGGGCCGGCTGAGGCTGCCCGACGGATCGGTGATGCGGATCGGCTACGACAACCAGAACGGCCGCGAATATACCGGCATCGGCAGCCTGATGCGCCAGCGCGGGCTGCTGACGCCAGGCCAGGCGTCGATGCAGGGCCTGATGGGGTGGATCCGCGCCAACCCGGCCGAGGGCAAGGCCTTGATGCGCGAGAACAAGAGCTTCGTGTTCTTCCGCGAACTGACCGGGCCGGGGCCGCTCGGCGCGATGGGCTATCCCGTCGTCGGCGGGGCGAGCGTCGCGGCCGATCCCCGCTTCATCCCGCTCGGGGCACCGGTGTTCCTGTCGATGGACCGCGCGGATGCCAACGGGTTGTGGATCGCGCAGGATACCGGCGGCGCGATAAAGGGCGCCAATCGGGTAGACACATTCTGGGGCGCGGGCGACGCGGCGCGGGCGACCGCGGGCGGCATGGCCGCGCGTGGCACCGCGTTCCTGCTGTTGCCGCGTGGCACGCTCGCGCGGCTGGGAGCGGCCGGTGGCGGATCGACGCCTCAGCCCTGATGAAGCGGCGCTGTGGCGGCGGGTGATGACATCCGTCCGCCCGTTGCCGGATCGTCAGCGATTCATGCTGAGTCCGCCGCTAACCGCGCCGATCGCATCCAGAACAACGGTGTCGACGGTCCGTTTGTCCGCGCCGCAACCAACCGCCAGTCCCCAGCGAAAGGCGCCTGTTCCGGGGGCCACGCTCGACGCGTCCTGGGATCGGAAGCTGGCGCGTGGGCTGGTTTCGCCGGATCGCACGGTCGATCTTCACGGCCATGGCCTAAACTCGGCATATTTGTTGCTGGATCAACAACTTGCTGATGCGATCGGGGCCGGCGACCGCCTGATCCTGCTGGTCACCGGCAAGCCGCCGCCGAGCGCGTCGCAGCGGCCGCACGCGCGTGGAGCGATCCGTGCCGCGGTAGGCGACTGGCTGGCGGCATCGCGTCATGGCGATCGTATCGCGGCGGTGCGCGGGGCGCATCCGCGCCACGGTGGAACGGGCGCGCTCTACATCATTCTTCGCCGCGCGCGGCAAGTTTCTTAACCTTCATCCGTCACAACCCGGCGATTGGAGTTGGCCCTTTCCGGCCCGCTCTCGGGGGAATGACGCGGACCACGATGGAAGGCTTCTCGCTCAAGAGCCGTGCGATCGCCTTTGCGATGTGCGCCGGTGCGATGGTCTTCATCCTCGCGCTGGTGGCGACGACGGGCGGACGCATCGATGCATCGTCGGCCGGCCGCGCGCTGATCCCCGCGATCATCTGTGCGGCGATGTGCTGGGCCTATGCCGAACGCAGTATCGCGACCACCGCAGGCGCGATCGACGCTGCCATCGCCCGGCTCGCGAAGGCGGCCAACGGCGATCTCGAAAGTCCGATTCCGCCCGAGGTAGGCGCCTGCGTACCGCCGCTCGCGGGCGCGATGGAGGGGCTGTTCCGCCAGCTCCATACGCATCTGGAGAACGTCCAGCGGCTGGCGATGTTCGATCCGGTCACCGGCCTGGCCAATCGCACCAACTTCCGTCGGTCCGCCGAACGCACGCTGTCGATCATGCCGACGGACCAGATGGCGGCGATGCTGTTCATCGATCTCGACCGCTTCAAGACCGTCAACGACACGATGGGCCATGCCACCGGCGATCAGTTGCTGGCGATGGTCGCCAACCGGCTGCGCGCGGTGGGCGAGCGATTCGCGCCGGCCGGGGGGGCGAATCCGCCAATGATCGGTCGGCTTGCCGGCGACGAGTTCACCATGTTCTTCCCCCGTCTCGAGCGGCCCGGCGATGCCGAGCGGATCGGCCGCGGCATCCTCTATGCGATCAGCGAGCCGTTCGGCCTCGCCGATCAGGAAATCGCGATCGGCGCGTCGGTCGGCATCGCGCTGCGGCCGGAACACGGCACGACCCTGACCGACCTGATGCGTTCAGCCGACGCCGCCATGTATCATGCCAAGGGGTCGGGTCGGGGCCGCGCCGAGCATTTCACCGATGCGCTGGCCGCGGAGATCGCCGAGCGCGCCCAGCTTGAGGCCGACCTGCGCGACGCGCTCGACCGCAGCGAGTTCGCCCTGGTCTTCCAGCCGCAGGTCGCGCTGAGCGACAGGCGGATCGTGGCGGCCGAGGCGCTGCTGCGGTGGCGTCACCCGTCGGGTGAATTGCGTCTGCCGGGCAGCTTCATCGCCCGTGCCGAGGAGACCGGCCTGATCGTCGAGATCGGCGAGTGGGTGATCGCCACGATTGCCGCGACCATCCAGCGCTGGGGCGCGATGGGCGTCGAGCAGCGGCTGGCGATCAATATCAGTCCGCGTCAGCTGGACCACGCGATGTTCTTTCGCCGACTGCGCGAGGCGATGGTGGCCGCCGGCGCTCCGGCGCGCCTGCTGGAGCTGGAGATAACCGAGACGCTGGCGATGCATTGTTCCGACGATGTGATCGATGCGATCGCGGCGCTGCGCACCGACGGCGCGACGATCGCGATCGACGATTTCGGCACCGGCTATTCGAACCTGTCGCGACTGCGCGACCTGCCGATCGACCGCGTCAAGCTTGACCGCAGCCTGATCGCGGGCGTGGCGGAGAGCCGCGAGGCGCGGACGATCGTCCAGGCGGTGGTCGGGCTGGTCCATGGTCTCGGCTTCGAAGCGGTGGCCGAGGGTATCGAAAGCGACGCACAGGCCGAGGTGCTGCGCGTGGTCGGCTGCGACGTGGTGCAGGGCTATGCGATCGCCGCGCCGATGGCGGAGGATGCGTTCCTTGCGTGGGCACGGGCAGACCGGCCGCGCCTGACGGCCTGACCCTACTGGCGGGCCAGTGCCCGATCCAGGAAAGTGCGGTACACCATCACGAGATCGCGAAGGTCGTCGATCGCCACCGCCTCATCGAGCTTGTGCATCGTCGCGTTGAGCAGCCCGAATTCGACCGTGGGGCAAATCCGCGACAGAAACCGCGCGTCGCTGGTGCCGCCGGTGGTCGATAGCTCGGGTTCGATGCCCAGCGTGTCGCGGATCGCACCCGCGACCAGATCGGACAGCGCGCCCGGCGCGGTCAGAAACGCCTCACCGGAGACGATGGCGCGAACTTCGGAGCCCGGCGCGTGGCGCAGAACGATCTCGCGGATTCGCTCCGCCAGCGCGTCGCCAATGTGCAGGTCGTTGAACCGGATGCTCAGCCTGGCGCGGGCGGATGCGGGGATGACGTTGGTCGCCACATTGCCGACCTCCAGATCGGTCACCTCGATGTTCGACGGCTGGAACCAGTCGGTCCCATCGTCGAGCACCAGCGCGTCGATTTCCGCCAGCGCGGCGACCAGGCGGGGAATCGGGTTGTCGGCCAGATGGGGATAGGCGACGTGCCCCTGCCGCCCGAACACTTCGATCCAGATGTTGACCGATCCGCGCCGGCCGATCTTGATCGTGTCGCCCAGTCGGTGGGCGGACGTCGGCTCGCCGACCAGGCACAGGTCCGGCCGTATGCCGCGGTCCAACATGCGATCGATCAGCGCGCGGGTGCCGAACGTCGCCGGCCCTTCCTCGTCACCGGTGATGATGAGGCTGATCGTGCCGGCGTCGTGCGCGTCCGGGCAGGCGGCGACGAAGGCGGCGACCGCGCCCTTCATGTCCACCGCGCCGCGCCCGTGGAGCAGCCCGCCGCGCTCCTCCGCGCCGAACGGGTCGCTCGCCCAGCCCAGCCCCGGGGGGACGACATCGACATGGCCGGCGAAGGCGATGTGCGGTCCGTCGCCCGGACGGATGGCGAGCAGATTCTCGACCGGACCGTCGGGCGCCTCCCCCGCGACGAAGCGGTCTACCGCGAAGCCCAGCGGCACCAGTGCCTCCTCGAGCACGTCGAACACGCGCCCGCGCGCCGGCGTCACGCTTTCGCAGTCGATCAGCGCCTTCGCCAGCGCTACAACATCTGGGCCTTCGGACATGGGAGGGGCCATTGCCCAAGCTCGACCTCGACGCAATCCCGCAGACCAACGCCACCGGCTATCCGCCCGAACATGCCGGTGTCGTGCAGGGACGCTGGTACCGCCGCCTCGCGCCGGCCGGCGGCCTCGCGGACTTCGGCGTCAGCCATGTGACGCTCGAACCCGGCGCATGGTCGTCGCAGCGCCACTGGCATGAGGGAGAGGACGAATTCGTCGTGATGCTGTCGGGCGAAGCGGTGCTGGTCGACGACGGCGGCGAGACGGTGATGCGCGCGGGCGATTGCGCGACGTTCCCGAAGAATGACGGCAACGGCCATGTGCTTCAGAACCGAGGGGACGCGCCGTGCATGTTCGTCGCGGTCGGACGGCCGAGCGATACCGACTGCCACTATCCCGACATCGACATGCACCTGTTCGCCGGGCAGGGATTCCGGCGAAAGGACGGGAGCGGGTTCTGAAGCTCGCCCCACACATCTCGGTGCTCCGGCGAAGGCCGGAGCGTTGGCAATCGTCAGGCTGCCATATCAGACGCTCCGGCCTTTGCCGGAGCGCGAAGCGGACGCTGCTGGCGCCTACTCAGCCGCCTGCTCGAACTGCTCGATCACCCACTCCTCCTCGTTGGCGGCGGCGATCCAGTCCTGCAGGAACGGGTGCTGCAGCACGGCCATCATATAGGCGGGGGCGAAGCGGGCGACGGGCAGGTTGTAGGTGACGATCCGCGTGACCACCGGCGCGAACATGATGTCGGCCGCGCCGAATTCGCCGAACAGGAAATCGCCCTCGCCGCCGAAGCGCGCGCGCGCCTGCGCCCACAGTTCCATGATGCGGTTGAGGTCGGCGATCACGTCGTCGTCGGGCGCCTTGGGCGGATAGACCTGGCGGATGTTCATGCTGTGCTTGCGGCGCAGCGCGGCGAAGCCCGAGTGCATTTCCGCCGCCATCGATCGAGCCATCGCGCGGGCGACGGGATCGGCGGGCCAGAATTTGTCGCCGCCCGACGCCTCGTTCAGATATTCGACGATCGCGAGCGAATCCCACACCACGCAGTCGCCGTCCCACAGGATCGGCACCTTGCCGGACGAAGGCGCGAATTCGTCGCCCTCGCGCCGTTTCTCCCAATCCTGGTCGTAGAGCGGAACCACCATTTCCTCGAACGGCAGGCCCGATTGCTTGCACGCGAGCCAGCCGCGCAGTGACCACGACGAATAGGCCTTGTTGCCGATGATGAGCTTGAGCATCCGGCCGGGATAGCGGCGGCGGCGCGGCTGGGCAACGTCGCGTCAGCGGGCAGGCGGGCGTTGCTGGGCATCCCACAGGTCGTCGGTGGTGGGGCGTTCGGCCGGGGCGGCGCCCGTCCACGCGGTCGTGCGGTAGTCGTCGATGATCGTGCGGACGTCGTATCCGGCGATCAGCCCGCCGACGATCCCCGCATAGACGATGCCCAGCCCGATAAGCGCAGCCCTCCAGCGCCGGCGCGGGCGCGGGATCAACGGTCGGCGGGCGTGGCCGGGCACAGCGCCGCAAATCTGGGGTTGCCGGCGAGCGTTCGGTAGATTTCATCGCGGCTTTGTCTGTCGGCGGATACGCGGCCACGCAGCCATTCGAGCATCGCCAGCACATCGCGGGTCAATGCCGGCGGGAGCGGCGGGCTGCCGGATTTCAGGGGGCGCGAACGATCGAGGCTGCGCAGCGCCGCCGCGTCCACTGTGCCAGGCGGCGCGAGCCGCATGACTTCGGCCAGCGCGCTGCCGGTTTCGGCGCTGTCGGGGCCCAGCGCGGCCAGGCGGATGCGGAACGCGTCGCAATAGGCAGAACGCATGTTTTCGAGGTTGGCTATCGGATCGACCGCGCGCAGCACGTCGGCCCAGGATTGCAGCGCAAGCGCCACTTCCGGATGGGCCGGTCCGAACGCGCCGCGATATTCGCCTACCGCGCGTTTCAGGAAAGGCACTGCCGCGGCGCGCAGGGCGGCAGGCCCTTCCGTTTGCCCTTCGGTATCGACAAGCACGCCGAACGATTCATCGATGTCTGCGCGCAACAGGGCGGCGGCGGCGTCCGCGCCCTTCACCGCTGAGCGCAACTGCTCGAGTTCGGCGATGCCCCGATCGAGGTCGCCTGCCCGGACATGTTCGATGGGACCCGCCACCAGCGCTTCCATCCTGCCTTCGGACAGGCGATCTGGGTCATAGCCTGGCGTCGTCTGCGGAGCGCAGGCTGCCGCGGCAGACACGGCAAGGGTAAGGGCGACGACAAGCATGCGGAGCATGGTGCGCAGCCTATGCCCACCGCCCGACCTTGGCTAGCCGATCGCCTCGATCACCGCGGCGCGCAGGTCGGGCAGGCCCAGGCCCTTTTCACTCGACGTGGCGATGATGTCCGGGTGGGCGGCGGGGCGCTTGCGAACTTCCTCGGCGGTCTTCGCGGTGACGTCGGTCAGCGCGGTCGCCTTGATCTTGTCCGCCTTGGTCAGCACCACGCGGTAGCTGACCGCAGCGGCGTCGAGCATGTCCATGATCTCGCGATCGACCGGCTTGATGCCGTGGCGGCTGTCGATCAGCACCATCGCGCGCTTCAGCGCGGTACGCCCGCGCAAATAGTCGTTGACCAGGAACCGCCAGCGCTTGACCAGATCCTTCGGCGCCTCGGCAAAGCCGTAGCCGGGCATGTCGACCAGCCGGAATTTCAGCGGTTCGCCCACGTCGAAGAAGTTCAGTTCCTGCGTGCGCCCCGGCGTGTTCGACGTGCGGGCGAGGGCGCCCCGGTTGGTAAGCGCGTTGATGAGCGACGACTTGCCGACGTTCGATCGGCCCGCGAACGCCACTTCCGCCACGTCCATCGGCGGCAGGTGCTGCAACGCGGGGGCCGATTTCAGGAACGCGATCGGACCCGCGAAGGTCTTGCGCGCGGCCTCGACCATTTCGGGATCGAACGCGGGTTCGCCATCCTCGCTCATTTGGGTGGCGGCGTCTTCAGCGCCGGATGCCGCGAATACAGCCACTGCTGCTGCGCGATCGTCAGCAGGTTCGACGTGATCCAGTACACCTGCAGGCCCACGGCGAACGGCGCCATAACGAACATCAGCACCCACGGCATGAACGCGAACACCTGCTTCTGGATTTCGTCCATCGGCTGCGGGTTGAGGCGGAACTGCGCCCACATCGAAACGCCCAGCAGGATCGGGATCACGCCGATCGCGATGAATGCGGGGGGGGTGAAGGGCAGCAGGCCGAACAGGTTGATCGGCGTCATCGGATCGGGTGCCGACAGATCCTTGATCCACAGCACGAACGGCTGGTGCCGCATCTCGATCGTCAGCATCAGCACCTTGTACAGCGCGTAGAAGATCGGGATCTGCAGCAGCGTGGGAAGGCAGCCGGCCAGCGGATTGACCTTCTCCGTCTTGTACAGCGCCATCATCTCCTGCTGGAGCTTGGGCTTGTCGTCCTTGTAGCGTTCCTGCAGCACCTTCAGCTTGGGCTGGATCGCGCGCATCTGGGCGAAGGACGCGAACTGCTTTTGCGCGATCGGGAACATCAGCAGGCGGACGGTGAAGGTCAGCAGGATGATCGCCAGGCCGAAGTTGCCGACCATGCGAAACAGCCAGTCGAGATACTTGAAGATCGGCTTCTCGATCGCCTCGAACCAGCCCCAGTCGATCGCCTTGCCGAAATGCGTGATGCCGTAGCGGTCCTCGTAATTGTCGAGCAGGTTCACTTCCTTCGCGCCAGCAAAGAAGCGCGCGGTGGTGGTGATTGCGCTGCCTGGCGCCAACGGCTTGGCGGTGACGGTGTAGTCGGCCTGGTAGCTCTGGTTCGTCCCAGAACGGAACTGCGCGGTCACGTCGGCGCCCTGATCGGGGATCGTCGCGGTCAGCCAGTATTTATCGGTGAAGCCGTACCAGCCGCCCTTCGAGGTGAAGGTCGCCGGCGCCTTGTCGATATCCTTGAAGTTGACGTCATAGTCGGCGACGCCGTTGTGGGCGGACATGGGCCCCGTATGCATCGTCCAGGCATCCGGGTCCTTTGACACGCCGGTGCGATTGACGAAGCTGTAGGGCGCGACCGAGACCGGCGCGCCACCGCCGTTGGCGGCCGTCTGGCGGACGGTGAACATGTAATTTTCGTCGACCGACAGCTCGATCGCGAAGCGCTGGCCGGTCGTGTTGGCGGCGGTCAGCGTGACCGGACTGCTCGGCGCCAGCACCTCGCCCGACGCCTGCCAGACGGCATCGGCGGCGGGCGGGGCGAAACCGTCCACCCCGCGCCAGCCGAACCCGGCGAAATAAGCGTCGGTGGTGCCGGCCGGCGACAGCAGGCGGATCGGCGGCGAATCCTGGGCGATCGTCTCGGCGTAGCGGGTCAGGATCAGGTCGTCGATCCGCGCGCCTTTCAGGTTGATCGAGCCTTTCAGCGTCGGCGTTTCGATGCGCACGCGCGGGCTTTCCGCCAGCACGACGGCGCGGTCGCGGATCGCGGCGGGCGAATCGGCGGTCGGATCGGCCTTCGGATTGGGCAGGGGCTGGGTCTTGCCGCCCTCGATCTTCGTCACCGGCGGGTTCGCGGTGGGGAAGAAGGTATTGGCGAGATACGGCCAGCCGAACAGGATCAGCGCCGCGATCACCGCGAACAGGACGAAGTTCTTGTTGTCGCTGGTCAAAGTCTATCCCCGAACCTTATTCTAGGGCACCGGATCATGGCCGTGGCCACCCCAGGGATGGCAGCGCGCGATGCGCCTGGCCGCCAGCCAGCCCCCTTTTGCCGCGCCATAGCGGCTTACCGCCTCGATTGCATAGGCCGAACACGACGGGCTGAACCGGCATGATGCCGGCAGCACCAGCGACGGCCCCAATTGCCACCCGCGGGCGACGAGGATCATCAGGCGGGCAATCACCGCGCGACCCGCCCCAACGCCTTCACCAGGTCCGCCTGCAAATGCGCCCAGTCGCGCTCGATCCCGCTCGCGCGGCCGATCAGCACGTGATCGGCGCCGGCGATGCCGTGTTCGGGCAGGATCGCCCGGGCGAGCTCGCGGAAGCGGCGCTTCATGCGGTTGCGCACCACGGCGCGCACATCGACCTTCTTCGACACGGTGATGCCGATCCGCATCGCCGGATCGCCGTCTTCGCGGGCAAGCACCAACAGCAGAAAGCCGGGCATCGCTGCCCGGCGTCCTGCATTCGCCTTCAGGTAATCGGCGCGGCGCGTGATGCGCCCCGGCCGCGTGCCGGTCAGGCCGACAGCTTCTTGCGGCCGCGCGCGCGGCGGGCGCGAATCACGTTGCGGCCGCCCACCGTCGCCATGCGCGAGCGAAAGCCGTGACGGCGTGCGCGCACCAGGTTGCTCGGCTGAAAGGTCCGCTTCATCGTTCATTCCCGTGTATTCAAAAGTGAAAAGGCCGTCGCACCTGAAGCCAGGCAGACGGCCACGTCGGCGGTTCCCATAGGCGAAGCCCCGCCGTCCGTCAACGCGGGGCTGCACGATCGCGCCGCCGCCGTGCCGAGGGGCGGCGCAGGGCGCGATCGGCCAGATGCCCGGTTTTCGGAAACCGCCGCTTGCCGCGCGCGAACTGGCGGCGCGCCCATGACGAATTGCGCAGCACCAGCGCCATCCCCCCGGCAAAGGTGAAGATGCCGCTCGGTCCCGGCAGCAGCGCGACGAGGGGGGTCACGATGATCAGCAGCGCGCCGATCGCCAGAAAGCCGGTGCGCAGAGCGGGATGACGGCCGTTCATCGACGCGATGTGGGACGGCCGTACTGTCTGCGCAAGACACTTCCCCTCCGCACTCAATCGGCTATGCAGGAACAAACGGGGAAAGGGGAGGCGCGTTTGGTCGCGATCGTATCGACCGTCGCCTATCTGGGGCTGGAGGCGCGCGGCGTCGAGGTGCAGTGCACCCTGGTGGCCGGGCTGCCCGCCTTCGTCGTCGTCGGCCTGCCGGACAAGGCGGTGGCGGAAAGCCGCGAGCGGGTGCGCGGCGCGATCGCCGCGATGGGCCTGTCGCTGCCGCCCAAGCGCATCACCATCAACCTGTCGCCGGCCGACCTGCCCAAGGAAGGATCGCATTTCGACCTGCCGATCGCTCTGGCGCTGCTGGCGGCTATGGGCGTGGTCGATGCGGAAACGCTGGCGGATTATGTCGTGGTCGGCGAACTCGGCCTGGACGGGCGCGTGCAGCCCTCGGCCGGCGTGCTGCTTGCGGCGCTCCATGCGTCGGCGGAGGGGAAGGGGCTGGTCTGCCCCGTCGCGCAAGGCCCGGAGGCCGCCTGGGCCGGGTCGGTAGAGGTGCTGGCGGCGCCGGACCTGATTTCGCTGCTCAACCATTTCAAGGGCCAGCAACTGCTGGCCTCTCCGCAGCCAGGCGAGGCCGACGAGCCCGGTTACGGCCCCGACCTGCGCCAGGTGAAGGGGCAGGAGACGGCGAAGCGCGCGCTGGAGATCGCGGCGGCCGGGGGCCACAACCTGCTGATGGTCGGCCCGCCGGGAGCCGGCAAGTCGCTGATGGCGGCGTGCCTGCCGGGCATATTGCCGCCGCTCGACGCCGCCGAGGCGCTCGAGGTGTCGATGGTCCAGTCGGTCGCCGGGACGCTGGCCGGCGGCCGACTGACCCGGACGCGGCCGTTCCGCAGCCCGCACCATTCGGCGTCGATGGCGGCGCTGACCGGCGGCGGGCTGCGGGTGAAGCCGGGCGAGGTCAGCCTGGCGCATCTCGGCGTGCTGTTCCTCGACGAACTGCCCGAGTTTCAGCGCGCGGTACTCGATTCGCTGCGCCAGCCGCTGGAAACCGGGCAGGTCGATGTCGCCCGCGCCAACGCGCACGTCAGCTTTCCGGCCAATGTCCAGCTCATCGCTGCGATGAACCCGTGCCGCTGCGGGCATCTCGGCGATCCGGCGCTGGCCTGTTCGCGTGCGCCGAAATGCGCGGCGGACTATCAGGCGAAGGTTTCGGGTCCGCTGCTCGACCGCATCGACCTGCATGTCGAGGTCGCGGCGGTCAGCGCGGCCGATCTGGTCCTGCCGCCGCCGGCGGAAGGGTCGGCCGAGGTCGCGGCCCGGGTCGCGGCGGCGCGGGGCGTGCAGGCGGCACGCTACGCCGGTACCGACGCAAGGACCAATGCAGAAGCCGATGGCGCGGTCCTGGAGGCGCATGCCACCCCCGACGACGCCGGCCGCACCTTGCTCGCCCAGGCCGCGGAGGCGATGCGCCTGTCTGCGCGCGGCTACACCCGCATCCTGCGGGTCAGCCGGTCGATCGCGGATCTAGCCGGCTCCGAGCAGATCACACGGATTCATGTGGCGGAAGCGCTGAGCTATCGACGGCGGCCACCAACGAACTGATGGCCGCTTTCGCCCCATTTGTGGACGAACACGTTCTTATCTATTGGATCTCAGAGCAGACATGAGGCTGGTCCATATGAGATACATACGTGTCGCCAGTGTCATGGCTTTGGCCGTAATTTCTACAGGGCTTCCCGGATGCGCCAAGGGGAAGCATCCGTTCCGAATGGTCCAATTCTGTCTCAATGGCGCAAATGAAATTCCTGCGTTCGTAAAATTTATGCGCGCGATAGCGGACAAGCATGGAATGCAGTTTTACGATCGAAGCAGTGACACACACGCCGAGTTACAGTCTCTCAGCCGCGATAATGAAAACGTGCCAGTAAATCAGCGCGCTGTGAATATCGGAGCGCAGCGTGGGAGCGAATTTAGTTTTGGGGCAGGGAATCTTGGAATGCCCACAGACCAAATTGTTATCGGCTTCAACGGCGCTGATCTTGAAGCGTCAAAATCCTTCGCCAACAGCGCCGTATCGAGCCTCTCGAATAGATGGCACGTTCGCGAGGTCGCCGCTGGTAAGGGCGCGTTCCCCCTGTCTCGATGCGACTAACAGCATGGTCAGCTTTTGACGGGACCATATCCAACTTCCCGGTCGGCTTCCCACCCAATCTCCGCCGTTGCCCACATGCGCAAAAATCCTGCGCGTCGCCAGGACGATGGCCGATCTCGCGGCAGCGGAAACGATCGGCCGCATCCATGTTGCCGAGGCGCTGAGTTACCGACGGCAGGCGCCGCGCAATTGAATCAGCGCTGCGGCGCGCCGATCAGCCACGGCTTGACGAGGCCGGTCGGCTTCGCCTTGCCGTCCAGCCGCACGGCGCGGACGATCGCGACTTCCTTGAACAGCATCTGCCCCCGCATCGGCCCCGATCCGCCGCCGGTCGGCATGGCCAGGATACGTTTCACTACGTCCATACCCGCGACGACGCGGCCGAAGGCGGGATAGCCCTCGTACTTGCCGGCCGCGTCCATGTTGGGCGCAGCACCCACCGTGATGAAGAAATTGCCGCCGGCCGACCCGCCATAAGCCGGCCGCGCCATGGAAATGGTGGCGTCGAGGTGCTTGATACCTGTCTTGCTGGTCGGTTCCAGCGGGAAGGGTGGCAGCAGGCGGCGGGCGTCCATCCGCGTGCCGCCCTGGATGAAGCCGAACTTCGGATCGACCTTCTTGCGCGCGGACCGATAGAAAACCGTGCCGTCGAACCGCCCGTCATCGACATAGGCGAGGAAATTGGCGGTCGTCCTGGGCGCGCGCCGCGCATCCAGCGCGATGACGATCGGCCCGGCCGACGTCTCCAGCTTCACCCGGACATAGCCGGCGGTCGGCCGGTTGGCGGGCTGGGCCGCCGCCGGCAACGCGAGCAGCAGGGCGATCAGGGCGGACAGGATACGCAGGCCGGACACCCGCCAGCGGCTACCGCGTCGGCAAGACGGTTGGCAAGACCGTCCGGCCGCCTCTATAGCGCCGACGCCGGGCCGTTTGCGGGCGTGGCGAAATGGTAGACGCAGCGGACTCAAAATCCGCCGGAGCAATCCATGTCGGTTCGAGTCCGACCGCCCGCACCAGCCCGGCTCATTCGGGCGCGCAGAGCCAGGCGGCGCAGGCCAGGTCCTGCACGATGCTGCCGAGCGATTTGTAGAGTGTGACCTGCGCACGTCCGGTGCGGCCGGGCAGAGTGCCGGCGAATACCTCGCCGATTTCCCCGACGATATGGCTATCATCGACGAGGCCGGCGGCTTTCGCGTTCAGGAACTCGGCGCCCTGCGCCAGCACGCCCTGGCGATGATCGGCGAACATGCGCGCCGCGGCGACCAGATCGTTCGCGATCTCGGCCGGGCCGGCGCGGCTCGATCCGACGGCGTTCACATGGGTGCCGGGGCGGATCTGCGCCAGCGACAGGATCGGATCGCGGGCCGCGGTGACGGTGCAGACGATGTCGGCGTCAGCAACGGCGGCATCGATGGTATCTGCAGGTTCGGCGTCGAGCCGCACGGCCAGCGCGCGCGTACGCGCCGCGTCGCGGCCCCAGAGCGTCACGCGCGCCACGGGGCGTACCGCGCGGATCGCGGCGATATGGCGCTCGGCCTGCTCGCCGGTGCCCAGAACGGCGAGCGTCGATGCATCGGGGCGGGCGAGGGCGTCGGTCGCCGCGGCGGTGGCGGCGGCGGTGCGAATCGCGGTGACCTCCCCCGCATCGACGATCGCTGCCGGCGCGCCGGTTTCGGGATCGAAGATCGCAATCACCCCCTGGTGGGACTGGCCACCGCGCGTGACGTTTCCGGAGAAGACGCTGACCAGCTTGGCCCCGAACGCGCCGCCGTCGATCGCCCCCGGCATCACGCCGAACGCATCGCCTCCGTCCAGGTCGATGATACCGCGCAGCAGCTGGCGCGTGCGGCCGATCGACAGCGCGATCATCGCATCGCGCACCAGCGGGATGCAGACGTCCCAGCTCAGCCGCCGCGCGACCTCCTCCGCGTCGATGAAGCGCAGGCTCATGCCGCCTCGGCCGCGATGCGGCGGCGGAACCAGCGGATCAGCAGCGTGGCGTTGAGCAGCATCACCAAACCGTAGATATTCTGCGTGACGGCGAGCGGCAGGCTGTCGAGCACGGTCAGCGTCAGGAACAGCGCAAGCGTCGCGTTCTGCACCCCGGTCTCTATCGCCAGCGTCATCGCGTCGCGGGTGTTCGCGCCCAGCAGACGCCCGATACCGAGCCCGACCGCCATCGCCGCGATGTTGAGCGTATAGATGGCGGGCGTCGCGGCGATCAGGTTCTGCACCACCATCTCCAGGCTGACCGCCACCGAAAAACCGATCACCGCCACCAGCACGACGAAGGCGGTGGGCCGCAGCCGCCTGGCGATCGCCGTCGCGGCATCTGGCACCAGCCGCCGCACCACCATGCCCGCCGCGACCGGCAGCAGGGTGATCCGCGCGAGCTGGAGCATCGTGTCGACGATGTTGAGCTTCGGCACGGTTCCGCCGGCCTCCGCGAGGAAGTGCGGCACTGCCCAGCTCAGCAGGATCGGAATTGTGAACACCGTCGCGATGCTGGTCATCACCGTCAGGATGACGGCCAGGGCGACGTTGCCGCGCCCGACGAAGGTCAGCGCGTTGGACGTGGTGCCCGCCGGACAGATCGAGACGATGAACAGGCCCAGCGCCAGTTCCGGCGACAGGCGGAACAGCGCGCCGATGCCCAGGCCGAGCAGCGGCAGGACGAGCAGGTGGACGCCGAAGCCGGCGGCGACGTAGCGCCGTTCGCCGATCACCGTCGTGAAGTCCCGCAGGGAAAGGGTCAGCCCCAGGCTGAACATGATGAGCATCAGGCCGATCGGCACGACCGCCTGATTGACGAAGGCGATGCTTTCCGGCGTCATGATCCCCAGACCTCCCGCGCGTAGGTGACGAAGTTCAGGCCCATGATCTTCTCGATCCGCCGCGCCGGGTGCCGCCGCGTCTCGAGCAGGCGGACAAGCTTGCGGAACTGATCGGGACCGTGGAGGTCGGCGACCAGCGGAATGGTGTCGGGATTCTCGCCGGTCGCGCCGATGCCTGCGGCGCGACGGGCGGCGACCTCTTTTGCCAGCGCGGCGCGATAGGCTGGCATGTCGTCGATCGCGGTGGTGCCGCCGTCGGTGCCGATGCCGACATGGTCCTCGCCGCAGACGTTCACCGCATGCTCGATGTGCGCGACGACGTCGTTGGCGCTGGCGACGCTGGTGGGGTTGAGGAACGGCATGAAGTAGATGCCGACGAAACCGCCGCGCTCGGCGACCAGGCGGAGTTCGGCATCGGTCTTGTTGCGCGGCAGGTCGGTCAGCGCGCGGCAGCCGGTGTGGTTGATCGAGATCGGCCGGGCGGATGCGCGCGCCGCGTCGAGGCAGGTCCGCTCGCCGCTGTGCGACAGGTCGATCATCACCCGATTGGCGTTCAGCCGCTCGATCGCACGCCGGCCCAGATCGGTCAGCCCGCCGTTCGCGGGTGCCATCGCGCCGCTGCCGATCGCGTTGGCGGGGTTGTAGGTCAGCTGGATGATCCGCACGCCCAGATCGGCGAACAGGTCGATCCGGCTCGGGTCGTCGCCGATCATCGCCGCGTTCTGGAAGCCGTAGATCACGCCGATACGCCGCTCGTCGCGGGCGCGCAGGATGTCGGCGGCGGTGAGCACCTTCAGCAGTTGCGCGGGCCGCGCGCGCAGCCGCGCGTCCCACAGGCCGATTTCGCGCATCGTATGTTCGAACGGCTCCATCGCCCCCGCGACATAGCCCAGCGTGATGTTGACCGCGTCCATGCCGGAAGCGAGCGCGTCGGCGACGACCCGGTCGGAAAGCGTACGGCTGCGCGTGCCCTGGATCGCGGCGTCGGCGCGACGCGCGTTGGGATCGGAAAAGCCGCCCAGCGCATTGACGACGAGCATGTTACGCCCGCGCGGCTGCGCGGCGAGCGGCATGGCCGCCGTCGCTATCGCGGCGCCCGACAGGGTCAGGAAGGCGCGACGGTCAGTCACGGGCGATCTCCTGTGCGGTGACGGGAACATAGGCTTCGCGGGGGTAGGCACGACCGCGCTTCACCGTCATCGCGACGCTGCGCATGTTGGCGATGTCGGCGACCGGATCGCGCGTCACGACGACCATGTTGGCGAGTTTGCCGGGCTCGATCGTCCCCATCTCCTTCGCCTGGCCCATCGTCATCGCGCCGACCAGCGTAGCGGACCGGATCGCCTGCGCGGGCGTCAGCCCGGCCTTGTCGACCAGCAGCTCCAGCTCGTCGAACAACCCTGGATAGGGATCGTCGGCATCGGTATCGCCATCGGTGCCCGCCGACAGCTCGATTCCCGCACGGTGCGCCTGCGCCGTCAGCGTCGCGGCGAGATCGAGCGTGCAATAGGGCGGCGTCCCGCTCCGCGCCGATCGCGCCTCGACCTCGCGGTACACGCGCAGCGTCGGGTCGAGCAGCATGCCGCGCCGCTTCATCTCCGCGAACAGGCCGGCCATCACCGCATTGTCGCCGCGCGCGAACGGCGCGGGATCGATCGGCGCCCGGTCCTGATAGCGCTGCGGCCGGGCCGCGACCGCCTGATAGGCGAGGTAGCAGGTGTGCGAAATGACGTCCGGACCGGCGGCGATCACCTCCGCCGGCGGTGTCGGGAAAACCATGCCGTGCGCCCACACCTGCATGCCCTGCCGGTGCGCTTCGGCCGTGATCGCGGCGATCAGATGCGCCGGCAGGTTGGCGTAGACCTTGATCGCGATCGCGCCGGTGCCTTTCGCCCGCGCGACCGCGAGCGGCAGGTCGGTGGTGTCGTCGATCGCCTGCATCCAGGCGCCCTCGCCGGGCGTCACCCCGGCGCTGACCGCGCGGGTGCGCGGATCGTCGAAGAAGCTCGGCCCCGCCATCAGCGCGGCATAGTAGAGGTCGGGCGAGGCGATTTCGCCGACCCGCGCGGCGCGGGCGATCTCGCCCACCGAGCGCAGATCGTCGGCCATGATCCGCGTCGCGGTGATGCCGCTGTACAGGTCGCGCCGCATCAGCGCCTCGGCGCGGCGGCGGTTGGGCGGGGTCGCGACATGCTGGTGCGAATCGATCAGGCCGGGCAGCAGCCAGCGACCGGACAGATCGACGATCTGCGCGGTCTTCAGCATCGCGGGGGTCGCCTGCCGGTCTGGCACCACCGCCACGATCCGGTCAGCGCGGGTGACCACCGTCATCTGCGTTCGCGCCGGACCGCCGGTGCCGTCGATCAGCGTCGCGCCGCGATAGGCCGTCGTCTCCGCCGCGGGAGCCTGCGCTTGCGCCGCACCGGCTGCGACCACGCCGCATAGCAGCAACAGGCGACGCACGATGTTCATCGATTCTTCCCCCTCAGGCCCGGCTGGCTATCAGCAAATCCCGGTCCGGGCGAGCCGTGCGGCGGTCCATGCGGCGCGCGCGGCATTTCGCAGCCGGGCACTTTCGTTTCGCGCACCGGCCGTTAGGCTCGCCGGATACCAGGGGGGAATCGTCGTGCTCGAACTGACATCGGTCACTCATGTCTATGCCAACGGCACGCGCGCGCTCGACGACGTGACGCTGAGCGTGCCCAAGGGCATGTACGGCCTGCTCGGCCCCAACGGCGCCGGCAAGTCCACGCTGATGCGCACCGTCGCGACGCTGCAGACGCCGACGGCGGGGCAGATCCGCTTCGGCGACATCGACGTGATCGCCCAGCCGGAACGGTTGCGCGAGCGGCTGGGCTATCTGCCGCAGGATTTCGGCGTCTACCCGCGCGTCTCCGCCTACGACATGCTCGATCACATGGCGGTGTTGAAGGGCATCCCGTCCGCGCGCGAGCGCAAGGAAACGGTCGAGACGCTGCTCCACCAGGTCAATCTGTGGAACGTCCGCAAGAAGGCGATCGCGGGCTTCTCCGGCGGCATGCGCCAGCGCTTCGGCATCGCCCAGGCGCTGATCGGCAATCCAGAACTCATCATCGTCGACGAGCCCACCGCCGGGCTGGACCCGGAGGAGCGCAACCGCTTCCTCAATTTGCTGGCGGAAATCGGCGAGAACGTCGTCGTGATCCTGTCGACCCATATCGTCGAGGATGTCGCCGACCTCTGCCCGCGCATGGCGGTGCTGGCCGGCGGGCGTATCCAGCTCGAAGGCGCGCCGCTCGACCTGATCCAGCGCGCGCGGGGCACCGTCTGGGCGAAGACGATCGCGCGGGAAGACCTCGATGCCTATCGCGAGCGGTACGAGGTAATCTCCACCCGGCTGTTCGCCGGGCGGACGATCGTCCACATCCTGTCCGACGGCGATCCCGGCGACGGCTTTACCGCAGTCGAGGGCGGGCTGGAGGATGTGTATTTCTCCACGCTCGCCCATTCGCGCCGCGCGCCCGCCGCGCAGGCCGCCTGAGGCGCGCGGCCATGTTCGGCAAGATCGCGGCCTTCGAGCTCCGTTACCAGCTGCGCAACCCGGTGTTCTGGGTCGTCGCCATCCTGTTCTTCCTGCTGACCTTCGGATCGGTCACGATCGAGCAGATCCAGATCGGCAGCGGCGGCAACATCCACAAGAATTCGCCGGTCGCCATCATCCAGACGCATCTGATCCTGTCGATCTTCTTCATGTTCGTGACGACCGCGTTCGTCGCCAACGTGATCGTGCGTGACGACGAAAGCGGGTTCGGGCCGATGGTCCGGTCCACGCGGGTGCGCAAGTTCGACTATCTGATGGCGCGGTTCACGGGCGCGTTCGCCGCGTCGGCCATCGCATTCCTGGCGGTGCCGTTCGCGATATGGTTCGGATCGCTGATGCCGTGGGTCGACAGCGAGACGCTGGGGCCGACCAACTGGGGCGCCTATGCCTATGCCTATGGCGTTCTCGCGCTGCCCAACCTGTTCCTCACCGCTGGCATCTTCTTCGCGGTCGCGACGATGACGCGGTCGATGATGTACAGCTATCTGGGCGTCGTCGTCTTCCTGGTGCTGTACGTCGTGCTCAACGTCGTGATGCGCGCCAAGCCCGAACTGCGCGAGTTGACGGGCTATCTCGAACCGTTCGGCATCGCCTCGATCGCCAACGTCATCCGCTACTGGACGGCGAGCGAATCGAACACCGGCGTGCCGGCGGTCACCGGCGCGCTGCTCGCCAATCGCGCGATTTGGTTCGGCGTCGGCGTGGCCGCGCTCGTCATCGCCTATTTCCGCTTCAGCTTCGCCGAGCGCGGGGCATCGAAGCGGTCGCTGCGCAAGCAGGCGAAGCGCGAGGCGAAGCTGGCCGCCACCCCGCCGCTCACGGTCGACCGCCTGCCCGCGCCGCGCCAGGACGCCGCCGCCCGGGCACGCTTCTGGACGCGCTGCCGGTTCGAGATGCGGCTGGTGTTCAGGAGCCCCGCGTTCATCGTCCTGCTGCTGGTCGGCCTGTTCAACACGGTTGGCGCCCTGTTGTTCGCCAACGAGATTTACGGCACGCCCGCGCGGCCGCTCACCTTCGCGCTGATCCAGACGTTGCAGGGTGCGTTCGGTCTGATCCCGATCATCATTGCCATCTATTATTCGGGCGAACTCGTCTGGCGCGATCGCGAGCGGCGGATGCACGAGATCGTCGATGCGACCGCGCTGCCCAACTGGGCCTATATGCTGCCCAAGGCGCTGGCGGTCACCGGCGTTTTGTTCGCCACGCTGGCAGTTGCCGTTCTCGCCTCGATCGTCATTCAGTTGTCGCGCGGGCAGACCGCGATCGAACTCGGCCAGTATCTCGGCTGGTATCTGCTGCCGTCGACGATCGACATGGCGATCCTCGCGATCCTGGCGGTGTTCGTCCAGGCGCTGAGCCCCAACAAGTACGTCGGCTGGGGCATCATGGTGATCTATCTGGTCGCCACCATCACCCTGTCGAACATGGGCTTCGAACACCCGCTGTACAATTACGGCAGCACCGGCAGCCAGCGCTTCTCGGACATGAACGGCGCGCAGATCGGCGGCGCGCTCGGCTGGTGGCTGCGGCTCTACTGGGGTGCCTTCGCCGTGGTGCTGGCGGTGCTGGCGCACCTGCTGTGGCGGCGGGGCACCGAGACGCGGCTGATGCCGCGGCTGAAGCGCCTGCCGCGCCGCCTCGTCGGTGCGCCGGGCGTGATCCTGGCGGGCGCGCTGCTCGTCGCCGGGGCGACCGGGGGCTGGCTGTTCTGGAACATGAACGTCCTGAACGACTATCGCACGCGGGACGACCGCGAGGCGCAGCTTGCCGCCTATGAGAAGAAGTACCTGAAGTACGAGGCGCTGCTCCAGCCGTCGATCACCGACGTGAAGCTCGACGTCGCGCTCTATCCCGCCGAACGCCGGGCGGAGACGCGCGGGCTCTATCGCTTCGTCAACGATACCGGTGCGCCGCTCCGCGATCTGCACGTTCGCTTGCCCGATGTGGTCACCCGGATCGGCACGATCGATGTGCCCGGCGCGCGGCTGGCGATGGACGATGCGGAAATGAAGTACCGCATCTACCGCTTCGACCGCCCCCTCGCGCCGGGCGCGACGGGGACGGTCAGCTTCACCACGACGCGCCAGCAGCGGGGCCTGCGCGCCAACGGAGACGACACCTCGCTGATCGCCAACGGCACCTTCCTCAACAACGCAAATATCACGCCGCAGTTCGGCATGAACCGCTCGCAGCTGCTGACCGACCGGGTCAAGCGCCGCAAATACGGCCTGCCCCCCGAACTGCGCATAGCAAAGCTGGAGGACACCTCGGCACAACGCCGCAACTATATCGGCAACGCGCCCTGGGTGATGTCGGACATCACCGTGACCACCGACGCCGGGCAGACGCCGATCGCGCCGGGCCGCAAACTGTCGGATACCACCGCGGGTGGCCGGCGCACCGCGCATTTCGTGTCGAGCGCGCCGATCCTCGCCTTCTTCTCGGTCCAGTCGGCGAACTATGCGGAGAAGAGCGAGACGGCGGACGGCGTGCGCCTGTCGATCTTCTACGACGCCAAGCATGGCTATAACGTCGACAGGATGCTGTCGGCGATGAAGACGTCGCTCGCCTATTTCCGGCGCGCGTTCGGGCCGTACCAGTTCGATTACGCGCGGATCATCGAGTTTCCGGGCTATTCGAGCTTCGCGCAGGCATTTGCCGGGACGATCCCCTATTCCGAGCAGATCGGTTTCATCGCCGACACGCGCGATCCCGACGCGATCGATTACGTCGGCTACGTCACCGCGCATGAACTGGCCCACCAATATTGGGCGCACCAGCTCATCAGCGCCGACATGCAGGGCGGCACGATAATGGTCGAGACGATGGCCCAGTACGGCGCGCTCATGGTGATGAAACACACCTATGGCGAGGACAAGATCCGCCGCTTCCTGAAGTATGAGCTCGACAATTATCTGCGGTCGCGCGGGTCTGAACGGATCGAGGAACTGCCGCTCGATCGCGTCGAGAACCAAGCGTATATCCATTACCGCAAAGGTGCGGTGGTGATGTACCTGCTGCAGGACCGTCTGGGCGAGGACCGCGTCAACGCGATGCTGGCGCAGCTGCTCAAACGCTACCGGTTCAAAGGCGCGCCCTATGCCCGATCGACCGATCTGGTGAACGGTTACCTCTCGCTCGCCCGTACCCCGGCGGAGCGCGAACTGGTGCTCGACCTTCTCTCGCGCATCACCATCTACGACCTGAAGGCCAGCGCGGCGACATCGCGGCGGCTGGGCGACGGCCGGTGGGAGACGATCGTCACGGTGAAGGCCGACAAGGCCTATGCCGACGGCAAGGGCAAGGAACGCCGGGTGCCACTCGACGACCAGATCGATATCGGGCTGTTCGATGCACGGCCGGGGCTGGGCGCGTTCGCCGCGAAGGATGTGATCCTGATGGAACGCCGCCCGATCCGTTCTGGCGAGCAGCAGATCCGTGTTATCTCCACCCGCAAGCCGGCGTTCGCCGGGGTCGATCCGTACAACAAGTACATCGACCGCAACAGCGAGGACAATGTGACCCCGGTCAGCTGATGCCGGCGGGGCAGCGCGCCGGTCGCGCCGCCCCGCCGCATCCCTCGCGGCTTATTGCGTGGGGAAACCGCGCCGCTTGAACAGCGCGCGCACGTCGGGGTCGCGCCCGCGGAACGCCTTGTAGGCATCCTTGCGATCGGTCTCGTTGCCGGTTTCCAGCAGCATGGTGCGGAACTTGTCAGCGATGCCCTTGTCCCACACGTTGCCGGTTTCCTCGAACGCGGCCCAGGTGTCCGCGTCCATCGTTTCCGACCAGAGATAGCTATAGTAGCCGGCCGAATAGGCGTCCGACGAGAACAGGTGATTGAACTGCGGCAGGCGGTGCCGCATCACGATCTCCTTCGGCATCTGCAACCCGGCCAGCGTCTCGCGTTCGAACGCATCGGGATCGGTCACTGGCGTCGTGCGATCGTGCAGCCTCATGTCGACGATCGCCGACGACAGATATTCGACCGTGTCGAAACCCTGGTTGAACGTGTCCGCCTTCTTGATCTTGGCGACCAGATCGGCGGGGATCGGCGCGCCCGTTTTGTAATGCTTCGCGAAACGGCTGAGCACGTCGGGCGTCAGCAGCCAGTTCTCGTTCACCTGGCTGGGGTATTCGACGAAGTCGCGCGGCGTGCCGGCCAGGCCCGGATAATAGACGTTGCCGAGCAGGCTGTGCAGCGCATGGCCGAATTCGTGGAACAGCGTGGATGCGTCGTCGATGCTGATGAGTGTCGGTTCGCCGCCGCCGCCCTTGGTGAAATTGTTGTTGTTCGACGCCAGCACGATATTCTCGCCGCGCAGGCCCGAACGGGTGCGATAGGCCGTCGCCCAGGCGCCCGAACGCTTGCCCGCCCGCGCGAAATTGTCGAGGTAGAAGACGCCGATGGTCTTGCCGCCGCGCGTCACCTCGAACGTACGGACGTCGGGGTGGAACACCGGAATCGTGCCGGTATTCTCCTTGAAGTTCAGGTCGTAGAGCCGGCCGGCGGCGTAGAACATGGCGTCCACCATGTTGTTCAGCTCCAGATACGGCTTCACCTCGCTCTCATCGAGGTCGTACTTCGCCTTGCGGACCTTTTCTGCGTAATAGCGATAGTCCCAACCCGCGATGGTGATCTTCGGCCCCTTGCCGGCGGCGGCTTCGGCGTCGGCGAGTGCCTGCATGTCGGCGACTTCCTCCAGCACGCGCCCGCGCGCCGCCGGCCACACCGACATCATCAGCTTCGTGGCGTTCGCCGGCGTTTCCGCCATCGTATCGTCCATCCGGTAATCGGCGTGCGTCCTGAAGCCCAGGATCGCCGCACGTTCCTGGCGCAGCTTCAGGATCTGCGCGATCGTCGCGTTGGTATCGTTCGCGTCGCCGTTGTCGCCACGGTTGATGTAGGCGTTGTACACCCGCTCGCGCAGGGCGCGGTCGGTGGCGTACATCAGGAACGGCTGCATCGACGACCGCGTGTTCTTGACCGCCCATTTGCCCGCCGCCCCGCGCGCCTTGGCCTCTTCGGCAAGGCTCGCCTTGAAGCTGTCGGGCAGGCCGGCCAGAGCGGCTTCGCTGTCGAGGATGATCGCGGTCTCCTCATCGGCCAGCACCATGCGGCTGAAGTCGGTGTAGAGGCGCGCGAGATCGCCGTTGATCCGCCGGATCTCAACCTTCTGGGCGTCGTTCAACAGCGCGCCGGCGGTGACATAGCCGCGATAGGTGCGCTCCAGCAGCCGCATCTGCTGCGCGTCGAGGCCGAGTGACCGGCGCGCGTCGTACAGCGTCTTCACCCGCTGGAACATCTTCGGATCGAGGCTTAGCTCGGTCGAGAAGGCCGACAGCTTCGGGCTCCATTCGGCCGCGATCTTCTGCACCTCGGGGCTCGCCAGATTGCTGGTGTAGACGCCCCAGATCGCCTGGACGCGTCCGAGCGCGGTCACTTCCTTCTGCCGCGCCGAGATCGTGTTGGCGAAGGTGGGGGCGGCGGGATTGTCGCGCAGCTTGACGAAGCTCGCGCGTGCCTGCGTGATCGCGGCCTCGAACGCGGGCGGGAACATCGCCGGCGTCACCTTGTCCCACTGCGGCACCCCGTCGAACGGGCCGGACCACGGCGCGAGCAGCGGCGCGGGATCGACGGCGGCGGCGGTCTGGGCGGGCGGGGCGGGGGGAGTCGTCTGGGACATGGCGTTCACGCTGGTAGTGACAAGGGAGGTGGTGGCGAGCAGCATCGCGCCGAAGGCAGGTTTCATCAAACGTCCTCGGTATGGGGAGATACGCAATCGTACCGCGCCTGCGGGGCGCGACGCAACGCCGATCGCCCGAGCGGCCCGTCGAACGGCATGAGCGGCATCGCCACGTCGGCCGAAACACTTCGATCGATAGGGAAACTGGCGGAGAGGGTGGGATTCGAACCCACGTTACGGTTCCCCGTAAACCGCATTTCGAGTGCGGCGCGATCGACCACTCTGCCACCTCTCCGCGAGGGGAACGCGCTGGTGGGGCCGTCGATCGGCGCCCGCACGGTTCGGTCGAGGGCGGGCGATTAGCCGATGTTTTCCGGCCCCGCAAGCATCAAGCTTGTGCGCTGCGAAATCGGGCTTACCTTACGCGCATGCCTCGTGTTTCCGCTGCCCAGTCCGTCCTTGAATCCGGCGTTCCCCTGCCTGCCGTCGCCACCGCTCGCTTCGCGATCGGCGCGGTCGTGCGGCACCGGCTGTTCGATTTCCGCGGTATCGTGTTCGACGTCGATCCCGTCTTCGCCAACAGCGACGAATGGTATGAGGCGATCCCCGAGGACGTGCGCCCGCCGAAGGACCAGCCCTTTTACCACCTGCTCGCCGAAAATGCGGAGAGCAGCTACGTCGCCTATGTCAGCCAGCAGAACCTGCTGCCCGACGACAGCGACGAGCCGATCGACCATCCGGCGATCGACGGCATGTTCGATACGCTGGCCGACGGCCGCTACCGTTTGCGCCGCGAACTGCGTCATTGACGGGCCAGGGCGGGCGGCGCAGCCAGCCCCCAGGTTATTTCTCCAGCGCGGTGAAGATCAGCTGGCGGACATAGCGGCGATGCGCCTTCGTCCGTTCGTCGCCGCGACCCTCCGCACCTTTCATCCGCGCGTCGATTGTCTTGAGCTCGCCAAACAGCGCGCTCCTGGCGATCGCATCCATCCGCGCCGCGCCCATCGCGCCGATCAGGCGGGTGACATAGGTCGCCTGCAGGTTCTGGCGGAAGGTATTCACGCTGCCGCGGATATCCGCGTCGAAGATCTCGCCGCTCAGGTCGCCGAGCATCTCGTTCGCCGAATAGCGGTTCCCGTAGAGGGATGAATCGGCCATCCGCTGGAGCGTCGCCGGTGCCAGCAGGTGCGACATCGCGACCGACTGGAGCCCCAGAACGTCGTTGTGTAGCGGGGCGTCCTGCGGCCGGCCGAAGAAATCGAAGCCGCGTCGCTGGAACTGGAGATAGGCGCCGAAATCGGGCGGCAGGTTGAACGCGTCGGGCGCGAACAGATAGCGGCCGAGCAGGCCCATCGTCGCCTTCTGCGTATCGCGCGCGACCGGCACGAACGGTGCGGCGGCGCGGGTTTCCTGGCCGATCGCCGAGCGATCGACATAGACGCCCCCGATGTAGCGCGACACCGCCGTCACATTCTGGCGATACATGCCGTTCAGCAGCTCGTAGGTGCGCCGCATCTCGTCCCAGCTGCCCTGCTCGCGCCTGGTGCGATCGACCAGTTCGCCATAGGCGAGGCGGATCATGTCCATCTGGCGCGTGGCGAACACGACCGGTTCCGACGACAGATCGTAGGGGATGACGCGCGGATCCATCCCCGCGCCGGTCGCCGCCATCGAATCGCCGTCGTTGCCGAAGGCGTGTTCCGGGCGGCTCGACTGGGCGAGGTGTGCCGTCCGCGCGGCCGGATCGGTGAGCGCGGGATCATAGGCATAGGCCAGCGCCCAGTAATCATACGGCCCCGGCCGGGTCGGGAAATAGGCACCCTGCGCCTCGCCACGCGGGGCGATATTGACCTGCGGATAGTCCATGATCGAATTGGACAGGTTCGAGCCGTAGCGGTCGTTGGGCTGGTTCAGCGCGGACAGCGGCTGGTAGAAGCTGCCCATCATGTTGTGGCTGAGGCCGAGCGTATGGCCGACCTCGTGCAGCGCCAGATAGTATAGGCCCTGGCGGACGATTTCGCGCCGCGCCGCCTCGCGCGCGCCCTCGGTCAGGCCGGCCTGGAGGTTGAGCGAGGCCATCGCGAAGCCGATCGACCGTTCGAGCCCTTCGCTCGCGCTGCAATCATGCGCGGTGTGCGGCTCGCCGTCGGCGGCCTCGGCGGCCGATGTGGCGGTACGCGGGAACAGGCGATCCTGCCGAATCCAGCGTTGCACCGTCGCATGTTCCAGCACGATATCGGCGCCGATGATCTCGCCGGTCCGCGGATTGACCACGGTCGGGCCGTAGCCGGCATATTGCGGCACCGGCGATGCGACCCAGCGGATCACGTTGCGGCCGACGTCGCCGGCATCCCACGTCGCGTCGTCGGGCTGTATCTCGACGCGCACCGCGTTGCGGAAGCCCATCGTCTCGAACACCGAATTCCAGTGGAGCACGGCGTCGCGGATGGTGTCGCGGAATTCGCGCGGGGTGGCCTTGTCGATCCAGTAGGTGATCGGCTTGACCGGTTCGGACAGCTTCGCCGCCGGGTCCTTCTTCTCCAGCCGCCAGCGGTAGATCTTGTCGCGCCACGGCGTGCCGTCGATGCTCGACAAATTGGTGTCGCGCGAGGTGAAGAAGCCGACGCGCGGATCCTCCGGCCGCGGCGTGAAGCCCGCCGCGGGCATCGCCACGAAATTATGCTGGATGGCGACGACCCCGCTCGTCGCGCTCGCCGTCTTGGGATAGTCGAACACATACTCCGCGACGATCTCGCTGTTCCTCGCATAGTTGCGAATCGAGCGGATGTTCGACTTTTCCTTGCTCCACGTACCCGCCGGGACGCCCAGCAGCCGGCCCAGCGCGCTTGGCTCGCCGATGCGGATCAGGTCGCGGCCCTGGAACAGGTCGTTGACCTTGATGACGATCTTGCCCGTCGCATCGTCGGCGGCGACGATCGTCGTCGAGGCGAGCAGGGGATTGACGATATTGTCCTGCTGCCCGGCGAGCGTGCTGTCCGCATCGTGCGAATAGAGCGTATCCTGGCGGATGAAGTCGATGCGGTTGAAGCGGCGGCGCAGCTTCAGCACGTAATTGTCGCTGACCGATCCCAGCCGGCGCAGCCCGTCGAGCGCTGTGCCGTCCTGGGTGTAGGTGAAGTAGATGAATTCCGGCCCGATCTGGTCCGGCATGACTTCCATGAACGCATCGCCGTTCACCGGATCGCGCCAGAAGGCGAAATAGCCGTCGATCCGGTCCTTGCCCTTCTGCCAGTCCGCCATCTTGCGGATGCGCGGTGGGGCGGGCGTCGCGGCGGGCTTCTCGCCGTCGGGCTTGTCCGCCGCCGCCGCGTCGCCCTCGGGAGCGGACTGGCCGGCGGCAGGGCCGGCAACCAGCAACGCGGCGGCGATCGCCGTGGAGAACGACAGGCGGCGGAGGCGGATCGTCATGGGGCTATTCTACTCGTGAACGGATCGGATCAGAAATTGCCGCGGATGCCGAGCGTGAACGTCCGGCCACCGTTGAACTGGAGGGTGTTGGGGAAGAAGTAGCTCGCGTCCTTGCGATCGAACGCGGACGCGACCGCGCTGCGGATGTCCGGCTTGCGCGAGCCGCTGAGCAGGTCGTCCCCCTCCACGAAGATCGTGATGAGCTTGCCGCCGACGCGCGCGGCGTAGGAAACGCGCATGTCCAGCGTCGAATAATCCGGGATGATCGAGTTGAGATCGTTCGGATTATACCCGCTGGCCGGCACGCTGGCGTCCTGGTGGGTGTAGATCAACCGGGCTTCCAGGCCCTTGGCGGAATAGTTCAGCGATGCATTGTAGGTGAGGGCGCTGGCCTCGGCGAGGGGCTTGTTGAGCAGATAGTTGGTCAGTGCGCCGGCATCGTTGCGGCCTTGGACCAGCGTCGGGAAGTCGCCGGTCGTGTAGGTGATGTTCCCCATCACCCCGAAATTCTTGAGGAAGCCGGGAAGAAAGTTGAGCTGTTTGGTCACCTCCGCCTCGACACCCCAGATCGTTCCGCCCTCGCCATTCTCCGGGCGATTGAGCTGGTACACGGTGTTTGAGTTGAACGAGAAAAGATCGGGTCGAGCCACGACAAGCGGGCCAAAATAATCGAGGATGCGCTGGCGGACGGTATCGTTGGCGCGATCCTCGAACGCCACGTTGGTGAAATTGTTGGTCGTGATCTTGTAGAATACTGCGGCGCCGATCACGCCTGCCGGCTTGTCGAAGTAATGCGACAGGCCGATCTCGAAATTGTGCACGCGCTGAGGCTTCAGATCGGGATTCGCCTCGCGGATGTAGGCGCGGTTCTGCGACGGCCGAAGGTCTACCGTGTAGCTCGCGGCCCGGCGGATCAGCCGGAAATCCGGATTGGTCGTCGACATGTTGTAGTGGAAACGCGCAACGATATCGTTGGTTGGGCGGTAGTTGAGCAGGACGCTGGGCGTGATCTTCTGCTCGGTGCCGCCGGTGTCCTCAAAATTGACCAGGCCCGCCGCCAGGAACGTCGTGCGCGGTTCGGCGCCGAAAGTGCTGGTCGGGATGAAGACGGTCGGGGTGGTAAGCGTGTTGCCGACTCGCGTGGTGCGTTCGTACCGCGCGCCACCGGTCATATCGAACCTACCTAGACGGAAGTGTCCCTCAAGATAGCCGGCCCATCGCGTTTCGGTCGTTCGCGTACGATCGAGACCGCTGGAATTGGCGGTCGGATCGAGCAGGCGAAGGTCGTTGTAGGTGAATCGCTGTTCATTGAACGCAGTCGACGGATCGTCGACCGTCAAAGAGTTCAGCCGGGCGAACAGAGCATTGGCATTGTACAGGAACGGGACGTTGAAATCGGTACTGCCGATCGTGGACAGAGGGGTGCTGAGGAATACACCGCCAAAATCCGTAAAGCTGGTGGCCCGACCGCTGATTGGGGCGAAGGTCTGGGAACTGGCGATGCCCGACACTGTATTGTTGAAGGAATCGTCAACGCTGGCGCGCGCGCTGCGATCGAACTTCACGCCCGCTTTCAGATAGTCGACAAAGCCGCCGAAATCGTAACGCCCATTGAACTCGGCGGTCCAGGCGGTCGTCGGACTGTTCGTATAGTTCCTGACCGACTGGCCGACGTTATAGTTGGCCGGGTTGAAAACCTGGCTTATCCCCAAGGCGGTCAGCGACGGTATCGGAACGCCGTTGGGGAGCAATGCGAAGGCGCCATCGACCACGCGCGGAGTCCGAGCCGCGTCGTCATCGGGATGGATGACGATAGTTGTCGGATTGATGAGCGCGGTCAGGTTGGTGGCAGCGATGCCACTCAGCACGAAAATGCTGTTGTCGGCGCGTGAAACCGCCCGCGACCAGCCCGCCTTGTAATCGACCGTCAGCGAATCGACGCGGGTGGTGCCGCGCAGGCTAACGGAATTGGACTCGAGGCGAAGGTCCGAGCTCTGCAACTGAATGGTGGGCAGGAAGCGTTCCAGGACGTAGCGGCGGCGGATTTCGCCGTTCAGTTCTGGAATCGGCATGTCGTAATTGCCGGTGGCGAAGGTGATGTTGGTGATCGCGTTACTCGTTACCGCGTCACGTTCGTTGCGCTGCGCATCCAGGCGTAGACGCGTGTGCGAACCGATGTCCCACGCGAAGTTGAGCGAGGCGAGCAGGTTCTTTTCCAGGCGGTCGCGATTGCGATAGGCGGTGCTTTGAATCAGGCGACGATTGAATACCGCATCATACGGAAAGTCCTTCGATTCAGGCACCAGCGTCGGCCCGGTGACGCCTGCCGGCATGACCGAGGGAAGCGTCCCAGCGATGCCGACGTCGAAGTTTGTCCGGTCAGTTTCGCGATAAGACACGGTCGCGGAAACGCCGAAGTTGTCGGCCAGCTTTTTCGCAAAGGTGCCGGTCGCCTGCCACTCGTCGCCGAAGATCGAGCGACCGTTTCGTTCCGCTTCGAACGAAAGGTTGATTGCGGATCGGCCATAGTCGAGGCCCGATTTGGTCTCGATCCGAACAAGCCCCCCCGAACCGGTCGCTTCGTGGCTCGGCAGCAGCGATTTCTCGATACGGATTTCGGCGATGTTGTCGGCTAGGAATCCTGACAGGTCGATAGATCGTTCGAAGTTGGTGCCCTGCAGATCGAGGCCGTTGAGCTGGACCTGGATGGCCTCTGACGTGAAGCCGCGCACGGTAATCTGCGAGCCCTCGCCAGTGCTCGCGTCACGGCTGAACCCGACGCCTGGCACGCGCCGGAGCGCCTCCGACACGGTTTCCGCCGGGAACTGGCCGAGCAGGTCGGACGATACCACGGTCGCGCTGTTGGCGGAGTTCTTCTGGCTGTTCAGCGCGCGCTGGATGCTGCTCATATAGCCCAGCACGACGACGTCCTGCGTCACCTCGCGCTGGATGTTGACCGCGTTCTCGCGGCCCGGCTCGACCACCACGTCGAGCGTCTGGGGAGAGTCGCCGAGATATTCGAGCACGATCATCCGCTGGCCGGCGGGCACGCTGGGCAGGCGGTAGACGCCGTTCGCGTCGGTGACGGTGCGCGCGTCGGTACCGGAGACGCGGACGACCGCGCCGGGCACGCCGTTGCCGTCGGGGCCGCGCACCACGCCGGTGACGGCGCCGTTGCCCTCCACCTGCGCGGCGACCGCCTGGGCAGCCGTGGCGCCGGTCATGCCGAGCACGGCCGGGGCCAGCGCGGCGGTGGATTCATCGCCGGCCGAGGCGGTGCGCTGGCCGTATCCCGAGGCGCTGAGGCGGACCGGGGACTTGACCACGAACACGTTCGGCGCGGCTTCCTCGACGGTCAGGCCGTAGGGGGCGACGAGGCGGCGGATCGCCTCGCGCGGCTCGAAATTACCCGACAGCGGCTGGGCGCGGCGATTGGCGACGACGCCGGGCGCGAACATGATCTCCTGGCCGGTCTGCACCGCGAGCTGGCGCAGCGAATCGGCCAGCGTCTGCGCCGGCAGCGCGACCTTGACCGGTGCCTGGGCCAGCGCGGGCGCCCCCGCAGCCACGCTCGCCGCCGCGACCCCCGCGAGCAGCAGCCCGCGCATCCCACCGAGCTGAACCGTCATGAAATCCCCCCAAAGAAGCATCGAGATTGGTCGAGAACGATGCCTCTCCCGCACCGCATGTCCCGTAAGACGCGCGGCGTTCCGGACCCCGGAAAAAAAGTTTCACTTATGCGGCAGATCAGCGACGAACCGTCGCGTGGCCGGTCAGTTACCCGTTGTGGCCTGCGGCTTCACCGGCGCGCCGTCGGCCCAGGTCAGAGCGATGCGGTTGTCTCGCGCGTCGTAGCTGCGCTCGACGGGAAAGCTCGCCGCGAGTGCCGCGACGAAGGTGTCGGGCGATCCGGTCTTGAACGTGCCGCTGACGCGCAGCTCGCCCAGCGACGGATCGGCGATCTCCAGCTTGCGCGCCGAATAGCGGTTGATCTCCGCCACCACCGCCGACAGCGGCTCGCCGTCGAACGAGACGCGGCCCTCGCGCCAGAAGGAAACCCTGGCGGTGTCGGCGCCGCGCACGGTGAAATCGCCGCCGACGTCGCTCGCGATCAGCTGCTGGCCGGGCGCCAGCATCGCGATTTCACGCCCGCGCAGAAACCCGCGGTCGCGCTCGACCGATACCTTCCCCTCGATCAGCGTCACCTCGATACCGGTATCGCGGCGGCGGACGTTGAACTGGGTGCCGTGGGCGATCACCCGCTCGCCCCCGGTTTCGACGACGAAAGCGCGCCCGGCATCCTTCGCGACCTCGAACAGCGCTTCGCCGCGGATCAGCTCGATATGGCGTTCGCGTTCCGAATAGGCCACGCGGACGACGCTGTCGGTGTTGAGCTGGACGATCGATCCGTCGCCGAGCCGCACGGTCGATCGTTCGCCGACCTGTGTGCGGTAGAGCGAGTGATCGGTGCCGGGCGAGGGCAGGGCGGCGATTTCAGCCGCACCCGAGCGGGGAATGGCGGCCTCACGGCCGAAGAACGTCACGCTGAGCGCGATCACCGCGATCAATGCGGCGGCGACCGCACCATAGTTCCGCCAGGACCGTTCAGGCCGGACGGGGGCGAGCGCCAGCGCCTCGCGCCGCAGGTCCATGATCGGATCCTCGACGGCATGCGCGCCGATTTCGTCCCACAGCGCCTGGATGTCGGCATAGGCGGCGTCATTGGCGGTATTTTCCGCTCGCCAGCCGTCGAGCGCGGCCTGTTCGCGCCGGCCGGCGCCGGGCGCGCGCAGGCGCGCGAACCACCCCGCGGCGGCCGCGACCGGATCGGCGACAAGGTGCATGCGTTCCCTCAATGCTGCCTCAGCCGATGGTGCAGGTGACGAATGGCGTCGGTCATGCTCTTTTCGACCGTGCTGGTCGATACCCCCAGTCTGTGCGCGATCTCGCCGTACCGCAACTCCTCGAAGCGGTTCAGCACGAAGATCGCGCGTGTTCTTTCGGGCAACTCGTTGAGCGCGTTGTGAAGCGCGCGTACCTGTTCCCGACCCCGTAAGACGCGCTCCGGCGAGCGATCCTCAAAATTTCCTTCGCCGTGGCGTTCGAGCGTGTCGGCGGCGGCGCGGCGGGTCGATTCGCGGCGGCCCTCGTCGCGCAGCAGATTGGATGCGATCTGGAACAGGAAGGCCTCGGGATTGTCGACCGCCGGCCCACCCTCGCGCGCGGCGAGGCGCGAGAAAACTTCCTGCGCCAGATCCTCGGGATCCTGATTGGGCTTCGCGCGCTTGGCGAAGAAGCGGACGAGCGGGGTGCGATAGCGCGCGACCAGCTGTTCGAGCGTCGGCGCGGTCGCCGGCCCGTCAGGCTCCCCCGTCTGCCTGCGCGTCTCCACGGCCGCGTCGTGCCGCAGAAACGCCCGCGCATCAACCGCTTGTGGTCTCCTTCAGTCCGCCGCCGAGCGCGATGTAGAGCGACACCTCGCTCTGCAACTGCGCGCTGCGCAGGGCGAGCAATTGCTGTTCGGCCGCGAACAGATTGCGCTCGGCGTCGAGTACCTCAAGGTAGATCGACAGGCCATTGTCGTAGCGTAGGCGCGCCACGCGGGCGAGGCGGCGCTGCGCGTCGACCGCGCGGACCTGCGCGGCGATCTGCTCGGCATAGCGGGCGCGGGCGACCAGCGCGTCGGCCACTTCGCGGAACGCGGTCTGCGTCGCCTTCTGGTATGCGGCGACCAGTTCGTCGGCCTGCGCCTTGGTGAGCGCAAGGCCGGCTGCACCGCGACCCCAGGTCAGGATCGGCTGGGTGGCATCGATGCCGACGCGATATTGCACCGAGTTGCCGGACACGAGACTGCCGAGTGCGGGGGAGATGAAGCCCAACAGTCCGGTCAGCGAGATGTTTGGCAGCAACGACGCGCGCGCCACGCCGATATTGGCGTTGGCCGCGCGCAGCCGCTGCTCGGCCTGGAGGATGTCGGGCCGGTTGGCGAGCAGCGCGGAGGGCAGGCCGGGCTCGATCGGCGCGTAGAGCCCCGCGTCGGACAACGGGCGCGCCGGCGGCAGCGGATCGGCGATCGGGCCGCCGACCAGCACCGTCATCAGGTTCTGCGCCTGCTGCGTGGTGCGATTGAGGTCGGCCAGCTCGGTTTCGGCCTGCGTCACGAGCAGCGCCGCCTGGTCGAAATCGACCGTCGATGTGACGCCGGCATCCATCCGCATACGCGCGATGCGCACGCCTTCGCGGCGCCCGGTGACGGTGCGCTCGGCGAGGGCGATCTGTTCCTCGCCAGCGCGGATCTGGAGGTAGGTGGCCGCGACCTGGCCGATCAGCGACAGGCGGAAGGCGCGCTCGGCTTCGGCGGTTGCCAGATATTCGCGCCGCGCGACCTCCGACAGGTTGCGCACGCGGCCCCAGAAATCGAGCTCGAAGCTGGTGACGGCGATACCCAGCGAATATTGTTCGAAGGCGAAGCTGTCCGACGGCGTCGTGCCCGGCTGGCTCTCGCCCTGCGGGAAGCCGAGTGCGCGGGTCGGCTGGCGGGTGCGCGAGCCGACCGCCTGAAGATCGACATTTGGCAGGCGGTTCGAATCCTCGATCCGGTACTGCGCCCGCGCCTGAGCCACACGTGCGACCGACTGGGCGAGATCGCGATTGTTGGCGAGCGCCGCGGCGATCAGCGCCTGCAGCCGGGCATCGCCGAAATAGTCGCGCCAGCCGATGTCGGCGGCCGCCCGCGCCACATCGGCCGCGGGCGCTTCGGGGAAGGTGGCGGCCACGGGTGCCGGTGGCTGGCGGTATTGCGGCGCGAAATTGCAGCCGGCAAGCGCCGTGGCGGTGGCGAGGGCGATCAGCTTACGCATGGACGGGCTCTCCGTGATCCGGCGCGGCATCGGGCGAGTCATCGTCGTCCCAGCGACGCTTCCTGCTCGACAGCCATTTGCGCGCGGCGAAATAGAAGACGGGGGTGAAGAAAATGCCGATCGCGGTCGCCGCGATCATTCCGCCCATCACCCCGGTGCCGACCGCGTGCCGGCTGGCCGCGCCCGCGCCGCTGGCGATGACGAGCGGCACCATGCCCAGGATGAAGGCGAGGCTGGTCATCAGGATCGGGCGGAGGCGCTGGCGCGCGGCCTCCAGCGTGGCGTCATGGATGCCCTCGATACCTTCCTTCTCCTGATGCGCCTCGTCGTCGATCGCGAACTCGACCACCAGGATCGCGTTCTTGGCGGCCAGGCCGATGATCGTGATGAGACCGATGTTGAAATAGACGTCGGCCGACAGGCCACGCAGCATCGTGAAGACGACCGCGCCCAATATGCCGAACGGCACCACCATCAGCACCGAGAAGGGGATCGCCCAGCTGTTGTAGAGTGCGGCAAGCAGCAGGAACACGACGATCAGGGAGAGCCCGAGCAGCAGGCCGATCTGGCCGCCGGCCTGTTTCTCCTCATAGGCGGTGCCCGTCCAGTCGTAGCCGAAGCCAGGCTTCAACACCTGATCGGCGATCCGCTCCATCTCCTCCAGCGCGGCGCCCGAGCTCTTGCCCGGTGCGGCCTGGCCCGAGATCGTCGTTGCGGGATAGCCGTTGTAGCGTTGCATCTGCGTCGGCCCGGCTTCCCACGTCACCCGTGTGAAGGCGGAGAACGGCACCATCTCGCCGCCGCCGTTGCGGACGCGGAGCGCCAGCACGTCGTCGGCGGTCATGCGGTTGCGCGCATCAGCCTGGAGGTAGACGCGCTGCACGGTGCCCTGGTTCGAGAAATCATTGGCGTAGGCCGATCCGAAGCTGATCGCGAGCGTGGCATTGACGTCGCCAATCGACAGGCCCAGCGCCCGCGCCTGGACGCGATCGATATCGACGCGCAGCTGGGGCGAGGGTGCCTGGCCCTCGGGCCGGATGCCGGCGAGGATCGGGCTTTTCGACGCCTCCGCCATGATTGCCATCGCCGCCTGCTGTAGGCCTGCGGGATCGTTGCCGACGCGGTCCTCGATCTTCATCGAAAAGCCGGTGGCGTTGCCGAGCGCCTGGATGGCCGGCGGGTTGAGCGCGAAGATGCTGGCATTGGTGATGCCCGCGGTCGCGCCGAACACGCCGCCGATCACGGAGTTGACGCTGTTTTCCGCCCCCTTGCGGTCCTCATAGGGCTTGAGCATCACGAAGGAGAGCGCCGCCGACTGGCCCTGGCCGAAGAAATTGAAGCCGATGACGGAGAACATCCGTTCGAACTGCGGCTGCTTGAACATATATTCCTCGGTCGCCTTCACGGCGGCCTGGGTACGGTCGGCGGTGGCGCCGACGGGGGCGTCGTAGTTTACGACGAAATAGCCCTGATCCTCCTCGGGCAGGAAGCCGCCGGGCAGGCGCCCGAACAGCAGGAACGTGACGCCAAGGATCGCGACGAAAACCGCCAGCCAGCGTACCGGCCGCGACAGCATCTTCGTGACACCCCCGACATAGCGGTCGCGCGAATTGTCGAACCGGTCGTTGAACCAGTTGAAGAACCGCTGCGGATAGCCGCGCCATCCCTCGCGCGGGGTGGGGCGTTCGTCGACATGATGCTTGTGCGGCTTGAGGAGAGTCGCGCACAGCGCCGGCGTCAGCGTCAGCGCCAGCACGGCCGAGAAGAAGATCGAGACCGCGAGCGTCACCGAGAACTGGCGATAGATGCCGCCGGTCGATCCCGGAAAGAACGCCATCGGGATGAACACCGCGATCAGGACGAGCGTGATACCGATGATCGCGCCGCGGATCTGGCCCATCGCCTTGATCGTCGCGCGCGGCGGCGACAGGCCCTCCTCGCTCATGATGCGCTCGACGTTTTCGACGACGACGATCGCGTCATCGACGAGGATGCCGATCGCCACCACCATCGCGAACAGCGACAGCGTGTTGATCGAGAAGCCGAACAGCCACAGCCCCAGGCACCCGCCGGCCAGCGCGATCGGCACGACGACCGCCGGGATGACGGTCGCCCGCCAGCTCTGGAGGAACAGGAACATCACGGCGAAGACGAGCAGCATCGCCTCGATCAGCGTCTTCACGACATTGTCGATCGACGTCGCGATGAACGGCGTGGTGTCGTACGACACGTCCCAGGCGATATCCTGCGGGAAGGTGCGTTCGAGCTGGCGCATGCGTTCGCTGACCGCCTCGCGCGTTGCGATCGCGTTGGCTCCGGCGGCCAGCATCACGCCGATGCCGGCGACTTCCTTGCCGTCCAGCGTCGATTTGAACTGATAGTTGTCGGCGCCGATTTCGACCCGCGCGACGTCGCCCAGCCGAACCGTGGAGCCGTCGGGGTTGGCGCGCAGGATGATCCCCTGGAATTCCTCCGGCGTCTGGAAACGGTTCTGCGTCACGATCTTGGCGTTGAACTCGGCGCCCGGCACGGTCGGCTGGTCGGCGATGCCGCCGCCCGCCGTCTGGCTGTTCTGTTCCTGCACCGCGAGCAGCGCGTCGCTGGGCGACAGATTGAAGCCGGCGAGCTTGTCGGGATCGAGCCAGATGCGCATCGCCTTTTCGGCGGAGAACAGCTGGGCATTGCCGACGCCGGGCACGCGGCGGATTTCGTTGACCACCTTGGTCGAGGCGAAATCGCCGAGTTCGAGCGCGGGCGTCTTGCCGGTCTTCGACTGGATGGAGATGACTTCCAGGAAGCCGGCCGAATTGTCGGTGAGCTGGATGCCAAGCCGGCGCACGTCCTCCGGCAGGCGCGGCTCGGCGCGGTTCAGGCGATCCTGCACCTGGGTGCGCGCAACGTCGAGGTCGGTCCCTGACTGGAAAGTGACGATGATCTCGCCGGTGCCGTTCGCGCGGCTGGTGGAGGCCATGTACAGGAAATTGTCGACGCCGTTCAGCTCGCGCTCGATCACGGCGGTGACGTTCTTGTCCATCGTCTCGGCATCGGCGCCGTTATAGGTGTAGGCGAGCGTCAGCGAGGGCGGCGCGACGTTGGGATATTGTTCGACCGGCAGGTTGAGCAGGGCCATCGTGCCGAACAGCGCGATGAAGGCGGCGATCACCCAGGCGAAGACCGGGCGGTGAACGAAGAAGCTGTCCATGGCCGCTTACTTCTTCTGTGCCGGCTGAGCGGGCTGCTGCCCGGCCGCAGCGGGCGCGGGATCGCCCTTGACCTGCACCTTCATCCCCGGTGCCATGATCTTCTGCCAGCCTTCGGTGATGATGCGTTCGCCCGGCTTCAATCCCGATTTGACCAGCCAGTTGCCGCCGACCTGCCCGGCGAGCTGGACGGGACGGGGAGAGGTGGTGCCATCGGCGGCGATCACGGTGACACTCGCCCCACGCTCAGCGAACTGGATCGCGCGCGCCGGGATGAGGATGCCGTTCGGCGAGGTGCCGATGGCGATGCGGCCGCGCACGAACTGGCCGGGCAGCAGCAGCCGTTCGCCGTTCGGGAACACCGCGCGCAGCGTCTGGCTGCCGGTTTCGCGATCGACAGTCTGGTCCGCGAAATCGAGGCGGCCGGTCGGGCCATATTCGGTGCCGTTGGCGAGCACGAGGCGGACATCGACCTGGGCCAGCGGCTTGACGTCGGTGGCGCCCGAACGGTCGGCCTGGCGCAGGTTGAGGATCGCGGCGTTCGATTCGGTGAAGACCGCGTGGACCGGCGAGGGCTGCTCGATCGTCGCGAGCGGTGTCGCCTGCGTCGCGCTGACCAGCGCGCCTTCGGTGACGGCGGCGCGGCCGATCCGGCCGGAGATCGGCGCGCGGACGGTGGTGTAGCCGAGCTGGAGCTGCGCGCGGGTCAGCGCGGCGCGGGCATCTGCGACATTCGCCGTTTCCGTGCGCAGCGTCGCGCGAGCCTGGTCATATTCCTGCCCGCTGACGGCGCGCTCCTTCACCAGCGGTTCGTAGCGGCGGATGATGGCGGCCGCGTTCGACCGTGCTGCTTCGGCGCGGGCCAGCGCTGCGCGAGCCTGTTCCACCTGCGCCGACAGGTCGCGCGGATCGATTCGGAACAGCGGTTGGCCGGCGGTGACGTCGGTGCCTTCCGTGAACAGCCGGCGCTCGATGATGCCGTCGGCGCGCGCGCGTACCTCGGCGATACGGACTGCCTCGATACGACCGGGCAGCTCGATGATGTTGGGCACGTCCTGCGTGCGGACGGTGATCGCCTCGACGAGGGGAGGCGGCATCTGGCTGGGGTCGCCCATCGCGCCGCCGCCGGGGGGCGCGGAGCCTCCGCCGCAGGCGGCGAGCGACAGGAGTAGGGCGAGCGTGAGCGTCGAGCGGAAGCGATTCGGCACGGGGGATGTCTCCGGGGATGGCAGCCGGGGTTTCGGAAGGTAGCGGCGGTGCGGGTATTCAGGGCCCGGGGCGGGTCATCGCCAGCAGGGCATCGCGCACGTCCTGCGCGACGGGTGGCGCGTGGTTGGGGGCGTGCAGCGACGACAGCCAGATGCCGTCGGTCGCCAGCCGGACGATCGCACAGGAAATGTTCTCGTCGGTTTCGGCATATTGCGCGAGCTGGCGCGCGAACCAGTCGGCCCAGCGGCGCTGGAGCAGGGGGTCAGCGGTCATCGCCAGACACAGTGTCCGCGACGAAACGGTATCGCAGACGCGGTGGTTCTGGAAAACGCCGTTGAGCATCGCGCGGGTGAAGCGGCCGTGCGGTTCCGCATCGGCGGCCATCAGATCAGCGAGCGTCGCCTCGGCTTCCGCGAACATCGTCTCCAGCACGCCTTCGACCAAATCCTGCTTGGTCGGAAAGTGATGGAACAACCCGCCCTTGGTGACGCCGGCCGCGCGCGCAACCGCATCGACGGTCAGCTTGCCCAGCCCCTGTTCGGCGATGATCGTCGCCGTCGCCGCGACCAGCGCGGCGCGCACCTTCTGCGGATCCTTGCGGCGTTCATATCCCTTCGGCGGGACCATATCGGAAGACTCGATCGATTTGAAACCGACCGGCCGGTATCTTTCATGGCGAGCCGCGTCAATCGCGAAGCGACCGATTGCGTTGCACGGCCTGACGATTGCAGCCGGCGTCAGGCGATCAGCAGGGCGCTTGCCGCGGTCGCCAGGATCAGCAGCGCCAGCGTGGCAAGCGCGATCACCGCGAAAGGCCGCCCGCCCATCCTGAGCAACTGGCCGAGTGGCGAGCGGATCGCGGTGGCGGCGACGGCGGCGGCGAGCAGCGCGGCGGCGATCGCTTCGAGCGCGTGAACGGCCACGTCGGGGATCACCCCGGTCGAATTGACGCCCGCGACCAGGAAGAAGCCGACCACGAACCACGGCACGCCGATCCCCGCGCCGCCGCGTTCACCGCGCGGCAGGAACAGGGCGAGTGCCATCAGGACGGGGGCGAGCAGGGCGACGCGGCTCAGTTTCACGATCGTCGCGACCTGACCCGCCGTTGGTGAATAGGAATAGCCCGCGCCGATCGCCTGCGCGACGTCATGGATCGCGGCGCCGAGCAGAAATCCCGCCGGCACGTCCGCATATCCCAGGGCGTGCGCGATCATCGGATAGAGGACCATCGCCGCCGCGCTCATCGCCGAAATGCCGATCAGCACGAGCGTCAGCTGCGCCTGGCTGACCCGTTTCGGCCCCAGTGTCGTCGCCACCGCCAGCGCCGCGGACGCGCCGCAGATCGCGACCGCGCCACCGACCAGCATGCCGAACCAGCGATCGAAGCCCAGTCGCCGGGCGATCAGCACGGCGGCGCCGATCGTCAGCGCGATCAGCGCGGCAACGGTCGCCAGCGCGACGAGGCCCAGGTCGGCGATCTGGCCGAAGGTGACGCGTGCGCCGACCAGCACGATTCCCCAGCGGAGCAGGTCGCGCGAGGCGAAATTGAGGCCGGCATGGAGCCGCGCGTCAGCCGACAGGAAATTGAGCGACAGGCCGATCAGCAACGCCATCAGCGTCAGCGGCGCGCCGTAGCGGTCGGCCAGGAACCCCGCCGCCAGCGTTGCCGCCGCCACCACCGCGAGCCCGGGCAGCGTGTCGCGCCAGTGCGGGCGCGGCCCCTCCACGATGTCGCCATAGAGGTCGGCGGCCATCGGCAAAGGGCGCATCGCTTCGCTCACAGCTGGCGCAGCGCGCTTGCCGGGCGGGCGCTGAGGATCGGCCACGCGCCCGCCAGGCCGATCGCCACGATCGCTCCGGCGCCGATGACGAGCGTCGTCGCGACCGCGCCGTAATCGGGCAGCCAGGCGAAATCGAAGATCCGGGTCACGACATACCACGCGCCGCCCAGCCCCAGGCCCAGTGCCAGCGCGGCGAGCGCGGCGCTGAGCAGGGCATATTCGATCCCCTGCATCGCCAGTACCTGTACGCGCGTCGCGCCCAGCGTACGGAGGATCACGCTGTCATAGGTGCGCGCTTCCCGCGCGGCGGCGATCGCGCCGACCAGCACGGCGATCCCGGCGAGGACCGCGACCGATGCGGCGGCGGTGATCGCGGCGGCAAGCTGGCGGACGATCGTCTGCACCTGCCCGATCACGCCACCGACCTCGACCACCGATACCGACGGGAAGGGCGCGAGCAGCGCCCGCATCACCGGCGCCTCCCGCCCCTTGGGCAGATAGATCGTCGCGGCCAGATTGTGCGGGGCGTCCGAAATCGCGTTGGGCGAGAAGACCATCACGAAGTTGAAACCCAGCGTGTCCCAGTCGATCCGCCGGAACGAGGCGATCCGCGCGGTCCGCTCGACGCCGAGCAGGGTGAAGGAGAGCGGGTCGCCGATCTTCAGGTCGAGCGCGGTCGCCATGCGCTCGTCGATCGAGACGAGCGGCGGGCCTGCGTACCCCTTCGGCCACCATTGGCCGGCGGTGACCGTGCTGCCTTCGGGCAGGCTCTCCGAATAGGTCAGTCCGCGTTCGCCGCGCAGCGCCCAGGCACCTTCGGGCAAGGTCTTGAGGTCGGCGACGCGGGTGGTGCCGTATCCGGTGATCGTGCCGCGCATCGCAGGCACCGTGCGGATGGTCGCGCCTTGTGCCTCGCGCGAGACGATAGCGCGGAATTCGCCCTCGCGCGGCGGTGGCACATCGAGCGCGAACAGCGACGGGGCACGGGCCGGGATGGTCCGCGCGATGTTGGCATCGATGCTGGTGCGGATCGCCGCGAGCAGCACGAACAGCGTGAGGCCGAGGCCGAGCGCGACGGCCAGCGCGCGGGTCTGTGCGCCGGGGCGATGGATCGCGGCGATCGCCAGGCGGAGCAGCGGACGACGGGTGGTGGGCGCGCGCCGCGCCGCGAGGCGGACGAGTGCGCCGAAGCCGGTGAAGATCGCAAGCACTGCGCCCACCGCGCCGAGGAAGCCGGCGGTAAGCCAGGGCTGTGACGCGGTCGCCGTCGCCAGCGCGACGATAGCGGCGCCCGCTGCCGCGACCCATGGCAGCGTGGCGCGAAGCGGCGGGCGGCGCGTATCGAGCACGCCGCGCAACAGGCCGGCGGCGGGGACGTGCCCTGCCGCAACCAGCGGCGGCGCGGTGAAGGCAATCGCGATCAGCACGCCGTAGAGAGCAGCGAGCGCCAGCGGCGTCCATTCGATCGCGAACTCGGGCGCGACCGGCAGGCTGCTGCCCGCGGCGGCGACGATCGCCGGAACCGCGGCCACGCCGGCGGCGAGCCCCAGTGCGATGCCGATCGCCGCGATCACGCCGAGTTGCAGGATGTAGATGCGCGCGATGACGCCCGACGTGGCGCCCAGCACCTTCAGTGTCGCGATGCCGCCGCGCCGCGCCGCGAAATAGGATCGCACGCCGTTGCCCACGCCGATCCCCGCGACGACCAGCGCGGAGAGAGCGACGAGCATCAGGAACTCGCCCATCCGGTCGAGGAAGCGCGCGGCGCCGGGGGCGGCGCGGGCGCTGGTCTTGGTTTCCCAGCCGCCCGTTTCGAAACGGCGCTTGAAATCGTCGGCGACCGCGCGGGGATCGCCGCCGGCCAGGGCGATGCGATAGCGGCTTTCGTACAGGCTGCCCGGCTGGACCAGCGCGGTCCGCGCCAGTCCCTCCGGCGACAGGATCGCGACCGGGCCGAGCGTGAACCCCTCGCCCAGCCGGTCCGGCTCCTCGGCGATCACGCCCGCGACGGTGAAGCTCGCGCCGCCGATGCGGAATGTGCGGCCCTCTGCCAGGCCCAGCCGGTCGGCGAGGGTCGGCGCGATCCAGGCGCCGCCGGCCGCAAGCGGCTCCGGTGCTCCGCGCCGCAACGCCAGCGTCCCGTAGAGCGGATAGGCGGCATCGACCGATTTCAGCTCGATCGGCACGATGCGCGGATCGGCGGTCGTGCCCCCCACCGCACTTGCCTGCATCTTGCGGCTCTCGGACACGCGCCCGAGCGACGTCATGGCGGCGCGTTCGGCCGACGTCGCGGCGCGCTGCGATACGGTGAACTCGACGTCGCCGCCCAGGATCACCGCGCCGCGCGCGCCGATCTCGCGCGTCACCGCCTGCGTCAGGCTACCGATCGCCGCCAGCGCGCCGACGCCGAGGAACAGGCAGGCGAGCAGCAGCCGCAGGCCGCGAAATCTCAGGTCGATCTCGCGTCGGGCGAGCCGCCAGGCGATGCGCCAGTCGTTCACGCCGCGCGATCCGCCGCGATACGGCCATCCGCCAGTTCGACGATTCGGTCGCAACGTGCCGCGAGCGCCGGATCGTGGGTGATGACGATCAGCGTGGCATCGGTCGCGGCGCGGCGATCGAACAGCAGGTCCATGACCGCCGCCCCGGTCGCGGCGTCGAGGTTACCGGTCGGCTCGTCGGCGAAGACGAGCGGCGGGCGGGGGCCAAGCGCGCGGGCGATCGCCACGCGCTGCTGCTCGCCGCCCGAGAGTTGCGCTGGATAGTGGTGGAGCCGATGGCCCAGACCCACGGCGGTGAGCTCCGCCTCGGCGCGCTCGAATGCGTCGGCGACGCCGGCCAGCTCCATCGGCACCGCGACGTTCTCGCGCGCGGTCATCGTCGGCAGCAGGTGGAAGGCCTGGAGCACGATGCCGATTCGCCCGCGCCGGGCGCGCGCCAGAGCGTCCTCGTCGAGCGTCCCGAAGTCGAGCCCTGCGACATCTACCGTCCCGGCGCTCGCCCGCTCGAGGCCCGACAGCACCGCCATCAGCGATGACTTGCCCGATCCCGACGGGCCGAGCAGCGCGACGCTGGTCCCGCGCGCGATATCGAGGTCGATGCCGCGCAGGATTTCGGTCGGCGCGTCGGCGCTGCCCAGGCGGAGGGTGACGCCGCGCGCCGAAACAACCATATCGGCCTGGGAAACAGGATTCATGAAGGAAGGCGCCTTGAAGATCGTCCGCCATCGCTACGCAGCCGCACTGCTGCTTGTCCAGCCGCTGCTGCTTGTTGGGTGCGATTCGGTGAGTGTTACCAACACCGCAGTGCCAGTCCCGTTGGAAAACGCAGTGGCGGAGGTGCCGGCGCCGCAGGGCGATGAACGGCTGATACTGGCGTTCGGCGACAGCCTCTACGCCGGCTACGGGCTGGAGCGCGGGGAGAGCCTGGCCGATGCGGTGCAGGCGCGGCTGCGGACGGCGGGGATCAACGCGCACGTCGTCAACGCCGGCGTGTCGGGCGATACCACCGCCGCAGGGCGCCAGCGGCTGGCCTTCTCGCTAGACAATCTGGCGCGCACGCCCGACCTGGTTTTGCTCGGGCTGGGCGGCAACGACGTGCTGCGCCAGATCTCGCCCGAAGAAACGCGCGCGAACATGGTCGCGATGCTCGACGAACTGAAGAAGCGGCGGGTGCCGGTGGTGCTGACGGGCATGCAGGCGCCGCCCAATCTGGGGCCCGAATTCGGCGCGCGGTTCAATGCGATCTGGGCCGATCTCGCGCGCGAGTACGGAACCGGGCTCTATCCTTTCATTCTCGACGGGGTGATCGGCGATCCGGCGCTGATGCTGCCCGACCGCGTCCACCCCAATGCCGCCGGCGTCGGGCGGATCGCCGACCGGCTGACGCCCGTGGTGCGCGAGGCGCTGCCGAAAGGTTCGGGGCCGAAAGGTTCAGCGCCGGAAGCGCGCTAGATCAATGCCGTGGCGCGAGACCTTGTCGTAGAAGGTCTTGCGCGGGATGCCGAGGGCATCGATCGCGGCGCCGACGCGCCCGGCGTGGTGGCGCAGCGCTTCCTCGATCAGCGTCGCTTCATAGGATGCGACCCGTTCCGGCAGGGTCGTGTCCGGATTGTCGGCCGCCGGCTGGGCATCGATCCCCAGCACCGATTCGAATGCGAAGTTGCGCAGCTCTCGGACATTGCCCGGCCAGTCGTGGGTCTTCAGCCGACGCATCGCCGTGTCGTCCAGCGCGGGCGGGTCGGTGCGGCCGAGTTGTACCCTGGCCTCCTCGACGAAGGCAGCGAAAAGCTGGAAGCTGTCCCCGTCGCGCTCGCGCACAGGCGGCACCCGCAGCCGCACCGTGTTGAGCCGGTAGAAGAGGTCGGCGCGGAAATCCCCGGCCGCGACGGCGGCGGCAAGGTCCCGCTTGGTCGTCGCGATCACCCGCAGATCGACCGCGCGGGGGCGTTCGGCGCCGATCGGCTGGACCTCACGCTCCTCCAGCACGCGCAGCAGCCTGGCCTGCATCGCTGGGGCCATGCTGTCGATCTCGTCGAGCAGCAATGTGCCGCCGCTCGATGCCGCGATCTGGCCGTCGCGGGACAGGCGGGTGTGGGCGACGCTGTCGGCCGCGTGGCCGAACAGCTCGATCTCCGCTAGCCCCTCTGGCAGCGCGCCGCAGTTGACGGCGATGAACGGGCGCGCGCGGCGCGGCCCGGACCGGTGGAGCATGGTCGCGACCAGTTCCTTGCCGACGCCCGTCTCCCCTTCGACCAGCACGTCGATGTCGGCATCGGCCAGCTGGCCGATCGATGCCCGCAGGCGCGCCATCGCCGGGCTGTCGCCGATCAGCGGCCCGCTGTCCGAAAGCCGTGCGGCGGCCGCGCGCAGACGACGGTTTTCGATCACCAGCCCGCGCCGTTCGATCGCTCGGGCGACGCTGGCAGTGAGATGGTCGGTCGCGAACGGCTTGGTCAGGAAATCGAACGCGCCGCGATGCAGAGCCGCCACCGCCATTGCGACGTCGCCGTGACCGGTAATCAGGATGATCGAGAGTTCGGCATCGCGGTCGAGCAGCGCGGCGAGCAACTCCAGCCCGTCCATCCCCGGCATGCGGATGTCGGAGACGACAGCCCCGGCGAAGTCGGAGGGGAAGGCGGCGAGCGCGGCACGCGGATCGGCGAACGCCGTCACTGCAAAGCCCGAAAGCTCCAGGGCCTGCGCCGTCGCGACGCGCAGCGCATCGTCATCCTCGACGAGGATCACGTTCATGAAGCCACCCGGAGGGTCAGGTCGAAGCGCGCGCCGACCGGGGCCGGATGGTGGACCAGATCGCCGCCGAATTCGCGCGCAATATCGCGCGCGATGGCTAGGCCCAGTCCGAGCCCCTCGGGCTTGGACGAGGTGAAGGGGGTGAACAGCTGGTCGGCGATCGCCAAGGGCACACCCGGCCCGGTATCGGCGACCGTCAGCGTCACCACTTCGCCCGAGCGTACTGCATCAACCGAGATCCGCCCGGCCGGGCTGTCGGCGATCGCGTCCAGCGCGTTCTGGATCAGGTTGACCAGGATTTGTTCGATCCGCACTCGATCACCGGCCAGCTGCAGCGCGCGAAGCTGCGGCGATATACCGATATCGAGCACGCCGCGCGTGCGCTCGCCGACCAGCATCATCACCCCGTCGAGCACCGAGCCGAGCGTTGCGCCGGCCCCGGCCGGCGTCCGCTTGCGCGCGAAGCCGCGCAGTTCGGCGGTGATCGCGCCGATGCGGTCGGCCAGGCCCACGATGCGATCGAGATTTTCGCGCGCGGCATCGACGCCGCCGCGTTCGATCAGCCGCGCCCCGCTGTCGGCAAAGGTGCGGATCGCGGCGACGGGCTGGTTGATCTCGTGCGCGACCCCCGCGGTGATCTGGCCGAGCGTGCCGAGCCGGTTGGCCTGGGCCAGTTCCTCGCGCGCCGCGCGGTATCGCCGGTCCGCTTCGGCGCGTTCCTGTGATTCGACGGTCAACTGGGCATTTGCCTCGCGCAGGTCGGCGGTGCGCGCGGCAACCTCGCGCTCCAGCCTGGTGCGGGCTTCGCGCTGGAGGCGGCGTTTCTCGGCGGACCGGACTGCCAAACCGATGGCCACCGCAGCGAGCAGCAGCAGGCCTAGCCCCCAGATCAGGACGACGCCGCGAGACGCCGCGAGGGCCGCGTCGAGCGGTGCCAGGTGGATCAGTCGCGCGCCGGCGATCGGCGCCTCCACCTCGGCCGCGCGGAACCGGTCCGCGCCGTTCACCCGGGCCGACGGGCCATCTATTGCGATCGGGGCGGGCTGCGGCGCGGCGTCGCCGAACTGGAGCGTCCGACGGGCGTCGGCGAGAACCGCAGGCGAGACCGGGCCGATCGAACGGAAGCGCCAGGCGGGGCGGCTGGTGATGAGGATCACGCCATGACGATCCACCACGACGCTGATGCCGCCGATCCTGGCCCACGCCGATTCGAGGGTGTCGAACTCCACCTTGACCACCACCACCCCGACAAAGCGGCCCGCGCGTTCGACCCGGCGTGCCAGATAGAGGCCGGGTCGGCCGCTGATGGTGCCGAGCGCGAACAGTTCCGCCGCGCCGCTGCGCATCGCCCCGCGGAAATAGGGCCGGAAGCCGTAGTTCTGACCGACGAAGCTGGTCGGCAGCCGCCAGTTGCTGGCGGCGACGGTGCGGCCGGCGGCGTCGATCGCGTACAGGTTGGCGGCATCGGTGCGAGCGGCGAGCAGTTCGAAGGTGGCATCCAGCCGCCGCGCGGCTACCGCATCGCCGGCCAGCGCCGCGCCGACGTCGGGATATTCGACCAGCACGAGCGGCAGCAGGCGGAACTTCTGCAGCTCTGACGTCAGCAGGCCGGCATGGCTGCGCGCGGCGGCGCGGGCGTCGGCGTCGGTGATCCCCTCGGCGCGCAGCGTCGCCCAGCGATCGGCGGCGAACAGCAGCGCGGCGAGCGCGAGCAGCGCGGCCAGCACCACGGCGATCCGGCGGGCGAAGGCGGCGCGACTCGGCATCGGTGCGAAGTTTCGCACAAACATCGGCCGCTGTGTGCGGAATTTCGCACATATTGTTTGGCTTGCGGCAACTGGCGGCAATTAAAATCTATATATTACAATATAATAGTTCTCAGCGTTCGGCGCGTGGTGAAGCCCGACGCCATGCCTTAGCGCCATTCTTCGAAGCTTCTGGCAAGGAAGCCGGCGACCGAAACGTCGTCACGAGGGGATGTCATGATCGCGATTCCGACCGAACGCACGCCCGATGCCGAAACGCTGCGCCGCGTGCCGATCTGGCGCCACCTGTATTTCCAGGTGCTCGTCGCCATCGCCGCCGGCGTCACGCTGGGCCATTTCTGGCCGGAGACGGGCGCCGCGCTGAAGCCGCTGGGTGATGGATTCATCAAGCTGGTGAAAATGGTAATCGCACCGGTCATCTTCCTGACCGTCGTGACCGGCATCGCCGGGATGCGCGAGCTTGCCGCGGTGGGCCGCGTCGCCGCCAAGGCGATGGGCTATTTCCTGTTCTTTTCCACGCTCGCGCTGATCGTCGGCCTGATCGTCGCCAACGTCTTCCAGCCCGGCGCGGGGATGAACGTCGACCCGGCGACGCTCGATAGCGGCGCAATTGCCGACTATGCGACCAAGGCGGAGGAGAGCACGCTCACCGCGTTCATCCTCGACATCATCCCGACGACGATGCCGTCGGCGCTGACCGACGGTTCGATCCTCCAGACGCTGTTCGTCGCGATCCTGTTCGGCGTGTCGCTCAGCCTGGTCGGCAAGCCCGCCGAGCCCGTGCTCGATTTCCTGGAGCGTGTCACCCTCGTCGTGTTCCGCCTGGTCGGCATCCTGATGAAGGCGGCACCGATCGGCGCGTTCGGTGCGATGGCGTTCACCATCGGCAAATATGGCGCCTCCAGTCTCGTCAATCTCGGCGCGCTGATCGCGACCTTCTACATCACGTCGCTGATCTTCGTGGTCGTGATCCTGGGCGCGGTGGCGCGGTTGCACGGCTTCTCGATCTTCAAATTGATCGCCTATCTCAAGGCCGAACTGCTGCTGGTGCTCGGCACGTCGTCGTCGGAAAGCGCGCTGCCCAGCCTGATCGGCAAGCTGGAGCGTGCCGGGTGCGACAAGGGGGTGGTCGGGCTGGTCGTGCCGACCGGCTACAGCTTCAACCTCGACGGTACCAATATCTACATGACGCTCGCCGCGCTGTTCATCGCGCAGGCGACGGGGATCGAGTTGAGCTGGGGCGAACAGGCCGCGCTGCTCGGCGTGGCCATGCTGTCGTCGAAGGGCGCCGCGGGCGTCACCGGCGCGGGCTTTATCACGCTGGCCGCGACGCTCAGCATCGTGCCGTCGGTGCCGGTTGCCGGCATGGCGCTGATCCTGGGCGTCGACCGCTTCATGAGCGAGTGCCGCAGCCTGACCAACTTCATCGGCAACGCCGTCGCCGCCGTCGTCGTGGCGCGGTGGGAAAACAAGCTCGACCGCGCCCGCCTGCACGAGGTGCTCAACGATCGCCGCGTGTCGGACGCGGAAACCATCGACGAGGACGACGCCCTCGTCACCGTAAACCCGGCCGCAGAGCCGGTGCGCTAATTCTGGGAGAGAAAGACATGACGAACCGGCTGGCCCTGCGGACGAGTGCCGCGCTGATCGCGATGATGGCGGCGGGCGCCGCGCAGGCGCAGACCGCGCCTGCGGCCCCGGCGGAGGCGGTGCCCGGCCTGGCCGCATCGGCCGATCAGGATGACGGCAGCGCTGCGCCCGCGCAGGAGATCGTCGTCGTCGGCACCCAGATCCGCGGCGCCAGCACCACCGCGGCGCTGCCGGTGACGGTTGTCGATACCGCGCAGATCGACGCGATCGGCGCGGTCAGCGGAGACGAACTGTTTCGCGCCATCCCGCAGGCCGGCGACGTGACGTTCAACGAAGCGAACAATCCGCAGACCTCCAACGCCGCGCGTGGCGACGTCAATTCGATCAACCTGCGCAACCTGGGTGTCGGCAACACGCTGGTGCTGCTGAACGGCCGCCGCCTGGTCAATCACCCGACCAGCCAGGCCGGCGACGGCAACGTGCCGGTGCTGAGTTTCAATTCCAACTCGCTGCCCGTCGCCGGGATCGAGCGGCTGGAAATCCTGCGCGACGGCGCCGCCGCGATCTATGGAGCCGATGCGGTCGCCGGCGTGGTCAACACCGTAACCAAGTCGAAGATGAACGGTGGCCAGATCGACCTGCGGTACGGCGGAGCGGAAGGCACCAGTCGCCGCGAGTTTCAGGCGACCGGCCTGCTCGGCACCAATTTCGGCGGCGATCGCGGGAACGTGTCCATCTACCTCGACTATACCCGGCGCACCGCGCTGCTCGCGGAGGATCAATATTACACCGCGACCGACAACCTGCTCCAGTATTTCGCCGACGATCCCCGTTTCGCCGGCAACCTGACGGCGGACGGCCGTGCGACACAGAGCCCCTGGGCGAACCTTGCCGTCGTCGGCGGACCGGGCACGATCCGGCGCAATCCGGGCAACACCGCGCTCACCTCGTCGGCGGGCGCGTTCCACACCCAGTCGGTGCTCAACCCGGGCTGCGCGGTGACATTGAACGCCGAAACCTGCCTTGGCAGCGGCACCCGCGCGACAGCGACGACGCTCCGCTCCGAACGGTTCGATACCCGTCCGGGTACCACCGTGACCCCGTCGATCAAGCGGTACAACAGCTTCGTATCGGGCCATTACGACCTGACCGATACGCTGACGCTGTACGGCGAGGCAGGCTTCTATCTGGCCAACACCCGCCGCATCCAGCCGCCGACGATCAACCTGAACGCGATCGTCATTCCGGCGTCGAACTACTGGAACCCGTTCGGGCCCGTCACCTTCGCCAACGGCCAGGCCAATCCCAACCGCGTCGCAGGGCTGACCAATGTACCGGTCACCGGCCTGCCCGTGCGGCTGAGCACCTATCGCTTCGTCGATGCGGGCTATCAGGTGGTCAATGTCGAGAACTGGCAGTCGCGCTTCCTGGGCGGGCTGAAGGGCAAGCTCGGCAGCTTCGATTTCGACACCGCGATCCTCTATTCGGAAGCGCAGGCGACCGACACGTCGAACGCGATCAACATGACGAAGCTGCAGGCCGCGCTCGCGCTGTCGACGCCGGATGCGTACAATCCGTTCAGCGGCGGCTGTTCGGCGACGCCGCAACTGGGTGACTGCACGCCCTCGTCGCAGGCGACGATCGACAGTTTCGTATTCGATCTGGTGCGCCGGTCGAAAACCACGCTCGCGCTGGCCGATTTCAAGCTGTCGCGCGCCGACCTGCTGGCGCTGCCCGGCGGCGATCTCGGCATCGCCTTCGGGATCGAGGGGCGCCGCGAGACGCAGGCGGACATCCGCAGTGACAACCTGAACGGCACGATCCAGTTCGTCGATTCGGTGACGGGTGAGCGCAACCTGTCGAACGTAGCGGCGGTCAGCCCGACGCCGTCGACGCGCGGCGCGCGCACAGTCTTCTCGGGCTTCGCCGAACTCGCCGTGCCGGTCGTCTCGCCCGACATGGATATCCCGCTGGTCCACCGCATCGACGTCCAGCTTGCCGGGCGGTTCGAACATTACAGCGATTTCGGCTCGGTCGCGAAGCCGAAGATCGCCGGCGCGTGGGATCTGACGCCGGGCTTCCGCCTGCGCGGATCGTGGTCGCAGGGCTTCCGCGCGCCGAACCTGGAACAGACCAAGACGGTGCAATATTCGCGCCTCGGCTCGAACACGGACTTCTTCCGCTGCGAGGCCGATCTGCGGGCCGGCCGCATCGCCAATTTCGGGGCGTGCGCACGCGGCGTCAGCTATTCGATCTTCATCGCGGGCAACCCCGATCTGAAGCCGGAGGACAGCACAAGCTGGTCGGCGGGCTTCGTGATCCAGCCGAATTTCCAGAACCCCAAGCTGGGCAGGCTGACGCTGACGGCTGATTTCTGGTCGATCAACCAGGTCGGCATCGTCGGCCAATTCGGCCCGCAGAACGCGCTGGTGCTCGACTATCTGCTGCGTCTGCAGGGATCGTCGAACCCCAACGTGATCCGCGCCGCGCCGACCGCCGACGATACGCCGGTGTTCGCCGGCACCGGGCTGGCGCCCGCCGGCGCGGTGACGCAGATCAACGACCGGTTCACCAATCTGCTGCCGCAGACGGTGCGCGGGCTCGACCTGTCGCTGCTCTACAATCTGCGCACCGATGTCGGAAAGTTCGACCTGGCGCTCAACGCCGCGCATCTCATCAAGTACAGCCGGGAAACCCCGCCAGGCGTCGCGGTGTTGTTCGACGCGCGATCGGCAGGGCAGATCAACGCGGCGACCCCGCTGACTGACGCGACCGACCTGATCGAACAGCGGGGGCGGCCCAAGTGGCGGCTGACCGGATCGCTCACCTGGAGCTACAAGCGTTTCCAGATCGGCGGGTTCGTCAACTATGTCGCCGACGTCAATGACACCAATTTCCTCGACACGGCGGGCCAGCCCTATGTGGTGGAGGGGCAGGCGACCGTGAACCTCTATGCGCAATATCGCTTCAAGGGTGGCGCGCTGGACGACACGAGGGTGCGGATCGGCGCGCGCAACATCTTTGACAAGGATCCGCCGCTGACCGCCGACGGCTATCTGGGCTCGCTCTACACGCCCTATGCGCGCTATCTCTACGCCAGCATCAGCAAGAGGTTCTGACGTGAAGCCCTGGATCGTCCTCGCCGCCTTTCTCTCCGCCGTTCCGGCCAGCGCGCAGGTGGCGCCGGCCCCGGCGCGGCCGGTCGCCGCCGCACCGGCCGCCGCCGCCGCGCCGCGGACGATCCTGTTCGTCGGCAACAGTTTCACGCAAGGCGCGCATTCGGCCGCGCGCAACTATCGCGCGAACACCGTCACCGACCTTAACAACGCGGGCTATGGCGGCATCCCGGCGCTGTTCAGGCTGTTCGCGGAACAGGCCGGGCAAATATGGCACGTCAGCCTGCAGACGCAGGGGGGGCGGACGCTCGGATGGCATCTGGCGGAACGGCGCGCGCTGATGGACCGGCCGTGGGACGTGGTGGTGCTGCAGGATCACAGTGTGCTCAACCCGCAATCGCCGGGTGATGCGGCGACGCACATCCGCGACGCGGGCCTGCTCGCCGCTATGTTCAGGCGGCAGAACCCGAAGGCGCAGGTCGAGCTGATGGCGACGTGGAGCCGCGCCGACCGCGTATGGAAACCGGGCAGCCCGTGGAGCGGGGCGCCGATCGCCAGGATGGCCGACGATCTGCGTGCGGCATCGAACCGCGCGCGCGCCGCAAGCCGCGACATCGCCGGGGTGATCCCGGTCGGCCAGGCGTGGAACCGTGCGTTCGCGGGAGGGGTCGCCGATCCCAACCCCTATGACGGCATTGCCTACGGCCAGCTCGATCTATGGGCCTACGACCATTATCACGCGAGCGTCGCGGGGTCGTACCTCGAGGCGCTGGTGGTGTTCGGCCGGATCACCGGCATCGATCCGCGCACGCTGGGCCCGAAGGAAAAGGCCGCCGACGACCTTGGCCTGTCCGACGATCAGGCGGTCGCGCTCCAGCGTGTGGCGTGGGAAACGCTGGCGGCGGAGCCGAAACGCTAAGGCACCTCCCACGGCGGCTGGGTCCATTCGGTCTTGAGATAGTCCACCAGCGCCGTCGCCCCGCGCGTCGGGGCGCGGGGATGGACGGCGTGGATCGCGATATCCGCTGCGCCCTCCAGCTCCGGGAGCACGCGCCGTAACCGGCCGTCGGCGAGCTCAACCTGCACGTCCCACAGGGAACGCAGCGCGATGCCCGCGCCGGCGACGGCGAGTTCGCGCACGACCTCGCTCGAATTGGTGCGGACGTGGCTTTGCCCGTCGATCACCACGCCGCCGCTCAATCGCCACGGCAACTGGCCGTTCGCGGCGAGCAGGCGGTGGCCGGCGAGTTCGGCGGCATCCGCCGGGGCACCGCGACGGGCGAGATAGGCGGGTGCGGCGCAAAGCACGCGGCGGCTGTCGGCCAGTCGGTGCGCGGCATATCCGCGCGGCGGATCGGCGGTGATGCGGATCGCCAGGTCGATGCCCGTCAGATCGACATAGTCGTCCGACAGGTCCAGCGTCAGGTCGATCGCGGGATGCGCCGCGAGGAATGGCGCCAGCACCGGCGCGAGGTGGAGCCGCCCGAACGAGGTTGGCGCGCTGACGATGAGCGGTCCGGCGGGTTGGGGCAGGGCGTCGGCAACGCGCGCCTCCGCCTCGGCCAGCGTTGACAGGATGGCGGCGACGTCGCGGTAGAAACGCTCGCCGCGCGGTGTCAGGCTCAGGCTGCGCGTCGTGCGATCGAACAGGCGCACGCCAAGCCGCGTCTCCAGCCGGGCGAGCCGTTTCGACACCATCGGCGGCGACAGGCCCGCCGCGCGCGCGGCACCGGCGAGGCTGCCGGCGTGTACGATGCGTGCGAACAGGGCGAGGTCGGGATCGATATTCGTTCTCCTGATGAACGGCAGAAAGTCTTTCACGTCGTCTAGTGAACGAAAACTGTCCGGTCTAGGGAGGGCGCGATACGAAAGGACGAGCGATGATCGAGCGCGCGGGATTGCAGGTGGCGGACGAACTCGCCGCCTTCATCGAGGAACGGGCACTGCCGGGCAGCGGTATCGACCCGGCGGCATTCTGGACCGACACCGCGGCGATCTTCGCGCGGTTCGCGCCGGAGAATGACGCGCTGCTGGCGGCTCGCGATGCGCTCCAGGCGCGGATCGATGCCTGGCATCGCGAGCGGGCCGGCCAGTCGATCGACCAGATCGAGTATCAGGGCTTCCTCCGCGAAATCGGCTATCTGGCGCCCGATCCAGCGCCGTTCAGGATCGGGACCGGGGAGGTCGATGACGAGATCGCTCGGATCGCCGGGCCGCAGCTGGTGGTGCCGGCGCTCAACGCCCGCTTCGCGCTCAACGCGGCGAACGCGCGCTGGGGGAGCCTGTACGACGCGCTCTACGGCACCGACGCGATCCACGGCGCGCCGGCGCCGGGAGGCTACGATCCGGAGCGCGGCGCGCAGGTGATCACGTGGGCGAAGGCGTTTCTCGACCGGTCGGTGCCGCTGGCGGAGGGATCATGGTCGAATCTCACCGACGCTGCGACCATCCCGCTCGCCGATCCAGCGCAGGCGGTCGGCATGAGCGACAAGGGCTGGCTGTTCCGCCACAACGGTCTGCATATCGAAATCGTCATCGACCGCGATCACCCGATCGGCCGTGACGACCCCGCCGGCATCGCCGACGTGATCCTCGAGAGCGCGCTCACCGCGATCGTCGACCTGGAGGATTCGGTCGCCGCGGTCGATGCGGCGGACAAGGTCGCGGCCTATGCCAACTGGCTTGGGCTGATGCGCGGCGATTTGAACGAGACGTTCGACAAGGGTGGACGGATGTTGACGCGCACGCTGAATCCCGATCGCCGCTACGACGCGCTCGATGGCGGCGAGATCGTGCTGCCCGGCCGGTCACTGCTGTTCGTGCGTAACGTCGGCCATCTGATGACGACGCCCGCCGTGCTGCTGCCCGACGGCGGCGAGGCGCCGGAAGGCATACTCGACGCGATCGTCACCAGCCTGATCGCGCTGCATGACGTGCGCGGATCACGCGCGAACAGCCGCGCCGGTAACATCCACATCGTCAAGCCCAAGATGCACGGGCCGGAGGAATGCGCCTTCACCGATCGCCTGTTCGACGCCGTGGAGGATCTGCTCGGTCTCGACCGCCACACGATCAAGGTGGGGGTGATGGACGAGGAACGGCGTACCTCCGTCAATCTCGCCGCCTGCATCCATGCGGTGAAGGACCGGATCGTGTTCATCAACACCGGCTTCCTCGACCGTACCGGTGACGAGATGCACACATCGATGCGTGCCGGGCCGATGATCCGCAAGGGCGCGATGAAGGCGTCCGACTGGATCGCCGCCTATGAGGATCGCAACGTCCAGATCGGCCTTGCCTGCGGGCTCGGCGGGCGGGCGCAGATCGGCAAGGGCATGTGGGCCGCGCCGGACCGGATGGCCGACATGCTGGACCAGAAGATCGGCCACCCCCGCAGCGGCGCGAACACCGCCTGGGTGCCGTCGCCCACCGCCGCGACGCTGCACGCGACGCATTACCACGACGTCGATGTCTTCGCGCGCCAGGCGGAGCGGGCGGGGGAGGGCGTCGCCTCGCTCGACCGGCTGTTGTCGGTGCCGGTCGCGACCGGTCGCAACTGGACGCCGGAGGAAGTGCGCGAGGAACTCGACAATAACGCGCAGGGCATATTGGGCTATGTCGTACGCTGGATCGACCAGGGGATCGGCTGTTCGAAGGTGCCCGACATCCACGACGTCGGCCTGATGGAAGACCGTGCGACGTTGCGCATCAGTTCGCAGCATATCGCCAACTGGCTGCTGCACGGCGTGTGCGCGGCGGACGAGGTCGACGCGGCGTTTACGCGGATGGCGGTCAAGGTCGATGCGCAGAACGCGGGCGACTCGCTCTATCGGCCGCTGACGCCCGATGGCCTCGCCTGGCGCGCGGCGCGGGCGCTGGTGTTCGAAGGGGTGGAGCAGCCGAACGGCTATACCGAGCCGTTGCTGCACCGCTATCGCGCGCTGGCGAAGGCGGCCGGATAAGCCAGTTTCCGTTCGCCCTGAGCTTGTCGAAGGGCCGTGCTACGATACGCCCGCTGATCGTTCGCCGCACGAAGTGCGGTGCTTCGACAGGCTCAGCACGAACGGGGTGAGGATTAGCCTTTCACGAACCCCGCCAGCCGTCGCGCGGCGTCAGCACGGACATTCCCCCAGAACAGGCTGACGTCATACACGTGGTAATTGTTGCCCGGCAGCACATAGGCGCCGACATCCGGCCCCTCGCCGATCAGCAACAGGCCGCGACCGTCGCAGCGCGCCGGGACGCGGGCCGGTTCCAGCGTCGCGCTCCCCAAATCCTTGGTCGGGAACAGCGTCCCCAGGTTCGCGCTCGCGGGCGCCTCGCCGCCGGCGGTGCCGGTCAGCGGGTTGGTGCAGACCATCGCGGTGCCGCGGCGCGGGCGGCCGTCGAAGCCGGTGGTCGCGTCGAACGTGTCGAGGATCAGCGAAGGATCGGCCGGTTCGCCGAAGCTCTGCCATGACAGCAGGCAGCCGGTCTGGTCGGGCGCGGTGCATTCTGGCATGCCGAGCGCGGCAAGATCGGTGTCCTTCGACACCGGCCAGCCGATGACATAGGTCGCGACCACACGCTTGCCGAGCGGCTTGCCGGCGATCCGCTCGCGTAGCAGCCGGGTCAGGTGCAGCCCGCCCTGGCTGTGCCCTGCAAGGATGATCGGCCGATCGGGATTGGCGGCGAGAAATGCGTCGAACGCCTGCGCGACGTCGCGATACGCCATCGCCAGCGCATTCTCGGCATCCGCGCGCGTCGTCAGGAACGCCCCGAACGCCGCCTGGCGGTATCGCGGCGCCCACACCTGGCCGGCGGCGTTGAACGCACTCGCCTGGCCGCGCAGGAACAGCCGGGCGCGGTCGTTCGCCTCGACATTGTCGAGCGGCGCGTTCCAGTGATCGGTTGCGAGGTATGATGTCGGGTGGATGAAGAACACCGCCGCGCCGCCATCCGCCGCCGCCTGTCCCGCCGGCACCCAGAGCGCCGGATTTCCCGGAATATCGGGCCTCGCCAGCCACATGTCGCGCCCGGCATAGGCATCGCCCGCCAGCGCCGGCTTCGCCTCGAACGCGACGCTGGGCGTCATGTAGCGGCGAACCAGGTCGACCCCCCAGAGCCGGTAGGCAAAGGCGGCGGCGATCGCCAGCACGATCAGGCTTGCCACGACATAGAGGAACTTCCGGGCCACGCTGCGTCTTTCATTGTGCCGTGCAACAATGGCCCGGCAAGGGCAATCGCAAGACCCGTGCAACAGGATTGCGCGGCTTGCAATTCCCGGCACGGCGACTCCCCGCATCCCGCTGGCGCGTCGAATTGGTTGCGCTGCGGCGTGGCGCTCTGCTAGCCGCGCTTCCCATGTCCGTAGACACCGCAACCGTGAAGAAGGTCGCCTCCCTCGCGCGCATCGCCATCGACGATGCCGATGCAGAGCGGATGGTGCCCGAACTCAACAACATCCTCGGCTGGATCGAGCAGCTCGGCGAGGTCGATACCTCGTCGGTGCAGCCGATGACCGCCGTGATCCCCAACCACCTGCGCCTGCGCGACGACGTCGTCACCGACGGCGGCATCCGCGACGCGGTGCTGGCCAACGCGCCGGCGCCCGAACACGGGTTCTTTGGCGTGCCAAAGGTGATCGAATAATGACCGTCTTCACCGACCTTGGCGTCCGCGAGATCCGCGACGGCGTCCGTACCGGCCAGTTTTCCGCGGTCGAGGTGGCGGATGCCTTCGTCACCCGCGTGTCGCAGGCCAAGTCGCTCAACGCCTTCATCGTCGAGACGCCCGACCATGCGATTGCCGCCGCGCGCGAGGCTGATCGCGCGCGCGCGGCCGGCGACGCGCTCAAGCCGCTGGCCGGCGTGCCGATCGGGATGAAGGACCTGTTCTGCACAAAGGGGGTGCAGACCACCGCGGCCAGCCACATCCTTGAAGGCTTCAAGCCCGAATATGAAAGCACCGTCTCGCAGAAATTGTGGGACGCGGGGGCGGGCATGCTCGGCAAGCTGAACCTCGATCAGTTCGCGATGGGATCGTCGAACGAGACGTCCTATTTCGGCAACGTCATCTCGCCGTGGCGGCGCAGCGACGGCGGCAACGCCCCGCTTGCTCCCGGTGGCTCGTCGGGCGGATCGTCATCGGCGATCGCAGCGCGGCTGTGCCCGGCGGCGACCGGCACCGATACCGGCGGTTCGATCCGTCAGCCCGCCGCCTTTACCGGCATCGCGGGCATCAAGCCCACCTATGGCCGGTGCTCGCGCTGGGGCGTGGTCGCCTTCGCTTCGTCGCTGGATCAGGCAGGGCCGATGGCGCGCGACGTCACCGATTGCGCGATCATGCTGGAGGCGATGGCAGGCTTCGACGCGAAGGACGGCACCTCGCTGAAGCTTGACGTTCCGGCATGGGAACATGGGCTGAACCCCAGCCTGCACGGCAAGCGGATCGGCATCCCGAAGGAATACCGCGTCGACGGCATGCCCGAGGAGATCGAGGCGCTGTGGCAGCAGGGCATCGACTGGGCGAGGGATGCAGGGGCGGAGATCGTCGAGGTGTCGCTGCCGCACACCCGATACGCGCTGCCGGCCTATTACATCATCGCCCCGGCGGAGGCGTCGTCCAATCTCGCGCGCTATGACGGCGTGCGCTACGGCCTGCGCGACCTGCCGGAGGGTGCGAACCTGCAGGCGATGTACGCCGCCACGCGCGCCGCCGGCTTCGGCGACGAGGTGAAGCGCCGCATCCTGATCGGCACCTATGTGCTGTCGGCGGGCTTCTACGATGCCTATTTCACCCAGGCGTCGAAGGTCCGTGCGCTGATCGCGCAGGATTTCGAGAAAGCGTGGGAAAGCTGCGACCTGCTGCTCACCCCCACCGCGCCGTCGGCGGCGTTCGCGCTGGGCGAGAAATCAGCCGATCCGCTGGCGATGTATTTGAACGATGTGTTCACCGTGCCGTCTAGCCTTGCCGGCCTGCCCGCGATGAGCGTGCCCGGCGGCCTCGACAAGTCCGGGCTGCCGCTCGGTCTTCAGATCATCGGCCAGCCGCTTGACGAACAGGGCGTGCTCAATGCCGGCCTCGCGATCGAGCAGCGCGCCGGGTTTGTCGCGCGCGCGGAGCAATGGTGGTGAGCGCCGCGCTTCCCGATCCGCTGTCGGAATCGGTGCCGGTCAAGCTTAAGCCGCTGCCCCTGCTGATCTTCAGTTCGCGCTGGCTCCAGCTTCCGCTCTACGTCGGGCTGATCGTCGCGCAGTGCGTGTACGTCTTCCTGTTCGTCAAGGAACTGCGCCACCTGGTCCTTCACGCCTGGGAATTCACCGAACAGCAGATCATGCTGGTCGTGCTCGGCCTGATCGACGTGGTGATGATCTCCAACCTGCTGGTGATGGTGATCGTCGGCGGTTACGAGACGTTCGTATCCCGGCTCGGGTTGAAGGGCCACCCCGACCAGCCCGAATGGCTGAGCCACGTCAATGCCGGCGTGCTCAAGGTGAAACTGGCGATGGCGATCATCGGCATCTCGTCGATCCACCTGTTGCGCACCTTCATCGAGGCGGGCGCGCTGGGCCAGCCGACGGGCCGCATTACCGTCGATGCGGTGCTGTGGCAGACGATCATCCATATGGCGTTCATCGCCTCGGCGATCGGCATCGCCTGGGTCGATCGCATGACGCAGGTAAAGCATTGATATGAAGGATTATCGCATCCAGGGCGCCACCGGCGAGTGGGAGGTCGTGATCGGCCTCGAGGTCCACGCCCAGGTCACCTCCAACGCCAAGCTGTTTTCCGGCGCGTCGACCGCGTTCGGGGCGGAGCCCAATTCGCAGGTGTCGCTGGTCGACGCCGCGATGCCCGGAATGCTGCCGGTGCCCAACCGCGAGTGCATCCGCCAGGCCGTGCGCACCGGCATGGCGATCGACGCACGGATCAACCGCTGGTCGCGGTTCGATCGCAAGAACTATTTCTATGCCGATCTGCCGCAGGGGTATCAGATCAGCCAGCTCTATCACCCGCTGGTGGGCGAAGGGACGCTGGAGATCGAGATCGACGGCGATGCCAAGGCGATCGGCGTCGAACGCATCCACGTCGAGCAGGATGCCGGCAAGCTGATGCACGATCAGCATCCGACCATGTCCTATGTCGATCTCAACCGTTCGGGCGTCGCGCTGATGGAAATCGTCAGCCGCCCGGACATGCGATCGCCGGCGGAGGCCGGGGCATACCTGACGAAGCTGCGGTCGATCCTGCGCTATGTCGGGTCTTGCGACGGCAATATGGATCAGGGCTCGATGCGCGCCGACGTCAACGTCAGCGTGCGCAAGCCCGGCGACGAACTTGGCACGCGGACCGAGACGAAGAACGTGAACTCCGTCCGTTTCGTCATGCAGGCGATCGAGCATGAGGCGATGCGCCAGGTCGAGGTGATCGAGGGCGGCGGCACGATCGTCCAGGAAACGCGCCTGTTCAACCCGGACAGCGGCACGACGCGATCGATGCGATCCAAGGAGGATGCGCACGACTATCGCTATTTCCCCGATCCCGATCTGCTGCCGCTCGAACTCGACGATGCGTTTCTGGAGGAATGCCGCGCCAGCCTGCCCGAACTGCCTGATGCGAAGCGCCAGCGGTACATGGACGCCGGGATCGGCGCGTACAATGCGCAGGTGCTGACCGCCGAGGTCGAGACGGCGCGCTGGTTCGACGCGCTGCTGGCGACCGACGCCAACCCGACGCAGGCAGCGAACTGGGTCGCCTCCGAATTGTTCGGCGCGCTGAACCGTATCGGCAAGGGGATCGAGGATTCGCCGGTCTCGCCGCGGCACGCGGCCGATCTGCTTGCGCTGGTCGCCGACGGCACGCTTTCGGGCAGCCTTGCCAAGCAGGTGTTCGAGGTGATGCTGGAAACCGGCGACGATCCCGCCAAAATCGTGGAGGAACGCGGCCTGAAGCAGACCAGCGATACCGGCGCGATCGAGGCGGTGATCGCGGACGTGCTGGCGAAGAACCCCGGCCAGCTCGAACAATATCGCGGCGGCAAGGAAGCATTGTTCGGTTTCTTCGTCGGCCAGACGATGAAGGCGATGGGCGGCAAGGCCAATCCAGCGGTGGTCAACGAGCTGTTGAAGAAGGCGCTGGGGTGAGGGCGTTCGGCGTCGGAGCCGCATTGATCGCGGCGGCCGGCCTGGCAACCGCCGCCGATGCCCGCGACATGCTTTACCCGTGGAAACCGGGCGTCTTGACGGAGCAGGCGTCGGCGGACCAGCAGGGTTGCATGACGCAGGCGAAGGGGGTCGAGAAGCAGGTTGGCGCAAGCGAGCGCCGGCGATCGTCCGGCCAGCCGGCCACGGCGCCGCCGGCTGGCAGCAAGTCATGGCTGGCGCCGGGAATCGATGCGCAAACGGCCTTCTTCAACAGCTATTACGATTGCCTGCGCGCCCAGGGCTATTCGATCAGGCGGATGCCAGCGCGTGACTATGCGGCGATCCGCAAGCGGCCCGATGGCGCCCAGGTGATGCTGACCGCTATCGGCGCCACTCAGACCTCGCACGCCGAGGTGCCGCCCGGCATCATCAAATAGGGCTTCGTTGCCCGAGGTCGCGATCCTGGCTCCGTAGCGCAATATCTTGCGTAAAGCCCTGGCGCATCATAGTCTTTCCGTCGTCGCAGGCGCGTGCGGCGGGTGACGGGGCGGGGGCACTGTGCGTTTATTGAGGGTCTTCTTGCCGGTCGCCGTCTCGGCGATGGCGGTCGTCGCAACGCCGGCCGTCGCGCAGTTCGGGGCCGAGGCCTCCGCATCAAAACAGGGTTTTGCCTTTCCGAAGGAACAGCCGGTCCGCATCCTGGTGTTCCGGCCCGACGTGCGCGTCGGCGAGCAGACCACCGGTGGCCTCAACCAGCCCAATGCCGATTGGACGGCAGCGGCGCGGCAGCACATCGCCGACGCGCTCGATGCCGCAAGGCCGGGCGGTGCCCAGGCACTGAAGCCGATGCCGGAGCTGGAGGGCGAGGACGGCAAGCTGCTGGCCGATTATCGCGCATTGTTCCGGGCGGTGACCGATGCGGTCGTCAGCCACAAGCTGTTCGCGGGCAATCGCCTGCCAACCAAGCGCGCCGAGTTCAACTGGACGCTCGGGCCCGGCGTCGCCAGGCTGGGTGAGATCGGCGGTGGCGACTACGGGTTGTTCCTGTTCACCAACGACAGCTACGGTTCCGCCGGGCGCAAGGCGGCGCAAGTCATGGGGCTGCTGTTCGGCGCCTACATCCCCTCGGGGGTCCATGTCGGCTATGCCGGACTGGTCGATCTGAAGACCGGCGAGCTCGTCTGGATCAACGCCGATGTGGCGATGGGCGGTGACGTGCGCGAGGCGGACGGTGCGATCAAGCGGGTGGGTCAGCTGCTGGAGGATTTCCCGCGGCGCGAGGGTGATCCGGCGCCGGTAAGGGCCGCGGCGAAATGATTGCCCGCCGCGCGTTGGCGGCGGTGCTGGCTGGTGCACTGGGGACGACCGCAGTGGCGCAGACCGCGACACCCCTGGTCGCCTATGGCCCGCAAACCGCCGAGGAGCGCGGGTTGTGGATGGAGATGGAGGAGGCGGAGCGCACGCTCACGACCTCGGACTTCGTGGTCCGCGATCCCGCGCTCAACGCCTATGTGAACTCCGTGCTGTGCCGCACTGTCGGCGCGGATCGCTGCGGCGCGGCGCGTATTTATCTGGTCCGCACACCCTATTTCAACGCCAGCATGGCGCCCAACGGCATGATGCAGGTGTGGACCGGCCTGCTGCTGCGCGCGCGGAACGAGGCGCAGCTGGCGGCGGTGCTGGGCCACGAATTCGCGCATTTCGAGCAGCGTCACTCGCTGAAGGGTTTCCGTGACGCGCGGGCAAAGACCGATGCGATGGCCTGGCTGTCGTTCCTGCCGTACGTCGGCCTCGCCGCGCAGGTCGGGATGATGGGCGGCATCTTCGCCAACAGCCGGGATATGGAGCGCGAGGCGGATACGATCGGGTTGAGCTGGATGGCGAAGGCCGGATACGCGCCGGGCGAATTCGCCGCGGTGTGGAGCCAGTTGCGCGACGAACAGGATGCGACTGCCGCCGAACGCAAGCGCAAGTCGCGCAAGGACCGCAACGGCGGATTTTTTGCCACCCATCCCAACAGCGCGGAGCGCGTCGCGTACCTGACCGCCGACGCGGCGAAGCTGGCGACACCCGAAATGGATGCTCGCGCGGCCGAGTATCGCGCGGCGCTGGCGCCCTGGTGGACGCAGCTGATCGACGATCAGATCAAGCTCAACGATTTCGGCGCGACCGACTTCCTGCTCATGCGTCTTGCGGAGGGAGGCTGGACGCCCGAGCTGCTCTATGCGCGCGGTGAGCTCTATCGGTCGCGGAATGCGGGCGGGGACATGGAGAAGGCTGCCGACGCCTATCGTTCGGCGATCGCCGCCGGATCAACGTTGCCAGAGGCCCGGCGCGGCCTCGGCCTGGCATTGTTACGGAGCGGCGACGACCTCAACGGGCGTGCGGCGCTCGCCGAGTATCTTAAACTGAAACCGGACGCCGGGGACCGCGCGATGATCGCTATGCTGGCGGGGGAGAGTTGAACATGCGCGTGAAGCTGCTGTTGGCCGCGGCTGCCTGGACGATCGCCACCCCGGCGATCGCCGGCTGGACGCTGATGCCGAAGGCGACCCCGGTCGCGGTCGCAAAGTCCGCCATGACGGTGACGCCGGGCGAGGACTGGAACCGCTGGTCGGTCCGTCCGTCGAAGCGTGGCGAAACCTGGACGCTGGACGGCGTGTCGCTCAACCAGCTCCAGTTTTTCGCCGGCGTGCTGCCCGGCGAGGCGATCTATCGCGAGCGCAGCAAGAAGGACGAGCCGCTGCCGAAATTCGATGCCGGGATGCTGGCGCCGGAGATCGTCCGCGCGGTGGAGGGTTCGCACCGCATCCTGCTGCGCACCTCGTTGTTCGAGGTCGGGGAAGTCGCCCCGACGCGGCTCGGCGGCCATCCCGGCGTGCGCTTCACCTACAGCTATTCGGTGCAGGACGAGGATGTCCGCCGCCAGGGCGAGGGGCGGGCGGCGATCGTCGAGGGAAAGCTGTATCTGGTCACCTTCACCGCGCCCGCGATCCATTATTTCGACGCTGGCATCCCGGAAGCGCGGCGCGTGATGGACAGCGTCCGCATACCCGGCGCCTCCGTAACCGTTGGCGAATAGCCCCTACGGCACCACCGTCGTGAACAGATAGGCTGCGAAGATCGTCAGGTGGACGAGTCCGCCGAGCGCGGTGGTGCGTCCGGTGCCGAGCGACAGGGTGGTGACGAACAGCGATAGCGCCAGCAGCGTCATCCCCTTCGCGCTGACCCCCAGCGACAGGGGCAGTTCCAGGATCAGCGAGACGATCGCGACGGACGGGATGGTGAGGCCGATCGTCGCCAGCGCCGAGCCGAGCGCCAGGTTCAGGCTGGTCTGGAGTCGATTGCGCCGCGCCGCACGAAGCGCCGCCAGGCTTTCCGGCCCGAGCACCAGCGCGGCGATGATGATGCCGACAGTCGCGATCGGCAGGCCCGCGCCGATCACCGCGGCCTCGACGGTCGGCGCCAGCGCCTTCGCCAGCAGCACCACGGCGACCAGCGCGAAGAGCAGCAGGATGAACGACGTGACCGCCGCGACCGCCGTGGGCGGCTCCGCATGGGCGTCCAGCGGCAGATCGGCGGCCGGCAGGAAATAATCGCGGTGGCTGACCGTCTGGACGGTGACGAAGCCGAGATAGAGGATCAGCGACACGACCGCGACGAACACCAGTTGCGATCCGGCATAGACCGGCCCCGGCGCGCTGGAAGTGTGGTTCGGCAGGACCAGCGACAGCACCGACATCGCGGCCAGCACGCTGAGCGCCGTACTCACGCCACGCAGGGTGAATTTCTGCTCGCGGTGCCGGATGCCGCCGGACAACAGGCAGATGCCGATGATGAAATTGAGGATGATCATGATCGCGGCGAACACCGTGTCGCGCGCTAGGGTGGACGCGTCGCCCGAATCGGACAGCATCAGGCTGACGATCAGCGACACCTCGATCACCGTCACCGCAACGGCAAGGACCAGTGTGCCGAACGGCTCGCCCACGCGGTGCGCGACCACCTCGGCATGATGCACGGCGGCGATGATGCAGCCCATCAGGATGACCGCCGCCGCCAGCGACCCGAACCCGCCCAGCTTCGAAAGAGCGGCGAATACCGAAAGCAGTCCGAGCGGGGGCAGGATCACTGACCAAAGGGGGAGGCCGAGCGGGTGCCTCCAGTCCCGAGTGAGCACAGGTGCCTCGTGCGGCACGTCGGTCGCGATGTTTTCCAGTCCGGCCATGTGCATCCTCTAGACAGGCTGGATCGGCGCGGCACAAGGCCGCAGGCGCGGTTTTTCCCGATTATTCGTGTTGCATGGCCGTGAAAGCGCAGGCAACGCGCGCGGATGAAAGTCCGCGCCGCCCTTCGCGATGCGACCGGCGAACACCATGCACGGGTCGATGCGCTGTTCTCTGTGCTGCGGCTGGAAGATGCCGCGGACTATGGAGCGTTTCTGGCGGCGCAGGCGGCTGCGCATCTGCCTGTCGAGGCGGCGATCGACGCGGCGGACGTGCTGCCGCTGCTGCCTGACTGGCCGGAGCGGAGACGCGCACAGGCACTACGCGACGATCTGGCCGCACTCGGGCAAGGGGTGCCGACGCCGCTCGCGCCGCCACAGCTTTCGGACCCGGCGGCGCTGCTCGGGGCGATCTACGTTCTGGAGGGGGCGCGGCTCGGCGGGGCAATCCTTTTGCGATCGGTGCCGGCGGGTGCGCCGACACGCTTTCTCGCCCCCGGTCGGCCGGGTGCCTGGCGTAAACTCATGGAAACGCTTGACGAACGGCTTGACGCGCCCGCAGCGGTCGCCCAGGCGATCGCCGCGGCGCAATCCGTCTTTTCCCTGTTCGAGCGCGGTGGACGGAACCTTATCGGGACGCATGCGCTTGGGCGGCGTGGCTGAAACGGTCGATCTCACCAACTGCGACCGTGAACCGATCCATATTCCGGGCGCGATCCAGCCAATAGGGTTCCTGCTGGCGCTGACCGCCGACTGGATCGTTGCGCGCGCGTCGGCCAATATCGCGAACTTTCTCGGGCGCGGCGCGCGTGAGCTGATCGGCCAGCCGCTGGCGGATCTGTTGCCGTCGCCTGCGGTCCATGACCTGCGCAACCGCGCCGCGATGCTGCGTGGCCCCGATGCGGTCGAGCGGCTGTTCGACGCCGAGCTCGTGCCGGGCGGGCGCCGGTTCGACGTCGCAATCCATTTCTCCGGGGGGCAGGTGCTGATCGAGGCCGAGCCCGCCTCCGGCGAGCATGGCGACGCGACCGGCATGGTGCGGTCGATGATTACCCGGCTCGATCAGTGCGAGGACCTGACGGCCTTCTTCCGCGAAGGCGCGCGTCAGGTCCGTGCGCTGACCGGCTTCGATCGGGTGATGGTCTATCGCTTCGCGGCCGACGGATCAGGCGAAGTGGTGGCGGAGGCGGCGAAGCCCGGCATCGGCCGTTTCCTGGGATTGCGCTATCCGGCCAGCGACATCCCCGCCCAGGCGCGGCGGCTCTACACCCGCAATCTGGTGCGGGTGATTTCCGACGTGAACGCCGCACCGGTCGCGATCGTGCCCGAGCGGGATGAGGCAGGTCAGCCGCTGGACCTGTCGCTGTCGGTGCTGCGCTCCGTCTCGCCGATCCACATCGAATATCTGAAGAACATGGGCGTCGGCGCGTCGATGTCGATCTCTATCCTGGTTGACGGGCGGCTGTGGGGGCTGTTCGCCTGCCATCATTATTCGGCACATGTGCCGACGTTCGAGCGCCGATCGGTCAGCGAATTGTTCGCCCAGATGTTTTCGATGCGGCTCGAGAGCCGTGAGCGCAAGCAGACCGTCGAATTCGAACGGCGCGCGCGCGACATTTCCGACCAGCTGCTGGGCGCGGTCGCGTCGGACGAGACGCTGCTCAAGGATCCGGACTGGCTGGCCGACATACTGACCAATGCGATTCCCGCGGACGGGGTCGGCGTATGGATCGCCGGCAACTACGCCTTTTCCGGCGTCACCCCGCCGACCGAGGATTTCCGCCGCATCATCCGTGCGCTCAACACGACGGCGGCGGGCAAGGTCTATGCGACCGATCATATCGCCGCGCTGGTCGATGGCGCGGATCGGTTCGCCGCGGAGGCATCCGGCCTGCTGGCGATCCCGATATCGCGGTCGCCGCGCGACTATGTGGTGCTGTTCCGTTCTGAACTGGTGCGATCGGTGCGCTGGGCTGGCGATCCGCACAAGCCGGTGGAATATGGCCCGAACGGTCCGCGCCTGACCCCGCGGCAGAGTTTCGAGGAGTGGAAGGAACTCGTCGAGGGCAAGTCGCGGCCGTTCAGCCAGTCGGAGATGCGCGTCGCCGAGACGTTGCGCGCGACGCTGATCGAGGTGGTGCTGCGCCTGGCGGACGAGGCCTCGGCCGAGCGTCAGCAGGCGACCGCGCGGCAGGAAGTGCTGATCGCCGAACTCAACCACCGTGTCCGCAACATCCTGGGCGTGATCCGTGGCCTGATCCGCCAGTCTAAACCCAACGACCCGGCGGTGAAGGACTATGTGAAGATGGTCGATGGGCGCATCCATGCGCTCGCCCGCGCGCACAATCAGATTACCGACGACCATTGGGGGCCGGCCCCGATGCAGGCGCTGATCGACGCCGAGGCTGCAGCCTTCGTCGATGAGCGGGATCGCGTGCTGTCCGAAGGCGAGCCGGTGCTGCTCAATCCGCAGGCCTATTCGACGATGGCACTGGTGATCCACGAGCTGGTGACCAACTCGACCAAGTACGGCAGCCTGTCGGTGCCCGAGGGGCGGGTGACGATCAGCTGGGACCGCGCCGCCAACGGCGACCTCAACATCCGCTGGCGCGAGCGTGGCGGGCCGCCGGTGGTGAAGCCCATCCGCAAGGGCTTCGGCACCACGATCATCGACCGTTCGGTGCCGTACGACCTCGGCGGGTCGGCCAGGATCGACTATGCGATGGACGGGGTCGAGGCGACGTTCCGCATTCCGGGGCGCCATGTGTCGGAGCCCCGCACCTTCGCTGGCCCCGCGATCCGCTTTCCGCGCCCGGCGCCCGGCCATCCCCAGCCGCCGCCGGGCCGGATCCTCACGGAGCAACGTGTCCTGGTAGTAGAGGACAGCCTTATCATCGCGCTCGATGCCGAGGATATCGTCTGCCGGCTGGGCGCCGAGGCGGTGGCGACGGCGGCGACGGTCGATGCCGCGCTGGATCATATGGACGCGAGCGTGCCGACGGTGGCGATGCTCGACATCAATCTCGGCGACACCACCAGCTTCGCCATCGCCGACCGGCTGGCCGAGCTCGACGTGCCGTTCGTGTTCGCGACCGGCTATGGTGAGCAGGCCCAGTTGCCGCCGCTGCATCGCGGGCGGACGGTGGTGCAGAAGCCCTATACGATGGAGAATATCGCGCGGGCGATGGCAGGGCTGCTGGGAACCGACGCGTAGCGTCCTTCGGAACGCTGCAAGAAAAAGGGCGCCGGTCGCCCGACGCCCATTTTGTTGAATATGCCGGGAGGATCAGGCGGCGTCGCCGGCCTTTTCCTTCTCTTTCTTGGCATAGACGCGCACCGGCTCCTTGGAGCCGGCGACCACGTCCTTGTCGATCATCACCTCGTCGACGCCGTCCATGCTGGGCAGGTCGAACATCGTGTCGAGCAATATGCCTTCCAGGATCGAACGCAGGCCGCGCGCGCCGGTCTTGCGATCGATCGCCTTCTTCGCGACCGTCGACAGCGCGTCGTCGGTGAAGCCGAGCTTCACGTCCTCCATCTCGAACAGCTTCTGATATTGCTTGACCAGGGCGTTCTTCGGTTCGGTCAGGATCTTGATGAGCGCGGGGCTGTCGAGATCCTCGAGTGTCGCGATCACGGGCAGACGGCCGACGAATTCGGGGATCAGCCCGAACTTCAGCAGATCCTCGGGTTCTACGCTCTTCAGAACCTCGCCGGTGCGCTTCTCGTCAGGCGCGGCGACATGCGCGCCGAAGCCCATCGACTTGCCTTCCAGCCGGTTGCCGATGATCTTTTCAAGGCCCGCGAACGCGCCGCCGCAGATGAACAGGATGTTGGTGGTGTCGACCTGCAGGAATTCCTGCTGCGGATGCTTGCGGCCACCCTGCGGGGGCACGCTGGCGATCGTGCCCTCCATCATCTTGAGCAGCGCCTGCTGGACGCCTTCACCCGAAACGTCGCGGGTGATCGACGGGTTTTCCGCCTTGCGGCTGATCTTGTCGATCTCGTCGATGTAGACGATGCCGCGCTGCGCTCGCTCGACGTTGTAGTCGGAGGCCTGGAGCAGCTTGAGGATGATGTTTTCCACGTCCTCGCCGACGTAACCCGCCTCGGTCAGCGTCGTCGCGTCGGCCATCGTGAACGGCACGTCGAGGATGCGCGCCAGCGTCTGCGCCAGCAACGTCTTGCCGCAACCGGTCGGCCCCATCAGCAGGATGTTCGACTTGGCGAGCTCGACGTCGGCACCCTTCGCGCCGTGATTCAGCCGCTTGTAGTGGTTGTGCACCGCGACCGACAGAACGCGCTTGGCGCGGCGCTGGCCGATGACATAATCGTCCAGCACGTCGCAGATTTCCTGCGGCGTCGGCACGCCGCCGTCCTTCTTGCTGACCAGCGCGGACTTGGTTTCCTCGCGGATGATGTCGTTGCACAGCTCGACGCATTCATCGCAGATGAACACGGTCGGACCGGCGATCAGCTTGCGCACCTCGTGCTGCGACTTGCCGCAGAACGAGCAGTAGAGGGTGCTCTTCGAATCGCCACCGCTCAGTTTCGTCATTCAATCACCTCTGGCGCGCACAGGTCCGCCGCGCTTGGATATGGCCAGCCATAGTACACGGCGGCCCCGGTCGGGCAAACCAAGATTTACCCGACCCATAGGCAACAAGGGGTTAAGCCGTGGGTGCCGCGTCGCCATCGGGCACGCCCGGTCGCTTGTCGTACACCTCGTCTACCAGTCCGAACGCCTTGGCCTCGTCGGCCTCCAGGAACGTGTCGCGATCCATCGCCCGCTCGATCTCCTCCAGCGATTTGCCGGTGTACTTGACGTACAGCGCGTTCATCCGGTCCTTGATGCGCTGGATTTCCTTGGCCTGGATCTGGATGTCGCTGGCCATGCCCTGCGCCCCGCCCGAGGGCTGGTGGATCATGATCCGGGCGTTGGTGAGCGCCACGCGCAGGCCCGGCTCGCCGGCCGCCAGCAGGAAGCTGCCCATCGATGCCGCCTGGCCGATGCACACCGTGCCGACGCGCGGACGGATATACTGCATCGTGTCGTGGATCGCCATGCCGGCCGTCACCACGCCGCCCGGCGAGTTGATGTACATCCAGATGTCCTTCTTCGGATTCTCCGATTCGAGGAACAGCAGCTGGGCGGTGATGAGCGAGGCCATGTGATCCTCGACCGGACCCACGACGAAGATGATGCGCTCGCGCAGCAGGCGCGAATAGATGTCGAAGCTGCGCTCGCCGCGGCTCGACTGTTCGATGACGATGGGGACGAGGGCGTTCTGGATGACGCTCATGGGGTCGTGCATGATATTCCCGCTCTTGGATTTGGTCGTGCTTACATCGTCGCTCGGGGCAGGGGGCGCAAGGGGTCAGGCTTGTGGCCCCGGTATCGCGAGATAGGCCAACCGCTTCATCTCGCGCCTGCCGCGCACAACGGTGTCGAGGATCAGCCCTGTGAACAGGTTGAGGAAGGCGACGATGGCGAGCCCGGTCGCGAGGATCGCGGTAGGCAGGCGCGGGACGAGGCCCGTCTCGACCCAGGTGATCGCCAGCGGGATCGACAGCAGCACCGCGAGCAACGCCAGCGTCGCGGCGATCGCGCCGAAGAACCAAAGCGGCCGCTCGATCCGGTAGAGCGTGGCGATTGTCCGCGCGATGCGGGCGCCGTCGCGGTAGGTGTTGAGCTTCGATGCCGATCCTTCCGGCCGCGCGAGATAGCGCGTCTCGACCTCGCCCACCGGCATCTTGAGTTCCAGCGCGTGGACCGAGATTTCGGTCTCGATCTCGAACCCGGCGGACAGCGCCGGGAAACTCTTCACGAAACGGCGGGAGAAGACGCGGTAGCCCGAGAAGATGTCGGTGAAGCTGCGCCCGAACAGGCTGGCGAGCAGGCCGGTCATCGCGCGGTTGCCCAGCACATGGCCGCGGCGATAGGCGTCCGCCGCCTCGTGCACCCGCGTGCCGACGATCATGTCGAGCCCGTCGGCAACGAGTTGCTCGACCATCGCCGGGGCGGAAACCGGATCATAGGTCAGGTCGCCGTCGGCCATCACATAGATGTCGGCATCGACATCGGCGAACATGCGGCGGACGACATGGCCCTTGCCCTGCATCCGCTCGGTACGGACGACAGCGCCGGCGCCGCGCGCGACCTCGACCGTGCCGTCGGCGCTGTTGTTATCGTAGACGTAAACGGTCGCGCCGGGCAGCGCGTCGCGAAAACCCGCGACCGTCTGCGCGATCGCGGCTTCCTCGTTATAGCACGGCAGCAGGACGGCGATGCGTGGTGCGGTCGTCATTGGCCCCCCAAACCTTCTCCGGAGGGAGAAGGATAGCGTAGCTTGCGAGCTTGCTCGCTAGCGAAGCTTGGATGAGGGGACGCGCTATCGATAGCGGGACACCCTCACCCAGCTCCGACTAAGGCAGCAAGCTGCCAAGTCTGCGCAACCCTCTCCCACGGGGAGAGGGGAAGCAAGCCCTACGACTCAGCCTTCTTCTTTGCTGGGGCCTTCTTGGCGGCCGGCTTGGCCGGTGCTTCCTCGGCGGTCTCGGCCTGCTTGGCCGGAGCCTTCTTGGTTGCGGCCTTCTTCACCGGTTCGGCGGCTTCGGCCTTCGCATCCGCCTTTGCGGGCTCTACGTCGGCGTCGGTGACCTCGGTCGCCTTCTTCTTGGCAGGAGCCTTCTTGGCCGCGGCGGGCTTGTCGCCGTCTGCCTTCTTCGACTTGCGGGCGACCGGCTTGTCGTGATCGTGGGTGTGGGTGCCGGTGTCGAAGCCGTCCTCGCTCTCGATCGCGGCTTCCAGTTCCTCGCGGGTCACGCCGCGGTCGCTGATCTCCGCCTTGTCGAACAGGAAGTCGACGACCTTGTCCTCATAGAGTGGCGCGCGCAGCTGGGCGGCGGCCATCGGCTCCTGCTGGACATATTGGATGAAGCGTTCGCGCTGGTCGGGCGAATATTGCTGCGCGGCCTGCATGATGAGCTGGTTCATCTCGTTCTGGCTGACCTCGACGCCGTTGGCCTGGCCGATCTCCGACAGCAGCAGTCCAAGGCGCACGCGGCGCTCGGCGATCTTGCGGTAATCGTCCTTCTCGGCTTCCAGCTCGGCCAACGCCGCCTTGGGGTCTGCCTCGTGCTCGGTCTCGTGGACCAGTTGATGCCAGATCTGGTCGAACTCGGCCTCGACCATCGACGGCGGCACGGGGAAATCGTGGCCGGCGGCTAGCTGGTCGAGCAGCTTGCGCTTCATGTGGGTGCGGGTCAGGCCGTTCAGCTCCTGCTCCGCCTGGCCCTTCAGGATGCCGCGCAGCTGCTCCAGGCTCTCGAGGCCCAGGTTCTTGGCGAGCTGATCGTCGATCTTGCTCTCGCCGGCGACGCGCACGTCCTTGATCGTCAGGTCGAAGGTCGCGGCCTTGTCGGCCAGGGTCTTCGCGCCGTAATCCTCGGGGAAGGTGACGTTGATCTGGGTCTCGTCGCCCTTCTTCACGCCGACGAGCTGGTCCTCGAAACCGGGGATCAGGCGGCCCGAGCCGATCTCGACCGACATGTCCTCGCCGGTGCCGCCGTCGAAGGCGACGCCGTCGACCTTGCCGACGAAGTCCATGATGACGAGGTCACCGGTCTTCGCCTTGTGGCCCTTCTTGGCATCGTCATACGACTTCGAGCCCTGCGCCAGCTCGCCCAGGCGCGCTTCGATCGCGGCTTCGTCCGGCTCGACCGTCAGCCGCTCCAGCTTCAGCCCGTCGATCGACGGGGCGGGCACGTCGGGCAGCACTTCCAGCTCGACCTTCACCTCGGCGTCCTTGCCCGGCGCATAGTCGCCTTCGAGGCGGACCGACGGCTGCATCGCGGGGCGTAGCGCCTTGTCGGCCATCAACTGCTGGATGCCGGACTGGATCGCCGAGTTGAGAGCGTCAGCGGCGATCGCCTCGCCGTGCATCTTGCGCACCAGGTTCGCGGGCACCTTGCCGGGGCGGAAGCCGGGCATCCGCACCTGCGGCGCGATCCGCTTGACCTCGGCGTCGACCTTCGAATCGACATCCTTGGCGGTGATGGTCAGCGTATAGGCGCGCTTGAGGCCTTCGTTCAGCGTCTCGACGGTCTGCATGGTTGCGGCTTGCTTTCTCGACAATGGAAATCAGTGAAGGCGGCTTCGCCACCGCGCGATCACGTGGAGGGAGACTGGTGCGGGCGAAGGGACTCGAACCCCCACATCTTGCGATACTGGTACCTAAAACCAGCGCGTCTACCAATTCCGCCACGCCCGCGCGGCGGTGGAGCCGCCGGTTGCGCGCGGCTCTATAGCAAAGGCGCAGGACGGCGCAACCGCCGGGATTGGCGCGCGTTGGGGCAGGAAAGGAGACATGTTCCGATGCCCGTCGAACCGCCGATCCCCCAACCCGACGCTCCGCCGCCCGAAGCGCCGCCTCCGCCGGTGCCCGGCCAACCCGCACCGGGCCAGCCCGAGGCACCGCCGATGCCCGGCCAGCCGGGCCAGCCGACGGTCCCGCCGCCAGAGTTCTCTCCCCCCGTACCTAACATCGACGTGCCGTCACCGGGGACCATAGTCGGTTAGCGCCGGGCCTGCGCGCGAACCGCCTCCATTGCCGTGTCGCGACGGAGGACGCGAGCCATCGGATCGATCACTACATGGGCGCCGGCGGGAAGGGTAAGGCTGTCCCGCCCGCCCTCCATCGCCAGCCGGGTGACCTTGCCGTCCACCGCGACGTCGATCGGCATGGAAAAGGGATTGTCGCCCGCCACCTTCCACCCTAGCGTCAGCCGGTCGCCGTCGCGCGCCTCGATCAGTTCCGGGGGCCTCGCCGCGTTCAGATAGACATCGAAGAACCAGCCGTAACTGCCCCCCGTCACCTGATCGACCAGCCGGCGATACTCCGCCGTCGATCCGAACCGCGGTGCGAAATTGCCCGGTTTTGGATCGGGGCGGCCATAGACGGCGCGGCGCGTCACCTCCCAAAAGGCGGCGTCACCGATCAGTTCGCGCAGCGTGTGAAGGATCCACGATCCCTTCACGTAGACGTCGTTGTCCGGCACGTTGCCGCGATCGAAATAGGTCGCCCCGGTGGTGCGCGACGTGCCCGTCACGATCGGCACCCGGTTCATGATCTGTTCGCGCTGTTTCAGCATCATCGCCAGATAACGCGCGTCGCCTTCGCGCCAACGGCCGTAAAGCGGCTGCATATACTGGCCATAGCCCTCGTGCAGCCACATGTCGTCCCAATCGGACGCGGTCAGCTGGTTGCCGAACCATTCGTGCGCCAGCTCGTGGTGCAGCAGCCAGTCGAACCCCTCGGGCGCCTTTTTATAGGCATTGCCGTAAGCGTTGATCGTCTGGTGCTCCATGCCCAGGTGCGGCGTGTGGACGATGCCGACCTTTTCGTCGGGGAAGGGATAGGGGCCGACGACGCTCTCGTAGAAATCGAGCATCGGCGCGAGTTCGGCGAACAGCCCGCGCGCCTTGGCCTCGTCTCCGGGCAGATACCAATATTGCAGCGGATAGCTGTTGCCGAACCGGCTGCGATAGGTGCCGGTCAGCTCCTCATAGGGTGCGACGTTGAGCGCGATGGCATAGGTGTTGGGCCGCGCGACCGACCAGTGCCACGTCGTGCGGCCGTCGGGCAGCGTCTCGACACCCTTCAGCCTGCCGTTGGACGGCGCCTTCAGCCCCTTCGGCACGGTGATGCGCAGGTCCATCCGCGCCGGTTCGAACGTCGGCGAATCGATGCACGGCCAGAACAGGTCGCAGCCTTCGCCCTGAACGGCGGTGGCGATCCAGGGGCGACCGTCCGGCGTCTTCGTCCAGACGAACCCGCCGTCCCACGGCGCGCGCACCGCGACGTGGGGCGTCCCGCCATAGGCGATCGTCACCGCGAACCGCCGCCCGGCGGCGATCGGGGCGGGGAGGTTGACGAACAGACGACCTTCCGGATTTTCCCACGCCCCTCGCGGCAGCGGCCGTCCGTCGATCGAAATCGCGGAGACGGGCAGGTTGCGATCGAGGTCGATCGGCAGGCGGCTGACCGCCTGTTTCGCGGTGAAGGCGAGCGTCGCGGTGCCGGCGATCGCCGCACGCGCCGGGAACAGCTCGATCGCCAGATCGACCGTTTCCAGCGCCAGCTTTGCCTGGTCGGGATCGAGCGGCCCGCCCGACCGCGCGGTCTGTGCCGTGATCGGCGGCTTGCCGGCTTCCGCTGCGGCCGGCGTCGCCGCGGCCAGCGCCGCGGCGGCTGCCGCGAGGATCATGCGTAGGTGGCCTCGAACTTCGTCACCTGCAATTCATAGGCGGGGCGCAAATCCTGCAAGATCGCGATCTTCTGCGGAAACCGCGCTTCGCCGCTCGCGAGTTCGCCGGTCAGCGTGAAGCGTTCGGTCATCCTGGGACCGGGGCGGGGCGCATCGACGACGATGTCGATGATCGAGACCCGGTCGCCGTCGTAATAGAGCGTAGCTTCCGGAAATCCCGGCTGGGCGGACTTGCGCGCACCGGAAGATGCCGTCGATTGGCGACCCAGGCCGAGCATATAGGCATAGACGCCATATTGCTGGCGTTCGTGCGCGGCCTGTTGCGCGGACAGGTCCGTGCGCCGGCCACCCTGCGTCGAATAGGCTTCGTTGGGTTCGATCACCAGGGTGCGACGGTCCGCCGCGGGTTCGCCGACCACCCAGCTTTCGGAACGGACCCGGACGAAAGGTTCCATCGTCGTCGCGAAGCCGATTTCCACCCAGCCGCGATCACCGAAGTAGATCTTGCCGGTCCCCTCCCACCGTGCCGACTTGAGCTCGGTCCGGCGTCCGCGCCGCTGGCGGTCGCGGCGGTTCTGCGCCTCGGCGGCGTCGGCCAGGCCGATCAGCGGGATCGCCGCCAGCCCGGCCAGCAGCAGCCGGCGATTGATGCGATCGGTCGCGATCCCATATAGAGCGTGATCGCCGTCGAATTCGGATGGCCCCGGAGTATACATGAAGACTTCCTATCCCGTTCTGCCGCTGCGCGACATCGTCGTCTTTCCGCATATGATCGTGCCGCTGTTCGTCGGCCGGGACAAGTCCGTTGCCGCACTCGAAGCCGCGATGGCCGACGACAAGGAAATTCTGCTGATCGCGCAGCTTGATCCCGGCGAGGACGATCCCGGCCGCGACGACCTGTACGATATCGGCGTGACGGCGGAGGTGATGCAGCTGCTGAAGCTGCCCGACGGCACGGTGCGCGTTCTGGTCGCCGGCAAGGAGCGGGCGAAGCTGGAAACGCTGGAGGACGGGGCGACGCATCTGGTCGCGACGGTCAGCGCGGTCGTCGATGGCGAGGCGGAAGGCGCCGAGACAGCGGCGTTGATGCGCTCGGTCGTCGACCAGTTCGAGAATTACGCCAAGCTCAACCGCAAGCTGCCGGCGGAGACGGCGGTGCAACTGGGCGAGCTGGAGGACGCGGCGCGTCTGGCCGACGCGGTTGCCGGCAATCTGTCGCTCAAGGTCAGCGACAAACAGTCCCTGCTGATCGAGATCGATCCGCGCAAGCGGCTGGAGATGGTTTTCGCCTTCATGGAGGGTGAGCTCGGCGTGCTGCAGGTCGAGAAGAAGATCCGCAGCCGCGTGAAGCGACAGATGGAGAAGACCCAGCGCGAATATTACCTCAACGAACAGTTGAAGGCGATCCAGCGCGAACTGGGCAATGAAGGCGAGGAAGGCGAGGGCGACGAGGTCGCCGAGCTGACCCAGAAGATCGCCACGCTGAAGCTGTCGAAGGAAGCGCGGACCAAGGCGACCGCCGAGCTCAAGAAGCTCAAGACGATGGCGCCGATGAGCGCCGAGGCGACCGTCGTGCGCAATTATCTGGACGTGCTGCTCGGCCTGCCGTGGGGCAAGAAGTCAAAGATCAAGAAGGACATCGCGGCCGCCCAGGCGATCCTCGACGAGGATCACTATGCGCTCGAGAAGGTGAAGGACCGGATCGTCGAATATCTGGCGGTCCAGGCGCGCACCAACAAGCTGAAGGGGCCGATCCTGTGCCTGGTCGGCCCGCCGGGCGTCGGCAAGACGTCGTTGGGCAAGAGCATCGCCAAGGCGACCGGGCGCGAATTCATTCGCCAGTCGCTGGGCGGCGTGCGCGACGAGGCAGAAATCCGCGGCCACCGCCGTACGTACATTGGCTCGCTGCCGGGCAAGGTGGTGTCGAACCTGAAGAAGGCCGGCACCAGCAACCCGCTGTTCCTGCTCGACGAGATCGACAAGCTGGGCCAGGACTTCCGGGGCGATCCCGCTTCCGCGCTGCTCGAGGTGCTCGACCCCGAACAGAACAGCAAATTCAACGATCATTATCTGGAGATCGACATCGACCTGTCGGACGTCATGTTCGTGACGACCGCCAATTCGCTCAACCTGCCGCAGCCGCTGCTCGACCGCATGGAGATCATCCGGCTGGAGGGCTATACCGAGGACGAGAAGGTCGAGATCGCGACCCGCCACCTGATCGCCAAGCAGATCGAGGCGCATGGGCTGAAGGACGGCGAATTCACGCTAACCATCGAAGGCCTGCGCGCGCTGATTCAGCAATACACGCGAGAGGCGGGCGTCCGCACGCTGGAACGCGAGATCGCCAAGCTGGCGAGGAAGGCGCTGCGCCGCATTCTGGAGGGCAAGGCGGAGTCGGTTACGATCACGCCCGAAAACCTCCACGAATTCGCCGGGGTGCAGAAGTTCCGCCACGGCCTCGGCGAGGAGGAGCATCAGATCGGCGCGGTCACCGGCCTCGCCTGGACAGAGGTCGGCGGTGAGCTGCTGACGATCGAGAGCGTGACGGTGCCCGGCAAGGGCGCGATCAAGCTGACCGGCAAGCTGGGCGACGTGATGAAGGAATCGGCGGAAACGGCGATGAGCTTCGTCAAGGCGCGCGCGCCGTCCTATGGCATCAAGCCCAGCCTGTTCGGGCGCAAGGACATCCACGTTCACCTGCCCGAGGGCGCGGTGCCCAAGGACGGCCCTTCGGCGGGCATCGGGCTGGTCACCTCGATCGTCTCGACGCTGACCGGCGTTCCGGTGCGGCGTGAGGTGGCGATGACCGGCGAAGTGACGCTGCGCGGCCGCGTGCTGCCCATCGGGGGCCTCAAGGAAAAGCTGCTGGCGGCGCTGCGCGGTGGGATCACCACGGTGCTGATCCCGCAGGAGAACGAGAAGGATCTGGCCGAGATTCCGAACAATATCCGCGAAGGGCTTGAGATTGTGCCGGTCAAGCATGTCGACGAGGTGCTGCGCCTGGCGCTGACCGGCGAGCTGGCGGCGATCGACTGGACCGATGCCGACGAACTTGCGGCCATGCCGCCGCAGGGTGTGGCGACCGCCGGTGACGCGCTGCACCATTGAAAATTAGGCATGATTCCGTCGCAGGTGCGGCGGGATCATGCCGAAACCCTTTGACTCTCGCGGTTCGCGTCGCCTTACTGCGCCGCTGAGCGGCATCGGCCGCGAATCCTTCCACTGTCGCGTATTTCAAACGGGGGTTTTCAGCGCATGAACAAGCAGGAGCTGATCGGTCAGGTCGCCGAGGCGTCGGGCCTTGGCAAGGGCGACACGGCCAAGGCGGTCGAGGCTGTGTTCGACGTGATCTCGGCTGCGCTGAAGAAGGGCGACGAAGTGCGCCTGGTCGGTTTCGGCACTTTTTCGGTCAGCAAGCGCAAGGCATCGACCGGCCGCAACCCGCGCACCGGCGAGCCGATGACGATCAAGGCGTCGTCGCAGCCGAAGTTCAAGGCCGGCAAGGTGCTGAAGGATTCGGTCAACTAGGATCGGTCCGCCGGGGCTGGACAGGGGGCGGAACGCCCCCTAAAGGCCCGCTTCCCGCGTAAGGATGGGCGCGTAGCTCAGCGGTAGAGCACACCCTTCACACGGGTGGGGTCACAGGTTCAATCCCTGTCGCGCCCACCATCCTTCAAGAGCCCGCAGGTCGCGAGACCGGCGGGCTTTTTGGTAATTTCCATCGGGTGCGGGCCCTGGTCACCCACCTCCGGCGACGGCGAACGGATCAACCACCAGTTGCAGGCGTGGGTAGCGTTCGAGCCACCGCTTCGATCGCACCCTTTCGGCGAAGATGGACAGCTTTTCCGCGGCGAAGGCCGGGCCGGGCCGTAGCAGCAGATTGAACAGGTCGTGCGCACCGAAAGGCGCGGCGATGCGAACCGCACCCGCCTCATCGATGCGCGCGCCGGTGGCCGTCGCCGTTTCGGGCCAGTGCCGCATTGCATCCGCAGCCGAAGCATATGGAACGTCCGCATTGCGAAGGTGCATGCGCGCCTGGTTCTTCACAGACCACGCCAGGTGAGGACGCTGCCTGGACAGTCGCTGCTCGATTTCGCGATCGATGCTTTCGTCGCGCTGGTCTTCTCCAAACCAGATCACATCGACGTCGCCCAAAGGCGGCCTCACGGGGAAGCCATGGCAATGATCCCAAACGGCGTCACGGACAAATCCGGCCGCTATCCAGCAATCGGGCAGGTTCAAGCCGGCGACAATGGTCAGCGCTTCAAAGCGCAATGGATCGCGTCGCAGCAGGCTTTGCAAGTTCGCCAGATGCTCGCCCGATATTGTCATGCGGGATATCTGGCGAACCGGCCAGCCAGCCGCAAGGCGGGGTTCCACAAGCGGGCCGATGCGGGCCACCGCGTCACCCAACCGTAACACCAGCGTCACGAACCCGTCGCCGAACCTCAACGCCCGCGTCACATCCACCCCCTAGCGCGCCCTTCGAGGCCGGCAGGGGGAAGCCTGAGTCGGTCGCGGGGGGCGTTCCTGCTCCCCGTCCATCGCAATCCACGCGAAATCGACACGGGAGACGTCATGCGCAAGTTCAACCGCCTCGGGCTCGTCCTGCTTGGCTCCACGGCAGCCCTCGCCCTCGCCGGGTGCGATGGGGCGTCCAGCGTCGCCTCGCCGGGCGAAGGGACGATCGTGATCCCGGCGCCGGCGCCTACGCCGACGCCGACCCCTTCGACGCCCACCCCGACACCGGGCCAGGCCGCCGCAAGCTGTCCGTCGGGCACCAACGACGGCGGCGTCGTCGGCAATTTCCGCGCGTGCCGCCTGCCGTCGCTCATCACCGGCAACGTCAGCCTCGCGAAGCTGGCGGGCGTCGCCTATGAGATCAACGGCCGTGTGGATGTGGGCGTCGACGTCGGCGGGGCCGGCACCGCCAGCACCCAGACCGGCATCCTCAACATCGCGCCGGGCGTCGTCCTGTTCGCCAACACCACCAATGCCGACAACGACTATCTGATCGTCAACCGCGGCAGCCGCATCAATGCGGAAGGCACCGAAACACAGCCGATCATCTTCACCGCGCAGGCCAACCTGACCGGCGGCGTCACCGACGAATCGCAGGGCCTGTGGGGCGGCGTGATCCTGGCCGGCCGCGCGCCGATCTCGAACTGCAACACCAACGTGGCGGGCGGTTCGGTGAACTGCGAGAACGTCGTCGAGGGCACCGGCAACGCGCTCTACGGCGGCGCGACGCCGACCGACAGCTCGGGCGTGTTCCGCTATGTCCAGATCCGCTATTCGGGCACCGTCATCAGCCCGAACAACGAGCTGCAGGGCCTGACGCTGGGCGGCACCGGATCGGGCACCGTCATCGATCACGTCCAGATCCACAATTCGTCGGACGACGGCATCGAGATCTTCGGTGGCCGCACCAACCTGCGCTATCTTGTGATGACCGGCGCCGACGACGACAGCCTGGACGTCGATGTGGGCTGGCAGGGCCTGATCCAGTTCGTCATCGCGGTGCAGAAGCCGAACAACACCCAGACCGACAATTACGCGCTGGAAGGCGATTCGAACGGCAACGAGGATGCGCTGCCGCGCACCAACCAGCGGCTGGCGAACTTCACCTTCGTCCACACCTCGACCGCCACCAACGCGGCGATCCGCCTGCGCGGGGGGATGGATTCGACGATGGTCAACGGCATCGTCACCTCGCCGGTCGCCTGCCTCAACGTCGTCGCCGGCGAAACTTCGGCGACCGACAAGTCGACGATCCGCGCCGCCGATGCGACAAAGTCGGATGCCGGCCCGCCGGTGTTCAACTCGATCTTCTTCGCCTGCCAGTCTCTGGCGGCGCAGACGACCGTCAACAGCATCAGCGTGACGACCGCCGAACAGGCTGCGCTGGTTTCCGCCGGCACCAACAACACGCCGAACGGCACCGCGGCCAACGCGTTGCAGAACGGCTTCTATCCGTCGACCGCGGCGCTGGCGGTGACGCCGTTCAACGCGGCCACGCTGAACCCGTCGGGATCGGGATTCCTGGTCCAGACCAGCTACATCGGCGCGGTGTCCGGGCCGAATGACGCCTGGTTCCGGGGTTGGACCTGCAATTCCAACCGCGCGAACTTCGGCACGACCAGCGGCGCCTGCACCAGCGTGCCGAACTGACGCGTGTTTCCGGGGCGGCGTTCCCCAAGCCGCCGCCCCGGATCCCCTTCACGTCGAACCCCGGAAAGCACGCGTCCCATGAAGATTCTCGCCCTCTGCCTCGCCAGCTCGGCGCTGGTCGCCCCCGCGGCGCTGGCGCAGACGTCACCCCCGGCGACCCCGGCCTCGCCCGCCCAGCAAGATGTGCCACCGTCCGAGGAGGTGGAGATTTCCGCGCCGGGCATGCAGGTGACCGACGATATCGTCGTGGTCGGCCGGTTCATCCCGGATACCGTCCGCGCGACGCCGCAGGTGGTGTCGGTGCTGTCGGCGGCGGACATCGCGCGGACCGGCGAGGGCGACATCGCCGGCGCGCTTCAGCGCGTCACCGGCCTGTCGGTGCAGGGCAACGGCTTCGTCTTCGTGCGTGGCCTTGGCGATCGCTATTCGAGCGCGCTGCTCAACGGATCGCCGCTGCCCAGCCCGGAGCCGCTGCGCCGCGTGGTGCCGCTCGATATCTTCCCGACCAGCGTCATCGCCTCCAGCCTGGTGCAGAAGAGCTATTCGGCCAATTATCCCGGCGAATTCGGCGGCGGCGTCATCAATCTGACGACGCGCGCGGTGCCCAACAAGACGTTCGTCCAGCTCGGTGGATCGGTGAGCGCCGATACCGTCACCACCAGCGAACTCGGTTATGTTTATGACGGCGGCCGCTATGACTGGACCGGCTTCGATTCGGGCGAGCGGACGGTGCCGGGCTTCATCAGGCAGGCAGGCGCGGCCGGCGCGTCGGTGACGAACGCCGCCGACCTCATCACCATGTCCAACGCGCCGACCACGCTGCTGATGGAGAACGCGCAACTGCCGGCCAACTGGTCCGGTGACGTGAGCTTCGGCACGTCGGTGGATGTCGGCTCGGTCCGGCTGGGCGTGATCGGCGCCGGCGGAATCAGCAACGGCTGGCGCACACGCGACGCGGTGCAGCAGGTGACCGATGCGGCGTCGGGCGCGCTGGTGCGCGATTTCCGCACTGTGCTCACCGATCATCGGGCGATCGTGAATGGCCTGCTCGGCTTCGGCGCCGAATTCGGTGACCAGAAGATCCGCTGGACCAACCTCTACATCCACGACACGCTGAAGCAGGGGCGCCTGGCGAAGGGCAGCACCAGCAACATCGGTGTGCTGCCGGACGGCACCCAGCCGTTCATCGAACAGAACACCAACTGGTTCGAACGCCAGCTCATCAACAGCCAGATGGTCGGTGAGTTTAAGCTCGGTGCGGTGCGGCTGGACGTACGCGGCGGCTATGCCGAAACGCAGCGCAATTCGCCCTATGAGCGCGCCTTCACCTATATCTACAACCAGGCGGCCCGCGACTACGTCAACAACCTGTCGGGCCAGACGGGCGCGAGCGTCAACTTCTCGGAACTGAACGAGAGCCTGTGGTCGGGCCAGGCGGACCTGTCGTATCGCCTGCCGACGGCGCGGCCGATCACGGTTTCGGCCGGCTATTATTATGCCGATACCGATCGTTCCTCGACCCGCTACACCTTCCGGTACGAGATCGCCGGCGGCGCGACGCTTCATCCGATCGTGGCCCAGCTGCGGCCGGACTATCTGCTGTCCGATTCGACGATCCAGCATTTCGGCATCATCCTGCGCAACACGTCGACCGACCTCGGCACCGCGGCCTATGACGCGGAAATGACGATCCACGCCGGTTACGGCCAGATCGAGGCTGAGGTGATCGATGGCCTGCGTCTGAACGCAGGCGTACGCTACGAAAAGGCGGACGAGCGGGTGAGCACGGCGGGCGGCACGCGCAACACGTTGCTGTCGAACGACTATTGGCTGCCGGCGGCGACGGTCACCTGGAACTTCAAGGAGGACATGCAGCTGCGCCTGCACGGGTCGAAGACGATCGCCCGGCCGCAGTTCCGCGAGCTCGCGCCGCAGATTTACCAGGATTTCGAAAGCGACCGGCAGTTCTTCGGCAACCCGTTCCTGGTCGATTCGACGCTGTGGAATGCGGAAGGCCGGTACGAATGGTTCTTCGCCCGCGACCAGCGCTTCACGCTCGCGGGGTTCTACAAGAAGATCGACAGGCCGATCGAGGCGATCGCGTTCTTCCCGGCCGGCACCGACACGGTGCAGACCGGCTTCTCCAACGCACCGTCGGCCACGCTCTATGGCGGCGAAGTGGAGGTGCAGAAATATTTCCCGCTGTCCGGCGTGTTCGGTGGCGATTTCTTCGCGACCAAGCGGCTGCTGACGGTCGCAAACTACACCTTCACCAAATCGAACGTGGCGGCGGGCACCGAACTGGTGCCGGGTCCGATCCAGCCGACCACCGGCAACCCGATCCTGCAACCGGCCAACCTGCTGTTCCGCGACGGCGCGCCGATGGTCGGCCAGTCGGACCATCTGGTGAACCTGCAACTCGGCATAGAAGACACCGCGACGCTTTCGCAGTTCACGGTATTGCTGAACTACGCCAGCGACCGCGTCAGCAACCGCGGGCCGATCGCGGCGAGCGGCGGCGTGCGCCTGCCCGATTTCATCGAGCGGCCCGGCTTTCGCCTCGACCTGGTCGGGCGGCAGGGCTTCACGGTGCGCGGCGTGGAATTCGAGCTGAAGGCCGAAGCGCGCAACCTGACCGGGGCCGGATACCAGGAGTTTCAGGACTTCGGCGACGGCAAGCGCGTGGACGTCAACCGCTACCGTCTGGGCCGGGTGTTCTCGCTGGGTCTGAGCGCGAAGCTCTGACCGATGGGGGGTGGGGGCGACCGTCCCCCCCTTTGTCATTCCCGCGCAGGCGGGAATCCATTCTCGCTGAACGCCATCCGTCCCATCACGGTCAGCGACGATTGAGTCCCGCCTGTGCGGTAATGATGTTTCGAGCAGGAAGCTGGCTAACTTCCCGGTGCGTTCACCGCGGCCAGTGGCGCTCGCGGAACCACTTGGTGATGACGTATTTCGTGCCCTCGCGCACCTTCATGCCGTGGTGGAGTGTCGATGGGTTCACCCGACCGTCGGGGCGCAGGTTGTTCCACGCGACCAGCTTACCGGTTTCGGGCTGGATGATCTTGTCGATCGCCTTGAATCGGGTCGCGCCGCCTGCGCCGGGTTCGTTGAGGTAGATCATCACCGTCCAGGTGCGCTGGCCCGAGACGCTGCAATATTTCGCGAAGTCGACTCCGCGCGGCTCGAAATAGTCGGTGTGGCCCTTGAACTCCTGGCCGACCGCATAGCGCTGGCCCTGCATCGGCTCGCCGAACGCATTGTCGAGCCCGGTGAGCGCGTGGATACGGGCATCGACCTCCATCACGTCGGGATCGTCATAGGGCAGGTCGCAGGTCTCGCTGGTGCGGAACAGGTCGTCGCCGTTGTAGTCGGACACGGTGGAGGGGCGGCGATTGGCGTCGATCTTTCCGACAATTCGCGCACACAATTCGGCATCGAGGAAATTCTTGCGGAGGAACAGCGCGACCTTGGGACTGGGCACGCGCTGAACCTTCGGATCGGCCGCGATCCGATCGATCACGGGCTCTGAGGGGAAACCCGAGCCTTCGGCGGGGTTCACATGGATTTCGGCGGAGATGATGCGCATGGCCGTTTCCTAGCGCGGCATCTGACGCCTTGCCAGCCGCTCCGCGCGACGCTAAGCGCGCCCCTCCACGGCGATCGTAGTTCAATTGGTTAGAGCGTCGGCTTGTGATGCCGGAAGTTGCGGGTTCAAGTCCCGTCGGTCGCCCCATTTTCCGCCGCTGCCGTAAGGGCTGGCGCTTCCTTACGTAAAATAATATTACGTGCGACAGAAATTTCCTTTCTGTGGTGAGACGACTCATGGGCGCTGTCTGGGACCTTCGCGATTTCGACGAGCACGAAGGCGTGCACCTGTTTCGCGACGCCAGGAGCGGGCTGACCGCGGTGATCGCGGTGCATTCGACCGCGCTGGGGCCGGCCGCGGGCGGCGTGCGCTTCTGGCACTATGCCGATCACGAGAAGGCGGTGACCGATGCGCTGCGTCTGTCGCGGGGCATGAGCTACAAGAATGCGATGGCCGACCTGCCGCTGGGCGGTGGCAAGGGCGTGGTGCTGGCTCCCGAACGCGGCGCCGTCATCACCGAGGCGCAATTGCTCGCCTTCGCCGACGCGGTCGAATCGCTGGGCGGACGCTATGTCACGGCCGAGGACGTCGGCATGTCCGAGGCGCGGATGAAGGTCATCGCGACGCGCACCCGCCACGTCTCCGGCCTGCCGGTGGCGGAAGGCGGCGCGGGTGGCGATCCGGGACCGTTCACCGCGATGGGCGTCTATCTGGGCGTCAACGCAGCGGCGAAGCGCGCGCTGGGCGTAGACGGGATGAAGGACGTGCATGTCGCGATCCAGGGTGTCGGCAGCGTCGGCGGCGGGCTGGCGCGGCTGCTGGCGGCCGACGGCGCGCGGCTGACCATCGCCGACGTCAACGCCGATAGGGCAAAGGCGCTGGCCGACGAACTGGGCGCCGAAACCGCTGCGGCCGAAGCCGTGCTGGCGACGCCGTGCGACATTGTCAGCCCCAACGCGCTGGGCGCGATCCTGGACGAGGCGTCGATCGGCGCGCTCGACTGCAAGGCCGTGGCGGGCGGCGCCAACAACCAACTGAAAGAGGCGCCGCACGGCCGGTTGCTGGCCGATCGCGGTATTCTTTATGCGCCAGACTATGTCATCAATGCCGGTGGCATCATCAATGTCGGCCTCGAATATCTGGGGCAGGGCGACCGCGCCGAGGTGGAAGCCCGCATAGCGCGCATTCCCGACCGGCTGGGCGAGGTGTGGGATGAGGCCGAGCGTACCGGCCAGCCTTCCAGCGACGTCGCCGACGCCATCGCGCGCCGCCTGATCGGGCGCGGCTGAGCGGAACCATCGGCGGCACTGCTGGTTACGCCGCCGCAATGGATTTGCGGGGGACAGCCTCCGCGTGTGGAGGCGTTGTTCAATGCGTACCCGGATCGGGCTGGGCGGTGGCGCCGTCGCCCTTGCACTTTGCGCGGTCCCCGTGGCGGCGCAGGACGCCATCGAATCCGTCGATAAGCCGGGGGCGGTGGTCATCGCGCGGGCGGCGGTGACGCAACCCGAACCCGCTCCGCGCGAAATCGCGGTGGAAATCGCGGCTGTCCCCGCGGCTACGATGGTCGATCAGCCGCCATCCGGGGATATCGATCCCGCCGAGGCGGCAGAACCGACCGAATCGCGCCTGCCCGGCGACGCGATGAACTTCGGCCGGCGCGCAAAGGCGGTGAAGTGGGAAATCGGCGCGATCTTCGCGATCGTCACCGCCAAGAACCTGCCGACCGTGATCCGCGAGCCGCAGCCGTTCCGCTTCGTCGATGAAGGCTTTTTCGGCCGGAACACGGAACAGGCCGGGGTCGACAAGGTGGCGCATGCCTGGAACACCTATCTGTTCACGGACGTGCTGTACCGCCAGATCGCCGACAAGACCGGCGGCGGGCGCGGCGCCGCGCTGACCGCGGCGGCGCTGGGGCTGGGCCTGCAGACCTATACCGAGGTGTATGACGGCATTCATCGCGGGTCCGGCTTTTCGATGCAGGACATGCTGATGAACAGCATGGGCGCGGGCTTCTCGGTGTTGCGCCACACCGTGCCGGGCCTGCGCGAGAAGGTCGATTTCCGGCTGATGGCGGTGCCGACGTACAAGCTGATCCAGTTCGGTGGCGACAAGAGGTTCGAAAACCAGTGGTTCCTGCTCGCGCTCAAGGGCGCAGGCTTCAAGGGCGTGCGCGATACGCCGTTGCGATTCGTCGAGCTTCACGTCGGCTATCACGCCAAAAACTTCGCGCTTGAGGATCGGCTGGCCGGCAAGCCGCTTGAACGCAAGCCGTTTGTCGGCATCGGTTTGAACGTCACCGAACTGTTCCTGAAGGACCGGCGCGGCTCGCCGGCCGCCGTCGCGCGCGGCGCGCTGGAATACCTCCAGCCGCCCTATGTCGCGGTGCACGTCGATTGAAGCGAGAGATGCGCGCGCCGGGGTGACGCGGCGATGATTTCGCCTTATCGGCGGTGCCCGTGCCGAGTATCCACGCCCTAGCCAATCCCGCGCGCTTCCTGAAGATCGCCCGGCCGCTGACCCCGGTGCTGTTCTGGGCGGGCGTGGTGCTGGCCGCGATCGGCGCATGGGCCGGTCTGACGCAGACCCCGCCGGATTATCTGCAGGGCGACAGCGTGCGTATCCTGTATATTCACGTTCCATCCGCATGGCTGGGAATGGGCGGGTGGAGCGGGATCGCGATGTCCAGCATCGCCTATCTCGTCTGGCGGCATCCGCTGGCCAATATCGCCGCGCGTGCCATTGCGCCGGCGGGCGCGATGTTTGCCGGGCTGTGCCTGGCAACGGGTGCGATCTGGGGGCGGCCGACCTGGGGTACTTATTGGCAGTGGGACGGGCGGCTGACCTCGATGCTGCTGCTGTTCTTCGTCTATCTCGCCTATATCGCGCTCGCCCGTGCCGATGCGGATCGCGGCGGCGACGGGCGCATTCCAGCGCTGTTCGGGATCGCGGGCACGGTGCTGCTTCCCGTCATCCGCTATTCGGTGATCTGGTGGAACACGCTGCACCAGGGCCCCAGCATCACCCTGTCGGGATCGAGCATCGATGCCTCGCTGCTCTGGCCGCTGTGGTACACGCTTGCTGGGTTCAGCCTGTTCTTCGCCGCGGTCGTGTTGATGCGGATGCGCGCGATGCTCGCGGCGCAGCGGGTCGAGGCGCGGATGCGGCGGATGGCCGGGGCGGACGAGGGGCGGGCATGAACCACTGGCCGTTCATCGCCGCCGCCTATGCGCTGACGATTGTCGCGAGCGGCGGTCTCGCGTTTTCCGCCTTCCTGTCGATGCGTCGCGCGGAACGGGCGGCAGAGGATCTGCGCCGGCGATGAAGGCGAAGCACCAGCGACTGACGCTCGTCCTGCTTGCGCTGGCCGCGATCGTCGGGGCGGGACTGCTCGCGCTCTCCGGGCTGAAGGATCAGGCGGCGTTCTTCTATTCGCCCGCCGACCTCGCCGCCGCTGCCCCCGCGCCGGGGACCGCGATCCGGCTGGGCGGAATGGTGCAGGGCGGTTCCGTCAGGACATTGCCCGACGGTGTGACGACAGCCTTCGTCGTCGGTGACGGCATCGCCACCACCCCCGTCGCCTTCAAGGGCATCCTGCCCGACCTGTTCCGCGAAGGCAGCGGCGTGGTGGCCGAGGGGCATCTGGCCGCCGACGGCAGCTTCGTCGCGACCAACATCCTCGCCAAGCACGACGAACGCTATATGCCGCCGCAGATGGCTGGCAAGATGCACAAGACCGGGTCGCTGGACCAGTGATCGCCGAGGCCGGACTGGCCGCGCTGTGGCTTGCGGCAGCGCTGGCGCTGCTGCAACTCGTCGCGGCCGGGCTGGCGCTGGGGTTCCGGCGGGCGGAGATCGCGCAGGCGGTGAAGCCCGCCGCGATCGTCGGCGGGGCGTTGACCGCGCTGTCCTTCGCCTGCCTGATCGCGCTGTTCGTCACGTCGGACATGAGCGTGAAGCTGGTCGTTGAGAACAGCCATTCGGCCAAGCCGCTGCTCTACCGCTTTGCCGGCACATGGGGAAACCACGAAGGCTCGATGCTGCTGTGGGTGACGGTGATGGGGCTGGCCGGTGCCGCGATCGCGCGGTTCGAGCGGCGGCTGGAGGGGCGGACGCTGACTGCGACGCTGGGCGGGCAGGCGGCGATCGCGCTGGGCTTCTTCGCCTTCCTGCTGGCGGCGTCGAACCCGTTCGCCCGGGTGGATGTCGCGCCCGCCGACGGACTGGGGCTCAACCCCCTGTTGCAGGATCCCGGCCTCGCCTTCCACCCGCCCACGCTCTACGTCGGCTATGTCGGGCTGTCGGTGGCGTTTTCGTTCGCGATCGGCGCGCTGGTGACGCGCGACGTCGGCCCCGCCTTCGCTCGCGCGATGCGGCCGTGGGTGCTGATCGCGTGGATATTCCTGACGATCGGCATCACCGCTGGCAGCTACTGGGCCTATTACGAACTCGGCTGGGGCGGCTGGTGGTTCTGGGATCCGGTCGAGAACGCATCGCTGATGCCGTGGCTGGCGGCGACCGCGCTGCTCCATTCGGTGACGGTGCTGGCGACGCGCGACGGGCTGCGCGCGTGGACCGTCATGCTGGCGGTGGTGGCGTTCAGCATGTCGATGCTGGGCACCTTCCTGGTGCGATCGGGCATCCTGACCAGCGTCCACGCCTTCGCCGTCGATCCGGAACGCGGCACCTTCATCCTCGTCCTGCTCGCGATCTATATCGGCGGCGCACTGGCGCTGTTCGGCCTGCGCATCGGCGCAGTGCGCGCGGGGACCACCTTCGAGCCGCTGAGCCGCGAGGGTGCGCTGGTGGTCAACAACCTGCTGCTGACGGTGATCCTGGGTGTCGTGCTGATCGGCACGCTCTATCCGATCGTCGCGGCGTCGTTCGGCGCGCAGCTGTCGGTCGGCCCGCCGTTCTTCAACAGGACGACGGGTCCGGTCGCGCTGGCGATGTGTGTGGTGCTGGCGGCCGGGCCGCTGCTGCGCTGGCGGCGTGACCAGTGGGATGCCCTGCTCCAGCGGATGACCTGGCCGATCGCCACGGCGGCGTTCGCGCTGGCGGCGGCCTTCGCCTTCGCACCGTTTCCGGGCGTGCTGCCGTTCCTGGGGCTGGGTATCGCCGCCGGACTTGCGGTGGCGAGCGTCGCGCCGCTGTGGAAACGCGACCTGCGCCGCACGCCCTTGTTCACCTGGGGTATGGTGATCGGCCATCTGGGCGTCGCCGTCAGCCTGTTCGGCATGGCGAGCGATGCCGCCTTCACCCGTGAACGGCTGGTCGCGGCGGTGCCGGGGCAGATCATCGACATCGGCCCATTCGAAGTGACGTTTCGCGGCATCAAGCCGGTGATCGGCCCCAACTGGTCGGCGCTGGAGGCCCCGCTGGCGGTGCGACGCGGCGAGGGCAGGCTGTTTATCCTGCGCCCGCAGCAGCGCTTCTTCGCCAATCCGCCGACCACGACCAGCGAGGCGGCGATTTCCACCCGGCTCGACGGCCAGCTCTATGCCGTGCTGGGACAGGCCGATGCGGCCGGACGCTGGCAGTTGCGGCTGTGGTGGAAGCCGTTCGTGACGTTCATCTGGCTGGGCGGGGCGCTGATCGCGCTGGGTGGCGCGCTGTCGCTGGTCGGGCGCCTGCGGCGCGAGGGGCGCGCGGCGGCGCGGGAGGCATGGGTGTGAGGCGCTGGCTGATCTGGGCGCCTCTGCTGCTGTTCGCGGTCGTGCTGTGGTTCGCGGCTGGGCAGCTGCGCGCGCCCGCCGACCGCACCGTCCAGTCGGCGCTGGTGGGCAAGCCGCTGCCCGATTTCGCGCTGGAGCCGATGATCGCCGGCAAGCCCGGCGTCGCGGCTGCTGATTTCCGCAAGGGCGAGCCGCGGCTGCTCAACGTCTTCGCCAGCTGGTGCGTGCCGTGCATTGCCGAGGCGCCGCAGCTTCTGGAGCTGAAGCGGGCCGGAGTGCGGATCGATGCGATCGCGATCCGCGACAAGCCCGAGGCGGTCTCGCGCTTCCTTGCCAACTACGGCGATCCCTATGCCGCGATCGGCAGCGACGTGGCGAGCTCGGTCCAGCTCTCGCTCGGTTCGTCGGGGGTGCCGGAGACGTTCGTGATCGACGGATCGGGCCGGATCGCGATGCAGCATATCGGCGATATCCGTGCGGGCGACGTGCCGCGCATCCTGAAGGCGCTGGAGGCGGCGCGATGATCCGCCGCCTGCTGCCCCTGCTGCTGCCCGCATTTCTGATCGCCGCCGCCCCTGCGAGCATGGCCGACGTGCAATTGAAGGACGCGCGCGCCGAGGCGCAGGCCAAGGCGCTGATGGAGACGCTGCGCTGCCTGGTGTGCCAGGGGCAGTCGATCGCGGACAGCGATGCCGACATGGCCCGTGACATGCGCTCACTGGTGCGTCAGCGGATCGCGGCCGGCGAAACGCCCGAACAGGTACGCGGTTGGCTGGTCGAGCGATACGGCGACTACGTCAGCTACGATCCGCCGTTTTCGGGCGCGACTGCGGCTCTGTGGTTCACGCCGCTGCTGCTGCTCGTCGGTGGTATCGCCGTTGCGCGGCTTTCGTTCCGCCGGAGGCGCGGATGATCGGCTGGGTCATGCTCGTCGGGATGATGGCAGCCGCGTTCCTGCTGATGCTCCTGGCCGGGGCGCCGCGCGCGATGGCGTCGTTCGTCGGCGCCGCGCTGATGCTCGGTGCGGCGGGCTACGCGCTACAGGGACGCCCCGACCAGCCCGGCGCGCCGGTCGAGCCGGCGGCAAAGACGGGCAGCGTCGATCCGGGGCTGAGCCGGCTGCGGCTGGAGTTCTTCGGACGCTATACCGTGGCCGAGCCCTATTTCTTCGCGGGGGAGGCACTGACGCGCAGCGGTGCGTTGCAGAGCAGCGTCTCGCTCTATCTCGGCGCAGCCAACGCCTATCCTGACAGTGCCGCGCTGTGGACCGCGCTGGGCCAGGCCTATGCCGAGCATGACGGCAATACCGTGTCGCCGGCGTCACGCTTTGCCTTCGACCGGGCGATGCGGCTGGCGCCCGACCATCCGGGGCCGCCCTTCTTCCTGGGGATCGCGCTGGTCCGCGCGGGCGAGTTTCGCGAGGCGCAGCGCTGGTGGCGCCGCGCCTACGCACTTGCTTCGCCTGCCCGCGCATATCGCGGAGAAATCGGCCGCCGTTTGGAATTGCTCGACGCCTTCCTGTCGAGCCCGGCGGGCCGGACGGCGCGATAGCGGCCTCCGGCGCGGCGCGGATCAGCCGGTCCACGCCTCGTAGGCGAGGTCCAGATCGTCGGCGACCGCCTTGTAGGCGATCTTGCCCTTGTAGACGTTGAGGCCGGCGGCGAGGTGCGGATCGGCCTTCATCGCCGCTTCGGCGCCCAGATTGGCGAGCTTCAGCGCGAAGGGCAGGGTGGCGTTGTTGAGCGCAAATGCAGACGTGCGCGCGACCGCGCCGGGCATGTTGGCGACGCAATAATGGATCACGCCGTCGACTTCGAACACCGGGTCCTGGTGCGTCGTCGCATGGCTGGTCTCGAAACAGCCGCCCTGGTCGATCGCGATATCGACCAGCACCGCGCCGCGCTTCATCGTCCTGACCATCTCGCGCGTGACCAGCTTGGGCGCCGCCGCGCCGGGCACCAGCACCGCGCCGATGACCAGATGGGCCTGCTTCACCGCCGCCGCGATCGCCGATTTCGACGCATAGGCGGTCTTGATCTGCGAGGAAAAGAACATGTCGAGTTCGGCGAGGCGATCGCTGTTGATGTCGTAGATCGTCACGTCGGCGCGCATGCCGACCGCCATCTGCGCGGCGTTGACGCCAGACACGCCGCCGCCGAGGATCGCGACCTTCGCCGGCGCCACGCCGGGCACGCCGCCCAGCAGCACGCCGCGGCCGCCCTGTTCCTTTTCCAGATAGTGCGCGCCGACCTGCACCGACATGCGGCCGGCGACTTCCGACATCGGCTTCAGCAGCGGCAGGCCGCCCGACCGGCCGGTCACCGTTTCATAGGCGATGCAGGTCGCACCCGACTTCATCAGCCCCTCGGCCTGCGGCTTGTCGGCGGCGAGGTGGAGGTAGGTGAACAGCGTGTGGCGCGGTTCGAGCAGGGCGATCTCCTGCGCCTGCGGTTCCTTCACCTTCACGATCATGTCGGACTGGGCGAACACCTCCGCCGCCGTGCCGACGATGCGGGCGCCGACATCGACGTAATCCTGGTCCTCGAAATCGATGCCCGATCCCGCCTTCGTCTCCACGATCACCTCGTGGCCGGCAGCGACCAGCTCGGCAACCGACGGGGGCGTCAGGCCGACGCGATATTCGTGGTTCTTGATCTCCTTGGGAACACCGACGCGCATCCTGTCTCTCCCTGTCTCTATCGCGCTATCGCGAAAGGCCTATCGCAACAAAATATACGATTCTGGGTACGTAATCTTTGCAAAGTCCGCGATGGATAGGCGGTTTGCTGCATGATATCGCCATATGCGTCCAGCAAGTTGGAAGAACCATGCAAACAGATCGAATCGACCGCGCGATCCTGCGCATCGTCGCCGATGATGCCCGACTGTCGGTCAGCCAGATCGCCGTGCGGGTCGGGCTGTCGCAGTCGGCGTGCACGCGGCGGATGCAGGCCCTCGAAGGCGCCGGACAGATTCGCGGTTATGGCGCGCGACTCGGGCGGCGCGCGCTGGGTTTCAAGGTGCGCGCGCTGGTCGACATCACCCTGTCCACCCAGGTCGAGGAGGATCTGGCCGCGTTCGAGCGCGCGGTTGGGGCGATCGACGGCGTGGTCGGCTGCGCGCTTGTCTCGGGTAATCAGGACTATCGGCTCCAGATCCTCTGCCGCGACCTCGACGACTATGAGCGCCTGCACCGCGAGCATCTCGGCTGCCTGCCCGGCGTGCTGACCATCGCCAGCAGCTTCGTGCTGCGCGAGGTGCCGACACGCAGCGAGGCGGACGCGATCTTCGGTGCGGGTTGAACCCGCAATCGACTCATTGCGGGCCAATCGACGGAGTGCTAGGCGGCGCGGCTTGAGCCAACTTGAGGCACAACAGGTCGTGACCATGACCGTCAACGCCGGCGCGCCGGCCCAGGATCGTACCCGGTGAGCGCCGCGCTCTCCGCCGAACCGAACCCCACCGACAGCGAGACCGATCCCCAGTCCCATGCGAAGCAGGGACTGGCGAGGCTCGCGGTCGGTGCGATCGGCGTCGTCTATGGCGATATCGGCACCAGCCCGCTCTATGCGATGCGCGAGGTGTTCGTCGGCCATCACGAGATCGCGGTCGATCCGCTGCACATCTTCGGCGTTGTCAGCCTGATGTTCTGGTCTCTGATCCTGATCGTCACGCTGAAGTATGTCGTGCTGCTGCTACGCGCCGACAACAACGGCGAGGGCGGCAGCCTGGCGCTGCTGGCGTTCATCCAGCGAGAGAGCGGGACGGGCAAGCGCTGGGGCACCAGCCTGGTGATCCTGGGCGTGCTGGCGACGGCGCTGTTCTTCGGGGATTGCATGATCACACCCGCCATATCGATCCTGTCGGCGGTTGAGGGGTTGGAGACGGTGCATCCCGGGTTCAGCGGCTGGGTGATCCCGATCGCGATCGGACTTATCATCGCGCTTTTCTCGATCCAGTCGATCGGCACGGCGGGGGTCGGAAGGTTGTTCAGCCCGATCATGCTGGTCTATTTCGGCACGCTCACGGTGCTCGGGCTGATCAATATTGCCGATCGGCCCGACGTGCTTATGGCGCTCGATCCTCGCTGGGCGGTGCGCTTCGCGATCACCGACGGGTTTCTTGCGTTTCTCGCGCTCGGATCGGTGGTGCTGTGCGTGACCGGGGCCGAGGCGATCTATGCCGATATGGGGCATTTCGGACGGCGGCCGATCCAACTTGCCTGGGCAGGCGCGGTGCTGCCGGCGCTCATCATCAACTATCTGGGGCAGGGCGCGTTGTTGCTCGCCAATCCGGCGGCGGCGAGCAATCCGTTTTTCTTCATGGCGCCCGACGAGTTCCGCCTGCCACTTGTCATTCTGGCGACGCTGGCAACGATCATCGCCAGCCAGGCCGTCATCACCGGTGCTTTCTCGGTGGTCCAGCAGGCGGTACAGCTCGGGCTGATGCCGCGCATCCGCATCGATCATACATCGGCGTCGGCGGCGGGCCAGATTTACATTCCCAGCATCAACTGGGCGCTGGGCATCATGGTCGTGCTGCTGATCCTCGGCTTCAAGGAATCGTCCAACCTCGCCGCCGCCTATGGCATCGCGGTTACCGGCACGATGTTCATCACCACCTGCATGCTGGCGGTGCTGTTCCGCCGGGTGTGGAACTGGCCGATCTGGGCAGTGGCGGTTTTCGTCGCGGTCTTCATCGTGATCGACGGGCTGTATTTCGCCTCGAACCTGACGAAGGTGCCCGATGGCGGATGGTTCCCGCTGCTGATCGGTATCGTCTGCTTCATCATGCTGACCACCTGGGCGCGGGGACGCCAGCTGATGATCGACCGGCTGCGCGAGGCGGCGATGCCGGTCAAGATCTTCATCCAGTCCGCAGCCGGATCGGCGACGCGGGTGCCCGGCACCGCCGTGTTCATGACGTCTGCGGCGGACGGCGTGCCCCACGCGCTGCTCCACAACCTCAAGCACAACAAGGTGATCCACCAGCGCATCGTGCTGCTGACGGTGAAGATCGCCGACGTGCCGTTCGTGCCCGACGCGAAGCGCGTGACGCAGGAGGACCTGGGCCAGGGATTCCATCGCATAATCCTGAAGTTCGGTTTCATGCAGGAACCTGACGTGCCCGCCGCGCTGAAACTGGCCCGGCATTGCGGCGGTGAATTCAGGATGATGGACACCAGCTTCTTCCTGGCGCGGCAGACGCTGCTCGCGTCCGACAAGCCGGCGATGATGCTGTGGCGCGAGAAGTTGTTCGCCTGGATGCTGCGCAACGCCGAAAGCGCGATGGAATTCTTCCGCCTGCCCACCAACCGCGTGGTCGAACTGGGCAGCCAGGTGGAAATCTGACGCGGACGGGCTAGGGGAGGATCATGCCCCAGCCCGTCAACATCCTTCACCTTCATTCCAGCTTCTCGCTCGGCGGCAAGGAGGCGCGGGCGGTGCGGTTGATGAACGCGTTCGGGGATCGGGCGCGGCACACGATCGTCTCTGGCGTGCCCGACCAGCTCGGCGCGCGCGCGGCGATCGCCAAGGGCATCAAATACGAGATCGCGCAGGACCCGCCGCCGCTGACCGGCAAGCCAAGCGTCACGCGGTTCGAGGCGATCGCGAAGTACATGAGCCGGTTCGACCTGGTGCTGACCTATAACTGGGGCGCGATCGACGGCGTGATGGCCAAGCGCGTGTTCGCAAAGGGGACGCCCCCGCTGATCCATCACGAGGACGGCTTCAACGCCGACGAGGCGGTGCGGCTCAACCGGATGCGCAACGTCTACCGTCGCTTCGCGTTGCCCGCTGCGCGGGCGCTGGTGGTGCCCAGCCATGTGCTCGAAGGCATCGCGCTCGATGTGTGGAAACAGCCGGCCGCCAGGGTGTGCCGCATCTCCAACGGCATCGCCACCATGGCCTATGCCGGCAAGCCCGATCCCAAAGCCATTCCCGGTTTCGTGAAGCGCAGGGGCGAACTGGTGATCGGCACCGTCGCCGGCCTGCGCGAGGTGAAGGATCTGCCGCTGCTGGTTCGCGCGGTCGGCGGATTGCCGGGCAAGGTCCGCTTGGTGATCGTCGGCGAGGGGCCGGAGGAACAGGCGATCCGCGACGCGGCCGACGCGATGTTCCTGGGCGATGTGCTGGTGATGCCTGGTTTCCTGCGTGATCCGCATCGCTACATGGGGCTGTTCGACGTGTTCGCGCTGTCCTCCCGCAGCGAGCAGCAGCCGATTGTGGTGATGGAAGCGATGGCGGCGGGCCTGCCGATCGTCTCGCCGCCGGTCGGCGACGTGCCCCGCATGGTGAGCGAGGACAACCGCCCGTACCTGACGCAGGACCGGTATGAGGTGACGCTGCGCGACCGCATGAAATGGTTGCAGGACAGCCCGCAGAACCGTGCCGCGATCGGCTGGGCCAACCAGCAGCGCGCGCGTGCTGAGTTTGACGAAAGCGCGATGATCGCCGCCTATGCGAAACTCTATGCCGAGGCGATCGGCCGCCCCGGCGCGCTGGGCTGATTATCCTCGCCATTGCGGCGCGTTAGGTCTAGGGGCGGAAAAACGGCTTTTTGGAGGCGATGTGTTCAAGGGCTTGACGCCGATTGTTTATGGCGGCCGCGAGGTTTGGCCGCTGGTCGAGGGCGGAAAGGGCGTTGCCGCGACGAACCACATGTCCGCGGGCGCCTGGGCGGCGGCGGGCGGCATCGGCACCGTGTCGGCGGTCAATGCCGACAGCTATGATCCCGAAGGCAAGATCATCCCGCAGGTGTACCGCGCTCTGACGCGGCGCGCGCGGCACGAGGAACTCGTCGAATATGCGATCGAGGGCGCGGTGCAGCAGGTGCAGCGCGCGTGGGAAGTCGCCGACGGCAAGGGCGCGATCAACATCAACGTGCTGTGGGAAATGGGCGGCGCGCAGCGGGTGCTGCACGGCGTGCTCGAACGTACGCGCGGCATGGTCGCTGGCGTCACCTGCGGCGCGGGGATGCCGTACAAGCTCAGCGAGATCGCGGCGTCCTACGGCGTCAGCTACCTGCCGATCGTTAGTTCCGGCCGCGCGTTCCGCGCGCTGTGGAAACGCGCCTATTCGAAGGCGGCCGAATGGCTGGCGGCGGTGGTGTACGAAGATCCCTGGCTGGCGGGCGGGCATAACGGCCTGTCGAACGCCGAGGACCCGCTGAAGCCGCAGGACCCCTATCCGCGCGTCAAGGAACTGCGCGACGTGATGCGTGAGGGCGGCATTTCGGACGACGTGCCGATCGTGATGGCTGGCGGCGTCTGGTTCCTGCGCGACTGGAACGACTGGATCGACAATCCCGAACTGGGCAAGATCGTGTTCCAGTTCGGCACCCGTCCGTTGCTGACGCAGGAAAGCCCCATCCCGGAAGGCTGGAAGGCCAAGCTGATGGAGATCGAGCCCGGCGACGTGCTGCTCCACCGTTTTTCGCCGACTGGCTTTTATTCCAGCGCAGTTCGCAACCCGTTCCTGCGCAGTCTGGAAGCGCGGTCGGAACGACAGATTTCCTTTTCCGCGCAGGAGGCGGGCGATCATACCCACCAGCTGGACGTCGGTGTGAAGGGCCGCAACTTCTGGGTCACGCTGGGTGACCTGATGCGCGCGCGCGAATGGTATGGGCTGGGCTATACCGACGCGCTGAAGACGCCGGACAGCACGCTCGTCTTCGTGACGCCGGGGGAAAAGCAGGTCATCCGCAAGGACCAGGCCGACTGCATGGGCTGCCTCAGCCAGTGCGGGTTCTCGTCTTGGGCGGATACCGAGACCAACTCGACCGGGCGGCTGGCCGATCCGCGATCCTTCTGCATCCAGAAGACGTTGCAGGACATCGCCCACGGCGGCCCGACCGACGAAAACCTGATGTTTGCCGGCCATGGCGCATACAACTTCCGCAAGGACCCCTTCTATTCGAACGGTTTCGTGCCGACGGTGAAGCAACTGGTCGATCGCATCCTGACCGGCGACTGACCGCTCAGGACATCCAGCCGTCGAGCACCTGATCGGGCGGGCGATGCCCGTCCACCCATGCGCGGACATTGGCGATGACGCGATCGCCCATCGCGAGGCGGCCCTCATAGGTGGCCGATCCCATGTGCGGGATCATCACCACGCCGGGCAGCGCGAGCAGGCGCGGGTCGATCTCCGGCTCGTGCCGCCACACGTCGAGCCCCGCCCCGGCGAGCCGCCCGCTCTCCAGCGCCGTGACCAGCGCTTCTTCGTCGACGATGCCGCCGCGGCTGGTGTTCACCACGAACGCGGTGGGTTTCATCAGCGCGATGCGCCGCGCATCGATCAGGTTCTCGCTGTCGGCGTTGCGCGGGGTGTGGATGGTCAGGATGTCGGCCATCGCCAGCATCTCGTCCAGATTGGGATGATATTCGGCGGTCAGTTCAGCCTCGACCACCTTGGGCAGGCGGTGGCGGTTATGGTAATGGATCGACAGGCCGAACGCGCGGGCGCGGCGCGCGACCGCCTGGCCGATCCGCCCCATGCCGACGATCGCCAGCGCCTTGCCGCCGATGCGGTGGCCCAGCATGCCGCCGGGCGACCACCCGGCCCACCGGCCGGAACGCACCAGCTTTTCCCCTTCCGCCAGCCGGCGCGGCACCGACAGGATCAGCGCCATCGCCATGTCGGCGGTGTCTTCGGTCAGCACGCCGGGGGTGTTGGTGACGATGATCCGCCGGGCGCGTGCCGCCTTCAGGTCGATATGGTTCACGCCTGCGCCATAGTTGGCGATCAGCTTCAGCCGATCACCGGCCCCCGCGATAAGATCCGCGTCGATCACGTCGGTGACGGTGGGCACCAGCACGTCGCATTCGGCCATCGCGGCGGCCAGGCTGGCGCGATCCATCGCGCTGTCCGCGCGGTTGAGCCTGGTGTCGAACAGGGCGGACAGCCGCTCCATCACCGCGTCGGGCAGTTCGCGGGTTACGATTACCCGGGGGCGGGCGGGGCGCTCTCTGTCGGCCATCGCATCCCGATTGGCGGCACCTGCGGCGCCAGTCAACGGTTGAAGCGGGTGCGCGGCTGCCGCTACAGCATTGGACAGGGCGGCGAACGGGAGAAACGCGCGATGTGGATCAAACCGGTACTGGCGCTTGCCGCGGTGGCCGTCATGCTGCCGCCGGCGGCCGAAGCGCAGAGCCGCAAGCCGCCCTATTACGCGTCGATCTCCGCCGGTGAGGCGCGGATGCGCACCGGGCCGGGCCGCAATTATCCGGCAAGTTGGCTGTACAAGCGGTCCGGGCTGCCGGTGAAGGTGCTCGACGTCTACAAGGAATGGCGCAAGATTGAGGATCCCGGCGGCACGCAGGGGTGGATGCAGGCGAACTTGCTGACCGGCACGCGCACCGCGATGGTGGTCGACATAGTCGTCGATCTTCGCGACCAGCCGCGCGCCAGCGGGCGGATGCTGTACCGCGCACAGCCCAATGTGGTCGGGCGGATCAGTCGATGCTCGGCCGGCTGGTGCTGGTTTGATGTGAAGGGACGCGGCGGCTTCGTCGAGGCAATCCATCTGTGGGGCGTCGAACCCGGAGAGGATGTGGAGTGACGCCGCGCTGGCGCTTCGTCGCGGACGATCTAGACAGCGATGACGTGCAGGCGCTGTTGCGCTTCCACCTGACGACGGCGCATGCCAACTCACCGGCGGACAAGGTTCATGCGCTTGACCTGTCAGGCCTGCGCGTGCCCGAAGTGACATTATGGGCCGCGCGCGATGGCGACGCGCTGGTCGGCATGGGCGCGCTCAAGTTGCTCGGCGAAGGTCGGGCGGAGATCAAGTCGATGCGCGTCGCGCCCGACCGACTGCGCCAGGGCATCGGTCGCGCGCTCCTCCACCACCTGCTGGCCGAGGCTCGGGCGCGGGGCGTGAGGTGGATCGGGCTGGAAACCGGCGGCAACGACGCGTTCGTGCCGGCGCGGGCGATGTACGAACGCGCGGGATTCGCGGAGTGCGAGGCGTTTGGCGATTACGTCACCGACGATTTCAGCCGCTGCTATTCGATGGCGCTGTAGAGCGTCAGACCAGTTCCACCGCCATCGCGGTCGCTTCGCCGCCACCGATGCACAGCGAGGCGAGGCCGCGCTTGCCGCCGGTGGTTTCCAGCGCGGACAGCAATGTCGCGAGGATGCGCGCGCCGCTGGCGCCGATCGGATGGCCCAGTGCGCAGGCGCCGCCGTGGATGTTGAGCACGTCGTGCGGGATCGACAGGTCGTGCATCGCGATCATCGCGACGGCGGCGAAGGCTTCGTTGACTTCGAACAGATCGACGTCGCCCGCTTGCCACCCGGCTCGTTCCATCGCCTTGCGCATCGCGAAGACGGGGGCGGTGGTGAACAGTGCCGGCTGGTGCGCATGGCCCGCCTGCGCGACGACGCGGGCGACGGGGGTCAGGCCCAGGCGATCGGCGGTGCTCTGGCGCATCATTACCAGCGCGGCGGCGCCGTCGCTGATCGACGATGCGTTGGCGGCGGTGATCGTGCCGTCTTTTGCGAAGGCAGGACGCAGCGTCGGAATCTTCGATGGATCGCCCTTTTGCGGCTGCTCGTCGAGCGCGACCGTCGTCGATCCCTTGCGGCCGGCAACCTCGACCGCGACGATCTCGCGATCGAACGCGCCGCTCGCCTGCGCGGCCTGCGCGCGGGTGAGCGAGGCGATCGCGAAGCCGTCCTGCGCCTCGCGCGTGAACTGGTATTCGCGCGCGGTTTCCTCGGCGAAGCTGCCCATCAGCCGGCCGGGTTCATAGGCGTCCTCCAGCCCGTCGAGATACATATGGTCCTTGAGCGCGTCGTGCCCGATCCGCGCGCCCGCGCGGTGGCGGGTCGACAGATAGGGCGCGTTGGTCATGCTCTCCATGCCGCCGGCAATGATGATGTCGGCGGAACCGGCGGCGAGGGCGTCGGCGGCCATCATCGCCGCCTGCATGCCCGATCCGCACATCTTGTTGAGCGTCGTCGCCTCGATATGCCGGGGCAGGCCCGCTTTCAGCGCCGCCTGGCGCGCCGGCGCCTGGCCCAGCCCGGCGGGAAGGACGCAGCCCATATAGATCCGCTCGACCTGATCGCCCGACAGGCCGGCGCGCTCGACGGCCGCCTTCACCGCCGCCGCGCCGAGTTCGGTCGCCGAAGCACCGGTCAGGCTGCCCTGGAAACTGCCCATCGGCGTGCGGGCGTAGCTGGCGATGACGACGGGGTCGGCGGACATGGCATCTTCTCCTGGATCATGCCCGCTGTAGCGCGCGGGGCGATCAGTGCAAATCGACCGGCTGGGCACGCTCGCCGGGCTGGGGGCTTGGCGGGCGCTTGAGGAACAGGACCAGCGGCACCGACAGCGCGGTGACGATCGCCATCGCCCAGAAATCGTCGAGATAGGCGATCATCGCCGCTTGGCGGTTGATCTCCAGGTCGATCATCGACAGCGCAGTATCGGCCGCCGCGCCGAACTGCTGCGCCATCGACAGGTCGTAGCTCGACAGCGCGTCGGAGGTGACGTGCGCGGCAAGATCGGCATGGCTGATCTGGATGTTGCGGGCGAGCAGCGCGGTCACCGCTGAAATGCCGACTGACGCGCCGATGTTGCGCATCAGATTGAGCAGCGACGATGCCTCGGTGCGGTATTTCGGCGGCAGCGTGGCGAACGCCATCGCGTTGAGCGGCATGAAGACAAGGCCGAGGCCAAGGCCCTGTACGAGCCCCGAGACGATGAACTGTTCGCTGCCCATCACCAACGTCCAGGTCGTCATTTCCCACAGCGATCCCGCCGCGATCACGAAGCCGACGCCTACCAGGATGCGCGGATCGACGCCGCGCTGGCTGAGCTGTGCGGCGAGTGCCATGCTGAACATCACCCCAAGCCCCCGCGGCATCAGCAGCAGGCCGGTATCGAGTACCGGATAGCCGTAGATGCGCTGGAGCATCGGCGGCAGCAGCGCCATCGTCGCCATCATCACGATGCCGACAACGATCATGAAAGCGAGGCCGGTGACGAGGTTGCGGTTGCGGAACAGCTCGCGGTCGAACATCGGGCGCTTCGCGGTGAACAGGTGGACGACGAACATCCACAGCGCGATCAGCGCGATGAGCCCCTCGATAACCACCTCGGTTGAGGAGAACCAGTCTTCGCTCAGGCCCCGGTCGAGCATCAGCTGGAGCGCGGCGATGCCGATCGCGAGCAGTGCAAAGCCGAACATGTCGAACCCGCGCTTCACGACAGCGCGCGACGGCAACAGCCACCACAGCACCACGAAGCAGAATACGCCCAGCGGCAGGTTGACGTAGAACACCCAGCGCCAGTTATAGCTTTCGGTCAGCCAGCCGCCGATTACCGGCCCCAGGATCGGGCCGACCATGATGCCCATGCCCCACACCGCCATGGCCTTCGCCTGGCGTTCGGGCGGGTTGATGTCGAGCATCACCGTCTGGCTGAGCGGGTTCATGAACGCCGCGCTGATCCCCTGGAGGATGCGGAAGGCCACCATCTCCTCAAGGTTCTGCGCCATGCCGCACAGCGCGGACGAGACGACGAAGCCCACTACCGACCACAGGAACAGGTTACGGCTGCCGATCCGGTCGGCGAGCCAGCCGGTGATCGGGATCGCGATGGCGGAGGCGACGATATAGCTGGTCAGCACCCAGGTGACGGTGTCGGCGGTCGCGCCCAGCGCGGTCTGCATGTGCGGCAGCGCGACATTGGCGATCGTGCTGTCGAGGATCTGCATGATCGTCGCCAGCATCACGCCCACGGTCAGCAACGGGCGGTTGCTGGTGTGGAGCGCGGGGACGCCGGGGGCGGGGGAAGTTGCCAACGTGACGGACCCTGTTGGCGGGTGCTACTTCCGCACGTCCACGCGGACGTGGGAGCTGAGGCCGGCGATCAGCTGGCGCGGGCTGGCCTTATCGATCGCGATCCGCACCGGCACGCGCTGCGTCACCTTCACCCAGTTGCCGTTGGCGTTCTGCGCGGGAAGCACCGAAAATTCGCTGCCGGTGCCCGCGCCGATCGACTGGACATGCCCTTTCAGCCTGACGTCCGGATAGGCGTCGAAGGTTACCTCCGCCGGCTGGCCGACGCGCATGTGGGCGAGGTCGGTTTCCTTGAAGTTCGCCTCTACCCACGAACGATTGTCGGCGACGATCGTCACTGCGGGCAGGCCGCTGACCATCATCTGGCCGACCTGCAGCCGTCCGGCCTGGCTGATCTGGCCGGCGACGGGCGCGCGGACGGTGGTGCGCGACAGGTCGAGCTGTGCCTTGGACCGTGCGACCTGGGCGGCGGCGACCTGTGGGTTCTGGCCCGGCACCGCCGCGCCCGACGCCAGCTTGGCACGCGCTTCGGCGGCGCCGGCGACCGCGCTCTGATAGGATGCGCGCGCCTGTTCGAGCGCATGTTCGGACTGTTCGAGCCGCGCGCGCGTGGTGAACCCGCGCTGCATCAGCGCATCCTGCCGCGAATAATCCTGCTGCGCGGCACGGATGCGGTCCTGCGCGGCGGCGATGTCTGCCGAAGTGCCGGCATAGCTCGCCTGCAGCGTCTGCACATTCACCTGCGCGCCCGCGATCTGGGCGTCCGCCTGCGCGACCGCGATGCGATAGGGTTCGGGATCGATGCGGAACAGTATGTCGCCGGCCTTGACCAGCTGGTTCTCGCGCACGCCGACCTCGACGATGCGGCCCGCCACGTCGGCGGCGACCGAAACCTTGTCCTGCTGGACATAGGCGTTGTCGGTCGCGACGAACTGCCCCGACGTCGCCCAGAACCAGCCGGCGATCGCGATCACGGCCAGCGGAATGCCGAACATCAGCAGCGGGCGGATCCAGCGGCGCGGCGCGCGGGCAGGGGGCACCTCGATCGCGGTGTTTGTATCGATGCGGGGATCGGCGTCAGCCATTGGCGGCGTCCTTGGCGGGTTCGATCTGCAGATTGTCGCGGAGGCGTTCGAGCGACGCGGTCAGGTGGTCGCGGTCTTCGGCCGCGAAGCCTTCGAACGCGGCTTCGAACAAGGCGTCGGCGTGGACGCGCAGCTTTTCGATCACGGGTTTCGCGGCGTCGGTCAGGAAGATCTGCCACGCGCGCCGGTCCTTCGGGTCGCGCCGGCGTTCGACCAGCCCCGATTCCTCCAGCCGGTCGACCATCCGGCACAGTGTGATCGGTTCGACTTCGAGCAGGTCGGCGAGGCCGCCCTGGTTGATCCCTTCGTGCCGCGAGAGCGTTACAAGGGCCTTCCACTGGGCGCGCGTCGCCCCAATGCTGCGGGCACGCTCGTCGAAACGGCGGCGCATCAGGCGGGAAACGTCGGAGAGGAGGAAGCCGAGGCTGTCGGTCATGGGGCGCCATATAATAAGTATGCTTATATAAAGCCAGCACAGGATGCGTGCGGCATGTGCAACCGCGAATGCAGGAGATGGATGTGAGCGACTGGATGACGGGGGGCTGCATGTGCGGCGCCAAACGCTATTCGGCGCGGATCGAAACCGACGACGCCTATCTTTGCCATTGCCGTATGTGCCAGCGCTGGTCGGGAAATGTCTCGATCGCGTTGGTTGGGCTGAAGAAGGCGGATGTCGAATGGGACACGCCGCCGGACCATTATTCATCCTCACCGATCGCACGGCGCGGGCATTGCGCGACCTGCGGCACCTCGCTGACCTTCGACTTTCCCGACAGCGAAACGATGGACCTGACGGTCGCCAGCTTCGACGATCCGTCCCGCTTTCGGCCCCGGCACAACTACGCCGTCGAAAGCTGGCACGAGGCGTGGCTGGACGTGCGCGACCTGCCCGCTATTCGCAGCGAGGAAAACCCGAACGTCGTAGACAGATGGATGAAGGCCTGTGGCAAGCTCCCCGACTGAAACCCGGTATTTCGACAGCTTCGACGGCGAACGCATGGCGTATCGTGAGATGGGCACAGGCCGCCCCGTCGTCCTGATCCACGGCTATTTCAGCGACGCCGATACCAACTGGATCAAGTTCGGCCATGCCGCCGCAATCGCCGCGCGCGGCTTCCGCGTCATCATGCCGGATCTGCGCGGGCACGGGGAGAGCGCGAGGCCGCACGACCCGGCAGCCTATCCCCCGGATGCGCTGACGAAGGACGGCCACGCGCTCGTCGCGCATCTGGGCCTGACCGACTATGACCTCGGCGGCTATTCGCTGGGCGCGCGGACGACGGCGCGGATGCTCGCGACCGGGGCGGGCCCGCGGCGGATCATCTTTTCAGGCATGGGGCTCGACGGGATCACCGATGTCCACCGGCGCACCGATTATTTCCGGCATGTGCTGACCAATCTGGGCGGGCACGAGCGCCGCTCGCCCGCCTTCATGGCGGAGGCGTTCCTGAAGACGACCGGCGGCGATCCACAGGCGCTGCTCGGGGTGCTGGAGGCGTTCGTCGATACCCCGACCGATGCTCTCGCCGGCTTCGGCCAGCCTGCGCTGGTGGTGATGGGCGCCGACGACGACGAGGTCGGGTCGGGCACGGAACTGGCGCAGGCGCTGCCCGACGCGCGCTTCGTCGAGATACCGGGCAACCACATGAGCGCTGTGACCAAGCCGGAGCTGGGACGGGCCATCGCCGATTTCGTGGCGGGGTAGAAAAGGCGTGTGTCGGCGCACCGCTTGACCCCGTCCCGCACCGGGCGCAGTCTCCGCGCCATCACAATGATCCGTATCAGGAAGCTCCCGATGATCCGTACCGCGATTTCCACGGCCGCGCTGGCGTGCGCGCTGGCCGTAGTACCCGCCTTTGCCCAGGCCGTTCCCGCCAGGCCGACTGCGGCCGATGCCGACGCTTTCGTCGCGCGCGCCGAGAAGCAGCTGTTCGACAGTTCGGTCGATGCCGGGCGGATGGAGTGGATCAACGCCACCTACATAACCGAGGACACCGATGCGCTGAGCGCGAAGATGAACGGCGAGCGCAACGCGCTTCAGGTCAGGCTGGCGCTTGACGCGGCGAAGTACGCGACGGCGCCTGGCCTGTCCCCCGGCACCAAGCGCAAGCTCGACCTGATGCGCGGCAGCATCACGCTGCCCGCGCCGACCCGTGCCGGGGCGGCGACCGAACTCGCCGGGCTGACGACGAAGATGTCGTCGATCTACGGCAAGGGGCGCGGCACGCTGGACGGCAAGCCGATCAACGGCAGCGACATCGAGGCGGCGATGGGCACCGAGCGCGATCCGGCGAAGCTGAAGGAGATGTGGACCAGCTGGCACGACAATGTCGGCACATCGATGCGCGGCGACTATGCGAAGATGGTCGGGCTGGCCAATGCGGGATCGCGCGAACTGGGCTACAAGGACGTCGGCGCGATGTGGCGGTCGGGCTACGACATGCCGGCCGACGCCTTCGGCCCGACGACCGACAAGCTCTGGAAGGAGATCGAGCCGCTCTACCAGTCGCTCCACACCTATGTCCGCTGGAAGCTCAACGAGAAATACGGCGATGCCGTGCAGCCGAAGACGGGGCCGATCCGCAGCGACCTGCTCGGCAACATGTGGGGGCAGGACTGGAGCAAGATCTACGATCTCGTCGCTCCTCCGGGTGCTGGCGACCTGGGCTATGACGTCGGCGAACTGCTCGCGGCCAAGGGCTATGACCCGGTCAAGATGGTGAAGGCGGGCGAGGGCTTCTATTCCTCGCTGGGCCTGGCGCCGATGCCCGACACTTTCTGGACGCGCAGCCAGTTCGTGAAGCCGCAGGACCGCGAGGTGATCTGCCACGCATCGGCCTGGGACATCGACAACAAGGACGATCTGCGCATCAAGATGTGCATCAAGGTCGATGCGGTCGATTTCTCGGTGATCCACCACGAACTGGGCCACAATTATTACCAGCGCGCCTATAACAGGCAGCCGTATCTTTACCTCAACGGCGCCAACGACGGCTTCCACGAGGCGATCGGCGATTTCGTCGCGCTGTCGATCACTCCCGACTATCTGGTGAAGATCGGCCTGCTCGATGCCGCGAAGGTGCCCGACGAGAGCAAGGACGTCGGCCTGCTGCTCCGTTCCGCGCTGGAAAAGGTGCCGGGGGTGCCGTGGACCCTGCTGGTCGACAAATGGCGCTGGGGCGTGTTCTCGGGCGGGGTGCCCGAACGCGGCTATCAGGGCGCGTGGGATGCGCTGCGGCTCCAGTACCAAGGGATCGCGCCGCCGGTGAAGCGCGACGAGACCCGCTTCGATCCCGGCGCCAAATACCATATCCCGGCGGGCGTGCCCTATGCGCGCTACTTCCTGGCGCGCATCCTCCAGTTCCAGTTCTACAAGGCGGCGTGCGACCAGGCGGGGTGGACGGGGCCGCTCCACCGCTGTTCCTTCTACGGCGACAAGGCGGTCGGCGCGAAGCTGAACGCGATGCTGGAAATGGGCCAGTCGAAGCCGTGGCAAGACGCGCTGGAAGCCTTCACCGGCAGCCGCGAGATGTCGGGCAAGGCGATGGTCGAATATTTCGCGCCGCTGAAGACGTGGCTCGACGAACAGAACAAGGGAAGGCCGGGCGGATGGTAGGGTTCGGAATCGCGGCGCTGCTGTTGCAGGCGTCGAGCCCCGTCGCGGTGCTGGCACCGGGCGAGACGTTGCTGGAGGTGCAGGCGGAGGGTCGCAGCATCTATCTGCCCGATACCGCCTTCGTCAGCGTGGGCGTGGTATCCACCGGCGTCACCGCGCGCGAAGCGACCGACGCCAACGCCCGCCAGATGGCGTCGGTGATCGCCGCGCTGAAGAAGGCGGGCGTCGAGGACCGCCATATCCGCACCCAGCAGATCAGCGTGCAGCCACGCTTCGCGCGCGCCAATCCGAACGACTTCGCAGGTCAGCCGCAGATCACCGGCTATGTCGCGAACAACGGCGTGTCGGTGACGGTGACCAAACTGGCCACCGCGCCGGATGTGATCGCGGCGGCGTTCGGTGCGGGCGCCAATTCGGTTTCGGGGCCGAACCTGGGCGCGCAGGATCGCAACAAGGGTGTCGCGGAGGCGCGGGCGGATGCGGTGGCCTCCGCCCAGGCGGAGGCTGATGCCTATGCGAAAAGTCTCGGGATGCGGGTCGCCCGGGTGATCCGCGTCAGCGAGCGCGGCACTTCGGCGCGACCGATGGACTATGTGGTGACGGCGTCACGCAGCTATGCCGTGGCGCCGCCTGCTCCGCCCCCGCCGCCACCTACGCCGGTCGCCGGAGGGCAGATGGAACGATCAGTAACCCTCTGGATCGATTTCGCGCTGACGAAATAACGTCGCCGTGGCCGTGCTCCCGCATCGGCGGAAGCACGGCTGCGGATCACGCCTTCGGCGGTTTCTTGCCCTTGGACTGCGGGCCTTGTGGGTTGCCGTCGCGCAGCGCGTAGAGGATGCCGCCTACCGCGGCGCCGATCGCCGCCACCCCGCCGATCAGGGCGGCGAAGAAATTGCGATCACCCATCCGCTCGCGCGTGTCGGACACGAACTGTGCCGGAGCCGAATCGGCGACCGTCTGTTGCGCCGTGCTGGCGGTGTCGGCAACCTTGCGGGCGGCGCTGGTGGCGGTGTCGCTTACCTTGCGCGCCGCGGTGGAGGTTGTGTCGCCTACCTTGCCGGCAAGCGACTTGGCGGCTGCTCTGGCGCGGGTTGCAGGGGATGCCTGGGCTGCGGCAGCGGCCTTTGGCGGCCTGCCGCGCCGGGCCGGGGCCTTGAGCGCGGTTGGCGCCTTCACCTTGGAGGCCTCTACGGCGTCAGACGCGGCGGCGGGTGCCTTGGGCGCGCGCGGCGTGGCCCGCGTGGTCTTGCGGGTGCCGGTCGCGGCCTTGCGGCGGGGCGGGGCGGGGGGCTTGGGCGTGTCGGCCATATATCTGCTCCGGTGAGAATCGTTTCGCCCCCAACGCGCAATCGCAAAAGGGTTTCCGAGTCAATCTCGTTTCAGGCGCGAAATCACCGGAACGGCGGCTCGCTGAACGCGCGTAGCTTGCGGCTGTGCAGCTTCGGCCCCTCGCGGCGCAACTCCTCGCACGTCTCGATGCCGATCCGCATATGCTCGTTGATCGCGCGTTCGTAGAAGCGGTTGGCCTGGCCCGGCAGCTTGAGTTCGCCGTGCAACGGCTTGTCCGACACGCACAGCAACGTGCCGTACGGAACGCGGAAGCGATACCCTTGCGCGGCGATCGTCGCCGATTCCATGTCGATGCCCACCGCCCGGCTGAGCGAGAAGCGCAGAGCCGACGAGGTGAAGCGCAATTCCCAGTTGCGATCGTCGGTCGTCACGATCGTGCCGGTGCGCAGGCGGCGCTTGAGCTCTTCGCCCGACTGACCCGAAACCGTCGCCGCCGCCTTTGCCATAGCGACCTGCACCTCGGCGATCGCCGGGACGGGGATCTCGGGCGGCAACACGTCGTCGAGTACATGGTCGTCGCGCAGATAGGCGTGGGCGAGCACATAATCGCCGATCCGCTGGCTGGGGCGCAGACCGCCGCAATGGCCGATCATCAGCCAAGCCTCGGGCCGCATGACGGCAAGGTGGTCGCAGATCGTCTTGGCGTTCGACGGGCCGACGCCGATGTTGACCAAAGTGATGCCGGTGCCGTCGGCGGCCATCAGGTGATAGGCCGGCATCTGGTGCCGCCGCCACGCGCTGTTGTCGCCGGCGATCTTCTCCACTTCGTCGGGCGAGGTGATGACGATGCCGCCCGCGCCGGACAGGGCGGTGAAACGCGAGCCCTCGGTCAGTTGCGAGGCGCCCCAGCGGACGAATTCGTCGACGTAGCGGTGGTAATTGGTGAACAGCACATAGCGCTGGACATGCTCGGGCGGCGTGCCGGTGTAGTGCCGCAGCCGCGCGAGGCTGAAGTCCGTACGCAGCCCGTCGAACAGCGCGAGCGGGCGCAGGCCGTCGACTGTTTCCCAGATTCCGTCGGCGATCTCGTCCCCGATGTGCGCCAGCTCGGTTGCGGGGAAATGCCGCGCCAGTTCGAGCGCGGACACCTCGTCGAGCGCGAGCGCGTGGCCGGGATCGAGGACATAGGGAAAGGGTATTTCCTGCCGCCCCTCTGCCGCGCGCACCTCGACGTCGTAATCTTCGATCAGCAGGGTCAACTGTTCGATCAGGTAATCGGCGAAGATCGCCGGCTTGGTGACGCTGATGGCATATTCGCCGGGCGTTACGAGCCGCCCGAACGAGCGGAGCGGCGCCGGGCGATCAGGGCCGGATCGATAGGTCAGGCGGATTTCTGGATAGGCGAACGATCCGTCCAGCCGCGCCTCGGGCGGGGGGGGCGTTCCATCGGTCAGATAGCGGGTGAGGGCCGATTTCAGGCGCTCGACCGACGCAGCGTAGAGGCGGTCGAGCTCGGCGATGATATGCGATGCTTGAGTCATCTAACAGCGTTACGGCGCGATCGTTACGCTGGCAAGACGGCGGCAGGACAGCCGCCGCGCCCCGGACGAGCGCGGCGACCCGGCGGTTACTTCTTGGTGGCGGCGGTTCGCCTGGCGGGAGCCTTGCGCGTCGTCGCGGTGGTCGATTTGGTCTTGCCCAGCCTCGTTGCGCCATAAGCTGCGCCGGCGACGGCCGCGGTCGCCCCGGCGGCGATCGCCGCGGCAGTCCTGGGGTTCGCCTTGACGGCATCGACCGCGGTGTGGACCGCGCTCGCCAATGTCTCCTGCGCCTTGTTGACGAACGCCTGGCGCTCCTCGGCGGTGGTATTGGTCAGCCTGTCGAGCCGGCTCTGCTCCTCGGTCGCCGCGATTTTGGCAGTGGTGTCGAATGTGGCGGTGGTATCGGTCATCGGAAGGTTGCTCCCTTTTGTTCGGAACGGACGGGAAATAACCGCCGGGACGTGCCGGGAGTTCCCGGCAAGGTGTGCCCCGGCCGCACGTTGCCGGCCGGGGCGGTCCGATTACATTTGCTCGAGCAAGTGTTCGGCGGTGCTGACCTTGAATTCGCCGGGTGCCTCGACGTTCAGCTGCTCGACGACACCGTCATTGACCAGCATCGAGAACCGCTGGCCGCGCGTGCCCAACCCGAACTTCGACCCGTCCATCGTCAGGCCGGTCGCACGCGCGAAATCGCCGTTGCCGTCGGCCAGCATCGTGACCTTGCCGTTCGCCTCGTTGGCCTGGCTCCACGCGCCGAGCACGAAGGCGTCGTTCACCGCGGTGCACGCGATCTCGTCAACGCCCTTGGCCTTCAGGTCCTCCGCCTTGTCGAGGAAGCCGGGCAGGTGTTTGGCCGAGCAGGTAGGCGTGTAGGCGCCGGGGACGGAGAACAGCGCGACGCGGCGGCCGGCGAAGAAATCATCCGAACTCACGCCCTCCGGCCCGTTCTCGGTCGCCTTCGCGAAGCCGACGCTGGGGATGCGGTCGCCAACCTTGATCGTCATGGAAATGCTCCTTTCGCCCGGCGCGCGGGATCGGCACGGCGGGTCTGCGCTCCCATCTGGACGACGCTGCGGTTTTTTCAAGCGGTGGCGGCACCGGGCGGGGCGGCCTATGTTACGTCCCCTATGCAGACCGCGATCTTCCTGACCGGACAGTTCCTGCTGGCGATGCCCGGTATCGGTGACCCGCGCTTTGACCGCGCGGTGATCGCGATGTGCAGCCACGACGAAAACGGCGCGCTGGGCATCGGACTGGGCAGCGTGCTCGACGGGCTGAGCTTCCACGACGTGCTCAAGCAGCTCGATATCGATCCCGGCATGACGCCCGACGTGCCGGTGTGCCTGGGCGGACCATGCGAGCCGCGGCGCGGCTTCGTGCTGCATTCGCGCGACTGGTCGGGCGCCGATTCGGTCGACGTCGCCGGGCGCTGGGTACTGTCGGGCACGCTCGACGTGCTGAAGGCGATCGCCGCGGGCACCGGCCCGGCGCGCTGGGTGCCGGCGTTGGGCTATGCCGGCTGGGGCGAGGGGCAGCTCGACGGCGAAATGACGCGCCACGGCTGGTTCAACGTCGCGGGCGACGACGCCTTACTGTTCGATCGCGCGGCGGACGATCGCTGGGAGGCTGGATTCGCCGGCGCCGGGATCAATCCGCGCCTGCTGGCGGCGACGACGGGCAGGGCCTGACCCGAGCGTATCACGCCCCGAGCGTATCAGGCCCCGAGCGTATCAGGCCCCGAACATATCAGGCGACGTCGGCGCGCCAGTCACCCGATTTGCCGCCGGTCTTCTCGATCAGGCGGATATCATGGATAACCATCGCCTTATCGATCGCCTTTGCCATGTCGTAGACGGTGAGCAACGCGACGGACGCTGCCGTCAGCGCCTCCATCTCCACGCCTGTCTTGGCATCGGTCGTGGCGGTGGCGGTGGCGGTGAGGCCGCTGTCGTCGAGTACGAGGTCGATCGTCACGCTGCCCAGCGGCAGCGGGTGGCACAGCGGGATCAGGTCGGCGGTGCGCTTCGCCGCCATGATGCCGGCGATCCGCGCGGTGGCGAGCACGTCGCCCTTGGCTACCGCACCGTCGCGTATCGCGGCGAGCGCGGCAGCGGACATCGCAATCCGACCGCGCGCCACCGCGCGACGCTGCGTGACCGGCTTGCCGCCGACATCCACCATGCGCGCGGCCCCGGCGTCGTCGAGGTGGGTGAGGCGGGTCACCCGATCATCCCGCGCGTCGCCGCCTCGACATCGGCGTGCCGCATCAGCGCCTCGCCGATCAGGAAGCACCGCACGCCATGCTCGGCCATCATGTCGAGATCGGCGCGGTTCGCGAGGCCGCTTTCGGCGACGAAGCTGCACCCCTCGGGCGCGCGCCCGATAAGTTCATACGTGTGTGCAAAATCGACCGTGAAATCCTTGAGATTGCGGTTGTTCACTCCGATCAGCCGCGAGCGGAGTTTCAGCGCGCGATCGAGTTCGTCGGCGTCGTGCACCTCGATCAGCACGTCCATGCCCAGCCCGATCGCGGCGTCCTCGATCTCCGCCATTGCGCCGTCGTCCAGCGCGGCGACGATGATGAGGATCGCGTCGGCGCCGATCGCGCGCGCTTCCAGCGCCTGCCAGGGATCGACCATGAAATCCTTGCGCAGCACCGGCAGCCGGCATGCCGCACGTGCGGCGACCAGATAGTCTTCATGCCCCTGAAAATAGGGCGCGTCGGTGAGGACCGACAGGCAGGCGGCGCCCCCGGCCTCATAGGCGCGGGCGTGGGCCGGTGGATCGAAATCTTCGCGAATCAATCCCTTGGACGGCGATGCTTTCTTGATTTCCGCGATCAGGCCGTAGCCGTCCCGTGCCTTGGCATCGAGCGCGCGGCGGAAACCGCGCGGCGGCGTCTGCGCCAGCGCCTTTGCCCCCAGGTCGGCTAGAGACGTCGCCTGCCGGCGGGCGGCGACTTCCTCGCGCTTGGTGGCCAGGATTGTATCGAGCATCGTCGTCATGAATAGGCGATCCAGGCATCGAGCAGGGCGCCGGCCTTGCCGCTGTCGAGCGCTTCGCCGGCCAGCGCTGCGCCATCGACCAGATTAGGCGCGGCGCGCGCGATCACCAGCGCGGCGGCGGCGTTGAGCAGAACGGCGTCGCGATAGGCGCCTGCCTCGCCTCCGAGCAGTCGGCGCAACGCCGTTGCGTTATAGGCGGGGTCGCCGCCGCGAATGTCCAACAGCGGGCTGCGGGGCAGGCCGGCATCCTCGGGCAAGATCCGCGCGGGCAGCGATACGTCGCCGACCGCGCTGACGACTGTCGGGCCGGCGCCCGACACCTCGTCCAGTCCCTCCTCGCCGGAGACGATCGCGGCGCCTTCCGCGCCCAGTGCCGCCATCGCCTCGGCATAGACCCGGACGTAGTCGGGCCGCGCGATGCCGATCAGCTGGCGGGTGACGCGCGCGGGATTGGCGAGCGGCCCCATCAGGTTGAAGATCGTGCGGCGCCCGATCCGCTGGCGGATCGGCTGGATTCGCTTCATCGCCGGGTGGTGATTGCCCGCGAACAGGAAGCAGATGCCGAGGTCGGCGAGCGTCGCCTCCGCCATCGCCCCGGCGCGCGCCATGTCGAGGCCCAGCGCCTCCAGCGTGTCGGCGGCGCCCGCCTTGGACGATGCGGCGCGGTTGCCGTGTTTGGCGACCGGCACGCCGCATGCGGCGACGACCAGGCTGACGGCGGTCGACACGTTGAGCGTATGGTGCCCGTCGCCGCCGGTGCCGCAGACGTCGATCGTGCCCGGTGGTGCGCCAATCGGGATCAGGCGCTCGCGGAGGGCACGCGCGGCTTCGGCGATCTCGATGCTGGTCTCGCCGCGTTCGGTCAGTCCGATCAGGAACGCGGCGATCGCATCCTCGGTCGTCCGTCCGTCGAGCAGGTCGGCGAAGGCCTGCGCCGCGCTCTCGCGGGCGAGCGGCGTCGATGGATCGGGGAGGGGGGCAAATGACGTCATGCCGCCAGCTTTCGATGGGGAAGCCCGGCCAGCTCGAGGAAATTGGCGAGCATCGCGTGGCCGTGTTCGGTGGCGATGCTTTCGGGGTGGAACTGGACGCCGTGGATCGGCAGGTCGCGATGGCGCAGGCCCATCACAAGCCCGTCCGCATGGGCGTTGGCGACCAGGCAGTCGGGCACGTCCTCCACCACCAGGCTGTGATAGCGCGTTGCGGTGAAGGGGGAGGGCAGGCCGTCGAACACCCCGTTGCCGTCATGCGTCACCGCGCTGGTCTTGCCGTGCATCAGCCCGCCGCGCACCACCCGCCCACCGAAATGCTGGCCGATCGACTGGTGGCCCAGGCACACGCCCAGCAGCGGCATGGCGGCGGCCGCACAGGCGGCGACGATGTCGAGGCTGATCCCCGCCTCGTCGGGTGTGCAGGGGCCTGGCGACAGAAGGATCGCGCGCGCGCGCGTCGCCAGCGCCTCGGCGGCGGTCAGCGCGTCGTTGCGCTCCACCCGCACCTCCACCCCCAGGTCCATCAGGTAATGGACGAGGTTCCAGGTGAAGCTGTCGTAATTGTCGATGACGAGGATCATGGCGCCCTCGCCATAGCCGAGCCTTGCGAAGGCGCAACATTCGCCGCATTCGACGCGTTGATAGAAAAACTGGGCGCCCGAACCGTATATGGGTGCCCGTCAGGAGTGCGCGTGATGATGATCCGACTGATGCTGGCCGCCGCCGTTATCGCCACGCCGACGCTCGCGACCGCGCAGGACGATGCCGGCGCGCCACCGCAGCGCATCCGCAGCGTCCAGGTCAAGCCCGGAGAACCCTGCCCGCCCTCGACGAAGGACGAGGTGATCGTCTGCGCGCCGCAGGATCAGGAACAATATCGCATCCCCAAGGCCCTGCGCGCCGAACCCAAGACGACGGTGCAGAGCACCTCGCACGCGGTGCGCATGGAACGCGTGATGCAGGACAACCGCCGCGTCCTGCCGGGCAGCTGCTCGCCGATCGGCTCGAACGGCCAGACCGGCTGCGCACAGGCGGCGGCGGAGGCTTGGTCGGCGGAAATGCGTGCGAAGGCCAACGGGCAGCCGGTCGATCCGAACGATTAATTGGGTGCGAGGCATATCCTCATTTATGAAATACGTGAGGTCTACGCTCGCCGCAGTTACGTTTTTCGCCCTCGGAGCGTGTTCCGAAACCTGCACCAACCGCGGGAAGCAGCCGCTGCCGTCGGTCGACGGTGGGCGCGAAGTCGCCTTATTCTCCAGAAGCTGCGGTGCGACGACCGGCTATTCCACCCAGATTTCGATCGTGAAAGCGGGAGAGATGGCTTTCGGCGCGGGCAATGTCTTTCGGGCAGACGATAATGGCGGCGCCGCTCTGGCGACGACGCAGGGCGGGCCGTGGGCAGAAGTCCGATGGCTGGGGGAGGCGGAGTTGCTCGTCCGATACGACAGCAAATCGCGCGTGTTCCAGAACGCCGGCGAAGTCGATGGTGTACGGATAACCTACGAAGCCGTTACCCGTTAGAGACATCACGAGGAGCGCCGGAGTGCCTTAGGCCCGAAGCCCGTATCTATTTGCCGCGTAGAACTACTGCCCGAACCGCCCTTCGCCCGCCCGCGCCACCGCCTCGCGCGCGGCGGCGAACAGTGCACCGGCCTTGGCCTCGCATTCGCGCTGTTCGTATTCTGGATCGCTGTCGGCGACGATGCCGGCGCCGGCCTGGGCATGGAGGATGCCGTCCTTGACCACGGCCGTCCGCAGCACGATGCAGCTGTCCATACTGCCGTCGGGCGAGAAATAGCCGACGCCGCCGGCATAGGCGCCGCGCGCCTCCGGCTCCAGTTCGGCGATGATCTGGCAGGCGCGGACCTTTGGCGCGCCGCTGACGGTGCCCGCCGGAAAGCCCGCGAAGAGCGCGTCGAGCGCGTCGGCGTCGCCGCGCAGGCCGCCCACCACGTTCGACACGATGTGCATGACGTGGCTGTAGAACTCGACCGAATAGCTGTCGGTCACCTTGACCGTGCCGGCGGCGGCGACGCGGCCCACGTCGTTGCGGCCGAGATCGAGCAGCATAAGATGCTCGGCGCGTTCCTTGGGGTCGGCGAGCAGGCTGGCACGATTGTCCTCGTCCTCGGCGGCTGTCTGCCCACGCGGCCGGGTGCCGGCGATGGGGCGGATCGTCACCTCGCCGTCGCGCACGCGGACGAGAATCTCTGGGCTCGACCCCGTCAGTGCGAAGCCCGGCAGGTCGAGGTGATAGAGGAACGGCGAAGGGTTCACGCGGCGCAGCGAACGATAAAGCTCGAACGGCGGCAGCGCGAAGGGCGCTGTGAAGCGCTGGGCGAGTACCACCTGAAACACGTCGCCGGCGACGATATAGTCCTTAGCCGCCGTGACCATCTCGCCGTAGCGCCCAGCGGGCAGGACGGGCGTCGGCTCGACCGGCGGATGCTCCGCGCGGGCCGGTGGGGGCAGCGGCGTGCCGGCCAGCCGCGCGGCGACGGCGTCGAGCCGCTCCTCGGCCGCCTCGACCGATCCGCCCGGCCATACCGGCGCGACCAGGAACAACGTGTCGGCCAGCCGGTCGAACACCAGCAGCACGGTCGGCCGCACGAAGATCATGTCGGGCAGGCCGATCGGGCTCGGCGCGGCGCGCGGCAGTTTCTCGACCAGCCCGACCGTCTCATATCCGAAATAGCCGACCAGGCAGGCGAGTGCGCGCGGCAGTTCGGGCGGCACGTCCATCCGGCACGCCGCGACGAGATCGCGCAGCGCGGGGAGCGTTGGCTTGTCGGCGGGCGCGAAGGCGTCGCGATTGGTCAGCCAGTGCGGGTTGACCTCCGCCGCATGCCCGTTCGCGCGGAAGACGAGATCTGGGGCGAGGCCGATCAGGCTGTGCCGCCCACGCACCGACCCGCCCTCGACCGATTCGAGCAGGAAGTCGCCGCGCCCCGGCTCGATCAGCTTCAGCGCGGCGGCGACCGGTGTTTCGGTATCCGCGACCTGCCGCCGCCACAGCAGCGCGGGACGGCCGGCGGCAAGGGCGGTGTGGGCGGCGGACAGGCCCATGGTCATTGTACCGGCCGTTCGTGCTGAGCTTGTCGAAGCACTGTATTTTCTTCCTCGAAGAAGAAGGGCAGCCCTTCGACAAGCTCAGGGCGACCGGGGGTGTCGGCCACTCGGGCGCGCGCTGTGCGGCTCGCGCCTAGTTCGCCGCGCCGCTGCCGGCCAGGTCGCTCCGCAGCTTCGACAGCACCGCGTCGTTGCGCTTCACACCCACTTCGCCCCGCACGGCGGCGGTGAACTGTTCGGTGAACTCGCGACCGCTGACGCTGCCCAGGCCCTGGCGGGTCGAGGCGATCAGCGCCGCATTGCCGCGCGCGTTGCCTTCCTGGATCGCGTCCAGATAGACGACGTACCAGCCGCCGCGATTGGGCGCCTCCAGCATCTTCGCGCGCTTCGACGCCATCGAGAACATCAGCGCGATCGGCGGCGGCAACTGGCCGCCCGGACGGGCGAGTTCCGCACGCGTCGCGTTGAGCGACTGGAGCGGGGGCAGCTTCAGATTGGTCTGCTGCATCGCGGTCGCGATCGGCGTGCCCTTGTCGATCTTCGCGACGGCGGCGACGGCCAGCGCGCGGGCGGCGCGCAGGTTGCGGTCGATCACGAGATCCTGCGCGACGCGCTGGCGGATCGTGCCGAGCGGCGGCGGCGCGGCAGGGCGGACCTCTCCGATGCCGACCACGGCGAAGCTGCCGTCGGCGTCGACCTGCACCAGCTGCGGCGAATCGCCGGGTTCGGATGCGAAGGCGGCCTGGGTCATCAGCGCGACCAGCGGGTCGGGCTGGGCGGGCGCGTCGGGATCGATGCCGCCCGCGACCAGCGGCTTGGTTGCCTGCGCGGTCAGCTTGCTGTCGGCGATCACCTCGTCGAAGGTCGCGCGGTTCGAGATCGCGTCGTCGAGCTTGTCGTGCAGCGCCGAGAGTGCCTCCTGCCCCTTCACCTTGCCGAGTTCGGCGGTCAGCTCCGGCGTCGCCTGTTCGAGCGTCTTCGCCGGGATCGCCTCGACCGAATCGACGCGGACGACGTGCCAGCCGAGCGGCGAGCGCGCCGGCCCAACAACCGCGCCACGTTCTGCGGCGAAGGCGGCGTCGGCGATGCCCGCGCTGGTCTGGGTCGCCAGCGCGGCCTTTTCGCTGGCGGGGATCACCGCTGCTTCCAGCCCGGCGGCGCGCGCGGCATCGGCCATCGCCGTGCCGCCCTTCACCTTCGCGGCGAGCTGGTTGGCGGCGCCCTGATCCGCGATCACGATCTGGGTGATCGACCGCTTTTCCCGCGCGGCGAATCGCGCGCTGTTTTCGGCATAGGCCTTGGCGATTTCCGCCGCGGTCGGCTTGGCGCCCTCCGCGATTTCGGCCGCGCGGATGATCGCATAGCGCACCACGCGGCGTTCCGGGATGGTGTAGCGCGCGCGCTGGCGGGTGAAATAGGCCTGCAGTTCCTGGTCTGTCGGCGCCGTGCCGGTGCCCAGCGCGGAAACGGGGATGAAGCCGACGCTGCCCTGACGCCGTTCGAGCAGCAACGAGGCATAGGGGAGGGCCAGCTGTGCCGGCACCTGCGCGGCGCCCGCGGTCGGGGCGAGCAGCTGGCGGGCGATCATGTCGCGCGCGATGTCGGTACGCAGGCCGCGATCGGTCAGCTGCTGCTGCTTGAGCACGGTGTCATAGGCGGTCTGGCTGAACTTGCCGTCGAAGCCCTGGAAGGCGGGGATGGAGGCGATCTCTCCGTCCACCGCGCGCTTGCTGGCCGCAAGCCCGACCTTCTCGCCGAATGCTTCAAGAGCAAGCCCGTTGATCGTGCGATCGAGCACCTGGTCGAAACCGCCCTGCGTGACGAAGGTCGCCATGTCGAGCGTCGGCTGTTGCTGGCGAACGCCGGAAAAGGCGGTCTGCACATCCTGTCGGATCTCGGCCTCGCCCACGCCGGTGCGGCCGATCGAGACGGCTGCGCCGCCGCTCGCCTGGTTCGATCCACGGACGTTGGTGATGTCGCCCGCGGCGAAGGCGATCGCGATGACGACGAGGACGCCAAGGGCGACGATCTTGCCGACGGTCGAGTTGATGGCGGTGCGGATTCCGGAAAGCATGCCGCTGCCTTAGTTTGCCGCGCGAGGAGCATCAAGCTTGCGGCGCGCGTGCACGACGCTATCCGGTCCGCAGACGATATTTTGCAGCGGGAGGCTTCATGATGCGGCGCAAGCTGGTGGCGGGCAACTGGAAGATGAACGGCAACCGCGCGGCGCTGGCGGAGCTGAACGGCATCGCCGCCGCCGCTTCCGCCAATCCTGCTGTCGATGTGGCGGTCGCGGTGCCCTTTACCCTGATCGAGCGTGCCGCCGAGCGCGTGCCGGGGCTGGCGATCGGCGCGCAGGACGTGCACGACGCCGACAAGGGCGCGCACACCGGCTGCACCTCCGCCGCGCAGGTGCGGGAGGCCGGCGCGGTCTTCACCATCGTCGGCCACAGCGAGCGACGCGGCGACCAGCATGAGACCAGCCATGACGCCTGGGCCAAATCGGCCGCCGCGCACCGCAACGGTCTTACCGTCATCCTGTGCTGCGGCGAGACCGAGGCCGAGCGCGACGCCGGCCGCGCCGAGCGCGTGGTGCAGGCGCAGGTCGAAAAGTCGCTGCCCGACGACGCCGACGGATCATGGCTGACGCTCGCCTACGAACCGCGCTGGGCGATCGGTACGGGTCGCACCCCGACGATGGACGAGATCGCATCGATCCACGCCATCGCGCGCGCCAAGATGCGCCAGATGATCGGCGATCGCGCCGATGGCGTGCGCATCCTCTATGGCGGGTCGGTGACCGGCGACAATGCGGCTGCGATCCTGTCGCTCGACAATGTCGACGGCGCGCTGGTCGGCGGGGCGAGCCTTACGGCGACGAAGTTCGTGCCGATCATCACCGCCGCGGCGGCGCTTTGACGCGGGCATCTCTTTCGCTGCCCGCGCGTTCACCGCCTCTATGTCGAGTGAAGCCAGCAGCTTGATCGAAGCCGTCCGCGCCGCCGCCCAGGCACATGCGCGTAGTTGGGAGGCGCTCGTCCCCGATCCGCTCACCGTCGATCGCTCGGCCGAAGCGGCGGAGGAAGCCGCCTTCGCGGCAATGGCCGTGGCGAAGCAGCGGCTGCACGATCATATCCGCGCGACCTATGGCGTGTCGGTGCGCGATCTCGCCAATCTGGCGCTGGTTTGAAGCCTCAGTTGCCGTAGCGGTCCTTCAGCAGCCGCCACGTCGCGCGCAGGGCATAGGCCTCGCCGCCCTTCGGACGGCCGGCCTTGGCGGTCGGACGCCACGCGAAGACGTCGAGGTGCGCCCACGGTATAGTCCTCGGCACGAAGCGACGCAGGAACAGCGCGGCGGTGATCGCGCCGGCGAACCCGCCGTCGGGCGCGTTGACCATGTCGGCGATGTCGGACTTGAGCATCTCGTCATATCCATCCCACAGCGGCAGACGCCAGACGGGGTCGTGCTCGGCCGCGGCGGCTGCCGCCAGATCGGCGGCCAACACCTCGTCATCGGTGAACAGCGGTGGCAGGTCCGGCCCCAGCGCGACCCGCGCGGCCCCGGTCAGCGTCGCGAAGTTCAGGATCAGGCCCGGTTCGCCCTCCACCGCCCTGGTCAGCGCATCGCCCAGGATCAGCCGGCCTTCGGCGTCGGTATTGGTGTTCTCGACCGTCAGGCCTTTCCGCGTGGCGAGCACGTCTCCGGGTCTGAAGGCGTTGCCCGACACCGCATTCTCGACCGCCGGGACCAGCAGGTGGAGTCGTACCGGCAGCCGTTCGGCCATCACCAGTCCGGCCAGCGCGATGGCATGGGCCGCGCCGCCCATGTCCTTCTTCATGAGGCGCATGCCGGCGGCGGGTTTCAGGTCGAGCCCGCCCGAATCGAACGCCACCCCCTTGCCGACGATGGCGATGCGTGGGTGGGCGGGATTGCCCCATTCGAGCTCGATCAGCCGCGGTTCGCGCCCCTTCGCCGCGGCCTGGCCGACCGCGTGGATCATCGGATAGCCGGTTTCGAGTTCGCGGCCCTTCGTCACGGTCAGCGTCGCGCCGTGGGCGTCTGCCAGCGCGGCGATCTCGGCCTCGATCTCGGCGGGTCCAAGGTCCGAGGCGCCCAGATTCACCAGGTCGCGGACCTTGGCGATCGCCTGTGCCATGCGGATGGTGGGTTCGATCCGCGCCGGATCGCTGGTCAACAGCACGCGCGCGCCGCCTGCGCCATCGTCCTTGCGGTAGCGTTCGAAGCGGTGCTGCGCGAGTGCCCAGCCGAGAATCGCCGCGCCCGGTTCGCCGTTTGCCAGGCGATATGTCCCCTCGGGCAACGCCGCGCCACGACTGGCGATGCGCCATGGCGAGGTCTCCGCCTCATTGCAGACGAGCAGCGCCGACCAGTCTTCCGCGCCGTCGCCGGGCAGGATCGCGGCGTTGCCCGGCTTGCCGGTCAGCGCATGCGCGGCGACGGTGGAGCGCACGCGCGCGGGCTGTGCCGCGAGCCAGTCGGCCCAGTCATCGGGATGGACGACGTGGAGGTCACGGGCGGGCTGGCCGCGATCGGGCTGGAGCAGGGCGGCGAAATCGGTCATCGCGCCGCTCTACCCAACCGCGCGGTTCAGCGGAAGCGGATCGCGCGGGGGCGGGCCGGGCGCTTGTGCCCGCATGCTTTCATCGCGCCGTCGATCATCGCCACCAGTCGGTCGCGCGCCTGTGCCAGCGGCCCCGGTTCGAGCCCGCGGTCGAGTGTCTCGAAATTGAGATAGTCGAGCCCGCGCAGGATCGCATAGTTGCTGAGCGAGCCGTCGGTATTGGCGACGCGTTCATAACTGACGTTGAAATCCGCCGCCTCCAGTTCGCGTCCGCAGAACGCCTCGCGCCGGTCGCCGCGCGCCAGCCATGGCAGGATCGCCAGCGTGTCGTCGTCGTCGAACGGATAGCGGCGCGACTGCGAGGCGACGGGTGAGAAGGTGCGGTTGCAGACGTGGATCGAGATCACGCTGTCGTGCACCGGATCGCCCGGCCGCGCGCACGTCGAGCGCGCCGGATCATAGCCGCGCGAATTTGTGTGCAGCGCGATCACCGGCCACGCGCCCTTTACCAGAGGGCTGAGCACCTGCGCGGCATAGCGCGGCAGGCCGTCATGGAAATTGCGATTGGGATCGACCCCGCGCCCGGTGCCGACCGATCGATTACGGCGGATGCCGTCGGGTTGCCCCGCGACTCCCGAATCGACCGCGATCAGCGTGCCGCCGTATCTGCGCAGGCCGACCATCGCCGCATCGAAGCCGGCATTCTCGTCGTCATGCGGCACGAACCATAGCGGTCCGTGCGGGCGCCTGCGGTCGGCGATACGGAACAACCGCCATGTCGCGCGCTCCTCGCCGAAGTCGATCCGGTCGACCGTTAGCCCGCGCCACGTTGCCGAGTCGCGGTGGCGAGCAAAGTCGTCGTCCTGCACGGCCATCGGATTGACGCGGGTGACGGCGACGGGGGCCGGGGTCTGTGCGGCAAGCAGCAGGGGCGCAAGCGCTGCCAACCACCACCGTTCGTGCTGAGCCTGTCGAAGCACTGTCTTTCTCTGGATGAAAAGAGGAAGGGCAGGGCTTCGACAAGCTCAGCCCGAACGGCCTATTGGGTCGCAGTCGGCACCCCGTAAAGGTCGTGCTCGTCTGCGTCCTCGATTACCACGCGGGCGATGTCGCCCACCTTCAGCGCCCCGGCGTCGCGCAGGAACACCTCGCCGTCGATCTCGGGCGCGTCGGCCTGCGATCGCGCGGTCGCTCCGCCGTCCTCATCGACCGCGTCGACGATCACCTCCAGCGTGCGGCCGACCTTCGCCGCCAGCTTCGCGGCTGAAATCGCGGCGGTCTTCTCCATCACGCGGGCGTAGCGTTCCTCCTTGACCTCCTCCGGCACCGGGTTCGGCAGGTGGTTGGCTGACGCGCCCTCGACGGGCTCGAAGCGGAACGCGCCGACGCGGTCGAGCTGCGCCTCGTCGAGCCAGTCGAGCAGATACTGGAAATCCTCCTCGGTCTCGCCGGGGAAGCCGATGACGAAGGTCGAACGGATCGCGATGTCAGGGCACACCTCGCGCCAGCCCTTGATCCGCGCGAGCACCTTGGCGTCGTTCGCCGGCCGCTTCATCGCGCGCAGCACCGATGGGGAGGCATGCTGGAACGGGATGTCGAGGTACGGCAGCACCAGCCCCTCGGCCATCAGCGGGATGACCTGGTCGACGTGGGGATAGGGGTAGACATAGTGGAGCCGTACCCATGGCGCGATCTGGCCGAGTTCGCGCGCCAGATCGGTCATGTGCGGGCGCACCTCGCGGCCCTTCCACTGGCGCACGTCGGCCCGGATATCGATGCCGTAGGCGGAGGTATCCTGGCTGATGACCAGCAGCTCGCGCGTTCCCGCGGCGACCAGCTTTTCCGCCTCGCGCAGGATCGCGTCGGGGCGGCGGCTGACCAGGTCGCCGCGCAGGCTGGGAATGATGCAGAAGGCGCAGCGGTGGTTGCAGCCCTCTGAAATCTTCAGATAGCTGTAGTGGCGCGGCGTGAGTTTCAGCCCGGCGTCGGGGATCAGATCGACGTAAGGCGAAATACCGGCCGGCGCGGCCTCGTGCACCGCCTCGACCACCTGTTCATATTCATGCGCGCCGGTGATCGCGAGGACATTGGGGAAGCGCGCGCGGATCACGTCCGCTTCCTTGCCCATGCACCCCGTCACGATGACGCGGCCATTCTCCTTGATCGCCTCGCCGATCGCCTCCAGCGATTCCTCCTTGGCGGAATCGAGGAAGCCGCAGGTGTTGACCAGCACGACGTCGGCCCCGGCATAGTCGGGCGACATCTGGTAGCCGTCGGCGCGTAGCTGGGTCAGGATGCGCTCGCTGTCGACCAGGTTCTTGGGACAGCCGAGCGAAACCATGCCGACACGCGGCGGAGAGGGGAGTATTGTAGCCATGGGAATGCGCCGCGACATAGGCGATTTGCGGGCAAACTTCTAGGTGGCCGTCACCCCCGGAACACGAACCACGCGCCCGCCGCGATCAGGGTGAAGCCGATGACGTGGTTCATCGTGATCCGCTCGCCGAGATAGAGGATCGAGAAGCCGGCGAAGACCGCCAGCGTGATGACTTCCTGCATCCCCTTCAGCTGTGCGGCGGAATAGACGTTGCTGCCCATCCGGTTGGCCGGCACCGCCAGGCAATATTCGAAGAAGGCGATGCCCCAGCTGACCAGGATCGCGGCCCAGATCGGCGCCGCCTTGTGCTTCAGATGCCCGTACCAGGCGAAGGTCATGAAGATGTTCGACACGACCAGCAGGCCGATCGGAAGCAGGCGCTCGGTCATTTCGCCGGCGTCGCGGTGATCTCGACGATGGTATCGCCGCTCCGGAGCGCCTGCGCCTCGGGCTCATGCCGGCCGAACGACTGGTCGCCGCGATAGAGGCGCAGGCCGGTGCCGGTGTCGAGGCCGGAGAGCGGACGCCCGACCTCATCCGCCGTCACCGGGCGTTCGCCCAGCGCGACCTTGCCGTGGACCGAGGCGAGATCGGTCAGATAGTCGGTCACATGCCGTCCGCTGCACGCGCTCGCCAGCAGCAGTCCGGCGAAGCTGACCGGGTTGATGACCGTGGTGGCGCCGGCGGCGCGGGCCGGAAATTCATTGTCCTCGTTGCGGACGACGACGCTGATCGGCAGGTCTGGCGCCAGGTGCCGCGCGGTCAGCGTGATGAGGATCGAGGTGTCGTCGCGCCCCGCCGTCACGATCATCGCTCGGGCACGATCGACCGCGACGTCCTTCAGCGTCTGGTCGCGGGTCGCATCGGCGTCGATCACGATGCACCCGCACGCCTTGGCGCGGGCGAGCGCGGCGGCGCTGGTATCGATCACCACGAAGCCTTCGGGCTTCTCGCCGCGCGCGATCAGTTCGTCGATCGCCTCGCTGCCGGTTTCGCCATATCCGGCGACGACGATGTGGCCGGTCAGGGTGCGTTGGATCAGGGCCATGCGCCATTTGTCCCAGGTTCGCTTGAGCACGAAATTATATGCGGTGCCGATGAACAGCAGCACCACGAAAACGCGGATCGGCGTGACGATCAGCGCGTCGAACATCCGCGCGCGATCGCTTACGGGCGCGATGTCGCCATAGCCGGTCGTGGTGATCGAGATCATCGTGAAATAGACGACGTCGAGGAAGCTGACATGCCCGTCGTAATTGTCGCGCAGGCCCGTCCGGTCGAACCAGTGCACCGCGACGGCGAGGCCGACCAGCGCCAGCACCGCGAAGACGCGCCAGCCGATCGACAGCCACACCGGCAACTGGCCCTTGCGCTTCAGCGTGCCGGGCGGGGAGCCGCGGGTCATGAGTGGGTTGTGATCGCGCCGTTCCCCGGCGAAGGCCGGGGCCCAGGCTGGCCGGAGCTTGCAAACTGACGGTACAGGGGGGGCGAACTGGACCCCGGCCTTCGCCGGGGAACGGTGAGCGTGGCGGGCATCACGCTCACCGTCCCGGCAGATAATTCGCCGGGTTCATCGGCGTGCGTCCCTGGCGGACCTCGAAGTGCAGCATCGGGCGGTCGGCGAACCCGCTGTCGCCGGAAAGCGCGATGCGCTGGCCCTTCTTCACCGATTGCCCGCGGGTGACGAGCAACTGGCTGGCGTGGCCATAGACGGTCGTCAGGTTGGTGCCGTGGCGCAGGATGATGAGCCCGCCGAACGCCGCCACGTCGCTGCCGGCATAGGCGACGACGCCGTCGGCGGCGGCCAGGATCGGCGTGCCGACCGGCACCGCGATCTTGATCCCGTCGTTGCGCTCGCCCGACTGGCCGGGACCGAAGCGGCGGACGATGCTGCCCGACACCGGCCACACGAACTGGCCGGGCGCGGCGGTGGGCGGTGCGACCTGCGCGACGGACGGGACCGGCCGCGCGGGCGTGGTGGTCGGGCGCACGGGGCGCTGGTTGCCGGCGATCGCCGGTTCGCTGCCCGTCACCAGATCGTCGATGTCGAGCCGGAAAGCGGCGGCCCGCTCGGCCGCGGTCATCGGGCGCTGGCCCGCCGCCGTGCCGCCGGGGATCAGGATGCGCTGGCCGACGCGCAATATGTACGGCTCCTCCAGAGCGTTGTCGGTCACCACGCGGCTCCAGTCGACGCCGTAGGCACGCGCGATGGCGATACCGGTCTGGCCCGCGCGGACCAGGTGCCAGCGTCCGCCGGGGATGGCCAGCCGCTGGCCGGCGCGGATGGTGAACGGGGAGGACAGGCCATTGGCGCGGGCGATCGCCTCCGATCCCGCGCCGGTCTTCTCGGCGATTGAGCGTAGGCTGTCGCCCGGCTGCACGACATACTCTTGCGCCGCCACGGTGCGTGCATCGGGCGACACCGGCTGCGCCTTCCACGCCGGCGGGGGGGATTGCGGCGCGACCACGCCGTCGTCGAGTGTCTGGCGCTGATAGTCCTGATAGTGCTGGGGCGGCGGTGGCTGTGTCGGCGACGCATCGTAGCGCGGCCCCTGTCCGCCCGGAATGCACCCCGACAGCGCGACCAGCGCGATCGCGGCGACCAACCCCCTCTTGCCCATCGCTTCCCCCTCAGCCCCCGTAGGCCGCGGCGACCTTAGCAAGCGATTCACGATGCGTCATATCCAGATGCAGCGGCGTGACCGTCACATAGCCCATTTCGATCGCTTCCAGATCGGTGTCGGCGACGGGCGAGAAGGGGACGCGGCCGAGACCCATCCAGTAATAGTCGAACCCGCGCGGATCGGTGCGCTTGTCCAGCCGCAGCCGGCCATAGTCGCGCAGTCCCTGCGACACGACCCTGATGCCGGCAACCTCGTCGGCGGGCACCGGCGGGAAGTTGACGTTGACCAGCGTGCGCGGCGCCCACTCCATAGCGATCAACGGACGCAGCGTGCGTTCGGCCCAGGCCTCCGCCGCTTCGAAACTCACCCGCTCGCCCGGCGCCGAAAGCGCATAGCGCTGGCTGAGCGCGATTGACGGTATGCCCGCCAGCGCACCCTCCATCGCGGCGGAGACAGTGCCCGAATAGCTGACGTCCTCGCCCAGGTTGGCGCCGCGATTGATGCCAGACAGGATCAGGTCGGGCTTCGCATCCTTCATGATCTCGGCGAGCGCCACCATGACGGCATCGGTCGGGGTGCCGGTGACGGCCCAGCGCTTCTCGCCGAAGCTGCGCAGCCGCACCGGATCGGTCAGCGTCAGCGACCGGCCCTTGCCCGACTGTTCCTCGATCGGCGCGACGACGGTGACGTCGTCGCTGATCGTGCGGGCGATCTGTTCCAGCAGCTTCAGCCCGCGAGCATGAATTCCGTCGTCGTTGGTAAGGAGGATGCGCATTGCGGTTCGCCACTGCTTCCGTTCGTGCTGAGCTTGTCGAAGCACCGTCCTTCGTGCGGCAAGCGATCAGCGGGGGTATCGAAGAACGGCCCTTCGACAGGCTCAGGGCGAACGGATGTTATCTCGGCTCCAGCCGCTCCACTCCGCCCATGAACGCTCGCAGCGCCTCGGGCACCGCGACCGCGCCGCCCTCCTGCTGGTAATTCTCGATCACCGCGACCAGCGTGCGCCCCACCGCCAGCCCCGATCCGTTGAGCGTGTGGACGAAACGCGTGCCCTTCTCGCCCGCCGGGCGATAGCGCGCGCTCATGCGGCGCGCCTGGAAATCGCCGCAGGTCGAACAGGACGAAATCTCGCGATAGCGCGCCTGGCCGGGCAGCCACACCTCAAGGTCATAGGTGCGCGCCGCGGTGAAGCCCATGTCGCCGGTGCACAGCTTCATGCGGCGGAACGGCAGGCCCAGCTTCGTCAGGATGTCCTCGGCGGCCGCCGTCATCCGCTCATGCTCGGCTTCCGACTGGTCGGGCGTGGTGATCGACACCATCTCGGCCTTCTCGAACTGGTGCTGGCGGATGAAGCCGCGCGTGTCGCGACCCGCCGCACCCGCTTCCGACCGGAAGCAGGCGGTCAGCGCGGTGAAGCGCAGCGGGAGCTCGTCCTCGCTCAATATGCTCTCGCGCACGATGTTGGTCAGCGACACCTCGGCGGTCGGGATCAGCCAGCGGCCGTCGGTGGTGCGGAACAGGTCGTCGGCGAACTTGGGCAGCTGGCCGGTGCCGAACACCGCCTCGTCGCGTACCAGCAGGGGCGGCACGACCTGTTCATAGCCATGTTCGCCCGAAAGCGTCGCCAGCATGAACTGGCCGAGCGCGGAATGGAGGCGCGCCGCGTGCCCGCGCAGCAGCGTGAAGCGTGCGCCCGACAGCTTGACGCCGGTATCGAAATCGAGCCCCAGCGCTGGTCCGATCGCGTCATGTTCGGCCGGCGTGAAGGCAAAGTCGGGCAGGGTGCCGCGTTCGTGCACCAGCGCATTGTCGTCCTCGCCGGCACCCTTCGGAACGTCGCCCAGCGGCAGGTTGGGGATCGCCGCCAGCGCGGCCGACAGCTCTTCGGCAACCTGTTTCTGTTCGGTCTCGATCAGCGGCAGGCGTTCCTTCAGCGCGGCGACCTCGGCCATCAGGTCGGTGGGGTCGTCGCGGCGCGCCCTGGCCGCTCCGATCGCCTTCGACGCCTCGTTCCGCTGCGCCAGCACGGCCTGCATCTCGGTCGTCAGCGCGCGGGCGCGCTCGTCGGTCGCCAGCAACGCGGCCGATTGCGGCGCCAGGCCGCGCCTGGCCAGGCCGGCGTCGAAGGCTTTCGGATTTTCTCGGATGGATCGGATGTCGTGCATGGGCCGCGGCTATGACGCTCGGGCGCGGGCTTCGCAACCCGGCTGCGGGCGGGGCGTTTGGATAGGGACACGCAAAAGAAGGAGACCGATATGCGCGTTCCCAACAATGCCCTCGTCGTCGTGGCGGACGGTCGCAAGATGCTGTTCCTGCGCAACGAGGGCGACGGCCTGCATCCCAACCTGCAGGTCGAACACGCGCAGGAACAGATCAACCCCAGCGACGGCGAACAATCGAGCGACCGTCCCGGCCGCTCCTTCGCCAGCTTCTCGCCGGGGCGCAGCGCGTATGAGGAAACCGATTTTCACCAGCTGGAGGAAGATCGCTTCGCCGCAGAGACGGCCGCCCTGCTCAAAAAGCGCGCACTGTCGCAGGATTTCGAATCGCTCATCATCATCGCCCCGCCCAAGACGCTGGGCGAGATGCGGAAACATTATCACAGGGAAGTCAGCGAGCGGCTGCTCGGCGAAATCGACAAGACGCTGACCGGCCATCCGATCGACGAGATCGAGAAGGCGCTTGTCGCGGCCCAGTAACGCGACACGCCCGGAATGACGAAGGCCCGGCTCCCTCGAAGGGAACCGGGCCTTTCATCTTGCCGAATAGACGTGAATCAGGCGGCGGCGTCGGCCTTCTTCTTCATGAAGCGACGGCGGATGACCAGCGCGGCCGCGGCGCCGCCGAACAGCAGGACCATCGGCGGGGCGGGAACAGGGGTCGGCCCACCGCTCGAACCGGTGTTACCGCTCGATCCCGTCGAGGTATGGCCGCCGTTAGAGGACCAGCCGCCGTTCGACGACCAGCCGCCGCACTTGTACTTGCATTCCCAGCCCTTCGACGACGATCCCGACGAGCTCGAGGTGGACGTCGATCCCGACGTGCCGGTCGATGTGGAGGAAGACGTTGACGACGATGTCGACACGTTGCCGCTGGACGACGAACTCGAGCTCACGTTGCCGCTGGAGGACGAGCTCGAACTGACGTTCCCGCTTGAAGACGAGGTCGAGCTGACGTTGCCGCTGGACGTCGAAGTGGACGACCCGCCGGTCGAGGTGGAGGTCGAAGACCCACCGGTCGATGTGGAGGATCCGCCGGTCGAGGTCGACGTCGATGATCCGCCGGTCGACGTCGATGACCCGCCCGTGGAGGTCGACGAACCGCCGGTGGAGGTCGAGGTCGAACCCGACGATGTCGATGAGATGATGACGCCGCTGCTGCCCGACGATCCGCCGCCGAAGAAGCCGCCCGCGAAGAAGCCGCCGACGAATCCGCCGCCACCGCCGCCGCCGATGATCGCGGGACCGCCGCCGCCGCCGCCAACGATCATCTCGCCGCTCGATCCGACATAGGGCGGGGGCAGGGGAACAGGTGCGCCCTGCGTGGTCACGACCACGCCGCCGCTGGTCGTTTCGGTGACGCGGCGGATGACGCAGCGGACCTGGCGACGCGAACTGCCGCTGCCGACCCACATGCGGCCGTAGGTGGTGGTCGTCGCCGTGCTCGATTCGCCGCCCTGGATCACGCCGTGGCCACCCTGTCCGGCGCCATGGGCGTAATCGGCGCCCGCGCCTGCACCGTGCGCCCCGCCCGAGCGGACCACCTTGGTCGTGCCCGCACCGCCGACCGGAAGGCATTCCGTCGCGCGGCTGTAGGCAATTTTCCGCTTTACGGGCGGCGCGCGCCGGACCGGCGGTGGCGCCTTCTTGACGCTCGGCTTCGCCGCGAAGTTACGCTTGGCCTGCACCTGATCGGCGACATGCACCGCACCGCCACCGATCAGCGCGCCGCCTGTTGCGGCCGCCGCCAGTTTCGCCAGAGCCATCCGTACCGACATCTGCTTTTTCCCGTACTGTCCGAACCGCCGTGTGACTACAGCTGTTCCGGTGTCCCATCCCAAGAAGTGCAGAACAAAGCGTTAAGTGCAATCTCATTAACCACGTTATTATCATCAAGTTTGAGAAATATTGATACTTCACCGCCGTTTCCATGGTTAACGTATTGTTGTGGGACACTCGATCGGTAACAAAGCCACTTCGTCAGGTCGCTACGGAAGCACTTGATCAACCCGGCGGCGAATCGGTGTTCAGGCGCGATACAGCGACTCTGTGCCATGGCCGCCACAGATCACGGACGTTCGCGAAATCGCTCGCTTGTGAAGGCGTTGCGCCTCCCGTATAGGCGGCGCGGGCAAAACAAGGCGGTCTCGCAGGGGCGGCACGATCCCGGCGGGAAACCGAGGTGGAGAGTGGGGATGGCAACTGTTCTTGAGACGTCGGGTGGCGACTTTCCCATTCCGGCGAACGACATTGGAAACGGTTACCGGCCCAGCGCCGACGAACCGTTCATGAACCCGCGACAGCAGGACTATTTCCGCGCGAAGCTTAATGGTTGGAAGGATGCGATCTATCGCGAGGCCGCCGGCACGCTTTCCCAGCTGCAGGCAGATTCTCTTCGCGAATCCGATCTGGCGGACCGCGCCACCAGCGAGACCGACTGGTCTATCGAACTGCGCACCCGCGATCGCCAGCGCAAGCTGATTGCCAAGATCGATGCCGCGCTGCGCCGTATCGACGAAGGCGAATATGGCTATTGCGAGGTGACTGGCGAGCCGATCTCGCTAGGCCGGCTCGAAGCGCGACCGATCGCGACGATGACGGTCGAGGCGCAGGAACGCCACGAGCGCAACGAGCGGGTATCGCGCGAGGACTGACCATCCTGCTTCCGGGGCTGACGGCGGCATGTTTGGCGCCGCATTTACGCTTTTGATATGATTACATGGTCTAACGCTGGGCAAACAACCTCCCAGCGGCCGGAATGATGGACCAGTTTTCGAACGATCCCAATATCTACACCGCCGAAGACGAGGCGACCGCCCAGCGAGGCGGTGCCCGCGACAGCCTGTTCCTGTCGGCGCGACTCGTCCTGCCCGCGCTGGCGGCGCCGGTTACGGTGCGCGTGCGAAACCTGTCGCCCGGCGGCCTGATGGCCGAATATTCGGGACGTGCCTCGATCGGCGACGCGGTCGAGGTCGAGGTGCGCGGGATCGGCGCGATTGCCGGTCAGGTCGCCTGGATCACGGAAGGCCGCCTCGGCATCGCTTTCGAGACCGAGGTCGATCCGTTGCGCGCGCGGAAACCCGTCGCGGTGCCGCCGCGGCCACAGCCGCCCAAGCGCAAGCGCGCCGTTCTTTAGGGTCATGCCCCATTAATTGCGATGGTCGTGACGGAGCGGATTCTGGTTCAGGGCAAGGAGAGAGGAGCGGAGCGATGCCAATGCATCGTGACCGACGATCGACGCCGCCCTGGGCCAGAATCCGCCCGCCGCTTCGCGGTTGCCCGGACGCGCCCGCCGATCTGCGTCGCGGGTCTTGCGTGTAGCTCTGCTACGCGCTGCGATCTGCTCCTTGCCGGGCGAGCGCGTCCGGGCAATCACGTCCATCGCAATTAATGGGGCCTGACCCTCAGGCATCACGGCTGCGGCGAACGCTCTTCGAAATCTGTATACTGATGAAAAATTGAAGCCCGGCGCACGTTTCGCCGGGCTTCGTGCTATTGCTCGTGCCGTGTCAGTGCGCGGCGACGGTCATTTCTTCCTTCAGCCGCAACTTGCGCTTCTTCAGGTCGGCGATCACCGTCTGATCGGGCGCGGGGCGTCCTTCCTCATCGGCGATCCGGGCGTCGAGCGAGGCGTGCTTCGCCTCGAGCGCCGAAAAATGCGCGGTCTGCATGGATGGTATCTCCTTGCTGGTTGTTGAGGGAAAACCCAGTAGATCATGAACCGGTCCGCTTGTCGCGGGTGTAAATCGATGCAATCGACGACCGGAGCGGATTTCGGCGACGGGCCGAATCGTCGCTGCTGCGGAAGGAACGATGGACGAAGCCGAGATCAGGCGCCGGATCGAATTGCTGCGGGTCGAGCATCGCGATCTCGACGCGGCGATCGACGCGCTGCTGGCCGGTAGCGCCTCCGATCAGCTGCAGATCGCCCGGCTGAAGAAGCGCAAGCTGCGGCTGAAGGACGAGATCGCCCAGCTCGATGATCTGCTGGTGCCTGACATCATCGCCTGACAACAGGTTCGCGCGCGCCGGCTTCGACCCGGATCGGGACATTTTCGGCGAGCCGATTCAATCCGGGCGTGGCGTGGGGCGGGGGGCTGTGGCAAGCTGCCCGAAATGGGGGAATACGGAGCAGGTGATGCGTGACGGGCCGCATTCTCGGATGCACCGCAGGCTGGTCGATTCGCTGTATGTCGAGGCGATGCTGCTCGCCGACGAGGCGCGCGGCTATTTCGACGAGGCGGGGCGGGCGGATCGCGACGCGCTGAGCGCGCTCGACCGCGTGGTCTTCTCGTGCGAGTCCATGAAGGTCACGACGCGTCTGATGCACGTGATCGCCTGGCTGCTGACCCAGCGCGCGGTGGCAAGCGGCGAGATCGCGATCAAGGACGCGCTTGATCCCTCGCGCCGGCTGGGGGGGGCGCCCGCGACTGATGAGGATGCGGTCTCGACGCTGCCCGACGGCGCCAGGCTGCTGATCGGCGGCAGTATCGACCTCCACGCCCGCGTCGCCCGCTTCGATCGCGCACAGGCTCGGCCGCGCCAGTATGACAGCCCGGTTCAGTCGATGCAGGAACGCCTGAAGCTCGCGATGGCGGGGTAATCCGACGGCTCGCGGCTAGGGCGCCGAAATGACCTGAATGTCGATCGGTCCTTAGAGCGACAGCCGGGCCCGCGCCGCGCGATATTCCTCGATCAGTTGCGCGACATAATCGGCCGCCGGGCGCACCGCGCCGATCGCGCCGATCCCCTGGCCCGATCCCCAGATGTCCTTCCACGCCTTGGCCTTGCTGCTGTTGCCGTCGGCGAAGCTCATCGTGCTCAGGTCGCCCTCGGGCAGATTGTCCGGGTCCATCCCCGCCGCGACGATCGACCCGCGCAGGTAATTGCCGTGCACCCCGGTGAACAGGTTGGAATAGACGATGTCGGCCGCGCGTCCTTCGACGATGCCTTGCTTGTACCCGTCGACCGCATTGGCCTCCGTCGTCGCGATGAACGGCGATCCGATATAGGCCAGGTCCGCACCCATCGCCTGCGCGGCGAGCACCGCACCGCCGTTGGCGATCGCCCCCGACAGCGCGAGCGGCCCGTCGAACCACTGGCGGATTTCCTGCACGATCGCGAAGGGGGACAGTCGCCCGGCATGGCCACCGGCGCCTGTCGCCACCGCGATCAGGCCGTCGGCGCCCTTCTCGATCGCCTTGCGCGCGAAACGATCGTCGATGATGTCGTGCAGCGTTATCCCGCCCCAGCCGTGGACGGCGGTGTTGAGATCCTCGCGTGCGCCCAGCGAGGTGATGACGATCGGCACCTGCCACTTCGCGCAGGTCGCCATGTCGGCCTCCAGCCGGTCGTTGGACTTGTGGACGATCTGGTTGACCGCGAAGGGTGCCGCCGGGCGATCGGGATGGTCGCGATTGTGCGCCGCCAGCTCCTCGGTGATGCGGTGCAGCCATTCGTCCAGCAGCGCCTGCGGTCGCGCGTTGAGCGCGGGAAAGGACCCGACGATTCCCGCCTTGCACTGCGCGATGACCAGCTCGGGGCTGGAGATGATGAACAGCGGCGAGCCGATGACCGGCAGCGCCAGGCGATCAAGGAGGGGGGGTAAGGCCATATCGGGTTTCATGCCGCAACCGAAATGGGCTGTCCAGCGCGAGGCGGTCGCCCCGCGTTGACAGCCGCCGGGGCGAGCCGCCACGCTGACGGTGGATGGAGAGGGGATGCCGTGATGCCGCGCCTGTTCCTGCTGCTGATCGCGCTGGCCGTGCTGGGCGCGTGCGTCGCGACGCCTCGTGGATCGCCGCCCGGCACCGATCGGGTGGTGACGCCGTTGCCGCACGGCTGGCGCTTCCTGGACGGTCCTGCGCCGGTCGCGGCGGCGCAACCGGGCTTCGACGACGGCGACTGGGCGCCCGTCGCGCTGCCGCACAGCTGGAACGCGCTCGGCGTCTACACCACCGAGGCCAATCCCCCGCAACGCAAGCGGCAGGGCGAGGGCTGGTATCGCCTGACGCTCGATGGCGCGGCGCTGCCCGATCGCCCGCGTCATTATCTGCAGTTCGACGCGGTCGGGAATGTCGCCGACGTGTGGGTCAACGGGCGGCATGTCGGGCGCCACGCCGGCGCCTTTTCGCGTTTCCGCTTCGACGTGACGGACGCGCTGGTTCGCGCCGGCCCGAACCTGATCGCGATCCGTGCCGACAATTCGAAACCCGCGCCGGGCAGCCCGACCGAACATGTGATCCCGCTGCTCGGCGATTTCTTCATCCACGGCGGGCTGTACCGGCCGGTCTCGCTGGTCAGTGTCGGCGATGCGCATATCGACCTGCTCGACCACGGCAGCCCCGGCGTGTTCGTCCGTGCCGACGAGATCGGACCCGATGCGGCGACGGTGCGGGTGCGGACGAAGCTGCGTGCGCCGGCCGGCGTGACGGTCGCGACCCTGCTGCGCGACGCCGCCGGGCGCGAGGTCGCGCGCGATGTCGCTCGCAGCGACGGAAGCGCCGCGATCGAACAGGCGATCCGCCTGCCGGCACCGCGCCTGTGGGACGGGCGGCGCGATCCCCATCTCTATACCGCCACCGTCGAACTGCGCGACGGCGCGCGCCTGCTCGACCGCGTCGTCGAACGGTTCGGCGTGCGCCGCTTCGCGATCGATCCGGCGCGCGGGTTCGTCCTCAACGGCCGCCACCTGCCGCTACACGGCGTGTCACGGCATCAGGACTGGCTGGGGCAGGGCTGGGCGATCGGCCGCGCCGAGCACGAACGCGACATGGCGCTGATCGCGGAGATGGGTGCGAACAGCATTCGTTTCGCGCACTATCAACATGCGGAGGAGTGGTTCGACCTGTCGGACGAGGCGGGGATGACCGTCTGGGCCGAACTGCCCTTCGTCAACAAGGTCGCGTTCGGCGACGCGGCGGCCAGCCCGGAATTGATTGCCAACGCCCGCGCGCAGATGATCGAGTTGATCCGCCAGAACTACAATCACCCTTCCGTCGTCACCTGGGGGACGGGCAACGAGGTCGACATCGACCTGGCGTTCAATCGCCTGGGTCCTAGGGCCGACGCGCGACCTTTGCTCGACGACCTTCACGTCCTCTCGCGGGCGGAAGATCCCTCACGCCCGACCGTCATCGCCGATTGCTGCGAGGCGACGCCCGGCGACAAGGTGGCGTACCTGCCGGTCCTGACCGGCCATGCCGACCTGATGGGCTACAACCGGTATTTCGGCTGGTATTACGGCAAGCCGGCCGACCTCGGCCCGCACCTCGACATGCTGCGCGCGCGGCACCCGACGATCCCGATCTCGGTCAGCGAATATGGCGCGGGCGGCGCCCTCAGCCAGCACAGCGACGATCCCGAGGGCGGCCCGATCAGCTCGGGCGGACGCCCGCATCCGGAAGATTATCAGGCCTGGTTCCACGAACGCAGCTGGCCGCAGCTGCGCGATCGGCCGTATCTGTGGGGCAATTGGATCTGGAACATGTTCGATTTCTCGACCGCGCCGCGGCGGGAAGGCGACGCCACCGACATCAACGACAAGGGGCTGGTCAGCTTCGACCGGCGAACGCGCAAGGACGCCTTTTATTACTACAAGGCGCAGTGGTCCGCCGATCCGGTACTGCACATCACCCAGCGTCGCTACACGCGCCGCGCCTATCCGGTCACCGACGTGCGGGTGTACAGCAACGCGCCCGCCGCGCGGCTTTCGCTCAACGGCCGCGATCTCGGTGAGCGACCATGCCCGGAACGGATCTGCGTGTGGCCGGCGGTGCGGCTCGATGCCGGTGCGAACCGCCTGGTCGCCGTCGCCGGCGACCTTCGCGACGCGGTCGACTGGGACGCGCCCGATGCGGCGGCAGGTTTGACGATCAACGCTGGCGACCTCGCCGGTTTCACCGCCGCCGACGGGCACCGTACCGGCTCCGATGCCTTCTTCCGTGGCGGCGAGGCGCACCGCATCGCCGGGGCGGAGGTGGAGCGCCTGTCCGGCGTCGGCGATGCCCGGCTGCGCAGCGGATATCGGACTGGTCGTTTCAACTACGCCATCCCGCTCCCGACAGGTCGCTGGCGTGTGACGTTATTGTTCGTGGAGCCGACGATTCGCGCCCCGCGACGGATAACGGTCGCGGCCGAGGGACGGATGAAGCTGCGCGCCTTCGATCCCCGCGCCGCGGCGGGCGACGTGCTGCGCGCCGTCGAACGCAGCTTCGACGTGACGGTGGACGACGGCACGCTGGACCTCGATTTCGGCGACGACGCGATCCTCTCCGCGATCACGGTGCGCCCGGCGGGCCGATCCGTCGCTCCGTGATGAACGGACCTGCAACCCGCCGTTCAGCCGGCGCGTTGCATCCTTCCCGGCGCAAAGGAGATTTTCGATGAAGGCCCTGCTGCTGCTTGCCCCGCTCGCCATCCTCGCCACCCCGGCGGCGGCGCAATCGCGTGCCGAACCGTACCGGGCGCTCGGCACCGAACCCTTCTGGTCGCTGACGATCGATCGCGCGACCATCACCTACAAGCCGATGCAGGGCCGCGCGACCACGGTTGCCAGGCCGCGCCCGATCACCGGCATCAACGGCGAACTCTATCGCGCGCGCGGGATGACGGTGGACATCACCCACACCCGCTGTTCCGACGGGATGAGCGACCGGACCTATGCCGACACCGTCAAGGTGACGATTGGCCGGCGCACGATGTCGGGCTGCGGCGGCCGGGTCCTGAGCGAGCGTCCGGGCAATCCCGGCAATCCGGACGGCGGCATGCTGTCGAACAGCAACTGGCGTATCTCCGCGATCGACGGCCGCCCCGTCCGGCTGGAGCGTCCCGCCACCGTCGGTTTCACGCGAGACCGCATCCAGGGGAAAATCTGCAATGGCTATGGCGGTGGCTATCGCTTCCATCGCGGCACGCTGACGACCGGTCAGGTCATCTCGACCCAGATGTACTGCGCAGGTGGCGCGAGCGACGTCGAGAACGCCTTCTTCCGCATCCTTCGCCAGCCGGTGAAGGTCAGCCAGGGCAACCGCGACACGCTGGTGCTGACCGGCGGGCGTTCGACCGTCACCCTGCGGCGCGAGCGGTAACTACTCTGCCGCCGCCTCGCCGTCGTCATTCTGTGCCGGGGGCAGGGCGGCGACTTCGGCTGATGACGGCTTGGCGGAAACATCGACGGTATCGACAGCTTCGATGTCTCGCGCGCCCGTGCCGACGCTCAGTTGCTTGAACTTGCGTGCGGACACCATGACCCGGCCGTCGAAGCTGGATACGAACTTGTTGTAGTTGTCGACGGCCGAGTTGAGGCCGTTACCCACGCGCTTCAGATGGCCTGCCGCAACGGCGAGCCGATCGTGCAGCTCCTTGCCCAGAGCGTCGACTTCCTTCATGTCGTCGATCAGCTTTTCCTGCCGCCAGATGTTGGCGACGGTCTTGGCGATCGCGACCAGGTTGGTGGGCGTCGCCAGCAGCACGCGGCGCTCGATGGCCCATTCCCACAGCTGCGGGTCCTGCTCCAGTGCGGCGTAGAGGAAATGCTCGCCGGGAATGTACATCACGACATAATCGGCGGCGTCGCCGAACTTGTCCCAATAGCTTTTCGATCCGAGTTGCTGCGCATGGGTGCGCACCGACATGACATGCGCCTTCATCGCGCTGGCGCGGGCGGTGTCGTCGGTCGCGTCGCTGGCGTCGAGGAAGGCGTTGAGCGAGCATTTCGCGTCGATCACGAGCTGCTTGCCGCCAGGCAGGCGTACCACCACGTCGGGGCGCAGCACGCCGTCGTCGGTTCCGACCACCACTTCCTGCTGGAAATCGGCGAAGGGCGAGAGGCCGGCCTGTTCGAGCACGTTGCGCAGCGACTGCTCGCCCCAGCGCCCGCGCGCCTTCGGGCTGGTGCGCAGCGCGTTGACCAGCTTGGCGGTCTCGTCGCGCACCTGGCCCTGGCCGGCGCGGACCTGCTCCACCGCCTCGCGCAGGCCGGCATAGCTGTCGACGCGATCCTTCTCGACGCGCTGAAGCCCTTCCTCATAGCGTTTCAACGTGACTTCGACGGGGGCGAGCAGTGCCTTGATCTTCGCCTCATTGGCCTGGCCTGCCTCCCCGAAGCGTTCGTTGGCGCGCTTCAGGAACAGATCCTGCGCCTCGACCAGCATCGTCTGCGCGGTCTCGCGGAACTGGCCCGCCATCACGTCCTTGGCCGCCTTGAATTCGGCCAGACGCTCCTCGAACGCGCCGGCCTTGGCCTTCAGCTCGGCCAGTTCGAGGCGGGCCTGGTCCCGCTCCCGCGTGGTCAGCTCCAGCGCGTCGCGCAGCTCGGGCATGTCGCGCACCCGTTCGGACGCCACCGCCAGCTCGGAAATCGCGCGCTTGAACTCCTCCTCGCGCGCATCGCGCTCCGCCCGCGCCGCCACCACTCCGCGGCTGCCGAGGAGCCAGCCCAGGCCCACCCCGACGACGAGCGCGAGCAGGATCAGCAGGAAGAGGGCGGAATCCATGGTCGGCGGGGCTCGCGTCTAAGGGAACAGACGGCGAACCTATCCCGTGGCGGCCGGCACGGCAAGCGGAGTGCGACAGGCGGTTCGCCGCACCATTCCATTCCCGCCCCGCGAGTTGGATCGTCAGGCCGCGCGCCGCGCCTTGTTTAACTTCTTGACCAGCATCTCGCGCTTCAACCGCGAAATATGGTCGATGAACAGCACGCCGTTCAGATGGTCGATCTCGTGCTGCATGCAGGTGGCAAGCAGCCCGTCCATCTCATCCTCGTGCACGGCGCCGTCGCGGTCGAGCCACTTCACCCGGCACCGCGCCGGTCGCTCGACCTCGGCATATTGCTCGGGGATCGACAGGCAGCCTTCGTTGTATTTGGAGGTTTCGTCGCTGGTCGACAGGATTTCAGGGTTCACGAACGCCCTGGGGTCGCGGATCGGTTTGCCCTCGTCGTCCTCGCCTTCCTGCAGGTCGATCACGACGACGCGCTTCGTCACGCCGACCTGCGTCGCGGCCAGGCCGATGCCGCGCGCGGCGTACATCGTCTCGAACATGTCGTCGATCAGTGTGCGGACCTCGTCGGTCACGGCGTCGACCGGCTGGGCGACCTCGCGCAGCACGGCGTCGGGAATCTCGTAGATGGTCATTACGGTCATGACACCAGCGGCTAACCCCGCCGGCGGCTCCGCGTCAAGCGACGGGGCGCCGCGCGCGCAATGCCTGCGCCAGTGTGCCTTCGTCCAGATAGTCCAGCTCGCCGCCCACCGGCAGTCCGTGCGCCAGCTGTGTCACTCGCACCGGAAACCGCTCGATCCGCTCGGCCAGGTAATGCGCGGTCGTCTGCCCCTCCAGCGTGGCGTTCATCGCCAGAACCACCTCGTCGATCCCTCCGCCCTCGATCCGGCGGACCAGGGCGTCGATGCTGAGATCCTCCGGTCGCACGCCTTCCAGCGCCGACAGTCGCCCGCCCAGCACATGGAACCGTCCCGGAAACAGCCGCGAGCGATCGAGCGCCCACAGGTCGGCGACCTCCTCGACCACGCACAGCGATCGCGCGTCGCGGCGCGGGTCTGCGCACACCGCGCACGGATCCGACGTGTCGACGTTGCCGCAGACTTGGCAGGTCGCCAGCCGCGCATTGACCGCCTCCAGCGCGGAGAGCAGGGGGCCGAGCGTCGTCTCGCGCCGCTTGAGCAGATGCAGCACCGCGCGCCGGGCCGATCGCGGACCGAGGCCCGGCAGCCGCGCCAGCGCGCTCGTCAGCGCCTCGATCTCGGGGGAAGCCATATCGGGAACAGATAAGGGGTTGCGTCGCCGCGCGCCAGCGTGTCGAAGCGCCGCCATGCGGATCGTCTTCATGGGCACCCCCGATTTCGCCGTTCCCGCGCTTGATGCGCTGGTGGAGGCCGGGCACGAGGTTGTTGCGGCCTATAGCCAGCCGCCGCGCCCCGGCGGGCGGCGCGGGCGTGATCTGGTGAAGTCGCCGGTGCATGTCAGGGCGGAAGCGCGCGACATTCCGGTGTTCTCTCCGGCATCGCTGCGTTCTCCCGAGGCGCAGGCGGAGTTCGCCGCGCACGACGCCGACGTCGCGGTGGTCGCCGCCTACGGCCTGATCCTGCCGCAGGCTGTGCTGGACGCGCCGAAACACGGCTGCCTCAACATCCACGCCTCGCTCTTGCCCCGGTGGCGCGGCGCCGCACCGATCCAGCGGGCGATCCTGGCCGGCGACGTGGAGACCGGCGTCGGGATCATGCAGATGGAAGCAGGGCTGGACACCGGCCCGGTCCGTGCCGAGGCGCGCACGCCGATTGACAGCAAGACGGCAGGCGGGCTGACGGGGGAACTCGCAGCGCTCGGGGCGGCGCTGATGGTCGAGGTGCTCGCCGATCTCACCGCCTTTCCGCCGATCGCCCAGCCGGGGGAAGGCGTCACCTATGCCGCCAAGATCGACAAGGCGGAAGCGCGGCTGGACTTCACCCGCACCGCCGAAGACGTCGAGCGCCAGGTCCGCGCCTTCAATCCCCCCGGCGCCTGGTTCGAGTTCGCGGGCGAGAGGGTTCGTGTCCTTGAAGCAAGCATGTGCCCCGGCGAAGGCCGGGGCCCAGCCTCGGCCGATCCGGCGCTGGGCCCCGGCCTCCGCCGGGGAACGGTGGTGGACGACGCCGTGACCATCGCCTGCTCGGAAGGCGCGATCCGCCCGACCCTCGTCCAGCGCGCGGGGCGCGGCGTGATGCCCGCCGCCGATCTGCTTCGCGGCCTGCCCATTCCCCCCGGCACCCAATTGTGACTCGCTTCGCGCTCACCATCGAATATGACGGCCGCCCGTTCATGGGCTGGCAGCACCAGCCGCACGGCCCCAGCGTCCAGAAGGCGATCGAACAGGCCGCGAGCAAGATCACCGGCGAGGATGTGCTGGTCTATGCCGCCGGCCGCACCGATGCCGGCGTCCATGCGCTGGCCATGCGCGCGCACTGCGAAATCGCCCGCCCGATCGCGCCGTTCCGCCTGATGGAGGCGCTGAATGCCCTGCTCAGGCCCGATCCGGTCGCGATCCTCGCGTGTCAGCCGGTCGCGGACGACTGGCACGCGCGCTTCTCGTGCACCGCGCGCCACTATGAGTATCGCATCGTCAATCGCCGCGCGCCGCTGACCTGGGACAAGGGGCTTGCATGGCAGATCGCCCGCCCGCTCGATGCCGCCGCGATGGCGGAGGGCGCGGCGCACCTGATCGGCCGGCATGACTTCACCACCTTCCGCTCGGCGCATTGCCAGGCGGACAGCCCGCTGCGCACGCTCGACCGGCTCGACGTCGCGCGCGAGGGCGGGGAGGTGGTGATCCGCGCCTCGGCCCGTTCGTTCCTGCACCATCAGGTCCGCTCGATGGTCGGCTGCCTTGCGCTGGTGGGGGAGGGGAAATGGGGCCCCGCCGACATGCGCGCGGCATTGGAAGCGCGCGACCGAGCCGCGCTTGGCCACAATGCGCCGCCCGACGGCCTCTATTTCGTCCGCGCCGATTATCCGGGAGAGAAACCGTGACCCAGCCCCCGCGCACCGCGCTGTTCCTGCCCGCGTCGAATCCGCGCGCGATCGAAAAGGCGCGGACGCTCGACGCCGACATGGTCATCCTCGATCTGGAGGATGCGGTCGCGCCGGATGCCAAGGCCGATGCCCGCACCGCCTCCGTCGCCGCAGTGGCGCAGGGGTTCGGCGACCGCCTCGTCGCGATCCGCGTAAATGGCGTCGGCACGGCGGATCATGCCGCCGATCTGAAGGCGGTGGCGGGGTCTGCCGCGGGGTGGGTGGTACTCCCCAAGGCGGAGGATGCCGATGCCTGCGCCGCCGTGGCAGCCGCCACGAACAAGCCGCTGCTCGCGATGATCGAGACGCCGCGCGGCGTGCTCGCCGCGCCCGCCATCGCCGCCGCCGCCGGGGTCGCCGGGCTCATTGCTGGCACCAACGATCTGCGCGCCGAACTGTGCATTCCGCCCTCTGCATCACGCGACAGCCTGTCGGCGAGCCTCCAGGTGATCGTTCTCGCCGCGCGGGCGGGCGGCGCGTGGGCGATCGACGGTGTGTTCAATGCGCTCGCCGACGCCGCCGGACTGGACGCCGAATGCCGCGCCGGCCGCGCGCTGGGTTTTGACGGCAAGTCGCTGATCCATCCGAACCAGATCGCCGTCGCCAACGTCGCCTTCGGCCCCACCAAGGAGGAAGTGGAAGATGCCCGCGCCCTCGTCGAGGCCTTCGCGGGCGGTGCCGAGCGCTTCCGCGACCGGATGATCGAGGCGATGCACGTCGCGCAGGCCCGCGACCTGCTCGCGCGGGTCACCCACTAGCGGCGCGCGGTAAGCGCGGTTACATGGCCCGCCAACCTTCGACTCGCGAACGAACTGGCACACCCATGATCGACATTCCCCTCGGCCTCACTTTCGACGACGTTCTGCTGCTGCCGGCCGAGAGCGAGGTGCTGCCGTCGGGCGCCGATACGCGGACCAGGCTGTCGAAGGGCATCGACCTCAACATCCCGATCCTGTCCTCGGCCATGGATACCGTCACCGAGGAAGCGATGGCGATCATGATGGCGCAGCTGGGCGGCATCGGCGTGCTCCACCGCAACCTTGACGTCGATCAGCAGGTCGCGGCGGTGAAGGCGGTCAAGCGGTTCGAAAGCGGCATGGTCGTCAACCCGATCACCATCCGCCCCGACGCGACGCTGGCCGAGGCGCAGGAACTGATGCAGCGGCACCGGATCAGCGGAATTCCGGTGACGGAAGGGTCGGGCCGGCTGGTCGGCATCCTCACCCACCGCGACGTGCGCTTCGCGGAGAACCCGCGCCAGCCCGTCGCCGAACTGATGACGCATGAGAATCTCGCGACGGTGGCCGCCGGCGTGACGCAGGATGAGGCACGTCGCCTGCTGCACCAGCGCCGTATCGAGAAGTTGCTGGTCGTCGATGAGAATTACGCCTGCGTCGGCCTCGTCACGGTGAAGGATATCGAGAAGGCGGTGACCTACCCCTCCGCCACCAAGGATGCCGCGGGCCGCCTCTGCGTCGCCGCCGCGACCACCGTGGGCGACAAGGGCTTCGAGCGGACCGAGGCGCTGATCGATGCCGAGGTCGATCTGGTCGTCATCGACACCGCGCATGGCCATAACAAGGACGTCGCCCGCGCCGTCGAGCGCGTGAAGAAGCTCAGCAACCGCGTCGAAGTGATCGCGGGCAACGTCGCCACCGCCGAAGCAACCCGCGCGCTCATCGATGCCGGGGCCGACGGCGTGAAGGTCGGCATCGGTCCGGGTTCGATCTGCACCACCCGTGTCGTCGCCGGTGTCGGCGTACCGCAGCTCACGGCGGTGATGAACGCGGCCGAAGCGGCGGCGAAATCCGGCATTCCCGTCATCGCCGACGGCGGCCTGCGCACTTCGGGCGATCTCGCCAAGGCGCTGGCCGGTGGCGCATCGACCTGCATGGTCGGATCGCTGCTCGCGGGCACCGAGGAGGCGCCGGGAGAAACCTTTCTCTATCAGGGCCGTGCGTATAAATCCTATCGCGGTATGGGAAGTGTCGGGGCGATGGGCCGTGGCTCCGCCGACCGCTATTTCCAGGGCGATATCAAGGACCAGCTCAAGCTGGTGCCCGAGGGGATCGAAGGTCAGGTGCCGTTCAAGGGCTCGGCACGCGAGGTGATCCACCAGCTGGTCGGCGGCGTTAAGGCGGCGATGGGCTATACTGGCTCGGCGACGATCGCGGATCTCCAGCTGCGCGCGCAGTTCGTCCGCATCACCGGCGCCGGCCTGCGTGAAAGCCATGTCCACGACGTCACCATCACGCGCGAGGCACCGAACTACCCGACGCGCTGATCCTTCTCCCAAATCCTCCCCGGCAAGGGGAGGGGGACCGCGCGCGCAGCGCGTGGTGGAGCGGTGTTACCCTATCCGGCTCCTCCGTCAGGCCTGCGGCCTGCCACCTCCCCTTGCAGGAGAGGATTTGGAGGTCGTTCACACCAAACAAACCGCTGGCAATGTTGGAATTGATTTGCTCCACCCGATTATGATGCACCGCTATCCCCACCCGCTACCGGTCGGTCACGCGTCGTTGCGCGTGTTTGCCGCTGCGCAAGCACAGCGGCGAAACACGCGTCCTGGCGTCAACCGCGTGTCAACATCGACGGTGTTTCGCTGACATGACCCCCGCCGCCCGCACCCAGGCCGCGATCGAATTGCTCGACGCGATCGTCGTTTCCGCCCGCGACGGCGGCCCCGCCGCCGATACGCTGATCGCGCGCTGGTTCGCGACGCGCCGCTTCGCCGGGTCGAAGGATCGCCGCGCGATCCGCAGCCTCGTCTACGATGCGATCCGCCTGCTCGGCGAGCGTCCGGCGAGTGGTCGCGCCGCGCTGCTCGCGCTCGCCTCTGAAAGGCCGGACATCGCCGAGACATTCGACGGCAGCAATTATGGTCCCGCCGCGATCGCCGCCGGGGAGCCGGTCGCGATCCGGGGCCTCGCCCCCGCGTGGCTGCGCGACGCGCTTCAGCGTTCGGGCCTCGACGCCGTCCAGATTGCCGCGCTGCTCGATCGCGCGCCGCTCGATATCCGCGTCAACACGCTGATGGGCAGCGGCGCCGACGTCCAGGCGCTGTTCCCTGATGCCCAGCCGATTGCGGGCGTGCCCGCCGGCCTGCGCCTGCCGTCCGATACGCCGGTCGAACGCTCGCCGGCGTTCGAGGGCGGGCTTATCGAGGTGCAGGACGCCGGCAGCCAGAAGGTCTCCGCCGCCGCCGGCGCCGCGCCCGGCATGACGGTGATCGATCTGTGCGCGGGCGCTGGCGGCAAGACGCTGGCCCTCGCCGCTGCGATGGGCAACGACGGCCGGATCGTCGCCACCGACACCGATCGCGCCCGGCTCCAGCGGCTCCAGCCGCGCGCCGACCGCGCCGGCGTCTCGATCGTCGAGGCGCGCCTGCTCGATCCGGGCGAGGAAGCCTCCGCGCTGGCCGATCTGCGCGGCGCGGCCGATGTCGTGCTGGTCGATGCGCCCTGCTCCGGCACCGGCACGTGGCGCCGCAACCCGGAGGCGCGCTGGCGGCTCACCCACGCCCGCCTCGAACGGCTCGTCGCCACGCAGGCGCGGCTGCTCGATCTTGCCGCCACCTTGGCGAAGCCCGGCGGTTCCATCACATGGATCGTCTGCTCGCTGCTTGATGCCGAAGGGGCGGACCAGATCGACGCCTTCCTCGCCCGCATGCCCGGCTGGCGGGCGGAGGTGCCGGCGGACGTCGGCACGCCGCACCGCGCGGGCGCACGGCTGACCCCGGCGCATGACGGGACCGACGGCTTTTTTGTCGCACGGCTGCGTGCGCCGTGATAGTTTCGGGCGCGATGCCCCGGTGGGAGTTTTTCATGCGCTATCTTTCGGTAGGGGCCGCGATCGGCCTGACCCTGCTTTCGCTTTCGACGTCGCTGTCGGGGCAGCGCCGCGACGATCAGGTCGATGCACGGTCGGTGGCGCTGTTCGAAAAGGGCAAGGCGGCGCGCGCGGCGGGCAATCTCGCCGCGGCGACTGACCTGATCGAAACCGCGCTGGTCGTCGATCCGCGCAACCGCGCCGCGTACCTGACGCTGGCCGAGATCGCCCGCGCGCAGAACCTGCCCGGCAAGGCGATCCGCTTGTACCGCGAGGCGCTAACCGTCGAACCCAATGACGTCGCGGCGCTGCAGGGGCAGGGTGAGGCGATGGTCCAGAAGGGGGCAGTCGAACGCGCCAGGGAAAATCTCGCGCGCATCCAGAAGCTGTGCCCCAAGACCTGTGCGGAGGGCACGCAACTCGCCGCGGTGATCGCCAAGGGGCCGCCGATCGTTTCGGCGGCGGCCCAGGTTGCCAAGCAGGACGCGCAGGAAAAGGGCAATAACTGACGTCATGAACGCAGGGATGCGGGAAAGCGGGACCACGCTCGACCCGCACTATGACACGAACGGCCTGATCACCGCCGTCGTCACCCATGCCGGCAGCGGCGAGGTGCTGATGCTGGCCCACATGAACGCGGAAGCGCTGGCGGCGACGCTGGAGGGCGGGGAGGCGACCTTCTGGTCACGCTCCCGCCAGGCGCTGTGGAAGAAGGGGGAGACGTCGGGGAACGTCCTGCGGGTGGTCGAGGCGCGGATCGATTGCGATCAGGACGCGGTCTGGCTCCGTGTCGAGCCCGCTGGCCCGGCCTGTCACACCGGCGCACCCAGTTGCTTCTACCGCCGGATCGAGGACGGCCGGCTGATCCGCGACGCATGATCCGCGCCGTCTTCGCGCTGTTGCTGTTCCTCGCCGTGGCGAGTTGCCCGCGCGGGGAGGCCGGACCGGTGGGGCTCGCCGCACCGGACCTGGAAACCGCCGCGATCGCCCGCGGCCTTGTCCGTGATCCCGCCGACCGCGACCTCGTCGGCCTCTACGCCCGCGACACCGACCGCTTGTGCGTCGTCGAACGCGGCGGCGGTTACCGGATCGGTGCGGTGGTCGATTATGGTGAGGGGATCGGCTGCGCCGGTACGGGCAGCGTACGCCGGTCGGGCAGCGGGCTTCAGATCGATCTCGGCGGGGGCTGTACGCTCGACGCGAGCTTCGACGGCGACCATGTTCGCTTCCCAGCGACCCCGCCGGCTCCTTGCGCCCGCCTGTGCAATGGTCGGGCGACTTTCGCCTCGCTCGACGTCGAGCGACTCAGCCTCTCGGCGGCGGAAGCGGCGACGATGCGCGATCCGAGGGGGCGACTGCCTTGTGCGGCAGATTGACGTTCACGTAAGGGGAAGGTAGCGAGCGCTCATGTCCGGCTCCGATCTAGCACTGGCGCCCATCGCGGAACGTGCCGATCGCGCGCATTTCACCATTTCGGATCTATCGGCCGAATTCGGCGTCACCGCGCGGGCGCTGCGCTTCTACGAGGACGAGGGGCTGATCGCGCCCGAGCGACGCGGTCTCTCCCGCATCTACTCCCACCGCGACCGCGCCCGGCTGGCGTGGATCCTGCGCGGCAAGCGCGTCGGCTTCTCGCTGGGCGAGATCCGCGAGATGATCGACCTCTATGATATCGGCGACGGTCGCCAGGTGCAGCGCCAGGTGACGCTGGAAAAATGCCGCGATCGTATCGACCTGCTCGAACGCCAGAAGACCGATATAGACGCGGCGATCGCCGAACTGCAGGAATTCGTCGCCCTGCTCCGGACCATTACGCACAAGGATTGAGGACAAGATGCCCCAGTATACCCCGCCCGTACGCGAAACCCGCTTCGTCCTCGACGCCGTGCTCGGCCTGGATCGCTATGCCGGCCTGCCGGGGTTCGAGAATGCGACGCCCGACATGGTCGATGCGGTGCTGGAGGAAGGCGGCCGCTTTGTCGCCGAGGTATTGTTCCCGCTCAATCTGTCCGGCGATCAGCAGGGCTGCACGCGCCATCCCGACGGATCGGTGACGACGCCGGACGGCTTCAAGGAAGCCTATGCGAAGTTCGTGGAGGGCGGATGGTGCACCCTCAGCGCCCCGACCGAGTTCGGCGGGCAGGGGATGCCGCATGTCATCTCCACCGCGTTCCAGGAATATATGATCTCGGCGAACATGGCCTTTGCCATGTATTCCGGCCTCGCCCATGGCGCGGTCGCCTCGCTGATGACGAAGGGCAGCCCGGAACAGCAGGCGCAGTACCTGCCCAAGATGGTTTCGGGTGAATGGGGCGGCACGATGAACCTGACGGAGCCGCAGTGCGGCACCGACCTGGGCCTCATCAAGACCAAGGCGGAGCCGCAGGCGGACGGCAGCTATGCGATCACCGGTACCAAGATCTTCATCTCGGCCGGCGAGCATGATCTGACCGACAATATCATCCACCTCGTGCTGGCCAAGACGCCCGGGGCGCCCGACAGTTCGAAGGGCATCAGCCTGTTCGTCGTGCCGAAATTCCTGGTCAACGACGATGGCTCGCTCGGCGCGCGCAATGCGGTGTCGTGTGGCTCGATCGAACACAAGATGGGCATCCACGGCAACGCCACCTGCGTCCTGAATTATGACGGCGCCACAGGGTGGCTGGTCGGCGAGGAGATGAAGGGCCTTGCCGCGATGTTCATCATGATGAACGCCGCGCGCCTTGGCGTCGGCCTGCAGGGTGTCGGAATCGGCGAGGTCGCATTCCAGAACGCCGTCCAGTACGCCAAGGACCGCCGTCAGGGTCGCGCGCTGACCGGCCCGGCCGAACCCCACGAGAAGGCCGACACGCTGTTCGTTCATCCCGACGTGCGCCGCATGTTGATGGAATCCAAAGCGATGGTGGAAGGGCTGCGCGCGCTGTGCCTGTGGGGCGGTCTGCTGGTCGATCTGGAGCATGGCGCGGCAACCGAGGAGGAGCGCCAGTCGGCGTCCGATCTGATCGGCCTGCTCACCCCCGTCATCAAGGGGCTGGGCACCGACCAGGGCTATGCTGTCGCCACCAACGCGCAGCAGGTCTACGGCGGGCACGGCTACATCGCCGAATGGGGCGTGGAGCAATATGTCCGCGATGCCCGAATCTCGATGATCTATGAAGGCACCAACGGCGTGCAGGCGATGGATCTGGTCGGTCGGAAGCTTCCGCAGAACGGCGGCCGGGCGGTGCAGGCTTTCTTCAGGCTGGTGGCGGAGGAATGCGCTGCGGCCAAGGGCGACGACAGGACCGCAGATTTCGCCGGCCGCCTCGAAAAGGCGCTCGGTGAACTTCAGGCCGCGACGATGTGGTTCATGGCGAACGGCATGCAGAACCCGAACAATGTCGGCGCCGGCGCCTACAGCTACATGACGTTGACCGGGCTGGTCGCGGTCGGGCTGATGTGGCTGCGGATGGCGGAAGCCGCGGTTCGACTGCTCGATGCGGGCGAGGGTGACGCGAAGTTCCTGGAAGCGAAGCTGGTCACCGCGCGCTTCTACGCCGAACGTTTCCTGCCCGATGCCGGCGCGCTGCGTCGCAAGATCGAGGGCGGGGCGGAAAGCGTGATGGCGCTCGATCCGGAGATGTTCGCGACGGTGTAAGCCCCCGCGCTTGCGGGAATGACTGGGCTTCAGGGCTCTTTCGTCGTCTCCGCCCCCTTCGGCGCAGTCGTTCGTACCGGCGGCGGCGGGGCGGCCGCCGGCCCGCTCATCGGCACCGGCGCGTCGGGATCGGTCTTGCGTCGCACGCCGGTCAGCGGATCGGGGCCGCTCGGTCGCGCAGGGGGCGAGCCGGCCGCGCCGGCGATCGCCCGCAGCGCGCTGCCCGGCGTCGCGTCATAGGTGAAATCGGTGGTCGGCGGTGGCGCCATGGTGATCGAAACCTGTGCCTTCATGCACTGGTTCGGTTCCGGCCTCTTGTACTCGGTGCAGTTCCACAACGGCTTCTCGAAGCCATAGGCGCGGTCGCGCAGGTAGCTGAACGACATCGCGCGCTGCTGCACCGGCGTGACCGGCAGCGCGGCCGGCGTCGCCGCCTTGCTGCTCCACGCCATGAACTTGCAATAGGGACGGTCGCCGCACGCGCGCTGGGCGAGCGCCGGGAAGCTTTCCGGCGCGAGCCTGGCGTCAAGCGTGACGAGGAAGGTGCCGCTGTCCTGTTCCAGCCCCTTGGGGATCGCCGCCCCTTCGAGCAGCGCGGGATCGAGCGTGGCCGTCGTGAGCCCCGCCTCGGCCGCGGCGGCGCGGTGCGCCTCCGACAGCGCGGCGAGTTGCGGGATCGCCGGCTCGACGCCGGTATAGCGGCTGGTGAAGGCCGGCGGCGTACCCCACCACCCGGTCCAGCGGAAGAACAGGTGCGTGTTGACCTCGACGATCTTGTCGAGGCTCGACGACCAGTAAGGCACCACCCAGTCGGTATGGTAATGGGTGGCGTGCCCCACGCGGCGATCGACCGCGCCGGTCAATGCGGCCTCGGCGACACTCCGCGCGCGCAGCCAGGCGGCCGGCATCACGGCGCGCATCATCGCGCCGTCGCAGGTGAAGGTGAACTGGCATCCGGTACGCCGTTCGGAGCCCTGGAACACGACACCGCACACGCTGCTGGGATAGGCCGGGTGGCGCACGCGGTTGAGCACCACCTGCACCACCGCCTTCTGCCCCACCGCGTCGTCGCCCGCTTCGTAGATCGCGGCGGCGGCGAGGCAGTCGATCGCCCGCGCCTTGCTCGCGGCGTCGCCGGTCAGCAGGAACGGCCTGGCAGCCGGATTGGGCGCGGTGGAGAAGGGGACGGTCGCGTTGAACGCGCGCGCGTCCTTGGGCGCGAGATCGACGAATGCGGTGGGTTCGACCGGCGGCAGTTCCGCCTTCGGCACGACGCGCGTGGCATGCCGTGCGCGTTCGGCGACGGGAGGCAGCTTCGGCGCGGTGCGCACGATGACTGCCGGCACCGCCAGTGCGGCAATGGCGAGGATCGCCAGCACCGCGACGATCCAGCGCGGCAGGGAGAGAGAGGGGTTAGGGGTCATGCGCGGTCGCGCGCCATAGACCAGTTCGCGGACAAAGCGAAACTCGCCACGTCAGATCATGCGGCGCTCGCGCCTGGCCGTTCGCCCCGAGCTTGTCGAAGGGCCGCCCTTCTTCGCGCGACAGGATTTGCGGTACGAAAGAAGGACGGTGCTTCGACAAGTTCAGCACGAACGGAGATGGGAGCAGGTTTCGTTACCGCGCCTGCGGCGGCGGGATCCGCATCGTCACCGTCGCGCCGCCGATCTCGGCGGCAGCGGCGCGATCCGGGCGCGCAAAGGCGATCGGCCAAAGCAGCAGCAGGGCCAGCATCACGCCGACGCAGATCAACGCATTGCGCATGGTCCCCCCGGACGGACGCCCCTCTGCCCGCGATCATATCGGATCGCGGACTCGTGGCAAGGGCTGCGGCGCCGCTCAGCTTTCGGGCAGGAAATCCGGCACCGACAGATACCGCTCTCCGGTATCGTAGTTGAAGCCCAGCACGCGGCTGCCGGCGGGCAGGTCGGCCAGCTTCTGCGCGATGGCGGCGAGCGTCGCGCCCGATGAGATGCCGACCAGCAACCCTTCCTCGCGCGCGGCGCGACGCGCCATCTCCTTCGCGTCCCCCGCATCCACCTGGATCGCGCCGTCGATGGCCTGGGTGTGCAGGTTCTTCGGCACGAAGCCGGCGCCGATACCCTGGATCGGGTGCGGCCCCGGCTGGCCACCGGAGATGACCGGCGACAGTGTTGGCTCGACCGCGAACACCTTCAGCGCCGGCCAATGCTGTTTCAGCGTCTCCGCCACGCCGGTGATGTGCCCGCCGGTGCCGACGCCCGTGACGACCGCGTCGAGCGGCGCGTCAGCGAAATCGGCAAGGATTTCCTGCGCCGTCGTGCGGACGTGGACGTCGATGTTCGCGGGGTTCTCGAACTGCTGCGGCATCCAGGCGCCCGCCGTCTGCTCGACGATTTCCAGCGCGCGCTCGATCGCGCCCTTCATGCCCTTCTCACGCGGTGTCAGGTCGAAGGTCGCGCCATAGGCGAGCATCAGCCGGCGACGTTCGATCGACATGCTCTCGGGCATCACCAGCACCAGCTTGTAACCCTTGACGGCGGCGACCATCGCCAGGCCGACGCCGGTGTTGCCGCTGGTCGGTTCGACGATCGTGCCGCCGGGCTTTAGCTCTCCGGACGCTTCCGCCGCCTCGACCATCGCCAACGCGATGCGGTCCTTGATCGACCCGCCGGGGTTCGATCGTTCGGATTTCACCCACACATCCGCGTCGGGGAACAGGCGCGACAGGCGGATGTGCGGCGTGTTGCCGATGGTCTCCAGGACCGAATTGACCTTCATTACTGGGCTCCTTTGGCAGGGATCACGGGAGGATTGGGGGCGTCTGGCTCCAGGATCAAGAGTTCATCCGGCGGATCGAAGGTGCGGGCACGACGAAGTTCGGGGAACCACCGCGCCCATAGCGCTGTCACCCCCACCGCGGCGATGCCGCCCGCCGCCACCGCGACGACCGGCCCGATCAGCGCGGCGAGGAAGCCCGAGCGCGCTTCGCCCAGCTCGTTCGATCCGGATATGAACAACGTCGAGACCGCGCCGACCCGCCCGCGCATCTCATCGGGCGTGTGCAGCTGGATCAGCGACTGGCGGACATAGACCGACACCATGTCGGTCGCCCCGACGAAGAACAGGCAGACGAGCGCGAACGCGACCGCCGGCGCCAGATCATGCCCGACCGCCGCGGCGCCGAAGAAGGGGACGAACAGCGGCGCGGAGAGGCCGAACAGCAGGTTGGCGACCCCGAACAGCGCGACCGACCAGAGCATCTTCACGCCGACATTGGTCTTCAGCGGCCGGATGCCGAACCACAGCGCGACCACCACCGCGCCCACCGACGGTGCGGCGCGAAGGTGGCCGAGTCCCTCGGCGCCGATCTGCAGGATGTCGCGGGCATAGATCGGCAGCATCGCCGTCGCGCCGCCGAGCAGCACGGCGAACAGGTCCAGGCTGATCGCGCCGAACACCATCCGGTTGCGGCGGACATAGCGCAGCCCGTCGATCATCTGTTCCCACGGCTTGCCCTGGCTTGTGATCGCATTGCGCGGCACCGGGCCGATCAGCAGCAGCATGACGAAGGCGAAGGCGAAGATCGCGCCGGAGACCGCATAGGGTGCCCATGCCGCCGCGGCGTAGAGGTAGCCGCCTGCCGCCGGGCCGAGCACCGCCGCGGACTGCCACGCGATCGAGCTCAGCGCGATCGCGGTCGGCAGCACTGCCTTGGGGACCAGATTGGGGGCGAGCGCGCCCAGCGCCGGGCCGGCAAACGCCCGCGCCACGCCCAGCAGAGCGGCGATGGAGAACAGCGCCGGCAGCGTGATATGGTCCGTCCAGGTCAGCCATCCCAGCGACAGCGCGCAAAACGCCTCCAGGGCGACGGCACCGCGCGCGATCCACCGCCGGTCGATCCGGTCCGTCACCCATCCGGCATAGAGCGAAAGGAACAGCAGCGGCAGGAACTGGGCGACGCCCACCAGCCCGAGCTGGAACGCAGCCGCCTTGATGCCCATCGTCTCGCGGGCAATGTCATATACCTGCCACCCGATGACGATGACCATCGCCATCTGGGCCAAGGTGCTGGAAAAACGCGCCAGCCAATAAGCGCGGAAATTATGGATGCGGAACGGGTGGGGTGCGGCGTCGGCCATGCCCGCCCTTTGGCGGACAGCCCGCCGCCGCGCAATGCGATCAGGCGCTCAGTGGCTCCGAACTTTTGTTTGCCGCAACGAAGCTGCGCTGGTTTGGATCGCCCAGGAAGGTCAGCAGGTCGTTCGTCAGGCGCCCGCCGCAGGTCTCGGTCAGTCCATGCGGCTCGCCATCATACTCGACGAGCTGCGCTCCGGCGATGCTCCTGGCCGCCTGTCGCGCGGTCGCGTCGATCGGGACCGTCTGGTCCCTGGTGCCATGGACGATTAGCGTCGGCACGTCGAAAGCGGACAGGTCGCCGCGGAAATCGGTGTGGCCGAACGAATCGGCGCAGGCCAGCGTCGCCTTCAGGCCCGCCTGCATCGCTATGGTGGTTGCGGTGTCGATCACCTCGTCGCTGACCGGGTGGCTCAGGATGCCGGCTCCGAAGAATCGCGGGAAGAAGGTCGAGCGGAAGAAATGCGCGCGATCCTCCTTGATCCCATCTGCGATCTGCTGGAGCTGATCCTCGGGCACCCCGTCGGGGTTATCGTCGGTCTTCAGCATGTACGGCACGATGGAGCCCAGCAGCGCGGTGGCTATCACGCCCTTGCCCCGATGGCGCGACATGTACCGCGCGACCTCGCCGCCGCCCATCGAGAAGCCGACGAGGGTGACGTTCTCGGTCGCGCCGGTCGCTTCGAGAACGTCCGCCAGATCATCGGACAGCGTGTCATAGTCGTAGCCGCTCCATGGCTGACCCGACCGGCCGAAACCGCGGCGGTCATAGGCGATGGTGCGGAAACCCGCGTCGGCCAGCGCCATCGCCTGGGCATCCCACATGTCCGCCGACAGCGGCCAGCCATGGATCAGCACCACCGGCCGCCCTTCGCCCCAGTCCTTGATATACAGGTCGGTGCCGTCACGCGTCTTGATATGGGGCATGATTGTCTCCATCGGGGATGTGCATCGCAGAACGTGCCGCGCGGCGGCACCGTTCCGGCGCGGGAACGGGCAAGCCCCGATCCGCGACTTGCTGCGGTGCAACATGAACGCTATATCAAGTGCGATGTCCGCCATGCCTGAACCCGACGCTGCACCTTCCGCTCCAATGCCGATCATCCTGGAGGCGGTGGTGCGCCGGCGGTGCGTGAACGCCACCTACAATCGCGACAAGGTCGTACTGGCGCCGCACGTCGTCTATACCCGCCACGGCGAGGTCTATGTCGACGCCGTCACGGTCGCGCGCAACGGCATGCTTCCGCGTGAGGAGCGGCTGGGCAGCTTCAAGGTGACGGGGCTTAGTGACCTGCGGCTGACCGGCCGCGACTTCGCGATCAGCGGCCTCTACGAGCCCGAGGCCGAGCGCTATGCCGGCTGCGCGCTGATCGCGGTCGAGCCCGCCGCGGCCTGACTTCTCCTCCCGGCTGCTCCTAAGCGGTTCAAAACTGGTTCATTGTCCGGGTTCCATGGCGCTTGCGGCGGATCGCTTGCCGATGGCCGCGCCGCCAACTAGGAGGATGCGAAGCCTGCCAAGGGCCGCATGAGGAGATTGAGCACCATGTCGTTTATCTCGAAACTCGCGATCGCCGCCGTGCTGGCGACCGGCGTCGTGTCGGCTGTCGCGGTCGAGCCGGCCACCGCGCAGAAGAAGGCCAAAAAGGGCGAGCAGGGCGGCGGCCTGAAGCTGTCCGAGCCCGTCCGCAAGCCAGTCGCCGAAGCGCAGAAGGCGCTCGCGGCAAAGGATTACCCGACCGCGCTCACGCATCTCGCCACCGCCGAGCCGCTCGCGCAGAGCGACGACGAAAAATACATCGTCGCTGCACTCAGGCTTCAGGCGACCGCGCCGTCGAACGACGTGCAGAAGCTCTCGCCGATCCTCGACGTGCTGATCGTCAATCCGCGCACGCCGCAGGATGCGGTTCCGCAATATAATTATTTCCGCGGCCAGGCGGCGTTCCAGCAGAAGAAATATGCCGAGGCGCTCCCGTATCTGACCAAGGCACGCGACCTTGGGTACAAGAACGAGAATCTTTCGCTGCAGATCGCCATGGCGAACGTCGAAACGGGCAATGTCGCCGCAGGTCTGGCCGCGATCGACCGCGCGATCGCGGACGAGGGTGCCGCCGGCCGCAAGGCACCGGAAGAGTGGTACAACTACGCGATCCAGCGGACCTACGGCCGTGACTCGGCCGCGATGTCGGACTGGCTCCAGAAGAAGGTTTCGGCCTATCCCACGCCCAAGAACTGGCGTGAGGCTATCCTGATCTACCGCGACGGCCGCGACAAGGCGGCGGCCAAGCTCGATCGCGGCCAGCAGCTCGACCTGTTCCGCCTGCTGCGCGCGACCAAGGCGCTCGCCGATCGCGGCGATTATCTCGAATATGCCGATCTCGCCTATCTCGCCGGTCTGCCCGGCGAAGCGAAGACGGTGATCGACGAGGGCCGCGCGATCGGCAAGCTGCCCGCGTCGGATGCCAGCGTCACGCGGCTCTACGCCGATGTGAACACCGCGCTGAAGAACGACGGCTCGCTGTCCGCGGTAGAGACCAAGGCGCGCGCCGCCGCCAACGGTCGTACCGCGCTGGCGACCGGCGATGCCTATCTCGGCCTCGGCAACACCGCCAAGGCGATCGAGATGTATCAGCTGGCGATGCAGAAGGGCAGCGTCGACATGGCCGAGGCCAACATGCACCTGGGCGTTGCCTATGCCCAGGCCGGCCAGCGCGACCAGGCCAAGGCGGCGTTCCAGGCGATCACCGCGGCGGGCCCGCGCAAGGATCTCGCGGTCTTCTGGCTCATGCATCTCGACATGGCGGCCGGCGCGGCCCCCGCGGCCGGTCAGTAAGCCGGGCGATCCTGTCCAGCGATCGAATGGGGGCGGCCGTGGCCGTCCCCTTTTTTTCTTCAGGCCGCGACCGGGATGCCCGGCACCGCCTTCGCCGTGCGGATCGTCAGTGACGTCTTGACGTGGCTTACGTTGGGCGCGGGGGTCAGTTGCGTCGTCAGCAGTTCCTGGAAACTGCGCAGGTCGGTCGCCACGATCTTCAGGATGAAATCGATCTCACCGTTCAGCATGTGGCATTCGCGGATCTCGGGGATCGTCGCGACATGTTGTTCGAACGCCGCCAGATCGGCTTCGGCCTGGCTCTTCAGGCTCACCATGGCGAACACCGTGATCGTATAGCCGAGGCTCGCCGGGTCGAGCGCGGCGTGATAGCCTCTGATCGCGCCCTGTTCCTCCAGCGCGCGGACCCGGCGCAGGCACGGCGGTGCGGTCAATCCGACACGCTCGGCCAGCTCGACGTTGGTCATCCGGCCGTCATCCTGCAACAGCGCCAGGATCTGACGGTCGATACGATCGAAGGCCATCGCTTCACCCCAATTTCATTGCATGATTCGTGGCGGCGAGGATAATAAAATTACGTCCGAACGCAATTGTCCCACATCCGCACGTCCCGAAATATCCTGTTTCCTTCCGCCGCCTGGCCGCGTTAAGAATTGGTTACGGCGGCGAATGACGCCGTCGGCGAAGGGGCGGGCGGTTGCGGTTCGACGATATCCTCGACACGGTCCGCGCGGCCGATACCGCTACCCCTGCGTCGCGCGCGGCGATGTGGCGGCAACTGGTCGATCTGGTCGGTCGCGGCCGGGTGTCCGCCGACTGGGCGATAGCCCGGCTCGCCGAACTGCGCGACCTTGTTTCCGCCGACGTCCGTGCCGCGAGCGCCCGTGCGCTGTTCGGTGCGTCGCCGCCGCCGGCGCTTGTGCGTTTGTTCGTGCAGGACGAGATCGCGATCGCTGCGCCCCTCTTGCGCAGCGCGGTGCTCGCCCCGGCTGACTGGATCGCGTTGCTGCCCTCGCTGACGCCCACCGCGCGTGCCGTGCTGCGCCACCGTCGCGACCTGGGGCATGAGGTCGAGGTGGCGCTCGCCAGCTTCGGTTCCGTGGATTTCGTCATCGCCGGCGACAGCCGCCAGGACGCCGTGGCGATCGAAGACACCGTCCCTGCCGCCGATCCTGCGGCGCCCGCCACCAGCCCCGATACGGGTCCTTTCGTCGCGGTCGGCAAGGTCGCGCTGGGCCTTCCCGTCGTGGCGGAGGCATTGGGCCTGGGGAACGACAACGAGGTGCCTTCCGGCGAAGGCACGTTTCGCATCGCCGACGTTGTCGCGCGGCTCGAAGCGTTCCAGCGCCGCCAGGAACAGCAGTCGGCTCCGGCCAGCACGCCCGACGTGGCGACAGGTCCCGACGCCGAGACGGCGTTCCGCTTCGAGACCGATGACGCCGGCGTGATCCGCCGGGTCGACGGGATTTCCCGCGGCGCGGTGATCGGAATGGAGATCGCGCGCGCGGCGCAGCCGGGCGGGATCGGCGCGGACGGGATCGCGTCGGGCGCGTTCCGCCGTCGCGCCCGCTTTTCCGATGCGAGGCTGCTGATCGGCGGGGAGGGAGCCGCCGCCGGCACCTGGCTGATCTCCGCGACGCCCGGTTTTGAGGCATCGAGCGGGCGCTTCACCGGCTATCGCGGCAGCGGACGAAGGCCCCTGCCGCACGAGGCGCTGGGCGCCGCTTCCGTCGCGCCGCCTTTCATCGATGCGCTGCGCCAGCTCGTCCACGAACTGCGTACTCCCACCAATGCGATCGCCGGCTTCTCGGAAATGATCGAGCATCAGCTGCTCGGCCCGGTGATCGATGCGCATCGCGACCAGGCGGTGCTGATCCGTTCGGATGCCGGCGGTGTGCTCGCCGCGATCGACGATCTCGACACCGCCGCCCGGCTCGACGGGCGCGCGCTGACGCTGCGGGCCGAAACCGTACCGCTGGCTCCTCTGCTCGCCGGTGTCGCAGACGGGCTTGCCGGTCTGGTTTCGGCGCGGCGGGCGGAACTGCGCATCGCGGGTGCCGATGCCGGCGTCCATGCCGATCCGATCGCGCTTGAACGGCTGGTCTCGCGCCTGCTCGGCGCGCTGATCGGGGCGGCGGGCGAGGGGGAGGTGGTCACGGTGACGGTCGGAGGCGCGACCGGCGAGCTGATCAACATGACGATCGATCGCCCCGCCTCGCTCGCCGGGCGCGACACGGCGGCGCTCTACGCGATCGATGACGAGGACAGCCCGGCCACCTTGCTCGGGCTCGGCTTCGCGTTGCGGCTTGTACGCAATCTGGCGCGCGAGCTGGGCGGCGGGCTGGAGATAGAGGCTGGCCGCGTCGTTCTGACGCTGCCCGCCGCGCAGGCGAATGCGACCGGCCGGGCGACGAGCCGAACGTGAGCGCCGGCTTCCGGCCGACACCGCCCGCGGCGAACGACGCCATCGCCTGGCCCGCCGACTTCGGCCAGCGCTATACCATCTTCGTCGATACCGAGGAGGAATTCGACTGGAGCGCCCCGTTCGATCGCGATCAGCGCTCGGTGACCGCGGCCGCGGCGATCCCCGCCGCCGCCCGCCGGTTTGCCGCGCTCGGCACCCCGCTCACCTATCTCGTCGATCACCCGATCGCGACCGATCCGGCCGCGATCGATCCGATCCGGCGCGCGATCGCCGATCACGACGGCGCGGTGGGCGCGCAGCTTCACCCCTGGGTCAACCCGCCATATGACGAGTTGGCCGACGCCGCGACAAGCTTTGCCGGGGCGTTGCCCCGCGCTCTGGAGGCGGCAAAGCTCGTTACCCTGACGCGCGCGATCGGGGAGGCGTTTGTCCAGCCGCCGAAAATCTACCGCGCGGGGCGCTACGGGTTGGGGCCGAACACGCTCGATCTCCTCGCGGGCCAGGGTTATCGCGCCGACAGTTCGATGCGCGCGCGCTATGATTACGCCCGGCTTGGCGGGCCGGATTATGTCGGGATCGGCAACCACGCCTTTCGCACCGGCACGGCGGGGATCGTCGAACTGCCGCTGACCACGGTCTATACCGGTCACCTGCGAAGCGCCGGTCCGGTGCTCCACCGGTTCGCCGAGCGGCTGCCAGGAGGTGTCGGTGCTCTCGCGCGTCTCGGCCTGGTCAATCGCATCGCCCTGACGCCGGAGGAAATGCCGCTCGACGAGGCGCTTGAAGCGGTCCGCATCGTGCTGGGCGAAGGGCTGGCGCTGCTCAACTTCAGCTTCCACTCGCCGTCGCTGGTGCCCGGCCACACACCCTATGTGAAGGACGCCGCGCAACTGGCCGATTTCTGGCGATGGTGGGACGCGGTACTGACCCTGCTCGCTACCCACGGCGTCCGCGCGGTCGGACACGACGAACTGCTAGCGGCGCTTCCCTGCCCTTGCGCGGATACCGGCACGCCCGTATCGGGCTAGCTGCGCTGTGGGCCTGTAGCTCAACGGTTAGAGCTGGCCGCTCATAACGGCTAGGTTGCGGGTTCGAGTCCTGCCGGGCCCACCAGCGCGTACGGCGATCGGCGGCGGGCGCGATCAGCACCATTCGACGGCACGGCTTTGCCGCGACCCTATCCAGTGATCGGTCGCCCGTTTGCGCCGAAGCGGCTTCGTCGGCCCTCCGCTTGCACACATGCCGGTCGGTCCGGTTGCGCGATGCCGATCGGTTCGCTATCGGCGGCATACGGACGGGGAGTGGCGCAGTCTGGTAGCGCGCCTGCTTTGGGAGCAGGATGTCGCAGGTTCGAATCCTGTCTCCCCGACCAACTTCAGAAACTCGGCTGTTCGGGATCGTCGTCGCCCACCGCGGTGTGGATGCCGCATTCGGTCTTGTCCCAGCCGCGCCAGCGGCCGGCGCGGGGATCCTCGCCGGGCTTGACCTTGCTGGTACACGGCGAACAGCCGATCGAGGCATAGCCCTGTGCCTCCAGCGGGTGGCGCGGCAGGTCGTGCGCCGCGAAATAGGCGTCGAGCGCGGCCTTGTCCCAGTCGGCGAGGGGGTTGAGCTTCAGCCGGCCTTCGTCCTCCTCGAACCGGGGCAGCGCGCGGCGGGTGCCCGACTGAAAGCCCTTGCGGCCCGATATCCACGCATCGAACGGCGCCAGCGCCCGCCGCAACGGCTCGACCTTGCGCAGATCGCAGCAGCCATCCGGGTCGTAGGACCAGCGCAGCCCCGTCGCGTCCCTGGCCGCGAGCAGCTTCGGATCGGGTCGATAGACGCGCAGGTCGGTGAGGCCCAGCCGCTCGGAAAGTTCATCGCGATATACAAGTGTCTCGCCGAACATCTTCTGTGTGTTCGTGAAAATAACCGGTGTGCCGCGATCGATCTGCGCGATCATGTGGAGCAATACTGCGGATTCGGTGCCGAACGAGGATACCGCGGCAATCCGTCCCTTGAGCGCGCCGCCGATCAACTCGGCGAGCATCGCCTGCGTCGGCACGCCGTCGAACCGCGCCTCGAACGCGGCGGCGTCGTCGGCGGTGAAGGCGGGCGTGACGTCGATGGTGTCGATCCGGCGTGCGGCGCTAGCCATGCCGGCGCCTCCATACCGGCGCCCGCGCGTCGGCGGCGCCCTGATAGACCTCTGCATAACGGGCCAATGATCGAGCCAGCACGGCTTCGTCGATCGGCGCCTGGGGGGCGAAGGCATCGAAGCCGCAGCGCTGCATGAACGGGATCTGGTCGATCAGCACGTCGCCCTGCGCGCGCAACGTGCCGCGATAGCCGGCCTCGCGCAGGATCCGTGCCGCCGAATATCCGCGCCCGTCGCGATAGGTCGGGAAGGCCACCTCCACCAGGGTCAGCCTGTCGAGGAAGGGCAGCAACGCGCGCGCATCGTCGCCCGCCTCGACGCGCACCGCGGTCGCGTCGTCCTGGGTCACGAACGCCTCCAGCGTGACGCAGGGTTCTTCGGCTGCATCAGCCATAGATCGCCTCCTTGAACGGCTCCATGCCCAGCCGGCGATAGGTATCGAGGAAGCGTTCGTTGCCCTCGCGCCGCGCAAGGTAAAGGTCGGTGACCTTCTCGATTGCATCGACCACGCCGTCCTCGTCGAAGCCGGGGCCGGTGATCTTCGCCAGGCTGACGTCCTCCGCGCCTGACCCGCCGAGCAGCAACTGGTAGTTTTCCGTCCCCTTCCGGTCGACGCCAAGAATGCCGATGTGCCCGGCATGATGGTGGCCGCAGGCGTTGATGCAGCCGCTGATCTTGAGCTTCAGCTCGCCCAGTTCGCGCTGGCGGCCGAGATCGGCGAAGCGCGTCGCGATCTTCTGTGCGACCGGGATCGACCGCGCGTTGGCGAGGCTGCAATAGTCGAGCCCGGGGCAGGCGATGATGTCGCTGATGAGATCGAGGTTGGCGTCGGCCAGGCCAGCGTCCGCCAGCGCGCCCCATACAGCCGGCAGGTCTCGCGTCGCGACGTGCGGCAGTACGATGTTCTGGGCATGCGTCACGCGCAGTTCGTTGAAGCCGTACCGTTCGGCGAGATCGGCCATCACGTCGATCTGATCGGCGGTGGCGTCGCCGGGGATGCCGCTGGTCGGCTTCAGGCTGATCGTGACGACGCTGTAGCCGGGCGCCTTGTGGGCGGAGACATTCTGATCGACCCAGACAGCGAAGTCGGGATCGCTGCGGTCGATCGCATCCGATCCGCCCGTTTCGAAGGCCGGCGGCGCGAACATCGCGGTGATCCGCTCGAATTCGATCGCCGGGGGATCGAGGTCGAGCGCGATCAGCCCGGCATGTTCATCGGCAACCTGGCGGGCATATTCCTCGGCGCCCAGATCGTGGACCAGGATCTTGATCCGCGCCTTGTAGATATTGTCGCGGCGGCCGTGGCGATTGTAGACGCGCAGGCACGCCTCAAGATACGATAGAATCTCGGAAGAAGGAACAAATCCGTTGATTTCAGGCGCTATCATCGGCGTTCGGCCCATTCCGCCGCCGACGAACAATCGCGCGCCGATTGCACCGTCCCGCTCGACCAGTTGGAGGCCGATGTCGTGCAGCCGCATCGCCGCGCGATCGGTGTCGCTGGCGATCACCGCGATCTTGAACTTGCGCGGCAGGTAGCTGAATTCGGGGTGGAACGTGCTCCACTGCCGGATCAGTTCGGCCCAAGGGCGCGGATCGGTCACCTCGTCGGCCGCCGCGCCGGCGAACTGGTCGGACGAGATGTTGCGGATGCAATTGCCGCTGGTCTGGATCGCATGCATCTCGACCGTCGCCAGATCGGCAAGGATATCAGGTGCTTCCTCCAGCTTTATCCAGTTGTACTGGATGTTCTGGCGGGTGGTGAAATGGCCGTAGCCGCGATCATATTTGCGCGCGATGTGGCCGAGCATCCGCATCTGGCGGCTGTCGAGCGTGCCATAGGGCACGGCGACGCGCAGCATATAGGCGTGGAGCTGAAGGTAGAGCCCGTTCATCAGCCGCAGCGGCTTGAACTGGTCCTCGCTCAGCGCGCCCGACAGGCGGCGCGCCACCTGATCGCGGAATTCATCGACGCGGGCATCGACGATCGCCTGATCATATTGGTCGTACTTGTACATTGTCTTTCCTAAATCCTCCCCTCGAAGGGGAGGTGGCGCGCGCCAGCGCGACGGAGGGGTGTCGCGTTCTCGATAGGTCGATACCCCTCCACCACGCCCTGCGGGCGCGGTCCCCCTCCCCTTGCAGGGGAGGATGAGACGGTGGGTCTCATATCACCCAGTCCCCCGCCGACGGATCCGCCGGCTTCAGCGTCAGGTCTGGCCGCACGGTCGGTCCCAGCGCGCGGATACGGTCCTTGATATGCGCGGGGCGGGGGCCTTCGGGGGTCGCGGTAGCGTCGATCACATAGGGTCCGTTGACGCGGCGTGCGCCTTCCTCGGCACGGGCGATGCCTTCGCCTTCCTCGCCGACATCGGCTGCGTCCTCGATATGGCGGGACCAGCCATTCCCCGTCCACCACAGCACGTCGCCGGTCGGCAGATCGTTTCCAGTCAACAGCTTCATGCAAGAAGCTCCGCCTGGCTGGCAAGCTTACCCAGCCGGTCCTGCGCATCCGCCAGCAGCACGACCTCGCCCACCACGATGATGGCGGGCGACTGGACACGCTCGCGCACCACCATGTCGCCCAGGTCGGCGAGCAGGGTACGCAGCGCGCGCTGGCCGTCGAGCGTGCCCTTCTCCAGCACCGCCACCGGCATGTCGGGTGCCACGCCGTCGGCCATAAGCTTGTCGGCGATGTCCGGGCAGGTCGCGACACCCATGTAAATCACGAGCGTGCGGCCCTTGCCGGCGAGGCCCGACCAGTCCTGGTCCTTCAGTCCCTTGCACTGGCCGGCGACGAAGCTGACCGCCGACGACCAGTCGCGGTGGGTGAGCGGCAGCATCGCCTCCGCCGCGCAGCCGAGCGCCGCCGACACGCCGGGGATCACCTCCACCGGCAGGCCCGCCTCGCGCACCGCCTCCACTTCCTCGCCGCCGCGCCCGAAGATGAACGGGTCGCCGCCCTTCAGCCGCACGACGACCTGGCCCAGCCGGACGTGGGCGACGATCAACGCGTTGATCCCGTCCTGCGGCAGGGTGTGGCGATCGCGCCGCTTGGCGACCGAGATGCGGTGTGCCTCGGGCGGGGCGATATCGAGCACGCGCGGATCGATCAGCCCGTCGTGAACGACGACGTCTGCGGATTTCAACGCCTCGACGGCGCGGACGGTCAGCAGTCCGGGGTCGCCCGGGCCGGCACCGACCAGGATGACGCGCCCGCGCGCGGTGGGATCGAGAAGAGTGGCCATGATGTGTGGCGAAATGGGCGCAAGCAGTTCTCCCGGCAATCGAAGCTTGCTTTGGTCCGCCCTAGCGAAACTTTGTGCTCACCGATCCCCGTCGATGTCGCGCAACCCAACGCCGATGCTGGCCCGCGCCTGTTCCGCCTCGTTGCTGGCGACCGGATATGCGCAGTAATCTGCGGCGTAATAGGCCGCCGGCCGGTGGTTGCCCGACCAGCCGACGCCGCCGAACGGGGCGTTCGACGCCGCGCCGTTGGTCGGCCGGTTCCAGTTGATGATGCCCGCGCGGATATTGGCCCAGAAGGCGTCGTAGCGGCGCGGGTCCTGGCTGATGAGCGACGCCGACAGGCCATAGCGTGTCGCGTTGGCCTCGTTCATCGCCTCGTCGAAGCTTTCCGCGCGGTACAGCTGCAGGATCGGGCCGAACAGTTCCACGTCGGCGCGTTCGCGCGCGCCGGTCATGTCGATCAGCGACGGCGTCAGGAACGGCCGGTCGTCGATCGGCCGTTCCAGGTGCTTCAACGGCCGCCCGCCCATCGTCATCAGCGCCAGGAAGCTTTCGGTCAGCATGTCGGCGGTATCGTTGTCGATCACCGGCCCCATGAACGGCTGCGGATCGGCATGCGGCTCGCCGACGATCATGCGATCGGTCAGCTTGCGGATCTCCGCGATCAGCGGGTCGGCGAGCGCCGCATCGACGATCAGCCGGCGCGCCGCGGTGCAGCGCTGGCCCGATGTGGTGAAGGCCGACTGCACCACCAGCACCGCCGCGGTATGCAGGTCCGGCGTGTCCCACACCACGATCGGGTTGTTGCCGCCCATTTCCAGCGCCAGGATCTTCTCCGGCCGGTCCGCGTAAAGGCGATTGAGCGCAAGGCCGGTACGCGCCGATCCGGTAAAGAGCAGCCCGTCGATGCCGTCGTGCGCGGCCAGCGCCTTGCCCTCGTCCGGCCCGCCGATCACCAGCCGTACGCACCCCTCGGGCACGCCGGCGGCATGATAGCACTGGACCAGGAACTCGGCGGTCGCCGGCGTCTTCTCAGACGGCTTGAACACCACGGCGTTGCCGGCCAGCAGGGCAGGGACGATGTGCCCATTGGGCAGGTGCGCGGGGAAGTTGTACGGCCCCAATACCGCGAGCACGCCGTGCGGCTTGTGGCGCAGCGCCATCCGCGCGTTCATCGGCGATTCGCTGCGCCGCTGGCCGGTGCGTTCCGAATAGGCGGTGACGGAGATGTCGACCTTGGCGATCACCGCCTCGACCTCGCCGCGCGCGTCCCACAACGGCTTGCCGGTCTCGCGCGCGATCAGGTCGGTCAGCGCGTCGGCGCGCTGGCGCACCACATTGGCGAAGCGGCGCAGCGTCTCGATGCGGAAGGCCAGCGGCTGCGAGGCCCAGGCCGCCCAGCTTTCGCGCGCGCGGGCGACTTCGGCATCGACATCATGCGGCATCCCGCGCCACAGCACCGCGCCGGTCGCCGGTTCGATCGATAGGATTTCCTGCCCCGTCATTCACCTAACTACCTGCCGGGAAAGCCCGGCTCACGCAAGCGCGGCCCCCATGTCGCGCATACCCGCGATCTTGGCGTGGAACGGCGCCCAATCGTCGTGCTGGTCGATCGCGGACCAGATCGCCTCCACCTCGTCGATCAGCATCGAACAGGACGCGCCGGACCAATAGGGATGGGTGCGGTCCCCGCGCGGTCGATAGGCTGCGAGTGCCGCGCGCGCCGCGTCGAAGGCCGCGCCGTGACCGTCGGGGATCACCCCGCCGAACGCGTCGAAGAAAAAGCCGTCGATCGCCGTGCCTTCGCCACGCAGCGCCGGCTCGATGGCCTGGATGGTCGCGCGGTCCTCCGCTTCGCCGCGCGGGATGACGCCAAGCCGCCACAGCAAAGCGTCGGTGACCGCACGCTGATACAACTCGGGAAAGGCCTCCAGCGCGGCGATCAGCGGTTCGGCGTCGCTCAGCGTGCGCAGCGCGACGGCCAGTTGCATCACGTCCCAGTGGATCGCTTCGGGCTGACGGCCGAAGGCGTAGAGGCCCGCGTGGTCGAAATAGGCGGCGACGAAATCCGGGTCCCATGTCGGCGTGAACCGCCACGGCCCGTAATCGAAGCTTTCGCCCATCACGTTGATGTTGTCGCTGTTGAGCACGCCGTGGACGAACCCCGCCGCCATGTAGCGCGCCGCCAGCCGCGCGGTGCGCGCGACGACATTCTCCAGCAAGCGTACCGGGTCGCCCGGCGCATCGCCGTGCAGATGGACGAGCACGTAATCGACCAGCCGCGCCATATTTTCCGCATCGCGCAGATAGGCCAGCCGCTGGAACGTGCCGATGCGGATATGCCCATGGTTCAGCCGTACCAGCACGGCCGATCGGGTGGGGGAGGGCTCGTCGCCGCGCTCCAGCGCCTCGCCGGTCTCGATCAGCGAGAAGCTGCGCGAGGTCGGCACGCCCAGCGCCCCGAGCATTTCGGTCGCCAGCACCTCGCGCACGCCGCCCTTCAGCGTCAGCCGCCCGTCGCCGGACCGGCTCCACGGCGTCCGGCCCGATCCCTTGGTGCCCAGATCCATCAGCCGCCCGGACCCGTCCTCCAGTTGCGCGAAGAGGAAACCGCGACCGTCGCCGATCTCGGGGTTGTACACGCGGAACTGGTGACCGTGATATCGCAGCGCCAGCGGCCGCTCGAGGCTGCCGGGCAGGGGGGTGAACCGCCCGAAATGCCGAAGCCAGGCATCGTCGTCGATGTCCGCCAGCCCGACCTCCGCCGCCGCGCGATCGTTGCGGAAGCGCAGGATCGTCTGCGGGAAATCGGCCGCCTCGACGGCATCGTAGAAGGGGGAGCCCAGTTCGAGGATCGTGCGTCGCGCTTGCGGGAAGTCGGCCATGCGGCGATATGGGTCGCCATGACGCCCCAGCGCAACCGCGACTTCGCCGACGGCCATTGGGAATCGCGCGACGAATTGCGCCTGCACTACCGCGACTATTCCGGCGGTGCGGACGGGCGCCCGCCGATCCTGTGCTTCCCCGGCCTGACCCGCAACGCGCGCGATTACGAACGGGTGGCGGAACGGCTGTCGCCCGACTGGCGGGTGATCGCGGTCGATTTCCGGGGGAGGGGCGAGAGCGCCTACGCCAGGAATCCGATGAGCTACGTGCCGCTCACCTATCTCCAGGATGTCGAAGCGCTGCTCGATCATCTGGCGATCGAACGGTTCGTCGCCTTCGGCACCTCGCTCGGCGGGATCGTCACGATGCTGCTCGCCTCGGTCGGGCGCGACCGCATCGCCGGCGCGCTGCTCAACGACGTGGGGCCGGAGATCGATGCCGCCGGCCTGTCGCGCATCCGTGGCTATGTCGGCAAGAACGGCTGGCATCCGACATGGCTGCACGCCGCCCGCGTGCTCGCGGATAACAACGCCGAGGTCTATCCGGACTATGCGCTGGAGGACTGGCTGGCGATGGCGAAGCGGCTGTACCGGCTGAATGCGGCGGGCCGCGTCGTGCTTGATTACGACATGCGGATCGCCGAGCCGTTCCGAATGCCGGGCAACGAGGCCGGGCCGGACATGTGGCGCACGCTCGATGCGCTGGCCGGGCGGCCCGTGCTGGTCGTGCGGGGCGAGCGATCGGACATATTGTCCCCGGCGACGGCGGAGGCGATGATCCTGCGGCTGGGCGGCCGCGCCGAACTCGTCATCGTGCCGGGCATCGGCCATGCCCCGACGCTCGACGAACCGGCCGCGGTCGTCGCGATCGACCGCCTGCTCGATCGGGTGCGGGAACCCGTCCCGGCCTGAACCCTTCTTTCCACCGAGAGGCAAGGAGGGCGTGTTTATGAGTTTCGCGATCGACCGGCTGGTCTTCACGCCCGACGATGTCGATCTGTCCCGCTCGCCGCTCGCCGGGCGGATCGACGCGGAAACCTATGTGCTCGGCGCGTTCAATCCCGGCATGACGCGCCTCGCGAACGGCAACCTGTTGATGATGGTGCGCGTGGCGGAGGCCTTGCGCGATCCGGTGCGCGACGGCCATATCCACGCGATCCGCTGGAACGACGGCGAATATGTGATCGACGCCTGGCCGCTCGACCGCGTCGACACCACCGATCCGCGCACCTTCACCGTCCGCGGCGGGGGGTGGAAGGTGCTGGGCCTGACCTCGCTCAGCTGGCTGCTGCCGGTCGAGATGTCGCCCGACGGACTGTCGGTGATCGCCGCCCACTATGACCGCGCGATCGCTCCGCGCACGTCCTATCAGTGCTACGGCGTCGAGGACGCACGGATCAGCCGCGTCGGAACCCGCTGGCTAATGACCGCCTGTTCCGTCAGCCCGGAACGCCATGCGACCGTGCTCTACACCTCCGACGACGCGCTCGACTGGCGGCTGGAGGGGATCGTGCTCGATCACCAGAACAAGGATATGCTGGTGTTCGAGGGGCTGATCGACGGGAAATATTGGGCGCAGACCCGCCCGCTAGGCGACCTCTATTTCGCCTATCCGCCCGACAGCGAATGGCGCGCCGGGCCCTCGATCAACCTCGCCACCTCGCCCGACGCGCTGCACTGGAAGCCATATGACAGGCCCGGCATCCGCCCGCATGCCGCGACGCCGGCGACCGCGCGGATGGGCGGTGGCGCCCCGCCGATCCTCACGCCCGACGGCTGGCTCTGCCTGTGGCATGGCGTCGAGCCGTCGGGCGCGGTCGGCATCTACCGCACCTACTGGAGCCTGCTCGACCGCGACGATCCGTCGATCACGCTCGCGACCGGCCATGCGCCGCTGCTCGAACCCGCGCCTGCGCTCACCGCGCCGCTCGCGCACCGGATGTATCTGGAGGATGTCGTGTTCACCACCGGCATCGCGGATTCGGGCGATCATTATGTCGTGGCGAGCGGGGAAGCCGATCTCGCGTGCCGTATCACCCACGTGCCCAAGGCCGCCCTTGCCGGCTGAACCCGCCCCGCTGATCGTCACCGCTGTCATCGGCTTGGCTGACGCCGCCGCGCTCGACGCCCTGCGCCGCGCCAACTTTCCGCCGGAACGCAATCACATCGCCGCACATCTTACGCTATTCCATCATCTGCCGCCGTCGATCGGGGACGAACTAAGGGCCCGCCTCGCCGAAGCGGCCCGCGCGCCTCCGCCCCGCGCGTGGCTGGGCGGCGTGATGTCGCTGGGGCGGGGCGTTGCCTACCGTGTCGAATCGCCTGATCTCGCCGCGATCCGCGCCGATCTGGCCGACGTCTTCGGCAGCTTGCTGACGCCGCAGGATCGTGCCGGCTGGCGTCCGCATGTGACCATCCAGAACAAGGTAACCCCTGTGGAGGCGCGCGCGCTCCACGCCGCGTTGTCGCACGGCTTCGCACGCCGGCCACTCGCCATCGCCGGCCTCGCCAGCTGGTGGTATCGCGGCGGCCCGTGGGAGCCGCATTCGCGCCACAACTTCGCTTGACCGGTCGCCACCCGCAACCTATTGGGCGCGCCTTGCCTGGCACTTGGCCCTTGCGCGGCGGAGTAGCTCAGTTGGTTAGAGCAGCGGAATCATAATCCGCGTGTCGGGGGTTCAAGTCCCTCCTCCGCTACCAGGCGCCGCTTATCGCATCACCGATTTCATCGGCGTCGATCACCCCCATTGGCAATCGCTCGTCTGCTGCCATAAGCCTTTCCCGACACGGAACGCCGGGGAGAGCGATGGCCTACGAGATGATCCTGAGCGAGCGGCGCGGCGACGTGCTGGTGGTGACGCTCAACCGGCCCGAACGACTGAACGCCGCGCCCCCGGCCGCCTTCGACGAAATTCGCGATGCGCTGTGCAACCTCGACGGCGCGCGGGCGGTGCTGATCGCGGGGACCGGGCGGGCATTCTGCTCGGGTGCCGATGTAGCGGGCGGCACGCTCCAGGCCGCGGATCCTTCTCAGGCGACGCATGATGCGCTGTCGAACCACTACAACCCTGCGCTCCAGGCGATCGCCGATCTGTCGGTTCCGGTGGTCAGCGCGGTGCGCGGCCCCGCCGCCGGCATTGGCTGCAGCCTCGCGCTGGCGGCGGATTTCTGCGTCGCGAGCGAGACCGCCTATTTCCTCCAGGCATTCGTCAACATCGGCCTGGTGCCCGATGGCGGCGCGAGCTGGATGCTGCCGCGCCTGATCGGTCGCGCCCGCGCGCTGGAGATGATGATGCTGGGCGAGCGCGTGGCCGCCGCGCAGGCGCTCGACTGGGGCATGATCCACCGGGTCGTCGCCGACGACGGGCTCGATGCGGAAGCGTTCGCGCTTGTCGAACGGCTCGCCGCCGGGCCGACGGTCGCGCTCGGCCTGATGCGCCGCGCGGTCACCGCCGCGCTCGATGCCACCTATCCCGAAGCGATGGCGCGCGAGGCCGACGACCAGCGTACCGCGCGACGCAGCGAGGATTCCACCGAAGGCGGCATGGCTTTTCTATCGAAGCGCAAACCGGCCTTTCGCGGACGCTGATCTGCGCTACATCGCAGCCATGACCACGCACACCACCAGGATGCTGATTCTCGGCTCGGGCCCGGCGGGCCTGTCGGCCGCGATCTACGGCGCGCGCGCCGGCATGGAGCCCATCGTCGTCCAGGGCATCCAGCCCGGCGGCCAGCTGACCACCACCACCGATGTCGAGAACTATCCCGGCTTCCGCGAGGTGATCCAGGGCCCCTGGCTGATGCAGGAGATGCAGGCCCAGGCCGAACATGTCGGCACGCGAATGATGTGGGACACGATCGTCGAGGTCGATCTGACGCAGCGCCCGTTCCGGCTGATCGGCGACGGCGGTGACGTCTACATCGGCGACGTGCTGGTGATCGCCACCGGCGCGCAGGCCAAGTGGCTTGGCCTCGACAGCGAGGAACTGCTGAAGGGCAAGGGCGTCAGCGCCTGCGCGACCTGCGACGGCTTCTTCTATCGCGGCAAGAAGGTCGCGGTGATCGGCGGCGGCAACACCGCGGTGGAGGAAGCGCTCTACCTCACCAACCACAGCGACGACGTGACGCTGATCCACCGCCGCGACAGCCTGCGTTCCGAAAAGATCCTCCAGCAGCGCCTGTTCGCCAACGAGAAGATTTCGGTCCTCTGGAACAAGGAAGTCCACCGCTTCGTCGGCGAAGGCACGCCCGAGGGGCTCGTCGCGATCGAATTGAAGGACACCATGACAGGCGAGATGTCGCGGCTGGACGTGGAGGGCGGTTTCGTCGCGATCGGTCACCACCCGGCGACCGAGCTGTTCCGCGGCCACCTCGAACTCGATTCGGACGGCTATATCGCGGTCGAGACCGGCAGCACGCGCACTTCCGTGCCCGGCGTGTTCGCGTGCGGCGACGTGATGGACAAAATCTATCGCCAGGCGGTGACCGCCGCCGGCACCGGCTGCATGGCCGCGCTCGACGCCGAACGCTTCCTCGCGGAGGCCGAGTTCGAGGCCGAGCGGGAAGCCGCCGAGTGACCATCGCTGTCGAGGATACCAGGCTCGCCGACGCGCCCGCCCGATATGAGGACCATGGCAAGCAGTTGCTGATCGATGTCACGCGGCACGGCTGGCGAACCACGTCCGTTCCCGAACGGCCGGGCCACGCGGGGTTCAGCTACACCAGCGGCTTCTGGGTGACCTATGGGGCGCCTGAGGTCGTCGCCTTCGATCTGACGCCCCAGACCCGCCACGCGCTGTTCAGCAAGATGGCGCACGAGATCGGTGCGGGGCGGTCGTTTGCGCCAGGCGAACCCGTCTCCGGCTTGCTGGACGGAGAGCAGGTCTGGTTCGTGCCGGTCGGTACGGCGCAGGCGAAAGCCAGCATGGGCGGAACCGACTGGCTGTATCGCGGCGCGGAATTTCCTGCTTTGCAGCTCATGTGGCCGGACGCGGAAGGGCGCTTTCCATGGCAAACCGGGTTCGAGCCCGGTCTGGTCGGTGTGCAGCCGGACCTGAGCGGCACCGGCGACTGGGGCGGCCTCGCCTCCGGCTGACCTGGATCGCTATCCGACCGCTTCTCGCAACCGATCCTTGAGCCACGCCTTGTCCGCCGCGCCGGCGTAGCTGTGGCTGGCCGAGTCGAGGCTGAAGGTCGCTGCATCGGTCCGGTTCGGGCTTTTCGCCCAGGCGTCTCGAAAGGCGATCGCGGTATTGTCTCGTGCGGCGAGCAGGATCGTCGTCGGCACGGCCGAAGCGGCGAGCGACAGCGCCATGCGATCGACCAGATCGCCGTCCTCCCGCCCGCTCTGTGCCGCCTTGCGCAACCCGCTGAAAAGTTTGCGCAGGTCGATCCCCCCGCGCAGCAGGCGCAGCCATTCGCCCGGATCGCGCAGCCGCTCGGCGTAGCGCGCGCGGATCGCGGCGGCCTGGGGCAGGGCGTCGTCGCCTCCGCCGGTCCACGGGTTGGACAGCACGAGCGCGTCGATGCCGGCGCGGGCGTGGAACAGCGTGAGCGCGGTCGCGGCGTCGCAATTGCCGAAACCGACGATCCGGGTGACGCCGGCTTCGCGCCGGAATGCGCCGGCAGCGGCGGCGATATCCTCCGCGCTTGCCTCGAACCCTGCGTTCTCTCCGGTCGAATCGCCGATCCCACGCCGGTCGTAGCGCAGCACCGGCACACCCTCCGCCGACAGCGCCTGCGCCAGCAGAGCCATGCCGCGATGTGCCCCGCTGCGGATCTCGTTGCCGCCGGACACGATCAGCAGGCCGGTATTCTCCGCACCCTCGTCGAGCGTGCCGACGATCATTTCGCCTGCGCAGGCGATCTCGATCACCCGGCGCATGTTTGCACCCAGTCCGCGATATCTGCGGCAAGTGACTCGGCCAAAACGGGATCATTGTCTGGCTCTGCCCGTCGCCAAAGTGGGACAGCTTCGATCTTCACATCCGCCGCCGCCGGGTCGCTCGAAAGCCTGACGGTGCGCGCGCCCTCGCTCGGCGTCGCCTGGGCCAGCGCATCCAGCAGGTCGCGGGAGAGATCGTTCCCGGCGACCTCGATCCATGCTTCCCGCTCGACCAACCCGGCGCGACGCAGTTCGCGCAGCAGGCCGGAGCCGTCCTGCGGGGACAGGTGCCACCGCGCCAGCGCATCGGCCGCGCCATCGATCATCGCGCCGCTGCGGATCGCGACGCTCGCCACCGCACCTGTGCTTGTCGCAACTGCGGCATAGGCGGCCCGCCAGTCGGCCAGCGTCGCGTCCCGCGTCGCCACCAGGCTGTCGTTGGTTCCCGGCAGGTCGGGCAGTACGCTCGCCACCCCGCGCTCGGCCAGCGCGCGCATCATCGTCACCGCGAAGGTGCGCGTGCGGTTCGCTTCCTCGAACAGTGGCAGGGCGACGATCACGACGGGGCCGCTATCGGGGCCGAGGCGCAACATCGCCTCGCGCCCGCCCGCCCAGTCGTAATGATCGATCACCCCAGCGCCTTGCGCATCGCGAATTCGCAAAGGGCGCCGAACGTCTCCAGCGTCTCGCCGTCGATGTCGTCGTCGTCGATCAATATGCCCAGCCGGTCCTCGATCTCGGTCAGCACGCCGGCCACCGCCATCGAATCGAGTTCGGGCAGCGCGCCGAACAACGGCGTATCCTCGCGGAACGCGGCGGCGCGTTCGGCGCTGATCCCCAACACGTCGCGCAGCACCGCGCGCACTGTCTCGACCACTTCGGGTGCTCCATCGGGCAGCACGGCGACCTGTTCCCCCGCAAATCCTGTCCCCGGCGCGTTACTTTGTGCGCTGCAACTTGCCAAGCGCGCACGCTTCGCTCCTAAAGTGCCGCGATGATACCCCTCGATCCCGTCTCGCGTCCGATCGACCACGTCCTGCGCGGCGCACCCGATGCGATCGCGCTGGAGGATCGCGCCGGCACGCTGACCTATGCCGGGGCGGAGGATGCCGTCGCGCGGCTGGCCGGATGGCTGGCCGCGTTCGGGCTGCCGGCGGGATCGCGCGTCGCGACCTGGCTGCCCAAGACCCGCGACGCCTGCCTGTTGCCGCTCGCCGCGCCCCGCGCCGGCCTGGTCCACGTGCCGATCAATCCGGTGCTGAAGCGCGCGCAGGTCGCGCACATCCTCGCCGACAGCGGCGCCGCGCTGCTCGTCAGCCAGGAAAGCCGCACCGCCAGCCTTGAACCCGACGATGCGCCCGCCGACTGCCTGATCCGCAATACGGCGGGCGAGGGCGATCCGCTCCCGCCATCCGCCGCCGATCCGGCCGCGCTGGCCGCGATCCTCTACACCTCGGGATCGACCGGCCGGCCGAAGGGCGTGATGCTCAGCCACACGAACCTGTGGCTCGGCGCGATCAGCGTCGCGCACTATCTGCGCCTCGCGCCCGACGATCGCGTGCTCGGCGTGCTGCCCCTGAGCTTCGACTACGGCCAGAACCAGTTGCTTTCGAGCTGGGCGGCGGGCGCGTGCGTGATCCCGCTGGACTATCTGACGGCGCGTGACGTGGTGAAGGCGGTCGGGAGGCATGACGTCACCACGCTCGCCGGCGTACCCCCGTTGTGGGTACAGCTTCTGGAGGCTGACTGGGGCGGTGCGGGACAAAGCCTGCGCCGTTTGACCAACTCGGGCGGCGCGCTGACCCAGCGGCTGGTGCGCGGCTTGCGGACACGCTTTCCGCAGGCCGATCTTTACCCGATGTACGGACTTACCGAGGCATTCCGCTCGACCTTCCTGTCGCCTGGTCTGGTCGATTCGCATCCGGATTCGATCGGCCGCGCGATCCCTTTCGCGGAGGTGATGGTGGTGCGCGCCGACGGCAGCCGGGCCGGGCCGGACGAGGCGGGCGAACTGGTCCATGCCGGGCCGCTCGTCGCGCAGGGCTATTGGCGCGACGCGGCCCGCACCGCCGCGCGCTTCCGGCCGGCGCCGGACTGGTCGGACAGTGGCGGCGTCGCGGTCTGGTCCGGCGACACGGTGATCGCCGACGACGCCGGCCTGCTCCGCTTCGTCGGGCGTGATGACGAGATGATAAAGTCGGCCGGCAACCGCATCAGCCCGACCGAGATCGAGGAAGCCGTGCTGGCCGGCGGCGAGGCGGGCGAGGCGGTGGCGCTGGGCGTGCCCGACGATCGGCTGGGCCAGGCGATCGTCGTGGTGCTCAGCGGCGATCCCGCCGGCGAGGAGGGCCTGCGCGCCCGCCTGCGCCGCGACCTGCCGAGTTTCATGCAGCCGCAGCGCTACGACTGGCGCGATGCCCTGCCGCGCAACGCCAATGGCAAGCTCGATCGCTCGGCGCTCAAGGCGGAGTTTGCCGCATGAAGCCGATCGGCCCGATTCCGCCCGCTTTTGCGACGCCCGGCCCGCTGACGATCGCCGGCCGCACGGCGCAGGACCTGGTTGCGACACACGGCACCCCGCTGTTCGTCTATGACCGTGCCGCCATCACAGAGCGGGTCGCCCGCCTGCGCGCGGCCCTGCCACCCGCGGTCGAAATCCATTATGCGATCAAGGCCAATCCCTTTCCCCCTCTGCTCGCGCATATTGCGCCGCTCGTCGGCGGGCTCGACGTCGCGTCGGCCGGCGAGCTGGATATGGCGCTGGCGGTCAAGCCTGCCGTGCACATCAGCTTCGCCGGACCCGGCAAGCGCGATACCGAGCTGGAGGCGGCGATCCGCGCGCGCGCGACGATCAACCTCGAAAGCGACGGTGAGGCGACCCGGGCGCTGGCGATCGCCGACCGCCTTGGCGTCGTCCCCCGTCTTGCGGTGCGGGTGAACCCCGCCTTCGAGCTCAAGGGCTCGGGGATGAAGATGGGCGGGCGCCCTTCACCTTTCGGCGTCGATGCGGATCGCGTTCCCGCGCTTGTCCGCCGCCTGATCGACGCGGGCGCCGACTGGCGCGGCTTCCACATCTTCGCCGGCTCACAGGCGCTCGACACCGCCGCGATCATCGAGACACAGCGCGCCACCGTCGCGCTCGCCTCGGAACTCGCCGACGCGGCCGGGCCGCAACCGCCGCTCGTCAACCTCGGCGGGGGTTTTGGCATCCCCTATTTCGCGGGCGACACACCGGTCGATGTCGAAGCGATCGGCGCGGCGCTGGGCGACGCGCTCATGCCCGGCCGGGCCTATGCGATCGAACTTGGCCGCTGGCTGGTGGGCGAGGCGGGAGTCTACCTCACCCGCGTGGTCGACCGGAAGGACAGCGGCGGCGAGACATTCCTGGTCGTCGACGGCGGCCTCAACCACCAGCTCGCCGCGACCGGCAATTTCGGCACCGTCGTCCGCCGCAACTATCCCGTGGCGCTTGCCCGCGCGGTCGGCGCGGAGCCGGACGAGACCGTGTCGATCGTCGGGCCGCTCTGCACCCCGCTCGATCGCCTGGCCGATCGTATCGCCTTTCCGCACGCCGATGCCGGTGACGTCATAGCGGTATTTCTGGCCGGGGCCTATGGCGCGAGCGCGAGTCCGGCACGCTTTCTCGGACACCCCGATTCGGCGGAAATCCTCGCCTGACGGCCGATTGCGGCCGGTTCGCCTAACTCAATCTTTACCTCTCCCGCTCATAGCTTTCCGCGAGTGCGTGGGTTTTGCGCGGCGATGTTCGCCGTGTCGGAACGCCTCGCAGACGGAGACAGCGCATGCGTTCGAGGCGTTCGGCGAAGATGATCCTGGGGGTTGGGGCGGCGTCGCTCGCCCTCACCGGCTGTGGCGGGGGCGGCAGCCGTCCCGAGCTGCCCCCGGCATCCTTCGTCGCGGCCAAGGAAGGGCCGGGCGAGGATTATGTCATCGGCCCGCTCGATCAGATCCAGATCCATGTCTGGCGCAATCCCGAGCTGTCGGCGAAGGTGCCGGTGCGCCCCGACGGCCGCATCACCACCCCGCTGGTCGGCGACATGCCCGCGGTTGGCAAGACGCCGACGATGCTGGCCGACGATCTGAAGCTGGCGCTGGGCGAATATATCAAGGACCCGATCGTCTCGGTCATCGTCGAGAATTTCTCGGGCACCTTCAGCCAGCAGGTGCGCATCGTCGGCGCGACCGAAAAGCCGGCGTCTATCCCTTACCGCGCCAACATGACCTTGCTCGACGCGATGATCGCGGTCGGCGGACTCAGTGAATTCGCCGCCGGCAACCGGTCGCGCCTGGTGCGCTACGACAAGGAAACCGGCAAGCAGCGCGAATTCGGGCTGCGCATCAACAACCTGCTAAAAAAAGGCGATTCGCGCGCCAACGTCCGGCTGGAGCCGGGCGACGTCATCATCATCCCGCAGAGCATGTTCTGATGGGAAGCGGCCTCTACGATGAATTCCGCGTGGCGCTCCACGCGGTGTGGACGCGGCGCTGGACGGCGCTGGCGGTGGCCTGGGGCATATGCCTGCTGGGCTGGCTGGCGGTGTCGCAGGTTCCCAACCAGTATGAATCCAGGGCGCGCGTGTCGGTCCAGATGCGCAACATGCTGCCGACGCAGAACGGCATCACCCAGGCCGAACAGGCCAAGACGGTCGATCGCATCCGACAGACGCTGACCAGCGCGGTCAACCTGCAGAAGGTCGTGCGCGGCACCGATCTTGCCGCCACCGTATCGAGCGACCGCGACGTCGCCGATCGCGTGGCGGGCCTGCAGAAGGCGATCAAGATCACCGCGGCGCAGGACAATCTGTTCGAGATTTCCGCGACCATCGCCAATGCCGGCGCGTCCGACGCGGCGAACGCCAAGCTGGCGAAACAGGTCGTCCAGAAGCTGATCGACATCTTCGTCGAGGACAATCTGTCGAACAACCGCGACGAAACGTCGCAGTCGCTCCAGTTCCTCGACCAGCAGCTCGTCGTGCGCCAGCAGCAGTTGCAGGAGGCGGAGGCCAAGCGCGCCGAGTTCCAGGCCAAGTTCATGGGCTCGCTGCCCGGCACCGGCAGCCTGGAGGATCGCATGTCGGCCGCGCGGACTCAGCTCGCGCAGATCGACAGCGATCTCGCCGCCGCGAACTCCAGCCTGTCGGCGGTCAACGGCCAGATGGCCGGCACGTCGCCGTCGATCGCCGGGATCGGCACCGCCGCGTCCGCCGGGCCGGCGCGCGCCGCGCTCGCCGCCATCCAGGGCCAGATCGCCGAGAAGCGCGCCGCGGGCCTGACCGATCGCCACCCGGACATGGTCGCGCTCAATCGCCAGCTCGCCAGCGCCACCGCCGCTGCGCGCGGTGAGCCGCTGGTCGGCGGCAGCGGCGGGGGGGGCTCGCCCAACCCGCTCTATCTGTCGCTCCAGTCGATGCGCGCCGACAAGGCGTCGCAGGTCGCCGCGCTGACCGAGCGCAAGTCGCAGATCATGCGTGATCTGTCGGCGTTCGACGCCAAGGTCGCCCAGTCGCCCGGCGCGGCGGCGGAACAGTCGGCGATCGACCGCGATTATCAGGTGCTGAAGGATCAGTATGACAAGCTGCTCGCCGATCGTGAGCAGGTGAAGCTGCAGAACCAGGTACAGACGCAGACCGACGCGCTGAAGTTCAGCGTGATCGATCCGCCGACCGCACCGACCAGCCCGTCCGCGCCCAACCGCCCACTGTTTCTCACCGGGGTGCTGGTGATCGGCATCTTCGGCGGCATCGGCGTCGCCTGGGGCCTGTCGCAGATCCGCACGACCTTCGCCTCCGCCGGCCGGCTGGAGAAGGCGAGCGGGATGACGGTGATCGGATCGATCGGAGAGACCGTCACCGCCCTCCAGGCTCAGTTCCGTCGCAAGCGCCTGCGTCTGTTCGCGGGCGGCGCGGGGGCACTGGGTGCTGTCTGGGCGCTGCTGATCGGGCTCGAATTCGTGCAGCGCGGCATGGTCGCTTGAGAGGACAGATGAACGACGCAACTCCCCGCAGGATGACCGGTAGCCTGGTCGAGCGCGCCTCGGCCCGCTGGGATCTGGCGCCGCGCGGCTTCGTGCCGGCGCCGGGCAACCCGTCGCCGTTCCCGGCAGCCGCGCCGCGCCCCGTGCTCGATCTGCATGTGCCCGTTCGCGAGGCGCGGGCGCCGCGTCCGGTCGTCGCGATCGATCGCGCGCGCCTTGCCGATCGCGGGATGATCGTACCCGGCGCGGCCATCACCGCGCTCGCTGAGGAATTCCGCCTGGTAAAGCGTGCGCTGATCGCGACCGCCCGCAATCTGACCGACGATGACAAGGCGCGGTCGATCCTCGTCTGTTCGGCGAAACCGGACGACGGCAAGACCTTCTGCGCGATCAACCTCGCGCTGTCGCTGGCGGCCGAGAAGGACGTCGAGATCCTGCTGGTCGATGCCGATCTGGCCAAGCCCGACGTGCTTCAGGTACTCGGCGTCGATCCCGGTCGGCCGGGCCTGCTCGATGCCATCGCCGATCCGTCGGTCGATGTCGAAGGCCTGATCGTCGATACCGACGTGCCGCAACTCGCCCTGCTTTCGACCGGCACGCTGTCGCACGGCGACACCGAACTGCTCGGCAGCCGCCGCGCGGCCGAGGTGCTGGCCAACCTCGCGCGCGCCAATCCCGATCGCATCGTCGTCTTCGATTCGCCGCCCGCGCTCGCCGCATCGCCCGCCGCGGTCCTGTCGGGCCATGTCGGACAGGTCATGCTGGTCGTTCGCGCCGACGAGACCAGCGAGGGCGATCTGCGCGACGCGGTCGCGCTGCTCGACGGCTGCGATCAGGTGCAGTTGCTGCTCAACGCAGTCGCTTTTCAGCCGGGCGGTCGCCGCTTCGGCTATTATGGCCAGGAGGCCAAGGGACAATGAAGTTCGCCCTGATCGCCGGCGTCGCCGGTGCCGCGCTGCTCGCGGTGCCCGCGGCGGCCCAGAACCGCACGCGGGAAATCACGCCCTATATCGAGGTCGGTCAGGTGCTGACCGCCGATCTCGACGGCCCGTCCGACGTGCTCACCTACACCAACGTGTCCGCCGGCATCGACATGTCGTTGCAGACCAGCCGCGTCGAGGTGCAGCTCAACTATCGCTACGACCACCGCATCGACTGGGACAAGCCCGTTACCGACGGTTCGGTTCATTCCGGCCTCGCCCGCGCGGCGGTACGGCTCGGGCCGGGTCTGAACATCGAGGGCGGGGCGCTCGCCGCCCGCGCGCGCGACGATATCCGCGGTCCTGCGCCCGGCGGTCTCGCCGGCAATGCTTCCAACGTCAGCCAGATCTTCGGCGCCTATGCCGGCCCGACCTTCGCGGCCCATCTGGACGAAACGACGGTCAACGCGGCCTATCGTTTCGGCTACGTCAAGGTCGAGGAACCCGGCATCGTCGCACCCCTCGGCGCCGGCCAGCCGCGGCTCGACAGCTACGACAGCTCGACCAACCACATGGCGACGGCGTCGGTTGGCGCGCGGGCGGGCACCTATGCGCCGTTCGGCTTCACCTTCTCCGGCGCGTGGGAACGCGAGGACGTCAGCCAGCTCGATCAGCGTTATGACGGAAAATATCTGCGCGCCGACGTGGTGATGCCGGTGACCGGCCAGGTCGCGCTGGTCGGCGGCATTGGTTACGAGAACATCGAGATTTCGCTCCGCGATCCGCTGGTCGATGCCACAGGCGTTCCGGTGACGACGGGCGGCGGCCGGTTCGTGACCGACCCCGCCTCGCCGCGCCGCCTCGCCTATGAGACGGACGGGCTGTTCTGGGACGCGGGCGTCATCTGGCGCCCCAGCGTGCGCACGACCGTTCAGGGCCGGGTCGGCCGGCGCTATGACACGATGAGCTACACCGGTTCGATCGCCTATCAGGCATCGCACCGCACGGGGCTGAACATCGGCGTGTTCGACAGCGTCGACAGCTTCGGCCGCGGGCTTTCCGACACGCTGGCGACGCTCCCCACCGCCTTCCAGAACCCGATCGATCCGTTCGGCAACCAGTTCGGCGGATGCGTGTTCGGCGCGGGCGATGGCGACGGGATCACCGGCAACGGCGGCACCGCCATCAACGCGGCGGGCGACTGCCTGACGCCGCTGCTCGGTGCGCTGACCACGGCGAGCTTTCGTTCGCGCGGGATCACCGGTGTGCTGTCGACCGGCATGGGGCCGTACACGATCGGCGTCGGCCTCGGCTACGCCAACCGCAAGTTCCTGGTGCCCAACGCCGGGCCGAACAGCATCCTGGCGAACATCAGCGACGATATCTATTTCGGCCAGTTCACCCTTGGCCGCGAGTTGAGCGTGCGTTCGGCGATCGCCGCCAACGCCTATCTCAACTGGTTCAATCCTGGTCTGCCCAACGCCCCGACCGTGTTCGGCGGCGGCGGCAACGCCAGCTATTCCTACAGCTTCGGGCGGCTGGGCGCGATCGCCTCGGTCGGTGTCTTCGCCTACGACCAGGAACAGTTCGGCAAGGACGTGTCCGGTCAGGCGCTGCTCGGCATGCGCTATTCCTTCTGATCCGCGGGAAAGACGAACTGATGTACGACGAACATTACGGATTGAGCGGCCGTCCCTTCCAGCTGACGCCCGATCCGCGCTTCTGGTTCGACACCGCCACGCACCGCAAGGCGATGGCCTATCTCGGCTATGGCCTCAGCCAGGGTGAGGGGTTCATCGTCATCTCCGGCGATGTCGGCGCGGGCAAGACGACGCTGGTCGGCCATCTGGTCGACACGATCGATGCCGCGCGGCTCAACGTCATCCGGCTGGTCTCGACCCAGATCGCCGCGGAGGATCTGCTGCGCACCGTCTGCGCCGGCCTGTCGGTCGATGCCGCCGGCCTTCCCAAGGCGCAGATGCTGGCCGCGATCGAACGCGGGCTGCACGCCGTCGCGCGCACCGGCCGCCGTACACTCCTGATCGTCGACGAGGCGCAGGCACTGCCGACCGACAGCCTCGAAGAGCTGCGGATGCTCTCCAACTTCCAGTCGGGCGGCCATGCGCTGTTGCAGATCGTCCTGCTCGGCCAGCCCGAGTTCCGCGATCACCTGGCCCACGCCAGCCTGGAGCAGCTGCGTCAGCGCGTCATCGCGATGCACCACCTGGGCCCGATGGAGCCCGAGGAACTCGAACCTTACATCGTCCACCGCCTGCGCGTGGTCGGCTGGGACGGACGCCCGCGTTTCCGCACCGATGCGCTGGCGGCGATCTATGCGTGGTCGGGCGGTATCCCGCGCCGCGTGAACCAGCTGGTCAGCCGCGTGCTGCTGCACGGCGCGATCGAGGATATCGACAGTTTCGCCGCGGCCGATGTCGCTGCGGTCGCCGATGACATGTCGGCCGATGGCATGGTCGGCAACGCGATGCCGCCGGTCGAGCCCGAGTTCGACCTGGACGACGTGGCGGCGGCGCGCCCTATCGCGATCGAGGTCGAGCATGCCGAACAGTCGGCTGTGATGGAATGGCCGTTCAGCCCCGATCCCGCGCCGGAGGCGGTCGAGGATGCCGCCCGCCCGATCCTGCTCGAGCCGCCGGTGTCGATCGACGAGTCGGCCGAAACCGAAGCCGAACCCGTCACCGTCTCGGTCCAGCCGCAGCTCGCCCCGGTCGCCGAGGCGCGAAGCTCGCTGTTCTCCGCGTTCCGGCGGCTGAGGCCCGCGCAGTCCGATGATGCGCCGCAAGCCGAGGCCGCGGAAACCGAAGCGCAAGCCGCTGTCGAGCAGCCCGCGCCGGAGCCGGAGCCAGCACCGGTGGCTGACCTTGAAATCGCTCGCCGGCTCGCCGCTATCGAGGCACGGCTGGAGGATCAGGACGTCGCGCTGCGCCGCGTGCTGACCCTGCTGGTCGACTGGGTCGAAGGCGGGGGGCAGCGCCCCGACTTGGCGGAGCTGCGCGACCGCGTAGGATAAGCGTCATGCTCAACGCCCTGTCTGTCGATGTCGAGGAATGGTTTCAGGTCGGCGCGTTCGAGAACACGATCGCGCGCGCCGACTGGGATTCGCTGGAAAGCCGCGTCGCGGATAATACCGCCGCGGTGCTGGATCTGTTCGCGGAAACCGGCGCCAGGGCAACCTTCTTCACCCTCGGCTGGGTCGCCGCGCGCAACGGCGCGCTGATCCGCCGCATCGTCGATGCGGGGCATGAGATCGCCAGCCATGGCTGGGATCATGCGCGCGTCTTCACCTTCACGCCGGACGCGTTCCGCGACGACCTGGCCCGCGCCCGCGCCGTGCTGGAGGATGCCGCCGGCGTCGCCGTCACCGGCTATCGCGCACCCAGCTTCTCGATCGACACGCGCACGCCGTGGGCGCACCCGGTGCTGGCCGAGGCAGGCTATGCCTATTCGTCGAGTGTCGCGCCGATCCGCCACGATCACTATGGCTGGGCCGACGCGCCCCGATCCGCCTACCGCCCCGTCCCCGGCAGCGACCTGATCGAACTGCCTGTCACGACGATGCCGGTTCTGGGCAAGACCGTCACGGCGGGCGGAGGCTTCTTTCGCCTGTTGCCGCAGCATTTCACCGACCGCGCGATCCGCCATGCCAATGCGACGGAGCGTCGCCCGGCGATCTTCTACTTCCACCCGTGGGAGGTCGATCCCGGCCAGCCGCGCGTCGCCGACGCTCCCTTCAAGTCGCGTCTGCGCCATTACAGCCGGCTGGGCGCGATGGCGGGGAAGCTGCGCAAGCTCGTCCGCCGCCACCAATGGGGCCGCGTCGATCGTGTCGTCGCCGAACAGGCGGAGGCGCTGGCATGACGATGCCGTTGCTCGCCCGCCCGGTCGCGGTCCGCGCGATCGACCTGAACGACGCGCAGGAACGCGCTCGCATCGCCGCCTGGGTGGAGGCGCAGCCTGGCGGTTCGCCTTTCCACCTCGTCGAATGGACGGTCGCGGTGGCGAAGGGGTGCCGCCAGATACCGCGCTACCTGATCGCGGAGACGGCCGACGGCGCGCTCGCCGGGGTGCTGCCGCTGCTGCTGGTGCGCTCCCCGCTGTTCGGCACCGCGCTGGTCTCCGCCGGCTTTGCGGTAGACGGCGGCGTCCTTGCGGGCGAGGCGGCGACCGCGCAGGCACTGGCCAGTGCCGCATGGGATTATGCGGGCGAGCAGGGGGCCTCGTCGCTCGAACTGCGCGGCGGAGCGGCGCCCGATGCGCGTTTCCATACCGATACGGACAGTTATCTCGGCTTCGTCGTCCCGCTCGCCGCCGACGATGACGCGCAGCTTCTCGCCATCCCGCGCAAGCAGCGCGCCGAAGTCCGCAAATCGTTCGACAGGGGGCTGGACATCGCGGTCGGTGGGGATCGCGCCGCCCACTATTCGGTTTATGCGGAATCGGTGCGTAACCTCGGCACGCCGGTGTTTCCGAAAACGCTGTTCGCCGCCGTGCTCGACGCATTCGGCGATGCCGCCGACATCCTCACCGTCCGCCATCGGGGCCGCGCGGTCGCCAGCGTGCTCAGCCTCTACTGGCGCGGCACGGTCTATCCCTATTGGGGCGGCGGGACCGACGATGCCCGCGCGCTGCGCGCCAACGACGCGATGTACTTCGCGTTGATGAACCACGCCCGCGCGCGGGGCTGCACGCATTTCGATTTCGGCCGGTCGAAGGCCGGGACCGGCGCCGCCGCGTTCAAGCGCAACTGGGGGTTCGAGGGGCGCCCGCTCGCCTATCACATCCGCACCGCCGACGGTGCCGCACCGCGCGCCGTGAATCCGCTCGACCCGAAATATGCGCGCAAGATCGCGCTGTGGAAGCGTCTGCCGCTGCCGCTCGCCAATCTGATCGGCCCGCACATCGCGCGCGGGCTCGGCTGATGCCCGACATCCTGTTCCTCGCCCACCGCGTTCCGTTTCCGCCCGATCGCGGGGACAAGATCCGCGCCTATAACATGCTGCGCTATCTGGCGCGGCGCGCGCGCGTTCACCTCGTCGCCTTCTCGGATGATCCGCGCGATCTGGATGCGCCTGAACTCGCGACGCTTTGCGCCAGCCACCACATCGTCCCGCGTACGAAATCGAAGGCGCGCGCCGCGATCGAGGCGCTGCTGAGCGGTCGTTCGGTGTCCGAAGCCGCCTTCACCGATCCCCGCCTCGCGGATGCCGTGCGGCGGGTTCTGGCGCAGCATCCGATCGATGCGATCCACGTGTTTTCCAGCGCGATGGCGATGTATCTGCCGCGCGATCTGCCGCCGCGCAGCGTGATGGATTTCTGCGACGTCGATTCGGTCAAGTTCGGCGAATATGCGCGTGAGGCGCGGTTTCCCCAGAACTGGCTCTACGCCCGCGAGGAGCGCCTGCTCGGTCGCTTCGACCGCCGTATCGCGCAGACCGTCGATGCCAGCCTGTTCGTCAGCGCCAGCGAGGCTGATCTGTTCCGCAGCATCGGCGGCACCGGCGACATCCGGGTGATCGAAAACGGCATCGACACGGTGAAGTTCGACCCCGCCGCCGCCTTCGCGCCCGTCGACGCGCCCGCGCCACTGATCGTCTTCACCGGCCAGATGGATTACGCGCCCAACGTCGCCGCCGCGCGCTGGTTCGCGCACGATATCCTGCCGCTCGTCCGCGCGCGGCACTCGGCTGCGACCTTCGCGATCGTCGGCCGCGCACCGACCGCCGAGGTGCGCGCGCTGGAGAGCGAGCACGTCATCGTCACGGGTGAGGTCGCCGACGTGCGCGGCTGGCTTGCCGCCGCCGCCGTGGCGGTGGCGCCGCTGCGCATCGCGCGGGGCATCCAGAACAAGGTGCTGGAAGCGATGGCGATGGCGCGCCCGGTCGTCGCCTCGCCCGCCGCCGCCGAAGGAATCGATCACGCCGGCACGCTCCGCGTCGGCGAGGGCGCGGACGGCTTCGCGGCCGAGGTCTGCGCGCTGATCGCCGATGCCGCCGCCGGCGACGCGCTCGGCCGTGCGGCGCGCGCGCGGGTGCAGGCTCGCTACGGCTGGGACGCGCGGCTGGCGCCGCTCGATGCGCTGTTGGGGCTGACCCCTGACGCTGCTCGCATCGACGCGCCTCGCGTGGAGGAGGCTGCATGACCATCGCCTTTCCGCAAGCCGACTTCGCGGTGCCCCGTATCGACTCCGCCTGGCGCATGCCGCTCGCCCGGCTCGCCGCCGCCTGGCTCGCGCTGCTCGCGATCTTTCACCGCGACGTCGGGGATCTTGCCTTCATCTACTGGAATTCGACGACCTTCGGGCATTGCCTGTTCGTGCTGCCTGTCGTCGTCTGGCTGATATGGCAACGCCGCGTCGAGGTTGCCCGGCTGACGCCCGCCGGCTGGGCGCCCGGCCTGCTGCTTGCGGTGGCTGGGGCCGGGGGCTGGTTCCTCGGCCAGGTCGCGGGCGTCGCGGTTGCGCGGCACCTCGGACTGGTGATGATGCTGCAGGGCGCGGCCGTCGCGCTGCTCGGCCCGCAGGTGACGCGCGCGATGCTGTTTCCGCTCGCCTATCTCGCCTTCCTCGTGCCGTTCGGCGAATTCCTCGACGCGCCGCTTCAGATCGTCACCCGCGACATGGCGGTGCCGCTGCTCCATCTGTTCGGCGTGCCGGCGAGCGTGGACGGCGTGCTCATCACCACACCGTCGGGCTATTTCGAGGTGGCGGAGGCGTGTTCGGGCGCCAAGTTCGTCATCGCGATGATCGCCTATGCGACGCTGGTCGCCAACGTCTGCTACGTGTCGTGGAGGCGTCGCGCGGCGTTCTTTGTGATGGCGCTGGTCGTGCCGGTGCTGGCTAACGGCGTCCGCGCGTTCGCCACCATGTATGCCGCGCATCTGACGTCGGTGGAGGCCGCGACAGGCTTTGACCATATCCTCTACGGCTGGGTGTTCTTCGGACTGGTGATGGCGGCGGTGCTGGCGATCGGCTGGCGCTGGTTCGATCGTGATCCCGATGCGGCATGGGTCGATACAGGCCGGATCGCGGCGACGCCGTACCGCAGCAGCGACGGCTGGACGCTCGCGGGCGCGCTGCTGGCGCTCGCCACCGCGGCCTTTGCGCTCGGCGCGGTCGTCGCGGCGCGTGCCGACGCCGTGCCGGCGCAATTGCACCTGCCGGCGGTGCCCGGCTGGAGCCGCGTCGTGGTTGAGGGCGGGCCGGCGGCGTGGTCGCCGAATTATCCGACCGCCGATCACAGGCTGTTCGGGCGCTACACCGACGGGCGCGGCGCGACCGTCGATGTCGGGATCGCCGTCTACGCCGGCCAGCGCGAGAATCACGAGCTCGTCGCCTTCGGCCAGGGTGCTCTGCGCGAGAATGATCGCTGGGTCCGCGTTTCGGGCGAACCGGGCATCGCGGGCGGCCGGGTGGAGCGGATTACCGCTCCGGGACCGGTGGAACGCCTCGTCGCGACTTGGTATCGTATCGGCGGGACGACGACCGCGAGCGAGGGACAGGTGAAGGTGGAAACGCTGAAGGCGAAGCTGACGGGCGGGCGCCAGGCGGCGGTGGCGCTGCATGTCTCGGCCGTGCGCGGCGACGGGGCCGATCCGCGTGTCGCCATCGCCGGCTTCCTCGCCGCCGCCGGCCAGCCCGGAACTATCGCCGACACAGTCCTGACGGGGCGCTGAGCCCATGTGCGGGATCGCGGGGATCTTCTACCCCGGCACCCCCAAGCCGGTTGATCCGGCGCGCATCGTCGCGATGACGGACGTTCAGGCGCATCGCGGGCCGGACGGGGCGGGGGTGTGGACCGGGCAGGGGGTAGGCCTCGGTCATCGCCGCCTGTCGATCATCGATGTCGCCGGATCGCCGCAGCCGATGCAGGCCGGCGCGCTGACCATCACCTACAACGGCGAAGTCTATAATTTCGCCGAACTCCGCGCCGAGCTGGAAGCGGCGGGCGCGCGCTTCGTCACATCGGGCGATACGGAGGTATTGCTCCACGGCTGGCGGGCGTGGGGGACGGGGCTGCTCGACCGCCTGGTCGGCATGTTCGCCTTCGCGATCCACGATGCCGATGCCGCAACGCTGACGCTGGTGCGCGACCGGCTGGGTGTGAAGCCACTCCATTATGTCGAACTGAGCGACGGCGGCCTCGCCTTCGCGTCCGAACTCAAGGGCCTGCTCGCCCATCCGCTGCTGCGCCGCGAGGTCGACGTCCGCGCGGTCGAGGATTTCATGGCGCTCGGCTACGTCCCCGATCACGCCTGCATCGTCGCGGGCGTGCGGAAACTGCCCGCGGGGAGCCTGCTCCACCTGGAACGGGGCAAGCCGGTGCCGCAGCCGCAACGCTGGTGGGACATCGATTTTTCGACCCGCGCGAAAGGATCGGCGAAGGACCTGCAGGCCGAGCTGGTCGAGCATCTGCGCGTCGCGGTGCGCAGCCGGATGGTGTCCGACGTGCCGCTCGGTGCCTTCCTGTCGGGCGGGGTCGACAGCTCCGCCGTGGTCGCGCTTATGGCGGAGGCTAGTTCCAGGGCGGTCAAGACCTGCTCGATCGGCTTCGACGAGGCCGGGCATGACGAAAGCGCCTATGCCCGCCAGATCGCCGAACGCTTCGCCACCGAACATCGCACGCGCACCGTCGCGGCGGATGATTATTCGCTGATCGACACGCTGGTCGCCGCGTTCGACGAGCCGTTCGCCGATGCCTCCGCGCTCGCCACCTACCGCGTCTGCGAACTCGCGCGCGAGACGGTGACGGTCGCGCTGTCGGGCGACGGCGCGGACGAGGCGTTCGCGGGATACCGCCGCTACAAATTCCACGCAGCGGAGGAGCGCGTGCGCGGCCTGTTCCCGCCGAACCTTCGCACGCGGCTGTTCGGCACGCTCGGCAACCTCTACCCCAAGGCTGACTGGGCGCCGCGTCCGCTCCGCGCCAAGACGACGCTGCTCGCGCTCGCCGACGACGGTGCAACCGCCTATGCACGCGCGGTCGGCGTCACCACGCCCGCGACGCGCGACGCGCTCTACGCGGACGGCTTCCGGCGCAACCTGGCGGGCCATCGCGGCGAGGATGCGATGATCGCGACGATGCGTGCCGCCCCCGCGCGCGACGGGCTCGATGCCGCGCAATATGCCGATATCCACCACTGGTTGCCCGGCGACATCCTGACCAAGGTCGACCGCACCAGCATGGCCGTCAGCCTGGAGGCGCGGGAGCCTTTGCTCGACCACCGCCTGCTCGAATTCGCCGCGACGCTGCCGGCGTCGCTGCGCATCAGAGGCGGGCAGGGCAAGTGGCTGATGAAGAAGGCGCTCGAACCCTGGCTGCCCAAGGACATCCTCTATCGTCCCAAGATGGGGTTCGTGACGCCGGTCAGCGCGTGGCTCCGTCGCGAACTGGCGGGGGAGGCGGCGGCGCTGTCGAAATCGCCGGTGCTGGCGAACTGGTTCGATCGCGCGTCGCTCGATCGACTCGCCGACGATCACCGCGCCGGCCGCTCGGAGCATGGCCGCACGCTCTGGCAGCTAGTGATGCTCGATCGCAGCGTGCGGCGCTTGTTCGGCTGACTTCGACCACCCTCACCCTTCCGGCGCTTCGCGCCTCCCTCCCTCTCCCGCCGGGAGAGGGAAGGGGCCCGCCGCCGCAGGCGGTGGGAAGGGTGAGGGCGATGCGGCTACCGCAATTTCGCGATCGACAGCCCGTCGGCCTTCGCCCGGTCCTTCACCGATTCCTCGCTGCGGGTCAGCGCCTTGGCGATCGCCTTCAGCGCCATGCCCTTCTTCGCCAGTGTGTGCAGCTTCTGCACCTCATCGGGCTTCCACGGCTGCTTGTGCCGCTCGAAGCCTTCACCCTTGGCCATGGAACACCGCCATCGCCGCGTGGAGCGTCAGCGCGATCAGGCACAGGCTCGACAGACCGAACAGCACGAAGCGCACGCTGATCCGGTTGTTGGTCGCCTGGACGATGCTGTGCAGGATGCGCAGGCCGACATAGCCCCACGCCAGCCACGCGTTCATGCCGTTGCCGGTGGCGGTCAGCGCGATCACAATCGCGACCGCGTAGAACACCGTCGGCTGTTCCATCAGGTGGTTGTAATTATGCGCCGGCCACTGCTTTTCCGGCGGCAGGATACTGTCGAGCTGCCCCGGCTTGCTGCCGCGCACCTTCGACAGGTCGATACCCGCGGCCTTCATCGCCGGCATCCGCACCGCGACCATCCACAGCCACATGACCATCGACCATGCCGCCAGCACGACGACGGGCTTCAGAATGTCCTGCCCCATAAGAAAAGCCTCCCCCGAGAATGTCTGGGGAGGCTGCATCATTTCAGCTTCATAGGCAACGCGGGCTGGCCTCACCCTTCCGGCGCTTCGCACCTCCCTCCCTCTCCCATTGGGAGAGGGAAGGGGCCCGCCGCCGTCAGGCGGTGGGAAGGGTGAGGGCAGGGCTTATGCGAAAAGTTTCGCCCAGCCGCGCTTCGCCCGATCCTTCCAGTGCCCGCGATGATAGGCATCGCTTGCCAGCAGCGGCATCACCGACCCGGCTTCCGCGAACACCATCTGTTCGATGCCGGTGTTGACCTTGCCCCAGCTCGCCGCTTCCTGAAGGGTCGACGAAGAGCATGCGCCGTCGCGCACGTCGGCGACGGTGATCTGCACCGCGTATTTGTGCACCTCGACGTCCTCGTGGCCCAGGATTTCGGCGCAGACGACGGTGTCCTGGATGAAGTTCTTGGGCACGCCGCCGCCGATCATCAGCAGGCCGGTGGTGCCGGCCTGGATCTTGATCTCGGTCAGCTCGCGGAAATCGGCGATGGCGTCGAGCACCATGTACGGCTGGCCCGCCTTGGCGCGATCGACCTGATGCTTGACCAGCCCAAAGCCGGCCGAGGAATCGACGAACGCCGGGCAGAAGATCGGCACGTCATGCTCGTAGGCGAGCTTGACCAGGCTGTTGTCCTTCTTGCCGTGCTCGACCAGATATTTGCCCATCTCGCGGATGAACGCGCGGCTGCTGTAGGGCTTGGCCTCCAGCGTCTCGGCGATCTCGAAGATCGTGTGATCGACGTTCTGGAGCGCTTCCTCGTCGATATAGGTGTCGTAGATGCGGTCGATGTAGAGCGAACGCAGCGTATCGTCGTCCGGGATTTCCAGCGCCTGATAATGCTTATGGCCAAGCCCTTCGAAGAAATCCATGTCGACGATGGTCGCGCCGGTGGCGACGATGACGTCGACCATGTTGTTGCGCACCAGCTCGGCATAGAGGTCCATGCACCCGCCCGCGCTGGTCGATCCGGCGATCACCAGGCACACGGTGCAGTCCTTGTCGGCCAGCATCTCGTTGTAGATCTTGGTCGCGCGGCCGAGATCGCGGCTGGTGAAGCTCATGTCGGCCATCGCATCGACGATCGGGCGCGCGTCAAAGCTGGTGATGTCGATGTGCTTCACCTGCTTGCTGAGCAGCTCGGCCTTGCGGGTGTCGTTGATCGGGGCGTTGGCCGCGGCGGTCTTGGTCAGGGTATCGGTCATTTCAAATCCTCAAGCAAAACAGCCGTCACCCCAGCGGAAGCTGGGGTCTCATGCGGCTTGAGGCCCCGGCTTCCGCCGGGGCGACGTTGATGTGATATTGGTTCGTTACAGCGTGACGACGTTCGACGCGACCCCAAGGTCCGTCGACGTTTCGTCCTCGACGTACAGCGATGCCATCGGTTCGTCGTCGACGATCACCGTCTCGTCCGATCCGAAGCCGTTGAACGCGGTGCGCATCGCCGAGCCATAGGCGCCGAGCATGCCGACCTCGATATAATCGCCGGCCTGTACGTCGGCAGGCAGCAGGAACGGGCCGGTCATGTGGTCGAGATCGTCGCACGTCGGGCCGTAGAAGCTGAACGGCATGTCGCGCGCGTCGCTGTCCGGCTCGCGCAGCAGGCGGACGGGGAAGCGCCAGCCGATGTGCGCGGCGTCGAACAGCGCACCATAGGCGCCGTCATTGATGAACAGCTCGTCGCCGCGGCGCTTCTCGACGCGGACTATGATCGAGCTGTACTCGGCGCACAGCGCACGGCCCGGCTCAGCCCACAGCTCCGCCGAATAGCTGATCGGCAGCGATTCGAACGCACGGTGGATCGTCTCGAAATACCGCTCCAGCGCGACCGGCTCCATGCCGGGATAGATGCTCGGAAAGCCGCCGCCGACGTCGATCACGTCGACCGTCACCGCCGCCTCGACGATCGCGGCGCGCACGCGCTCCATCGCCTGGGCATAGGCGTCCGGCGACATCGCCTGGCTGCCGACATGGAAGCAGATGCCCAGCGCGTCGGCCGCCTGGCGCGCGGCGAACAGCAGCGCCTTGGCCTCATGCGGCATCACGCCGAACTTCGATGCGAGGCTGAGCTTCGACAGGTCGGACGAGACGCGGATGCGCACGCACAGCGTCAGGTCGGCCGCCGGCACCCCGTCCCACGATGTCGCGCGGACGATCTTGTCCAGCTCTTCCATCGAATCGAGCGAGAAGACGCGCACGCCATGCTCGAAATATGCCTGGGCGATCGCTTCCTCGGCCTTCACCGGGTGCATGAAGCACAGCGTGGCTTGCGGAAGCGTCCGCGCGACCAGCCGTACCTCGCCCAGCGACGCGACGTCGTAATGGGTGATGCCGCTGTCCCACAGCACCTGGATCAGATCGGGGCTCGGATTCGCCTTCACCGCATACATCGAGCGGCCCGGAAACTTCTCCGCGAAGAACCGGGCGGCGCGCGCGGCGGCGTGCGGGCGAACGAGCGTGACCGGCTGCACCGGCTTGCCCTTGGCGATCTCCACGGCGTTACGAACTGTGGTCGGGGCAGCTAGCCCCAGCGCGCGATTTTCGTTGTGCAATTCAAGGGACCTCCAATGCCAGGGCATCGAGCCCCGGACTTTCAGTTACGAAATTCACTGCCTTGCGGTGGAAGTCCCATGGGGCAGCGGAGGCGGGCAAATAGGATCACGCGCCACCCATGTAAAGAGTTTCGTTGGCCGTGAAATTGCGGCAGGGATGAGGTGTGACGATCGTGCGACAACCCACCCGCGCCGGCGTGCGCGATGCCGCGGCCAAGATGGCCGATCTGCTGCCCCCGACGCCGCTGCTGCGCGCGGAAATCGGTGGGGTCGAACTCGCCTTCAAGGCCGAGTCGCTCCAGCCGATCGGCGCGTTCAAGATCAGGGGCGCGTGGCACCGGCTGACCGCGCTGGACGAATCGGCACGGGCCAAGGGCGTCGTCGCATTCTCGTCCGGCAACCATGCGCAGGGCGTCGCCTGGGCCGCCCGCGAACTGGGCATGCCCGCCGTCATCGTGATGCCCGACGACGCGCCTAAGGTAAAACGCGATTCGACGCTGGCGCTGGGCGCGGAGATCGTCGGCTGCAATCGCTTCACCGACAGCCGCGAGAAGATCGCCGCGCACCTCGCCCACGCGCGCGGCGCGGTGCTCGTCCCCAGCTTCGACGACGCCTGGGTGATCGAGGGGCAGGGGAGCGCGGGGATCGAGGCGGAGGACCAGTTCGACGAGATAGGCTGGGGCCCGGTCGAACATGTCGTCACGCCGTGCGGTGGCGGCGGCCTCGCGTCCGGGCTCGCGCTCGCGCTGCCCGAGGCGATGCTGACGGTGGTCGAGCCCGAAGGCTGGGACGACATGCGTCGCAGCCTGGAGGCCGGCTGGATCGAGGAGGTGCCCGACGACGCGCCGCCGACGGCGTGCGACGCGCTCCAGACGAAGCGCGTGTCGCCGCTCACCTTCGACGTCCTCTCGCGCCGCGGCGCGACCGGCGTCGCCGTGACGGAGGCGGAGATCCGCGCCGCGCAACGCTGGGCGGCGGCGAAGCTGCGGCTGGTCGTCGAACCCGGCGGCGCCGTCGCCATCGCCGCGCTGCTCGCGGGCAAGATCGAGCCGCAGGACAATATGCTGGTGCTGGTATCGGGCGGTAACGCCGATCCTGATGCCTATGCGGCGGTGCTGGCCGGACAGGATTGACGGCGCACTCCGAAAAAAAGTCCGCCGGCCCCGGATCGGCAGGCCGGCGGCAGGAGGGGACCGTTATCCGACGAAAGCGCGTTCGATCACATAGTCGCCCGGCGCCGCGTTCGACCCCTCGGCAAAGCCCAGCGCCTCCAGCATCGCCGCGGTATCGCGGATCATCGCCATGCTGCCGCACAGCATCACCCGGTCGATGTCGGGGTCGAATCGCGCTGGGCCTGCCACGGCGGGGCCGAACAGCGATCCGTCCTCGATCAGGGCGCCGATCCGCTTGCCGGTGGGAAATGGCTCGCGCGTCACCGTGGGGACATAGCTGAACTGCAACAGCGCCTGATCCTGCACCAGCGGATCGCCGGCCAGTTGCGCCTCAAGCTCGTCGCGGAACGCCAGGTCGCTGATCCGCCGCACCGAATGGACCAGCACGATCTGGCTGAACATCTCGTAGATGTCGGGATCGCGCGCGATGCTCAGGAACGGGGCCAGGCCGGTTCCGGTCGCCAGCAGGAACAGCCGGCGGCCGGGCTTCAGCGCGTCGCTCACCAGCGTGCCCGTGGGCTTGCGCCCCAGGAACAGGTCGTCGCCCGGCGCGATCTGCTGCAATCGAGAGGTCAGCGGACCGTCGGGCACCTTGATCGACAGGAATTCCAGTTCGTCGCTCCACGCCGGCGACGCGATGGAATAGGCGCGCAGCAGCGGCCGGTTCTCGCCCGCCAGGCCGATCATCACGAACTCGCCCGATCGAAAGCGGAAGCTGGCCGGGCGCGTGATCTTGAAGCTGAACAGATGCTCGTTCCAGTGGCGCACGCTCGTCACCTTCTCGACGGTCAGCGCGGCGGACGGAGCAAGCTGGGTCATCGCGGCAATCCGGTCGCTCATGGTCGGTGGGTTCCTTCGAAAGTTGCGGGCGCCAGCCCCGCGGCCAGCAGTTCGATCGCCAGCGTCCGCGCGGCGCGAAACGCGGCGACGCGCGCGCCATCGTCATCGACCAGCATTTCCACCACCGCGCGGACGCGGGCGTCGGCACCGTCGTCGGTCGCGCCGAGCAATGACAGCAGGATTGCCTCGTCCTCGCCGACGCGGCAGCAGCGTGCGGGCATGATCTCGATCGTGCGGTTCGCCTCGCGCACCAACACCGCCATCGCCACGGCAAATGACGGCAGCGCGCCCTCGGCGCCATGGCTTCCGAATCCGGGGCCTAGCGCAATGCCCAGGCATCGCCGTCCGATGATCGCCGTCGTGCAGGTGCGGATCGCCCATAGCAGGAACGCAGCGCCACGATCGAGCGACGTCACCGGGCGGTCGAGATAGGCGTACATGCGCGGGCACCTTTCGTCAGGGCGCGACCGATGCCTTGTGTGCTATTGCAAGTCAATCGCAATTATAGGGTGAAGGGCAAAGTGCCGGATCGCCTCAACCGGCCTTCGCGGGAATGAGGGGGGCTTCCCAACGTCGGTGATTTTCTTCGAGGGCATTCGCGCCTAGCATCACATGATGCAGACCCTCGCCCCGACGATCGCCATGCTCGCCGTCTTCGCGCTCACGTGGGGCGGCATATATCTGATCGTGAAGCAGCGCGATCGGAAGAAGGGCGCGCTGATGCTCGCCTGCGCGCTGGTGATTCTGGGCAATGTGCTGATCTGGACGCTTTAGGCGATGAGCGCGCATGTTCGCATGACGGGCAGCAAGTCTGATCGTTTTGCTTGCGTCTTCAGGTGGCTCTGCTTCATCGCCTATGGCGCTGGCATCTTGAGTTTCACGATCGTCGGCAAACCGTCGGTAAACAACATTCTCACTTATCTTTTCGATCAGCCTGAAATGGCCTCGGGCTGGCCATGGTTGATGTATTGGCTAATCGGCACATTCTCGCCGATTATTCTATCCATTCTCACCTGGTTTGTGGTTTACAGATATCGAGCAAGGTTGCTTCCACATCTGATATTCATACCTGCGGCCATCCTCGTTCACCGGCTCGCCATGTTACTTTTTATGCAGTCCTCAAGCGTGCGGATCGAGGACATGAAGGAAGCTGATGCCGTGATTTTGGCGGTTGGCTACCTGCTTCTTTGCTTGGTCGTGCACACCATGGCGACCGTGATCGCCGGCGTACAAATTATCAGGACTTGGGTAGGCGGTCGTTAGGTTGTGCCACCCGACAGCGGCAAAGCCGCTGTCGTCGGACGGCGCTTGCAGCGCCGCCGGCCGGGCTCGCCGCCGAGACGCGGATTGACGTTCCGCCAATCCGCTGCGGGCTCCCAATTCACCGTATCGGCGAATTGGGATCGAGCCGCATATCCAGATACTTGTCCACGCTGCCCATCAGCTGCGGCATTTCGTGTTCGAAGAAATGGTTCGCGTGCGGGATGGTGTCGTGGTGGATGGTGATGTGCTTCTGCGTGCGAAGCTTGTCGACCAGCTTTTGCACGGCGATCGGCGTCACCACCTCGTCCGCCTCGCCCTGGATGATGATGCCCGATGACGGGCACGGCGCCAGGAAGGTGAAGTCGTACATGTTGGCCGGCGGCGCGACCGAGATGAAGCCGCGGATTTCTGGCCGGCGCATCAGCAGCTGCATGCCGATCCACGCGCCGAAGCTCACGCCCGCGATCCACGTCGTCGATGCCTCGGGGTGAAAGCTCTGCACCCAGTCGAGCGCGCTCGCCGCGTCGCTGAGTTCGCCGACGCCGTTGTCGAACGTCCCCTGGCTCTTGCCGACGCCGCGAAAGTTGAAGCGCAGTGTCGCGAAGCCGCGGCGCTGGAACGTCTTGTACAGTTCCTGCACCATCCGGTTGTTCATCGTCCCGCCCGATTGCGGGTGCGGATGCAGGATCATCGCAACCGGCGCGCGCGGCTTGGGCGCGGGGGCGAAACGCCCCTCCAGGCGACCTTCGGGACCGGGGAAGATGACTTCTGGCATGGACGTTCTGCACCTGAAAAGCGATTGGCGCGTTGGCATGGCATGGCGCGCGGGGAAGCGGGCGCTATATATGGTCGGTGCGCGCGGGCGCAACGCATTCGGTTGAAAGGCCCGTGGTGCAACGTCTCTATCTCGATCACGCTGCGACCACGCCGATGCTGCCAGAGGCTGCGGAGGCGGTCGTGCGCGGCCTTTCCGCCTGGGCCAATCCGTCGTCGCCGCATTCCGAAGGTCGCGCCGCGCGCGCCATGCTCGAGAGCGCGCGCAACGTGCTCAAGGCGGCGTATCGCTGGAACCATGAACTGCTGTTCACCAGCGGCGCGTCGGAGGCCATCGGCCTAGCCCTTGGCCGCGCGCAGGTCGGCAGCGTCCTGACGCTGGCGATCGAGCATGATTCGGTGCTGCGCGCGGTGCCCGATGCGGTGCGCCTGCCGGTCGATGGCGACGGCATCGTCGATCTTGCCGCACTGGAGGCTGCGCTCGCCCAGGCGAAGCCGCCGGCGCTGGTCGCCGCGCAATGGGCCAACAGTGAAACGGGCGTGATCCAGCCGATGCGCGAGATCGCCGCGCTCGTCTGGGCGGTGGGTGGCCGGCTGTTCGTCGATGCCGCGCAGATGCCGGTCGGCTGGGACGATGATCCGCCGCAGACGATGGCCAACATGATCGCGATTTCAGGGCACAAGCGCGGCGGCCCGGCGGGGATCGGCGCGCTGCTGGTCCGCGACCTCGATCTGCTGCTGCCGACCGGCGGGCAGGAACGCGGCTATCGCGGGGGGACGGAAAATGTCCCCGCCGCGCTCGGCTTCGTCGCCGCAGCGGCGGTGCCCGAAGACACCGCGGCTATGGCGAACATGCGCATCCGCCTAGATGCGGCGATCACGTCGCTCGGCGGACAGGTCGTCGCCGAAGCGGCGCCGCGCGCGCCCCACATCGGCAGCTACCGCATGCCCGGCCTGTCGGCGGCGGCGCAGCTGATCCGCTTCGACCTTGCCGGCATCGCCGTTTCGGCGGGTTCGGCCTGCTCGTCGGGGACGATGCGCCCCAGCCACGTGCTCGCCCATATGGGGTGGGAGGGCGCGGCCGCGTCGGAAGTGATCCGCGTCAGCTTCGGCCGCACGACCACCCCCGCCGATATCGAACGCTTCATCTCGGCGTGGGCGGAGATCGCGCGCGATGTCCGCGCCAGGGCGGCGCCGGCCGAAGCGGTGCTGTGACCTATCTAGATTACCAGGCGACCACCCCGCTCGCGCCCGAGGCGCTGGCGGCGATGCTGCCGTGGCTGGAGTCCCAGCACGCCAATCCCCATTCCGCGCATGCCCCCGGCCGCGCGGCGCGCGCGACGGTGGAGGTCGCGCGCGATCAGGTCGCCGCGCTGTTGCCCCCCGGCGGGCGCATCGCCTTTACCAGCGGCGCGACGGAGGCGATCAACTGGGCGGTGAAGGGCGTCGCTGGTCCCGCGCTCACGCTGGCGACTGAACATGCCGCCGTGCTCGACAGCGTCGCCGCGACCGGCGGCACGGTGCTGAGGGTGGGGAGCGACGGGCTGGTCGATCTCGACAGCCTCCGCGCCGAAATCGCCGATCGCCGCCCCGCGCTGGTCGCCGCTATGCTCGTCAACAACGAGATCGGGGTGATCCAGCCCGTCGCCGATATCGCGGCGATCGCGCATGAAGCCGGTGCGCTGATGCTGTGCGACGCGGTGCAGGGCTTTGGCCGCGTACCGATCCCCGAAGGCTGCGACCTGATCGCCCTTTCCGCGCACAAGATCCACGGTCCCAAGGGCGTCGGCGCCTTGTGGGTTCGGGACGAGGTGAACCTCGCGCCCTTGCTCCACGGCGGCGGGCAGGAAGCGCCCGGCCGTTCGGGCACGCTCAGCCCCGCGCTGTGCGCCGGCTTCGGCGCGGCGGCATCGCTTGCCACGGATCGCGTCGATGCCGATCGCGCGCATGTCGAGCACCTGTCCGCACTCGCGCTTGCGCGGCTTGGCCCGGACTGGACGCTCAACGGCTCGCCCTCCCACCGCTATCCCGGCAATCTCAACCTGCGCTTTCCCGGCCTCGACGTCGCGCGGCTGATGAGCGACCTGCGCGACATCGCCTTTTCCGCCGGCTCTGCCTGCGCCAGCGGATCGGGCCGCCCGAGCCATGTCCTCAAAGCGATCGGCCTGTCCGACGCCGACGCACGCTCCAGCATCCGCATCGGCTTCGGTCGCTATACCAGCGACACCGACCTCGCCGACGCGCTCGCCCGCATCGACGCCGCCGCCCGCGCGCAGAGGATCGCGGCGTGATCCGCGTCCGCTTCATCGCCCCCGACGGCCAGATCGAGGACGCCACCGGATCGCCGGGCGACCTGCTGCTCCATCTCGCCCAGGCGTACGGCCAGCCGCTGGAGGGCACGTGCGAGGGCCAGATGGCCTGTTCGACCTGCCACGTCATCGTCGCGGCGGAGGATTTCGCCCGCCTGCCCCCCGCCAGCGAGGAGGAGGAGGACATGCTCGATCTCGCCGCCGGTGCGACGCGGACCAGCCGGCTCGCCTGCCAGATCGAGCTGGTGCCCGCGCTCGACGGCCTGACGGTTCGCGTACCCGGCGAGGCGCGCGACATGCGCGGGCGCTGAGCCGCCTTCCTGCCGCCTGGATGAACGCCGCATTCAGGGAACCCTCAGGCGCGCCGGCCCATTCTCCACAGAAGCCCGCGTATTGGGCGAGTAGAGGAGACGGATCATGAAGATGATCGCACTTGCCGCGGCCGGCCTGATCGCCGCGTCCGCGATGGCGCCCACCCCGGCGCAGGCGCAACGCCACGGCTATGGCTACAACGACGGTCGCGGCTGGGATCGCGGCCATGATCGGCGCTGGCGGGATGACAGGCGCGGTTATCGCGGCGACCGCCGTCACTGGCGCGGCGACCGGGGCTGGCGTGGCGACCGCGGATGGCGCGGCCGCAGCACCGTCCGCTGCCACTGGGTGCGCGGCTGGTACGGCCCGCAGCGCCAGTGCTACCGCGTGTATCGCTGATCGCGCGCTAGCCGCTTGATCGTGCCGTCCGGCTTCCCTATCTGCGGATGCGGAAGTCGGGCGGACGGGGTCGTCGCCAACCTGGTCAGGTCCGGAAGGAAGCAGCCACAACGATTTCGCCCCGGGTCGTTCCGGCTTCCACCGCGCAGCTTGCGAGAGAGCGGCTGCGCCGCTCCACGCAAGCAAGCGCGGCCGGCGGAGCAAGGCTCCGACCGACGACGCGGCTTCGCCGCGGCGCGAGTCCGGGAACTCGATCCCTCCCGAGTCGCTGGCCTTTCCACGGCGTGCCCGTAGCCGCCAAATCCCTCCCTTCACCGCGCCCCAGGCCCGCCCGACCGGGATTCCCCCCGGTCCGTTCATCCGCGCGACAGGTTTCCCGCAACACCTCCCTTGCGCGGGGGGCGCAGTTTCAGGAGACCTCTATGCCAACCACGTCCTTCACCCGCGCCGCGATCCTGCTCGCCACCGTCGCGCTGCCCGTCGCCGGTGCCGCCCATGCCCAGGATCAGGCGCAGTCGGATCAGACCGTCGTCGTCACCGCGCCGCCCGAGCCGATCCCCGCCGCCATCACCGCCGGACCCGAGATCAGGGGCATCATCTCGGCCCGCAACGACAATCGCATCAAGGTGACCGCTGCCGACGGCACCAGCACCGTCGTCGCGCTCACCGAGGCCACTCGGGTCAAGGCGACCGCCGGCCTGTTCGGCGCGCGCGGCGGCAAGCCGGGCACAGATGCGCTCATCAACGGCATTCCGGTGACGGTGAAGACGCTGCAATCGGGCGGCGGCGAACTGATCGCGAGCCAGGTCAGCTTCCAGAACAAGGATCTGAAGATCGCCGCCATGATCCGCGGCGCGACCGACCAGCGTTTCGAGGAACAGACCGCCGCCACCGAATCGCTGCGCGGGCGCCTGGGCGACATCGACAAGTACAATGTGAAGGCGACCACCAACGTCCATTTCGAGGTCGGCAAGGCCGATCTGTCGGCGGAGGACAAGGCGATGCTGTGCCAGGCCGCGAGCCAGGCCAACGCGACCGAGAACGCGCTGATGCTGGTCGTCGGCTATACCGATTCGACCGGCAGCGAGGACGTCAACCAGACGCTCAGCGAAAAGCGCGCCGCCCGCGTCATCAACCACCTGCAACAGGCGTGCGGATGGAAGCCGTACCGCATGCTCACCCCCGCCGGCATGGCGACCGCCGATCCGCTGGCGAGCAACGACACGCCCGAAGGCAAGGCGCAGAACCGCCGCGTCGCGGTGAACGTGCTGGTCAGCAAGAGCGTGGATGTGATGTAGGACAAGGGAAGGGGCGGGCCGTCGCGCCCACCCCGTTCTTGCGCGGCCCTAGCTCGATTGCTGTTCGCCCGCGCCCTCCTGCCGGACCGCCAGCACCTTGAGCGAGCGGTCGGGCCACAGGATCGATTGCCCGGCGCGCAGGCCGATCAGGGCGGCGCCGACCGGGGTGAGTATCGATATCCTTCCTGCGGAAATATCGGCATCCGCCGGATACACCAGGGTGACGGTGCGGGGCTGGCCGGTCGTATCGTCGAGGAACTCGACCATCGACCCCATCGTGACGACATCGTCCGGGATATTCGATGCGCTATGCAGCCTCGCACGCTCCGCCTCGCGAAGCAGCAAGGCGCTGACGGCCGGCATCCGACGCTCGACGCTCAAGGCGAGATCGGCGAGTGTTTCGGCTTCCGCGTCGATCATCCGGATGGGCGGGCGGCTCAGGTTGGCGTGGGTGTTGCTGGCGTGGGTGTTGCTGGCGTGGGTGTTGCTGGCGTGGGTGTTGTTCATGACAGGGGCTTCTTGTGGTCTTGCGGTATTTTCGCCGCCGAGCCGGTAGCTCGCTTCGGCCCCGGCCCCCCCGAGGACGCGCCTTCAGAAGTCCGGGGCTAGCTGCCCGCCAGAAGTTGTCCCGCGTGGGCGCGGTGTCGCAACATGGGATGGTGACCCGACATGGCCATGAAGATGTGCGCGCGGACGCCCGTTGTCAAACCGGACATCGGGCGAACGCCGGTTGCCGTGGCTGGTCGCTACGGGCATCGGGCCGACAGGCCTCTCGCGCGCTTATGCGGCCGACGATCCGGCGGCCGACCTTCATCACTCCATCTTCGCTCCTTGGATAGGAACAAAAAAAGAACTTTCCTACATCGCCGCGATCTGCTTCATCCTGCCGGATGACCGACCAGCCACCCGATCCGCCACTGGACGAAGCGCCGGACTCCCCCTTCACCCCGGTCCCCGTCATCCGCGCCCGGCATGACGGCTGGTCGCCGGAACGCCAGCGTCGGTTCATCGCCGCGCTCGCCCATACCGCCTGCGTCAGCGCCGCCGCCCGCGCGGTCGGCTCGACGCGCACCAGCGCCTACCGCCTGCGCGCCCGCCCCGACGCGGAAGGGTTCGCTGCCGCCTGGGATGCCGCGCTGTCGGATGCCCGCGCGCGCCGGTTCGATGCGCTGTTCGAACGCGCCACAGTGGGCGTGCTGGTGCCGCGCAGATACCGCAACGAATATGTCGGCAGCCGCCATTTCTATGACAATGCCGCGGGGCTCGCCGCGCTGCGCGAACCCTCCACGCCACCGGCCCCTCGCGCAAAGGTGACAAAGGTGACGAAGGTGGACGAATGCACTGCGTTCGCGTCACCTTTCACGCCGCGCGACGCCGCTGCGCCTTCGACAATTCCCGTCCGACGCCCTAGATAGGTCCGCGATGTCCGACTCCCTCGATCTCGGTGAACCCCCGCAGCCCAAGTCGGGCGCCGCCTATCGCGTGCTCGCGCGCAAATATCGGCCGCAGACGTTCCGCGAACTGATCGGCCAGGATGCGATGGTCACCACGCTGGCCAACGCCATCAAGCGCGATCGGCTGGCCCATGCCTTCCTGCTCACCGGCGTGCGCGGGGTTGGCAAGACCAGCACCGCGCGGCTGATCGCCAAGGCGCTCAACTGCATCGGCGCGGACGGGCAGGGCGGGCCGACGATCGATCCCTGCGGGGTGTGCGAACCGTGCCGCGCGATCGCCGAGGGGCGCCATATCGACGTGATCGAGATGGACGCCGCGTCGCACAACGGCATCGACGATGTCCGCGCGATAACCGATGCGTCGCGCTACGCGGCGGTGTCGGCGCGCTACAAGATGTACATCATCGACGAAGTCCACATGATGTCCAAGCCTGCGTTCAATGCCTTGCTGAAGACGCTGGAAGAGCCTGCGTCGCACGTGAAGTTCCTGCTCGCCACGACCGAAGTTGAGAAGGTGCCGGTCACCGTTCTGTCGCGCTGCCAGCGCTTCGACCTGAAGCGCATTCCCGCCGAGCTGCTCGCCGCGCATTTCGCCGAAGTTGCCAAGGCCGAGGGCGTCGAGGCCGAACCCGACGCGCTGGCGCTGGTCGCCCGCGCGGCGGAAGGGTCGGCCCGCGACGGCCTGTCGATCCTCGACCAGGCGATCGCCCATGCCGGGATAGAGGGCGGGGCGGTGACGGCCGATGCTGTCCGCGACATGCTGGGCCTTTCCGATCGCGGCGCGATCCGCCAGCTGTTCGGCCATCTGCTCGCCGGAGATGCCCCGGCCGCGCTTGCCGCCCTGCGCCAGCAATATGATCTGGGCGTCGATCCGGCGGCGGTGCTCAAGACGTTGCTGGAGACGGTGCACGGCGCGACGCTGGTCAAGATCGGTGCCGATCTCGGCGCGAGCCAGGCGGCGGAGGAACGCGCCGCGCTCGCCGATTGGGCGGCGGGCCTGTCCTTCCCCGCGCTTCACCGCCTATGGCAATTGCTGCTCAAGGGGCATGAGGAGGTGTCGCGCGCCGCGCTGCCGATCGAGACGGCGGAAATGGCGCTGCTCCGCGTGATCCACGCCGCCAGCCTGCCCGATCCGGGCGATCTCGCGCGGCAGATCGCGAGCGGCGCGGTGCCGGCGGCGTCGGAGCCGGCCGCTCCGCCTGCCGAGGCGCCACTGCCTGCGACGGTGGCTGAACTGGCCGACCTGCTGGAAGCGAACAATCGCCACGTGATCGCGGCCAATGTCCGCAATCGCCTGCGCCCCGTCCGCTATGCGCCGCCCGAGCTGGTCGCGAGTTCGTCCGCGCCGTTGCCCGCCGATTTCCTGCGCGACCTCGCCGGCGAATTGCGGACGATCACCGGGCGGACGTGGAAGGTGACGGCCGATCCCGCGCCCGGCGCGCCGACGTTGGTCGAACAGCGCGCCGCCGCGCAGGACGCCGAACGCGACCAGGTGCTCGCCTCGCCGGTGGTCGCCGCCGCGATGGCGGCCTTCCCCGACGCCCGCCTCGAAAAATGGAATCTTACCGGGAGTCTCTAGAACGTGAAGAGCATCGAAGACATCATGGCCATGGCGCAGAACGTCCAGGACGAACTGCAGAAGGCCCAGGCCAATCTCGACACGATCGAGGTCGAGGGCGTTTCGGGCGGCGGGCTGGTCAGGGTCCGCGCGTCGGCAAAGGGGCGCATCCTGGGCATCGACATCGACGATTCGCTGCTCCAGCCCTCGGAGAAGGGCATGCTGGAGGATCTGCTCGCCGCCGCGTTCAACGATGCCCGCGGCAAGGCCGATGCGGCGTCCGCGACCGAAATGGGCAAGATGACCAGCGGCCTGCCGCTGCCGCCGGGCTTCAAGCTGCCGTTCTGACACCGTTTCGCGATTGGAACGGAACTGGCCGCGCGGTCGTTGCTGCGCGCATCTATCATATTGAAGGAGATGCGTAATGAGCGATGATCGCGTGACCGAGACGATCACTGCGGCTCAGCCGACGCATACGACGACGATCGTCGAGCGGCGCGGCGTCGGCGGTGGCCTGTTTATCGGTCTGGCGGTGCTGGTCCTCGTCGTCGTTGGCGCCTTCTATCTGATGAGCCAGAACAGCGCCGAGACGAAGAAGGACGCGGCGATCACCGAGGCGGCGAAGGATGTCGGCGCGGCGGCCAGGGACGTCGGCGAATCCGCGAAGAAGGCGGTGGAATAGTCAGCCCAGGCAGGCGTCGAGGCCCTCGCGGCGGACGACGCCGATCCGGGCCTGGATCGCGCCGGCATAGCGTCCCGTGAACCCGCGCGGCGCGATGCCGGCGCGTTTCTTGGGCAGCGGCAGGACGGCGGCGATTTGCGCCGCCTGACGTGGCGTCAGGTCGCCGGCCCCCGTCTTGAAATACCGCCGCGCCCCGGCATCGACGCCGTAGGTGCCGATCCCCGTCTCCGCGACGTTCAGATACACCTCCATGATCCGCCTTTTGCCCCAGATCGTCTCGATCAGGACGGTGAAATACACCTCGAACCCCTTGCGGACATAGCCCCCGCCCTGGAACAGGAAGACGTTCTTGGCGGTCTGCTGGCTGATGGTCGATCCGCCGCGGATACGCCCGCCCTGCGCATTGCGCGCCGCTGCCCCGGCGATCGCCCGCCAGTCGAACCCGGAATGCGAACAGAAACGTGAGTCCTCGGCGGCAATGGCGGCGCGTGGCATGTCGCTGTCGATCCGGTCCAGCGGCACCCAGGTCTTTGTCACGCCGTGCCCCGAAAAGACGTCGCCGATCATCGTCCAGGTGATCGGTGGGGGCACGAAGCGGTACAGAACGGTCATGCCCACGCTGACCACCAGGAAGGCGAGCGTAAGCTTGAGCAGCCAGCCGACAATGCGGCGGACGATGCCGCGGCGGGGGCGGGCGGGGCGACGGGCGGCGGTAGCCATCTGGGCTAGCTAACGCCCGCGACCGACGGCGTCACGCCCCGGCCGGGATCATCCGGTTGGCGCCGGCCAGGCGCATCATCGCCTTCTGCAGCTTCTCGAACGCGCGCACCTCGATCTGGCGGACGCGCTCGCGGCTGACGCCGTAGACTTGGCTCAACTCCTCCAGCGTCTTGGGATCGTCGGTCAGCCGGCGCTCGGTCAGGATGTGTTTCTCGCGATCGTTCAGCTCGTCCATCGCGTTGACCAGCATCTCGTGGCGAACATCGGCTTCCTGCGCATCGGCGACGATCGTATCCTGCAACGGCGCGTCGTCGGCCAGCCAGTCCTGCCACTGCCCCTCGCCATCCTCGCGCACCGGGACGTTGAGCGACGTGTCGCCGCCCATCGCCATGCGGCGGTTCATCGAGGTGACTTCTTCCTCCGTCACGCCCAGGTCGGTCGCGATCTTGGCGAGGTGCTCGGGGCTGAGGTCGCCTTCCTCGAACGCGTCGAGCTTCGACTTCATCCGGCGCAGGTTGAAGAACAGCTTCTTCTGCGCGGCCGTCGTGCCCATCTTCACCAGCGACCAGCTACGCAGGATGAATTCCTGGATCGACGCGCGAATCCACCACATCGCATAGGTGGCGAGGCGGAAACCCCGGTCGGGCTCGAACTTCTTGACGCCCTGCATCAGACCGATGTTGCCTTCGGAGATCAGCTCGGAAACGGGCAGGCCATAGCCGCGATAGCCCATCGCGATCTTGGCGACGAGGCGCAGGTGGCTGGTCACGAGCTGCGCCGCAGCCTCGGGATCGCCATGCTCCTGAAAACGCTTGGCGAGCATATATTCCTGCTCGGGCGCGAGAATCGGAAACTTCTTGATCTCGGCGAGATAGCGGTTGAGGCTCGCCTCACCACCGAGCGCAGGAATCGTCGCGGGGACGTTGCTGCCATTTGCCATGATCGTCACTTTCTCCCTTCGGCGGCCCGCGCATGCGGCACCGCACAACATCTATACTCGAAGCTGTCTGTACAGTTCCTGCATGTCAGCAGGCATTTCGCTTTCGAACGACAAAGCGGTGCTTGTGATCGGGTGAATGAACCCCAATCGCGCCGCGTGCAACGCCTGACGGCGGAAATCCAGGGTTTCCAGCAGCGCCCGATGCGACGATCTGGTCCGGCCATACACCGGATCGCCGACCAGCGGATGGCCGATCGACGCCATATGCACCCGCACCTGGTGCGTACGCCCGGTTTCCAGCCGGCATTCGACCAGCGCGGCGTCGCGAAGTTCACGAACTTCACGCCACATCGTGACCGCGCGCTTGCCGGTTCTGACGATCGCGACCTTCTTGCGGTTGAGCGGCGAGCGGGCGAGCGGGGCGTCCACGGTGCCCGATTTGACGCGCGGCACGCCGGAGACGATCGCGCGGTAGCGGCGATCGATGCTGTGCGCCTTGAACTGCTTCGCAAGACCTTCGTGCGCGCGATCGGTCTTGGCGGCGACCATCAGGCCGGAGGTGTCCTTGTCGATACGGTGCACGATGCCCGGCCGCTCGACGCCACCGATGCCGGACAACGAGCCCCGGCAATGGTGGAGCAGCGCATTGACCAATGTGCCGTCGAGGTTGCCGGCGGCCGGATGGACGACCAGCCCGGCCGGCTTGTCTATCACGATCAGATGATCGTCCTCATAGGGTACGACCAGGTCTATCGCCTGCGCCTCATTATGGGCGGGGACGGGCTTGGGCACCTCGACGGTGAACACCATGTCCGCCGCCGCCTTGCGCGCCGGGTCGCGGACCTGGCCGGCGGGGCCGCTGACATGACCGGCGGAAATCAGCACCTTCAACCGCTCGCGCGACAGCGTCGGCACCGCATCTGCGAGCGCGCGATCGAGCCGCCAGCCATCCGCGGCTGGCGATATTCGCGCTTCGATGGTGGAAACCCCCCGGTCCATGAGTTTAAGGAAGATGGCGATGAGGCTGACGATTTCAAGCTGTGTTATCGAAATAATCCACCGCGCGGCGGCGGCCGCGGGAGCACGGGAGGCATGTGGCCTGCTGTTCGGTCACGACGGGCGGATCGATGGCTGCGAGCCGACCCGAAATCTGGCTGCCAGGCCCGAGCGAGCTTTCGAGATCGACCCGGCGGCGCTGATCGCCGCACTGCGCGCCGAGCGGCAGGGTGGAAGGCCGGTTGCCGGCTATTTCCATTCGCACCCCGGCGGCGATCCTTTGCCCTCGATCACCGACGCCGCGATGGCGGCGGCGGACGGCCGGATATGGCTGATCGCAGGCGGAGGCGAGATTGGCGCCTGGCGCGCCGTACCGAACGGGGCGACGCATGGCCGTTTCGATCCGGTCGGCTATCAGGTCGTCATGGTTGCCGCAGACGCCGGCCATCGCGTAAGGCCGGATACCAGATCGGAGCCTGCCCCTTGAACATTTCCCCCACCGATTTCGCCAGCCTGCTGTGTTCACGCCTGTGCCATGACCTGCTCAGCCCCGTCGGTGCTCTGAACAACGGGCTGGAACTGCTTGCCGACGAGAACGATCCGGCGATGCGCGCGCGCTGCCTGGAACTGCTCGCCGACAGCGCGAAGGCGTCGGCCAACAAGCTCAAGTTCTTCCGCCTCGCGTTCGGTGCCGCGGGCGGGTTTGGCGATATGGTCGACACGCGCGAAGCCCGCACGGCGATCGGCGGATTGTTCGGTGACGGGCACCGCGTCGAACTCGGCTGGATGGTGGAGGAGGAGACGCTGCCAAAAGGGGCGGTGAAGGTTCTTCTCAACCTGGCGTTGATCGCCGGCGACGCGCTGGTGCGCGGCGGGCGGCTCGATATCGGTGCCGAGACGATCGACGGGCATGTCGAGATCGTAGTGCGTGGCGAGGGGCCGCGCATCGTGCTCGATGATGAACTGCGCGGTGCGCTTGGGGGGACCGCTGGCGACACGATCACGCCGCGCGCGGCAGCGGCGCATCTGGCGCGCGCCCTGGTGACGGAAAATGGCGGATCGCTCCAGATTTCACCGCCGGACGCGCCTGCGCTGATGTTCGGCGCGGTGTTCAACGCGGCGTAAACGCCGATTTAACCGTAGCTTGTCCAAGGTCCACGGGCGCGCAATCGCCGTGGGGCATGATGGACGATCTTCTACAGGAATTCATTGCCGAGACGCGCGAGACGCTTGAGGCGCTCTCGGGCGAGATCGTCGCGTGGGAAGCGGATCCGTCCGACCGCGCGCGGCTCGATGCGATCTTCCGCTTCGTCCACACGGTGAAGGGCAGTTGCGGGTTCCTTGACCTGCCGCGGCTCGCACGGCTGAGCCATGCGGCAGAAGATGTGCTGGCGGCGGTGCGCGACGGCAGCCGCACGCCCGACCGGGCACTGGTCAACGCAGTCCTGGCGGTGGTCGATCGCATCGGCGAGCTGGTCGAGGCGATCGATGCGCAGGAAGCGCTCGACGATTCCGGCGAGGACCTGTTGATCGCCGCGCTTGCCGAGGGCTGCGAGATCGTCGTTCAGGCGCCGATCCCGGCCGGACAGCGCGCGGCGGCGCGCAGCGTTCGACTGAACGTCGATCTGCTCGACCGGATGATGTCGGGGATGTCCGACATGGTGCTGGCGCGCAACGAACTGGCGCGCCGTGTTCGCGAGGTGGATCCCGATCCCGCGCTGGAAGCCGCGCTGGATCGGCTCTCCGCCACCGTCGCGGAAATGCGCGACACGGTGACGCGGACCCGGATGCAGAAGATCGAGGCGCTGTTTTCCGCCCTGCCGCGGATGGTGCGTGATACCGCTGCGGGATTGGGCAAATCGGTAACGCTGGTCGTCGAAGGATCGGCGGTGGAACTCGATCGCGAGATGATCGAGGTGCTGCGCGATCCGCTGGTCCACATCATCCGCAACTCGATCGACCACGGTATCGAGACGCCGGCGCTGCGCCGCGCCGCTGGCAAGCGCGAGAACGGACGGCTGACCGTCGCCGCGCGTCAGGCCGGCAACCAGATCGTCGTGGAGGTTTCCGACGACGGCGCCGGGATCGACACGGAACGCCTCATCGTCAAGCTGGCCGCCGCCGGGACGCGTAGCGAGCGCGAGCTGCGGGCACTGAGTGCGCGCGAAACACTCGACCTGGTGTTCGAACCCGGCCTTTCGTCGCGCGACGAAGTGAGCGAGATTTCCGGCCGCGGGGTCGGCATGGACGTGGTCCGCACCGCGATCGAGCAGATCGGCGGGCGGATCGAACTCGACAACGCGCCCGGCAAAGGGCTGCGGATCGCCATCCATGTGCCGCTAACTCTGTCGATCATCCCGACGATCGTCGTCGGCGTCGGCGAACAGCATTTCGCGATTCCGCGTCAGGCGATCGAGGAGATCGTCGGGGAAGGCGCCGACGCGATCCGCATCGATCAGGTCGGAAGCACGGCGCTGGCGACGGTGCGCGGTCGCCGGCTGCCGATGCTCGAGCTCGCCGATCGGCTGGCTATCGCCAGTGCCGCCCCGGACGGCCAGCGGATGCTGGTGATCCTCGGGATCGGCGTGGGCAGCTATGTCCTCGCGGTCGATCAGGTGTTCGACACTAGCGAGCTCGTCATCAAGCCCGGCGCGCCGGCCGTGATGGCGTGCGGCCTGTTCGCCGGGCAGACGCTGCCCGATACAGGACGGCCGATGCTGGTCCTCGACTGCGCGGGGATCGCCGAGGATGCCGGCCTGCAGTTCGTGCGCGAGGCTGAAGTCGAGGACGAGCCGGAAGCGGAAGCCCCGGGCGTCTCTGCCTTGCTTTTCCGCGATATCGATGACGTGATCCGCGCGGTGCCACTTTCGGCGGTCGATCGCGTAGAGCGGGTCGATGCGCGACGGATCGCCAGGGCGGGTGGAGCGTTGCGGCTGGCGATCGACGATCAAATCGTACCGCTCATCACATCGGGGGATGTGGCAAGCGACGGAGAGGTCGGCGTCATCCGGTTGACCGATGGCACGACGGAAATCGCCTATGCCATCGGCGAACCTATCGAGATCGTCGTCGTGCCGGAAGATGTCGCCGCACCGCGCCAGCCCGGGCTGGTCGGTGGAGTCGTGCTGATCGACGGTGAACTGGTGGAACTGATCGATCCGTTCTGGCTGTTCGCGCAGGCTGAAGGCGTTGCGGGAACGGTGGAAGCGGCGGCGGTCTGCGTCGTGGCCGACGACAAGGGATGGATGCGGGAATTCGTCGCGCCGATGCTGGAGCGTGCCGGCTATCGCGTGCTTCGCGAGGCGGCGGCGGGTGATCGGATCGCGGCCACGCTGGTGCTGGACGACGAACCCGCCTCCGCCGATGCCATCCGCCTGCGCAGCGCCCCCGGCGGGGCGGACGGCACCGTCTATCGCTATGACCGGCCGGCGATCATTGCCGCGATCGAAACCCGTCTCGCGAGGGCGCGCGCATGACCGACACGATGAACGACCTGTTCCTGGTTGCCCATATCGGCGGCCGCACTGTCGCGATCGCCTCCGCCGACGTCGAATCGGTCGTCGATATCGGCGACGTCATGCCGGTGCCGCGCGCGCCCGCGGCCGTCGTCGGCCTCGCCGCGCTGCGCAGCCGGGTCGTGACAGTGATAGACACCCGGCGCGCGCTGGGGCTGGCGGGCCAGGGTGCCGCGCGCCGCGCGGTGATCGTCCGCGCCGAAGGGCATCACTATGCGATGATGGTGGATGCGCTGGAGGATGTCGTGCCGTTGCGGTTGCAGCCGGTGGCCAACGGGCTGGCGCTGGACCCGGCCTGGCGGGCGATCACGCTCGGCCTGGTGGAGCGGGACGGGGAGCCAGTGCCGGCGATCGACCTGGCCGGGCTGGTGCCGGCGCTTTCGGCCGCCGCATAAAGATTTCGCAATTAACGCGACGCTTACCCCTGTTCTGCCAGAACGGGCAGGGTTCGCAGCAGAAGAGTATTGGTATGAAGACCTGCCTCGTCGTCGACGATTCCAAGGTGATCCGCAAGGTCGCCCGGCATATCCTCGAAACGCTCGATTTCGAGGTTCGCGAGGCGGGTGACGGGCGCGAGGCGCTCGACAGTTGCATGGCCGAGGCGCCCGACGTAATCCTGCTCGACTGGAACATGCCGGTAATGAGCGGCATGGATTTCCTGCGCGCCTTGCGCCAGTCGGAAATCCCGACCCGGCCGAAGGTGGTCTTTTGCACCACCGAGAACGGCATGGCGTATATCCGTGCCGCGATCGAGGCCGGCGCCGACGAATATGTCATGAAGCCGTTCGATCGCGAGACGCTGGAAAGCAAGCTGCAGATCGTCGGGGTCGCCTGAACGGCGGTCACGGGCAATGACGGTGTCCCAGCCATCTCATCGGACCTTCCTGCCTGGTGACGGCATGGCCAGCATCCTGATCGTCGATGATTCGATCGTCGCGCGGGCGGCGTTGGGGCGGATGATCGATGCGACCAGCCGTTTTGTCGTCGTGGGTGCGGTTGCCACGGTCGGCGCGGCGCTCGATTTCCTCGATCGCCACCGGGTCGATATCATCCTGCTCGACCTTGAACTGCCCGGCACCGACGGCCTGACCGGCCTGCCCGATCTGATCGCGGCGGGGCAGGGGGCAAAGGTGCTGGTCGTGTCCTCGGCTGCGGGGGACGGCGCGGTCGCGACCATCCAAGCACTGGCGCTAGGCGCGGCCGATACGCTCGTGAAACCTTCGATCGGCGGATTCGCCGCCCGTTTCGCCGCGCTGCTGGAGGAACGGCTGGCGCGGTTGGCGGACGGCGCATCGCCGCATCATGCCCCATTGCAGACCAGGGCATCCGCTGTGCCGTTGCCGACGGTCGGACCTTTTGACATCGTGGCGATCGGCGCATCGACCGGGGGCATCCACGCGCTCAGCGCGCTGCTGCGCGCGATTCCGGCCGATTGCGCGGTGCCGATCCTCATTACCCAGCATCTGCCGGCATCGTTCATGTCCTATTTCGCCGCGCAGCTCGAGCTGATCGGCGGGCGGCCATGCGATGTGGCGGAGAACCACATGCGCGTACGCCCCGGACGGATCGTGATCGCGCCGGGCACGGGCCACCTGTGCCTCGCGCGATCGGGCGACGGCGTCGCCGTGCGGTTGACCGAGGGAGCGGCGGCAAGCGGATGCCTGCCATCGGTCGATCCGATGTTCGATTCGGTCGCGCAGCTGTTCGGCGCGCGCGCGCTGGGCGTGGTGTTGAGCGGCATGGGCCGCGACGGCAGCATCGGCGCGCGCAGTCTGGCTGCGGCGGGCGCCCCCGTGCTGGTGCAGGATCGCGGCAGTTCGGTCGTCTGGGGCATGCCGGGGGCGGTCGCCGAGGCCGGCGGCGCGACCGCGGTGCTGCCTCCGGAAGAGATCGGCCGGTTGATCGCCACCTGGGGGGGCCGCGGGTGATCCACCGCGCGATCGTCGCCCAGCAGGGATCGCAGGGCGCCGCTGCCGCGATCAGCGCGCTGCTGGAGGAGCGCACTGGCCAACAGATCGCGGCCAGCCGGGCATGGCGGATCGATGCCGTGCTGAAGCCCCTGCTGCGTACGCTTGGCATCGAGAGTGTCGATGCGCTGGCGAGTCGGGCGATCCTCGATCCGCGCGGCACGGTGGCGGACAGCGTGGTCGATGCGCTGCTGAATCAGGAAACGTCGTTCTTTCGCGATCCCGCGCTGCTCGATCTGGTCGCCGACGCGATCGTCGCGCGCCGCACCGCGGTGCCGGGCCGCCGCCTCCGCATCTGGTCGGCCGGCTGCGCGACCGGGCAGGAACCGCTCAGCCTCGCGATGCTGCTCGATGAACGCGGCCTCGACGAATCGGCGGTCGAAATCGTCGCCACCGACGTGTCCGCAGGCGCCATCGCGCGGGCACGATCGGCGCGCTTCTCGCAGTTCGAAATCCAGCGCGGCCTGGCGGTGCGGCGGATGATGCGCTGGTTCGACGGTGAGGGCGTGGAATGGACGGCCCAGCGCGCGCTGGTGCGCCGCATCCAGTTTCGCCGGCACAACCTAGTATGCGATCCGCCGCCCGCCGGCAGTTTCGACATGATCCTGTGCCGCAACGTGCTGCTCTATTTCGGGCCAGAGGTGCGAAGCTCGGTGTTCGGCACGCTCGCCGTCGCCGCCCGGCCGGACGGGCTGCTGGTGCTGGGCGCCGGAGAGACGGTGATCGGCCAGACCGCCGATTTCGTCCCGGCTCCGGACTGGCGCGGGTTGTATCGTCGCAAGGCCGCCGCCTGACGGTTGCCTTTCCCGCGCGCCGAACGCATCGTGGCGCCCGCATGGATTTCATCGACCATCCGTCGCCGAACTTCGACGATCGGCTGCTGCCCATCTCGGCGATCGTGCTCCACTATACCGGGATGGAGAGCGGCCCCGCCGCGCTCGAGCGGCTGTGCGATCCCGCGGCCAAGGTATCCTCGCACTATCTCGTTTATGAGGACGGCACGATCTATCGCCTGATGCCTGAGGAAAAGCGCGCATGGCACGCCGGGCGCTCGCACTGGCGCGGGCTGACCGACCTCAACAGCGCCTCGGTGGGGATCGAGATCGTCAATCCCGGCCACGAATATAAATACACGCCCTATCCCGATGCGCAGATCGACGCGGTCGTCCGGCTGGTCGCTGGCATCAAGGACCGGTGGGAGATCACCCGCGGCAACGTCGTCGGCCATTCGGATATCGCCCCGGCGCGCAAGCGCGATCCGGGCGAACTGTTTCCCTGGGACCGTCTCGCGCGGCTGCGGCTCGCGCTGCCGCGACCGACGAAAGGACTGATCGACCCCCACTGGACCGAGGCGGGGTTCCTCCTCGCGCTCGAACGCTTCGGCTATGACGTGACCAATCCGATGGCGGCGATCGTCGCCTTCCAGCGGCGTTTCCGCCCCGAACTGGTCGATGGCGAGATCGATGCCGAATGCCGCATGATCTTGCTCGCGCTGCTGCTTCCCAAGCCGCAGGGCGACGACTGAGCTACCGGTGCGGCACCGCCCGCCGACGCGGAATTCACTTCCGCGGCGACCCCGGCCGGTCTAGAGTACCTCTCGCCAGAGGATCGGGCGGCCGCCGCTCACGCGAGTGAGGGGAGGAAAGTCCGGGCTCCACGGAAACGACGGTGGCGGGTAACGCCCGCCGGCCCCGGCGCAAGCCGGGGTCAGGGACAGTGCAACAGAGAGCAGACCGCCCGCTTCGCGCGGGTAAGGGTGAAAGGGTGCGGTAAGAGCGCACCGCGCGGCTGGTAACAGGCGCGGCACGGTAAACCCCACCGGGAGCAAGACCGAATAGGGACGGCATATGGGCTTCGTTTCCGGCCCCGTCGTCCGGGTTGGTTGCTGGAGGCGGCGCGCGAGCGTCGTCCTAGAGGAATGGTCGCCTATCCTTGTCGCGAGGCAAGGTGGACAGAACCCGGCTTACAGATCCTCTGGCGCTTCGCCGAGGCGGATAGCACAAGCTATCCGCCGGCGCGTGCAGCGGCACGGCGAAGCGCGGCCGGCGTCGCACAGCGAGGACGGACGGGCACGCGATTCACGCGCATGCCCGCGCCGGTTGCATTCCCCTCCAGTCCAACCCTCTGGAGATTGTCCGCGCCACCGCCTATGTGCCCGGCATGACGCGCGCCACTCGATCGGACAACTGGGGTTTCCCCCGCTGGGGCGGCTATGGTTCGGCGCGCGAGGCGGTGACGGTTCGGCTGTGCGACCGCCACGGCTGCGAGGAGCGTGGCGACTGCCCGGCGCCGAAATCGCCCAACAGCCCCGAACGCTGGTATTTCTGCCAGCCGCACGCCGCCGAGTATAATCGCGGCTGGGACTATTTCGAAGGCCTGAGCGCCGAGGACGCCGCCGAGCGCGAGGCGAACGAGCGGCGCGACGCGTCGGGCTTCACGCAGGCGCGGCATAACCAGTGGGCGGGGCCGGGCGACGGCAGCCGTTCGCGCGACGAGATGCGCGCGCTCGACGTCCTTGACCTCGAACCTGATGCCGATTTCGAGGCTGTCCGGACAGCATGGCGCCGGCTCGCCAAGGAAAGCCACCCTGACGTGAAGCCCGGCAACGCCGAGGCGGCGACGCGCTTTCAGGCGGTGCAGGCGGCCTATGACGTGCTGCGCGCGGCGGAGGAACGGCGCGAGTGGCGGCCGGACTGATCCGTACCGTCCCGTCGCGCTGGGACGGTACGATTCTGGTGTGCGGCAAATGTTCGAGGAAGGTCGGCGGTGGCTTCGGCGACAAGGGCAGGACGCCGCTCGCCAAGGCGCTGCGCAGGTTGCTCGAATTGAAGAAGGGCCGCAAGGCACGCGCGGGCGTCGTCGAGGTCAAGTGCCTGGGCCTGTGCCCGAAGGGCGCGGTGACGGTCGTCGACGCCGCGCGGCCCGACGAGTGGCGGATCATCCCCGCGGGCACCGATATCGTTGCGATCGCGAAGGAATTTGGCCTGGATTCAGCGGCCTGACGCGCTTGGCCGGTACGATCGCCTCGTTCCCCACCGACCGGGGCGTGTCGACGCCCGAACCGCTTTCCTGCGGGCGTCAGGCGTAGCGGGCGGCGGTATCGCGGATCAGCGCGATCATGTTGGGGATGCCCTGTGTCCGGTTCGACGTCAGGTGCTTCGACAGTTCGAAGCCGGCGAGCATCGCGGGGATGTCGCTCGCCAGAATGTCGGCGGGCGTGCGATCCTGCACCATCTCCAGCACCAGCGCGACCACGCCCTTGGTGATCGCCGAGGTGCCGTCGGCCTGGAAATGCAGCCGGCCACCCTGCACCTCGGGGTAGAGCCACACCTGCGACGAGCATCCCTTCACCTGGGTCGCCTCGGTCTTCAGCGCGGGCGCCATTTCCGGCAGCGCCTCACCCAGTTCGATCAGGAAGCGGATGCGGTCATCGAAATCCAGAAAAGCATATTCGTCGCGCAGGTCGTCGATACGGGCCATGGCGTGCCCGCTAGCGGTGGGACGGTCAGAGGTCCACCCCGGCGGCGATTGCTTCCAGCTTGCGGATGCGTTCCTTCAGGTCGGCGATCTCGATCCGCGCGCTGGCGTTGGGCGCCACCGGCAGGTCCTCGCCCGGCAGGCGGGCCGCCGAGAGCGCCTGGCTCTTGTACGCGAGCCACCCGCGCCAGCCGGTCAGCGTCGCCATCGTCACCATGCCCAGCCCGGCAAGGCCTGCCGACGCCATGGTGATGTAGAAATTGGGATCGGTCATCGTAACTTGCTCCCGTTTCAATCGCGCGGGCCGCGCAGCTTCTCGATCTCGCGATCGAGGCGCAGGCCGCCCTCGTTGTCGGTCACCACGCGCTCCAGCACCTGGATGCGATCGCGCAGGTCGGCGATCTCGCCCTTCAGCCGGTGGTTCTCGGCGGTGACGGCGGCGTCGTCGCGGACGTTGTACTCGTTGCCTTTCCAGTCCTTGCGGATCCCGAAGCGCGCCTTGAGGATCGATCCGATCGTCACGATCAGCACGATCCCGATCACCATCTCGATAGGGTTCATTGTCCTAGTCTCCCTCGAAACCCGATTGGCCTATTCGGCCGGCTGCATCTGCGCGTCGCGCAGGACGCGGCGGCGCGGGCGGTCGATCCGCTCGGAAACATAGCAGCCGACTCCGGCCACCGCCGCCATGACGATGCAAAATACCAACATTGTCGTATCCTTGTAGAGTGTCGTTCGGACGGAAAGTGCCGTCCTCACCCCTCGAATTTCAGTTCAGCGGCGCCGCGTCCCGGCGATCGTCACGCAGCCGTTCGATCTCGTCGGCGACGGCGATGCCCCGGTCGGTCACGATCCGCTCCAGCACCCGGACCCGCTGTTCCAGCCGTTCGGTGTGGGCGGCATATTGCGCCGCCTTTTCCGCCGTCTGCTGGGTGATGACCTCGGCCATCTTCTCCTTGTGCTTCAGCCAGCGCTTGAACATCTCGCCGCACACCCCGAAGATCACCGGGATGCCGACCACGATCATGAAGAACAGCAGGACGAAGGTCGATTTGAACATCTGTCAGCCCCCCTCAGTTCGGCTTAATGCGCAGCGCCTCGATCTCCTGATCCAAGCGATGGCCGCTGTCGGTGACGATACGCTCGACATTGGCAAGGCGATCCTTGATCGCGCCCAGTTCGGCGCGGAGCTGCCCGTTCTCCTGGGTGAGCAGCTTGACGCGCTCAGTCGTCTCGCTGTCGCGCTGCGGATAGAGCGCCTGGCCCCACTGTCCATCCAGCGGATAGCCGTTCTTGATCCGCATCCAGGTGGTGACGACCCAGCCGATCACGCCGATGGCGACGATCGTGACGATTAGCGGCGCGCCGTTGCTAAAGATGAATTCCAGCTTTTCCATCGTGTCTCTCGATTGCTCAGCGCAGCGATTCGATTTCGCGCGCGGTGCGGTGCGCCGGATCGATGGTGATGCGTTCCAGCACCGCCAGCCGTTCCTGCAACCGGTCCATCTGGCCGGCCTGGCGATCATTGTCGCCGGCCAGCAGCGAAATCTTGCGTTCGGCCTCGACCTGGGCGGCGTTCATCGCCTGCTTCACCTTGCGGCGGCCGTAGAACTGGATCAGCAGCGTCAGCGCCGATCCCATCATCAGGCCCAGGGTCAGCACGCCCATGAAATCCTCGGTATGCATTGTCCTGTCCCCTTGTCAGCGCAGCGCGTCGATTTCGCGGGCGGTCCGCTCGGCGGGATCGGTGGCGATGCGCTCCAGCACCGCGATCCGCTCCTCCAGCCGGCTGACCTGGCCCGTCAAACGCTCGTTCTCGTTGGTCAGCAGTTCGACCTTGCGTTGCTCGGCCAGTGCCTTCTTGTCCTGGCCGCCGCCCATGCCCAGCCAATCCTCGCTGGGTTCATAGCCGTGTCTGGCGCGGACCCAGTTGTTGATAACGAAGCCAACGGTGGCGATCGCGATGATCGCGAGCACGAAAGTCGGTCCACCCCAGTCCATCGTCCGTCTCCCCTTCCGGCGCCGCGCCTCAGCGCAGCGCCTCGATCTCGTCGGCCAGCCGCGTGTTGCGGCTGGTGTAGTGCGTCTCGATGTCGGCCAGGCGACGGTCGAGCTCGCGGAACTTGCTGCGCACCTCGGCGGTGGACCGCTTCGTATTGCTGCGCACGCCCTGCCAGAACTTCTGGTCGTCGGGCGTTTCATAGAGGCCGGTGGGCTTTTCCGGGGCGATCATGCCGGCGACGAAGTACACTGGGATCAGCGCCCCCATCGAGAAGCCGAGGACCAGTACGATCATCGCGATCCGGACCAGGGTGACGTCCAGCCCGGTATAGTCGGCGATCCCCGCGCAGATGCCCATGACCTTGCCATTGGCCTTGTCGCGGTAGAATTTGGTGCGGCTGGCGGACATCTCAGTTCCTCCGGGAAAGGTCGTAGTCGGGCAGCTGGCTCAGGCTCGACGGCGTCGGCGTCGGGGCGGAGAGCTGGCGGAAGTCGGGATTGTCGGCGGCGACGATGCGCTCGACGGTCTGCACGCGTTCCTCCATTCGCCGGGCGAAGTGATAGAGCTCGTCGAGCAGCTTCTCGTCCTCGTCGGTGATCTTGGGGGCCTGCTTCCACTTGGTGACATAATGGAGGAGCACCCACGGCAGCCCGACGACGATGCCCAGGATGCCGAGCCACATGATGAAATCGTCCATCGGATCAGCCTTCCTTGTTCAGGCGCGCCTTGAGCGCGGCGAGTTCGGCATCGACCCGGTCGCTGGAGCGCAGGTCCGCGATCTCGTCGTCGAGCGTGCGGATCGCGCCCAGCCCGGCGGCTTCGGCACGGCCCTCCGCCTCATCGACGCGGCGTTCGAGCACGTCGAAGCGTGACAGCGCGTCGGCGGTCTTCGGTCCGGCATACATGTCGCGCAGGCGGAAGCGGTTGTTGGCCGTCTCCAGCCGCGTCTCGACCGAATTCTGGCGGGCGCGCGCCTCGCTCAGCTTCTTCTGCAGCTTGGCGATATCGGTCTCCGACGCGCGCAGCGCATCGTCGAGCACCGAAATCTCGACGTTCAGCTGGTCGCACATGTCGGCGGCCTTCTGGCGCTCGACCAGCGCGGCCTTGGCCAGGTCCTCGCGGTCCTTCGACAGCGCCAGCTCGGCCTTCTCCGTCCAGCTCGCCTGCAAGCCTTCCAGCTTGATGATGTGGCGGCGCATTTCCTTCTGGTCGGCGATGGTGCGGGCGGCCGATGCGCGGACCTCGACCAGCGTGTCCTCCATCTCGGAGATGATCATGCGGACCATCTTCGCCGGGTCTTCGGCGCGATCGAGCAGGTCGGTCACATTGGCGGCGATGATGTCGCGGGTCCGGGAGAAGATACCCATCGAATACTCCTTCAGTCCAAAATCTTGCCGGGGCGGGGCGAGGGTTCCCGCCCCGGCGCGCCGTCCGCGGGGCTGCGGCTGGCGGTTGCGAACTGCATTGCAGGGGGCGTGCCAAAATCGAAAATAGCGGATTTCCGGCAGTTCAGCGGTTCAACCTGCCGTTCGCGACTTCACCGCTTGCTAACAATTGGCAGGATACGCCATGTGGCGGGATATGGCGGTGGAACGAACAACCCAGGTCGTCGGGCAATCGAGCGCGTTTCTCGATTCGCTCGAGCGTGCGAGCCGCGCGGCGGCGCTCGATCGTCCGGTTCTCGTGATCGGCGAACGCGGTACGGGCAAGGAATTGGTCGCGGAGCGTCTCCACCGCCTGAGTCCGCGGTGGGACCAGCCGCTGGTGACCTTGAACTGCGCCGCGCTGCCCGAGACGCTGATCGAAGCCGAACTGTTCGGCCACGAGGCGGGCGCCTTCACCGGCGCGACGAAGACGCGCGCGGGCCGGTTCGAGGAAGCCGATGGCGGCACGCTTTTCCTCGACGAACTCGGTACGCTCAGCATGGGCGCGCAGGAACGGCTGCTGCGCGCGGTCGAATATGGCGAGGTCACCCGGATCGGCTCGTCGCGCCCGATGCGGGTCGATGTGCGCATCGTCGCGGCGACCAACGAGCATCTGCCCGAGCGGGTGGAGAAGGGGAGTTTCCGCGCCGACCTGCTCGACCGGTTGAGTTTCGAGGTCATCACCCTGCCACCGCTGCGCGCCCGCGCCGGGGACGTGCTGGTCCTCGCCGATTTCTTCGGGCGCCGGATGGCGTCGGAGATCGAGCTGGACGGCTGGCCCGGCTTCGGCCCGCATGCGATCGACCAGCTGAGCGAATACAGCTGGCCCGGCAACGTCCGCGAACTGCGCAACGTGGTGGAGCGCGCGGTGTATCGCTGGGACCGACCGGGTACGATCGATCTGATCGAGATCGATCCCTTCGCCTCGCCGCACCGGCCCGGCGCCGTTCGCGCCAAGCCCGCGGAGCCACGCCCCGGCTCGAACGTGCCGACCGACGAGCCGGTCGTCGCATGCGAGGAAGGGCCATCGGACTTCAAGGCGCGGGTCGCCCGGTTCGAGCGCGAGCTGTTGTCGCGCTGTCTGGCCGAGCATCGCTTCAACCAGCGCCAGGCCGCCGCCGCTCTCGGCCTCAGCTATGACCAGTTGCGCCACGCGCTGCGCCGCCACGGGTTGCTCGGAGCCGCCTGATTGCCCATATCGCGCCCGAAACGACCGGGAGCCTTAGCCGCGCCCGAGCGTTCCCGCCTGCGAACCCGATATGGAGATGTCCCGATGGCCTTCGAACTTCCGCCGCTGCCCTACGCCTATGACGCGCTGGAGCCGACGATCGACAAGGAGACGATGACGCTCCACCACACCAAGCACCACAAGGCCTATACCGACAAGCTGAACGAGTTCGTCGATGCCGACGCCGGCCTGGCCGGCAAGTCGATCGAGGAGATCATGGCCAGCATGAAGGGCAAGCCCGCCGGCCTGCGCAACAACGGCGGCGGCTACTGGAACCATGATTTCTTCTGGCAGTCGATGACCGGCGACAAGAAGGAGGCGTCGGGCGCGCTGAAGGACGCGATCGAGGCCAAATGGGGTTCGGTCGATGCGATGAAGGAAAAGTTCAACGCGGCCGGCGTCGGCCAGTTCGGTTCGGGCTGGGTGTGGCTGATCGTCGGCGAGGACGGCGAACTGGCGATCACCTCGACGCCCAACCAGGACAATCCGTTGATGGACGTGGCCGAGGTGAAGGGCACGCCGATCCTTGGCAACGACGTGTGGGAGCACGCCTATTACATCACCTATCGCAACGTTCGCCCCGATTACCTGAAGGCGTGGTGGAACGTCGTCGACTGGGATGTCGCCGGCCAGCGCTTCGGCGCCGCCAGCAAGTAAGACGGAACGATCGCCGACAGACGGGGTCCGGGTGTCCGGGCCCCGTTTTTCGTCTTCGCTCCTACGCTTTGAGTGTCGTCAAATCACCTATTGCTCCGGCGGGATCGGCGGCGTTTCCCTGTCTTCGAGCAGCAGCCCGTGCTTCAGCAGCATCGGGATGTTGGCGAGCGCGAAGATGAAGGTCGCGGGCAGCACCGCCCACAGCTTGAACGCCGCCCAGCGGGTCAGGTCGTCGTCGGGGGACATCATCCGCCACGCGACCTCGTTCGCGACAGCCATTACCACGAAGAAGATCGCCCAGTTGATCGTCAGCCTGCGCCAGCCCAGATCGCTCAGGCCGGGATAGGCGCTTTCCAGCAGCAGCTTGAGGAGGGGGCGTCCGGTCGCGAGGCCGAAGCCGAGCACCGCCGCGAGCATCGCGTAGACGATCGTCGGCTTGACCTTGATGAAGGTGGTGTCGTGGAACCACAGGGTCAGCGCCCCGAACACCAGCACCAGCCCGCCCGACAACCACAGCATCGGCGAAACGCGGCCAAGCTTCCACCGCGACACGATCATCGCCACGGCGATCGCCACCATGAACGCGACCGTCGCGGTCAGCGCCTTCGCGATCTGCGGACCGGAGGCGAGCTGATTGACCGCGAAGAAGACGACAAGCGGCCCCGCATCGATCGCGAGACGAAGGCCGGTGGAGGGGGGCTTTTCAGGCACTAACAAATCCCGTTCGTGATGAGCTTGTCGAAGCACCGTCCTTCGTGCGGCAAGCGGTCAGCGTGTGTATCGCAAAACGGCCCTTCGGCCAGGGTCCCGTCGAAGTGCGACTTCGATGGGTGCCCGACCAGCTCGGGGCGAACGCTGGTATTCACAGCAACTCGTCCACCCCCGCGATCATCCGCCCGACTTCGTTGGCATCGAACGGGCGCAGGTCGTCGATCTTCTCGCCGACGCCGATCGCGTGGATCGGCAGGCCGTATCTCTCGGCCGCCGCGACCAGCACACCGCCGCGCGCCGTGCCGTCGAGCTTGGTCATCACCAGGCCGGTGACGCCCGCCACCTCCTTGAACACCTCGATCTGGCTGAGTGCGTTCTGTCCCGTCGTCGCGTCGAGCACGAGCACCACATCGTGCGGCGCCGCCGGGTTCAGGCGCCCGAGGACGCGGCGGATCTTGGCCAGCTCGTCCATCAGCTCGCGCTTGTTCTGGAGGCGGCCGGCGGTGTCGACGATCAGAACGTCGATGCCGGTCGCGGTCGCCTGTTTCACCGCCTCGTACACGATGCCGGCCGCGTCGCCGCCTTCCGCGCCGCTCACGATCGGAACGCCGATCCGCTCGGCCCAGGTGCGCAACTGGCCGATCGCTGCGGCGCGGAAGGTGTCGCCGGCGGCCAGCATCACGCCGTAATCCTGTTCAAGGAACAGGTTGGCGAGCTTGGCGATCGTCGTTGTCTTGCCGCTGCCGTTGACGCCGATGACGAGGATGACCTGCGGGCGCGGGAAGGCGTCCACTTCCAGCGGCTTGGCGACTGGCGCCAGCGCACGGGCGATCTCCTCGGCCACCACCACACGGATGCCGAGTTCTTCCATGTTGCGCTCATACTGGCCTTCCGACAGGCGCTGGCGCACGCGGCCGGCGGTCTGGGGGCCAAGATCCGACGCGATCAGTGCTTCCTCGATCTCGTCGAGCGTCGCATCGTCGAGCCGCGCCGCACCCAGGCCGGCGAGGTTGCCGGTCAGCCGGTCCGACGTCCGCTTGAAGCCGCCGAGCAGGCGCTGGTGCCAGGTTGGAGTGGTGCTCATGAAATCTGTCCGATAAGTTTCTGGCCGGTGGTATGGCCGATCGTAGCCAACACCACATCCCCCGCTCGGGCTGGGCTTATCGAAGCCTTGGCCTTGTCCTGCGGGGAAGAAGCGCAGCCCTTCGAAGAGCTCAGGGCGAACGGTGCGGGTGGCAGTCCGACTTCGGCGAAATTCTCCGCATGTCCCCGGTCGCCCGGCGCTTCGACCAGCACGCGCTGTTCGGTGCCGACCAGCGTCGCCAGCCACCGCGCGCGGTGCTCTTCCGCCGCCCCCCGCAACCGTGCTGCGCGGTCCTTCACCACCGGCGGCGGAACCTGCGGCATCCGCGACGCGGGCGTGCCGCTGCGGGGCGAATAGGGGAATATGTGCGCGTGGACGATGTCGCAATCGGCGATCAGTGCGAAGCTGTTGGCGAACATCGCCTCATCCTCGGTCGGGAAACCGGCGATGATATCCGCGCCAATCGCGATGCCGGGCCGCTTCGCCTTCAGCCGATTGACCAGCGCGACCGATTGCGCGCGGCTGTGCCGGCGCTTCATGCGCTTGAGGATCAGGTCGTCGCCGGCCTGGAGCGAGAGATGGACGTGCGGCATCACCCGCGCCTCGCCGGTCAGCAGGTCGAACAGCCGGTCGTCGATCTCGATCCCGTCGAGCGAGGACAGGCGCAGGCGGGGCAGGGTGGGAACCAGCTTCAGGATGCGCTCGACAAGATGGCCCAGGGTCGGTGCGCCGGGCAGGTCGTGGCCGTAGCTGGTCAGATCGACGCCGGTCAGCACCACTTCCCTGTGGCCGGCATCGACCAGCCCTGCGATCCGCTCCACCACCGCGCCGGCCGGAACCGACCGGCTGTTTCCGCGCCCGAACGGGATCGCACAGAAGGTGCAGCGGTGGTCGCAGCCGTTCTGCACCTCGACGAGCGCGCGGGCATGGCCGTCGAACCGGACGGGGGAGGGGAGTGTGGTGGCGCCCCAGCTGTCCGGCACCAACTTGGACGGATTGGCGACGACGCGGTCCACCTCGGCCATGCCTTCGAACGCGGCGGCATCGATCGTCGCCGCGCAGCCGGTGACGACCAGTTCGGCGCCGGGCCTCCTTTTGCGCGCGCGGCGGATCGCTGCGCGGGTGGCCTTGACGGCCTCGTTCGTCACGGCGCAACTGTTCACCACGACGACATCACGGTCGCCGAGAAGGCTGCGGATATTTTCGCTTTCGGCGATGTTGAGCCTGCAGCCGAGGGTTATAACCTCTGGCGCCAAGGGAGCGAGCATGACCGAGCATCTAGGTCCGGGAACGGGTGAAGTCCATGACGCAGCACGGCAGGTGCTCGACTTCTGGTTCGGGCTGACCACCGAACAGCAGTTCGCCAAGGATGACGCGATGGATCGCGAGATCGCCGAACGGTTCGGCGCGATGCGGCAGGACGTGTTAGACGCCGACGCGCTCGGGTGGCGCGGCGAGCCGGAGACGATCCTGGCCGCGATCATCCTGCTCGACCAGTTCAGCCGCAACATCTTTCGCGGTCAGGCCCGAGCGTTCGAGGCCGATCCGCTGGCGTTGTCGCTGACCCATGACGCAATCGACCGGCAATGGGACGGCGAACTGCCGCAGGAACGCGCGGTGTTCCTGTTAATGCCGCTGATGCACGCCGAACACGCCGACGCCCAGGCGCTGAGCGTCGCCAAGTTCGAGGCGCTGGGGCTGGAGGTGAACGCGAGATTTGCGCGCGATCACCGCGACGTGTTCGAACGTTTCGGGCGGTTTCCGGGGCGCAACACGGCGCTGGGCCGCGCCTCCACCCCGGAGGAAATCGAGTATCTCAGCCAGCCCGGCGCAGGCTGGTGACGATCGCTTCGGCCGGTTGATCGACGGGCGGAGCGCCGACCAGCAACTGGCGTTCGGCCAGCATCCGCCGGACCCCCGCTACGGACAGCGGCTTGCCGTAGTGCCAACCCTGTCCCTTGGAGATTCCGATTCGCGTCAGCCGCGCCTCGATATCGGCATCCTCGACGCCTTCGGCGGTAACCGGCAGGTTCAGGCTCTCGCCCAGCTTGGCGATCGCGCCGACGATCGCGGCCGAATCGGCGCTTTCGGTAAGCGAGGTGACGAAGCTCTTGTCGATCTTGATCCGGTCGAACGGCAGCGCGCGCAGGTGGGCGAGCGACGAATAGCCGGTACCGAAATCGTCGAGCGCCAGCCGCACACCCTGGTTCTTCAGGCTGCCGACGATCGACTGCGCGAGCGCCAGGTTGTCGAACAGCGCGGTCTCGGTGATCTCCACCTCGCAGCGCTGGGCGGGGAAGCCGGTTTCGGTCAGTACCTTGATGATCTTCTGCGCCAGCCAGGCATCACGCAGCTGCCACGGCGAGATGTTGATCGAGATGACGAGGGCGGGATCCCAGTCGCGCGCGGCGGTGAACGCCTGGCGCATGATCGACAGCGACAGGTCCGCGATCATGCCGGTTTCCTCGGCAATCGGGATGAACGCATCGGGGCCGACGAGGCCGCGCGTGGGATGCTCCCAGCGGGCCAGCACCTCGAAACCCGTCAGCCGTCGGGTGCCGAGTTCGACCTGCTGTTCGAAATAGGGCACGATCTCCTGCCGCGGGATGGCGGCACGCAGGCCGCTTTCCATCTCGTTACGCGACTGGAGTTCGCGCTCCATCGACTGGTCGAACCAGGCATGACGGTTCTTGCCCGATTTCTTGGCGGCATACATCGCGATGTCGGCCGAACGCATGAGGGTGTCGATGCCAGGGCAGTCAATGTCCGACCGCGCGATTCCGATCGAGGCCGAGATGTGGCAGCGGATGCCGTCGGCATCGAACGGCTGCGCCATGCGGCTGACCAGCCGGTCGGCAATACGCTCGACCGTCTCGGTGTTATGTGCGTCGAACAGGAAACCGCAGGCGAACTCGTCGCCGCCCAGCCGCGCGGTGACCGACACCGGCGGCATCGCCGCCTGGATCTCCGTTGCCACCACGCGCAGCAGAGCGTCGCCGACGGCGTGGCCGTGCATGTCGTTGACCGTCTTGAAATGATCGAGATCGAGCAGCAGCAGCGCCATCGCCTTGCCGCGCTGGCCGGCACGGGCGACCATCGCAGCGCCTTCTTCGGCCAGGCTGCGGCGGTTGAGGAAACCGGTCAGCGGATCGCGTGCCGCGAGCAACTGGGCCCGTTCCTCGGCCGCCGTGCGCTCACCGACTTCGCGCGCCAGCGCCTCGTGCCGTCGCCAGCCGAACAGGATCAGCGCGACGTTGAGCAGAAGGGCGACGATCAACGGCTGGTCGACCGGATCGCCGCCCTGCAGCCAGGCCTTGAGCGTCGTCGCCAGCACGGAGCTGCCGATGCCGACGAACAGAAGGATCGCGGAGATGCTGATCGCGCCGGTCACCAGGTCGCTACTCGACCGCCGCCGCGGTCTTTCCTCAAATGAGCTTATCATCCGCCGTTCCACCCGATCTCGCCGACTGGAGACACTGGCGTGGATCCGGTGTAGATCGCGTTAAAGCGTGGATGGCTTGCCTTTTCGGGCCTTCCCGATTAGGGACCCCATCGATCGTGCCCGTTCGGGTATGTGACGCATCTGCCGCTTCGTCCGCATCGACGGAGAAGCGACGCCGGCCGACGAGGTTTCGTCCGCCGGCGTTTTTCGCGTTACGTGCCCGGGGCGAGTTGGAGAAGCCATGTGTTTGAGAGCCTGAGCGACCGTCTGGGAGGCGTGTTCGACCGCCTGCGCGGTCGTGGCGCGCTCACCGAAGCAGATGTGCGCGCCGCGATGCGCGAGGTGCGGGTCGCACTGCTCGAAGCCGACGTGGCGCTGCCCGTTGCGCGCCAGTTCGTCGAGCAGGTGACCGAGAAGGCCGTCGGCCAGAATGTGCTGCGCTCGGTCACTCCGGGGCAGCAGGTCGTCAAGATCGTCAATGACGCGCTGGTCGAGATGCTGGGCTCCGACAATGTCGGTCTCGATATCGACGTGACGGCGCCGGCGGTCATCATGCTGGTCGGCCTCCAGGGCTCGGGCAAGACGACGACGACGGCGAAGCTCGCCAAGCTGCTCAAGGGCCGCGAACGCAAGAAGGTGATGATGGCGTCGCTCGACGTCAATCGCCCCGCCGCGCAGGAACAGCTGGCGGTACTTGGCACCCAGACCGATGTCGCGACGCTGCCGATCGTCACGGGTCAGCAACCGGTGGATATCGCTCGGCGCGCGCTCCAGTCGGCGAAGCTGCAGGGCTTCGACGTGCTGATGCTGGACACCGCGGGCCGCCTGCACGTCGATCAGGCGCTGATGGACGAGATGAAGGCGGTTGCCGACATCGCGACCCCCAATGAAATCCTGCTCGTCGTCGACTCGTTGACCGGTCAGGACGCGGTCAATGTCGCGACCAGCTTTTCCGAACAGGTCCCGCTGACCGGCGTCATCCTGACCCGCATGGACGGCGATGCGCGCGGTGGTGCCGCGCTGTCGATGCGCGCCGTCACCGGCAAGCCGATCAAGTTCGCCGGCATGGGCGAGAAACTCGACGCGATCGAGCCGTTCCATCCCGGCCGCGTCGCCGGCCGTATCCTGGGCATGGGCGACGTCGTGTCGCTGGTCGAAAAGGCCGCGCAGTCGATCGAGGCCGAAGACGCCGAGCGGATGGCGGCGAAGCTCGCCAAGGGCCAGTTCGACATGAACGATCTGCGCGCGCAACTCGCCCAGATGCGCCGGATGGGCGGGATCGGCGCGCTGGCGGGCATGATCCCCGGCATGAAGAAGGCGCAGGCGGCGATGGCATCCGGCGCGGTCGACGAAAAGATCCTGCTGCGCATGGACGCGATGATCACCTCGATGACGGCGAAGGAGCGGGCCAAGCCCGAACTCATCAATGCCAAGCGCAAGATTCGTGTGGCGAAAGGCAGCGGCGTGACCGTGCAGGACGTCAACAAGCTGCTCAAGATGCACCTCGAAATGTCCACCGCCATGAAGCGGATCAAGAAGATGGGCGGCCTCAAGGGCATGATGGCGATGCTGGGCAAGGGCGGCATGGGCGGCCTGGGCAACGCCCTGGGCGGCCAGCAGATGGGCGACATGATGGGCAAGCTCGACGGGCCCGCCGGTCTGCCGGGCCTCGGCGGACCCGATGGCATGAAACTGCCGCCCGGCTTCGAGAACCTTATCAAGAAGAAGTGATGCCCCTGTCCGTCGCTCCCGTGAACGCGGGGGCATCAGGCGGCAAGGGCGGAATTATTGGCAAGATACCCCGGTGTTCGCCGGGGTGACGATCAGAGAAGGAAGAATATCATGGCAGTCAGCATTCGCCTGTCGCGCGGCGGCAGCAAGAAGCGTCCCTATTACCGCATCGTCGTCGCCGACGCGCGGTCGTCGCGGGACGGCAAGTTCATCGAGAAGATCGGCACCTACAACCCGCTGCTCGCCAAGGATGACGACAAGCGCGTCGTGCTCGACGGCGACCGCGCGAAGCATTGGCTGAGCGTCGGCGCGCAGCCGACCGATCGCGTCGCCCGCTTCCTCGACGCCGCCGGCGTGCGTGAGCGCGCGGCGCGCAGCAACCCCAACAAGGGCAAGCCCGGCGAAAAGGCCACCGAACGCGCCGAGGAGCGCGCCGAGAAGGTGAAGGCCGCCGAGGAAGCCGCTGCCGAGGCCGCTGCCGCTCCGGCGCCGGCGCCGGAGCCTGAAGTCGCCGCCGAAGAGGTCGCCGAGAACCAGGCCGAAGCCGTTGAAGTCGCTGCCGAGGCGGTCGAGGAAACGACCGTTGACGCCACCAGCGAGGGCGAGTCGGCGATCGCCCCGGCCGAGGGCGCCGAGGAAGAAGCCAAGGCCTGATGACCGATCGTCCCGTCACGCTGGCCGTCGTAACCGGCGCGCATGGCGTGGCGGGCGAGGTACGGTTGAAGCTGTTCGCCGACGATCTGTCGGCACACCGCAGCTTCAATGGCGGCACGCTCACCGCGAAGACGGTCCGCATTACCCCGCAAGGCGCGATCGCGCGCTTTGCGGAGGTGGCTGACCGTACCGCCGCCGAAGCCCTGCGCGGCACCGAACTGACGGTGTCGCGCGATGCGCTGCCACCGCTGGGCGAGGGCGAATATTATCACGCGGACCTGCTCGGCCTCACCGCTCAGGCAGAGGACGGCACGCCGATCGGAACCGTCGTGTCGGTCGATAATTTCGGCGCCAGCGACGTGATCGAGATCGAACGGCTCGACGGCAACCGGTTCATGGTCCCGATGACCGAACAGGCGGTGCCGCGCTGGGGCGACGGCACGCTGACGGTGGCCGACGGCTGGCATGGATGATTCGGGACGACCTTTCCGGGACTGAGGCTCGCGTGGCCCAGGCGATGGGCGAGTTTGGTTGCCTTCCGGTCGCGGAAATCACCCGTGACACCGCGATGGCGCAGGATGCCTATATCGACGGCATCGACGTGGATGATTTCGTCGGCGTGCTGCACGACGAGTTTGGCGAGGTCATTCGCGACATCCCTTGGTTGTCCTTTTCCGATCAGAGAGCCTCGTTTCGGGGATGCGCGGTTGCCCTTCTCCCGTTCTGGTTGATCGCCCGCGTGTTTGTCCGGCCGAGCGGAGAGAGCATTCTCGCGCGTCCGGGCGAGGTCGCCTATCCGCGTTTGACAGTCGGGCATATCGCCCAGGTCATCGACCAGGGATATTGGACCCAGCCCGAAGATATGGCGCCTTATCCACGAACACCGTTCACAGCCTGATCTGCGCCCGCTCCGTCAGGTGGTTGCGCACCGTCGTCGCGCGGCGACGCTGGGCCGCGCCGATGATAACGCGATCGTCCCTGTCGTTACGTTCAGGGCACGAACGGCGCGGCGGTTCCGCTTGGCGCCGCGGCGGGGCAGCGGTATCGCCCGTGCAGCATGAAGAGGAGGCGCGGTGATGAGGCGGATGGCTTTGGCTCTGTTGGCGGCGTCGGTCGCCCCGTTTCCGCTCCACGCGCAGACCGCGCCAGCGCCGGTCACGGTGGCCGATGTGGCGACGCTGGCGCCCGCGCTCGACACCATGTTCGAAGCGTGGATGCGGGACAATCACGTACCGGGCCTAGTCTATGGCATCGTCCGCGACGGTCGGCTGGAGCATGTGAAGGGCTTCGGCACGCAGGACCAGGTGGGGAAGCGCGAAGTGACCGCCGACAGCCGGTTCCGCATCGCCTCCATGTCCAAGGCCTTTACGGCGCTTGCCATCCTGAAGCTGCGTGATGCCGGCAAGCTGTCGCTCGATGCGGCAGCGGAAACCTATCTCCCCGAACTGCGCGGCTGGAAATATCCGACCACCGACAGCCCGAAGATCACGGTGCGTGACCTGATCCATCACAACGCCGGCTTCGTCGAGGACAATCCGTGGGGCGACCGCCAGCAGGCGATCAGCGAGGCCGATTTCACGCGGATGCTGCGCGACGGCGTGCCGTTCGCCAACGCGCCGGGCGTGACGATGGAATATTCGAACCTGGGCTATGCCGCGCTGGGGCGGATCGTGTCGAACGTCTCGGGCGTGTCATACCAGCGCTACATCGCGCACGAGATCTTCGCGCCGCTGGGGATGACCGCGACGGGCTATGACGTGATGGCGTCGCCGCAGGCGCAGCGGGCACTCGGCTATCGCTGGCAGGATGGCGGCTGGGTGCGCGAACCCGAGATGGCCGACGGCGCGTTCGGCGCGATGGGCGGCATGGAGACGACGGCGAACGATTATGCGCGCTGGTTGTCGTTCCTGCTGTCCGCCTGGCCGGCACGCGACGGCTCGGATACGGGCCCGGTCAAGCGGGCGACCGTGCGCGAGATCGTCGAGGGCGCGGGATTCGCGGTGGGAACGATGCGATCCGCCGCGGTCGGGGCGCCCTGCCGACAGGCCAATGGCTATGGCATGGGCTGGCGGGTGCTTGATGATTGCGATGTGGGCCGGATCGTCACGCACGGCGGCGGCTATCCCGGTTATGGATCGACCGTGATGCTGCTGCCCGACGCAGGGGTGGGGGTGTTCGCCTTTGCCAGCCGCACCTATGCGGGGCCGGCGCAACCTGCTCTACGGGCCTTGCTTGCCCTCAAGGAGGCGGGCCTTGCGTCCAGGCGGTCGCTGCCGGTCTCTACAGGCCTTGCGGCCGCTTATGATGCGGCGAAAGCGGCGTGGACGACAGGCGATCCGGCGAAGGCCCCGCTCGCGGTCAACGTCGCGCTGGACCGCGATCTTGCGCGACGAAAGGCCGAACTGACCGACCTGACGGCCAAGGTAGGCGCCTGCGCCATGTCCGAAGCGATCCGCCCGATCTCTGCGATGGAAGGCACCTTCGAATGGACGTGCGAGAAGGGCCGCATCCTTGGCCGCGTCCAGCGCGCGCCGACGCCGACGCTGAGCCTGCAGGTGCTGAACTTCGGGTCGCCGGATTGACCGCATGACCTTCGCAGCGACCATCCTGACGCTCTATCCCGAAATGTTTCCCGGTCCGCTCGGCGTGTCGCTGGCCGGGCGAGCTCTGCGTGAGGGGAAATGGTCGCTCGCGACAACGCAGATCCGCGATTTCGCGGTCGACCGGCATCGCACGGTCGATGATACGCCGGCGGGCGGCGGGGCGGGGATGGTGCTGCGCGCGGATGTGCTCGCGGCGGCGATCGACAGCGTGTCGGATGACGTGCCGGTGCTGGCAATGAGCCCGCGCGGCCGCCCGTTGGCGCAGGCGCGCGTTCGCGAACTCGCCGCCGGCCCCGGCGTCGCGATAATGTGCGGCAGGTTCGAGGGCTTCGACGAGCGGATATTCGAGGGGCGCAACGTCGAACCGGTCTCGATCGGCGACTATATCCTGTCGGGTGGAGAGATGGGCGCGTTCGTCCTGCTCGACGCTTGCATTCGGCTGCTTCCCGGCGTAATGGGCGCCGCTTCAAGTGGGGATGACGAGAGCTTCGAAAGCGGCCTCCTCGAATATCCGCATTATACCCGACCGGTGGAATGGGAGGGGCGCACGATTCCCGAAGTGCTGCGATCGGGGAATCATGCGGCGGTGGCGGCCTGGCGCAAGACGCGGGCCGAGACCGATACACGGCTAAGGAGGCCGGACCTTTGGGAGCGCCATATCGGCGCTCGGGCCCGACCTCCCTCTGGCGCGCGGCAACCGTCAGAGGACGACAAGACGTGAACATCATCCAGACGCTCGAAGCCGAGCAGATCGCCAAGTTCAACGAAGCCAAGAAGATCCCCGAATTCCGTCCGGGCGACACCGTCCGCGTCGGCGTGAAGGTGGTCGAGGGCGAGCGCACCCGCGTCCAGGCCTATGAAGGCGTCTGCATCGCCCGCGCCAGCAAGGGCATGGGCTCGAACTTCACCGTCCGCAAGATTTCGTTCGGCGAGGGCGTCGAGCGCGTCTTCCCGCTCTATTCGCCGAACATCGATTCGATCACCGTCGTCCGCAAGGGCGCGGTGCGTCGCGCCAAGCTCTATTATCTGCGCGGTCGTACCGGCAAGTCGGCACGTATCGCCGAGCGCCGCGACACCCGCGAGACGAAGACCGCGGCCGAATAAGCCTTCGGACCACCGTTTCGAAACGATCGAGAGGCCGTCCCGTCAGGGGCGGCCTTTTTCGTTGCGCGACGCCAAGGCCGTGTTAGCGTCGGCGCATACTCCGGGGGGAACCCGCCGATGTCCGACGCCGCCACCGTCATGACGACCGCGACCGAACCCGATGGCGCGCCGCGCGTCGCCAGCCTCGATATCCTGCGCGGGATCGCGATCCTGGGCATCCTGTTCATGAACATCAACGCGATGGGCGGCGCCATCCTGATAGGGTGGGAGGATATCTGGCGCTACGGCCACAGCCGCGCGGACGAGGTCGCGTTCTTCCTGCGCAACACGCTGGCTGACGGCACGGCGCGCTGCATGCTGGAAATGCTGTTCGGCGTCGGAATGGTCATCCTCACCGACCGCGCCGCCAAAGGCGTCGAGGCTTTAGGCGAGGCGACGCGGGCAAGGCGCGTGGTCCGCTGGCTGTTCGGGCCGTGGACGGTGATGAAAAGCTACTACTGGCGCAATTTCGTGCTGTTCCTGTTCGGTATTGTCCACGTCTTCATCCTGCTGTGGCCGGGCGACATCCTGCACACCTATGGCATCGCGGCAATGATCGCGTTCCTGTTTCGTCGATGCGGACCGAAGCTGTTGCTGGGACTGGGCCTGACGGCGGCCATTCTCCAGTTAGTCGGTGGCGGGATCGGCTATGTCACCGCGACCCAGACGCACGCCCAGGTTGCCGCGATCGAGGCGAAGCAGCAGGCCGGCGGTACCGTCACGGCGGCTGATCGCAAGACGCTCGCCGAGTTTGCCGAGAGCAACGCGGCGCAGGCCGGGGACGATGCCGATTACGCCGCTCGCATGACTGCGGAGGACAAGGCGCGCGGCGCCACCGCCGGCTTCTCGAGCTGGGCGGCGATGCAGTGGGAAATGTTTCTGTGGCTCGAGAGCCTGTTCCTGGAACCATTGTGGATCTGGGAAGCAGCGGCGACGATGCTGGTTGGTGCCGCACTGTTCAAATGGGGTGTGATCCAGGGCGCGCGATCGACGCGGTTCTACCTGTGGCTGATGCTCGGCTGCTACGCCTTCGGGCTCGGCACACGGTCGGTCGGTGCGCTGGAGGAGATCGCCGGCCATGACGGCCCGTCGATCACCTGGGCGACGATGGAATTCGCAAGGCTTGCGGTGACGCTCGGCCATATCGCCGTCGTCCATCTGCTGCTGCGGACCACCGCGGGTCTGCGCCTGCTGAAGCCTTTCGAAGCCGCCGGGCGTACCGCGTTGACGCTGTACATCCTCCAGACGATCATCTGCCTGTGGATTATCTATCCCCCGTTCGGTTTCGGCCTTTACGGCAAACAGGGGTGGATGGCGTGGATGCTGACCGCGGCAGCGATCAACGCGCTGTTGCTGTGGGGTGCCAACTGGTACGTCGGACGCTATCGTATCGCCCCGGTCGAATGGGCATGGCGCTCGATCATCGCGGGGCGGCGGCTGGCGTTCAGCAAGGCCGGGCGGCCATCCGCTGGAGGCGCGACGCCGATGCCGGCATGATGCCGGAGCAAGCCCGTCCGTTTCACACGCTGCGGGGTGCGCGGTCACGGGGATGGACCAGATAAGGCCAGGAGAGCGTGCACATGACGATTATCGTCCATCATCTGGAGAATTCACGGTCTCAGCGGGTTCTATGGCTGCTCGAGGAACTTGGCCTTCCCTATGAGGTGAAGCGGTACGAGCGGAACCCGGCGACGATGCTCGCGCCACGGGAACTGCGCGCCGTCCATCCGCTCGGCAAGTCGCCGGTGATCGAGGACGAGGGGCGGGTGATCGCCGAGACGGGGGCAATCGTCGAATATCTGGTCGAGAAGGCCGATGGGCGCCTGGGTCCTTCGGCGCATCGCGACATCATGCTGCGCTACCGGCACTTCCTCCATTATGCGGAAGGGTCGCTGATGCCGCCCTTGCTCGTGCTGCTCGTGCTCGGGCGGATTCCCTTCCTGGGCAAGCGCGCCGCCAAGCGCATCAAGCCGATGGTCGATGTTCACCTCGACTGGATCGAGCGCGAACTGGCGGGCCGGCCGTGGTTCGCCGGGGACGAGATGACCGCCGCCGACGTGATGATGAGCTTCCCGCTGGAGGCTGCCCGCAGCCGCGCGGGGCTGGGTCCCAGCCGTCCGGCGACGATCGCCTGGCTCGACAAGGTCCACGCGCGCCCGGCGTATCGCAAGGCGCTGGAGGTCGGCGGCCCCTACGCCTACGCCTGACGCGCGGCCGGCGTCAGGACTCGCCGATCTTCTGGAAGCTGTCGACCGGGTCGGCGGGGCCGTCGCCGGACGGGGCTTTCGGCACATTGATCTCCGGCGATTCGACAGGGTCGAGCCGGCCGCCCTCCCACTTGGCAATGACCGTCGCCGCCACCGCGTTGCCGACGACGTTGGTCGCCGAGCGGCCCATGTCGAGGAAATGGTCGATCGCCAGGATCAGCAGCAGCCCCGCCTCCGGAATGTCGAAGAAGGCGAGGGTGCCGGCGATCACCACCAGGCTGGCACGCGGTACGCCGGCGATCCCCTTCGACGTGATCATCAGGATCAGCAGCATGGTGATCATGTGGCCGACCGTCATGTCGATGCCGTAAGCCTGCGCGATGAACATCGTCGCGAAGGTCATGTACATCATCGACCCGTCGAGGTTGAACGAATAGCCGAGCGGCAGGACGAAGCTGGCGATGCGCGGCGGCACGCCGAACTTGTCGAGTGCCTCCAGCGTGCGCGGATAGGCGGCTTCCGACGACGCGGTGGTGAATGCGAGCAGCAGCGGATCGCGGATGTAGCGGACCAGCAGGCCCGTGCGGCTGCCGACGATCAGGAAGGCGATGCCGATCAGCACCGCCCACAGGATGCCGAGACCGATGTAGAAGGTCAGCATGAAATAGCCGAGGCTTCCCAGGATCTGGGGTCCGCGCTCCGCCAGGGTCGCCGCAACAGCCGCGAACACCGCGAACGGGGCGAAGCGCATGACGTAGTTGGTGACGGTCAGCATCACCTGCACCAGCGCTTCGATACCGCGCACCAGCGGCGCGGCCTTCTCGCCCACCGCGGTGATCGCCACGCCGATGAAGATCGAGAACACGACGATCTGCAGGATCTCGTTTTTCGCCATCGCCTCGACGCCGGAGGCGGGGAAGATGTGGCTGACGAAGGTCTTGAAATCGAACGCAGCGCGATCGACCCCGCTGGCCGCGTCGGCCGGCGGGATCGGGATGTTGAGCCCGACGCCCGGCTGGAAGATGTTGACCAGGATCAGGCCGAGCGTGAGCGAGATCAGGCTGGCGCCGATGAACCACAGGATCGATCGCAGCCCCACGCGCCCCAGTGCGGCGGTGTCGCCCATGTGCGCGATGCCGACCACCAGTGTGGAAAACACCAGCGGCGCGATAATCATCTTGATGAGCCGCAGGAACACCGTCGTCACGACCGACAGATAATAGGACACCGTCTTCAGGGTCTCGGTTCCCGCGCCACCGCCATCGTCATAGATCGCGTTCAGCGCCAGGCCGGTGATGATACCGAGCACCAGCGCGGCGATGATCCAGTAAGTCAGACGCTTGGCCATGCGGGCTCCATCGGAAAGGTCAGCGCGCAAGGGAAGGGGATTGCGGGCGCGTGGTCAAGCGCCGTATCGTTTCGGGCATGATCGTCAACCGTCGCATGATGTTGGGAGCCATAACCGCAGGGCCTATGCTGCTGCGGCCGGGGTTGCTTCGCGCGGCTGAGACGGACCTTTCGTCGCTGCGCAACATCACCGTCGGCGTCGCGCCGATCGCCGCCGCCGAACGCGCCGCAAGGGTGGCCCGTGCGCAGGCGCTGATGCGCGCGAACGGCATCGGCGCGGTGCTGATCGAGCCGGGATCGAGCCTGATCTACTTCACCGGGGTACGCTGGAGCCGCAGCGAACGGCTGACCGCCGCGGTGCTGCCGATCGAGGGACCGGCGCTGGTCGTCACCCCGTTCTTCGAGGAACCCTCCGTCCGCGAATCACTGGGCATCGAAGCCGATGTGCGGGTTTGGCAGGAGGATGAGGACCCGCTGAAGCTGGTCGCGGGCTTCCTGAAGGAGCGCCGGTTGGCGACGCGCCCGATCGGTATCGAGGAAACGGTGCGCTTCTTCGCGGTCGACGGGCTGCGGCGCGTCATGCCGGCCGTGAAGCTGGTGTCGGCCAACCCTGTGGTGCGCGGATGCCGGATGGTGAAAACGTCGACCGAGATCGCGCTGATGCAGGCGGCGACAGACGTGACGATCGCCGCCTATCGCTTCACCGTGCCGCGCGTCGAGGTGGGCATGACCGGCGCCGAGATCGGCGCGATGATGAGCGCGGTGACGCGGGCGCTGGGCGGGAGCCCGGAATTCTCGATGGCGCTGGTCGACGAGGCGTCGGCGCTGCCCCATGGCACCCGCAAGCCGCAGGTGGTGAAGGCCGGATCTGTCGTGCTGATGGACTGCGGCTGCACGGTGCAGGGGTATCAGGCCGATGTGTCGCGCACCTTCGTGGTCGGTACGCCCTTGGCCGAGGTGCGCCGGGTATGGGACGACGTCCGCGCCGGACAGGCGACCGCCTTCGCCGCCGCCCGGCTTGGCGCGCCGGCGGGCAGCGTCGATGACGCGGTCCGTGCGAGCTACGAGGCGAAGGGCTATGGCCCGCGCTATCGCCTGCCAGGCCTGTCGCACCGCACCGGTCACGGCATCGGCATGGACGGGCACGAACCGGTCAACCTCGTGCACGGCGAGAGCACCCGCCTCGCACCCGGCATGTGCTTTTCAAACGAGCCCGGTCTCTACCTGCCCGGTAAATTCGGCGTGCGGCTGGAGGATTGCTTCCACATGACGGCGAGCGGGCCGAAATGGTTCAGCACGCCGCCGGATTCCATCGACCGGCCGGTGTAGGCGTTCACCCCGCCGCCACGAACGAATCCATCACGCGCTTGCGGCCCGCCGTCTCGAATTCGATCTCCAGCTTGTTGCCCTCGATCTCGACGATTTCGCCGTAGCCGAACTTCTGGTGGAACACGCGCTGGCCCAGCGACAGGTCATCGCGGCCCTTGTTGCCCATGCTGACGGCGCTGCGGGTGGCTTCCTTCACGCGGGCGGGTTCGCGGCTGAAGGTGCGGCTGGTGTAGCCGCCGCCGGGGTTCTTGACGTCGACTGCGGCGTTGACGCCCGCGGCGCGTTGCCAGCCGGGGCCGCGCCCGGTGCCGCGCGCGACGTTGGCGAAGGGATCGGCCCGCTCGCTCCAATTGGCCTGCCATAGCGAGGCGCCGCCGGACATCGTCGTCTCCTCCTCGATATGCGCCTTCGGCAACTCCCCGACGAAGCGCGACGGGATGCTCGAATTCCACTGGCCATAGATGCGGCGGTTGGCGGCGTGGAGGATCACCGCGCGGCGGCGGGCACGGGTGATCGCGACATAGGCGAGGCGGCGCTCCTCCTCCAGGCTCGCGAGACCTCCCTCGTCGAGCGACCGCTGCGAGGGGAACAGCCCTTCCTCCCACCCGGCGAGGAACACGGTATCGAATTCCAGGCCCTTGGCGGCATGGATCGTCATGATCGTCACCTGCGGCCCGCGCGCGCCGCCTTCGTTCTCCATCACGAGGCTGACATGTTCGAGGAACGCGCCGAGGCTGTCATATTCCTCCATCGCGCGGACGAGTTCGGTGAGATTTTCGAGACGCCCGGCGGCCTCGGCCGAGCGATCAGCCTGGAGCATCGCGGTATAGCCGCTGTCGTCGAGCAATTGCCGGGCGAGTTCGGCGTGAGGCAGGTCCTCTGCCTTGATGCGCCAGCTGGCGAAATCGGCGACGAGGCGGCCGAGCGACTTGCGGGCCGCGCCGGTCAGCTCATCGGTGTCGAGGATGCGGGCGGCGGCTTCGGATAGCGGCACGCCGAGTGCGCGCGAAAGCTGATGGAGCTTCGCCACCGCCTTGTCGCCCAGGCCACGCTTGGGCACGTTGACGATGCGTTCGAACGCGAGGTCGTCGGCCGGCTGGGCGACGACGCGCAGATAGGCGAGCGCGTCGCGGATTTCGGCGCGTTCATAGAAGCGGAAGCCGCCGACGATGCGGTAGTTGAGCCCGATCGCGATGAAGCGGTCCTCGAACTCACGAGTCTGGTGCTGGGCGCGGACGAGGATGGCGATGTCGTCGAGGCTTTTCCCTGCGATCTGGCAGGACTCGATCTCTTGCCCGACGCGGCGCGCCTCCTCCGGTCCGTCCCAGACGCCGATCACCTTCACCTTCTCGCCACCGTCGAGTTCGGTCCACAAGGTCTTGCCCAGGCGGCCGCCGTTGTTGGCGATCACGCCCGACGCGGCGCCGAGGATGTGCGGGGTGGAGCGGTAATTCTGTTCGAGGCGAATCACTTTCGCGCCGGGAAAGTCGCGCTCGAACTTCAGGATGTTTTCCACCTGTGCGCCACGCCACGAATAGATCGACTGGTCGTCGTCGCCGACACAGGCGATGTTGCGGCGTTCCTGCGCCAGCAACCGCAGCCACAGATACTGGACGCTGTTGGTGTCCTGATACTCATCGACCATGATGTAGCGAAAGCGGTTCTGATAGTGTTCCAGCACGTCGCGGTGCGTCTTCAGGATCACCAGCGTGTGGAGCAGCAGGTCGCCGAAATCGCAGGCGTTGAGCTGCTTCAGCCGATCCTGATAGGCCTGATACAGCTGTTGTCCCTTGCCATTGGCGTAGAGCTCGCTTTCGCCGGCATCGAGCCGCGCTGGGATCAGCCCCTTGTTCTTCCACGAATCGATGAAGCCGCCCAGGCTTCGCGCGGGGAAGCGCTTCTCGTCGATCCCGGCGTCGGCGATCAGGGTTTTCAGCAGGCGCAGCTGGTCGTCGGTGTCGAGGATGGTGAAGTTCGATTTCAGCCCGACCAGCTCGGCATGGCGACGCAGCATCTTCGCGCCGATTGCATGGAAGGTGCCGAGCCAGGGCATCCCCTCCACCATGTCGCCAACGAGGCGAGCGACGCGCTCGCGCATCTCGCGCGCGGCCTTGTTGGTGAAGGTGACCGACAGGATCTCGGACGGGTACGCCTTGCGCGTGTGGAGCAGATGCGCGAGCCGCGCGGTGAGCGCCGCAGTCTTGCCGGTGCCCGCTCCAGCCAGCACCAGCACCGGGCCTTCGGTCGTCAGCACCGCCTCCCGCTGCGGCGCGTTGAGGCCGCGAAGATAGGGCGGATCGTCGGTTTGGGCTGGCGCGGTCATCGGCGAACAGGTAGGGAACGCTGGGCGGCGAGGCAAGCCGCGCGACGGAGGAGCGGATGGACACGATCGCACGCTGGCACCTGGCCGCGCAGGCGCGCGACCCCGCGCTGCTCGACGACCTGATCGCGGAGGAGTGCGTGATGCTGTCGCCGGCTGTGCACACGCCGCAGACTGGCAAGGCGATCACGATCAAATATCTGTCCGCCGCGATGGCGGTGCTGGCGGGACCGGATTTCCGCTACACCGGCGAATGGCGCGGCGAGCGATCGGCGATCCTCGAGTTTGAGACGATGGTCGACGGAATGGCGGTGAACGGCGTCGATATCATCCGCTGGGGCGAGGACGGGCGGATCGTCGAGTTCAAGGTGATGGCGCGCCCGCTGAAAGGGCTGACCGCGCTGATCCCGGCGATGGCGGCGCAGCTTCAGGGTTGAACGGGAGAGGGCGAGATGACGATCACGGGTGGATGCCATTGCGGCGCGGTACGATACGAGGCCGAAGGGCAGCCGCAGCACAATGCGCTGTGCCACTGCACCGACTGCCGCCGTTCGGCCGGTGCGCCGGCGGTCGGCTGGGCGCTGTTCCCGCAGGCCAAGGTAACGATCAAGGGATCGCCGACCCGTTACAACTCGTCCGGCGACGTCGACCGGCAGTTCTGCGGGACGTGCGGGACGGGTCTGTTCTTCTATTCGGAGAGCCTGTTCCCCGGCATGGTCGATATTCAGGCGGCGACCTTCGACGATCCCGACGCGCTGGCGCCATCGGCGTGCATCCAGATGGCCGACGCGCCCAAGTGGCTGGCGACGGTCGCGGACCTGCCGAAGTTCGACCGTTATCCGGGGATGTGAAGATGATCGACCGACGCGCGCTGATTGGGGCCGCTGGCGCGGTCGCGCTTTTGCCGAGGGACGCGGGCGCGCAGGGCAGGGTGCTCGTCAATTCGATCACGCTCGACGGCGACCGGGCCTGGATCGCAGCGCGGATCGGCAAGGGGGAACCCCGTCTTTTCGTGATCGATACCGGCGCCAACGTCAGCCTCATCAACAACGATCTGGCGCGGCAGCTGCAATTGAAGGAGATCGCGAGATCCAACCTGCGCGGCGTCGGCGGAGTCAGCGAGTTCCCCTATTATGATGGCGGAGAATTGACCTTCGCCAGCGGGCTGCGCATCCCGGCGATGCTGTTCGCCGGCACGCAGGCGCGGCTGGGCACCGATGCGGTAGGCGCGCTTTCTGCGGGGCTGTTCACCACCTATGACAGCGACCTCGATTTCGCGAAGGGCGAATGGCGCGCCTATCCGGACGGGCGACCCGATTTCGCCGGGCTGAGGCAGCTCAAGTCGCGCTTCTCGGGCGATCCCGTGCGCGGCGACCGCATTCTGGCGGACGCGACGATCGGCGGTTTCAGCGGCGAGTTCCTGGTCGATACCGGGGCGCCCGGCCACATCATGCTGGAGGGGCGGGCCTCGGCCCGAAGCGGGCTGTGGAGCGCCGACCGTCCCTATGTGCCCAGCGAGGCACGCGGGATCGGGCGGGGCGCCGTGCCGCGCCGGATCGTGCGGGTGGATACGCTGAAACTCGGCCCGATGACGCTACACCGCCCGCTGGTCGGCCTGTCCGCGCCCGGCACGCCCAGCCATGACGGCGATGGTTTCCTGGGATTGCGCGTGCTCGAACGCCTGCACCTGACGACGCAGGTCAAGTCGCGGACATTGTGGATCGCGCCGAACGGACGCGCCGCGCGGCCCGATCGCTATCCGATGTCGGGCCTATGGCTCGATCGCAAGGGCGATGCGATCACCATCGCCGACGTCGGCACCGGCAGCCCGGCCGCTGCGGCGGGCCTCAAGATCGGTGATCGGGTGACCGGGGCGGGGTGGGACGACCTCACCAGGAAGCTCGGCGGCCCGGCCGGCAGCGAGGTGGCGTTCGACGTCGGCACCCGCCGCGTCGTGCTGAAGCTGGCCGACTATCTGTAGGACGCTCCGGGAGAGCGCTTGAGCGCGGGCACGCCCTCGCCTAAGTCGCGGCGCATGACCTCGACCAACGACATCCGCCGCTCGTTCCTCGACTATTTCGGCAAGGCCGGGCACCAGATCGTGCCGTCGGCCCCGCTCGTTCCCCAGAACGACCCGACGCTGATGTTCGTCAACGCGGGGATGGTGCCGTTCAAGAACGTGTTCACCGGGCTGGAGACGCGGGGTTACTCGACCGCGACCTCGTCGCAGAAGTGCGTCCGTGCGGGCGGCAAGCACAACGACCTGGACAATGTCGGCTATACGGCGCGGCACCACACCTTCTTCGAAATGCTGGGGAATTTCAGCTTCGGCGACTATTTCAAGGAACAGGCGATCCTCCACGCCTGGACGCTGCTGACGAAGGAATGGGGCCTGCCGGCGGACAGGCTGACGGCGACGGTCTATCACACCGACGACCAAGCGTTCGACCTGTGGAGGAAGATCGCCGGCCTGCCCGAGGAACGGATCATCCGCATCCCGACCAAGGACAATTTCTGGGCGATGGGCAGCGACGGGCCGTGCGGGCCGTGCAGCGAGATCTTCTACGATCACGGCGATCACATCCGGGGCGGTCCTCCGGGATCACCGGAAGAGGACGGCGATCGCTTCGTCGAAATCTGGAACCTGGTGTTCATGCAGTACATGCAGGAGGCCGACCAGATCATCGGTGACCTGCCCAAACAGTCGATCGACACCGGCATGGGGCTGGAGCGGGTCGCGGCGGTGCTGCAGGGTGTCCACGACAATTACGACATCGACCTGTTCAAGGCGCTGATCGCGGAGAGCGGGGCGCTGACCCACACCGCGACGACCGGCGCCAACCAGGCGAGCCACCGCGTGATCGCCGATCACCTGCGCTCGGCGGGCTTCCTGGTCGCGGACGGCGTGCTGCCCGCGAATGAAGGGCGCGGTTATGTGCTGCGCCGGATCATGCGCCGCGCGATGCGCCATGCGCACCTGCTGGGCGCGAAGGAGCCGTTGATGCACCGGCTGGTGCCGGCGCTGGTGGCGGAGATGGGGGGCGCCTTCCCCGAGCTGGTCCGCGCGCAGCCGCTGATCGAGGCGACGCTGTTGCAGGAGGAGACGCGGTTCCGCCGCACGCTGGCGAACGGCCTGCGCCTGCTCGACGAGGCGACCGGCGAAATGGGGGAGGGGAGCACCCTGCCCGGCGCGACTGCGTTCAAGCTCTACGACACCTTCGGCTTCCCCTACGACCTGACCGAGGACGCGTTGCGGCCGCAGGGGATCGCGGTCGACCGCGCCGGCTTCGATGCGGCGATGGCGGAGCAGAAGGCGGCCGCGCGCGCGGCGTGGAAGGGATCGGGGGCAAAGGCGTCGGACGATGTGTGGTTCGACATCGCCGAGGACGGCGCGACCGAGTTCACCGGCTATGCCGGCGATACCGGCGAGGGCCAGGTGCTGGCGATCGTCCGCGACGGCGCGCGAGTGGATGCGGCCAATGCCGGCGACACGGTGGAGATCATCGTCAACCAGACGCCCTTCTATGCCGAAAGCGGTGGGCAGGTCGGCGATGCAGGTTCGATCGCGGGCGACACGGTGGTAGCGACCGTTACCGACACGCATAAGCATCTGGGCAAGCTGCACGGCCATGTCGCGACGATCGACAGCGGGACGCTGAACGTCGGCGACACGATCCGCCTCGCGATCGACCGCGAGCGCCGCGCGCAGATTCGCGCCAACCATTCGGCGACGCACTTGCTGCACGAGGCTTTGCGCCAGCGGCTGGGCACGCACGTGGCGCAGAAGGGCTCGCTGGTCGCGCCCGAGCGGTTGCGTTTCGACGTGTCGCACAACAGCGCGATGTCGTCGGCCGAACTCGCCGATGTCGAGGCGGTGGTGAACGCGCAGGTGCGCGCCAACACCAGTGTCGTAACCCGTTTGATGACCCCCGACGACGCGATCGCGATGGGCGCGATGGCGTTGTTCGGCGAGAAGTACGGCGACGAGGTGCGTGTCGTGTCGATGGGCACCGAGGACGACGGCAAGAGTTGGTCGGTCGAACTGTGCGGTGGCACCCATGTGAACGCGCTGGGCGAGATCGGGCTGCTCAAGATCGTCGGCGAGGGCGCGGTGAGCTCCGGCGTGCGGCGTATCGAGGCGCTGACCGGCGAGGCCGCACGCCGATACATGGCCGCGCGCGACGAGAAATTGCGCGATGCCGCCGCCGCGCTCAAGACCACACCCGACGAGGTGCCGGGGCGCGTCGTCTCGCTGCTGGAGGAGAAGCGCCGACTTGAGCGCGAGCTCGCCGAGGCGAAGAAGGCGCTGGCCCTTGGAAATATGACAGGTGTCGGTGGCACTCAGGGCGAGGCGGCGGGACCGGAGACGATCGGCGGCGTCGCTTTCGTCGGCCAGTTGCTCGACGGGTTCGAGGCCAAGGGACTGCGCGGCGCGGTGGACGAGGCGAAGGCGCGGATCGGCTCCGGCGTCGCCGCGCTGGTGGCGATCAACGACGGCCGCGCGACGGTGGCGATCGGCGTGACCGACGACCTGAAGGACCGAGTGAGCGCGGTCGATCTGGTCAAGCTCGCGGTCGCCGCGGTCGGCGGGCAGGGCGGCGGCGGACGGCCCGACATGGCGCAGGGCGGCGGCCCCGATGGCGCGAAGGCCGCCGACGCGCTGACGGCGGTGCGTGCGGCGCTGGCAGCCGCGGCCTGAAGAACGGGCGTCCTGGGGAAGGGCAGGCCGATCAGCCTCTGGACCAGCCGGGGCGGGAACCCTAGATTGGCTGGCGCGTACCCGACGGGGTGCGTTCCGATGCCGGGAAACGGCGCCCCGCGGGTAAACCCCGCCAAGACCAAGGAAGACCGATGGCCGACAAGCAGACCTCGCTTCAGGACCTGTTCCTCAACGCGCTGCGCAAATCCAAGACCCCCGTCACGATGTTTCTCGTCAAGGGCGTGAAGCTGCAGGGCATCGTCACCTGGTTCGATAATTTCTCCGTCCTGCTGCGTCGCGACGGCCAGTCTCAGCTGATCTACAAGCACGCGATCTCCACGATCATGCCGTCGGGGCCGCTCGACGTCGCGGGAATCGTCGATGCGATCGGCGATTCGTCGCACAAGAACGCGGGATTGCAGGAAATTTTCCTGAGCGCGGTACGCCGGCAGGAAGAAAGCGTGACGATGTTCCTGGTCAACGGCGTGATGCTGCAGGGCGGGATCGTCGCGTTCGATCTGTTCAGCATGCTGCTCCAGCGTGAAGGCATGTCCCAGCTGGTCTACAAGCATGCCGTGTCGACGGTCCAGCCGGCCAACCCGCTCAACCTGGCCGAAGAGCAGGCCGCCGAGGATTGATGACATCAAAGACTTCCGGCGGGTTCGAACGCGACGTCGAGGATTTCACGCGCGGCACGCGCGCCGTCGTGGTGCTGCCCGATCAGGGCGGCTCACCCCGCGATGCCGATGCGCGGCTGGAGGAAACGGCGGGGCTGGCGCTGGCGATCGGTGTGGAGGTGGTGCGGCGCATCGCCTTCCGCGTCCGTGCGCCGAAGCCCGCGACGCTGATCGGCAGCGGACAGGTCGAGCAGCTCGCGGAGATGGTGCGCGACGAAGGGTTGGGCCTTGCGGTGTTCGACGCCAGTCTGACGCCGATCCAGCAGCGCAACCTGGAAACCGCGATGGGCTGCAAGGTGATCGACCGCACCGGGCTGATCCTTGAGATATTCGGTGAGCGCGCCCGGACGGCGGAGGGGCGTTTGCAGGTCGAGCTTGCCCACCTCGACTATCAGGCGGGGCGGCTGGTGCGCAGCTGGACCCACCTTGAGCGGCAGCGCGGCGGCTTCGGCTTTCTCGGCGGCCCCGGCGAAACCCAGATCGAGGCCGACCGCCGGCTGATCCGCGACCGCATGGCGAGGTTGCGCCGCGAACTGGAGCAGGTCAGCCGCACGCGCGGGCTGCACCGCGAACGCCGCCAGCGCGCGCCGTGGCCGGTGATCGCTCTGGTCGGCTATACCAACGCCGGAAAATCCACGCTGTTCAACCGCTTGAGCGGCGCGCACGTCATGGCGGAGAACCTGTTGTTCGCCACGCTCGATCCGACGCTGCGCCAGATCGGCCTGCCGGGAATCGACAAGGCGATCCTGTCCGACACGGTGGGCTTCGTCTCCGAATTGCCGACACAACTGGTCGCGGCGTTCAAGGCGACGCTGGAGGAAGTGGTGTCGGCCGACCTGCTGGTCCACGTCCGCGACGTGGCGCACCCCGACAGCGCCGCGCAAAAGGCCGACGTCGAAGGCGTGCTGGCCGACATCGGCGTCGAGGAAGCGACCCCGCGGATCGAGGCCTGGAACAAGCTCGACCTGCTGGGCGACGACGCGCGCGCCGAATTGCTGGGCGAAGCCGCGCGGCGCGACGATGTGGTGGCGATCTCGGCGCTGACCGGGGAAGGGGTAGGCGACCTGCTGGGCGCGATCTCCGCCCGCCTGACCGCCGGGCACCAGCGCTACACGATCACCCTCGATGCCGGCGACGGAGCGGGGGCGGCATGGCTACACCAGCATGGCGAGGTGCTCGACCGGACGGTGGAGGGCGAAAGCGCGGTGTATGAAGTACGGCTGGCGCCGGCGGATTATGAGCGGTTTGTGGTGCGGACAGTATAGATGCTCGACGAAATAAAGCTTTCTGATATCGTTTCTTTGTTAAGCTTTATTGCGACACTTATAGTTTCGATCGTTGTCCTGTTGCAAACGAGAGCGCAAAATCGTCGGTCCAATACGATTTCAGCCGCGAATTTCGATCAGCAAGCTCAAATTTTACGCATCAATCTTTTAGAACGGCGCTTGACGCTATATCAGCAATTTCGGTCACTTTACGGGAAAATTACCACTCATTCCAATGTCTCAACGGAAGATATTTTCGAAGCAGCGCGTATAGCTCAATCTTCAAAATTTATTTTTGATAAAACAGTTACAGAATTTCTAAAAAACTTCAAAAATAATCTTAATAATTTCAATTTCTACAATGAGAAATTCAATTCTGCAACAAATCACAGAGATAGGATAAAATTTGCAAATTCTAGCAGTGATTTTCTCAAAAGAATTTTAGACGCCCATGGCGAGAGTGATAGGGTCTTTCAGGATGCGATGGCGATTAGAGAATCCTGAGGATATTTGAATCTTTCGCTGACTGCCACAATGCTTCCTTCTCATCCAGCGCCAGTCCGGCAAAGCTATCGCCCGCCACATCCTCCATCGCCCTAAACCGCCGCTCGAACTTCGCGTTCGCGCCCCGCAGCGCCGCCTCAGGGTCGATCCCCAGTTTTCGCGACCAATTGACCACCGCGAACAGCAGGTCGCCGATTTCCTCCTCACGCGCCGCATCGTCGGCAGCCGTCTCGACCTCGACGAGTTCTTCGTCGATCTTGGCGCGGGCGCCGCTCGGATCAGGCCAGTCGAAGCCGGTGCGGGCGGCGCGTTTCTGAAGCTTTTCCGCACGCAACAGTGCCGGCAGGCCCAGCGCCACGCCGGCGAGCGCGCCGCGATCGGCCTTGGCCGCGCGTTCCTCCGCCTTGATCGTTTCCCACAGATGATGCCCACCGCCGGCCGCGTCTCCGAAGATGTGCGGGTGGCGGCGTTCCATCTTGTCACTGATCGCGGCGATCACGTCCGGCAGGGCGAAGTCACCGGCTTCCTCGGCCATGCGGGCGTGGAACACGACCTGGAGCAGCAGATCGCCGAGTTCGTCCTTGAGTTCGCCCATATCACCGCGCGCGATGGCGTCGGCGACCTCATAGGCTTCCTCGATCGTGTACGGCGCGATCGTATCGAATGTCTGGACGGTGTCCCATTCGCATCCATGTTCGGGATCGCGCAGGCGGGCCATGATCGCGACGAGGCGCTCGATCACGAGAGGGCCCTTCGAAACCACGAACCCGCTAGTTCGATAATATGTATTATGTAAATCACGCTCCAGTGCCCGCGCGTTTGGGCTCGAGGATGAGCGTCCGCCCTTCCACGCGCCATGAGCCGAGCCGGGACAGGAAATTCATGCCCAGCACGTCCGTCTCGCCGAAGGCCGGCGAAACCACGACACCCAGATCGCGGGTGTCGAGGCTGCCCAGCGTCACGCGCTCGATGTTCGCCCGACGCGCCTGGACCGATCCGTTGGCGGTATTGATGACCACCGGAAACCCTGACGCGCTCACGTCGATGCCGGCGCGCCGCGCGGTCTCCTCCGACAGCGCGGTGATCGTCGCGCCGCTGTCGACGAGCATCCGCCGTTCGAAGCCGTCGAGCGACACCCGTGCCCAGAAATGGCCGTCCTGGCTCATCTGGATGCGGACGGTGTCGCCCTCTACGCTCTGCGCGCCGATACCGAGCCGCTCGCCGACTGCGGCAATAACGGGCTCTATGCGATCGCGATTGGCGAACACCGCCCAGGCGGCGCCGAAGATGACGAGCCAGGCCAGCACCGACCGCGCGATCGCGCCGAACGAAAGCCGCCGCGCTGTGATCGCGCTGACCACCAGCACAAGCGCGCCGAGCCCCCAGAGCAGCGAGACGCTGTCGTCGCTGTTCACAGCGTCACCTCCAGCCCGTCATAGCCGGGCTCGATACCCCGCGGCAGTTCGGCGCACAGCCCGCGATAATCCATCGACTGGTCCATATGCGTCAGGATAGCGCGTTTCGGGCACAACGCCGCAATCCATTCGATCGCCTGATCGAGCGTCGGATGGGTCGGATGCGGAGCGCGGCGCAGCGCGTCGATCACCAGCACGTCGACATCCTTGTACAGACTTGCCATATCATTAGTTAAAATATTGAAATCAGTAGAATAGACGAGTGACCGGTCATCGACGTCGAACCGCAGGCCGGCGGAATGGATCGATCCGTGCGGCTGGTCGACAGCGCGGATGCGGACGCCGCCGATCGTGAAGTCATCTGGCAGCACGCGGCTGTCGATCGTCGCGGAATAGCCCCCCGCCCCGTCGAACGCATAAGCGAAGCGCGCGCGCAGGCTGTCGAGCGTGCCTGGCCGCGCATAGGCGAGCACCGGGACGTGACCGCGCAAGTGATAGACCTGCCGCAGGTCGTCGATGCCGTGGCAGTGATCGGCGTGGTCGTGGGTCCAGATCACCGCATCGACATCGCCGACATTGGCTGTCAGCAACTGTTCGCGCAGATCCGGGCCGGTATCGACCAGGATCCGCGTCGGGCCATGCTCCACCAGGATCGATACCCTCAGCCGGCGATTGCGCGGCTCCGCGGGGTCGCAGGCACCCCAATCGCCCCCGATCCGCGGCACGCCCGACGATGTGCCGCACCCGAGGATGCGCAGCTTCATCGACAGGTTTTCGCGAACAATGTGTGGAAGTTCCGCCGTGTCGTTTCCGCCAGATCTTCGGGATCGTCACCGCGCAAGGCCGCGAGGAACCGGCAGGTGTCCGCGACATGCGCCGGCTCCGCCGTCTTGCCGCGATGCGGGACGGGCGCGAGGAACGGCGCATCCGTCTCGATCAGCAGGCGCTCGATCGGCAGGCGGGCGGCGGTCTCCTGCAGGTCGCGGGCGTTCTTGAACGTCACGATGCCCGAGATCGAGATGTATAAGCCCATGGCGAGCGCGGCATCGGCGAACGCCCCGCTGGCGGTGAAACAATGGATGACGCCGGGATAGCCCCCCTTCCCCAGTTCTTCGCCAAGGATCGACAGCGTGTCGTCCTCGGCATCGCGGGTATGGACGATGAGGGGAAGTTGCGTTTCACGGGCAGCGGCGATGTGCGCGCGAAAACTGGCCTGCTGGCGGGCACGGTCGCTGTGATCGTAATAATAGTCGAGGCCGCTTTCCCCGATGCCGACGATGCGCGGGTGCCGTGCGCGCGCGACCAGCTTGGCGGTATCGACATGGGGATGCTGGTCCGCCTCATGCGGGTGGATGCCGACCGTCGCCCAGACGTCGGGCTGCGCTTCGGCCGTGGCGAGCACGGCGTCCCACTCGCTTTCGCGCGTCGCAATGTTGAGCATCGCCGTCACCCCGACAGCCCGCGCATGCTCCAGCACGGTCTGCTGATCCTCTATCAACCCCTTGTAATTCAGGTGACAATGGCTGTCGGCGAGCCTCATGCCGCGGCGAGCTCCAGGCGTGGAAACACCGGTGAGGGCGGAGCGATAGTGATTGCAGTCGCATCCCACTCCGCCGCCAGCGCCGCGTGATCGCGTACACCTGCCCCAAGGAGGTCGAGGATCTTCTCGGCCGAGGCCGGCACGACCGGCAGGATCGCGATGGCAAGGCGGCGGATCGCGCCGACCAGCGTCGCCAGCACCGCGTGCATCCGCTCGGGATCGGTCTTGCGCAGCGCCCAGGGCGCCTGGGTATCGATATAGGCGTTGCACGCGAATACGCCGCGCATCCACGCCTCGATCCCCTGCCCCAGCGCGAGATCGCCGAACTGCGCGACGAAATCGGCGGTGGCTGCGCGCACCTCTGCATCCAGCGCATCGTCGGCCGGATCATGCCGGCCGGGCTGAAGCTTTCCGTCCAAATTCTTGGCGATGAACGCCAAGGTCCGCTGTGCGAGATTGCCGAAGCTGTTCGACAGGTCGGCATTGGCGCGGGTCACGATTGCGTCGTCGCTGAACGTCCCGTCCTGGCCGAAGCTGACATCGCGTAGCAGGAAATAGCGCAGCGCATCGACGCCATAGAGTTCGGCGAGCGCCATCGGATCGACGACGTTGCCGACCGACTTCGACATCTTCTCCCCGCGGTTGAGCAGGAAGCCGTGGCCGAACACCTGTTTTGGCAACGGCAGCTTCGCCGACATCAGGAAGGCGGGCCAATAGACGGTGTGAAAGCGGACGATATCCTTGCCGATCAGATGCAGGTCGGCCGGCCACCACTTTGAAAAAGCGTCTTTATCATCCGGATATCCCGCGCCGGTGATATAGTTGGTCAGGGCATCGACCCAAACGTACATGACATGGCCGGGACTGCCCGGCACCGGCACGCCCCAGTCGAAGCTGGTGCGCGACACGCTGAGATCGGCGAGCCCGCCTTCGACGAAGCGCAATATCTCGTTGCGACGGCTGTCCGGGCGGATGAAATCGGGCTGCGCGGTGTAGAGGTCGAGCAACGGCTGCTGATATTTCGACAGGCGGAAGAACCACGTTTCCTCGGCGGTCCATTCGACCGGCGTTCCCTGCGGCGACAGCTTGCTGCCATCCTCCGCCAGGGTCAGTTCCTTTTCCTCGTAAAAGGCCTCGTCGCGGACCGAGTACCAGCCTTCGTACCGGTCAAGATAGAGGTCGCCGGCGTCGGCCATCGCCTGCCAGATCGCCTGACTGGCGCGGTAATGCTCCGGCTCAACGGTGCGTATGAAACGATCGCAAGAGATGTTCAGTTTGTCCGCCATCTCCACGAAATAGCCTGACATTTCGTCGGCCAGCGCACGCACCTCGACACCCCGGTCGCGGGCCGTCTTGACCATCTTCAGGCCGTGTTCGTCGGTGCCGGTCTGGAACCGCACGTCACGCCCGGCCTGGCGCTGGAAGCGCGCGATCGCATCGGCGGCGATCATCTCATAGGCGTGGCCGATGTGCGGGCGACCGTTCGGATAGTGGATCGCGGTGGTGATGTAATAGGGCTGGGCCATCGCCCGCCCCTAGCCAAGTCAGCGACGGGGCGCCAGTCGCGACACCAGCGTTCCCATCTCGAACGCGGTCGTCGCCGCGTCGAGCGACTGCGCGATCGAGGCGCGGGCAAGGTCGGCCGCGGCGGCATAGGCGTCCAGCGCGTCGCGCAGCCGGTCGCCGCCCAGCATCCGCGCCTGTTCTGCGATGAAGGCCGGCACCCGCTCCAGGAACGCCTCGTAGCGTTGCTGCGCTGCCTTGACGCCGAGCGCCTTGGACAGGCGCACGCGCTGTTGGTTGGTGGGATCGCCGTCGCGGGCGATCGCGACCAGTGCGCTTTCGATCGCCGCGAGATCGAGACCGGCGAAGCGCAGCGCGCGACCCGGCGATCCGGCCCCCGCGCGGACGAGGGTGGCGATCTCGGCGGCACTCGCCTCCGGCAAGGCGGCGCGGAGGACGCCTGCGACCTCGCCGTCGCCCAGCGGATCGAAACGCAGCACCCTACAACGCGAGCGGATCGTCGGCAGCAACCGGCCCGGCGCGTGGCTGACCAGCAGAAAGATCGTGCCGGTGGGCGGCTCCTCCAGATTCTTCAGCAGCGCGTTCGACGCGCCCGGCCGCTCCACGTCATCGATCGGATCGATGATGACGACGCGGCGGCTCGACATCGAAGGCTTGGTCGCGAACATGGCGCCCAGCCCCCGGACCTGCTCGATCTTGATTGAGCGCTGGAGGCCCTTGTCGGTCTTGTCATCGACTGGCAGGCGTTGGAGCACGCGATAGTCGGGATGCGCGCCCGCCTCGATCATCGCGACGGTGCGGCCGGCGCTGTCGCCCGCCGCGCGCGCCAGCAGCAGCGCGGCGACCTCGCGCGCATGGCTTGCCTTGCCCACGCCTTCCGGTCCGGCGATCAGCCAGGCGTGGTGCAGGTTTCCGGCAAGGTCGGCGTTCGAAATCGCCGCGCGCGCATCGGCATTGCCGACCAGTGACGTCATGGCAGCAGGTCGGCGATCGCCTCCAGCAACCGGTCGGTCACCGTGGCGGGATCGGCATCGGCATCGATCAGGCGCACCCGTTCCGGCTCCCGCTCGGCGATGCGGCGAAAGCCTGCAGCGACGGCGGCGTGGAAGTCCGGGCCACGCTGGCCGAACCGGTCGAGCGCCCCGGCATCGCGCGTCGCCGCCCGGGCGCCGCCGGCCTCATGATCGATCTCCAGAACCAGGGTACGATCGGGGAGCAACCCTTTTGAGCCGAAGGCGTGGAGCGCGAGGATGGCGGCGTCGTCGATGTCTTGCGCACCCTGATAGGCCCGCGTCGAATCGACGAACCGGTCGCAGATCACCCACATCCCGGATTCGAGCGCGGGGCGGATGCGTTTTTCGACATGATCGGCGCGCGCGGCGGCGAACAGCAAGGTCTCGCTGTGCGCGCTCCATCGGGCGACGTCCCCGCCGAGCAGCAGGCCGCGCACGCCCTCCGCACCCTCGCTGCCGCCGGGCTCGCGGGTGACGATCGCCTCGATCCCGCGTGCGGCGAGCACTTCGGCCAGGCGGGCGGCCTGGGTCGACTTGCCCGCGCCCTCTCCGCCCTCGAGCGACAGGAACCTGCCCGCGGTCACGCCCCGAACAGCGACATCAGCCCCGCCCAGGCACGGCCGAAGAAGCCCGCCTCGTCGACATCGGCCTCGGCGACCAGCGGCATGGTGGAGGTCGGGCCACCCTCGGTGGCGACGACCAGGTCGGCGACATGCTGGCCGGCCTTGATCGGCGCCTTGAGCGGACCGGCGTAGACGACCCTGGCCGTCATCTTAGGATCGCTGCCGGCGGGAATCGTGATCGCCAGATTGTCCGGCGCGACCAGCCCGACCTCACGCTCGCTGCCGAGCTGGACTTCGGCGGTCGAGACGCGCTTGCCCTTGGCGACCACGGGCTTGGCCTTCCACGAGCGGAAGCCCCAGTTCATGAACTTGACCGATTCGTCGATCCGCTGATTGAAACTCGTCAACCCGGCGACGACCATGATGAGGCGGCGGCCGCCCTGCTCGGCCGATCCGGTGAAGCCGTAGCCGGCCTCCTGCGTGTGCCCGGTCTTCAGGCCGTCGGCACCGGCGACACGGCCCAGCAGCGGATCGCGGTTCGCCTGGGTGATCGCACTGCCCGAGCCCATCGTCTGGCCCCAGGTGAATTCGTGCCGCGAATAGAACTTCTTGTAGAGTTGCGGATGGTTGATGATCGTCGCCTCGGCCAGCCTGGCGAGATCGCGCGCGGTGACATAGGTGACGCCGCCGTCGGGCCAGCCGTTCGACGTGCCGAAATTGCTGTTCTTCAGGCCCAGTTCGGCGGCCTTCTTGTTCATCAGGCCGACGAACGCCTCCTCGCTGCCGGCGATCCTCTCGGCCAGCACGACGCAGGCGTCGTTGCCGGAGAGCACGACGACGCCGTTCAGCAGGTTCTCGACGCTGACCTGTTCGTTCGGCGACAGGAACATCGTCGATCCCGCCGACGGTCCATGCCACTTGCGCCACGTCTCTGGATTGACCGTCACCAACTCGTCGAGCTTCAGATCGCCCTTCTTGATGAGGTCGAACGCGACATAGGCGGTCATCATCTTCGCCATCGACGCGGGCGGCATCCGCCGGTCGGCGTCCTTCGAATAGAGGACGGCGCGGGTCGACAGGTCTTCCATATAGGCGACCGGAGCGGCGCTCTCGAACGACGGCGCCTGGGCGATGCCGGGCGCGGCGACCGCGAGCATGAGGACGGCGGCGAGGATAGGCTTTGTCATGATTGCAATCGGTCCGGCGTTGATCGTTTCAGGGAAGGCGGAGGATCTGGCCGCCGGCATAGCCCTTGCGCGCAGCATCGTCACGCGCGCGGGCCGCGGCGGCATTGTCGGCGAAGGGGCCAAGGCGGACGCGCCACACCGGCGGACCATCGAGGACCGTACCGCCCACCGCCTTTGCGACGGCGGCGGCACGCTGCGCATTCGAGAGCGCGGCGACCTGAACGACGTAGCGGCCGGTTACGACCGGCGTGGGCACAGGCTTCGGCTTGATCGCGACGGGTGTCGGCGCGGGCGTCGGTCGCGGCTTCGGCGCGACGGGAGGCGGCACGGGCTTCGGTCTGGTTACGACCGGTGTCGGCGTCGAACTCGGTTGCTGAGCGACGGGTAGAGGCTTGGGCTTTGGCGTGACCGCGGTGGGCGACGGCTTCGCCGGCTGGGCCACGGGCTTGGCGGGCAGCTTGCGGCGCAGCGCGACCAACAGCCCCTCCGGCGCATCGGCGCGGCTTTCCGCGCCCTGCCCGCTGCGCAGCCCGGCGATGTCCTGCGGCGACGGCGTCAGGCGCCGGACCCGCACCGGCGCGCGCGCGTCAACCAGGCCCAAGCCCAGAGCGGCCACGGCGGCCGCCGACAGATCGAGTACGCGGTCGCGCGCCTCCGATCGTGCGGCAACCTCGACCGCGATCGTCCGGCCAGTGTCGAGCGCGGTCACCTCGGCGAAGCTGCCGATCGGCAAGTCCGGGCTGGCGACGCGGATGCCGGGCAACTCGGCTTGCCCCGCATAACCGACACGATCGTAACGGACTTCGCCCGCGTTCAGCTGCGACGACCCGCGCGGCCCCGCCCCCGCCGGCTCCTGCGCCGGGGCGACGGTGGCGAACAGAAGCAGCGGCAGGCTAGCGAGCGACTTCATCGGCGAGCAGCCCCACGGAGAGCGCATAAAAGTTCGAGCAGTTGTAATCGAGGATCACGCGGTAGTTGCCGGTCAACAGATAGGCGGTGCGCCCCGGCCCGTCGGGCTCGATCAGCGAGGCGAGGACGGAGTCCGCCGGCCACCCCCTGCCCTGCGGCACAATGCCCAGTGCGCGCCATTCGGCCATCGTCCGCCAGCGACTGTGGCGTTCATGGACGCGCGGGCAGCGCGGGCTGAGCGTGCGCGAGCGCATGTCGGCGCGGCTGAAGCCCCCCGGCACCGTCACCGCAAAGCCCCAGGGCTGGCCCGCCCGCCAGCCGGCGTTGACGAAATAATTGGCGATCGACGCCAGCGTATCCGCCTCGTTCGACCAGATATCCGCCCGTCCGTCGCCGTCCCCGTCCCGCGCCAGGCGCAGATAGACGGACGGCAGGAACTGCGGATAGCCGAACGCCCCCGCCCAGCTGCCCTTCAACCGATCGCGCGGCACCCCGCGATCGATCATCTTCAGCGTCGCGATGAATTCGCCGGTGAACAGCTCGCGGCGGCGCCCTTCATAGGCCAGGCTGGCTAGGCTACGCGGCAGGTCGAAATCGCCGGTATAGCTGCCGTAATTGGTCTCATGGCCCCAAATCGCGACCATGATTTCCTCGGGCACGCCCGTCTCGCGCTCGATCCGCTCCAGCTTGGGGCGGGCGCGGGCATAGGCGGCGCGGCCGCGGTTGATCCGCGCCGCATCGACATGGCGTGCCTTGTACGGAGCGAAGGCGGGGATGGTCGCGTTGGGCGACGCTTCCGGCTGCTGCCGGTCGAGCTCCACCACGCGCGGGTTGAAAGTCAGCGTCGGCGCGACCGCGTCGAACGTCTGCGGCCGGACCCCTTCCGAAATCGCGCGGGCGCGGATCGATTGGAGGAACTGCTGGAAGCCGACATTGTCCTGCGCCGCCGCCGAAGGACCGATGGCGAGCAGCGCGGCCATCGCCCCCCACCCCATGATACGCCGACGCATACGCAAACCCTGTTCCATGCCGCGGATGATGCCACAGCGGCATGTGCGGGGGGAACCCCAAACGTCCCGCCGCTTGCACAAATGGTCGCGTCCGCTAAGCCCGGCGCCTTCGCGGAAGAGTGGCCGAGTGGTTTAAGGCAACGGTCTTGAAAACCGTCGTGGGTTCACGCCCACCGTGGGTTCGAATCCCACCTCTTCCGCCAGCCGAGCATGCTGAGCGAGATGGCTAGGTGAACGAGCAATCGTAATAGTCACCCCACAGCCATCGGCAGCTTACCAAATCGCCGTGGAACAGCTTTGTGACCTTATCCGGTGCAACGAACTTCCCGGTCTTGGGATCGAATCCGTCGGCAAGCATAACATCGCCGGTCGGATCGTATATTATACCCGACCAGTTATCGAGCATGCCTGCTGGGTTGAAAGCCACTCGGATAGGCGGCCCCAAATCGACTGAATATGTCACGCCGTCATCGTCGTGGAACCAAGCCGGTTTCGGGTTGGATCGCACTTTCGCAATGATCGCCTCGTAATTTCCCCGGTTTAGCATCAGCCGGGACATAGTGCCGGTGTAGCTCCCAAGCGCCAGTGAGGGCCAACTGAGGCAGATTGTTATGACCAGCAACGTCGGCGCGGCAGCGTAAACGACGATTCGATCGCGCGTCACGTTGAACTCTTTTCCGTGCTGATAGCTTCGGACAATCCAAGTCGCAGAGCCGACAACGAGCACAAGGAAGGCGGCGGGTATGCCAATTATGAATAGGAAGAACCCTAGCCCCGCAGACCATGCGCCAATGAAGGCAATCAGGAACGGGACAGCCGCGATTAGTCCAAAGAACCGTGCGACTCGCCTCAGGTAATCTCTCATTGCAGCACTCAACACGACCAGCGAAATCGGCAAAGACCCGTCTTAGCTACAGCACCCCACGCCCAAAGGCGCGGCCTGCTGCCAGCGTCAGGACAGAAGGAGTTGTCTCCTACGCCCGCTGCTGCGGATGTTCGATTGACGAGGGACCGTCCGCTGGCACTTGGCACCACCATAGCCACCTCCCCTTCTCGCGCCGCCGCCGCGTGGATATAGCGGGTCGCTCCACCCCCATCCGCCCTAGGCGCCGGAGATTGCAGCGTGAGCGACTACACCCACAACCGCAACATCGCCCTGTTGATCGATGCCGACAATGCGTCGTCGGCGACGCTCGATCCGGTGCTGACTGTGCTGGCCGAGCTGGGCACGGTCAGTGTGCGGCGGGTGTACGGCAACTGGTCGAAGCCGGCGCTGAAGGGCTGGCGCGACATGTCGCTGAGGCACGGGATCGAACCGCAGCAGCAGTTCGACCTGACCAAGGGCAAGAACGCCACCGACATGAAGATGACGATCGACGCGATGGACCTGCTCTATCGCGGCAAGGTGCAGGGGTTCGGCATCATGTCGTCGGACAGCGATTTCATGCCGCTGGCGACTCGGATCAAACAGGAAGGCATGCCGGTCTACGGCTTCGGCACCTCGAAGACGCCCGAACCGTTCAAGCAGGCGTGCACCCGCTTCATCGATACCGGCGCGCTGAAGAGCGAGGCGGCGCCGGCGCCGGTCGAGGTGCCGCTGGCCGAATCGCTGCCGTCGGCATCGGGGCGCGCGAATGCGAAGCCGGCGCCGGGCGGGTCGGCGGTCGATCCCGATCTGCTCAAGCTGCTGATCGACAGCTACGACAATGTGAAGCGCGACGAGCGCGGTTTCGTCAGCCTGTCGGCGATGGGGCAGCTCGCCGCGAACCGATCGAGCTTCGACGCGCGCAACTATGGCTTCAAGCGCCTGTCCGACCTGATCGAGGCGGTGCCCAATTTCGCGACGGAGCGGCGAGAGGGCGGCCGGCTGTGGGTGAAGCGGGTGCGATAAACCGCAGGATCGAAAGCGGTTCGCGGACGTTCTTCAGCTACGGGGCAGGTTGTGGGGGATATCATTCCCGCGAACGGCCGGAACAAGCACGGTGACCGCCGGTCACGCGCCCCGCGCGCGGTCGCCCGTCAAGTGGTGAAGAAACGTGTTGCCTGAAGACCTGGACTATTTTCACCGTCGCGCCGAGGCACAACTGGACCTGGCGCAGAAATCGGGATCAGCGATGGTGATCGCCGCGCATGTCGCGATCGCCGAGCGCTATCTGGAATATTGCGAGCCTGCGCGCCGACAGGAGGCTGCGCGGCGCGGAAAGGACGCCCGGCTCCGGCCTCTTGCGCCGGATACTGACGGCTAAGCCTTTAGATTCCCGGCGGATCGTCGCGCCTGCGCAACGGTTCACGGCCAATGCTGCCCTCCGCGCGGCGAGCCGCGCCGTGCGCCCCTCGCCTCGCTCCTGTCTTTGCGTGCATGCCTGTCCCGGCGGGCGGCGTCGTGCCGTCGCCAAGGGGTGTGGAGTTTGCGTATATGGGAGCCATGCAGCGCGTGCTGGTCAGCGGCCGCGTTCAACAGGTGGGTTACCGGGATTTCGTGGTCCGCCGCGCGAAGGCACTGGGCGTGACCGGCTGGGTCCGCAACCTGTCCGACGGGCGGGTAGAGATGCTGGCCGACGGCGATCAGGAAGCGATCGAAGCTTTCCTCGCCGCCTGCCACCAGGGCCCGCAACTTGCGCGGGTGGAGGACGTCAGCGTCTTCCCCGTCGACGATCGGTCGGTGAAAGGGTTTACGAAACGCTTCACCGTCTGAGGGGGCGCCGGACCGGGCTAGCGCCATTGTCCGGTCCGGCAACCCTTCGAAACTTTGGCCAGGGGTAGCGACCGCCGCTCGTCAGGACCGACGGGGCCGTGCACGCGCCCCGCCAGCCGCCCGTTCAGCGCGTCAGCTTCTTGTAGGCCAGCGCGGTCGGGCGATCCGCCGCGTCGCCCAGGCGGCGGCGCTTGTCTTCCTCATAGGCGTCGAAATTGCCTTCGAACCATTCGACATGGCTGTTGCCCTCGAACGCCAGGATGTGCGTGGCCAGCCGATCGAGGAAGAAGCGGTCGTGGCTGATGACCACCGCGCAACCGGCGAAATTCTCGATCGCTTCCTCCAGCGCGCCCAGCGTCTCGACGTCGAGATCGTTGGTAGGTTCGTCGAGCAGCAGGACGTTGCCACCGCGCTTCAGCATCTTGGCGATGTTGACGCGGTTGCGCTCGCCGCCGGAAAGCTTGCCGACGTTCTTCTGCTGGTCCTGCCCCTTGAAGTTGAACGCGCCGACATAGGCACGGGTCGACTGGTCGTGGCCGTTGACCTTCATGTAATCGAGCCCGTCGGAGATTTCCTGCCACACGTTGTTCGCCGGGTTCAGATGGTCGCGGCTCTGGTCGACATAGCCCAGCCGCACGGTCGATCCCTGATCGATCGTGCCGGTATCCGGCGTCTCCTGCCCGGTGATGAGCTTGAACAGCGTCGACTTGCCCGCGCCGTTCGGCCCGATCACGCCGACGATGCCGCCGGCGGGAAGGGTGAAGCTGAGGTTCTCGAACAACAGCTTGTCGCCGTACGCCTTGGAGACGTTGTCCACCTCGATCACCTTGCCGCCCAGACGCTCGGGCACCTGGATGACGATCTGCGCCTTGCCGGGCGTGCGGTTTTCCTGCGCGGCGACCAAGCGGTCGAAATTGGCGATGCGCGCCTTCGACTTGGTCTGGCGGCCCTTCGATCCCTGACGAATCCATTCCAGTTCGTTGCGGATCGCCGTCTGTCGACCGGATTCCTCGCGATCCTCCTGCTCCAGCCGCTTGGCCTTCTTTTCCAGGTAGGTGGAGTAATTGCCCTCATAGGGGAAGTACTTGCCGCGATCGATCTCCAGGATCCAGCCGACGACATTATCCAGGAAATAGCGGTCGTGGGTGATCATCAACACCGCGCCGGCATATTCCTTGAGGTGATTTTCCAGCCACTTCACGCTTTCGGCGTCGAGGTGGTTGGTCGGTTCGTCGAGCAGCAGGATCGACGGCTTCTGGATCAGCAGGCGGGTGAGCGCGATGCGGCGCTTCTCACCGCCCGACAGATTGTCGACCGCCCAGTCGCCGGGCGGACAGCGCAGCGCCTCCATCGCGACCTCGAGCTGGTTGTCCAGAGTCCAGCCGTCGACCGCGTCGATCTTTTCCTGGAGCGTCCCCATCTCCTCCATCAGCGCGTCGAAATCGGTATCGTCCTGCGGATCGCCCATCTCGGCCGAGATCGCGTTGAAGCGATCGACCATGTCGGCCACTTCGCGCGCGCCGTCCTTGACGTTTTCCAGCACCGATTTCGCTGGGTCGAGCTCCGGCTCCTGCGGCAGATAGCCGACGGTGATGTTCTCGCCCGGCCATGCCTCGCCCGTGAAATCCTTGTCGATGCCGGCCATGATCTTCATCAGCGTCGACTTGCCGGCGCCGTTGGGGCCGACGATGCCGATCTTGGCGCCCTGATAGAATTGCAGGTTGATGGTGTTGAGCACCGGCTTGGGCGCGCCGGGGAAGGTCTTCGTCATGTCCTTCATGACAAATGCATATTGGGCGGCCAACTGGGGTCTCCGTTCGAACAGGCTGATATGCTGGAAAATGCGGGGGCGATGTAGTCGCTGGGCGGACGATTGGCAACGCGGGCGGCCGGGTCTACCACCGCGCGCATGACCAAGTGCCTCCTGCTCGCGGCGATCGCCGCCGTCGCCCTGCCCCTCCCCGCCGTCGCGCAGACGATGGATGCGGCCGCCCTGCGCGACGCCGCGCTGAGGGACGAGATAGCGTGGGACATCACCGAGGGGCTGACGACCGAAGTCGGCCCGCGCCTGGCGGGCACCGAGGCGGAGGCGCGGGCGCGGACCTGGGCCGTGACGAAGCTGAAAGCCCTCGGATTCAGCAATGTCCGCGTCGAGTTGTTCCAGATGCCGGTTTGGGTCCGCGGCGAGGAAACCGCCGAGGTGGTGGCGCCCTTTCCGCAGAAGCTGCATCTGACGACACTGGGCAATTCCGGCGCCACGCCGGCGGACGGAATGACGGCGGAGATCGTCTACTTCCCCTCGCTCGCCGATCTCCAGGCCGCGCCCGAAGGCAGCCTGAAAGGCAAGATCGCGTTCGTCAGCCACGCGATGCACGCCACGCAGGACGGGTCGTCCTATGGCTATTACGGGCGCGTGCGCTTTCAGGGGCCCGGCATCGCCGCTCAGAAGGGCGCGGCCGCGATCGTCATCCGCTCGGTCGGCACCGATCATCACCGCAATCCGCATACCGGCGGCACCAATTTTCCCAAGGGCGTGACACCGATCCCGGCCGCCGCCCTGTCGATCCCGGATGCCGAGCAGCTCGAAAGGATCGTCAAGCGCGGCCAGCCGGTGCGGCTCAAGCTGGTATTGACCCCGCGCCAGATCGGGATGCGCGAATCGGGCAATGTCATCGCCGAGGTGCCGGGCAGCGATCCCGCTGCGGGCATCGTGCTGGTCGGCGGGCACCTCGACAGCTGGGACCTGGGCACCGGCGCGATCGACGACGCCTCGGGCGTCGCGATCACCGCGGCGGCGGCCAAGCGGATCATGGACGCCGGAACTCCGCGCCGCATGATCCGGGTGGTGTGGTTCGGCGCGGAGGAAGTCGGCGTGTTCGGCGGCCGCGCCTATGCCGCGAAGAACGGCGGCGACAATCATGTGGTCGCGGCGGAAAGCGATTTCGGCGCCGACCGCATCTGGCGCTTCAAGGTCAACCTGCCCGACAGCGCGAAGGCGATCGGCGACCGGCTGGCAACCGCGCTGTTCCCGCTGGGCATCGCGCGCAGCGCCGAAAAGGCCGGTGACGGCGCCGACGTCGGCCCGATCATGGCAAAGGGGGTCGCGGCAATCGACCTCAACCAGTCGGGCCTCGACTATTTCAACCTGCACCACACCCCCGACGACACGCTCGACAAGGTCGACTCCGAAAAGCTGCGCCAGAATGTGGCGGCATGGACGGCGATGCTGGCCGTCGTCGCCAATGCGCCTGAGGAAATCGGCCCGGTCACACCGGCGCGATGAGCGACGCAAGGGCCTGGTTGACGGCAAAATTGCGGCGCACGGGTGGGACGGTCGCCGTCACTTTCGACGTTGACGCGTTCGTCAGGGGCGTTATTGCGGCAACTTCGCGTCGGCAATCGGGCCGGTTCGCGAACGAATTTGCTTGGGAGCAATAAATGAAGAAGGTTCTCATTGTCGCTGCCGCTGCCGGCCTGATGTCGCTCGCCGCCTGCGACTCGAAGCCGACCACGGCGAACGAGGCGAACGCTGAAGCAGTGGCCGACAACCTGGAAGCGCAGGCCGACAATCTCGAAGCGCTGGCCGACAACGCCACCACCGAGGCTGGCGAAGCCGTTCTCGAGAACGCTGCGGACAACCTGCACGCTGCGGCCGACAACGCCGAGGCTGCTGCCGACAACGCTCACTGAGCCTTGCCGCGGACCGGAGCGGGCTGACCCGCTCCGCCGCGATAGAGAAACGGGCGTCTTCCCATTGCGGAAGGCGCCCTTTTCTTTTGGGCGGCGATCCTAATCGTCAAAGCCGGGGATGACGATCAAGGATTTCAGTGCATCGCGGGTGCTTCGACCTTCACTCCGTGCCCCTCAATACCCGCCGTCGCCGCTGCCGTAGCCGGCGTCGCCGATATAGTCGCTGAACCGGGTGATGTTCGCCTCGAACTTCATCGTCACCTTGCCGGTCGCGCCGTGGCGCTGCTTGGCGACGATCAGTTCGGCGAGGCCGTGGACACGCTCCATCTGCTGCGCCCAGGCGCCGTGATCGTCGAACACGCGGGCGTCGTCGCCGTCCTTGGGCAGCTTGGGCTCGCGCGCGGCAAGATAGTAATCCTCGCGGAACACGAACCACACCATGTCGGCGTCCTGCTCGATCGATCCCGATTCGCGCAGGTCGGACAGCATCGGCCGCTTGTCCTCGCGACTTTCGACCGCGCGGCTCAGCTGGGACAGCGCGATGACGGGGACGTTCAGGTCCTTCGCCAGCGTCTTGAGCCCGCGGCTGATTTCCGAGATTTCCTGGACGCGCCCGTCGCCCGAACTCTTGGCGCTCCCCGACAGCAGCTGGAGGTAATCGACGACGACCAGGCCGATCTGGTTGCCCTGTCGCCGCTGGAGCCGGCGCACGCGCGTGTGCAGGCCGCCGATCGTCAGGCCGGCGGTGTCGTCGATATAGAGCGGCAGGTTCTCCAGATCGGCGGCGGCGGCGGCGAGCTGGCCGAACTCCGCCTTGCTGATCTTGCCCATGCGCAGCGCCTCGGAACTGATCCGCGCCTGTTCGGCGAGCACGCGGGTCGCCAGCTGATCGGCCGACATTTCCAGGCTGAAGAACGCTACCTTCGCACCGACCGATTTCTCCGGCGCGATGCCCAGCCGCATGTCGTCCATCCATCGCTTTGCCGCGTTGAACGCGATGTTGGTGGCGAGCGAGGTCTTGCCCATGCCCGGACGGCCGGCGAGGATGATGAGGTCGCTGTGATGAAGCCCGCCGACCTTGGCATTGATCGAATCGAGCCCGGTGGTGACGCCGGACAGCCCACCGCCGGCGTTGAGCGCCTTTTCAGCAAGCCGCACAGCTTCGGTCGTCGCCTGGGCGAAGGTCTTGACGCTGTTCGCGGTGCCGCCATCGGCCGCGACGTTGAACAGCAGCTCCTCCGCCGCCTCGATCTGGGCGCGGGGATTGACCTCGTCGGAAGTGTCCATCGCGCGATCGACAAGGGTACGGCCCACAGTCACCAGCGCGCGCAGCATCGCCAGGTCGTAGATCTGCTGGGCGAACTGCTTGGCGCCGATCAGGCCGGCGCCGCTGCCGGTCAGCTGCGCCAGATAGGCCGGGCCACCCAGCGCGCGCATCCCTTCATCTCCGTCGAACATCGGCCGCAGCGTGACCGGGGTCGCCAGCATGTCGTTCTGGCGGAGCGAGCGGATGGCAGAGAAGATTCGGCCATGCAGCGGTTCGAAGAAATGTTCGGCCTCGATCCGGTCGAGGACGTCGTCGGCCAGCCGGTTGTCGATCATCATCGCGCCGAGCAGCGCGGCCTCGGCCTCGATATTCTGGGGCAGCTGGGCAGGCGTCGTTTCGGGAGAATCGGCGGGTCGGATCATCGTGGCCATTGCCCCCCTTCCCATCCCCGCCCGTGCCCCGCAACCGCCGATGCGGTGTGGATAGCGTGGATCACGCCGGGCCGTGTCGAGGTGATTGATTCGGCTTCGCAAGTGCCGCAATGCACGCGGTGATGGCCGATCATCGCATCATCGATGTGCAACTGGACGAACGCACGATCCTGTGGCGGTCGGCCGACGTCGAGCAGGAACGGCGGATCGCGATCTTCGACCTGCTGGAGGACAACAGCTTCGCGCCGCAGCGCGACCATGCCGACGGCTATGCCGGGCCATACCGCATTCGCCTGTCGGTCGAGGACGGTCGGCTCGGGCTGGCGATCCACCGCGACGACGACAGCCATCTCGAGACGCTGATCCTGGCGCTGGGCCGGTTCAAGCGGCCGATCCGCGACTATTTCGCGATCTGCGACAGCTATTACCAGGCGATTCGCCAGGCGACCCCGGCACAGATCGAGACCGTCGACATGGCGCGGCGCGGAATCCACAATCAGGCGGCCGAACTGTTGATCGAGCGGCTGGAGGGCAAGGTCGGGGTCGATTTCGACACCGCCCGCCGCCTGTTCACGCTGATTTGCGTGCTGCATATCAAGGGATGACGATGGACGAGACCGCCCTGATCGACGCCGCCCGCCGCGCAGCGCGCCATGCGCACGCACCTTATTCGCGTTTCGCCGTGGGGGCGGCGGTGCTGCTGACCGACGGGACGGTGGTGACCGGCGCCAATTTCGAGAATGCCAGCTACGGCCTGACATTGTGCGCGGAAACCGTCGCGCTGGGGACCGTCAGCGCCCAGGGGCGGCTGCGCGACGTGGCGGCGATCGCGGTGATCGGCGGTGCGATGGACCAGGATGGTGCGCCGACGGGCAGTTCGCTCGTCAGCCCGTGCGGACGCTGCCGCCAGATCATCAACGAGGCCGCGCAGATGAGCGGGACCGACCTGCCGGTGCTGTGCGGCGCGGCCGAAGGCGACGCCGTAAGGCGCTATACGCTGTCCGAACTGCTGCCCGATGCGTTCGGGCCGCGCGACCTCGGTTTCGCCTGAGAGGCTTCGCTTAAAGTCGCTCGACGGCGCGGCGAACCTTGCGCAGCGTCTCCACGTCGCCGACCGGCGCGATCGCCGCGTCACCCGCCACCGCCATCAGGCGCACCGCGCCGAAGCTTGCCGCGAGCCCTTTCAGGCGCAGCGCGGCATCGATCCAGGCTGTACCGTTTTCCGCACGGGTGAGCGTGGTGACCGCGGCCTTCGCGCCCTCAAGGAATGCCAGTCGCAACTCGGCGATCAGCGCGGGATCGTCTCCCACCGCCGCCGCCAGGGTCGCATCGATCGCACCGGGATCATAAGCCATGGCCCGACACTTAGGCCGCCATGCTTAAGGGACCGTTGCCGCTTTGCTGTATCGCGTCGTCGATTCCGTGATAGATGTCCCAAAATGAACGGGGGGTCACGCATCGTGGGGTTGCGTCCGGCGACGGAAGCCGAGCTCGCGGAGGATTTCCCCGCGATCGCGCGCGATTCCACGGTCGAGGACGCGTTGGACGACTCGGCCGATTCCTATCAGGACTGGCAGGCGGCCGAGGACGACGATGCGCCGCGCTTCACCTGGGTGATGCCGCTGCTTGCGACGCTCGTGTCGCTGGCATGGGTCGGCACGATGCTGTGGTTCGCGCGCGACGCCTTTCCCCTGCCCCCGATCGCATTCGTCCAGTTCGCTGCCGCGCTGTGCGTGGTTCCCACCCTCGTCGCGGTGCTGTGCCTGCTCGCGTTGCGCACCAGCCGGGCCGAAGCGCGGCGTTTCGGCGCGACGGCTCGCGCGATGCGGGCGGAGGCCGCGCATCTGGAAGGCACGATCCACGCGCTCGGCCAGCGGATCGAGGCAAATCGGCGGGCGTTGACGGAACAGGCGCAATCACTGGTCACGATCGGCGACGCGGCGTCGGAGCGGTTGAGCGCGACCACGGCCAATCTGACCGTCGAGGCGCAGATCCTCGACACCATCGGCGGATCGCTGGTCCGGGCTGCCGACGATGTCGAGATGAAGCTGCAGACGGTGTTCGATTCGCTGCCCAAGGCGCATGTCGAGACCGCGAAGATCAGCGCCGCGCTGACCGCGCTGGGCCTGTCGGCGAGCGAGCGGGCGGTGGCGCTCGACGCCGCGCTGGCCGGGGTCGCTGAACGGGGCCGCGCGGCGGACGAGATCGCCGGCGGCGCAGCGACGCGGCTGAGTGCGCACATCGCGCGGATGGAATCGTCGAGCGACGCCGCCGCGCACCGGCTCGATTCGGCGGCAGCGGAGATGTCGGCGGCGGTGGATGCGGTGCTCGACCGCGCGGCGCAGGCGATCGACGAATCGCGCAAGGGCATCGCGGCGCAGGGCGAGGCGATGCTGGCGATGCTGTCGGCCAGTCAGGCCGCGCTGGAGAAATCGGGTCGCGATGGCGCCGAGGCGCTGCACGACCGGCTGGTCGCCGTCGAGGGCGCGATCGAGCGTATCTCCGGCCGGCTGGGCGAGGAACAGGGGCGCACCGACAGCCTGTTCCTGACGATCGCGACCGGGGTGGACGGCGCGTCCGAACAACTCGACCGGTTGCACGCCGAGGGACAGGCCAAGAGCCAGGAGCTGGCCGCGTCGATCGCGACGCTGACGGCGTCTACTGAGGCAATGACCGAGACGATGCGCGTCGGCGAGGCGACCGCGCGCCTGCTGATCGGATCGGCCGAGGACCTGCTGACCGCGCTCGACGCCTCCGCGCGCGAGATCGACGAGACATTGCCCGACGCGCTGACCCGCCTCGACGACCGGATCGGCGAGAGCCGGCGGATGGTGGGCAGCGCCAAGCCCGAACTGCTCGCCCTCGTCACCGCGGCGGAAAGCACGCATGTCGCGGTCGAGGCGGTCAACAGCCTTGTCACCACCGAACGCCAGAAGCTGGCGGAGATCACCGCGACGCTGACCGAGGCGCTCGACATCGGCCAGGACAAGGCGATGACGATGGACACCGTCGTGGGTGACGCGATCGCCAAGACGCGGCGCTTCGCCGAGGAGGCCGCGCCCCAGCTGGTCGAGGCACTGGCGCGGATCCGCGAAACCGCCGACCGAGCGGCGGACAGCGCACGCCAGGTGCTGACGTCGGTAGTGCCCGATGCCGCCGCCTCTATCGAGAGCGCCAGCGCCGACGCGGTGCGCGGCGCCTTCGCCCGCGCGCTGCCCCAGCCGCTGGCCGAACTGCGCGAAGTATCGGAGGAGGCGGTATCCGCCGCGACCCGCGCGTCGGAGCGGCTGTCGCAGCAACTGATGACGATCGCCGAATCGACCGCCACGATCGAAGCGCGGCTTGCCGCTGATCGCGCCGAGCGCGAGGAAGGCGACCGCGACAATTTCGCGCGGCGGGTTTCGTTGCTGATCGAGGCGCTCAATTCGGCATCGATCGACATTTCCAAGACCTTCGCGCACGAAGTGTCGGACAGCGCCTGGTCCGCCTATCTGAAGGGCGATCGCGGGGTGTTCACCCGCCGTGCGGTACGGCTGCTCGATTCGGGCGACGCGCGCGAAATCGCCCGCCTGCACCACGACGACCCCGAGTTCCGCGAGCACGTCAACCGCTACATCCATGATTTCGAGGCGATGCTGCGCCAGATCCTGACCCAGCGCGACGGATCCCCGCTGGGCGTGACGTTGCTGTCGTCGGACATGGGCAAGCTCTATGTCGCGCTCGCCCAGGCGATCGAGCGGCTGCGGACCTGACGGCTCGCGGTTCGCGCCGTCAGAAGCCGGCGAGCACCCGTTCCACCGCATCCATCGTGAACGGCTTGGCCAGCACCGGCCGATCGCGGTGCGCATCGGCGATCATGTCGCCGCTGCCGCCGGTCGCCAGCACGAACGGTATGCCGGCCCGCGCCAGCGAATCCGCTATCGGCCAGCTCTTTTCACCGCCGCGCAGGTTCACGTCCAGGATCGCGGCGTCGATGCCACCCCCGGCGATCAACCGCAGCGCATCGGCGACGCAATCCGCCGTTCCCGCAACCTGCTTGTCGAAAGCGTCGAGGAAATCCTCCAGCATCATCGCGATCAGGGGTTCGTCCTCGACGATGAGGATGCGCTGGGGTGCGGCCATCGCCGAGTCTTACGGGTCAACGCCCAGGCGATCAACCGGGTCGGCGGCGCGTCAATCCGTGCCGAGAGCGTCGCGTGCGGCGTCGGCAAGCTGCTGGACCGAAAAGGGCTTTGGCAGGAAGGCGACGTTGTCGAGATCGATCGAGCGCCGCAGCTGCTCCTCGGCATACCCCGACATGAACAGGATCGGCAGGCCGGGGAAACGCTGGCGCGCCCGCTTGGCCATCGTCGGTCCGTCCATCACCGGCATGACGACGTCGGAAATCAGCAGATCGGGTCGCTCGCCACTCGCCAGCATCTCCAGCGCGACCTCGCCATTTTCGGCGGTGCGCACGGTATAGCCCTGGCGCGTCAGCGCACGTTCCGCGACGGCGCGCACCATCTCCTCGTCCTCGACCAGCAGGATCGCGCCCGTGCCCCACGCCTGTTCGCTGTCGCGCCTGACCGCGACCGGCTGGGCGACCTGCGCGGTCGCTGCGGCGTGCACCGGCAGATAGATGGTGAAGGCCGCGCCCGATCCCCGGACATTCGCGGCGAAGATGTAGCCACCCGACTGCTTGATGATGCCGTAGACGGTCGACAGGCCCAGCCCCGTGCCCTTCCCCACTTCCTTGGTGGTAAAGAAGGGTTCGAAGATGTTGGGGATGATGTCGGCCGGGATGCCGGTGCCGGTGTCGCTGACGCGCAACGCCGTATAGTCGCCGACCGGCAGCAGGTCCTCGTCCATCCGCCTGACCTGTGCGGCGTCCACCGCGAAGGTCTCGATCGTCAGCACCCCACCGCCGCCCGGATGACTGACGAGCATCGCGTCGCGCGCGTTGACCGCCAGGTTGACCACGACCTGTTCAAGCTGGCCCGGATCGGCCCGCACCTGGCCCAGATTACGCCCGTGCTTGACCTCCAGCGTCACCGTCTCGCCGAGCAGGCGGCGCAGCAGGTTCGACACCTCCGAGATGACGTCCGGCAGTTGTAGCACCTGCGGGCGCAGCGTCTGCTGGCGGGAGAAGGCGAGCAACTGGCGGGTCAGCGCCGCGGCACGGTTCGAATTGGTGCGGATCTGCTGGATATCGTCATAATCGCTGTCGCCGGGCGTATGGCGCATCAGCATCAGGTCGCAGTGGCCGAGGATCGCGGTCAGGATATTGTTGAAATCATGCGCGACGCCGCCGGCGAGCTGGCCGACAGCCTGCATCTTGGTCGCCTGCGCGACCTGGTGCTTCAGCCGGCCTTCCTCGCCGCTGTCCTTCAGGCTCATCAGCACCGCGGCCTCGCCCAGCCCGCGCGCGCCGGCTAGGGCGATCTGGACGGGTTCGTCGGGACGGCTGGCGAAGCGCACCGGCAGCTGGGTGGCATAACCGCCGCCGCCCGAAAAGCGCCGTATCGCATCGGCGAGCGGCCCCTTGTCCTCGCGCACCACCAGATCGCCGGGGTAGAGCGGCGGAGCGGCGGGATCGGCGCCGGTCGCGCGCTGGAAAGCATCGTTCATGTGCACGAACCGGCCATCGCGATCGACCAGCGCGATCGGCGCGGGCAACAGTGCGACGAGTGCACGGACGTGGCTGGTGGCACCCGTTCCGATCGCCGGCACCGCGACCGCCGCATCCTCGTCGAGCAGCGCGACGAGCATCGGCGCCTCGTCCCCCTCGACGAAGGGAAGTTGCAGGACGCGCAAGGAGTTGCCGGACAGCCCCTCGCGCTCGAAGCGCACAAGGCCGCCCGTATCGGTGATGAGGAAACGCGCGAAATCACGACCCTCGATCGCGCCTTCCTCATGGCCCATCGCGCGGACGCGCAGCACCCGGTTGGCGGTGCGCACGCGGCCATCGGGGGAAAGCACCGCGAGCATCAGTCCCGCCTCGCCGAAACGGTCGCCTTGCCGGCCGGCGATCGCCTGCTGGACACGCTGGGCGAGGTCGGCGACGTCGGCGGTGGCGAAGCGCCACAGCAGCATGTCATTGCCGATCCGTTCGATCCGCGCCTGAACCTCGGCACCGCGCACGGCAAGCAGCGTCGCACCGCTGCCGTCGCGCCACGCTACTCGTCCGGCGACGCCCAGCCGCTCGGTATCCGCTTCGTCCAGCCCCAGGTTCGGCGGCGTCGGATAACCGCCGAACAGCGCCTGATAGCGATCGTTGGCGCAGACGATCCTGCCGGCGCGGTCGATCAGCGCGACCGCATCCGACGATGTGAGCGCGATCGCGTGGGCGACGCTCCAGTCCGGCTCGGCGTGGCTTTCGGTCACGGCGGGAAACAGCGCGCGAACCGCCACGGCCATGCCGACGACAACCAGCGCGGCCGCGGCGAATCCGCCGGCGATGGCGATATCGCCGATCAACCACAGCACGATCGCGGCCGCGGCCACGCCGGCACACGCGGCGATCAGCAGCGCGCGGCGTGCGGGCGTCGCGATCAGCGCGGGCGGGGACGGAGCATGCGAAGCCATCGCGTCCCTTGTCCGCCCCCCGCGCCCAGCGTCAAGCGCCAAGCGAAACCGCGCGCCCCATCACCAGATGCGGACGCGCTCCTCCGGCGTCAGATACAGCTTCTGGCCGGGTTTCGGCTTGAACGCCGTGTACCAGGCGTCGAGGTTGCGAACGACCCAGGTCCGCTGCTGGCCCGGCGAATGCACGCCCGTCAGCAGCTGGTTGCGCAGCGCCGCCTCGCGGTGCTTGACGCGCCATACCTGTGCCCAGCCGAGGAAGAACCGCTGGTCGCCGGTGAAGCCATCGATCACCGGCGCGGGCTTGCCCTTCAGCGACGCCTTGTACGCGTCATAGGCTGCGCTCAGCCCGGCGACGTCGGCGGTGTTCTCGCCGAGCGTCAACGCGCCCTTCATCTTTGCGCCGGGCAACGGTTCATAGCCGTCATACTGGGCGACCAGCCTGTCGGTGCGCGCCTTGAACGCCGCGACATCTTCCGGCGTCCACCAGTCGGCGAGCTTGCCGGTGACGTCATACTTGGCGCCCTGATCGTCGAAATGATGGCTGATCTCATGGCCGATCACCGCGCCGATGCCGCCATAGTTGATCGCCGGATCGGCCTTGGGGTCGAAATAGGGCGGCTGCAGGATCGCCGCGGGGAAGGTGATGGCGACCATCGTCGGGCTGGCCGAGGCGTTGACCGTCATCGGGGTCATGCCCCATTCCCAGCGGTAGACCGGCTTGCCCAGCTTCGCGACCTGATAGTCCTGCCGCCACTGCGCGGCGCGGAGCATGTTGCCGAACGCATCGCCGGGGCGGATTTCGAGGTTCGCATAATCCCGCCACTGCGACGGATAGCCGATGCGCGGATCGAAGGCGTTCAGCTTGGCGATCGCCTTCGCCTTGGTTTCCGGCTTCATCCAGTCGAGCCGGGTGACGCGCGCCTTCATCGCCTCCAGCACGTTCTTCACCAGCGCGTCGGCCGCCGCCTTGGTCTCGGGCGGGAAATATTTCGCGACATAGAGCTTGGCGAGATCATCGGTCAGCGCGCCCTGGGTGAAGCCCACCGCGCGCTTCCAGCGCGGCTGCTGCTCGGGCGTGCCCGACAGGGTCGTGCTGTAGAAAGCGAACCGCTCCTTGTCGAAGGCGGTCGGCAATACCGAGGCGAACCCGCCCAGCGACCGGAAGATCAGTTGGTCGCGCAGCACACCGATGGGAGCCGCGCCGATCACCTTGGCCATGCCGGCGATCGCGCTCGGCTGGCGCACGACGACGCTATCGACCGGCAGTTTCGATGCCTTCAGGAACCCGGCGAAGTCGAAACCCGGCGCGCTCTGCGCCAGATCGGCGACGGCCATGCGGTTATAGGTCTTGTCGGCGTTGCGGCCCTCGATCCGGGTCCAGTGGACCTTGGCGATCTCCGTCTCCAGATCGACGATCGCCCTGGCGCGCGTATCGGCGTCAGCCTCTCCCGCCAGCGTCAGCATCTTGGCGATATGCGCCTGATACGCCGTCTTGATCGCCGTCATGCGCGGCTCGGCGCTCAGATAATAGTCGCGGTCCGGCAGGCCGAGGCCGCCCTGCCCCATGCTGACGGTGTAAACGTTGGGGTCCTTCTGGTCCGCACCGACGCCGACCCCGAACGGCACCGACACGCCGTTGCGATCGGCCTCAGCCAGCAGCGCGACATAGCCCGCCTGGTCGGTCACGCCCTTGATCCGGTCGAGCCACGGCTTGATCGGCGCCAGTCCGCTGGCGTCGATTGCGGCGGTATCGAGGAAGGCGGCATAGGCGGCACCGATCTTCGATCCGGGCCGGGCCTGCTCGACCTCGATCAGCCCGCGCACCTGATCGTCGGCGCGATCGGACAGCACGCTGAACTGGCTCCACGACGAACGATCGGCCGGGATTTCGGTGCGGGCGAGCCAGGCGCCGCTGGCATAGCCATGGAAGTCGTCGCCGGGCGCGACCGTCCGGTCCATGCCCGTTTCGTCCAGGCCGAAGCGGCCGTATTCCGGCCCGGACGCCGGCTTGGCGGCGGCGGCCTTGGGCGCGGCGGTGGTGGACGTCTGGGCAACGACGGCGCCGGCGGCGATCGATCCGGCAAGGATCGTCGTGGCGAGAAGCGGGAAGCGCATGGGCGGTCTCTGTCAGGATGGGAGGATGCGTGCTCCTACCCCGCCCCGGCCGCGCGTCAAAGCCGTGCCGATCAACCGCGCTTCTGGTGTCGTGAACGCCACCGCCGGGCGATCCACATCCGCCAGCCGAGCGCGCTGCCAGCATAGCCGAGCAACGCGCCGACGACCGAAAGGACCAGCAGGCCGACGATCAGCGCCGGCCCGGCCTCCGCATACATCCACTGCAACCAGCCCATGTTGGCGTGGACCTTCTCCGCGATCGGCGATCCCGGCACGATCGCGTCGAGCCTGAGCGTCTTGCGCCCGACCCAATAGGCCGCCGCCCACAGGAACGGCGTGGTCACCGGATTGGTCAGGAACGTCGTCAGCGCCGCTGCGGGGATATTCGCGCGCAACGGGAGCGCGAGGATCGCCGACGCGGGGATTTGCCCCAGCGGGATCAGGATGCCGGTGATCATGCCCAGCGCCACGCCGCGCGGCACGCTGCGCCGTGTGAATCGCCAGAGGGCCGGCGCCAGCACGCGGTGCGCGACGGGGCGGATGTAGCGGTTGCGCTCCATGTCCTCGCGCGTCGGCATGTTGCGGTGCGCCCAGGCGCGCAGACGGCTCCACATGCTCACATCAGCCTCGATCGCGGAGCAACCGTCCCTGTTCACGCTTCCAGTCCCGTTCCTTGATCGTTTCACGCTTGTCGTGGGTCTTCTTGCCCTTGGCGAGCGCGAGTTCGACCTTCGCCCGCCCCCGGCCGTTGAAATAGACCGACAGCGGAACCAGCGTCATGCCCTCGCGGGCGACCGCACCGTGCAGCTTGTTTATCTCGCGTTGATGAAGGAGCAATTTACGGGGGCGCTTGGGTTCGTGGTTGAAACGGTTGCCGTGCGAGAATTCGGGAATGTTGGCGTTGACCAGCCACGCCTGCTCGTCGCGGATTTCCGCATAGCTTTCCGCGATCGATCCTTCGCCGAAGCGCAGGCTCTTCACCTCGGTGCCGGTCAGCGCGATGCCGGCCTCGAACGTCTGCTCGATGAAATATTCGAAGCGCGCGCGCCGGTTCTCGGCAACGACCTTCACTTTCTCGAACTGCGGGGGCTTGGGACGGGGCATGCGCGGTGCGATGTAGGCCGGGGTCGGGATGAATGGAAGCGGCGCGCGCATGACGGACAACGAACTCTGGCTGTTTTCCTACGGCACGTTGCGGTTGGCGGAGGTGCAGCAGGCGCTGTTCGGGCGGCGATTGCGCGAGGAAGCCGATACGCTGCCGGGATACCGGCTCGACACCATCGAGATCGTCGACGAGACGGTGGTCGGGCTGAGCGGATCGGCCACCCACCTGATCGTCCGCGCGACGGGGCGTGCGGCGGACAACATCGGCGGCGCGGCTCTGGCGATCACCGCGACCGACCTGCCGGCGGCCGACGCCTATGAAACCGATGCCTATCGCCGGGTCGAGGTGACGCTGGCGTCGGGCCGACGCGCCTTCGTCTACGTCGGCGACTGATCGCCTCAGACCAGGCCGGCGCGTTCCAGAGCGGCGTCGATCGTCGCGCGGCTGGCGGCAGAAGCTGGCGTCATCGGCAGGCGCAAATCGGTCGGGAAATCGGGGCGCACGCGATTCAGCGCATATTTCACCGGGCCAGGCGACGCATCCGTGAACATCGCCGTATGCAGATCGAACAGCAGATCCTGATAATCGAGCGCGGCGGCGTAATCGCCCGCCCCGCACGCCGCCTGGAATTCCGCGCACAGCCGCGGCGCGACATTGGCGGTGACCGAGATGCACCCCCGCCCGCCCATCGCGTTGAAGGCGAGCGCGAGATCGTCATTGCCCGAAAGCTGGATGAAATCCGATCCCGCCCCGTCGCGGTGCGCCGAGACGCGCGCGAGATCGCCGGTCGCGTCCTTGATCGCGGCGATCTGCGGGAAGGCGTTGGCCAGCCGTACCACCGTCGCCGCCTGGATGTCGGTCACGGTGCGGCCGGGCACGTTGTAGAGCATGATCGGCAGGTCGCACGCCGCGACGATCGCTTCGAAATGGGCGAAGATACCGTCCTGGTTGGGGCGGTTGTAATAGGGTGGGACCATTAGTGCTGCATCGGCCCCGGCTTCCTTCGCCGCCCGAATGTTCTGGATCGCGACGCGGGTATCGTTGGAGCCAGCGCCGGCGATCACCGGCACGCGCCCCTTCGCCACGTCCACGCAGGTGCGCACGACCTGGAAATGCTCGTCGAAGCTCAACGTGGCGTTCTCGCCCGTCGTGCCGCACGGGACCAGCCCGGTCGATCCCTCGTCAATCTGCCATTCAACGAAGGCGCGGTATACCTGTTCATCGAAGCCGCCATTGCGGAACGGCGTGACAAGCGCGGGGATCGAGCCGGAGAACATTGCGACGAACGGCCTTGCAGGAGCGATATGACGGGTGGCGGATAAAGCGAGACTGCGTAACATGTCCAGCATGCCGGGGTGGATAATGAAGGGCGGCCTGCTGGCCGTCGGGGTTTCGGGTGCGGCGGTGGCCGCCGGGGTCGGGCACGGGGCGATCGGATCGCCGGTGCACTGGGTGGGCGCCCGCGTGGCGCAGGCGATGCCCCAGCAATTGCTGCCCCCGCAGTTCCAGCCGCAACAGCTGTTGCCGCAACAGATGGTCCAGCCGATCCCGTCGGCGCGGCCGAACGATCCCTTTTCCGTGACGATCGATCGCTGGAACCGGCTGCGCCAATCGGACAACCTGCCCTTCGTCGATTATGCGAGCTTCCTGCTAGACCATCCCGGCTGGCCGGGTGAGACGGGCCGCCGTGCCGCGGCCGAGACCGCGCCCGACAGCGGCGGATCGAGCGCGCTGGCGCTGCGCTTCTTCGATCGCTTTCCGCCGCTGACCGCCGCCGGCCATGTCCGCTACGCCGATGCACTGGCGAGCGCGGGCCAGCCCGGCCGCGCCGCCGAACAGGCGCGCTTGGCATGGCGCAAGGGATCGCTGCGTGCGCAGGACGAAAGCCGCATACTGGCGGCGTTCCCCGGCGCGCTCGGCGTCGAGGATCATGATGCGCGGCTCGACATGCTGCTGTGGCAGGGGGCGACGACGTCGGCCGTGCGCGGCATATCCTATGCCAGCCCGGCGCGGCGCCCGATCTTCGAGGCGCGGCTCGCCTATCGCACCAAGGCAGCCGATGCGGCGGCGCGGGGCGACGCGGCACAGGCCATGGCGCTGAACGACGCCGGTTTCCTGGCCGATCGTGCGAGTTGGCTGCGCGACAATGGCGCGAGCGGCACCGCGCGGGCGATGCTCGCACGGCCGCATGCGATCACCTATCCCCCCGGATCGGCCGAGAAATGGTTCGAGGCGATGCTGACCCACGCCCGCGCCGCCAGTGCCGACGGGCAGCACAGCCTGGCGTTCGACATCGCGCGGCAGGTGGACGATGCCTATCTGCCCGGCACCGACGTTTCGCTGCGCCCGCTGGGCGAGCGCGACGATTATACCAGCCTGACGTGGCTGGCGGGGACCGTGGCGATGCAGAAACTCGCCCGCCCGCGCGACGCGATCGGCATGTTCGAACGCTATTCGCGCGGATCGCGTACCCCGACGACCCAGTCGAAGGGGCTCTACTGGGCCGGGCGCGCGGCGGAAGCGGCCGGTGACCGCACGGCGGCGCAGACCTATTACCAGCGCGCGGCGGGCTTCGGCGATCTGTTCTACGGCCAGCTCGCCAGCGAGCGGATGCGCCTGCCGCTGCGCCGCCCCACACCGCTGGACACCGCCGGGATCGATCCCGGCTCGCGCGCAGCCTTCGCCAACCGCGAGATCGTGCGCGCGGCGCGCCTGCTGGGCGAGCAGGGCCGTCGGCAGGAACAGGGCTTCTTCATCCGCAAGATCGCCGAGGATGCAACGACCGACGTCGATCACGCGCTGGCCGGCGAACTCGCCGCGCAGATCAACCGGCCCGACCTAGGCGTGCTGGTCGGCAAGAGCGCGCTGCAGAACGGCCTGAGCGACTATACCGCCACCGGCTACCCCACCGTCAGCGTGCCGGCGGCGAGCCGCGACAGCTTCACGATGATCCACGCGATCACGCGGCAGGAAAGCCAGTTCGATCGCACCGCCGTGTCCCATGCCGGCGCGCGCGGGCTGATGCAGTTGATGCCGGGCACCGCGCGCGAGGTCGCCGGGCGGCTGGGGCTGGGTTACGACATGTCGGCGCTGACGGTGAATACCGATTACAACATCCAGCTCGGATCGCATTATTTCGAACGGATGCTGGCGCAATACGGCAGCTACCCCCTTGCGCTGGCCGCCTACAACGCCGGGCCGGGCAATGTGAACAAATGGCTCCGCGCCAACGGCGATCCGCGCACGCTCGCCGTCGACATGATCGACTGGATCGAGAACATCCCGATCTTCGAGACCAAGAACTATGTCCAGCGCGTGCTGGAAAATGCCGTGGTCTACGACCTTATGCACACCGACAAGGCGCGGTCGCGCGGGCCGGCGAACCTGAGCTGGTATCTCGGCAAGAACACGCCGGGCTGATAGAGGTGCGGGCGATGGATCGCCCCAACTACATCACCCCCGCGGGCTATACCGCCCTGCGCACCGAATATGACGCGCTGTTCGCCGATGAACGGCCGAAGCTGGTGGATACCATCGCCTGGGCCGCGGGCAACGGCGACCGATCCGAGAACGGCGACTATATCTACGGGCGCAAGCGGCTGCGCGAGATCGACCGGCGGCTTGGCTGGCTGGCGAAGCGGATGAAGGCGGCCAAGGTCGTCGACCCCGCGCGGCAGGAGGATCGCAGCCGCGCCTGGTTCGGCGCGACCGTGACGATCGCCGACGAGGACGACAACGAGCGCGCGCTTACCCTGGTCGGCGATGACGAGGCCGATGCCGGCGCCGGACGGATCGGCTGGAACGCGCCGCTCGCCCGCGCGCTGCGCGGAGCCGGCGTGGGCGACCTGCGCCGCGTTGTCCTGCCGGCTGGCGAGCGGGAGTATGAGGTGATCGGAATCGAATATCCCGCCGCCTGACGGAACGCCGCCCTGCCCCCACCCATTGGTGTCGGGTGAAGGAGATGCGTTATGGGTGACCGCCGAACCGATCCGGACGATGGCGCGCCGGTCGAGGATGCGTCGAGCCGCCCCGTTGTCGCGACCGCAATCGACGATCCCGACGCCTTGGCGCCATCCGGGCGGCAAGACGATATCGATGCGGGCATCACCGAGCCGGGCAACCGCGCGGTCGGCGGGGATGTTGCCCGTTGACCGACGTCAGACGGTGATGATGAGGCTTTCGTAGACCGCCGGTTCGAGCGGAGTCTGGAACTCGCAGCCCGCTTCGAAATCATCGGCCCAGCGCACGGTCGCGGCGACGTGGCCGACGCCGGGCAGCGTCAGCCAGATGACCGCGCCCTTCTTCAGGCTGGAATAGGTCTGGAGCCGCGCGCCGAGCGGTGACAGGTCGGTGACCTTGCACAAGGTGCGATCGAGCCCGCCGCGCCCGATCTTCGCATCAAGCGAGACGGGCGCGCGCGGGGCGCGACGCCGGCCGAGCGTATCGGCAGGCTCATATTCGGCGTTGAACAGGACGGGCTCGCTGGGCATTGACATGTTGCAGCCATGCTAGGCCCGCGACGGTTAACGCCGCGTTGACCCTGCCCGTCCGGGCCGAACTTACTTTTTGCCGAGCGTGAGGCCGCCGAAACGCTTGTTGAAGCGCGCGACCTGACCACCGGTATCGAGCATGTTGCCGCGCCCGCCGGTCCACGCCGGATGCGCCAGCGGATCGATGTCCAGCGTCATCGTGTCGCCTTCCTTGCCCCAGGTCGAGCGGGTCTGGAACTGCGTACCGTCTGTCATCTGGACGGTAATCATGTGGTAGTCGGGGTGCGTATCGGGCTTCATGTTCGGTCCCTGGAAAGCGGCTGGTTCCGACCAGCCTGAATAAGGAAGGGGCGCGTCTAGGGCGCGCTTCTCAAAATGTCAAAGTGTTGGAGCGGACGTGTCGCGCCGCGGCGAAGCCGCGTCGTCGGTCGGCACGATGTGCCGCCGGCCGTGACGGATTGCGCGCCTCAGCGCGCCGGCGCCGTCGCTTCGCCGACGCGCCTCAATCCGTCGGCGGATCCGCGATCATCGCGGTGAATTCGCATTCCGCCGCCAGTTCGCCGTCGATCCTGGCCTTGCCCGCGAATTTGCAGACGCGGGCGCGCTTCTGGACGAACTCGACCTCCAGGCGCAACAATACGCCCGGCTCCACCGGCTTGCGGAACTTCACGCCGTCGATCGACATGAAATAGACCAGCTTGCCGGTGCCGGCCAGGCCCAGGCTCTCGACCGCGAGGACGCCGGCGGCCTGCGCCAGCGCCTCGACGATCAACACGCCCGGCATGATCGGCCGGCCGGGGAAATGACCTGCGAAGAAGCCCTCGTTGATCGTCACCGCCTTGATCGCCGCGATCGACACGTCGGGGATCAGTTCCTCGACGCGATCGACCAGCAGCATCGGGTAACGGTGCGGCAGCGCCGCCATGACCCGCCGGACATCCAGCGGGCCCAGCGCGGCGCGGGCCGGGGCTTCCCCTTCGCTCATCGGCCGGTGCTGGGACGCGCCGGCGTGGTCGGGGCCGGCGCCGTGGCGGCCGGAGCCGCGCCCGCCTGCTGCTGCCCCGGCTGCCAGTTGGCGGGCGGGTTCGTCTGCACGCTGGGCACCAGGCGGTTCAGCTCGGTGGTGATGTCGGCGGTGATGTTGACGGCCGGCTGGGCGAACATCGCGGCGTCCGGGCGCAGCAGCAGCGACACGTTCTTGCGCGTGACCGCGGCCTGCACGGCGGTGTTCAGCTGGTTCTGGATCTGCTCGATCGCATAGGCCTGGGCACGCTGTGCCGGGGCGGTCAGGCGGCCGATCTCCTGGTTGCCGGCCTCTTCCTTCTGCTGGATCGCGGTCGCCTGGGTGCGCAGCGTGGCCTCGGCCACATTGGCGCGCTGGTCCGCCTCGAACTTGGTGTAGAGCGGCTGCAGTTCGGCGGCGATCGCCTGGCGGCGGGCCTCGGCCTGGTCGATCTGGGTCTTGTAGGTGGTCTGGATCTGCGCCGCGGCGGCCTTCCAGGCGTTGCTGTTGGCGACGGCGCCGTTCGGATCGGCGATCGCGATACCCGAAACCTGCGCGGCGGCCGGGGCGACCAGCGCGACGGTGCCGGGGATCGCCGCCGCGGCGGCGAGCATCATCATCTTGAACGTCTTCATCAGAATTGGGTCCCTACGTTGAAGGTCAGTAGCTTGGTGTCGTCGCCGGGCTGCTTGAGCAACGCCTTGGCAAGGTCGATGCGGAGCGGCCCGAACGGGGAGTTCCAGTTCACGCCGATACCCACCGACAGGCGCGGCTTGGCCGAATCGCCGACGAAGCGTTCGAAGAACGCCGGGTTATCCTGGGTGAACGGCGTGTTGATCTGCGAACCGACGCACGGCCCGCCATTGGTCGCCGAGGTGCCGACCGCGCAGGTGGTGGTCAGCACGGTCGAATCGCTGTTGTTGACGATGAAGAGCTGGCGCCCCTGGTCGTCCTTCACGAAGGTGGTGAAGGGCAGCAGCGTGGGCGATCCGTCGGCATTGACGCGAAGGCTGCCGTCGGCGTTGCGCGCCTGCGGGAAGCCGATCGTTGGCAGCGGGCGGGTGATGCCGAACAGCGCGCCCGTCTGGACGAAGATCGACGGACGCAGGCCCATCTCGCGCGCGCCGGCACCCAGCGGAATCTCCAGCTCGGCCTTGCCCAGATAATAGGCGCGCCCGCCCAGGGCATCGTCGATGATCTGGTCGCGATCGGTGACGAGCGCCTGATCGCTGGTCGTCGGGCTGCCGGTGTAGGGGATACGCTGGACGCGCGGGCCGACGCCGCGGATGTCGAAGCCGCGGAACTGCGGCTCGCCCAGGTAGAAGCGGTCGGTGATGCGCACCTTGTCGATGCCAGGGCCGCGACTGTCCTCCAGGCTGTGGATGTAGCCGCCTTCGCCGGTGATCGAGAAGATGAAGCCGCTGCGGCCCAGCCCCCAGTATTTGGCGACGTTGGCGACGCCGCGCAGATACTTCACCTCGCCGCCCAGGCCGGCGAAATCGCCGGTCAGCGACAGGCGCTGGCCGCGCGTTGGACGAAGGCGGCTGTTAAGGCTGTCGAAGCTGATCCCGACGCCGACCGCAGAGGTCATCCGGTTGCCGATCGCCTCGCAAAGGTAGCGACCGGCCTTCACCGGATCGCAGGCGCCGTTGGTGAAGAAGCTGTTCTGGTCGAGCCCGACGTCGTCCTGCGTCAGGCTGTAGCGGCCCGACAGCGTCCAATATTCGGTGAGCGGGATGCCGGTGGCGATCTGGAAGCCGGTCGACACCTGCGAATAGGTCGTCTGGCGATCGTTGCCGACATAGTTGAACGCGTTGTAATCCCGCCGGAAGATCGTGCCGCCCAGCGCGATGTTCTTGTCGAGGAAATAGGGCTCGGTGAAGCCCAGCTCGATCGATTTCGAATAGCTGGAATAATTGACCGAGGCGCGCAGATCCTGGCCCTTGCCGCGGAAGTTGCGCTGGCGGATCGACGCCTGGATGATGAAGCGTTCGAGGCTGGAGAAACCGGCCGACAGCGACAGTTCGCCGGTCGCCTTCTCCTCGACGTTCGCCGCCAGCACGATGCGGTCGGGCGCCGAACCCGGCTTCTGCTCGACCTCGAACTTGTCCTGGAAATAGCCCAGCGAGTTGATGCGGTCGGTCGATCGCTTGACGAGGAAGCTGTTGAACGCGTCGCCCTCGGCCAGTCGCATCTCGCGGCGGATCACCTTGTCCTGCGTCTGCGTATTGCCGGTGATGTCGATCTTCTCGACATAGGTGCGGTTCGCCTCCTTCATCTTGAAGGTGATCGACATCGTCAGATTTTCGCGGTCCGGCGCGAAATCGGCGTCAACGTCGGCGAAGGCATAGCCGAACAGGCCCGACGCCTCGCTCAGCGAATCGATCGAATCCTCGACCTTCTTGGCATCGTACCAGTCGCCCTTCTTCATCGGCAGCGACGCGGCGAGCTGGGTGTCGTTGAAGTCGCGGATGTCGCTGTCGACGGTGACGTCGCCGAACTTGTAGCGCTGCCCTTCCTCGACGACGTAGGTGATGATGAAATCGCGCTTGTCGGGCGTCAGCTCGGCGACGGCGGAGATCACGCGGAAATCGGCATAGCCCTCCGTCAGGTAGAACTGACGCAGCTTCTGCTGGTCATAGGCCAGCCGATCCTGATCGTACGACGTGTTCGACGACAGCATCGTCATCAGGCTGGCCTGTTTGGTCGCCATCTGCTTGCGCAGTTCGCCGTCCTTGAACACCTCGTTGCCGATGATGTTGATCTGGCGGACCTTGGATTTCGGCCCTTCGCGGATCTCGAAGATCACGTCGACACGGTTCTGGTCCAGGCTGACCTGCTTGGGCTCGACGACGGCGCCGAAGCGGCCCTGGCGGCGATACAGCTCGACGATGCGCGCCACGTCGGCGCGCACGGCGGTGCGCGTGAAGATCTGGCGCGGCTTGAGCTTGATCTCCTTCTCGATCTTGTCGTTCTTCAGCCGCTTGTTGCCCTCCAGCACCACGCGGTTGATGATCGGGTTCTCGCGCACGCGGACGACGAGGTCGCCGGTGTCGAGCCCCTCGATGAAGGCGTCGGCGAGCAGTTCGGAGGCGAGCAGGTCCTTGATCGCCTGGTCGACACTCTCGTTGGTGTAGGGCTGGCCGATCCGCAGGCGGGTGTAGCTCAGGATCGTGTCGGGCTCGACGCGCTGCGACCCTTCGACGCGCAGCGACCGGATCAGCCGTTCGGGCTGTGGCGCGGCGACGGCGGGCGCTGGCGTGGTCGTCGCAGCTGGCGCCGGTGCAGGCGCCGGTGCGGACGTTTGTGCAGTTTGGGCCATGGCGACCGCCGGCACGCCGGCCAGGATCGTCCCTGCCATCAGCACGGCGGCACGCAACGAAGTCGAGGGCTTGTCAGCAGTCAAATGTCCCACCCCAAACGGAGAAATCTACACGCGCAGAAACGCATCAGCCGCCCTGCCCCAAGCGCCGTGGCCGATCAAGCCGGGCGATCGGATCAACCGACCAGGCCGGCCAGCCCACGCCACAATCCGAACGCGCCCAGATCGTTGATCGTCACCAGCAGCATCAGTGCCAGGATCGCGGCCAATCCGCCCCGGAACGCCCATTCCATCGCCTGCGGACTCGCCGGGCGCCTGCGCACCGCCTCGACCGCGTAGAACATCAGATGCCCTCCGTCGAGCATGGGGACTGGCAACAGGTTGATGAATCCCAGATTAATCGAGATGAGCGCGAGCAGTGAAATGAACTCCGGCCAGCCGAGCGCGAGCTGTTCGCCGGATACCTGCGCGATCCGCAGCGGACCGCCGAGTTCGTCGAGCGAACGCTTGCCCATCACGATCTGGCCGATCGTGTCGACCATCATTCCCATGATTTCGCCGGTGCGGCGGATACCCACCAGCGGCGCCTCGATCAGGCCGACCGGCCGCCAGACCGGCTCGGCCGGACCGATGCCGATACGGCCAACGCGATATTCGTTGCCGAAGCGGTCGGCCTGGCGCAGCACCCCGATCGTCAGTGGCAGGCGTACCGGCTGGCCGGCCCGCTCGATGTCGAGCGACACGGTCTCCTGCGGGCGCATCGCGGCATAGACGCGCAAATCATCGAAGCGCGCGATCGACTTGCCGCCGATCTCGACAATGCGATCCCCCGTCTGGAGCCCCGCCTTTGCCGCCGCGCTGTTCGCCTCGATCACGCCGATGACCGGTGGAGTGACGCTCTGACCATAAGCCAGCGCGAAACCCGCGAGGATCAGCACCGCCAGCGCCAGGTTCACGAACGGCCCCGCCGCGACGATGATCGCGCGCTGGTAGAGCGGCTTGGACTGGAAGGTACGCGCGCGTTCGGAAGCCGGAAGTTGCAGCCATTCGGCCGAGGGCTGGCCCGCCGGGTTCATGTCGCCTGCGAACTTGACGTAGCCGCCGAGCGGCAGCCAGCCGACCTTCCACCGCGTTTCCTGCCTGTCCGTCCAGCCGAAGATCTCGCGGCCGAAACCGATCGAGAACTCCTCCGCCTTCACCCCGAACCAGCGGCCGGCGAGGTAGTGCCCCAGCTCGTGCACGAACACGAGCGGCCCCAGCAGCAGCAGGAAGGCGACGATGTAGAGGTAGAATCCGGGAGCTTCGGTCACTGACGCCAATCCTAGCTTGGGACGCTGCGGTCCCGCGCCTGTACACGCTCGCCGGCGATCCGTCGCGCGCCCGCGTCGACATCCAGCACGGCGTCAAGGCTGTCCGGCGCACCCGGATCATATGTGTCGAGCGTATCGGCGACGATTGCGGCAATTTCGAGGAAGCCGATACGGCGGGCCAGGAAAGCGGCGACGGCGATCTCGTTGGCGGCATTGAGGATCGCGGGACGCGCCCCGCCCGCCTCCATCGCCGCGCGGGCCAGCGCCAGCGCTGGAAAGCGCACCGGGTCCGCCGCCTCGAAATCGAGCCGGCCGATCGCAGCCAGATCGAGCGGCGCCATCGGTGTCGCCATCCGCCGCGGCCAGGCGAGCGTGTGCGCGATCGGCACCCGCATGTCGGCGGGCCCAAGCTGGGCGAGCAGCGAGCCGTCGGCATATTCGACCAGGCTGTGGATCACCGACTGGCGGTGGACGATAGCGTCGAGCTGATCCGGCGCGAGGCCGAACAGGTGGCGCGCCTCGATCAGCTCCAGCCCCTTGTTCATCATCGTCGCCGAATCGACGGAAATCTTGGCGCCCATCGACCAGTTGGGATGGGCGACCGCCTGTTCGGGGGTGATCGCGCGCATATCGTCGAGCGATCGATCGCGGAACGGCCCCCCGCTGGCGGTCAGGATCACGCGGCGCACGGCGTCGCGGTTGCGATCCTCCAGGCACTGGAAGATCGCGTTGTGCTCGGAATCGACCGGCAGAAGGGTCGCGCCATGCGCGGCCGCAGCCGACATCATGACGTCACCGGCGGAAACCAGCGATTCCTTGTTGGCGAGCGCCACGGTGCGCCCCTGTTCCAGCGCCGCCATCACAGGCTTCAGCCCGGCGCCACCGACGATCGCCGCCATTGTCCAGTCGGCGCCCAACGCCGCCGCCTCGCACACCGCCTGCGCGCCGGCGGCGGCGCGGGTGTCGGTGCCGGCAAGCGCGGCCGTCAGGTCGGCGAGACAGCTTTCATCGGCAACCACCGCCAGTTCGGCCTGCGTCCGTCGCGCGGCGTCGGCGAGCCGGGCCACGTCGCAATTGGCGGTCAGCGCGACGACACGGAAATTCTCCGGCGCACGCTCGATCAGGTCGAGCGTCGAGGTGCCGACCGATCCGGTCGCGCCGAGGATCGTGACGGTCTTCATGCGAGTGTCGGCGCCAGCACGATCAATGCGGCGAGAGGGGCGACCGGGACAAGACCGTCGAGCCGGTCGAGTACGCCGCCGTGGCCGGGCAACAGCGTGCCCGAATCCTTCACGCCAGCGCGTCGCTTGAGCCAGCTTTCGTAGAAATCCCCCGCCTGCGCGACGACGGCCAGCAACGGCGTGAACGGCACCAGCCGGAACGGCAGCCCGGCCCAGACGTGGAGGGCGAAGGCGAATGCCGTCGCGGCGATGACGCCGCCGATCAGCCCCGCCCAGGTCTTGCTCGGGCTGATCGTCGGCGCGATCTTCGGCCCGCCGATGCTGCGACCGGCGAAATAGGCGCCGATATCCGTCGCCCACACCAGTGCCAGGGCCCAGAAGGTCAGCAGCAGGCCGTTCGGCTGCTCACGCAGCAGCAGCAGCGCGAAGACCGGCAAGCCGACGTAGATCGCGCCCCAGCCGAGCTGTCCGCGCCGGGTGATGGCCGCGATGAAGAAACCCGCCCCGGCGACCAGTCCCAGCGCGAAGCCATCCGGTCCCGCCGCGAGCGGACAAAGGATTGCCAGCGGCACGGAGATGGCGAACTGGCAGGTCCGCTTGGTCTTCGCATCGACGCCGTGCAGTTCGGCCCATTCGGCCATCATCAGCAGCCCGGCGATCGCCGCGAGCAGCCAAAAGCCGACGCCGCCCGCCCACAGCGCCGCCGCCGCTACCGCGACCAGCACGACGCCCGACAGGGTACGTTTCGCCAGATCGCCCATCATCGCCCCCCGAACCGCCGCTCGCGCCGGGCGAATTCGGCGAGCGCGTCGGCCAGCGCGCCGCCGTCGAAGTCGGGCCACAGCGTGTCGACGAAGATCAGCTCGGCATAGGCCGCCTGCCACAGCAGGAAGTTCGACAGCCGCTGTTCGCCGGAGGTGCGGATGACGAGGTCGAGCGGCGGCAGGTCGGCGGTGTAGAGCGCGGCTTCGAACCGCACCTTGTCGATCGGCCCGCCTTCCTCCGCCAATCGGTTGGCAGCACGCAGGATCTCGTCGTGCGAACCATAGTTGAGCGCGATCGCCAGCTGTGGTCCGGTGTTCACAGCGCAGCGCGCGATCGCGCCCTCGACCAGCGCGCGGATATCGGGGGAAAAGGCCGACAGGTCACCGATGATCGACAGGCGGATGCCGTCCGCCGCCAGTTCGTCGAGATGCTCGCCGATGAAGTGCTTGAGCAGCCCCATCAGGTCGCCGATCTCTTCCTCCGGCCGGCGCCAGTTCTCCGACGAAAAGGCGTAGAGCGTCAGCGCCTCGACGCCCTGTTCACGTGCGGCACGCGTCACCTTGCGCACCGCCTCCACGCCAGCGCGGTGGCCGGCGACGCGGGGCAGCAGCCGGCGCTTCGCCCAGCGGCCGTTGCCGTCCATGATGATCGCGACGTGGCGGGGAATCATCCGATCCGTCCCAAACCTCCGTTCGCCCTGAGCTTGTCGAAGGGCTGCGCTTTCTTGCCAGGAAGAAAGGACAGGGCTTCGACAGGCTCAGCCCGAACGGGTGAGGGCACGCGAAGGCCGATCACTTACCGAGAATTTCCTTCTCTTTCGCCGCCGCCGCCGCGTCGATGTCGGTGATGGTCGCGTCGGTCAGCTTCTGGACCTCGGTCTCGTGGCGCTTGCGATCGTCCTCGCCGAACACGCCCTTCTTCTCGTCGGTCTTCAGCGCGTCCATGCCGTCGCGGCGGACGTTGCGTGCGGCGACACGCGCGGCCTCGGCATATTTGCCGGCCAGCTTGGCGAGTTCCTTGCGCCGTTCCTCCGTCAGGTCGGGGATCGGCAGGCGCAGCGTGGTGCCGTCGACGATCGGATTGAGGCCGAGCCCGGCGGAGCGGATCGCCTTGTCTACGGGGCCGACGTTCGACTTGTCCCACACCTGCACGCTGAGCAGCCGCGGCTCGGGCACCGACACCGTCGCGACCTGGTTTATCGGCATGTGCGCGCCGTAAACCTCGATCGTCACTGGATCGAGCATGTTGGTCGAGGCGCGACCGGTGCGCAGGCCCACCAGATCGCTCTTGAGCGATTCGACCGCGCCGGCCATGCGGCGTTCGAGGTCGGATTTGTCATAGGCTGGCATCAATCTTCTCCTAGGCGGCCTGCACGACCGTCGATACGCCCTCACCCGCCAGCACGCGGGCAAGATTGCCGCGCTCGCGGATGTTGAACACGACGATCGGAATATTGTTGTCGCGGCACAGCGCCACGGCGGACGCGTCCATGACTTTCAGATTGTCTGACAGGACACGATCATAACTGACGGTCTCATAACGCTTCGCCGACGCCACCTTCTTGGGATCGGCATCGTAGACGCCGTCGACCGACGTGCCCTTGAACAGCGCATCGCACTTCATCTCGGCGGCGCGCAGCGCCGCACCCGAGTCCGTCGTGAAGAACGGCGATCCGACGCCGGCGGCGAAGATCACGATCCGGCCCTTTTCCAGATGCCGCTCGGCGCGGCGGCGGATGAAGGGTTCGCATACGCTCGCCATCGGGATCGCCGACTGGACGCGCGTCTCGACGCCGATCTGTTCCAGCGCGTTCTGCACGGCGAGCGCGTTCATGACGGTCGCCAGCATGCCCATATAGTCGCCGGTCGCCCGATCCATGCCGCGCGCCGCGCCGGAAATACCGCGGAAGATGTTGCCGCCGCCCACGACGACGCACAGTTCATAGCCCTGGGCGCGTACGTCGGCGATCTCTGCGGCGACGCGGCCGATGGTATCGGGGTCGATCGAAAGCCCCCCTTCCCCCATCAACACCTCGCCCGACAGTTTCAGCAGGATGCGCTTGAATGCGGGCGTGTTCATGGGGATCGGGAAACTCGTTGCTGCGGATACGGAAGCGGCGCGGACCTTAGTAGGGCCGCGCCGCGAAGGGAAGGCTTCTCCAGAGGAAGAAGGATACCGCAGCTTGCTCCGGCGCAGGCCGGAGCAAGCGGAGGCTGGATGAGGGGACCCGCTCCCCAGAGCGCGACACCCTCACCCAACTCCGACCAGGCAGCAAGCTGCCAAGTCTGCGCAACCCTCTCCCACAGGGAGAGGGCTAAGGTTACTTCGTGATACCCGCCGTCGCGGCCACTTCGGCGGCGAAGTCGCTTTCTTCCTTCTCGATGCCTTCGCCGAGCTGGAAGCGAACATAGTCCTTCAGCACGATCGTGGTGCCGGCGTCCTTGCCCGCCTTGGCGACCACGTCGGCGACCGGCGTCTTGCCGTCCATCACGAACAGCTGGCTGAGGAGAGCATTCTCCTTGGCGAACTTCTTCACGCCGCCCTCGACCATCTTCTCGATGATGTCGGCGGGCTTGCCGCTCTCGGCCGCCTTCTCGCGGGCGATGGCGCGCTCGCGGTCGAGGATGTCCTTGTCGAGACCGCTCTCGTCGAGCGCCAGCGGGAAGGCAGCTGCGACGTGCATCGCGATCTGCTTGCCCAGCGGCTCGAGCACATCGACGCCGGCATCCGATTCGAGCGCGACGAGCACGCCAATCTTGCCCAGCCCCGGCGCCTGCGCGTTGTGGACGTAGGGGATCACCGCGCCCTGCGACACTTCCAGGCGGCGCGCCCGGCGCAGCGACTGGTTCTCGCCGATCGTGGCGATGTTGTTGGTCAGCGCGTCGGCGACCGACTGGCCCGACGGCATCTTCGCCGCCTTCAGCGTATCCAGATCCTCGCCGTCGCTCAGCGCCAGCGCGGTCACGTCCTTGACGAACGCCTGGAACTGGTCGTTCTTGGCGACGAAGTCGGTTTCCGAATTGACCTCGACCACCGCGCCCTTCGGGCCCGCCACGGCGACCCCGACCAGGCCTTCGGCGGCGGTGCGGCTCGACTTCTTGGCGGCGGCGGCCAGACCCTTGGTGCGCAGCCAGTCCATCGCGGCGTCTATGTCGCCGCCCGTTTCCGCCAGCGCCTTCTTGCAATCCATCATGCCCGCGCCGCTCTTTTCGCGCAGGTCCTTGACCATCGCTGCCGTGATATCGGCCATGTTCGTATCCTTTGGTTCTGAAACAAGAAATCCGTTCGCACCGAGCCTGTCGAAGTGCTGCCCTTCTTCAGCCCACGTCGCAGAGGCGCGTTGCAGAAGAAAGACAGTGCTTCGACAAGCTCAGCACGAACGGTGAAAAGGCTTGTCGAAGCCGTGCGTTACGCGTCGATCTGGCGCTCGCCCTCGGCGGCGGCTTCCGGGTGCGTCTCGGCGGCGGGCGCCTCGACGTCGCCGGTCGCGGCAACTTCTTCGGCCGGGGTCGGCTGCTCGACGATCGGATCGGCGCTCAGCGCTTCCTCGGCGGGCGGGGCGGCCATCGCACCGATATCCACGCCGCGGCGCTGCTGCTGCTCCTGGTTGCCGCGGGTCGCCGCGATGGCGATCGCTTCGCAATACAGGCGGATCGCGCGGCTCGCGTCGTCGTTCGCCGGCACCGGGAAGGCGATGCCGTCGGGCGATACGTTCGAATCGAGGATCGCGACGACGGGGATACCCAGCGTGTTGGCTTCCTTGATCGCCAGCTCTTCCTTGTTCGCGTCGATCACGAACATGATGTCGGGCACGCCGCCCATGTCCTTGATGCCGCCCAGCGACAGCTCGAGCTTGTCGCGCTCGCGGGTCAACTGCAGCACTTCCTTCTTGGTCAGGCCGGCGGTGTCACCCGAAAGCTGCTCGTCGAGCGCCTTGAAGCGCTTGATCGAGCCCGAGATCGTCTTCCAGTTGGTGAGCATGCCGCCCAGCCAGCGGTGGTTGACGAAATACTGGCCCGACTTGCGCGCGGCCTCGGCGATCGGCTCCTGCGCCTGGCGCTTGGTGCCGACGAACAGCACCTTGCCGCCGCCCGCGACAGTCGACGACACGAATTCGAGAGCGCGCGCGAACAGCGGCACCGTCTGCGATAGGTCGAGGATGTGCACGCCGTTGCGATCGCCGAAGATGTACGGCTTCATCTTCGGGTTCCAGCGGTGGGTCTGGTGGCCGAAATGCGCGCCCGATTCGAGCAGCGCGTGCATGGAGACGACAGGAGCCGCCATAGGATAAGTCCTTTCCGGTTAAGCCTCTGGGAAGCGATGACCGGCCGTTGATGCGCTCGAAGCGCCGGCGGGCACCGGGTTATGTGCTTCCCATGCGGGGTTGAGGCGGCGCGCTTAGTCGAGAACGCCGCGCGGATCAAGCGCGAACAATGGAACAAAAGGGGATTGACAGGCGGAACGTGAAGAGAACATAAGTGGCCCGGCAAGGCAACTACGGGATGGTTCCGGGGGAAATGGAACCAAGCGAGGAGCCAAGCGTCTGGAAACGCACAAATTCCAGACCAACGGATTTCAACTGGGAGCCAAGGGTGATGGCTGTTCTCTCGATCCTCGTTTTCGGTGCAACGCTTCTTGTCTCGATCTACGCGATCTGGGCGACCGTGCGCCCGCAGTTCCACCGCATCGTCGATCTGCTCGCCAACGGCCCCGTTATCACTCCGCTACTGCCCGTCCCGGTGCCGGCGCGCAGCAACCTGCGCAACGTCAGGGTACGGGCGGTGACGGCGACGCCGCGAGCGCCGCTGCGCGCTGCCGCCTGACCTTCGCGTACGATCGCGCGCTGAGCGGCAAGGTCAGCAGGTAGATCACGCAGACCGCCGTCAGCGTCTGCCAGGGCGCGGAAATCAGCGCGGCGCCCACCGCGACGACCACCGCGATCGCCTCGAACCTGATGTTGCGGCGCAACTTGAGCGACGACCAACTGAACGTCGCGAGACTCGACACCATCAGCAGCGCGACGAACGCCAGCCAAGGTGCCGCGACCCAGGGCGAGCGCAGAATCGGCTCGCCGGTGAAGAACCACAGGTACATCGGCAGCATCGCCAGGCCCGCGCCGGCTGGCGCCGGGATGCCGGTCAGGAAGCCGGCGGATTTGTGGGGCTGTTCGGTCACGTCGATCCGCGCGTTGAAGCGCGCGAGGCGCAGCGCGCAGAACACGGCGTAGAGCAGGGCACAGATCCACCCGATCCGCGGCGCCTCGTGCAGCGTCCACAGATAGACGACGATCGCCGGCGACACGCCGAAGCTGATCGAATCCGCGAGTGAATCCAGCTCGGCGCCGAACCGGCTCTCGCCGCGCAGCATCCGCGCGATGCGCCCGTCGATGCCGTCCAATATCCCCGCCAGCATGATGAAGGCGACGGCCCGCTCCCATTCGCCGCCGATGGCGTAGCGGATCGCGGTCAGCCCCGAACACAGCGCCAGCGCGGTGATCGCGTTGGGCACGATCGCGCGCAGCGGAATGCCGCGCTCGAAGCGCTCGGAACGGCCGGGCTTACTGGGCAACGCCCACCGCCCGCGCGACGCCGGTTCGGCCGAGGATCGTCTCGCCGGCGATCGCTCGCTGGCCGAGCGCGACCTGCGGCTCGCAGCCTTCGGGCAGATAGACGTCGACACGGCTCCCGAAGCGGATCAGCCCGATCCGCTGGCCCGCCGCGACGATATCCCCCACCTTGGTGAAGGTCATGATCCGCCGCGCGACCAGGCCGGCGATCTGGGTGAAGCCGACGCGGGTGCCATCGGCGCCCTCGACGACGAAATGCTGGCGCTCATTCTCCTCAGACGCCTTGTCGAGATCGGCATTGAGGAACTTGCCGGAGATATAGACGACCTGGCGGATCGTGCCGGAAATCGGCGTACGATTGATGTGCACGTCAAACACCGACATGAACACCGACACGCGCACGCGGCTGCCGTCGCCCAGTCCCTGCGATCCGGCCATTTCCTGCGGCACAGGAACGCGCTCGATCATCGTGACCAGGCCGTCGGCGGGCGAAACGATCAGCCCCTCCCCCTGCGGCGTGACGCGCACCGGATCGCGGAAGAAGGCGGCGACCCAGATCGTCAGGCCGACGAACGGCCATGCCCAGAACCAGCCGCCCGCCCACAGCGCGATCAGCGTCATGCCGCCGGCGATCAGCGCGAACTTGCGCCCTTCGGGATGGACGCCGGGAAAGCGCCACTTGACGGTGTTGGTGACGGGAAGGCCCGCCGGACCTTCGGGCGTGGGAAGCGATGTCATCGGCAAGGGCCTAGCGGCGGCTGCATGGCCTGACAACGCCGCCGATGGTTGATCGTTCACCCTCACGCTCCTAGGAGCATCGCAAATCCCATTCCCCAGGCACGAGGACGAGAAGAATATGGCGACCAAGATCAAGGTGAAGACGCCCGTCGTGGAGATCGACGGCGACGAGATGACGCGGATCATCTGGGAATGGATCCGCGAGCGCCTTATCAAGCCGTACCTCGACATCGACCTGAAATATTATGACCTGAGCGTCGAGAAGCGCGACGAGACCAACGACCAGATCACGATCGATTCGGCCAACGCGATCAAGCAGTACGGCGTCGGCGTGAAGTGCGCGACGATCACCCCGGACGAGGCGCGGGTCGAGGAATTCAACCTCAAGGAGATGTGGAAGTCGCCCAACGGGACGATCCGCAACATCCTGGGCGGCGTCGTCTTCCGCGAACCGATCGTCATTTCGAACGTCCCCCGCCTGATCCCCGGCTGGACCAAGCCGATCGTCGTCGGCCGTCACGCGTTCGGCGACCAGTATCGCGCGACCGATTTCAAGGTGCCCGGCGCCGGCAAGCTGCGCATGGTGTGGGAAGGCGAGAACGGCGAGAAGATCGACAAGGAGGTGTTCAATTTCCCCGCGGCCGGCGTGGCGATGGGAATGTACAACCTCGACGAATCGATCCGCGATTTCGCGCGCGCCTCGCTCAACTACGGGCTCAACCTGAAGTGGCCGGTGTATCTGTCGACCAAGAACACCATCCTGAAGGCGTATGACGGCCGCTTCAAGGATCTGTTCGAGGAAATCTACGAGGCCGAGTTCAAGGACAAGTTCAAGGAAGCCGGCATCGTCTACGAACACCGCCTGATCGACGACATGGTGGCATCGGCGCTCAAGTGGAGCGGCGAGTTCGTGTGGGCGTGCAAGAACTATGACGGCGACGTCCAGTCGGATCAGGTCGCGCAGGGCTTTGGTTCGCTCGGGCTGATGACGTCGGTGCTGATGTCGCCGGACGGCAAGACGATCGAGGCGGAGGCCGCGCACGGCACCGTCACCCGCCACTATCGTCAGCACCAGCAGGGCAAGGCGACCTCGACCAACCCGATCGCGTCGATCTTCGCGTGGACCGGTGGCCTCAAGTTCCGTGGCAAGTTCGACGACACGCCCGACGTCACCCGCTTCGCCGAAACGCTGGAGCGCGTGTGCATCGAGACGGTTGAGAGCGGCCAGATGACCAAGGATCTGGCGATCCTGATCGGCCCCGACCAGCCGTGGATGACGACCGAGCAGTTCTTCGAAGCGGTGCGATCCAACCTCGAGACCGCGATGGGCGACTGGCAGTAAGCCGCGACCGATCGAGAGCGACGAAGGGCGGTCCCGCGGGGCCGCCCTTTTTCGTTCAGGCCTCCGGCGACAGGATGCGCTCGCGCCGGAGGCCTAGCCCGAGCACGCGTGCGGGGATCGCGCGGAGCGCTGCGGAACGGTCGAGCAACCGGACCGGCAGCGGCGCCGCCACCGTCCGGCCGGCGAGCGTGGGCGACAGGATATTGCGGTGCACCGCCGCCTGCATCGCCTGGATCACCCGCACCGGCATCATCCGGCGCGCCTGGACCCTGGCCAGCAACGGGTCGGGATCGGCGCCCGCCATCATCGGCGCCGCGAGGATATTCGCGGCGGCGACCGCGTCCTGGATCGCCAGGTTGATGCCGACCCCGCCGACCGGCGACATCGCATGCGCCGCGTCGCCGATCGCGAGCAGCCCCGGCCGATGCCACCGCTCCAGCCGGTCGAGCGACACCGACAGCAGCTTCACCTCGTCCCAACCGGCCACCGCGCCGATGCTCGGCCCGAGCATAGGGACGACCCGCACAACATCCGCGCGAAACGCGGCGATCCCGCGTGTCCGGATCGCATCCGCCCCGCCCTTGGCGATCACGCGGGCGCACTGGAGATAGTCGCCACGGTCGATCGCGACGATCATCTCCCCGCCGGCGATATAGCCGCCGGTCCGGTTGGCGGCGGCAGGCGCGGCGGGAACGCGGAACCACAGCACGTCGATCGGCGCGCCGAGGTCGCGCAGCGGCAAGCCCCCCTCGCCGCGCAGCCGCGATCCGCGCCCGTCCGCCAGGATCGTCAACCGCGCGCGTATCTCGCCCGACGGCGTTCGAAGCCCCGCGACGCGATCCCCCTCCACGATCAGCCCGGTCGCCTCACACGACATGCGCAGGTCGAACCGGGGATAGCGCCCAGCCGTGCCCGCCAGGAAATCGAGGAAATGCCACTGCGGCATCATCGCGACGAAGTTGGCGGGCAGCGGCAAACGCGCGAAATCGGCGATCCGCCATTCCCGCCCCTCGATCATCGCGGAGATCCGATTGACCCGGTCGTGCGGCAACGCAAGAAAAGCATTGAGCAGCCCGAGCTGGTCGATCAGCGCGAGCGTCGACGGGTGGACGGTGTCGCCGCGAAAGTCGCGCAGGAAGTCACCGTGCTTCTCCAACACTACAGTCTTCAGGCCCGCGCGGGCAAACAACAGGCCCGCCATCATCCCCGCCGGGCCACCGCCCGCGATCACGATATCCGCATCGCCCTTCGTTTCGCTCATGACATCACCACATTCCTCGCCTTAATGGACGCATGGCGCTCAACCTTGGCAACCACGGATTCTCGGACGCCCTCGTCATCCTGGGCGCGGCGGGGCTGGTCATCCCCGCATTCGCGCGGTTTCGGATCAACCCGGTCATCGGCTTCATCCTGGTCGGCATCCTCGTCGGCCCGGCCGGACTCGCCACGCTCATGCCGCACGCGCCGTGGCTCTATTACCTGACAATCACCGATCCGCATTCGATCGAGCCTTTTGCCGAACTCGGCATCGTGCTGCTGCTGTTCTCGATCGGACTGGAACTCTCGTTCAAGCGATTGTGGACGATGCGGCGGCTGGTGTTCGGGCTGGGCGCGTTCGAACTGCTGGTGTCCGCGGCGTTGATCGCGTTCGGCCTGCACGTGATCGGCCAGGCGTGGTCGGGCGCGATCGGGCTTGGCCTCGCGCTGGCGCTCTCCTCCACCGCACTGGTGCTGCCGCTGGTCGGCGCGGCCAGCCGGGTCGGGCGGCCAGCCTTCGCGATGCTGCTGTTCGAGGATCTGGCGCTGGTGCCGATCATCTTCGCGCTGGGGGCGATGGCGCCGACCGCGACCGACGACGGCTGGGTCAACCTGGGCACGGTGGCGTTGCGGGGCGGCATCGCGGTCACGGCGCTGTATCTCGCCGGACGGCTGGTGCTGCCGAAGCTGTTCGCGCAGGCCGCGCGGACCAAGTCTCCGGAGCTGTTTCTTGCCGCCAGCCTGCTGGTGGTGATCGTCGCCAGCCTCGTCACCACCGCCGTCGGCCTGTCACCGATCGTCGGCGCGCTCCTCGCGGGGTTGCTGATCGCCGAAACCGAATATCGCCACGAAGTCGAAGTCATCACCGAACCGTTCAAGGGCCTCGCGCTGGGCGTATTCCTGCTGTCGGTGGGCATGCGGCTCGACCTGCGGCTGATCGCGGCTAACTGGCCAGCGCTGCTCGCAGCGATCGTGGGCGTCGCACTGGTCAAGATCGTGGTGACGACGGGGGTGCTGAAATTCGCCGGCACCCGCACCGGCACCGCCGCGGAGACCGGCGTGCTGATGTCCAGCCCGTCGGAGACGACGCTGATCGTGCTGGGCGTGGCGACGCAGGCGGCGCTGATCCAGCCATCGACGGCGGCATTCTGGACCACGGTTACCGCAATCGGCCTGACGGTGACGCCGCTGCTGGCCAAGGCCGGACAGGGCATCGCGCGGCGCATCGACCGGCAGGAGCGGATGGCCGATCCGGAGGTGGATGCCGACAGCCCCGGCACCGTCATCATAGGTTTCGGCCGGGTGGGCCGGATCGTCGCCGACATGCTGACGATCCACGAAAAGCCCTATTTCGCGGTCGATGCCGATATCGACGTGGTCAACGCCGCGCGCAAGGATGGCTATCCCCTGATCTTCGGCGACGTCGCGCGCAGCGAGATGCTGGACCGGCTGCGGCTGGGCCATGCCGACGCGCTGATCCTGACGATGGACGATCCGGTGCTGACCGTCAGCCTGGCCCGACGCGTGCGCGGATGGCTGCCGAACCTGCCGATCATCGCGCGCGCGCGCGACGCCACCCACGCCGCCGAACTCTACAAGGCCGGCGTCACCGACGCGGTGCCGGAAACGCTGGAAAGCTCGCTGCTGCTGTCGGAGGCGGTGCTGGTCGATATCGGCGTGGCGATGGGCCCGGTGATCGCATCGATCCACGAAAAGCGCGACGAGATGCGCCGGATGATAAAGGCCGAGGCCAATCTGGATCGCGAGCCTCGCGTCCGCCGCGCGCGCGCGAGGCGCGATCCCGTCTGAACGACCGGTCGTGCATTGCGGACGCTTCACCGCCCCGGCCGGGGCCCGACAGGCCGGGGCCATTGGCCGGCATTCGGGAGGCCTTTACCGGTTCCCCCGCAATTTCAATCCTCTCGGGTCTCGGTGATTCCCAGCAGCTTCAGCTTGCGGTGAAGGGCTGAACGTTCCATCCCGATGAAGCTGGCCGTGCGGCTGATGTTGCCCGAAAAGCGGCGGATCTGGACGCGAAGATACTCACGTTCGAAGCTTTCCCGCGCTTCGCGCAGCGGCGCTCCCATGATCGCGGTAGCGCCGCCGCCATCCCCTTCCGCGGCACGCCCCAGAACTTCGGGCGGCAGCAGATCGATGTCGATCCGACCGATGCGGTTGCCCGGCGCCAGGATGATCGTTCGCTCGACGACGTTGCGCAGCTGGCGGACATTGCCCGGCCATTCGTAGCTTTGCAGCGCGACGATAGCATCCGCCGCGACCTCGGGCGTCGGCACGCGGCGTTCCGCGGCGTAATGGGCGACGAAATGCTCGACCAGCGCCGGGATGTCCTCGCGCCGATCGGTCAGCGGCGGGATCGCCACCGGTACGACGTTGAGCCGGTAATAGAGATCCTCGCGGAAACGCCCCTCGGCAATTTCGCCCTGCAGGTCGCGTCCGGTGGCGGAAACGACGCGAACGTCGACCTTAACCACCCGCGTGCCACCGACGCGGGTAAAGCTCTGATCGGTCAGCACGCGCAAGATCCTGGCCTGCGTCGCGACCGGCATGTCGGCAATCTCGTCGAGAAACAGCGTGCCGCCGTGCGCCTGTTCGAGAAGGCCGGGGCGGACAAGGTCGCCGCCTTCCTCGACGCCGAACAATTCCTCCTCGACGCGCTCGGGCGTCATCCGCGCGGCGCTGACGATCACGAAGGGCGCAGCGGCGCGGCCCGACCAGCCGTGCAGCAGCCGCGCGGCGACCTCCTTGCCGACCCCCGCCCCGCCGGTGATGAGCACCCGGCTGCCCGTCGATGCCACCCGTTTCAATGTCGCCCGAACAGTGTTGATCGCGGTCGAGCTGCCGGTCAGGTCGTCCTCGCGACCGACCGAGGCGCGCAGGCTCGCCACCTCGCGCTTCAGCCGCTCGGTTTCCGTCGCGCGTTCGACCAGCCATAGCAGGCGCTCGGCCTCGAACGGCTTCTCGATGAAGTCGCTCGCCCCGCGCCGGATCGCCGCGACCGCGGTATCGAGGTTGCCGTGGCCCGAGATGACCAGCACGGGAATCGAAGGGTCGCGGCGCTTGATCTCGTCGAGCAGGTCGAGTCCGTCGAGCCGCGAACCCTGCAACCAGACGTCGAGCAGCACCAGGCTGGGACGGCGCGCGGCGATCGCCTCCAGCGCGGCATCGCTGTCGGCGGCGAGGCGGGTTTCATACCCCTCGTCCTCGAGCACGCCGGCCACCAGTTCGCGGATGTCGAACTCGTCGTCGACGACCAGGATATCGATACTCATGACAGGTTCCGGGTAAGCATGGCGGGGGAAGGATCGGCGGCGTCGTCGGGCGCGTCGAGATCGGCCAGGCCAGCGAGCGTGGAGGCGTCGAAGCCGAGGGTAACGACCGTGCCGCCGCCGGGCCGGTCGGTGAAGTGGATCGCGCCGAAATGTTCCTCGACGATCTTCTTGACGATCGCCAGGCCCAAGCCGGTGCCGCTGCTGCGCGTCGTCATATAGGGTTCGAACAGGCGATCGCGTTCCACCGGCAGGCCGATGCCGTTGTCGGACACCTGGACGCCGACGCTGCGTCCGCCGTCGGCCGTCAGCACAACGGTTATCTCGCCGGCAGGCACATCTTCACCGGTCCGCGCCTCGATCGCCTCGACCGCGTTCTTGACCAGATTGGTCAGCGCCTGACCGAGCTGGCGACGGTCGCACACCAGCGCCGGCGGCGGATCCTGATAGATCAGCGCGAAGCGGATCGCGGGATGCGCCACTTCGTGCAGGAACACCGCCTGCCGGGCCATATCGACCAGCGATTCCTCGCGGAACACGGGCTTGGGCATCCGCGCGAAGGATGAGAATTCGTCGACCATCCGGCGCAGATCGCCGACCTGCCGCACGATCGTGTCGGTCAGCCGCCCAAAAGTGGTGTCGCCCTCCGGCGCCAGCTTGCCGTAGCGCCGCTGGAGCCGTTCCGCGGCGAGCTGGATCGGGGTGAGCGGATTCTTGATCTCGTGCGCGATCCGTCGCGCGACGTCGGACCATGCCGCGCGGCGCTGGTCGAGCAATTGCTGGGTGATGTCGTCGAAGGTCAGGACGTGACCGTCCTCGTCGCGGGTGATCTTGACCGCGAGCGTGCGCGTCTCGCCCGACGCATTGATCTGCACACCCCCCTCGCGCGCACCGCCGACCAGCAGCCCGTCCAGTTCCGGCGCAACCTCCGCCAGCGGGCGGCCGACCATCGTCGAACCGGGCGAGATAAGCGCGAGCGCCGAGCTGTTGACCAGGCGGATAGCGCGATCGGCATCGACCGAAACGACACCCGCCGAAACGCCCGACATCACCGCCTCGATCAGCGCGCGGCGGCTTTCCGCTTCGGCCTTCGCCTCCACCAGCGCGCTGGTCTGCGCCTCCAGCTGGCCGGTCATCCGGTTGAACGCGGCGGCGAGCACGCCGATCTCGTCGCGCGTCTTCGGCTCGGTCACGCGCGAGCGAAGGTCTCCCGCCGCGATGCGCTGGGCGGCCATCACAAGTTCTCCGACCGGGCGCAGCAGATGGTCGGCCACCGCCAGCGCGACGAACACCGCGATCGCGATGACGAGCAGCGCGACGCCGAGCAGAACCGCGTTGAACTGAAGCTGCAAGGACCGGGCGCGTTCGCGCAATGTCGCATATTCCGCCAGCAGCTTGTCCGCGGCCAGCGTCTGGCGGTTCAGGAAGTCGGCGTTGTGGGGCGTCGCGACGTACAGGAAGATGCGCTTCGACCGATCGACAGGCGTCACCACCCACAGGATGCCGGCATCGAAATTGGTATAGCTGTCGCGATCCTCAAGCAGGTTCAGGACGCGTCCCGATACACGCTGGGAAAACACCGTCGCGCTCGGCACCTCATAGCCATAGAGCGCCTCGATCGTGCGCCCGTCGGCGACGCGGAACAACGCGGACTGGTAGAAGCTGCGAACATAGGTCTGCCGCAGAAAGAAATCCTCGAACTCCGGGGAATTCGCCGGGATAGTGGCGTAGCGTTCGGAAAGATCCTCGGCCATCACGCGGGCTTCGCCGGTCCAGCGTTCGACGACGACGTCGCGGCCCTGCTTCGCCAGGCCGATCGAGGCGTTGAAGGCGCTCTGCGCGCGTTCCGATCCCCAGAGCTGGACGCCCGACTGGAACATCACCGACGCGACCAGCACGGTGAGCACGATCGGAATGCTCGCCATCAGCGTGAACAACGCGACCAGCCGGACATGCAGGCGCGCGCCGCCCGCGATCGAGGAGGCCGCGGCGCGGCGGATCGCGATGCGCCGACCGACGAACGACAGCAGGATGACCGCCGGAATGAGGTTGGCCGTCAGCAACGCGGCGGCAAGCGCCGGGCTGAGCAAACTTACCGTGGAGCCCGTCCCGGCGATGATCCGCCATGTCAGGATCGCAACGACCACCGCCACCGCCAGCACGGCGAACTCGACGAACGGCGTCACCGTGAAGCGGCGCGACGGTGCGGCGGCTTCCTCTGGCGACACGTCTGCAACAGTCATCGTGGCATGATTACACGGCAACTGTTGCCGCGAAAACACATAATTTCCGTCAGGTCATCCCGCCGGGCGCCCCGCACGGCGCAGGTCCATGGGATCGATGGCGAGATCGTCGAGCCGCTTGCGCAGCGTGTTGCGGTTGATCCCCATCGCCTGCGCCGCGCGCAACTGGTTGCCGCCGTGGCGCGCCAGCATCGCCTCGATCAGGGGGCGTTCGACCTCTGCGATGATGCGATCGTAAAGCGTGCCGTCGTCGAGCGCGCCGGGCCGCTCGCGCTCGATCGCGATCAGGCGGGTCAGCACGGCGGCGGCAATGCCGATATCGGTGGGCGTGGCGACAGGCCTGGCCGCGCCCAGCATCGCGGTGATCTCCGCCCCGCCGATCCATTCGTCGCGGCTGAGCGCGGCGAGGCGGCGCATCAGATTTTCCAGTTCGCGGACATTGCCGGGCCAGTCATAGCCTTCGAGCATCGCGATCGCCGCCGCGTCGAGGCTCTTGCGGGGCAGCCCGCTTTCCGCTGCCCGATCGAGGAAATGCCGCGCCAGCAGCGCCACATCCTGCCGCCGCTCGCGCAGTGCCGGAAGCGCGATCGGCACGACATTCAACCGATAGAACAAGTCCTCGCGGAATGCCCCGCTCGCGACCGACGCCGCCAGATCCTTGTTCGTCGCCGCGACGATCCGCACGTCGGCGCGGATCGTTCGCGCGCCGCCGACCGTCGTGAACTCGCCCGACTGGAGCACGCGCAGCAGGCGGGTCTGCGCATCCATCGGCATGTCGCCGATCTCGTCCAGGAACAGCGTGCCGCCCGCCGCCTGCTCGAACTTGCCCGCGACGCGCGCGGCGGCACCGGTGAAAGCGCCTTTCTCATGCCCGAACAGCTCGGCCTCGATCAGCTCGCGGGGGATCGCCGCCATGTTGAGCGCAACGAACGGCGCCCGCTTGCGCGATCCCAGATCGTGGATCGCGCGGGCGACCAGTTCCTTGCCGGTGCCCGATTCGCCGGAGACCAGCACGGTCAGATCGTTCGACACCACGCGCGCGATGACGCGGTACACCTCCTGCATCGCCGGCGATCGGCCGATCAGCGGCAGCGCGTCGTCGGCCGGGGCCAGCGCGCCTGAGGGTTGGCGGCGCGCTCGGGCGAGTGCCCCCGCGACGGCCTGCGCTAATGCATCGAGATCGAACGGCTTGGGCAGATAGTCGAACGCTCCCGCCTCCGTCGCGCGCACGGCCGTCGACAGCGTGTTGCGCGCCGACAGCACGATCACGGGAAGCGCCGGATGCGCCTCCAGGATCGCGGGCAGCGCCTCCAGCCCGTCGCCGTCGGGCAGCACCACGTCGGTAACCAGCACGTCAGGGATATCGCGTGCCAGCGTCGCGCGCAGTTCCGCCAGCGTTGCGACGGTATCGACGGCATGGCCGGCGCGGCGCAGCGCCTGGCTGACGACGGTGCGGATCGCCGCATCATCGTCGAGTACCAATATCCGTCCCGCATCGCTCATGACGTCGCCCTTGGCAGCAGCACGCGGAACACCGTCTGTTCGGGGTCGCCCTCGCGCGCGTAAGAAACAATCCCGCCCATGTCGCCGACCAGCTTCTCCACCAGCGACAGGCCCAGCCCCCGCCCCTCGGCCTTGCCGGAAACGAACGGGTCGAACAGATGCTCGGCGATGTCGGCGGGTGCGCCTGGGCCGTTGTCGATCACGCTGATCTCGATCGGCAGCGGTCGGCGCGGGCGGCCCGGCCCGGCGCTGGCCGACATGCCGTGGCGATAGGCGGTGGCGATCGTTACGCGGCCTCCATCCTGCCCAACCAGCGCCTCGCACGCATTCTTGACGAGGTTGAGCAGTACCTGGGTGAAGGCGTCGCGATCGACCAGCGCGGGCGGCAGCGATGGATCGAAGCGTTCCTCGATCGCGATCCCCCGCGCGAAGCCGGCACTGGCGACCTGTCGCACATGATCCAGCAGGGGATAGACGTTGTGCGGCTCCAGCAGGGGCGGCCGCGTGTCGGTGAAATCCTGCATCCGGTCGATCAGCGCGGCGATGCGATCGACCTCGGTGGTGATGAGGCGCGTCAGCTCGCCCGCCCCCTCACCTTCCGACAGCAGCTGCGCCGCGCCGCGGATGCCGGACAGCGGGTTCTTGATCTCGTGCGCCAGCATCGCCGCCGCGCCGATAGCGGCGCGTGCGCCCGCTCCGCGTTCGTGCGCGCGCGCCGCCGGCGTTCCGCGCAGCGTGACGATCGTCCAACCGGGATGGTCGGGCAGCGCACTTTCGAGCAGGTCGACGCGCATCCGCCCGACTCGCCCGACACCGACATCGGCATCATAGGCCGCGAACATCCGCCCGCTGCGTCGTTCGGCGAACACCTCCGGAAGGCGGATGAACAGGTCGACATGCTGGCCCGCCATCGCGCGTTCGGAGATGTTGAGCATCGCCTCGCCTGCCGCGTTGACATGGACGACGCGACCCACCGGATCGACCACCAGCACCGCCACGGGCAGCGCCGCGAACAGCTCCGCGAAGTCGGGCGCGGTCGCGCTCACGCCGCGGCGCGCGCGGTCCAGGGGGCGTAGAACTCCGCGAGCATGGCTTTCACCCGCACAGGGTCCGCGACCTGGTTCACATGGTTACGGAATTCCGCCGATCCGTGCAGCCCGCGCGTGTACCAGCCGAGGTGCTTGCGCGCCATCTTCACGCCGACTTCGTTGCCATAGAGTTCAAGCATATCGTCATAGTGCGCGATAATCAGGCGATATTGCTCGTCGATCGTGGGGTCGGACCGTGGCGTTCGCCCTTCCAGCGCGTCCATCACCTGGCGCAGCAGCCACGGCTTGCCATAGGCGCCGCGCCCGATCATCACGCCGTCGGCGCCGGATTGATCCAATGCGGCATGGGCATCCTCGACGGTGCAGATGTCGCCGTTGACGATAACCGGCACCGAAACCGCGGCCTTCACGCTGGCGACGAAGCGCCAGTCGGCCGATCCCTTGTACATCTGGTTACGGGTGCGGCCGTGGACGGTGATCATCCGCACGCCCAGGTCCTCGGCGATGCGCGACAGTTCGGGCGCGTTCAGGCTGTCGTGATCCCAGCCCATCCGCATCTTGAGCGTGACGGGCACCTTCACCGCGCGCACCACCGCCTCGATCAACTGGGTAGCCAGCGGCACGTCGCGCATCAGCGCCGATCCCGCGTCGCCGTTGGTCACCTTGCGCACCGGGCAGCCCATGTTGATGTCGACGATCGCCGCGCCGCGATCCTCACTCAGCTTCGCCGCCTCGCCCATTTCATGGGGCGTGCAGCCGACGAGCTGCATCGATACCGGGTCCTCGATCGGGTCCCAGGCGAATTTCTGGAGCGACTGGCGCGTTTCGCGAATCGCCGCCTGGCTGGCGACCATCTCGGTGACGTTCAGACCCGAGCCATAGCTGCGCACGACACGGCGGAACGGCAGGTCGGTCACGCCGGTCATCGGCGCGAGCAGGACGGGCGTGTCGATCCGGACCGGACCGACCTGGATGGGGGCGATGAAAGCCATGACGGATGATGTGCCTGAAATTTGGGCAGCGCTTAGCGGAATCGCGCGTTTCGGGCAAGGCTGGCGGCGCGCCCGGCGGCACGTTAGGGAGGACGCCGTCACCCCGTTCGGGCTGAGCGTGTCGAAGCCCTGCCCGGTCCTGCGATGCCGAAGAAGGACAGCCCTTCGACAAGCGCAGGGCGAACGGATGCTGGAGCACCCATGTCCCCTCCCCGCACAGCCGCCATCATCGTCGCCGCCGGCAAAGGCGAACGCGCTGGAGGCGATCTCCCCAAGCAGTTCGCACTGCTCGGCGACCGCGCGGTCGTCGCCCATAGCTATCGGGCGCTTTCGGATCATCCGGCGATCTCGGACGTCGTCGTCGTCATCGCGGACGGCCAGCAATCGCTCCTTGCCGGCGCGCTCGGGGATGTGCCGCATGTCACCGGCGGGGCGACGCGGCGCGACTCGGTCCGTGCCGGGCTCGCCGCGATCGGCGATGCGGATCGGGTGCTGATCCACGATGCCGCCCGCCCCTTCCTGTCCGCGACGATGATCGCCCGGCTGCTCGCCGCGCTCGATCATGCGCCCGGCGCCGTTCCGGTACTGCCGGTCGCCGATACGCTGGCGCGCGGTGTGGGAGGACTCGGCGATGTCGTCGATCGCGCCGGGCTGGTTCGCGTCCAGACCCCACAGGCGTTTCACGTCGCGTCGATACGCGCCGCTCACGACGCCTGGCCCGACGATGCCGAGGCGACCGACGACGCGCAGGTGCTGCGCGCGGCGGGACATGACGTCATGACGGTGGAAGGTGACCCGATGCTCGACAAGATCACCCATCCGGCCGATTTCGCCGCCGCAGAGGCGAGGCTGACGGCCCGGCTGATCTCGCGCAGCGCGGCGGGCTACGACGTGCATCGGCTGGAGGCGGGCGAGGAGCTGTGGCTGGGCGGCGTCCTCATCCCGCACGATCGCGGTCTTTCCGGTCACAGCGACGCCGACGTCGCGCTGCACGCGATCACCGACGCGCTGCTCGGCACCATCGCCGCCGGGGATATCGGCAGCCATTTCCCGCCGAGCGACCCGCAGTGGAAGGGCGCCGCGTCCGATCGCTTCCTGGCCCACGCCGCCGCGCTGGTCGCCGAACGCGGCGGGATCATCGATTTCATCGACCTGACGATCATCTGCGAAGCGCCCAAGATCGGCCCGCACCGCGAAGCCATCCGCGCCCGGATCGCCGCCATCTTGCGGCTCCAATCGCAGCAGATAAGCGTCAAGGCGACGACGACCGAGCGCCTGGGCTTCACCGGTCGGGGCGAAGGGATCGCCGCGCAAGCCGTCGCCACCGTCCGCGTACCGGGAGTGTAACCATGGTCCTTCGTCCCCTTCTCGCCGCCGCCGCGCTGGTCGCCGCATCCACCGCGCAGGCGCAGGCCCCGGCCTGTATCCCCCAGCCGGAGGCGGAGGCGTTGTTCCTCGCGCTCGCGCCCACGCTGATCGGCAGCGTCGCAGCGACGTGCGCGCCGACGCTCCCCGCGAACGCGCTGCTGCGCCGTTCGGTCGGCCCGCTCACCGACAAATATGCTGCGGAAAGCGATGCCGCCTGGCCCACCGCGCGCGAAGGGCTGCGCAAGCTGCTCGGGCCGGATACCGGGCAACTCGTCGACAGCGAACTCGCCCGCCCGATGGTGACGGCGATGGTCGCGCCAATGCTGGCGAAGGACATCAAGGCAAAGGATTGCCCGAACATCGACCGCGTGTTGCGGCTGATCGATCCGTTGCCGGCCAGGAACACCGCCGCGCTGGTCGTCGCGATCCTCGACATGTCGGGCGCGGGCAAGGCGAAGGCGGGACGGCGCAGCGATTTCGCGCTCTGTCCGATGGGCGCGGGAGCGGCTACGGCGCGGCCGTGACCGATTCGACCGACACCATCCTGCCCGCCCCGCTCGTCGATCTCGCCCGGCGGGTCGTGGCGGCGAACCGCGCCGCCGGCCGCCGTATAGCGACGGCGGAAAGCTGCACCGGCGGCCTGGTCGCGGCGGCGCTGACCGAGATTCCCGGATCGTCCGACGTGCTCGAATGCGCGTTCGTCACCTATTCGGACGAGGCGAAGGCCGCCCTGCTGAAGGTCAGCGGGGACGTGCTGGAGACATTCGGCGCGGTTTCGGTCGCGACCGCTTGGCAGATGGCGCAAGGCGCGCTGACGAAGAGCGATGCCGATGTCGCGGTGGCGATCACCGGCGTCGCCGGGCCGGGCGGCGGAAACGAGACGAAGCCGGTCGGCACCGTCGTGTTCGCCCGCGCCGAACGCGGTGGCGATCCCGATCACGTCGTCGCCGACACCCGGCAGTTCGGCGACCTAGGCCGGGGCGGCGTCCGGCTTCAGGCGGCGCTGTGCGCGCTCGAACTGCTGCTGCCCGCGTCGGAAGAGCCCGTCGCCGAATCGCCGTAGAGCGCGGTCGCCCGTTCCTCGAACGCGCCGATCATCCTGCGCAGCGCGCGATCGAATACCTGGCCCGCCAGCATTTCGAACATCCGGTTCCTGAACGCGAAGTCGACCGAGAAATCGACCAGGCACCCGCCCTGCCCGTCGGGCCGGAACGTCCAGTCGTTGGTCAGGTGATCGAGCGGGCCGTCGACATAATCGACGCGGATGCTGTTCGGACGATCCTTGTTGACCCGTGAGGTGAACGTCTCCCGCAACCCCTTGAACCCAACGATCATGTCGGCGACCATCTCTGTATCGCTATCTGATCGCACGCGGATCGCGCTGACCCACGGCAGGAATTGCGGGTAGCGGCCGACATCGGCCACCATGTCGAACATCTGTTCGGGGCTATAGGGCAGTTGCCGGGTTTCGGCGTGCCTGGGCATGTCAGATCTTCCCCTGCAAGGGGAGGGGGACCGCCGACGAAGTCGGTGGTAGAGGGGTATCGCGCCATCGAGGGGGGAACACCCCGCCGTCAGCGCTGCGCGCTGCCACCTCCCCTTCCAGGGGAGGAATTGCCAAGCTCACGCGCCCACCTTCCCCAGCTTCGCCTCGCGGTTGGCGCGCATCTTCGCGAAATCGTCGCCCGCGTGATAGCTCGATCGGGTGAGCGGCGACGAGGCGACCAGCAGGAAGCCCTTGGCCCGGCCGATCGCGGCATAGGCGTCGAACGCGGCGGGCGTCACGAAATCCTGCACCTTCGCATGGCGCGGCGTGGGCTGGAGATATTGGCCCATCGTCAGGAAATCGATGTCGGCGCTGCGCATGTCGTCCATCACCTGATGAACCTCCAGCCGCTCCTCGCCCAGCCCCAGCATGACGCCCGACTTGGTGAAGATCGACGGATCGAGCTTCTTCACCGCCTCCAGCAGGCGCAGCGACGCGTAGTAACGCGCACCCGGCCGGATCGTCGGATACAGCCTCGGCACGGTTTCCAGATTGTGGTTGTAGACGTCGGGCCGCGCGGCGACGATCGCCTCGACCGCCGCCTCGTGCTTGTTGCGGAAATCGGGGGTCAGGATCTCGATCGTGGTGGTCGGGTTGGCCTTGCGGATCGCCTCGATCACCTTGACGAACTGGCTCGCCCCGCCGTCGGGCAGGTCGTCGCGGTCGACCGACGTCACGACGATGTGGTTCAGGCCCATCGCGGCGGCCGCGTCCGCCACATTCTGCGGCTCCATCGGATCGACCTTGCGCGGCATGCCCGTCTTGACGTTGCAGAACGCGCAGGCACGGGTGCAGGTGTCGCCCAGGATCATCACGGTCGCATGTTTCTTCGACCAGCATTCGCCGATGTTCGGGCAGGCGGCTTCCTCGCACACCGTGTTCAGGCTCTTGGAGCGCATCAGCGCGCGCGTCGCGGCGAAGCCGGCGGAGGTCGGCGCCTTGACGCGGATCCAGTCAGGCTTGCGCTGGCGTTCGGGACGGGCGAGCGGCGTCATCTCGTTCATGGCGGCCAGATAGCGACTGCGGCGCGCCCTTGCCAGCCCCGCGCGTGCGTGCGACGGGCCGGCCCATGACCTATTTCGCCAACCTGATCGAAGGCTATTACCGCTTCCGCGGCGGCGAATGGCTGGAAGAGCGCGAGCGCTGGAGCGAACTGGCCGAAGGCCAGAGCCCCAAGGTGATGGTGATCGCCTGCTCCGACAGCCGGGTCGATCCCGCCACCATCTTCGGATCGCGCCCCGGCGAAGTGTTCGTGGTGCGCAACGTCGCCGCGCTGGTGCCCCCGTTCGACGCCTCGGGTGGCCTCCACGGCGTATCGGCGGCGCTGGAATTCGCGGTCACCAAGCTTGGGATCGAGGAGATCGTTGTGCTCGGCCACGGCGCGTGCGGCGGCGTCAGCGCGGCACTGACCCAGAGCCTGGCGGACGCCAAGCCGGGCGAAGGCGGCTTCGTCGCCGAATGGATCGGCCTGCTCGATGAAGCGCGCGAGAAGGTGGTGTGCAAGCACGGCGTCACCGATGCCGGCCAGACCGCGCTGGAACAGGAAGGCGTCCGCGTCTCGATCGCCAACCTCAAGACCTTCCCGTTCGTCCGGAAGGGCCTGAGCGAGGGCAGGCTCAGCATCCACGGCGCGGTGTTCGCAATCGCCGACGGCAAGTTGCGCGTGCTGGAGGGCGATAACGGCTTCGTGCCGGCCTGACCGCGGCAATTACGCGCCGCGCCACCGCCACAGCAGCAGCGGGCGGCACAGGATCAGCCCGGCAAGGAACCCGCCGACGTGCGCGGCCGCCGCGATACCAATCCCCGATTGCCATGCCAACACGCCGACCGCGAGGTTGAGCGCGGTCCACGCGGCGAACAGCCAGGCGACGTGGAGCAGCCAGCCCGGAACGGGGCCGAAATCGCGCGTCTTCTGACGGCCGTAGAGCAGCGCATAGGCACCGACGATCGCCGATGCCGCACCCGACGCGCCGATCATCGGCACCGGCGACTGCGGCTCCACCAGCCATTGCGCCGCGCAGGCGGCATAGGCGCCGGCCAGATACAGCACGACGATCCCGCGAGCGCCCAGCGCCCGTTCCGCAGCGACGCCGCAAAACACCAGCATCACCAGGTTGAAAAGCAGGTGCAGCGGCCCGCCATGCACCAGCGCGGAGGTGAGCGGCGTAAGCATCACCGGCACCAGCCCCGGCACGTCGCCGCCGAAGCCCAGGCTCGCCCGCGCCGGCATGAACCCGGCGTACAACGCGGCATGCTGTTCATAGCCGAACAGCGTGACGAGCAGGCTGACGACGGCGGTGACGCCGGCGATCAGGATCGTCGCGGGGGCTGTCCTGATGGCGGCGTTCATCACCGGAACCGTGCGTCCAGAACCTGTCGGATCAGATGAACTCGATCTTGTTGACCAGGTAGTAACGGTCGCCCGCCGGCACCGACACTTCCACCTCGTCGTCGACGCGGCGGCCGATCAGCGCCCTGCCCAGCGGCGAATTATAGCTGATCCGTCCGGTCTTGGCGTCCGCTTCGGTCTGGCCGACGATCTGGTATTTCACCGGCTTTTCGTCCTCGTCGAGCAGCGTCACCGTCGCGCCGAACACGATCTTGTCGCCTGACAGCTCGGTCGGGTCGATGATCTGGGCACGGCTCAGCTTGTCCTCGATGTCGGCGATGTGCGCCTCGATCTGGCCCTGCCGTTCCTTGGCAGCATGATATTCGGCGTTCTCGGACAAGTCGCCGTGCGCGCGCGCTTCCTCGATCGCATCGACGATCTGGGGGCGCTCCACCTTCAGGCGCTTCAGGTCGGCGTGGAGCTTCTCATAGCCCTCCGCCAGCATCGGCATCTTCTCGACGGTCGCCATCGGTACGAATTCCTTGAAAGCCCCTCGCCCCCAAGCGGCCCTCCCAGGCTCGCCCGCACATCAACCGGTTTGTCGGGGATCAGTTGTGCGACTGCGAATAATAGGCCTGCAACGGGCGCACTTCAAGGGATGCGGTCGCCAACGCCGCGATCGATCGCGCCGCCGCCACCGCAGCCGAGGCTGTCGTAAAGTACGGGATTTTCTGCGCCAGCGCCGATTTGCGGATTTCCTGGCTGTCCTTCAGCGACTGCCATCCTTCCGTGGTGTTCATCACCATCGCCACCCCGCCGTCGCGGATGCGATCGACGATGTTCGGGCGGCCCTGCGCCACCTTCAGCACCGGCTCCACCTTCACGCCGTTGGCCAGCAGATAGTCCGCCGTGCCGCCGGTCGCGACGATCTCGAAGCCCTGTTCGGCCAGGATGCGCACGCCGGGCAGGATCACCGGCTTGTCGCTGTCCTTGACGCTGACGAACACGGTGCCCGACGACGGCAGGACGGTGCCCGCGCCAAGCTGCGCCTTGGCGAAGGCGATCGGGAAATCGCGATCGATCCCCATCACTTCGCCGGTAGACTTCATTTCGGGTGACAGCACCGGATCGACACCGGGGAAGCGGTTGAACGGGAAGACGGCTTCCTTCACCGCGATATGCCCGTCGGCGCGGTTGATCGCCGGCAGGTCGGTCAGCTTCTGCCCGGCCATCACCAGAGACGCGATCTTGGCGACCGGCGAACCCACCGCCTTGGCGACGAACGGCACCGTGCGGCTGGCGCGCGGATTGACCTCGATCAGATAGACGACATCCTTAGGTTGCTCGTCCTCACGGCCGCTGGCCTTCACCGCGAACTGGATGTTCATCAACCCGACGACGCCCAGCGCGTGCGCCAGAGCTTCCGCCTGCCGCTCGATCTCGGCGATCACTTCACCCGACAGGCTATATGGCGGCAGGGTGCAGGCGCTGTCGCCCGAATGGACGCCGGCCTCCTCGATATGCTGCATGACGCCGGCGACCACGACATCGGTGCCGTCGCAGATCGCATCGACATCGACCTCGATCGCGTCACGCAGATAGCTGTCGATCAGCACCGGCGAGTCGCCGGACACCTGCACCGCCGTCTGGATATAGTGATCGAGTTGGGCGACGGTATCGACCACCTCCATCGCGCGGCCACCCAGCACATAGCTCGGGCGCATCAGCACCGGATATCCGATGCGCTCGGCGACCGCGATCGCCTCCTCGCGATTGCGGGCAAGCCCGTTGGCCGGCTGTTTCAGCCCCAGCTTCGCGACCAGCGCGGCGAAACGCTCGCGGTCCTCGGCCAAGTCGATCGCGTCGGGGCTGGTGCCCAGAATCGGGATGCCCGCATCCTCCAGCGCCTTGGCCAGGTTCAGCGGCGTCTGCCCGCCGAACTGGACGATCACGCCGACCAGCTCGCCTGCCTGCTGCTCGACGTGGAGGATTTCCAGAACGTCCTCGGCGGTCAGCGGCTCGAAATAGAGGCGGTCCGACGTGTCATAATCGGTGCTTACCGTCTCCGGATTGCAGTTGACCATGATCGTCTCGAAACCCGCGTCGGCCAGCGCGAAGCACGCGTGGCAGCAGCAATAGTCGAACTCGATCCCCTGCCCGATGCGGTTCGGTCCGCCGCCCAGGATAACGATCTTGCGGCGCCCGCTCGGGGCAGCCTCGTTCTCCGGCTCACCGAAGCTCGGCGCCTCATAGGTCGAGTACATGTACGGCGTCTTCGCGTCGAACTCGGCCGCGCAGGTATCGATCCGCTTGAAGACGGGACGCACGCCCAGCTTGTGGCGATGCTCGCGCACCTCCGCCTCGGTCACGCCGCCGGTCATCGCCTTCACCGCCTCGTGAATCAGGCCGCTGCCGCGCGCGATGCCGCGCTGCATGCCGCGCAGATGCGCCGATTCGAGCGCCAGCCACGCCAGCCGCCGGTCGCTGAAACCCATCGCCTTCAGCCGGCGCATGCCCGCCGCGTCGATCGGCAGGCCATTGGTCGCCACCTCGGTCTCCGCCGCGATGATCTCGGCGATCCGCTCCAGGAACCACGGATCGAACTTCGCGATCGCGTTCACCTCGGCGACGGTGAAGCCTTCGCGCAGCGCCTGCGCAGCGACCAGCAGCCGGTCGGGCGTCGCCACCGCGAGCGCCGCCTCGATCTCCTCGCGGGGCGCGCCCTTCAGCCGCTCGACCGGATTGAAGCCGCACAGCCCCGTCTCCAGCCCGCGCAGCGCCTTCTGCATCGATTCATGGATGTTGCGGCCGATCGCCATCACCTCGCCGACCGATTTCATCGCGGTGCCCAGCACGGCCTCCGCGCCCTTGAACTTCTCGAAGGCGAAGCGCGGCACCTTGGTGACGACGTAATCGATCGTCGGCTCGAAGCTGGCCGGGGTCGCGCCGGTGATGTCGTTGGTGATCTCGTCGAGCGTATAGCCGACCGCCAGCTTCGCCGCGACCTTGGCGATCGGGAAGCCGGTGGCCTTGGACGCGAGCGCCGACGACCGCGAAACGCGCGGGTTCATCTCGATCACGATCAGGCGGCCGTCCTTCGGATTGACCGCGAACTGGACGTTCGAACCCCCTGTTTCCACGCCGATTTCGCGCAGGCAAGCGATGCTCGCGTTGCGCATGATCTGATATTCCTTGTCGGTCAGCGTCAGCGCCGGCGCGACGGTGATCGAATCGCCCGTATGGACGCCCATAGGGTCGATGTTCTCGATCGAACAGACGATGATGGCATTGTCCGCGCGGTCGCGGACCACCTCCATCTCATACTCCTTCCACCCGATCAGCGATTCCTCGATCAGCACCTCGGTGGTGGGCGACGCGTCCAGCCCCTTGCGGACGATCTCGATGAATTCCTCGCGGTTGTACGCGATGCCGCCGCCGGTGCCGCCCATGGTGAAGCTGGGGCGGATGATCGCCGGCAGCCCGGTCCGGGCCAGCCCCTCCAGCGCCTCCGCCTCGCTGTGCGCGATCGCCGAGCGGGCCGATTCCAGCCCGATCTTCGACATCGCGTCCTTGAACTTCAGCCGGTCCTCGGCCTTGTCGATCGCCTCCGCATCGGCGCCGATCATCTCGACGCCGTATTTCGCCAACGTACCGTCGTTGAACAGCGCCAGCGCGGTGTTGAGCGCGGTCTGCCCGCCCATCGTCGGCAGGACGGCGTCGGGCCGCTCCTTCGCGATGATCTTGGCGACGATCTCGGGCGTGATCGGTTCGATATAGGTCGCGTCGGCGAGTTCCGGATCGGTCATGATCGTCGCCGGGTTCGAATTGACCAGGACGATGCGGTACCCGTCCTCCTTCAACGCCTTGATCGCCTGCGTGCCCGAATAATCGAACTCGCACGCCTGCCCGATGACGATCGGCCCCGCGCCAATGACGAGGATGGAGGAGATGTCGGTGCGTTTGGGCATCTTACTTCTTTTCGTCCGCGAACTGTTCGTTGCCGATGAAACCAAAACGAACGCCGTGCTCATTCGCATTTGATGCGGTGAACATGTTCATCAGGCAGGCAAGGTTGTCGCCAAGGTTGTTATAATTTTTGTTAGACACGAAATCCAGTCGGGTTGCTATTAATGCCCCATGCACAGTTAACGCGCTTTCTGGCTTTATCTCGCAGGCATGTTCCAGCGCGACAGCGAACGCACCAACACCCTGCTCAGGGCGGAAGCTCGGCACACGGTCTTGCAACCGCTTCGATATCAGCCAAGCAAGGGCTTCAGCCTTGCGCTGTGGACGATTTTCGCGTTCAGAAAACTCGTAAAACGCGGTCCGCTGGGCATCATTCTCGATAGTCAGGATGTAAAACGGATGCACTGCCGCCTTGAGGCACCTTAATTTTTGATCGGTAGGTGTGCCTAGATCGCTAATCCTGATTTCATCGGACTGAAGCTCGTCCTCATATTTTATCCTGATGCCCGGCCGCAGAATGCCGCATTGGACAATCGCTTCAATTGTATTCTCATATCCGGGCTGTGGCGGCAGATCGATCACCGCAACATCCCCACAAACCGCTCGAACAGATAGAAGCTGTCCTGCGGCCCTGGCGACGCCTCGGGGTGATACTGAACCGAGAACGCCGGCTTGTCGGTCAGCTCCAGCCCCGCGTTCGACCCATCGAACAACGACACATGCGTCTCGCGCGCGTTCGCGGGCAGGCTGTCGCGTTCGACCGCGAAGCCGTGGTTCATGCTGGTGATCTCGACCGCGCCGTCTTCCAGCCGCTTGACCGGGTGGTTGGCGCCCCGGTGGCCCTGGAACATCTTGGTCGTCCGCGCGCCCACCGCGAGACCAAGCAGCTGGTGGCCCAGGCAGATGCCGAACAACGGCTTTCCGGTCTCCAGCAACTTCCGGATCACCGGCACCGCATATTCGCCGGTGGCGGCGGGGTCGCCGGGGCCGTTCGACAGGAAGATGCCGTCCGGCTCCAGCGCCATGATCTCGTCATATGTCGCCGTCGCCGGCACCACCGAGACTTTAGCTCCGGCGTGAACAAGGTTGCGGAAGATATTGTGCTTGCTGCCATAATCGATCGCGACGACGTGAGGCTTGCCGTCATCCTGACGAAAGTCGGGATCTTGCGCCTCGGGCGTTACGCTCGCGGCGTGAGATCCCAGCGTTCGCTGGGATGACGAGGTGTAGCCGAACCCCAGCCGCCATACGCCGCCCGCGCGATCCTCGCCCCAGCCGCCATGCGTCTCGCGGGTAACCACTTTGGCGAGGTCCATCCCCTCCAGCCCCGGCCACTCGCGCGCCATCTGCTGGAGCAGCGGGATATCGAACGTGCCGTCGGCCGAATGCGCGATCACCCCGTTGGGCGCGCCGCCCGTCCGGATGCGCCGCGTCAGCGCCCGCGTGTCGACGCCTGCCAGCCCGATCCGGGCATGCTTCTTCATCCACTGGTCCAGCGGCTCGGCCGCGCGGAAGCTCGACGGTGCTGTCACGTCCTCGCGCACGATCATGCCCAGCGCGTGGGGGTTGTCCGCCTCCACGTCGTCCGGGTTGGCGCCGACGTTGCCGATATGCGGGAAGGTGAAGGCGATCATCTGGCCCGCGAACGACGGGTCGGTCATGATCTCCTGATATCCGGTCATCGCGGTGTGGAAGCACACCTCGCCCACCGCCTGGCCCTCCGCGCCGAATCCTCGGCCCCACACGACTTCGCCGCTGGCGAGGACGAGGACGCCCGTCGCTCCTTCGGGGACGTGCGAAGAGGTGGCGTCGGCCATGATCGGCGGGCACTCCGGTACAGGTTTGCAGCAATGTCGCTAAGTCGCGGCGGCTACGCTCCCTCGCCTCCCGCGTCAACCGGCGCTAGAGGGCTTTCCATGATTCGAGACGACATCAAAGCCGCCCAAATCGTCGCCATGAAGGCTGGCGACAAGGAATCCCGCGCCGCGATCAGCCTGATCCAGGCCGCGATCAAGAACCGCGATATCGAAGCGCGCGCGCCTCAGTCGAGGGAGGGCAAGGCCCCTGACAGCGACGACGCGCTGGTGGTCGAAGTGCTGCAGAAGATGGTCAAGCAGCGCCGCGAATCGATCGAGATGTTCGCGAAGGGCGGCCGCCAGGAACTGGCAGATGCGGAGGCCCGCGAGGTAGCGGTGATCGAACGCTTCCTGCCCGCCGTACTGTCCGACGCAGAGACGGCGGCCGCGATCGAGGCGATCAAGGCGGAGATCGGCGCGGCCGGCATGAAGGACATGGGCCGCGTGATGGCCGAACTGAAGGCCCGCCATGCCGCCAACCTGGACATGGCGAAGGCGAGCGGGCTGGTGAAGGCGGCGTTGAGCTGATAAGGGGTTTATAATGCGGGCGTGAGTCTCACCCCCGCCTTCCTCGACGAGCTGCGTCACCGGACCCTGTTGTCCGGGCTGATCGCGAAGACGGTTAAGCTTCAGCGCGCGGGTCGCGAGTTCCGCGCCTGCTGCCCGTTTCACAACGAGAAATCGCCGAGCTTCTACGTCAACGACGACAAGGGCTTTTATCACTGCTTCGGGTGCGGCGCGCATGGCGATGCGATCCGCTGGCTGACCGATAATCGCGGCCTGCCGTTCCTCGATGCCGTGAAGGATCTGGCGCAGGCGGCGGGCATGGACATGCCGGCACCCGATGCCCGCGCCGCCGAAAAGGCCCAGCGCGCCAAGGGCCTGCACGACGCGATGCAGGCGGCGGCCGACTGGTTCGAGGAGCAGTTGGGCGGCCTCGACGGCGGGGAAACCCGCGAGCTGCTGAAGCGCCGGGGCGTGAACGACGCGACCCGCCGCGCCTTCGGCCTGGGCTATGCCCCCGATTCGCGCGGCAAGCTCAAGACCGCGCTGCGCGATTTCGGCGACCCGATGCTGGTCGAGGCCGGGCTGCTGATCGCGGTCGACGAGAAACCACCCTACGACCGGTTCCGTGGCCGGCTGATGATCCCGATCCGCGATCCGCGCGGACGGACGATCGCATTTGGTGGCCGCATCATCGGCGACGGCGAGCCCAAGTATCTCAACTCGCCTGAGACCCCGCTGTTCGACAAGGGGCGCACGCTCTACAACCTCGATCGCGCATTGCCCGCCGCGCGCAAGGCCGGCCGGATCATCGCGGTCGAGGGCTATATGGATGTGATCGCCCTCGCCCAGGCCGGGTTCGAGGAGGCGGTCGCCCCGCTCGGCACCGCGCTCACCGAACACCAGCTCGACCGGCTGTGGCGGATCGCCGACGTGCCGATCCTGTGCTTCGACGGCGACGCGGCGGGGCAGAAGGCGGCAATGCGCGCGGCGATGCGGGCGTTGCCGATGCTGGCGCCGGGACGCAGCCTGTCGTTCGTGACGATCGCCGACGGGATGGACCCGGACGATCTGGTGCGGACGAAGGGGCCGGCGGCGTTCGACGCGCTGCTGCGCGCGCCCGAGCCGCTGGTCGACCGGCTATGGCGTCATGAGCTAGCCGCCGAGCCGCTCGACACGCCCGAGCAGCGCGCCGGGCTGAAACAGCGGCTCGACGCGTTGGCCGGCGCGATCCAGGATCGCGGCGTCGCCGATGAATATCGCGCCGAGTTCCGCCGCCGCGCCTTCGAACATTTCGCCCCTGCCCCACGCGCGTTCGTGCCGCGTTCTCCCCGCAAGCCGGGGCAGAAATGGACGCCGCCGCCCGAGCCGCCCTCGCAGGCGGCACGCGCGCTCAACGCCGGCGGGATCGACCGCGTGCTCGCCAAGGCGGTGCTCGCCGGCCTGATCCGCCATCCGGCGGAAATCGCGCGGCACATGGAAGTGCTGGGCGGCCTGCGGCTGGCCGACGGCGCGCTCGGCCGGCTGTTCGAGGCGGTGGTCGATGTCGCGCTGGAGGACCGCGCGCTTGATAGCGCCAAGCTGGTCACCATATTGGCGCGGTCGGGGTTCGATTCCATGGCCGCCGACCTGCTTCGTGCCGATACCGTTTCGTTCAGCTTCACCGCGGCGCAGGCCGATGAGGCTCAGGCTCGCGCCGACCTGGACGAAGCGATCGCGGTGCTGGCGGCGCGGCCGGCGGTCGATGCCGCACTGGCCGAGGCAACGGCGGCGGTGGCCGAACGTTTCACCGACGAAGCGTTCGATCGCCAGGTTTTCCTGGTGCGCGAGCGTCAGGCACTTGAGGCACGACTTGCAAATCTGATGCTCGATGACAAAGAGCAGAACTGAAATTCCCGAGGATAATTGATGGCTAAGTCCAACGGCGGCGGCAACAGCGGCGGCGACGACATGACGATCGAAACCGGCGACGCGCCGCTGATCGACCTGAACGAAGGGTCGCTCAAGAAGCTCGTCGCGCGCGCCAAGAAGCGCGGCTACATCACCGTCGACCAGCTCAACGAGATGCTGCCGCAGGACCAGATGACGTCCGAGCAGATCGAGGACGTCATGTCCGCGCTGAACGACATGGGCGTCAACGTCGTCGAGAACGAGGAAGCCGGCGAGGACGAAACGCCGGAAGACGACACGCCCGAGGAAGTCGACGCCCAGGACGACGGCACCGACGGCAGCCAGACGTTCGAGGTCGCCAAGAAGAAGGAGACGGTCGATCGCACCGACGATCCCGTCCGCATGTACCTGCGCGAGATGGGAGCCGTCGAGCTGCTCAGCCGCGAGGGCGAGATCGCCATCGCCAAGCGGATCGAGGCCGGCCGCGACACGATGATCCTGGGGCTGTGCGAATCGCCGATTACCTTCAACGCGATCATCGGCTGGTCGACTGCGCTCAACGAAGGCACGATGCAGCTGCGCGAGATCCTCGATCTCGACGCCATGCTGTCGAAGGGGCCGTCGGCGGAGCAGGTCGAGAGCGCCGAGGACGACGATTCGGGCGAGATCAGCGAAAAGACCGCCGGCACGACCTTCAAGGAAGAGGAAGAAGTCGAGGAAGCGCCCGAGGAAGAGGACGAGGATTCGATGACCGAGCGGCGCACCCCGCGGCCGTCGGACGACGATGACGAGGACAATACCCTCAGCCTCGCGCAGATGGAGGAGACGCTCAAGCCGCAGGCGCTGGAGAAGTTCGCCAACATCACCGCGATCTACAAGAAGTTCGGCAAGGTCCAGGAGGACCGGCTGCAGGCGATGGCCGCGGGCGGCGAACTGTCCGCCGGCGACGAGCGCAAATACCACAAGCTGCGCGAGGACCTGACCGCCGAGGTCGAGAGCGTCCAGTTCCACCAGGCGAAGATCGAATATCTGGTCGACCAGCTTTATTCGTTCAACCGCCGCCTCACCGCGCTGGGCGGCCAGATGCTGCGTCTCGCCGAGCGCCACAAGGTGCCGAGGAAGGCGTTCCTCGACGCCTATGTCGATCACGAGCTCGACGAGAATTTCCTGAGCGCCAACGCGAAGACCGACAAGAAATGGGCGGCGTTCGCGGAGAATGAGGCCGGTTCGGTCGATCGCATCCGCACCGAGATCGCCGAGATCGCGCAACAGACCGGCATGGCGCTGGGCGAGTTCCGCCGCATCGTCAACATGGTGCAAAAGGGCGAGCGCGAGGCACGGATCGCCAAGAAGGAGATGGTCGAGGCGAACCTGCGCCTCGTCATCTCGATCGCCAAGAAATACACCAACCGTGGCTTGCAGTTCCTGGACCTCATCCAGGAAGGCAACATCGGCCTGATGAAGGCGGTGGACAAGTTCGAGTACCGCCGCGGCTACAAGTTCAGCACCTATGCGACGTGGTGGATCCGTCAGGCGATCACCCGCTCGATCGCCGATCAGGCGCGGACGATCCGTATCCCGGTGCACATGATCGAGACGATCAACAAGCTGGTGCGCACCAGCCGCCAGTTCCTGCACGAGCAGGGCCGCGAGCCGACGCCCGAGGAAATGGCCGAGCGCCTCTCCATGCCGCTGGAGAAGGTGCGCAAGGTGATGAAGATCGCCAAGGAGCCGATCTCCCTCGAAACGCCGATCGGCGACGAGGAGGATTCGCACCTGGGCGATTTCATCGAGGACAAGAACGCCGTGATCCCGGTCGACGCCGCGATCCAGGCGAATTTGAAGGAAACCGTCACCCGCGTGCTGGCGTCGCTGACCCCGCGCGAGGAACGCGTGCTGCGCATGCGCTTCGGCATCGGCATGAACACCGATCACACGCTGGAGGAAGTCGGCCAGCAGTTCTCGGTCACGCGCGAACGCATCCGCCAGATCGAGGCGAAGGCGCTGCGCAAGCTCAAGCATCCGAGCCGCAGCCGCAAGATGCGGTCGTTCCTCGACCAATAGGCGAACCGTCCCGGATCACGCGGGTGATCCGGGGCTTCGTCACCGCCTTGCTAGTCGATGCGGGCGCTGCGCCGGAATAGCGCGGCGGAGGTTAGCCACAGCGCCGCGAATACGGCACCGACGATCAGCACCCCGGCAACGCCGTGCGGTTCGTTGCGCGGCGTCGAAGGCGCGGTCGCCACGAACGCCATGACCACCAGTTGCACCCCGGCGACCGCGACCATCGCGCGCGCCATGCCACGCGCCTCGAACCGCACCGTCCAGGCGCAGGCGGCGGCGGCAAAGACGATGCCGAAGAAGCCGAGGTTGACCGGATTGTCGTCGCTGCCGACCATCCTGATCCAGAATTGCGCGAGGCTCGCCGCCAGCGCGATCGCGCCTGCCGCCGAATAATATGCCCTGCCCGTCATCGTGCGCCTTTCCTGCCGTTTGATGGCGACGAGGCTAGCGAACGGCCCGCCGCCGGACATGAGCAAAGGCTGAGCTTTACCTGAAATCGCCGCCAGGGCGGAGGACCGGGTCCGCCGCCGGCGTACCGACGGCCGGCATCTTTCGGTTCCCGCTCGTCAGAAATGCAGCCCGACCCCGGCGTTGTACGTCACATCCCCACGCCGTGTGTCGATCGCCGCACCCGCGCGCAGCACAGGTGCGTTCTCACCGCTGAACGCCTTTGACGCGCCGAACGCGATCGACACCTCGCCGCCCTTGCCCCCCATGCTGACACCGGCGAAGCCCTTGCCCGGTATCATCGACTGGGGGAGACCTGAAAGCGCCGCACCGCCCGCTGCGACGCCGTTCATCTCACGGCGCAGGATCGCGTTGTTCTCGCCGATCAGCGCCTGCGTCATCCCCATCTGCTGGTCCAGCGCGCGCATCACGGCGCGGTCGGTGTAGAGGTTGGCGGCGGACAGGGTGCTGGCCATCGCCCCGGTCAACTGGCCGACCGTCGCGGCATCGTCCGCTTGCGTGCCCGCCGCGACACCTGAGATGCGGCGTGCGCCGGCAGTTCCGGCCATCGACACCTCCGTACCGCCGAGCCCGTCGCCGAGCCGGATACCGCCGTCGGCGCCGACCTGGACGATACCGATCCGCCCCGCCGACACATCGGCGCGCAACGCCTGTGTGCCGGCAACCGCGGCGTCGGCGGTGGAGGCGACCGCCTCGATCCGCGCGTCATGCCCGGCGAGCCGCACATCCTGCGCATCGTTGCGCGCCCGTTCACGCGCGATCGAGGCGCTGTTGTCGCCAACGCGAACGTCGAGCGCGGCCACCGCGGACACGGTGCCTGACAGGGTGGTCTCCACCATGCCCACCCGCTCACCGAGTACCGAGACATCGACCGCGAGCGCGCCGACGGCGGTGTTGGTGGCCACCAGATCGGTACGGATCGTCGCCACGTCACCCGCGAGGCCGTCCACCCGTCCACCGAGTGCCGCCAGGCCGGCGGCATTGGTTTGCGCGGCCCCCTCCAGCGCACCGACGCGGCCATCGAGCGCGCCCACGCGGCTGTCGAGTCCGCTGGTCTGAACCGACAATGCAGCGATCGCGGTTTCGGTGGCGTCCACACGCGTGCCCAATCCTCCGAGTTCGGTCTCGACCGCAGTCAACCGCCCCCCGTGCAGCGACACCTCGGCGCGAACCGCCGCGACGTTATCTTGCAGGCCCGCGATGCTGGCGATCATGCCCGGTCCGCCGCCTCCGCCACCACCGCCGACCGCGATCTGCAGCGCGGCGATCGCGCCGTCATGGGCATCGACGCGGCTGCCCAGCCCGGCAACCGCCGCGGCGCTGTTTGCCGCTCCCGCTTGCAACGCGGCGATCTGATCCCCCTGGGTCGCATTGATCGCCTGTTGTCCGTCGATCCGGGCGCCCAGCGCAGCGACACCCGTCTCCAGCGAGCCGACGCGTCCGCCGAGCGCGGCGGTTGCGACTTCGTTGCCCCCGACGCGCAGGTCGAGCGCCGCCGTCGCGGCGAGCGCGTCCGCCGCGGCGGCTTCGGAAGCATCGATCCGCGTGCCCATTCCCGCTATCTGGTTGCCCTGGCTCGCCAGCTGCCCGTGCAGGGAAGCGATCTGGCCGTCATGCGTCGCGATACGGCCCAACGCGCCGGTCAGTCCGCCTTCGACGCCCCCCAACCGCGTGTCGAGGTCCGCTGTCGCACCTTCCTGCGCCCCCAGCCGGAGGTCGAGCGCGGCGAGACCGCCCGCGTTGGCATCGATCCGGGCCGACAGCGCATTGTCCGCCGCATGCAACACCGTGATCGCTCCCTCGTTGACGGTTACCCTCGCATCAAGCGCTGCCCCGATCGCGACCTGCGCATCCACTCGGGCCGACAGCGCGGTCGCGGCGGCGGCGTTCGCGGCGACGGCCGTCGACAGCGACTGAACATTCGAGCCCATGGTCGCCAGCGCCGACGTCGTACTCACGACCTGCCCCTCCAGAACCGTGATCCGCCCGGCCTCCAGGGTCACGCGTGCATCGAGGTTGAGCAGCGCGTCGTTGATGGTGAGCGACAGGATTTGGGCCGGGGCGGCCGTGGCCGTGCCGAGCAGGAGCATGGCGACCAGACAGGTTTTGCGGGTGAAGTGGCGCGATGTCATGTGCGGTTCCTCCAGAGATGCGCCGATTATGGGGCGTCGGCCTGCACGCAAGGCGGTGGCGCAAGGCGGAGGAAATTACGCAGTTTGCGCGGTGTCGCCCCCTGTTGAGGCCGGAATAACCACTTCACTGACAAAGAGTTACCGCGAATTCGGAGCCATTTGTGGCTTTCTGCGTACTATTGGCGCAGACTATAAGAGGATCGGCCCGGCGCTATCGGGCCCGCAACCCGGGGAGAGGCAGTGGACACGGTTTCCGCGTCCGAACTCGTCAGGCGTTTCGGAGCGTGGCAGGATCGCGCGCTCAGCGCTCCCGTATACATCCGCCACCATGGCCGTGCGCGACTCGTACTCGCGTCGGTGGATTTCATGCAGCGACTGGTCGACGCTCCCGGCCGCGCCCACCGTGACCCGTTCGACCAGGCGCAAGCTTTGCTCGACCTGATCCCCGCGATGGTCATCGTCGCGGACCAGGATCTTCACGTCCGCGCCATGACCCCTTCCGCCCACCGCCATTTCGCCCGCGACGACGTGTCCGGCATCGCACTCGAAGGGTTGTTGCCTGACGGTATCCGTCCGATCGTGATGCGCGCGGTCGATCAGGTCTGCGCGACCGGTATCGTCGAAACCTTCCTGCTGCGGATCGGCGGCGGCGGCGAGCGGCGGATGGATGTGACTGTACAGCCCTATGGTCCGGGCGTCGCGATCGTCGGTCGCGACCGCGAGGAAACAGACGCCCGGGTCGAGCGCAATGCCCTGTCCGATGCGGTACAGCAGACGCTGGCCGTACTCGGCGATGTCGCCATCCTGCGCATCAATCTGCGCGGCTTCGTCACCGAGGCGACGCCGACCTTCGGCGCGATGACGGGCCTGTCGGTCGAAGCCTATCGGAGCGTTCGCCTGGCGACGCTGTTCGATATCGGATCGCGGGCCGGCGTCAGTGACGCCTTCGAACGCGCGGTGGAACGGATCGAGCCGCAGGCGGCCGATGCCGTGCTGCTGGTCAATCGCGGGGCGGCGGTGCCGGTGCGTGTCGGACTCTCCGCCGAAATGCTGCGATCGTCGATCGACGCGGTGATCGCCACCGTCGCCTATGCTCGCTGAGCACCCCACCCGCCGGTTGCCAGATACTTAAAGGCGGATAAACCTCGCTTTTACGCGCTTCGGTATAGGCTTTGCCCCGACATCGGCTCCTGCGTCGCCCCCGGCGGCTGCGTGTTCCCGATCATGACGGCGAGGTTCCATGGCTTTCGGCAAGACTCAAGGCGACAGGTTCGGTGAGGCGTGGGCCGCGATCACCGCTTTGGTTGATGCCGACGGCAGTGCGCGGGAGGCTCAGGTTCAGGCGCTTGTCCGTCCCGGCGCGACGATGCGTGACCTGGCCGACGCCACCCATTGCCTGTGCCTCCTTCACGGACGCCACCCGGGCGTGTTCGATCTGGCGCGCGGGCGGGCGACGCATCCCGCCTCGGCCAGCTGGCTGGCCAGCGTGGCCGATGCCTTTGCCGGTGAGCGCGCCACGCTCGTCCGGCTTGTCGCCGCGGTCGGCCCCCTGCCCAGCACGCCCGGCCAGGCGGAATCGGAAGCCGCCATCGCGGCGCAGCTTCACGCGATCGACATGCTCGCCGCATCGGATCGCCCGGGATGCCCGGTGGGTGCCGCACTGGCGTTGCTGCTGGACTGGGCGTCGGTGCGCGCCGTGCTCGCCACCGTTGCCACGCGCAGCGGCATCGATCTGCCCGACGCCCCGCTGCCGGGAGAGGCCGAATGCGCCACGCTGGTCGCCATGCTGGCCGATTCGGTTTCGTTCGAACGCGCGATGCTGTTCGGGGCGCAACAGTTGCTCGCGCAGCACCGCGCGCTGTGGCAGTTGCTCGAAGGACGCGCCGCCGCCCGCTCGGCAAGCTGAGGCGCTCCCCTGCCGCTTGCACTGCCACCGTCAGGCGTTAGTGCGTACCCGATCTTCCAAAGCTACCGATCGGGGATGCGATGCGTTTCGAAGGCACCCAGAGCTATGTCGCCACCGACGATCTGAAGGTCGCGGTCAATGCCGCCGTCACGTTGCGGCGCCCGTTGCTGGTCAAGGGCGAGCCCGGCACCGGCAAGACCGTGCTGGCCTATGAGATCGCCAAGGCGGTCGGCGCGCCGCTGATCGAGTGGAACGTCAAATCGACGACCAAGGCGCAGCAGGGGCTGTACGAATATGACGCGGTCGCCCGCCTGCGCGACGGCCAGCTCGGCGACGAGCGGGTCCATGACATCGCCAACTACATCCGCCGCGGCAAATTATGGGAAGCCTTCACCGCCCCCCAGCTGCCCGTCCTGCTGATCGACGAGATCGACAAGGCGGATATCGAATTCCCCAACGACCTGCTCCAGGAACTCGATCGCATGGAGTTCCACGTCTACGAGACGAAGGAAACCGTGCGCGCCGTCGAACGGCCGATCGTCGTCATCACCAGCAACAACGAGAAGGAACTGCCCGACGCGTTCCTGCGCCGCTGCTTCTTCCACTATATCAAATTTCCCGATCGCGAGACGATGCAGGCGATCGTCGATGTCCATTTCCCCGGCATCCAGAAGCTGCTCGTCAGCAAGGCGATGGACGTATTCTACGATATCCGCGAAGTGCCGGGCCTGAAGAAGAAGCCGAGCACCAGCGAACTGCTCGACTGGCTGAAGCTGTTGCTGCACGAGGACATGCCGCTGGATGTGTTGCAGAACCGCGATCCCGCCAAGGCCATCCCGCCGCTGCACGGGGCGTTGTTGAAGAACGAACAGGATGTCATGCTGTTCGAACGGCTGGCGTTCCTGAGCCGACAGCGGAAGTAGCGCCCGCGGCTCGGCCCGCACGCTTTGTTGGCGGGCGATCGAGGCCGACGCTACGGGGGAACCCGAATGTCGATCCTGCGTCGTGCGCCGTCGGTCTATGCCCTGCTCTTCGCCATCCTTGCCATCACCGCCGTCGCGACCTGGCTGATCCCGGCCGGCGAACATGACCGGCTGACCTATGACAAGGCCGGCGCGGCGTTCGTGATGACCGGCAGCGGCGGCGAACGGCTCGCGCCGGCAACGCAGCAGACGCTTGACCAGCTCGGCATCCGCGCCCCGCTCGCCAGCTTCGTCGACGGCACCGCATCGCGCCCTGTCCCGATACCGGGCAGCTATCGCCGAACCGATGCAAAGCCCGCCAGCCCGCTGGCGATCCTGACCGCCCCGGTCGCCGGGATGGTCGCGGCGGCGGACATCATCTTCTTCGTGCTGGTGATCGGCGGCTTCGTCGCGCTGTTCAACCGCTCGGGGGCGTTCGACGCTGGCCTCGCCAGCCTGGCGCACCGGTTTCGCGGACGCGAATACTGGCTGATCGCGATCGTCACAATTCTGATGGCGACGGGCGGCGCGACGTTCGGCATGGCCGAGGAGACGCTCGCCTTCTACCCCCTGCTCGCCCCCGTGTTCCTGGCCGCCGGCTACGACCGGATGGTGCCTCTGGCCGCTATCTACGGCGGGTCGCAGATCGGGGTGATCGGCAGCATGACCAACCCGTTTTCGACGATCATCGCCAGCGCCGCTGCCGGAGCAAGCTGGACCGACGGCATCGTCGCGCGCGGCGCGATCTGGTTGATCGCGGTCGCGCTGCTGCTGGCTTGGACGATCCGCTATACCAGCCTGGTGCGCCGCGATCCCGCGCGGTCGCTGGCGCCGACCGCCGTTGCCGACGTACCGGCCACGGCCGAAGTCCATGCCGGCGCGCCGCCCGCGCTCACCCCGCGCGTGAAGGTCATGTTGCTGCTGTTCGCGGCGACCTTCGCCGTGATGATCTTCGGTGTCGCCCGGCTCGGCTGGTGGTTTTCTGAGATGACCGCGCTGTTCCTTGGCGCGGCGATCCTGCTCGGCCTGTTCCAGCCGGCGGGCGACCGGACCGAAACCTTCCTGAAGGGTGCGCGCGACCTGCTCGGCGTCGGCATGGTCGTGGGCCTGGCGCGCGGCGTGACAGTGATCCTGGAAGGCAGCCGCGTCGATGCGACGATTATCGACTGGGCCAGCCGTCTGCTGGCCGGCACGCCGCCGTCGCTGTTCCTGATCGGCGCGATGGCGTTCTTCTTCGTCTTCTGCCTCGCCATCGCGTCGTCCTCGGGGATGGCGTTGCTGACGATGCCGCTGCTCTCCCCGGTGGCGGCGGCGGTCGGCGTATCGGGCTCCGCGCTGGTCAGCGCCTATCTGTTCGGCCAGGGCCTGATGAACCTGATCGCCCCGGTCGGCCTGATCCTCCCGTCGCTAGCGATGCTGGGCGTCGGATATGGCGCGTGGTTGCGGTTCATAACGCCGGTGATGGCGGTGCTGGCGCTCTGTTGTATCGCTGCGTTGGCGATGGCGGCCTGAAGCAGCCCCGCGCTAACCGAATCTCAACCGCCGCTGGTGCATCAGCTTGCGGATGCTGGGTGGCGTAATCAGGCGGATAGGGATCGGCGCGGCGATGGTCGCGGTTCCGCTGCCCGCGACCGCATCGATCCTCGACTATGTCGGCCAGTGCGTGCCCTTCGCGCGCGCAGCGTCGGGCATCCAGATCTACGGCGATGCCTGGACCTGGTGGGGCCAGGCCGACGGACGCTATCCGCGTGGCAAGGCGCCGCGCGTCGGCGCGGTCGTCGCTTTCGCCAAATCGTCGAAGCTGCCTCTCGGCCATGTCGCCGTCGTCAGCCGTATCGTCGAACCGCGCGTGCTGATGCTGACCCATGCCAACTGGTCGCGCTTCGACGGCAAGCGCGGGCGTGTCGAACAGGACGTGACCCTGTTCGATGTGTCACCGCGCAACGACTGGTCGCAGGTGCGCGTCTGGTTCCGCGACACCACCGGGCTCGGCGGATCGACCTATCCGGTCCATGGCTTCATCTACGGCCCGCGCGGCGGCAACACGCGCGAATTGAGCGGCGCGGCACCCGATTACGTCGGGTCGCTGATCGACGCCTACGCGCCCTAGCGTCCGGGCATCCGATGCCGCACGATCGCGCGGCGATGCCCGCTCCGTCCCCATCCGCACGCCTCTGGCCACTGCTGCTGTTGTTGATCGTTGCGCTGGGCGCGGCGTGGCGGCTCGCCGCCGCACAGGGCGGGCTGTGGCTGGACGAGGCGTGGTCGGCTGTGTTCGCACGCGATGTCGCCACCCCGGCGGGCGTGTTCCTGAACATCCATCACGACAATAATCACCATCTGAATACGCTGTGGCTGCAACTGGTCGGGATCGATGCGACCCCGATTGCGCAGCGCGGGTTGTCGATCGTCACGGGCACGCTGGCGATCATTGTCGCGACGCTGATCGTCGCGCCGCGCGGGCGGGCGGTCGCCCTCGCGACGGCGGCGCTGTTCGCGCTGGCGCCGATGCTGGTCACCTATGGCAGCGAGGCGCGCGGTTATGCGCCGATGACCCTGTGCCTGCTGATCGCGATCTGGATCGTCGGGCGATGGCTCGACGCACCGGAGCGTCCGGTACCGGCGCTGGGGCTGGCGGCGGTTGTCGTGCTTGGGTTGCTCTCCCAGCTTACGATGCTGTTCGGCCTGTTCGCGCTGGCGGGCTGGGTCGCCTGGCGACGCGGTGCAGTGGCGGGAGCGGTGCGGGGGCTTGGCGATACCGCGAGGCTGATCGGCCCGGCCATGATCGCCGCGCTTTTGACCGCCGGCGCGGTCCTGTGGTGGCTTCCGGGAATGGCCGGCTTCCAGTTCGGCAACTACCAGACGTTCACCCTCGCGGACTGGAGCGCGGGCCTGCGCGACATGCTGGGCTACGGAACCGGTCTGTTCCTCCCCGTTCCCCTGGCGCTCGCGACACTAGTAACCCTTGTCGGGGCGATCCTCTGGCAAGGCGGCCCCAGAGCCCCCTTCTACCTCCTCGCCATTGCCGGCCTGCCGCTCGGCGTCGCGCTGGTCCAGCTCGGCAACCCCGGCATCCCGCGCTACTATCTGCTGTCGGCGATCGCGATCCTGCTGTTCGCCGGAGAAGCGCTGGGCGCCACGCTTGCCCGGCCGGGCCGATCGCGCCTCGCCGGCATCCTCGCGCTCGGGCTGCTGCTGATCGGCAGCGTGCGCGAGGATATCCGCATCGTCCAGGATCGTCGGGCCGACACCGGCGCCGCAATCGCCGCCATGCACGCGCGGGCACCCGGAGGCGCCACCGTCACGCTCGACCGCCCGCGCGCCTCGGCCGTGGTCGAGGTCGGCGCCGCCCGCCTCGCCTATCCGGTGCGGATAACCCCCTGTGGCCGTTTCCTGTTCGTCGATCGCGACGGCGAAGAGCCGTTCCCAACGCGCCCTAGCCTGTGCGGGGCGCAATACCGTCCGATCGCTGGCGGCATCGCGTTCGGCCTGTCGGGCACGCATTGGCGGCTGTACGAACGCGCACTGACACCGTAACGCTGGCGCCCATGTTCCTGGGCTTCCTCGACGAGCTGCGTGCCGCCGGCATTCCCGCCAGCCTGAAGGAGCATCTCGTCCTGCTCGAGGCGCTCGACCGCGACGTGATCGAACGGACGCCCGAAGCCTTTTATTACCTCGCCCGCGCCACCTTCGTGAAGGACGAGGGGCTGCTCGATCGCTTCGACCAGGTCTTCGCCAAGGTGTTTCGCGGCGTCGCCACCAGTTATGGCATCCAGGGCGGAGACATCCCCGCCGACTGGCTGAAGGCCGTCGCCGAGAAATTCCTGACGCCGGAGGAAATGGCCGAGATCAAGTCGCTCGGCAGCTGGGACGAGATCATGGAGACGCTCAAGAAGCGCCTCGAGGAACAGCAGGGTCGCCACCAGGGCGGCAACAAATGGGTCGGGACCGGCGGCACGTCGCCCTACGGCAATTCGGGCTACAACCCCGAAGGCGTGCGGATCGGCGGCGAGAGTACTCACAAGCGCGCGATCAAGGTGTGGGATCAGCGCGAGTTCAGGAACCTCGACAGCACCCGCGAGCTCGGCACCCGCAATATCAAGGTCGCGATGCGCCGCCTGCGCCGCTTCGCGCGCGAGGGCGCGGCCGATGAACTCGATATCGACGGCACGATCGAAGGAACGGCGAAACAGGGCTGGCTCGATGTGCGGATGCGGCCGGAACGGCACAATGCGGTGAAACTGCTGCTGTTCCTCGACGTCGGCGGATCGATGGACCCGTTCGTGAAGCTGTGCGAGGAGTTGTTCTCGGCCGCCACCGCCGAGTTCAAGAACCTCGAATTCTTCTACTTCCACAATTGCCTGTACGAAGGCGTGTGGAAGGACAACCGCCGCCGCTTCACCGAACGCACGCCGACATGGGACGTGCTTCACAAGTTCGGCCACGACTATAAGGTCGTACTGGTCGGCGATGCGTCGATGAGCCCGTACGAGATCACCCATCCCGGCGGCTCGGTCGAGCATATGAACGAGGAAGCCGGCGCGGCGTGGCTCTACCGGCTGACCAACACCTATCCCGCGACCGTATGGCTCAACCCGGTACCGCAGGAACAATGGGGTTATTCGCAATCAGTGCGGATCATCCGCGAACTGGTGAACGACCGAATGTACCCGCTGACGCTGGCGGGCTTAGACGATGCGATGCGGGAGCTGGGACGCAAACAGTGAGGGTGGCTTCGGCCATGCTCGTCGTATCCCTCGCGATTACCGGCTGCCAGGGGCCTTTCGATGGCAGGCCTCCCGCTTATGCCTACAAGAAATTCTCCGACCGGCTTCGCGCATTGACGCTGGGGGTGTTTGGATTGCCATGCCGCGAACCGATGCAACACAACGGCGTCACATATGAGATGTTCACGGGCGTTGACGCGTGCCTCTCCACGACAGCTCCGCGGCGCTATTCGGGTGTCTGGCTGACCGATTTTGAAGCGTCGCACTTCGTGCCGTCGAGCAAGGGCATTCCGAAAAGTTGGCGATGGACCCCGTGGTCGATTGACCTCGAAATCGGCAGGACGACGGACAGCCGCCTGAAAGACGGCATCCGCGCGTCACCCCGCCGCGCCTACACGATCAGCTTCGTCGGCCGTGAGGTCGCCTACCCCGCGCGCAACCGATTTGGGGGATCCGATCGTATCGTTCTCGTCGACCGCGTGGAGGCACTTCGCCCGATACCGGCCCCCCGGCGAACGATGATGTGCCTGCCCGAATGCGAATGGATCAAATAGACGAACAGGCCCCTTGCCCGCCCCCGCCGATCCCGCGAAAGCTGAGCCCCGCACATCGGGGACGACAATGGCGATTCTTTCCGACATCTGGATTCGCGAGCAGGCGCTGGCACACGGCATGATCGAGCCGTTCGTGGAGGGGCAGCGGCGCGAGGGCTGCATCAGCTACGGCCTGTCGTCCTACGGCTATGACGCGCGCGTCGCCGATGAGTTCAAGATCTTCACCAACGTCGATTCGGCGGTGGTCGATCCCAAGAATTTCGCCGCCAACAGCTTCGTCGATCGCCAGACCGACGTCTGCGTCATCCCGCCGAACAGCTTCGCGCTGGCGCGGACGGTCGAATATTTTCGGGTGCCCCGCGACGTGCTGGTGATCTGCCTGGGCAAGTCGACCTATGCGCGCTGCGGCATCATCGTGAACGTGACCCCGCTCGAACCCGAGTGGGAGGGTCATGTCACGCTGGAATTTTCCAACACCACGCCGCTGCCCGCCAAGATCTACGCCAACGAGGGCGCGTGCCAGTTCCTGTTCCTCAAGGGCGACCAGCCCTGCGAGACCAGCTACGCCGACCGCGCGGGCAAATATATGGGCCAGCGTGGAGTGACCTTGCCGAAGCTGTAACCGCCGTTGATCTGCGCGGCGGAGCTTACCCCGCCGACGCTCAGGATCAGCGCGCCGCCGTCTGGATCGCCGCGATGCGCGACAGGCCACGCTGGGCGATGACGTGTGAGGACACCGGCCGGGCGTCGCCAAGATCGAGCATCACCGCATCGCGCGACAGGGCGTCGCGGTAGAGCGACGTCGCCAGATCCGCACGACCGGTGCGGGCATAGACCGCCGCCAGATTGATCGTCACTTCGGGTCGAGCCGGGAAGATCCGGCGCTCGGCGGCGAGCGTCTGTTCGGCCGAAGTGAAGTCGCCCCGCACGATCGCGTCGTGCGCCGTCCGCACCGCGCCGCCGTTCGCCATCGCCGGCGTCGCTCCGCACAGACACGCGGTGACTGCGCCAAGCACCATCCCGATCTTCGCCATCGACCTCTCCACGTTCATGTTACAGTTCGATGACAGAAGAGTGTCACTTTTGTTTCATGTACGCAATAGGCCTTCGCGACTTGCTCCGGGGCCAGGCGCCGAGCACAAAAAAAAGGGGCGGCCGAAGCCGCCCCTTTCCGTTTCGCTGTTTCTACCCCGGTCGGGATCAGAAATCGTTGCGATACTGTTCGTTGCCGACGAAGCCCAGCTTCGACACGTTCGCGCGCTTGATGATGACCAGCACCGTATCGACCACCTCGTACCGCGCCTGCGGATCGGGGCGGAAGTGCAGTTCGGGCTGGGGCGCCATCGCGACCGTCCGCTCCAGATACTGGCGTAGCGTCACCGGATCGATCGGCGCACCGTTCCAATAGGTGGTGCCCGCCGGATCGATCGTCAGCGTGTTCTTTTCCGGATCGATCTGATTCGCCTGATTCGTGCTCTGCTGGGGAAGGTCGACCTTCACCGCATGCGTCTGAACCGGGATCGTGATGATGAACATGATGAGGAGAACGAGCATGACGTCGATCAACGGCGTCGTGTTCATTTCCATCATCGGCTGGCCGTCGTCCGTGCCGCCGCTCATAGCCATGTCGAAATACTCCTAAGACTGTTCCGCGGGCGGATCACTGACGGGCCACGGTCGTGCCGGGGGGCGGTTCGGAGATGAAGCCGACTTTTATGAAACCGGCCATCTGCATCGTGTACACAGCACCACCGACGCAGCGGTAGGGCGTGTTCACGTCGCCGCGAATGTGCACCTCGGGGATGTCGTCCGGCGTGATGTTCGCGCCCAGGCGATCGACCACGCCCTTCAGCTTGCTCACGCCGCGATCGAGCAGTTCCTGGTGCGTCACCGGGGTCTGGCCCCACGCTACCTGGCACTGGCCGCCGTTGCCGGTGATCGACAGCAGCACGTTCTCGGGCTTGGTCTGGGTCGGCTCATAGGCCACCTTGGGCAGCTCAAGCGGCACTGTCTGGATCACGACCGGGATCGCGATCAGGAAGATGATGAGGAGCACCAGCATAACGTCGACGAGCGGCGTCGTGTTGATGTCCGACATCGGGGTATCGTCGGCGGAACCTCCGCCTGTGCTCATCGCCATTGCGAGCCTATCCTTACTTCAACTTGCCCAGTCCGGCGCGAGCGTCGCGCCGGGCCGATCCGGGGCCGTGCGCAGATCGCGCGGCCCCGGAATTTCAGACTTACGCCTTGGTCTGCACGCCGCCGGACTGGCCGGCAGTCGTGGTCGCCGCGGGCTTGGCCGGAGCCGCCGCCTTGGCTGGCGCACCCTTCGCCAAGCTCGGACGGACGGCGCCGTTCGAGGCCAGGAAGCCCAGCACGTCGTTCGAGAAGGCCGACAGGTCTTCCGAGATCGACTTGTTACGGCGCTGCAGCCAGTTGTAGGCAAGCACGGCGGGAACCGCCACGGCCAGGCCGAGCGCGGTCATGATGAGCGCTTCACCGACCGGGCCGGCGACCGCGTCGATCGACGCCTGACCGGCCATGCCGATCTTGATGAGCGCGCGATAGATGCCGATAACCGTGCCGAACAGGCCGATGAACGGCGCCGTCGCGCCGACGGTCGCGAGGAACGCGAGGCCGGTGCCCAGCTTCGAGTTGATCGCCGCTTCCGAGCGGGCGAGCGAGCCGTGCAGCCAGTCATGCGCTTCGACCGGGTCGGTCAGCTGCGAGTGCTGGTCCTGCGCGGTGATGCCGTCGTCGACGATCTGGCGATAGGCCGAGTTCTTGTCGAGCTTCGCCGCGCCCTCGCGCAGGCTGTTCGACGACCAGAACGACTGGCGCACGCGCTTCGCCTGGTTGATCACCTTCTGCTGTTCGAACAGCTTGGTGAACATGATGTAGAACGACACGATCGACATGCCGACGAGGATCAGGAAGGTGGCCCAGGCGATCGAGCCGCCCTGTTCCAGCGCGGCCCACAGGCCGTACGGGTTTTCCCCACCGTGGGCGCCGGCCGCCGGAGCAGCAGCGGCGAGAATGGTCGTGATCATGCTCGGTTGGTCCTTTGACTAAAAACGTGAAACGCCAGTTGAAGTCTTAACCGGTGGCGCGGGCGGACCCGCGCCTCCGCATATCCGCTACTGTTCCAGCTGCCAGCGCACGTTGAGCTGGTAGGTCGATGCGATCGGATTGCCGTCATCGTCCTTCGCCGGAGTGAACCGGACGCGAGCCCGCGAGATACGACAGGTCGCATCGTCGAGATCGCGGTTGCCACTGCCCGACGTCACGCGGCAGTCGCTGACGCGACCGTCGGTGCCGATCGTGAGCGCCGCGGACACCCGGCCCTCGGCACCCTCGCGGCGCGCCGTCGGCGGATAGTTGTCCGGCCCGAAGAACTGCCCCGGGTTACCCTTCGGCGATGCCTTCTGGCTGATCCGCGGCGGGGGCGGCGGCGCAGGCGGCGGCGGCGGAGCCGGCGGCGGCGGCGTATAGGCCGGCGGCGGTGTCGGCACCGACTGGATCACGATCGGCGGCGCCGTCGTCTGCACGATCGGCGGCGGCGTCACAACCGGCGGCGGCTGGACCGGCTGGTCCGGCGGCGGCGGCGGCGGCGGCACTTCTTCAGGCGGCGGCGGCGGCTCCTCGACCTCAAAGGTCGACAGCTTCTCCTGGGCCTTCTTCACATATTGATAGGCGAGCCCCGTCACGAAGGCGTAGCCTATCACGGCGTGCAACAGCGCGACGATGACAAGTGCCACCACGCGGTTACCGCTCATACTCCGGTCAGCGTAGGCCATTCAGCTACGAAACTCCCTCATGACTGACTTAAGGGGGCGCCGGATCTCTCCATTGCCATCCTTCCGCCGCAGACGTGGACATGCCTGCGGCAGGGCGAATGTGTCTCTATCACGTGGTTGCGACGACGCAAACGCTTTGTCGGGCGCAACAAACGTACAGCCGCCGTGCACGCAAATTATTTCTGTATCATACCATGCCCTGCGGCTATCGATTTGCATCATGCAGTGGATCATTCCCGCGCGGCTTTCGATCGCGCTCGCAGCGGCCGGTTGTGCCGCATTTCCGGCGCTGGCGACCCAGATCGTGGCCGAATCGGGGCAGGTCGGCCCGAGTTACGCCGCGGTCGCCGGCCGGGTGCTCGGCGCGTCCGCGGTCATCGACGCCACGATCCGCAGCGCGACACGGCTGAAGCCCGAAGAATCGCCCGGCCTGCGCCCCGGACACGCCCGATTCTATGTCACCGCGGATGTCGGCGCACTGATTCGCGGCCCAGCCGGCGTCGCGACGCGAATCTCCTACCTCGCCGATGTTCCGCTCGATTTCCGGGGCCGCCCGCCCAAGCTGCGCAAGGCCCGCGTGCTGCTGTTCGCCCGCACCGTGCCCGGTCGACCGGCCGAGGTGCAGCTGACAGCGCCCGACGCTCAGCTTTCCTGGACGCCCGCGCTCGACGCGCTTGTTCGCACGATCGCGCGCGAAGTGGTCGCCGCCGATGCGCCGCCCGCTATCACCGGGGTGGGGAATGCCTTCCACGTCGCCGGCACCCTGCCCGGCGAGGGCGAGACGCAGATATTCCTCAACACCGCCGACAGCCGCCCCGTATCGCTGTCGATCCTGCGCCGCCCCGGCGAGCAGCGCCGCTGGGCGGTCGCGTTGAGCGAGATCGTCGATGAGGCCGCCGGACCGCCGCCGCGCGACACCCTGCTGTGGTATCGCCTCGCCTGCGGCCTGCCCCCTGCCCTGCCCGCACGATCGGTCGTGGCGATGGAGCCCGCCGATGCCGCCGTCGCGCGCGCGGATTACCAGTTCGTCCTGCGCGCGCTGGGGCCCTGTCGCTAGGCGTCACGGGCGAGGTGGACGAAATCCCGGCCGAAGCTCTTCAGATGCGCGCCGCCGTCGACGAAGATCGTCTGGCCCGTCACAGCCCGCGCCTGCGCCAGCCATAACACGGCGTCGGCGACCTCGTCCGCGCGCGCGTTGCGGCCCAGCGGCATCATCCCGCCGATTCGCTCGACCTGGCCCGGTGCGTAATCGGGAGTCGGCAGGACCAGGCCCGGCGCCACGCCGTTGACCCGTGCGGCTGGGGCCAGCGCCAGCGCCAGCGTGCGGGTCGCCTGCGCCAGCGCCTGCTTGCTGATCGTATAGGCCTGCTGGTCGACCGGAGGATTGGCGATCCGCTGGTCGAGGATGTTGACGATCGCGGCACCGGCCGCTCCGGCGGCTACGGCCCGCGCAAGTGCCACGGGAGCGGCGAGATTGACCGCCAGGTGATCGAGCAGCGTGTCGGGCTCGCCCCCGTCCGTGCCGATCGCGGCGAAGCGCGACGCGCTGTTGACAAGCAGGTCGATCGGGCGGCCGAATCGCGCCGCCACCTCGGGAACAAGCCGCGCGACCGCGCCCGCGTCGTTCAGATCGGCGGTAAACAGCGCGTGGCGCGACCCGGCAAGCCGCTCGACCAGCCACGGCTCGGCTGCGGCGCCGCTGCCGCTGTGGAGCGCCAGATCATAGCCCGCCTCCGCCAGCCGCGCCGCGATATGCGCCCCCAGCCGCCGACACCCCCCGGTGACTAGCGCAAGCGGCGCCATGTCAGCGCCGGTTCCGCACGAGCGTGATGCCGATCGATTCGCCGGGTTCGGCGATCGCCAGCTTGACGATCCTCACCTGCACCCGCGCCACGCGCGCGTCCTGCAGGAACAGCGTTTCTGCGATATGATCGGCGACCGCCTCGACCAGGGTGAAATGAACCCCCTCGGGCAGGGCCGCGGTCGCCGCGTGCTTCAGGTCGATGTAGCTCTTGGATACGGTCAGCGGGGTCTCCGGCGCGAACCGCGCCGGGCAATCCAGATCGACGTCGATAGAGATCCGCAACGGTTGCGGCAGGTGGGTCTCTTCCGAATAGATGCCGGTAAGGACCATGACCTCCAGATCATGGACCTGGAGCGTGAGACGATCGGACATGGCGGCGCGATACCACATCGGCGCGCCCGCGAAAGCCTTGCACGGGCGCGCGGCGCCGCTAAAGCGCGCGCCTCTCCTCCAGCCCGGACCGCCGATGCCCATCGCCCCGATCGCCGATATTCCCGCCGCCGATGTCGAATCGCTGCTCGACCGCGCGTTCGGGGCCGATCGCCGGACCCGCACCGCCTATCGCCTGCGCGCCGGGAGCCAAGCGATTCCCGAGCTGAGCTTCGCGATGCGCGACGATGCGGGCGCGCTGCAAGCTACGCTGCAGAGCTGGCCAGTGCGATTCGACGCCGACGACGGGCACGATGTGCCGATGGTGCTGATCGGTCCGGTCGCGGTCGAGCCGGCGATCCAGCGCGGCGGGATCGGGCGCGTGCTGACCCACCACATGCTCGATCGCGCGGCGACGGGCGATGTCGCGGGGGCGGACGCGCTGATGCTGATCGGCGACCCCGAATATTACGGCCGCTTCTTCGGCTTCACCGCCGTGCGCACCGCCGGCTGGCGCCTGCCCGGCCCGTTCGATCCGCGCCGCCTGCTCACGCTGGGCACCCGCGTGCCCGATGGCGCCGGTACGGTGCGGCCTCGCCCCTGATCGATCGCCGCGAAGGCGTCGCCGATCCGCAATCCGGCGATCGTCAACCTGTATCGCGTGACGACGCGCATCCTGTTCAGCGCACGTCGCGAGGAAAGTCGGAATCCCGACTTCGGAATAGTCGGAATGTCCCCGTCGGGACATCGCTAAGCTATTGAAAAATTGGCGCGCCCGGAACGATTCGAACGTCCGACCCTCAGATTCGTAGTCTGATGCTCTATCCAGCTGAGCTACGGGCGCGCGGTGGAGGTGGGCCAATAGAAGGGGAGCGCTTGGAGCGCAACCCCGTTGCGCGCGGTTTTTCACATCCCTACGGAAAAGCGATGCGCCGCACCCTCATAGCCCTGCCCCTGCTGCTCGCCGGTTGCGCGGGCACCGTCCCCGATGCGCCCTCGCTGCTGCCGCGCCCGATCGAGAGCCGCGGCGATGCCGAGCCGGCGGCGCCCGCGGCGAACCCGGCCGACACGGTAGACACTGCGCTGGACGCGGAGACTGCGCGCCGGGTCGCGGCATTCGACGCCGCCGCGCGCGCCTTTTCCGCCGCGGAACGCGATCTCGCCGCGCGGATCGGTCGCGGCAAGGGCGCTGCCGAGGGATCGGATCGCTGGCTCGACGGACAGGCGGCGATCGGCGAGTTGCAGCAGCTGCGCACCGCGACCGACTCGGCGATGGTCGATATCGAGGCATTGGCGATCGAACGCGCCAGCGCGGCGAAACTGCCCTATCCGGCACTCGAAGCTGCGATCGCCGCCGCGCAGGCCGAACTCGACCGCCAGATCGTCGTCGAGACGCGATTCAAGGCCGAGGCCGGCGCCTGACGCGCTAACGCAGGCTGCGCAGTACTGGCAGGATCGTCGCGTAATCGTCGCTCCACGCGGTGAAGCCCGGTCGCGGGCTCAGCGGGCGCCAGTCCCCGCCATCACTGATGAGGCGGGCGAAGGTCGACGGGTCGCGCGTCAGCGCGATCCAGTCGCTCGACGCGGCCTGCTCGCCCTCGCTCTCGTGCGGGTGGTAGGACATCATCGCCCCGAGCCACTTGCCGGTCGCGCCCGACGCCGCGACGACAGGCTCGAGATCCAGGAAGCGGTTCGAGACGTGGACGAGCAGCAGGCCGTTCCTGGGCAGCACGCGGCCATAGGTCTCGAAGGCCTCGCGGGTCATCAGGTGCATCGGCACCGCGTCGGACGAAAAAGCGTCGAGCGCGAGAATATCGAAGCTGCCCGCCGCTTCCTCCGCCAGCCGCATCCGCGCGTCGCCGACGACGACGTCGGCATCGGGCAGGCAGCGCGACAGGAAGCTGAACTTGCGCGGATCGCGCGCCAGATCGACCACCATCGGATCGATCTCGTAAAAGCGCCATTTCTGGCCCGGCTTCGCGTAGCAGGCGAGCGTTCCCGTCCCCAGCCCGACGATGCCGATCCGCGCGTTGGCGCCGTAGAACTTGGGCGCCTCGAGCAGCGCGCGGCCAACGCCCGAACCCATGATGTAATAGCTGGTCGGATAGCGTTCGCGCTCGGGCGATCCGAGCAGCTGGATGCCGTGGAGCGTGGTGCCGTGCGCGAGGGTGCGGACGTCGCTATACTCGCGCACCGTATAGACGCCGAAATAGCTGCGGGTGCGCATGTCGCCGTCGAAGCTGGTCTGCAGCGCGCGATATCCGCCGAACAGGAACAGCGCCCCCGCCAGCACGATCATGTAGGGCAGGCGAACGCCGACCACGACGATGCCGACCGCCGCCATCGCCAGGAACGCGATATTCTCATGCTTGTCGCCCAGCAAATTGCCGGGGTTGGCGAGGCCGACCCAGACGATCGCGACCACCAGAACCGCCGTCACCGCCAGCCGGATCGCGCTGCCGGTATCGTCGCTGCGCCACAGGCGGGCGATGATCGGCAACAGGAACGCCTGCGGCGCCAGTGCGCCCGCCGCCAGCACCAGCAACGGATATTCATAGGTCCAGTCGAACACCACCGGCGCGAGCAGCCCGGCGAATACGCCGCCCAGCGCGCCGCCGACCGACATCGCCAGATAGAAGCCGGTCAGCCGATCCGGCGCGGGGCGCAGGTCGTACATCCGGCTGTGCAGCGCGACCGCGACCATGAACAGCAGCAGCAGCGCCATCAGCGCGTTCAGATACGGCATCTGCTGGTGTCCGGCGATCATCACCCCGCCGAACAGCAGGATGGTGACCGGCGCGAACCGCGTGATCGCCTGCGCAAGGCCCCGGCGATCGGCGAAGGCGACGGTGAAGCTCAGCAGGTACAGCCCCAGCGGCAGCACCCACAGCAACGGGACCGCGACGATATCTGTCGTCAGGAAGGTCGATGTCGCGAGCATCAGGCCCGAAGGAACGAAGGCCAGGGCGATCCACAGCGCCACCCGCCCTTTGGTCGGCGCGGGGCTGGTCTGCGCGGCGGAGTCCCCGGTCGGACGCCCTGCCCCGCGCGGAAGCATCCAGGCGCAGGCGGCGACGAGCAGGATCAGCAGGACGTATCCGGCACTCCACAGCCAGCTCTGCGAATGCAGCGCCATGGTCGGCTCGACGATCAGCGGATAGGCGATCAGCCCGCCGAAACTGCCGACGTTCGATGCGGCATAGAGCGCATAGGGGTCGCGCCCCGGCTCGCTCGCGGCATACCAGCGCTGCATCAGCGGCGCCTGGGCGGAGACGGCGAAGAACAGCGGGCCGATCGACGCGCCGAGCAGCCACGGCACCCACAGCGCCGGTTCGGCATTGGCGGGCATGGCGAAGGCGAACAGGCCGATCGGCAGCCACAGCGCGGCGATCGCCAGCAGGCCCAGGTGGATCAGCGATCCGGTGCGCAGCGGCAGCTTGCCCAGCCAATGGGCATAGGCATAGCCGCCGAGTAGCAGCGCCTGATACACCAGCATCGCCGAGTTCCACACGGCCGGCGCCCCGCCCAGCCGCGGCAACGCCATCCGGGCGACCATCGGCTGGACCAGGAACAGCAGGAACGATCCGGCCAGGATCGTCGCGACGAACAGCGGACGCAGGTTGCGCGCTGGCGCTTGCGTGATGGCTTCCTCGCTCATGCCGCGCGGTCGATCCGCCAGGTCCGGTGACGCTTGAGCGGGCTGCCGTCCGGCACCGCGGGATGATCGAAATCGCCGTTCGTCACGCGCGTCATGCCCAATCGCTCCATCAGCCCCCAGCTTTGCTCGTTGGCCGCAACGGTGATCGCGCTGATGTGATCCAGCCCGTCGCTCCAGCCGCGCGCGATACATGCCGCCGCGCCTTCGCGGGCATAGCCCTGCCCCCAGGCGTCGCGCCGCAACCGCCAGCCGATCTCCGCCGCTCCGGCGATCGGCGTGCCGTCCGGCCCCGGCTTGATCCCGCAAAAGCCCAGAAACGCGCCGTCCGATCGCCGCTCGACCGCCCAGAAACAGCTGCCGGTAGTGTCCGCGAAAGCATCCATCCGCGCCTTCGCCGCCTCGCAATCGGCCAGACTCATCGGCGGGCCGATGAAGCGCATGACCTCTGTGTCCTGCCCCATCGCGTGGAAGGGGGCGATATCCTCCTGCCGCCAGCGGCGCAGGATCAGCCGCTGCGTTTCGATCACGCGCCGAGCAGCCGTGCGGCATGGAGCGCGTGATAGGTGAGCACACCCGAACAGCCCGCGCGCTTGAACGCCATCAACGTCTCCAGGACCAGCGCGTCACGGTCTCCCGCCCCGGCCGCCGCCGCCGCCTCGATCATCGCATATTCGCCGGACACCTGATACGCGAACACCGGCACGCCGAACGCCTCCTTCACCCGCACCACGATGTCGAGATAGGGCAGACCAGGCTTCACCATCACGCTGTCGGCGCCCTCGTCGAGGTCGAGCGCGACCTCGCGCAGCGCTTCCTCGGCGTTGGCCGGGTCCATCTGATAGGTCGTCTTGTCGCCCTTCAGCAGCCCGCGGCTGCCCACTGCATCACGGAACGGGCCGTAGAAGGCGCTGGCGTATTTCGCGGCATAGGCCATGATCTGGACGTTGCGGTGGCCGCCGGCCTCCAGCCCCTCGCGGATCAGCCCCACGCGGCCATCCATCATGTCGGACGGCGCGACGATATCGGCCCCTGCTTCCGCCTGCACCAACGCCTGGCGCACCAGCACTTCGGCGGTCTCGTCGTTCAGGACATAGCCGGTCGCATCGACCAAACCGTCGTGCCCATGGCTGGTATAGGGATCGAGCGCGACGTCGGTCAGCACGCCGACGCCCGGCGCCGCATCCTTGATCGCGCGGATTGCGCGGCACATCAGGTTGTCGGGGTTGAACGCCTCCGCCCCGTCATCGCTGCGCAGCGCGGCCGGCGTGTTGGGGAACAGCGCGATGCACGGAACGCCGGCGGCTTCCGCCTCCTTCGCGCGCTTCGCCACCTCCGCAATCGACCAGCGCGACACGCCGGGCAGGCTGGCGATCGGTTCCTCGTCCGCGCCCTCGGTGACGAACAGCGGCCAGATCAGGTCGGCCGGCGTCAGCACCGTTTCGGCATGGAGGCGCCGGCTCCACGCCGAGGCACGGGTGCGGCGCAGGCGGAGCGCAGGAAAGCGGGACATGGGCGAAGCTTGTGCGGCATCACATCTATCTGGGCAAGCGTTACGCATCCGAAACCGCGTCCGTGCGTTGCAGCGCGCGATGACAGATTTTCGATCCGCCGCGTTGATCGTCAACGCGAAGTCGCGCAAGGGACAGGCGCTGTTCGACCAGGCGCGCACCGCGCTGGCCAGCGCGCCCTTCACCGTCGATGCCCATGCCGTCGAAGATCCCGAGGATCTCGAGGTGACGGTCGAGCGCGCATTGGCGAGGAAGCCGGACCTCGTCATCCTCGGCGGCGGCGACGGGACGGTCAGCGGGCTGGTCGATCTGCTGGTTGGCAAGGGCGTGACGCTGGGCGTACTGCCGCTGGGCACCGCCAACAGCTTCTGCCGCACGCTGGGCATCCCGCTCGACGTCGAAGGCGCGGTGAAGGTGCTGAGCGAAGGGCATCCGCGCCGCATCGATCTGGGCATGATCGACGGCGATTATTTCGCCAACGCCGCGACCCTGGGGATCGCGCCGCAGATCGCGGAGAGCGTGCCGCACAATCTGAAGAAATACCTCGGCCGCGCGGGCTATCTGGGCTGGGCCGCGCTGCAATATGCCCGGTTCCGCCCCTTCTGGCTCACGGTCGATGTCGGCCGTGGCCCACAGTCGCTGAAGGTCGTCGAGGTCCGCATCGCCAACGGCCGCTTCCACGGCGGGGAGGAGATGATGGAGGAAGCCGAGATCGACAATGGCGAGATCGTCGTCGAATGCGTGCGCGGCAATTTCAAGCGCCGCCTGCTCGCCAACTGGGCCGCAACGGTGCTGCGGCTGGAGGCACGGCGCGACGACGTCGTCGTGTTCCGCGGCAAATCGATCAAGCTCGACACCCGCCCCCGCCTGCCGGTCTCCATCGATGGCGAGGTGCTGGCGAAGACGCCGGTGACGGCGAAGGTCGCCGCCGGCGCGATCGATGTGATGGTGCCGGCGGAGTGACTGAAAGCCGTTCGCCCTGAGCCTGTCGAAGGGCTGCCTTTCTTCGTGCCGCAAGCTATCCGGCGAGGAAAGAAGGACAGTGCTTCGACAGGCTCAGCACGAACGGTACAAGTTTACCCCAGCCGCGCCAGCGCCGCCGAAAGCCGTTCGGCCTCCGCCGCCTTCTCGGCATGATCCGCCCGCGCCTTCTCGACCGCCTCGGGCTTGGCGCGCTCGACGAAGCTGGCGTTGCCCAGCCGCCCGGCCAGCGCATCGCGCTCCTTCTCCGCCGCCGTAATCGACTTGGTCAGGCGCGCGCGTTCTGCGTCGAGGTCCACGACGTCACCCAGCGGGATCACGAATGTCGCCTCGTCGACGACGATCTGGAGCGAGCCGCCAGCCGGCGCCTCGCCATCCGCCTGATCGACGCGGGCCAGCCGTGCGATCACCGCCGCCTGCCGCGCCAGCCGTGCAACGGTGGCGCCCGATGCGTCGCGGACGTGGATCGGCAGCCGCGCGCCCGGGGGCACGTTGAGTTCGGTACGACTGCTGCGCACCTCACTCACCAGCCGGATCAGCCAGTCAATCTCCCTCCCCGCCTCCGGATCGAGCGCGCGCGCATCCGCCACCGGCCATTTGGCGGTGATGAGCGGGTAGTTGGGCCGATCGCCCAGCGCCGACCACAGCTCCTCGGTGATGAACGGCATGAATGGGTGGAGCAGCACCAGGATTTGGTCGAGCACCCAGCCCGCCACCTTGCGCGTCTCCTCCGCCCCTTCGGCGCCCTCGCCCTGCAATACCGGCTTGATGAGTTCCAGATACCAGTCGCAGAACCGGCTCCACACGAACTGGTAGATCGCATCCGCCGCCGCATCGAAACGGTAATCGGCCAGCGCCAGGTCCATCGCCTGGATCGTCGCCACCGTCTCGCCGATGATCCATTTATTGACCGCCAGGGTCGCTTGCGGCGGCTCCAGCCCGTCCGACGCGCCGATGCCGTTGCTCATGGCAAAGCGCGTCGCGTTCCACAGCTTGGTCGCGAAGTTGCGATATCCCTCGACCCGCTTCTCATCCATCTTGATGTCGCGGCCCTGGCTTTCCATCGCCGCCATGAAGAAGCGCAGCGCGTCCGCGCCGTATCTGTCGATCAGGCCGAGCGGATCGACCGTGTTGCCCTTTGATTTCGACATTTTCGCGCCATCCGCCGCGCGGACGAGGCCATGGAGGTAGAGCGTGCGGAACGGCACCTCCTTCAGGAAATGCATGCCCTGCATCATCATCCGGGCATCCCAGAAGAACAGGATGTCGAAGCCGGAAACCAGCACGTCGTTGGGATACCGGCGGCGCCATTCCGGCATCCCCTCCCTCTCCCCTTCAGGGGAGAGGGCCGGGGAGAGGGGGAGTGCCGCAGATGACGAGCTCGGTGAGACATCCTCCCCCTCTCCCAACCCTCTCCCCTGAAGGGGAGAAGGCTTTTCATCGGGCCAGCCCATCGTCGCGAACGGCCACAGCGCGGAGGAGAACCACGTGTCGAGCACATCGGGATCGCGGGTAAGGGCAACGCCCTCCCCGGCCTGCAACTGTGCTTCGGCCTCGGTTTCGGCGACATAGGCATTGCCGTCGCCATCGAACCACGCCGGGATCTGGTGCCCCCACCAAAGCTGGCGCGACACGCACCACGGCTGGATGTTCTCCATCCAGTTGAAGAAGGTCTTCTCCCAGCTCTTGGGCACGATCCTGATCTCGCCCGAACGCACCGCCTCGATCGGCCGCTTCGCCAGCGTCTCGGCGTCGACATACCATTGGTCGGTCAGCCACGGCTCGATCACCACGCCCGAACGGTCGCCATAGGGCGTCTGGATCGTGCGCGGCTCGGCGTCATGCTCGACGCCCTCCTTGTCGATATGCGGCACCAGGACGCGGCCGTCCTTGAGCAGCGTCACCACCGCCGCGCGCGCCTCCGCGGTCGTCAGGCCCAGCAGGTCGGCCGGGATCAGCCCGTCCGCGGTCTGGATCACCCGCGCCCTGGCATCGAGCATGTTGAGCATCTCGCCGGCCTTGAACCCGGCGCGCTTGCCCACCTCGAAATCGTTGAAGTCGTGCCCCGGCGTGATCTTCACCGCGCCGGATCCCAGTTCGGGATCGGCATGTTCGTCGGCGACGATGGGGATCAGCCGCCCGGTGATCGGCAGGCGCACCTTCTTCCCGATCAGCGCGGTATAGCGCGCATCGTCGGGATGCACCGCCACCGCCATGTCGGCCAGCATCGTCTCGGGCCGCGTCGTCGCCACCTCGATGAAGCCGTCGCCGCTTTCCAACGGATAGCGCAGTTTCCAGAAACTGCCCTTCACCTCGCGCGTCTCGACCTCCAGGTCGCTGATCGCGGTGCCGAGGCCCGGATCCCAGTTCACCAGGCGCTTGTCGCGATACAGCAGCCCCTGCCGGTGCAGATCGACGAACACCTTCAGGACCGCCTTCGAAAAGCCCTCGTCCATCGTGAAGCGTTCGTTGGCCCAGTCCATCGAACAACCCAGCCGGCGCAGCTGGCGGGTGATCTCGCCGCCGCTCTCGGCCTTCCAGTCCCATACTTTCCCGACGAACTGATCGCGGGTGAAATCGGTGCGCTTCTGCCCGGCGGCGTTCAACTGCCGCTCGACCACCATCTGCGTCGCGATGCCGGCATGGTCGGTGCCCACAACCCACAGCGCGTCCTTGCCCTTCAACCGCGCATGGCGGACCAGCACGTCCTGCAACGTGTTGTCGAGCGCGTGGCCGATGTGCAGCGACCCGGTGACGTTGGGCGGCGGATTGACGATCGTCCACGGCTCGGCACCGGGGCGATCGGGACGGAACAGCCCCTCGCCTTCCCAATGCGCATACCATTTCGCCTCGATGGCGGCGGGATCGAACGTCTTCGGCAGGTCGGTCATGCCGGGCGCATAGCCGGGGTTCCCGGTCAAGGGAACGCCTGTCAGCCGGTCAGTCGCGTCATGAGTTCGGGGATGAGGCGGGTACCGAGCGCGGCCATCTTGCCGTCCTTGTGGCCGACGAGTTCCGGCTCGGCCCCGGAATTGTCGAACAGCCACGCCTTGTCGGCCTCCGCGAAGAACCATGCAAGCTGGTCGAACGACCGTTCGCGTCGTTCCCGCACCTTCTGCTCGGGGACGTCATGACCACCCTTTGCGACACGCAGACGGATACGCTCAATCTGCAATTCCGCGCTTGCGAGGAACACGTAGATCAGCCGCACCTCAAACCCGCGCTCCTTCGCCTTCTCGACCAGCCGGCGATACTTTCCGGTCGACAGTACCGTCTCGACACCGATCGTCTGATGGACCTCGATCGAACTGTCGAGCCAGGATTCTATCCGTTGGATGGCTGCGAGATTCGCCTCGCCCAGCGCCAACCCTTCGGTGTCCCGTAATCGCGTTGTCAGCAGGTCAGGATTGATGATCCACACGGATCCGCCGAACTCATCGACATCACTGCGATCATAGGCCGAGCTTTTGCCCGATCCGTTCGGCCCCGCGACGATCCACAAGCGTGGCCGGACGGGCGCGCGAACGGTTGTTGTCACGCGCCTGCCTTCAACGCCCTGTTCTCGCGCCGCGCACGGCGGACGTTCTCGGCAAAGGCCGCCCGGAAATCCGCGCCAAAGGTGGGGCTGTCGGCATCGACAATACGAACCTTCATCGCGCCGCTGTCGGCCTGGGCGACGCGATACTTGGCCTTGGCAGGTGCATCCTCACTCAGAGGACCATCGACAATCTTGATCGTCAGCCGTTTCATCGCTGCCTCCTGCCCCCCGAATATAGGTGTTTGGTCGACAAGGCGCAAAGCCTACTTCGCCTTCCCCGTCCACCGGTCCATCCACCCCAGCACCTCGCCATACCATTGCCGCGAATTCTTCGCTTTCAGCACCCAGTGGTTCTCGTCCGGGAACACCACCAGGCGGGACGGGATGTTGCGCCGCTGGAGCGCGGTGAAGCTGGCCAGCCCCTGCGTATAGGGGATGCGGAAATCCCTTTCGCCGGTGATGACCAGCATCGGTGTCTTCCACTTGTCGACATGGTTCACCGGGTTCCACCGCTCATAGGCGGCCGGATCTTCGAAATAGGCCTTCTGGCCGTGTTCCCATTCGTCGAACCACAGTTCCTCGGTTTCATAGGCCATGGCGCGCGCGTCGAACACGCCGTCGTGCTGGACCAGGCATTTGAACCGGTCGGGCCACTGGCCGGCGATCCAGTTCATCATATAGCCGCCGTAGGAGGCCCCCAGCGCGCAGGCATTGTCGCCGTCCAGCCAGTCGAATTTCGCGGTCGCCGCAGCCAGGCCCTTCTGCAAATCCTCCAGCGGCCAGCCGCCCCAGTTGTTCTGGATGCTGTCGGTGAAGGCCTGCCCGTATCCGGTGCTGCCGTGGAAATCGACCGCGACCAGCCCGTATCCGGCGCCGGCGAACAGCGCCGGATTCCAGCGGTAGGACCAGCTGTTGTTGCTCGATCCCTGTGGTCCGCCGTGGACCATGTACGCAATGGGAACGCGGCCGGTGCTGCCAGCCGGCCGCACAGCATAGCCCCACACGGTGTCGTCGTTCGCTCCCTTGAAGGTGAAGCGCGTGACGCCCGGCCAGTCGATGTCCTTGAGCCGGGCCGCGTTGACGCTGGTCAACCGGTCCGTGCGCTTGCCTTCCAGCCGGTAGAAATCGTCAGGCGCGACCAGGCTGTTCATCGCGTAGATGACGCCCTTCGCGGTTGGCACCAGTGCGGAGACATTGCCTTCCTGCGTCAGCCGGGTGATCTTGCCCGACGCGGCGTCGACCGACCAGACCGGGTTCTCCTGCGTATCCTGCGCGGTCACCAGAATGCGCTTCGAATCGGGCGCCCAGTCGATCGATCCGACCGACCGGTCCCACCCCTCGGTCAGCGCGCGGACCTCGCCGGTCGCCAGGTTGCGCAGCATCAGCACCTGCCGGTCGGCCTCGTACGTCGGCCGTTTCATCGCCGCCCACGCCAGCCACTTGCCGTCGGGCGAGACGGCGGGCAGCGTGTCGGTCGCCGCGTTCGCCTTCGTCAGGTTGACCGGCGCGGCCGATCCGTCGGCGGGTGCCGCGAAGATATCGAGGTTGGTCGACGTCGCCTCGATCCGCCCCGCTTCGCGTAGGGTGAAGTAGATCGTGCGACCGTCAGCGCTCCACGCGATTTCCTCGCCCCCGCCGAACGGCTTGGACGGCGTATCGCCCACCAGCCCACCTACCACCGCGACACCGTCCCCTGAGGCGCCGTCCGCGCCCAGTGGCAGCACGAACAGCTGCGATCGGTCGCCGGTCGACCATGTATCCCAGTGCCGCACGAACAGTTGGTCATAGGTGCGGCCCGAACCGGCGTTGGGGTCCTTTTTCACCATCGCGGGCGCAAGGCTCGGCGCGCCGGGCTTGCGATCGGCCCAGACAGCGATCCTGTCGCCGGTCGGCGCGACCTTGAAGCCGCCGAAGCCGCCCTGGAAACCCGTCAGCCTGCGCGCTTCCCCGCCGGCCAGCGGGATCGCCCAGATCGCGTCGTCGCCGCCCTTGTCGGACTGGAAATAGACGGCATCGCCAACGATCTGCGGGCTGGTTTCGTTGACGTCGGCCTCGGCCGCCAGCTTCTCCGGCGCCGCGCCCTTCCGCGTCAGATCGAGTCGCCACAGGTCGAACCGGCCGCGATTGGCGGCAAGGTCGGTCTCGCGCTGCTGCCAGACCAGCCATCGCCCGTCCTTCGACACGGCGGGCGCCGCGACGCGCGACAGCATCGTCACGTCGTCGATCGTCAGTTGGCGGGCGGAAGCCGGAGCGGCGGCGATCGCGACCAGGGCGGTCGCGGCGGACAGGAACGCTTTCATCCCCGCTGTGTGGATCAGCGCGGAGCCCCGTGCAACCGGGCCGTGAGTCCCGCTCAGGCGATCAGAGGTCGCTGCCCGAAATGCGCGCAATCTCCTTGGCGACCATCGCCTCCACAACCTGCGGCAGGTTGGCGTCGAGCCACTCGCGCAGCATCGGGCGGAGCATCTCGCGGACCAGCCCCTCCAGCGTGTCGCCACCGGCGACCTCCGGCTTGACGATCAGCCGCGACAAGGCCTCCAGCGCGCCGCGACTCGCCTCCGCCGCGTCGCGCGACACGATCGATTCGCGCTGCGGGGCCTGGTTATGGCTTTGGGCAGCCGGTGCCGGTTCGGCGGAGCTCGCGCGGGTCGCCGCCGATGCCGGCAGCTTCTCGGCGACGGGAAACGGCGCGCGCTCGCTCAGTTCGAGAACGTCTTCGGCCGGGGGCAGGTCACGCGCCTCGCGCGCGGGCCGGCGGGCACGCACGGCCGACGGCGCCGATTCGCTCTCCTCGATCACGCGTTTGATCGAGGACAGGATCTCTTCCATCGTCGGTTCGGAACTGACATCCCCCATGCCGAACCCTTCTCCGCGCCAGAAACCGTGGTTAACGAGGTGTTCCTGCGGGATTGCGCCCCGTGCTGTCAACCGGACGCTGCAACGCGGGATCGCCAAGCGTTGGGTCCGCCGCCACCGCCGGGGTCTGCGGCGCGGTGTCGGTGGTGCGCGTCGCCACCGCCGCTGGCTCGCCGTCGCCGCCCCAGTCGCCGATTCGCCGGCGGACCCGATCGTAATTCTGGACGGGGTCGTACAGCGGCCCGATATCGCCCAGGTTCAGGTCGTCGGCCTCGGCCCGGCCCATCGCCGCCAGCAGCGCGAAGCCCGCGACATAGGCGTTGCGCCGCGCGCTCACCAGCGTGACCTGCGAATTCAGCAGTTCCTGTTCGGCGTTGAGGATATCCAGGATCGTGCGCGTGCCGACGCTGTTTTCGGCGCGGACGCCCTCCAGGCTCAGCTTGTTGGCCTCGACCGCCACTTCGGAACTGGCGATCACCTGCAACGCCGACTGCCAGTTGGCATAGGCGGAGCGCGTCTGCGACACGACGCCGCGTTCGGCGAAGGTGACATTCTCGATCGCTGCCGAACGCCGCGCCTCGGCCTGACGCACCTGCGCGGCGGGGCGACCGCCCTGGAACAGCGGCAGCGTCAGGTTGACGCCGCCGGTCAGCCCCAGAGAATCGTTGCGAAAGCCGGCAAGCGCGGCGGCATTGCCGACCGAACCGAGATAATTCTGATACGCCGTGCCCACGCTCACGCCCACGCGCGGCAGCCGGCCCGCGCGCGCCACCTGCACGTCATATCGGGTCGCATCGCGCTGCTTCTGCGCGGCTTCCAGGTCGGGATTGCTCGCCAGCGCGACCTCGACCGCCGCCTGCGGATCGGCCGGCAGATTGGGCAGCGGCGGCGGCGCCTGCAGCGTACCGGCGGGCGTGCCGACGACGCGGATGTAATTCTCGCGGCTGCCGATCAGCCCGGCCTCGACGTTGCGCAACTGCCCTTCGGCCAGCGCCAGCCGCGCTTCCGACTGGGCGACGTCGGTACGGGTCAGATCGCCCACTTCGAACCGGTCGCGCGCGGCCTGGAGGTTGGTCCGGAGCACGCGGACGTTGAGCTGGTTGAGCCGCACGATCGCTTCATCGCGGATCACGTCGTTGTAGGCGGCGACGACCTGGGTGAACAGATCCGCCTCCGTCCCGCGCAGCGCCGCGCGCCCCGCCTCGATCCGCGTCTCCGCCGCGCGGACGGACCCGCGCACCGCACCGCCGGTGTATACCGGAACGCTCAGATCGACTCGCCCGGTCGCCGAACGCAGCGGGCCCGCGCCGCCGCCACTGTCATACAGATTCTCGCTGTATCCGCCCGACGAGGACACCCCCGGCAAGCCCGAGGCGCGCTGGATCGGCACATTCTCGTCATTGGCGCGCAGCGTCGCGCGTTCCGCCGTGATCGTCGGATTGCTGCGATAGGCCTGGGCCAGCGCATCGCGCAGCGTCTGGGCCGATGCGGTGCCGGCACCGCCGGTAACCAGCGCCGCCAGCGCGGCGGACGTGACGAGAAAACGACGCATCATCACCCCGGAAAATGGAAGGCACGCGGGCGCTCGAAGCCCGGCAGGACAATCGATTCGATATCGGAAAACGGCACCAGCACGACGCCTTCGCCGCGCACCCCGGCGGCCAGCCGGGCGACGCCGCCTTCCACCAGCCCGGCGACGACGCGGCCACCCGGCCGCACCTGCCGCACCAGCGTGTCAGGCAGTTCGCCGACCGCACCGTCGATCACCAGCACGTCGAACGGCCCGGCCTCAGCCGCGCCCTGCGCCAGCGGCCCTTCGACCAGCTCGACGTTGCCGTTCGGGGCAAGCGCCACTCGCGCCGCCCCGGCAAGCGTCGCATCGCTTTCCACCGCGACGACCCGTCCACCCAGCCGCGAAAGCAGTGCGGCGGTATAGCCGCCCGCCGCACCGATCAGCAGCACGCTCTCGGTCGGCTGGACATCGGCCTGCACCAGCAACAGCCCGGTCGCCAGCGGAGTGTTCTGCTGTCGCCCACCGCCCAGCGGCAGCTCGCGATCACGATATGCCGTCGCGCGATTTTCCTCGCCGACGAAATCCTCACGCGGGACGGACGCCATCGCCTCCACCACCCGCGGATCGTTGACCGCGCTCGTCCTCAGCTGGCTGACCACCATGGCGTGGCGGGCAAGCTCGTTCGCATCGCTGGTCGTGGCCGTCATCATCGCTCCCGACATCGCACAACTGTTTTAGTCATGCAATACACTAGTTGATCTCACCAGCGCTCTACCGCGCACGCATCGCGTCGCCAAGCGCTCCGATGGGTCAGGAATGGAGGCCCGACCGGGAATCGAACCCGGGTGCAAGGATTTGCAGTCCTCTGCGTCACCACTCCGCCATCGGGCCTCGATAGCGTGGAGGCGGGCAGATGCGGCGGCGGCGCGCGCATGTCAACCGCCGCGGCGTTGCGCGGGGCCCGCCGTGGCCGGTAGGGTCGCCGGATCATATCCGGGGATTCGGGACAGAAAATGGGCGCGGACAGGATCGCCAGCCGGCGCGAGGGGCTGATCGAGGCGGAGGTCGACGGCGAACTGCTCGGCCTGCACATCGACAACGGCTATTGCTACGGCTTCAACCCCACCGCGACGCGCATCTGGGCGTTGATCGAGACGCCGCGCACCGTGACGCAATTGTGCGAGACGCTGAGCGAGGAGTTCGAGGTCACGCCGGCCGACGCCCGCCCCGACGTGGAAGCGCTGCTGGAGGAGTTGCAGCGCGAGGGCCTGGTCGATCTGGCGCCGGCCTGAGCACCGGCGCATGACCCGGCGTTTCGATGCCCTGATCGTCGGCGGCGGCCACAACGGCCTCGTCTGCGCCTTCTACCTCGCCCGCGCAGGGCTGAACGTCTGCGTGCTGGAGGCGCGAGAGGTGCTCGGCGGCGCGGCGGTGACGGAGGAATTCGCCCCCGGCTTTCGCAACTCGACCGCCAGCTACACCGTCAGCCTGCTCCAGCCGCGCGTGATCGCCGACATGCGGCTGCACGATCATGGCTACCGCGTCGTCGAACGCCCGGTCGCGAACTTCCTGCCGCTGCCCGACGGCCGGTCGCTGGCGATGGGCGGGCCGGATACCGCGACGGAGGTCGCACGCTTCTCCGCCCGCGACGCGGCTGCTCTGCCCGTCTATGGCGCCGCGCTCGATCGCATCGCCGACGTGCTGCGCGATCTGGCGCTGGAGATACCGCCCAACGCCGGCGACGGGCTGGGGTCGCTCTACGATGCCGCACGCCAGGGCCGCCGCTTCGTCAGGCTCGGCATCGAATCGCAGCGCGACCTGCTCGACCTGTTCACCCGCAACGCGCGCGAATTCCTGGATCGCTGGTTCGAAAGCGATGCGGTGAAGGCGGTGTTCGGTTTCGATTCGGTGGTCGGCAACCATGCCGGGCCGTCGACGCCCGGATCGGCCTATGTGCTGCTCCACCACGTGTTCGGCGAGGTCAACGGCCGCAAGGGTGCCTGGGGCCATGCGATCGGCGGCATGGGCGCGATCACGCAGGCGATGGCGGCGGCGTGCCGCGATGCCGGCGTGACGTTGCGCACGGAGGCGCCGGTCGAGCGCATCCTGTCCGATAGTGGCAAAGCGGCCGGCGTCCGCCTCGTCAGCGGCGAGGAAATCGCCGCGACGCTGGTCATCGCCAATGTCGGCCCAAAGCCGCTCTACGAACGGCTCGTCGACCCGTCCGACCTGCCAGCCGATTTCCGCACCCGCATCGCGTCCTATGCGGTCGGCTCGGGCAGTTTCCGCATGAACGTCGCGCTGTCGCGCCTGCCCGATTTCACCGCCCGCCCCGGCGCGGGGCCGCACCTCTCCGCTGGCATCATCCTCGCGCCCGACCTCGACTATATGGACGCCGCCCTCGACGAGGCGCGGCGCGACGGCTGGAGCCGCTCGCCCGTCGTCGAGATGCTGATCCCCTCCACCCTCGACGACAGCCTCGCGCCCGCCGGCGCGCATGTCGCCAGCCTGTTCTGCCAGGGCTTCTCTCCCACCCTGCCCGCCGGGCGATGCTGGGACGACGAGCGGGAGGACGCGGCCGACGCGATCTTCGCGGTGATCGAGCGCTACGCCCCGGGCTTCGCCGCCTCGGTCCTCGCGCGGCAGATCCACTCGCCGCTCGATCTCGAACGCAAGTTCGGTCTTGCCGGCGGCGACATCTTCCACGGCCGCATGAGCCTCGATCAGTTGTGGTCGGCGCGCCCGGTGCTCGGCCACGGCGGCTACCGTTCGCCGATACCCGGCCTGTGGATGTGCGGCGCGGGCACCCATCCCGGCGGCGGCGTCACCGGCGCGCCAGGGCACAATGCCGCCCACGCTATCCTGCGATCGCGCGGCCTGGCCCGGCTATGGCGAGGCAGCCGCTGAAGCCGCTTCCAATGTTGGAGATTTTCCGCTCTCTTCTTCGCCGATAACGGGATGGTCGGTGGCAAAAGTGACGAAGGTGACAAAAGTGACGAAGGCTGACCGATGGACCGCGTTGCCGTCACCTTTGCGCTCCCGCGTGGCGCACGCGGCAAGGGGAATGTAACTCTCGGTTTCATTTGCTAGAGGCGCCGGCATGACGCTCAAGCTCTACAACAGCCTCACCCGCAGCCTCGAACCCTTCGCGCCGATCCACAAGGGCACCGGCAAGGACGGCAAGGACGAGGCGCGCGTCTACACCTGCGGACCGACGGTCTATGCCTATCAGCACATCGGCAACATGCGCGCCTTCATCTTCGCCGATACGCTCGGCCGCACGCTGCGCTGGAACGGCTACGACCTGACCCACATCATCAACATCACCGATGTCGGCCACCTGACCAGCGATGCCGACGCGGGCGAGGACAAGATGGAAAAGGCCGCCGCGGCGCAGGCCAAATCGATCTGGGATATCGCCGCCCACTATACCCAGGCGTTCCGCCGCGACGTCCGCCGCCTCAACATCACCGAACCGGCCGAATGGACCGTCGCGACCGATTACGTGCCCCAGATGATCGAGTTCGCCAAGGCCATCGAAAAGGACTGCTACCGGCTCGACGGCGGCCTCTATTTCGACGTGTCCCGGGTGCCCGACTATGGCAGCCTGGCCCGCGCCGCGACCGATGACGGCGAAAGCCGCATCGATCCCGTCTCCGGCAAGCGCAACCCCCAGGACTTCGCGATCTGGCGCGCCTCCCCGCCGGGCGAGCAGCGCCAGATGGAATGGGATTCACCCTGGGGCAGGGGTGCGCCGGGCTGGCACCTCGAATGCTCGGTGATGAGCCATGCGCGGCTCGGCCACCCGTTCGACATCCATACCGGCGGGATCGATCACCGCGAGATCCACCACCCGAACGAGATCGCGCAGAATCAGGCCTATTGCGCGTGCAGCGATCCCGGAGCGCGCATCTGGATGCACAACAACTTTCTGGTTGATCGCGGCGGCAAGATGTCGAAATCCACCGGCCAGTTCCTGACGTTGCAGGTGCTGGTCGATGCCGGCGTCCACCCCCTCGCCTATCGCCTGATGTGCCTTCAGGCGCATTACCGCAGCGAGCTGGAATTCACCTGGGAAAGCCTGGGCGCGGCGCTGACCCGGCTCAAGCGGCTGGTCGGCACGGTCGAGAAGCTGCGCGAGCGCTTCGATGCCGAACCGCGCGGCTCGCTGGAGACGCCCGAAGTGGACGAGGCGAAGGCGGCGGTCGGCGACGACCTCAACACCGCCCGCGCGCTGGTGCTGCTCGAACAGGTGGCGGGCGGCAAGGGCCATGCCGGCGACCGCTTCACCGCGGTGCGCAAGATCGACCGCGCACTCGGCCTGCGCCTCGCGATGGTCACCCGCGAGGAACTGCGCCTGCGCCCGGCCAACGCCGCGATCGACGAAGCGGTGATCGAGGCTCGCCTCGCCGAACGTCGCGAAGCTCGCGCGGCGAAGGATTTCGCCCGATCCGACGCGATCCGCGACGAACTGGCGGCATCGGGTGTCGAAGTGATGGACGGCGATGCACTGGGCTGGGACTGGAGGCTCGACCTGTGAAAGCCGTCCTCCCCGCCCTGGCCCGACCACTGATCGAGCAGCACCTGCCCGCCGACCTCACCGTCGACTGGTTCGCCAGTCGTGAGCAGGCGATCGCCATGATCGCCGACGCCGACATCGCCTGGGTCGATATGCAGCAACCCGGCGCAACGGCGGCGGCGGTCGCGGCGGGCACGCGCCTGCGCTGGGTCTCGACGATCTTCGCCGGCATCGACGCCTTCGACACCGCGCTGCTCAGGGCGCGCGGCACGGTGCTGACCAACGGCGTCGGCATCAACGCCGTAGCGGTCGCCGAATATGCCGTGATGGGCGTGCTGGTCGCGGCAAAACGCTATGACGAGGTCGTCCGGCAGGCCGACCGGTGCGAATGGAGCACCGCCGCACCGGGCACCACCGAACTCGACGGCACCCGCGCGCTGATCGTCGGCTATGGCACGATCGGACGGCTGATCGGCGACCGGCTCGCCGCATTCGGCGTGGACGTGACTGGCGTCACCCGTTCGGGCCGCGACGGCACGCTGGCGCCCGATGCGTGGAAGTCGCGGATCGGCGAGTTCGACTGGCTGGTCCTCGCCGCGCCCTCGACCGGCGAAACCCAGGCGCTGGTCGGCGCGACCGAACTCGCCGCGATGCGGCCCGGCGCCTGGCTCATCAACATCGCCCGCGGCGACATGGTCGATCAGGATGCGCTGATCGACGCGCTCAACGCCCGCCGCGTCGCCGGCGCCTTCCTCGATACCGTCACGCCGGAGCCGCTGCCCGCCGATCACCCCCTGTGGACGACGCCCAACGCGCTGCTGACGATGCATCTGTCGGGTCGCAGCCAGACGGGCATGTTCCGCCGCGCGTCGGCGCTCTTCCTCGACAATCTCGATGCCTTTCTGGCGGGCAGGTCGATGAAAAACATGGTCGATCTCGACGCGGGATATTGACGACGAAATCGCGCGACCGCACCTGTACGCGGCATCGCCTGGAGGAGTTTGAATGCGCGGACAGGTTCTTGGCGTCGATCGGGTCAGTGGCGACGGGCAGATCGCGGGCGACGATGGCCGCCGCTACCGCTTCCGGCCCGAGGACTGGGGCGACAAGACCGGCCCGTCGGTCGGCGCACAGGTCGATTTCGAGACGTCCGAAACGCGCGCGCTCAGCATCTACCGCGTTCCCGCCACGACGCCCGTCACGCTGCATGAAGCTCCACAGCAGCCATCGCGACAGCGCAGTCCGCGCAACAAGGTGGCGGCGGCGTTGCTGGCGTTCTTCGTCGGCGTGTTCGGCGTCCACCGCTTCTATCTCGGCCGCACCGGCAGCGGGATCGCGATGCTGGTGCTCACCTGCACGTTCTTCGGGCTGGTGGTGACCGGCCTGTGGGCATTCATCGATTTCATCCGTTATCTGGTGATGCCGGAGGACGAGTTCGACGCGCGCTATAACCGGTCGTAATTTACTCCTTCTGGGAAATTGCGCTTGCCAGGACTTACCCTGACGGCGTAAGCGCGCCGCATGACGACACTCGCCGGCGCCAAGATCCGCAAGTTCCGCGACGACCGCCACCTCAGCCGCGCCGCGTTCGGGGCGTGGTTCGGGGCGGCGGGATCAACCGTCCAGGGCTGGGAAGAGGACGGCAAGCGCGCCAGCGCCCGCGTCGCCAACCAGATCGCGGCGAACGGCATCGCCCATCACGCCGACTGGGCGCAACCCTATGTGACGGAGAACATCATGGCCGCCGACTGGTCCCCCTCCAGCTGGACCGCCGCCGATGCGCGCCAGATGCCCGATTACCCCGATGCCGTGGCGCTCGACGCCGCGACGGACCAACTCGCCAGCTTCCCCCCGCTGGTCTTCGCCGGCGAAGCGCGGGATCTTACCGCCGATCTCGCCCAGGTCGCGGCGGGCAAGGCGTTCCTGCTCCAGGGCGGCGACTGCGCGGAAAGCTTCGCGGAGTTCCACCCGAACAACATCCGCGACACCTTCCGCGTCATCCTCCAGATGGCGGTGGTGCTGACCTTCGCGTCGAAGTTGCCGGTCGTGAAGGTCGGGCGCATGGCCGGACAGTTCGCCAAGCCGCGATCGGCGCCAATGGAGGATATCGGCGGGGTAGAACTGCCCAGCTACCGCGGCGATATCGTGAACGACATCGCCTTCACCCCCGAAAGCCGGGCCCCCGATCCGCAACGGCTGATCCGCGCCTATTCGCAGTCGGCGGCGACGCTCAACCTGCTGCGCGCCTTCGCCAGCGGCGGCTACGCCAACCTGCATCAGGTCCACCGCTGGACGCACGACTTCATGGGCCGCTCGCCCTGGGCGAAGCGCTATGAGGATCTCGCCGACCGCATCGGCGAGGCGCTGGAGTTCATGGCCGCCTGCGGCATCGACGCGGAGCGCGTACCCCAGCTCAAGGCCACGCAATTCTACACCAGCCACGAAGCTCTGCTGCTACGGTACGAACAGGCGCTGACCCGGCAGGATTCGCTGACCGGCGACTGGTATGACACCTCCGCCCACATGCTTTGGATCGGCGATCGCACGCGCTTCGAAGGCTCGGCGCATGTCGAATACCTGCGCGGCATCGGCAACCCGATCGGCATGAAGTGCGGCCCGAGCCTGGAACCCGACGCGCTGCTGCGCCTGCTCGACACGCTCAATCCGGCGCGCTTGCCCGGCCGCATGACGCTCATCACCCGCTACGGCCACGACAAGATCGAGGACGGCCTGCCCAAACTCGTTCGCGCGGTACAGCGCGAGGGGCACCCGGTCGTCTGGAGCTGCGACCCGATGCACGGCAATGTCGTAAAGGCCGCCAACGGCTACAAGACACGGCCGTTCGAGCGCATCCTGGCGGAAGTCCGCGGTTTCTTCGCCGTCCACCGCGCGGAAGGGTCGTTCGCCGGGGGCATCCACTGCGAGATGACCGGCCAGAATGTAACGGAGTGCACCGGCGGTGCGATCGACGTGACCGAACAGTCGCTCGCCGATCGTTACCACACGCATTGCGACCCGCGCCTCAACGCCGGGCAGAGCCTGGAACTCGCCTTCCTGCTGGCGGAGATGCTCAACCTTGAGATGGTGGAACGGCGCAAGCTCGCGGCTTGACGCCGCCGCGCCGCTGCCCTAAGCGCCCGCCTCCAGCCGGACGGCCCCTTCGTCTAGCGGTCAGGACGTCGCCCTCTCACGGCGAAAACACGAGTTCGATTCTCGTAGGGGTCACCATTCTCCCGCCAACGTGCGGAGATCGGCAGAAATCCAGCAAAATCAACGCTTCGCCGGACGCTTCATGCCACGCATGAGACGTCGCATGCTGCATGTCTTCTGGCGCAGGAACGGGCCGTTCCCCGGTTTCGCCTCAACGTGCCGAAGAACATCGGGGACGAGGTGGGTGGCCTGACGCCCTCACGGCATTCACCAAGGATGGGATTGTCAGCCCCCCCCTAGCATGCGCGAGGCGCTGGCCCCGCCTGTCGAACCGGCCTTTCCCGGCATCTGAGCCCGCTCCAGCTCAAGATCATGTCGCCGATCGAGCATTCCCGACTGGAACTAACGGCCAAAGGCCGTACGCTTCGCGGGCGCGGTCACAGTCGCGGTCACGGACGAAGCCGCACCAGTTCCTTGAACCGGAACGGCCAATCTCACAGTGTTCGCCGGCAACGCCACGAAAAGGGGAATCATGCAGGCGGGAGATTGGACGCGCGTTTCGGCATTGATCGACGCGGCGCTGGAACTGCCCGAGGATGCTCGCGACGCCTTTCTGTCCCGGCGACTTGGCGACGATCCGGCCGGTCTGGCGCGAGCGCGCGACGTTCTCGCGCGGATGGATGACAACGGAAGTCTGGATCCGGTCGCGCCGATAGCCCCGATCACCGACCGGATCGCCATCGGGCGGCGCTTCGGCCCGTGGGAAATCGACGGCGTCATCGCCCAGGGCGGCATGGGCACCGTATATTCCGTGTCGCGGACCGAAGGCGGGTTCAAGCAGCGCGGCGCGCTCAAGGTCATGCATGACGCGCGCGGGATCGTCCGGGGGCGTTTCGAGGCCGAACGCCAGTTGCTCGCCGATCTCGACCACCCCGGTATCGCTCGAATATTGGACGGCGGCATCGATGCCGGTGATCGTCCGTGGATGGTCATGGAACGGGTCGAGGGCGGGCCGATCGACGGGTGGTGCGACACGCATGAAATTCCCCTCGACACCCGTATCGCACTGACCATCGACGTCGCCGATGCGGTCGCACAGGCGCACCGGATGCTGGTGCTGCATCGCGACCTGAAGCCCGGCAACGTGCTGATGGATGCTGGCGGGCGCGTGCGCGTGATCGATTTCGGCATCGCCAAGCAGTTGGGCCTCGGCGACCGCACGGAAGGCGCGCTGCCGCTGTCGGCGCCCTATGCCGCGCCCGAGTTGCTGACCGGGGAGCAGGCTGGGCCGCCCTGCGACGTCTATGGCGCCGCGGCCCTGCTCTATGAGCTTGCGACCGGCAGGCCCCCAGTCGATCTCGACGGCCTGCCGGTCGCGCTGGGCATAAGCCGCATATTGGAGCGCGATCCCGCGCGGCTGATCGACCTGCGGAAGGAAAACCCCGTCCTCGCCGATGCACCCGCCCGGTTGGTTTCCGATCTCGACGCGGTGCTGGCGAAGGCGCTGCGCAAGGAGCCCGCGGCGCGATATCCGACGCTGGACATGTTCATCGAGGACCTGCGCCGCGCACGCGATGGCCGGGCGGTCCAGGCGCGTTCGGGGGAGCGCGGATACCGGATGCGTCGCGCGATCTGGCGCGCGCGCTGGCCGATCGCGGCGGCGGCGGTCATCGTGCTGGCGCTGTCGGCGGGCCTCGTCGCGACCCTGATCCAGAAGCGCGAGGCGATCGCGGCGCGCGATGCGGCGCTGTCCGAGGAAGCCCGCAGCGAGGCGGTGCGCCAGTCGCTTTATTTGCTGCTGGCCGAAAGCGTCGAGATGGCGGGCGCCGAGGCTTCGTCCCGCGAGGTGCTCGATCGCGCAACCGCGCGGATCGTCGCCCAGCACGCGACCCAGCCGGGCGGCGCCGGGGCGGTGTTGCACGCGCTGGGCGAGCTGCATTTCTACCTTGGCGATTATACAGCGGCCAAGGCGGCGCTGATGCCGGTAGTCACCGCAAGGCCGGGAACGATCGCACCAGAGACGCTAGCGGCCGCGCGCTACGACCTCGCGCAGACGTTGCTGCGGATGGGCGATCTGGACGGCGCCGCGCCCCAGCTCGCCGCGGCTCAGGCCTTTTGGCGGACCGACGCCGCGAAATGGCGTGCACGCCTGATCGACAGCCGGCTTGTCGAAGCGCAGGTGCTGCGCGCGCAAGACCCCGAACGCGCGGGGGCGCTATTACAGGGCGCGCTGTCCGATCACCTGGACATGCACGGACGCGACAACCGCCAGGCCGGGGTGTTCTACAATAATCTGGGCGTGGCGCGGCAGGGATTGGGCGATCTCGACGGCGCCGGCAAGGCTTTCGAAACGGCCCGCGACATCTGGCGGCAAACCGGGCTGGTCGAAACCCCCGACGCGCTCAACACAGCCAACAATCTCGCGGCGATCGAGGCGCTGTCGGGTCGTCCGGAGCGGGCCGAACCGCTGTTCGCCGAAGCGGTGGCGATCCGCCGCAAGCTGTTCGGCGCGTCGGGCGCGACCGCCGCGCTGATCGCCAACCACGGCAAGGTGCTGCTGCAGACCGGCAAGGCCGACGCCGCGCTCGCCGCGCTCGCCGAAGCAGTGCCGATGGCGGAAAAATTCGCCGGGGCGGGATCGATGCACCATGTCGCCGCGCTCGCCGGCCGATCGGAAGCGGAAATCGCCGCGACCAGGGGCGATCCGCTGGCGACGGCACGCAGCGCCGTGACGCTCGCGGAAGGAGGCAAGGCGCCACCGCCGGGCGTGGCGATGGCGTTGGTCGCGCTGGCGCGCGCAGAAGGCGCTGCGGGGAACAGGGCAGGCGCCACTGCGGCGCTTGCGCGTTTCGATGCGATGCTGCCCGCCCTGGGGCCTGCGGGGGCGCGGCTTGCGCAGGGGGCAGACCAGGTGCGGGCGCGCTACCTGAAGTAACAGGTCACGCTGCCTCCGCGCTTTCGAGCTCGATCAATATCAACGCCCTCGCCTTGGCCCAGTCGCGCCGGACGGTGCGTTCGGTCACGCCCAGCAGCACGCCGATCTCGCGTTCCGAATAGCCACCGAAGAAGCGGTACTCGACGATCTCGGCCAGGCGCGGCGCAAACGCCGCCAACCGAACGAGCGCGTCGTCGAGCGCCAGCAGCCGCTCGTCGCTCTCCCAATAGACGTCAGGCAGGTCGTCCTCGAACGCAACCGTCGCCGCGCCGCCGCCGCGCTTGGCGGCGAGCCGCGCCTGTGCGTGATTGATCAGGATTTGTCGCATCGCGCGGGCGGCGGTCCGCAGGAAATGTCTCTCGTCGACGAAACCGTGCGCATGGCGCAGCTTCAGGAAGCTTTCGTTGACCAGCGCGGTCGATCGCAGGGTCTCGCTCGCGCCGTAGCGCCAGCGCAGGTCCCGCGCCATCCGCCTGAGCTGCGGATAGAGCGCCGCGACCAGCGCATCGGGAGAATCAACGGACATCGTCCGATTATGCGGAAGTCTCCGGCCGTTTCCATCGAAAGTGTCGCCGGGTCGGCCCGGTCAGCATCACGCCCTATTTGTCAGGCCAGTTGAGGTCCGGATCGGGGCCGCGTTCCGGCGCCGCGTCGATGCAACGCTGCACCGCGGCGGCGTGGTCTGGCTTCACCTTCAGCGAATAAACCGTGGCCGCCTGCTGCGCCGCCCGTTGCCGCGCCTCGAAATCCGCGAGCGTCATCCCGCGTCCGTGCGCGGTAACGGCGGCAAGGTGGGACCAGGCGATATAGACCTGCGGGTCCGGGCTGGGCAGGTTGCCCCCGCCGCCCCGCACGGCCTGGTGCATGAAATAGGCGCGATTGGCCAGCCCCCAGCAGGTCAGCGCGCGGTCGAGCGTATCGTCGGCGGCGAGCGGTGCGGGTACATCCGTCACCCCGGCCGCGGCGGCGGCGTTATCCGGCACTGCGCCCGGATTCGGGCCGCAGGCGGCCAAGGCCGTCAGCGTGGCGATCGATAGAAACCGCATCCACATTTCACTTCCCTCCCGCGTAGATTACCGTGACGGTCGAAACATCGCCGTCGCCCGGTGCGACGGTCACCTGCAACCCACGCGCGCCGTCGCCGGAGGTTTCCCCGCTTTCGTTCATCGCGATGATGCGCGCCGCGCCCGCCGCCGTCTCCATCCCCAGCTTCAGGCCGGCCGCCTCGCCCCGTTTCTTGTAGAAGCCGACGATCGAGGCGCCGTCGGCATTCGGCACCGAGAGCACCATCATGCCCTTGTCCGGTTCAGGCGCGTTGAGCACCGTGCTGGTGACCTTGGCACCCGGATAGACCGGGGCGAACGGCGGCAGGTTGCGCGGCGCGGCAACCTCGCCGGCGCCCAGGCCCGATATCTTCACGCCCGATTCCGGCACGGCGCCGTCCCCGGAACGCTCATTACCGCCACAACCGGCAAGCAGCGCGCATGCCGCCGCCCACCCCAAACACTTCGCTATCATAGTCCAATCCTTCATTCCGGAGCCCGCTCCAGCCGCACCGCGCGGACAAGGTCCGCATTTCGATAGGTTCCGGTCAGCGACCGGCCGCTTCGCCGGAACGTCAGCCGATGCTCGGCACCGTCGGCGGTTGGGGCAAAGGTGATCACCATCCGGCGCCCGTCGGCGCGAACGGCCATTTCGCCGCCCTGATCCATCAGATCGCAATCCGACGCGCCGGTTATCCTCCCCCCCGCGATCAGATCGCAGAAAGGCTGATAGAGCGCGTAGCTGCCGGTCCCCTCACGCTCGCCCGGGCTGTGCTGGATGTCGATCCGCATCGTCGCCTGCCCACCCGCGTCGTCGGCAGCAAGGACGCGCCAGTTGCCGTGATAGACGCTGGGCGGGCTGGTGGCCGCTTCGCGATCCGGTCCCGCACCGGGATCAGCCGGCCCCAGCAGCAGGGCCGCCATCGAAACCATGAGGTACATCGTCGATCCTCTCGTCGCCTCGCAACAGCGGCGTTGACCCGTCGTCCCGCTCGAAAGGCAAAACAGGGTTCCATCGGCGAAGCGGACATGTCGTGGCGATTTTCTTCAATCCGCGTGCCGGCCGGGCATCGGCGTCCGAAATTTCTGGACGCCCGATGTCCGCTTCCGCCGCCGCATCCTGTTCTGCCTTTCGAGGCGTGCGCGTCCGGCGCCGTCGCGGGTTCGGGAGGTTTATCTATGGCGCGTGGAATCTGGGCATGGGCGGCAGTCGCCGCGGTATTGGCCGCGAGCGTTGCTGGCGTGTCGGCGATCGGGCAATCCGCCCAGCAGGCCAAGAGCCTGACGCTGTACGCCGGCGAGGGCTTTCAGGGCAAAAGCTTCAGGATCACCGGCGACACCGCGGATCTGGACAGGGCCCGCCACAATGATTTCGCCATGTCCATTCGTACCGAGGGGCGCTGGCTGGTCTGCGAGGACGCGAAATACGCCGGCCGCTGTGTCGAGATCGACGGCAACGTCACCGATCTCCGCCCGATCCTGCTGGCCATGGCGGTCAGTTCGGTGCGCTATGTCGGTTCGTCCTACCGGGTCGCGGGCAATGGCGGAACATCCACGCAGCCAGCGCAGCCAGCCTCCACATGGCAGCCGATGCACAACACCGACCTGTTTGGCGGCGACTATCGCGAGATCGTGTACGACCGGCCCGGATCGGGCTGGCAGCAGTGCAAGGCCGCATGCGACGGCGACAGCCAGTGCCGCGCCTTCACCTATGTCGTGCCGGGGCGCAACCCGCACGGCGAATGCTTCCTGAAGAACAGCGTGCCGCAGCCGTCGCCGTCCGAATGCTGCATCTCCGGCGTGAAGGGGGCGCCGTCCACGCTCGGCCGCACCGGTTCCGCGCCGCCGGTTCCGGGTGCGCTGCGCCGGGTCGGCGAGCGGGCCGGCGACGCGGTCGAGCGCGGGATCGGGGACAGGGTTCAGGACGGCGTCGGAAAAGCGCTCGGCCGGGCCTTCTGAGGGATCGGCGCTTCGTACAGGCAGCTCAGCGGGGAATCGGGACGATGGGGGTGTCGGTCGGACCATCTGTGTGGACACGATGTGCTTCGATGATGGTCGTCGCGCTGGCGATGGCCTGTGGTGCTGCCGCCGCGCAGCAGAAGCCGCAGCCGTCCGGTACGGGTACGGTTCCCAGCGGCAGCCTGTCTCCTAACGGCAAGTTCCGGGTATTCGGGCTTGACGCCACCCGGAACCCCAAGGAACCGGATGCATCGGCGGCGCCGATCCCGGTCGAGCTGATCGAGCGCATGCAGCAGGCGTGGGACGTCCACGAACGCTATTTCGGCGCCCCGCGCATCGATACGATGCTCGACGGCAAGCCGGTCGTGTTCGTCGTTCGACGCCGCCCGGCCGACTATAGCACCACCGTCGCGGTGGCCGAGAACCTGGTGCCGGACCGTGCCGCCAACCCGGTCTGCGCAACTGCCGGCACCACGGACTGGTGCAAGGTCGACAAGTACAGCTTTCACTATAATCTCAACCACGCCGGCAACTTCATGGGCTCGGGATTTACCGCGCACGAGCTGACGCACGTCTTTCACAATCGCGTGTTCAAGCCGGCCGACGGGCGCCTGCCGCACTGGGTCGCGGAAGGCGCCTCGAACGGCTGGGGCTTCGCGATGATGGAGCGGTTCGATCGCAAGCTGACCCGCCGCGCGCTGGCGCGCCGTTTCGCCACCCAGCCCAAGGTCGAGGGTCAGGACGGCCTGGAGCGCCAGTTCGGCTTCATCCTGGGTCTACGGCACTATGACCAGCCTCTCGCGATCGATCATATCCAGGACGCGCCCTGGCGCCATCCCGACTATCCGTCGGCAACGGGGACAGGCAAGGTCACGATCGACAGGAGCAGCGGCCCAGCTTTCATCAACAGCACCAAGAAGCACGGCCACCTCGTCGGGACTGGCTACATGACGGGCAGCCTGTTCCGGCACATGTTCAAGGGCCGGCCAGGGGGCGCACACGCGGTGCGGCTGATGCACAGCCAGTCCACCCGGCCGCCCACTGACGCGCGCGACATGCGCGATGTGATCCGGTGGCTCGACGAGGGATTGAAGCTCGCCACCGTCGCCGACCCGATCGGAGGCGCGCCGCGCAAGGTCTGGCGGCGGGGCCTGCGCGACGTATTCTCCGAGATGATCGTGGAGCTTGCCGATCTGCCCGACCTGGTCGTTGGCAGCCGCGCCGGAAGGCTGGAACAGGCGCTGTTCGATCAACGGCTATGGGCGCAAGGCTGCCGCACGGTCGATCTCGGCACCAACGTGGCGGCTACGGTGCAGCTCAGGATCGCGCCGATCGCCGCGCGGTGCATCCGGGTGAAATTCGCCGCGGATGCCGCCCCGCCCGACTGGGTCACGATGCGCAACAGCCCCTATGCGGCAACCCCGGTCCCCTATCTCCCCGAAAATTTCATCATCACGGTGGAGGACGGAGAGAAAGGCGACACCTGCCGCGACATCGATGTCGGCACCCGTGGTCAGATGCTGTCGCTCGGCGCGTCCCGTCCGCTCGCGCAGGGCGGATGCGCGGTGAGCTGGTCGAGCCCGTATGCGCCGCTCGAGCCGACCCGTGCCGGTGGCACAAGGGGTTATCAGACGATTGTCATCACCAATGTCGCTGACAGGGCCGAGGACACCAGGGAGCGCGTCGTGACCGTCCGTCTGGTGCGGCCGAGCGTCAGCGCGACGGTGTCGGGCACCGCGACGCCGCAGAACCGGGGCGGAGACAAGCCCCGCCCCAAAAAGCCCCTGCCCAACGCGAAGCGCCCGCAGCAGCCCGCGATCACGTCAAGCAGCGTCGTGGTGTACGATCCGCCGGAACCCGGCTCCGGTTGCGATGCCGAAAAGCGGGCCGTGTTCGAATGCGGCGACGGATTCGGTTTCGGACTTAACGTCGGGGATTCGGCCGAGGCGGCGCGCGCGATCACCGCGTCGCTCGCCAGTTCGGGGCTGGTGTATCTGCCGGCGGAGATCACGCGCGGATCGGGCGTCGACGGCAAGGCGGAGGTCGCCGACACGTTCCACCGCATCCTCGAACCGCGCGGCCTGCCCGTCTCCGCCACGACGGGATCGATGATGGCGCCGGGCGGCGGCGCATCCGGCATGAAGATCAGCGTGTCGATGCCGGATCTGGAACCCGGTCAGACCGGCACCTTTCCCGCGCGCGTCGAAGTCAACTGGCATAGCGACATGGATGCCGGCATCGTCAATTCAATCGACGCCGCCGCCACCGAGCTGAGCAACGGCTGCCTCCACGTCGTGCGCCGCAAGACGAACGCGCAGATGAACATCACCCAGAACACGCCGGGGTTCATCCTGGGATCGCTCTCCGCCCGGCTGTTCGAGGACGAGCAGGACGCCGAGCTGGCCTGCCGCCAACCGATCCGGTCGGTCGGCACGATCGAGATCGCCTTCGCCTCGCCCGGCGTGGCGCGCAGCGATCTGGAGCCTGTCAGCTTCGCGCGCGCCGAGATACGCGGCGAGATCGACCGCGATATCGTCGCCCAGCAGTTGCTGCCGATGGACGAGCGTTCGGATTTCGACGCCGACGAACTCGAATGGGCATCGTCGCGTTCGGGCGGAGCGGCGAACGGCGCCGGTGCGACGATCGGTGCAGTGTCCTGTCAGGTACGGCTGACCGATCAGGATCGCCAGGCTTTCGCCGAGACTGTGGCGGCCGGATATGATGCTCAGGACGCCCCGCCTGAAATTCGCCGCCAGTTGATCGGCCAGATCCGCGCGATGGCCGACGGCCCGTTGCGCGCGCACCTCTGCGCCTGGGCCGCCGCCGGCCGCCCGCGCACCTATTCGCTGCCGGACGACGGCGCATGACGCGGCCGTTCGTCCGGCTGATCGTGCTGGTCGCGGCGTTGTTCGCCACCGCGGCCGCGGGATCGGTGCTGGTCGCATACCAGGAAGGACCGGGAGAGCAGGTCACCGTCTTCGGCCTGCCGCCGCCACCACCACTCGGCGCTCCCGCGCCCGAAGCACCGCCGGTATCCGCTCGGGCGCTCGCGCAGGCGAAGCAGCTGATGGCGCCCCCGCCCCCACGCGCCGCCTGCATCACGCCCGAGCAGCGCAACGCCGCGCTCGCCGGCACCGGTTGTTCGTGCACGTGCGGCGAATATGCCCGCAAGCCGGTGAGCGACAAATGCGACATCGCCTGCATGGGCCATTATTCGTGCTGGGGACCTATCCCCTCGGAAGCCGAGGTCGGCGCCAGCTATGCACAGGCCACAGCAGGCATTCCTCCCGGCTTCTCAACCCCCTTCGCATCATTGCCTGCGGACGAGCGCGAAACGCTGAGAGGCGCGATGCGGATGACGCGGGCATTGGAATGGGATCAGGCGCGGCTGTGCGGGGCGAGATAGCCGTTACCGACTATCGGTCGAGACTGAGACGACCGTTTTCGGAATTCCAGCTTGCGCCCTGAACGGCCGGGATCGGGGCGGTTTGTGGACAGTCTGCTTTCCGATCAACGTGCGACCTTCACCCGCATATCTCGGCTCAGGGACAGGCCCCGGTGGTCTGGGCCGGAAGATGACGGTGGCGGCGAGAGCAAGCGCGGGGAAGAAGGCGGTTGGGTAACGTTCGTAGCTGGTAACTCGGCACGCGACGACCGTCCGCCTGCGCCCCCCATCCGTCATTCGCGCGCGAACTGTGCCTTCAGGTCCTTCTTCAGGATCTTGCCGTTGGCGTTGCGCGGCAGGACGTCGGCGGAGAAGCGGATTTCGACCGGCACCTTGAACGCCGCCAGGCGCTGGCGCACCCAGTCCTGCAACTCGGCCTCGGTCGCCGTCATGCCGGGTGCCAGGTGGACGACGGCGGCCGGCTCCTCGCCCAGCGTGCGATGCGGGATGCCGATCAGCGCGCAGTCGGTGACGGCGGGATGGGCGTAGAGCACGTCCTCCACCTCGATCGAATAGATGTTCTCGCCGCCGCGTATCACGATGTCCTTGGCGCGATCGACGATGTAGCAGAAGCCTTCGTCGTCGAGCCGCGCGAGATCGCCGGTGCGCACCCATCCGTCGATGAAGGTCTCGGCACTCGCCTCGGGCTTGTTCCAATAGCCCTTCACCACCATCGGCCCGCGCGCCCACAGTTCGCCCACCTCCCCGGCGGGCAGGTCCCGCTGTCCCTCGACGTCCATGATCTTGAGGTCGGCGGTCGCCACCGCCGCGCCGCAGCTCGTCGGGCGGTTCAGATAATCCTCGGCCGCGTTGGTGGTGACGGTCGCGGTCGTCTCGGTCATGCCCCAGCCGTTCGACGGCAGCGCGCCGAATTCGAGGAAGATGCGCTTGACCAGCTCGGGCGCCGACGGTGCGCCGCCATAGCCGATCGCCTCCAGGCTGGAGAGATCATAGTTCGCCCGCTCGGGATGTTCGAGCAGCTGCCACGCGATCGTCGGCACGCCGCCCGTCACGCTCACCTTCTCGCGCTCGATCAGCGCCATCGCGGCGACCGGATCCCATTTGCGCATGAAGACAATCGTCGATCCCGCCGCGATCGCCCCCATCATCATCGCCGAACAGGCGGTGACGTGGAACAGGGGGATGACGGTCAGGATCACCTTGGGCGTCGGCGCGGGTATTTCGTCGCCCCGCCGCAGCAGCATCCGCGCGCCGGCATAGGCCGCCGACAGGATATTGGTCGCGAAGTTGCGGTGGGTGCCCAGCGCGCCCTTCGGGGCTCCGGTCGTACCGCTGGTGTAGAAGATCGTCGCGTCGTCGTCGGGATGAATCCCGGTCTGCGGGAACGCGATTTCGGGAAGCGTCGTCCAGCCGGCCGACGGACCGATCAGATCGTCCAGCGACCGCGCCTTGCCCTCCAGTGTCCCTTGCGACCGCGCCACATACACGTGATCGAGATCGGGCAGCGCGTCATAGCATTGCGCCAATCGGGCGTGGCGTTCGCAATCGACGAACAGCCATTTCGCGCCCGAATCCTTCATGCCATATTCAAGCTCGCCGCCTGTCCACCAGGCGTTGAGCGGGACGCAGATCGCGCCCAGCGCCATGCTGGCGAAGAACACGACCGGCCATTCGGGCAGGTTGCGCATCGTCAGCGCGATGCGATCGCCCTTCGCGACACCCATCTCGCGCATCTTCGTCGCCAGGTGCGCGACGGCGCGGACGGTAGCGTCATAGCTCACCCGCTCGCCTTCATGGATCACGAAAGGGCGGTCGCCGTGGCTGCGGCCGAACTGGATCAGCAGCGCCAGGGTGGGCGGCGCGTTCTTCCACACCCGCGTCGGCACACCGCGGATGTCCACCGTCTCCATCTCGAACATCGCCCCTGGCGCACACAGGACGCCCTCGATCTCGTCGAGCGACATCCGGGGCCAGCTAGGATCAAGCGCGATCAGCGGTTCGTCGGACACAGGAATCCTCTCGTCAGTTGAAGATCGGGTTTGGAACACCCGTCGATTTGCATGCAAGGCTAGACTTGATTCGCGGCCCGCTCAAGGCGATAGAGACCGCGCATCGCGAACGCCGGGTCGCTCGCTAGTTTCGAACACGGGGTATGGGACAGGCATGGAGTTGGCGACACCAGAGAATCACGGTTTCGATAGCGCTCGCCTGGCCGCGATCGATGCCTTTCTGAAGTCGCGCTACGTCGATTCGGGTCGCTTCGCGAACACCCAGCTGCTGATCGGCCGCGACGATGCGATCGTCCATTTCGCATCGCGGGGCATGGCGCGCGAGGGTGGAACGGTGCCGGTCGACGCGTCCACCATCTTCCGCATCGCCAGCATGACGAAGCCCGTCACCTCCGTGGCGTTCATGCAGCTGCTGGAAGAAGGTCGCGTCGCGCTCGACACGCCGGTGCACCATGTCGTGCCCGAGCTGAAGGGCACCGGCGTCTATGCCGGCGGCGGAGCCGGGGTGCCGTTCGCGACGTCCCCCACCGCGCAGCCGATGCGGATGATCGACCTGCTGCGCCACACCTCCGGCCTGACTTATGGTTTCCAGAACCGGTCGAACGTCGATGCCGCCTATCGCGAGGGCCGGATAGAGAGCTGGCACGGCAACCTCGACCTCGACGGGTTCGCAGCGGCGCTAGGCAAGCTGCCGCTCGAATTCTCGCCGGGCGAGGCGTGGAATTATTCGGTGTCGACCGACGTGCTGGGCCTCGTCGTCCAGCGAATCGCGGATCGGCCGCTCGGTGAGATCTTCCGCGATCGTATCCTGACCCCGCTCGGCATGGACGACACCGGCTTCGCGGTGGCGGCAGACAAGGTCGATCGCCTCGCCGACTGCTACACCTTCGTCCCCGGCAAGGGCCGGGTTATGTACGATCAGGGCGCCGCGTCGGCGTGGAGCCGGGAGCCGACCCTGGTGTCGGGCGGCGGCGGGCTGGTGTCGACCAGCCTAGACTATCATCGTTTCTGCCGGATGCTGCTGGGCGGCGGCACGCTGGACGGCACGCGCATCCTGTCCCGCAAGTCGATCGATCTGATGACGATGAACCACCTGCCCGGCGGCGGCGACCTGGCGAGCATGAGCCGGTCGATGTTCTCGGAAAGCACCAATGCCGGGGTCGGCTTCGGCCTGGGCTTCGCCGTCACCACCGATGTCGCGCCCACCCTCGTGCCGGGGTCGGTCGGCGAATTCTACTGGGGCGGCCTGTTCTCGACCGCCTTCTTCATCGATCCTGTCGAACGGATCATCATGATCTTCATGACCCAGATGTCGCCAAGCAGCACCTATCCGGTGCGGCGAGAGCTGAAGACGATGATCTATTCGGCCCTGAACTGATCCCACTTTCCTGTTTCCCCGCAAAAGACGGGGCCCAGGATCGACCCTTTGGCTACCGGACCCCGGCCCCCGCCGGGGAACAAGGAGATAAGCGTGACCAACCCCATCACCACCCGCCAGGACGGCGAGGTCCTCGTCATCACCTCGAACAACCCGCCGGTGAACGCGCTCGGTGCGGCGGTACGGCAGGGGCTCGACGCGGCGCTGAAGGCGGGCCTGGCCGATGACGGGGTGAAGGCGATCGTCATCCGCTGCGACGGGCGTACTTTCTTCGCCGGCGCCGACATCACCGAATTCGGCAAGCCGATGGTCAGCCCACATCTGGGCGAGATGATCGACGCGATCGAGGCGAGCGCCAAGCCCGTCGTCGCCGCGATCCACGGCACCGCGCTGGGCGGCGGGTGCGAGGTGACTCTGGGTTGCCACTACCGCATCGCCGTTCCATCGGCGAAGATCGGCACGCCCGAGGTGAAGCTGGGCCTGCTGCCCGGTGCCGGCGGCACCCAGCGCCTGCCGCGCCTGGGCGGCGTCGAGCTTGCCGCGACGATGTGCGCGACCGGTGACCCGATTACTGCCAAGGTGGCGCTTGCCGCCGGCCTGATCGACCGGCTGGCGGGCGAAGATACGCTGGAGGCCGACGCAATCGCCTTCGCGCAGGATGTCGTAGCGCAAGGGCCACGCCCGACCCGCGATCAGCCGGTCAAGGGCGACGCCTCAGCCGTGGACAAGGTAGCCGAGGCCAACAAGCGCAAGTTCCGCGGCTTCGACGCGCCCGCCGCCAACCTCGCCTGCGTCCGCAAGGCGGCCGAGGGCGTGCCGTTCGATGAAGGAATCGCGTTCGAGCGCGAACAGTTCATGAAACTGATGTTCGGCGTGCAATCCGCCGCGCAGCGGCACATCTTCTTCGCCGAACGCAAGGCGTCGAAGATCGACGACGTGCCGCAGGACACGCCGCTGCGCCCGATCCGCAAGGTCGGCGTGATCGGCGCCGGCACGATGGGCGGCGGGATCAGCATGAATTTCCTGTCGGCCGGCATCCCGGTGACGATCGTCGAGATGCAGCAGGACGCGCTCGATCGCGGCACCGGCACTATCCGCAAGAATTACGAGGCGACCGCCGCCAAGGGCCGGATCAAGCCCGAGCAGGTCGAACAGGCGATGGGGCTGCTCACACCCACGCTCAGCCTCGACGACCTCGCCGACGTCGATCTGGTGATCGAGGCGGTGTACGAGAACATGGACGTCAAGAAGGACATCTTCGGCAAGCTCGACGCCATCTGCAAGCCGGGCGCGATCCTGGCGAGCAACACCAGCTACCTCGACGTCAACGAGATCGCGGCATCGACGAAGCGGCCCGAGGACGTGGTCGGCATGCACTTCTTCTCGCCGGCCAACGTCATGAAACTGCTGGAGGTGGTGCGCGGCGACAGGACCGCGGGCGACGTGCTGGCGACCGTGATGGACCTCGCCAAGAAGATCCGGAAGGTCGCGGTGGTCGCGGGCGTATGCCACGGCTTCATCGGCAACCGGATGCTGATGCCTCGCCAGGTCGAGGCGATGAAGCTGTTGATGGAAGGCGCGACGCCCGAACAGGTCGATCGCGTCCATGTCGAATTCGGGATGCCGATGGGGCCGTTCCAGATGAGCGACCTCGCCGGTGTCGATATCGGCTGGCACCGCGATCCGACCCGGATCGAGAGCATCCGCGATGCGCTCGCCGCGGAGAACCGCTGGGGGCAGAAGACCAAGGCGGGCTTCTACGACTATGACGACAAGCGCAATCCGTCGCCCTCCCCCCGCGTCGCCGAGATCATCGAGGATTTCCGGAAAGCAACCGGAACGCCACAGCATGAAGTGACCGACGAGGAGATCGTCGAACGCACGCTCTATCCGATGGTCAACGAAGGCGCGCTGATCCTGGAGGAAGGCAAGGCGCAGCGCGCGTCGGACATCGATGTCGTTTGGATCTACGGCTATGGCTGGCCGGTCTATCGCGGCGGCCCGATGTTCTGGGCAGACACCGAAGGGCTCGGCAAGATCGTCGCGGGCCTCGAGAAGCACGGCTTCACGGTGGCGAAGCTGCTCAAGGACAAGTCCGACAAGGGCGAGCGGTTCAACCAGTAGGTCGTCGTCCCGGCGAAAGCCGGGGCCTCATGCAGCATGAGATGCCGGCGTGCGCCGGGATGACGGTGGAGATGATGATGACCCAGGATCTCGATACCTTCCGCGCCGAAACCCGCGCCTGGCTGGAAGCCAATTGCCCGCCCACGATGCGCCAACCCGCGCGGTCGGAAAAGGACACCGTCTGGGGCGGGCGCGACCAGTCCGCGCTGACGCCCGACCAGAAACTCTGGATGGACCGCATGGGCGCGCGCGGCTGGACCGTGCCCGACTGGCCCGCCGAATATGGCGGCGGCGGGCTTTCGCCGGCCGAGAGCAAGGTCCTGCGCGAGGAAATGCGCGCACTCGGCTGTCGCAATCCACTCTCCAGCTTCGGCATATCGATGCTCGGCCCGGCCCTGCTGAAGTACGGCAACGAGGCGCAGAAGAAGCGCTTCCTCCCCGAAATCGCGCGCGGCGAGATCCGCTGGTGTCAGGGCTATAGCGAACCCAACGCCGGTTCGGACCTAGCCGCGCTCGCGACCAGCGCAGAGGACAAGGGCGATCACTTCCTCGTCAACGGACAGAAGGTGTGGACCAGCTATGCCGACAAGGCCGACTGGATTTTCTGCCTCGTCCGCACCGACCGGACGACCAAGCAGGCCGGCATCAGCTTCGTACTGTTCGACATGGCGTCCGAAGGCGTATCGACGAAGCCGATCCTGCTCATCAGCGGATACTCGCCCTTCTGCGAAACCTTCTTCGACAATGTCAAAGTGCCGAAGGAAAACCTCATCGGCGAACTCAACAAGGGCTGGGACGTCGCCAAATATCTGCTCGGGCACGAGCGCGAGATGATCTCCGGCATGGGGCTCGGCCTGTCTAGCGGCGGAACGTTGGTCGGCAACGCGATCGATCGCCTGGGGCTGGACGAGCACGGCCGCCTCGCCGATCCGATCCTGCGGGCCCAGATAGCGACCCACGAGGTGCGCGCGAAGGCGTTCGCGGCGATGTCCGAACGCTTCATCGATGAACTGAAAGCCGGTCGCGCCCACCCTGCCCAGCCGAGCATGATGAAATATTACGGCACCGAGCTGAACAAGGCGCGCCACGAGCTGGAGATGGCGGCGGGCGGATCGGACAGCCTCGAATGGGAAAGCGACCGCTCCGGCACCGGCACCGCGCCGCGCGCCTGGCTGCGCACCAAGGCCAATTCGATCGAGGGCGGGACGAGCGAGGTCCAGCTCAACATCATCGCCAAGCGGATCCTGGAACTGCCTTCCTGACCGTCGCTTCGGCGAACGCTCGGGCACGGCTCGACGTACAATGCCTGCCGCACCAGATTCCGGCGTTCGCCGGGATGACGAAAGTGAAGAAGATGCCTCTCTATCTCGACGACGATCAGTCGATACTGCGCGACACGGTGAAGGATTTCATCGCCGAGACCGCTCCCGTCTCCCACATGCGCGGCCTGCGCGATGCGAACGATCCGACCGGTTTCAGCCGCGACCTGTGGAAGCGCTTCGCCGAGATGGGCTTCACCGGCATCCTCATCCCGGAAGCCGCGGGCGGCCTCGGCCTCGGCCATGTCGAGGCGGGAACGGTGCTGGAGGAAATCGGGCGCAACCTGTCCCCCTCACCCTTTCTGACCACGGCGGTGGCGGCGGTCGAAGCGCTGAAAGGCACGGCCCATGCTGCGCAGCATTTCCCCGGCATCCTCGCCGGTGACACCGTCGCGGCGCTCGCGATCGACGAGGGGCCTAAGCACCGCGACGCGATCGCGATGCGGGCCGAACGCGCGGGCAACGGTTTCCGACTGCACGGCGCGAAGCAGTTCGTCACCCACGGCCATGTCGCCGATCTGCTGATCGTCGCGGCGCGTACCGCCGGGAGTGCGAAAGACGACGCCGGCATCACCCTGTTCGCCGTTCCGCGCGACGCCGCGAACCTTACCGCGACGCCCGAACGGCTGGCCGACGCAAGCATCGCTGCCCGCCTTTCGTTCGACGGGGTCGAGGTGGATTCGGATGCGGTGATCGGCGATGTGGACGGCGGCGCGGCCAATCTCCGGCGTCTGCTCGCCGCCGGTCGCACAGGCGCCGCGGCGGAAATGCTTGGCGTCGGGGGCGGCGCGATGGACCTGACCAATGCGTACCTCAAGGAACGCAAGCAGTTCGGTGCGCTGATCGGCAGCTTCCAGTCGCTCCAGCACCGCGCGGCGCACCTCTATTCGGAAATGGAAGTCGCTCGCGCCGCGACGCTCAAGGCGCAGCAACTGCTCGACGCCGCAGACGATGGCGCCGACACGGCGGTGTCGGTCGCCAAGGCGATGACCGGCCTCGCCACCACGCTGGCGGTGCAGGAAGGCGTGCAGATGCACGGCGGCATCGGCATGACCGATGAATTCGATATCGGCTTCTACATGAAGCGTGCGCGCGTGCTTGAGGAGATGTTCGGTGACGCGAACTTCCACGCCGATGCGCTGGCGCGGAAGGCGGGCTATTGACGATGCCGCGCTACGCCGTCCAGGGCACGCGGACGTGATGACCGACACCACACCCCCCGCCCCCGCCGATACGCCTGAGGCCCTTGTCGGCCAACTCGTCGATCTGCTCGACGTCGAACAGATCGACGTCGATCTCTACCGCGGCCTGCGCAAGCCCGGCGGTGTCGGGCGGGTGTTTGGCGGCCAGGTGATCGCCCAGGCGCTGCAATCGGCACAGCGCAGCGTCGACGGCAAGGACGCCCATTCGCTCCACGCCTATTTCATGCGACCGGGTGACGAAGATTTCCCGATCATCTACCGCGTCGTGCGCGATTTCGACGGCGGCAGCTTCGCTACCCGGCGCGTGATCGCGATGCAGCAGGGCAAGCCGATCCTCAACATGGCGGCATCGTTTCAGCGTGCGGAGGGCGGGCTGCACCACCAGGACGTGATCCCGGACGTGCCGATGCCCGAGGACCTGCGCGACGAGCAGGCGCTGCGGCTCGCCCATATCGACGAAATCCCGGAAAAGCTTCGCGCTTTCTTCCTGCGCGCGCGGCCCATCGAGCTTCGCCCGGTGTTACCACGATCACTGACGCGGCCCGAGCCGACGGAGCCGGTATCGCATAGCTGGTTCCGCGCCGCCGCACCGCTGCCCGACGATCCTGCGCTGCACCGCGCGGTGCTCAGCTACGCCTCGGACATGGCACTGCTCGGCACCGCGATGCTGCCGCATGGGAAGAGCTGGCTGACCGATCGCATGCAGACCGCCAGCCTCGATCACGCCGTGTGGCTGCATGAGGCTTTCCGCGCCGACGAATGGTTGCTCTATACCACCGACAGCCCCTGGTCCGGCCATGCGCGGGGTTTCAACCGTGGTCGCATCTTCACGCGCGACGGGCGACTGGTCGCGAGCACGACCCAGGAAGGGCTGATGCGGATGCGCGACAAACCCTGACGGCCTGCCGTTCGCAGCAAATTGCTGGACCGACGAAGAAGCATGCGGGAACGTTCGGAGCGCACCGCTTTGGGAGGTTCCTTCGATGATCCGAGCCCTCGTCACCGCCGCCCTGCTCGCCGCCCCGCTACCCGCCGCCGCACAGACCGGCAACGACGGCACCTATGCCCAGCCGATCGACATGCGGACGGAAGGGATGCGCCGCCAGCGCTTCATGTCCCCGCCGCCGTTCAACGTACGCCCGGTCGGCCATGATTGCTGGCAGGTCGGTTGCCTTACGGTGTTCAACGAGACGCAGGATTACGTGCTGACCGGGCTGTTCCTCGACACCGCCCTGCCCGGCACGCGGCCTGATCCGGTGTGGAGCCCCAACCTGCTGCGCCGCAAGGTCGGCCCGCGCAACGTCGTGTGGTCGCTCAAGCTGGGCGACGACACGATGTGCGACCTTGCCGCGCGCGTAGAGCTTCAGCACCGCAAGACCGGCGAGCGCATAGTCGAGTTCGGCGAGATGAGCCTGTGCAAGAGCCCGCGGATCGATTCCGTTTTCCGTATCCGCACGCCAGAGCCGGGCAAGCTCGTGCCGCGCGTGATCGTCGAGCAGCCGGCCTGACCGGTCAGACCGCCGTACGGCCGTAATCCTGCTTCGTCACCGGGTGGCTGGACGAGAGGCCGCCGTCGACCGCGATCGCCTGGCCATTGACGTAACTCGCCGCGTCGGAGGCGAGGAACGCGGCGACCTCGGCAAGTTCCTCCGGCTGTGCGCCACGACGCAGCGGGTTGAGCCGGCCGACGCGGTCGAGCTTTCCGACGTCGCGGGCGTAATCGAACGTCGGCTTCGTCATGCCCGTCTCCGTCAGGCCCGGACAGATCGCGTTGACCCGCACGTTCGATCCCGACAATTGCTGGGCAGCAACCGCCGCGAGATTGATGACCCCGGCCTTGGATGCCGAATAGGCGGGAGAGCCCGCGCCGGAACGGATACCGGCGACGCTGGCGGTCAGCACGATCGCGCCCCCGCCGCGCTCGGCGATACGCGGCGCGGCGTGCTTGATCGCGAGGAACGGCCCGATCAGGTTGACGCGCAGCACGTCGCTGAACAGCTCGGTAGATGTGTCGAATATGTTCGCCATCCCGCCTGAGATGCCGGCGTTGGCGAACATCACGTCCAGCCCGCCAAAATTCTCGCAGGCGATGGCGATCGCGCGGATCACGTCGGCTTCGTTCCCGGCGTCGATCTGGAGCGCCTCCGCGGTGCCGGCGGCCGCGCCGATCATCTCGGCCGTCTCATCCGCCGCGTCGGTGATGTCGGCGCACAGCACCCGTCCACCTTCCCGCGCGAACAACAGCGCAGCGGCGCGGCCGATGCCCGACCCCGCGCCGGTGACGACGATCGACTTACCCTGAAAACGCATCCTGCCCTCCACCGATCAGATCGTGACGCCGCCGTCGATCACCATCGCCTGCCCGGTCATGAAGCCGCTCGCGGGGCTGGCGAGATAGACCACCGCCCCGGCGATCTCGTGCGGCGCGCCGATCCGGCGCAGCGGCACGCGGGCGTTGACCTCCGCCGCCCGATCCGGGTCTTCCCACAGCGCACGGGCGAAGTCGGTCTTCACCAGCCCCGGCGCGATGCAGTTCACCCGCACGCCATGCGGCCCCAGTTCATGCGCCATGTTGCGCGCCAGCGCCATGTCGGCGGCCTTGGACACACCATAGGCGCCGATCGTCGGGGTGCCGCGAATGCCTGCGATCGACGAGATGAGGACGATGCTGCCCTCGCCACGCGCCACCATCTCGGGCGCGACCATCTGGATCAGCCAGTGGTTGGACAGGACGTTGTTGTCGAGGATCTTGCGGAACTGCGCATCCTCGATGCCCGACATCGGCCCGTAATAGGGATTGGACGCGGCGTTGCAGACCAGGATGTCGATCCGCCCGAACGCCGCGCGCGCGGCATCGACCAGCGCCTGAAGCGCGTCCTTGTCGGAGATGTTCGCCGCGACCGCGATCGCCGTACCGACGCCGAATTCTTCATTGATCGCGGCAGCGACGGCATCGCACGGTTCCTGTCTTCGGCTGGAGATGACGACGCGAGCGCCATGTTCGGCCAGCGCCTCCGACGTCGCCCTGCCGATCCCCTTCGACGATCCGGTGACGATCGCCACCTTGCCGGTGAGGTCGAACAGCTTCCTCACTTCGCGCCGGCCTGCTGGGCGAAGCTCCAGGCCGCCTCCGCCAGCCCATACACCCGCGCCGCCGTCGCCTCCGCCTGGGCGCTGGACGCGGTGCCGTTGACGATCCGCTTCTTCACGCCCTGGACGATGCCGGTCAGGCGGAACAGGTTGTAGGAGAAATACCAGTCGAGATCGGGCAGCCCGTCACGGCCCGTCGCCTCGCAATAGCGCGCGACCATGTCGTCGATCGTCGGGATACCACTGTCGCCGCCGTCACGCCCCTTGATGCCAGAGCGGCCTTCGGGTTCGGTCACCCAGTTCATCAGGAAATAGCTGAAGTCCGCGAGCGGATCGCCGAGCGTCGAAAGCTCCCAGTCGAGCACCGCGATGACGCGCGGTTCCTCGCTCGCGAAGATCAGGTTGTCGATGCGATAGTCGCCGTGGACGATGCTCGTCGCTGTCTGCGCCGGCAGGGTCGCGGGCAGCCATTCGATCAGCCGCTCGACATGCGGCATATGCTCGGTCTCGGACGCGCGATACTGCTTCGTCCAGCGCGCGACCTGCCGTTCGAAATAATTGCCCGGCTTCCCGTAATCGCCAAGCCCCGCCGCGACGTGATCGGTGGTGTGGAGCGCGGCAAGCGTATCGCACATCGCGTTGTAGATCGCGGTGCGTTCGGCCGGCGCATAATCGGGCAAAGTGCCGTCCCACAGGTTGCGCCCGTCGGCAAATCCCATGACGTAGAATTGCGCCCCGATCACGCCCTCGTCGGTGCACAGGCCATAAGGCCGCGCGACCGGAAATCCGGTGGGGTGGAGTCCCGCGATCAGGCGATATTCGCGATCGACCGCATGCGCGGACGGCAGCAGCGGGCCATAGGGCTTTCGGCGCAGCACATACCGCCCCGACGGCGCATCGATCAGATAGGTCGGGTTCGACTGCCCGCCCGCGAACTTACGATAGGTCAGCGGGCCTGCGAACCCATCGACATTCGCGGCCATCCACGCGGTCAGTGCGGATTCGTCGAGCCGATCCCGGTCGGCGACCTCGATCGTCTGCGGGGCCTCGCTCTCGATCATGCGAAAGTCACCACGCTGCGCGTCGCGTCGCCCTTGCGCAACTCGTCGAACGCATGGTTGATCCGTTGCAGCGGAATACGCTCGGCGATGATGCTGTCGAGGTCGAGCAGGCCGCGCAGGTAGAAATCGACGAGGCGGGGAATATCGACCGGGAAACGGTTGGCGCCCATCAGCCCGCCCTGCAGCTTCTTGCCAGACAGCAAATCCATCGCCGACAGCCCGACCTTTTCGGCCAGCGGCATCATGCCCAGAATCGTCGCGGTGCCGCCGCGCCGCAACACCTTCACCGCGGTCGCCGCCGATTGCGGGCGACCGACCGCCTCGATCGCGTGGTGGACCCCGCCGCCGGTCAGCTCGACCACTTCGTCGGCAACCGTTTCGCTCAGCGCGTCGAGGCTGTGGGTCGCACCTAGTTTCTCGGCGAGCGCGCGCTTCTCCGGCACCGGATCGATCGCGATGATCCGCCCTGCACCCGCGATCTTCGCCGCATTGACCGCGGCGAGCCCGATCCCTCCGCAGCCGACCACCGCCACCGTCTCGCCGGGGTCGAGGTCGCAGCAGTTGAACACCGCCCCGGCCCCGGTCGTCACCGCGCACCCGATCAGTGCCGCGCGATCGAGCGGCATGTCCCTGTCGATGGCGACACAGGCATGTTCGTGAACCAGCATCTGTTCGGCATAGGCGCTGAGGTTCAGCATCTGCGCGACCGGGGCGTCGCCCAGCATCAGCCGAGGCGCCTCGCCCTTGCCGCGCCGGGTGTCGCCGCCCAGGCACAGATACATGTTGCCGGTGACGCAGAACTCGCAATGCCCGCAAAAGGCACTGAGGCAGGTGACGACATGGTCCCCCACCGCAACCGACCGCACCTCGCTGCCGACCGCCTCGACCACACCCGCCGCTTCATGGCCGGGGATCGTCGGCATGGCGTGCGGATAGGCGCCGTCGACGAAGTGGAGGTCGGAACGGCAGACGCCGACCGCGACGGTGCGGATCAGCACCTCGTGCAGGCCGGGCGCGGCGACGGCCACCTCCTCGATCGAGAGGGGCTGTTTCGCCTCAAACAGGACGGCTGCTTTCATCTTCCCCTCCCGTGATCGCCCTCACCCTTCCCACCGCCTGCGGCGGCCGGCCCCCTCCCTCTCCCAACGGGAGAGGGAAGGAGGCGCGAAGCGCCGGAAGGGTGAGGGTGACGAACCGTCAGCGCGATACCCCGATATCCCCGCTCGACATCGTATCCGCCTTCCAGTCGCCCCACTTGCCGAACTCGGCGCGGGCGATGGCACGGTTGTGGACCTCGTCCGGGCCATCGGCGAAACGCAGCGTACGCACCCCGGCCCAGTCGTGCGCCAGGTGGAAATCGCCCGACACACCCCCGCCGCCATGCGCCTGCACGGCATTGTCGATGATCGACAGCGCCATGAGCGGCGCCTGCACCTTAATCATCGCGATCTCCAGCTGGGCGGACTTGTTGCCGGCGCGATCCATCATGTCTGCCGCCTTCAGGCACAGCAACCGCGTCATCTCGATATCGATACGCGCGCGCGCGATGCGCTCTTCCCACACCGAATGGTCGGCGATCCGCTTGCCGAACGCGACGCGCGACAGCAGCCGCTTCGCCATCGCCTCGATCGCCTCCTCCGCCACGCCGATCGTGCGCATGCAGTGATGGATGCGGCCCGGCCCCAGCCGGCCCTGCGCGATCTCGAACCCGCGGCCCTCGCCCAGCAGGATGTTTTCCGCCGGCACGCGTACATTCTCCAGCACCACCTCACCGTGCCCGTGCGGCGCATGGTCATAACCGTAGACCGACAGCATCCGTTCGACCGTCACGCCGGGCGCATCCATCGGCACCAGGATCATCGATTGCTGGGCGTGGCGCTTGGCCGACGTGTCGGTCTTACCCATCAGGATCGCGACCTTGCAGCGCGGATCGCCGACGCCCGACGACCACCATTTGCGGCCGTTGATGACATAGTCGTCGCCGTCGCGGACGATCGACGTTTCGATATTGGTCGCGTCCGACGATGCGACCTGCGGCTCCGTCATCAGGAATACCGATCGGATTTCGCCTTCCATCAGCGGCTTCAGCCACCGATCCTTGTGCGCGCGCGTGCCATAGCGGTGGAACACCTCCATGTTGCCGGTATCGGGCGCGGAGCAGTTGAAGCATTCGCTCGCCCAGCCGAGCCGCCCCATCTCCTCCGCGCACAGCGCATATTCGAGGTTGGTCAGCTGCGTGCCCTGGAACTCGAAGCTGTCATCGACGTGGCTCTGGCCCGAATGCGGCGGCATGAAGAAATTCCACAGCCCCTCGGCCCGCGCGATCGCCTTCACCTCCTCGATCACCGGCAGCACCTTCCAGCGCTCGCCGCTCGCCTGCTGGGCGTGATATTCGGCATCGCGCGGGCGAATGTGCCGATCGATGAAAGCCTTCACCCGATCGCGGAAATATGTCTCGCGTTCGCTCAGCGTGAAGTCCATCGCACCACTCTCCGGAAAGCCTCGTTTCGCAGGCGTCGTTAAGCCATACCGGTTTTTCGGTAAAGCCCGCCGGGACGAATCTTTCTCTCGCGTCACCTCGGAAAACCACGGACTCCAAAAAGCACTAGGCGTTCGAAAAAGCTTTGATACAGTCATTCGGATGAGCGCAGCACCGGCGAAGAAATCGGCAGGGGAAACGGGCACGAAACGCTTCCAGGCGAAGCGCGACGCGATTCTGGCCGCCGCCGCGCAAGCCATCAACGACCAGAGCGCGAAAGGCATGACGTTCGCCGACGTCGCGGCGCGCGTCGGGCTCAACACCACCAGCGTCACCTATTATTTCCGGCGCAAGGAAGATCTTGCCTCGGCCTGCTTCGAACACACGCTCGAACAGCTCCAGGCAATGCTCGACGAAGCGATGGAGGAAACGACGCCGCGGGCCCGCGTCGCGCGCTATCTGTCGATCAATTTCGCACGGCTCGCGCGCATCACGCGGGGCGAACAGACCGAGTTCGCCGTGCTGAGCGACCTGCGCGCGATGGACGAGCCGATGAAGTCGCGGCTGCTCGCCGGGTGGCAACGGGTGTTCCGCAACACGCGCGCACTTTGGGGCGATCCGGCGGACCGCATGGCGAAGGACCTGAACGGCGCCCGCGCGCACGTCCTGCTGGAAAACACCTTCTGGCTCTCCGCCTGGCTGACCCGCTACGAACTCGACGAGTTCGCTCGGATCGAGGCCCGCCTGATGGACGTGTTCGCCAACGGCATCGCGGGCGCCGGCGCGCAATGGGCACCGCGGCTGCTGGGAATCGGCGAGGACGCGCGCGGCGACGGCCGCACCGATTTCCTGGTCGCCGCCACCCGCCTCATCAACGAACTCGGCTATCGCGGCGCCAGCGTGCAACGCATCGCCAGCGAGCGCAACGTCACCAAGGGCAGCTTCTACCATCATCTCGACGCCAAGGACGAGCTGGTGACCGAATGCTATCGCCGCAGCTTCAACCTGATCGCGGAGGCGCAGGCCAAGGCTCATGCGGGGGGCGAGAATAGCTGGCAGATGCTGGCGAACGTCATGGCGACGCTGCTCGACGTGCAATTCTCCGATCGCGGGCCGTTGTTGCGCACCACCGCGCTTTCGGGACTGCCGCCACGCGATCGCCAGACGATGATCGACCGGTCGAACCGCATCGCGCGGCGCTTCGCGGGCATGATCTCCGACGGGATCGCCGACGGATCACTGCGCGCGGGCGATCCGCTCGTCGCGTCGCAGACGCTGATGACGCTACAGAACGCGGCGTTCGATATGCGCAAATGGGCGAGCACGATGCCCCGCGAACGCGCCGTCGCCTTCTATGCCTCGACGCTGATGTTCGGCCTGTTCGACGATCGCGTGGTCGCCGCCTGAACTGCCCGAAATGGCGGAAGATTTCGCCGGATCAACCGAATGACAATGCTGTAGCGGTCACTGCGGGCTCGTCGCGCGCAACGGGACCGTCGCCATGAAGCTCTTCCTCGTCAGCACCGGCGTCTCGCCGATCATAGACTTCTTCGCCAACGACGGGCGGTTCGTCCACCTGCTGGTCAGCCAGATCGCGCGGGTGGGCCACGCCATCGCCGATGTCGGCGCTACGCTGATGCCGTCAATCGGCAGCTGACGCCTGCCGCTTCAGCAGCACCCCGGCGCGCCAGTAATGGAACAGCGCCCATGGCGTCGCGGCGGCAAAGCTTACCATCGCCCAGCGCAACGATTCCGCATCGCCCAGCGATGGCTTGAGCAGGTCGGATATCACCCCGATCAGCGTCGGGCCCAGTCCCAGCCCGATCAGGTTGATGACGAGCAAGGTCACCGCCGCCCATAGCGCCCGCAGCCTGAGTGGAGCGAGCCCCTGAATCAGCGCGAAGGTAGGCCCGAGGTAGCTGCTGATGAGGAGCAGCGACACCCAGTAGAGTGGCACCGCGATCCACGGATCGGCCGAGGCGTAGAACAGGAACGACAGCGGCAGCCCGACCGTCTTCATCGCGAGGATCAGCCAGCTCTGCGCATAGAGCCCCCAGCGCTTCGCCGCCCAGTTGGCGATCCACCCGCCGAACACCGCCGAAGCCGTGCCGCACACCGCCCCGACCGGCGCGACGTAGGACGCGATGTCGATCTTGGTCAGGCCCAGCGAACGGATCAGGAAGCTCGGCCCGAAGGCGTTGTGACCATAGCCTATCATCGCGGTGATGGTGACGCCCATCACCAGATGGACGGCCGCCGGATTGGCGAACAGCGAGCGGAAGCCGGCGCCAACGCTTGGCATCTCGCCCTTGTTCTGCTTCTCCACCGCGATCTGGACGTCGCTGAGGCCGCGGCGCGGCTCGACCACCAGCCATTTGATGACGAGCGCGAGCGCGATGCCGGGCAGGCCGACGACGAACATCGCCACACGCCATCCCCAAAGATGCGCGACGAAGCCGCCGATCATCGTCCCGAACGCCGACCCGAGCACGACGCCGAGCGAGTAGATGCCCATCGCGCCCGCGCGTTTTTCGGGTGGATAGAGATCGGCGATGATCGAATGGCTGGGCGGTGACGATCCCGCCTCGCCGATACCGACGCCGATGCGGGCCAGCAGGAGCTGGACGAAGTTCTGCGCCAGACCGCAAACCGCCGTCATCGCGCTCCACAGCGCCAGCGCGATCGCGATGATGTTGACGCGGTTGCCCTTGTCCGCCAGCCGCGCGACCGGCAGGCCGAGCGTCGCATAGAAGATCGCGAAGGCGAAACCCGCGAGCAGGCCGAGCTGGGTGTCGGACAGGTGCAGGTCCGCGCGGATATCCTCCTGCAGGATCGCCAGGATCTGGCGGTCCATGTAGCTGAAGAAATAGGCGGCGGTGAGGAGTGCGAGGGTGAGGCCGCGGCGCTTCAACGCCAGCGCGTCGGCGATCGGAGCGGTGATCGCTGGGGTGGTCACCGGCCCTTCCCGTCATCCCAGCGCAGGCGAGGAGCCGTCTCGCACGGCGCCCCGGTGGGCATCTCCGGGAAATGGGTCCCCGCTTTCGCTGGAATGGCGTGGGAAGCGCCCATCAATAGCCGTTCAGCCGCGCGAAGCGTTCGCGGTGCCACGCGGCATTGCCCCACATCGCTTCCAGCACCGCCGAACGCTTGAGGAAGAACCCCGCGTCATGTTCGTCGGTCATGCCGATGCCGCCGTGCAACTGAACCATCTCGCGGCTGACCAGCTTCGCGGTGTCGCCCGCGATCGCCTTGGCAAGGCTGACCGCCTGATCGACATCCGATCGGTTGGCGTCGATCGCCTCCAGCGCGCCCTCGACCGCCGAGCGCATCAGCTCCAGCTCGGTGAACATCTTCGCCATCCGGTGCTGCAATGCCTGGAAGCTCGACAGCAGTTGCCCGAACTGGACGCGGGTCTTGAGGTAATCATTGGTGATGCCGAACGCCGCTTCGGCAAGGCCCAGCATCTCCGCCGCCGCGAGCGCGGCCGCGCGATCGGTCACCTGCCCGGCAAGCTTCGGGTCGGCGGAAAGCAGTTCGGCGGCCGCGCCGTCGAAGCGCACCTCGGCATGGCTTCGCGCATCGACCAGCGCGCGGTGGGACCGGGTCACGCCCGCGCCATCGGGGACGAGATAGACGCCGTCGGTCGCCGACACGACGAACAGCCCGGCGCCGTCGCCCTCCGCCACAAATGCCTTGGCCCCGGTGATCCCGCCATCGCCGGCCGTCGTCGCCACCTTTGCCGGATCGAAACTGGGCCCTTCGCCGAACGCCACCGTTGCGACCAGTTCGCCGCTGGCGATCCGGGGCAGCCATTCCGTCTTTTGCGCGTCGGACCCGCCAAGCAGGATCGCGGAAGCCGCAGCCGATGTCGCGGAAAGCGGGGTCGCGGCCAGGTTGCGCCCGAGTTGCTCGACAACCAGCCCGAGCGACAGATGGCCCATGCCTACCCCGCCGAACTCCTCGGGGATCAGCACGCCGGCCCAGCCCATCTCGGCCTGCGCCTTCCAGGCGTCGGCATCATAGCCCTCGGCATGCTTCTCGTCGCGCATCCGGCGGAAAGCGGCGACGGGCGATTCATTGTCCGCCCATTCGCGCGCCATGTCGCGCAGCATCGTCTGTTCTTCGGTCAGGACGGCCATATTCTCATCCTCGTCAACCCAGCGGAAGCTGCGGTCTTTCAACATCTGGCGCGCCCTCGCGGCGCGAGATCCCGGCTATCGCCGGAGTGACGACATCACTGATGGTCGAGCATCCCCAGGATGCGCTTCGCGATCACATTGTTCTGGATCTCGCTCGACCCGCCATAGATCGACACCGCCTTGCCGAAGAGCCAGCCGCGCGTCGCCGCAAGCTCGTCCTCGGCGAAGCCCTCGCCGTCCCAGCCGAGCCCCCGCATTCCGCGGATTTCCATCGCCAGTTCGGCGCGGTCCTGGGTGATGCGCGCGCCGACGTTCTTCATGATCGAAGTCGCGGCCGACGGCCCCTGGTTCGATTTCGCCTCGAGTGCGGCGCGACGCAGCGTCAGCGCAAAGGCCCGCACGTCCATCTCGTGCCGCACGATCCGCATGCGCAAATCCTGGTCGGCGACCCGACCGTCCGCATCTTCGCCGCGGAATTTCTTCGCGAGCTTGCCCAGCGGCACGCCGGAAAACAGCCGGCTCGCCGCCGATCCACCGCCCGACAGGCTGTTGCGCTCATGCTGGAGCAGCCGCTTGCCGATCGTCCAGCCCTGCCCCTCCTCGCCGACCCGGTCGGTCTTCGGCACCTTCACATCGGTGAAGAAGGTCTCGCAGAACGGCGACTGGCCGCTGATGAGGCGGATCGGCCTCACCTCGACGCCGGGATCGTTCATGTCGATCAGGACGAAGGTGATGCCTTCATGCTTCCTGATCTTGTCCGTCCGCACGATCGCGAAGCACTTGTCGGCCCACTGGCCGCCCGAGGTCCACGTCTTCTGTCCGTTGACGACATAATGATCGCCGCGATCCTCGGCGAAGGCCTGCAAGCTCGCGAGGTCCGATCCCGCGCCCGGTTCCGAATAGCCCTGGCACCAGCGCACCTCGCCGCGCGCTATCGCGGGAATATGCTCGCGCTTCTGCGCCTCGCTGCCATATTCGAGCAGCGTGGGGCCGAACATCATCACCCCCATGCCGCCGATCGGATTGGTCGCGCCGGCGCGCGCCAACTCCTCCTGCAGCACCCGCGCCTCGGCTCGCGACAGGCCCCCGCCGCCATATTCCTTCGGCCAGGTGGGCACGCCCCAGCCCTTGTCGCCCATCGCCTTTCGCCAGGCTTCCTCGTCGGGCGAGGGATCGGACGGCCCCTCGATCGCCGACATGCTGTTATCGACGCCCTTCAGCGATTTGGGGAAGTTGGCGTCGAGCCAGCCGCGCACCTCCTGTCGGAAAGCCTCCGGCGCATCGGCACCGGCCGGCGGATCGGCGAGCGTCGCCATCGCATCCTCTCCCAAAACTCGAATCGAATATCGGGTATGCTATGGCAGGCACCCCCCGCATGGCAAGGCACCATGCCACCGGCGATGACGCTGTTGCGGCGAACGTCACGCCGCCCCATCTGCCCCCGCGAAGGGGAATGCACATGATCGAGCTATATTACTGGCCGACGCCGAACGGTCACAAGGTGACGATGTTTCTGGAAGAAGCCGGGCTCGACTACGAAATTCACCCGATCAACATCGGCGCCGGCGACCAGTTCCGACCCGAGTTTCTGGCGTTCAGCCCGAACAACCGCATGCCCGCGATCATCGATACCCGCCCGATCGACCAGCAGGATCCGCTGGCAGTGTTCGAAAGCGGCGCGATCCTCTATTATATGGCGGAAAAGACCGGCAAGTTCTTTCACAGCGATCCGCGCGGCAAGGCCGACGTGATGCAATGGCTGATGTGGCAGATGGGCGGGCTCGGCCCGATGCTGGGGCAGAACCATCATTTCACCCGCTATGCGTCGGAGAAAATTCCCTATGCGATCGATCGCTATGTGAAGGAAACCGCTCGGCTGTACGGCGTGCTCGACAGGCATCTGGCCGACCGCGAGTTCGTCGCGGGCGGGTATACCATCGCCGACATGGCCTGCTACCCATGGATCCTGCCCGAGGCGCAGGGCCAGGACATGGCCGATTTCCCGAACCTCGCGCGCTGGCACGCCGCGATCGCGGCACGGCCGGCGACCGCGCGAGCCTATGCGCGGGGCAAGGAAATCCGACCCGAGGATACCCCGCTAACCGACGAGCAGAAGCGGGTGCTGTTCGGCCAGTCCCGGCCCTAGCCGCGTCCCGCTCGCCGGGCGTGTAGCAGGTCCAGGTGGGCGCCGGCATCGAGCCGCCATGTCTCGCCGGTCACGACGCGGCTGGCGGGATCGAGCAGCATCACGATCGGTCCGGCGATGTCGTCGGCGTCGGGCGCCATCGCCATCGGCGTAGATCCCGCGATCTGCGCATTCATCCGCGCGAACCCTTCCGCGCCCAGCCGGTCCTCGAACCAGCGGGTGCCGACATAGCCCGGCGCGACAGCGTTGACGCGGATCGCCGGGGCGAGCGCGCGTGCCAGGCTCTGCGTCATGGTGATCAGCGCACCCTTCGACGCGGCATAGGCGACCGACGAACCATGCCCGTGAATCCCCGCGACCGAGGCCACGTTGACCACCGCGCTCGACGGCCCCGCGCGCATCGCCGGTGCGCAGGCGCGGATCATCTGGAACGGACCGATCGTGTTCAGGCGATAGAGATCGACGAAGTCCTCCGCCGACAACGCGTCGAGATCCTCGTGGTCGGCGAATTTGGTGCGCCCGGCGTTGTTGACCAGATAGTCGATCCGCCCGAACGCCGCGATGGCAGCCTGCGCCAGCGCGCGGCATTGATCGTCGTCGGCGATGTCGGCCTGCGCCGCGATGCCGCCAGCTTCCTTCGCCACCGCTTCCGCTTCGTCGCGGCTATGCGCATAGTTGACGACGCAGCGAACCCCGCGCCGCGCCAGTGCCTGCACGACGCCCGCGCCGATCCCCGTACCGCCCCCGGTCACGATCGCAACCTGCCCGTCCATCCGCACCTCCCGCTTTTCGAAAGTCGCGTATGGCATTTCCGGCGCGCGCCGCCTAGCAGGCCATGGACAGGAGACTGGATTTGCCGACCGCCGACGCCATGCTGCACAGCGATTTTGCGACCTTGCCAGACTTGATCGCCGCGCACGCCCACGAACGGGGGGGCAAGACCGCGCTGATCCACGACGCCGCCGGTATCGACTATGCCGTGCTCGACGCGATGATGGACCGGGTGGCCGCCGCCCTGCAGCGCGACGGGGCGGTCCAGGGCCAGGCGGTGGCGATCGTCGCCGCGGTGTCGATCCCCTATGCGATCGTCTTTCTCGGCGCGCTACGGGCGGGGTGCGTGCCGACGCCGGTCGCGCCGTCTTCCACACCGGAGCAGGTTGCCGCGATGGTCGCTGATTGCGATGCGGTCCGCGTGTTCGACGATGCCGCGCTCGCGACGCTGGACGACTGGCTGGCACCCGCTGGATCGCGGCCCGCCCCGGCCCGGATCGCGCCGGCCGACCCGTTCAACATCATCTATTCCTCGGGCACCACTGGATCACCCAAGGGCATCGTTCAGAGCCACGCGATGCGCTGGGCGCATATCGCGCGGGGTGAGGCGCTGGGCTTCGCCGATGCGGTCACGATGATCGCCACGCCGCTCTATTCGAACACCACGCTCGTCAGCTTCCTGCCCACGCTGGGCTGGGGCGGCACCTGCGTGTTGCTCGGCAAGTTCGATGCAGCACGCTTCGTCGCGGCGGCGGCGCTGCACCGGGCGACGCATGCGATGCTGGTTCCCGTCCAGTACGACCGGATCATGGCGCTCGCCGATTTCGACGCGCACGACCTGACCAGCTTCCGCATCAAGACCTGCACCTCCGCACCCTTCCCCGCAGCGCTGAAGGCTGACGTCGTTTCGCGCTGGCCGGGGCTGTTGATCGAATATTACGGCATGACCGAAGGCGGCGGCACCTGCGCGCTGATCGCCAATGCCCATCCCGACAAGCTTCACACGGTGGGCAAGCCGCTGGACGATCACGACATCCGCCTGATCGACGACGACGGCCGCGAGGTGCCGGTCGGAGAAATGGGCGAGGTGGTCGGCCGATCACCTGCGATGATGACCGGCTACCACGGCCGCAGCGAGGCGACGAGCGACGCCGAGTGGTTCGATGCCGACGGCAACCGCTTCATCCGCCACGGCGACGTCGGCCGGTTCGACGCCGACGGTTTCCTGACGCTGCTCGATCGCAAGAAGGACGTCATCATCTCCGGGGGGTTCAACATCTATCCGTCCGATCTGGAAGCCGTGCTGGCCGAACATCCCGACGTCGCCGACGCAGCGGTGGTCGGTGTGCCGTCACGCGCGTGGGGCGAGACGCCGGTCGGCTTCTTCGTGCCGCGCGGGACGACAGACACGGCGGAAATCCTCGCCTGGGTGAACGGGCGCGTCGGCAGGACCCAGCGGCTGGCCGATCTGGTCACGGTCGTCGATCTGCCGCGCAACGCGATCGGCAAGGTGCTGAAACGCGAGTTGCGCGAAGGCTATGCGGGGGTGGTGGCATGACCGCGCTCGCAAAGCTGCTCGCCGGGCTGGAGCCGGTCGAGGGCGGCTTCCGCGGTACGATCCCGGCCGACTGGTTGCAGGGCCGCACCGCCTATGGCGGGCTGTCGAGCGCGCTGGCGCTGCACGCCGCCAAGGCGAGCGACACCGATCTGCCACCGCTTCGATCCGCGCTGATCGCGTTCGTCGGGCCGCTGGCCGGCGCGGTGACGATCGAGGCGCGGCGGCTTCGGCGCGGGCGCAATGCCGCGTTCATCGAAGCGACGATCACGTCCGAGGCGGGGCTCGGCTACCGCGCGACCTTCGTGTTCATGGCCGACGTCCCGTCGTCGATCGCGTTCGACCGGCTTCAGCCGTCGCCCCATCGCCCGCCCGCGCCCGACGCGGACCTCTATCGCGGACCCACCGGCTTCTTCACCGGCAATTTCGAGCTGAAGGACATGAAGCGCGACGCCGGCGAGGCCGAGTTCCTGCGCTGGGGCCGGCTCGTCGAACGCGACAACCTCGATCCCGAGACCGCGCTGATCGCGGTGGCCGATGCCCTGCCCCCGGCGGCCTATCAGTTGCACAAGGGAGAGGGTACGATGAGTTCGCTCACCTGGATCGTCAACCTGCTGGTCCCACGTCCGCAAACCCGCGACGGCTGGTGGCTGATGCGCACCGTCACCGATCGCGCGATCGGCGGCTATTCCAGCCAGCACATGACGTTGTGGAACGCCGACGGGCAGCCGGTGGTCGATGCGATGCAGGGCGTCGCCGTCTTCGTCTGAGCGCGACAATTCGCGACACTTTGCCTGGCCGCTGACACACGCGCACGACAGCGTTCGACGATTGAAGGCAGCGTGGCGGACGGGGATGTTCGCCGACTGACCCTGTACCCCATGCGGAGTGTCCGACGATGATGAAGACCGCCCTTGCCGCCGCCCTGCTCGGCACCGCCGCGCTCGGCGGCCTCGCCTATGCGCAATCGGCCCCTCAACCCACCCCTGCCCCTGCGACGAAGCCGCTGAAGGGCGATGCCAACAACGACGGCCGCGTCACCCGTGCCGAATTCATCGCCCGCGCCGAAGCCGCCTTCGCGCGGATGGACGCCAACAAGGACGGCGCGCTGACCCGTGACGAGGCGCGCGCCGGAAAGGGCCCGCGCCACGGTGGCAAGCGCGGCCCCGGCGCGCGGGGCGGCCCGTTCGAACCGGTCGCCGGCCGGGACATGCCGCCACCTCCCCCCGGCGGCGCGACGCGCGGCCCCGGTCGCGGCATGGGTCCCGGATTCGCCCGCCTCGATACCGACCGCGACGGAAAAGTGACCCGCGCCGAGTTCGCGGCAGAGAATGGCCGCGCCTTCGCCCGCATCGATGCTAACGGCGACGGCACCGTCGACAAGGCGGAGATGGCGGCGCTGCCCGGCCGTGGCCGGATGGCGGCGCGCGCGGATGCCAACGGCGACGGCGCGCTGACCCGCGCTGAGTATGACGCCCAGGCGAAGACCCGCTTCGACAAACTCGATACGAACGGCGACGGTGTGCTCGACGCCGCCGAGTTGCAGGGCGGACCCGGCATGCGTCGCGGCAGCCGGCGTGCGCCTGCTGCTTCCCCCACCCCGCCCGCGCCGACCGGCGCGTAAGGGTCGGGTCCAGCGCCGGGCGGTGGGCATCCTCCTCCCGCCCCGCCCGGCGCTGGCATCCGCCCGTTGATGTGATAATCGCGATGGACATGGCCTCAACTGACCTGCCGCACCTGCTCCTCGTCGACGACGAACGGTCGATCCGCGAGCCGCTGGCGCAATATCTGACGAAACAGGGCTTCCGCGTGACGCAGGTCGGCGATGCCGAGGCGGCGCGCGCGCGATTGAACGCCTATGCGATCGATCTGGTCGTGCTCGACATCATGATGCCGGGCGAGGACGGGCTGTCGCTCACCCGCCATATCCGTGCCAACGGCGAGACGCCGGTGATCCTGCTCACCGCGCGGACCGAAGAGACCGACCGCATCGTGGGGCTGGAAATGGGCGCCGACGATTATGTCGTGAAGCCCTTTTCCCCGCGCGAGTTGACGGCGCGTATCCGCGTCGTGCTGCGCCGTATGGCAGCCGGCGGCGTGCGCCAGCACGCGCCGGAAACGGGAAGCTACGCCTTCGCCGGCTGGGTGCTCAAGACCGGCGAGCGCACCCTGGTCGATCGCGAAGGCGTCGCCGTGCCGCTGTCGACCGGTGAGTATAACCTGCTGCTCGCGCTGGTGACGCGTCCGCGCCAGGTGCTGACCCGCGACCAGTTGCTCGATTTGACGCAGGGCCGCGAGGCCGCAGCGTTCGACCGCGCGATCGACAATCAGGTCAGCCGCCTGCGCAAGAAGATCGAGGCCGATCCGAAGGCCCCCGCGCTCATCAAGACCGTGTGGGGCGGCGGCTATACGCTCGCGGCCGAAGTGACGCGGCTGTGAGGGCATGGCGCGGCCCGACCAGCCTGTCCGGCCAGATCCTGCTGCTGGTGGCGGTCGCGCTGTTCGTCGCCCAGGCGATCAATTTCGCGCTGCTGCTGCGCGAGCGCCGCGAATTCCGGCTCGCGGGCGCGACCAACCCGGCGATCACCCGTCTGCTCGACGCCGACGAGCGCCTGACCGCCGGACGCCCCCTGCCGCGCGACCGCCCACGCAGCCGCGTCGAGCTGGTCCCGGCATCGCCGGTCGCCGGCCTGTCCGAACGGGTCCCGCAGGCCGAAGCCGCGATCCGCGCCGGGCTGAGCGACACCGGCGTCCGCTTCGGCCGGGTCGAGGCGGGTTTGCGCCCCTTCAGGATCGAGCCCGAACGCGAACGCCGCATGAGCGACGACCGCCGCAAGCGGCTGCGCCGGTTCGTCAGCGAACTGGTGATCGCGGTCGAGCAGCCCGGACGGGGCTGGCTGACGATCGCCGTTCCGTGGCCCCGCGCCGAACGCGGCGTGGTCGGGCAACTCCTGGCGCAGACGCTGATCCTTTACGGAATCGTGCTGCTCGCGGTCCTGTGGCTTGGCCGGCGGATCGCCCGACCGCTCAAGGAACTGGCGACCGCGACGCGCGGCTTTCGTCCCGGCGCGCCGTTCGTTCCGGTGGAAGAACATGGCCCAGCCGACGTGCGGGCGGTGACATCCGCCTATAACAGCCTTGGCACGCGCGTGGCTGCCATGCTCGACGAGAAGGACCGCATGCTCGGCGCGATCGGCCATGATCTGCGTACGCCGCTGGCGGCGCTTCGTGTCCGCATCGAATCGGTCGAGGACGACGACGACCGACAGCGCATGGCCGACACCATCGACGAGATGAGCCGTACGCTGGAGGACATATTGTCGCTCGCCCGCCTCGGCCGCCCGAGCGAGCCGGCCAGCGAAGTCGATCTGGCCGCGCTCGTCGACGCGGTGGCGGAGGATTTCCGTGACCTGGGTCACGATGTCGTGACCCGTGACGCCGCGCGCCTGCCGCTGCGCGTCCGGCCCTCGCTGATGCGCCGGGCGGTGCGCAACCTGGTCGAGAACGCCGTCAAATACGCCGGCGCCGCCGAAGTCGCGATCGAAAGCGACAGGGGCTACACGCGGATCCTGGTACTCGATCGCGGACCGGGCATCCCCGACGACCGGCTGGCGCAGGTGTTCGAACCGTTCATCCGTGTCGAGACGTCGCGCAACCGCGACACGGGCGGGATCGGCCTCGGCCTCGCGCTCGCCCGTGCGATCGTGCAGGAAGCCGGCGGCGTGCTGACGCTCGCCAACCGCGATGGCGGCGGGCTGGCCGCGACCATCCAGTTGCCCGCCCGCGGAAATATCTGACTTGCCCGATCGTCAGGCAACCAACTCCGACCGGAAAGTGTTTTGCGTCAATCAGGTGGGAGTGTTTTGTGATGGAGCGTTCCGGCAACGGGCCGGCGGTGGCGCCGGGAGTAGCCGTCGCGGAGGAAGGCGTGGTGGTGCTCGACGGGCCACTGGGCGTCGCCGTGTCGATGACGCCGGATGCGGCGGAGGGCACCGCGCGCAGCCTGAACCTCGCCGCGGCCGACGCGCGGGCACAGGTGCCCCGCTGAAGGCCATCGGCACGGCGATCCGGCAATGATTACCGTCGCCTCCTACAACATGCGCAAGGCGATCGGCACCGATCGCAGGCGGCGGCCCGAACGCACGCTGGAGGTGCTGCGCGAACTCGATGCCGACGTGATCGCGCTGCAGGAATGCGACCGCCGCTTCGGCACGCGCGCCGGGGTGATCCCGCTCCACATGCTCGACGAACATTCGCCGTGGAAAGCGGTGCCGCTGGCGGTGCGCACCCATTCGATGGGCTGGCACGGCAACGCCCTGCTGGTCCGCAAGGAGGCGCTGGTCGGCGATGCAGAGGTCATCCACCTGCCGACTCTGGAACCGCGCGGCGCGGTGATGGCCGATGTGCGGGTAAAAGGCCTGCCGCTGCGCGTCGTGGGCATGCACCTCGACCTGTCGGGCCTGTGGCGACGGCGGCAGGCGCATGCGATCCTCCATCACGTCGCGGCGTCGCGCGTCCACTATCCGACGGTTATGATGGGCGACCTCAACGAATGGACCCGTGCCGCCGGCTGCCTCAAGGATTTCTGCCGCGATTTCACCAGCGCGGAAACCGGGCCCAGCTTCCATGCGCGCCGCCCGGTCGCGCGGCTGGACCGCATTCTCGTTTCGCCCGAATGGCGGATCGTCGATTGCGGCGTGCACGCCAGCCTTGCCGCGCGCACCGCATCCGATCATCTTCCGATATGGGCTAGACTGGAACTCGCCTGAACGGCGACAGAAGGGGGATAATGCGCGAGAAGGAACTGCGGCTGGCACTCGTCTGCTACGGCGGGATCAGCCTGGCGGTGTACATGCACGGCATCACCGGCGAGGTATGGCGGCTGGCGCGCGCTAGCCGCGCATTCCACGACGGCGGCGATCCGGGCAGCGGCAGCGAGGGCGTCTATTACGACCTGCTCCGCGAGATCGGCGAAGAGGCCGGCGTGCGGCTGCGCGTGCTGGTCGATATCGTCGCGGGCGCCAGCGCGGGCGGGATCAACGGTATCTTCCTGGCCCAGGCGGTGGCGACCGGCCAGTCGCTCGATCCGCTGACCCGCATGTGGCTGGAGAATGCCGATATCGAGGCGCTGCTCGACCCCGAGGCCGCGCCCGACCGTTTCTCGAAACTATGGGCGACGCCGCTCGCCTGGATGCTGGCCGATCGCGACCAGATCGAGGGGACGGTCGAGCCGGGCACGCGCGAGGAGGTCGGCCGCAAGCTGCGCCAGTTCATCCGCGCGCGCTGGTTCGAACCGCCGTTCGGCGGTAAGCGGCTGACGCACATGATCCTCGACGCGCTCGACGCGATGGCGGCGGGCGACAAGGGGCCGCGCCTGCTGCCCGACGGCCAGCCGCTCGACCTGTTCGTAACCGTCACCGATTTCCGCGGCCACCCCGAACGCCTGCGGCTCAATTCGCCGGAGGAAGTGGTCGAGACCGAGCATCGCCTGGTCTTCCCCTTCTCCGACGACGGCGACGGCCGGCTGGGCGAGGCGGCCGAACTCGCCTTCGCGGCGCGCGCGACGTCCAGTTTTCCCGGCGCCTTCCCCCCGCTCAAGCTCGCGGAAATCGACGCGGTGCTCGTCGAACGCGATGCGCGCTGGCCCGGCCGCAAGCGCTTCGTCGAGCGGGTACTGCCGCGCCACGCGGCCGCCAGCGCAGCCGAGGACGCGGTGCTGATCGACGGGTCGGTGCTCGCCAACGCGCCCTTCCGCCCGGCGATCGACGCACTGCGGGATCGCCCCGCCAAGCGCCAGATCGACCGTCGCTTCGTCTATGTCGATCCCGTCCCCGGCTATCAGTTCAACCTGGGCGTCGCCAAGGTGCAGGCACCCGGCTTCTTCCAGACCATTATCGGCGCCTTGAGCGAACTGCCCCGCCAGCAGCCGATCCGCGACAATCTGGAGGCGATCGACGCCCGCACCGCGCGGGTCGAACGGCTGCAGGGCATTCTTTCCGGCCTGCGCGACGATGTCGAGGCGCAGGTTATCCGCCTGTTCGGCTATACCTTGTTCCTCGACTGGCCGACGCCAGCGCGACTGACCGGATGGCGCCGCCGCGCGCAGATCGCGGCGGCGAAGGACGCCGGCCTGACCTATTCCGCCTACGCCCGACTGAAGCTGACCGACGTGATCGCCGCGACCGGCGCGACGCTGATCCGCACGCTCGGCGATGCGGGACCGGACGGCAGCGCGCGTATCCGGGCCAGCGTCGCCCAGGCGGTCGCCGCGCGCGGCGTCACGTCGGACAGCGCCGCCAGCCTGTCGCCCCGGTCGCCGACGGTCGATTTCCTGCGCCGGTTCGACCTTGGCTTTCGCGTGCGGCGCCTGCGCCTTCTCGCGCGGCGCCTGGCCGAAATGGACGACAGCGGCGACGACGCCGTACTCAACCCGATCCGCGAGGCCGTCTATACCTCACTCGCCGACTATCTCGATCGCGAGCGCACCACCGCGTTCAAGGCGCTACGCCCGGCGATCCGCCGCATCGCCGACGATCCCGACGCGGTGCTCGCGGCTCTCGGCGAAGCGATGGGCCTGACCGCTCTGGACGCCGCGACCGATCGCCGCCTGTCCGCCGCGCTCGCGACGCTGCCCAAGGACCAGCGCCGCCCGCTGCTGCTCGCCTATCTCGGCTTTCCCTTCTTCGACATCGCCACATTGCCGCTGTTGCAGGGCGAGGGGCTCGACGAGTTCGACCCGGTCAAGGTCGATCGCATCTCGCCCGACGATGCGAAGGCGATTCGCGAAGGCGGAGCGGCGGCGACGCTGAAGGGCACGCAGTTCAACAATTTCGGCGCCTTCTTCAGCCGTGCCTATCGAGAGAACGACTATCTGTGGGGCCGCCTTCACGGCGCGGACCGGTTGATCGACATCATCGTATCGACCCTGCCGTCGGGCCACCGGCTCAAGCCCGGCCGCGTCGCCGCAATCAAGCGTGCCGCGTTCCTCGCGATCCTCGATGCGGAGGAAGCGCGGCTGAAGGCTGTACCGGGCCTGTTCGACACTCTGCGCCGCGAGATCGGCTGACCTCCATCCGGCATTGGCCGCCAAGGGTGGTCAAGCCGCGATTCCTTGCATAGGGTATCGTCCATGCAGTTCCTGAAGACGTTGCTGATGGTGTTCGCCGCGGGGGTCGCGGTGGCCTTTGCCTTCAATAACTGGACCAGCGTCGATGTGCGCCTGTGGGGCGGGCTGCTGGTCGATATCAACCTGCCGCTGCTGATGCTGTTGTGCTTCCTCACAGGGCTGGTGCCGACCTGGCTGTGGCAGCGCGCGCTGCGCTGGCGATCGCAGCAGCGGCTGGCGACCAGCGAACGTACGCTGGCGGATCTGCGCGCGGCAGTCGCTGCGACGGCAGCAGTACCGCCTTCGATCGATCCCGATCCCACACCGGCACCCGTCGCGCCCCCGCTGATCGACGGCTCCCGCCCGTGAGCAGCCGACTGTACGTCGCGCTCGACACGCCCGATCTCGACCGTGCGAAAACCATCGCGAGCCGGGTGCGTCACCATGTCGGCGGGATCAAGCTCGGCCTCGAATTCTTCATGGCGAACGGCCGCGCAGGCGTGCGCGAGATGGCGGACATCGGCCTGCCGATCTTCCTCGACCTCAAGTTCCACGACATCCCCAACACCGTCGCCAAGGCGATCCAGGCGCTGCGCCCGCTCGAACCCGCGATCCTGACCGTCCACACGAGCGGCGGCCGCGCGATGCTGGAGGATGCCAAGGCCGCCGCGCCGGAGGGCACCCGGGTCGTCGCGGTGACGATGCTGACCAGCCTCGACAGCCAGGATCTCCAATCGATCGGCCTCGCCCCAGATCCGCATGAACAGGTCGTCCGCCTCACCGAACTCGCTCGTGAATCCGGGATCGACGGCATCGTCTGCTCCGGCGAGGAAGTCGCCGCCGCGCACAAGGCGTGGCCGCAAGGGTTCCTGGTCGTCCCGGGCGTACGCCCGGCGAACAGCCATGCCGGCGACCAGAAGCGGGTGGTGACGCCGCGCGCCGCGCTCGACGCCGGGGCCTCGATTCTCGTCGTCGGTCGTCCGATCACCCAGGCGGAAGACCCCGATCTGGCCGCCCGCGCCATTGAGGCGACGCTATAGTGCGACAGTAAGTATCGGGAATTTCACGGACCCGCGAGAACGGGTGGCGTGCCCTCTTGCGCCGACCATTTCTTCCGCGAAAAGGCGAGGCCATGCGGTTGAAAACGATCATTCGCGGAGCACGCGCGGCCGACCTCGCGGGGCTGCACCCGGTCATCGAACGCACCTATCGCGGCGACAGCGCGCGGCAGGGATGGACGCATGAGGCGGACCTGCTCAGCGGGCGGCGCACCAGCCTTGATGTGCTGGAGGCGATCCTGTCCGATCCCGTCCAGCGGCTGCTGGTCGCGGTCAACGGCACCCGCCCGGTCGGCTGCGTCGCGATCGGCGATCGCGGCGGCGGGCTGGTGCATCTCGGCCAGCTTTGCGTCGATCCCCTGCTCCAGACCGGCGGCAAGGGCCGGCGCCTGATGGCCGCCGCCGAGCGGACCGCGCGCGTCGTGTTCGGCGCGGATCGCATCGAGCTGGCGGTGATCGACAGCCGCGCCGAGTTGATCGCCTGGTATCAGCGTCGCGGCTATACGTTGACCGGCGAGCGCCGCGATTTCCCGGTTCCGGTCGATCCCCCGTTGCACATGGTGGTGCTGGAGAAGCCGTTGGTGGCGCGGGAGGTTGTCCGCACCGCCATCCCCGTCTAGCCGTCGGTCTTCCCCGGCCTTCCGCCGACTTCACGGAGACATCGACGATGCGCGCCCTTTTCCTCGCCACCGCCCTTGCCACCACGCTGGCGCTGCCCGCCACGGCCCAGTCCGAGCGCGCCGCTTTGGGCTCCGGCGTCGCCGCCAGCGACCGAGCCGACACCGCCGAGCGTCCGATCCGCTTTGCCGCCGCCACGCCCACCAGCGGTGTGCTGGCGATCGCGATGGCCGGCGCGGGCGACCTGACCCGCGTTCCGCCCGCCCTGCGCGATGCGGTCGGCCGGGCCGTCGCCGCCGCCGACTTCAAGGCCGACCGCGACCGGACGTTCTCGCTCTACGGCATCGGCGGGTACGATCGTATCCTGCTGGTCGGTGTCGGCGCGGGCGCGCTGGATTCGGCCGCGCTTGCTGATTTTGGCGGCCGCGCGGCGCAGGAAACGCGGAGCAGCAACGCCCCCGTCGCGATCCTGACAGAGGGCCTGTCGGGCGGAGTCGCCGATGCCGCGGCGCATGTCGCGCTCGGCGCTGGCCTCGGCCAGTATCGCTTCGACCGGTTGAAAAGCGGCGTCACCGCGCCCCCGCTCCAGCCGCTGACGATCGTCGGCGCGGGCGAGGCGGTCTATACCCGCGACTTCGCCGGGGTGGTGGACGGCGCGCGCATGGCGCGCGATCTGATCGCGCTGCCGTCCAATGCAAAGCACCCCGAAAGCTTCGTCGAGGCCGCGCGGGCACGGCTGGCTGGCGTGCCCAATGTGCGTATCACCGTGCTCGACGAGGCGCAGATGCGCCAGCTCAACATGGGGTCGCTCCTGTCGGTATCGCAGGGCTCGCGCCGCCCCGGCCGGCTGATGCTCGTCGAATATCGCGGCGCCGGCAACACCGCCCCGATCGCGCTGGTCGGCAAGGGCATCACCTTTGATTCAGGCGGCATTTCGCTGAAGCCGGGCGCAGGAATGGCCGAAATGAAAGGCGACATGTCGGGCGCCGCCGCCGCGATCGGGGGAGTCTATGCCGCCGCGCGCCGCGGCGCGCGCGCCAATGTGATCGGCGTCGCCGCGCTCGCGGAGAACATGCCGGGCGACAACGCCAGCCGCCCCGGCGACGTGGTGCGCACGATGAACGGTCAGACGATCGAGATCATCTCGACCGACGCGGAAGGCCGCATGGTTCTCGCCGACGCCAACCAATATGTCATCGATCGCTACAAGCCCGTCGCGCTCGTCAACATCGCCACGCTGACCGGCGCGATCGTCACCGCGCTGGGCGACGAATATGCCGGGCTGTTCGCGCGTGACGAGGCGCTGGCGGCGAAGGTGCAGGCCGCGTCCACCCGCTCGGGCGAGCCGGTATGGCGGATGCCGCTGCACCCCAATTACCAGAAGGAGATGTCGTCGCCGGTCGCCGACATCGCCAATTCCGGCCCAGGTGGGGCTGGCGCCGGGCGCGGGGCGCACTTTATCAGCTTCCTCACGCCCCAGCCGACGCCGTGGGCGCATATCGACATGGCCGGTGTGGACGGCGCCGACGAATCGATGCCGACGATCCCCAAGGGGCCGCGCGGTTTCGGCGTGCGCCTGTTCGACGCGCTGGTGCGCGAATATGAGGGCACGCGCGGCGAGTGATGCGGATCGGCGCGAAGATCTGCGGCATCTCGACGCCCGACGCGCGTGACGCGGCGTTGGGCGGCGGGGCGAGCCATATCGGTTTCGTGTTCTTCGCGCCCTCACCTCGCAATCTCGATCCCGACGCGTCGGCGGCGCTGGCGGTCGGCGTGCCGGATCATGTCGGGCGCGTCGGGGTGTTCGTCGATCCCGATGACGCGCTGGTCGAACGCGCGGTCGCCGCCGCCGGGCTGGACACAATCCAGCTTCACAAGACCGCGCCGGATCGGGTCGCCGCGCTCCGCACCCATTTCGGGGTTCAGGCATGGGCGGCGGTGGCGGTGAAGACCCGTGCCGATCTCGACGCCGCCCGCACCTTCTCGGGTGCGGCCGATCGCATCCTCTACGACGCCAAGACGCCCGATGGTGCCGCGCTGCCCGGCGGGATGGGCCTGCGCTTCGACTGGAGCCTGCTCGACGGCGTGCGCCATCCGCTGCCCTGGGCGCTGTCGGGCGGGCTCGACGCCGGCAATGTGGCGGAGGCCGTCCGCCGTACCGGCGCGGCACTGGTCGATGTGTCCTCGGGTGTCGAGAGCGCGCCCGGCGTGAAGGATAGTGCAAAGATCGCCGGTTTCCTCCGCACCGTCGCTACGCTCTGACCTGCTCGACACTGCGGGCCAAGGTGGTAAAGCGCCCGCGAGATGAACGCCCCCAACTCCTTCCGCGCCCAACCTGACGCCAACAGTTTTCGGGCGAAGCCCGACGAGCGCGGCCATTTCGGCGATTACGGCGGCCGCTACGTCGCCGAGACGCTGATGCCGCTAATCCTCGACCTCGATCGCGAATATCGCGCGGCGAAGGCTGATCCGGCGTTCAAGGCCCAGTTCGACGACCTGCTCGAACATTATGTCGGCCGCCCCAGCCCGCTCTATTATGCCGAGCGACTGACCGACGCGCTTCGGGAAACCGCGCCAGACGGCAAGGGCGCCGAAATCTGGTTCAAGCGTGACGAGCTCAACCACACCGGCGCACACAAGATCAACAACTGCATCGGCCAGATCCTGCTGGCGATCCGCATGGGCAAGACGCGGATCATCGCGGAAACGGGCGCGGGCCAGCACGGCGTGGCGACCGCCACCGTTTGCGCGCGCTTTGGCCTGCCGTGCACGATCTTCATGGGCGCCAAGGACGTCGAGCGGCAGCAGCCCAACGTGTTCCGCATGAAGCTGCTCGGTGCCGAGGTGCGGCCGGTGGCGTCGGGCGCGGCGACGCTGAAGGATGCGATGAACGAGGCGCTGCGCGACTGGGTCGCCAACGTCCACGACACCTTCTACATCATCGGCACCGCCGCCGGCCCTCACCCCTATCCCGAACTGGTCCGCGATTTTCAGAGCGTGATCGGTATCGAGGCGCGCGCGCAGATGCTGGCGCGCACCGGCCGCCTGCCGGACCTGCTGGTCGCGGCGATCGGCGGCGGCAGCAACGCGATCGGGCTGTTCCACCCCTTCCTCGACGATGCCGACGTCGGGATGCTGGGCGTCGAGGCGGCGGGCGAAGGGCTCGACGCCAAGCACGCCGCGAGCCTTGCGGGCGGCTTCCCCGGCGTGCTCCACGGCAACAAGACCTATCTGCTCCAGGACGACGACGGCCAGATCGCCGAGGCGCATTCGATCTCCGCCGGGCTGGACTATCCCGGCATCGGGCCGGAGCACGCGTGGCTGAAGGATATCGGCCGGGTCGAATACACGTCGGTAACGGATACCGAGGCGCTCGACGGCTTCCAGTTGCTGTGCCGCACCGAAGGCATCATCCCCGCGCTGGAGCCGAGCCACGCCATCGCTGCGGTCGCCAAGCGCACGCGGGAAATGGGACGCGACCAGGTAATCCTCGCCAATTTGTGCGGACGCGGCGACAAGGACATCTTCACCGTAGCGAGCGCGCTGGGGGTGGTGATCTAGCGATAGCCCTCTCCCCTTCAGGGGAGAGGGTTGGGAGAGGGGCATGCGCGACGCGCGTCTGACGGATCATGCGAAAGCGATGCGCCAGACAGCAACAGAGCCGGAAACCCGGCTCTGGCTAGCGCTGCGAGCCGGTCGGTTTGAAGGCGTAAAGTTTCGGCGGCAGAAGGTGATAGGGCCTTACATCGTCGACTTTGCCGCCCGTGACCCCATGATGGTGATCGAAATCGATGGCGACACCCATGGCGATCGGGCCGAATATGATGCAAGGCGCACGCGCCTTCTGGAAGAACAGGGCTATCGGGTGATCCGTTTCTCCAATTCAGATGTGATGACGAACATGGACGGCGTGCTGGCGACGATCGCCGGTGCCCTTCCCCTCTCCCAACCCTCTCCCCTGAAGGGGAGAGGGCTTTGACCCGCCTCGTCTCCGCCTTCGCCCACGGCCCCGCGCTGATCACCTTCGTCACCGTCGGCGATCCTTGCCCCGCAGCCACCCCGGCCATCCTCGACGCGCTGGTCGCCGGGGGTGCCGACGTGATCGAGCTCGGCATGCCGTTCACCGATCCGATGGCCGACGGTCCCGCCATCCAGGCGGCGAACATCCGCAGCCTCGCGGCCGGCACCACCACCGCCGATACCTTCGCCATCGCCACGGGCTTCCGCGAACGTCATCCGCACATCCCGCTGGTCCTGATGGGCTATGCCAACCCGATGTTGCGCCGCGGGCCGGAATGGTTCGCCGATGCCTGCGCCGATGCGGGCATCGACGGGGTCATCTGCGTCGATATCCCGCCCGAGGAAGACGACGCGCTGGGCCCGGCGCTGCGCGCGAAGGGCGTCGCCCAGGTCCGCCTCGCCACGCCGACGACCGATGCCGCGCGGCTGCCCGCCGTGCTGGATGGTGCGGGCGGGTTCATCTATTACGTGTCGGTCGCCGGCATCACCGGGCTTCAGCAGGCCGCGGAGGGATCGATCGAGGATGCCGTCGCCCGCCTGAAAGCCGCCACCGACCTGCCCGTCGCGGTCGGCTTCGGCATCCGCACGCCCGAACAGGCCGCGGCGATCGCCCGCGTCGCCGATGGCGTCATCGTCGGTTCCGCGACCGTCGATATCATCGCGGCCCATGGCGTGGATGCGCCCGGCCCGGTTCGCGCCTATATCGAAACCCTGAAATCCGCGATCACCAAGGTGAAATCATGAGCTGGATCGACCGCGTCCGCAACGCGATCCCCTTCGTCGCCAAGCGCGAAACCGCCGACAACCTGTGGCACAAGTGCAAGGGTTGCGGGCAGATGGTGTTCGTGAAGGAACTGGCGGACAACCTTCACGTCTGCCCGAAATGCCAGCATCACGAGCGGATCGGCGCGAAGCTTCGGTTCGCCTATCATTTCGACGACGACAGCTGGACCGTGCTGACCGCCCCGCGCGTGGCGGAGGATCCGCTGAAGTTCCGCGATTCCAAACGCTATACCGACCGGCTCAAGGCCGCGCGGGCGGAGACCGGCGAGCAGGACGCATTCGTCAACGCCGTCGGCACGATCGACGGGCATCGCGCGGTGATCGGCGTGCAGGACTTCGCCTTCATGGGCGGATCGATGGGCCAGGCGGTGGGCGAGGCGTTCGTCGCCGGATGCGAGGCGGCGATTCGCGAGGGCGCGCCGTACATCGTCTTCACGGCATCGGGCGGCGCGCGGATGCAGGAGGGCATATTGAGCCTGATGCAGATGCCGCGCAGCACCGTCGCGATCGAGATGCTGCACGACGCCGGCCTCCCCTATATCGTCGTGCTGACCGACCCCACCTCGGGCGGGGTGATGGCCGCCTATGCGATGCTGGGCGACGTCCAGATCGCCGAGCCCAACGCGACGCTCGCCTTCACCGGCCGCCGCGTGATCGAAAGCACGATCCGCGAGAAGCTGCCGGAGGATTTCCAGACATCCGAATATTACCGCGACCACGGCCTGATCGACATGGTCATCCACCGCGCCGCTCTGAAGGACACTCTCGGTCGGCTGGTCGGCTATCTCGGGGCCGAGAAGCTGGCGGCGTAACCACTATATCCGTTCGCCCCGAGCCTGTCGAAGGGCCGTTCTTCGTCCCGCAAACCATGCTCGCGAAGAACAAGGACGGTGCTTCGACACTCTCAGCACGAACCGTTTGATGTCAGACCACGCCACCTCCACCTCGCCCGCCGTCCAGGCGCAGCTCGACCGGCTGACCATGTTGTCGCCCGGCGTCGATGTGCTGGGCCTGTCGCGCATCGCGGAGCTGCTGCACCGGCTGGGCGACCCGCAGCTTGCCCTGCCGCCGGTGTTCCACGTCGCCGGCACCAACGGTAAGGGATCGACCTGCGCGTTCCTCCGCGCCGCGCTGGAGGCGCAGGGATATCGCGTCCACGCCTACACCTCGCCCCACCTCGTCCGCTTCAACGAGCGCGTTCGCGTCGCCGGGCGCCTGATCGACGACGACGCGCTCGCCGCGCTGCTCGGTCGCGTGCTCGACGTCTCGGACGGCACCGGCGCGAGCTTCTTCGAGGTATCGACGGCAGCCGCCTTCCTCACCTTCGCCGAAGTGCCGGCGGACGCCTGCGTGATCGAGGTCGGGCTGGGCGGGCGGCTCGACGCGACCAACGTCGTCGCCGATCCCGCCGCCTGCGGCATCGCCCAGCTCGGCATCGATCATGAAAGCTTCCTCGGCAGCAGCGCCGCCGGCATCGCGCGCGAGAAGGCCGGCATCGCCAAGCCCGGCCGCCCCCTCGTCACCCTCGCCTATCCGCCGGAGATCGCCGCCGCCGTCGCCGATGTCGCCGCCACGGCCGGCGCGCCGGTGCTGGCGGAGGGACGCGACTGGCGCTTCGAACATGACACCGGCTTGACACTGCACGACGCCGCCGGAACGCTGCACACCCCCGCCCCCGCGCTCGACGGCGCGCACCAGTTCGGTAACCTTGCCCTCGCCGCCGCGATGCTGCGCGCGCAGGACCGGATCACGGTGTCCGACGCCGCGATCGTCCGCGCCGCGACCGACACGCGCTGGCCCGCGCGGATGCAGCGGCTGGGCGACGGCCCGCTCGTGCGCCGCCTGCCCGCCGGCACGCCGCTGTGGCTCGACGGTGGGCATAATCCGGCGGCAGCGGGCGCTGTCGCCGCGACGCTCGGCCGGCTGCTCGACGGGCGCCGCGCCGATCTGGTCGTCGGCATGCTCGCGAACAAGGATGCGCGTGGTTTCCTGACGCCGTTCGCGCCCTTCGTCCGGTCGCTGACGGCGGTGCCGATCCCCGGCCACGACCACCACGCCCCGGCGGCGCTCTCCGCGATCGCCGCCGATCTGGGAATTGCGCCGCACGCCGCCCCCGACCTCGCCACCGCGCTGGATTCGATCGCCATCCGTGCACCCCAGGCCGTCGCGATCCTCGGCTCGCTCTATCTGGCCGGTGAAGCGCTCGCCGCGAACGACGAATGGCCCGACTGATCTTTATTGCGATTGACTATCAATAGCGGATTGGCGACGATGCGCGCACAGCATCGGAGTCGGCCGCATGACCACCAGCACCCAGACTTTCACCTCGACCCTGTCGCAGCCCCAGCCCGACGATCCGGCACAGCGCCTGCTGCTGTTCGGCTTCCGCCAGATGGGCGCGAACGGGCTCGACGATGCCTGCGCGGCGCATGCCTTCATGACCGCGTTCGGCAAGGATTTCCGCCGCCCGCTGGTGCTGTTGCGCACGCTGATGATGGAGCTGTCCTCCGCCGCGACTCGCCCGCTGCAAATCGCGCCCTGGTGCTGTGGCCGTGTCACGCCGGCCGAAGGCGCATTCCTGGCGGTGACGGCGAAGGCGCTGGCCAACGAACGCGCCGCCGCGTTCCTGCTCGCCGACCTTCTCGCGGTGCGCGATGCATCGGGTCCGCTGGCGACCGCCACCGCGCTCGCCATCGCCTTCGCCGATCTCGGGATGCCGCTAGGGTGAACCCGACGCCCGCAGCTTCGCCAGCGCCTCGCTCGCCCAGCGATACATGTCCGCCTCCGCCGTGCGCTGCTGCCGGTCGAGGCGCTTCATCCGCGCCTCGACTTCCTCGAGCACGCGCCGCGCCCGCCCCTCATATCCCTGATCGAGCAGCAGCGCGGCATAGCGGCACCGCGCCTCCTCTCCAGGCAGGCGGGTGACCAGATCGGCGTAGAGCGCCATCGCCTCTTCAGGCCGGCCAAGCTCCGCGAGGATGCGCGCGCGCAGCAGCGACCGCCGGTCGGTCTCGCTCTGGCCGCCCGCCGGCTCCAGCGCGTCGAGGATTTCCAGCGCCCCGGCGGCATCGCCGGTCTCGAACGCCGCCGACGCCAGCTTGATCCGCGTCCGGCCGTCGGAGCCTGGCGACCGCGCCAGCGCCTCCCGATACAGCGGCAGCGCCTCCGCATGCCGCCCGATCGCGACCAGCGCGTCGGCCAGCCGGATGCGGTTCGCCGCCGTCTCCGCAACCTCCAGCGCGTCGCGCGCGGCGCGCACTTCGCGTTCGGGATCGAGCTTCGCCACCACCGCCGATCGCGCGGTTCGGACATGGCGATTGCCCTGCAGCCCCGGCAGGATCTCGATCACGAAATAGGCGATCGCGCTGGCGACCGGCAGGAAGAACAGCGCCATGATCCACAACTGGTTACGCCGGTTGCGGATGACATGGACGATGCAGGCGATCTGCACCGCCAGTATGGCGATGTAGGCCACCATCGCCGTCAGCCCTCCGCCCGCGCGTCGCCCTCGCCCGCCGTGCCGGCCGACCCGATCGAACGGTCGATCAGGCCGGACCGCAGCATCAGCCAGTAGATGACGATGCCCGGCACCGCCGCGGCCGTGGTGATGAGGTAGAAATCGACATAGCCGACCGCTTCGATCAATCCGCCCGCCGTCGTTCCGGTAAGAAACCGCCCCGCGATCGCCGCAGCGGCGGAAAGCAGCGCGAACTGGCTCGCGGTGAAGCGCAGGTTGCACAACGCGGAGAGGTAGGCGACCACCGCCACCCCGCCGACGCCGCTCGCGAAATTCTCGAACCCGATCGTCCAGGCGAGCATCCAGAAGCTGTGTCCCATCGCCGCCAGCCCGGCGAAGCTGAGGTTGGACACCGCCATCAGCACCAGGCTTATCATCACCGCGCGCTTCATGCCGACACGGGCATAGAGAATACCGCCGACGAAGATGCCGAACAGCAGGGCCAGGAACCCGACCCACACGTCGCCCTGCAATATCTCCGTCTTGGTGAAGCCCAGCTCGACCAGCAGATCGCGGATCATCAGGTTGGCCAGCGTATCGCCGATCTTGTGCACCAGCACGAACAGCAGCACGATCAGCGCGCCCTCGCGTCGGAAGAAGTCGGCGAGCGGGCGCCAGAACGCGTCCAGCAGCCCGGCGATGCTGCGCACCGGCGCAGGCGGGCTGTGTCGCTCGGGCTCGCCCATGAAGATCGCCGCGATCGGGGCGGCGAAGGCGAACGGGATGCACGCCCAATAGCCCCAGTGCCAGCCCCAGACGTTCGCCACCGCCAGCGCGACGGATGCGGTGAAGAACGCCCCCAGCCGCCAGCCATATTGCGACATGCCAGATCCGACGCCCAGCTGGCGCGGCTCCAGCGTCTCGATGCGATAGGCGTCGATCACGATGTCGAACGACGCTCCGGCAAAGCCGAGCAGCAACGCGCCGATCACCACCGGACGCAGGCTCTCGCCCGGATCGGCCGCACCCATCACGACGATCGCCGCCCCCGCCGCGAACGCCGCGACCCACAGCCACGATCGCCGCTGGCCGATCGCGTTCGACAGGAACGGGATGCGCAGCCGGTCGATCAGCGGCGCCCACAGCCATTTGAAGCTGTAGATCAGCAGCGCCAGCGCGAACGCCGACACCGATTTCTTGTCGATCCCGGCCTCCGCCAGGCGATTGGTCAGCGTCGCGGCGAGCAGGGTGAACGGCGTGCCGGAAGATATGCCCAGGAACAACGCGGTCAGCGGCGCGCGTTCCAGATAGGGCCTCACCCCGCTCCAGAAACCACCAGTCCCCGCGTCCGCCATGCTCGTCATACTTGCTCCCACGCCCCAATCCCGCGAGATTAGCGCAAACCGTGGGGAGAGGAAGCGTGAACGCACCGACCGGGGGACAGCTTGCGCTCGCCGCGCGACTGGCGGCGGGCGGCACGCGGGGCGACGGCGGGCTCAGCCATGTCGCGGCGAACGCCTATACCTCGCCGGAACGCTGGACGGCCGAACGCGCGGCGATCTTCGATTCGATGCCGCTGGTGATCGCTCCGTCGGCGCTGCTGCCCGACCGCAACATGGCGGTGCCGCACGACGGCTTCGGCAAGCCGTTGCTCGTCACGCGCGACGGCGAGGGGCAGGCACACGTATTCCTCAACGTCTGCCGCCACCGCGGCACCCGGCTGGTCGAGGGGGCGGAATGCGTCAAGGCGCCGCGCCTCGTCTGTCCCTATCACGCCTGGAGCTATGCCACCGACGGCCGGCTGGTCGGCCTGCCGCGCGCCGATGCGTTTCCCGGCCTCGACAAAGCCGACTACGGCTTGCGCGAACTGCCCAGCCGCGAGGCCGGCGGCCTGATCTGGTTCGCGTTCGACGCGGACGCCGATTTCTCCGGGGCCGACGCGCTGGCACCCGACCTGTCCGCCTTCGGCCTGGCCGGCCACCACCTGTTCCGCCGCCGCACCCATGACGTGCCCGCCAACTGGAAACTGGTGATGGACGCCTTCCTCGAAAGCTATCACGTCGCCCGCCTGCACGCCGCGACGATCGGGCCGTTCTTCAAGGACGGCGTGACCGCCGCCGACACGATCGGCGTCCACCAGAGGTCGGCCGTCGGCCGCGCGGCGGACGACGACGCGCTGGCATCGTCCGACTGGGCGGTGCTGCGCCGCGCGATCACTTATACCTACCAGATGTTTCCCGGCACGGTGCTGGTCGCCAGTCCCGACTATATCAACCTGATGGTGCTGATGCCGCAATCCGAAAGCCGCCTGCTGGTCGAGGATTTCATGCTGATCCCCGAGGCGCCCGCCAGCGACAAGGCGCGCGATCATTGGGAACGGAGCTGGCAGTTGCTCGACGGCGGCGTCTTCGCGTCGGAGGATTTTCGCGCGGCGGCACTGGGGCAGCAGGGGCTGGCATCAGGCGCGATCGATCGCATCACGCTGGGCGGGCTGGAAAGCGGCATCCGCCTGTTCCACGACGCGGTGGAGGCCGCAATCGGCGCTACGCCGGTTGCAGGAACAGGCTGAAGCTCGACGGCAGGCGCCGGGGTATCTTCCCGCCGCCGCTCACCCGCTCGATCGCCGCGATCGCGCTCAGCAGGTCACGCTGCGGATAGGGCTTGGCGAGGCAGCCGGCCGCCAGAGAGCGTGCATCGCCGGGGCAATTGCCGGTGACGAACAACACCTTGATCCCGCGCGCATGCGCCGCCCGCGCGACATCCACTCCGCTGCCGTCGGCCAGCACCACGTCGAGCAGGACCAGATGGATATCGTCGCCCCCGTCGATCGCCGCCGTCGCGTCGGCGACGCGATCGAAGGTACCGGCGATCTCGAACCCCTCGTGGCTCAGGAAATGCTCGGTGTCGAAGGCGACCAGCGGCTCATCCTCGACGATGAGGATACGGACGATCCGGCGTTCCTTCCTTCCGAACAGCATTGGCCCTCGCTTCCGCTTCGCCCCCGTAACGCACGGACGTCGAAATTGCGCCGCAAAGATTTTTTGTCTCCCCGCCAGCCACCGGCTAAGGCGCGGTCCGTGCACAGTACAGGACAGAAAGAGACGCAGCGCATCGCCAAGCTGCTCGCCCGCGCGGGCGTGGCGTCGCGTCGCGAGATCGAACGGATGATCGCCGAAGGGCGCGTCGCGATCGACGGGGTGGTGATCGACACGCCGGCGACGCTGCTGACGTCGCTGCGCGGCGTGACGGTGGACGGCAATCCGGTGAAGGAGGCGACACCGGCGCGGCTGTTCCTGTTCCACAAGCCGTCCGGCGTACTCACCGCCGCCAACGATCCGAAGGGGCGGCGGACGATCTACGACGTGCTGCCGCGCGACCTGCCACGGCTGATGCCGGTCGGCCGGCTCGACCTCAATACCGAAGGGTTGCTGCTGCTGACGACCGACGGCGAACTGAAGCGCCAACTGGAACTGCCCGCCACCGGCGTCGAGCGGGCGTACCGCGCGCGCGCTTACGGCGAGGTCAGCCAGGCGCAGCTCGAGGATCTGATCGACGGGATCGAGATCGACGGCGTCCGCTATGGATCGATCGACGCCAACCTCGAACGCCGCACCGGTGCGAATGTGTGGATCGAGATGGTGCTGACTGAGGGCAAGAACCGCGAGGTGCGGCGTGTGCTCGAACATCTCGGCCTGCGCGTCTCGCGCCTGATCCGCACGCGTTACGGCCCGTTCGTGATCGGCGACCTGCCGGCCGGCGGCATCGGCGAGGTTCGCGCGTTCGACCTCATCAACTTCCGCGCCAGCCTGAAGGGCAACAAGGCCAAGGCGGTCGAGGACGCCCGCGCACAGCCGATCGCCGTGACGGGCGAGGCGAAGCAGCGCCGCATCGCGCCGGCTTCGCCGCCCGCCGCACCAGCTCGGTCGGTCGTCGAACCCGATGGAACACGCAAGGCTCGTGCGCTCGCGCCACGCAAGCGGGAAGTGCGCGAGGATATCGATACGCGCCCCCAGCGACCGCAACGGACCCGAGCGGCGGGGCCGGCCGTGACCGGGCGCGGTGACCCGGCGCAGAAGCGCTCGACCGCGACCGCCGGGCGATCGGAACGAACTGGCCGTCCGGTCTCCGCCCGTGGCCCGGCAGCGCGCAAGGAAGGGATCGACCGCGAGGCGGCTCCCCGGCCGGGCGAGGTCCGCGAAGACCTCACCACCCGCCCGCGCAATGCCCGGCCCGGCCCGCTCACCGAGCCCCCCGATCCCAAGCCGCGTCCGAAACGCGGCGCCGGCTGGGCGAAGGCCAAGCCGAAGCCCGGCGCACGCCCCGGCAAGCCACGGAAGCCCCGCTGATGCGGATCGTCGCCGGCCAGTGGCGCGGCCGCCCGCTCGCCGCCCCGGCGGGTCAGGCCACCCGCCCCACCGCCGACCGCACGCGCGAGGCGTTGTTCTCGATGCTCGCCAGCCGCCTCGGCAGTTTCGAGGACCTGGCCGTCGCCGATCTGTTCGCCGGATCGGGCGCCTTGGGACTGGAGGCCCTGTCGCGCGGAGCCGCATCCTGCCTGTTCGTCGAACAGGATCGCCCGGCGCTAGACGCCTTGCGGGCCAACATCGCGAAGCTGGGCGCGACGGGAGCCGAGGTGCGCGCCGCTTCGGTCCTGTCGCTCGGTCCCGCCCGCGCGCCGATCGACCTGATCCTGATGGACCCGCCCTATGCCAGCGGCGCCGGCAACGTCGCGCTCGACAAGCTCGCCCGGCTCGGCTGGACGACGCCCGCCACCTGGGTGAGCATCGAGACGGCGAAGGACGAGCGTGTCGATGTCGCCGGCTTCGCGATCGATGCCGAGCGCGTCCACGGCAAGGCGAAGATCACCTTGCTGCGCATGAGCACCCCCTGACGGTCAGCGTTTCGCCGGCCCCAGCAGTTCCAGCACCGCCGCCGTCATCGCGGTGGCGCCCAGCACGACGGCGGGTTTCGCCTCGACCTTGAAGAAGGGCGAATGATGCGACGGCACCGGCGGGCCGCCGGCCTTCGCTGCATCGAGCGCGGCCTTCGGCGTGCCGCCGACCAGGAAATAATATCCCGGCACCTTCAGTTCCGGCTGGATGAAATAGGCGAAGTCTTCCGCCCCCATCCCCTGCTGCGCAAACGGCACCATCGTCGCCGCGCCAAGATCGCGGGCCAGGGCGGCGTTCATCCGCTTCGCGAGCGCGGTATCGTTGATCGTCGTCGGCGTACCCTCGACCACCGTTACCCTGGGCAGCTTGGCATCGGGCATGCCGTTCAATCGGCCGACCCCTTCGGCGACACGCTTCACGCCGGAAACCAGGTCGGCGCGCGTCTTCTCGTCATTGGCGCGCACCGTCACCTGCAGCTTCGCCTCGTCGGAGATGATGTTGTGCTTGGTGCCCGCCTGGAAGGAACCGACCGTGACGACGCCGGGCAGCAGCGGCGCCCGCTCGCGGCTGATCAGGCCCTGCAACGCGATGACGATCTGGCTCGCCATATAGACCGGGTCCTTGCCCATGTGCGGCGCCGCACCGTGCGTGCCGACGCCGGGCACGGTGATGTCGATCGAATCGGACGAGGATGACGAAATCCCCTCCGACGCCGAGATCCTGCCGGTCGGGAGGCCCGCATCGACATGGAACGCCAGAGCATAGTCGGGCTTGGGAAAGCGCGTGTAGAGCCCGTCCTTCATCATCGCCGGCGCCCCGCCCAGCCGTTCCTCGGCGGGCTGGACGATCATCACGACCGTGCCCTTCCAGCGATCCTTCATCGCCGCCAGCCGGCGCGCGGTGGCGACCAGCGCGGTGATATGGGTGTCGTGCCCGCAGGCGTGCATTACCGGGCTTTCCACACCGTCCACGCCCACCTGCCGCGCGACGGACATGTTGGGCAGGCCCGAATCCTCCCTGATCGGCAGGCCGTCCATGTCGGCGCGGACCATCACGGTCGGCCCCGCGCCATTGGCGATCACCGCGACCAGCCCGGTGCCGCCGACCTTCTCGGTCACCGTCGCGCCGGCGGCGCGCAGTTCCTTCGCCATCCGCGCGGCGGTGTTGACTTCCTTGAAGCTCAGCTCGGGATTGCGGTGGAACCAGTCGAACAGCGCGCCCAGATCCCTGTCCCAGTCCGCCGTCACCTGCGCGGCATAATCGGGTTGCGCGGCGGCGGGCGTGGCCGCAGTCGCGGCGAGCAGGGCGAAAGCGATCGGCAGTTTCATGGTCACACCCCTTCGATAACCACCGGCGCGGCCGGCTTCGGCTTAAGCATAAGCAGCGCCACGAGGCTTAGCGCCGTCGCGATGCTGAGATAAAGGCCGACCGGCGCGAGTCCGCCGCGGATCGCCAGCCCCTGGGCGATCAGCGGGGTCAGCCCGCCGCCCAGCACGCCGGCGATGTTGAACGTCATCGACGCACCCGTATACCGCACGCGCGGCGGGAACAGCCCCGGCAGCCAGGCGCCGAGCGGACCGTAGACGAAGCCCATCGCGAACAGCGACAGCGCGAGGAACGCGAACGTCCCCGCCATCCCCGAACCGATCATCGGCGCGATCAGGAAACCCAGCACGATCGTCGCCACGCATCCGCCGGCCAGCACCCGGCGCTCGTCATAGCGGCGATCCGCCAGCCACGCCGCGAGGTAGATGCCCACCGCCATGAACAGGATCGCACCAAGCTGCATCGTCAGGAATTGCTGCATGGTGAAGCCCAGCGACTTGGTGCCGTAGCCGAGCAGGAAGGCAGTGCCGATGTAATAGGTGACGAAGCACGCCACGGCGCCGATCGTGCCGCCCACGAGCATCGCGCCGTGATTGCGCACCAGTTCGGCCAGCGGCACCTTGGGCGGCGGCGCTTCTTCCAGCGAGGCAGCGAATTCGGGCGTCTCGGTCAGCTTCAGCCGGATCCACAGGCCCAGCGCCACCAGCAGCGCGCTGATGATGAACGGCAGGCGCCAGCCCCAGTCGCGGAACTGTTCGGGCGTCAGCACCGCGATCAGGATCAGGAACAGGCCGTTGGCGGCTATGAACCCGGCGGGGGCACCCATCTGCGGCGCGCTGCCGAACCGCGCGCGCCATCCCGGCGGCGCATTCTCCACCGCCAGCAGGGCCGCCCCACCCCATTCGCCGCCCAGCCCGAAACCCTGGCCGAACCGCAGCAGGCACAAGGCAAGCGGCGCGAGCCAGCCGGCCATCGCATAGGTCGGCAGGAAGGCGATCAGCGTTGTCGACACGCCCATCGTCAGCAGCGAGGCGACCAGCGTCGACTTGCGCCCGATCCGGTCGCCGAAATGGCCGAAAAACGCCGCCCCCACCGGCCGGGCGAAGAACGCGACGGCCAGCGTGGCGAACGCCGCCATCTGCTGCAACGCCGGATCGTGCGACGGAAAGAACAGCTCGCCGAACACCAGGCTGGCGGCGGTCGCGTAGATGTAGAAATCGTAGAATTCGATTCCCGTGCCGACGAAGCTGGCGAGCAGGACGCGGCGATGCTGCCGAATGCTCATGCGTGCGTGACCGATGCCATGATGTCCCCCCGAATGCCGCGACATAGCCGACGCGGATCGCGCGGCAAATGGCGATTGCGCAGTGCGCCGTAGATGGGCTTGCCCTAGCCGTCCGCGTGCCCCAATCCTGGGGCATCACGCTACGCACGGAGAGAATGATGGAAGCGACGCTCGATTTCGGGCTCGGCGAAAATGCCGACATGATCCGTGAGACGACCGCGCGCTACGCCGCCGATCGCATCGCGCCGATCGCCGCGGAGGTGGACGAAAGCAACGCCTTCCCGCAGCATCTGTGGCCCGAGATGGGCGAACTCGGCCTGCACGGCATCACCGTGGAGGAGGAATATGGCGGGCTTGGCCTCGGCTACCTCGAACATTGCGTCGCGATGGAAGAGGTCAGCCGCGCGTCCGCCTCGGTGGGCCTCAGCTACGGCGCGCATTCCAACCTGTGCGTCAACCAGATCCGCCGCTGGGGCAACGCCGAGCAGAAGAGCCGCTACCTGCCGAAGCTGATCTCGGGCGAGCACGTCGGCAGCCTCGCGATGTCGGAGGCCGGCGCGGGCAGCGACGTGGTGTCGATGAAGCTGAAGGCGGAGGCCAAGGGCAACGACCGCTTCGTGCTCAACGGCACCAAGTTCTGGATCACCAACTCGCCGACCGCCTCGACCCTGGTCGTCTATGCGAAGACCGATCCTGCGGCGGGACCGAAAGGCATCACGGCGTTCCTGATCGAACGCGACATGCCCGGCTTCTCGGTCTCCAAAAAGCTAGACAAGATGGGCATGCGCGGCAGCGACACCGCCGAACTCGTGTTCGAGGATTGCGAGGTGCCAGCCGAGAATGTGCTGGGCCGGATCGGCGAGGGCGCGAAGGTGCTGATGTCGGGCCTGGACTATGAACGTGCGGTGCTCGCCGCCGGGCCGATCGGCATCATGCAGGCCTGCCTCGACGTCGTCCTGCCCTATGTCCGCGACCGCAGGCAGTTCGGCCAGCCGATCGGCCATTTCCAGCTGATCCAGGCCAAGGTCGCCGACATGTACGTCGCGCTCAATTCGGCGCGCGCCTATGTCTATGCCGTCGCCCGCGCGTGCGATTCCGGCAAGACGACGCGGTTCGACGCGGCGGGCGCGATCCTGCTCGCCAGCGAGAATGCGGTGAAGACCTCGCTGGAGGCGATCCAGGCCCTGGGCGGCGCCGGCTATACGAAGGAATGGCCGGTCGAACGCTTCCTGCGCGACGCCAAGCTCTACGATATCGGCGCGGGAACCAACGAGATCCGGCGGTATCTAATCGGGCGTGAGTTGATCGGGGGGTAACTTCCTCGTGGCGTTCCAGCCCTTCGGCTATCCGATCGACATTCCGTCGCCGATGCGCCCTTCGGCGCTCAAGGCGGCGATCCGCGCCAGGCTGACGGGTTGGTTCGATGCAGGCACGGGCGCACGCGGCTGGATCGTCGGTCCATATCTGTGCCTCTGGCGCAGCGCGTTCGACCGCTACGGGCCGATGATTCTCGCCCGGATCGTGGATGAAGGGTCCGGCAGTCGCATCCGGGGGCGTGCGGGGTCAGACCTCAACGGCACGATATGGATCGCGATACTCGGCCTCGTGATGGCCGCGATCGCTTTCGCCGACCCCGGACAATCCGCCGTCCTCCTGTTCTTTCTCGCGCTGATCCCCCTGATCCTCTGGCTTTCGCACAGGAGCCGCCGCGACGCCGACCCTCTGGTCAGGTTCCTCAAGGAAACCGCGTCGCCTCGCGCCGTCGCACGGCCCTCGACACTGCCCGCCCGCTTTGACCGCCAGTTCTCGAGACCGGTCACGCTGCTTGCTAACGGCAATCCCGTAACAGGGCCCGTCACCGCCCAGTCCGTCTTCGAGCAGGTCATCGGGCTCGCCGTCGATGAGTTCCTCGTCATCGAGGAAGCGCCGGAAATCTACATCCAGACTCTATCACAAGGCGACGGCTATCTGCTTGAACGCCGCGACGGGGATCGCCGGCGTCATTACCGCGCCGCCGATCGCGACGGCAGCGAGAGCCTGTCTCTGGATGATGTCCTCGGGGCGCTCATATCCTGGGCCGCCGGTGACGCAATGCCCGCGCATCTGTCTTGGAAACCCTGGAGCTAGCTACGCGGTGGCTGCTCGTCCCAATTTGCATCGCGCCCGATAACCACCGATAGGGACGCATGATTCCGGCAAAAGACGTTCAGCCCCTCGCACGCGTGCAGGACAATCTGCTCGCGCGGCAGGAACGCCGTCTGCTGACGTGGATTTGCGCGCGGTTGCCGGCGTGGGTGACGCCCGACACGCTGACCGCAACTGGCCTGGCCGGCGCGGTGATGATCTTCGCCGGCTATGTGCTGAGCCTGATCGACATCGACTGGCTGCTGCTGTCGATCGCCGGCTATGCCGTCCACTGGTTCGGCGACTCGCTTGACGGCAGCCTCGCGCGGTTCCGGCGGATCGAGCGGCCGTCCTACGGCTATTTCATCGATCACAGCTGCGACGGGCTGGCGGTGCTGCTGATCCTTTCAGGGCTGGGCCTCAGCCCGTTCGTGACGATGGACGTCGCGATGGCCGCGCTGGCCGGCTATCTGCTGCTGTCGATCCACACGTTCCTCAGCGCGCGGGTCACCGGCGAGCTGAAGCTGTCCTATGTCGCGGCAGGACCGACCGAAGCGCGCCTGCTGCTCGTCGGCATGACGGTGACGATGTGGGTGATGGGCCGCGCGCGCGCCAGCTACAGCGGATTCACCGGCTACGACCTGATCGTCGGCGCGGTCGCTGCGCTACTGATCTCGCTGTTCGTCATCCAGACCGTCCGCACCGGGCGACGCCTGGCGCGGATCGACCGGCTTTGAACCGTTAGCGGAACAGCCTGAGCGGGATCGCCTCGCCCATCGCCGTTTCGCCCGCCGCGTTGGGGTGGATGCCGTCGCCGCTCTGAAGCTCGGCCTTGAGCCGCGTCGGGTCGGCGGGATCGGCGACCGCCCGATCGAGCTCGATCACAGCGTCGAACGCGCCGCCGGTGCGGATCCAGTCGTTGACCTTCAGGCGCATCGCCTCGCGTTCCGGGCTGTACCGGCGCCAGCCCTGCCACGGCAGCATCGGCGACGCGAACACCTTGATCCCGTGTTCGTGCGCGCGCGCGATCATCTGGCGATAGGCGGCGATCAGGTCTTCGGCGGTGAACGGGTTGTCTGGCGCCATCGATCCCAGATCGTTGATCCCCTCCAGCAGCACGACATGGGTGACGCCGGGCACCGCCAGCACGTCGCGGTCAAAGCGTTCGAGCGCGCTCGGCCCGGTGCCGCGGTTGAGCACGCGGTTGCCGCCGATTGCCTGCGTCACCACCACATGCGGCATCCCCGCCTTCGCCATCCGCCGGCCCAGTACGTCGCCCCAGCGACACACGACCGGCGATGCGTTGGCGCACCATGTATTGTCCGTGATCGAATCGCCGTACGCGACCACCACCGGCCGCGCGAGCCTGGCCTGCACGTCTATCCCGGCGATCAGCGGGCGAAAGCCGAAGCTGCGCGCCGCCTCGAACGCTGCGCCGCTATGGTCGCCGGGCGGCGAGACGGCGGTGGGCGATCCATGCGCGCCATGGGTGGTGACCAGCGCGACGCGATCGGGCAGATAGAGCGATACCTCGACCAGTTCGAACGCCGCGACCGGCAAGGCCACCGCATCGCTGACCAGCGGCGCGCCCGGCTCGATCCGCGCGGCGCCGGCGCCGCCGAACGTCACACGCGCGATCCGCCCGTCGGCGCGCCGTATCGTCGCCGCCCCGATCCGCACCGGCGCCGTTCCGTAATCATTGCCGAGCCGCAGCCGCAACGCCGGGCCGCCCGCGCCGACCCGCACCTGCGAGCGGATCGTCGCGCTCTCCACCACATCCGCCTGTGGTGGATCGGCGGGCCACAGGCTCGACGTCCAGGCGCGCGTCCAGCCCCGTTCGGCCTGCGCCGAAGCCGTCCCCGCCGTCGCCAGCGCCAGCGCTGCCGCCGCGATCCACCACACCCGCATGCCCGCTCCTCCCCCGTTTGCCCCAGCCTATCGCGCCGGCCGCCGTGCCGCCAAGCTTTCCTTGCACGCCGCGCGCCGCTAACCCACGCTCATGAGCGCTCCCGTCCTCGACACCCGCCTTTCCGCCGACGCGGCCGATTTCCGCGCCAATGCTGCGCACAATGCTGCACTTGTCGAGCGTCTGCGCATCGACGTGGCGCAGGCCGCGCTTGGCGGCAGCGAAAAGGCGCGCGAACGGCACACGTCACGCGGCAAGCTGCTGCCCCGCGACCGCGTCGAACGGCTGCTCGATCCCGGTTCGCCGTTCCTGGAGATCGGCCAGCTCGCCGCCTGCGACATGTACGAGGGCGAGGTGCCCGGCGCCGGCATGATCGCCGGCATCGGCCGTGTTTCCGGCCGCCAGTGCATGATCGTCTGCAACGACGCGACGGTGAAGGGCGGCACCTATTATCCGATGACGGTCAAGAAACACCTGCGCGCGCAGGAGATCGCGACCGAGAACCGCCTGCCGTGCATCTACCTCGTCGATTCGGGCGGGGCCAATTTGCCGCACCAGGCCGATGTGTTTCCCGATCGCGAGCATTTCGGCCGCATCTTCTTCAACCAGGCGAACATGTCGGCGAAGGGCATTCCCCAGATCGCCTGCGTGATGGGCAGTTGCACCGCCGGCGGCGCCTATGTGCCCGCCATGTCCGACGAGACCGTGATCGTCCGCAACCAGGGCACGATCTTCCTCGCCGGCCCGCCGCTGGTGAAAGCGGCGACGGGCGAGGTCATCTCGGCCGAGGAACTGGGCGGCGCCGACACCCACGGCCGCCGCTCCGGCGTGGTCGATCACGTCGCGGAGAATGACGAACACGCGCTGACCATCGTCCGCGACATCGTCTCGACGCTGCAACCGCAAGGCTCGCCGGACGTCAACGTCCGCGACCCGCGCCCGCCGAAATTCGCGCCCGAGGAACTCTACGGCGTCGTGCCCCAGGACGTGCGGGCGCCCTATGACGTGCGGGAAGTGATCGCCCGGCTGGCCGACGCGTCCGAATTTCACGAATTCAAGCCGCTCTACGGCACCAGCCTGGTCTGCGGCTTCGCGCACATATGGGGCTTGCCGGTCGCGATCCTCGCCAACAACGGCGTGCTGTTCAGCGAGAGCGCGCAGAAGGGCGCGCATTTCATCGAGCTCGCCTGCCAGCGCCGCATCCCGCTGTTGTTCCTTCAGAACATCTCGGGCTTCATGGTCGGCGGGAAATATGAAGCGGAGGGGATCGCCAAGCACGGCGCCAAGCTGGTCACCGCCGTCGCCACCGCGTCCGTGCCCAAGATCACCGTGCTGATCGGCGGCAGCTTCGGCGCCGGCAATTACGGCATGTGCGGCCGCGCCTATTCGCCGCGCTTCCTGTTCACCTGGCCCAACAGCCGGATCAGCGTGATGGGCGGCGAACAGGCCGCGTCGGTGCTGGCCACGGTTCACCGCGACGCGGAAAGCTGGACCCCCGAACAGGCAGAAGCTTTCAAGCAGCCGATCCGCGAAGATTACGAAGCGCAAGGATCGCCCTGGCACGCCACCGCCAGGCTGTGGGACGACGGCATCATCGATCCGGCGCAGACGAGGGACGTGCTGGGCCTGGCCTTCGCCGCGACGCTCAACGCCCCGATCCCGGAGGCCCCGCGCTTCGGCGTGTTCCGGATGTGACGGGCGCGGGTGACAACATTCCTCCCCGGCACGGGGAGGGGGACCGCGCGCAGCGCGGTGGAGGGGGCCCGCGCCAGCCCGAAATCCTTCGTGCGCCGATCAAGCATGTTAAGCAGGCTCGCATATTGCGCGGTCGGATGAGCCTGCCCGAGGTTTTGCTCTGGCAGCAGCTTCGCACTCGCCCCGGCGGTTTCAAGTTTCGCCGTCAGACACCGCAGCGAGGGTATAAGCTCGACTTCTGTTGCCTCGAAACCCGGCTCGCGATCGAGGTGGACGGCGAAGCGCATAGCCGCGGATTTCAACCGTCGCGCGACGCCATCCGCGACAAGGCGCTCAATGACCGCGGCTTCATGACCGTGCGTATTCCCGCCGTTGACGTTCTACGACATCCGGACGCCGTCATCACCGCAATTGTCTCGCTCTGTCGTGAGCGGGGCCCCCTCCACCGTCCTGCGGACGGTCCCCCTCCCCGTTCCGGGGAGGATTGAAGGAAGCCTCATGCCCCTCCTCCTCGCCCTCCTCCTGCAAACCACGCCCGTCCAGCCACTTCCCAAGGCGATCCCCCTGCCCCCGCCCGATGCGGAGACCGCCGCCGTGCTCGCCCCCGTCGAGCGGATGTTCGCCGCGATCACCGCGAAGGACGCGCCCACGATTCTCGCCCAGACACGTCCCGGAGGCCGCGCCACCGCCGTCATCGCGATGCCCGACGGCAGCCAGGCGGTGCGCGCGCGCAGCTGGGCCGATTTCGCCGAGGGGCTGCGCGACGGGCCGGAGCGGCTGGAGGAACGGCTGATCAACCCGGTCGTCGAGATCGACGGCGATATCGCGATGATCTGGTCGAGCTACGTCTTCTTCGCCGACGGCCGGCTGACGCATTGCGGCACCAACCATGTCGATCTGATCCGCGATGCGGGCGGGTGGAAGGTGCACAATCTGACCTGGACCCAGCGCAGCACCGACTGCCCCGCGCCCTGAAACCATTTTCCTACACGGCCGGCATTCGCTATCCCATCACCATGCCGGCCGAACCTTTCCATCACGCGTCACAACTCTCAACTTTCTCAACGTTCGCGGGTGTGGAGCCGTGATCGCGTCGCTCCTGATCGCCAATCGCGGTGAGATCGCCTGCCGCATCATCCGTACCGCGCGCGGCATGGGAATCCGCACCGTCGCGGTCTATTCGGACGCCGATGCCAAGGCGCTCCACGTCCGCCAGGCGGACGAAGCGGTGCACATCGGCCCCTCCCCGGCACGCGAAAGCTATCTGGTCGGCGACCGCATCATCGCCGCGGCCAAGGCGACCGGGGCTGAGGCGATCCACCCCGGCTATGGCTTCCTGAGCGAGAACGCGGACTTCGCCCAGGCAGTGATCGACGCCGGCCTGATCTGGGTCGGCCCCAATCCCGACAGCATTCGCGCGATGGGGCTGAAGGACGCCGCCAAGGCGCGGATGATCGCCGCCGGCGTGCCGGTGACGCCCGGCTACCTGGGCGAGGACCAGTCGCCCGAACGCCTGCGCGCGGAGGCTGACGCGATCGGCTATCCGGTGCTTATCAAGGCGGTGGCGGGCGGCGGCGGCAAGGGCATGCGCCGCGTCGATGCTGCGGAAGCATTCGATGAAATGCTGCAGTCCTGCCAGCGCGAGGCAGCGTCGTCTTTCGGCGACGATCGCGTGCTGATCGAGAAATACATCCTGTCGCCGCGCCATATCGAGGTGCAGGTGTTCGGCGACACGCACGGCAACGTCGTCCACCTGTTCGAACGCGACTGCTCGCTCCAGCGCCGCCACCAGAAAGTGATCGAGGAAGCTCCCGCCCCCGGCATGGACGAAGGTACGCGCGAGGCAATCTGCGCGGCGGCGGTCCGCGCGGCGCAGGCGGTCGACTATGTCGGCGCCGGCACGATCGAGTTCATCGCCGACGCCAGCGAGGGGCTGAGGGCGGACCGCATCTGGTTCATGGAAATGAACACCCGGCTCCAGGTCGAACATCCGGTGACCGAAGAGATCACCGGCGTCGACCTAGTCGAATGGCAATTGCGCGTTGCGTCTGGCGAACCGTTGCCGAAGCGGCAGGACGAACTGAGCATCGACGGCTGGGCGATCGAGGCGCGGCTCTATGCGGAAGACCCGGCGAAGGGGTTCTTGCCGAGCGTGGGGGCGTTGACTCACTTCAATCTATCGACGGCTTGGCGCACGAACGGTCGGATCGAAACCGGGGTAGTCGAGGGCGATGCAATCTCGCCGTTTTATGACCCGATGATCGCCAAGCTGATCGTCAAGGCATCCGACAGGGACGGCGCGCGGACCGGCTTGCGGAAAACGTGCACGAATGTGCGCTGCTGGCCTGTCACGACAAATGCTGCATTCTTGGCAGCGTTGCTTGATGACCCCGACGTTGCTTCTGGTGCCGTGGACACCGGACTGATCGCACGAAAGATCGACGATCTTCTACCTGACGAGCGACCAAGCGACGATGCGTTGCAGGCGGTTGCGATGATGATCGTCGACGAGACCTTCGGTGGGAAACCACGCGACATTCGAACGACATATCTTGGCCGCGATCCGATCCGGCTGGACGGGCTTGCCGGGTTGCGCGTCAATAGCGACAGGAAACCCACGCTGGTGACGTTTACGGATGGAACGACGACTTATGATGTAACTTTTCGAGAGCCATCAGTTTCGACGTTACCTTGGGTCGAAACCGTGCCGGGCGGCTTCCTCGTCGATGACGAAGGGCGCAGCTTCGTTCTAAAGCATGCTCGCGCAGAACCGGGTTCTTCGCTCGCCGCCGCCGCCGACGGCGCGATCCTCGCTCCCATGCCGGGCCGCGTCACCGCTGTCGAAGTCACGGCCGGCCAGTCGGTCACCAAGGGCCAGAAACTCGTCACGCTGGAGGCGATGAAGATGGAGCATGGCTTGACCGCCCCGTTCGACGGCATCGTCGCCGAACTCGATGCCGAAGTGGAGCAGCAGGTCGGCGAAGGCCGGATGCTGGTGCGGGTGGAGCGGGTCGAAGCATGAGGGCCATCCCCTCCCCGTTCGCCCTGAGCTTGTCGAAGGGCCGCCCTTCTTCGCGCGGCAAGCCGACGGGTCGAGGCGGAAAGACAGTGCTTCGACACGCTCAGCACGAACGGATTTCCTGATATGGCCGGACGCTATTTCGACGAATGGCAGGTCGGCGACACCATTCGCCACGACCTGACCCGCACCGTCACCGAGACCGACAACCTGCTGTTCTCGACCATGACCCACAATCCGCAGCCGCTCCATCTCGACGTCGAAGCCGCGAAGGCGAGCGAATTCGGCCGCATCCTCGTCAACGGCACCTTCACCTTCGCGCTGATGGTCGGACTGTCGGTCGGCGACACGACGCTGGGCACGCTCGTCGCCAACCTCGGCTACGACAAGGTCGTGATGCCGAACCCGGTGTTCATCGGCGACACGATGCGCGCCGAGACCGAAATCGTTGAACTCCGCCCGTCGAAGTCGCGGCCCGGCCAGGGCATCGTCACCTTCCGCCACCGCCTAATCAACCAGCGCGGCGAGATCGTCTGTGAAGCCTTGCGCAGCGCGCTGCTGAAGTCGCGGGCGGCTGGCTAGGCGGCTTTGCGCGCGGGCTCGGGGTTGGAGAATTCCATCCCGTCGTCGACCGATCCGTAGCGCAGCGCGAGCAGGTCCTTCAGGTAATTCTGGTGGAGCTTCCACGGCGCTTTCGATCCCTGTTTCGGGAATTTTTCGAGCGCGCGCTGGACGTAGCCGGATGAAAAATCGAGGAAATCCTCCGGCTGCACCTCGGGATCGGTGACACGCGGCGTCGCCTGGCGCAGGCCACGCGCGCGCATCGTGTTGAGCAGGCGACAGACATAGGCGCAGGTCAGGTCCGCCTTCAGCGTCCACGATGCGTTGGTATAGCCGAACGACGACGCGAGATTCGGGATGTCGGAGAACATCATCCCCTTGTACCCCAGCGACTTGGCCGGATCGATCGTGTTCCCATCCACGCTGAACGCGACGCCGCTCATCAATTGCAGTTCCAGGCCCGTCGCGGTCACGATGATGTCCGCGGGCAGTTCCTGACCGGATGACAGGCGGATGCCGTCCTTCGTGAACGTCTCGATCGTATCGGTGACGACCGACGCATCCCCCGCCTTGATCGCCGCGAACAGATCGGCGTCGGGCACCAGGCACAGCCTTTGGTCCCACGGGTTGTAGCGCGGCGTGAAGTGGCGATCGACGTCGTAATCCGGCCCCAGATGATCGCGCACCCAGCCGAGCAGCCGCGCCTTCGCCTTGTCGGGGTGCTTGCGCATCCGCCCGAAAAAGAACTGGCCGAGCAGCACATTCTTCCACCGCGTCAGGCCGTAGGCCGCCTTTGCCGGCAGCCAGCGCCGCAACCCGTTGGCGATGGCGTCCTGGCTCGGCCGCGCGACGATGTAGGTCGGCGATCGCTGCAGCATCGTCACATGCTGCGCGGTCTTCGCCATGGCCGGCACCAGGGTGACGGCTGTCGCGCCGCTGCCGATCACCACCACGCGCTTGCCGGTATAGTCGAGATCTTCGGGCCAGAACTGGGGTTGGACGATGCGGCCGGCGAAGTCCTCCGCTCCGGGAAACTCGGGCGCATGCCCCTTCGCATAGTCGTAATAGCCCGAGCACATGAACAGGAAGGCGCAGGTGAACTCCACGCGCTCGCACTCCGCGCCGCGCTCGACCGTCACCGTCCAGACCGCGTCCTCGCTGGACCAGGCGGCGGCGATCACGCGATGCCCGTAGCGGATGTGGCGGTCGATGCCGTTCTCCCGCGCCGTCTCGCGCAGGTACGACAGGATCGCCGGGCCGTCGGCGATCGCCTTGGCGTCGGTCCAAGGCTTGAAGCCGTAACCGAGCGTGTACATGTCCGAATCTGATCGGATACCGGGATAGCGGAACAGATCCCACGTCCCGCCCAGATCTTCGCGCCCTTCGAGGATGACATAGCTGCGGTCCGGGGACAGCGTCTGGAGGTGGTAGCCGGCGCCGATGCCGGAAATACCGGCACCGACCACGACGACGTCGAAATGCTCCATGATGTCCCCACGAATTACTGACATCAATGTAAGTTTACGCGGCGCCGAGCGTCAATAGTCCTTCGAGTATTTGAGGTTCACGTTCGACCCGCCGAACGATCCGGTCGACGACAGGATGCTGAGCGCGCGGGTGAGCGCGATCTCCAGCTGCGTTGCGGTGAAGCCGCGCGAGTCGGTGATGATCTCGATGTAAATGTCGTCGGTCAGATACTGGCCGGCCGCCAGCGCGGTGCCACGCCCGGTCGCCTCGTCCGCGCCGAGGATGCGGAGGCGATCGATGCCGGTCACGCTGCGCAGCTTGCCGAGCGGGTTGAGCCCGCCGCCCGATCCGCGCAGCGAATTGAGCGCGGCGGCCAGCTGGATCGCCTGCGTGGCTGACAAGTTGGTCACCGAGCTGCCGAACAGCAGGCGGGAAAGTACTTCATCCTGCGGCAGCGCAGGGGTCGAGGTGAAGGCCAGCTGCGGGTTGAGCGCATTGCCGCCGATCGTGATCGTCGCGGTCACCCCGCCGGTGCTGGTCGTCGCCGCGATGTCGAGAATCGGATTGCCCAGCGGTCCGCCTTCGAAGCGAACGATGCCGCGCGTCAGGTCGAAGCGCTTGCCGGCGAAGCTGTAGGTGCCGCGCACCACCCGCGCCTGGCCGGTCACGCTCGGCGCGGCGGAGGTCCCGCCGACCCGGATATCGGCGAGCCATTCGGATTCAAGCCCCATGCCCGATACGTAAAGCCGGTTGTCGGCGCGGACGCGGATCGCCAGGCGAAACAGCCCCGGCGGCGCGGTACGCCGTTCGTCAGCGTCGCGCGCCGCCCGCGCCACATCGCTCTTGCGCCGCACGCCGGTCAATTCGGGAACATCGGCTGCGCCCTGGCGGATGATCTCGTAGCGCGCTTCGGGGATCGACAGGTCGCCCTCGATCAGTCCGCCGTTCCGGCCATTGGTCACCCGAATCGTGCCGGTGGCCGTCGCGCCCAGCGCGTCGCTGCGGGCGAGCCGGGCGTCATCGAGCGTCGCGCGAACGTCGATCGGGAAGCCGCTATCGGCGGCCAGCCCCACGGTGCCCTGCGCCTTGACGGTGCCGTCGCCGGCCCGCGCGGTGAGGCTGGTCAGCTCGAACCGGTCGTTGGTGAAGCGCCCGTCGATTGCCATGTTGGTCAGGCGCGTGCCGTACGTCTCGTTCTCATAGGTCAGGTCCGATGCGCGGACCACGCCGTTGAGCTGCGGCGCGGACACCCGTCCGCTGAAGTCCGCGGCCACAGCGATCGGGCCGGACAACTGCTGGTCCGCGAAACCGCCGAGCGAAAACAGCACCGCCGCCGGGCCGTTGTAGCGGATGCCACCCGTGAGCGGCGCGGACATCAGCCGCGTCGTCCAGCTTCCCGCGCCAGGCGGGAGGGGGCGCAGCGTGGCGAGCATCCGACCTACCGTGGTCGTCCCGCGCTGGATCAATGCCCTGGCCTCGCCGCCATCGGGCACAAGGCGCCCGGCGAAGACGATGTTCACCGGCGTCGATACCGCTGCCAGACTGGATCGGGTAAAGCTGGCGATGCGCAACTTGGCGTCGGCCTGCGGGAAGCTGGCGCCGGTCGGCTGGCTGAAATCCAGGCTGCCGGTCGCCTGCCCGCCGATGCCCAGGCCGGGCACAAAGGCGTTGGCGATCGCGAGATCGAGGCGGTCGAGCCGCGCCTGCAGCGCCATGCCGCGCCCGTAGGTGCCGGCAAGCCGCAGCGATCCCTGGTCGAAATCGATCCGCGTCGGTTGCAGGCGATATTCTCCGCCTGCCGGCTCGATCCGCGCCGGCGTCGCCGTCTTGAAGTTGATGCCGTTCGCCGTGCCCTGCAGCGCCGCTAGCCACAGCTTCGGCGTGAAGCGCGCGTTCGCGCCCACCCGGAACGGCACGCCCGACGATCCCTCGGCGAACGCCTGCGCGGTGCCGTTGCCGCCGCGATAGTCGATCTTCGCGCGTGCGGTACGCAGCAGGAAATCCCCCATCCGCAGACTGGCGACCTGGGCGTCACCGGTGATCGCCGGCTGATTGGGGTAGAGGATCGCGGTGCCCTTCACGATCGCGCGGCCGATCGTCAGGCCGGCGGTGCCGGGGATCACCGCGTTGGCCGCACGCGCATCTACGTCGGCGCGCTGGACATTGCCCTGCGCGCTCAGGCCCAGATTGCCGCTGACGCCCGATCCGGCGAAGGTGAGCTGTCCGGCGAACGGGCCCGCGCCGGTCTGTGCGACCCGGCCCTGGAAATCGATGCCGGCGAAGCGCGCGTTGCGGATATCGGCGGTCAGGCGCGGCCCCGTCGCCAGCAGCAGGTCGGCGCTGAACGGACCGTAATCGGACGCGCCACGCGCGAGGATGGCATAGCGATCGCCCTGCCCACGGATCGTCGCGGTGACATCGGCCAGCCCGACGCCGAGCCCCGGGCGTGCGGCGCGGATCATCGCGACGGGGGCGTAGAGCGTACCTGTCACCCGCGCGTTGATCGGGCCATAGGCGGCCGACCAGGCATCGGCGTTGACCAGCAACGGCCCGGCCGGATCGTAACGCCCCGAACCGTTCGTCACGCGGAACTGCGGCGCCGTTACCCGCAGGTTCGAGAAGTTGACGATACCTTCTGGCGAATAGTCGAGATTGACGCGCGCAATCGCATTGCCGCCCAGGAACTCACGCGCGCCGTCGTTGAAGATGCGCGCTGTCTGCGCGACCACGCGGCCCCGGATACCGAAGCCGCCGGCGGGCGCGGTGTAGAGCTCGGCGTCGGTCTGGAGGTTGACGATGCCGAACCCTTCGACCCGGTAATCGTTGACGCGACCCTTCAGCGCGCCGGCATAGCGGCCGGTCGCCATGTTGGCGGCGATGATCGCGGTGGCGTCGATGCGATCGGACCGGATGCGCAGATTGTCCGACAGGATTTCGGTGCCGTTGTTGATCGCCAGATCACCGTTGATCGCAACATTGGTCAGCAGGCCGCCGGCCGCGGCGTTGAGCCCGCTCACCCGCGCGGCGCGCGCGGCGATTGGCACCATGATGCGATCCGCATCGATCCGCGCGCGCCCTTCGGCGTACAGCCCTTCGACCACCGTCTCGCCAAAGCCGAGGGCCGCCGCCTGGACCTTGTAATCGACCACCGGCGTCGCGAACGGTCCGTCGAGCGCGACCGTGGCTCGTACTGATCGGCCGTTGAGGTTCGGTGCGATCGCGCCCGGCGTCAGCAGCATAGCCTCGGCCCGGAAGCCGCCGAAACGACTGCGGGCGAAATCGACTTTGCCGTCGCCGGTCACTTGCAGCGCATCCGATTTCAGGTTGAATTTCACATCGGCGAGACGTCCGGCCAGCGCGGCGTCGATCGCGACATTCAGCAGCGGCGTGGTCAGCCGCTCAACCGGTCCCTCCAAGTACAGTCCCGGCCGAGTCGTCCCCCTCACCTCAAACCGCCCGTCGCGACCGGTGATGCCGAGATCGGCGAGGCCCTGGCCGCCCAGCGTCGCCTGCGCGCGGCCGGACCATGCCTGCCAGCTTCCACGCCCGCCGACCTGCATCGCCAGTGGCGCCTTCAGCGAGGCCATGCCTGCGATCAGCCCATTCGCCGGTGCGTCGAGCCGCAGGTCGAGGTCGAACTTGTCGTCGTCGGGCACCGCGTCCAGCTTCAGCGCGATCCGGTCGCCGCCGGCAATGCCCGGCGCGGCCAGCGTCGCGCCGTCGAGCATCACCTGCGCACGCCGGTCGGCGATATGCGCGGTGCCGTTCACCCGCGCAAGCCGGCGCTCGCCGCTCACCGCCGGGCCGAGCTCTATCCGATCGATCGCGAAACGGCCCACGTCGATGTCGAGATCGGGCAGCATCGGCGCGTCGGGATCGCTCGGGACGGGCTTCAGCTCCGGCAGCCTGTCCATGCGGACCAGCGGGCTGGAAAGCGTGCGCACGTCGATATGGTTGCGCGCGAACGCGAACGGTCGCCAGTCGACGCGCAGTTCGGGAGAGGTCAGGAACGTGCCGCGCTGATCGTGTACTCGCACGTCGCGCAGCGTCATGTCGCCATAGATCGATCCCTCGATGCGACCGACGCGGATGTTGATGCCGTTCTCCATCGTATAGCCGGCAAGGCGATCGGCGACGAAGCGCCGCCCCGGCTGGGTATCAATGGCGAAGACGAGCAGGATCGCGAGCAGGACCAGCCCCGCGATCGCGATGCCCGCCCATTTCGCCACCGTCTGCCACATCGGGCGGCGCACGACGATGGCCTCGTCCTCCGCCATCAGAACGCCTGCCCGATCGAGATGTAGACCGCGATCTTCGATTCGCCCTGCTTGCGGTTGATCGGCGTCGCCACATCGACGCGCATCGGGCCGAAGTTGGTGTAGAACCGCCCGCCGATGCCCGCGCCGAACCGGATATCGGAGCCCTTGGGCAGCGCGGTGTCGTACACTTGCCCCGCATCGACGAACGGGACGATGCCGAAGTTGCCGAAACGGTAACGGGCCTCCAGCGCGAACTCATTGAAACTGCGGCCACCGAGCGGGCGAAAGATGGTCAGCGGCTCCTTGTCCGGCTCGTCCGGATCATATTTCGGATTGGGCTCCTCGGTCCTGGGGCCGAGTTGCTGGAACCCGAAGCCGCGAACCGATCCACCGCCACCACTGTAAAAGCGCCGCGACGGCGCCAGTTCGTCGCGCCCGATGCCCGCGATCGATCCGACACGCGCCCGGCCCGCTATCACGATGTTGCCGCCGACGGGATAGTAAGCGGTGCCCTCCAGCATGGTGCGGGCATAGGGCCGCGTGCCGCGATTGACCGATGCCTCGGGGCTGAGGTTCAGCTTGACGCGGAATCCGCGGGTCGGGTTCAGCAGGTCATCCGACGTGTCGTAGCCGAGGAAGGCGGGAAAGGCGGCGATGCCGTAGGTCCGCCGCACGCGATCGTTGAGCGCGAAGTCGAACACGTCCTCGTTGGTGCCGACCAGCTCGAACCCGTAGAAATAGGTCCAGCGCTTTTGCCAGATCGGCGTCGAATCATAGCTGATCCGGCCTGAAAGCGTGCCGGTGAACGCTTCGTACGCTTCGTAATTCTGCCGGTTGGCGGAGGCGATCGCGGTGACGGTGCGGTCGCGCCGCCCGGCGTTCGATCGGCGGAAGGTGACGCCAAGCCCCTGCTGCTGCGTACCCGCGATGCCCGACACGATCAGCGCGCCTTCGGGCGGAAACAGGTTGCGGTGCGTCCAGCTGCCTTCGATCGTGAACCCTTGCCCCGTGCCGTAGCCGAGCTGGCCCGCGAGCGTACGATGCGGCCCCTTGTTCTGGGTGACGAGCAGATCGACCTGCTCGGTGCCATCGGGGCCGGGCCGCCCGGTCCGCTGCGGCTCGACGCCGGCGGATGAGAACAGGCTTGTCGCGACCAGCGCCTGGCGCAGATCGTCGACCATGCGCGCGTCGTACAACTCGCCTTCCTTGTATCGACGCAGACGCTCGATATGGAGCGGCTCGAACACCGGATCGCCCTGGGTCACGATGCGGCCGAAGCTGCCGCGCGGACCGATCGTTACCGGCAGCGTGTAGTCCCCCACATGCGTCACCTCGTCGAGCAGGATGTCGCGTTGGCCGACCTCGGCGAAGGGATAGCCCTGCTGCGGCAGTCTCAGCGCGACATTGGCCTCCGCGCCCTGAACGCGCTCGGCATCGATCGGCTGACCCAGCGCGAGCGCCAGTTCGCGCTCGATCAGTCCAATCGGGACGGTGGGATCAGCCTTCACGATGATCGCGCCCAGATTGTAGATCGCCCCGGGTATCGCGGTCAGCGTGACGCGAACGCCGCCCTGATCGGGCAGTTGCTCAATCGCCGACGATGCGGTGGCGTCGTAATAGCCGATTGCGTGCATCAGCCGGACCGCCAGCGCCTCATCCTCCTTGGCGCGGGCGGCGATCACTGCGGCATTGGGCGCGTCGCGATCGTCCTTCAGCGCCGACAGAGCGTTGAACCGCCCTTCAAGCCCGATCGCGCCGAGGCCCTCGACCAGCGTTTGATATCGGATTTCGGCGGCCGGCGCGTCGTCAACGCCAGCGATCTGCACCGGTGCCGCGTCAAAGCCGGCAAGCGGCGGCAGCGGCTGGGCGAGTTCGCTGTCCTGCGCCGCCGGGTCTGCCTGTGGAAGCGTCCGGGCGGGTTCGGCGGACGTGGTCGCTGCTGGTGGCGGAGTCTGGAAATCCTCGATCGATTCGAGCGGCGCATCGGGATCGTCGCTCAGTCGCGGAACCTGTTTTTCGAATTCCGCATCAGGGACGATCAGAGTCTCCGACGCATCCGGCTCGGCCACCGGTTGGGGCGTCGGCAGGCGCGACGGCGCGCCCTGCCCCGGCTTGGGCTGACTCATCTGCGCGGCCGCTGACAGCGGAACCAGGGCCGCGCCTGCCAGCAATGTAATTGTGGTCGCCCAGCCCCTCGTCACCCCGTAAATCACTCCACCCCGGCGCCCGGACGCGCATACCCATTGAAGCACCGTAACGACCGATTTCGAGATTGGGTCCGGCAGGCGGTAAATTTCTTTGAGATCAACGGGATGGTTCGTCAGCCGCGAGATGATCGACCGCCACCTCGATCCGCGCCAGCATCGAGCGGAGCGCGGCAAGTTCGCCGGCGTCAAGCTGATCGAAGATGCGCGCCTCCATTTCCAGCGCCTTGGGCGCGACATCCGCATAGAGCGCGCGCCCCGCATCGCTCAGCGCCAGCAGGTGCGATCGCTGATCGCCCGGATTGGGCGCACGAACCACCAGCCCGCGATCGGCGAGTGCGATGGCGGCGCGGCTGACCGTCACCTTGTCCATGCGCGTCTGTCGCCCGAGCGCCTGCTGGGTCATCCCCTCGCTCTCGGCGAGCACCGCGACGAGCCGCCATTCCGGGATACGCAGGCCGAACAGCGCACGGTAGCTGCCAGCGACGGCGTCCGACACACGGTTGGACGCGATCGACAGCCGATACGGCAGGAAATCGTCGAGCTTGAGCGGCTTTGGCACGGCGCGACTGTGCGACACCCGGACGCGGCGGGCAAGGCTTTGACGGAAGCCGCGGGACGATGTAGTAACAGATGAAACCATTTCCGCGAGGGTGACATGACCGACACGACCGCCAAGCCTGAAAATCCGATGGGTCTCGATGGATTCGAGTTCGTCGAATTCACCTCGCCCGATCCCGAAGCGCTGGCGGGCCTGTTCGAAAAGCTCGGCTTCACCCACGTCGCCACGCACAAGACCAAGAATGTGCGCCGTTATGCGCAGGGCGACATCAACTTCCTGCTGAACATGGACAATGCCGGCCAGGTCGCGGGCTTCCGCAACGCCCATGGTCCCAGTGCCAATGCGATGGCGTTCCGCGTGGCGGACGGCGCAGCCGCGGTGAAGCTGGCGGTCGATCGCGGCGCGGAGCCTGTGAAGGGCCAGCACGGCCCCGGCGAACTCGACATTCCGGCGATCGAGGGGATCGGCGGCGCCAACCTCTATCTGGTCGATACCTGGGGCGATGCGACGATCTACGACACCGATTTCGTTCCGACCGGCAACGGCCTCGACGACAATAGCGTCGGCCTCCACACGCTCGACCACCTGACCCACAATCTGAAGCGTGGCCGGATGGATTACTGGGCGGATTATTACGAACGCATCTTCAACTTCCGCCAGATCCGCTATTTCGACATCGAGGGCCAGGCGACCGGCCTGTTCTCCAAGGCGATGACCGCGCCCGACGACAAGATCCGCATCCCGCTGAACGAAAGCCAGGACGAGCATTCGCAGATCGAGGAGTTCATCAAGGACTATAAGGGCGAGGGCATCCAGCATCTGGCGCTGGCGACCGACGATATCTTCGCGACCGTCGACAGGCTGCGTGCCAACGGCGTCAAATTCCAGACGACGCCGCAGACCTATTTCGACCTGATCGACAAGCGCCTGCCAGGCCACGGCCACGACGTGGCGGAGATGCGCAAGCGCGACATCCTGATCGACGGCGCGCCGGAGACGGGCGGCGGCCTGCTGCTCCAGATCTTCACCGAGAACATGGTCGGCCCAATCTTCTTCGAGATCATCCAGCGCAAGGGCAACGACGGCTTCGGCGAAGGGAATTTCAAGGCGCTGTTCGAGAGCATCGAACTCGACCAGATTCGTCGCGGCGTCGTGCCTGGAGCAGTTGAGCCAGCATAGGGAGGAGCAGTGTGGCAAAGTTCGAGCCGTTGGCAGAATATTGCCGAGCGCAGACGCTGCGAGAGTTCGATCTGTCATTTCATAAAATCGAAGCTCTGATCGGAGAAAAGCTCCCTCCCAGCGCCAACCGCCCGCAATATTGGGCCAACGTAGTCGATGGGATAGGGCCTGTCCGATCCGCCATGCGTCACACGCCTTACGAGACGTTTCTGGTCGACGGCTCGAAGCGTGTGCAGTTTCGACGAAAGTTTTAGGTGGTTTGATGACCGACTACATGACCGGCTTCGGCAATCATTTCGCCACGGAAGCCGTACCCGGCGCCCTCCCCGTCGGTCGCAACTCGCCGCAGAGGCCGGCGTTCGGCCTCTATGGCGAGCAGCTTTCCGGCACCGCCTTCACCGCGCCGCGGCACGAGAACCGGCGGTCGTGGCTGTACCGGCTGCGCCCGTCGGCCGCGCATCCCGCCTTCACCCCCTATGAAGGCGCACCGCTATTCACCCGCAGCGCATCAGACGCTCCGCTCGCTCCCAACCGGCTGCGCTGGCGCCCCCTCGACGAAGCGGCCGACGCCGACTGGCTCGACAGCCTGACGACGATGCTGGTCGCCGGAGCCGGCGCGGAGGCACAGACTGGCGTGGCGATGCATCTCTACCACGCTGGTCGGGACATGGTGGACCGCGCCTTCGTCTCCGCCGACAGCGAGTTGCTGATTCTGCCGGAGAAAGGTGCGCTGCGCCTGCTGACCGAGATGGGCCGCATCGACGTCGCGCCGGGGCAGATCGCGCTGATCCCGCGCGGCGTACGGTTCCGCGTGGAGCTGCCGGAGGGAGCCGCCCGCGGTTATGTCGCGGAAAACCACGGCGCGGCGTTCCGTCTGCCCGATCTTGGGCCGATCGGCGCCAACGGCCTCGCCAACCCGCGCGATTTCGAGACTCCGGTGGCCTGGTTCGAGGATGTCGAGGGCGATCATCAGCTCGTCCAGAAGTTCCTCGGGCGGCTTTGGACGACCGACCTCGGTCGCTCGCCGCTCGACGTCGTCGCGTGGCATGGCAACTACGCGCCGTGCCGCTATGATCTCGCGCGGTTCAACACGATCGGGACGGTGAGCTTCGACCACCCCGACCCTTCCATCTTTACCGTGCTGACCTCGCCCAGCGACGTGCCGGGCACCGCCAACGTCGATTTCGTCATCTTCCCGCCGCGCTGGATGGTCGCAGAGGATACGTTCCGCCCGCCATGGTTCCACCGCAATACGATGAGCGAGTGCATGGGGCTGATCCACGGCGAATATGACGCCAAGGCCGACGGCTTCCGTCCCGGCGCGCTGTCGCTGCACAACCAGATGAGCGGGCATGGCCCCGATGTCGCGAGCTGGAAGGGCGCGAGCGAGGCGGAGCTGAAACCGCACAAGATCGACGGCACCATGGCCTTCATGATCGAGAGCCGCTGGGTCTTCCGCTGCACCGATCATGCGCTTGCGACCAGCGCGCTCGACGAGGATTACGACCAGGTATGGTCGGGCTTTCCCAAGGCGCGGCTGCCCTAAGGGTCCTGACCCTAGCGCTTCATCTGCTGAGCGATCGTTCGTTTCAGCGCCTTGCCGTAGGGCGGCTTGAGGCCAGCCAGCTTCGCGACGTCGAGCGGCGACTGTTTGAACACCGCCTTGCCGTGGCTGAAGGTACGGAAGCCCTCGACGCCGTGGTACGCCCCCATTCCCGAAGGGCCGATACCGCCAAAGGGCAAGTCCTCCATCGAGACGTGGAAGACGACATCGTCGAGCGTGACCCCGCCCGATATCGTGCGATCGAGTACCCGCTGCCGCTCGCCCGCATCGCCGCCGAAATAATAGAGGCCGAGCGGGCGGTCGCGCCGGTTCACCTCGGCGATCGCGTCGTCGATCGCGCCATAGCGGCGGATGGGCAGGACGGGTCCGAAGATTTCCTCCTGCATCACAATCATCTCGTCGGTGGCGTCGCGGATGATGTGGAGCGGCATCTTGCGGCTGTTCGACGCGGCGAAATCCTCGCTGGCCGGATTTACCACATCGATCGTCGCGCCCTTCGCCCGCGCGTCGTCGATCCACGCCGCCAGACGCTGATGATGCCGGTCGTTGATGATCGCCGTATAGTCCGGGTTGGCGAGCAGCGTCGGGTACATCGCCGATGCCGCCGCCTTCAACCCGTCGACCACCGCCTGCTCACGATCGGCGGGGACCAGCAGGTAATCGGGCGCGAGGCAGATCTGGCCGGCGTTGAGCATCTTGCCGAGCGCGATCCGCTCGCTGGCGCGGCCCACGTCGGCGCTGCGCCCGACGATCACTGGTGACTTGCCACCTAGCTCCAGCGTGACCGGCGTGAGATTGTCTGCGGCGGCGTGAAGAATGTGGCGCCCGATGCCGGTCGCCCCGGTGAAGATCAGGTGATCGAACGGCAGCGCGGCGAACGCCTGTCCCACCTCGGCGCCGCCCGATACGAACGCCAGTTCCTCCGCGGCGAAATAGCGCGGGCAGAGATCCTCGAACAGCGCGGCGGTGGCGGGCGTGAACTCGCTGGTCTTCACCATCGCGCGGTTGCCCGCCGCAAGTACGCCCGCGAGCGGCGACATCACCAGATTGACCGGGAAATTCCACGGCGCGATCACCCCGACCACCCCCTTGGGCTGCCAGTCGATCCACGCCCGCGCGCCGAGCAGGCCGAGCGGGAACTGCACCGGCCGCCGCTCGCGCCGCATCCAACGATCGAGATGCTTGAGCGCATGAGACAGCGGACCGACCGAGGCGGCGATATCCGTCACCATCGACTGGTCGCGGCTGCGGTGGCCGAAATCGTCGCTGAGCGCGTCGCAAAAGGCGTCGGCATTGTCGCGGACCAGCGCGATCGCACGTTTCAGCCGGTCACGGCGCGTGGCGGTCGATACCGGCAGTTCGGCCATGAAGGCGGTGCGCTGGGCCGTAAGGGTCGTCGAAAGATCGGTCACGCCACGCCCCTCGAAGTTGACGAAATGTCGGGCAACCGGGTTGTATTCATGCCCTGTCGCGCCCCATCGTCCAAACAGGGCAAGCGTCTACGGCATTGTCCAATTTTGCAAGAGCCACACCGCGAAGGCGGCGGGCGCGAGGACGGTGCCAAACGGGAAGCGCGCGGTACGGCGCATGCGCAGCAGGACGGCGACCGCCAGGCCGGCAAGGCTGGCGATCAGCAGCACCTCCGGCAGCGCGCGCCAGCCGAGCCACAGCCCGATCGCGCCAAACAGCCTGGGATCACCGCCGCCCAGCCCCTCACGCCCGCGCAGCAGACGGTAGCCGGCAGCCACCACCCACAAGGCCGCGAAGCCGGCGAGTCCACCCCACGCCCGCTCGACCAGCGTCGGCGACAGGCCGACCCCGCCCGCGGCAAGCCCGCCGACCGCGATCGTCATCGTCAGCGGGTCGGGCAGGCGAAAAGTACGGAAATCGATCGTGCCCGCCGCGAGGAGCAGCCAGCCGAAAATGGCGCCGGCGGCCCCGGCAAGGTCCGGCAAAACGACGCCTGCCGCGATCCCGATCCCCGCGCCAAGCAATTCGACAGCCGGATGGATCGCCGCGACGCGTCCGTCGCAGGTCCGGCACCGCCCCCGCAACACGACCCAGCTGACGATCGGAACGAGTTCGAGGCCATGCAAAACACGGCCGCAGCCATCGCAGTGCGATCGCCCGGCGAATGCGGAGTGCGGCCAGCGCAAGGTAACGGTTGCGATGAAGCTGCCGAACACCGCCCCGAGCACGCCGAGCGCGAGCGGCCAGAGCGCCGCGTCAGACATGCTTCTTGCGGATCAAGTAGCGATAGACGCCGAAGATATTGATCGCGAACAGCACCGCATTGGTCGTCGTCAGCGCCCAGTCCACCGCCAGCACCGCTCCCGCCACCCAGGCGACCGATCCGATCGTGAAGATGACGAAACCCCAGCCCGTCCACCGCCGCCCGATATCGAGCGCGACGATCAGCGCGGCGACGGTCGTCGCGGCAGTGGCGAACCATTTGAGGGTGATGACGAGAAAGGAGTCTTCCACCGCCGGATCAGCGCCATCAGGACCAGTTCAGGCGCCGAGCAGCGTGACACGGTCGCGCAGAACGTGCCGGGCGAGCTTAGTCACGAAGCGGCGATCCGCCGTCACCAGCGTTCGATCCACCCCTTCCGCTACCGCGAGATACACGCAGTCATACACCGGGTGGGCAATGGTCATCGCGATGTCGAGCGCGCGCGACATGAACGGCGTTTCGTCGATCGTCTGCAGTATTACAGCCAGCCGCAGCGGCAGGCCGGCAAGTTCGCCGTCTTCGTCCAGTTCGCCCAGACGCCGCTTCTTCCAGATCGCGTTCGCCACTTCGGCGTGGATCAGCGTCGGGGCAATCAAGTCCGTCTGGTCGAGGAGCTGCAACGCCGAATCCGTGTCATCCTCGACCACCAGCCACTTCAGCGCCACCGACGCATCGACGATCACCGGTCACGGTCTTCGCGTATCAGATCGACGACGGGCGTTTGGCGCACACCGGGGACTTTTGCCCGTTCGGTGACCGCCTGCATCTGGCGCACGAGTTCGAGCTTCTCCTCGGCGGTAAGCTGGACCGTGCGAGCGACGGCTTCACGAGCCAGAGCCTCAGCCGAGGTCTTGCGCGCGCGTGCGGCAACCTTCAGTCGCGCCAGCGTCACCTCGTCCAGGTTGCGGATCAGCATCTGGCCCATACGTCTACGATAGCATCATGCTATCATCACCGCAACGCGCCTCAACCCGCCTTCTTGAGGTGCCGGCGCCCGAGCAGTTCGGCGATCTGCACGGCGTTGAGCGCCGCCCCCTTGCGTAGGTTGTCACTGACGCACCACAGGGCCAGGCCGTTCTCGACGGTCGAGTCCTCGCGGACGCGGCTGACGAAGGTGGCATAGTCGCCGACGCACTCGACCGGCGTCACGTATCCGCCGTCCTCGCGCTTGTCGACCAGCATCACGCCGGGCGCCTCGCGCAGGATCTTCTGCGCGTCGGCGGCGGACAGTTCGCGCTCCATCTCGACCGTGATCGCTTCCGAATGGCCGACGAAGACCGGCACGCGCACGCAGGTGGCGACCACCTTCACCTTCGGACCCAGGATCTTCTTGGTCTCGACCACCATCTTCCATTCTTCCTTGGTCGATCCGTCGTCCAGGAAGCTGTCGATGTGGGGGATCACGTTGAAGGCGATCTGCTTGGTGAACTTCTTCGGCTCCGCGCTGTCACCGACGAAGATGTTGCGGCTCTGCTCGAACAGTTCGTCCATGCCCGCCTTGCCCGCGCCGGACACCGACTGGTAGGTCGCGACGACGACGCGAGTGATGGTCGCGGCGTCGTGGATCGGCTTGAGCGCGACGACCATCTGCGCGGTCGAGCAATTGGGGTTGGCGATGATGTTGCGCGCCTTGTAGCCGTCGATCGCCTCCGGGTTCACTTCCGGCACGATCAGCGGCACGTCCGGGTCCATCCGGTAGAGCGACGAATTGTCGATCACCGTGCAGCCGGCCGCGGCGAAGCGGGGGGCGTGGACCTTCGTCGCGTCGCTGCCGATCGCGAAGATCGCCATGTCCCAGCCGGCCGGATCGAAATGCTCGATGTTCTGGATCTTCAGCTTGCGGCCGGTATCGCCGAAATCGACCTCGTCACCCTGGCTGCGCGCGGAGGCGAGCACGGCGATCTCGTCAGCCGGAAACTCGCGCTCGGCCAGGATCGCGAGAACCTCGCGCCCGACATTGCCCGTCGCCCCTGCGACTACGATCCGATAGCCCATCACTGCCTCCGCTGCTTGCGGGCGCGGCGTTACGCCGACTTGCCGCAGTGCACAAGCCAAGCGCTACTTGGGGGCGGCCCCGACATGCCTATCGAGGAAATCCAGGATCGTCGTCCAGACGTGGATGTCGCGGATCGCATGGGTCTTGCCCGGATAGAGCATCATCTCGAACGGGGTGTTGGTCGCCTGCAGCTTCGCCGCCATCGCCGTCGTGTTGTCGAGCACGACGTTATCGTCGGCCATGCCGTGGATGATGAGCAGCGGATCCTTGATCTTCGCCGCGTCGTCGATCGTGTTGGCCGCGGCATAGGCCTTCGCGTCGCGCCCCCTGGGGTCCGTGCCCATGTAGCGTTCGGTGTAATGGGTGTCGTAAAGCTCCCACTTCGTCACCGGCGCGCCCGCGATGCCCGCCGCATAGACGCCGGGATTGGCCTGGAGCATCTTCAGCGTCATGTAGCCGCCGTAGGACCAGCCATAGGTCGCGATCCGCTTCGGATCGACGTAATCGAGGCCCTTCAGATAGTCGGCGCCGGCCAGCTGGTCGCGCACCTCGATCCCGCCCATCGCGCGGTAGATGGTGTCCTCGAACGCCTTGCCGCGATTGGCCGATCCGCGATTGTCGAGGATGAAGACGATATAGCCGCGATCGACCAGATATTGGTGGAGCGGCGCGCCCCAGTTTCGGCTGACGCTCTGGTTGTGCGGGCCGCCGTAATGTTCGAAGAACACGGGGTATTTCTTGCCCGCCTCCAGCTTCGGCGTGAGCATTTCCCAGTGCAGCGTGGCGCCGTCCTTGGTCGTCAGCTGGCCGAAGCGCGGGGTGGCGTGGCTGTCGAGGTAGCGGTGATAGGGGTGGCCGGCCGCGATCGCATTCTCGTTGATCCACGCGGTGCGCTTGCCGCTCGCGTCGGCGAGATAGGTCTGCGGCGGCTGGCCGGGGTTGGAGCGGGTGACGATGAAGCGCTTTGCCCCGTCGTCGGCGGTGGCGTTGTTCCACCAGCCGGCCTCGGTGAGGCGGGTCACCGCCAGGCTCTTCAGGTCGAGCGCATAGACGTGACGCTCGAGCACGCCGTCCTTGTTGCCATTGAAGAAGACCTTGCCGGCCGCCTGATCGACCCCGTTCACCCCGGCGACTTCCCAGTCACCCCTGGTCAGCTGCGTCATCTTGCCGCCGGCGAAGCGATAGAGGTGGCCGTGGCCGTCGCGTTCGGACCACCACAGGATGCTGCCGTCCTTCATCGGGGTGAAGACGTTGGACAGGTTGATCCAGCTCTTCGGGCCCGCCTTTTCGGTGAACAGCACTTTGGACGCGCCGGTGGCGGGATCGATCGCCAGCACGTCCAGCACCGTCTGCGCGCGATTCTGGCGCTGGACGTACAGGGTCTTGCCGTCGGGCGCCCAGCGCACGCGGGCGAGATAGATGTCGCGATCCGTGCCCAGATCGACCTTCACGCTGCCCGACCCGTCAGGGCTCATGACGAACAGGTCGATCAGCACGTTGGGCGTGCCGGCGGCGGGATAGCGTTGTTCGAACACGCGCGTCCCTTCCGCACCGATCGCGGCGCGGGTGACGATGCCCACCGGTGCCTCGTCGAAGCGTTGCACGGCAATGCGGCTCTCGTCGGGTGACCACCAGTATCCGGTGGTGCGGTCCATTTCCTCCTGCGCGACGAATTCGGCCTCGCCCCAATAGACGGTGCCTGCGCCGTCCGGGGTGATCGAGCGTGCCGCGCCGCCATTCAGGTCGGCGACGTGGAGGTTCTGGTTGCGCACGAAGCTGAGATAGCGGCCGCGCGTGCTGACCATCGGGTTAAGCTCGCCCTCGGGCGTGTCGGTCAGCCGCGTCACCTTGCCGTCGAGCGTGGCGAGGTAGAGATCGCCGTCCAGCGGCACGAGGATGGACTTGCCGTCCGACGACCATTGATAGGCGACGATGCCCCGCTGGCTGCCGATGCGGGCGCGCTCGCGCTGCATCTTCTCCGCCTCCGACAGTTCGGCGCCGGTGCCGACCTTCTTGCTGTCGACCAGCATGCGCCACTGGCCGGTGGCGGTGTCCATGGCCCAGAGATCGAACCGGTCCTTTTCCTCGGCGCGCGGGCGCAGCGAGGTGAGCAGGCGGCCGTCGGGCGACAGGCGTAGCGCGCGCGGCTGTTCACCGGCCAGATCGGGGCTGGCGAAGATGCGACCGAGCGTCAGGTCTTCGGCGTGGGCGGGAGCGGTCATCGAGAGAAGCGCGACGGAAGCGGCGAGCGCCGCGAGGGAGGTGCGAAGCATCGCGAGGGTGTATCGACGACGGCGATCCGCGCCAAGCCCGATAGCGGGAACTGCATCGGCCGGGCCATCAACGGTTTGCGCAAGGCGTCAGGCCCTCGCCGACCAGATCCACGCAGAAGCCGCAAAATCGACGGCGCCGCCGCCATGGTGGTGTTCGATGACCTCGCGCAGGCGAGCGACAGCGGCCGGGTGCGCGTCGGCCGGCATGGCGCGCAGCGCGGCGGCTACGGGGCCGATGCGCTGGAAGAACGACAGGGCGTCGCCGACCGGATCGTCGCCGGCGCCGGCCCGATAGGCGAAATCGACGCGGACAGGCGTGGCGTCGCGCCAGCCTGCCTCGGCCAGGATCACGGCGACGCGGGCCGGATCGGCGAAAGCGAACGGCCCCGGTCCGGGTGGCGGCGGACCGGCGCCGGTCACCTCGGCTAGCGCGGCGGCGAAGGCGTTGGCGGACCAGTCGGCGAAGCAGGAGAAGACAAGGGCCGCATCGGGCGCCGCCGCGGCGTGAAGCGCGGCAAAGGCGGCTACGGGATCGGGAAAGAACATCACGCCGTGGCGCGAGTACAACAGATCGAACGGACCGTGGGTAGCAGCGTGCGCCGCGACGTCGCCGGTCAGGAACGTCAGGCCGGCCGAGCGGCTCGCCGCGATTTCGGCGGATCGCTCGCGCGCCACCGCGATCAGGCCGTCCGACAGGTCGATACCGACGATCTCGGCATCGGAGCGCTCGGCGGCGAGGGCAAGGCTGGTACCCCCCGCCCCACAACCGATATCGAGCGCGCGAAACCCGCCAGCCGGCGCGGCGGCGAGGATCGCGGCGTCGAGACGCGGCGCGAGGTGGATGAAACTGCGATCGGTACGGCGCCATTCCGCCGCCCAGGCATCACCAACGGTGCCGATCCAGTCGTTCGCTTGCGTCATCTCGTAGTCCCGTAAGTTGAGAAAGTTGAGGGTTGTGGCGGGGTATCGAACAGGCGGCAGGAAATGGGGATCATCCTCTTACCGTTCTTGCCGAGTCCATCGAGCCGCGATCTTCGGTTCGCAGCTCCAGACCATGACGGCAAGGAAGGACACCCCTTCGACAGGCTCAGAACGACCGGAACGGATCTGGCGCGACGTCCAGCACATGCTGCCGGTAGTGCTCGACCGGTTCGCGAGGCAGGATGCAGGCGATGAGCGGAGAACACCGCCAGCGCGCCGCGTTCCGCGCCCAGCCCATGCGATCCGGACAGCCTCGAACGCGCGAAAAGGCCCGTCGGGGACGACGGGCCTTTCCGGGAGCGTGCGACGGGGGCCTTGCGCAGGGCATGCCGCCGCGAAGGGGGTAGACGGTCAGAGATCGTCCTCGGCATCGGGGCCGGTCATCATTTCCTCGGCGACCTTCTCCGTCCGCTGGCGGATCGCCTTTTCCAGGCGCTCCATCAGTTCGGGGTTCTCCTTGAGGAAGGTCTTGGCGTTCTCGCGCCCCTGGCCGATGCGGATGCTGTCATAGCTGAACCAGGCGCCGGCCTTCTCGACCAGCCCGGCCTTGACCCCGAGATCGAGGATCTCGCCGATCTTCGAGATGCCTTCGCCGTACATGATGTCGAATTCGACCTGCTTGAACGGCGGCGCGACCTTGTTCTTCACCACCTTGACGCGGGTGGTGTTGCCGATGATGTCCTCGCGGTCCTTGATCTGGCCGGTGCGGCGGATGTCGAGGCGGACCGAGGCGTAGAATTTCAGCGCATTGCCGCCGGTCGTCGTCTCCGGATTGCCGTACATCACGCCGATCTTCATGCGCAGCTGGTTGATGAAGATCACCATGCAGCGCGAACGGCTGATCGAGCCGGTCAGCTTGCGCAGCGACTGCGACATGAGGCGGGCCTGAAGGCCGACGTGGCTGTCGCCCATCTCGCCCTCGATCTCCGCACGGGGCACCAGCGCGGCGACCGAATCGACCACCAGCACGTCGATCGCATTCGAGCGGACGAGGGTGTCGACGATCTCCAGCGCCTGTTCGCCGGTATCGGGCTGCGACACGATCAGCTCGTCGATGTTGACGCCCAGCTTTCTGGCGTAGACCGGGTCGAGCGCGTGTTCGGCATCGACGAAGGCGACGGTCCCGCCGCCCTTCTGCGCCTCGGCCAGCACGTGCAGCGCCAGCGTGGTCTTGCCCGACGATTCCGGCCCATAGACCTCGATCACGCGACCGCGCGGCAGCCCGCCGACGCCGAGCGCGATGTCGAGCCCCAGCGACCCGGTCGAGATCGTCTCGACCTGCATCGCTTCCTTCTGGCCCAGCTTCATCGCCGAACCCTTGCCGAACGCGCGGTCGATCTGCGCGAGCGCGGCGTCCAGCGCCTTCTGACGATCGGAATTCATTGCCATGTTGCTGTCGATGACCTTCAGATTGGCTGCCATGTTCGTCGAGCTCCGTCGCTAGGGCATCACCACGCCCGGTTCAACGCTTGATAGAGCCCATGTACTCGATCCGTTCCATGAGAACAAGGGCGGAACAGAAGAAATTTCCTATCGCGTCCAGTCGAGCATCTCGGGCGTGATCCAGCCCTGGACATAGTTGGCGTAGTAAAGCCCGAACAGGATCGTCGCGACGATGGTGACACGTAGCGCGGTACGACCGAGGCTGAACTCATGCGGTGCGCTTTCGGCCTGGCCGGCGACGCGATCGCCGCCCGCCTCGTCGGTGGTGCGCACGCCGAACGGCAGCACCAGGAACACCGAAAACGCCCAGAACAGGACGTAGATCGCAAGCGCCGAAGTGAATTCCATGGGCCCGGCTTAGCGGCGGCGCCCCGATGGCGAAAGGGTAGGCTTTTCAGGACATGCTCACGACCGGCTCATGCCGCTCACCCACGTCACGGCTATGCCCGTCGTCGCAATCAGGCAGGAGCATGAACGAAATGAACGAGATGACGAGCGGCGGCGCGGTGCCACGCAACATATGGCGGGTGGTCGGGTGGTCGCTTGCGGCGGGAATGCTCGCCCTGCCCTTCGTCGCGATGCAGTTCACCGCGGAAGTGAACTGGACGCTGTCCGACTTCGTGGTGATGGGCACGATGCTGGCGACGGTCGGCGGGGCGATCGAGTTCCTGGTGCGGCGATCGGCCAGCGGCGCCTATCGCGCGGGCGCCGTGCTGGCGGCGCTGGCAGGGTTCACATTGATCTGGGTGAACCTGGCGGTCGGCATGATCGGCAGCGAGAATAATCCGGCCAACTGGATGTACGCCGGCGTGCTGGCGATCGCGATCGGCGGGGCGATCGTCGCGCATTTCCGCGCGCGCGGCATGGCGATCGCGATGATCGGCGCAGGCCTGGGCCAGGCTATGGCGGGCGGCATAGCGCTGGCGTTCACGCTGGGCACGGACGGGTTCGGCTGGCCGCGCGACGTGATCGGCACGACCGGAATCTGGACCGCGCTGTGGCTGGTCGCGGCCGCGCTGTTCGCCCGCGCGGCGCGCCACGGATGAAGCGGAAGTTCGATCAGGCCTCGATCAGCAGGACGTCGACGATCGGTTTCTTGCCCGTCCAGCGGGTCGCGACACGGCGGACGGCGAGGCGGATTGCCTCGCGCAGCTTGTCGCGGTCCTTGCCCGCGCGGTTGCCCTGCACGGCTTCCTCGGCGGCGTCGATCGCCTCGTCGATGAAGGGTTCGCGGTCCTCCTCGACGGGAATGCCCTGAAGCCGGACCTGCGGCTCGCCGAGCAGGCCGCCCGCCTTGCCGAGCGCGACCGCGACGCTGATCTGGCCGTACATCGCGATCTTGCGGCGCTCGTTCATCGTGCTGCCGTCGGCGGGCAGGATGACGTCGCCGTCCACCGCGAGGCGGCCGACCTGGGCCTCGCCGATCTTCTGCGGCGTACCGGGGGCGAGGCGAATGATGTCGCCGTCCTTCTGGATCACCGCGCCGGGTACGCCCTGTTCGATCGCGAAGCGGGCGTGTTCGGCCAGGTGGCGCATCTCGCCATGGACCGGCATCACCAGTTCGGGGCGGATCCACTTGTACATCTGCGCAAGCTCGGGGCGGCCGGGATGGCCGGAGACGTGGACGAAGGCCTGGCGATCGGTGACGATATCCACCCCCATCGCCGCCAGCCGGTTCTGAATGTCGCCGATCGCACGTTCGTTGCCGGGAATCTGCTTGGACGAGAAGACGACCATATCGCCGCGATCGAGCTTGATCGGGTGCGTCCCTTCCGACACGCGGGCGAGCGCGGCGCGCGGTTCGCCCTGGCCCCCGGTGGCGACGATCAGCACCTGGTTGCGCGGCAGGCGCATCGCCGTCTCCCAGTCGATGACGGGGGGCAGGTCCTTCAGATAGCCGGTCGCCTTCGCGACGCGGGTGATGCGGTCGAGCGAGCGGCCGGCGAGGCACAGCTGGCGGCCGGTATCCTTCGCCACCTCGCCCAGTGTGGCGAGCCGCGCGGCGTTGGAGGCGAAGGTGGTGACGAGCACGCGGCCCTTCGCGGCGGCGATCACCTCGTCCAGCCCCTCGCGCACCTGGGTCTCGCTGCCTGACGCTTCGGGATTGAAGACATTGGTCGAATCGCAGACCAGAGCGAAGATGCCCTTGTCGCCGACCGCAGTCAGTTCTTCCGCGGTGGAGGCGGAACGGTGGAGTGGCGATTCGTCGATCTTCCAGTCGCCGGTGTGCAGGATGCGGCCATATTTCGTCTCGATCAGGATGGCGTTGCCTTCGGGAATCGAGTGGGCGAGCGGGACGTAGCTGATGCCGAACGGCCCGAGCTTGAAGCTTTGGTCCTCCTTCACGACGCGCAGTTTGACCTGCTTCGTGATCCCTTCCTCGTCGAACTTCTCGCGGATCAGGCCGGCGGTGAAGGGCGAGGCGTAGACGGGCACGCCGAGATCGGCGGCGAGATAGGGCAGTGCGCCGATATGATCCTCATGCCCGTGGGTGATGACGATGCCGACCAGGTCGTCGAGGCGATCCTCGATGAAACTGATGTCGGGCAACAGTACGTCGATGCCGGGATAACCAGGATCGGCGAAGGTAACACCGCAATCGACCATCAGCCATTTGCCGTCGCACCCGTAGAGGTTGACGTTCATGCCGATCTCGCCCGAGCCGCCAAGCGCGACGAAGAGCAATTCGTTGGTGGGTTTGGTCATTATGTTCCTAAAAGGTCGTGCTCCGGCGAAGGCCGGGGCGTTGGCCGCGAGCGTCGCGGCGGATTTCCAGGGCTCCGGCCTACGCCGGAGCACGTTCACCCTGAATATGGGCACGCTCCCACTCCATCGCCAGCCCGACAAGGGTGAGATCATGCTCGATCCTGTCGAACGCACCGGTGTGGCGCTCGAACAATGTGGCGAGGCCGCCGGTGGCGATCACCGTCACCGGGCGCCCGACTTCGGCCTTCATCCGCGCGATCAGCCCCTCGATCATCGCGACATAGCCCCAGAAGATGCCGATGTGCATCTGGTCGATCGTGTTGCGGCCGATGACGGACAGGTTTTGGCTCGGCGCCTCGATCGCGATGCGCGGCAGCTTGGCCGCGGCCGTCACCAGCGCGTCGAGCGACAGGTTGATGCCGGGCGCGATGATGCCGCCCTTGTAGGCGCCGGTATAGTCGATCAGGTCGAAGGTGGTGGCGGTGCCGAAATCGACGACGATCAGGTCGCCGCCGTGCGCGGCATGCGCTGCGATGACGTTGAGCGCGCGATCCGCGCCGAGGTTCTGCGGTTCCTCGACATCGAGCCGGAAGGGCCAGCCGCCCTCCCCCGCGATCATCGGCTCGCCGCCGAAATATTTGGTCGCGAGCATCCGCAGATTGTGCAGCGCGCGGGGGACGACCGTGCCGATCACGACGCCCGTCACGCTGGCGCGGTCGATCCCCTCGAGCGCGAGCAACTGGCTGAGCCAGACGACATATTCATCGGCCGTGCGGCGGGCATCGGTGGCGATCCGCCAACGCGCACGCACCTCCCGCCCGTCCATCAGGGCGAAGACGATGTTGGTGTTTCCGGCATCGATCGCGAGCAGCATCTTGCCCTCCTAAAGCAGGAACACGTCGGCGGCGTGAATGACACGCCGCGCGCCGTCCGCCAAGCGCAGCCGCAGCGCGCCGTCGGCATCGAGGCCGTCGAACAAACCCTCGACGGCCTCGCCATCGGAGAGGCGCGCGACGAGCGCGGCGCCGCGCGGATGGGCGCGCTCCTGCCAGCGGGCGCGGACCGGGGCTATACCCTCGGCCCGCCAGCGCGAGGCCCAGCGGGCGAAAACCTCCGCCAGCGTCTCGACCAGGATCGCCGGATCGACCGCGCCGTTCAAATGGGTGGTGGCACGATCGGGCAGGTCGGGGGCGTGGGCACAGTTGACGCCGAAGCCGACCACCACCGCATCGCCCGAGCGTTCGAGCAGGATGCCGGCCAGCTTGGCGCCGTCCAGCAGCAGGTCGTTGGGCCATTTGATCGTCACCGCGCGCCCATTCCCGCCGGGGCACAGGAGGGAGACCGCCTCCTCCAGCGCCACGGCGGCGACCAGCGCGAGCGTCGGCGCGGGCGGATCGCCGGGGCGGAGGCGAACGAGCGTGCTGGCGTAGAGATTGCCGGTGCGCGAAACCCAGGCCCGCCCCTGGCGCCCTCGCCCGGCGGTCTGTGCCTCGGCGCGGAGCCACAGCCCCTCCCCAACCCCGGCATCGGCCAGGGCGAGGACGTCGGCGTTGGTCGATCCCGTCGCGGTGACGGTGCGCAGGTCGATCAGAACAGCGCGCCCGCCGCCGCCGCGGTCATCGGCGCCATCGGCTTGATGAGCAGATAGCCGAGCGGCGAGACGAACAGCGCCGCCAGCGCGATCAGCGCATATTCGACTGCGCTGCCATGCCCCTTCACCAGTTCATGAGCCGGCGCATCGAAGTACATCGTCTTGATGACCTTGAGGTAATAGAAGGCGCCGACCACCGACCCGACCGCCCCCGCGACGGCAAAGGCGAACAGGCCCGCATCGGTCGCCGCCCAGAACACCGCGAGCTTCGGCCAGAAGCCGAGCAAGGGCGGGATGCCGGCGAGCGAGAACATGAACATCGCCAGCGCCGCCGCGAGGCCCGGCCGCGTCCGCGACAGGCCCGACAGGCTGGAGATCGTCTCGACCGGCTGGCCGTCGGCCCCGCGCATCTGGAGCACGACGAGGAAGCTGCCCAGCGTCATGACGATATAGACCGTCATGTAGCTGAGCACCGCCGCCGTCCCATCCGGCGTCGCGGCGGCAAGGCCGATCAGCGCGAAGCCGATGTTGTTGATCGACGAATAGGCCAGCAGCCGCTTGATGCTGGTCTGGCCGATCGCGGCGATCGCGCCGAACCAGATCGAGGCAAGGCTGGCGAAGATCACGATCTGGCGCCAGTCGAAAGACGCCGGGCCCATCGCCTCCAGCGCGACGCGCAGGCCCATCGCGACGGCGGCGACCTTCGGCGCGGAGGCGAAGAAGGTGGTCACCGGCGTCGGCGCGCCTTCGTACACGTCGGGCGTCCACATGTGGAACGGCACGGCGGCGATCTTGAAGGCCAGGCCGGCGAAGACGAACACCAGCCCGATCAGCAGCCCGGTGGACCGCTCGCCGGCGTACGCCGCGGCGATCACGTCGAAACTGGTCGAACCCGAGAAACCGTAGACCAGCGAGATGCCGTAAAGCAGGATGCCCGAGGCGAGCGCGCCGAGGACGAAATACTTCAGCCCCGCCTCCGCCGAGCGCGTGTCGCGGCGCATGAAGCTGGCGAGGACATAGGCGGCCAGGCTCTGAAGCTCGAGGCCGACGTAGAGCGACAGCATGTCGCCGGCCGACACCATCACGCCCATGCCGACCGCGCTGAGCAGCATCAGGACGGGATATTCGGGGCGCAGATCCTCGCCCGAGGTGCGCTGGAAGAAGTTGGGCGCGATCAGGATGCACACGGCGGTGGCGGCATAGATCAGCAGCTTGGCGAAGGCGGCGAAGGCGTCGGCGCGGTACAGGCCGTCGAACGCGTTGGCGCCGCTCGACGACGGACCGAACAGCGCGATCGTCGCGCCGGCGAGCACCGCGACCGACACCCAGCTGACCGCGCGGGTCGAGGCCTGGCCGCCCCAGGCGGCGACGATCATCAGCACGAGCGCGCCGATGGTCAGCACGATCTCGGGCAGGATCAGGATCAGGTCGTTGCCCATCAGTGCGCCTCCCCATGAACGGCAGGCGCGGCGTGGACAGGCGCGGCGGCGGGCTTGCCGGCCGTGGGCCGCGAATCACCGACGGGCTTGGCGCGATCGATACGTTCGAGCAGCAGTTGAACGTCGGCGCGCATCGGCTTCATGAAGCTTTCCGGATAGACGCCCATCCACAGCACGACGGCGGCGATCGGGGCGAGCAGCGCCATCTCGCGCTTCGACAGGTCAGGCATCGCCTTCACATCCTCGTGCACCAGGTCGCCGAAGGCGACGCGGCGGTAGAGATAGAGCATGTAGGCGGCACCGAGGATGATGCCGGTCGTGCAGACCAGGGTGATCCAGGTCGAGACCTGATAGACACCGGCGAGGCTCAGGAACTCGCCGACGAAGCCCGACGTGCCCGGCAGGCCGATCGAGGCCATGGTGAACAGCAGGAACAGCACGGCATATTTCGGCATGTTGATGCTGAGCCCGCCGTACCGGTCGATCTCTCGGGTGTGCAGCCGGTCGTAGATCACGCCGACGCACAGGAACAGCGCGGCGGAGACGAGGCCGTGCGAGAGCATGACGATCATCGCGCCCTCGATCCCCTGGCGGTTGAACGCGAACAGGCCGATCGTGACGATCGCCATGTGCGCGACCGACGAATAGGCGATCAGTTTCTTCATGTCCGACTGGACGAGCGCGATCAGCGACGTGACCACCACCGCGATCGCCGACAGGCCGAAGATCAGCCACACGAAGGCGGCGGATGCTTCGGGGAACATCGGCAGGCTGAAGCGCAGGAAGCCGTAGCCGCCGAGCTTCAGCAGCACGCCCGCCAGGATGACCGAGCCCGCCGTCGGCGCCTGGACGTGCGCGTCGGGCAGCCAGGTGTGGACCGGCCACATCGGCATCTTCACCGCGAACGATGCGAAGAACGCCAGCCACAGCCAATATTGCGCGCCGACCGGGAAGTCGTGCTGCATCAGCGCCGGGATGTAGGTCGTGCCTGCACTCGTCGCCATCCACAGCATCGCGATCAGCATCACGATCGAGCCGAGCAGCGTGTAGAGGAAGAATTTATACGACGCGTAGATGCGGTTCGCGCCGCCCCAGATGCCGATGATGAGGTACATCGGGATCAGGCCGGCTTCGAAGAAGATGTAGAACAGCAGCAGATCCTGCGCCGCGAAGGTGCCGATCATCAGCACTTCGGTGATGAGGAACGCGGCCATGTACTCCTGCACGCGATCCTTGATCGCCTCCCACGAGGCGCCGATGCAGATCGGCATCAGGAACACGCTGAGCATGATGAGCAGGAGGGCAAAGCCGTCGATGCCCAGCGCCCAGGCGAAGCGCGGGAACAGCTCGACATATTCGGTGAACTGCCACTGCGGCGCGCTGCCCGCGACGTCGAAGTTGGCCCACAGGATAGCGCCGAGCGCGAGGTTCACGAGTGTCGCGCCGAGCGCGAGCCAGCGGGACGCGCTCGCACTGACGAACAGACACAGGATCGCCGCGACCAGCGGCACTGCGAGCATCAGCGAGAGAATGGGGAAGCCATCCATTAGAGCGTACCCCCCGCCCCGTTCGCCCTGAGCTTGTCGAAGGGCTGCACTTCTTGGTGCCTCACGCCTGCTGATCCGGAAAAGAAGGACAGGGCTTCGACAAGCTCAGTCCGAACGGTTGGGTTGGAAGCGCTCATCGCGTCACCGCCCAGGTGACGACGGCGGTCAGGCCGAGCAGCATGACGAACGCATAGGTATAGACATATCCGGTCTGGAGACGGCCCGCGACGGCGCTGCCGAACTTGACGAGCGCGGCCGATCCGTTGGGACCGAAGCGGTCGATCGTGCCCTCGTCGCCCTTCTTCCAGAACAGCCGGCCGAGCGCGAAGGCGGGGCGGACGAACAGGAAGTTGTACAGCTCGTCGAAGTACCATTTGTTGAGCAGGAAGGCATAGAGAACGCGGAACATCTCCGCGAACTTCGCCGGGAAATCGGGGTGACGGATGTACGTCATCCAGGCGGTCACGAAGCCGGTAAGCATGACGACCAGCGCCGAGTATTTCACCCAGGTCGGCACCTCGTGCATTGCGTGAGCGAGATGCTCGTCGAATGCCAGCGCGCCGTGCCAGAACGCCTCTCCGGCGCCGGGCTGGATGAACCACTGGTTGAACACGAACCCGGCCAGCACCGCGCCGACCGACAGCAGGATCAGCGGCAGGCGCATCGCCCACGGGCTTTCGTGCGGGTGATAGCCAGCGGAGCCGTCGTGCAGCTCATGCGCCGCCGTCTCATGCCCGTGCGGATCGTGGCCCGCGTCCTCATGGCTCGGCGCATCATGGTGATGCGCGTCGTGGACGGCGTGCTGGATATGCTCGCTGTTGGCCCAGCGCGGCTTGCCCCAGAAGGTCAGGAACATCAGGCGCCACGAATAGAAGCTGGTCAACAGCGCCGCGAACAGCCCCGTCCAGAACGCCAACTGACTGAGATTGCCGACGGCATAGGCCGCCTCGAGGATCGCATCCTTCGAGTGGAACCCAGCGAAGCCACCGAACGGGTACAAGCCGACGCCGGTGATCGCCAGCGTGCCCATCAGCATCGCCCAGAAGGTGACCGGGATGTGCTTACGCAAGCCCCCGTAATAACGCATGTCCTGTTCGTGGTGCATCGCATGGATCACCGATCCCGCGCCCAGGAACAGCAGCGCCTTGAAGAAGGCGTGGGTGAACAGGTGGAACATCGCCGCGCCGTATGCACCGACGCCGGCCGCGAAGAACATGTAGCCGAGCTGGCTACAGGTCGAATAGGCGATCACGCGCTTGATGTCGTTCTGCACCGTGCCGACGGTCGCGGCGAACAGGCAGGTCGCCGCGCCGATGAAGGTGACGAAGCCCAATGCGGTGGGCGAGGCTTCGAACATCGGCGACAGGCGGCACACCATGAACACGCCCGCCGTCACCATCGTCGCGGCGTGGATCAGCGCGGAAACCGGCGTCGGCCCCTCCATCGCGTCGGGCAGCCAGGTGTGGAGACCAAGCTGTGCCGACTTGCCCATCGCGCCGACGAACAGCAGCAGGCACAGCACCGTCATCGTATCGAGACGGTAGCCGAGGAAGCCGATCGTGCTGCCGGCCATGTTCGGCGCGGCCGCGAGGATTTCGGGGATCGAGACGGTGTCGAACACCAGGTACGTGCCGAAGATGCCGAGCATGAAGCCCAGATCGCCGACGCGGTTCACGACGAATGCCTTGATCGCGGCCGCGTTGGCGGATGGCTTCCGGAACCAGAAGCCGATCAGCAGATAGGACGCGAGGCCGACGCCTTCCCAGCCGAAGAACATCTGGACCAGGTTGTCCGCCGTTACCAGCATCAGCATCGCGAAGGTGAACAGCGACAGATAGGCAAAGAACCGCGGCTGATCCGGGTCCTCGGCCATATACCCCCAGCTGTAGAGGTGGACGAGCGCCGACACGCTGGTGATGACGACGAGCATCACCGCCGTCAGGCTGTCGACGCGCAGCGCCCAGTCGAACACCATGTCGCCCGACGTGACCCAGTTGAACACTGGAACGACCCACTCGGTCGGCGCGCTTCCGGCGGGCGAAGAGACGCCGCCGAGAATAAAATAGAGGAAGAGCGGCCACGAAAGTCCGGCCGCGATGAAGAGGCTAGCCGTCGTTATAATCTTGGGAAACGCCGTGCCGAACGCGCGGTTGGACAGGCCGGCGACGATTGCCGCCAGCAGCGGCAGGAAAACGATGACGAGGATGCTGTTCACAGCCTGTCCCCCGTCATTCCCGCGAAGGCGGGAATAAATTCTCGCACCGATGTGGCTCCTTCGCGAAACCAGCCAGAATGGATCCCCGCCTTCGCGGGGATGACGACGGAGAGGGGCATGGCGATCACCCCTTCATCCGGTTGACGTCGTCGACCGCGATGGTCGCGCGGCCGCGGAAATAGATGACGAGGATGGCGAGGCCGATCGCGGCCTCTCCGGCAGCGACGGTCAGCACGAACATCGCGAACACCTGGCCGACCAGATCGCCGAGGTACGACGAGAAAGCGACGAGGTTGATGTTGACCGCCAGCAGGATCAGTTCGATCGCCATCAGGATCAGGATCAGGTTCTTGCGGTTGGCGACGAGGCCGAACACGCCCAGCCCGAACAGGATCGCGGCGACCACCAGATAATGGGTGAGACCGATCACAGCTCCACCTCCGCAGAACCGTCACCCCAGCGAACGCTGGGGTCTCGCGAGATCATGGCCTGCGCTCGCGGCTGGAGATCCCAGCTTTCGCTGGGATGACGATATCCTATCGTCACAGTTCCACCCCCTGCCCCACGGGCACATCCTTCACGTTGCGCACCGCATCCTTCGAGCGGCGGTTTATCTGGCGCCAGATCGACTGTTTGTGCACGCCGCCGCGCTCGCGGTGGGTCAGCACGATCGCGCCGATCATCGCGACGAGCAGGACGAGACCGGCCAGTTCGAACACGAACAGGTAGCGCGAATAGAGCAGGCGACCGATCGCCTCGATATTGGGCACCGCCGGATCGACCGGTGCGGCCTTGGCGGCGAGTTCGATCCCGCCGGCGGACCACGCGCCTGCGCCGATCACGATCTCCGCGGCCAGCGCCAGCGCGAGCACGATGCCGATCGGCATGTAGCGGACGAAACCGGCGCGCAGCTCCGCGAAATCGATGTCGAGCATCATCACGACGAACAGGAACAGCACCGCGACCGCGCCGACATAGACGATGACGAGCAGCATCGCGATGAACTCGGCGCCACACAGGATCATCAGGCCGGCGGCATTGAAGAACGACAGGATCAGCCACAGCACGCTGTGTACGGGGTTGCGCGACGTGATCGTCATCGCACCCGCGAGCAGCAGCACGCCTGCGAACAGATAGAAGGCGATGGCCTGGATCACGAAAACTGCTGGCCCCCCTGGCCCCGTTCGGGCTGAGCTTGTCGAAGCCCTGCCCTTTCTTGCGCGAAGAAGAAGGACAGCCCTTCGACAAGCTCAGGGCGAACGGCTGTGATTGCGAGATTCACAGCGCGCTTACCGGTAGGGCGCGTCGGCGGCAAGATTTGCCGCGATCGCGCGTTCCCAGCGGTCGCCGTTGGCGAGCAGCTTGGCCTTGTCGTAGATCAGCTCCTCGCGCGTTTCGGTCGCGAATTCGAAGTTCGGACCCTCGACGATCGCATCGACCGGGCAGGCTTCCGCGCACAAGCCGCAGTAGATGCACTTGGTCATGTCGATGTCGTAGCGCGTGGTGCGGCGGCTGCCGTCGTCGCGCGGCTCGGCCTCGATCGTGATGGCGAGCGCGGGGCACACCGCCTCGCACAGCTTGCACGCGATGCAGCGTTCCTCGCCGTTCGGGTAACGGCGCAGAGCGTGCTCGCCGCGGAAGCGGGGCGAGATCGGGTTCTTCTCGAACGGATAGTTGATCGTCGCCTTGGGCTTCCAGAAATATTTGAACGTGAGGGCGTGCGCCTTCACGAACTCCCACAACGTGAACGAGCGGACGACTTGGGCAAGGCTCACCAGGGCGCTCCCACACGTTGGAACATCAGATACCCCGAGACGAGGAGGACGAAGATCAAGCTCATCGGCAGGAAAACCTTCCAGCCAAGCCGCATCAGCTGGTCATAGCGATAGCGCGGGACGGTCGCCTTCACCCAGCTGAAGATGAAGAAGAACACCAGGATCTTGAGGAACAACCAGAGGATGCCCGGCACGTAATAGAGCGGCGCCCAGTCAATGGGCGGCAGCCAGCCGCCCCAGAACAGCACCGCGTTGAGCGTGCACATCAGGATGACGTTGGCATATTCGCCTAGCCAGAAGAGCGCGAAGCTCATCGACGAATATTCGGTCTGGTAGCCGGCGACGAGTTCCGACTCCGCCTCGGTCAGGTCGAACGGCGCGCGGGCGGTTTCGGCCAGCGCCGAGATCAGGAACACCACCGCCATCGGGAACAGCAACGGATTGAAGCCGAAGCCGTTGAGCAGGCCGAACACATGGCCCTGCTGCGCCGTCACGATGGTCGACAGGTTGAAGCTGCCCGCCCACAGCACGACGGAGATCAGGATGAAGCCGATCGCGACTTCGTAGCTGACCATCTGTGCCGCCGCACGCAGCGCCGAGAAGAACGGATATTTCGAGTTCGACGCCCAGCCCGCGATGATCACGCCGTAGACGCCCAGCGACGAGGCGGCGAGGATGTACAGCAGTCCGACGTTGATGTCGGCGACGACCGCGCCGGGGCTGAACGGGATCACCGCCCACGTGATGAGCGCCACCGTGAAGGTGATGATCGGCGCGAGCAGGAACAGGCCCCGGTTCGCCGACGACGGGATGATCGTTTCCTGCAGGAACACCTTCAACCCGTCGGCGAAGGATTGCAGCAGGCCGAGCGGGCCGACGACGTTGGGCCCCCGGCGCAGCGCCATCGCCGCCCAGATCTTGCGATCGGCGTAGATGATCATCGCCACCGCAAGCATCAGCGGCAGCGCGATGACGAGGATGCCGACCAGCGTCGCGACGGTCCACGCCGCTTCGTAGGTCAGGCCCCAGGACTGGAAGAAGGCGGTCATGCGGCAAAATCCGTCGCCCCAGCGAACGCTGGGGCATCAAGATGGCCGGCCGTGCGCTTGCGGCACGAGATCCCGGCTTTCGCTGGGATGACGATCTGGACGCTCATTCCGCCGCCTCCGCGAATTCCTCGCCGTGGAGGATTTCCGCCGAACAGCGCTGCATCGTCGGCGATGCGCGGCAGATGCTGTTGGTCAGGTAGAAATCGCGGATCGGATAGGCGACCTCGCCCGATGCCTTGGCATCAAGCTTGGGCAGCGACCATTCGAACGACGCGAGGCCTTCCTCGGCCAGCGCCGGCACCGCAGCGAACATCGCCGTGCGCAGTTCGTCGAAGCTGTCGAACGGCAACGGCGAACCCAGCCGCTCGCTCAGCGCGCGCAGGATCGCCCAGTCCTCGCGGGCGTCGCCCGGAGGAAAGACGGCGCGGTCGCCGCGCTGAACCCGGCCCTCGATATTGACATAGGTGCCGGGCTTTTCGGCATAGGTCGCGCCCGGCAGGATCACGTCGGCATGATGCGCGCCGTTATCGCCGTGGTGGCCCACGAAAACCTTGAACGCACCGTCGAACGCGGCGTGGTTCACCTCGTCCGCGCCCATGAAGAACACCAGCTTGGGTTTTGCATCGACCAGTTCGGCAACGCCGCCGGGGCGGGTGAAGCCGAGCATCAGGCTGCCCATTCGCGCGGCGGAGAAGTGCAGCGCGTTATAGCCGTTCCAGCCGTCACGGACGAGGTTGAGCGACTTGACGAGGCCGAGCGTCGACCCTTGCGCGGTGTTGAGCGGGGCGCCGCCGACGATGACCATCGGGAATTTGGCGTCCTTGAACGCATCGGCCACCGCCTTGGGCAGCTTACCGAGCAGCGACAGATCGTTGCCGAGCCACTCGACCTTGTACGTCAGGTCGGTTTCCGGCCCGATCGCGAAGACCTTCGCACCCTTCTTCACCGCCTTGCGAATGCGCGTGTTGACCAGCGGCGCTTCCCAGCGGACGTTGCTGCCGACCAGCAGGATCACGTCGGCCTGTTCGACCCCGGCGATCGTGGTGTTGAAATTGACCGCAGCCATGCTCGACGTGTCGTAGCTGGCGCCGGTCTGGCGGCCTTCGTGCAGGTCCGATCCGAGCGACGCCAGCAGCGCCTTGGTGGCGAAGATCGTCTCGCAATCGAGCATGTCGCCATGGACCGCCGCGACGCTACTGCCCGCGCCCTTCGCGGCGGCGGCGATCGCGTCGAACGCCTCGTCCCAGCTGGCCGCGACCAGCTTGCCGTCACGCCGGACATAAGGCTTGTCGAGGCGACGACGGACGAGGCCATCGACATGGTGGCGCGTCTTGTCGTGCGCCCATTCCTCGTTGACGTCCTCGTTGATGCGGGGCAGCGCGCGCAGCACCTGCCGGCCCCGGCTGTCGAGGCGGATATTGGTGCCGACCGCGTCCATCACGTCGATTGCCAGCGTCTTGCGCAGCTCCCACGGCCGCGCCTCGAACGCATAGGGCTTGGACGTCAACGCGCCAACCGGGCACAGATCGACGACGTTGCCCGACAGCTCGGATTTCACCGCCCCTTCGAGGTAGGAGGTGATCTGCATGTTCTCGCCGCGACAGATCGCGCCGATATCCTCCACGCCCGCGACTTCCTCGGCGAAACGGATGCAGCGCGTGCACTGGATGCAGCGCGTCATAACCGTCTTGACGATCGGCCCCATGTACTTCTCGGTCACCGCGCGCTTGTTTTCGGTATAGCGCGAATGGCCGCGACCATAGGCGACCGACTGGTCCTGCAGGTCGCACTCACCGCCCTGATCGCAGATCGGGCAATCGAGCGGGTGGTTGATGAGCAGGAATTCCATCACGCCTTCGCGCGCGGCCTTCACCATCGCGCTGTCGGTGCGGATTTCCTGATTGTCGGCGGCCGGCAGCGCGCAACTCGCCTGCGGCTTGGGCGGGCCGGGCTTCACCTCGACCAGGCACATCCGGCAGTTGCCGGCGATGCTGAGCCGCTCATGATAGCAGAAGCGCGGGATTTCCTTGCCGGCCGCCTCGCACGCCTGGAGCACGGTGGCTCCGGCGGGAACTTCGACCTCGATCCCGTCTACGGTGAGTTTAGGCATTATTCAGCCGCCTCCTGCATCGGGGCCAACTCGCTGCCCCCCTGACGCTCCACGATGCGGCGTTCGATCTCCGGGCGGAAATGGCGGATCAGGCCCTGAATCGGCCATGCCGCCGCGTCGCCTAGCGCGCAGATGGTGTGGCCTTCGACCTGCTTGGTCACCTGATACAGCGTGTCGATTTCGGAAATGTCGGCATCGCCGGTGCGCAGCCGCTCCATCACGCGCCACATCCAGCCGGTGCCTTCACGGCACGGCGTGCACTGGCCGCAGCTTTCGTGCTTGTAGAAATAGGACAGGCGGCTGATCGCGCGGACGATGTCGGTGGACTTGTCCATGACGATGACGGCGGCGGTGCCGAGGCCCGAGCCGAGTTCCTTCAGCCCGTCGAAATCCATCGGGCAGTCCATGATCTGCGCCGCCGGCACCAGCGGCACCGACGATCCGCCGGGGATGACGGCGAGCAGATTTTCCCACCCGCCCCGGATGCCGCCGCAATGCTTCTCGATCAGTTCGCGGAACGGGATGCTCATCGATTCCTCGACGACGCAGGGGCGATCGACGTGGCCCGAAATCTGGAAGAGCTTGGTGCCCTTGTTGTTCTCGCGTCCGAAGCTGGCGAACCATTCGGGGCCGCGGCGCAGGATGGTCGGCGCGACGGCGATCGATTCGACGTTGTTGACCGTCGTCGGGCAGCCGTAGAGGCCCGCGCCGGCCGGGAACGGCGGCTTGAGGCGCGGCTGGCCCTTCTTGCCCTCCAGCGATTCGATCATCGCGGTTTCTTCGCCGCAGATATAGGCGCCGGCGCCGCGATGGACGAACACGTCGAAGTCGTAGCCAGACTTGCACGCGTTTTTGCCCAGGAAGCCGCGATCATAGGCTTCGGCCACGGCGGCGAACAACGTCTCCGCCTCGCGGATATATTCGCCGCGGATGTAGATATAGGCGGCGCGCGCGCGCATCGCGAAGCCGGCGACCAGCGCACCTTCGATCAGCAGGTGCGGATCGTGGCGGATGATCTCGCGGTCCTTGCACGAACCGGGTTCGGATTCGTCGGCGTTGATGACCAGGAAGCTCGGGCGATCCGCGCGCGGCTCCTTGGGCATGAAGCTCCACTTCATGCCGGTCGGGAAGCCCGCCCCGCCGCGCCCGCGCAGGCCGGACGCCTTGATCTTGTCGATGATCGCGTCCTGCCCGAGTTCGAGGAGCGCCTTGGTATTGTCCCACGCGCCGCGCGCGATGGCGGCATCGATGCTCCACGGCTGGTAGCCGTAGAGGTTGGTGAAGATGCGGTCCTTATCGGCGAGCATTATTTCTGCCCCCTCGTGCCGGCGAAGATCGCGACACCCGCACCGACGAACACGGCGATCAACGCCAGCACCATTGCAACGGTCATCGTCCCTGCCCCACGATCTTTTCCGCAAGGAAATAGGCACCCACCGCCAGCGCGATGCCGATCACGGCGCCAAGCACATAGCCGACGACCTTCACCGCCAGCACGATGGCTACCAGCGCGACGATGAGGGCGACGATGCCGCTCATGCCGTCCACTCCGGGCGGTAATCGTGGTTCTCGGTCACCATCGCGGCGAGGTTGGTCGGCTCGCCGAGTGGCTCGACGGTGTGGCGGCCGGGTTCCTGCGTGCCGGGCTTCGGCACCTCGCCGTTCGCCAGCGCGCGGAGGATCGCGGTGGTGCGATCGTAATCCAGATCCTCGTAATTATCGTCGTTGATCTGCACCATCGGCGCCGACGAACAATTGCCCATGCACTCGACCTCGGTCAGCGTGAACAGGCCGTCGGGCGTGGTCTTGCCCTTGATGAGGCCGTGGTTCCGGCACGCCGCCATCACGTCGTCGGAGCCGCGCAGCATGCACGGCGTCGTGCCGCACACCTGGACATGGTATTTGCCGACGGGGGCGAGGTTGAACATCGTGTAGAAGGTCGCGACCTCGTACACGCGCATATAGGCGACGCCGATCTCGCGCGCGACGAACTCGATCACCGGGATGGGGAGCCAGCCTTGCGTATCGGTTTCCGCGCCGACCTGGCGCTGGGCGAGGTCGAGCAGCGGGATCGACGCCGACTGCGCGCGGCCCGGCGGATAGCGGCCGACGATCTCGTTGCGCTTGGTCTGGTTCGCGTCGGTCCAGGCGAAACCGCCCCAGCGGGCACGGGTCTCGGCCTCGTCTGGGATAAGGGGTGCGTCGGCCATCAGCGAATGAACTCCACGCGCGATACCTTGTCGCCTTCGAACGAATAGATGGACATGACCTCGAACGGCTCGCTGGCGGCGGAACGCCCCACCTTCTCATGCAGGACGACCGTGTCGCCCAGCGCGTAAGTGGCAAGGATGTCCGCGTGATTCTCCGGAAACTCCGCGAACATGGCCTTCAGACCCGAGCGCACGCCCTCCCTGCCCTCGCGCAGCACGGCGCCGCGATAGCCCGCCTCGCAGGCATCATCGGTCATCAGCGCGACATAGCCGTCGACGTCCTGCGCATTGTAGCGCGCGATCATCGCGTGTGCGGTATCGATACGGGAATGGCTCACCGGTCACACTCCCCGAACACGATGTCGAGCGCGCCCAGGATCGCCGTCGTGTCCGCCAGCATGTGGCCGCGCGACATGAAGTCCATCGCCTGGAGGTGGCTGAACGCGGTCGGGCGGATTTTGCAGCGGTACGGCTTGTTGCTGCCGTCGCTGACCAGATAGACGCCGAACTCGCCCTTGGGGCTCTCGGTGGCGACGTACACTTCGCCGGCGGGGACGTGGAAGCCCTCGGTATAGAGCTTAAAGTGGTGGATCAGCGCTTCCATCGAGCGCTTCATCTCGCCGCGTTTGGGAGGACCCACTTTCCGATCCAGCGTCATGATCGGGCCTTCGGGCATCTCGGCCAGGCATTGTTTCATAATCCGCGCCGACTGGCGGACCTCCTCGACGCGCACCATGAAGCGGTCGTAGCAGTCGCCGCGCGTGCCGACCGGCACGTCGAATTCCATGCGGTCGTACACGTCGTAGGGCTGCGACTTGCGCAGATCCCACGCGATGCCGGCGCCGCGGATCATCGGGCCGGAGAAGCCCCATTTCACCGCGTCGTCGCGACTGACCAGCGCGATGTCGACGTTGCGCTGCTTGAAGATGCGGTTTTCCGCAACCAGGCTGATCGCATCCTCGAACAGTTGCGGCAGACGGGTGTCGAGCCAGTCGCCGATATCAGTCAGCAGCTTCAGCGGCGCATCCTGGTGCACCCCGCCGACGCGGAAGTAATTGCTGTGCATCCGCGCGCCCGAGACACGCTCGAAGAAATTGAGGCAATCCTCGCGGATCTCGAACATCCACAGGTTCGGCGTCATCGCGCCGACGTCCATCACATGCGCGCCCAGGTTGAGCATGTGGTTGCAGATGCGGGTCAGTTCCGCGAAGAACACGCGCAGATACTGCGCGCGCAGCGGCACCTCCAGGTCGAGCAGCTTCTCGACCGCGAGGACGTAGCTGTGTTCCATCGCCAGCGGCGAGCAATAGTCGAGCCGGTCGAAATACGGCAGCGCCTGCTGATACGTCTTGTACTCGATCAGCTTCTCGGTGCCGCGATGGAGCAGGCCGACGTGCGGATCGAGCCGCTCGATGATCTCTCCGTCCAGCTCCATGACGAGGCGCAGCACGCCGTGCGCGGCCGGATGCTGGGGACCGAAATTGATCGTGTAGTTCTGGATCTCGACATCGCCGGGCGTAGGATCGGCGGCGTCGGTGCGTCCGAGCATTTCGTTCAGGGCATCAGACATGGTGTCCACCGCCATCAGTCACCTGTTCCCCGGCGAAGGCCGGGGTCCAGTTGCGAACGGTCTGGACCTGGGCCCCGGCCTTCGCCGGGGAACGGAAATCGTTCATTCCGCCGTTCCCTTCGGCTTGGCGCGAGCGCGCGGCTTCTTGACCACGTCGGGCTTGGCGGGCTTCGGGCCGGCGTCCGGCGTCGCCTCGCCGATGCCGGTGTCGGCGGGGCTTTCGGTGACCTTGGGCTTGGTCACGCGAGCCTTGCGCGGCTTGGCGGCGGGCGCATCGGCCTTCACCACCTGATCGGCCGTCACCGGCGACGGTGCGCCCTTGGCTTCGGGTTGAGCCGCGACGTTGGTCGACGCGGCGGGCGCCTTTGGCGCGGGCGGGGTCGCCGCCGGAGCGGGAGCCGGCGCCTTCTCGTCGCCGGGCAGGATATACTCCGCGCCTTCCCAGGGACTCATGAAATCGAAGTTGCGGAAATCCTGCGCGAGCTGGACGGGCTGATAGACGACGCGCTTCGCCTCTTCCGAATAGCGCAGCTCGACATAGCCGGTCAGCGGAAAATCCTTGCGCTGCGGATGGCCGCGGAAGCCATAGTCGGTGAGGATGCGGCGCAGGTCGGCGTTGCCGCTGAACAGCACGCCGTACATGTCGTACACCTCGCGCTCCAGCCAGCCGGCGACCGGCCAGATCTCCGTCACCGACGGCACCGGCTGAACCTCATCGGTCAGCACACGGACGCGGATGCGGTGGTTGCGGGTGAGCGACAGCAGGCAATAGACGACGTCGAAGCGCTCGGGACGCGACGGATAGTCGACGCCGGCCACTTCCATCAGCTGCTGATATTGCAGCATCGGATGGTCGCGCAGCGCGATCATCGCCTCGACCAGGCGATCACGCGTCACCGTCAGCGACACCTCGCCGACCAGGTCGCTCGCCTCGAGCAGCATGTCGCCGAGCGCGGCCCGCGCCGCGTCGATCACGCCATCGTTGGCGACATATCTGGGAGCCGGAGCGCGCATTACCGCTCCACCGTCCCGATACGACGAATCTTCCGCTGGAGCTGCATGATGCCGTACAGCAGCGCCTCGGCGGTCGGCGGGCAACCGGGGACGTAGATGTCCACCGGCACGATGCGGTCGCAGCCGCGCACGACGCTGTAGCTATAGTGGTAATAGCCGCCGCCGTTGGCGCAGCTGCCCATCGAGATGACGTATTTCGGCTCCGACATCTGGTCGTAGACCCTACGCAGAGCAGGCGCCATCTTGTTGCACAAGGTGCCGGCGACGATCATCACGTCCGACTGGCGCGGGGACGCGCGCGGCGCGGCGCCGAAGCGTTCCAGGTCGTAGCGCGGCATGTTCACGTGAATCATCTCGACCGCGCAGCACGCGAGGCCGAACGTCATCCACCACAGGCTGCCGGTGCGCGCCCACTGGAACAGTTCCTCCGTCGAGGTGACGAGGAAGCCCTTGTCGTTCAGCTCGCCGTTCAGGTCGTTGAAGAACGCCTGATCGGGCTGCGTTCCCGGCGCGGGCATGCCCGCAGGCGCACGGGTAAGCTCTACTCCCAATCGAGTGCTCCCTTTTTCCAGGCATAGATCAGGCCGAGGCCCAGTTCGGCGATGAAGATCAGCATCGATACCCACGCGACCCAGCCGAGATCGAACACGGTGACCGCCCAGGGGAACAGGAACGCGGCTTCCAGATCGAAGATGATGAACAGGATCGCGACGAGGTAGAAGCGCACGTCGAACTGCGACCGGCTGTCCTCGAACGCGGGGAAGCCGCATTCATATTCGGTGAGCTTTTCCGGCGTCGGCTGATGCGCGCCCGTGAAGCGCGCGGCGACCATCGGCAGGACGACGAACGCCACCGACAGGACGAGCGCGATTCCCAGGAACATCAGGATCGGCAGATATTGCGACAGGTCGACCAAATGCGCTCTCGCAGGTGCGAACAAAAGGATGCCGGGGCTTTAGGCCGGGGTGCCCGGAGGGGCAAGGCTTTGGGGCATGAGAATGACTCGCAACAAACCGGGCAAATCCGCCGCTTTCTGCATTTGACAGTTGCCCCCGATGGCTCCCACGATGATCGCGCACAGGAAGCGGCGGCGCGTTGCCGCCAGCATTACAGGGGCGAAGGTTATGGGTCTCGGATTGAAGGGTGCGCTGGGCCTGGTCGTCGCGGCGACCATGGCGGCGGCGACACCGGCGGCGGCGCAGGTCGTGGCGAGCGGCGACAGCATCGCGTCGGTGCTGCGCGATCGCGGCTATCAGGCGGAACTGACCAAGGATTCGGACGGCGACCCGATGATCCGCAGCGGCGCCGGCGGGTCGAAGTTCATCATCCTGTTCATGGGCTGCACCAACAACAAGGGGTGCACCTCGATCCAGTTCTACGCCGGGTTCAAGTCGAGCGGATCGACCTCGGTCGGCAAGATGAACGACTGGAACCGCACGAAGCGCTTCGCGCGCGGCTATATCGACAATGATGGCGACCCGGTGGTCGAAATGGACATCGACCTGGACGAAGGCGGCATGTCGCGCGCGCTGTTCCAGGACAATCTGGCGGTGTGGGTCGCGGCGCTCGACGCGTTCAAGAAGCACATCGGCTGAGGAAAGCCGTGGTCGGGCAGTCTCGGCTGCCCGACCCGCTCAGCGCAGCGCGTTCGCAACCAGCTTGTGCAGACGCGAGTGCATGTCGCCGTTCGCCGCCAGCACTTCGCCCTTCTCCACGGCGCGGTCGGTGCCGCGATAGTCGGTAACGAAGCCGCCGGCCTCCTTGACCAGCAGATAGCCGGCCGCGACGTCCCAGGGCTTCAGCCCGCTTTCCCAGAAGGCGTCGTAGCGCCCCGCCGCGACCCAGGCGAGGTCGAGCGCGGCCGAACCGAAGCGGCGGATGCCGGCGACTTCGGGCGCAACCGCGCCGAAGATGCGGCTCCACTGGGCGAAATCGCCATGGCCGAGGAACGGGATGCCGGTCGCGACCAGCGCGTCGGCGAGGTCGCGGCGCGACGACACGCGCAGCCGGTTGCCCTGCACCCAGGCCCCGCGCCCCTTTTCGGCCCAGAAGCCCTCATCGGTCAGCGGCTGGTAGACCATGCCGTGGGTGATGCCGCTTTGCGGATCATCGACCGCGATCGAGATGGCGAAATGCGGGATGCCGTGCAGGAAGTTGGTGGTGCCGTCGAGCGGATCGACGATCCAGCGCGGCTTCGACGGATCGCCGGCGATCTCGCCCGCTTCCTCGACCAGCAGGCCCCAGTCGGGGCGCGCGTGGCGCAGTTCCTCGACGATCGTCTCCTCGGCGCGCTTGTCGGCCATCGAGACGAAGTCGGCCGGCCCCTTGCGGCTTACCTGCAGGTTCTGCACCTCGCCGAAATCGCGGCGCAGGCGGGGGGCTGCCTTGCGCACGGCGCGCTCCATGACGGTGATGAGGCCGGAATGGGAAACCATAAGTCACCTTTCGCCCTCTCCCCTTCGGGGGAGAGGGTTGGGAGAGGGGGAGGTCTCACAGAGACCAGCCCTTGCGGCACGGCCCCTCTCCCCGACCCTCTCCCCTGAAGGGGAGAGGGAGATTGGATCACTTGCCGACATGGGCAAAGCCCATGTCGTCGGCCGGGCCACGCCCGCCGGCCGGTCGGCCACCTGTGCGAAATAGCTTGCGCTATTTCGTGTCAGTCCGCGCGCCTCACATACGTCTGCTCGTACACGTCAACGACGATCTTCGTCCCCGCAGCGATGTGCGGCGGCACCATCACGCGCACGCCATTCTCCAGCACCGCCGGCTTGTAGCTCGACGAGGCGGTCTGGCCCTTTACCACCGCGTCGGCCTCCACGATCGTCGCTTCGATCGTGTCGGGCAGCTGGACGCTGATCGCTTCCTCGTCATAGAGTTCCATCACAACGTCCATGCCATCCTGCAGGAAGGCGGCGGCATCGCCGAGCAGGTCGCGCGGCAGCGTCGTCTGGTCGTAGGTGTCCTTGTCCATGAAGACCAGATTGTCGCCTTCGGCGAACAGGAACTGGAAATCCTTGGTGTCGAGCCGCACGCGCTCGACCGTTTCCGCCGAGCGGAAGCGGACGTTGTTCTTGCGGCCGTCGCGCAGGTTCTTCAGCTCGACCTGCATATAGGCCCCGCCCTTGCCGGGCTGGGTGTGCTGGATCTTCACGGCACGCCAGATGCCGCCTTCATATTCGATGATGTTGCCGGGACGGATGTCCACGCCGCTGATCTTCATGGGTCCACCTGATGGAAAGAGCGCTGGCGGGCCTGGGCCCCACCGTGGTGGCCGCCCTTAGCGCCGCGCCGCCGATCCGACAAGCAACGGATAGGGATTGACCGGCTCGCCCTGCCACCAGCGTTCGTCGGGTCGCATCCGCGCGATGCCGAAATGGAGGTGGAAGTTGCCCGCGCCTGCGTTTCCGGTGTCACCGACGAAGGCGATGTGCTGGCCGGCGCGCACGCCCTGCCCCTCGCCGATGCCGGGCGCGTAGGCGGCAAGATGCGCGTAGTAATAGCTCCAGCGCCGGTCGGGCGAGCGCACGTAAAGCGTACGACCACCGGCGTCACTGTCGAACAGCTTCTCGACCGTGCCCGCCGCCGCCGCCAGCACGGGCGTGCCACCCGGCGCCATGATGTCGGTGCCCTGGTGCGCGCGCTCGCCGCCCGCGCGGGAATGGCCCCAGGTGTCGGCGATCTGGCGCGGTGCCACGCCCGCGACGGGCACGACGAGTCCGGACGGCGCGACCTCCGGCGAAGCGGCGGCGGCCGGCGCGGCATCGACGCTCGCCGCCTGCTCCCCGGTGAACCTGACCATCAGCGCCAGCGCCGCGACGAGCATCAGCGCAAACGCTCCCGCGATCAGCCCGGCGCGGCGCGCGCGGGTCATGGCCGGAACACCGCCTTCATGCCCGGCTTGACCATCAGCGCGAGGCGCGCTGCATCCCAGTTGGTCAGGCGGATGCAGCCGTTGCTCTCGGTCCGCCCGATGTTCTGCGGCTCGGGCGTGCCGTGGATGCCGTAGTGCGGCTTGGACAGGTCGATCCAGACCACGCCGACCGGGTTGTTCGGCCCCGGCGGCACCACGGCTGGCTTCGCGCCCGGCTTCGTGTTCGCGATCAGGTTCGGGTCGAACTTCCAGTCGGGGTTGAACGCGGTGCCCTTGATCTCCCACGTCCCGATCGGCAGCGGATATTCGGCCGAGCCCATCGTCGCGCTGAACTGCGCGACCAGCCGGTCGTCCTTGTCCATCACGCGCAGCACGCCGTCGGACTTGTCGACGACGATATGGTCGGCGGCCGGCACATTCGCCTCGACGTTGAGCATGTTGGCGGTGGCGCGATAGCCGGCGTCGGCGATGGCATAGTCGCGGGATGTGGGCAGCGCGTTGGGGAACACCACCCGCGTGCCGGGCGCCAGCCGCGTGCCGGCGCTGTTGAGCGCGACCAGGACCTGCGGCGTGGTGTGGAACATCTCCGCCAGCTTCTCCGTCGGCGAGCGATAGGAGAGTGCCGTCAGCTTCGACTGTTCCTCATAATCCTTCGGGATCGGGTTCACATAGGGGCCCGCGAGCATCGCCGGCGTCAGTGCGATCGTGCGGGTCGGACGCCAGCCGCGATACTGGTACAGCGCGCGGAGCGTCGGCTGGTCGATCTTTCCGGTGACGGCCAGATCGCGGCTCTCCTGAAACCCCTTCAGCGCAGCGACCAGCGACTGCCCGCCGCGACCGTCGAGCACGCCGGGGCCAAAGCCCAGCTTGTCGAGGATCACCTGGACATGAAGGATATTACGATCGACCGCCGGCGGCGCTGGCGCCTGCGCGGCGGCGGACGAGGCAGCGGCGATCACCGAACCCAGTGCCAGCAACATGTTACGCATCTTCACTCCCCGAACATCAGGTGAGATGCGTAACGAAGATCGACGGCCCGGGTTGCGCCGCCCGGGCGGTCGGCGCGTTCAACCGGTCTTCAGGACGTCTGCAAAGGCCCGAACCGCCGCCGCCTCGTCGTCGCCCCAGACGGCATGCGACACCGCGAGGAAATCCGCACCCGCCGCCACCAGCGGAGCGGCGTTGGCCGGCGTGATGCCTCCGATCGCCACGCAGGGGATTTCGAACAGCGCGCCCCACCACGACAGGATCGACGGATCGGGGGTGTGCTGCGTGGCCTTGGTAACCGTCGGATAGAAGGCGCCAAAGGCTGCATAGTCCGCCCCCGCCTCCCCGGCCTCCATCGCCAGATGCCGGCTGTCGTGGCAGGTCACGCCGATCTGCGCCGCCGGACCCAGCACGTCGCGCGCCTCGCGCGGATCGCCGTCACCCTGCCCCAGATGGACCCCATCGGCGCCCAGCCGCTTCGCCAGCGCGATGCTGTCGTTGACGATGAAGGCGACCTGCGCGTCGGCGCACAGGCGCTGGAGCGGCTCGGCGAGCTTCGCCGCCTCGTGCTGGTTGGCATCCTTCACCCGGAACTGGAACGCCGCGACCGGCCCGGCATCGAGCGCGCGGGCGAGACGATCGGCGAACCCGCCCGAAACGTCGAGCGGCGATATCAGGTATAGCTGGCACGGCCCGCGCCTGTCGTCCCGTTCGAATCGCGCGGCGAAACCCGGATCGAGCGGGCCGAGGATGTCTTCGTCTTGATCGGTCATCCCACGGCTGTAGCGTGGGGAACGGACGCGCGCACCTGCCTGCTTGACGGAAAAAAGAGACGATGACGCTTCACGACGATGTTCACGCACGAATTGCCAGGATGGCGGCGCGGCCCGATGCGGCCTCGCCCGCCGCGCTCAACGACATGCTGCGGCTGATGGCGAAATGGCGCAGCGCGATGATCCAGAACACGATCCTGAAGCAGGACGGCACCGTCGTTCCGCGCGGCCCGCTGGCCGGGCTCGATTTCCTCGAACGATCGGCGGAGGGGTGCCATGCCGCCAAGCTGATCGGCACCTATGAACAGCCGCTGCATCCCCATGTCAAAGCGGCGATCGCCGGCGGTTACGACACGATCCTGAACATCGGCTGCGCGGAAGGCTATTACGCGGTCGGCATGGCGCGGCGGATGCCGGAGACGCGCGCGCTGGCGTTCGATCTCGATCCCAATGCGCGCGCCACCTGTGCCGCCCTCGCCACGCGCAACGGCGTCGCCGACCGGATCACGATCGGCGAATTGTTCACCCCGGCCGACTTCGCCGTCCACGCCGGCGCACGGACGCTGGTGTTCTGCGACATCGAGGGCGGCGAGGACGCGTTGCTCGATCCGCTCGCCGCGCCCGCGCTGGCCGGGATGGACCTGATCGTCGAATCGCACGAATGCCTGAAACCGGGCCTGACCCGCCGGCTGTGCGATCGCTTCGCGGCGACCCACGACATCACGGTGGTGGAGGACGACGGACAGCGCGGCATCGCCGACGCGCCCGAGTGGTTCCGCGGCCTGGCGCATCTCGACCAGCTTCTCGCCACATGGGAATGGCGCAGCGGGCCGACGCCGTGGCTGGTGATGACGGCGCGCTAGCTGCCGGTTTCGAGGCTGAGGTCGAAGCCGGAGATCAGCGGGCGGCCTTTGGCGATCGCCGCGCGGACGGCGGGGAGCGAGAGCGACGCGGCCCCCGCCTGTCATCGCGATCGAACCGCGCGGCGAACCCAGGATCGAGCCGGCCGAGGATGTCGTCTTCTTCGTGATCGCTCATGGTTCGGGCGTTAGCGCCGGGGCGGCGGAAGCGCGGAGTTGCGGACCGGTCAGTCGAGGCGAACGAATCCGGTTTTGAGCATCTCCTCGCGATTGTCGCGCCATCCGCCGATCGCAATCCGCTCCCGCGGCTCCGCCTGCGCCCAGAGGGGCAGCGCGGCGGGATCATGCGTGACGGGCGCGTCGGTCACAGTCAGTTTGACATGCTGCAGGCGATAGCCCGGACCGAGCGTATCGGAGAGGTCATTGATGTCGAGCAGCGTCGCCTCAGCCGGACCGTCGCGCTGGGCGACAAGTGCGAAGGCCGGGCAATCGCTCATGGGATTGCCATGATGCTCAGGAACGCAATCAAGTTGAATGATCCCGCCCTTACGCTCTTCGACCAAAGCGACCTCGGCCTTCTCGCGTGACCAGCGCCCCTCGCTGTAATGCACATAGCGTCCGTCCGCCTGCGACAGTTGTGTTGCAGGAAAATTGTTCATGAAGCTTGTGCCGAACGACGCCTCAGGGGAAAAGCGTCCCGGCATCATGCGCCCCCCCAGCAAGGCATAGATCACCCGGCCATCGCCCAGCGGTACGGCAATCGCTTGGCCATCGATCAAGCGCCGCCACCTCCACTCGCCATCCAATAAGATGATGCCGTCATGGAAGAACGCCTTCGATCGATAGCCCCATACACCGTGGCCTGACTTCACGCCGTCAGGTGTCTCAATCGCGACGTCGATACGAAAACGCACCTGCTTCGTCGTATGAACTACAGGGTAAGCGGCACAATAGCCGAGGGTCAGCACGATCGCGAGGACAACATAGAACCGCATCATCGACGACTACACCGCTACGCGCCTGTCTTGTCTATCGCCATCTCTCCTTCGCGAAGCATCCGGCGTATCGGCTTGGTGACTGGATGCCGGAGGGCGCCAGACCCTCTGAAGCCATCACATCGCGACTGCCGCCTTCACCGTCGACGCCGCGTGGATCTCGTCGATCGCGCCGCCCAGCGAGGTGTCGAAATCCGCATCGGTCATGCCGTGGCGCAGATCCTCGAGCAGCGCCCGGCTGAAGCTGGCGATCATGCCGCGGTTCCTCGCCAGTTCGGCGCACGCCTCGGGCCGGGCGAAGCCGCCCGACAGCGCGACGACGCGCAGCACGCGGGGGTGATCGACCAGCGCGTCGAACAGCCCGGCCTGCGCCGGGATCGACAGCTTGAGCATCACCTTGTCGGTGCCCGGCATCGCATCGAGCGCCTTGAGCAGTTCGTCGCGCAGGATGGCGTCGGCCGCGGCGCGTTCCGGGCTCTTGATGTTGATTTCCGGCTCCAGCATCGGGACCAGGCCATGGGCCAGCACCTGCTGCCCGACCGCGAACTGCTGCGCGACGATCGCGGCGATGCCGGCCGGGTTGGCGAGGTTGATGACCGAGCGTTCCTTGGTGCCGAACACGCCCAGCCCCTTCGCGCGGGCGAGCAACGCGTCGAGATCGGGCATCGGCTTCATCAGCTGGACGCCGTTTTCCTCGACCTCCAGCCCCTTGTCGATCTTGATGAACGGCACGATCCCGCGATCGATCAGTGCGCGCGGCGTCGGCTTGCCGTCGACCTGGCCGTCCATCGTGCGTTCGAACAGGATCGCGCCGATCACCTTGTCGCCGGTGAAGCAGGGCGCGGTGATGATCCGCGATCGCATCGTGTGGATCAGGCCGAACATTTCCTCGTCGCCGGCCCACGCTCCTTCCTCGACGCCGTAGCCCTTGAGCGCCTTGGGGGTCGAGCCGCCGGACTGGTCGAGCGCGGCGATGAAGCCCTGTCCCCCGGCGATCTTCGCGGTCATCTCGGCGGTATTCATGCGTGTGTTCCCCCTCGCTCGTTCTGATGGCCGACAACGCGGCACCGGCTCATGGCTTTCGGTCGATGCCCCTACCCGCGCAGGCCGCCGGGGTACACCCCGTTGCGTGCCGCCCTGCCCGATCGACAGGATGGCGATGATCGGGCACGATGCCGTAAACGGGGGTGAAGAGGCATTGGGATGATCCGATCGTTGGCTGGGATCGCCGCGATATCGCTCGCGCTGGCACCATGGCCGTCGGCGGCGCAGAAGGCGCCGAAAGTGGCGGTCGGGGCGCCCGCACCCGATTTCGAACTGCGGCTGATCGACGATTCGGTCGTGCGGCTGGCCGACATGCGCGGGCAGGTCGTCGTGCTCAATTTCTGGGCGACCTGGTGCGCGCCGTGCAAGCGGGAGTTGCCGCTGCTCGACGCCTTCTACCGCAAGCTGGGGAAACACGGGCTGAAGGTATACGCCATCACGACCGAAAGCTCGCTGCCCATCTTCAAGCTCCGGCCGCTGTTCGCGAAGATGGCGATCCCGTCGGCGAAATCGGTGAAAGGGCCTTATGGCGACGTCACCGCCGTACCCTACAACGTGGTGATCGATCGCGCCGGGCGCATCCGCTACGCAAAGGCCGGCGCGTTCGATGTCGCTGCGCTCAACGAGACGCTGGTCCCGCTGCTCAACGAGCCCGTGCCGGCAAGCTGAGCGTCACCGCGCGGCCAGCGCGGCGACCCCCGGAAGCTGCTTTCCTTCCATCCATTCGAGGAAGGCGCCCCCGGCCGTCGAGACGAAGGTGAAATCGTCGGCCACGCCGGCCTGGTTGAGCGCCGCCACGGTATCCCCGCCCCCGGCGACAGACACCAGGCTGCCTTCCTTGGTGAGCGCCGCGGCGGTCCTTGCGAGCGCGACGGTGGCGGTGTCGAACGGCGGCGTTTCGAACGCGCCGAGCGGGCCGTTCCAGACGAGCGTGCGGCAGTTCTTGAGCACGTCGGCAAGGGCTTCGGTCGCGGCCGGACCGACGTCGAGGATCATCTCATCGGCGGCGACTTCATGGACGTTGACGGTGCGGGTCGGCGGGTTCGCGCGGAATTCCTTCGCGACCACCACGTCATAGGGCAGGTGCACGGTGCAGTTGGCCGCATCCGCCGCGTCGAGGATCTCCTCGGCGGTGGCGGTCAGATCATGCTCGCACAGCGACTTGCCGACATCGACCCCGCGCGCGGCGAGGAAGGTGTTCGCCATGCCGCCGCCGATGATGAGGTGATCGACCCTGGCGACCATCTGCTTCAGCACGTCGAGCTTGGTCGACACCTTGGCGCCGCCGACCACCGCCGCGACCGGATGTTCGGGATTGCCGAGCGCCTTGTCGAGCGCATCGAGCTCCGCCTCCATCGCCCGGCCGGCGAAGGCCGGTAGCGCGCGCGCGATCCCCTCGGTCGAGGCGTGAGCGCGGTGCGCGGCGGAGAAGGCGTCGTTGACGTAGAGGTCGCCGAGCGCCGCCAGGCGATCGACCATGTCCGGATCGTTCTTCTCCTCGCCGGGGAAAAAGCGCGTGTTCTCCAGCACCGCGACGTCGCCCGGCCGCATGCTCGCCACCGCATCGCCAGCGCCGTCCCAGTCGACGAACTGGACCGGACGGCCGAGCACCGCTTCATAGGGCTTGGTGACGAGCGCCAGACTCATCTCGGGATTGCGCTGGCCCTTCGGCCGGCCGAAATGCGCGAGGATCAGCACGATCGCCCCACGATCGGCCAATTCGGTGACGGTCGCCAGCGTCGCGCGCAGCCGGGTATCGTCGGTGACCCGGCCATCGGCCATCGGCACGTTCAGATCCTCGCGGACCAGCACGCGCTTGCCGGCGATATCGCCCATGTCGTCGAGGGTCTTGAAGGCACGCGTCATGCTTCGATCCTTATCGTGTCGCCCACGGCGATCTCGCCTTCCTCGATCACCATAGCGCAGGCACCGCCGCGCCAGTCCGGCGTCAGCGCGGCGCGCAACCCCTTCGCCAGCGCCTCCATCCGTTCGCACGGATCGGTCTCGCGGGTGATTTCCAGCACCACGTCGGCGCCAATGCACAGCCGAACACCCGCTGCCTGCGGCAGATCCAGTCCCTCGACCAGCAGGTTGGCGCGGCGTTCCTGCCATGGCAGGCCGCGCCCCACCTCGGCGATCGCCGCCGCCCAGTCGCCGGCTTCGATCAACGTCACCTGGCGCTTGTGCGGCCGCCCCTTCATCGCGCCGCGATAGTCGCCGGCGATGCCGGTCTCACGAGTGACGCGGGCGTGCTCGACGACCTCCATCGGCGCCTTCGGGCGCGCGTGGCGGGCGATGCCGACGAGCACGCCCGTCATCGTCAGAGGAACTTCGCCATCGCCGCCGCGGTATCGACCATACGGTTCGAGAAGCCCCATTCATTGTCGTACCAGGTCACGACTCGCACCAGCTTGCCGTCGAGAACCGCGGTTTCCAGGCTGTCGACGGTCGACGACGCGGGCGTGTGGACGATGTCGATCGAGACCAGCGGCTCGTCGGAATAATAGAGCACGCCCTTCAGCGGGCCGCTTTCCGACGCCGCCTTGAGCAGCGCGTTGACCTCTTCGACGCTGGTATCGCGCTTCGGCGTGAAGGTCAGGTCGACCAGCGAGCCGTCCGGCACCGGCACGCGGATCGCCGAACCGTCGAGCCTGCCCTTCAGCTCCGGCAGCACCTCGCCCACCGCGCGGGCGGCGCCCGTGGTGGTCGGGATCATGCTCATCGCGGCGGCGCGGGCGCGGCGCAGGTCGGGGTGGATCTGGTCGAGGATCTTCTGGTCGTTTGTATAGGCGTGGACGGTGGTCATCAGGCCGCGCTCGATGCCGATGCTGTCGTTCAGCACCTTGGCCACGGGCGCGAGGCAGTTGGTGGTGCACGATGCGTTCGACACGATCGTGTGCCCGGCCTCCAGCTTGTCGTGGTTGACGCCGTAGACGACGGTCAGGTCCACGCCCTTCGCGGGAGCGGAGATCAGCACCTTCTTCGCGCCGCCGTCGATATGCTTCTGCGCGCTTTCGCGATCGGTGAAGAAGCCGGTGCATTCGAGCACGATGTCGACGCCGTGATCGCCGTGCGGCAGGTTCGCCGGATCGCGCTCGGCGGTGACGGCGATGCGCTTGCCGTCGACGACCAGGTCATTGCCCTCCGCCGTAACGGTGCCGGGATATTTGCCGTGGACGCTGTCGCGGCTGAACAGCCAGGCATTGGACTTGGCATCGGCCAGGTCGTTGATCGTGACGAGTTCGAGCCCGCTGTCGGGCCGCTCCAGGATCGCGCGCGCGACCAGCCGCCCGATACGGCCGAACCCGTTGATCGCAACCTTCGTCATGCCTTCATCTCCTCAAGCTTGGCGGTCACCCGTGGCGCAATCTTCGCCGCGGTCAGCCCGAAATGGTCGTAGAGTTTCTCGGCCGGGGCCGAGGCGCCGAACCGGTCGATGCCGAAGCGCAGCCCCTGCACCATCGTGTAGCGTTCCCAGCCGATGGTGACGCCCGCCTCGATCGACACGCGCAGCAGCTGCTCGGGCGGGAGCGGCGGCAACACGTCGTCGCGATAGGCAGCGGGCTGCGCGTCAAAACGCGACCAGCAGGGCATCGACACGACGTCGGCGCCGATCCCGGCCGCCTCCAGCGTGTCGGCGACGGCGATCGCGATCTCCACTTCGGAGCCCGTCGCGATCAGCACGACGCGGCGCGGCGCGGTGGCGTCACGCAAGCGATAGCCGCCCTTCGCTGACAGATTTTCTCCGCCGGGCTGACGCACTTGCAGCAGGTTCTGTCGCGTGAGCGCGAGCAACGACGGCCCGTCCTTGCGCGCGACCGAACAGGCCCACGCCTCTGCCGTCTCGACCGTGTCGCACGGCCGCCAGACCTCCAGGTTCGGCACCAGCCGCAGCGACATCACCTGCTCGACCGGCTGGTGGGTCGGACCGTCCTCGCCCAGCCCGATCGAATCATGCGTCATCACGAAGATCGAGCGGGTCTGCTGAAGCGCGGCGAGGCGGATCGCGGCGCGGGCATAGTCGGAGAAGATCAGGAAGGTGCCGCCATAGGGCACGATGCCGCCGTGCAGCGCCATGCCGTTCATCGCGGCGGCCATGCCGAATTCACGGATGCCGTAATGGATGTACCGGCCGGCGAAGTCGCCCGGCGTCATCGCGGCGCCGGTCGCCTTCGTCTGGGTATTGTTCGACGGCGTCAGGTCCGCCGATCCGCCGACGAGCGCGGGATAATCGGCCGTCAGCCCCTCCAGCGCCAGTTCGGACGACTTGCGGGTCGCCACCGACTTGTTCTCGCCGATGTGCGACAGAGCGGCGGCCAGCAACTCGGCGGCCGAGTAATCGCCGGCAATCCGCGTCAAAAATTCCGAACCCTTGCCGTCGCTTGCAAGACGTTCATTCCACCCGGCATGCGGTTCGGCGGCGGCATGCCCGGCCTCAAGCCATGCATCGCGAACATCGGCCGGCACCTCAAACGCCGGCCAATCCCAGCCCAGTGCGACGCGGGTCGCGGCGACCTCGTCCTTGCCGAGCGGCGAACCGTGGACCTTGTGGCTGCCTTGCTTGTTCGGCGCGCCCTTGCCGATGATCGTGCGGCAGCGGACCAGCGTCGGCCGGCCTTCTTCCGCGATCGCGGCATCGAACGCGGCGGCGATGCTGGCGGTGTCGTGGCCATCGCATTCCACGACATGCCAGCCGGTCGCGGCATAGCGCGCGGGAATGTCCTCGCTGGTCGACAGGTCGGTCGTGCCGTCGATCGTGATGGCGTTGTCGTCCCACAGGACGATCAGCCGGCCGAGCTTCAGGTGGCCGGCCAGCCCGATCGCCTCATGGTTGACGCCTTCCATCAGGCAGCCGTCGCCCGCGATCACCCAGGTACGGTGATCGACCAGTCCGTCGCCGAATTCCGCGTTCAGGTGCCGCTCCGCGATCGCCATGCCGACCGCCATCGCCAGCCCCTGCCCCAGCGGGCCCGTGGTGCACTCGACACCAGGCAGCTCGAAATTCTCCGGATGGCCGGCGCACGGGCTGCCGAGCTGGCGGAAGTTGCGGATGTCGTCGATCGTCGGCCGCGCATAGCCGGTCAGGTGCAACAGGCTGTAGATCAGCATCGACCCGTGCCCGGCCGACAGGACGAAACGGTCGCGATCGGGCCAGCGCGGATCGGCGGGGTCGTACTTCAGATATCTGGTGAACAGCACCGTCGCGACGTCGGCCATGCCCATCGGCATGCCGGGATGACCCGAATTGGCGGCCTCCACCGCATCCATCGACAGCGCCCGGATGGCGTTGGCGAGCTGGGCGTCGGAGACAGCCATCTAGATGATTCCCGTGCTGGTCGCGGTCGGACTCGCCGCGCGCGGAGCCTTTGCGCATCGTCGTCCCGTTCCGTCAACCGGCTCGACCGAAGCTTGTCCGGGCGCGCAAAGGTGCTAATCGGACGTGATGACCGATCAAGCGTCTGAAAATGCGATGGCCCGGATCGACCGCGCCCTTGCGCGGATCGAGGCTGCGGCAAACCGGCAGGGCGAGGCACTGGACATGTTGCGCGGCCGCCATGCCACACTCCGGGCCGAGATCACCAGCGCCATCGCCGCGCTCGATTCGCTCGCCGCCGGGGAGGAAGACTGATGGCGGAAGTCAGGCTGACGATTGGCGGGCGCAGCCATATGGTGGCGTGCCGCGACGGCGAGGAAGCCGCGCTGGAGGCGCTCGGCCGGCGGCTCGACAGCCATTCGGCGGTGGCGATGCGCGCCGCCGGCGCCCAGGGCGGCGAGCGCACCTTGCTCTACATCGCGCTGATGCTGGCCGACGAGCTGGGCGAGGCCGAGCGGGCGGGCGGCGGTGCCGGCGTATCCTCCGTCGTGCTCGATCGCATTGCCGGCCGGCTCGAAGCGCTCGCCGGAAGCCTTGAGAAGAGCGCGGCGAACGCCTAGGTTGGGGATGGCGGGCACTGCCCGGTACGAGCCTTTATTATCCCTGAGGCTATTCATCATCCATGGGGGCTGTCCCTGCTAGGATCCTGGTCCAAAGCACATGGTCCCCACCTGACGTACCGTGCGTCAGAGGATAACCCGGCACACGGCCATGGCGGTCCCGCCACCTCCGCCGCCGCCCGGAACGAGGGTCAACGCCGATGAGCGACGACAAGGCCGCGATGCGCGCCCATATGCGGGCCGAACGCGACGCATTCGCGATGGCGAGCGACGCGGCGATCGTGCCACCGCCCGCCTTCATCGACCGGCTGATGCCGGGGATCATCGTCGCGTCCTACATTCCCGTCGGCAGCGAGGCCGATCCGACCCCGCTCGCCGCCGCGGCGCGCGCGGCGGGAGCGCGCCTCGCCCTGCCCCGCGTCGAATCGCGTGACGGCGAAATGCGCTTCCTGGTCTGGTCGGAGGACGATCCGCTGGCGCCCGGCGTCTACGGCCTGCGCCAGCCCGCCGCCGATGCGCCCGAGTGCCGGCCGGACATCGTTTTGACCCCCCTGGTCGCGTTCGACGATTCGCTCAATCGGCTGGGTCAGGGGGCAGGCCATTACGACCGGGCCTTCGCCCGCCTGCCCGATGCCTGGCGACTCGGCGTCGCCTGGTCGATCCAGCGCCTGCTGGCGATCGCGGTCGATGCGTGGGACGTGCCGTTGCACGCCGTCGTCACCGAACGGGGCGTCGTCGCATGACGCCGTCGTGGCGCAAGCCCGCCGGGGCGATCGGTATCGTCGCCTGTATCATCGTCTGGGTAATCGCGGTCGCGAGTTTCTCACAGGTGATCGGCGGGCTGCCCATCGTCGTGCAGACGGTGATCTACGTCGTTGCGGGGATCGTCTGGATCTTTCCGCTGAAGCCCGTGTTGCGCTGGATGGAAACGGGGCGGTGGCGCGCCGGCTGAACCTCGATCCCGCGCCGCCAGGATGGGTGCGCGACGCGGCGCTGCTGGTCGCCCGGCTGGCGATCGGCGGCTTCCTGATCCACGGCGTGTGGGACAATATCGTCAGCGCGGCGCGGATGGCCGAATTCGCGCGGTTCCTGGCGGGGCACGGCTTTCCCCTGCCGCACCTGATGGCGCCGCTGTCGGTGGGGGTTCAGTTCGTCGCAGGCGCCGCGCTGGTCCTGGGGATCGCGACCCGCTGGGCGGGGCTGCTCGTCGTAGCGAATTTCGTGGTCGCGCTGGCGATGGTCGATGCCGCCCTCGGCGTTCGCGGCGCCTGGCCTTCGGTATCGCTGGTCGTGCTGGGGCTGATCTTCGCGAGTTTCGGCGCGGGAAGGATCGCGCTCGACCCACTGATGGGTCGCCACCGCCGCTGACGGCAAGTGGCGCGAGTGACGGGGCTCGAACCCGCGACCTCCGGCGTGACAGGCCGGCGCTCTAACCAACTGAGCTACACCCGCTGACTTGCGAGAGCGGCGCTGTTAGGGCCCCGATCCGGGGGTGTCAACAGGCCCATCGCCAGCTTTTTGGTTTGGCGGCGCAGTTCGCGACATGCGCGGTCGTTCGTCGCCGGGCCCGTGGATCAACGTGCCGTGTTCGAACAGGAAGCCAGCGATATCGGGCCGCCCCGCCGCGTCGAGCACGGTCTGGATGATGATGAGCAAAGGCACCGCCAGAAGTGCGCCCGGCGTGCCCCACACCCACCCCCAGAAGCTGAGGGAAATGAGGATCAGGATCGGATTGATCGTCAGCCGGTGGCCGACCACCATCGGCGTGATGACGTTCGCCTCGATCAGGTGGAAGGCGACCATGATCGCGGCAGGCAGCAGCGCCAGCCAGATGTCGTTGAACGTCATCAACCCGCCGAGCGCCAGCAGCATCGCCGCCATGATCGGGCCGAAATAGGGGATGTAGTTGAGCAACGCGACGATGCCGCCCCACATCAACGGCGTCGGCATGTCGATCAACGACAGCGCGCCGGCCACCGAAAGCCCCAGGCAGACGTTTATGATCGTGATCGTGCCGAGGTAGGCGGATGTGTCGTCGACCACGTCCTGGATCACCCGCGCGGTCGCCATCGCGCCGCCGAAGCTGGCGCGCCGGGTGATCGCCGCCCGCCGCGTGCGCGTCCAGCCGGCCAGGAAGAAGTAGATGACGAGCACCGCGAAGAACATCTCGATGAACGCCGACGGCGCCGACGTCGCAAACAGTTCGACGATCGAGCGCGGCGGCGCGACGGGCGCGACCTGCTGGCGCTGCGGCGCGTCGGCGATCTGGCGCAGCGTCTTGTTCACGAATCGTTCCAAGTTCGCGTAGAAATCGATCACCGGCGACAGGTTCGCCTGGATCTGGTCGATCCGTTCGGGAAGTATCCGCACCCATTGCCACGCCGGAACCACTATCGAGGCGAGCGCGACGTTTACGGCGGCGAGGAAGAACAGCACGCACAGCAGCGCGGCGAGGCCGGACGGCACGCGGTGCCGCTCCATCCATTCCAGCGCCGGCACCATCGCGATCGCGATGACGATAGCCGCCGTGGTCGGCAGGAAGAAGCTGTCGCCGGCCTGGAGCGCGAAGGGCAGCGCGAGCAGCAGCCCCAGCCCTGCGATCAGCGTGAGCGCGGCGAGCAGGCGTTCGCGGTGCTGGTCGCCCCGCCCGCCAACGTCATCCTCCCGCCGATCCCCACCGTCTTCCGCCAAGCCGCCCTCCTCGCGCCGAGCGCGGGAATGTAGCGCCATTCCCCGGCGCTGTAATCCCGGATAGACTGGCATGATGGGAGAGATGCTGCTGGTCATCGACGAGGGGACGACATCGACCCGCGCGATGCTGTTCGCCCCGGACGGCAAATGTGTCGGCAGCCGCGCCGAGCCGCTGACGCAGAGCTATCCGCAACCCGGACGGGTCGAGCATGACGCGGCGGAAATCTGGACAAAGAGCGCGGCCTGCGCGCAGGCCATGGTCGATCTGGCGGGCGGGGCGGACCGCGTCGCCGCGATCGGCATCACCAACCAGCGCGAGACGATCGTGTTCTGGGACACGGCGACCGGCGAGCCGCTGGCCCCGGCGATCGTGTGGCAGGACCGCCGCACCGCCGACGTGTGCCGGGCCTTGCGCGAAGCCGGCGAGGAAGCCGGCGTGCAGGCGCGCACCGGCCTGCTGCTCGATCCCTATTTCTCCGCGACCAAGATCGCCTGGGCGCTGGAGAACTGGCCGCAACTGCGCGAGGCCGGCGAGCGGCTGGCGGTCGGCACGATCGAGAGCTGGCTGGTCTGGAAGTTGACCGCGGGCAAAGGTCGGGGCGGATGCCACGTCACCGATGCGACCAACGCATCGCGCACGCTGCTGATGGGGCTGGGCAGCGGACGGTGGGACGACGGTCTGCTCGACCTGTTCGGTGTGCCCCGCCGGCTGCTGCCCGAGATTGTCGACTGCGCCGGCGAGATCGGGCGGACGACGCTGTTCGGCGGATCGATCCCGATCTGCGGCCTGGCCGGCGACCAGCAGGCGGCGACGATCGGCCAGGCATGCCTGGTGCCCGGTGACACCAAGGCCACGTTCGGCACCGGCGCATTCGTGCTGACCCAATATGGCGCGCGCGTTCCCGCCTCGCGCAACCGGTTGCTCGCCACCGTCGCGTGGCAGCTGGGCGGTGAGCGCGCCTATGCGCTGGAAGGATCGGTGTTCGTCGCCGGCAGCCTGATGCAGTGGCTGCGCGATTCGCTGGGCCTGATCGCCACCGCACCGGAAAGCGAAACGCTCGCCCGCGGCGTCGCCGACAACGGCGGGGTCTATTGCGTCCCCGCCCTGTCCGGCCTCGGCGCGCCGTGGTGGCGGGCGGAGGCGCGCGGGGTGATCTCCGGCCTGAGCTTCACCGCCACGCGCGCCCATGTCGTGCGCGCCGCGCTCGAAGCGATGGCGCACCAGGCGCACGACCTGAAGACGGCGTTCGCCGCCGATGGCGCCGACTGGCAGGCGCTCAGGATCGACGGCGGCATGGTCGCCAACGACTGGTTGGCGCAGGACCTGGCCGACATGCTGGCCGTGCCGGTCGAGCGCCCCGCCTTCGTCGAGACGACCGCGCTGGGCGCCGCGATGCTGGCGGGCGTCGGCTGCGGCCTGTTCGCATCGCTCGCCGAAGCGGCGGCGATGCGCGGCGCGGTCGAAACCTTCGCACCCGCCATGGAGGCGACCGCGCGAAACAGGCGCCTGTCCGGATGGGCGCAGGCGGTGAAGCAAGCGATCCGCGACTGAGCGGAACCCGGGGCGCCGCACCTGTCATCTGCGTTCAGGAACCATATGGTTGCTTGTCCGTACCGACGGGATGCGCCACGATTCGCGGGCGCAACAAGACAGGATATGATGCCATGCCGGCTCTCAAGACCTTCGCCCTTCTCGCGGCCTCGGCCTGCGCCTTCGCTGCCGTACCGGCCAGCGCGCAGTCCGCGCCCGACCAGCAGCGCTTCGACGCCGCACAGCAGCGGTTCGACCGCGAGTACCAGATCTTCCGCGAAGAGATGGACCGCTATCGCGCCGCCGCCAGCCGCACCGGCTATCGCCAGGCGCCCGACTATCGCGCGCAGGGATACAACAGCTACGAGGACTGGCGCGACGAGGGCGGATACGACCCCTCGCGCCACTATCGCGGCGGCACGCAATATCGCGAGCGCGTGCTGACTGCCGACGACCGCGTCTATTCGGGCAATGACGGCCGCTATTACTGCCGCCGCAGCGACGGCACGACCGGCCTGATCGTCGGCGGCGCGGCCGGCGGCATCCTGGGCAATGTGATCGACGGCGGCCGTTCACGCACGGTGGGCACGCTGCTGGGCAGCGCAGTCGGCGCGCTGGCCGGCCGATCGATCGAGCGCAGCAACGACGAGATCCGCTGCCGCTGACATTTCACCATCCGCCCCCCTCCCCCAGGCGCCGGGAGGGGGACTCGCACGCGTGCACACGCGGGGGCGCGGGGCTTGCTGGCGTGCCCCCCCCTCGCTAGAGCCGGGGGAGTTCATTCCCCTCGAAAGCGCTGACCCTTGACCGACGCGACGACGCTCGCCGACCCTTCCGATATCTCGCCGATCTCGATCGTCGATGAAATGAAGTCGAGCTACCTCGACTATGCCATGTCGGTCATCGTCTCGCGCGCGCTGCCCGACGTCCGCGACGGGCTGAAGCCGGTCCACCGCCGCATCCTCTATTCGGCCTATGAAAGCGGCTATGTCGCCGGCAAGCCGTATCGCAAGTCGGCGCGCATCGTCGGCGATGTGATGGGCAAATACCATCCGCACGGCGACAGCAGCATCTACGACGCGCTCGCCCGCATGGCGCAGGACTGGTCGCTACGCGTGCCGTTCATCGACGGTCAGGGCAATTTCGGATCGATGGATCCCGATCCCCCGGCGGCGATGCGCTACACCGAGTCACGGCTGGCGCGCGTCGCCAACGCGCTGCTCGACGATCTCGACAAGGATACGGTCGATTTCGTGCCCAACTATGACGGACAGGAAAGCGAGCCGTCGGTGCTGCCGGCGCGCTTCCCCAACCTGCTGGTCAACGGCGCGGGCGGCATCGCCGTCGGCATGGCGACCAACATTCCGCCGCACAATCTGGGCGAGGTGATCGACGCCTGCCTGGCCTATATCGCCAACGGCGCCATCACGGCCGAGGAGTTGATGGAGATCGTGCCGGGCCCGGACTTCCCGACCGGCGCGCTGATCCTGGGCCGCGCGGGGTGCCGCAGCGCCTATACCGGCGGGCGCGGATCGATCATCGTGCGCAGCCGCCATGAATTCGAGCAGCGCGGCGAACGGCGCAGTATCGTCCTCACCGAAATCCCGTTCCAGCAGGGCAAGAACGCCTTGGTGGAGAAGATCGCCGAGGCGGCAAAGGACAAGCGCGTCGAGGGCGTCAGCGACATTCGCGACGAATCGAGCCGCGCGGGCGTGCGTGTGGTCATCGACCTGAAGCGCGACGCAACGCCCGAAGTGGTGCTGAACCAGTTGTGGCGCCACACGCCCGCGCAAGGCAGCTTCCCCGCCAACATGCTGGCGATCCGCGGCGGCCGCCCCGAACTGCTCAACCTGCGCGACATCATCGAGGCGTTCGTCCGCTTCCGCGAGGAAGTCATCACCCGCCGCAGCAAGTTCGAACTGACCAAGGCGCGCGACCGCGCCCATATCCTGCTCGGCCTGGTCATCGCGGTGACCAACCTCGACGAGGTCGTCCGCATCATCCGCGGATCGGCCAGCCCGGCGGAAGCGCGCGCCGCGCTGCTCGCCCGCGAATGGCCGATCGCCGAGATCGCGCCGTACATCCGCCTGGTCGAGGCGGTCGAGGTCGAGGTGACCGGCGACAGCTATCGCCTGTCGGAAATCCAGGTGCGCGCGATCCTCGACCTGCGCCTCCACCGCCTCACCGCGCTCGGCCGTGACGAGATCGGCGACGAGTTGAAGGAACTGGCGAGCTCGATTACCGAACTGCTCGAAATCCTCGCCAACCGCGCCCGCCTGTACGAGGTGATGGTCGAGGAACTGACCACGATCCGCGACACCTATGCGACGCCGCGCCGTACCGAGATTGCCGCCGCCGCCGACGGGATCGAGGACGAGGACCTGATCGAGCGCGAGGACATGGTCGTCACCGTCACGGTCGAGGGCTATATCAAGCGCACCCCGCTCGCCACCTTCCGCGCGCAGCACCGCGGCGGCAAGGGTCGCGCGGGCATGGCGACCAAGGAAGAAGATGTCGTCGCCGAATTGTTCGTGACCAGCACGCACACACCGGTGCTGTTCTTCTCGACGCTGGGCAAGGTGTATCGCATGAAGGTGTGGCGCCTGCCGGAAGGCGGACCCACAACGCGTGGGCGGCCGATGGTCAACCTGCTGCCGCTTGCGACCGGAGAGACCATCCAGACCGTCCTGCCCCTGCCCGAGGACGAAGGGACCTGGGGCGACCTGCACGTGATGTTCGCCACCGCGCGTGGATCGGTGCGCCGCAACTCGATGGACGCCTTCGCCAACGTGCCGTCGAACGGCAAGATCGCGATGAAGTTCGAAGGCGAGGACGAGGGCGACAAGCTGATCGGCGTCGCGCTGCTCGATGCGGGCGACGACGTGCTGCTGGCGACGCGCCAGGGCAAGGCGATCCGCTTCGCCGGCGATGACGTGCGCGAGTTCCAGAGCCGCGCGTCGACCGGCGTGCGCGGCATGCGGCTGGCCGACGGCGACGAGGTCATCAGCCTGTCGATCCTCCACCGCGTCGGCACCACGTCGGAGGAACGCGAGGATTACCTGCGCTTCGCCCCATGGAAGGCGGAACGCGAGGGCGAACCGACGATGGACCTCGACCGGTTCGAACTGCTGCGCGGCCACGAACAATTCATCCTGACGGTCTGCGCCAACGGTTACGGCAAGATGTCGTCGGCCTATGAATATCGCCGCACCGGCCGCGGCGGACAGGGCATCACCAACATCGACAATATCGCCCGCAACGGCCCCGTCGTCGCCAGCTTCCCGGCGACCAAGGCGCAGCAGCTGATGCTCGTCACCGACCAGGCCAAGCTGATCCGCATCCACCTGGGCGATATGCGCGTCATCGGGCGCGGATCGGCGGGCGTGCGGCTGTTCGACGTGGCGGCAGGCGAGCATGTCGTCAGCGCCGCGCGGATCGAGGAGAGCGAGGACGACGCCGAGATCAACCTGGCCGAAGGCACCGAGACGGCAGAGCCCACGCCGGACGGCGACACGGCCGAGGATCTGTCGGCGGGTCCGGAGGGCGGCCAGTGAGCCATCCGACGACCGCCTACAAGATACTGACCCAACCGCAGATGGATGCGCTGGAGGCGGACGGCAGCTTCGCGGGCGCGCCGGTCGATCTGGCGGACGGCTATATTCACCTGTCGACTGCCGCACAGCTGACGGAGACAGCCAACAAGCATTTCGCCGGACAGGACGATCTGCACGTCGTCGCGGTCGATCTCGATGCGCTGGGAGAGGCGGTGCGCTGGGAGGAGTCGCGTGGCGGCCGGCTGTTCCCGCACATCTACACAGCACTGCCTCTGTCTGCTGTGATCGCCTACAGCCCGCTGGAGCGCGACGGAGCCGAGCAGGTGCGATTGCCGGTCACGGGTTGACCCCTCCCCGTTCGGCCTGAGCTTGTCGAAGGGCTGCTCTTCTTCTTCGAGGAAGGAAGTACGGTGCTTCGACAGGCTCAGCACGAACGGATCAGGTAACGATGACTCCCCGCGAACTCCTGGACACCGCGCCCGTCCCCGGCGGGCCGCCGCTGCGCCTGTTTCGCCATGGCCGCGACCACATCATCATGCTCGACCGCAACGAACTGATGAACACGCGGATGAGCGGGTCGGAGGAAGCGCTGGCGACGATGACGATCACCCGGCTCGGCAAGCGGCCGGCGCCACACCTGCTGATCGGCGGCTATGGCATGGGCTTCACGCTGCGCGCCGCGTTGGCGGTGCTGCCGGCCGATGCGCGGGTGACCGTCGCCGAACTGGTGCCGCAGATCATCGACTGGGCGCGCGGGCCGATGGCCGAGCTGACCGCCGGATGCCTCGACGATCCGCGCGTGCGCGTCGAGCTGCGCGACGTCGCTGCGGCGATCCTGGCGGCGCGCGGCGGCTGCGACGCGATCCTGCTCGATGTCGACAACGGCCCGGACGGCGTCGTGCGCGACGCCAACGACCGGCTCTACACCGTCGCGGGCCTCGCCGCCGCGCGCGCCGCGCTGCGGCCCAGCGGCATCCTGGCGGTCTGGTCGGCGGGCGACGACCCCGCCTTCACCCGCCGGCTGAAGGACGCGGGCTTCGCGGTCGAGGAAGTCGCTGTCCGCGCGCGCAGCAACGGCAAGGGGCCACGGCACGTGATCTGGTTCGCGACGAAGCGGTAACGATCATACCGCCAGCTCCGGGGCCGGCTCCGGGCGATCGAGTGTCGATACCACGCCCCAGGCGATCAGCGCCTGCCCGGCGAAATAGGTCGGCCACACCGTCCAGTCCGGGATCGCGCTGTGCGCGAGCGGGCCGAGCCGCGCGAAGATCAGCCAGTCGGACAGCACGAACAGCCACGCGCCGGCGATAGCCAGCGGCCCGAACCGTCCCAGGCTGGCCGCCCCCGCCATCGCGCCCAGCCCCGCGGCGTAGAGCGCGACGCCGGGCCCGCCGGTCAGCGCGAAACTGACGCCGGAGACCAGCACCGCCGCACCCGCGACCACCGGCCAGCCGCGCCGCCACCGCCCGCGCGCATAAAGCGTGACCGCCAGCAAATGTCCGATCAGGAACGCGACAGCGCCGGTTATCAGCCCGTGCGTTTCCAGCAGCACGTCGCCGGTCGCGCCCGCCGCCAGCACCACCGCGATCGCCCAGCCTTCCGTCGAATCGGCATGGCGCGCCGCCCAGATCGCGAGCAGGGCGACCCCGCTGCCCTTCCACGCCGTCATGTCGGCGCCGGTGAAACCGGCACGGATCGCGATGAAATAGCTGATCCCCATCACCAGCGCGAAGGCGAACAGCGCCTGGGGGGCGACGCGCGGCAGGATTGACATCAGGCTGATCCGATCGTAATTTCTGAAATTACAGAAATAGGTGGCATATGCGAGTCGTCGATCATCCGGATGCCAGGGCTTTCATCCTCCATTGGGGAGAGATGGGCACGCAATGGGGCGTCAACCGATCGGTCAGCCAGGTCCATGCGCTGCTCTACCTTTCCGAAGATCCGCTGACCGCGGAGGCGATCGTCGAGGCGCTGGGCCTCGCGCGTTCGAACGTATCCACCGCGCTCAAGGAACTGCAAGGGTATCGCATCGTCCGCCGGGTCCATGTCGAGGGTGATCGCCGCGACCATTTCGTCGCGGAGGCTGATCTTTGGGACATGCTGATGCGCATCGTCGAAGAGCGCAAGCGGCGCGAGATCGACCCGACGATCGCACTGCTGGGCGAACTGGCCGAGCGGCTGAAGGACGACAAGGCCGCGCCGCCGCACCTGCGCGAGCGGATCGGGCGGATGCACGAATTCCTGGGCACGCTGGGCGGCTGGTACGATCAGGTCCGCACCCTGCCCAAGCCCACGCTGGTCGCGTTGATGAAGCTGGGCGGCAAGATCGCCAGGGTCGTCGCCCCGCTCGGCAAGGGCAAGAAGGCGAAAGACTGAGTTCCACGCGAACACAAGGGAGGCAATGTCATGACCGCGCCCGCACCCCGGATCGATCGGCGAAAGCTGCTCCAGACGGTGAAGTGGCGCGATCTGACGGCGATGCGCGCGGCGGACGGAGTGGTCGAATGCCTCCATCCCGTGCCGTGGATCGCCGCATCCTGGGCCCTGGCCGCGTTCGGGTGGTGGATTCCGGCCGCGCTCGCCGCCTTCATGTTCTTCCTGACCGCGCTGCGCCTCAACCATGAAGCGATCCACCGCAACCTGGGTTTCGGGGAGCGCGGGCACCGCATGGTGCTGCACGGCCTCAGCGCGCTGATGCTCGGATCGAACAGCGCGGTGGCGTTCAATCACCTGCACCACCACCGCCACGTCGGCCGCCCCGACGATCTGGAAGGCAAGGCCGGGAACATGGCGGGCTGGCGCGTGCTGCTCTATGGCCCCGCTTTCCCGATCGAGATGCACATCGCGGCATGGCGTAGCGGCGGGCCGATGCTGCGGCGGCGGATGGCGATCGACCTCGCGCTCAACGCCGGCATCGTCGCGGTGACGATCGCCAGCGGGTCGGCCGTCCTGATCTTTCACCTCGCCGCGATGGTCACCGCCCAGTGCCTGACCGCCTTCTTCGCAGTGTGGATCACCCATCATGATTGCGATGACAGCGGCGTGATCGCCCGCACCCAGCGGTCGCCGCTGGTGAACCTCATCACCTACAACATGTTCTTCCACCTCGAGCACCATCTGTTCCCCGGCGTGCCGGTGAAGCGGCTGGGCCGGCTGGCCGAACGGCTCGACCGCGCGATGCCGTCGATCGCCGCCACGGCGCCCCGCGTGGTGCCGGGACCGCTCGCCTGATCGCAACCTGACACGATCGAAAGGACCGGACATGACCCCATCCGCACGCGATCAGATTTCGGAAATGACCGAAATTACGGAAAGGACGCTAGCAACTCTCTATCGGGACTGCCCGACCGCTTTTTGGCTGGCTCCCGACGGCGACGGTGCCCTGCCCCAGACCGACGGTCCGTCGCTGCCGGAGAGGGCGAATGTGGCGCTGGCCGAGCCGCATGCCGATCCCGTGACGGATCATCCCGCCGGCGTGGAAGGCCGGGCCGGTGCCATGGCGGTTTCGATGATGGCCGCCGGCCCGATCTTTCTCGCGTCGATGATGCTGATGATCGAGGGCGGGCGGGAGTCCATCGGCGAACGAACGATGATGGCCGTCGTCGGCACGATGATTTCGCTACCCTTCACCGTCATCATCGGCGCCATCTTCGGCCTGGCTCCGATCGCCGCCGGCGTCACCGCGCTCGCCCGGCTCGGCGTGCACGATCCCGTCGCCCGTAATCGCTGGCTGTGGGCGGCGACCGGCGCCGGCATGGGCCTCGCCATCGCCGGGATGTTCGATGCACAGATCGTGACGATCCCGCTGGTACTCACCTCAGTCGCCTGCGCGATGATCGCGCACCGTGCGATCAGCTGGCACGATCCCGAGCCGGCTTGAAGCAGGCGCTTCGAACGGCCATCAGCACCCCCATGACATATCAGGTCCATATCATCGGCGGCGGCCTCGCCGGGTCGGAGGCGGCGTGGCAGCTCGCGGAAGCGGGCGTCCGGGTGAAGCTGTCCGAAATGCGCGGGTCGGGCGCCACCACGCCCGCGCACCACACCGATGGTCTGGCGGAACTTGTCTGTTCGAACAGTTTCAGGAGCGACGATGCCGAGAGCAACGCGGTCGGCCTGCTGCATCAGGAGATGCGCACGCTGGGATCGCTGATCCTGCGCGAGGGTGATGCGCACCGGGTGCCGGCCGGTTCCGCGCTGGCGATGGACCGCGATGGATTCTCGGCAGGCGTCACCGCCGCACTGGAGGCGCACGCCAACATCACCATCGTCCGGGAACGAATCGAGGCGCTGCCCACCGACGGCCCGACGATCGTCGCGACAGGCCCGCTGACCGACCCGCTACTCGCCGAGGCCATCGCGGCGGCGACCGGCAGCGACGCGCTCGCCTTCTTCGATGCGATCGCGCCGATCGTCCACCGCGATTCGATCGACATGGACACCGCCTGGTTCCAGTCGCGCTGGAACAAGGGCAGCGGCAGCGATTACATCAACTGCCCGCTGTCGAAGGACGAGTATATCGCCTTCCACGCCGCGCTGATCGCCGGCGAGAAGACCGAGTACAAGCAGTGGGAGGACGTCCCCTATTTCGAGGGCTGCATGCCGATCGAGGTGATGGCGGAGCGCGGGGTGGATACGCTGCGCTTCGGCCCGATGAAGGGCGTCGGCCTGGACGACCCGCGCACCGGGCGCTGGCCCTATGCCGTCGTCCAGCTGCGACAGGACAACCGCCAAGGCACATTGTGGAACATCGTCGGTTTCCAGACCAAGCTGAAACATGCCGAGCAGGTTCGCCTGTTCCGCACCATCCCAGGCCTGCAGAATGCGGAGTTTGCGCGGCTGGGCGGGCTCCACCGCAATACGTTCATCCGCTCGCCCGAACTGCTCGATCCGGAACTGCGGCTGAAGTCGCGCCCCAACATCCGCTTCGCCGGCCAGATCACCGGGTGCGAGGGCTATGTGGAAAGCGCCGCGGTCGGCCTGCTCGCCGGGCGCTTCGCGGCGGCGGAAATCCTTGGACATGCCATCACGCCGCCGCCGGTGGAGACCGCCCTGGGCGCGCTGCTGCACCATATCACCGGCGCGGCGGTGGCCGAGACCTATCAGCCGATGAACGTCAATTTCGGGCTGTTTCCGCCGATCGAAGGGCGCACGAAGAAGGCCGATCGCAAGCGGATGTACACCGATCGGGCGCGCGCCGCGCTGGCCGGCTGGCTCAATCCGCCTCGTTCGGCGCCTGCTGTGGCGGACAGTTCGGGCGAGGCCGCGCCGTCCGCCTGACCGCCGTCGTCGCGAATTCGGTGGCGTTGAGGCTGCCCGAGCGATCCTTGTCCGCACCGGCGAATTTGTCGATCGTCTTCGTCGCCCATTCGTCGAACGACAGTCGCCCGTCGCCGTTGGCGTCGAGCTTCGCGAAGGCCTTGCGCCGGCTGGCGAGATATTCGTCGCGGGTGATCCTCGCGTCGCGATCCCTGTCGTAGCGGTTGAAGCGCCGCTGCTCGCGGGTCAGCTTCGATGCCTGCGGCAACGGCCCGTCATCGCCCTCCATCTCCTCCGCCTCGGCGGCGAGCGCGGCGCGTGGCGCGGGCGGCGGCGGCACCTCCCCGGTCGCGCTGGACCGAAACAGGAACACGCCGGCTCCGACCAGCAGCAACGCCGAAACCACGCCCGCGAGATACCTCAGCATCGCCTGCCCTCCTGATACGGACAGGCTAGATCGGAGCCTAGCGCCCGGCCAATCGGTGCCACAGCGCGCGGGCGACTCGCCGCGTTCCCGGAGCATCGGGCATCGCGGCGAGATGGGCCATCGCTCCCAGCGGCCGGGCCGGCCGGCTCCACCGCGCGCCGGTCGCCTCCCCGAGCAACGGCGCCGCCAGCGTCCGGGCGCGTTCGGCCAGGGTGGCGTCGATGGTGTTCGCCGCCAGATCGGCAAGCGCCCAGCCCCTTCCCGCCAGGGCGACCGGGTCACCCGGCCCCGCCCCAAGCAGCGCGCCCGCCGCCAGGAACAGCGTGGTGCCGCGCGCCTCGGCATAGGCCTCCAGATCGGGCACCTCGTCGAGCAACTCGCCCCACCCGTCCGCCAGCGGCGCCAGCGACGCGCCGGACGTGCCCGACGGAACAAACTCCGCCAACCCCCGCAGGATCGGCTGGGCCGGCGCGGGCATCGTATCGAGAGCCACGACGGCGTCATGCCACCACGTCAGACGCATCTGCCCGACCATCGGCTCGCGCGTGCTCCTCAATATATCCCCCAGCGCGTCGTCGAGCGCGAGCAGCGCGGCGAGACCGCCCCGGCGTTCGACCCGCGCATAGGACAGGATCAGCCGGCGTTCGGCGCCGCGTGCGCTGTCGGGGAGGAAGGCGTTGTTAACCATGCTGCTTTAGGCCGTCTTATCCGGCGCCGGTGCATGGCGCGACGTTGATGGGGCAAAGGGCAGGCAATCCGTGATGTTCTGGCGCAGGCGCACGACCGAGCCCGGCAGGGTCCGCGGCTTCATGACGTCACTGGTACGCGACGTGCGCGCCAACACGCTCGTCATCATGACGGCGGCGCTGATCCCGCTGGCTGGCATGGTCGGCGGCGGCGTCGATCTGTCGCGCATGTATATCCTCAAGACGCGGTTGCAGCACGCCTGCGACGCCGGCGCGCTCGCCGGCCGCAAGGCGATGGGCGGCGGAACCTGGGCCTACCAGAGCTACTACCCCCGCACCCAGGCCGAAATGTTCTTCGCCGGCAATTTCGAAACCGGATCGTTCGGCTCGACCGGCCTGAGCCGCAGCTTCACGGAAAATGCCGGCCGGGTTAGCGGCACCGCATCCGCGACGCTGCCGATGACGCTGATGCGCATCTTCGGCCGCACGACCGAGACGCTGACCGTCACCTGCGCTTCCGAGATGCGGCTGCCGAACACCGATGTGATGTTCGTGCTCGACACCACGGGCTCAATGTCCTCTTCGCAGCCCGGCGACACGGTCGACAAGATGACCGCGCTGAAGACGGCGGTTAAGTGCTTCTACGAAATCGTCGCGCGGCTGGATACCAACGCCGCCTGCACCACGGGCACGCCGTCGGGCGGGACGGGCGAAAGCGTGCAGATCCGATTCGGCTTCGTCCCCTATGCCACCAACGTGAACGTCGGGAAGCTGTTGCCCACCGAATGGTTCGCCGACACCTGGAATTACCAGACGCGCGAAGCCACCTATTCCATGCAGAACACCTACACCTTCCCGACACCGGCCGGCGGCGGCGGATCACAGACCGGGTCGAGCGACGGTACGGCCACCACGTCGGGCTGGACATCCGATCCATCCGCCGAACGCGGCGCCTGGCTGGGTGCGTTTTGTCTCAGCAGCTACACGCCCACCTCCGTCAGCGACGCGGGGCCGGAAAGCGCGCCGCAGAACGTGCAGGCAAGCAGTTCCGGAAGCACGCAGACGGTCACCTGGCAGACCACCCAGACCGTCACGCGCACCGAATGGCGCGAAGCCGGCTCGAGCGGCGGACGCTGCCGCTATGAAAAGCGGACGGTGACTTTCACCCGCACCAAGACCTATTCGCGGACCGAAAACGGGACGATCACGCAGACGCCGACCTTCAGCGGGTGGCGCTATGCGCAACTGCCCGTCAACGTCGGCCTGCTGAAGAACGGCACCGAATGGCGCAACAGCTTCGAATGGCCGACAGGGAACAACGCCACCAACCGCACGATCAACTGGGACGGGTGTATCGAGGAGCGGCAGACGGTCCGCACCACCAACTATTCGACCATACCATCCGGTGCGAAGGACATGGATATCGATATGGTGCCGACGCCCGGCGACCAGTCGACCCTGTGGGGCATGGTGCTGCCCGACGTGACCCACACCCGCAACGGATCGACCTGGACGCTCAACACGACCACGACGACCGCCAACTACGGCAACAACTCCTATTACGCCTGCCCCACCGAATCGCGGAAGCTGCAGACCTGGCCGGTCGCGTCGGCCTTCGACAGCTATGTCGACAGCCTGTCGCCCGAGGGCAACACCTATCACGACATCGGCCTGATCTGGGGTGCGCGGCTGCTGTCGCCGACCGGCCTGTTCCAGACCGAGAACCAGTTCACTCCGAAGGGCGGCGAGATCGAGCGCCACCTGATCTTCATGACCGACGGCGATGCGTGTACCGCGGCGGACAACTATACCGCCTACGGTGTCCAGTGGTATGATCGGCGCCAGACCAATGCGGGATCGGTGCCGAGCGGTGGCTGCACCTACAACAGCTACACGCTGACCGAACAGGTCAACAAGCGCACCGAGGCGCTGTGCACCGCGATCAAGAACAAGAACATCACCTTGTGGGTGATCGCCTTCGGCAACCTCGCGACGGAGACGGAGACCCGGCTGCAGAACTGCGCGACGTCGAGCCGCTATTTCAAAGCAACCAGCGCGGCGCAGCTCCAGGCGACCTTCAAGTCGATCGCCGACCAGATCTCGATGCTGAGGCTCACGCAATGACCGCCGTTTTCGCCCCACTGCTGCGCAGGCTCCGCCAGGACACGCGCGGCGCGACGATCGTGGAATTCGCGATCGTCGCGCCGGTGATGTGCCTGATGCTGGTCGGCGCGTTCGACGTCGCGCACACGCTCTACACCCGCGGGATGCTGCAGGGCGTGGTGCAGAAGATCGCGCGGGATTCGACGCTGGAGGGCCAGGATACGGCGAGCGCGCAGACCGCGCTGGACGAAAAGGTCACGCGGCAGGCAAAGGCGCTCGCCAACAACGCCTCGATCGACATCACCCGCCGCTATTACCGCACCTTCGCCGACGCCGCCGCGCAGAAGCCCGAGCCGTTTACAGACACCAACGGTAACGGTCGCTGCGACGCCAACGAGCCCTATCAGGACGAGAACCGCAACAGCGTGTGGGACATCGACGGCGGCAACACCGGCCAGGGCGGGGCGAAGGACGCGGTGCTCTACACCGTGGAGATGAGCTTTCCGCGGATGTTGCCCCTGTGGAAACTCGTCGGCGGCAGCGATCAGGCGACCGTGACCGCGGTCACGGTGCTCAAGAACCAGCCATTCGGCGATCAGGGAGCGTATGGCTCCGCCGTCGTGAGGAACTGCCCATGAGCCGCGCGAGCCGCCTGCTGTACCGGCTGCGCCGCGACGTCCGCGGTCTCGCCCTGCTGGAATTCGCCTTCATCCTGCCGATCTTCCTGATACTCGCGCTCGTCGGGGCCGAACTCACCAACTATGTCATCACCCGGATGCGCGTGAGCCAGATCGCGCTGCACCTGGCGGACAACGCCGCACGGATCGGCTCGGGCTCGATGCTTCAGGCCAAGACGATCACGGAAATGGACATCAACGACGTCCTGACCGGTGCCGGCTACCAGTCGGGCGAACTCAGGCTCTACGACAACGGCCGCGTCATGATCTCCAGTCTCGAGCCGACAGCGAGCCCCAACACCGCGGGGCGCTACAAGATCGCGTGGAAGCGTTGTCGCGGGAAACAGAACGTCCCGACCCAATATACCGACAAGGCCGCCACCTTCACCGGCGGCCTGGGCGACTCGGGCCGGCTGGTGACCGCGCCGGATTACGGCGCCACCATGTTCGTCGAAGTCTATTACGACTATCAGCCGCTGATCGGAGCACGCATGGTCGCACCGTTCATCTCCGAACGGCAGATGGTGGAAGTCGCGTCGATGATGGTCCGCGACCGGCGCGACACCGCGGGCGGGTCGAACGGCGTCTATCCCGTATCCGGGGTCACCGCCTCGACCTGCAACCGTTTCACCACGACCTGAACCGGGGCATCAGCCCCGGTACGTCACCTTCTTCACCGCCGCGACGACCTTGTCCGCGGTGATGAGTGCCAGCTTCTCCAGGTTCGCGGCATAGGGGAGCGGCACGTCCTCGTTGGCGACGCGCAGCACCGGCGCGTCGAGGTCGTCGAACCCTTCCTCCATCACGAACGCGGCGATTTCCGATGCGATTCCGCAGGTCGGCCAGCCTTCCTCGACCACCACGATGCGGTTGGTCTTGGCCAGTGACTTGAGCACCGTCTTGCGATCGAGCGGGCGCAGCGTGCGCAGGTCGATCACCTCCGCGTCGATGCCTTCCTCCGCCAGCTTGTCAGCGGCTTCGAGGCTGACCCCGACGCCGATCGAGTAACTGACCAGAGTCACGTCCTTGCCCGGCCGCATGATCCGCGCCTTGCCGATCGGCAGGACGAAATCGTCGAGCTTCGGCACCTCGAACGAACGGCCGTACATCAGCTCATTCTCTAGGAAGACGACCGGATCCTCGCTGCGGATCGCCGCCTTCAGCAGGCCCTTGGCGTCCTGCGCGTCATAGGGTGCGATCACGATCAGGCCGGGGACGCTGGCATACCAGGGCCCGTAATTCTGGCTGTGCTGGGCGCCGACGCGGCTCGCGGCGCCGTTGGGACCGCGGAACACGATCGGACAGCGCATCTGGCCACCCGACATGTAATTGGTCTTGGCCGCCGAATTGATGATGTGGTCGATCGCCTGCATCGCGAAGTTGAACGTCATGAACTCGACGATCGGGCGCAGGCCCGACATCGCCGCACCCGTGCCGATGCCGGCGAAGCCATATTCGGTGATCGGCGTGTCGATGACGCGCTTCTCGCCGAATTCGTCGAGCAGGCCCTGAGTCACCTTGTACGCGCCCTGATATTGCGCGACTTCCTCGCCCATCACGAACACGCGCTCGTCGGCACGCATTTCCTCGGCCATCGCATCGCGCAGCGCCTCGCGGACGGTCAGCTTCACCATCTCGGTGCCAGCCGGAACTTCCGGGTTCTCGACCTCGGCCTCGTGGCTCGCCGCCTCGAACAGCTGGCGCGCGCCGGTCTCGACCTTCTCCTGCGAAGGGTGCGCCGAATCCTCGACCTTCTCGTCCTGCTTCGGCTCAGGCGCAGAGGCTTCCGCCTTTGCAGCGGGCGCCGGCGCGGCGGATGCGTCCTCGCCTTCGACCAGCAGCGTGGCGATGACGGTGCCAACCTTCACATTGTCGGTGCCCTCGGCGACATGGATCGTGCCGATCGTACCTTCGTCGACGGCTTCGAATTCCATCGTGGCCTTGTCGGTCTCGATCTCGGCCATGATGTCGCCGGACTTGACCGTGTCACCTTCCTTGACGAGCCACTTGGCGAGCGTGCCGTCTTCCATCGTGGGGGACAGTGCCGGCATCTTGATGTCGATCGGCATCTCAGTACGTCTCCACCAGCACTTCGGTATACAGTTCCCTGGGATCGGGCTCGGGCGCGTTCTCCGCGAAATCGGCCGAGGCGTTCACCACCTTGCGGATATCCGCCTCGATCGCCTTCAGCTCGTCCTCCTTCACGCCCGCCGCGTCGAGCAGCTTCTTGACGTGATCGATCGGGTCGGACTTGTCGCGCACCGCCTGCACCTCGTCGCGACTGCGGTACTTGGCCGGGTCGGACATCGAATGGCCGCGATAGCGATAGGTCTTCATCTCCAGGATGATCGGCCCCTTGCCGCTGCGCACCCAGTCGAGCGCCACTTCGGCCGCGCCGCGCGACGCCAGCACGTCCATGCCGTCGACCTGGATGCCCGGAATGCGGAACGATTCACCGCGGCGATAGAGCTGGTCCTCCGACGACGCGCGGTTGACGGATGTGCCCATCGCATACTGGTTGTTCTCGATCACGAAGATGATCGGCAGCTTCCACAACTCGGCCATGTTGAAGGCTTCGTAGACCTGGCCCTGGTTGGCCGCGCCGTCGCCGAAATAGGCGAGCGTGACGCCGCCGTCGCCCGAGTATTTGTGCTTGAACGCCAGGCCCGCGCCCAGCGACACCTGCGCGCCGACGATGCCGTGCCCGCCGTAGAATTTATGCTCGGTCGAGAACATGTGCATCGACCCGCCCTTGCCCTTGGAGATGCCGGCGGCACGCCCCGTCAGCTCGGCCATGATGACGTTGGGATCGATGCCGTAGGCCAGCATGTGGCCGTGGTCGCGATATCCGGTGATGACCGAATCCCTGTCGCCATCCAGCGCAGACTGGAGGCCGACGGCGACCGCTTCCTGCCCGATGTACAGGTGGCAGAAGCCGCCGATCAGGCCCAGGCCATAGAGCTGCCCCGCCTTCTCCTCGAAGCGACGGATCAGCAGCATGTCCTTGTAGAATTGCAGCAGCTCGTCCTTGCTCGCCGCATAGGGCTTGGGCTCTGCCGGACGCTCGCGATTGGAAATCGGCGGTTCGGCGGCGGACTTGCGTGCTGGGGCTTTTGCCACGGTCGAAAAAACCTCGTTTCCTTAGGGGAAGGATGCCCGGCCTATAGGCGCGAACGACCGCGATCCGCAACCGTCACCGGGTGCGGCATCGCCGTCACGGCAGGCGTCAGTTCAGGGGAACGATCACCTCGTCGGGATGGACGACGTTCAGCTCCTTGCGGGTCAGTTCGTCGGCCATGTCGGGATTGACCCGCTTGGGATCCAGCAGGCCGACACGGTTCTTCAGTTCCGCGCGCTGCTTGTCGAGCGCGGCATATTCGGTCTGCCGTTTTTCCAGCTGACGCGAATAGTCGCGGTACGACAGGATGCCGTTGGGCCCGAGCACGGCGTAATAGGCAAAGAAACCCATCAGGATCAGCGCCCCCGCCGGCACGCCGGCACGGCGAACCAGGGTCAACACGGGCGTGCGGTGGCGGGCGCGAACGGTCGGCATGGTTAACTGTCGCTTATTTGACTCACCGAATCAAGCGGTTCCGAAGCGATCCGCGTGACATGATTCACCGCCGCGTCAGGATATCCCGCCCCGCATAGCGCGCCGCGTCGCCCAGTTCCTCCTCGATGCGGATCAGCTGGTTGTACTTCGCCAGCCGGTCGGAGCGCGCGAGCGATCCCGTCTTGATCTGTCCGCAATTGGTGGCGACCGCCAGGTCGGCGATCGTCGCATCTTCGGTCTCGCCCGAACGGTGCGACATGACGGCGGTATAGCGACTGCGCTGCGCCAGGCTGACGGCGGCCAGCGTCTCCGTCAGCGTGCCGATCTGGTTGACCTTGACCAGCAGCGAGTTGGCCAGGCCGCGCTCGATCCCGTCGGCCAGCCGCTTCGGGTTGGTCACGAACAGATCGTCGCCGACCAACTGCACCTTGTCGCCGATCAGGTCGGTCAGCGCCTTCCAGCCTTCGAAATCATCCTCGGCCATGCCGTCCTCGATCGAGAAGATCGGGTAGCGGCGGGTCAGGTCGGCGAGGAACTCGGCATTCTCGGCCGGGCTCAGCTTCCGCCCCTCGCCCACCATGTCGTAGACGCCGCCCTTGAAATACTCGGTCGCCGCGCAATCGAGCGCCAGCATCACGTCGTCGCCCGGCGTGTAGCCCGCCGTCTCGATCGCCGACATGATGAAGTCGAGCGCGTCGGTGGTCGACGACAGGTTCGGCGCGAAACCGCCCTCGTCGCCCACGCCCGTCGCCAGTCCCTTGGCGTGCAGCGCCTTCTTGAGTGTGTGGAAGATTTCCGCACCACAACGCACCGCCTCGACGATGTTCTCCGCACCGACCGGCACGATCATGAATTCCTGGAAGTCGATCGGGTTGTCGGCATGTTCGCCGCCATTGATGATATTCATCATCGGCACCGGTAGCAGGTGCGCGGAAACGCCGCCGACATAGCGATAGAGCGGCAGGCCGCGCGCCTCCGCCGCCGCCTTGGCCGCCGCCAGGCTGACGCCCAGGATCGCGTTGGCGCCCAGCCGGCCCTTGTTCTCCGTTCCGTCCAGTTCGATCATCGCGGTGTCGAGATCGGCCTGGTCCTCGGCCTCCATGCCCAGCACCGCTTCGGCGATCTCGCCGTTCACCGCCTCGACCGCCTTGTCGACGCCCTTGCCCAGCCAGCGCGACTTATCGCCGTCGCGCAGTTCGACCGCTTCATGCGCGCCGGTCGATGCGCCCGATGGCACGGCGGCACGGCCGAAACTGCCGTCCTCCAGCAGCACATCGACCTCGACGGTGGGGTTGCCACGGCTGTCCAGGATCGCGCGGCCATGAATGTCGATGATTGCGGTCACGAAACGACCTTCCTACATGGGTGGGGACGGGATGCGGCGGGCCTCTACCGCCTCGCCGCGCGATCGGCAACGCCGATGGAACCCGCCCGCCGCCGCCTTGTTGTGGAGGCGTACCGACACGGAAAGGCGCGTATCATGGCAAACGACACCCACAAGGCCGGCGATCTGGACGTCGAATTCACCCCGGAAACGGGTGCCGATGAACGCTTCATCGGCGCCGGTGCCGACGGCGATTCCGCGACCGGCGAAAAGCTGCGCGGCGCCCGCCAGCTGGTAAAGGACGAGGCGGGCAAGCTCGGCGGACAGGCCGGCGACCGCATCCGCGCCTTCGCCGACGACGGAAAATCACGCGCGACCGGCATCCTCGACGAACTGGCGAAATCGATCGGCGACGCCGCCGGCACGATCGACGAGAAGGTGGGCGAACAGTTCGGCGGCTATGCCCGCTCGGCATCCACCTCGGTTTCCAGTTTCGCCGACACGCTGCGCAACAAGGATGTCGATGATCTGCTGGAGGACGCGCGCGCGTTCGTCCGCAAGTCCCCCGGCGTGGCGATCGGCGCGGCGGCCGCGCTCGGCTTCGTTCTCGCGCGGGTGCTGCGCTCGGGTGTCGATGCCAACCGGGGCGGCTGATCCCGGCGAACCGGCGGCAACCGACGCCGGCGCTGCCGCCGACCAGGCGAGCGCGGGGGAGACGATCGTCCAGGTCGTCGAGGATGCTCGCGCCTATGCGTCGGCGCAGGTCGATCTGTACAAGGCGATGGCCGGCGCCCGGCTGCGCATTGCCCGGCTCGGCATCGCGTTCGGCGTCGCAGCGACGCTGATCGCCGGATCGGCGCTGACCGCCCTGCTGGTCGGCTCGATCCTCGCACTGGCGCCATCGGTAGGTCCGGGGTGGGCGACGCTGATCGTGGTCGGCGTCGCGCTCGTCCTCGCGGCGATCCTCGGCAAGCTTGCCGCTGGCCGGCTCTCGCGGGCGTTCGGGGATCTTGAATGACGGCGGACCCCGCCCTCGCCGCCGCTCGCGCCCGCGCGATCGCCGCCCGAGCCCGGCTCGACGCCTCGATCGAAAGAGCGAAGACCAGGCTCAGCCCTCGCACGCTCGCCGCCGGTGCAGTCGAGACGGCGAAGGACAAGGCGTTCGCTGCCGCCGAAACCGGACTGGACGCCGTCCGTCAGCGTCCCGCCGTGGCCGCCGCCGTCGCGGGCGCGGTGGGCCTGTTCCTCGCGCGAAAGCCGCTGCTCGGCCTGTTCGACCACGACGATGCAACCGCCGACGAGCCCACGAGTTAGCTTCCACCGAATGCACGAAGGATCACGATGATGGCCGATACCCAGACCACCGCCGCAAAGGCGAACCGCCGGGCCAAACTGGCCAGCGCGCGCGACACTGCGTTCGAGCGCGCGAAGACCACCGTCAGCGGTCTCGAATCCAATCCCGTCGGCGTGCTGGTCGGCGGGCTCGCGTTCGGCCTGATCGCCGGCGCGCTGATCCCGCGCAGCGAGCGCGAGAAGGACATGCTCAAGCCGGTCGGCAAGCGGCTGGCCGAAGGCGCCGGGGCCGCGCTTGCCGCAGCGAAGGAAACGGGCAAGGAACAGCTCAGCGCCTCGATGCTCAGCAGGGACGCCGCGCGGGAAGGCGCGCGCAAGATCTTCGACAGCGCGCTCACCGCCGCAAAGGAGAAGGGCGCGTCGAACAAGACGACCGCCTGACCCCGCTTGACCCTCGGGGACCGCACTTTATTGCAGGTGCGAAATCCCCGGGAGTCCCCATATCATGAGCAAGATGCACCTCGTCTTCGGCGGTCGCGTGACCGATCCGATGACGCTCGATTTCGCTGACCTGTCGAAGATCGACATCGTCGGCATCTTTCCCGACTATGCCAGCGCCGAAAAGGCGTGGCGCGGCGCGGCGCAGAAGACGGTCGACGATGCGGAAATGAAATATGTGCTGGTGCACCTGCACCGGCTGCTGGAGCCGGAACTGCCGGCATAGCCCTTCACCCGGCCGCATAACCCGTCATCCCGACGCAAGCCGGGATCACGCGCCACCTGAACGGGCGTCACCGCATGAGGCCCCGGTTTTCGCCGGGGCCGCGGACATCATTCCGCCTTGGCGGCGACCGTCGGCTTCACGCTCGGCTGCTCGGCGATGCGGATGTTCAGTTCGCGCAACTGCTTCGCGGTGGCGAAGTTGGGCGCACCCATCATCAGATCCTCGGCCTTCTGCGTCATCGGGAAGACGATGACCTCGCGGATGTTCGGTTCGTCGGCCAGCAACATGACGATGCGGTCGATCCCCGGCGCCGATCCGCCGTGCGGCGGCGCGCCGAACTTGAACGCGTTGATCATGCCGGCGAAGTTGGTGTCGACATCGGCCTGGGTGTAGCCGGCAATCTCGAACGCCTTGTACATGATTTCCGGCCGGTGGTTGCGGATCGCGCCCGACGACAGTTCGATGCCGTTGCACACGATGTCGTACTGATACGCCAGGATATCGAGCGGGTCCCTGGTCTCCAGCGCCTCCATCTCGCCCTGCGGCATGCTGAAGGGGTTGTGGCTGAAATCGACCTTCTTCGCGTCCTCGTCATATTCGAACATCGGGAAATCGACGATCCAGCAGAATTCGAAGCGGTTCTGGTCGATCAGGCCGAGTTGCTCGCCCACGCGGGTGCGCGCGAGGCCGGCCAGCTTGGCGGCCTGCGCTTCCTTGCCGGCGGCGAAGAAAATGCCGTCGTTGGGACCAAGGCCCAGCGCATCGGCGATCGCCTTCATCCCTTCCTGCCCATGGTTGTTGGCGATCGGGCCACCGAACACCCCGTCCTTCTGGGTGGCATAGCCCAGGCCGGGGAAGCCTTCGCCCTGCGCCCAGCTGTTCATGTCGTCGAAGAACTTGCGGCTCTTCTCATGCGTGTTCGGCGCCGGCAGCGCGCGGACCACATCGCCCGCTTCGACCATCGCCGCGAAACGGCCGAAGCCCGATCCGCGGAAATGCTCCGACACGTCGGTGATGAGCACCGGGTTGCGCAGGTCCGGCTTGTCGTTGCCGTATTTCAGCATCGATTCGCGATAGGGTATGCGCTTGAACGGCAGCGACGACACGGTGCGCCCCTTGCCCTGCCAGTCGGCGAACTCCTCGAACACGCCGTGCAGCACCGGCTCGATCGCCGCGAACACATCGTCCTGCGTGACATAGCTCATCTCGAAATCGAGCTGGTAGAATTCACCCGGCGAACGGTCGGCGCGCGCGTCCTCGTCGCGGAAGCACGGCGCGATCTGGAAATAGCGGTCGAAGCCGGCGACCATCAGCAACTGCTTGAACATCTGCGGCGCCTGCGGCAGCGCGTAGAACTTGCCCGGATGGACGCGGCTGGGGACGAGGTAGTCGCGCGCGCCTTCGGGCGATGACGCGGTCAGGATCGGCGTCTGAAACTCGGTGAAGCCCTGGTCGACCATCCGCTTGCGGATCGACGCGATCACCGACGACCGCAGCATGATGTTGGCGTGCAGCTTCTCGCGGCGCAGGTCCAGGAAGCGGTAACGCAGGCGGATGTCCTCGGGATATTCCGCCTCGCCCGCCACCGGCATCGGCAGTTCCTGCGCGGTCGACTGGACCGTCGCGCCGCGCGCGAACACCTCGATCTCGCCGGTCGGCAGATTGGCGTTGCTCGTGCCCGCGGCGCGCGCCTTCACCTCGCCGTCGATGGTGATGACCGATTCGACGCGCGCGGCCTCCAGGATCGGCAGCGCGGCACTGTCGGCGTCGGCCACCACCTGGGTGATGCCGTAATGGTCGCGCAGGTCGACGAACAGCACGCCGCCATGGTCGCGCTTCCTGTGGACCCATCCCGACAGGCGGATCGTCTGGCCGACGTCGGTGGCGCGGAGCGCGGCGCAGGTATGGGTGCGATAGGCGTGCATGATGCAATCTCTGATTGCGTCACCCCAGCGGAAGCTGGGGTCTCAAGCCGCATGCGAAAGGCCTGTGGCGCGAGATCCCGGCTTTCGCCGGGATGACGGTTGAATTGGATGGCCGCGCCCTCCCCTCCACGACGCCCTTTGTCAAGGCGCCCGCGCGGGTCTATGGGCCGCAGCCTATGCATATCCACCCGCTGATCGAGGACTCCGCAACCCTCGCCGATCTCTGCAAGCGCCTCGCCAAGTCGGACTTCGTGACCGTCGATACCGAGTTCATGCGCGAGAACACCTTCTGGCCCGAGCTCTGCCTGATCCAGATCGCGAATACCGAGGAAGCCGCCGCGATCGATCCGATGGCGCCGGGCATCGACCTGACGCCGCTGCTCGACCTGATGGTGGACAACGAAGACGTGCTGAAGGTCTTCCACGCCGGCGGGCAGGATCTGGAGATCGTCTACAACCTGACCGGCAAGACGCCCCACCCCCTGTTCGATACCCAGATCGCCGCCATGGCGCTCGGCCAGGGCGAGCAGATCGGCTATTCGAACCTGGTCGACAGCTATCTGGGCATCCAGGTCGACAAGGGCGCGAGGTTCACCGACTGGAGCCGCCGCCCGCTCGACGACCGCCAGATCACCTATGCCATCGCCGACGTGACGCATCTGGCTAAGATCTTTCCCAAGATGCTGGAGAAGCTGCGCAAGACCGGGCGCGGCGACTGGCTGAACGAGGAAATGGAGCGGATCGGCGATCCCGAGAACTATCGCAACGATCCCGAAGTCGCCTGGCAGCGCGTGCGGATCAACAGCCGCAAGGCCGATGTGCTCGGCCGGTTGAAGGCGATCGCGCGGTGGCGCGAGTTGGAGGCGCGCAACAAGAACCTGCCGCGCGGGCGCATCGCCAAGGACGAGACGATCGCCGACCTCGCCGGCAACCCGCCCCGGAAACAGTCCGACCTGTCGAAGGTCCGCGGCCTTTCGGCCAGCTGGGCGGGCAATGATATCGGCGGCCGGCTGATGGCGGCGATCGAGGGCGCGGACCCGATGCCCGCCGACGAGATGCCGTCGCGCGACGAGCGCGGCCCGGCGCTGGGCAAGGAAGGCGCGCTGGTCGCCGACCTGCTCAAGCTGCTGCTCAAGATCCGCTCGCGCGACATCAGCGTCGCGGCACGGCTGCTCGCCCGGTCCGACGATCTGGAGGCGCTGGCGGCGGGCCAGCGCAAGGGCCTCGCGATCCTGGAAGGCTGGCGCTACGACGAGTTCGGCCATGACGCGCTCGATCTGGTCGAGGGCCGGCTGGCGTTCGCCGTGCAGGGCGGCAAGCTGAAGATGACCCGTTCCGCGAAGGAAGACGCATGACCCGCCTGCCGCTTCTCGCGCTCCTGCCCGCCCTGCTGGCGACCGGCTGCACGATCCCTATCGCGCTGCCCGATTCGGACGTGTGCCGCGCGGAAATGGCGATCGGCTACGTCGGCCAGCGCTATAATGAACGGATCGGCCGGATCATCAAGGACAAGACCCAGGCGACCTATGTCCGCCCGATCGCGCACGATATGATGGTGACGCAGGATTTCCGCGCGAACCGCGTCAACATCTGGCTCGACGAGCGCAACACGGTGACGAAGGTCACCTGCGGCTGATCGATCAGGCGGTGGCCGTTCGCGCCGCGCGACCGAGTGCGCCGGCGAGCGCCCTGTGCCGTTTCTCGACCGCTTCGCCATAGAGCGCGGCGTCGGCAGCCGGAACGGCCAGGGTGACCGTGTCGCCGTCGATCGCCAGCACAGTCCGCTCCAGCGGGCCGGATACGCCGCCCGACAGCCGCTGGCCCAGCCGCATCGCGAAGCCCCAGCGCACCGCCAGCGCCAGTTCGTCGTGCGGCGCCAGCCGGCCGAGCGGGTCGGGCGTATCGCTCCCCCCGCCCAACGAGGTGTGGAGCGCCTGCGCGATCAGCGCCCGGCCGCGCGCGTCGATCGCCACCCAGTTGCCGTGCAGCGCGATGTCGGTGCCGCGTTCGGCCCGGAACTCGGGATTGGCGCGCCAGCCGACGTCGGCGAGCAGGCAGGCGGCGTGCCGCAACCGCGCAAGTTCGGCCGGCTCGTCGGCGAACAGCGGCGCGATCCAGCGATCGAGCAGGTCGCCATGTTCGGGAAAGCGCCCCATCCGCCGCCCCTCGTCGCGCGCGGCGACGATCAGCGCATCCTCGGCGCGCGTCGCGGCATCGAGCCGGGCGTAGAGCAGCCCCTCCCTCAGCCCGTGCGCGGACGCCACCGCCGATCCGGTGCCGAGGTGGCGCATCACCGATCCGAGCAGCGCCGCCGCATCCTCGAGCGTCGCCAGCCGCGCGCCCGACACATCGGCCAGCCCCTTCAACCGCGCCCGGTCGATATGCCCCAGCGACCGGCGCAACCGCGCCACCGCCTCCGCGCTCATCGCATAGCCGTGGATGACGGGCAGCGGATAGCCGGTCAGCGCCATCTCGGTCCGCGCCAGCGCGCGCCACGATCCACCGACCATGTACAACGGCAGGTCGCGCCCGCGCCCCGCCCAGCCCGTCTCTTCCAGCAGCCGCTCCACCTTGCGGTCGAGCACCCCCTTGCCGCGAGCACGGATCGCGCCGAGCCGCAGCACGCCGAGGGGAAAGGATATCCGGTCGGTCACCGTCCCCGCGACGATCCGCACGAGTTCCAGGCTGCCGCCACCCAGATCACCGACGATCCCGTCGGCCTCGGGAATCGCGGAGATCACCCCCAGCCCGGCCCCGCTCGCTTCCTCTTCGCCGCTCAACACCTCGATCACCAGGCCGTGCGCCTCGGCCACCGCGATCAGCGCGCCGCCGTTGCTCGCCTCGCGCACCGCGGCGGTGGCGACGGTGCGTACGTCCCGCACCTCCATCTCGCGCGCCAGCCAGGCGAAGCGGGCGAGCGCGGTGCCGGCGAGCGCCAGCGCTTCGTCGTCGATCGCCCCCGTCCGTTCCAGCGAGCGGCCGAGGCCCGCCATCACCTTTTCATTGAAGATGGGCGCAGGCACTCGGTGCGGCCCGTCATAGACGACGAGCCGCACCGAATTCGACCCGATGTCGATGATCGCCGTCCGCCCGGTCATCGGCTGAGCGACAGTGTCGGCACCTCGCCGCTTTCGGCCAGCGTGCCCCGCCCCGACAGCGACGGGTTGGTCATGAAATAGCGGTGCAGGTTGAACGGCCGATCGCCCGGATCGACGCGGACATAACTGCCGTCGGGGCACAGCGCCCAGCTCTGCTCGGTGTCGATGAGGTTGGCGACCATCACCTGATCGAGCACCTGGTCGTGGACCGTCTCGTTCAGCACCGGACACATGAATTCGACGCGGCGATCGAAGTTGCGCGGCATCCAGTCGGCGGACGACAGGAACACCTTCGCCCCGTCGTTGGGCAGTTCGCGCCCGTCGCCGAACGCCCAGATGCGGCTGTGCTCCAGGAACCGGCCGACCACCGATTTCACCCGGATGTTGGCCGACATGTGCGGCACGCCCGGCCGCAGGCAGCAGATGCCGCGGATGACCAGCTCGATCATCACACCGGCGGCACTCGCCTCGTACAATTTCTCGATCACCGCCGGGTCGACCAGCGAGTTCATCTTCGCCCAGATCGCGGCGGGGCGACCGGCGCGGGCGTGCGCGGTCTCGGCATCGATCAGCGCGATCAGTCCCCGCCGCAGGTCGCGCGGCGAAATCGACAGCAGTTCCAGCCGGCCGGGTTCGACATAGCCGGTTATATAGTTGAACACCGCCGCCGCATCGCGGCCCAACCGCGGATCGGCGGTGAAGAAGCTGAGGTCGGTATAGATACGCGCGGTCGCCGGATGATAGTTGCCGGTCCCGAAATGGCAGTAGGTGCGAAGGCTGCCTCCCTCGCGCCGCACCACCATCGATATCTTGGCGTGGGTCTTCCAGTCGATGAAGCCGTAGATCACCTGGACGCCGGCGCGCTCCAGCGCGGACGCCCAAAGCAGATTCTGTTCCTCGTCGAACCGCGCCTTAAGCTCGACCACGGCGGTCACGGACTTGCCCGCCTCGGCCGCCGCGATCAGCGCGCTGATGACGGCGGATTGCTTGCCGGCGCGGTACAGCGTCTGCTTGATCGCCACCACATCGGGGTCGGCCGCCGCCTGTTTCAGGAATTCCAGGACGACGTCGAAGCTCTCGTACGGGTGATGGACGACGATGTCCTTCGCGCGGATCGCCGCGAAGCAATCGCCGCCGAATTCGCGGATACGCTCGGGAAAACGCGCGCGATAGGGCGGGAACTTCAGGTCCGGCCGCTCGACATCGACCAGCGCCGCCAGATCGCCCAGCCCCAGGAAACCGCCGATCTCGGTCAGGATCGCCTGCGCGCCGCCCAGTTCCTCCTTCAACACCTGTTCCAGCCCGGCCTCGATCCCGCTTTCCATCTCCAGCCGTATCACCCGGCCGCGCCGCCGCCGCTTGATCGCGGATCGGAAGTAGAGGACCAGATCCTCGGCCTCCTCCTCAATCTCCAGGTCGCTGTCGCGCAGGATACGGAACGCCGCCGCCGCCTTGACGTCATAGCCGGGGAAGAGCCGCGCCGAGAACAGCTTGAGCACCGCCTCGATCGTCAGGAAGCGCGCCTCGTCGCCCGGCAGCGCGACGAAACGCGGTACGCCCTGCGGGACCAGCACCAGTTCGCGCACCGGCTCGCCATCGGACAAGCGCACCAGGTCGAAAATCACCGCCAGCCCGCCGTTGGGGATGAACGGAAACGGGTGCGCCGGGTCCAGCGCCTGCGGGGTCAGCACGGGAAACAGCTGCTCGCGGAAATACCCGTCCAGCCAATCGCGATCCTCAGGCGCGAGCGCGCCTTCGTCGACGATGCGGATGCCTTCCACGGTCAGTGCCGCCGCCAGGTCGCGCCACACACCCCGCTGCGATTCGACCAGCCCGTCGCAGGCGGCGACGATCGCCGTCAGCTGCTGCCCCGGCGTCATCCCGTCGGCGGATCGCTGGGCGATGTCCTGTAGCCGCTGACCGATCAGACCGGCCACGCGCACCATGAAGAATTCGTCGAGGTTGCTGCCGGATATGGACAGAAAGCGCAGCCGTTCGAGCAGCGGATACGCCGGATTGCACGCTTCCTCCAGCACGCGCCGGTTGAACGCCAGCCATGAAAGCTCGCGGTTGAAATAGCGGCCCGCGACGGCGGGGTTGGCGGTCGCGGCGGAGAGCGCGGGTTGGGGCCTGGTCATCCCGCCCGTCTCACACCGCTTTGTGACAGTTCCGTTATATAGCCACCGCCCGACAACGCCGAGCGCACCAGCGGCACCGACAGCCGCCGCGTCCGCTTGCGATCGGCGTCTTCCTCGATCCGCTCGACCGCGCGCAGCACCGCCAGATGGGTCCGCTCCAGCCTTTTGTGCAGCCAGGCGATCACCTCGGGCCGGGCATCCAGTTCGCGCCGTTCGAACAGGTAGCGCAGCAGGTCGGAGACCAGGGCATCGTCGGGCGCGTCGAACGAAAGGATCGGCGACGCGGCAAGGCGCGTGCGCAGGTCGGGCAGCCGCACAGCCCAATCCGGCGGCGGCGCATCGGCGACCAGCAGCAGCGGCCGCCGCTCCGCCTGCGCGCGGTTCCAGGCGTGGAACAGCTCGGTCTCGCTCGCGCGATCGGCGTCGTCGATCATCCCGCCGCCGCTTTCGGCGACGAACAGGCGGGCGAGCAGACTGCGGCCGGACTTGCGCGGGCCGGTCAGCAGCGCGGTCATCACCGGCCAGGCGCCCCAATGCTCGATCATATGGACCGCGCGGGCATTGGAGGGGCCGACCAGAAACTCTTCGGGCCGCACGCTCACCGGGCGGGGGAGCGGCAGGTCGAACTGGTCCATCAGTTCCCCGGCGGCGGCGCCGGGTTGAGCGGCGCGGCCGGCGCGGCGGCGCGGCGGATGCGCAGCGTGCCCGGCCCTTCCTGCACGCTCCACCCGCGCGCCTCCAGCGCGGCCTTGAGCCGGCCGATGTCGCCATCGTAGGTGACCCGCATCACCGATATGCCGCCGAGCGCGAGGCTGGACGTCACGGCCGATCGCACCCCCGGAACGCCGCGCACCGCCACCTCGCCCGCCGTCACCGAACCGCTCGACGGCGTGTCGAACTGCACCTGCACGCTCGTCCCGCCGACCCCGACGATATCCTCCAGCGTGCGCGCCGTCTCGGTCGGCGTCGGCGTGGGCGTGGGCGCCTCCTCCGGCGTAGGCGGCGGGGCCAGCAGCGCGTCGGGGATCATCGCACCGCCGCGCGACGCCTGCTGATAGACCTCGTCCAGCCGCGCGACGCCCGCGTCCAACAATTGCGGCAGCGCGTCGCCGTTGGCCACGCGCAGGGTGAACTGCGCCAGCGCGCGGCGATCGGGCCCGTGGAACGCGGTGAACACCCCGATCACCGGCCCGCCGGGATACTGGCGGTACAGCCGCACCTCGGGCATCACCACGTCGCTCGCGCCATATTGGTCCATGATCGCGCGCCACCAGCCGCGCCCGCGCCGGCCGGTCTGGCCGACGTTGAGCAACAGCGGATCGGCGCCGGTGCCGACGGGTCGCACGTAATCGACCACGCTGGCGCCGGTGCGATAGCGTGCCCACGCCTCTTGCCACGGCGTCGATCGCTCGAACACCTGGCCCGATCCGCCCGACCACATCACCGGGATCACCAGCATCGGCGCCGACCGCGAGAATTGCGTCGCGACGCCCAGGATCTGCCCGGCGCGGGTGCGGTCGAACAATATGCCCAGGCGGGCGATATAGCGGTCCGGCCCGATCTGCTCGTTCTCGATGACGATCCCCGTCACGATCGAATCGAGCGCGCCGTCGGCCAGCGACGAGGACGATCCGGTCAGGCGTTGCGCCAGCATCGTCCAGCCCTTGCGCTGCGCGATGCGCCATCCGGCCAGCCGCGCGCTCTCCGCATCCTTGCCTGCGACATCGACGGTGATCCCCGTCACCTCGAAATCGCTCGAACTGTCGATCGGGGCGGCGCCGCGATCGCCGCCCTCGATCTGCGCGACGGTCACCCCGGCGCCGGCCAGCAGCGCCGCCGCCAGTCCCCATTCGAGCAGGCGAGATTTCCGTAGCGCGGCCATGCGCGGCCCTTTTGGCGAAGCGGACGTGGAAATCCAAGCGGCTTGTGTCTAGGGAGCCAGCCAAATCACACCGTTCGGGCTGAGCTTGTCGAAGCCCTGTCCTTTCCTCACGCGTCGGGCGACGTCGATGACAGGAAGGGCAGCCCCTCGACAAGGCCAGGGCGAACGGCATTTCTTGCTCGGGGCGGAACGATGACCGAAAGCTACACCTACGCGAAAGCAGGCGTCTCGATCGCCGCGGGCAATGCGCTGGTCCGCGCGATCGGACCGCTGGCGAAGGCGACGCGCCGCCCCGGCGCGGATGCCGATCTGGGCGGGTTCGGCGGGGTGTTCGATCCGAAGGCCGCAGGCTTCAAGGACCCCCTGCTCGTCGCGGCCAACGACGGCGTCGGCACGAAGCTGAAGCTGGCGATCGAGCATGACGCGCATGACGGCGTCGGGATCGATCTGGTCGCGATGTGCGCCAACGACCTGATCGTGCAGGGCGCGGAGCCGCTGTTCTTCCTCGATTACTACGCCAGCGGGAAGCTCGACAACGCGGTCGCCGAGCGGGTGATCGCCGGCATCGCGGAGGGGTGCCGGCAGGCCGGCTGTGCGCTGATCGGCGGCGAGACGGCGGAGATGCCGGGAATGTACGCCGACGGCGACTATGACCTCGCCGGCTTCTGCGTGGGGGCGGTGGAGCGCGACCAGTTGCTGACCGGTGACCGGGTGGTGGCGGGCGATGTGATCCTCGGCCTCGCCTCGTCGGGCGTCCATTCGAACGGCTTCAGCCTCGTCCGCCGCCTGGCGGCCGACAAGGGGTGGAAGCTCGATCGCCCCGCCCCATTCGATCACGACGTGCGGATGATCGACGCGCTGATGGCGCCGACCCGCATCTATGTGAAGCCGCTGCTTCCACAGCTCCGTGCCGGGCTTGTCCACGGACTTGCGCACATCACCGGCGGCGGCTTGCTGGAGAATATCCCGCGGGTCCTGCCTGAAGGGCTTCACGCGCATGTCGATGCCGATGCCTGGCCGCAGCCGCGCCTGATGGCGTTCCTCCAGGCGCAGGGCGCGATCGAGCCGGAGGAAATGGCGCGCACCTTCAACTGCGGTATCGGCATGGCGGTGATCGTCGCCCCGGACGATGCGGATCGCGTCGCGGCGGCGCTGGCGGCGGAAGGCGAGGCCGTGTTCCGAATCGGCGATGTCCGCGCGGGCGAGCGCGGCTGCACCGTCACCGGCGGCGCCGAGACCTGGAGCGCGCGCGCCGCCTGGTCCGCGACCCATGCCCAATAACCGTTCCCCGGCGAAGGCCGGGGTCCAGTCGCAAGCGGCCCGGGGCTGGACCCCGGCCTTCGCCGGGGAACATGGATGACGGCACGCGTCGGCATCCTCATATCGGGCCGCGGATCGAACATGCAGACGCTGGTCCGCGCGGCCGGGGACGCCTATCGCATCGCCCTGGTCGCCAGCGACAATCCTGATGCCGCCGGCCTCGCCTGGGCAGCCGGACAGGGCATTCCAACCCTCGCCCATCCCGGCAAGCGCGCCGAGCGCGAGGCTGCCTTCGACGCCGCGCTGCGCGATGCCGGCGTGGAAGTGATCGCGCTCGCCGGCTACATGCGGCTGCTGTCCGATGATTTCGTCGCGGGCTGGCGGGGGCGGATCGTCAACATCCACCCGTCGCTGCTGCCGAAGTACAAGGGCCTCGACACCCACGCCCGCGCGCTCGCCGCCGGCGACGCGGAGGCCGGCTGCTCGGTTCATGTCGTGACCGAGGAACTCGACGCAGGGGAACTGCTGGGCCAGGCGCGCGTCCCGATCCTGCCCGGCGACACGCCCGACAGCCTCGCGGAACGAGTCCTCGCCGCCGAGCATTCGCTCTATCCCAAGGTTCTGGCGGAGTTCGTGCAGCGATGAGCCCGGATTACGATGGCGACCTCGAAAAGCTGCGAGCGATCGCGCTCGCCCTGCCCGGCACGGCGGAGAAGCTCAGCCACGGATCGCCCGGCTTCCTGATCGAGAAGGGCAGGTTCTTCGCGTACATCTGGCACAACCACCACAGCGACGGCGAGACCGCGGTGATCGTCAAGACGACCGGCGCCGACGAACAGGAGGCGTTGATCGAGGCGCAGCCCGGCCTCTATTTCAAGCCGCCCTATCTCGGCCCCTCGGGCTGGATGGCGATCCGCACCGACGCGGCGGAAACGGACTGGGACCATATCGGCGATCGCGTCGCGCAGAGCTGGGAAATGGTCGCCCCGCGCCGGCTGCTGGAGATGGGCGGGCGATGACCGACGACAGCCCCGCCGAAAAGGCCGAGGCAAAGGCGATCCGCCGCCGCTGGATCACCATCGGCGAAGGCGTCGCGGTGGCCGGCGTGCTGATCGCCGGACTGACCTTCTGGAGCGGCTATCAGGATCGCAGAGACGCGGCCGAAGACCGCGAGTTCACCCGCCGCGCCGAGGCGGCAGAGCAGGGCGCCGCACGCCACCGGGTGACAATCGTCGCCGTCGCCGCCGACCGTGACGGTATCGAGTTCAAGGCGCAGGCCGGATGCGCGCTGCAGATGAGTCGGATCGCCTTCCCGAGCGCTCTGGGCGTCGAGCCGCAGGACACCGTGATAACCCATCGGATCGAAGCCGACTGGATCGCCAAACGGATGCTGAAACTGACCGATGGCGGCGCGGATCGGCGCGACGGCCGCCTGCCGGTGCTGATCGAGGCGGGCTGTACCGCGGTGGACGGCGACCGCGACGAAACCGCCATATACGACCTGCTGTGGCGAACCGGGCCCGGCGGCATCTTCGGGGGCCGGTCGTTCACCCTGCGCGGGCTGATCCGGCGGCAATCGGGCGGCGACCAGCGCCGCCTCGATGCCTTGTGGACCGGCGTTTAGCCGACGATTTCTTCCGGCTTGAAGAAATAGGCGATCTCGATCGCCGCATTCTCGTCGCTGTCCGAACCATGGACCGAATTCGCTTCGATCGATTCGGCCAGTTCCTTGCGGATCGTGCCGGCATCGGCGTTTTCCGGGTTGGTGGCGCCCATGATGTCGCGGTTGCGCTGCACGGCGTTCTCGCCTTCCAGCACCTGCACGACGACCGGGCCGGAGATCATGAAGCTGACCAGGTCGTTGAAGAACGGACGCTCGCGGTGAACGCCATAGAAGCCCTCGGCCTGTTCCTTGGTCATCTGGATGCGCTTCGAAGCGACGACGCGCAGGCCGGCTTCCTCCAGCATCCTGGTAACAGCGCCGGTCAGGTTGCGGCGGGTGGCATCGGGCTTGATGATCGAAAAGGTACGGTTCGCGGCCATGACGGTCACGGGCTCCTGTGTTTGGGCTATGGAAAAGGTGCGCGGCCCTTAGGGCTTCAGGCCGCCTGCGTCCAGCGGCCCGCGTCGTCCTGTTTCCAGTAGCGCCGTTCCACCCCTTCGCGGTCGCCCAGCGACTTCCACGCCGTCCGCGCCGCCGCGACGGTATCGCCGTCGAAGAAATGGAACGCCCGGTCGAAATCGAGCGCCCCGTCGCGCCACACGCCGTCCACCAGCGCGATGTTGCGGGCGCCGTTCGCCCCGGTCACCGTGTCACAGATCAGCACCGGCTGGTCCACGTCGCGATCGCCGCCGGCCTGGGCATGGGGCAGGAAGCTGTCCGCCGCATAGGTCCACAACAGCCGGTCCAGCGTCTCGCGCTGCGACGCGCTGTCCGCCACGATCACCAGCCGCCCGCCACCGGCCGTCACCTTCTCGGCGATCTTCGGCAGCACCCGTTCCAGCGGGCTGGCGACAAGATGATAGAAATCGACCTGCACCCGTCAGTTCTCCGTCGTCAGGCGCAGCCCGACGGCGCCGATCAATACCAGCGCGATGCACAGCATCTGGACCACGCCTAGCCGCTCGCCGAACGCGAGCAGGCCGATAATCGACGCGGCGACGATGCCGACGCCGGCCCAGATCGCATAGACCACGCCGACGGGCAGCACCTTCATCGCCGGCGCCAATACCCAGAAGCACATCGAATAACAGGCGATCGATAGAGCGCCCCAGTGCCATTTTTCGAACCCGTTCGACAGCTTGAGCAGGAAGGTGCCGGCCACCTCCAGCGCGATCGCCGCTCCCAGGAAAACCCAGGCGCTCACCGCTCGCAGGCATCCCGCACGAACCGGTCGAGCAGGCGCACGCCATATCCCGTCGCGCCCTTGTCGTGGTTGGTGCCCGGCTTGTCGGACCAAACCATGCCGGCGATGTCGAGATGCGCCCATTTCACGCCGTCATCGACAAAGCGCTTGATGAACTGCGCCGCGGTGATCGATCCGGCGCCGCGCGGGCCGACATTCTTCATGTCGGCGATGGGGCTGTCGATCAGCTTGTCATAGGCGTCGGCCAGCGGGAAACGCCACAGCTTGTCGCCCGATGCCATGCTGGCCGACAGAAGCTGCCCGGCGAGATCCTCGTCATTGGCGAACAGGCCGCCATATTCGTTGCCCAGGCTGACGATCATCGCGCCGGTCAGGGTCGCGAGGTCGACGATCGTCGCCGGCTTGTGCGCCTGCTGCACCCAGGTAATCGCGTCGCACAGCACCAGCCGCCCCTCGGCATCGGTGTTGATGACCTCGATCGTCTGTCCCGACATCGACGTCACGACGTCACCGGGCCGCTGGGCGTTTCCGTCGGGCATGTTCTCGACAAGGCCCATCACGCCGACGACGTTCGCCTTCGCCTTGCGCAGCGCCAGCGCCTTCATCGCGCCCGCGACGGCGCCCGCGCCGCCCATGTCCCACTTCATGTCCTCCATGCCGGCGGCGGGCTTGATCGAGATACCGCCGGTATCGAACGTCACGCCCTTGCCGACCAGCGCGAGCGGCGCGGCGTCGCCGCCGCCGTTCCACCTGAGCGCGAACAGCCGCGCCTCGCGCCGCGAGCCCTGCGACACGCCGAGCAGCGAGCCCATGCCGAGCGCGCGCATAGCCGCCTCGTCGAGCACCTCCACCTCAAGCCCCAGTCCTTCAACCGACGCGGTCACGCGCTCGACGAAGCTTTCTGGGTAGAGGATGTTGGCCGGCTCGGCGACGAGCGTGCGGGTCAGGTCCATGCCCTGCGTCACCGCGTCCAGCGCGGCCCAGGTCGTCTCGGTATCGGCGGGCGTGTTGACCAGCGTCATAACGGTCAGTGTCGGCTTGAGCTTGTCGGCCAGCTTCGTGCGATAGATGTCGTGGCGCCATGCGCGCTGGACGGCCGTCGCCGCGAACCCGGCGACCGCCTGCGCCGTCGGCGGGGTATCGAGGCTCGCCAGATCGACCGCGACCCCGGTCGTGCCGCCGACGAGATAGCGCGCGACGAGCGCACCTCCCGCCGCCTCCCAGTCGCGATCGCTGCCGCCGCCGACGCCGACCAGCGCGATGCGCCGAACGCCCTCGTCCGCCGGCGCGACGAACTCGGCGATCGATCCCGCCTCGCCGGTGAAACGCGTCGCCGCCGCGCCCGCGGAAAGCAGGCCGGCCGTCACCGCGTCGAGGCCCGCCGCGCGCATCCGGCCGATCCCGTCCTTTTCGACAGGCAGCGCCAGGACATCGACGGCAGCGGGCACGGTGGTGGCGAACGACAGTTTCATTGCGGCTCCGGTTTCCTGATCCTTAGGGGAATGGCGTCTATCTAGGGGCGTGACCGGCCAAGCGCAAAGCATCGCGGAACAATTGCGGCGCGCCGCGTCCGGTGCGATAGGGCGCGTTCGGGCCGCCCGCGGCCGTGTGGAGATGTTTTTCCTCGTGACGCGCACCGCCCTGTTGACGACCGGCGCGCTGGCCTTCGCGCTGTGGGCGGCGCCCGTTGCCGCACAGGATCTCCAGGACCGCCCGATGGCGCCGCCGCCGCCATCCGAAACGCCGCTGCCGACCAGCGACGACCAGGTTCAGTTCAGCGCCGGCGAACTCGAATATCAGATGGACGACGATGTCGTCACGGCGACCGGCGACGTCCGCATGTACCGCCGCGGCGACCGGCTGCGCGCCGACCGTGTCAGCTGGAACCGCAAGACTGGACAGGTCGTCGCGGAAGGCAACATCGCCGTCACCAACCCGCAGGGCGACACCGCTTTCGGCGACCGCATCGAGCTGACCGATTCGCTGAAGGACGGCGTGATCGAGAACATGCTGGTCGTGCTGGACGAAGGCGGCCGCATCGCCGCCCGGCGCGGCACCCGCAACGACGGCGGGGTCATCACCGTGGAGGACGCCGCCTATACCCCCTGCGCCGTGACCGATACAGGCGGCTGTCCCAAGGAACCGTCGTGGAAGATCAGCGCGGTACGCGTCGTCTATGATCCCGATGCCGGCCGGATCCGGTACAGCGGCGCGCGCCTGTCGCTGTTCGGCCTGCCGACGATCCCGCTGCCGACCTTCTCGCACCCGGTCGGCGGACGCGCGGCCAGCGGCTTCCTGTTTCCCGACATGCGGCTCGACCGGGTCAACGGCCTGCAGGTGTCGCTGCCCTATGTCTTCAAGTTCGCCGACAACCGAGACCTGACGATCACGCCGCACGTCTTCACCGGCGCGCTGCCGATGATCCAGGGCGAATATCGCGCGCTCAACGATCTGGGCGCCTATCGCATCGGCGGCCATGCGGCCTACAGCCGGCGCAGCGACGATCCCGGCGTCGTCGGCAGCCCCGCCACCTCGCGCTATGATTTCCGCGGCTATCTCGATGCCGCGGGCCGTTTGCAGTTGAGCCCGGCGTGGAACGTCAGCGGGTCGCTGCGCCGTACGACCGACCGAACCTTCCTGCGTCGCTATGACATCTCGCGCGAGGATCGCCTGCGCTCGACCGTCCGGGCCGAGCGGATCGACGCCGACAGCTATTTGTCGATTACCGGCTGGGCGGTGCAGACGTTGCGGGTCGGCGCGAATCAGGGGCTGCAACCCGTCGCACTGCCGGAAATCGACTATCGTCGCCGGTTCGAAGGGCTGATGGGCGGCCGGGTGGAAATGCAGCTCAACACGCTGGCGCTGACCCGGCCCGAGGGCCAGGACACCCAGCGCGCCTTCGCCTCCGCCCGCTGGGACCTGCGCCGCGTCACGACGATGGGTCAGGAAGTGACGTTCACCGCCTTTGCGCGCGGCGACGTCTACAACGCCCATGATACGCTGACGACCACCGTCGCCAGCTACCGCGGCAACGAGGGTTTTTCGACCCGGGCGATCGGCGCGCTGGCGGTGGACGTCAAATGGCCGTTCATCGGCACCTTCCTGGGCGGCACACAGCGCGTCACGCCGCGCGTGCAGGTCGTCGCCAGCCCCAGGCTCGCGAACCTTTCGATCCCCAACGAGGATGCCCGCGCGGTCGATCTGGAGGATTCGAACCTCTTCGCGCTCAACCGTTTCCCCGGCTATGACCGGTTCGAGGATTCGACGCGCTTCACCTACGGCATCGATTATGCGCTCGATCTGCCGGGCATCTCGGTGGAAACTACGGTCGGCCAGAGCTACCGGCTGAACCAGCGGCCCTCGATCCTGCCTGACGGAACCGGCCTGTCCGATCGTTTCTCCGACTATGTCGGCCGCACCACGATCCGCTACCGCGATTTCGTGTCACTCACCCACCGCTTCCGGCTCGACAAGGACGATTTCGCCGTCCGCCGCAACGAGATCGACGCGACTATCGGCACCCGCAAGACCTATCTGATGCTCGGCTATCTGCGGCTCAACCGCGATATCGGCTTCGCGCTGGAGGATCTGCAGGACCGCGAGGAAGCGCGCGTCGGCGCCCGCGTGCAGGTCGCGCGCTTCTGGTCGGTGTTCGGATCGGCGACGGTGGACCTGACCGATCGACGTGAAGACCCGCTGTCGCTCTCCGACGGCTTCGATCCGGTGCGCCACCGCATCGGCTTCGCGTACGAGGACGATTGCCTGCGGCTTGGCCTCACGTGGAAGCGCGACTATGAGGACACCGGCGACGCGCGGCGGGGCAACAGTTACCTGTTGACGCTGGCGTTCAAGAATCTGGGACGGTAACGCGCGTAAGCCACGGTTCAGCCTGATTTCGTGTATAGGGGCGCCGGTGCGCATGATGGCGCTAGGTGGGATAGCAGACACAACGTGATGAGTGTTTCCAAGGTGGCGCGGCTCGGCCGCCCGGCCGCGCGGGTGGCGGCGATCATGACGACGGTGGCGGCGGGCGCGCTCGCGGCCCAGACCGTGCCGGACAATCAGGTGCCGTCCACGGCGGGCCTGAACCTGCCGCAGAACCTGCAGATTTTCGGCAAGGCCGATTCGAACGTCCGCAAGCCGACCGCGGTCGTCAACGGCTCGGTGCTGACCGGCACCGACGTCGACCAGCGGCTGGCGATGATGATCGGGCTGGAGGAAATCCAGCGCGGCCAGAAGATGGATGTGCCCGAGGAGGCGCGCGACCAGCTGCGGCTCCAGACGCTGCGCGGCCTGGTCGATGATTCGCTGAAGGTTCAGGAAGCCAAGGCGCGCGACATCACCATATCGCCGGCCGAAATCGATTCGAACTATGCGCGGGTCGCGCGCGGGTTCAAACTGTCCCCCGACCAGTTCAACACCCGCCTGCGCGCGATGGGCTCGTCGGACCGCGCGCTCAAGCGCCAGCTCGAGGCGGATCTCGCCTGGAACCAGTTGCTGCGGCGCCGCGTGACGCCCTTCGTCAACGTCAGCGAGGAAGAGGTGAAGGCGATCATCGATCGCCTGAAGGCCTCGCAGGGCACCGAGGAATATCACCTCGCCGAAATCTACCTGTCGGCGACGCCCGAGCGGCAGGCCGAAGTTGTCGACAACATGCGCAAGATGATCGAGCAGATGCGCGGCGGCGCACCGTTCGAATATTTCGCGCGCAACTTCTCCGAAGCCTCGACCCGCGCGGTTGGCGGCGATCTCGACTGGGTTCGGCTCGACGTGCTGCCGGCGGAACTGGCCGAGGCGGCGCGCCGCCTGCAGGTCGGCCAGATCGCCGGCCCGATCGAGGTCGCCGGTGGCTTCTCGCTGCTCTACCTCGTCGACAAGCGCCAGATCCTGACCGCCGATCCGCGCGACGCCAAGCTGTCGCTGCGCCAGCTGACGGTGAAGTTCCCCGCCGGCACCACCGAGGCGCAGGCGACGCAGCGCGCCAGCGCCTTCGCCGGCGCGATCCGCGGCATCAACGGCTGCGGCGGCGTGGCCAAGATCGCGGCGGATATCGGCGCCGAGGTGGTAGACAACGACGCCGTCGTCGCCCGCGACCTGCCGCCGCAGCTGCAGGAGATCGTACTGGGCCTCCAGGTCGGCCAGGCGACCCAGCCATTCGGCACGCCGGAGGACGGCGTCCGTTCGCTGGTGCTGTGCGGTCGCGACGATCCCAAGTCCGCAAGCCTGCCCTCCGTCGAGCAGATCCAGAGCCGCATGGAGGAAGATCGCGTCAACCTGCGTGCCCAGCGGATGCTGCGCGACCTGCGCCGCGACGCGGTGATCGAGTATCGTTGACGTGACCATGCCGGCGGACCCCACCGACGCGCCGCCGCTGGCGGTGTCGATGGGCGACCCCGCCGGGATCGGGCCGGAAATCGTCGCCAAGGCGTGGGCCGCGCGCGCGCGTCATGCGCTGCCGCGCTTCTTCGCGGTCGGCGATCTGCGCGCGATCGAGCGGGTGTGGACGGGTAAGGTCGTCGCCATCTCCGACCCCGAAGAGGCGGTGGACGCCTTCGATCGCGGCCTGCCGGTCCTCGCCATCGCCGACGCCGGGGAGATCGTGCCAGGTGCCCCCGACGTCGATGGCGCGCGCTGCGCGATCGAATCGCTCGAAGTCGCCGTCGGCCTCGCCCGATCGGGCACGGCGGGGGCGCTGGTGACGGGTCCGGTATCCAAGGCGCAGCTCTACCGTATCGGCTTCACCCATCCCGGCCAGACCGAATTCGTCGCCGAACGCTGCGGCATCGCGCGTGAGAATGCGGTGATGATGCTCGCCGGCCCGACCCTGCGGGTGGTGCCGGTGACGACGCACGTTCCGCTGGCGGAGGTGCCCGGCCTGCTGTCGGTCGAGCTGTTCGTCGCCAAGGCGCGCGCCACCGCGCGCGGGCTGCAGCGCGATTTCGGCATCGAATCGCCCCGCCTCGCCTTCGCCGGGCTCAATCCCCATGCGGGGGAGGACGGCGCGATCGGGCGCGAGGAGATAGAGATTATCGGGCCCGCCGTGGCACAGCTTGTGGCCGAAGGGATCGACGCGGTCGGGCCGATGGCGGCCGACAGCATGTTCCATGCCCGCGCCCGCGCCACCTATGACGCGGCGATCTGCCCCTATCACGATCAGGCGCTGATCCCGCTGAAGGCGCTGCATTTCGACGAAGGCGTCAACATGACGCTGGGCCTGCCGATCGTCCGCACCTCGCCCGATCACGGCACCGCCTTCGGCATCGCCGGCACCGACAGTGCCGAGCCCGGCGCGATGATCGCCGCGATCCGCCTGGCCGGCGATGCCGCCGCGCGCCGCGTCGCGCGGTGAACCCTCCCCCCGTCCTGCCACCGTTGCGTGAGGTCGTCGCGCGCCACGGCCTGGCCGCGTCCAGGGCGCTGGGCCAGAATTTCCTGTTCGACGGCCAGTTGCTCGCGCGGATCGCGGCCGTCCCCGGCGACCTGACCGACGCCGAGGTGCTGGAGATCGGTCCGGGCCCCGGCGGGCTGACCCGCGCGCTGCTCGCCGCGGGCGCGCGCGTGACCGCGATCGAGCGCGATCGCCGCTGCATCCCCGCCCTCGCCGAGCTGGCCGGCGCCTATCCCGGCCGTCTGCGGGTGATCGAGGGCGATGCGATGGCGATCGACCACCGCACGCTGTTCGAGGGGCGCCCGCACATCGCCGCCAACCTGCCGTATAATATCGGCACCGCGCTGCTCGTCGGCTGGCTGTCGGCCGGCTGGACGCCGTGGTGGACCAGCATGACGCTGATGTTCCAGAAGGAAGTCGCCGACCGAGTCGTCGCGCCGGTCGGAGGCGGTGCTTATGGCCGACTCGCGGTTCTCTCCCAGTGGCGCAGCGCGGCGCGCATCGCGATGCCGGTCCACCGCTCCGCCTTCACCCCGCCGCCCAAGGTGATGTCGGCGGTGGTCCACATCACGCCCGGCGAAATGCCCGAAGGCGTCCGCCTAGCGACGCTCGAACGCCTCACCGCCGCCGCCTTCGGCCAGCGCCGCAAGATGCTGCGTCAGAGCCTGAAGGGCGTGGCCGGCGCGCTGGAAGCGCTGGAGACGGTAAGGATCGACCCCGCCCGCCGCGCCGAGACGGTCAGCGTCGAGGAATTCGTCGCGGTCGCGCGGGCGCTCGACGCGGGCTGAACGCCGGCCTCACCCCTCGTCGCGAATCGCGTCGATCAGCTCGTCCTTGCGCATCTTCGACCGGCCCCTGATCCCGATCATCCGCGCCTCGTCGTACAGCGCCGCCTTCGTCCGCTTCTCCAGGCGCCTGCTGTCGTGATTGAGCGTGCCCGCCGCCCTGGCATTGGCGATTCGCGCCGCCTTCTCCTTCGACATCCCGTCGCGGCGCAGATCCTCGTAGAGTTTGTCGTCCTTGATCTGCGGTCCGTAGTCCTTCGTCATGCGCGCACCTCCTTCATCGACGAAAACGCGGCGGCCCGCGTGGCGGATGCATGACAATGGGGCGACAAACCCGTTTCGCCCTCCTATATGCCCGCTCGGACCGATCAGCCCCCGCGAAGGCCCCATGCTCACGACACACCCGTTCGATGACGACAAGCTGCGCGAAGAGTGCGGCATCTTCGGCGTTTCCGGGGCGGAGGGCGCCGCCGCGCTCGTCGCGCTCGGCCTCCATGCGCTCCAGCATCGGGGACAGGAAGCCGCCGGCATCACCAGCTGGGACGGCCACGCCTTCCACACGCATCGCGCGATGGGCCATGTCGCCGGCAACTTCGACCGCGACGAGGTGATCCGCGCGCTGGCGGGGGAGACCGCCTGTGGCCATGTCCGCTATTCGACGACGGGCGAAACGTCGCTGCGCAACGTCCAGCCGCTCTACGCGGAACTCGCCTCGGGCGGCTTCGCGGTGGCGCACAACGGCAACATTTCCAACGCGATGCGCGTGCGCCGCGACCTCATCCGCTCCGGCTCGATCTTCCAGTCGACCAGCGATACCGAAACGATCATCCACCTTGTCGCGACGTCCAGCTATCGCACGCTGATCGACAAGTTCATCGACGCTCTGAAACAGCTCGAAGGCGCCTATTCGCTCATCTGCATGACGCCGGAGGGGATGATCGCCTGCCGCGATCCGCTCGGCATCCGGCCGCTGGTGATGGGCAAGCTGGGCGACAGCGTGATCTTCGCGTCGGAAACGGTCGCGCTCGACGTGGTCGGCGCAGAGTTCATCCGGTCGGTCGACCCGGGCGAACTGGTGATCGTAAAGGGCGGCGAGATCAGCTCGCATCGCCCCTTCGCCCCCCAGGCCCCGCGGCCGTGCATCTTCGAATGGGTATATTTCTCGCGCCCCGATTCGATCGCTGACGATCATTCGGTCTATTCGGTGCGCAAGGCGATCGGCGCGCAGCTGGCGATCGAGGCGCCGGCCGATGCCGATCTGGTCATCCCGGTTCCCGATTCGGGCGTGCCCGCGGCGATCGGCTATGCCCAGCAATCGGGCGTCCCGTTCGAACTCGGCATCATCCGTTCGCATTACGTCGGCCGCACCTTCATCCAGCCGGGCGACAAGGTTCGCCATCTGGGCGTCAAGCTGAAGCACAACGCCAACCGCGCGCTCATCAAGGGCCAGCGCGTCGTGCTGATCGACGATTCGATCGTGCGCGGCACCACCAGCCTGAAGATCGTCCAGATGATGCGCGAGGCCGGTGCGGCGGAGGTGCACATGCGCATCGCGTCGCCCCCGACGCGCCACAGCTGCTTCTACGGCGTCGATACGCCCGAACGGTCCAAGCTGCTCGCCGCGACGCACGATCTGGAGGCGATGCGCACCTATATCCAGGCGGACAGCCTGGCTTTCGTCAGCATCGATGGCCTCTACACCGCGCTCGGCAGCGAGGGGCGCCCTGCCGTGAAGCCCGGCCATTGCGACGCCTGCTTCACCGGCGACTATCCGACCACCCTGACCGATCAGGATGAAAACGGCACCCCGATCGACCAGTTCGCGCTGCTGGAGGAGCGGGTGGGTTAGCCTTACCCCCTCCCCGTTCGGGCTGAGCCTGTCGAAGCCCTGTCCTTTTCTTCATACCGCCCGAAAAGAAGGACAGCCCTTCGACAGGCTCAGGGCGAACGGAATATCTGATGACTGACAGACCTCTTGCTGACCGCCTTGCCCTCGTCACCGGGGCCAGCCGCGGCATCGGCGCCGCCACCGCCATCGCGCTGGGCCGCGCCGGCGCGCATGTCGTGCTGACCGCGCGGACTCCTGGCGGGCTCGAGGAGGTGGAGGAGGCGATCCACGCCACCGGGGGATCGGCGACGATCGCGCCGCTCGACCTGGCGGACGGCGACGGCATCCCCCGCCTCGCCGCCGCAATCGGAGAACGCTGGCAGGCGCTCGACGTGCTGGTGCTCAACGCCGCCCAACTCGGGTCGCTTTCGCCCGTCTCCGCCTTCGATGCCAAGGAACTGGCGAAGACCTTCACCCTCAACGTCAGCGCCCAGGCGGCGCTGATCGGATCGTTCGACGCGATGCTGCGTCGATCCGACGCGGGGCGCGTGATCGGCCTGACATCCAGCGTCGGCCGCACCCCGCGCGCCTATTGGGGCATGTACGGCGCATCCAAGGCGGCGTTCGAGAATCTGCTGCTCAGCTACGGCGAGGAAGTGAAGGCGCTGAGCAAGGTCCGGGTCGCGATCGTCGATCCCGGCGCCACCCGCACGAAGATGCGCGCCCGCGCCTATCCCGGCGAGGCGCCGGAAAGCGTCAAGCCGCCGGAGGTGGTGGCGGACCGCATCCTGTCGCTGCTCGGCGAGGATATGGAGACAGGCGCGTTCGTCCGCGTGGATTGATGCTCCACTGCCGTCCGCGCGTGCGCTGATCCGGCTGCCGCTACTTCTTCGCCGCCGCGATCAGCTTCGCGTGGAACGCCTCCCGCGCCGCTGACAGATCCTGCCCGGTCGCCCTTGGCCACGCGCTGACGATCGCGATCACCATCCGTCGCGACGGGTCGATCAGGATGCTCTGCCCGAAAATCCCCTGCGCGCCGTAGCGTTTTTCGGGATAGGTCCACCATTGATAACCGTAGCCATAGCCTGGTCGCCCGGTCTGTGCCCTGGCGCCGGTCGCGTCCGCGAACCAGCCGGCCGGGACGATGCCCTTGCCGCCGTCCAGCGCCAGTTCGCCCACCCGCGCATAATCGCGCAGGGTCACCGACAGGCAGCATCCGCTGACTTCCTTGCCGGCCTGATCGACCATCCAGAAGGCGTCCGCCTCCATGCCGTAAGACTTCCAGATCTTCTCGCTCAGATAGGTCGCCAACGACTTCTTCGTCGCGTTGCGGACGAGGACGCCGATCAGGTTGGTCTCGCCGGTCTTGTACACCCATTTGCTGCCCGGCGCGGCCTCGCGCGGCAGGGTGCGCATATAGGCGACGGTCGGGTCCATGCCCTGTGGCACAGGGATCGAGAACATCCGCGCCACGTCGGATCTCGGATCGGTATAATCCTCGTTCCACCGCACGCCAGACGTCATCGTCAGCAACTGCGCGATCGTCACGCCATCATAGCCGCTGCCGGCCAGTTCGGGGATGTATCGTGTCACCGGCTCGTCTACCGAGCGGATATGACCGTCGCGGATCGCCGCGCCGACCAGGGTCGAGGTGAACGACTTTGCCACGGAGAAGCTCGTCCAGCGTCCTTCGCGCGTCAGTCCGCGGGCATAGCGTTCCAGCCGCACCTTGCCGTCCTGGAGCACGATCAGCCCGGCGACATTCTGCGCGGCGATGAAGGCATCGACCTCCGCCGCCGCGATCGGCAGCGGCGCGCCGGCCGGCATCGGCCGCACCCGCGTGCCGCGCTTCGCGACATGGCCGGGGAACAGCTTCTCCATGGTCGGGAAATTCGCATCGCGCTGTCCCTGCGACCAGAACAGCACCTCGGCGCCGACCTGCTGCAGCTTGGCACGGTTCGCGTCGGTGACGGCCACGCCACCCGACGGAGGCGCCGCAGTCTGCGCGCATCCCGCCAGCAGCGCCGCCACGGCGCCGATCGCCCAAGCCTTCATGCCCCCTCCTTGACCAATGTCACCTGGATCACGTCAATCCCGCCACCGCGAAACCCGCCTTCGCAGTACATCAGATAGTAACGCCATAAATCCACGAAATCGCGATCGAATTCGGCTGGTAGCCGACCACCCTCCCACGCCATGTCGAACCGGCGGCGCCATTCCTTCAGCGTCTCGGCGTAGTCTATGCCGAAGGCACGGCGATCGCGCCAGGCCAGCCCCTCCGCCCCTGCCAACGCCCGGGCCCGCCGTTCAGAAATCAGCAGGCCGCCCGGAAACACATATTGCTGGATAAAATCGACATTGTCGGCGTAGGCGTCGAAGATCGCGTCGTCGATGCTGATGAGCTGGATCGCCGCGCGCCCGCCCGGCTTCAGCGCGCGGGCGATGACGGCCAGATAGTCGGGCCAATATTCCCGACCCACCGCCTCGACCATCTCGATGCTGGCGACCGCGTCATAGGTGCCGGCGACGTCGCGATAGTCGGTCAGGGTGAAGCGCGCGCCATCGGGCACGCGCGCGGCGGCATGATCGCGCTGCTCGGTCGACAGCGTGATCCCGTGGACCTGCCGGCCACCCGCCACCGCGCGTTGCGCGAACGATCCCCAGCCGCAGCCGATCTCCAGGATGGTGTCGCCGGGCGCCGTGCCGGTCCGCTCCAGCACGGCGGCCAGTTTCGCCGCCTGCCCATCCTCCAGCGTCATGCCGGCGCGCGGGAAGATCGCGCTCGAATAGGTCATGCTCGTATCGAGCCAGGGCGCGTAGAAATCATTCCCAAGATCATAGTGATAGGCGATGTTCCTGCGTGCCTGTGCCGGCCCGTTGCGGCGCAGCCAGTGGCGTACCCGCCGCAATCCCTTCGACCACGGCTTCGCCCGTGCGGCGGTGCCCAGCGGCACGCGGTTGCGCATGAACAGGTCGAACAGCGGCACCGGATCGGGGCTGGACCAGTCGCCCGCCGCCCACGCCTCGTACCAGCCCGCCGATCCTCCGGTCGCCAGCCGCACCAGCGCGCGCCAGCTTGCCATGTCGACCACCGCCACCGGCCCCGGCGCGCGCCCGCCCAGCAATCGCCGCGTCCCGTCGGGCAGGCTCGCCTCGATCGCGCCCGCCTCCAGCCCGCGGTCTATCCGGTCGAGCAATCGGTGGAACAGCGGGCCGAACGGCGCCAGCCATCCCCCGCCGCGCGCGATCCGCGCCCGCGGTGCCTTCCGCCCCCTGTTGCGAGTCCGCGCGTCCATTCCGCACGCTCAATCACGCGCCGCGCCGCCGCGCAATAGGCGGCGATCAGCGCACCGCCCGTCCCGCCGCCAGCGCCCGCTCGCGCGCCTCGCGATGGCCGATGATCGGCTCGGGATAATCGTCGGGCCGGCCCCCGTTGCCCTCCGGGTCATGGATCGCAGCGTCGGGCAATCCGGCAAGCTCCGGCACCCATTCGCGGATATATCCCGCCGCATCGAATTTCTCGGACTGGACCAGCGGCGCCATGATCCGGCTCCACATGTTCGCGTCGATGCCGGTGCCCGCGACCCACTGCCAGTTCACCGCGTTGTTGCCGTAGTCGGCATCGACCAGCGTGTCCCAGAACCACCGCTCGCCATGCCGCCAGTCGATCAGCAGATGCTTCACGAGGAAGCTCGCGGCGATCATCCGCACCCGGTTGTGCATCCACCCCGTCGCCCACAGCTGCCGCATCCCGGCATCGACGATGGGATAGCCGGTGCGGCCGCGCTGCCACGCCGCCAGGTCCTTTGGGGAGCGGCGCCATTTGAGCGCGTCGTACCGCTCGCGCCCGTTTGCCTTCCCGTAATCGGGCCGGTCGAGGATCACCCCGCGCGCGAAATCGCGCCAGGCGAGTTCCTTGCGATAGGTCGTGGCCGTCCCCCCGCCACCGACGATGTGCCACACGTCGCGCGGCGAAATCTCGCCGAAGCGCAGGCGCGGCGACAGGCGCGAGCTACCGTCGATCGAGGGCAGATTCCGGTCGTGGTCATAGGCGGCGACATCGTCGGCGAACGCCTCCGCCCGCGCCCGCGCAGCGTCCTCGCCCGGCGTCCAGATATCGAAACCCGTCGCCCAGTCGGGGCTGGTCGGCAGCAGGCCCCAGTCGGCCAGCCGCTCGCTCTTCGGCCAGCGCAAGGGCGCCGGGATCGATCGCGGCACCGGCAGCGGATCGTCCGGCGGCATGCGCTGGCTGAGCGCCTTCCAGAACGCCGAATAGACCTTGAACAGCCCGCCCGATCCTGTCGTCACCTCCTCGACGGGCGCCAGATGGTTGCCGTCATGAAGGCACAGCCGGTCGCCCAGCGCCGCCTCGGCCTCGCGCCACCACGGCTCATAATGGCGGATCGCATGGATGCGCGCGGCGCCGGTTTCCTCGCACAATCGGGTGAGTTCGCGCACCGCATCGCCGCGCCGCAGGATCAGCCGCGATTCCTTTGCCTCCAGCGCGCCACCCAGGCTCTCCAGGCTGTGGTGCAGCCACCACCGCTGCGCCGCTCCCGTCGCCCAAGCCCCCGGCGCTTCGTCGTCGAGAACGTAGACCGGAATCACCGGCCCATCGTGCGCGGCGGCGACCAGCGCCGGCTGGTCGTGAAGGCGCAGGTCCTGGCGCAGCCACAGGAGAACGGGTTCAGCCATTCCCGTCCTACTCGCTATTCAGCGCGAGGTTCCTTGTCGACCATCCAGGTCTGGCCCTTCGACACCAGTTTCTGCAGGTCGGGCAGCTTGCCCTCGCTCGCCTGACGGTTCTGGTCGATCACCGCGCTGTCGAAGGTCGGGGCGGGATCGTCGTAGAGGACGCCAAGCGCCATCGGGAACGGCCCGAACGGCATTTCGACCAGCATATGCGCGACCGCGCGGTTCTTCACATTGTGGACGATCACGCCCGATGCGTCGCCGTCGATGATGTCGATGACCTTCAGGCTCAGCGTCTCGATATCGAGCGCCAGGCCCTTGCTGCCGTTCGCGAAGACCATCGGCTGCCCATGTTCCAGCCACAGCTGGTTCGCCGCGGCATTGGGCTTGGCGGTGAACGGCTCGAACACCGCGTCGTTGTAGACGATGCAGTTCTGGAAGATCTCGACGAACGCGGTGCCGCGGTGCGCGTGCGCGGCCTTCAGCACGCTGGGCAGGTTCTTGTGCACGTCGATCCCGCGCGCAACGAACCGTGCGCCGCTGCCCAGCGCGAAGGCGCAGGGCGTGGCGGGGCGATCGACCGAGCCGAACGGGGTGGACGGGCTGCGCGTGCCGACGCGGCTGGTCGGCGAATATTGCCCCTTGGTCAGCCCGTAGATCTCGTTGTTGAACAGCAGCACCTGGCAGTCGAGGTTACGCCGCAGCAGGTGCATCGTGTGGTTGCCGCCGATCGACAGCGCGTCGCCGTCGCCGGTGATGATCCACACGTCGAGCTCCGGATTGGCGAGCTTCACCCCCGTCGCCACCGCCGGCGCACGGCCGTGGATGGTGTGGAAGCCATAGGTTTCCATGTAATAGGGAAAGCGCGACGAACAGCCGATGCCGCTGACGAACACGGTGTTCTCCGGCCGCACGCCCAGTTCGGGCATCGTCCGCTGCACCGCCTTGAGCACGGCATAGTCGCCGCACCCGGGGCACCAGCGCACCTCCTGGTCGGTCTCCCAGTCCTTTGGCTTGGTCGCGATGGGGGTCATGTCGTTCATAACTAACCTCTGAAATACCAAGCTTCTATGTCGGGCATCCGACGGACAAAACGGGACTGATCGATTTCGAACGCCTTAAGCTTGCTTTCCAACAAGCTGAGCACGGTGAAGACGCCGTATTGGAAAGCCGAACTCTCACGCTTCGCGTCGTCGAGAAGGTCGGGAATTTCATAGAGAAAATCTCGAAGCATCAACTGCTCCGACGACATTCCATCAAGATTCCCAGCATTCACGGATTGATCGCTTCCGGGCTCGGCAACTGCGTATCGCTGAACGGCACCTCGCCGCCCTCGTTGCCGGGCTTGCCGTCGAAGAACCTCGCGATGGCGTCCTCGATCTCGGCGATGCGGAACGGCTGGCCGCTGACCTTGTTGAGCGGGATCGCGTCGATCAGATACTGGTCGCGCAGCACCGTCTTGAGCTGGCCGGTATTCATTTCCGGCACGAGGACATGCTCGTAACTCTTTAGCAGATCACCCAGATTCTTCGGCATCGGCCAGATGTGCCGGATGTGGATATGCGCAACGTCCAGCCCCTTGTTGCGGGCGCGGCGCACCGCCTGATGAATGGGCCCGAAGGTCGATCCCCAGCCGACCACCGCCAGCGTGCCCGATGTCTCGCCAACCTCGACCTGCTGGTCCGCGACGTCGATATTGGCGATCTTGGCCTGCCGGGTATCGGTCATCGCCTGGTGGTTGGCCGGCGAGTAATCGAGGTTGCCGGTGCCGGCCGCCTTCTCGATGCCCCCGATACGGTGGAGCAGGCCGGGCGTGCCGGGCTTCACCCACGGCCGCGCGCCCTTGTTGTCGCGGGCATAGGGCAGGAAGGCCTCCCCTTCCGCCGGCGCATCGGTGCGGAACGTCACCGGAAACGGCGCATAGCCGCTCATGTCCGGCACCTTCCACGGCTCGGCCGCGTTCTGGAGGTAGCCGTCGGTCAACAGCATGACCGGAGTCATATACTGGGTCGCGATCCGCACCGCCTCGATCGCGCAGTCGAAACAGTCGGCGGCCGATCGCGCGGCGATCACCGGCACCGGCGCGTCGCCGTTGCGGCCGTAGACGGCCTGATACAGGTCGGATTGCTCGGTCTTGGTCGGAAGTCCGGTGGAGGGGCCGCCGCGCTGCGCGTTGACGACGACCAGAGGCAGTTCTGTCATGATCGCAAGGCCGATCGCCTCGGTCTTGAGCGCGATGCCCGGCCCGGACGAACAGGTGACGCCCAGGCTGCCGGCGTAGCTCGCTCCCAGCGAAGACGCGACCGCGGCGATCTCGTCCTCCGCCTGGAAGGTGGTGACGCCATATTCCTTGTAGCGCGACAGCGTGTGGAGGATCGCCGACGCCGGCGTGATCGGATAGCCGCCGAAGAACATCTTCAGCCCCGCGAGTTGCGCACCCGCGACCAGCCCCAGGCTGATCGACTCGGCGCCGGTCACGGTGCGGTACAGCCCCGGCTCGGCGGGCGCGGCGGGAACATGGCGCTGCGACACGCCCATCGCGCCCAGTTCCGCCGTTTCGCCATAGGCGTGGCCCGCGTTGAGCGCGGCGATGTTCGCCTCGGCCAGTTCAGGCGCCTTGGCGAACTTGGCCTTGAGCCAATCGACGAGCGGCGCGCGATCCCGATCGAACATCCACAGCGCCAGGCCCAGCGTCCACATGTTCTTGCAGCGCAGCGCTTCCTTGTTGCCCAGGCCGTAAGGCTTCACGGCATCAAGCGTCAGCTGCGAGATGTTGAGCTTCAGAAGCTGCCACTTGGCGAGAGAATCATCCTCCAAGGGATTGGAATCATACTTCGCCTTGTCCAGGTTACGCTGGCCGAACTCGCCCTCGTCGGCGATGATGAGGCCGCCCGGCTTCAGCGCATCGACGTTGGTCTTCAGCGCCGCCGGATTCATCGCCACCAGCACGTCGGGCTGGTCGCCGGCGGTCTCGATCGCGGTCGATCCGAAGTTGATCTGGAACGCGCTGACGCCGAACAGCGTGCCCTGCGGCGCGCGGATCTCCGCCGGGAAATCGGGGAAGGTCGCCAGATCGTTTCCGGCAAGCGCGGTGGAGAGGGTGAACTGCCCGCCCGTTAGCTGCATCCCGTCGCCGGAGTCGCCGGCGAAGCGGACGACGATCGCCTCTGCCGGCGGGTTGGCCGACGCTTCCTGCGGCGTCAGCTCATGGATGGCGGTGGCCATTATTCTGTGTTTCCTGCGTAACCTGTCGCCGCACTCTCTAGGCCGGGCGCGGTCGTGACCCAAGGTAGAACGAACCGGGGATCATGCAAACGCTTCTTTAGGCGCGCGGCGCGCCGGCCGGCCACCGTCAGCGGGGCGACCACGAACCGGTACAGGATCAGGCCCGGCGCGACATGATCGGGGTGATGGACGACGGCGATCACCGTGCCTAGGTAAGCGTCATACGCGACCGTCGCCAGCAGGAGAGCGCATGACCGATCCCTTCGTCCGCCCCGACGTCCGCGCGCTGCTCGACATGCTGAAATCGATGCCGGGCCCGAAGATGCACGAACTGGAGCCCGCGCAGGCGCGTGCGCAATATGTGATGATGAAGGAACTCGCCGATCTGCCACAGGGCGATCTGGCGGAGGTCCGCGACGTCGCGATCCCCGGCCCCGCGGGCACGATCCCCGCCCGCCTGTTCGATGCGCGCGACAAGCGCGAGCCCGGCCCGGTGGTCGTGTTCTACCACGGCGGCGGATTCGTGATCGGGGGCAGCGACAGCCACGCCAGTTTCTGCGCGGAAATGGCCCGGATGCTCGACCTGCCCGTCGTGTCGGTCGATTATCGCCTGGGGCCGGAGGCGCCATGGCCCGCCGCGCCCGACGATGCGGAGGCGGCCGCGCGCTGGGTGGCGTCGAACCCGGCCGAACTCGGCCGCACCGCGACCGCGCTGGTTCTGGCAGGCGACAGCGCGGGCGGCAACCTGACGATCGTCACCGCGATGGCACTGCGCGACGCGGCCGCCGCCGTGCCGGTCATCGCGCAACTGCCGATCTATCCCGCCACCGACACGTCGAAGCCTTACCCGTCCTATGATCTGTTCAAGGACGGCTATCTGCTGACGCATGAATCGATGGCCTGGTTCGACGCGGGCTACCGGGCGGAGCGCGACCACGTCCGCACATCGCCGTTGCTGGGCCGAACCGATGGCCTGCCGCCCGCCGTGGTGGTGACCGCCAGCCTCGATCCCCTGCGCGACCAGGGTCGCGCCTATGCCGCCGCGCTGATCTCGGCCGGCGTCGCCACCGTGTTCCGCGAGGCGGTGGGCAACATCCACGGCTTCATCACGCTCAGGAAACTCGTTCCCAGCGCGGTGGGCGACGTCGCCGGCTTCCTGATACCGCTGAAGGCGATGATCGCCGAGGCCGAGGCCCAGCGCGTGATGGCGCAGGCCGCCGGCGCGTGAACGATCTGCCCTACCGCCCCTGTGCGGGCGTGATGATCGTCAACCGCGACGGCCGGGTGTTCGTCGGCCAGCGGCTCGATTCGACGCTGGAGGCGTGGCAGATGCCGCAGGGCGGGATCGACGAGGGCGAGGACGCGCTGGCAGCGGCGATCCGCGAAGTCGGCGAGGAAACTGGCATCGCGCCCGCGCTGCTGACGCTGATCGCCGAGGCGGCGGAGGAACTGCGCTACGATCTGCCCGCCGAACTCGTCGGCAAGCTGTGGAAGGGCAAGTGGCGCGGCCAGCGCCAGCGCTGGTTCCTGTTCGCCTTCACCGGCGAGGATTCCGATGTGAACATCGCCACCGCCCACCCCGAATTCCGCGCCTGGAAATGGGCCGATCCGGCCCAACTGCCAGCGATGATCGTGCCGTTCAAGCGCGACCTTTACCGCGCCGTGCTGGCCGCGTTCGACGAGCCGCTCCGCACCCGCGCCGAAGCGAGGCCGTAAAACCGCCGCTTTCCTGCTATTGGACGCACCCGTGATGCGCGTCGCCCTGCTGCCCCTGTCCGTCCTGCTGCTCGCCAATACCGATCCGGCGCCCGTCGCCGCCGATCCGGTGGAGATTCCGCAGGCGATCAGGACGATGCTCGATGCCGCCATGGCATCGGGCAGCGAAGCCGAAGTCAACACCATCGCCAAATACGCCAGCACCGCGGCCCCCGAAAGCGCCGCGCTGATCCGCAGGGCCGCGCTGGAGTGGAAACAGGATCGCGCCGCCGCCGCGCACAAGACGCTGATCGAATCAGGCTTTTTCGATCTGGTCCGCGGCAAGGCGGAAATCGGCGGCTTCTTCACCACCGGCAACACTAACAACGTCGGGGTGACCGGTACGGTCGAGCTTAAGCGCGACGGCATCCAATGGCGTCACAATCTGAAGATGCTGGCCGAATATCAGGAAAGCGCGGGCGTAGTGAGCCGCGAGCATTATCTGATTTCCTACCAGCCCAACTACAAGTTCAGCGATCGCGCCTACGTCTATGGCGCGGGGCAATATGAGGAGGACCGCTTCCTCGGCTATTTCTCACGCTACGCCCTGTCGGCGGGCGCGGGCTATACCGTGGTGAAGACGCCTTCGGTCAGCCTCGATCTGGAACTGGGGCCGTCCTTCCGCCGCACTGAATTCACCGATCTGAACACCGAACGCGAACTGGGCGCGCGCGGCCGGATCGATTTCGACTGGCGCCTGGGCAAGGGCGTAACGCTCAGCCAGGACGCGGCGGCCTATCTCCAGAACCTCAATTCGACGGTTACCACTCGGACCGCGCTCGCCGCGAAGCTGTTCGGTCCGCTTTCGGCCCAGATGTCCTACGCGGTCAGCTACGAAAGCCGGCCGCCGCGCAACCGTGTGAACACCGACACCACCAGTCGGGCCTCGCTGGTCTACGCCTTCTGAACCGGCTAGTCGTGGGCGATGGCGCTCTCGACGATTGAATCCGCCGCGATCGAGCGGGCTTCCGCCTCTCCCATGCTGGATCGGACGCTGGCATGGGCAAACGTCAACAGCGGCACCGGCAACCTCACGGGGCTGGCGCGCGTCGCCGACATGCTCGCGGATGCGTTCTCCGCCCTGCCGGGCGATATCGCGCTGGTCGATCCGGCGCCGGTCGAGCGCGTAACCGCCGGAGGCACGATCGAAAATCTCGCCCACGGCCGGCACTTGCGGCTGATCGCGCGGCCCGAAGCGCCGCTCCAGATGCTGTTCACCGGGCATATGGACACCGTCTATCCCGCCGATCACCCGTTCCAGACGATCGCCGCGCTGCCGGACGGGCACATCAACGGCCCCGGCGTCGCGGATATGAAGGGCGGGCTCGCGGTGATGCTCGCCGCGCTCGAGGCGGTAGAACAATCGCCTGATATCAGTAGTTTCGGCTATGAAATTCTCATCAATTCCGATGAAGAAACCGGCTCCTTCTCGTCCGCCGCGCTGATCGCCGAAATGGCGCGCGGCAAGCATGCGGCGCTCACCTACGAACCCGCGCTGCCCGACGGCAGCCTGGCCGGGGCACGCGCGGGGAGCGGCAATTTCTCGCTGGTCGTGCGCGGGCGCAGCGCACACGCCGGGCGCAATCCCGACGACGGCCGCAACGCGATCGTCGCCGCGGCCGATCTCGCGCTGCGCCTCAAGAAAGCGAACGGCCCGCGCCTGTCGGTCAATCCGGCCAGGATCGACGGCGGGGGCCCGAACAATGTCGTGCCGGATCTCGCGATCCTGCGCGTCAATTTCCGCGCCGTGACGCCCGACGACGTAGCCCGCGCCCGTACCCACATCGATGCCGCCGCAGCCATGGTCCGCGCCGAACATGACGTCACGGTCGAGGTCCATGGCGGCTTCAACCGCCCACCCAAGCCGCTCGACACCGGAGCCGAAGCGCTGTTCGGCCTGGTCCGCGACGCCGGCGCCGATCTCGGCATCCCAATTGCCTGGGCGCCGACCGGCGGGGTGTGCGACGGCAACAACATCGCGGCCTGCGGCGTGCCCGTCGTCGACACGATGGGGCCGCGCGGGGGCGCGATCCATTCCGACCAAGAGTTTCTGATCCCCGAAAGCCTGGCCGAACGCGCGTCGCTCTCGGCGCTCACCGTCCTGCGCATCCTCCGGAAAGGCCGCCTGTGACATTCGTGATACGCGCCGCCAGGCCTGACGACCTTCAAGCGCTCTATGAAATGGCGAAGCTGACCGGGGGGGGCTTCACCAACCTACCGCCCGAGCGCCCCGCGCTGCGCGCCAAGCTCGAACGCAGCGCGACAGCCTTCGCGCGGGACGCCGACACGATCGAGGACGAGTTGTTCGTCCTGGTTCTCGAAAACACGGCGACCGGTGAGGTACGCGGCACCTGTCAGGTCTTCACCCAGGTCGGCCAGCGCTGGCCCTTCTACAGCTATCGCATCGGCACCATCACCAAGCGCAGCGAGGAACTGGGCCGCAGCTTCAGCGCTGAGATGCTGAGCCTCGTCAACGATCTCGGCGGCGCCAGCGAAGTCGGCGGCCTGTTCCTCCACCCGGGCGAGCGGGCCGGTGGCCTCGGCCTGCTGCTCGCCCGCGCGCGCTACCTGTTCATCCGCAACCACCGCGCGCGCTTCGGCGATCGCGTGCTGGCGGAGTTGCGCGGGATCATCGACGAGGCCGGCGGATCGCCCTTCTGGGACGGTGTCGCCGGGCGATTCTTCGGGATGAATTTCCAGGATGCGGATCAGTTCAATGCGGTCCACGGCAACCAGTTCATCGCCGATCTGATGCCCAAGCACCCGGTCTATGTCGCGATGCTTTCCGAAAGCGCGCGCAGCGTCATCGGCCTGCCGCACCCCAGCGGTCGCGCGGCAATGCGAATGCTGGAAAACGAAGGCTTTGCGTTCGAGAATTACATCGACATCTTCGATGGCGGCCCGACCATGACCGCGCGGATCGACACGATCCGCACGGTTCGCGAAGCCCGCGACGTAGAGGTGTCCGGCGTGGCAGAGGGCGGCGTGCCCGCGCTGATCGCCACCGGCCGCCTCGCCGATTTCCGCGCCTGCCTGGGTGAAGCCGGCGACACGACGATCGACGCTGCAAGCGCGGCGGCACTGGGCGTCGGAGCCGGCGACATCGTCACCCGCGTCGAACGCTGATGCCGCTGGTCGAGATCAACTTCGACGGCATCGTCGGTCCCAGCCACAATTACGCCGGCCTGTCGCCGGGCAATCTCGCCGCGACCCGCAACGCCGGTGCGACGTCGCATCCCCGGGCCGCCGCGCTCCAGGGCCTCGCCAAGATGCGCGCCAACCTCGCGCTCGGGCTGACGCAGGGTATCCTGCTCCCCCATCCGCGGCCGGATCATCGCTGGCTGGCGGGCCTTGCGACCGACTATGCCGACGCCGCACCGCACCTGAAGGCACAGGCGCTGTCGGCTTCGGCCATGTGGGCAGCCAACGCCGCGACCGTCTCTCCCGCCCCCGACACCGCCGACGAGCGCTGCCACCTGACCGTCGCCAATCTCGGCACCATGCCGCACCGCAGCCATGAATGGCCCGCGACGCTGGCGCAGTTGGAACTCGCCTTCGCCGATCCCGCCTTCGCGGTCCACGCCCCGGTCCCCCCGCCCTTCGGCGACGAGGGCGCCGCCAACCACATGCGCATGACCCGCGCGCACGGCGAGCCCGGCGTGGAGGTGTTCGTCTATGGCGAGGACGGCGGCCCCTTCCCCGCCCGCCAGCACCGCGAGGCGAGCGAGGCCGTCGCGCGGTGTCATGGCGTCACCAACGCACTGTTCGTCCGTCAATCGGACGCGGCGATCGCCGCCGGCGCGTTCCACAATGATGTCGTCGCGGTCGCCAACGAACGCGTGCTGTTCGCGCATGAGCAGGCGTTTGCCGATCGCGACGCCTTCTACGCCGATCTGCGCGCCCGCCTGCCCGCGGTCGAGATCGTCGAGGTTCCCGCGAATGCGGTCAGTCTGTCGGATGCAATCGCATCCTATCTGTTCAACGCCCAACTGGTGACGTTGCCCGACGGCACGATGGCGCTGATCGTCCCGAGCGAGGTCCGCGCGACCCCATCCGCCTGGTCATGGCTCCGGCAACACGTCGCCGGCAACGGCCCGATCCGCCGGGTCGAGGCGGTCGATGTCCGCGAATCGATGGCGAACGGCGGCGGTCCCGCCTGTCTGCGCCTGCGCGTCGTCGCCGATCCCGCCACGGTCGATCCGCGTTTCCTGGTCGATGCGGCCAGGCTCGATCGCATCGCCGCGGTGATCGCGGCCGAATGGCCGGAGGCGATCCCGTTCGACGCGATCGGCGATCCCGCGCTGCTCGCCCGGATCGAACACGCCCGTGCGGCCCTCCTCGAAAGCCTCGACCTTGTCGGGTTACTTGACAGTTAACCAACAATGGTAACGCCGGAATGGCGGTTTTCCGCCGCTGGCGCGGGCCTTGCTTAACCTTTCGGCCATGTGGTCCCGCGTCCGCCGCCTGTTCACGATCAAGACCAAGTTCGAGGCCTATCTGGTCATCTACGGCCTGGGCCTGGGCGCGATCGAGCGCGGCGTGCATTACCTCCAGACCTATCCCGGCATCGGCGGCTGGCTGTTGTTCGCGGCCTGCCCGGTCGCGGTGTTCATGGCCGGTGGGCGGGTGCTCGACTCGCTCGATCACTATCGCGGCGAGGACTGAGCCGGTTCCCTTTTGCTCCCCGCCGCGCTAGGATATGGCATGGCGAGTAAGACCCCCCTGCACCGCTGGTTCCTCGATCACCCGGCCAGCGTCGGCGAGAGCTATTTCGAGCATTTCGGAGTCGCGACGCGTTTCGGGGTCAAGCTGATCGGCGGCGGGCTCGCCTGCCTGGTTCACGCGATCCTGCCCAACGCCTGCGTCCGCACCGGCAGCAATACGGTGAAGGGCCTCTATTCGGAAATGGTGTCGCGCCAGCCCGGCGTGCGCCGCCCGGCCTATGAAGAGCCCGAATGGCGCCCGGAATACGAGATTTGAGCCGCAGACGCGCGGCGTGACCGATCACGTCGTCATCATCGGCGGCGGCTTTTCGGGGTCGCTGCTGGCGATCAACCTGCTTCGCCACGACGGCCCTCGCGCCACGCTGATCGATCGCTCGGCGGCGCCCGGCACCGGCCTCGCCTATGGCGCGGCGCACCACAGCCACCTGCTCAACGTCCGCGCCGGCAACATGAGCGCACTGCCCGACGATCCCGGCCATCTGGTACGCTGGCTGGCGGCGCGCGGACATGCGGAGCCGGCGACCGCGTTCATCCCGCGCCTGCTCTACGGCGACTATCTGCGCGAACAGCTCGACGCCGCGGCCGCATCGAGCCGGCTCGACGTGGTCACCGGCGACGTCGTCGATATCGACGTGCATGGCGCGGCGCTTGCCGACGGCCGGCGGATTGACGGTGACGCCGTCGCCCTCGCGGTGGGGAATCTTCCGCCGCACACCCCCGACGGGATCGATCCGGCCACGCTGCCCGACCACCGCTATGTTGGTGACCCGTGGACGCCGGACCTGACCGCCGGCCTCGACGATCGGTCGACCGTATTGATCCTGGGCACCGGCCTGACGATGGTCGATGTCGCGCTGAAGCTGGAGGCGGAGGGGTATCGCGGACGGATCATCGCATTGTCGCGCCGCGGGCTGCTGCCGCGCGCCCATGCCGCGCCCGGCGCCCCGTGGAAGCGGATCGACGAACGCCCGCGCCTGTCCCCGGCCGCGCTGTCACAGGCGGTGCGCGCACGGGGGATCGACATCGGCTGGCGCAACGCGGTCGATGAACTCCGCCCGTTCACCCAGGCGATGTGGGCCAATGCGACGGGGGACGAGCGCGCCCGTTTCCTGGGCCACCTGCGGCCCTGGTGGGACGTCCACCGCCATCGCCTGGCGCCCGAGGTTCACGCGCGGATCGAGGCGATGGTCGCGCGCGGCCAGTTGCAGGTTGTCGCCGGCAAGATCATCGCCGCCGAAGCCACGCAGCCCGGCGTGAGGCTAAATCTCAGACCGCGCGGTAGCAATGCGAACGAAATACTTGATCTTACGAGGATCATAAATGCCACAGGGCCGCAGGGCGACCTCGCGCGAACAGACGATCCGCTTTTGCGCCGGCTGCACGAACGCGGCCTCGTCCGGCCCGACGCCGCGCATCTCGGGATCGACGTCGATGCCGACACCGCGGTGATCGGTCGCGACGGCCACGCGTCCGATTGGCTCCACGCGCTCGGCCCGATGACCCGTGGCGCCTTCTGGGAAATCGTCGCGGTGCCGGACATTCGCGTCCAGAGCTGGTCGCTCGCCCGCCGCCTCTCGAACGCGCACTGGGTCGGCGGCGAGGGCTTGTAGCCCTTCCCTCACCCGTCATTGCTTGCCAAAGGAGAGGCGATGCCGATGCCGCCGCCCCCCGATCTCGACGCGCTTTCGATCGACGAGGTCGCCGCGCTGATCGCCGCGGCCAGGCCGGCGCCGGTCGAGCAATGGCACCCGGATCATTGCGGCGACAGCGAGATGCGCATCGCCCGCGACGGCACCTGGTTTCATCAGGGATCGCCGATCGGCCGCCGCGACATGGTCCGCAAGTTCGCCACGATCCTGCGCCGTGAGGCCGATGGCGGCCACGTCCTGGTCAATCCGGCGGAAAAGCTCGACATCGCGGTGGAGGATGCGCCCTTCGTCGCGGTGAAGATGAGGGCCGAAGGCGGCCGCATCGCCTTTCAGACCAACGTCGGCGACCTTGTCATCGCCGGGCCGGAACATCCGCTGCGATTCGAGGCGAAGGACGACGGGCCCCACCCCTATATCCGCGTGCGCGGCGGGCTGGAGGCACTGGTCGCGCGGCCGGTCTATTACGAACTCGCCAACCTCGCCCTTGCCGGCGACGATCTGCCGCCCGGCGTGTGGAGTGATGGCGCCTTCTTCCCGCTGGAGCCGGCATGACGCTCGCCGCCCGGCTGCGCGCCGCCCTTGACGCCGGCGCCCTCGCCGCACCCGAATTGCTGACCGGCGACCTGACCGGGCTGGAACTCGACGGCGCGCCGCCCGCGACGGAAGCGGCGGTGCTGGTCGCCGTCACCGATCGCGCCGAGCCGGGCGTGATCCTGACCCAGCGCACGGAACATCTGCGCGCCCATGCGGGACAGGTCGCGTTCCCCGGCGGGCGCATCGATCCCGAGGATGCCAATGCGGTCGCCGCCGCCCTGCGTGAGGCGCAGGAGGAGATCGCGCTGCCCCCGGCCGCCGTGACGGTGATCGGCATGATCGATCCCTATCGCACCGGCACCGGATATCGCGTCACGCCGGTGCTCGGCGTCGTCCGCCCCGACGTCAGGCTGATCCCGTCGGAGGCGGAAGTGGCCGACGTGTTCGAGGCCCCGCTTGCCCATCTGCTCGATCCCGCCAACCATGTCCGCGCATCGGGCATATGGAAGGGGCGCGAGCGGCATTTCTACAAGATCGACTGGCAGGGCCGGAATATCTGGGGCGCGACAGCGGCGATGCTCGTCAACCTGTCGCGACAGCTGAAATGGTAATGCTCCCCGACACAGACTGGCGGCGCCGCGCCGGGCTGGACGCGCTGGTCGAGGCGCTGGGCGGCGGGGACGAGGCGCGATTCGTCGGCGGCGCGGTGCGCGATGCCCTGCTCGGCCTGCCGGTCGCCGATATCGACATCGCGACCCGGCACGATCCCGAGGAGGTCACCCGCCGCCTGCGCCGCGCGGGGATCAAGGCGGTGCCGACCGGGATCGCCCACGGCACGATCACCGCCGTGATCGAAAGCGGCCCGGTCGAGGTGACGACCCTGCGCCGCGACGTATCGACCGACGGCCGCCACGCGATCGTCGCCTTCACCGACGACTGGCGCGAGGACGCCGCACGGCGCGATTTCACGATGAACGCGCTCTACGCCGATCCCGCCACCAGCGAGGTGTTCGACTATTTCGGCGGCTTCGCCGATCTCAACGCACGGCACATGCGCTTCATCGGCGATCCGTTGCAGCGCATTGCCGAGGATCACCTGCGCATTCTGCGCTTCTTCCGCTTCCTCGCGCGGTTCGGCGACACGCCGGATGCCGAGGGGCTCGCCGCCTGTGCCGCGCGCGCCAACGACCTGATGGCGCTGTCGCGCGAACGCATCCGCGACGAACTGCTCAAACTGCTCGTCGCGCGCGACGCGGTGCGTGTCGTCGGCCTGATGCTCGATCACGCCATCCTGACACCGGTGGTGCCGGAAATCGATCGCGAAGGGCTCACCCGGCTGACCGCGCTGGCCGGTGCGGAGAGTGCGCAGGGCATCGCCCCGGACCCGATCCGCCGCCTCGCCGTCACGCTTGCGCCCGGCACCGCCGCGGCGGTCGGCGCACGCCTCAAGCTGTCGAATGCCGAGCGCAAGCGGCTGGAGGCCGCGACGCTCGGTGCGGGCGATGAAGGCCCACAGGCACTCGCCTATCGCGTGGGGTCCGAAAGCGCGTGCGACCGCCTGCTGATCGCCGGTGCCGACGCCCGCTTCCTTGACGATTTCGCCATTCCGGTCCTGCCGGTCAGCGGCGGCGCGCTGGTCTCGCGCGGATTGACCAGGGGGCCGGAGGTCGCGCGCACGCTACGGGCGATAGAGGACCGCTGGATCGCCGCCGGCTTCCCCGACGACGCGACCGCGATCCTCGACGATGAACTGCGTCAGGCGCTCTCGCGCGCCAGCATCGCATAGGCGTCGTCGCGCTCCAGCGGGCGCGCATAGAGATAGCCCTGGCCATAGGTGCAGCCGAGCGCGGCGAGCGTCTGGGCCAGTTCGTTGGTCTCGATGCCTTCCGCCGTCGTCCGCATCCCCAGTGCCTGCGCCAGGCTCAGGATCGCGCGGACGATCGCCACCTTGTCGCGATCGGCGAGCATGCCGGACACGAAGCTGCGGTCGATCTTGAGCACGTCGATCGGCAGCTTCTGGAGATAGGCGAGGTTCGAATAGCCGGTGCCGAAATCGTCCATCGCCAGCGTCGTGCCCAGACCTTTCAGGGCCTGCATCGTCGCGGCGATGCGATCGGGATCGCTGACGATCGCGCTTTCCGTGAGCTCCAGCGTCAGCCGCTCGCCTTCGATGCCGTACGCCTCGATCGCCGCGCGCACCATCGGCGCGACCTGATCGCGCTGGAGCTGGATCGCCGACAGGTTGATCGACAGGTTCGCGCCGCATCGCCCTCCCGCCTGTGCATCCCACGCCGCGATCGTCCGAGCCGCCTCGTCCATGGCCCAGCGGCCGAGCGGCACGATCAGGCCGCTTTCCTCCGCCACCGGGATGAAATCGACGGGCGATACCTCCCGTCCGTCGGGGGACCAGCGGGCCAGCGTCTCGAACGATACGATCCGTCCGCTCGCCAGGTCGCAGATCGGCTGAAAGGTCAACCGCAGGTCACCGTTGTCGATCGCATGGCGCAGCCGCGTCTCGATGCCGAACTGGGTGCGGACGATGTCGAAGGTCGAGTGGTTATAGACCTCGGCCTTGCCGGTCTTCTTCGCGCGCTTCACCGCGAACTGGGCGTGGCGGATCAGGTCCTCGGGCTCGGAAATCTCGTCGCCGCCGAGCGCGACGCCGATCGAGCATTCGACCCGGATCTCGAAATCCGAAAGGCGGAACGGCGTGGCCAGCGCGGCGCGGATGCGCGCGGCGACGTGCATCGCGTCGGCCTCCCCCTCGTCGGCGGCGACCAGCACGCCGAACTCGTCGCCGCCGATCCGCGCCAGCGTGTCGCGCGCGCGCAGCGCCCCACGCAGCCGCCGCGCGACAGAGATCAACAGCTCGTCGCCCGCCAGCGATCCCATGCACGCGTTGACGCGGGCGAACCGGTCCATGTTGACGATCATCACCGCATAGGCATGCGCGTTCTCGCGGGTGATCGATCCTTCCACCACGTCGCCGAAACCGCCGCGATTGGGCAGGCCGGTCAGGCTGTCGGACAGCATCTCGCGACGCAGGCTGGTTTCTGTGCGACGTTCGCCGGTCTGATCGACCAGGGTCATCAGGCAGCGCGGCTGGCCGCGCATCTCGGGCCGGCGCGCCAGCATCACATGGAAATGCCGCGCGTCGATCTCTTCGCCGACCTGCCAGTCGAACTCCTGCTGCGTCGCCGGCGATTCGAGGAAGGCGAGGATCCGCGCTCCGAGCAGGCGGATGATCGGGGACTCTGTCGCCGACATGCCCAGCCCGGCGCGACGGAACGGCCGGTTGACCCCCATGAAATGGAAACTGCCTTCGGAATGTTCGATCAACGCCGCCGGGATCGGCACCAGATCGACCACCCGCGCCAAGGCGGTCGGGCCGAACGCGCGTGCGGGATCGACCGCCTTGACCGGCGTGGCGGAAGTGTCCGTACTGATCGCCGCGCGCGGCTTGCGGAAAATCATTGTCGACGAGCTAGCCCGCCAATGGTTAAGGCAGGCTAAAACGCGGCCATCCTGTCCCTCGGTGTCAGAAGCGGTTGTCGCGGGGGAAGCCGGTGGGCGGCATCCGCCCCGCCGCCCCGCGCGCGGCGCGCCATGGGCCCATATCGCTTTCGGTCCGCATCCGCCCCGCCTCGCCGCCCATCGCCCAGGTCAGCCCGCGCTCAAAACGGAAGGTGATCGCGTCCGACAGGCCCCCGTCGCGATAGCGCTGGAGCTGTACGCCCTGACCGCGCGCCAGTTCGGCCAGTTCGCTGATCGGGAACACCAGCAGCTTGCGATTATCGCCGACCGCCGCGACATAATCGTCCTCCGCGCCGACCGGCCTGACCAGCGCCAGCCTCGCGCCCGTGCGCGGCGTCATCACCGTCTTGCCCTTGCGCGTCTCGGCGATCGTATCGGCGGCCTTGACCAGGAAACCGCGCCCGTCGCTGGCGGCGACCAGCAGCTTTTCCGCCGTGCCCGCGCGCATGAGCGCGACGATGCCGGCGTTGCCGTCCAGATCGATCATCAGCCGCACCGGCTCGCCGAACCCGCGCCCGCCGGGCAGCTTGTCGGCGCCCAGCGTGTAGAAGCGCCCGGTGTCAGCGGCGAGCAGCAGCTTGTCGGTGGTCTGCGCATGGAACGCGAACAGCGGGCCGTCGCCCTCCTTGAATTTCATCGTTTCGGCCGAAGCAAGCTCGACATGACCGCGCATCGCCCGGATCCACCCGCGCTGCGACAGGATCACGGTGATCGGCTCGCGCTCGATCATCGCCTCCAGGGGGATTTCGCGCGCGGGCGCCGCCTCCTCGATCGTCGTCCGCCGCGCGCCCAGCGCGGTCTCCGGACCATAACGGTCGCGAATCTTCGCCAGATCACGCTTCAGCCGCGTGCGCTGACGGGCGTCCGACGACAGCAGCAGCTGCAGGTCGGCCTGCTCCTTCGTCAGCGCGTCGCGCTCGCGGATGATCTCCATCTCCTCCAGCTTGCGCAGCCGCCGCAGCCGCATGTCCAGGATCGCCTCGGCCTGGCGATCGGTCAGCATGAACTCGGCGATCATCACCGGCTTGGGCTCGTCCTCGGTGCGGATGATCTCGATCACCCGGTCGAGGTTGAGATAGGCGATCAGGTAACCGCCCAGCAGTTCCAGCCGGTCGGCGATCTTGTCGAGCCGGTGCTCGGATCGCCGCCGCAGCACGACGAAGCAATGTTCGACCCAGGCCGCCAGCGCATCGCGCAGGGACATCACCCGCGGCGTGCGCGTCTTGTCGAGCACGTTGAGGTTGAGCGAAACCCGCGTTTCCAGATCGGACAGCCGGTACAGGCTCTCGATCAGCGTCGTCGGATCGACGGTGCGCGCGCGCGGCTCGATGACGATGCGCACCGCCTCGTCGCTTTCATCGCGCACGTCGCCCAGGATCGGCAGCTTCTTGGCGTTGATAAGCTCGGCGATCCCCTCGATCAGCTTGCCCTTCTGGACGCCGTACGGGATTTCGCTGACCGCCAGCGCCCAGCCGCCGCCCTTCTCACGCTCCACCGCGATACGCGCGCGGACGCGAAACCCGCCGCGCCCGCTCGCATAGGCTTCCGCGATCGCGGCCGGACTGTCGACGACGAGCCCGCCGGTCGGGAAATCCGGCCCCTTCACATGATCGAGCACATCGGCCTGCGGATTGTCGATCAGCGCGACGGCGGCGTCGATCAGCTCGGCGGCGTTGTGCGGGGGGATGCTGGTCGCCATGCCCACCGCGATCCCGGCCGCGCCGTTCGCCAGCAGGTTCGGGAACAGACCCGGAAACAGCTCGGGCTCCTGTTCCTCGCCGTTATAGGTCGGGCGAAAATCGGTCGCGTCCTCGTCCAGCCCGTCCATCAGGTCGATCGCGACCTGGGTCAGCCGGGCCTCGGTATAGCGGTACGCGGCGGCATTATCGCCGTCGATGTTGCCGAAATTGCCCTGTCCGTCGACCAGCGGGTAGCGCAGCGCGAAGGTCTGCGCGAGGCGAACCATGGCGTCGTACACCGACTGGTCGCCATGCGGGTGGTATTTGCCGATCACGTCGCCGACGACGCGCGCACATTTCTTGTAGCCGGAGGCCGGGTCAAGCCGCAGTAGCCGCATCGCCCACAACAGACGGCGGTGGACCGGCTTCAGCCCATCACGAACATCGGGCAGCGACCGCGCGGTGATCGTCGACAGCGCGTAGACGAGATAGCGTTCGGAAAGCGCGCTGTCGAAGGGGGCATCGACGATCGGTTCGACGGGTTGGCTGGCCATTGCCAGCGCGGGTTAGCAAGGCCCGGGGAACATCGCCAGAACCTTGTAGGCCCGGAACCTTGTAGACCCGGAACCTTCGTCGGCTCAGCCCGCCACGGCATCCAGATCGATGATCCGCGTCAGTTCGCGCCTCGCGATCCGCCAGCCCTCCGCCGTCCTGCGATAGGTATCGCGATACTCGCCGACCAGTTCCAGCCCGCCCATCGGCACGGGCAAGGTTCCGCGCGGTCCGTGGATCGCCAGGCCGATACAGAATCCCCTGGCCTCTCGATCATCGACGATCGTCACCCTGGCATTCGACAGCAGATGCCGCCGTATTCGCGGCGACGCCTGGATCACCAGCTCCAGCGAGCGGCGCAGCCCGGCATGGCCGGTGAACTCCAGCGCCGGTTCGGCCGGTACGACGCGGCGGAAAACCGCATCCTGCGTGAACAGCGCGACGAAGGCATCCGCATCGACGTTGTCGAGATGGATATTATAGTCGGTCATCAGGGCGATGCAGTCCTGAATCGCCAGCAGTTCCTCGATCCGATCCATCGCCGCTCTCCACCCGACGGTTGAGTGCCCGGCGTCGCGCCTGTGCCCGCTCTCCGCCAGTCGCGAAGGCCGGGCCCGCTAACTTATCACGTCGGGAATATCGTTTCGGTGAAAGCGGTTCCGAGGATCACTGCCGGACGAGCCGGATCGCGGTACATCCATGCCGGGCGGCGTGTAATTCGCGACAAGGCACTTTGATACCCGGACGGCCGGCGCAGCATGGTCGCCATCGCCATTCGCCGGTTTCCTCCCGCCCGGCTGCCGTTGTGGAGCCGTCAGCTTGACCCCTAAATCCGCGTTTCTCGCGGCCGTGCCGTTACTGGCACTGGCCTTTCCTGCCGCCGCGCAGGAAACCCGGACCACCGGCAGTGCTGCGCCGCCGGCGCCGCGCGAGGTTTCCGCTCAGGACGGCGCGGCGCCCGTCACCGACCGCCAGGTCTACACGCCCGCCGATTTCGCGCGTTACGCGCCGCGCACCGCCTACGACATGCTTCAGCGCATACCGGGCTTCCAGATCCGCGACAGCGAACAGTTGCGCGGGCTGGGGCAGGCGACCGGCAACGTGCTGTTCAACGGCGAACGGCCGTCGAACAAGTCCGACACGATGTTCACCCAGTTGTCGCGCATCCCTGCCGCGACGGTGGAGCGAATCGAGGTCGTCGACGGCGGCACGCTGCAGATTCCGGGCCTGTCGGGACAGGTCGCCAATGTCGTATTCCGCGCCGCCGCGCTGACCGGGCAATTCTCGTGGCGACCGCAGTTTCGCGTGCACAACACCGATCCGCTGGTGTCGCGCGCCAACATATCGGTCAGCGGGCGCAGCGGGCCGCTCCAGTACCAGATCGGCCTCGACAACGATCAGGCATCGCGCAGCGGGGCGGACGGCCTCACGCTGATCTACGACGGCGCCGGCGCGGTGATCGAGCGACGCGACGACGTCTGGACCAACGACGATGATTCGCCGAAGGTCAGCGGCCGGTTCACGCTCGACGGACCCGGCAACTCGGTCGCCCACCTCAACGCGCATTATCAGCGGACCTATTCGCGATACAATGAGGACGGCCTGCGCTCGCTGCCCGGCCAGGCCGACCGCCTGCGTACGGTGCGGGATCGCGAACTCGGCTGGAACTACGAGATCGGCGGCGACTATGAATTCGGGCTCGGGCCGGGCCGGCTCAAGCTGGTCGGCCTGCGCCGCTACAATTTCGAACCGTTCACCCAGACGATCCTGGTCGATTATCTCGACGCGACACCGACCAGCGGCGAGCGTTTCTCGCAGACCGGCCGGGTGGGCGAAACGATCGCGCGCGGCGAATATGGCTGGAAGATGCTGGGCGGCGACTGGCAATGGTCGGCGGAAGCCGCCTATAACACGCTCGACAGCGTGACGAGCGTCGGCGCGCTCGACGCCTCCGGCCGGTTCGTCGATACGCCCTTCCCCGGCGGCACCGGCGGCGTCGATGAAGACCGCTACGAAAGCCTGCTGAGCTACAGCCGGCCGCTGACGCCCCAGTTCAACATCCAGCTCATCGCCGGCGCCGAACATTCGACGATCACCCAGACGGCGGTCGGCGGCGTGTCGCGCAGCTTCCTGCGGCCCAAGGGATCTCTGTCGCTGTCGTGGAAACCGTCGGCGGATTTCGATCTGTCGCTCAAGCTGCGGCGCCGCGTGCTCCAGCTGTCCTTCTACGATTTCCTGGCCCGTGCCTTCCTGAACGACGGCAACCAGAACGCGGGCAACATCGATCTGCGCCCGCAGCAGGACTGGACCGTCGAGGCGGAGGCGAACAGGCGGCTCGGCCCCTGGGGATCGACCAAGCTGCGCTTCATCTATCGCGACGTCGTCGACTACGTGGACATCGTGCCGGTCGGCACCGGCGAATCCGCGGGCAACATCGCCAAATCCTGGGCTAGCGCGATCGACTGGACGAGCACCATCCAGTTCGAACCGCTGGGCTGGAAGGGCGCCCGGCTCGATTCGCGCGTGCTGTTCCAGAAATCCTCGCTACGCGACCCCTTCACCGGCGAGGTCCGCTACTGGAGCGGCTTCACCGACACGATCATCAACACCCAGTTCCGCCACGACATCCCCGCCAGCGACTGGGCGTGGGGCGGCGGCCTCGAATATTCGCACAACCAGCCGCGCTATCGCCGCAACCAGACCGACCGGACGTGGGAAGGGCCGATCTTCGCCTCGGTGTTCGTCGAGCACAAGGACGTGTTCGGGCTGACGGTGCGCGCCGACGTGGTCAATTTCAACGATGCGCGGTCCCGCCGGGAACGCTTCATCTACGCCGGCCTGCGCGGTGCCAGCCAGCTGCTGCTGCGCGAGAGCCGCGATCGCCGGATCGGGCCGATCTTCTCCTTCTCGGTGCGCGGATCGTTTTGATGGCTTAGGCTGCGGCGATGTTCCGCCTCGCCGCGCTTGCCGCTATCGCTGTCGCCATGACCGGCGACCTGCTGACCTGGCCCGACCTTGTAAAGCGTCCGCGCCCCGCCGCCGACGCGACGATCGCCTATGGCCCGGATCAGATGCAGAAGGTCGATCTTTGGCTACCCGCCGGCAAGGGGCCGCACCCGGTTGTCCTGATGGTCCACGGCGGCTGCTGGCAGACGTCGGTCGCCGATCGCAGCCTGATGGACTGGATCGCCGCTGACCTGCGGGGCGAAGGCTATGCAGTGTGGAACATCGACTATCGCGGGGTCGATCGTGCGGGCGGCGGCTATCCGGGCACCTTCGCAGATGCTGCGAAGGCATCTGATCAAATAGCTGTCCATGCAAGAAAATATCATCTCGACACGCGCCGCATCGTCGCCGTCGGCCATTCGGCGGGCGGGCATCTCGCGCTGTGGCTCGCCGCGCGCCCGCGCCTGCCGAAGGACAGTCCGCTGCGCACGCGCCGGCCACTGAAGATCGCGCATGTCGTCAGCCTGGGCGGGCTGCCCGATCTCGAGGCAACCGCCGCCAGCCCCGACAATGGCTGCGGCATAGAAGTCGTCGCGAAACTGGTCGGCGCCGGGCGCGACGATCCGTATCGCGACACCTCCGTGCCGCGCCTTCTTCCGCTCAAGGTGCCGCAGGACCTCGTCAACGGCCGCGAGGATCGCATCATCCCCTATCGCATGGCGACCGACTATTTCGCCGCGGCGACCGCCAGTGGTGACCGGGTACAACTCCACACCATCCCCGCGACCGGCCATGTCGAACTGGTCGCCCCCGAAAGCGCCGCCTGGGCGGAGACAAAGCGACTGATCGCCGCCGCCTTCGCCGCGCCTTGACGCATTTTCCTACTCATGAGACGGTATAACTACCTAAGTGGGAGAATGAAGATGCGTGCGGCGATCACGATCATCGGTGCCTTTATTCTCACCGCCTGCAGCGCAGCGCCCGATCGGGAGGAGAGGCAGAGCGCCGAAACCGCCGATCTCGCCACTGCGGACGCGCCAGCCGCACCGGGCATCGCCGTGACCGCCGCTCCCGGCGTGGCTTTCAATTATCGCTACGCCTTCCGGCTGCCGCCAGCGCGGATCGCTGCGGCGCAGGAACGTCATGCCCAGGCTTGCGAAAAGCTGGGCATCACGCGCTGCCGAATCACCGGCATGCGCTACACGCTGGTCGCAGGCGATCGCATCGACGCAATGCTGGCGTTCAAACTCGATCCGACGCTGGCCCGCGCATTCGGCCGGGAGGGTATCGCAGCGATCGAAGCAGCCGAAGGCATGCTGGTGAATGCCGAGATTTCAGGCACCGATGCCGGGAGCGCGATCGCCCGACTGTCCGGCGACCGCACCAGAATTGCGGAGGAACGCGCCCGCCTGGACGGGGAACTTGGCAAGACGACGTTGAATGACAACGCTCGTGCGGAATTGCTGCGGCAGCGCGGCGAACTCGATCGCCAGGCGCGCTCGACCACGGACGCCATCACGGGTCAGCAGGACAGTCTGGCCACGACCCCGATGACGTTCGATTATGAATCAGGCACCGCGATCCGCAGGTTCGACCCCAGATCGCCTTTCGCGGAAGCGGCCGACACCGCGGTGGCATCCCTGCAATGGACTTTGGCGGTCGCGCTCGGCGCGGTTGCGCTGCTCGGGCCGCCGGCGCTGCTGATTGCCCTGCTGGCGTTCCTGTGGTTCCGCCTGCGGCATCGCATTCGGTGGCCTCGTCATACCCCCGCCGACTGATTGCACCCCCCGCCCCCATCCGATATAGGCCCGCCCATCCCCGCCCCGGCCCCTCGCGGCGCCGGGGCGTGCTCTTTTCGAAGGACCGCCGATGGCTCGCCGCCGCCAGATCTACGAGGGCAAGGCCAAGATCCTCTACGAGGGCCCCGAACCCGGCACGCTGATCCAGTATTTCAAGGACGACGCGACCGCGTTCAACGCCCAGAAGAAGGGCACGATCAGCGGCAAGGGCGTGCTAAACAACCGCATTTCCGAGCATATCTTCACCCTGCTCGGCCAGATCGGCGTACCGACACACTTCATACGCCGTCTCAACATGCGCGAACAACTTATTCGCCAGGTAGAGATCGTGCCGATCGAGGTCGTCGTTCGCAACGTCGCCGCCGGATCGCTCAGCAAGCGGCTGGGGATCGAGGAAGGCGTGCAGCTGCCGCGCACGATCGTCGAATATTATTACAAGGACGACGCACTCGGCGATCCGATGATCTCCGAGGAACATGTGCTGTGCTTCGGCTGGGCTAGCCAGGACGAGCTGCACGACATGGCCGACATGGCCATCCGCGTGAACGACTTCCTGACCGGGCTGTTCGCCGGCATCGGCATCCGCCTGGTCGACTTCAAGCTCGAATTCGGTCGCATCTGGGACAACGACTACGGCCGCATCATCCTGGCCGACGAGATCAGCCCCGACGGCTGCCGGCTGTGGGACATGGCCTCGGGCGAAAAGCTCGACAAGGATCGCTTCCGCCGCGACCTGGGCGGCGAGGTGGAGGCCTATCAGGAGGTCGCTCGCCGTCTGGGCCTGCTGCCCGAGGGGGCCGAATCGGCCGTGCTCGACCTCGAAAGCCACCGCAAGCGCCGCGGAAAGTGATCGGCGGCGGCGTTTAGAGGCCCTTAACCCTCTTGCGGTTAGATTTCCCCCGACCTGAACTGGGGGAATGATCGACAATGCGTAGCGTGATCGCGGCCCTGCCGCTGCTGGCTCTAGCCGCGTGCGGCGGCGCTTCCGGCCCGCAAACCGTGGGCAGCATCGCCCCGCCCGCCTCTGGCGGCGGTACGGGAGGAACGGGCGGCACCGGCGGCACAGGCGGCGGAATCGGCGGCGGGACCGGCACGGGCACCTCGACGCCCACGCCCACCCCGGCCAACCTGCTCGACGTGTCCACCGAAACGACCTTCAACGCGGTCGGCAGCTTCCACTCGCTCGATGTCACCGAAACCGGCGTCTACGCGTCGAGCGGCCCGGTGCTCTACCAGGGCAACGCATCGACTGTCCGCGCACCCAGCGGGGCCGTCATCTACAATCCGCGCGACGGCATCTTCACCGTCCAGTTCACCGATCAGAAGGCGGGCATGGGCACCGGCACGGTGCGTTTCCAGGATCCCGCGCACCGCACCGATTACGGCGGTTCGGCCGGTCCCGAATGGGGCGTGCCGACCAACCTGACCGATTTCAACTATCTGGAGGCGGTCGGCCCCACCGCGCGCGCCGCCGGCACCGAGCCCGGCGATTTCGGCCGCACCGACAGCGTCACCTTCTTCTACCAGCGCCCGGGTTCGCAGACGAAGTACGTCTCGCTCGCCGGCTATGTCCGCAACGCGTTCGATCGCACCGCCGACCCGCTGGTGTTCAAGGCGACGACGACGTCGAACTTCCAGCGCGGCGCGATGGTGTTCGGGACGGAGACGATCCGGTCGCAGGTGCCGATCACCGGCACCGGCACCTACACCGGCGGCCTGCTCGCGACGATGGTGTCGAACACCACGATCGACACGCCGAACCGCATGCCCAATTACTTCCAGTGGATCACGGGTTCGAGCACGATCACGCTTGATTTCGGCCGATCGACGATGGCGATGCTGCTGACCGGCACCGTGCTGCCCGCCACCTACGGGGGCCAGCTCGTCCCCGGCAACCAGGTGAGCATCCAGGGCGGCTCGACCTTCGAGGCGAAGGGCAGCGGCAAGATCGATCTGGTCAACACCGGCGGCTTCACCGGCGGTTTCTCCGGCGCCGACAATTACGTCCGCTTCGTCAACAACGGCGTGACGACGATCGTCAACACGACCAGCGTCAGCCAGGGTGGCAGCGTGGCCGGCGCCAGTTCGATCGACGGCGCCTTCTTCGGCCCCAACGCGGTCAACGTCGGCGGCAACCTGCGTATCGTTGGCGGCATCCCCGATCAGCGCGTCGATATCCTCGGCGCGTTCACCGGCGCGAAGCAGCCGTAAGCCGCATCACGGTTCGGGGGGACCAGATCATGCGCGGCCTGATCGTCGCGGCGATGATGTTGTGCGCGGGGCTGGCGACGCCGGCCGCCGCGCAGCATCAGGCCAAGTGCAGCTACGGCATCTGCCACGTCCGGCTGACCCCGGACCAGTTGCTCGCCCAGGCCGAGGCGATGGTCCGCGACCGCCGCTTCGACGAAGCCGCACCGCTGATCGCCGCGCTGGCGCAGGCGCCTGACATGAAGCTGCAGAGCCGCTTCCTGGCCGGCTTCGCCGCGTCGGAACAGGGGCATTATGATCACGCGGCAGAGACGTTCAAGGCGATCCTGGCCGACGATCCGTCGCAGACCCGCGTCCGGCTCGAACTCGCCCGCGCTATGCTCGGCCTCGGCCAGACCGCCAGCGCCGACCGCCAGTTCCGCATCGCCCAGGTCTCCGGCGAACTCCCACCCGACGTCGCCGCCGCGATCCGGGGCGCGCGCCAGGTGATCCGGTCGCGCCGCGCATGGCGGCTCGATCTCGACGTCGGCATCGCGCCCGACAGCAATATCAACAACGCGACCGCGGCCGACCGCATCGACGTGAACTTCGGCGACGTGACGCTGCCGATCGATCTCGATTCGGGCGCGCAGGCCAAATCGGGCACCGGCCAGACCGCCAGCCTGAACGCCGGCGCGCGCGTGCCCGTCGCGGGCCGCGCGCTCCTGCTCGTCGGCATCGACGGACAGGGCAGCAATTATTCGGGCCGGGCCTATGACGATTTCTCGTTGCAAGGCGCGGCGGGGATCGAGCGCCACCTGTCCGACACGACCAGCATCTCGGTCGAGGGGCTGGCGGCGCAACGCTGGTTCGGCGGATCGCTTGCCAGTCGCCAGATCGGCGTCCGCACCGGCGCCCAACTTGGCCTCGGCGGCAACGCGCGACTCGGCCTCCAGCTCGACACCCGCCGCACCACCGCGCTGTTCGACAGCAACTGGTCCGGCTGGCAGGCAGGCCTCTACGCCACCGCCGAAAAGGCCGTCGCCCCCACGCTCGTCGCCTCCCTCGGCGGCTTCGCGCGGCGCGACTGGCTGAACGCCGCCGCCTATTCCAGCACCGAACTGGGGATCACCACCGGCCTCGGCGGCGAACTGCCGATGGGCATAAGCTTCGGCCTGTCGGGCAATATCAGCCGCGCGGTGTTCGACGCGCCGACCGAGCTGTTCTCGCGCGATCCGCGCAGCGACTGGCGCTACGGCGGCCGGCTGACGCTCGGCAACCGGGCGATGCGGGTGTTCGGCTTCTCGCCGCAGGTGACGCTGTCGTACAATCGCAACGCATCGAGCATCGCCTATTACGCGACCGACCGGTTGCGCATGCGCTTCTCCGTCGCGCGCTATTTCTGACCGCTCAGCCCTTCGCCCGATAGCCGCAGATCGCGCCGAACACGAAACAGCTGAACAGCGCCAGCTCCACCTTGCCCCCCGGATCGGACCAGCCGAAATACTGCCGGCCGAACGCGAACAGGGCGACGAACATCACCATCGCCAGATACGCCATGATTCCTGGTCCCTTCACGCTGACGAGTCGCGCGTCGCGAAGCCTGCGCCCGACAGGTAAACGAGGGATGAAGCCTTGCCCGCGCGGCACCACAGGCTATTAGGCCGCGCATCCCCTTCCCGCTCGCGAGGCCCCCGCTCATGAAGCTCCGTATCGTCGTCACGCTGAAGCCAGGAGTGCTCGATCCGCAGGGCAAGGCGATCGAACATGCGCTCGCCGGGCTCGGCTTTGCCGGCGTCGATGCGGTCCGCGCCGGGCGCATCTTCGAACTCGACGTCGCCGACGACACCTCCGACGACCAGATCGACGCGATGTGCCGCCAGCTGCTCGCCAACACGGTGATCGAGAATTACCGGGTCGAGCGGCCGTGACCGCCGCGGTCGTCGTCTTTCCCGGCTCCAACTGCGATCGCGACCTGGCGGTGGCGATCCGCGAGGTGACCGGCCGCGCGCCCGCGATGGTGTGGCACGGCGACAGTGATCTGCCCGCCGGCACCGATTTCATCGCCCTGCCCGGCGGCTTCTCCTACGGCGATTACCTGCGCTGCGGCGCGATCGCAGCGCGATCGCCGGTGATGCGGGCGGTGGTAGCCGCCGCCGAGCGCGGCGTCCCGGTGCTCGGCGTGTGCAACGGTTTCCAGGTGCTGACCGAAAGCGGCCTGCTGCCGGGCGCGCTGATGCGCAACGCCGGGCTCGACTTCGTCTGCCGCGATGTCGCGCTGACGGTCGCGAACAGCCAGAGCCTGTTCACCAGCGGCTATCGCGCGGGGGAGACGATCTCCGTCCCGGTCGCGCACCATGACGGCAATTACTTCGCCGACGCCGACACGCTCGACCGCCTCGAAGGCGAAGGCCGCGTCGCCTTCCGCTATGCCGAGGATGTCAACGGATCGGCCCGCGGCATCGCCGGCATCCTGAACGCCGCCGGCAACGTGCTGGGCATGATGCCCCACCCGGAGCGCAAGATCGAAGCCGCGCACGGTGGCACCGACGGACGACGGCTGTTCGAGGGGCTGCTGGCGGCGGTCGCCTAGATCAAGCGCGCACCAACTACTGAACCGTTCGCCCTGAGCTTGTCGAAGGGCTGCCCTTCTTCGTGCAACAGGCCATCCACTGCCGGTCCGAACCTCCGGCGAAAGCCCTAAAGCTTGGTCTTGAACGGCGTGAAGTTGGTCGCGTCGTCGTACACGTCGATCCCCTCGCGCTTCTTCAGAAAGCCGACGACCGCATAGGTGCCCGGCGTCAGCAGCGCTTCCCACAATGTCTTCAGGATGAACTGGCTCAGCACGACCTGGATGATCTGGTCGGTCGTCCAGCCGGTCGTGCCGGCGAAGGCGAGCGGGTAGAACAACAGGCTGTCGAGCCCCTGCCCTACCACCGTCGACCCGATGGTGCGCGCCCACAGGAAGCGCCCCTGCGTCCACACCTTCATCCGCGCCAGCACCCAGCTGTTGGCGAATTCGCCCACCCAGAAGGCAGTGATCGAGGCGGCGACGATCCGCCAGGTATTGCCGAACACAGCCTCGTAATGCGCCTGCCCGTCCCAGCTGCGCGCCGGCGGCAGCGACACGACCACCCAGGCCATGAACGCCATGAAGATGAGCGCGGCGAACCCCGTCCAGATCACCCGCCGCGCGCGGGCATAGCCGTACACCTCGGTCAGCACGTCGCCGACGATGTAGCTGACGGGGAAGAAGAAGATGCCCGCCCCGAACGACCACAGCCCGATCATCGGCAGGTCGACCTCCGACCGTTTCGACGCACCGATCAGGTTGCTGAGCAGCAGGATCACGACGAACGCGACCATCACGAAATCGAAGTAGCGGAACTGCCCGCGCGCGACGTCGGACGCGCTGATGCGCTGCGGCTGATGGTCCCCCTGGCTCATGGCCGGTGCTTATGATCGCCGTTTCGCCCGCGCGCAATCCGCGCTAGGGCACCCCCCTCGCGCGCCCGTAGCTCAGTTGGATAGAGCACGTGCCTTCTAAGCTCGTGGTCGCTGGTTCGAATCCAGCCGGGCGCGCCATTTCCTCCTCAGGCCCAACCGCCCACCGGCAGGTCGAGGTACATCTTGTCCTCGGGCACGCCCCGCCAGGGACAGGGCGCGACGGCCCCGCCGCTGCCCAGGTGCCGCGCCGTCATCAGGCGATCGCGCCGTGGCAGTGCTTGTACTTCAGCCCCGAACCGCACGGGCACGGCGCGTTGCGGCTGACCACGCCCTTCCAGCTTTCCGGATCCTCGCCGATCTCCGCGCCCGACGGCTGCGGGATCGACAGTGCCGGCATGCCCGGCGTCAGCAGGCCCTGCGCGCCGGCGTCCCAGTCGTGCGTATTGTCCTCGCCGGTGAAGGGATCGATGTGGCTGGTGATGAAATCGGGCAGTTCGGGCAGCGCCGCGAAATCCTCCATCGGCGCCATGCGGAACTGCGCGAAGGCGAGCGTGCGGGTCACGTCCTCGCGGATGCTGGCGAGCATGCGCTCGAACATCGCGAAGGCTTCCTGCTTATACTCGTTGATCGGCGTCTTCTGCGCATAGGCACGCAGGTGGACGACCTGGCGCAGCGCATCGAGCAGCGCCAGATGCTCCTTCCAGTGATGATCGAGGTTCTGGAGCAGGATCGACTTCTCGATGCCGGTCCACGTCTCGGAATCGAGATCCTTCGACTTCTCCTCGACGACCGCGTCGGCCGCCTCGCGCAGGCGATCGACCACCGTCTCGGGCTCGATCCCCTCCTCCTTTGCCCAGTCGGCGAACGGTGCCTCCACGGCCAGCGTCGATGCCGCCTTCTCGGCCAGGCCGGCGACGTCCCACTGCTCGGGATAGCTGTCGGGCGGGCAGGCATCGCCGACCAGCGCGTTGACCGTCTCCGCGCGCATGTCGACCACCACGTCGCCGACGGTGTCGGCATCCATGATGTCGGCGCGCTGTTCGTAGATCACCTTGCGCTGGTCGTTCATCACGTCATCATATTCGACGACCTGCTTGCGGATGTCGTAGTTGCGCGCCTCGACCTTCTTCTGCGCGGTCTCGATCGCCTTGGTCAGCCACTTGCTGCCGATCGCCTCGCCGTCGCCGATGTTGTTGCGCATCATCTTGGCGAACAGCGTGTCGGGCCCGAAGATGCGCAGCAGATCGTCGTCGAGGCTGAGGTAGAAGCGGCTGAGCCCCGGATCGCCCTGGCGCCCCGAACGGCCGCGCAACTGGTTGTCGATGCGGCGGCTTTCGTGCCGTTCGGTGCCCAGCACGAAGAGGCCGCCGGCGGCGAGCACCTCGGCCTTTTCGGCGGCAACCTCTTCCTTGATGCGCGCGATGGCGGCGTCGCGTTCCGGCCCCTCGGGCATGTCGCGCAGTTCGTCCTCGACGCGGAACTCGACGTTGCCGCCCAACTGGATGTCGGTGCCGCGTCCGGCCATGTTGGTCGCGATGGTCACCGCGCCCTTGCGGCCGGCCTGCGCGACGATATGCGCTTCGCGCTCGTGCAGGCGGGCGTTCAGCACTTCATGGACCACGCCTTCCTCTTGCAGGAATGCGCTGAGCAGTTCGGACTTCTCGATCGAAACGGTGCCGACCAGCGTCGGCTGCCCCTTCGCCGCATGCTCGCCGATGCGCTTGGCGATCGCGCGGAACTTGTCCTGCGTGTCCTTGTAGAATTCGTCCTCCTCGTCGATCCGCTGCACCGGCACATTGGTCGGGATCGTGACGACGTTCATCTTGTAGATGTCGAAGAACTCGGCCGCCTCGGTCGCCGCGGTCCCGGTCATGCCGCTCAGCTTGGGATACATGCGGAAGTAGTTCTGGAAGGTGATCGAGGCCAACGTCTGGTTCTCGGGCTCGATCTGGACGTTTTCCTTCGCCTCGACCGCCTGGTGCAGGCCGTCGGACCAGCGCCGGCCATCCATCATGCGGCCCGTAAATTCGTCGATGATGACGACCTTCTCGTCCTTGACGATGTAATCGGTGTCGCGCTTGAACATCATGTTCGCGCGCAGCGCCTGGTTGGTGTGGTGGACGACCTGGGTGTTCTCGAAGTCATAGAGGTTGCCGCCCTGGAGCAGCCCCGCCGCCTCCAGCATCCGCTCGACCTTCTCGGTGCCGTCCTCGGTCAGGACGATCGTCTTTTGCTTCTCGTCCTTCTCGTAATCCTCGTCGGACAGCTGCTTCACCACTGCATCGACCTGGATATAGAGTTCCGACTTGTCGTCGGTCGGGCCGGAGATGATGAGCGGCGTCCGCGCCTCGTCGATCAGGATAGAGTCGACCTCGTCGACGATCGCGTAGGCGAACGGCCGCTGCGTCATCGACGCGCGGTCGTACTTCATGTTGTCGCGCAGGTAATCGAAGCCGAATTCGTTGTTCGTGCCGTAGGTGATGTCGCTGTGATACGCCTCGCGCCGCTCATGATCAGCCAGGTTGGGCACGATCACCCCCACCGTCAGGCCCAGGAAGCGATAGATCTGCCCCATCCACTCGGCATCGCGCCGCGCCAGATAGTCGTTGACGGTGACGACATGGACGCCCTTCGCCGGCAGCGCGTTGAGATATGTGGCGAGCGTCGCCACCAGCGTCTTGCCCTCGCCCGTGCGCATCTCGGCGATCTCGCCGCGGTGGAGCACGATGCCGCCGATCATCTGGACGTCGAAGTGCCGCATGCCCAGCACGCGAACCGACGCCTCGCGCACCGTCGCGAACGCCTCGGGCAGCAGCGCGTCGAGCTTCTCGCCATTCTCCAGCCGCTCGCGGAAGCGCGCGGTCTGGCCGGCCAGTTCCTCGTCCGACATCGCCTGAAGCGGTGCCTCGAACGCGAGGATCTTGTCGGTGACCGACTTCAGCGATTTGACGTAACGGTCGTTCGACGACCCGAACAGCGACTTGGCAAGTCCGCCCAGCATAAGCGTAATCCTCGGAAAATATGGGAATGCGCGGCCGCACGCGGGGCCGCGGAAATCATGGCGATCGAAGGGGGCGGCCAGCGCCGCCGCCGGCGTCCTATTCGCGCCGGCGCTCTGGCGTGATCGCCCGCGCCACGTCGAGCGCGCGGCGCAGGTCGAGCGTGAGCGGCGCGGGCGCGACATAACCGTCGGGCCGCGCGGCGATCCGGCGAACGGCGGCGGGCGCCACCGCCCGTGCCGCCTGAACGACCCCGGTGCTGGCCTCCACCGCCGCCTGCGCCCGCGCATCGACCGCCCGGCCGACGCCGGTCAGCGCCGACAGCATCGCAGTGAGGAGGAGGAACAGGTTCAAGCGGGGCTTTCCTTCAATCGCCGCACATAGGTTCACGAGACGGGGACGTCCACCTATTCCGCTACTACGGGGTACGTATCGAATAGCTTCGGATCGGCAAAGCAGGTTGCCGCGGCTCTACTCGATCCGCCCGCGCGGCTGAGACTTGCCTGTCGCGCGATCCGTGCAGACATAAATGATTTCGGACTCGTCGACTGGACGGTTGGAATTGCACCCGATCGCCCAGCGGATGGCAAACGCGGCACTTCCATTGATGCGAACGCCAGCAGCATCGGTTGCAGGCGTGTATCGCACCTTGGCCGTCACAAACCGGCAGCTCGCACGGTCCAGGACCTTCGATCCGCTCGACGCGGTAGTCTCGCATTTGGTTACCTTGCCGCTTGGATCCACCTTCAAAACCATGTCCACCCTCCCCTGCTCGCCCCGCTGACGGGCATCGGGCGGGTAGTTGTCGGCTCCGGTGAGCCGATGCGGTGTCGGCGGGGTTTGCGCGGCGATGAACGCAGAGAAGAAGACGAGAAGACCGGTCATTGCGAAAGCCCTGCGGTTTTGAACATTCTATTGGAGAACGGATGCGGCGCGAAGCGGGAATTGCGCCCGACCACGAACCCGGTAGAGGGCAGGCCATGACCGATCGTTCCCCCCTCGCCCCCCCCACCCTGCCCGCCCTGCCCGAGATCGCCGGCGTCACCCGCCGCGTGGCGCGGGCGCGGTACAAGGCGTGGGATCGCTGCGACCTGACTTTTATCACGCTCGAACCGGCAACGGCGGTCGCCGGCGTGCTGACGCAGAGCCGCTGCCCCTCGCCCGAGGTCGAATGGTGCCGCCGCGCGCTGGTGCTCGGTCGCGCGCGGGCGCTGGTGGTCAACGCGGGCAATTCCAACGCCTTCACCGGCAACCGCGGCCGCGCGGCGGTGGAGGCGATCGCGGCGCGCACCGCGGCGCATCTCGATTGCGATCCGTCCGACGTGTTCGTCGCCTCGACCGGGGTGATCGGCGTGCCGTTGCCGATCGACAGGGCCGAGGCCGGTCTGGACGCCGCCTATGCCGCGCCGCCCTGCGACTGGATCGCGGCGGCCGAGACTATCATGACGACCGACACCTTTGCCAAGGTGGCGACCGCATCCGCGATCGTCGGCGGCCACCGCGTCGAACTGGTCGGGATCGTCAAGGGATCGGGCATGATCGCGCCGGACATGGCGACGATGCTGGGCTTCGTCTTCACCGACGCCGCCGTCACGCCGGAGTTTCTCCAGAAGGCGCTGTCGGCGGTCAATACCCGGACCTTCTCGTGCATCACGGTCGACAGCGATACATCGACCAGCGACACCGTGCTCGCCTTCGCGACCGGCGCGGCGGGCAATGCGCCGATCGAGGACGAGGACAGCGCGGGCGCCGACGCCTTCACCGCCGCGCTCGCCGATCTGTGCATGCAACTCGCCCAACTGGTCGTCCGTGATGGCGAGGGTGCGCGCAAGCTGATCGAGATCACCGTGGAGGGCGCCGAGAGCGACCGTTCGGCCCACCGCATCGCAATGAGCATCGCCAACTCGCCGCTGGTCAAGACCGCGATCGCCGGCGAGGACGCCAACTGGGGCCGCGTGGTGATGGCGGTGGGCAAGGCCGGCGAACCGGCGGAGCGCGACCGCCTCTCGATCCGCTTCGGCGAGACGCAGGTCGCCCGCGACGGGCTGGCGGTGGAGGGCTATGATGAGGCGCCGGTCGCCGCGCACCTGAAGGGTGACGAGATCGCGATCGGCGTGGACCTGGGCCTGGGAGACGGCCGCGCGACCGTGTGGACGTGCGACCTGACACATGGCTACATCAGCATCAATGCGGATTATCGGAGTTGAGCCTTCAAGGCTGTTCGTTTCGCACCGGCAAATCCGGACCAACGTAACCATCGACAGTTTTCAGCAGTCGCGCGGAAATAATGCGATCGGCGATGACTTCGCCATCATATACGCCCATATGCCCAAAAAACCCCGGCGCGGTGGACACTCGACCGACAAATTCCACGGTCCAGATTTGGGTAGCATCGGCTTGAAGCTCCTGAACCTGCCGAATCCTGTCTGTCGCAGGTAGAAGCGCGACATTCATCCAGATCTTGCGATCGGGCTCGATATATGGGGGGTCAGTCGCAGCACCCTCGATGAACTGCTGGCCTTCGAACGCGTCCAGATAGATGCCGGTGAAAACACGGGGAGCCGAGTAGCCGATACACTGTCGGTACGCTTCTTCGAACGCGCCGCCTTGTCTCCGGGCGCATCTTTTCATCCATGCTGCCCAAGATCGTTCCGACGCGAAATCACCGCGGACCAGCTTAGGCGGACTATCGCGGAGCGAACTTGTAAGAAGGGCGGCGCAACCGACAGTCGCAACCGCCCATATCCTCACGCCAGTTCACCCTCCAGCCACGCCTTGATCCGGCCCTTGGGTTCGGCGCCGACCTTGGTCGCGGCGGGGTTGCCGCCCTTGAACAGGATCATCGTCGGGATGCCGCGCACGCCGTAGCGGCCCGGCGCGTCGGGGTTGTCGTCGATGTTCAGCTTGGCGATCGTCACCTGCTCGCCCAGTTCCTCGCTGATTTCCTCCAGGCTGGGGCCGATCATCTTGCACGGGCCGCACCATTCGGCCCAGAAATCGACGAGCACCGGCTTGTCCGAATTGATGACGTCGTCGTGGAAGCTCGCGTCGGTGATCTGCTTGGTCGGCATCGTGCCAGTCTCCTTGGATGTGGGCGCAATCTAGGGGCGCGCGCGCGCCGTCTCAAGCGCGCGATGGCAAGCTTTGCTCCGTCGCGGCCAATGCCGGCTTGTGCGCGGCAAGATCGGCGTCTGACAGCACGAACAGGCGCGGACCGGCGGTATAGAGCAGCGCCGCCTCCACGGTACGGCCGGGGAAAATCGCCGCCAGCGCCGCGGCATAGGCCGCCATCTGGCGGAGGTGATAGGGGGGAATCTCGGATCGATCGAGCGGCGTGCGCCGCCCGGTCTTGAAATCGACGATGCGGACGCGGTCGGGCGTCACAACCAGCCGGTCGACCGTACCCGCGATCACCGCGCCGCCCACCGTCGCGGCGATCGGCGCTTCGGCAAGCGATTCCGGCCCGAACAGTTCGGCAAAGGAGGGATCGGCGATAATCGCGCAGGCGGACGTCGCGATCTCCACGCGTGCCGCTTCATCCTCCACCCCGCCCGCGCCGGCCAGCCAGCGCAGCGCCGCCGCCCGCCGCCGCTCGGGCGGCACCGAAGGCAGCCGCTCGAACAGCGCATGGAGCAACCGCCCGCGCTCCGCCGCCGCGCGCATCGCGGGAGTCGGCGGCGGATCGGCGACTGCGTCGTCGCCCAGCGACGAGGGTGCGAGCGGGCGCGGGGGGCGCGCTTCCTGCGGCGCGGATTGGCCGATCCAGTCGGGCAACGGCGCTTCGGCGACAATCGCGCGGCGGCGCTCGCGGGCCGATACCGGCGGCTGTGGCGCCCGGCCGACGAAGGTGCGCCCGCCCGTCTCCTCGTCCGCGGCGATGCCCAGCGTGTCGAGCGCACGCCCAGCCGCCGCGTGCCAGCTGTTCGCGCTGAGCGGCCGGTTGCCCAGCGCGCCCGCGATCACCAGCCGCTCCTCCGCCCGCGTCGCCGCGACGTAGAACAGCCGCCAATGCTCCTCCAGCTCGCGCGCCTCCGCCTCGGCGACCACTGCGTCGAGCGGCGATCCGGCGCGCTCGGCGGCGCGCGGTCGGAACACCGGCAGATCGACGCCCTCCACCTGCCATTTCACGATATCGCGCCGGGCATTGGCGGGATCGGCGGTGGCGTCGGCCAGGATGACGAGCGGCGCCTGCAATCCCTTTGCCCCATGCGCGGTCATCACCCGTACCGCGTCGAGCGGCGCCGAAGGATCGCGCACGATCTCCACCTCGCCGCGATCGAACCAGTCGAGGAAGCGTTGCAGCGACGGCGTGGCGCTCCCTTCGAAGCTGAGCGCGGCGCCCAGCAGTTCCTCGATCGGATCGCGCGCTTCCTCGCCCAACCGCCCCAGCAGCTTGCGCCGCCCGTCCAGCGGCCCCGACAGCATTTCCTCCAGGAACCGATAGGGTGTGGTGAAATCCGCCCGCGCCAGCATCGCGCGCAGCGGTTCCAGTCGATCCTCGCCCTGCGTGGCGCGCAGGTGCCGCCACAGGCTGACCGGCCCGTCGCGCATCGCCGCCGCCATCAGCTCTTCCTGGCTCCACCCGATCAGCGGCGAGACGAGAAGGCTGGCGAGACTGAGGTCGTCGTCCGGCTGAAGCACGAAGCGGATCGCGGCCAGCAGATCCTGCACCGCCAGCGGCGCGTTCAACCGCAACCGGTCCACCCCCGCCACCGGCACGCCCTCCGCATAGAGGCGCGCGACGATCAGCGCGGCCAGCTCGCCGCGCCGCTTGACCAGCACCATGATGTCCTCGGGCGCCAGCATCCGCCCCTTGCTCTCCAGTGGAAGCGTGCCGATCCAGCCCTTGATCGTACGCGCGATCCGTTTCGCGAGCAGGCGAGTGGCATCGTCGACCCAGCCCTCCTCATCCGCCTCGGTGCCGCCGTCGGCCATCGTCGGCGCCCACAGGGTGACGCTGCCCGGCCCCGCCACCTCGCTGGCGTGGCGTTCGCGGTCGGCGACCCCCAGGCCGGGTTCGGGCAGTTCGGCGATCGCCGCATCGACGAATTCCAGCACCGGCCGCGTCGACCGGAAACTGGCGGTCAGCGACAAAGTGTCGAGCCGCACCGCCTCGCGTCCTTCGTCGTCGACGGCGATGCTGCGCCGTTCGAAATGCTGGTGCGCGGCCCTGAAATACACCGGGCTGGTGCCCTGGAAGCCGAAGATCGCCTGCTTGTAGTCGCCGACCGTGAACAGGGTGCGGTCGATCGTCCGCGGGCTGCCGTCACCCGCGAAGAATTCGTCGGCGATCGAGCGGACGATCGCCCATTGCCGGGGGTTGGTGTCCTGCGCCTCGTCGATCAGGACGTGATCGGTCGCCTGATCGAGCTTGTAGCGCACCCATTCGCCCATGCCGGGCTGTGCCAGCAGATCGACGGTGGCGCGGATCAGGTCGTCGAAATCGACCGTGCCCAGCCGGCGCTTGGCGGCGACATAGGTCGCGGCATAGGCCTGCCCCGCCTCCAGCGCGCCGGCCAGCAGATCGGCATAGCCCGCGCGCGCGACCAGCCCGAGCAGATCGCTGCACCGTGCGGCGATTTCCGCACCCACCTCGGCATAATCCGGCATCACCGCCAGCAGCTTGGCCGAGGCCTTGCGCGGCTCGCCCTTGCCGGTGACGAAGATGCCAGCCAGCGCCTCCAGCCCCGCCGCGCGGCCGGCGAGATCGGCATCGAGCCACGCCTGCGCGGTCGCCGCGAAGCCCTGCCCCGTCGCCGTGCCCCACGCCAGATTGGCATCGATCGTCTGGCGCACCGCATCGCGATCGAACAGCGCGTCGGAACAATGTTCGGCGACATATGCAGCAACGTCGCCGCCCGGCAGGTCAAGCGCACGACGCAGCCACGGGCCGACGTCGCCTGTCGGGAGTGCCGCCATCGCGTCGGGCGCCCGCGCGCACGCCAGCAGAAACGCCTCCGCCCCGCCCTCCCCCAGCCGCAGCGACAGCGCGCCGATCGCATCGACCAGCCGGCCGCGCCCCGATGCCTGTTCGGCGACCAGCATCTCCGCCAGCGCCTCGCGCGCCAGCACCGCTTCCTCGCGCGCTTCCAGCGGACGGAAGCCCGGCACCAGCCCCGCCTCGACCGGGAAGCCGGCGAGCAGCCCCTGGCAGAAGCTGTGGATCGTCTGGATGCGCAGGCCGCCGCCCGGCGCATCGAGCACCCGCGCGAACAGCGTACGCGCGCGCCGACGCTGGTCGCGGTCGCCGGGCTCGCCCAGCGCCTGCAGGTCGTGGAACAGAACCGCGTCGTCCTCGCGCACCCAGCGCGCCAGGGTCGCGTTGATCCGCCCGGCCATTTCCGCCGCGCCCGCCTTCGTAAAGGTCAGACACAGGATCGTCTCTGGCCGTACGCCGCGCAGCAGCAGGCGATAGACGCGCGCCGACAGCACCTGCGTCTTGCCCGTCCCCGCGCTGGCCGACAGCCACACATGGCGCGCGGGATCGCTCGCCGCCCCCTGCGCATCCTTCAGCGGCGGGATGCGACCGCGCGGCTCAGTCCCGGCCATACCATTCGTCCCGGCGCATCAGCTGGTCATAATCGGAATAGGGCGCGAATTCGGGCACCAGCTTGGCGGTGAACGGCTCCGCGCCGGTCAGCCACTTGCCGGCGGCTTCCGCGAAGTTGCGTTCGGCCAGTCCAACGAACTCGCTCGTCACGATGCGGTTGTACTTGCCCACCGGATCGACCGGCCGCGCGACATAGCCGAAGCCGTCCTTGCCCCTGCCCAGCGACCAATATTCGAAATCGCCGGCGCGGCCGCTCAGCCCCTCATACCCCCCGCGCTCCGCGATCAGCCCGAGCAGGCCGAGTTGCAGGCTGTAGCCCGCGCGCACGGCGGCGGTGGAGGGTGGCTTGCCGGTCTTGTAGTCGATGATCGCCAGGCTGCCGTCGGCCAGCCGGTCGACGCGGTCGAAGGTGCCGTTCAGCGTCACGCCCGCGATTGCGATCTCGCCCCTGCGCTCGACCGCGATCACCGCGCGTCCATCGGCGCGGTCCTCGGCGATCTGGCGCCCGATCCAGTCGATCGCCTCGATCAGCCGCGGCTGCCACAGCGCGCGCATCATCGGGTGCGCGTCCGCCAGCCACCCTTCCGCGCGGGCGCGCAGCTTCGCGGCGTCCAGCCCGTCCTGTTCCCACGCTTCCTTCAGGATCTTGTGCACTTCCGTGCCGCGCCACGCCGCGCTGGGATCGGCATCGATCGGATCGAGCGGACGCAGCCGCAGGATGCGGCGGGCGTAAAAGGCATAGGGATCGGCCTTCAGGCGATCGACGTCGGTCACGGCGATGCGATCGGGCCGCCGTGCGCGCGGCGGCACCGGTTGCGGTCGTCCGGCCGGCTCGGGAACGCCCGCACGGTCCAGCCGCCGGGCCCAGTCGCTCAGGTCGGAGGCTTCCACCCACCCCTCGCCCGCCAGCGCGCGCAGACGCAGCCAGAAGCGCGAGGCGATCGTCGGCGACCGGGCGTCGCGCCGCGCCCGCGTCAGCAGCACGCGCGGCGCGCCCAGCCCGCTCGCCAGGTCGTGCGCCGCTACCCCGATCCGCGCGTCGAGCCCCGGCAGGCCCAGTTCGGCGCGGATGCGCGGCGCCAGCCACGCGTCGGGTGCCGGAAGTGCCGGCCAGACGCCCTCGCTAAGCCCCGCAAGGATCATCAGGTCCGCCGATTGCAGCCGCGCCTCGATCAGGCCGTAGATCGCCAGCCTCGGGTGGCCGCCCTGCGGCGGGCGCACCGCGATCTCGTCCATCACGGTGCGCAGCAGCGCCGGCAGCACGCCGGGTGCGACCCGTGCCGGCCCCTCGGGCGCCCTGGCTTCGAGTTCGGCGATCAGTTCGGCCGCCGCGCGTCCCTCCGCCCGAGCCCACAGCGCATCGCCGCACAGCGCGCTCGCGGCGGCGCGAAGGCCGTCGAGCAGGTCGGGCAGCCGCGCCGATGCCGCGCCGAACGTCGCCTCCAGCGGAGCGAGCACCGCCGAAATCGCGGGCCATCCTTCCGCTGCCGCGCCGCCGGCCTCCGCGAAATGCGTATCAAGCCCAGCAAGCCCCGCCGGCGGTCGCGGGCCGCGCAGCGCGAGGTCGAGCGCGCGCACGCCTTCCAGCCACGCGGGCCGCGCGTCGCCCGCGCGGACCAGCGGATGCTTGAGCAGCACCAGCAGGTCGAGCGGGGCGAAATCGCCCGCCGCCGCCTCGGCCAGCGCGAGCAGCAGCGTGCCGGGCGGAAGCTGCGACAACGGCTGGCCCGCCGAATCGTCGATCGTCACGTCCCAGCGGCGCAGGTGCGCGGACACCCGCCGCGCGAGCGTGCGATCCGGGGTGACCAGCGCCGCCGTCCGCCCCGGCACTTCCAGCACCTCGCGCAACGCCAGCGCGATCGCCTGCGCCTCCTCCGCCGGGGTCGCCGCCTCGATCGCCGACACACCGGACAGGTTGCGCTGCCCCGGCTTCAGCGCCGCCCAGTCATGGGTGAACTCGGCCGGGGCGAGCGCGGTGACGATCATCCGCCCGCGCGCGGGCGTCGCATCGGTCTCGCCGTCGCCGCGCCACGTCCGCACCTCGCCGCGCCCCGCGCCGATCCGGTCGAGCAGCAGCTTGAGGTGATATTGCGGGTGCGTCTCTTCACCGCGCGGCGCGCGTCCGGTTGCTGGGTCGGGCGCGAAGGGCCCCAGCGCGTCCCATTCGGCGTCGGCCATCGCCAGGTCGAGCCCCGGCAGCACCACTACGCCGCGCTGCAGGACGGCTATGCTGCGCAGCAATCGCGCGATCGCCGGCGCCGCCGATGTGACGCCCGCCACGCAGACGAACCCGTCCGGCGGTGCCGCGCGCCACGCGGCGGCGACCCGATCCAGCAAACGCCTGCGGCGATCGGCGGCGTCGATCCTGCCGATCCGCGCGAGTTCGCCCGGCCAGCGATCGAGGATCAGCGCGAAGCTGGACAGCGCGCGCTCCCAGTGGCGCGACAGCGTCTCGGCCAGCGCGATGTCGCGCAGCCGTGGCGGCGCGACCTCCTCGACCAGCAGTTGGTCGAGCGTCCGCGCGAGTTCGCCGGCCAGCCGAACCGCCTCCGCCGCGTCGAGCGCGGGATCAGCATCCTGCACCAGCCGCGCGAGCATCAGCCGGCGGCGCAGCGGCTCGACGGCGGGCGGCGGCGGATCGTCGTCGTCGGCCGGGTCGAACAGCGCGCCGACGCCTTCCTCCAGCGCATCGTCACCGACCCCCACGATGCGCGGCAGCAGCAACGCACCGCCGCTCGCGCGGACGAACGCATCTGTGATCGCGCGGCGCGCGCGATCGTTGGGGACTATCACCAGCCCACGCGCGAGCGCCAGAGCGTCGCCGCCGCCATATCGCTGGATCAGGCCGTCGGCGATCGCGTCGGCGAACGCCCGATGGGTCGGAATGGTGTAGAGGCCGGGGCGACGCCCGTCAGCCATCGGCGAGCACGGCTTCCGCCTCACCGATCGCGACCGGCGTCCCGACGTCGAACCACAGGCCCTGGTGCACCACGCCCCACGCCCTGCCCGCCGCGATCGCGCGTTCCCAGAAGAGATTGGTCGAGAACGGACCTTCGGGCCAGTCGCGGATCACGCGCGGGTGCAGGATCTGCACGCCGGTGTAGACGAACGGCGCCAGCCGCCCCGGCTTGCGCCGTCCGACGATGCGGCCGAACGCGTCGATGTGGAAATCGCCCTTGCCGCCATGGCTGTGCGCGCGGGCGAGCGGCACCAGCAGCAGCAGCGCGTCCATCGCATCGCCGTCCCAGCGCGCGGCGAGCGCGCGGATCGCGTCGATCGGCCCGTCGATCCACAGATTGTCGCTGTTGACGCACAGGATCGGATCGTCGCCCAGCAGGCCGCGCGCCTGGACCAGCCCGCCGCCCGTTTCCATCAGCCGCCGACGCTCGTCGGACACGACCACGTCGATGCCCTTTGCCCGCGCCCTCAGATGCGCCTCCAGCGCGTCGGCCATATAGTGGACGTTCACCACCGCGCGGCCGATGCCAGCGCTGCGCAGCCGGTCGAACACATGGTCGATCAGCGGCTTGCCCGCCACTTCGATCAGCGGCTTGGGCCGTGTCGCGGTCAGCGGACGCATCCGCTTGCCGAGACCCGCCGCCATCACCATCGCCGTTTCGGGAACGCGACCGCCCGGATCGGGCCGGATCCCCATCGTGCGCGTGGTCATGCCCCGGCCAGCGCCATCGGATCGCCGCGCCGTTCGACCGGCAGGTTGGCGTCGAACCACGATTTCACCGGCGCCAGCGCGGGATGTTCCAGATCGCGGTTCAGATAGCCCCAGACGCGCGGGCACAGCCCCGGATAGCGCGGCTTTCCGTCGCGCTGCCACAGCCGCGTGAAGATGCCGACGATCTTCGCGTTCCGCTGCGCGCCCAGGATATGATAGGCGGTGACGAACTCCTCCCCCACCCCGGTCGTGCGCAGATAACGGTCGAGCAGCGCGGCCTCCAGATCGGGGTGAACGTCGCGGCGCGCATCCTGCAGCAGCGAAACCAAGTCATAGGCCGGATGCCCGGCAAGCGCGTCCTGGAAGTCGAGCAGGCCGAGGCCGCCCTCGACCAGCATGATGTTCTCCGCATGATAATCACGCAGCACCGTCACCGGCGTCGCCGCGACCACCCGGTCGAACACCGCGTCCCACGCCGCGCGATAGCCGGAGGCATCCACATCGGCGCCGATCGCCGGGCAATACCATTCGGTCAGCAGCGCTGCCTCGCGGTGCAGCACGCCCGCGTCATAGGCCGGCACGTCGGCGGCAGGATGATCGCGCAGGCGGATCAGGATGTCGACCGCCGCCTCGTACAGCCGCAGCTCGCTTTCCGGCGCGGCGTCCACCGTCTCGCGCATCCGCGCGTCGCCGAAATCCTCCAGCAGCACCAGTCCGGCCCCCAGGTCGCTGCCCAGGATCGCCGGCGCGCCGAAGCCGCGCGTGTGGAGCCATTCGGCAATCGCGATGAACGGGCGCGGGTCTTCATGCGGCGGCGGTGCGTCCATCAGGATCGCGGTGCGATCATGCCCCACCGCGCGGAAATAGCGGCGGAACGACGCGTCGCCGGCCAGCGGCAGGATCTCGGCATCCTCCCACCCCAGTTGCGCAAGGAAATCGGGCGCCGCTTCGGGCGGGTTCATATCCGGGACCATCTGTCCTCCCAGCCCGGCGGCGCCGCCGCTGTCAACATCCGCGTCCCGTCGTCCGCGATCGCCAGTGTCAGGCGCAGGGCGTCCCGCCACGCCCGCGGCCCCGCACGCTCGGGCCATTCGACGACCAGCGCCATGTCCTGCCGCGCCTCGTCGAGGCCCAGTTCGTCAATCTCCGACGGATCGACGATACGATAGAGATCAACGTGCAGCACCGGCAGCCGCACCTCGGGCACGTCATAGGGCTGGACGATCGCGAAGCTGGGCGACGGCGCCTCGCCCGCCAGCCCCAGCGCCGCGAGCAGCCCGCGCGCGATGCTGGTCTTGCCGGCACCCAGCGGCCCCGACAGGGCGATCACGTCGCCCGTGCGGACGACGGCGGCGAGGCGAGCGCCGAGGTCGTGGCTGGCGGCGGGGTCGGAAAGGATCAATCAATCCTCCCCTGTAAGGGGAGGTGGCAGGCCGCAGGCCTGACGGAGGGGTGTCCCCGTATCGAGAGCGCGATACCCCTCCGTCGCGCGTATCGCGCGCCACCTCCCCTTGCAGGGGAGGATCGTCGCGCCAGTTGTCACCGTGGCAGCTCGATCGTCACCAGCGTACCCGCGCCCGGTTCGCTGACAAGCGCGATGCTGCCGCCATGCGCCTCGACGAAGCGTTTGGCGAGCGGCAGCCCCAGCCCCAGCGCGCGCTCCCCGTCGCGCGCGATACCATGCGTCGCGAAGCGATCGAATGCGCGCGCCGCCTCCGCCTTGCTCATGCCGGGGCCGTTGTCCGATACCACGATCCGCGCGGCGCGCGCATCACCATCGACGTGCAACAGCACGCGGCCGCCGCGCGGCGTCGCGGCGATGGCGTGGCTCAACAGATGCTCGACGGCCTGGCGCAACCGCTCGCCGTCGCCCGTCACCGTGCCGGCGGCGCCCAGCACCTCGACCGCCAGCGTGATCCGCTTGGCCTGCGCCTCGGGCGCGGCCGTCTGCGCCGCGCCGCCCGCCAGCATCTCCAGGTCGACCCGCTCGCGCGCCGCCGCCGCGTCGTCGCGCGTCAGGTCCAGCACATCGTCGACCAGCATCGACAGCCGTTCGACCGATGACAGGATCGCCTCGGCATAGCCCGTCGCGGTATCGCTCAGCGCCCCGGCATAGCCGCCGTGCAACATCTCCGCGAAACCCTTGATCGAGGTGAGCGGGGTGCGCAGTTCATAGCTCATGTTGGCGACGAACTGGGTCTTCACCCGATCGGCCTCCTCCAGTGCTTCGTTGCGGTCGCGCAGCGCGCGTTCCATCCGGCGGCTGTCGGTCACGTCGAACATCGTGAACAGCGCGTTGCCGTCAGGCAAAGGCACCGCGGCGAATTCGAACTGGCGCCCGTCGGCGAAGGTGAAGCGCCCCGCCCGGTTGAGGCGATCGACCGTCGCGGATCGCACGAGATCGCCCAGCATCCCCGCGCGCTGCGGGTTGTCGAGCTTCGCCGCCGCCGCCTTCGCCAGCGCATCGACGCGCGGGTGGCTGGCCAGCAGGTCCTCGTCGAAGCCCCACAGCGTGCGGAACTTCTGGTTCCAAGTCTGCAGCCGTCCGTCGGCGGCGAACACGCCCAGCGCCTCGAACAGATTGTCGAACGTCGCGGTACGCACGCGCAGCAGCGTGTCGCGCGCGCTTGCCAGCTGGACCTGCTCGGTCCGGTCCTCGAAGATCGCCAGCAATCCGCCGTCGGGCAACGGCTGGGCGACGACGCGCAGGTGGACGCCGCCCGGCAGGTGCCAGGCCTCCTCCTGTTCGGCCGCGCTCAGGAACCAGTCGCGCCGTTCCGCCTTCCACGCCGGGAAATCGCGCACCTCGGGCAGGCGCTTGGCCTCGCGCATCCGTTCCAGCACACGGTCGAACTCGGGGCGGTCGCGCAGCCATTCGTCCCTCATCGCGAAGATGCGGCGGAACGGCTGGTTGCAGAACGCCAGGCTGCGGTCCGGCGCGAACTGGGCCACGCCCGCCGAGAGGCGATCGAGCATCGCACGCTGTGCCTCGGCGAACCGCTTGATGCCGCTGCGCGCCTGTTCCAGCTCGTCGATGTCGATCGCGAAACCCGCGACCCCGCCGGTCGGCAACGGCACGTCGTAGATGCGCAACGTGCGCCGCGCTCCACCGATCGTCGCCGGCACCGCCGCCATCTGCGGCCGCCCGGTCTCGCGCGCGATCGCGGCGTTGGCCAGCGGCCCGCCCATTCCCGATGCCTCGACCAGTTCCAGCCCGCGATCGATGGTCGCCCGCGCGTCCGGCGCCTCGACGGCGGAAACATAAGCCGAATTGACCATCGTCAGCGCCAGGTCGCGGTTGCGATACCACATCGGCATCGGCGCAGCCTCGATCAGCCCGGCCAGCGCCTCGAACGCCTCGTGCAGGTCGGCGCCGCCCTCGGTCAGCCGTTCGATCTCGCGTTCGCTGTCGCTCTGATCGGCGAACCACAGCACGACGCCGCCGGGCGCCAGCAGCGCCTCAGGCGCGCGGACGCCCGATACGACCAGCCGGTCGGCCGCCCCCCGCGCCGACACCATGATGCGGAACGGCTTGCCCGCGCGCTGCGCGGCGTTGACCGCGGCGGCCAGCTCCGCGCCGTCGGCGGGCAGCAAACCCTCGTCAGGCCCGGTCAGGTCGGTCAGGTATCGCGCCTCGCCACGCAGCCCCAGCCAGTCGGTCACGCGCGGCGGCAGCTCGATCCGCCCGTCGCCCCGCACGATCGCGGCCTGTACCGGTGCCGCGCCGAGCAACGCCGCGACGCGCGCTCCCTCTGCCTGCCCGGCCCGCGCCGTCCCGCGCATGGCAAGCCCGGCGAACAGCGCCCAGCCCGCACCGGCCACGAGCAGCGCGAGCACGCCGCCCGCCAGCAGCGCGGTGGTCGTCGAGATCACGATCATGGAGCGGTAAGCGGCCCGGACATCGCCCATGTCCTTAGGCGAGATGCGGGGCCTTCGAAAAGCACCGAGCCGACAAAAAGAAGGCGGGCGGTCGCGCCTGCGACCACCCGCCTTCCCGATGCGATCGATCGCGCGCGATCAGTAGCGATAGTGATCCGGCTTGAACGGCCCTTCCACCGGCACGCCGATGTAGCCGGCCTGCTTGGGCGTCAGCTTCGACAGCTTCACGCCGAGCTTCTCGAGATGCAGCGCCGCCACCTTCTCGTCGAGGTGCTTGGGCAGGACATAGACCTGGTTCTGGTATTCGCCGCCCTTGGTCCACAGCTCGATCTGCGCCAGCGTCTGGTTGGTGAACGACGACGACATCACGAACGATGGGTGGCCGGTCGCGCAGCCCAGGTTCACCAGCCGGCCCTTGGCCAGCACGATGATCTGCTTGCCGTCGGGGAACTTCACCAGGTCGGTGCCCGGCTTCACCTCGGTCCACTCATAGTTGCTGAGCGCGGCGATCTGGATCTCGCTGTCGAAGTGTCCGATGTTGCAGACGATCGCCATCGGCTTCATCGCCTTCATGTGATCGGCGGTGATGACGTCAGCGTTGCCGGTCGCTGTGCAGAAGATGTCGGCGCGCTGCACCGCTTCTTCCATCGTCACGACCTCGAAGCCCTCCATCGCCGCCTGCAGAGCGCAGATCGGGTCGATCTCCGTCACCAGAACGCGGGCGCCGCCGTTGCGGAGCGACTGGGCGCTACCCTTGCCGACATCGCCGAAGCCCGCGACGCAGGCGACCTTGCCGGCCAGCATCACGTCGGTCGCGCGGCGGATCGCGTCGACCAGCGATTCCTTGCAGCCATAGAGGTTGTCGAACTTCGACTTGGTCACGCTGTCGTTGACGTTGATCGCCGGGAACGGCAGCTCGCCCTTCTTGGCGATCTCGTACAGGCGGTGGACGCCGGTGGTCGTTTCTTCCGACACACCCTTCAGGTTCTTGACCGTCTCGGTCAAATACCCCGGATATTTCGCGACGAAGGCCTTCAGCGCGCGCTGGAACTCGACTTCCTCGTCATTCTCCGGCTCGCCCAGCGTCTGGCCAGCCTCGAGCTTCGCGCCCCACAGCGCGAACATCGTCGCGTCGCCACCGTCGTCCAGGATGATGTTGGCGGTCGTACCGTCGCCATCAGCGCCCCAGTTGAAGATGTCGCCGACATAGTCCCAATATTCGGCCAGGCTCTCGCCCTTCACCGCGAACACCGGCACGCCGGTCGCGGCGATCGCGGCGGCGGCATGATCCTGGGTCGAGAAGATGTTGCACGTCGCCCAGCGCACGTCGGCGCCCAGCGCGGTCAGCGTCTCGATCAGCACCGCCGTCTGGATCGTCATGTGCAGCGAACCGGTGATGCGCGCGCCCTTCAGCGGCTGGGCCGCGCCGAATTCCTCGCGCAGCGCCATCAGGCCGGGCATCTCGGTCTCGGCAATCTCGATCTCGCGACGGCCGAATTCGGCGAGGGACAGGTCGGCGACGACGTAATCGGTCTTCTCGATGGCGGGGGCGGTGGCCACGGCTCAAAATCCTTGCGAAACTGGAATGGATACGGCGCCCCTAGCCGGGAAGCGGCACGGGATCAAATATAAAGATATCTTTATATCGCCGCCGGAAGTCCGAAATCGACCGGAGGCAGGTTGTCACGGGCGCACCAGTTCTTATTCAGGTCAGGCCACCCGATCAAAGGACACCCTTCTGCACGCCACCCATGTGACTCCCCTGATCGGCACGATGGTCGCCGGCCTGGTTCTGGCCTTCGTGCTGGCGATGATCGCCACCCGGCTGCGCGTGTCGCCGCTGCTCGGCTATCTGCTCGCGGGCGTCGTGGTCGGGCCGTTCACCCCGGGCTATGTCGCGGACCAGCGACTGGCGAACGAACTGGCCGAAATCGGCGTGATCCTGCTGATGTTCGGCGTCGGCCTGCATTTCTCGCTGCGCGACCTGATGGCGGTGAAGCGGATCGCAGTGCCGGGCGCGCTCGTCCAGATCGGCGTCGCCACCGCGCTCGGGGCAGGGCTCGCCTGGCTGCTCGACTGGTCGCTCGCCGGCGGGCTGGTGTTCGGCCTCGCGCTGTCGGTCGCCTCCACCGTCGTGCTGCTCAAGGCGCTGCAGGCCCGCAAGATCCTCGACACCGAACGCGGGCGCATCGCCGTCGGCTGGCTGATCGTCGAGGATCTGGTGATGGTCTTCGCGCTCGTCATGATCCCGGCCCTCGCCGGGGCCAGCGGCGCAGATCTCGGCTGGTCGCTGGTCGTCACGCTGGGCAAGGTCGTCGCCTTCGTCGCGCTGATGCTGGTGGTCGGCCGCCGCTTCGTGCCGTGGCTGCTCCACATCGTCGCGCATTCGGGCAACCGTGAACTGTTCCGCCTCGCCGTGCTGGCGATCGCGCTCGGCGTTGCCGCGGGCGCCACGATGCTGTTCGGCGTGTCGTTCGCGCTCGGCGCCTTCTTCGCCGGCATGATCCTCGCCGAATCCCCGCTCAGCCAGCGCGCGGCGGAGGAGACGCTTCCCCTGCGCGACGCCTTCGCGGTGCTGTTCTTCGTGTCGGTCGGCATGTTGTTCAACCCGGCGATCCTCGTCACCGACACGCTGCCGTTGCTCGGCACGCTGGGCATCATCATCATCGGCAAGAGCATCGCCGCCTTCGCGATCGTTCGCGCCTTCGGCCATCCGGCGAAAACGGCGCTGACCATTTCGGCCAGCCTGGCGCAGATCGGCGAATTCTCGTTCATCCTGGCCGCAATGGGCGTCGCGCTCGCCGTCCTGCCGCCCGATGGGCGCGACCTGATCCTGGCCGGCGCGATTCTGTCGATCATGCTCAACCCGCTGGTGTTCTGGCTGGTCGACAGGTTCGGCGGCCGCCTGATCCCCGGCGAGGGCGATCACGCGATCAGCCCGGTCGAGCCCGCCGCCCAGGCCGGCCACATGGTGCTGGTCGGACGCGGGCGCGTCGGCTCGCTCGTCGTCCGCCAGCTCGGCCAGACCCAGCACCGGCTGACCGTGATCGAGACCGAACGCGACGCTGGAGAAGCCGCCACCGCCGACAATATCGAGATGATCGTCGGCAATGCCGTCGATCGCGAGATCCTCGTCCGCGCACGCATCGCCGACGCCCGCCTGCTGCTGGTCGCCATCCCCAACGCGTTCGAGGCGGGGCAGATCGTCGAACAGGCGCGGTCGCTCAATCCCAATCTCCGCATCGTCGCCCGCGCCCATCACGATGCGGAGGTCGAGCATCTGGAGAAACGCGGCGCCAACATGGCGATCATGGGCGAACGCGAGATCGCCCGCCGGATGATCGACCAGGCGCTGATCGGCGCCTGAGCATCCGACCTAACGCCAAATTAACCATGACTCGGCGACACGAGGCATCATGTCCCGCCCCGTCATCGCCGCGACCCTGATCGTCCGTAACGAGGAACGCTGCCTCGCCCGCTGCCTCGCCAGCGTCGCGCCGCACGTCGATCGCATCGTCGTGCTCGATACCGGATCGACCGACGCCACCCCGCGCATCGCCGAACAGGCCGGGGCCGAGCTGCACCACCTCGCCTGGCCGAACGATTTCGCCGCCGCGCGCAACCATTTGCTCGACCTGGCCGACGCCGACTGGGCGCTGATGCTCGACGCCGACGAGACTCTGGTCGCGGGCGGCGAGGCGATCCGTGACTGGTGCGCGGCCCCGCCCCGCCTCGGCCGCATCGCGATCCGCAGCAGTTTCGACCAGCCCGGCGGCGGCACCGCGACCGATACCAGCTGGGTCACCCGCCTGCTGCCACGCGACGTCCGCTATACCGGGCGCGTCCATGAACAGCCGCTGTCCGACCTGCCGCGCGAACGCACCGCGATCGCCTGCGATCACGACGGCTACCGCGACGTCCGCCTGGGGGAAAAGAGCGCGCGCAACCGCCCGCTGCTGCTTCTCGATCTCGCCGACCGACCGGGCGATCCGTACATCCGCTACCAGCTCGGCCGCGATGCCGAAGTTGCCGGCGATCATGCCGACGCCGCCGACTGGTACGAACGCGCCGCCACCGGCACCCGCGCGGGCGACAGCTGGCGCCACGACCTCACCGTCCGCCGCCTCCATACGCTCGGCCAGGCCGGGCGGGCGATCGAGGCGATGGAACTGGCCGAGGCGCAGATGCCCGACTGGGACGATTCGCCCGATTTCTTCTTCGCGGTCGGCAACCTCGCGCTCGATCTCGCGATCACCGAACCCGCCAGCGCGCTCGGCCAGTGGCTTCCGCTCGCCACCGCCGCCTGGGAACGCTGCCTGGCGATCGGCGACCGGCCCGATCTCGACGGCAGCGTCGCCGGGCGCGGCAGCTTTCTCGCCCGGCAAAACCTCGACGCGATCCGAAGCCAGCTCGCCGGCTGAACAGCCCCCGTGGCCGGGCCGGCGATTGCCCGAATCGTTCCACAGGCATAATGGTCGCTCATGCGTCGCCTGCTCATCCCGGGTGCGACCGCGATCGCGCTGTTCGCATCCTTCGCCGCGTCGGCCCAGACGCGCCCGCCCCTGCCGGCCCTGGTGCTGGCGCAGATGCGCGCGCTCGACGCCCGTTGCGTCGCGGCGGGAGGACGCCCCGGCTCCGCCCGCTACGTGTTCGCACAGGATTTCACCGGCGACGGGCTGCTCGACTATCTGGTGTCGGAGGGCGACTATGCCTGTACCGGGCGGCCGGCGTTGTTCCGCAACGAAGGCCAGGCGACGATCGAGCTGCTGGTGACCGATCGCGCCAACGTCGCCCGTCGTCACTATGCGGAGCGGGTGCTCGCCTATCGCATAGTCGCGGGCACGCCGGTGAAGCTTCAGGTGGCGCGCAGCGGCGCGGCCTGCGGTGCCGGCGCCGCCCCAGGCGCGCGCTGCGCGACGCAACTCGCGTGGAACGGATCGGGGTTCGGCGACGCCACCCAGGCCGCCGAGGCACCTCCGCCCGCCACGCCCGCCGCAGCGGGCGAGGCAGCGTTCCTCGCCCGTTGCCGCGCCGATCTCGTCCGGCGCGATGCGAGCGCGGCGCGCTGGGCGGACCAGGAATGCCGCACGCGCTGGGGCCATGTCGTCGCCGCCGGCCCGGCCGCCGCGCGCCTGCTTGCCGCGATCCCCGCCCCGTCCGCCGCCCGGCCCTCGCTGGCGGCGCTCCGCCAGCAGATGAGCGGCGTCACCTGGGCACCCCATTCCTCGGCGCTGGCCACCGGCCGGCTCGGCAGCCTCGAGGTGACGATCGCCGGCCGCGCCCAGCCCGAAAAGATCGGCGTCAACTGGGCGAAGCAGGCCGCCGAGATCCCGTATGACATCCCCCAGGCGATGCGCGAGCGCGGCGCGACCGTGACCGAGACGGCGTGCGAGAAGACCGGCGTGGGCGCTGGCACGCGCAGCTATGCCGGCGTGACCCCGGCGGGTGGCCGCTTCACCCTGACGCTCGAACAGCAGACCGCGCCGCTCGGCAGCATGATGAGCTATTACGATGCCTGGGTCACCCTCGACGGCCGCCATCCGGCGCGCGGATCGACGTCCGGCTGCGACTTCTGACCGGTCCGGCACGGATTGGGGGCCGGTGTCGCGCCGCCGCTTGTGTCGCAGCGGTGCGCGACGCAGAAGCGCACCGATGCTGACGTCCGTCGCCGAAGCCCGGCACCGCCTTCTCGCGCTCGCGGTCCCGCTCACGCCGCAGGTGCTGCCGCTCGCCGCCGCCGCGGGCCGCTATGCCGCGGCCGACATAGTGGCACTGCGGACCCAGCCCGATACGGACCTGTCGGCGATGGACGGCTATGCGATCCGCCACGCCGACCTGCCGGGTCCCTTGCGTCTGATCGGCGAAAGCGCGGCGGGGCGCCCCTTCGCCGGCGAGCTCGCGCCGGGCGAGGCCGTGCGAATCTTCACCGGCGCCGCGATGCCGGCGGGCGCGGATTGCGTGCTGGTGCAGGAGGAAGCCGAGCGCACCACGGCGCACGCCGGTGGCGACCGCGTCACCGTCACCGGCGACGGCCCCGCCCATCCCGGCCGCAACGTCCGCCGAAGGGCGCTCGATTTCGCAGTGGGCGATGTGCTGGTGAATGCGGGTGATCTCCTCACCCCCGCGCGCCTCGCGGTCGCGGCGATCGGGGGCCACGCCACCGTGCCGGTTCGCGCCCGCGTCCGCGTCGCCATCGCCGCCACCGGCGACGAACTGCGCCCGGCCGGCGCTGCGATCGGCCCCGGCGAGCTTCCCGAATCGAACGGCGTGATGATCGCCGCGCAGCTCGCCGGCCTGCCGGTCGACCTGGTCGACATGGGCATCCTGCCCGACCGGCGCGACACGCTGGCGGCGGCGTTTCGCGCCGTCGACGCCGATGTGATCGTCACGACCGGCGGCGCGTCGGTGGGTGACCATGACCTCGTCCGGCCCGCCCTGGAGGATGCCGGCGCGGTGATCGATTTCTGGCGGATCGCGCTGCGTCCGGGCAAGCCGATGATGGCCGGCCGGCTGGGCGGGGCGACGGTCGTCTGCCTGCCGGGCAATCCGGTGTCGGCGTTCGTCACCACCGAGATCTTCGTCAAACCGCTCGTCCGCCACCTCGCGGGCGCGGGCGCTCCGTTCCCGCCGACGCTCCGCGTGCCGCTCGGCGAGCCGCTGCCGGCCAACGATCACCGCGAGGACTATCTGCGCGCCGAGTTGCGCGACGGCCGGGCCTTCGTCGCCGCGATCCAGGACAGCTCGATGCTGCGCACCCTCGCACGCGCGACGTGCCTTGTGCTTCGCAGACCCCATGCGCACGCCGCTGCTGCGGGCGACATGGCGGAGATCGTTCCGCTGGGTTGACAGGCCGGAGAACAAACCATAGACGTTCGTTGTCTGTTCCAAGGACGGAGGGTCCGATGCTCACCAGGAAGCAGCATGAGCTGATCTGCTTCATCGCCGATCGTCTCAGCGAAACCGGCGTGTCGCCGTCGTTCGAGGAGATGAAGGACGCACTCGAGCTGAAGTCGAAGTCGGGGGTGCACCGCCTGATCTCCGCTCTAGAGGAGCGTGGCTTCCTGCGGCGCCTGCCCAACCGCGCCCGCGCGCTCGAAGTGGTCAAGATGCCCGAGCGGCCCGAGGCGAAGAAGAAGGCCGCGGCGACCGCGCCGGTCTCGACCACGGGTGCCAAGGCGCCGCCCGCGCCCGCCAACGACGTAATCGAAATTCCGCTCCACGGCCGCATCGCCGCCGGTGTTCCGATCGAGGCGCTGGAGGGTGCGACGATGCTTCCCGTTCCAGCCGCGCTGCTCGGCTCGGGCGAGCATTATGCGCTCGAGGTGTCTGGCGATTCGATGGTCGAAAAGGGTATCCTCGACGGCGACTATGCGCTCATCCGCCGCACCGAAACGGCGCGCGACGGCGACATCGTGGTCGCGCTGATCGACGATAGCGAGGCGACGCTCAAGACCTTCTACCGCGAAGGCGCGATGGTGCGTCTCGATCCGGCCAATCGTTCCTACGACCCGCAACGCTATGATTCGCGCCAGATTCGGGTGCAGGGCAAGCTCGCCGGACTGCTGCGGCGCTACTGATAGCTCCCCGTCGCCAACATATCTCGGCAATCGCCAAGCGCTGGGCTCTGGGAGGCGGCACCTGACCGCGCTATCGTCCGCGGCGGAGAGCAGCCTGGGATGGCGTGAATGTTCAGTATCGAAGTCGATCGCTTCACGGCGATGATCTGCAATTCCGGCTGGGGTTTCTGGACACCGGACACCGCACGCGACTTCCTCGCCGCGGAACGTGACGCGATCGAAGATCTCGGCCTCGCCCTTGGCGAACTTCTGATATTGTTCGATGCCTCGCGCTTTTCAGTCCAGGATCAGGAAGTCATCCGGATTCTGCGCCATCCCGCCAATCCTCTTTACAACGCGCGGCGCGGGGCTTTCGTAACGCCGCCGGGCCTGGGAAAGCTGCAGATCAGGCGCGGCAACCCGCAAGGCAATATCGGCGTCTTCGAAACAAACACGGAAGCCCGCGACTTTCTCCTCGCGGTATAGACGGTCGCCTCCGGTACGGGGGCGATCGCCTCACGGGTTCGCTGCGTCATCGCACGCCCTGCCGCCTGGCCTCGGCCTCGAACCCGGCCTTCGCCCGCGCCACCTGTCGTGGCAATTCGCCCGCGTCGATGAACGCATCGCGCCGCCCCGCGACCTGCGCCGCACGCTTGCCTTTCAGGTCAAAAAATTCGGGGTGGAAGTTCAGGAACACGTCGGCCCCCATCGCGCCCACCCGCGCCAGCGTGCGGCGGAAATCGGCCGCCGCCTGCGGATAGCCGGGGTCGCCCGCCAACTTCTGGCCCGCCACCGTCAGGCTGGTCGCAAAGATCACGCGGCGTCCGTCGGCCACCGTCGTCCACGTCGTCGCGCCCTTCGTATGCCCCGGCGTCATATGTGCGGTCAGCGCGATCGGCCCCAGCCGCAGCACATCGCCGTCACGGATCACCCGGTCGACCTTCACCGGCGGGAAACCGTCCAGCTCGGGCCGGTTTCGCGTCCGCCCGGCTTCCAGATCGCCCCGGTCGCCGGCGCTGGCGACCAGTTTCGCGCCCGTCAGCCGCTTGAGTTCAGCCAGCCCGCCCGAATGGTCGAAATGGGCGTGGTTGATGAGGATGTATTTCACATCCTTCAGTTCGAAGCCCAGCGTGCGGATATTGGCGGCGATCAACGGCGCGCTTTCCGGCAGTCCGCCGTCGATCAGCACATGCCCCGCCGGCCCGGTGACGAGGAACGCCGACAGCCCGTCCGTCCCGACATAATGGACGTTGCCGATGACGGTGAACGGCTGTGCCGGCCGGTTCCATGCGATCCGCTGCTGCGCATCCTGCGCCGCGGCCGGCACGGGGAGCAGCAGCAGGGCGGCGGCGAAAAGCGATCGGATCATCGTGGAAAGGCTCGCGGTGGCTGGACGGTGCGGGGCTTCACCCAGGGGTGGTCGCCAGCATCGTCGGCGACGCGGCGTACCCTAGCCGGGGCGAACGTCACCGTCACCCCGCCCGATCGCCGCAGGTAATCACGGTCGAGCTTCAGCCACGTCGGGGTGCAGCCGCGCGGCAGCCAGCGTTCGCTGACGACGATGTCCGCGCGCCGGCACGCCGCGATCAACGGGCCGGCGTCGAGGTGATAGCTGCTGCGCGTCGCCAGCACCCGCCACGTCCGCCCGCCGCGCCGCACCGTCGCCAGGCACAGGTCGGCGTTGCACTGCGCGCCCATGTCGTCGAGCACCGGCAGGTCGCCGTCCTCGCCGCCACCCTCTGCCAGCATGTCGCGCACATAATCGCCCGCCCGCTCACGCAACAGCGCCAGTGCGCCGCCGTCGGTGCGCAGCGCCAGGTGGCGGCCATCGCCTGTCACGATCAGGTCCGGCGCCGGAGTGGCCAGCGCCCACGCCGCGCCCGCCGCGAACGGCGCCACGCCCGCCCAGCGCACGCGGGTGCGCCACAGCAGGAACCAGAGCCCGCCCCCCACCATCAGCCCGAACGCCGCGCGCGGCATCGCCGGCAGCATCGCGACCGATCCCGGCGCGCTGGCGGTCGCATGCGCGATCCACAGCAGCAGGTCGAGCGACCGCGCGCACAGCCACCACACGGGCGCCCCCGCGCCCGCCAGGTCGAGCAACAGCGCCACCGCCTCCAGCGGCATCACCACAAAGGTCGTCAGCGGGATCGCGACGATGTTGGCGAGCGCGCCGTACAAACCGGCCTTGTGGAAATGGAACAGCCCGATCGGCATCAGCACCAGCTCGACCGCCAATCCCGTCAGCAGCAGCGCCAGCACACCCCGCCCGAACCGCCAGCCCCACCCCTCGTCGCGCGGCGCGAACCAGCCGCGCACCCGGCCGCCCTCGTGCAGCGCGACGATCGCGGTGACGGCGGCAAACGAAAGCTGGAAGCTCGCCCCCACGATCGCCTCGGGCCACAGCAGCAGCACGACGAGCGCCCCGGTCGCGACCAGCCGCAGCGTGATCGCCTCGCGACCCAGCACCAGCGCCGCCAGCACCAGCAGCGCGGCGATGCACGATCGCACCGTCGGCACCTCGCTGCCGGTCAGCAACGTATACGCCACCGCCACAACCGCCGCGACGCCGGCTGCGATCACCGGCAACCGCAGGTTGAGCGCCATCCACGGGCTGAGCGCCAGCAGCCGCAACACCACCAGCATCGTCGCGCCGACCACCGCGGTGATGTGCAGCCCGCTGACGGACAGCAGGTGCGCCAGCCCCGACCGGCGCATCGCCTCGGCGTCCGCTTCGGGGATGCCGCCCTGGTCTCCGGTCGCCAGGCTCGCCGCCACCGCGCCGCCCGCGCCTTCGACCCGCGCCTGGATGTGCCGCGAAAGCCGCGCGCGCAGGTCGCGCCCCGCCGCCTCGCCGCCGCCGACCATCTCGACCGGCGCGAAGCCGCGGCCCGTCGCGCCGATCCCGCCGAACCACGCGATCCGCGCATAATCATAGGCGCCGGGCACCGATGCACCCGGCGGCGGCATCAACCGCGCACGCAGCCTGATCGTCGCGCCGCGCGTCAGTCCGGCGGGCACGTCGCGCTCCGCCAGGTTGACCCGCACGCGCGGCGGCAGACCGTTCGCGGCGACCGGCGCCAGCCGCAGCCGGACGATCTGCCGTGCCGGCAACGGCTCGATCCGCTCCACCTTCGCGGTGAACGCCACCACCGCCGGCCGCGCCAGCACCGGCGCGCTCGCCGCGTCGGCCCGCCACCAGATCAGTGCGCAGCCGAGCACCATCATCGCGCCACCGGTCGTCAGCACGCGCCCGGTCCGGCCGCCCAGCGGCAGCACCAGCCCCGCCACGGCCAGCCCGCCGCTCGCCAGCATCCATCCGATCCACGCAGCCCGGTCGGGCAACACGAACCACGCCGCGATCCCCACCCCCAGCGCGACGGGCAGCCAAAGGACGAGCTGGTCCCGCTCCGCCTCCAGCCATGGCTCGAGTGAAGGGACACGCCACGGGCCCGGCGTTTGAAGCCACCGGGCGAGAGTGCTAGGGCGCGCGGCGGCTGGATTGGCCATCACGTCCGAACCTTGGGAGCATCGTCGCTTGGGCGCAACATCCTCTTCCGGCGGCCTACCCGGCCGCCCCGTGGTCACCCGCTTCGCGCCGTCGCCGACCGGCTATCTCCACATCGGCAACGCCCGCACCGGCATGTTCTCGTGGCTCTACGCGCGCCATCATGGCGGCAAGGCGCTGCTGCGCATCGAGGATACCGACAAGGCGCGATCGACGAAGGAAGCGATCGACGTGATCTTCGACGGCCTGTCGTGGCTCGGCCTCGACTGGGACGAGGAGCCGGTATTCCAGTCGACCCGCGTCGCGCGCCATGCCGAGGTGGTCGAGAAACTGCTCGCCCGCGGCAATGCGTACCGCTGCTACATGACGCAGGAAGACCTCGCCGCCGCCCGCGCCGCCGCCGAAGCCGAGCGCCGGCCGTTCCGCCTGAATTCGCCGTGGCGCGACGCCGATCCGGCCACCGCGCCCGAAGGCCAGCCCTTCGTCGTCCGCATCAAGGCGGAGCGCGATGGCGAGACCGCGATCGACGATCTGGTGCAGGGCCGCGTCACCGTCGCCAATGCCGAACTCGACGACATGGTGCTGCTGCGTTCGGACGGCACGCCGACCTACATGCTCGCGGTGGTCGTCGACGATCACGATATGGGCGTCACCCACGTCATTCGCGGCGACGATCACCTCAACAACGCCTTCCGCCAGCTCTCGATCATCCGTGCGATGGGCTGGCCGGAACCGGTCTACGCCCATATCCCGCTGATCCACGGCGGCGACGGCGGCAAGCTGTCGAAGCGCCACGGCGCGCTGGGCGTCGATGCCTACCGCGACGAACTCGGCATCCTGCCGGAGGCATTGTTCAACTATCTGCTCCGCCTCGGCTGGGGCCACGGCGACGACGAGATCATCTCGCGCGAACAGGCCATCGACTGGTTCGACCTCGACGGTGTCGGAAAATCACCAGCACGGTTCGATGCCAAGAAGCTGGAGAACCTGAACGGTCATTACATCCGTTCCGCCGACGACGCCCGTCTCGGCGATCTCGTCGCCCCGCGACTCGGCTTTGAGCTTTCGGTCGAGCGGCGTGATCTTCTGCGCCGCAGCATGGCCTCGCTCAAGCCGCGCGCGGCCAACATCCTCGAACTCGCCGACGGCGCGGCCTTCTTGTTTCGCACTCGCCCACTGGAATTGGACGAGGCTGCAAAGGCTCTGCTAGAGGGCGACGCACGGGCGCTCCTGACGAAGCTGCACGCCGCGCTTGACGCGGTCGAAAGCTGGGATACGGAGGCGCTCGAAACGGCGGTCCGCGAGGTCGCCGAGGCAGCAGGAGTGAAGCTCGGCGCGGTGGCCCAGCCGCTGCGCGCCGCGCTCGTCGGCCGCAAGACCTCGCCCGGCATCTTCGACGTGCTCGACCTGCTCGGGCGCGAAGAGAGCCTGGGCCGGATCGCAGACCAGATGGCCTGAGCCGCCCGGCTCGCGTGCGGCCGCAACGACGAAGGGGACACGACATGACCGACACCAGCCTCAAGATCGGCGACGGCGACTATCCCGTCCTGTCGGGCACCGTCGGCCCTGACGTGGTCGACATCCGCAAGCTATACGCGAAGACGGGGATGTTCACCTACGATCCCGGCTTCACCAGCACGGCGTCATGCGAATCGTCCCTGACCTATATCGACGGCGATCAGGGCGTGCTGCTCCACCGCGGCTACCCGATCGGCGAACTCGCCGAACATTCGTCGTTCATGGAAGTCAGCTACCTGCTGCTCAACGGCGAACTGCCCAACAGGCAGGAACTCGACAAGTTCACCTACACGATCAGCCGCCACACCATGCTGCACGAACAGCTGGCGACCTTTTACCGCGGCTTCCGTCGCGACGCGCACCCGATGGCAATCATGTGCGGCGTGGTGGGTGCGCTCAGCGCCTTCTATCACGACTCGACCGACATCACCGATCCGCACCAGCGGATGATCGCGTCGCACCGTCTGATCGCCAAAATGCCGACGATCGCGGCGATGGCGTACAAGTACAGCGTCGGACAGCCATTCGTCTATCCGAAGAACGACCTCTCCTACACCGGCAACTTCCTGCGCATGACGTTCGGCGTCCCGGCCGAGGAATATGAGGTGAACCCGGCGGTCGAACGCGCGATGGACCGAATCTTCATCCTCCACGCCGATCACGAACAGAACGCCTCGACGTCGACCGTCCGCCTGGCCGGATCGTCGGGCGCGAACCCGTTCGCCTGCATCGCGGCGGGCATCGCCTGCCTGTGGGGGCCCGCGCACGGCGGCGCCAACGAAGCCGCGCTCAACATGCTCCGCGAGATCGGCACGCCAGACAAGATCCCGGAATATGTCGCGCGCGCGAAGGACAAGAACGATCCGTTCCGCCTGATGGGCTTCGGCCACCGCGTGTACAAGAACTACGATCCCCGCGCGACGGTGATGCAGAAGACAGTGCGCGAGGTGTTCGACGCGCTGAAGGTCGATGATCCCCTGTTCGAGACCGCGCTGCGGCTCGAGGAAATCGCGCTCAAGGACGATTATTTCGTCGAGAAGAAGCTGTTCCCCAACGTCGATTTCTATTCGGGCGTCATCCTGTCGGCGATTGGTTTCCCGACGACGATGTTCACCGTGCTGTTCGCGCTCGCCCGCACCGTCGGCTGGGTCGCGCAGTGGAACGAGATGATCTCCGATCCCGAACAGAAGATCGGTCGTCCGCGTCAGCTCTACACCGGCCCGACCGAGCGCTCCTATTTGCCGATCGGCCAGCGCTGACATGACGCTGCGCGGTATCCTCCTCGTCGTCGGGCTGCTGATGACGGCGATGGGGATGCTGTGGATCGGCCAGGCGCTCGGCTATGCGCGCTGGCCCGAATCGAGCCTGATGATCGACCAGCCCGCATGGGCGACGCGCGGCTCGATCACCGCGGTCGCCGGGCTGGTGCTAGTCCTGGTGGCGCGCCGGGTCCGTCGCTAGCGCCAGCGTGAAGCGCGCGCCCTCGCCGGGGGTGCTCTCCACCGTGATATCGCCGCCCATCGCCCGCGCCAGGCGGCGCGAGATGTAGAGGCCGAGGCCGCTGCCGCCCGGCTCGGCGGGATCGACGCGGCCGAACTTGTCGAAGATCATCGCCTGGTCGGCCGCCGCTATGCCCTTGCCGTGATCGGTGACGGTCACCATCACCGTGTCGGCGCCGTGCCCGGTCTGCACGCCCACAGTCGCGCCGGGCGGCGAATAGCGTACGGCGTTGCCAATCAGGTTGACCAGAATCTGCAGCACCCGGCGATACTCGCCGGTCGCCGCCAGCATCTCGTCCGGGCCCGGACGCTCGATCCGCACATCGCCCTCGTTCGCGCGGACCGACAGCAGCCCCGCCGCGCGGCGCGCAAGTTCGGCCACATCGACCGTCTCGGTCGCGATCACGAAGTCGGGCCGCTCGATCGCCTCCAGGTCGACCAGATCGTCGATCATCCCCAGCAGGTGCCGTCCCGCGCTGGCAATGTCGGCGGCATAGCCGACGTAGTTGTCGGACAGCGGGCCTTCCACCTGTGCGCCCATGCTGCCGGCGTTGGCGATGATCCGTTCCAGCGGGCCGCGCAGCGACCGTTCGATCCGCTCGCCGAAACCGGCGGCGAAGATCGGCGGGGCAAGCGGCGGCGGATCGGACGCCTCCACGTCGAGCATCCGCACCGCCCCGGTGAAGCCCGCGAACCGCCCTCGCGCATCGACGCGCGGATCGGCGATCAGCCGCGCCCGCCGCCCGGTGCCGCGCAATTCGGCGTCCTGCCGGTCGAACCGCATCTGCGCCGCGACGGCGCCCAGGATCGGGAAGCCGCCTTCTCCATCCTCGGCCAGCGCGAACAGCCGGACGATCGGCTGGCCCAGCATCGCGGCCGCGTCGAAGCCCCAGCGGGTGCCGGCATAGGGGCTGATGTGCGTGAAGCGCAGCGCCGCGTCGCTTTCCCACAGCCAGTCGGCCTCGCTCGCCAGGAAATCGCGCGCCTCGCCCGCACCGCGCCACGGCGTCCGCGCCCGCCAGCCGCCGGCCAGGATCGTCACGCCGCCGTCGTCGGGCTCGGCGCGGATATCGAGTTCCAGGTCGTCCTCGCCGTCCGCCACCACGATCTCGCGCGCGATGGCGATGCCCAGCCGCCGCGCGAGCCGCACCACGCCGGCGATCGCCGGGATCGGCACCTCCTGCCCCGCGCCTCCGCCGGCGCGGGCGATCAGGTCGCGCAGGCGCGGATCGGCATCGACCAGCCGGTCGTGCAGGTCGGTGCGCGCGGTCACGGGATGAAGCAGATGGTCGAGCGCGGTCACCGAAGCGGCCCCGCCGCGCCGAGCGCCACCACCGCGGCGCGATAGCCGGGGTGCAGGCGCAGCGGCTCGACCGCGATCCGCGCCGTCTCCGCATCGACCGCCATCGCCACGTCGAGCGTGTCGGCAAAGCCATCGGCATCGCAGCGCGGGTCGGCCTCGCTCAACTGGTATCCGATCCGCGCCATCACGTCGCGCGGCACGTCGAGCGCGCGCAGCACCAGCCACAGCCGGTCGCGCGCCGCATCGGTCAGCAATTCGCGTGCGAGATCAAAGGACGTGCCCAGCGCGTGCGCGACGAACGCCGCAATCATCACCAGCCGCCGGTCGCGCAGCATCTCGTCGAGCAGCGCGGGCAGTTCCTGTTCCTCGGCCTCGATCGCGGCGGCCAGCCGCATCGCCACCGATTCGAGCCGATCGCCCTCGTCATGCGCGGCCAGGTTGCGCAGCGCAGCCTCCGTGATCGCGCGATCGATCGCCGCGATTTGGTCGGGCGCGACCGCCGCCGCGCGCTCGCGCAGCGCCGCCGCGACCCACCACAGCAATCGCGCATGCAATCCCGCGGGCAGGCCAGTGCCAACCAGCGCCCCGCTCTCCGCCACGCCGCGCCGCTGGCTCTCGCCGATCATCACCCCCGCCGCCGCACTCGCGACGACGCGGTCAGAGCTTTGCGCCAGCCGCGCCAGCACGCTCGGGATTTCGCCCTCGGTCGCCTCGCCCGGCATCGCCGCAGCCAGCAGTTCCAGCCGCACCCGCGCCAGGCACTCGCCGACGAAATCGGCATCGTGCAACAGGCCCGCGCTTGCCAGCCGCTCGACCAGCGGCGCACCACCCGCCAGAGCGCCCGCCGGCACCCCGGCCCCGCGCGCCGCCAGCATCCGCCCGGCGCGCTCGACCAATTCCCCCTCGATCCCGCCCGCCATCGCCGCGATCGTCGCGCCCAGCGCCGCGCGGGTGCGATTGTCGAGCCGTTCGGCCTCGGGCAGGAACATGTCGTCGATCGCGGTCGCCAGCGCGACACGCGCGCGAAGCGCAGCCGCGTCGGCCCGCGCGAGCAGCGCGCGCGCCTCCGCGTCCAGCGATCCGGGCATTGCGGAACGATCCGACATGGCCTCGCCCTAGCGCAAGCGTCGTTAAAACGTCCCTAAGCCTTTTCGCGGCTCGCTTCGATCGCCGCGGCCAGCGACGCCAGCGCATAGAGCGCGACGAGCGCCAGCCCCGCCGTCATCTGCCCCGCGATCGCGAAGGGCAGCAGGACCAGCGGGCCCGCCGCCGGGGTCGACCACCAGCGCCGCTTCGCCGTCGGCACCCGTTCGAGCAGCGCCGCCAGCGCGATCGTCACGACCGCCAGCACCGCGCCCGACCAGTCTCCACCGGTATGCGTCGCCACCGCGCCGGTCAGCAGCGTGACGAGTCCCGCGACACCCCACACCACCCGTTCCTGCGTGCGCGCCAGCCCGTCCTCGCCCCGCAGCCAGCTGAGCATCGATCCGGTCGAAAGCGCCGCGATGCCCAGCAGCGACGCCGCCAGCCCCGCCGCCGGCTGCATCACCGCGAACAGCGCCACCGCGCCCGCCGCCGCCACCGCGCCGGTCATCGTCACCGCCCAGGCCGGCACCCCGCGCGATACCAGATGCGGCAGGCTCCAGCCGGTGATCGGCGTGAACAGGAAGCGGTCGGTCCACGCCGTCCGCCGGTCGCCCAGCGCGGCCAGCACCGATTTCGACCGCCGCAGCAGCGCCGCCGAATTGCGCTCCACCCCGTGCCGCGTGCGGCCGGTCGCAGGCGGCAGCAGCAGCTGGATCGCCCCCGCGCCCGCCGTCTGACGCAACAGCGCGGACTGGAAATCATAGTCCGCGGGCATGTCCGCCACTTCGCGCAGACGCGCGGCCGGCACCCGCGCCAGCCCCGCCCAGCTATGCGAATTGTCGACCCGCTCGATCCCGCCGCCGGGCTCGCCGTCACGCGCGACCAGCAGCGCCTCATGGCTTTCCGACGCGATCCATTCGATGACCGCGTCGGTCGTCACCAGCGCGTCGGCGATCACGATCACCTCGGCCAGCGGATGGACCTTGGCCGCCGCCTCCTCGGCCGATCGCACCACATCGACGGTAACGCCGCGCCCCGCGATCCGGCTGACTGCGCCTAGCAACGCCGGCGTCACCCGCGCCACCGCCACCAGCAGGTGGCTCGCGCCGACCGCCACCAGCAACCGCGCCTGATATTCGATCAACGTCGCGCCCCCGAACGGCAGCGTCGCCGCCAGCGCATCGCCGCGATCCTCGGCGTCCTCGGTCGCGAAGATCAGCCCGGCGAGCATCAGTAGATCAGGTGCGGCGCACGCACCTCGCGCCACGCCGCCTCGTCGGCCTGCGCCCGCGCGTCGAGATCGCCCGGCTCCGCGGCCGCGTCATCGACCCATTCGCGCAGGGCAGGCCCGCCGTTGATGACGTCGATCGCGAGCTTGCCGAACTCATATTCATACGGGAAATCGCGCCACAGCGGGTAATCGCCATGCACCGTCCGCACCGCCTTGAACGCCAGCGCCTGAAGCCGCCACGGACGGAAGGCGAAATGGTCGTAGAACGGCCCCTCGGCATGGATGTGCAGCCCGCCGCACAGCTGGTGGACATGCTTGTGGAAGGTCGGCTCGAAACTGATCTCGCGCAGCGCGCATCCCGCCAGCCAGTCGGACGCCGACCGCCGCATCTCCGCCAGAACCGCCCGCGCGTCGATATCGGGCGCGCCGAACAGTTCCAGCGGCCGGGTCGTGCCCCGCCCTTCGCTGAGAGTCGTTCCCTCCAGCATCACCGTGCCGGCATAGGCCCGCGCCATGTTGAGGTTGGCGGCGTTCGGGCTCGGATTGATCCACACCCGATCCGCCGGCCAGCCGAAGCCCGGCGCGGCATCGGGCTCATACCCCTCCATCGCCACCACGCGATACGCGACGTCCAGCTTGAAATGGTCGACGAACCAGTGGCCCAGTTCGCCCAGCGTCATCCCGTGCCGCATCGGCATCGGCCCCGCGCCAACGAAGCTCTCCCAGCCCGGCAACAGCGTCAGCCCCTCGACCGGGCGGCCGGCGGGATTGGGCCGGTCGAGCACCCAGACTTCCTTGCCATGCTCCGCCGCCGCTTCCAGCATGTAGAGCAGGGTGGTGATAAAGGTGTAGATGCGACACCCCAGATCCTGCAGGTCAATCAGTACCACGTCGAAGGTATGCATCGACTGACCCGTAGGGCGACGCACCTCGCCATAGAGCGAGAAGACGGGGACGCCGTGCACCGGGTCGTCGAAATCCGGCGACTCCACCATATTGTCCTGCTTGTCGCCGCGTAGGCCGTGCTGCGGCCCGAACGCCGCCGTCACGTTGACGCCCGCCGCCGCCAGCGCGTCGAGGCTGTGGGTCAGGTCCGCCGTCACCGATGCCGGATGCGCCAGCAACGCCACCCGCCGCCCCTTCAGGCGGCCGAGCAGGTCGGGATCGGACAGCAGCGCATCAATGCCGAATTTCATGAGGTTCCGAGTGCCGGGAGTTCGAGCGCAAAGCAATCGGGATGATGGAAATCAGGCTTTCCGGGCGGGTGCTTGAGCGCCCAATAGGATTTGGTGCCGTCGGTTTCCTCGATCACCGCGGACAGGGCGAGTTTCATGCCGGCCTCGATGATTCCTGGGCCGAGCAAGACATCAAGCTCATAGCTGGCCGGATAGATGCCGGCGCGATCGTCGAGCCGGCAATCGACTATATGCGGGTCACGGTCGAGATCGAGAGGCAGCATCCCCCTTCGCCAGTCGCTGAACGCATAGGCCGCCCAGGCGCCAGCCGGCGCAAAATTGAACTCGCGATAACCCGCCGCGCCCTTTTCCTTCGCAAACAACTCGAAGCATGTGGTCGTCCACAGATCATCGGCTCGCCCTGGCGCATGGTCGGGAAGCGTCAGGGTTCTGGCCGGCTTCACCCGATAGACAAGCATCACATCATGCGAACAATGCCATATCTCCACCTGCACCGCCGAAACCACGGTCGCGGGCGTGTCGGGATGACACCGGAGATCACGGACCATCCTGTCCCGTTCGTGCTGAGCCTGTCGAAGCACCGTCCTTCTCCTCGCCAATCGGGTAGAAGAAAGGACAGCCCTTCGACAAGCTCAGGGCGAACGAAGAAACGGAAATGCGCAGGCGAAACCCCTTCCAATGTTGGATTTCAGATGCTTGGCTGATCCGATGCTGGCCGGGCGAAAGGGGCAAAAGTGACAAAGGCTGACGAATTGACCGCGTTCGCGTCACCTTTGCCGCCAACCGCAGCACCGCGCCCCGGTGACGCGCGCGGCTTTTGGCGATAAGCGCCCCTGCGTCATGACCGATCAGACTTTCCAGTCCAGCCTGCTGCGCACCCTGTCGGAACGCGGCTACATCCACCAGACGACAGACGCGGCGGCGCTCGATGCGCTCGCGACGAAGGCGGTGGTGCCGGGCTATATCGGCTTCGATCCGACCGCGCCGTCGCTCCACGTCGGCAGCCTCGTCCAGATCATGCTGCTGCGCCGGCTCCAGCAGGCCGGCCACAAGCCGATCGTGCTGATGGGCGGCGGCACGGGCAAGATCGGCGACCCGTCGTTCAAGGAGGAATCGCGCCAGATGCTCACGGTCGAGCGGCTGGCGGAAAACGTCGCCTCGATCCGCCGCATCTTCGAACGCTTCCTGACGTTCGGCGACGGGCCGAGCGACGCGGTTATGCTCGACAATGCCGAATGGCTCGACGCGCTCGAATATATCCCGTTCCTGCGCGAGGTCGGCCAGCATTTCAGCGTCAATCGCATGCTCAGCTTCGATTCGGTCAAGCTGCGGCTCGACCGCGAACAATCGCTGTCGTTCCTCGAATTCAACTACATGATCCTCCAGGCGTACGACTTCCGCGAACTGGCGAACCGCCATGGTTGCCGCCTCCAGATGGGCGGCAGCGACCAGTGGGGGAATATCGTCAACGGGATCGAGCTCACACGGCGGATGGACGGGCGAGAGGTGTTCGGCGTCACCACCCCGCTCATCACCACGGCCGACGGCGGCAAGATGGGCAAGACGATGGCCGGCGCCGTCTGGCTGCACGAGGATCAGTTGCCGCATTTCGATTACTGGCAGTTCTGGCGCAACACCGACGACCGCGACGTCGGCCGTTTCCTGCGCCTGTTCACCGATATGCCGCTCGATGAGATCACGCGGCTGGAGCAGCTTGAAGGCGCCGAGATCAACGAGGCGAAGAAGCTGCTGGCGACGGAAGCGACGGCGATGTGCCGCGGCCGCGCCGCCGCCGAGGAGGCCGCCGAGACCGCGCGGCGGACCTTCGAGGAAGGCTCCAGCGGTGCCGCGCTGCCGACAATCACCGTCGCCGGCGGGTCGATCGCGATCGTCGATGCGCTGATCGGCCTGGGATTCGCAAAATCGAAAGGCGAGGCGCGGCGCCTGATCGCCGGCGGCGGCGCGCGGGTGGACGGCGAGAAGGTGAGCGACGAGGCGCTGGTGGTGCCGGTAACGGGAGAGATCCGCGTTTCCGCCGGCAAGAAGCATCACGGCATCGTCCGCCCAGCCTGACGTGGCATAGGGCGCGTTAAGCACCTTTACTGCCAGCAAAATTTACGTCTCGCTGACAGAACGGGGGGATGGCGTACGGAAATCTGGCGTATCGCGACGAACGCGATGTGACCCGCGAGGAGGTGCACCACCGCACCCGCCTGACGCTCGCCGACGGCCGCAGCCTGGCCGTCGTGGTGGTCAACATCTCGCCGCACGGCTTCATGGCCCGCTGCGAGGCGGTGCTGGCGGAGGGCGACGCGGTCCGCATCGCCCTGCCCGGCGTCGGGGCAACACCGGCCCGTGTCCGCTGGTCGCTCGGCGGGCGGATCGGCTGTCAGTTCGACCGCATGGTCGGCCTGGCACCCTATTACGAACTGCTCGCCGCGCTGCTGCGCTGAGGCTTGCAAAGTTGGAATTCGCCTGCTGGATGACCGTCAGGCTCTTTCACACCGCGGTCACCCGGATCGCAGCAATCCCGCCGCCGCGTCGCGCTCGAACAGATAGAGCGCGGTGCGCGCCGCCTGTCCGCGTTCGCCGCTGAGCCCGCCGTCGCGGTCGACCAGCAGCCGCGCGTCGGCATTGGCCTGCGGCAGCAGCTCGCCAATCATCTCGGGTGTCGCCAGCCGAAAACCCTGCTCGCCCGACTGGCGCGTGCCCAGCAGTTCCCCGGCGCCGCGCAGCCGCAGATCCTCCTCCGCGATGCGGAAACCGTCGTTGGTCTCGCGCATCAGCGCCAGCCTCGCGCGCGCCGTCTCGCTCAGATGGCTGCCGCGCAGCAGCAGGCACACCGATCGCCCCCCGCCGCGCCCCACCCGCCCGCGCAGCTGGTGCAGCTGGGCCAGCCCGAACCGGTCGGCATGCTCGATGACGATCAGCGTGGCGTTGAGCACGTCGACGCCCACCTCGATCACCGTCGTCGCCACCAGCACGCCCGCCCGTCCGCTGGCGAAACGCGCCATCTCGGCGTCCTTGTCCGGCCCCTTCATCCGCCCGTGGACCAGCGCGACGCGGTCACCGAATCGCCCCCGCAGCGCCTCCGCCCGCGCCTCGGCGGCGGCGAGGTCCGATTTCTCGCTCTCCTCGACCAGCGGGCACACCCAATAGGCCTGCCCGCCCCCCGACAGATGCCGGGCCAGCCCGTCAACTACCTCGTCCAGCCGGTCCTCGGCGATCACCCGCGTCTCGATCGGCTCCCGCCCCGGCGGCATCTCGTCCAGCCGGCTGACGTCCATCTCGCCGTAGTTGGCCAGCGTCAGCGTGCGCGGGATCGGCGTCGCGGTCATCACCAGCAGGTGCGGCGGCCGTTCCGCCTTGGCCTGCAGCATCATCCGTTGGGCGACGCCGAAGCGGTGCTGCTCGTCGACCACCGCCAGCCCAAGGTCGCGGTACGCCACCCCCTGCTGAAAGATCGCATGGGTGCCGATCAGGATGTCGATCTCCCCCGACGCCAGCCCCATCAGCGTCGATTCGCGGACCCGCCCCTTGTCCCGCCCGGTCAGGATGGCGACCGTCGCGATCCCCGCCAGTTGGCGGGACAGTGTCTCGAAATGCTGCCTCGCGAGGATTTCGGTCGGCGCCAGCAGCGCGCCCTGCGCCCCGGCCTCCACCGCGATGAGCAGCGCGTTGAGCGCGACCAGCGTCTTGCCCGATCCGACGTCGCCCTGCAGCAACCGCAGCATCGGCCGGCTCTGCGCCATGTCGCCCTCGATCTCGGCGATGGTCCGCGCCTGCGCTCCGGTCGGCGCATAGGGCAGGTTCAGACGCCCGCGCAGCCGCCCATCGCCGGCCAGCGCCCGTCCCCGCTTGGCCCGCGCCTCGCCCCGCACCAGCAGCAGCGCGAGCTGATTGGCGAACACCTCGTCATACGCCAGCCGCGCCCGCGCCCCGGCGTCGGACGGATCGGCGTGGATACCGGCCAGCGCCGCCCGCCAGTCCGGCCAGCCGGCCTTCGCCTTGACGCTCGGCTCGATCCATTCGGGCAGGTCGGGCGCCCGCTCGACCGCCTGCGCCACCAGCGCCGCCAGCCGCTTCGACGTCACCCCTTCGGACAACGGATAGATCGCCTCCCGCCCGCTCCCCTCCGGCGCCTCGTCGAGCGGCACGGCATAGTCGGGATGGACGATCTGCAATTCCTGCCCATATTGCTCCAGCCTGCCCGACACGCGGCGCGGCTCGTTCAGCGGCAGCAGCTTCTTCACCCAGCCCGACGATCCGCCGAAGTAAGTGAGGCTGACGTGATTGCCTCGCGCATCGACCGCCTGCACCCGCGCCGGGCTGCGCGGCCCGCCGCTCATCCGGTACTGCACCGGCGTCAACGTGATCGCGATCACGCGCCCGGCATCGGCCGCGTCGAGTTCATCGCGCGGCAGGCGATCGACGAAGCCGGTCGGCAAATGGAACGCGACGTCCACGACCCGCGCCAGCCCAAGCCGGTCCAGCGGCTTCGCCAGTCCGGGCCCGACACCCTTCAGCGCGGTGACTTCGGCGAACAGCGGGTTGAGGATGGCGGGGCGCATGGCTATCTCCCCCGCTAGCCCAAGCCGACGGCGTTCGAAAGCGCCGCCGGCCGATCGTGCGTGGAGACGAGCTCTTGGATCGCCAGACGAGACTGAAACGCCTGCGCTTCCGCAGCTGGCACCGCGGCACCAAGGAAGCGGACCTGATGGTCGGCGGCTTCTTCGATGCGCATGCGGCCGGCTGGTCCGATACGCAGATCGACTGGTTCGAGGCGTTCCTGGAGGAACAGGATGTCGATATCATGGCCTGGGCGATGGGCGCCGCCGAGGTGCCCGCGCGCTGGCGGGGACCGATGATGACGGACCTCAAGACGCTGACCTACGTTCCGATTAGCCGATAGCCCCCTCCCCGCCGCGCAAGAGGGTTTGGAAAGGGGCCTCGTCGCAGGCCCGTTCTCCGTGAGACACCTTCCCTCTCCCAAACCCTCTCCCCGACGGGAAGAGGGCTTCAGTTGAGACCCGATGCCTGACCTTTCAAGGATTCTCTCCGCCTCCAGCCCCCTGACGCTCGCCGGCGTCGCGACCGGCTTCCTGCCCGTGCTGCTTGCCGACCTCGCGCGCGCGGCGAGCGCCGGTGCCTGCTTCATCGCCCCCGACGAAGCGGCGATGCGCGCCATCGAATCGACCGCGCGCTTCTTTGCACCGGAAGTGCAGGTGATCGCTTTCCCGGCGTGGGATTGCCTGCCCTACGACCGCGCCAGCCCCACGCTGCGGGTGATGGCGGAGCGACTTGCGACACTCCACGTGCTCCAGCAGAAGGCGGCAGGTCCGCGCCTGCTCATCACCACCGCCAACGCCGCGAGCCAGCGCACGCTCACCCCGTTCCGCATCCGCAGCCTCGTCGCCCATCTCGCGCCGGGTGAGCGGATCAGCCGCGAGAAGCTGTCCGCACTGCTCCAGGCGAACGGCTATGTCCGTACCGAATCGGTTGCCGACGCGGGCGAGTTCGCGGTGCGCGGCAGTCTTGTCGACCTCTTCCCCAGTGGCGCCGAGGCGGCGCTGCGGCTCGATTTCTTCGGCGACGAGATCGAGATCGTCCGTACCTTCGACCCCGCCGACCAGCGGACGACGGGCAGCGTCAAGGGCTTCACGCTGCTTCCGGCATCGGAAGCGCTGCTCGACGAGGAGAGCGTCAAGCGCTTCCGTGCCCGCTATCGCGAGACGTTCGGCGCGACCGCGACCGGCGATCCGCTGTACCAGGCGGTCAGCGACGGCCGGCGGCTGGCCGGTATGGAACATTGGCTGCCCCTGTTCGAGGAGCGGCTGGAGACACTGTTCGATCATCTGCCCGGCGACATGGTCGTCGTCCGCGATGCCGGTGTCGCCGGTGCAGCGGAAGGCCGCTTCGAATCGATCGCGGACTATCACGCGAACCGGCTGAAGGCGTCCGGCGCGGCACCGGGCAGCTATCGACCGCTGCCGACCAAGTCGCTCTATCTGGCACCGGAGGAATGGGCCGCGCGGCTCGACGAAGCCCCCGCCCATGTCGCGACGCCGTTCCACGAGCCGGAGAGTGCGGCCGTCCTCGAATTCGGCGTCGATGGCCCGCGCGATTTCGCGCCCGAGCGAGCGAGCGGTGCCAACGTCTACGAAGCGGTCGTCGCGCACCTCAAAAAGGCGAAGGGCAAACGCATCCTCGCCAGCTATTCGACCGGATCGCGCGAGCGGTTGAAGGGGCTTCTTGAGGATCACGGCCTGGCCGGCGCGCGCCTGGTCGATACGTGGCAACAGGCGCAGGGCGTCGTCGACAGCGGCACCGCGCTGATCGTCCTGCCACTCGATCACGGCTTCTCCGCGCCCGGCGTCGCGCTGCTCACCGAACAGGATATGCTCGGCGATCGCCTGGTCCGCCGCGCCAAGCGCCGCAAGTCGGCCGATGCCTTCCTCGCCGAACTCGCGACCCTCTCGCCCGGCGACCTTGTCGTCCACGTCGATCACGGCATCGGACGATATGAGGGGCTGACGTCGATCCCCGTCGGCAAGTCGCCGCACGATTGCGTCGCGCTGACCTATCTCGGCGGCGACAAGCTCTACGTTCCGGTCGAGAACCTCGAGGTCCTCAGCCGCTACGGATCGGGCGAGGACGGCGCCAGCCTCGACAAATTGGGCGGCGAGGCGTGGCAGCGACGCAAGTCGCGGATGAAGGAACGCATTCGCGAGATCGCCGGTGAATTGATCGCAACCGCTGCCGAACGCGCGTTGCGCCCGGCCGACATCGCCGAACCCGATGGATCGGGCTTCGCGAGCTTCGTCGATCGCTTCCCCTACGAGGAAACTGACGATCAGGACCGCGCGATCGCCGATGTGCTGGGCGATCTGGCGAAGGGATCGCCGATGGACCGGCTGATCGTCGGCGACGTCGGCTTCGGCAAGACCGAGGTCGCGCTGCGTGCCGCCTTCGTCGCGGCGATGGCGGGGATGCAGGTGGCGATCGTCTGCCCGACGACGCTGCTCGCGCGCCAGCATTTCCAGAACTTCGTCAGCCGGTTCGAAGGCTTCCCGATCCGGGTCGGCCGCCTCTCTCGCCTCGTCCCCGCCGCCGAGGCGAAGGCGACCAAGGAGGGCATCGTTGACGGAACCATCGATGTGCTGATCGGCACGCACGCGATCCTCGCCAAGGGAGTCGAGTTCAAGCGCCTCGGCCTCGTCATCGTCGATGAGGAACAGCGCTTCGGCGTAACCCACAAGGAACGGCTGAAAGCGCTGAAGACCGACGTACACGTCCTCACCCTCACCGCCACGCCGATCCCGCGCACGCTCCAGATGGCGATGTCGGGCCTGCGTGAGCTATCGGTGATCCAGACCCCGCCGGTCGATCGCCTGGCGGTGCGCACCTATGTCATGCCCTGGGACCCGGTGGTGCTGCGCGAGGCGCTGCTGCGCGAGCATTATCGCGGCGGGCAGAGTTTCTTCGTCACGCCCCGCATCGCCGACCTGCCCGACATCGAGGAATTCCTGCGCGAGAGCGTGCCCGAGGTCCGCTATGTCATCGCCCACGGCCAGATGGCGCCGAGCGAGGTCGAGGAACGGATGTCCGCCTTCTACGACAGGAAGTTCGAGGTGCTGGTGTCGACCAGCATCATCGAAAGCGGCATCGATATCCCGAGCGCCAATACGATGATCGTCAACCGGGCCGACCGCTTTGGCCTCGCCCAGCTCTACCAGCTGCGCGGCCGCGTCGGGCGGTCGAAGACGCGCGCCTATGCCTATATGGTCGCCCCGCCCGAGCGGCTGATGACCGACGCGGCGGAAAAGCGGCTGAAGGTACTCAGCGACCTTGAATCACTGGGCGCCGGATTCCAGCTCGCCAGCCACGATCTCGATCAGCGTGGCGCCGGTAATCTGCTGGGCGACGAACAGTCGGGCCACATCAAGGAAGTCGGTTTCGAACTCTATCAGTCGATGCTGGAAGAGGCGATCCTGGAAGCCAAGGCGGGCGGTACGCTGCGGCGGCCGAACGATTTCTCGCCGCAGATCACCATCGATGCGCCGATCCTGATTCCGGAATCCTATGTGCCCGATCTCGACCTGCGTATGGGGCTCTACCGCCGCCTGAACGAGATCGACGCGTCCGCGGGCCTGGAGGCGTTCGCGGCCGAGATGATCGACCGGTTCGGCACACTGCCGGACGAGACCGAGAACCTGTTGCGCATCATGGAGATCAAGCTCAACGCCAAGCGCGCATGCATCGCCAAGCTCGACGTCGGGCCGAAGGGCGCGCTGGTCAGCTTCCATGAGGGCGGCTTCCCCAACCTCGACGGGCTGCTCGCCTATGTCGGCAAACTGGGCGAGGTGGCGAAGCTGCGTCCCGACAGCAAGCTGGTCATCAATCGCGTCTGGGCCGACGGCAAGGCCCGGCTGCACGGCGCGTTGCAGCTCTCGCGCGGCCTGGCGAAGGCGGCGGGTTGATCGCTTACTATCGAAATGGCGCCATTTCGACGATAGCAACGAATTGTTTGCCTTAACGAATTTCGTGTTACACCCGTTTCGGGTAGGGTGTGATAATGATAAGATGGTTCGGAAGGCGGGGGAAGGTCGACACTCCCAAGGCGCTGGAGAGCGGCGATTTTTCGCCTTCCCCGATCGACGCCATTCGTGCGCGCCTGGCCGAATCGGACAGCGTCGATGACGTGATCGCCACCCTGCGAGAGATGGTTCGTCCGATCATCGGCGCGGACGGTATCACCGTCGTGCAGCGAGAGGGCGACGAGGTTGTTTACGTCACCGAGGATGCGGTGGCGCCACTGTGGGCCGGTCAGCGCTTTCCGATCCGCGTTTGTATCAGCGGCATGGCGATTCAGGCGCGTGCCCCGATCGTCATCCCCAATATCCTTGAGGACAAGCGCGTTCCGCTAAATGCTTATCTCGCGACATTCGTCCGCTCGATGGTGATGGTCCCCGTCGGGCATGGCGAGCCGCATATGGCGATGGGCGCCTACTGGCGCGTGGCGGAACCGATCACATCGATTGCGGTCGATCGGATGTCGGCGATCGCCGCCGTCGCCGCCGATGCACTCGCCCGGATCGAAGGCGGCGGGGACGAGGGCGTTCAGGTCGCCTGATCTACCAGCGCGACCAGCGCGGCGCCATCGATCGGCGGTGCGCAGAGATACCCCTGGAAGTATCGGCACCCCTCGCTGGCAAGCAAATCGCGCTGCACAGCCGTCTCGACTCCTTCCGCGATCACTTCCATCCCCAGCGACCGCGCCATGTCGATCACGCCGCGCACGACGACACGATCGCGCGGCGATCCGGCGATGCCCACCGTCAGTGCCTTGTCGAGCTTCAGATAATCGACCGGCAGGCTGTTGAGATAGGCCAGGCTGGAATAGCCTGTGCCGAAATCATCGATCGCTACGCGCAATCCCGCAAAGCGCAGCGCCGAGAGCGTGGCGGCGGCGGCATCGAGATTTTCGATCAGCCCGCTTTCGGTAATCTCGACCGTCAGTCGAGCGCGGGAGAAACCGCTGGCATCCACCCGCTCGAGCATCGCTGCGACGAAATCGGGCGCGGCGACGTCCTCCGCTCCGACGTTGACCGACAGGCGCAGCGCGTCAAGGCGCGCCGGCCAGTGCGCTGCGACGTCAAACGCGCGGCGGTGAAGATGTGTCGCCAGTTCGCCGCTCCGCCCGCCGTGCGCCGCCGCGGCCAGCAGAGCCTCGGCACCGACCTCGCCCAGCCGGGGATGGTTCCAACGCGCCAACGCCTCGACACCGGCGATCCGCCCGCTTGCGATCTCCACCTGCGGCTGGAACAACACGTCGATCTCGCCGCGCGCAAGGGCACCCGGCAGTTCGCGGGCAAGCGCCGCGATAGAGCGCGAGCGCCGCTGGAACAGATCCCGTACCGCCGCGCCCGCGTCGGGCGGGTCGCCGAGCGGTTCGATCAGACCATGAATCCGACCGGTCCGACGATCATGCTGAAGGTGCGCAACGACCCGGCCGAGCCCGGCGATCTCGTGCGCGAAGGCGGTCGAGGCCTCATTGCTCAGCCTGCGGATTGCCTGTCGGAGCTGTTCACGCTGGGCCGCGGGCAGGCGCGCAAGCGCCGCGCGGAGACGGCCATCTGGCGCCACGCCCAGCAGGGCCGCTAGGCTGGGGCTCATCTGCAACGATCGCCGAACGGGGTCGTATCGCCAACCCAGCGGCTCGGCCGCCCGCGCTTCGCTGACCCGCCCGCCACCACCGGCACGCTCCGCATGTAGTTCGGCAAAGCGCAGCGCCTCGATCAGTTCGATTTCCCGCATCGGGCTCGCCAGGAAGTGCGTCGCGCCGGACGCACGGAACTCTCCAAGCCGCGTCGCGTCGCCGCGCGACACAAGCGCCAGCAGCGCCAGATGATCGCGGGCGACCTGCTCGCCGATCGCGCGCGTCGCCGCGAGCCCGTCATCCACCGCCCCACGCGCATCGATCACCACCACCGCGGCACCGCTCGCCGCAACCCGACGCGCCAGCCCGTCGTCGCGCCGCGCCGCCACCGGACGCCAGCCGCCACGCACTGCGACCTCCGCCAGTTCGTCGCGCTGGCGGAACGACAGGATGAACAACGGGCGAACGCTCTCTTCGGTCACTCCGCGGCTTGTCGGGCAAATCGATGAAGAAAGACAGTATATCCGCAAAGGCTTGTTGCCGCGCGCGCAACCGCCTAGCTCTCTTGCCATGGCGAGCGCCCTTCCCCTGATCGACCGCCACGGTCGCGCGATCAGCTATCTGCGCGTGTCCGTCACCGATCGCTGCGACCTGCGCTGCCGCTATTGCATGGCGGAGGCGATGACCTTCCTGCCGCGCGCGGCGCTGCTTTCACTCGACGAGATCGCGATCATCGCCGAACGCTTCATCGCACGCGGCGTACGCCGGATTCGGCTGTCGGGCGGCGAGCCGCTGGTGCGGCGCGACGCGATCGATCTGGTGCGCCGGCTGGGCCGGCACGTCGGTAGTGGCCTCGACGAAGTGACGATGACGACCAACGGCACGCGCCTCGCGGACGCAGCGACCGATCTGCGCGGCGCCGGCATCCGCCGGATCAACGTCAGTCTCGACAGCCGCGACCCGGCCACGTTCCGCTTCATCACGCGGCACGGCGACGTGGCGCGGGTGCTGGACGGAATCGCCGCGGCGAAACGCGCCGGCATCGCGGTCAAGATCAACATGGTCGCGCTCGCCGGCCTGAACGAGGACGAAATCCCGGACATGCTCGCCTGGTGCGGCGAACAGGGCCATGATTTGTCGCTGATCGAGACGATGCCGCTGGGCGCGATCGACGAGGACCGCACCGATCGGTTCGTGCCGCTGACCCGCGTCTTGGATCGGCTGGCCCGGACGGTCGCGCTCGAACGCGACAGCCACCGCACCGGCGGGCCGGCGCGCTACTGGCGTACGCCGTGGGGGACCCGGCTGGGCCTGATCTCTCCACTGACAGCGAATTTCTGCGACGGGTGCAACCGCGTCCGGCTGACGACCGAGGGGCATCTGTACATGTGCCTGGGGCATGAGGATCGGGTCGATCTGAAGGCGGCGCTGCGGAACGGCGGCGTGGACGCGCTAGACGCCGCGATCGACGGCGCGCTGGCGGCAAAGCCCGCGCGCCATGACTTCCGCATCGATGCGGCGGCGCCCGCCGTCGCGCGCCACATGAGCGTGACGGGCGGATGAGCGCCCCGATCCGGCGCGCGCTCGTCGCGTCGCCCACCAATCCCGCGCGGATCGCGGCGGAGGAACTGGCCAACCTCTATGACTGGGTGCCGGTCGAACAGGCCGATATGGTGATCGCGCTCGGCGGCGACGGCTTCATGCTCCAGACGCTGCACCAGATGCTGGAGGCGCGGCGCAGCGTGCCGGTGTTCGGCATGAACCTGGGCACCGTCGGCTTTCTTATGAACGAATGGCGGCTCGACGGGCTCGATCAGCGGCTGGCGCGGACCCGGCCTTTCAAGGTGTCGCCGCTGTCGATGACGGCGCGGACGATCTCTGGCGAAACGCGGGTTCTGCCGGCAATCAACGAGGTGTCGCTGCTGCGCGAGACCCGCCAGACGGCGAAGCTGGAAGTGACCGTCAACGACCGCATCGTGCTGCCCGAACTGGTATGCGACGGCATATTGGCGGCCACGCCGGCTGGGTCCACCGCCTACAACCTGTCCGCCAACGGCCCGATCCTGCCGCTCGGCTCGGCGTTGATCGCGCTCACCCCGATCAGCGCATTCCGCCCCCGGCGCTGGCGCGGCGCGATCCTGCCCGAAAAGGCGCGGATCGGCATCACGGTGCTGGAAGCGGAAAAGCGCCCGGTCAGCGCCGTCGCCGACCAGCGCGAGATTCGCGATGTCGCGCGGGTCGATATCGAGATCGACCATATTCGGGACCTGACACTCTTGTTCGATCCCGAACACGCGTTGGACGACCGCATCACGATGGAGCAGTTCGTCGCCTGACGCCACAGGGGTTGCAACCGCCGAAAAGGCTGCTATCAGCGCGCCCTCACGCTGTTCCCTGATAGCTCAGCGGTAGAGCTCTCGACTGTTAATCGAGCGGCCGTAGGTTCGAATCCTACTCAGGGAGCCAGCGTTTTTTCTCGCAGACGCAGCACTTGCGCGCCCCTTCGCGGCTTGCGATGCTGCGCGCCATGAACGATCTCGACGCCTTCATCGCCGGCCTGCCCAAGGCCGAGTTGCACCTGCATATCGAAGGCAGCCTGGAACCCGAATTGATGTTCGCGCTCGCCCAGCGCAACGACGTCTCCATCCCCTATGCCTCGGTCGATGACGTGCGGGCCGCCTATGATTTCTCGAACCTTCAGGATTTCCTCGACATCTATTACGCGGGTGCCGACGTGCTCAGGACGCGCGCCGATTTCCGCGACCTGGCGATCGCCTATTTCGATCGCGCGGCGGCGGACGGCGTCGTCCACGCCGAGATATTCTTCGATCCGCAGACACATACCGATCGCGGGATCGCGATCGGCGAGGTGATCGAGGGGCTGTGCGACGGCATGGCCGATGCCGAGGGGCGGCACGGCCTCACCTCGAAACTGATCCTGTGCTTCCTGCGCCATTTGTCGGAAGAGGCCGCCTTCGCCACGCTGGAGGCTGCGGAACCGTGGCTCGATCGTATCGTCGGCGTCGGCCTCGATTCGTCGGAGGTCGGCCATCCGCCGTCGAAATTCGCCCGCGTCTTCGCCGCCGCCGCCGCCAGGGGCCTGAAACTGGTCGCCCATGCCGGCGAGGAAGGGCCGCCCGAATATGTCGCGGAGGCGCTCGACCTGCTCCACATCGACCGGCTCGACCACGGCAACCGCAGCCTGGAGGACCCGGTGCTGACTGCCCGGCTGGCGCGACAGGGCATCACGCTGACCGTCTGCCCCCTCAGCAACGTCAAGCTGTGCAACGTCGCCTCGATCGACGTCCATCCGATCGACAGGATGCTCGAACTGGGTCTCCGCGCGACGATCAATTCGGACGATCCCGCCTATTTCGGCGGCTATGTGGGCGAAAACTTCCGCGCCGCCGCGCGCGGACGCAACCTGGATCGCCGCCAGCTTGCAACGCTCGCGCGCAACAGTCTTCTCGGCTCGTTTCTCGACGATGCGCAGGTCGCCGCACATCTGGCCTCGCTCGACGCTTATGTGGAGGCGCAGGCATGACGCCGACGCTCACCCCCTTCACCTTCGACGAATTCCTGCGCGCGATCGACGATCTGGCGGCGCGCCTGCGCGGTGACGACTGGGGTGCGCAACTGCTCGTCGGCGTCGGGCGCGGCGGGCTGACGCCGGCGGTATTCCTCAGCCACGCGACCGGCATGCAGATGGTGTCGATCGACTTTTCGACCCCCATTCCAGAATTCAACGCGGCGCTGATCGATACGCTGGCCGCGCGCACCCGCGCGGGCGAACGGCTGTTGTTCATCGAGGACATCAACGATTCGGGCCGCACCATCGCCGCGATCCGCGCCCGGCTGTCCGCCGCCGGCGCCCATGCCGCCTGCACCCGCTTCGCCGTGCTGCTCGACAACGCGGTGTCGGCCGAACGGATCGATTATGCGTGGCGGACGATCGACCGTACCGTCACAAAGGACTGGTTCGTGTTCCCGTGGGAAGCGGTCGCCCCCCGCGCCGCGATTATGGAGGATGCCGAGGAAGTGCCCGAACGGATCGCGTGAATCGCGTCAGGCGTTCAGCCTGACGAAAGCCCGTTCCTGTTATGGCCCGTACCCAAGTTGAGCCGAGCGGACCCAATCCGGCGGCGAGACGTTTGCCCAACGGACGAGCCTCCCGGTCGCGGGATCGCTCGCTGGAGATTGAAATGTCTGGAAAAAACACTCCCCGCCGGTCCCGCGCGCTGATCGCTGCGGCGCTTGCCGGCGCAACATTGCTCGCCGCCTGCGCGGGTCCGACTCCCTACCGTCCGGCGATGGGATCGGGCTTCAGCCGCACCGGCTTCATGGATCAGCAGGTCGAACGCGACCGCTTCCGCGTCGCCTTCGCCGGCAACAGCTACACGTCGCGCGAGACGGTCGAACGCTATCTTCTGTTTCGCGCGGCCGAAGTCACGCTGCAAAGCGGCAACGATTATTTCGTGATGGCCGATCGCGATACCGACAAGCAGACGCGGACCTATACCACGCCGGGCTGGAGCCGCCCGTATGGCGGCTTCTCCGGCTTCGGCTATTGGGGCCCGTCATGGCGCTATTACGGCCGCGGCTTCGGCTGGCGCGGCTGGGACCCGTTCTGGGGCGATCCGTTCTGGGATCGGTCGGTCGATGTCCGCACCGTCGAGCGTTATGAGGCTTCGGCTGAGATCATCGTCGGCAAGGGTCACAAACCTGACGGCAACGTCCGCGCTTTCAATGCGCGCGACGTGGTCGACCGGCTGGGCCCGACGATCCAGTTGCCGGAGCAGGGCCGCCGCTGATCACGGGCAGGATTTGACGAAAGGGACCGTGAGCCAGGCGCTCGCGGTCCCTTATCTTATCCAGCGTCAGGCGGATCGTTCGGTCCGGGCCAGCACCTCATAGGCCATCACCGCGGTGGCGACGGCGGCGTTCAGGCTGTCGGCCTTGCCCAGCATCGGAATCTTGACCAGCAGGTCGCATTCGGCGGCCATGTGATCGGGCATCCCCTGCGCCTCGTTGCCGGTCAGCAGGAAAGTGGGCGCGGCATAGGCGGCGGCGCGATAGCCGCTGCTGGTATCGAGGCTCAGGCCGACAAGCTGGCCCGGTCCGCCGCGCAGCCAGGCACGGAACTCGTCCCACCGCGCGCGGGCTACCGGCACGGTGAACAACGCGCCCATGCTGGCGCGCACCGCCTCGACCGAAAAAGGGTCGACGCTTTCGTCGATCAGGATCACACCCCCCGCCCCCACCGCATCGGCGGTGCGCAGGATCGTGCCCAGGTTGCCCGGATCGCGCATCCGTTCCGCGACCAGCCAGATCGCGGCGGCGCTGCGATCGAGCGCGTCGAGCGGGGTCGGGAATTCACGATACACACCGATCACCGCGCCGGGATTGTCCTTGCCCGACAATTTGGAGAGGATGTCGGGGGTGGTCTCGATCGCGTCGCCGCCGGCGGCCTCCGTCGCGGCGACGAGGGCGGTGACGAGGGGGCGATCGTCGGCGGTGGGGACGAAGAACAATGTCTCCGGCAAACGCCCCGCCTCCCGCGCCTCTGTCAGAATCCGCAGCCCTTCGGCCAAGAACAGGCCGGCGTCGCGGCGATGCTTCTTGTCACGCAGGCGCTGGGTCGCCTTGACGAGGGGGTTGGAGAAGGCGGTGATGGCACGGGGCATGGCGTGTTGCGCCTACGCGCTAGGCACAGCCTAGCGCAAGGCGCGGCGCCGCAGGAGACTGGGCGGGCTTTGACGATAAGGAGCCGCACCCCCGAACCGTTCGCCCTGAGCTTGTCGAAGGGCTGCCCTTCTTGCCACGGCAAGCTGTGCACCAGGAAGAAGAAAGGCAGTGCTTCGACAGGCTCAGCACGAACGGGAAAAGGGAGGAATGTCGTGGCCTTGCAGACTCCTGCGGACTCGCGCCGCGGGCAAAGCCCGCGTCGTCGGTCGGCGCAATGCGCCGCCGGCCGGACTGTCGCCGCGACGTCGAATAGCTGACGCTATTCGCCTGCGACAGCGCTACTCTTCCCCGAACTTGTCCTCGACCAGTTGGCACAGCGTCGCCACCGCCACCTCCGCGCCCGCCCCTTCGGCCGAGATCACGATATGGTCGCCCATCGCGGCGCCCAGCATCATCAGGCCCATGATCGAGGTCCCGGTGACGCTCGATCCGTCCTTGCGCACGGTCAGTTCGACCGGCTGGGACGAAGCGAGCGTCACGAACTTGGCGCTGGCCCGCGCATGCAGCCCGCGGCGATTGGTGATCTGGACGGCGCGTTCGTGGCGCCCACTCACGCGGCGGCCTCGCCAAGCACTTCGGAGGCGACCGAGATATACTTGCGGCCGGCGTCGCGCGCGGCGCTGACCGCCTCGGCGACCTTCATCGCCTTGCGCGCCCCGCCCAGCCGGATCAGCATCGGCAGGTTGATGCCGGCGATTACCTCGACCTTGCCCGGCTTCATCAGCGATATGGCGAGGTTGGACGGCGTGCCACCGAACAGGTCGGTCAGCACGATCACGCCCTTGCCCTGATCGACCTCGGCGATCGCGCGGGCGATATCGGCGCGGCGCCCCTCCATATCGTCCTCCGGCCCGATACAGATCGTCGCGATCAGCTCCTGCCGGCCGACGACATGCTCCATGGCGACGACGAATTCCTCCGCCAGCCGCCCGTGTGTTACGAGCACGAGACCGATCATAGCATCGTTTCTCACCGGCGAAGTCATTTGCCCCTGGGCGTATCCTCAAGCGAGTCCTGCGGCGCCGTGCCGAGGTCGCGATGGGTTACCGTGGGCGAAAAGCCGGCGTCATGCAACCTCCGGCCGATGCGATCAGCGACATGGACCGAACGATGCCTCCCGCCGGTACAGCCGATGGCGACGGTGACATAGGACTTTCCCTCCGCCCGGTATCGCGGAAGCAGCATCAGCAGCAGCCGCTCGATCGTGTCGATCGAATCCGCATAGGCCGGGTCGGCCACGATGTAATCGGCGACCGGCACGTCGAGCCCCGTGCCGGGGCGCAGCGCGGGAACCCAGTGCGGGTTGCGGAGGAAGCGCATGTCGAACACCAGGTCGGCATTGCGCGGAAGGCCGCGTGAAAAGCCGAAGGACATGACCGACACGACCGGTTCGCCCAGCCCGCCGCCGGCGAAGGTCGAACGGATCGTCTGGCTCAGCTCGTTGGCCGACAGCGTGGTGGTATCGACAACCCGGTTGGCCCAGTCGCGCAAGGGGCTCAGCACGTCGCGCTCGCGCGCGATACCGTCGGCGGCGGGACGATCGAGCGCCAGCGGGTGCCGCCGCCGCGTTTCCGAATAGCGGCGTTCGAGCTCTGGGCTCGAACAGTCGAGGAAGAGGGTGCCGATATCGTGGCCATGCTCCTCGCGCAGCCGCTTGATGCGGCGCACGATGCGCTGCGCGTCGAAGCCCCGCGTGCGAGCGCCGATCCCGAGCGCAAGCGGGCGCGAATCGCCGGCGCTACCGGCCGGCAGCGCGGTTTCCAGCAATCGGTCGAGCAGCAGCAGCGGGATGTTGTCGACAACCTCCCAGCCGATATCCTCCAGCGTCCGCAGCACCGTCGACTTGCCCGCGCCGGACATGCCGGTGACGAGCAGGATATCCTTGGGCTCGGTCACCTGTCCGTCATCCGGCGACGCAGTGCCAGCTCGACCTTGACCGGCGCGGACGGCTCCAGCGACGGCAGGGCGATCTCGCGCAGCTGAACGCCCGCGATCGTGCGCAACCGCCCTTCGGCGGGCATGCGCGGCGGCGCCTCGGTGATCGCGACGATCATGCGGACGGGAACGTCCTCGACATGGTCCATCGTCAGGATGCCGATCCCGCGCACCTCGATCCGCCCGGCGAGATTGGCGGGCGGCCGCGCGACCAGTTCGCTCTTGTCCCGCAACAGCACCGTATAATCATCGCTGACCAGCGTCGCCCCGCGATCGATCAGGCGCAGCGCGAGATCGGACTTTCCGGCGCCCGACCGCCCCTCGATCAGCACCGCCACCCCGTCGATCGCGACGCAGCTGGCATGGATCGTCTCCGACGACAGGGGGGTGCCGCGCGTCATTCGCTCTCCGCCAGCGGCAGACGGACGACGAAGCGGGCGCCGCTCAACCCATCCTCACGCGATTCGACCATGATCGTACCGCCATGCCCCTCCACGATCGTCCGCGCAATCGCGAGGCCAAGGCCCGAATGGCGCCCGAACGCCTCGGCTTCGGGCCGCACCGAATGGAAGCGGCGGAAAATGCTGTCGCGTTCGGCATCGGGCACGCCCGGCCCCTCGTCGATTACGTTCGCCTCGAGTTCGTCGCCGGCGCGGCGCAAGGCGATCGCGATGTTCCCGCCGTCGGGCGAGAAGGATATCGCGTTGTCGATCAAATTGTCGAAGACCCGTTCGAGCCGCGTACCCTCGCCAAAGACGATTGCGGACAGGTCGCGCGGTGCATCGGCGGACAGCAGGATACCGCGCTCTACCCCGCGGGCGCGGCGCTGCATCACCAGCCCGTCGATCATCGCGGCCATGTCGATGGGTTCGAATTTCGCACGGCTCAGTTGCGCGTCGAGGCGCGAGGCGTCGGAGATGTCGGTGATGAGCCGGTCGAGCCGGTGCACATCGTCACGCACAATCGCCAACAGGCGTTCCTGCAGTTCGGGATCCTTGACGTGGCCCAGCCCGTCGATCGCCGACCTTACGGAGGCGAGCGGATTCTTGAGTTCGTGCGTCACGTCGGCGGCGAACGCCTCGGTCGCGTCGATCCGCGCGCGCAACGCCCCGCTCATGTCCGACAGGGCGCGGGCGAGCAGCCCGATCTCGTCACGCCGATCGGGCAGGCGCGGCACCACCACTTCGCGCGCGCGGCCCAGCCGGACGCGCACCGCGGCGCGTGACAGGCGTCGCAATGGCCGCACGATCGTCCGCGCGAGGAACAACGACAGCAGGACCGATACCAGCGCGACGATCGCCAGCACCACCGTCAGCCGGAACCGTTCGAGCCGCACCGTCTGGGTGATGTCGCGGGCATTGGCGGTGGTGAAGACGATGCCGTCGCCATAGCTCGCCGCCGCGGTGATGACTGGCGTGCGATCGGGCGCGCGCCACACGCTGGCGCGGGCGATGGCGGGATCGAGCGCGGCGCGGACGTCAGGCCACCCCAGGCCATTGCGGCGTTCGCGGAACAATGGTGGACGCGCCGCGCCGACGATCGTGTCGATCGCCGCGTCAAGGAAACGGGCGACATCCTGTCGCCATGGGTCCTTGTCGGGATCGCGCAGTACGGCATTGCGCGATCCGCGCGCGCGACTGTCATCGAGCAGGGCGCCGTCGCGGGAATAGAGGCGCACGCGGGCGCCGGTATCGCGTGCATAGCCCATCACCAGCGCGGGCCGTTCATGCGCCTCCGCCACCGCCAGCCCGTCGGCGATCAGCCGCGCCTCGCGGCTGGCCTGGGCGATGCGGCTGTCGAGTATCCGGCTGCGGAAGCTGTCGAGGTAGAAGAAGCCGCCCGCCAGCATCGCCAGCGCGATGATGTTGACGGCCAAGATGCGCGGCGTGAGCGAAACGCGCGCCGACCAGGTGAGGTTCAGGTCGCGGGGCGACTGGGGGTCGTCGGGATCGGCCACCGGCGTAGGCCAGATTATCCGTTCGCCCTGAACTTGTCGAAGGGCTGCCCTTCTTCGTACCACAATATTCGCGGCGCGCAGAAGGACAATGCTCCGACAGGCTCAGCACGAACGGGGGCCTCGCGAGCCGTCACTCGTCAGAGAACCGATATCCCGCGCCATAGAGCGTCTCGATCGCGTCGAATTCCGGATCGGTCTCACGGAACTTGCGGCGGACACGCTTGATATGACTGTCGATCGTACGATCGTCGACGTAGATATCGTCCTGATAGGCGGCGTCCATCAGCTGGTTGCGCGTCTTGACGATGCCCGGTCGCTGGGCGAGCGTTTCGAGGATCAGGAATTCTGTGACGGTCAGCGTCACGGCGTTTCCGGCCCATGTCACGCGGTGCCGGGCCGGATCCATCGTCAGCCGCCCGCGCTCTATCGGCTGCTGCGCCTCTTCCGCGCCTGCTTCTCCGCCGACGCTGACCCCTTCCGTCCGCCTCAGGATCGCGCGGATGCGCGCGATCAGCAGGCGCTGGCTGAACGGCTTGGCGATGTAATCGTCGGCACCCATCGCCAGGCCCAGGGCCTCGTCGAGCTCATCGTCCTTCGACGTGAGGAAGATCACCGGCACGGCGGATTTCTCGCGCAGGCGCCGCAGCAGCTCCAGCCCGTCCATGCGCGGCATCTTGATATCGAGCACCGCCAGGTCGGGCGGATTATCGACCAGCGCCTTCAGCGCGGTTTCTCCGTCCGAATAGACGCGGGTCAGGAACCCCTCCGCCTGGAGCGCGATGGATACCGAAGTCAGGATGTTCCGGTCGTCATCGACGAGCGCGATCGTAGCCGTCATCCGCAGAGGTTAGTCGAAAGATCGACACGCCTCAACATCGCCGCACCTTTGACACCGGTAGCAGGTTTGACCCCTCCGGGACCGGCCGATAAGCGCCCCTCACAACGATAAGATATCGGCAGCGCATTTCCGGCGCGGTCCTTGAGGAGAAATCAATTGAGCGAGCGCGTTCCCGACGCCGGTCTCGAGTCGCAGGGCATCGAGACGCGGGCCGACATCCACTGGAATCTCGTCACCGCTCGGCTGGTCGATGCGGCGCTGCGCCGCAATGAAGGCAAGCTGTCGGCCGACGGTCCGCTGGTGGTCGAGACCGGCCCGCACACCGGGCGCAGCGCGCAGGACAAGTTCATCGTCCGCGATTCCGAGACCGAGAACACCGTGTGGTGGGGCAAGACCAACAAGGGCATGCTCCCGGAACATTTCGCCGCGCTCAAGGCCGATTTCCTCGCGGCGCTCAATCGCCGCGAAGACCTGTGGGTCCAGGACCTTTACGGCGGATCGCAGCCCGAGCACCGGGTCAAGGTGCGCGTCGTCAACGAACTCGCCTGGCACAACCTGTTCATCCGCACGATGCTGGTGCGGCCCGAAGAGCATGAACTTCGCGGCTTCGTGCCCGACTATACGATCATCGACCTGCCGAGCTTCCGCGCCAATCCCGCGCGTCATGGCACGCGCAGCGACACGGTGATCGCCGTCAACCTGACGGAAAAGCTGATCCTGATCGGCGGCACCCGCTATGCCGGCGAAATGAAGAAGAGCGTGTTCGGCCTGCTCAACTACCTGCTGCCGACGACCGGCGTGATGCCGATGCACTGTTCGGCCAACATGGGCGCCGACGGATCGACCGCTGTGTTCTTCGGCCTTTCGGGCACCGGCAAGACGACGCTCAGCGCCGATCCCAAGCGCACGCTGATCGGCGACGACGAACATGGCTGGTCGGACACCGCGGTCTTCAACTTCGAAGGCGGTTGCTACGCCAAGATGATCCGCCTGTCGGAGGATGCCGAGCCGGAAATCTTCGCGACCACGAAGCGGTTCGGCACAGTGCTCGAAAACGTCGTGATGGACCCCGTCACGCGCCAGCTCGACCTCGACGACGCCAGCCTCGCGGAAAATTCGCGCGGTGCCTATCCGATCGATTTCATCCCGAACTCCAGCGCCGAGAACATGGGCGGCGTGCCGAAGAACATCATCTTCCTGACCGCCGATGCCTACGGCATATTGCCGCCGATCGCGAAGCTGACACCCGATCAGGCGATGTACCATTTCCTGTCGGGCTATACCGCGCGCGTCGCGGGGACGGAAATCGGCGTCAGCGAGCCCGATGCGACCTTCTCGACCTGCTTCGGCGCGCCATTCATGCCGCGGCACCCGAGCGTCTACGGCAATCTGCTGAAGGAGCGGATCGCGAAGGGCGGCGTCGATTGCTGGCTGGTCAACACCGGATGGACCGGCGGCAAATATGGCATCGGCCAGCGCATGCCCATTAAGGTGACACGCGCGCTGCTCAACGCCGCGCTCGACAGCAGCCTAAAGGATGTCGAGTTCCGCACCGACGCCAATTTCGGCTTCGAAGTGCCGGTGTCGGTGCCCGGCGTCGATGCCGCGATCCTCGATCCGCGCGGCACCTGGGCCGACGCTGCCGCCTACGACGCGACCGCGGCCGATCTGGTGCGCCAGTTCACGGAGAATTTCGCCCAGTTCGAGGAGCATGTCGACGAGGGCGTGCGCCAGGCCGCACCGCGCGCCGCCGCCGAGCCGATGGCGGCCTGAACGCGGGGCCGGGACGCGGGGACGGCCTCAGGCTGTCCCCGCGGGCTCGTTCAGTCGAGCATCGATGCCGGCACCAGGCCGCCGTTCGCGGCGAGTTCCTGCATCACGCGCTTGTGCAGCCAGATGTTCATCTCGGCGCTGCCGTCCAGGGCGCCGGTATAGCCCAGTTCGCTGGCCAGCTCCTTGCGCTCGCTCAGGCTCGATTCGAGGCCGACCAGCTTCATCAGATCGACGATCGACGTGCGCCAGTTGAGGTTCTTGCCGGCCGCCATCTCCGTCAGGATCGCCTCGACATCGACTTCCGATATCGGCACCGGTGCCGGCGAAGCCACAGGCGCGGCGGGCGCGGCCGCGGCGGGATCGGGCTGGGGTGCGGGCGCAGGCTCGGCCGCCTTGGCCTTGCCGAAGATCGCGTTCTTGATCGTCGAGAAAATGCCCATCGTCATGCTCCTTCAGAGGAAACGGGTACGGACGCGATCCTGCCAGACTTGCCCTGCCGTCGCCAGCGGCTAAGCGTATCGGGGAATGGACTTACGGCAGGAAAGGCCAAATCGATGGATATCCAGCAGATGCTGAACAGTAACGGTACGGTTTCGGCCGTGGCGCGCGAATTGGGGGTCGATCAATCGACCGCAGCCAGCGGCGTACAGGCCCTGCTGCCGGCGATTCTGGGCGGATTCGGCAAGCAGGGCGAATCGGGCGGCCTCGACGCGCTGGGCGGCCTGATCGGCGGGCTTGGCGGCGGTGGCCTGCTCGACGCGGTGACGGGCGATCAGGCGACTCCGGTCGGCCAGGGCAACGAGATCCTCGGCCAGATCTTCGGATCGAAGGACACCAGCCGCGCGGTTGCGTCCCATGCCGCCGACCAGACCGGCATCAGCCCCGATCTGCTCAAGAAGATGCTGCCGATCGTGGCGATGGCCGTCGCCGGCTACATGGCCAAGCAGGGCGGCGGTAGCGGTGGATTGGGCGGGCTTCTGGGCCAGGTGCTCGGCGGCGGGCAGCAGCAGTCCGCGCCGCAATCCGGCGGGCTGGGCGGTATCCTGGGCCAGGTTCTGGGCGGCGGCGCAGGCGGCGGATCGGGCAACCCGCTCGACGCGATCCTCGGTCAGTTGCGGCGCTGATCCCGTCCGGCGGCGGGGCGGCCACACCGCCCCGCCCCCGTATCCACGCAGGTTCAGGCGCCGCCGATCATCCGGTCGGTATCGCTCGCCACCACGCTCAACGGGCGCGATCCACCCGCGACGACCATGTCGTTGAACGCCTTGACGTCGAAGCGCGTCCCCATCGCCGCACGGGCGCGGTCGCGCTGGCGGTTGATCTCGGTATGGCCGACCTTGTATCCGCACGCCTGCCCCGGCCAGACGCAATAGCGATCGATTTCGCTGGTCACGCCTTCCACCGTGTCGCCCGTCGCTTCGGCGAACCATTCACGTGCCTTGTCGCGGGTCCAGCGGCGCGCGTGGATGCCGGTGTCCACCGCCATCCGCGCAGCGCGGAACGCCATCGAATCGAGATAGCCCAGCCGCCCGGCGTCATCGCCTTCATACACGCCGATCTCGCCCGCGATCTGTTCGGCATACAGGCCCCAGCCCTCGCCGAACGCGCTGAACCCGCCGCCCACCAGCGTGCGTAGCAGGGGCAGCCGCTGGACATATTCACCCTGCCAGACATGGCCGGGCAACGCTTCGTGATAGGTCAGCGTCGGCAGATTATACTTCGTGTGCCGTGCCGGATCGCGCAGGTTGATCCAGAAGCGACCCGGAATCGTCCCGTCGATCGACCCCGCCCCGCCATAGGCGCCGGGCGCGCCGATTTCCTCCGCCGGCGCGATACGTCGCACCTCCACATTGCCGCGCACCAGCGTGTGAAACGCATTGGGCAGGCGCGGGCGGATGTCGGCGATACGGCCGTCGATGAATTTCAGGATCTGAGCGCGCCCCTCGTCGCCGGGCGCGAAGGTAAAGCGCGGGTCTTTCGCCAGCGCGCGCATCCGTGCGCCGACCGAGCCCTGCGTCAGCCCCATCGATTTCAGGATCGCGTCCATCTGGCGATGCAGGTCCGCGTGCTGGCGCAGCCCCTCCGCATGGACCTCATCGGGCGTCATCCGCGTCGTCGTCGCGGCGCGCAGCGCCCAGGCGTAATAATCGTCGCCCTGCGGCAGTTTCCAGACGCCGGCATCGGCCTTGGCGACCGCGCGGTGCGCCTTCAGTTCGGCGATCTGGCGGTCAAGCGCGGGACCGACCTCGCGCGCCAGGATACGCTCGGCGCGGGCGGACCAGTCGCCCGCAATGCCCTCGGCCTTCTTGCCCAGCGTGGTCACGACCAGCGCATCGGCCGGCGCTTCGCCGCGCGTGACGGCAAGGCCGGCAAGCGTCTTGTCCAGAATGAAATCGGGCGCGACGACTCCCCGCCCGCGCGCATCCTTCAACCGGGCGGTTTCGGCATCCAGCCGGCGCGGCCAGTTGACGAGGCGGGCGAGATAGGCCTCCGCATCCGACGCGGTCTTCACCGGCTGGCTGGCGTCGAGCGCCTTGGGCGCGTCAATGTAGCTGCCCATGTTCTGGGCCACGACATAGGGGCCGTTGCGCCATCCCGCGATCGACACCGCGCCATAAGGGAAATCGAACCCGTCGGCCGACGTCCGCCATGCCGCCAGCGCGACCTCCGCCGTGCGCGCGGTGTCGGCATCGGGCTTCGCGGCCTGCACCGCTTCCAGCCTGGTGATGGCGCGGCGCACCCAGGCGCGGGTGCGCTCGATGCCCGCGGCGGTCGGGTCCGACGACTGGCCGCGCAGCGCGGCACGAGCGCCGGTGTCGATGCCGAGCGACGTGGCGCTTTCCGGCGACAGGCGCAGCCATTCCTCGGCCAGCGCCTCGACCTCCGCCTTCGGATTCGCGGGCGTCCGCGCAAAGGCGGGCAGGGTCGCGAGGGCGGCAGTGCCCGCACCTGCGGCGAGCGCCTGGCGACGCGTGAAACTCATGTCGGGGACTCCAGTGACGTGATCGGTTCGACGGTGAGCGCCGTGCCTTCGGCGCCCGTCACGCGGACGCGCGCGCCGGCCGGCGTATCCGGGCCGCGCGCAAGCCATTCGCTGTCACCCACGCGGACGCGGCCCGAGCCGCCCTCGATCGGCTGGGCGACGGTGACGGTTTCGCCGATCAGCCGCGCTACGCGGTGATTGAGCAGGGGGTCCGACGTCTCGACCGGATTGTCGCGATACCAGCGCCGGCCGATCCACACGCTGATCGCCGACCAGGCGGCAAAGCTCAGCAGTTGCGCCGGCACCGGCAGTTCGGGGAACAGCAGCAGGAACACGCCGGTGATCGCCGCCGCGATTGCCAGGAAGACCAGGAACACGCCCGGCAACAGCAATTCCGCCCCGCCAAGCAACACGGCGGCGACCAGCCACCAGCCGCCGAGATTGTCGAAGTTCATCGTCGTCAGCCCTGCTGCTCGCCCGGCCCGCCCTTGATCCGGGGAACGCTGGGCGCGGACGGCGCACGCGGCGCGGCCGCAGGCGAACTACCCGACGCCAGCACATCCTTCGCCAGTTCGCCGATGCCGCCCAGCGTGCCGATCAACTGGGTCGCCTCGACCGGGAACAGGATCGTCTTGGCATTGGGGCTGGTCGCGAACTTGCCGATCGCCTCGACATATTTCTGCGCGATGAAATAGTTCAGCGACTGGCTGGACCCCTGCTCGATAGCCTGGCTGACCAGTTCGGTCGCCTTGGCCTCAGCCTCCGCCGCGCGCTCGCGGGCCTCGGCGTCGCGATAGGCCGATTCCTTGCGCCCCTCCGCCTCCAGGATGCGAGCCTGCTTCTGCCCTTCGGCGCGCAGGATCTCGGACGCGCGGCTACCCTCCGCCTCCAGGATGTTTGCGCGCTTCTCGCGTTCGGCCTTCATCTGCCGGCCCATCGCCGCGACGATATCGGCGGGCGGGCGGATATCCTTGATCTCGACGCGGGTGATCTTGACGCCCCACGGCACCGTCGCGTGATCGACGACCGACAACAGGCGCGCGTTGATCTCGTCGCGCTTCGACAGCGTCTCGTCGAGGTCCATCGATCCCATGACCGTGCGCAGGTTGGTCGTCGTAAGCTGAAGCAGCGCGACATAGAGGTCCGACACCTCGTACGCCGCCTTGGGCGCATCGAGCACCTGGAAGAACACGACACCGTCGGTCGATACGATCGCATTGTCCTTGGTGATGATCTCCTGCCCCGGGATATCGATCACCTGCTCCATCATGTTCACCTTGCGCCCCACCCGGTAGAAGAAGGCGGGATAGAAGTTGAAGCCCGGCGACGCGGTGCTGGTGTAGCGGCCGAAATGCTCGATCGTGTACTGATAGCCCTGCCGCACGATCTTGATCGAGCTGGCGAGATAGAAGACGACGAGCGCCAGAATGAAGGCGGCGGCGGTCAGTTCCATGGGCATCCTCCGGTGATCGCGGCGATGCTAGGTCGCCAGGCCACCGCTGGCAACGGGCAGTGACTTAACGCGAGAACGCCGCGGCGAGTTCGACATGGGTGGACCAGGTAAACTGGCCGACCGGTTGCACCCAGTCGAGCCGGTAGCCGCCGTCCACCAGCAGCTTCGCGTCACGCGCGAAGCTGCCGGGATTACAGGATACATAGGCGATGCGCGGCGTTCGCGCCTGCGCCAGTTGCCCCACCTGCTCGCGCGCGCCGGCACGGGGCGGATCGAGCACCACGGCGTCGAACCGGTCAAGCTCGGCCGGAATCAACGGGCGGCGGAACAGGTCCCGATGCTCGGCGAAAACCCGGCCTGTCGCCTTGAGCGCCAGGATCGTGTCGCGCCCGGCCTCGGCCGCATAGACCTTGCCGGGCAATGCAAGCGCGAAGGTGCCGAGCCCGGCGAACAGGTCGGCGGTGGCGGCGGGTTCCCCGACCGCCTCGCGCACGGCGGCGACCAGCGCCGCCTCGCCGTCCGCCGTCGCCTGGAGGAAGGATGCCGGCGGGAACGCCACCGGCACGCCGCCCAGCGTGATGGTGGCGGGCTGCGGTTCCCAGCGGATTTCCGCGCCATAGCCTTCGTCGATCGCCAGCCGCGCGAGGCGGTGATCCTGCGCGAACCCAGTCAGCGCCTCGGCCGCCGCAAGCCCCCCGCCCACCGCACCGCCGATCACGACTTCCACGCCCTGGTCGATCCGCGCGAGATGCACGTCGATCCGTGCCGCATCGCGCAGCGCCGTCACCAGCAAGCGGCGCAGCGGGGTGACCAGCGCGAACAGTTCGGGCAGCAGGACATGGCATTCGGTAAGGTCGACCAGTTGGTGGCTGCCGGTTTCGGTGAAGCCGATGCGGACCTGCCGCCCTCGCTTCTCGGCATGCAGCGTGGCGCGACGCCGGGTGTGCGGCGCCGACACCAGGGGAGCGCGGACCGGCGCCGCCAGTCCCTGCCCCGCGATCGCTCCGGAGACGCGATCATGGACGAAGGCCGCATAGCTGGCATCGTCGAGCTGCTGGAGCTGGCAACCACCGCAGGTGGAAAAATGCCGGCACGGTGGAACCCGCCGGTGCGGGCCGGGCAATATGCCGCCATCCTCCCGCAGCATATCGCCCGGCGCGGTCAGCGGCGCGTGGCGACCGCTTTCGGTAACGCCGTCGCCCTTTGCGGCGATGCGGATTATGGTTTCGTCAGGCATTCCGCGAGCGCCTGCCCGATCCGCGCGGGCAAGTCATCCGCGATCAGCACCGGGCCGGCAAGCACGGCGGCACGGGCATGGAGCCAGACGGCCTCGGCCGCAGGATCGCGCACGCCTGCCGCGAGGCGCGCCGCCACGGTCCCCGCCAGCACATCGCCCGTGCCGGCGGTGGCAAGCCACGGCGAGGCGCCACCAGCGACGACGGCGCGCCCGTCGGGCCGGGCGATCACCGTGTCGGCACCCTTGTGGACGATGGTGCAGCCGCAGGCACGCGCGGCAGCAAGACTACGGTCGATCTTGCTGCCGCAGCCTGTACCAAACATGCGGTCGAACTCGCCCGAATGCGGAGTCAGGATCGCGTCGCGATCTCGCAGGCGATCGGCCGCAGCGGCCCCCAGCAAAGACAGCGCATCGCCGTCAAGCACGAGCGGCAGCCGGCTCGCCAGCGCACGTTCGAGCAGGTTTCGCGCCATCTCGTCGCGACCGAGACCCGGTCCGATCACTAGCGCCCCGATGCGGCCATCGGCGAACAGCCCATCGTCCGCCGGGCGGCAGACCAGTGCGTCTGGGCCGCTCCGATCCTCGCCGGCCAGCACGACATAGCCCGCGCCACCACACATCGCCGCGCGCGCCGCGAGGCGGGCGGCACCCGGCATCGCGCCGGACACTACCGCGATCATACCGCGACTGAACTTGTGGTCGTCAGGCTGCGGCGGCGCGATCACCGGGCGTTCGAGCGTGCGCCACTCGCTCGCGAGTGACACGCTGATATCGGCGAGCAGGACATGCCCGCAAGCCGCCCCGCCCGCGCCGAGCAGATGCGCCGGCTTGAGCGCCCCGAGGGCGATCGTGACGTCCGCGCCCACGCCGCCGAGCGCTACACCATCGTCGCTGCCGAAACCCGAAGACACATCGATCGCGACGGTAAGCGCCGCCGCCGCGCGGAGCCTGGTAAGACCCACGGCAACCTCCGCATCAAGCGGACGCGAAAGACCGGTGCCGAACAGGCCATCGACCAGGATGGGTCGCGGAGCGGCGGCGGCGAGCGAGGATATGCTCCCGCGCCACCGCCCGCGCATCCTCGCGGCAGCGCCTTCAGCGCGCCCATCGATCGCGGCAACCGCGACGTCATGGCCACGCGCCGCCAGCCAGCCTGCGACCACCCAGGCATCGCCACCGTTGTTACCCGGGCCGGCGAGGACGAGGACGGGCCGCCCGGCCGCCAGCCGCGCCACCTGAACCGCCACGGCCGTGCCAGCGCGCTCCATCAGCGCATCCTGTGACACGCCGGAGGCGAACACCGCGTCTTCGGCGGCACGCATCGCGGCGGCGGTGACGATCGGCGCGCCTTCGGGCAGGCGCCGCGTCACCTCGGCAGCGGCACCCTGTAACGCGCGTCGCCGATCGCCACTTCCACGCCATCCTCTCCGCGCGCCACGATCGTCGCGGGTTCGGCGCCGTCGGCGGCGGCGACGCTGCCGTCGCCCGTGACGCGCAGGCGGCGGAAGCCGCCATCGGGATGCCGGAGCGTCAGCAGTTCGCCGTCGCCATCCGGGACTCGCTCGACGGTGCAGCTTTGCGTCAGATCACTTCCGCAGGCGACCTGTTCGACCGGGGCCTCAGCAGGCGTGCCCGCTCCGGCCGCCATCACCGCATTGCCGGTGGCGACCTGCTCCGGCGGACCGCCACAGCTCGCCAGCAGCACCGCGAGCGCGAGGCTAGATATCCGCGAAGACATGGGTCTCGGCCTTGCCGCCCGGATGCGTGACCGCGCCGGCCCACGCCGGGCCGACATTCTGCGCATAGCGCCACAGCGCACCCGACTGATAGTCGTTGGTGCGCGGGGCCCAGCGGGCACGGCGATCGGCGATCACGGCGTCGTCGACAAGCAGGTCGATCGTCCCGGCTTCCGCGTCGATGCGGATCATGTCGCCGTTCTCGACCAGTGCGATCGGGCCGCCCTCGGCCGCTTCGGGGCCGACGTGGCCGATGCAGAAGCCACGTGTCGCGCCGGAGAAGCGCCCGTCCGTGATGAGCGCGACGCTCTCGCCCATTCCCTGGCCGTACAACGCGGCGGTCGTCGACAGCATCTCGCGCATGCCGGGGCCGCCCTTCGGCCCTTCATAGCGGATCACGATCACGGACCCTTCGGCGATGTCGCGCGTCTCGACGGCGGCGAAGGTATCCTCCTCACAGTCGAACACCCGCGCCGGGCCCTCGAACTGCAGGCTGTGCAGCCCGGCGACCTTCACGATCGCGCCGTCGGGCGCCAGGCTGCCGCGCAGGCCGACGACGCCGCCGGTCGGCGTGATCGGCGTGCGCGCGTCATAGATCACCTTCTGATCCGGGTTCCACGTCACCTGATCGATATTCTCGGCCAGAGTGCGTCCGGTCACCGTCATGCAGTCGCCGTGCAGCAGCCCTTCGGCCAGCAGCGTCTTCATCAGCATGTAGACGCCGCCCGCCTCGTACATGTCCTTGGCGACATAGTTGCCACCCGGTTGCAAGTCCGCGCAGTAAGGCGTTGTTTTGAATATCTCCGCCACGTCGTGGAGCGTGAATTCGATCCCCGCCTCATGCGCCATCGCCGGCAGATGGAGCCCGCCGTTGGTCGACCCGCCGGTCGCCGCGACGATCCGCGCGGCATTCTCGAACGCCTCGCGAGTGCAGATGTCGCGCGGGCGGATGTTGGCCGCCAGCAATTCCATCACCTGTGCGCCCGCCGCGACCGCGATCTGCTCGCGCGAGGTGTAGGGGGCAGGCACCATGTTGCTGTTGGGCAGCGAAAGGCCGATCGCCTCGCCGACGCAGGCCATGGTGTTGGCGGTGTACTGGCCGCCGCAGGCACCGTGGCCGGGGCAAGCGGCTTTCTCGAGCGCGGTCACTTCCTCCAGCGGGCAGGCGCCGGCGGCGTAGCGGCCGACCACCTCGAACACGTCCTTCACCGTCACGTCGCGGCCATTGTGCCGGCCAGGCAGGATCGATCCGCCATAGACGAAGATCGACGGCACGTTGAGGCGCAGCATCGCCATCATCATGCCGGGCAGCGACTTGTCGCATCCGGCGAAACCGACCAGCGCGTCGTAGCAATGGCCGCGCACGCTGAGTTCGACAGAATCGGCGATCACCTCGCGACTGACCAGCGAGGCCTTCATCCCCTGATGACCCATCGCGATGCCGTCGGTGACGGTAATGGTGTTGAACCGGCGCGGCATGCCACCGCCCGCCTCGACACCTTTCCGCGCCGCATCGGCCTGCGCGTCGAGCGTGGTGTTGCACGGGGCGCTGTCGTTGCCGGCGGAGGCGAGCGCGACGAACGGCCGCGCGATCTCCTCCTCGGTCAGTCCCATCGCATAATAGTAGCTGCGATGCGGAGCGCGTTCGGGCCCGACCGACACGTGGCGGCTGGGCAGGCGGGACTTGTCGAATTGATGGGTCATGACGGCGCGCCTATGTCGCGGAACGCCCCTCTGACGCAAGACTGTTGCGCACATCATCGATCATTCGCGCCACCATATCGCACCAGCGGGCGATCCCCGCGGTGTCGCGGATCAGGTCGTTGCGCACCTCGACATTGACGGCCGCGATGTCGCCGGTGGCGTGGGCGTCCAGCGTCGCATTGTAGAGCGCACCGGGATAGGGTTCGTTGTCACCGACGATCAACCCCTCGCCGCGCAGAAAGGCGATCGCGGGCAGCGCGGCGGCGCGATGGTGCTCGCCATAGAGGATGCCCGCCTGCCACGGACGATCGATCGCCCCCGCCCCCTCCAGTCGCGAGGTGAAGCTGTGGATCGCGACGATCAGGCGCGGGCGGTGCGCCGCGATGCGATCAGCGATCGCGCGGTGATAGGGCGCGTGGAACGCCGCGATGCGCGCGGCAACATCGATATCGATGTTGCCGGGGATGGGGTGCCCGTCGCTCGCCTCGGGCACCAGCCCGGCCTGGTCGAGGGCGCGGTTCAGGTCGATCACGAGCCGTGAGACCGTGCCCAGCACTGCCGGCGCGCCGGTGGCTTCCGCCAGCGCGCGGGTGAGCGGGCCGGCGCCGATATCCCAGGCGATGTGCTTGTCGAGCAGTGCCGGGGCGATGCCGAGCGTGATGCCGTCGGGGACCATGTTCGCAGCATGATCGCACAGCAGGAGGACCTCGCCGGTACCTTCGATGATCTCCGCACTCACCGCGTACGGTTCCGGAAGACGGCGAGCCGCTCGACGAACTCGGTGCCACCGAATGCGGCGTCGAAGCCTGCGTCGGCATTGCCGGGATCAGCGATGGTGCGTTTCAGGAGGCGAACCGCGCCGGGGGCATTCGCCGCGACCTGCGCCGCGAGAGCTTCCGCCGTCGGAACAGCCTCCGCCGCGCGAAGGTGCGCGAGGCCGATGCGCGCCGCCTCGTCGGCGTCGATCGGCTGGGCAGCGAACAGCATCCGCGCCGCCTGCCCGCGCCCGACGCGATCGGCCAGCCGCGCGACGTCGCCACCCGGATAGCCGATTCCCAATTTTGCCGGAGTGGTGGCAAAGACGGCGCGGTCCCCGGCGACGACGATATCGCAGGCAAGTGCCAGCGCCACCGCCGCGCCGTAGCAGCCGCCGTCGATCGCGGCGATCACCGGCATCGGCAGCGCGGCGATTCCCTCGATCGCCGCCGCCATGCGTGCTCGAAACGCCGCGCGGCCGGGCACATCCTCGCCCAGGATCGCGAGATCGGCGAGGTCGGCCCCTGCGGAGAAGATGCCTGGAACGGCGGACCCAAGGATGACCGCCGCCGCGTCGCTCGCCGCTACAGCGCCTACCGCCCCGGCAAGCGCATTCCAGCCGGCGGTCGACAGCGCATTGCGGGCGGCGGGTCGATCGAGCGCGATGGTGACGATAGCGCCCGCGCGTCGCGTTACGATCATCGGGTGCCCCCCCGCCGGGGGAGGTGGCGGCCGGACGGACCGGCGGCCACCCGCGGACGCTTCGCTCCCGGCGCATGATCCGCTGTTGCAGGCCACAGCAGCTTTCGTGCCATCCGGCTTTCCCTCATGAAACGAGATGCGGTCGATGGCTTTTGTGCCAGAATGGAACACCCAACTGTCACGTCAGCACCGTTTCGAGACACCACCAGCCGGGATAGGCACCACGGATCGCCGCCGCGCCGGCTTCGCGCGCCGCGCCGGCATCGAACAGCGCGAAGCAGGTCGCGCCCGATCCCGACATGCGGACCACCGTGACGCCATCGAGCCGATCGAGCGCGTCGATCACCTCGCCGATCACCGGGGCAATGAGCTTGGCGGGTACGGCTAGGTCGTTGCGTCCATCGCGTGCGATCGACCAGGCATCGCCCTCGGGTATCGCTCCGCGATCGACGCCGTCCCACGCCGCGAACACCCGTGCAGTCGACACCGCGACATTCGGGTTGACCAGCAGCACCGGCGTGCCGGCCAGCCCGCTCACCGGCCGCAAGACCTCGCCGCGCCCGATGCCTAACGCAGTGCGGCCGGTCAGGCAGGCGGGCACGTCCGATCCCAGCGCGGCGGCGACCGCATGGACGCGGCGATCGTCGGCGGGAATCCCGGCGATCCGGCTGGCGACGCGCAGCATCGCCGCGGCGTCGGACGATCCGCCGCCGATGCCCGACGCGACCGGCAACCGCTTGACCAGGTCGATCGACAGCGGGGGCAGCGGCGCGACATCGCGCGCGAAGGCGGCGGCTGCACGCAGCACCAGATTGCCGCCCTCGCCCGCCAGCCCGGCGGCGAACGGGCCGGTGACGGTGAAGCCCGCCTCCCCGGCGACATCGACCCGAAGTTCGTCCCCGTCCTCGACGAAGGCGAAAAGCGTCTCCAGCTCATGATAGCCGTCCTCGCGCCGCGCGCGGACGTGCAGCGCCAGGTTGAGCTTGGCGGGCGCGCGCTCGACGATCGTCACGTCAGTCGGCCAGTCCGTCGGCCAGCTTGCCCGTGATCCGGGTGGCGTCTTCGCCATCGGCGAACACCGCCGCCGCGCGCCAGGCATAGCGCGCGTCGAACCGGCGCCCGAGCATCCAGTAGACGTCGCCCAGATGCTCATTGATCGTGACGTCGCCCGGCTCGGCCCGTGCGGCGCGCTCAAGCAGCGGCAGCGCCCTGGCGGGCTGATCCGACTTCACATAGGCCCAGCCGAGCGAGTCGGTGATCGCCGCGTCGTCCGGCGCGAGAGCCGATGCGCGTTCGAGCAGCGCGCGGGCACGGGTGACGTCCTCGCCGCGCTCCAGCTTGGTATAGCCCAGATAATTTAGCGCATGCGGCTCACGCGGGGCGAGTTCCACCGCGCGCTCGAGCAACGGCTTGGCCTCAGCCCAGCGACCGGCGCGGTCCAGCGCACCGCCCTGCTGCATGTAGAGCAGCCAGTCGGCCTTCGCGCCGCTGCGCGCGATCGCGACGCCATAGGCATCGGCCGCCTCGGCGAAGCGATCGGCGCCGACCAGCAGATCGCCCAGCCGCTGCGCCTCGTCGGGGCCGGCGCCCTTTGCGGCGGACAACTGACGCGCGAGGTCGATCGCGCGATCGGTGTCGCCGGATCGCGACACGATGGTGGTCGCCATTGTCCGCGCAGCCGCCACGTACGGCCCCTTGGCGTTGACCCCGTCGAGCAGGGTCAGCGCCGGCGCCTGCGCTCCGGCATTGGACAAGGCCCCGGCCAGCGTCAGCCGCGCGCGATCGTCACCGCGATCAATCTCCAGCGCGGCGCGGGTCAGCGAGATCGCCAGCGGCCGGGCATCGCCATCCACCAGATCGCCCGCCAGCCGGACGAACAACCGCGAGATGCCGAACGCGGCGCTGGGCCTGGTCCCCCGCCGCAGGCCGGCGCGCACCGCCGACAGCACCGGATCGTCGCCGGCGAGCAGTCCCTCGCCCTGCCGACGCTCGCCGGCCCCGGCCAGCAGTTGCGCCGCAGCGACGCGAAGGGCCGGATTGTCGGCGCCGTCGGCGATCAGCGCACGAAGGGCGGCAACGCCCTCCGCCTTCCTGCCGCCCGCGATCAACAACAGCGCGCGATTCTCCGCGGCGAAGCGACGGACCAGCGCGCCCTTGTCGCCATCGACCAGCAGCGCCTCGGGCGCGGCGTCGCCGCGACCCAGCGCGATCCACGCCTTGACCGGCCCGACCAGAAAATCGATCGCCCCGGCGCCCAACCGGTCGGCGGCGGCGTCTGCGGCACCCCAGTCCTTTGCGCGCACCGCGTCGGCGATTTCGAGCAGCGCGGCATCGGGAACCGGGGTCTTCGCCGCCGCGAGGATGCCCGCCGCGGTCCGTGCCAGCGCCATGTCTCCGGCGATCAGTGCGCGGCGATAGGCGCGGCCGGCGATCGCCACATTGCCCGGATCCGCCTGGAGCGCGGCGCGGTAGCCGACCGTCGCCGCCTCGCTGCTGCCGTCCGCTTCCGCCGCGCGGGCGCGGGCATAGGCGGCCAGCGACGGCGGCACGTCGGCATGGGCAGGCACCGCGCCGGCCAGCGCGCCGGCGGCGATCAGCACGCCGCGGGATACCGGTCTACATATTGGGATAGTTCGGCCCTCCGCCGCCTTCGGGGACGACCCAGTTGATGTTCTGGGTTGGGTCCTTGATGTCGCACGTCTTGCAGTGGACGCAGTTCTGGGCGTTGATGACGAACTTCGGCTCGCCGATATCCTCGCCCACCACCTCGTATACGCCCGCCGGGCAATAACGCTGCGCCGGTTCGTCGAACAGCGGCAGATCATAGGCGATCGGGATGTCCGGGTCGCGCAGGGTCAGGTGGACCGGCTGGTCCTCCTCATGGTTGGTGTTTGACAGGAACACCGACGACAGGCGATCGAAGGTCAGCTTGCCGTCAGGCTTGGGATAGGCGATCGGCTGGACCATATCCTTGCGCCACAGCGTCTCGTTATCGGGCTTGTGGTGCAGCGTGAACGGCACCTTCAGTCCCCAGTTCTCCAGCCACATGGTGACGCCGGCCAGCCCTGACCCCACGGTGTCGCCGAATTTCTTGACCAGTGGCACGACGTTGCGGACGACGCCCAGTTCCTGCTTCACCCAACTCGCGTCGAACGCGGCGGGATAGGCTTCCAGCTCGTCATTTTCGCGGCCAGCCTGCACGGCAGCGAAGGCGGCCTCGGCCGCCATAGTGCCCGATTTCATCGAGGTGTGCGTACCCTTGATCCGCGGCACGTTGAGGAAGCCGGCGCTGTCGCCGATCAGCGCGCCGCCGGGGAACACCAGCTGCGGGATCGACTGCAACCCGCCGTCGCTGATCGCCCGCGCGCCATAGGATACCCGCTTGCCGCCCTCCAGTATCTCGGCGATCGCGGGGTGGGTCTTCCACCGCTGCATCTCCTGGAACGGCGAGAGATAGGGGTTGGTGTAGCTGAGCCAGGTGACGAAGCCCAAGGCGACCTGCCCGTTCGCCTGATGATAGAGGAAACCGCCGCCGTTCGAGCCCGACGTTTCGCTGAGCGGCCAGCCCTGGGTGTGGATGACCCGGCCCGGCTCATGCTTGTCAGGCGCGATGTCCCACAGCTCCTTGACGCCGATGCCGTAGATCTGGGGATCGACATCCTTCGCCAGCTCGAAGGTGCGGATCATCTCCTTGGTCAGGTGCCCGCGCACGCCCTCGGCGAACAAGGTGTATTTTGCGTGGAGTTCCAAGCCCGGCTGGTAATCGGCCTTGTGCGTGCCGTCGCGCGCGACGCCCATGTCGCCGGTCGCGACGCCCTTCACCCGGCCCTTCTCGTCGAACAGCACCTCGGCGGCGGCAAAGCCGGGGAAGATTTCCACCCCCAGCTCCTCGGCCTTGCCCGCCAGCCAGCGGCACAAGCTGCCCAGGCTGCCGGTGTAGGTGCCCTTGTTGTGCATGAAGCCGGGGGTAAGAAAATGCGGCAGGCCGAATTTCCCCTTCTTCGTCAGCACCCAATGCTGGTTGTCGTTCACCGGCACCTCGGCCAGCGGACAGCCGTCGTCGCGCCACGTCGGCAGGAATTCATCCAGCGTGCGCGGATCGATCACCGCGCCCGACAGGATGTGCGCGCCGACCTCCGAACCCTTTTCGAGCACGCAGACAGAAAGCTCGACGCCGCTTTCCGCCGCCAGCTGCTTCAGGCGGATCGCCGCCGACAGGCCCGCCGGCCCGGCGCCGACGATCACCACGTCGTAAGGCATCGACTCCCGGTCGGCCATGTGTCGCATCTCCCTCGATCGCCCATCGCGTTCGCGGGGCGTTTTGTCGGCATCCCGGTTTCAGCAGATTGACGGCTGCGTCAAGGCGTTGTCCAAGCGGTCACCATGGGGGCCGACCAACAGATCGACTGGGCGACGGGCGCGGTGAGCGTGCTCGACTGGTGGCGCGAAGCCGGGGTCGATGTGCTGGTCGACGACGCGCCGCGCGACTGGCTGGCGCGAACGCCCCCGCCGCCGCCCCTGGCCGCACAGGCCGTAACGGAAGCCGCGCCCGCCGCCCTGCCCGACACGATCGAGGCTTTCGTCGCCTGGCGCACCGGCCCGGCTGCGCCCGAGGGCCCCGCGGCGATCTACGCCGAAGGCGACCCGGCCGCCGCGATCATGGTCGTGGTCGATTATCCGGAGGGTGATGGTCTGATCGGCGGCGCGGCGGGCGTCCTGTTCGACGGGATGATGGCGGCGATCGGGACCGACCGCGCCGGCGTATATCTGACGACCTTCATAACCGCGCGGCCGCTGGGGGGAAGGATCGCGCCGGAAATGACGCCGCGTCTCGCCGAACTGACCACCCATCACATCGCGCTCGTCCGGCCGCGGCGCCTGCTGCTGCTCGGCCAAGCGTTGAGCCGTGCGTTCGGCGGGACGGATGCCCCTGCCCCCACAAGAAATTTACGCGCCATTAACCTAGAAAACGGCACGGTCGAGGCCGTCGCGAGCCTGCATCCGCGCTACCTTCTGGATCATCCCGAACGGAAGCGGCTGGCCTGGGACGACCTGCAGTTGTTGATGAGGGGACAGCGCTGATGCGCCCAGCTTTCATGCTCGCACTGATGGCCACAGCCATCCCGGCGGTGGCGCACGCCAGCGAGCCGTCTGCCGACGCGAAGTTCCCGACCGCCTCCGCCGCGCCGAAGGGCGACGGCATCCCCGACCAGCTCGACGGCGATCAGCGCGCCGCCTACCGCGCCGTGTTCGCCGCGATCCGCGCTGGGCGCTGGAGCGATGCGCAGATCCAGCTCGACGCGATGAAGCCGGGGCCGCTCCATGCCGCCGCGCGCGCCGAACTCTACACCGCCAAGGGCTCGCCCCGCGTCGAATTGGCCCCGCTGGTCGCGCTGATCGCCGAGGCGCCAGAGATGCCGCGCGCGGCGCAGCTCGCCCGGCTGGCAAAAACGCGCGGCGCCGAAGCGCTGCCCGAACTGCCGTTGGAACAGAAGCTGATCTGGTTCGACGGCGCCCCCAACCGCCGCCGCGCCTCGACCGTGCGCAGCGACGCCGCCGCCGCCGCGCTCACCAACCTGATGCAGCCCTTCATAAAGGAGGATCGCGGGTCGGAAGCCGAGGCGCTGGTGGAATCACGCGCCGGGCAGCTGACGCCCGAGGCGCTGACCGAATGGCGCCAGCGGGTGGCGTGGATCTACTACGCCGCAGGCGATGACGCCTCTGCGCGCCGCGTGTCGGCGCTGGCGCAGGGTGGCAGCGGCGAATGGGCAGCCCAGGCCGATTGGGTCGCCGGCCTGTCCGCATGGCGCCTGAAGGATTTCCCGAGCGCCGCCGCCGCGTTTGCCGGCGTTGCCCGCCGCGCCGCCGATGCCGATCTGCGCGCCGCCGGCCTCTACTGGGCCGCGCGCGCCGACATGGCCGCCGGCCGCCCCGATCTGGTCCAGCAGCGGTTGCAGGGCGCCGCGCAGTTCTCCGAAAGCTTCTACGGCCAGCTCGCGCGGCAGGCGCTGGGCGTCACCGCACCACTGACCGCTGCGGGCGAAAAGACCACCGCCGACGACTGGCGTGACCTGTCGCGCCGCCCCAACGTCCGCGTCGCCGCCGCCCTGGTCGAGATCGGCGAGACCGACCTCGCCGACGAGGTGATCCGCCAGCAGGCGAAGATCGGCGCCGGCGATTATGACGCGCTGACCCGGCTTGCCGGCCGCATGAACCTGCCGACCACGCAGCTCTGGCTGTCGCACAACCGGCCTGCCGGCGCGCAGCCGACGATGGCGACACGCTATCCGGCGCCCAACTGGACGCCCGACGGCGGCTGGCGCGTCGACAAGTCGCTGGTGTTTGCCCACACGCTCCAGGAATCGCGCTTCCGCGCGGCGGTGGTCAGTCCCGCCGGCGCCTACGGTCTGATGCAGATCATGCCCGCCGCCGCGACCGATTTCTCGCGCGAACGCGGCGTTACCGTCGATCGTGCCGCGCTGACCCGTCCGTCGACCAATATGGAAGTCGGCCAGCGCCACCTCGAACGGCTGCGCGACATGGGCATCACCGGCGGACTGCTGCCCAAGGTGATCGCGGCATACAACGCCGGCCCGCTGCCGGTCAGCGTCTGGAACGCGCAGGCGCGCGACGGCGGCGATCCGCTGCTCTACATCGAGAGCATCCCGTACTGGGAAACGCGCGGTTACGTGATGACGGTGCTGCGCAACTACTGGATGTACGAAGGCCAGGCCGGCAAGAATTCGACCAGCCGCGCCGCACTGGCGCAGGGGCTCTGGCCCAAGTTCCCCGGCATGACTGGGGCGGGCGCGGTGCGCGTCTCCGCACGCAGCGGCGGGGGCACGACGTCGGGTGCCAATTGACGACAGCGTCGCGTTCCGCCCGGTGCGGATCGCGGTGCTCACCGTTTCCGACAGCCGCTCGCTGAGCGAGGACCGCTCGGGCGATACGCTGATCGCGCGGATCGAGGGCGCCGGCCATGTGCTCGCCGACCGCGCGCTGATCCGCGACGACGGCGATGCCATCATCCAGCAACTGGCGGGCTGGATCGATGACCCCATGGTCGATTGCGTCATCACCACGGGCGGCACCGGCGTGACCGGCCGCGATGTGACGCCAGAGGCGCTAGAGGCCGTCGCCGACAAGATGATCCCCGGCTTCGGCGAACTGTTCCGCTGGCTCAGCTTTGCCAAGATCGGCACCTCGACGATCCAGTCGCGCGCTACCGCCTGCGTAGCGCGCGGCACCTACATCTTCGCGCTGCCCGGATCGACCGGCGCGGTGAAGGACGGATGGGACGATATCCTGGCCAGCCAGCTCGATATCCGCCACCGCCCGTGCAACTTCGTGGAGTTGATGCCGCGGCTGATGGAACGATAGCGAGTCTTCCCGATCCGTTCGTGCTGAACCCGTCGAAGCACTGCCTTCTTCTTCGTGCTTTCGGCTATAGGGCTCGAAGAAAGACAGCCCGTCGACAAGCTCAGGGCGAACGGGACGTAATCAGAAACTCGCGCCGTCGACATTCTGTACGTCCAGCACGTCGAGAGCGATATCCGGCACGCAGCGCAGGTTCACCGCCACCATATCCTTGCCGTCCGGTCCCGTCCCGCTGGCGAACGGCTGGCATCCGCAGGTAGCGCAGAACCGGTGCGCCAGCACGTGCCGGTTGAAGCGATATTCGGTCAGCGCCTCCCCGCCCGTCGCGAGCGTAAAGGTGTCCGCCGGCACGAAGCTGAGCAGGAATCCCTTGCGCCGGCAGTGCGAGCAGTTGCAGCTCATGGCTGTGGTCGGCGCGTCGCCCTCCACCTCGAACGTCACCGCGCCGCAATGGCAGCTTCCCGAATAGGCCATACCAACTCTCCGTTCTTGCTTTGTTCTCAACCACGTCGTATCGAGGGCCATGCCCCTTGCCAAGCCTCGAGCCGTGCGCGGCGCCACGCTGAACCAGGAAAGCACGCGCTTCAACCTGCCTCGGACGGAGGCCGACGGCGACTGGCTCGACACGCGCGACGATATCGACGGCGCCCCGCCGCCGCTGCGCACCACGGTGACGGTGGAGCAACCCAGGACGATCATCACGCGCAACACCTCGCCCGACGTGCCGTTCGATCGCTCGATCAATCCCTATCGCGGCTGCGAGCATGGCTGCATCTACTGCTTCGCGCGGCCGACGCATGCCTTTCACGACCTCTCGCCGGGGCTGGATTTCGAGACGAAGCTGTTCGCCAAGCCCGACGCCCCCGCCCTGCTCCGCACCGAACTGGCAAAGCCCGGCTATGTCTGTCGCCCGATCGCTTTCGGCACCAACACCGATCCGTACCAGCCGATCGAAGGCGACTGGCGGATCACCCGCGGATGCATCGAGGTGCTGGCCGAACTCGACCATCCGATCACCATCACCACCAAGTCCGACCGCGTGGTGCGCGACCTGGACCTGATCGCGCCGATGGCGGCGAAGGGGCTGGCGGCGGTGATGGTGTCGGTTACGTCGCTCGATCCGAAGGTGGCGATGACGGTGGAGCCGCGCGCGCCGCATCCCGAACGGCGGTTGGCGGCTATCCGCAAGCTCAGCGAGGCTGGCGTGCCGGTGCACATCTCGATTTCGCCGGTTATCCCCGCGATCACCGATCACGAGATCGAGCATCTGATCGCGCGCGGGGCGGAAGCCGGGGCCTATGCGGCGGGCTTCATCCCGGTACGGCTGCCGTACGAGGTCGCGCCACTGTTCGAGGCGTGGCTCGACACGCACTTCCCCGATCGCAAGGCCAAGGTGATGGCGACGATCGCAAGCCTGCGCGGGGGCCGCCGCAACGATCCCGAATTCTTCAGCCGGATGCGCGGCCAAGGGCCGTGGGCCGACCTGCTGCGCACCCGCTTCCATATCGCCTGCCGCAAGCACGGGCTGAATGGAGAGAGACGGGTGCTGCGGACGGACTTGTTCCGCCCGCCGAAAGGGCCTCAAGGGGATTTGTTCGAGTGAGATAAGCGACGTTGATTTTTCTCGATAAGTTCTTCCGTTCGTGCTGAGCTTGTCGAAGCACTGTCCTTCTTCTCTCCCGGACGAAGAGAAGGACAGCCCTTCGACAAGCTCAGGGCGAACGGGGTAGTTGGATGCTCGCCACTCTATCGTCGATGTCGGTAGCGTAGCCAGATTAGCGCGCAGAGACTCGCACCGAGAAGCGCAATGCCCGCCCAAAACTCCATGCCGGAAAGCGGCATGATTACCGCCGGCTATCCATCAGCGGCTGGATGCGGGTGCCGAACGCCTCCACGCCCTCCAGGAAATCGTCGAAGGTCAGCAGGACGCCGCCGGTGTTGGGCACTTCGGCCATCTCGTCGAGCATCCGCGCGATGCTTTCATACGACCCGACCAGAGTGCCCATGTTGATGTTCACCGCCCCTTCCGGCGCGGCGAGCTGGCGGACGTTGGTGGTCGCGTTGTGCTTGTCGGCCGCGCCCTGATTGGCGAGCCAGGCGATCGCGTCCAGATCGACGCCGGCGTTGTAGCTCTGCCACTTCGCCATCGCCTCCTCATCGGTTTCGGCGGCGATAATCATGACGAGCACGAACACGCTGACGTCGCGCCCGGTCTTTTCGAGAGCCACCGCCAGCCGTTCGTTGTTGAAGGCGAAGGCGGTCGGCGTGTTGACCCCCTTGCCCAGGCAGAAGGCATAGTCCGCCCATTTGGCGGAGAAGGCCAACCCCTCGTCCGACGATCCCGCGCAGATGATCTTCATGTCGCCCTGCGGCTGCGGCCGGACGAGACAGTCATCCATCTGGTAATACTCGCCCTTCAGGTCGCTGCGCCCCGTCTCCCAAAGTTCGCGCAGGATCTGCGCATATTCGTCGAGCATCCGATAGCGATTGCGGAAATGCTCGTCGCCCGGCCACAGCCCCATCTGGCTGTATTCGGGCTTCTGCCACCCGGTGATGAGGTTCAGCCCGAAGCGACCGTGGCTGATCGAATCGATCGTGTTGCACATCCGCGCGGCAAAGGCCGGCGGGATGACCAAGGTCGGGCAGGTCGCGTAGATCTTGATCCGTTCGGTGACGGCGGCGAGCCCGGCCATCAGCGTGAAGCTTTCCAGGCCATATTCCCAGAATTCGGTCTTTCCGCCGAACCCGCGCAATTTTATCATCGACAGCAGGAAATCGAGGCCGTGCTCCTCGGCCTTCAGCGCGATCGCCTTGTTCATGTCGAAGCTCGGCTTGTACTGCGGCGCATTCTCCGAGATCAGCCAGCCGTTGTTGTTGATGGGAACGAAGACGCCGACCTGCATGGGGTAAACTCCTGTCAGCGCAGCCAGTCGGCGACGCGGGCGTTGAAATCGTCGGGACGGGTGACGTTGCAGGCGTGGCCGCCCCACGTCATCGACGCGAGCTTCGCGCCGGGGATCGCGTCGGCGAGCAGTTCGGAAGCAGCCGCTGGCACCAGCATGTCGTCGTCGGCCGCGAGGCACATCACCGGGATATTGATCGCGCCGAGCCCGGGCCCCGGATCAAAAGTGCGCACCGCGTGAATGCGCCGCTCGACCGTTTCCTGACCCGGAAAATGCTCGATTTGCTCGACTTCGGCCCGCAACAATGCGGCATCGTTGCGGGAGATATACGCCGGTGGAAACAGGAACAAAGGTTGGGCATGGAGATAGGCGCGCGGCCCGCTGTCGCGCAGCAGCGCCAGCCGCGTGTCGAAGCAGCGCGCGGTATGCGGATCGAGGCTCGCCCAGCCGTTGACCACCATCAGCCGCTGAAGCCGCCCCGGCTGGGCAATGGCGAGCGCGAGGCCGATCAGCCCGCCCAGCGCATGGCCGACGAACGCCGGCGGCTCGTCGAGCGCGAGTTCGTCGAGCAGGTCGGCGACATCCTGCGCCATCGCCTCCACCGTCATCGCGCCAAGCACCTTGCGTTCCGACTGGCCGGTCCCGCGATGATCATACACCAGCACGCGGTAATCGTCGGCCAGCGCGAGCAAATTGGGCTCCCAGTAACTCGCCAGCCCGCCCAACCCCGACGACAGGATCAGCGGCGGCGCGCCCTCGTCACCGTGCCATTCATAATGGATGCCCCCCGCGACCGGCATCAGAGGTGCGCCACCGAAGCGATCTCGACCAGGCAATCGGGCTTCACCAGATCGCATTTGATGCAATAGCGCGCGGGCTTGGCGCCGGAAAAATACTCGGCATAGACCTGGTTGAACGCGGCATAATCGTCCAGATTCTTCAGGAAGATGTGGTTCATCGCGACATCGGCCATCGTCGCGCCGGCCGCTTCCAGCGTGGTCTTTATGACCTCCAGCACGTGGCGCGTCTGCGCCGCCGCATCGCCGACATGGAGCACCGCCCCGCCCTCGCCCAGCGCCAGCACGCCCGAGACATAGACGGTGTTGCCCGCCCTCGCACCGGCCGAATAGGGCGCGATCGGGGTCGGGAACTGCGGAGGATTGATAGGTTCGAATGGCACTGTTGCACTCCTGCTTGCCGAAATCGGCGTCACGCTAGTCGCTATTTGGTCCACTGAGGCCGTCCATCCCCCCGGTGCTAGCGGTCCAGGTATCTTCGCCTTCACCGTGAACACGAGTTGGACGCAGGTTCCAAACCACGGCCACGATAATGAGAAGACCGAACGCGACGGTGACAAGCTGGCCAATGCTCATGCCGGCACCTGTCCGAAGCTGCCGCAGAAATCGGCGACGGTGGACACCCAGCCAAAGAACTTCTCGACATTGTAGACGGTCGCGTCCTGCATGGCGGGCGGGCCGAGGTGATGGGTCGCATCCTCCAGCATCACGCCGAAATATTCGAGGTGGAAGCCGTCGCGCAACGTGCTTTCGACGCACACGTTCGTGGCGATGCCGACGAACACGATGTTGCGGATGCCACGCGCGCGCAGGGTGCTGTCGAGCTGCGAATTGAAGAACGCCGAATAGCGCGTCTTGTGCAGGCTGATGTCGCCGGGCCGTGGCTTCAGCGCATCGACAAGGTCATAGTCCCACCCCCCGCGCGCGAGCAGTTGCCCGGCGAGTTCGGGGCGGCGACGCATCGTCTTGAGCGCGTTGGACTTGTGCCAGTTGGGCGATCCGGGGCCACCAGCCTCCGCATAATCGGCATCCCAGCCGTTCTGGAGATAGACCACCTGCACGCCCGCCGCGCGGGCGGTGTCGAGCACCTGCGCGATCTTGCCGATCGTACCCGCCGCGCCGGAAATGTCGAAGCCCGCCAGATCGACGTATCCACCGGGCGACGCATAGGCGTTCTGCATGTCGATGACGACGACCGCCGTCTCCTCCGGCTTGAGGCGCAGCGCCTCGGGCCGGGCGGGCAAGGTGACGCCCGCGTCGCCTGCGGTTCCGGTCGCGATCGTATCCATGCGCCTCCCGTACGGTTGCAGCGACGCATGCTGCCTCCTGGGCGACCGGAAGGCAAGGCGCGCTGCCACCCGTCATTCGCGAAGCAAGGTCAAGCCGCCGCCAGCTTGAAGTCCTTGTACTGCTTGCGGATCGCCGTCTTGAGCAGCTTGCCGGTCGCGGTGTGCGGCAGGTCGTCGACGAAATGGATTTCGTCCGGCAGCCACCATTTGGCGACATGCTTCACCAGATGCGCGGTGATCTCCTCCGGCGTCACGCTGCTGCCGGGCTTGCGCACCACCAGCAGGATCGGGCGCTCGTCCCATTTGGGATGATAGACGCCGATCGCCGCGGCTTCCGCCACGCCCGGACAGCCGACGGCGGCATTTTCCAGTTCGACCGAACTGATCCATTCGCCGCCGGACTTGATGACGTCCTTCGCGCGATCGGTGATCTGCATCGTTCCGTCGGGGTGCAGCGCGGCGACGTCGCCGGTATCGAACCAGCCCTCGGCGGTTACGCAATCCTCTTCCGCCCTGAAATATCGGCGGATAATCCACGGCCCGCGAATCTGAAGCCGGCCCGACGCGACGCCATCGCGCGGCAGCACGACATCCTCGTCATCGACGATGCGCAGTTCGACCCCGAACGGCACGCGGCCCTGGCGCACGGTGGTATCAACCTTCTGATCGAACGTAAGATCATCCCAGTCGGGGCTGGGGGCGCCCATCGTGCCGATCGGGGATGTTTCCGTCATGCCCCAGGCGTGATTGACGCGGACGCCCATCTTCATAATCCGCTCGATCATCGCGCGCGGCGCGGCCGATCCGCCGATGGTGACGACCTTCAGGTGCCGGGGTTCCTCGCCGCTTTCGTCCATATGCTGGAACATCGCGAGCCAGACGGTCGGCACGCCGGCCGAATGCGTCACCTTCTCGCTGTTCATCAGGTGGCACAGCACCTTGGCCTCGTTGATCGCGGAGAACACGAACTTGACGCCCGCCGCCGCCCCCGCGAACGGCAGACCCCAGCCGACCGCGTGGAACATCGGCACCACCGGCAGCGCGACGCCGCGACTGTCGAGATCGAACACCGCCGGCTGCATTTCCGCCAGCGCGTGGATCATCGTCGAACGGTGGGTATAGAGCACGCCCTTGGGATCGCCCGTCGTGCCGCTGGTATAGCAGAGCAGGCAGGGCTCGCGCTCCGGCCCCTCGACCCAGGCGTAATCGCCGTCCTCGGCATCGAGCAGCGCGTCGAACTCGCCATCGTCGAAGCAGACATAGTGGCGGATCGTCGTCCACTGCGGCTTCATCCGTTCGACGATCGGCGCGAACATCTTGTCGTAAAGGAGAACCTGATCCTCCGCATGGTTGGCGATATAGGCGAGCTGATCGTCGAACAGCCGCGGGTTGATCGTGTGCAGCACGCCACCCATGCCGATCGTGCCGTACCAGCTCGTCAGGTGATGCTGGTGGTTCATCGCCAGTGTGCCGACGCGATCGCCGGGTTTCACGCCCAGCCGCTCGAGTGCCTGCGCCAGCCGGCGGGCATCGCGGTGGATGCCGGCCCAGTCGCTGCGCGTGACCCGCCCGTCGAACCAGCGGGTGACGATCTCGCGCATGCCATGTTCACGCGCGGCATGGTCGATCAGGCGCGGAACGCGCAGTTCCATGTCCTGCATCGTGCCCAGCATCCGTCTCTCCTTCTCGTCGCCTGTCGTTGGCCGACAAGGTGCGGAAAAGGCGCCAGCTTGGCAAGCGCGGCGGGCTATCCGGCGAGCCGCGAGGCCCGTTCGCCGCCGTCGTCCGCGTCCAGCGCGACCTCCTCGACGCCGGGCAGGCGCCCGACCGCGTCCGCGAGTTCCGGATCGATACGGAAATCGGCGCCCAAAACGACCAGCGCCGCCCCGCCTTCGGGAAGCGCGGCACGTATCTCGACGCTGCCCCGCCCGCCGCGCACCGGCTCCAGCAGCCGGGCGAGCGCCTCCAGCACCTGCGGCACCGCGATCGCGCAACGCAGCGTCATTCGCGCCGCGCTCGCCATTTCCTCAAGCGGCAGGATGCGGCGGACGGTCACCCGCGCGCTATCCTCGCCGGCACGGCGATCGAGTTCCACGGTCAGCAGGCCGCACCCGCCGGCGCGGGACTCATCCTCCAGGTTTTTCGCGACATCCTCGTCGAAACAGGTAGCCGGCACCTGCCCTGACTGGTCGCTGAGCGTCATCATCAGATAGCGGTTGCCGCGCGCGGAGGTGCGCCAGCGCGCATCCTCGATCAGCGCGGCGATCTTGGCGCCGGAACGCCCGCCCTCCGCCACCGGCACCTCGCCCAGCGCGGCGATCGGCCGCGCGCCCTGCCCGCGCGCGAGATGGGCGTAGCGATCGAGCGGATGCGCGGAGAAGAAGAACCCGAACGCCTCCTTTTCCGCCTCGATCGCCTCGGCCAGCGACCATCGCGCATTCTTCGGCAGCTCGATCGTGACGCGGCCCGGCTCGGCCTCGCCGAACAGCCCGCCCTGCCCGCTGGCCCGGTTGGCGTGGGTGCTGGCGGCGACCGCGAGCAGCATCTCGGCCGCGGCATGGACCCCGGTCCGGTTGGGATCGATCGAATCGAAAGCGCCCGCCGCCGCCAGCGTCTCGACCTGTCTTTTGTTGAGCAGGCGGGGATCAACGCGCCGGGCGAGATCATCGAGCGACTCGAAGGGGCCGTTGGCGACCCGTTCCTCGACCAGTTGTTCCATCGCACGCTCGCCGACGCCCTTGAGCGCGCCCAGCGCATAGCGGACGGCATACCCCTCGTCGTCACCCTGCGGCTCGACGGAAAATTCGGCCTCGCTGGCGTTGAGGTCGGGCGGCAGTATCGCGATGCCCGCCCGCTTCATGTCGTCGGTGAAGATCGCCAGCTTGTCGGTCTGGTGGATGTCGAAGCACATCGACGCGGCGAAGAATTCCTCGCGGTAATGCGCCTTCAGCCACGCCGTCTGATAGGCGAGCAGGGCATAGGCGGCCGCGTGCGACTTGTTGAAGCCATAGCCAGCGAACTTGTCGATCAAATCGAACAGCTGGTTGGCGTAGCTTTCCGGGATCTGGTTGTGCGCCGCGCAGCCCTCGACGAAAGTCGCACGCTGCGCGTCCATTTCCGCCTGAATCTTCTTGCCCATCGCGCGGCGCAGCAGGTCGGCGCCGCCCAGCGAATAGCCGGCCAACACCTGCGCCGCCTGCATCACCTGTTCCTGATAGACGAAGATGCCGTAGGTTTCCGCCAGGATCGGCTCCAGCAGCGGGTGCGGGTAGGCGACCGCCTCCCGCCCGTTCTTGCGCGCGCCGAAGCTGGGGATATTGTCCATCGGACCCGGCCGGTAGAGCGAGACCAGCGCGATGATGTCGCCGAAGTTCGACGGGCGCACGGCGCTGAGCGTGCGGCGCATCCCGTCCGATTCGAGCTGGAACACCCCCACCGTATCGCCGCGCTGGAGCAGGTCGTAGACGCCGGGATCGTCCCATTCGAGCGTGTCGAGATCGACCGCGATTCCGCGCTTCGCCAGCAGCTCGACCGCCTTCTTGAGCACCGACAGCGTCTTGAGGCCGAGGAAGTCGAACTTCACCAGCCCCGCGCCCTCGACATATTTCATGTCGAACTGCGTCACCGGCATGTCGGAACGCGGATCGCGGTATAGCGGGACGAGCTGCGCCAGCGGCCGATCGCCGATCACCACGCCGGCCGCATGGGTGGAGGAATGGCGCGGCAGCCCCTCCAGCTTCTGCGCCAGATCGAGCAGGTGGCGGACGTCGCTGTGGTTCTTGTATTCCGCCGCGAGTTCCGCGACGCCGTTCAGCGCGCGTTCCAGCGTCCACGGATCGGTCGGATGGTTGGGGATCAGGCCGGCGAGGCGGTTGACCTGACCATAGCTCATCTGGAGCACGCGGCCGGTGTCCTTCACCACCGCGCGCGCCTTCAGCTTTCCGAAGGTGATGATCTGCGCGACCTTGTCATGGCCGTAGCGTTCCTGGACGTAGCGGATCACCTCGCCCCGCCGGGTTTCGCAGAAATCGATGTCGAAGTCGGGCATCGACACGCGTTCGGGATTGAGAAAGCGTTCGAACAGCAGCCCCAGCTTGATCGGGTCGAGATCGGTGATCGTCAGCGCCCAGGCGACGACAGAACCGGCGCCCGAGCCACGTCCCGGACCGACCGGAATGTCATGGTCCTTCGCCCATTTGATGAAATCGGCGACGATCAGGAAATAGCCGGGGAACCCCATGCCGATGATGACGTCGAGCTCGAAATCGAGGCGTTCGCGATAATTCCGGACCGCCGCGTCATCGGCGATCCCCGCCTTCTCCAGCCGCATCGTCAGACCGGCATGCGCATCGGCGCGCAGCTTCGCCGCCTCCCCCTCCAGGTCGCCGGCCAGCGTCGGCAGGATCGGCTTGCGCTTCGGCGCCGCGACGGCGCAGCGTTGCGCGACGACCAGCGTATTGGCAATCGCTTCCGGCAGGTCGGCGAACATCTCCCGCATCGCCGTCGCCGGTTTCATCCACGCATCGGGCGATGAGCGGCGGCGATCGTCGCTGGTGACGTAGCTGGAACTGGCGATGCACAGCATCGCGTCATGCGCCTCATGAAACGCGCTCTCCGCGAAGCAGCAGGGGTTGCTGGCGACCAGCGGCAAGTCGCGGGCATAGGCCAGGTCGAGCAGCGCGGGCTCGGCGCGCCCCTCCACCGCATCGAGCCGGCGGACGATCTCGATATAGAGGCGCTCCGGGAACAGCGCCTCCAGCCGTGCGGCGTAGGCATTGGCCGCGTCGTGCTGATCGTCGGCGAGCAGCCGGGCAAGCGCCCCCTCCCCGCCCGCCGTCAGCGCGATCAGCCCGTCGGTATGCCCCTCCAGCCCCTCGAGCGTGACGTGCGCGTCCTCTTCGACCGGGCGGCCGAGGTGCGCCAGGCTGACGAGTGCGCAGAGATTGTCATAGCCCGCCTGGTCCTGCGCATAGAGCGCCAGCCAGTCGATCGGCGCCTCGACACCCTCGGGCACCGGCCGCTTGACCGCCAGCAGCGTGCCGACGATCGGCTGGACGCCGGCATCGCGACAGGCGTCGCCGAACGCCATCGCCGCGTAGAGCCCGTTGCGATCGGTCAGCGCGACGGCGGGAAAGCCCAATTCCTTCGCGCGCTTGGCGATCGCCTTGGGCTCGATCGCCCCTTCGAGCATCGTGTATGACGAGAAGACGCGAAGGGGGACGAAACCGGTGTGCGGCATGCGGCATGGGGTAGGCGTTGCGGGTCGATTCTGGAAGGGCGACCGGGCCGGTTATCCACAGATGATGCCTCAGGCACCCCCGCCGGCGCGCCGGCGAAGGCTGTCAGAGCAGCCGTTCGATATCCTTCTCGATCTCCGCGGGCTTGGTCGTCGGGGCGTAGCGGCTCACGACCTTCCCGGCGCGATCGACCAGGAACTTGGTGAAGTTCCACTTGATCGATTCGGAACCGAGCAGCCCCGGCGCGGCCTTCTTCAGATGTTTGAACAGCGGCGCTGCGGCCTCGCCGTTGACGTCCACCTTGGCAAAGACCGGAAACGTCACGTCATAGGTCAGCGAACAGAAATTCGCGATTTCCGCCGCGTCTCCCGGTTCCTGCGCACCGAACTGGTTGCAGGGAAACCCCAGCACCTCGAAACCGCGCTCGCCATATTGGCGATGCAGTGCCTCCAGCCCCTCATATTGCGGGGTGAAACCGCATTTCGACGCGGTGTTGACGATCAGCAGTACCTCGCCGGCATAGGACGACAGGTCGGCCTCCGTGCCATTGGCGGCGGTAACGGGAATCGCGGTGATTTCGGTCATTCCAGCACTCCCTCATGCAGCCGCACCACGCGGTCCATCTTCGCCGCCAGCCGTTCGTTGTGCGTCGCCACCAGCGCGGCGGAGCCTTGATCGCGGACCAGCCGGAGGAATTCGGCGAAGACGATGTCGGCGGTGGTCTCGTCGAGGTTGCCGGTCGGCTCGTCGGCCAGCACCAGCGCCGGTCGGTTGGCGAGCGCGCGGGCGACCGCGACGCGCTGCTGCTCGCCGCCCGACAGCTGGCTGGGGCGGTGCGTCAGGCGCCGGCCCAGGCCCAGCGTGGTCAGCAGCGCCTCCGCCCGCGCATCGGCCGCGGCGCGCGTCGCGCCGTGGATCATTTGCGGCAGCACGACATTCTCCAGCGCGGAGAAATCGGGCAGCAGGTGGTGGAACTGGTAGACGAAGCCCAGCCGGTCGCGGCGCATTTCGGTGCGGCCGCCGGCGGGAAGCTGGGCCGCCTCGGTGCCGAGGATGCGGATCGAACCTTCGAAGCCGCCTTCGAGCAGGCCGACCGCCTGAAGCAGCGTCGACTTGCCCGAACCCGACGGGCCGAGCAGCGCGACGATCTCGCCGCGCCCGACCGTCAGGTCGATGCCGCGAAGCACCTCGATCGTCACCCCGCCCTGTTCGAAGCTGCGGCGCAGGCCGGTGGTCTGGAGTACCGCCTCAGTCATAACGCAGCACCTGCACCGGATCGGTGTTCGCCGCCTTGTACGCCGGATAGAGCGTGGCGAGGAAGCAGAACAGGAACGCCATCGCGGCGATGCCGACGATTTCCGCCGGATCGGTCTTGGCCGGCAATTCCGTCAGGAAACGCATCGACGGATCCCATATCTCGCGCCCTGTCACGAAGCCCAGGAAGCTGACGACGCTCTGGCGGAAATGGAGCAGCACGAACCCCAGCACCAGCCCCGCGCCGATCCCCACCGCGCCGATCGACGTGCCGACCGTCATGAAGATGCGGACCAGCGCGCCGCGCGTCGCCCCCATCGTCCGCATGATCGCGATGTCGCGCGTCTTGGCCCGTACCAGCATTATGAGCGACGACAGGATGTTGAAGGTCGATACCATGATGAGGATCGACAGCACGGTGAAGGTCACCAGGCGATCGACCGACAGCGCGTCAAAGAGCTGCGCGTTCATCTGTTGCCACAGCGTGATCTGGCCGCTGCGCCCGACGACGGGACCGAGCGGCGCGAGTATCTGGCCGACACGATCGGCGTCGACGGTGTCGATCTCGATCATCCCCACCGAATCGCCCATCAGCAGCAGGGTCTGCGCGTCCTCCATCGGCATCACGACATAGGCCTTGTCGTAATCATAGACGCCGACCTCGAAGATCGCGCCCACCGTATAGCTGACGACGCGCGGGACCAGGCCGAAGGGGGTCGTCTGTCCCTCCAGGCTGATGAGCTGGATCTCGCTGCCGATCGTCGCACCGAGCACCTCTCCGAGCCGCGACCCGATGGCGACGCGGTTGCTGCCCGGCGTCAGGCTGTCGAGCGAGCCGAGCAGCACATTGCCGGCGAGCGTGGGGTTGGTGCGGATATCCTGCACCCGCATGCCCCGGACGAAGACGGCCGCATTGCGCCCCTCGAACCCCGCCATCAGCGGCTTTTCGATGAGCGGCAACGCGGATGTGACGCCCGGCGTCTTCTTCGCCGCGTCGGCGATCTGGCGCCAGTCGCGCAACTGGCCGCCATAGCCCTGGACGACGGCATGTCCGTTGAGGCCCACGATCTTGTCGAACAGTTCGGCGCGGAAGCCGTTCATCACGCTCATCACCACGACGAGCGCGGCGACGCCCAGCATCACCGCGGCCAGGCTGATGCCCGCGACCAGCGCGATGAACGCCTCGCTGCGGCCCGGAAGGAGATAACGGCGGGCGATCATCCGCTCGTAGCGCGAGAGCAACATGTGCCTGCACTAAGGACGCTCCCCGCCTCCGGCAAGCGCGCTGTTGCACGATTCCCACAGGCGTCGCACAATCGCCCGGCAACCCCCGGTTCGCGGATGACAAGCCCCGCGGCCAGGCCTAACCCCCCGCTTACTGAAGCGCAGGTAAAAGGCCGTGGTTCAGGGAGGCTTCGAGGCCCCGTTCGCCAAAGAAGGGCGGATGTGCGGGCACGAAGCGGAAGATTAGGGGGCTGACGAATTCATTTTCGTCACGCAGGACGCCCGGGCTGGCAACAGCCCGGGCGTTTGCGTTTGGTGGCAGCGCGCATGTTGCGCGCGTCGCGCGAAGCGCGGCCACCAAACCGGCCGGCGGGCGCCGAACCAGGCGCCCGACCGACGACGGCGGCTTCGCCGCCGGCGCTGACATCGCACATCAAACCCCACGACGACGGCAAAGCCGCCGTCGGCCGGGACCGGCTGGCCCCGCCGGCCGGCCTGGGCGCCGCGCCCTCGCGCACCGGCATTCACCTTCGCTTGTGACTAGAAGCTCTTAGCCAGAGTCACGCCGTACGTCCGCGGATCGCCGACATTGCCCGCAATCAGGCCGGTGTTGCCCGGTGTCGTCGCCAGCACCTCGTAATATTTCCGGTCGAAGACGTTGCGCACCCACCCGAACAGGCTGAACCCGTCGTCACTACGGAAGCCCGCGCGCAGGTTTGCGAGGGTGTAGCCGTCGATGTCGGTGTAGATAGACCGCGAGGCATTGGACGAGAATTTCGCCCGGCTGTTGGCGTCGAACCCCAGATAGAGCTCACCGGATTGTCCGAGCAGATCGGCCGGCGCATTCGCCTCGAAACCATAGGACAGCGCCCAGCGCGACACGCCCGGCAGCCACTGGCCGGATATGTCGCAGACGGCGGGGCTGTTGGTGCCCGGCGCGCCCGGCGCCCCGATCGGCGTACCGCTGCCGCCGCCGGACAGTTCGGGCGGGCACGGCGCGTTCCTGAAATCAAGGTACTTCGCGTCGTTGAAGGCGCCGTTGACATAGGCATTGAACCGCTCCGACGGACGCACCGAGAAATCCGCCTCGACCCCGCGCACCCGCACCTTGCCGGCGTTGGCGAGATAGCCGCGCAGGGTGGAGGTCGAGCTGTTGTTGACGATCGCCTGATAGTCGCTGATCTCGGTCCAGAAGCCGGTGACGTTCAGCGTAATCCGACGGTCCCACGCCTGCGATTTCACGCCCAGTTCGAAATGATCGACCTTTTCAGGTGCCACCTGGGCAAGCTGGGTCTGGACGACGCCGGCTACCACCGGCACGCCGTTCAGGTTCAGCCCCCCCGATTTGAAGCTGTGCGCATAGGTGGCGTAGAGCAACACGTCGGCCGAGGGCTTGTACGACGCGGTGACATCATACGACACGTTCCAGGCGCGATACGCCTCGTCGGTGAACGCCTGCGGCTGGATCGCGTCGCGCTGCGCCGCCTGTCGCGCCGTGCCGCCCGAATAGGGCACCAGATTGCCCTGGGCATCGCGCACAATGCTGACATAGCTGCCGACCTTGTCGTCATAGTTGGCGCGAAAGCCCGGCGACAGCGTGACCGCGTCGGACAGTTTCCAGTTGAGCTTGGCGAACAGCGCCCCGCTGAAATTCTTCAGCCGGATATCGTTGTTGGCGGTCAGCCCGTCGAGCACGGTGGGATCGTTCGACAGCGCGTTGGATGGATTGATGAGCCAGCGGCTCGCCGCCGGGCCCTGGCGCTGGGTGCCGGTGGTGTGGATGTTCTGGTAGAAGGCGAAGGCGCCGAGCACATAGTCGAAGCCCTTGCCGTCGCCGGCATAGCGGAATTCCTGGGTGAACTGGTCCTGCCGCGTCGGATTCTGCGACAGGGTGGTGATCGGCAGGCCGGTGAAATCGCGGTCGTTTGCGGGCAGCCAGTCCCAGAAACGCCATGCGGTGACCGAGGTGAGCGTGCCCGATCCGGCATCGAGTTCGCCGCGCAGAGATACCCCGCCCAGCACGTTCTTCGCGCTCAGTTCGGCATCCACGTCGGTCAGCCGATCGAAGGGGTTGCGGCTGACCGGCACATAGCCCTGCGCCGCGGCGAGCGCGTCGAACTGGCGGTTCAGCGGGCGCTGGGTGCTGCCGAGCTTGACGTAGATCTGCGCGCAGCATTCCGGGTTCTGGCGGTTGTAGTCCGCACTGAGCGTCAGATCGAGCGTGTCGCTCGCGCGCCACAGCAACGCACCCCGCACGCCGATATTGTCCTGCTCGTTGACATGGGTGCCGCTCGCCACGTTGAAGATCGTCCCGCGACGGCTGGTCGCGGCGAGGCCGAGGCGCAGCGCGACGGTCTCGCCCAGCGGACCCGAAACCGATGCCTTTGCCTGTTTGAATTCCAGGTTGCCGACGCTCAACTCCGCCCGGCCGCCGAAGGTGAAGCTGGGCGCCTTGCTGGTGATGTTGATCGCGCCGGCGACGGTGTTCTTGCCGTAGAGCGTGCCCTGCGGCCCGCGCAGCGTTTCGATCTGCTGGATATCGAGGAAATCGAGCGTCGCCGCCGCGACACGGCTGAGATAGACCTGGTCGATATAGACGCCGACGCCCTGATCGATGCCGTCGTTGGTCAGCCCCAGCGGCGCGCCGAGGCCGCGGATGTTGACCGAGGAGTTGCGTGGGTTGGTCGAATAGAATTGCAGCGTCGGCTGGATTTGCTGGAGCCGGCCGACGTTGAAGCTGCCGGTTGAATCGATCTCCTTCACCCCCACGACCGAGATCGGGATCGGCACACTCTGCGCGCTTTCCTCGCGCCGTCGCGCGGTGACGACGATGTCGGCCGCAACCGAAGTGCGCTGAACGTCGTCCGGGTCGCGTTGCGACGATCCGGGAGCGGTCTGTGGCGGCACAACTGTCACCGCGCCCTGGACCGCCGCTGGAGTAATCCCGGTGGTTGTCTGGAGAAATATGGCGAGCGGCAGAGCGAGAGACATTCGAAGACCCCTTCAGTTCATTTCTCGACTATTCCTATCGATGAAATAGGCATTGTGGTCGAAGTTTGCCTTTGCTCGACCGAAGCCGCGGTTTCACGATCCTGATTTCAACAGGTTGACCCCCCTTGAAACCGCTCAGGGGGCTTCCGAAATCAACGCTGCGCGGGGCCTCTCGGCCCGCGCACGACCCCGACGCCGCGCAGAAGCGGGCGCCGGATCGACGTGTCAGAACGCTCAAATTCGGAGGCTTTGGAACCATGCGTCAGATCGATTTCACCCCCTACCGCCGTTCGACGATCGGCTTCGACCGGCTGTTCGACCTGCTCGAGGCGGGCAACCGCGCCCAGCCGAGCGAGAACTACCCCCCTTTCAATCTCGAGCGCGTCGCCGAGGATCGCTACCGCATCACGCTGGCGGTCGCGGGCTTTCGAGGTGACGAACTCGACATCACGGCGCAGCAAAACCTGCTGGTCGTCGCCGGCAAGAAGGCCGACACTCAGGACAATGCCGCGCAGATGCTCCACCTTGGCATCGCCAACCGCAGCTTCGAGCGCCGCTTCGAACTCGCCGACTTCATCCGCGTCGCCGATGCGGACCTGAAGGACGGGTTGCTGATCATCAATCTGGTGCGCGAGGTGCCCGAGGCGATGAAGCCCAAGAAGGTCGCGATCGGCAGCGGAGAAAGCGTCACCAAATCGGCCGCGATCGAGGCAAGAGCCGCCTGACGGCTGAGCGAGCTGGCGGCGCCTTGCTCCCTCAGGCGCCGCGGCACGGGCGCCCGGTCCGACAGGGTCCGGGCGTCTTTTGCATTGGGCCGGGCATGCACTGATGAAATCGGGCCGTCGGCTCGTGCCTCCCGCGCCAAAGCCACGCCACCAACGGCTCGGCTACGCCGGGAACGCGACACCAGACCACCGCCGCATCGGGCAGGACTTGACGCCGCAAAGCCGAAACGATTCGAACGCGCGCGCAGCCCGCGACGCCGAACCTACACCAGCCGCGACTGACGCACCGCTGCTTCGATGAAACTGGCGAACAGCGGATGCGGTTCGAACGGCTTGGATTTCAGTTCCGGATGGAACTGCACGCCCACGAACCAGGGGTGGTCGGGCCGCTCGACGATCTCGGGCAAGGTCCCGTCGGGTGACATCCCCGAAAAGCGCAGGCCGCCCGCCTCCAGCGCGTCCTTGTAATGGACGTTCACCTCATAGCGGTGGCGGTGGCGCTCGCTGATCGCCTCACCGCCGTAGATCGCCGCGACATGGCTGTTACCCGCCAATTTGGCGTCATAGGCGCCAAGCCGCATCGTCCCGCCCAGATCTCCGCCTTCCTCGCGCTTCTGCAGCCCCTCTGCCGTCATCCATTCGGTGATGAGGCCGACGACAGGCTCGGGCGTCGGACCAAATTCGGTGGTCGAGGCGGCGGCGATGCCCGCGGTGTTTCGCGCACCCTCGATGCACGCCATCTGCATGCCGAGGCAGATGCCGAAATAGGGCACGCCGCGCTCGCGAGCGAAGCGGACCGCCGCGATCTTGCCCTCCGACCCGCGCTCGCCGAAACCGCCGGGCACCAGGATCGCGTGGCATGGTTCCAGCGTCGCGGCGACGTCGTCGGGCGCCTGTTCGAACAGCTCGGCATCGAGCCACCGGATATTGACCTTGACCCGGTTGGCGAGGCCGCCGTGGACCAGCGCCTCGTGCAGCGACTTGTACGCGTCCTGCAGCCCGACATATTTGCCGACCACACCGATCGTGACCTCGCCATGGATGTTGGTCAGCCGGTCGATGATGTCGTCCCAGCGGCCCAAGTCGGGCATGACGTCGCTCGGCAGGCCGAACGCGTCCAGCACCGCGCTGTCGAGCCCTTCGGCATGATATTGCAAGGGCACGCCGTAGATCGACTTCGCGTCCAGCGCCGGAATGACGTGTTCGGGCGGGACGTTGCAGAACAGCGCGATCTTGGCGCGCTCGCTGGACGGCAGCGGGCGCTCGCAGCGACAGACGAGCACGTCGGGCTGGATGCCCAGCGCGGTCATGTCGCGGACGCTGTGCTGCGTAGGCTTGGTCTTCAGTTCGCCCGCGGCGGCGATGTAGGGCACCAGCGTGAGGTGCACGAAGCAGGTGTTGGCACGACCGACGTCGTTCCTCAGCTGGCGGATCGCCTCCATGAACGGCAGCGATTCGATGTCGCCGACCGTCCCGCCGATCTCGCACAGCACGAAATCGAGCTCGTCGGTTTCCGCGCGGGCGAATTCCTTGATCGCGTCGGTGACGTGGGGGATGACCTGTACCGTCGCGCCGAGATAGTCACCGCGCCGTTCCTTGGCGATGATCTGCTGATAGATGCGGCCGGACGTGACATTGTCGCTCTGGCGGCTCGGCACGCCGGTAAAGCGCTCGTAGTGGCCAAGGTCGAGATCGGTCTCCGCTCCGTCGTCGGTCACATAGACCTCGCCGTGCTGGTAGGGGCTCATCGTGCCCGGATCGACGTTCAGATAGGGATCGAACTTGCGGATCCGGACGCGGTATCCGCGCGCCTGGAGCAGAGCCGCGAGGGAGGCCGCCATGAGGCCCTTGCCGAGCGACGAGACCACGCCGCCGGTGATGAAGATATACCGCGCCATGGGAGGATGCGCCTAACCTTGAACGTGCGTGTTGGGCAAGCGCGGATAACCCGCGCTCGCGACGAAAGCTGTGGAAGCTGCGACTATTGCTGGAGCGGAACGCCGCTTTGGTTGGCGGGGGCTGCTGCATTGCCCTGCGCGGCCGCGGCGGCTGCCGCCGCCTTCAGCGCATCGCCATCTGCCGGACCAGCCGGCGCCTGGGTGCCGCCCGGCGCCTGCCGTGCCAGGCTGGTGTCGATCGTCGTCGATTCGCGAGTCGCGGCAAGCGTCGCCAGCGCGATCGACATCAAGATGAACAGCGTCGCCAGCACCGCCGTCGAACGCGTCAGGAAATCGGCCGCGCCGCGCGCCGACATCAGGCCCGAGGGACTGCCGCCGGTGGTCAGCCCGCCGCCTTCCGAACGCTGCATCAGGATCACCGTGACGAGCAGGGCGGCGATGATCGCCTGGACGACGAGCAGGAAGGTGAACATGGTTGGGCGCGCTACCGGACAAAATGGTTGGGAAAGTGACCGCGCACATAGGCGCTGTGCGTCGCGCGATCAACCGAACCGCGCCGTCACGCGCCCAAACATTTCGCGAACGCACTGAAACCACCCGCGAATACTGGCGTTAATGTCGCGGAAGCGCCCGGTCGTATCGGGCATGCAACATAAAAATCGGACATATGACGTGAACGCAATGCCCGAAAAATCGCTGTTCAAATGGATGCACACGCTGGTCGATTACGTGCGTTCCGGCGAACCCGATCTCACCAACCGCCAGATGGCACTGCTGATGCTCGTCTATCTGGACAAGGGCCCCCACACGGTGCGCGGTCTGGCCCGCGCGCTGAACGTGTCGAAGCCTGTCGTCACGCGCGCCTTGAACAGGCTGGGGGCGCTCGGCTATCTGCGCCGCCAACGCGACGAGGCCGACAAGCGCAACATCTTCGTCGCCCGCACGCCTAAGGGGGCAGACTTTCTTGCAGATTTCGGGCAGTTCCTCTCCGGTGACGGACCATCGGCCATCCTCGACGCAGAAGAGCGCAGAGCCGCGCACGCGTAAGCGTTTCGCACTGACCGGGCGCAGCCAGAAGGTCGATCGTCGGGTGGAGGCGGCGCGCGGCGACCTGGCCGACCTCCGCCTCGCCGACCGGATATTTGCCCCGCACTATGCCGGCGCGGTCCAGCGCAGCGGCGCGATCCGTAGCCCGATGCTGGCGGCGCATGGCGGCAGGCCCGTTTCCGAGCTGCTGGAAGGCGAAGGGTTCGAAGTGCTTGAGCTGTCGCACGGCTATGCATGGGGCGTGGGGAGCGTCGATGGCGCCGTGGGCTTCGTCGCGGTCGATGCGCTCGACACACCCCGTGCCGTCACCCATGTCGTTTGCTCGCCGGGCGCGGCCAGGCCAATGGGAACCCGCCTGACCGCCGAGCAGGCCGCGGAGTTCGACCCGGATGCGATCCGCCCGCTCGACGCACCGCCGAAGGATTTCGTTGCGCTGGCGGAGGCGCTGGTCGGCACGCCGGCCGTTGACGGAGGACGGTCGAGTGACGGGATAGACGCCGCGGGGCTGATCGCGCTTACCTTGTCGATCGCCGGCATCCGCGCGCCACGCTTCGCAGATCTCCAGGCGGCGACCCTCGGCCACGAAGTGTCGGCCGACGCGCCGGTGCTGCGCGGCGACCTGCTGTTCACCGCGAGCGGCGCTGCCGTCGCGATCGATGGCACCGACGCGATCCGGGTGGACGAAACGCACGTCGCGCACGCGCCAATCGCATCACTCGGCGATATTACCGTACGGAGGCGGCTGCCATGAAGCGCTCGGTCTTCATAGACGGCGCGGCCGGCACCACCGGACTGGAAATCCGCGAACGGCTGGCCGACCGGGCCGAAATCGAGCTCGTCACGCTGGACGGCGACAAGCGCAAGGACGCCGCCGCGCGGCGCGATGCGTTGAACGACGCCGATTTCGTCATCCTGTGCCTGCCCGACAGTGCGGCGCGGGAAAGCGTGGCGTTGATCGACAATGATCGCACGCGCGTGATCGACGCATCGACCGCCCACCGCACGGCGGACGGCTGGGTCTATGGCTTCGCCGAACTCGAACCCGGCCAGGCGGCGGCGATCGCGGAAGCGCGTTTCGTGACCAATCCGGGCTGTTACCCGACCGGTTTCCTGGCACTCGTCAGGCCGCTGGTGCGTGCCGGGCTGATCCCGGCCGACGGCGCGATCAGTGTCAACGCTGTGTCAGGATATTCGGGCGGCGGGCGGCAGATGATCGAGGATTTCGAAAGCGGCGGCGAATCGAGCGCGTTCCGCGGCTATGGCCTGTCGCTGGACCACAAGCATGTTCCCGAGATGCAGCGCCACGCGCGGCTGGAACATCCGCCGATCTTCACCCCCGCCGTCGTCAACGCCTATCGCGGCATGGTGGTGGAGGTGCCGCTGGCGCTCCATGCCCTGCCCCGCCGTCCGGGCGTCGAGGCGCTGCGCGAGACGCTGGCCGCCACCTATGACGGCAGCGCGATCGTGCGCCTGCTGGACGACGGCGCCAATCTGGTCCGGGTCGAGGACGACGCCGGCACCGATCGCATGACGTTGCGCGTGTTCGGCAATGCCGAACGCGGCCATGCGCGACTGGTCGCGACGCTCGACAATCTGGGCAAGGGCGCGGCGGGCGCGGCGGTGCAGAATTTGAACGTGATGGCGGGATTCGATCCCGCGGCCGGGCTGGTGCTGTAAGCGCGACTTGGCGCCGGTGTAGCTTTTACCGTCCCGCCCCGCCTTGCCGCCGCGCCGGCAGGCGCTAGGGAGAGCGCGGACATCTTCCCGAGGGAGCGCGTGTGACCGACGCCGTTGGCAAATTGCTGTTGTTCGGAGCGACCGGCGATCTTTCGCAGCGGATGCTGATCCCGTCGCTGTACGGCCTGCATGTCGATGGCCTGCTGCCGCACGGGCTGACGATCACCGGCACGGCGCGATCCGATCATGACGACGCGGGCTTCCGCGATTTCGCGCGGACCGCACTCGACGAGTTCCTGCCTGCCGACCGCAAGGACGCCGGGGCCATCGCGTCGTTTCTCCAGCGCCTGCAATATCAGGCGCTCGATGCGTCAAAGACGGAAGGGTTCCCGGCGCTCGCGGACAAGATCGGGGATGTCTCCGGCGGACTCGCGATCTTCCTGTCGACCGCGCCGTCGCTGTTCGAACCGACGATCCGGGGGCTCCAGTCGGTCGGCCTGGCCGGTGACACGGTCCGCATCGGGCTGGAAAAGCCGCTCGGCCACGACCTCGCCTCCAGCCGCGAGATCAACGATGCGGTCGCCGCGGCCTTCCCCGAGGGGCGGACGTACCGGATCGACCATTATCTGGGCAAGGAGACCGTCCAGAACATCCTGGCGCTGCGTTTCGGCAATTCGCTGTTCGAGCCGGTATGGAATGCGCGCGGCATCGATCACGTCCAGATCACCATCGCCGAGACGGTCGGACTGGAGGATCGCGCAGGCTATTACGAAGGCGCCGGCGCGCTGCGCGACATGGTGCAGAACCATATCCTCCAGCTCGTCGCGCTGATCGCGATGGAGCCGCCGGCGCGGTTCGACGGCACCTCGATCCGCGACGAGAAGGTCAAGGTGTTGCGCTCGTTGCGCCGCATCGCTCCCGCCGACGTGCCCCACCTCACCGTCACCGGACAATATGGCGCCGGCGCGGTGGGCGAGAAGATCGTCAGAAGCTACGCCGACGAACTGGGCAAGCCATCCGACACCGAGACGTTCGTCGCGATCAAGGCGCATGTCGACAACTGGCGCTGGCAGGGCGTGCCCTTCTACCTGCGCACCGGCAAGCGGCTGCCCGCGCGGCAGAGCGAGATCGCGATCCAGTTCAAGCCCGTCCCGCATTCGATCTTCGCGGAAAAAGGCGGGCAGTTGCAGCCCAACACCCTCGTCATCCGCCTTCAGCCAGAAGAATATGTCCGCCTGCTGGTGATGGCGAAGCAACCGGGGCTCGACCGGGACGGCGTGCGCCTGCGCGAGGTGCCGCTGAACCTGTCACTCGAGAACGAGTTCGCCGGCACCCGTCGCCGCATCGCCTATGAACGGCTGCTGCTCGATCTGATCGAGGGCGATCCCACGCTGTTCGTGCGACGCGACGAGGTGGAGGCGCAATGGGCGTGGATAGACGCGATCCGCGACGGTTGGGCGAAGAACGACGTCAAGCCCAAGCCCTATTCCAGCGGCAACTGGGGGCCGTCGGCCGGCATCGCGCTGACCGAGCGCGACGGAGTGACATGGACGGAGTGATTGTCCACCCATAACCGTCACTCCCGCGAAGGCGGGGGTAAATTCTGGCTGAACCGGGGTGGGTCTCACGACGTTCAGCGACTATGGATTCCCGCCTTCGCGGGAATGACGAACTTGAGAGATTGTCCGAGATGACGACCGAAATCGAATGGTGGGACTATGACGACGCCGACGAGATGGCCGCGGCCGTCGCGGGCGACATCGGCTTCATCATCGAAAGCGCGATCGATGCGCGCGGCGCGGCGGTGATCGCGCTGGCCGGCGGCAAGACGCCGCTGCCGATCTATGAGCATATGGCCAGGGCGAAGATCGACTGGAAGCGGGTGACGATCATCCCTGGCGACGAACGGATCGTCCCGCTGGGCGATCCCCTCTCCAACGTCACTGCGATCGGCAAGGCATTCCTTCCCAAGGGCGCGCGGGTGATCCCGCTCGTGTCGGCGACCGCCCCCGATTACAAGGCTGCGGGCCGCGCGGCGGACGCGCTGCTCCAGGACATCCACTGGCCGCTCGACCTGTGCCTGCTGGGCGTCGGCGGCGACGGGCATGCCGCGTCGATCTTTCCTGGCCCTGATTTCGACGAGGCGCTGAACGGCCCCAGGGAACGCCGTGCGCTGGGCGTCATGCCCGATCCGCTGCCGCCCGAGGCGCCGGTCGCCCGCGTCACGCTCAGCAAGGCGGCGATCGCTTCGGCACGCGCGCTGATGATCGCAGTGACCGGCGATGCAAAGCGCCGCGTGATCGAGGATGCGGTGAAGGAAGGCCAGTCGTCGCCCTATCCGATCGGGCGTATCCTTGCGGATGTGGAACTGCCGGTCGATATTCACTGGGCGCCGTAAGGAACGCCCCCGATGTCGAACCTCCATTCCGAAGTCGCCGCCGTCACCGACCGGATCATCGAGCGGTCCCGCGCGCGACGCGCCGCCTATCTCGACCTGATGGCCCGCGAGCGGGAAAACGGCGTCGATCGCCCGATGCTGGGCTGCGCGAACCTCGCCCACGGCTATGCCGGGACGGACGAGGATCGCGACGCGATGAAGACCAACGCGGCGATGAACATCGGCATCGTCAGCGCCTATAACGACATGCTGTCGGCGCACGCCCCCTATTACCGCTATCCCGAACAGATGAAGGTTTGGGCGCGCGAGGTCGGCGCGACCGCGCAGGTGGCCGGCGGCGTGCCGGCGATGTGCGATGGCGTGACCCAGGGCTATCCGGGGATGGAACTGTCGCTGTTCAGCCGCGACACGATCGCGCTCAGCACCACGATCGCGCTCAGCCACGGCATGTTCGAGGGCGCCGCGCTGCTCGGCATCTGCGACAAGATCGTACCCGGCCTGCTGATGGGCGGCTTGCGCTTCGGCCACCTGCCGATGGTGCTGATCCCCGGCGGGCCGATGCGTTCCGGCCTGCCCAACCGGGAGAAGGCGCGCGTCCGCGAACTCTATGCGGAAGGCAAGGCGAGCCGCGACGAACTGCTCGATGCGGAGATCGCCGCCTATCACGGCAAGGGCACCTGCACCTTCTACGGCACCGCCAATTCGAACCAGATGATGGTCGAGGCGATGGGGCTGCACATGCCCGCCGCCGCCTTTGCCAATCCGGGCACCAAGCTGCGCCAGGAATTGACCCGCGCCGCCGTACACAGGCTGGCGAAGATCGGCTGGGACGGCGAGGATTACCGGCCCTTGTCGGAGTGCGTAGATGAACGCGCGATCGTCAACGCCGCCGTGGCGCTGCTGACGACCGGGGGATCGACCAACCACCTGATCCACCTGCCCGCGATCGCCCGCTGCGCCGGCATCGTCATCGACTGGGAGGATTTCGACCGCCTGTCGCGCGTGGTGCCGCTGCTCGCGCGCGTCTATCCCAATGGCTCGGCCGACGTGAACGGGTTCGAGGACGCGGGCGGCACCGCCTTCGTCATCCGCGAGATGCTGCGCGGCGGGTTCATGCACGGCGACATCCTGACCGTGGCGGGCGACTTCGCCGACTATGGCCGCAAGCCGGAGATGGAGGCCGATGCGCTTGTCTGGCGCGACGTGCCGACGGTGTCGGGCGACGACACGATCGTCCGCACGATCGACGCGCCCTTTTCCGAGGAGGGCGGCTTCCGCATCCTGGCCGGCAACCTGGGTCGCGCGTGTATCAAGGTATCGGCGGTCGAGCGTGACCGCTGGACGATCCAGGCGCCGTGCCGCGTGTTCAGCGATCAGGCGCAGGTGCAGGTCGCCTTCAAGGCCGGCGAGCTCGATCGCGACGTCGTGGTGGTCGTCCGCTTCCAGGGGCCGCGCGCCAACGGCATGCCGGAACTGCACAAGCTGACCCCACCACTCGGCGTGCTCCAGAACCGGGGCTTCCGTGTCGCGCTGCTCACCGACGGGCGCATGTCGGGCGCATCGGGCAAGGTGCCGGCGGCAATCCACCTGTCGCCCGAAGCGCTCGACGACGGCCCGATCGCAAGGCTGCGCGACGGCGACATCGTCCGCCTGGATGCCGAGGCGGGCGTGCTTGAAGCCCTGGTCGAAGCGGCCGAATGGGCCGCGCGCGCGCCAGTCGAAGCGCCGCCGCCCGCGATGGGCACAGGCCGCGAACTGTTCGCGCTGATGCGCGCCGGCTGCTCGACCGCGGAAGAAGGCGGATCGGCGATGCTCGCGATGGCGGGGCTGTAGGGTGCAGGTCGTCGCGGTCGATATCGGCGGCACCCACGCCCGCTTCGCCATTGCCGAAGTGGAAGGTGGCCGCGTCATCGCGCTGGGCGAGCCGGTCACGCTCAAGACCGCCGAGCACGCCAGCCTGCAACTCGCCTGGGAAGCCTTCGCGCAGACGCAAGGCGGGCAATTGCCCCGCGCCGCCGGCATCGCAGTCGCCGCGCCGGTCGGTGGCGAGATCATCAAGCTCAGCAACAATCCATGGATCATCCGCCCCGCGCTGATCGAGGAGCGGCTGGGGGTCGACAGCTGGAGCCTGGTCAATGATTTCGGCGCGGTCGGCCATGCCGTGGCGCAGGTGCCAGAGAGCGACTTCATCCACCTGTGCGGCCCCGACCAGCCGCTGCCCGATCACGGCATGATTACCGTCTGCGGTCCCGGCACCGGGCTGGGCGTCGCCGGTGTCCTGCGCCATGCGGGCGGCTATCACGTCGTCGAGACCGAGGGCGGGCACATGGATTTCGCGCCGCTCGACCGGATCGAGGATGCGCTGCTCAGCCATCTGCGCAAGACCTTCACCCGCGTCTCGGTCGAACGCATCGTCGCCGGCCCGGCGATCGTCGCGATCTACGAGACGCTCGCCGCGATCGAGGGCCGTGCGATCCAGCGGATGGACGACAAGACGATCTGGGCGCAGGCCCTCGACGGCAGCGACAGCCTGGCGACGGCGGCGCTCGACCGCTTCTGCCTGGCGCTCGGCGCGGTCGCGGGCGATCTGGCACTCGCGCACGGACCGAAGGGCGTGGTCATCGCCGGCGGGCTCGGACTGCGCCTGAAGGATCATCTGCTGCGTTCGGGTTTCGAGGAACGCTTCGTCGCCAAGGGGCGGTTCCGTGGCCTAATGGCATCTATCCCCGTCAAGCTCATCACCCATCCCCAGCCCGGCCTCTATGGCGCGGCCGCCGCCTATGCCCAGGAGCATCATCAGTGAGCGATATCGAAACGATCATGCGGACCAGCGCGGTCATCCCGGTGCTGGTGATCGACGACGCCGCGACCGCGCGTCCGCTCGCCGAGGCGCTGGTCGCCGGCGGGTTGAAAGTGCTGGAAGTGACGATGCGTACCCCGGCCGCGCTCGACGCGATCCGCGAGATGAAGCAAGTGCCCGGCGCGATCGTCGGTGCTGGCACTGTCGTGTCCACCGATCAGTTCGAGCAGGTGATGGATGCCGGCGCAGAATTCATCGTCTCGCCCGGCCTGACCGAGGCGCTGGGTCGTCCAATCGTCGAGAGCGGCGTGCCGTTCCTGCCGGGCGTCGCCACCGCCGGAGACGTCATGCGCGGCTATGACCTGGGTCTTCGCCACTTCAAATTCTTCCCCGCGGAAGCGAACGGGGGCCTGCCCGCACTCAAGGCTCTGGCCGCGCCCTTCTATGAGGCGAAATTCTGCCCCACCGGCGGCATCACCGCGGCGAGCGCGCCCGAATATCTGGCGTTCGGCCCGATCCTGTGCGTCGGCGGCAGCTGGGTGACGCCGAGGGGCGCGTCGATGGACGAGGTCGAGCGGCTGGCGCGCGAGGCGAACGGATTGCGTAGCTAGCCCTCTCCCATTGGGAGAGGGAGGGGCTCGCTCGACGCAATCGAGTGGGAGGGTGAGGGCAGCGTAACGCGCCCTGACCTGCCCTCACCCTTCCGCTGCCTTCGGCAGCTCCCTCCCTCTCCCACCGGGAGAGGGAAATCACATCTCCCCGCGCGCGCGGCGGATCGCGTACCATTTCTGCACATTGGCGTTGTGCTGCTCCAGCGTGTCGGCGAAGATGTGCCCGCCGGTGCCGTCGGCCACAAAGTACAGCGCGCTCGACTGGCCCGGATCGAGCACAGCGTCGATCGACGCACGGCCGGGATTGGCGATCGGCCCGACCGGGAGGCCGGGCATGGCGTAGGTATTGTAGCCGTTCTTCGCCTGGAGTTCCGAGCGCAGGATACGCCGGCCCAGCGGACGCCCTTTGGTGATCGGATAGATCGTCGTCGGATCGGCCTGCAGCGGCATGCCGCGGCGGATGCGGTTCGAATAGACCGCCGCCACTGTGCGGCGCTCCTCCGGCTTGCCGGTTTCCTTCTCGACGATCGAAGCGAGGATGATCGCCTCCTCGGGCGTCTTGGCGACCGTGGTCGGCTTGCGCTTCGCCCAGGCTTCGGCGAGGTAACGCTGCATCGCCGCCTGCATCCGGTCGACCACCGACTGGCGCGTGTCGCCACGTTCGTAGCTGTAGCTGTCGGGCAGCACCGAGCCTTCCGCCGGCACCGCGACCTCACCCTCCAGGTTATCGGCCTTCATCAATGCGTCTTGGACCAGCACCGCCGGCCACCCTTCCGGCACCGTCACGAAGCGCTGGAGCGTGCGCCCGCCCTGCATCAGCTTCAATATGTCGGCCTGGCTGATCCCGGCGGGCAGGCGGTATTCCCCGGCCTTGATCGGATCATTTCCGCCCAGCAGCTTTGCGAGCAGCAGGAAACGGTCGGCCGATGTGATCGCGCCCGCTTTTTCCAGCTCCTTTGCCGCGCCGGTCAGGGTCGAACCCTGAGGGATCAGCACCGACATGTTCGCCGGCGCCGGCCCCGCCCCGCCCCAATTCTGGATGACGAGAAATGCGGCCGCCAGTGCCGCGAGGCCAGCGATCAGGCCGATACAGCCGAGCTTACGCAAAGCCCCCTCCCCGTTCGTGCTGAGCCTGTCGAAGCACTGTCTTTCTCCGGCCCGAAGAAGAAGAAGAAGGGCAGGGCTTCGACAAGCTCAGCCCGAACGACGGATGGGTCAGACCGCCTTCATCACCAACGACGCGTTGGTGCCACCGAAGCCGAACGAGTTGTTCAGTACGGCCTTGACCGATCGCTTCTTCGCGACATGCGGTACCAGGTCGACGCCGGCGCAATTCTCGCTCGGGTTGTCGAGGTTGAGCGTCGGCGGCACGATCTGGTCGCGCAGCGCCAGGATGCAGAAGATGCTCTCCACCGCGCCCGCGCCGCCCAGCAGGTGCCCGATCGCCGACTTGGTCGACGACATGCTGAGATTGCCGATCGCCGATCCGAACAGCTTGCGCACAGCACCCAGTTCCAGCTCGTCGCCCAGCGGCGTCGAGGTGCCGTGCGCGTTGATATAATCGATGTCGTCGAGCGACAGGCCGGACTTGCGCATCGCCATTTCCATCGAACGGAATGCGCCCGATCCTTCGGGGTGCGGGGCCGTGACGTGATAGGCGTCGCCCGACAGGCCGTAACCGATCACCTCGGCATAGATTTTCGCACCGCGCGCCTTGGCCCGCTCATATTCCTCGAGCACGACCACGCCCGCGCCCTCACCCATCACGAAGCCGTCGCGCCCGATGTCATAGGGACGGCTGCCGCGCGTCGGATCGTCGCGGAAGCCCGTCGACAGCGCGCGAGCCTGACCGAAGCCGGCGATGCCGATCGGGCAGATCGCGCTTTCGGCGCCGCCCGCCAGCATCACGTCGGCATCGTCCATCGCGATCATCCGCGCGGCGTCGCCGATCGAATGCGCGCCGGTCGAACAAGCGGTGACGACCGCGTGGTTCGGCCCCATCAGGCCGTATTTGATCGAAACCTGGCCCGAGATCAGGTTGATGAGCCGCCCGTGGACGAAATGCGGCGAGACGCGCTTCGGCCCCTTTTCCGCCAGCACCAGCGATTCGCTCTCGATGCCCGGCAGCCCGCCGATTCCCGCACCGATCGAGCAGCCGGCGCGGAACCGCTCGGCCTCGCTCATCTCGGTCAGGCCAGCGTCCTCCAGCGCCTGTCCGGCGGCGTCGATGCCATAGACGATGAAGGGATCGACCTGGCGCTGGATCTTGTGATCGACGCGCTTGCCGGGATCGAAGCCGAACTCATGTTCGGGTGGCTTCACCTCGCAGGCATAGTTGGTCTGGAAATCGGTGGCGTCGAAGCGGGTGATCGTCGCCGCACCCGATTTCGACGCGATGATGTTCGCCCAGACCTTTTCGACCTCTGCTCCGAGGGGGGTCACCAGGCCAAGGCCGGTCACGACTACACGGCGCATTCTCGTCTCCGTATCCGCTCAAAACGACAACGGCTCCCGGCCCCATACCGGGACGGGGAGCCGCTGTTGGAGCCGCCCGCGTTCCGGGGCGGCGCCGGGCTGAATCAGCCCTTATGCTCGTCGATGTAGCTGATCGCGTCCTTGACGGTCGAGATCTTCTCGGCGGCGTCGTCGGGAATCTCCACGCCGAATTCCTCCTCGAACGCCATCACCAGCTCGACGATGTCGAGGCTGTCCGCGCCCAGATCGTCGATGAAGCTCGCATCCTCGGTCACCTTGTCGGCTTCGACGCCCAGATGCTCGACGACGATCTTCTTCACGCGGTCGGCGGTCTCGCTCATACCCTGTTCCTTCTGATGGAATTTGAATTTCCTGAACGCACGTAGAACGGCGATTGTGCCTGCGCAAGTGGCGGAGGAGTCAGGACAGCATCGCCATGCCACCGTTGACGTGCAGCGTCTGGCCGGTGACGTAGCCGGCTTCGCGAGAGGCCAGATAGACGACGGCCGCCCCGATATCCTCGCCAGATCCCAGGTCGCCCGCCGGAATGCGCGTCAGCAGCGCCGCCTTCTGCGCCTCGGGCAGCACGTCCGTCATCGCCGACCGGATGAAGCCGGGGGCCACGCAATTGACGGTGATACCGCGGCTGGCGAGTTCCTGCGCCAGCGCCTTCGACATGCCGACCAGCCCAGCCTTTGACGCGGCATAGTTGACCTGCCCCGGATTGCCCGTCGCGCCGACGACGGAAGTGATCGAGACGATGCGGCCGAAACGCGCCTTCATCATCGGCTTGGCGGCGGCACGGGCGAGGCGGAAGGCGGCCTCCAGGTTGACGCGGATCACCTGATCCCATTCATCGTCCTTCATCCGCATCGCCAGGTTGTCGCGGGTAACGCCGGCGTTGTTGACGAGGATGTCTATCTTGCCCAGCGCCTCGACCGCGCGGGGCACAAGGGCGTCGACGGCGGCGCCGTCCGACAGGTCGCACGGCAGCGCGACGTGATCGCCGCCCAGCCCGGCGCGAAACGCCTCCAGCTTGTCGGCATTGGACCCCGAAACCGCCAGCCGCGCGCCCTGCGCCGCCAGCGCCCTGGCGATGGCGGACCCGATCCCCCCCGAAGCGCCAGTCACCAGCGCGGTCATGCCTGTCAGGTCGAACATACTCAATTTGTCCTTATTTTATTTCGCGCAGAGGCGCAGAGGACGCAGAGGGAACGTAGTTGTTGACCAACCTACGCACGCCTTCCTTGAGCGTCTCGCCTCCGAAATTAACAAGCAGCCCGACGGGCTGCTTCATCAGCCGAAGATAGGTCAGAACCTGCTTCGCGTGGACCTTCGACAGCCGCTCCACCGACTTGATCTCGACGACCAAGCGATCAGCGACAAGAATATCCACGCGAAACGCAGCCTCGAACCTGGTCCCTTCGAAATCGATAGCCACAGGATGCTGGCGACGCACGCCATATCCGGCAGCTTCCAGCCGTGACGCCAGGACCATCTCATACACGCTCTCGAGCAGCCCCGGTCCGAGATCTCGATGGATGCGAATGGAAAGGTCGATGACGTCGTGGGTGATCCGATTGATATCCTCCATCGAATCACCTCCGCGTTCTCTGCGCCTCTGCGCGCAGATCAAAGAAGCTTAACCAGCGCCTCGATGTCGTCCATCGTCACCACGCTCGCCGTGGTCGCATCGGGGGCCGAGCGTTTGACCATGGCCCCGAGCACCTTGCCGCCCAGTTCGACGAAATCATGGACGCCAGCATCGACCATCGCGATCACCGATTCGCGCCAGCGGACCATGCCGGTCACCTGTTCGACCAGCAGCGCCTTGATCACGGCGGGATCGGCGACCGGCGCGGCCGTCACATTGGCGTAGAGGGGCACCAGCGGCGCCTGAAGCGCGACGTCGGCGAGCGCGGCCTGCATCGCGTCGGCGGCGGGCTGCATCAGCGGGCAGTGAAACGGTGCGGATACGGGCAGCAGCACCGCGCGCTTCGCCCCCATCTCCTTCGCCAGCGGCACCGCGCGCTCGACGGCGGCCTTCGCGCCGGAAATCACGACCTGCGACGGATCATTGTCGTTGGCGACCGCGCACACCTCGCCTTGCGCCGCCGCATCGGCGATCGCCTGCGCCTTGTCGCGATCCGCGCCGAGCAGCGCGGCCATCGCGCCCTCGCCCACCGGCACCGCCGCCTGCATCGCCTGCCCGCGCAGCTTCAGCAACCGCGCCGTCGTCGCCAGGTCGAGCGCGCCGGCGGCGCACAGCGCGGTATATTCGCCCAGCGAATGGCCCGCGACGAAATCGGCCTTCTCCGACAGGCGGACGCCGCCTTCCTTTTCCAGCACGCGCAGGACGGCGATCGCGTTGGCCATGATTGCGGGCTGGGCGTTTTCCGTCAGCATCAGGTCGCCTTCCGGACCCTCCGCCATCAATCTCGACAGTTTCTGGCCCAGCGCATCGTCGACTTCCTGAAACACCTCGCGCGCGTGATGGCTCGCGACGGCGAGAGCGGTGCCCATGCCGACCGACTGGCTGCCCTGCCCGGGAAAGATGAAAGCCCGCATCGTCAAAAACCTCCCGCCTGTTGTCGTTGCGACTAGAAGAATCCGCCGGGTCACGCCAATGATTGATTTCGTGGCGGTTTCAGCTATAGGCGCCCGCTTCCCGGCACTTGTTCGCCGGGACGATACGACAGCCGGAGGGGCATGGCACGGGGCCATGTCAGCGATCGGCCAACAGTGAGAAGAACGGAAATGGCTCTCTACGAGCACACGTTCCTTGCGCGCCAGGATCTGGCACAGGCGCAGGTGGACGCACTGGCGGAAGCCGCCACCAAGATCGTCGAAGGCATGGGCGGCAAGGTCGTGAAGACCGAGACCTGGGGTCTGCGCAGCCTGGCCTATCGCATCGCCAAGAATCGCAAGGCGCACTACGTCATGCTCGAGATCGACGCGCCGGGTGCCGTCGTCGCCGAGCTGGAGCGCCAGACCCAGATCAACGAGGACGTGATCCGCTACATGACCGTCAAGGTCGACGAGCTGGAGCAGGGCCCGACCGTGATGATGCGCAAGCAGGAGCGCGACCGCGAGCGCCGCTCCGAGCGTGGCGGCGACCGCCCAGACCGTGGCGGCGATCGCCCTGACCGCGGCCCGCGCCGTGACGCCCAAGAGGAGGCCGCATAATGGCTCGTGCATTCTTCCGCCGCCGCAAGTCGTGCCCGTTCAGCGCCAAGGAAGCGCCGCGGATCGATTATAAGGACGTCCGCCTGCTCCAGGGCTTCGTGTCGGAACGTGGCAAGATCGTCCCGTCGCGCATCACCAGCGTGTCGGCCAAGAAGCAGCGCGAACTCGCCCAGGCGATCAAGCGCGCGCGTCACCTGGGCCTGCTGCCCTACATCGTGAAGTAAGGAGTAGCAGCAATGGACGTCATTCTGCTTGAGCGCGTCGAGAAGCTCGGCGCCATCGGCGACGTGGTGAAGGTGAAGGACGGGTTCGCCCGCAACTTCCTGCTTCCCAACAAGAAGGCCATGCGCGCCAACGAAGCCAACCGTAAGGTGTTCGAGGCGAACCGCGCGCGGATCGAATCGGACAACGCCAACCGTCGCGGCGAGGCCGAGAAGGAAGCTGGCTCGTTCAAGGACGCGTCGGCCACCCTGATCCGCCAGGCGTCGAACACCGGCCAGCTCTACGGCTCGGTCGCGGTGCGCGACATCGTCGACGAACTGGTTTCGGCCGGTCACAAGGTCAACAAGAGCCAGGTCGTGCTCGACCGTCCGATCAAGGCGATCGGCCTGTACGAGGTGAAGGTCGCCCTGCACCCGGAAGTGTCGGTGACGGTCAAGGTCAACGTCGCCCGCTCGCCCGAAGAGGCCGAGATGCAGGCGTCGGGTGTCGATGTGATGGCGGCGATGTTCGAAAAGGACGAAGCCGGCTTCACCGAGGATTACGATCCCAACGCCGAACCGGGCGCTACCGCCGAGGTTGAGGCCGAGGCCGCCGAGGGCGAAGCCCAGCAGGGCTGATCCCGGCGACCCGTTCGCAAACAGGCAAGGGGGCCGTCCGCAACGATGCGGGCGGCCCCTTTTCCGTGTCCGGCGGCGTTGGCTTTTGTTTTTGCCGGATCGCCGCGCTATCCCCGGCCGCATGACCGACCGACCCAGCGTACAGCTTCTCGACACCGGCGATTTCGCACCCTTCTTCAAGGCCCCCGTGCTCGATGGCCGCCCCGACTGGGCGTTCGGCTCGGCCGCCGGAGCGCCGACCGTGGTGTTCCTGCTCGGCTCGGCGGGCCATCCGGCGATGCAGCAGGCGCTCACCGTGCTGCTCGGCCGCAGCGACCTGTACGACGACGTGCGGGCGCGCCTGTTCACGATCACGTGCGATCATGGCGATGTGGCGCAGCGGCGGATCGCCCAGCGGCTGCCGGGCATTCGTCACTTCCTCGATTTTGATCGCGAGGTGAGCCGCCTGTATGGCGCCTGCGACGCCACCGGTGACGGCTATCGTCCGCATATTCTGCTGCTCGATCGCACGCTCCAGGTGGTCCGCCGCTTCACGCTCGCCCAGGCGGGCGAGGTCGCACCGGCCATCGAACGCGGAGACGCCAATGCGCCGCAGGACTGGGCCCCGGTGCTGACGGTGCCGCACCTGCTGGGCGACGATTTCTGCCGCGCGCTGATCGACGTCTACGACCGCGACGGCGGCGCCGAATCGGGGTTCATGCGCGAAGTGGACGGCAAGACGACGCTGGTCGCCGACACCAGCTTCAAGCGGCGGCGCGACGCCAATATCGAGAACCCCGCCCTGCGCAGCGCACTCGCGGCCCGAATCAACAAGGTGCTGGTGCCCGCGATCAGGCGGACGTTCCAGTTTCACCCGACACGCATCGAACGCTATATCGTGGCGGCCTATGACGCCGACGGCGGCGGATATTTCCATGCCCACCGCGACAACACCACCAAGGGCACGGCGCATCGCCGCTTTGCCGTCACGATCAACCTCAACGACGATTACGAGGGCGGCGACCTGTGTTTTCCCGAGTTCGGTGACCGCATCTACCGCGCGCCAAAGGGAGGAGCCGTCGTATTTTCCTGTTCGCTGCTCCACGAAGCGACGCCGATGCGTCGAGGGCGGCGCTATGCCACCCTGCCCTTCCTGTACGACGACGCCGCGGCCGCGATACGCGAGGAGAACAGCCGCTTCCTCGATACCGGTGTCGACCGATATGTCGATGGCCGCACCGTAGAGGGAATTGTGCCCTGACGGTTCAGGGAACCGCGATGCAGGCGCTGACGACGGCGGCGAGCGGCACGAGGGCCAGGATGACGGGGATGATCTGCTTCATGGCGTCTACGACCTGAAATCACTTGGGTTTGCACCGAAAACGCCGGCCCCGCCCCAAAGGTTGCGCGGAGATGAACGATCTCCGTCGCCGCGCTGTCGCACAGGCGCCGCGCCTGCGCCGCTGACAAGTTCCGACAGCCGCGAATTCAGCCGCGCGGCCCCAGCAGGATCAACGCCGCCCCTGCCAGGCAGATCGCCGCCCCCGCCACGTCCCAGCGGTCAGGCCGCAGGCCCTCGACAGCCCACAGCCACCCGAGCGAGCAGGCGATATAGATGCCGCCATAGGCCGCATAGGCCCGCCCCGCTGCCGCCGCATCGACCTGGGTCAGCAGCCACGCAAAAGCCACGAGCGACAGCACGCCCGGCACCAGCCACCACGCCGATCGGCCGAGCCGCAGCCACGCCCAGAAGGCGAAACAGCCCGCGATCTCTGCGATCGCCGCGAGCAGATAGATCGCCACTGTCGGAAACACCCCCGTCATCTCCGCCCGAATAATTTCTCGATGTCGCCGTGCGCCAGCTTCACCCAGGTCGGGCGGCCGTGGTTGCACTGGCCGGAATGCGGCGTCACCTCCATCTCGCGCAGCAGGGCATTCATCTCGGCGACCGACAGGATGCGGCCGGCGCGGACCGAGCCGTGGCACGCCATCGTCGCGGCGACATGATCGAGCCGCTCCTTCAGGCTCAGCGCCTCGTCGAACGCGGCAAGCTCGTCGGCGAGATCGGCGACGAGGCCGCGCGCATCGCCCGCACCCAGCAGCGCCGGAGTGGCGCGAACCAGCATCGCGCGCGGACCGAAACGTTCAAGGTCGAGCCCGAATTCGGCGAGTTCGGCACCGCGCGCCTCCAGCCGGTCGCACGCCGGCTCGTCAAGTTCGACGACCTCGGGCAGCAGCAGCGCCTGTGACGCCACGCCGCCATCGGCGATCGCACGGCGCATCCTCTCCAGCACAAGGCGTTCGTGGGCGGCGTGCTGATCGACGATGACGAGGCCGTCCCCCGCCTCCGCGACGATATAGGTCCTGGCGACCTGCCCGCGCGCAACCCCGAGAGGATAGTCGCGGGTTTCGGGCGCCGCGGCATGAGCGGGCTCGGCGCGCGCCATCGGCGGCGGTGCGAAAAAGGCGGGGCGGCGGTCGTGCAGAAAACCGTTCGCCTGCTGCACGAGATCCTGGCTGTCACCGGGATGAAGATCGGGCGCAGGCTCGACCTGCCAGTTCCCCAGCGCGCCGGCATCCGGCCGTTGCACCACACGGTGCCCCGCCGCGTCCAGGGCGCGCCGCAGGCCGCTGACGATCATGCCCCGCACCAGCGCGGGATCGCGGAAGCGGACCTCGGTCTTGGCGGGATGGACGTTCACATCGACGGCGTCGGGCGGCACGTCGAGGAACAACGCCACCACCGGATGCCGGTCACGCGCCAGCATCTCGGCATAGGCACCGCGGATCGCGCCGATCAGCAGCCGGTCCTTCACCGGCCGCCCATTGACGAACAGATACTGGTGATCGGCGACACCGCGATTGAACGTCGGCAACCCGGCGACCCCGCCGAGCCGCAGCCCGTCGCGCTCGAGGTCCACGGCGACACTGTTATCGGCAAGATCGCGGTCGGTCAGCGCGGCGACGCGCGCCGGCCGGTCGTCATCCGCCTGCACGCCCAGCACACGGCGTCCGTCATGCTCGACCGAGAAGGCGATTTCCGGCCGCGCCATTGCCAGGCGCTTCACCACGTCCAGGCAGGCGGCATATTCGGCACGCGGAGAGCGCAGGAACTTGCGTCGGGCCGGCACGCGGGCGAATAACTGCTCGACGCGCACGCGCGTGCCGGGGGGCAGCGCCGCCGGCCCCTCCGCCTCGACCACGCCGTTGTCCACCACCCGCATCCAGCCATCGCCGCCCGCCACCCGGCTTTCCAGCGTCAACCGCGCGACGCTCGCGATCGACGGCAGGGCCTCGCCACGAAAGCCCAGCGTGGCGACCGATTCGATGCTTTCGTCGGGTAGCTTGGATGTCGCGTGACGTTCCAGCGCGAGCGCCATGTCGGCGGGCGCCATGCCGCATCCGTCGTCGTTCACCTCGATCAGGTCGGTGCCGCCCGCAGCCAGCCTGACGGCGATCCGCCGCGCGCCGGCGTCGATCGCGTTCTCGACCAGTTCTTTCAGCGCGGAAGCGGGGCGTTCCACCACTTCGCCGGCGGCGATCCGGTTGACGAGATGGCTGGGCAGGCGTCGTATTGACATGGACGTTGCTCTAGCCCAAGCGGCGCCATCCCGCGACCCGTATCCGCCGCCTGAAATGGAGCCGGAACACCGGCTCGGAGCGGTGCAGACGTTCGAGATAATGTGCGATCCGCCACGGCCGGGCAGGCCCGTGGCCAGGGAACGGAATAAGGTTGATGCTCTTCTCGCGATTTTTCAAATTCATGTCCCAGGACATGGCGATCGATCTGGGGACGGCCAACACCGTCGTCTATGTCCGCGGCCGCGGCGTCGTGCTCAACGAACCTTCGGTCGTCGCGATCGAGACGATCAACGGCATCAAGCGCGTGCGCGCCGTCGGCGACGACGCCAAACTGATGATGGGCAAGACCCCCGGCACAATCGAGGCGATCCGCCCGCTGCGCGACGGCGTGATCGCCGACATCGACGTGGCGGAGGAGATGATAAAGCACTTCATCACCAAGGTGCACGGCGGGCGCAAGGCGCTGATGCGCTGGCCCCAGATCGTCATCTGCGTGCCGTCGGGATCGACCAGCGTCGAACGCCGCGCGATCCGCGACGCCGCATCGAACGCCGGCGCGTCCCAAGTCTTCCTGATCGAGGAGCCGATGGCCGCCGCGATCGGCGCCGACATGCCGGTGACAGAGCCGGTCGGCAGCATGGTGGTGGACATCGGCGGCGGCACCACCGAGGTGGCGGTGCTGTCGCTGCGCGGCCTTGCCTATTCGACCAGCGTGCGCGTCGGCGGCGACAAGATGGACGAGGCGATCGTCAGCTACGTCCGCCGCAACCACAACCTGTTGATCGGCGAAGCCACCGCAGAGCGGATCAAGCAGGAAGTCGGCATCGCCAAGCCGCCGGCCGACGGCATCGGCATGACGCTGCACATCAAGGGCCGCGACCTGGTGAACGGCGTGCCCAAGGAAATCCAGATCAACCAGGGCCAGATCGCCGAGGCGCTGAGCGAACCGGTAGGGACGATCGTCGAGGGCGTGCGCATCGCGCTGGAGAACACCGCGCCGGAACTGGCCGCCGACATCGTCGACCAGGGCATCGTGCTGACCGGCGGCGGCGCGCTGCTGCAGGGCATCGACGAGGTGCTGCGCGACGAGACCGGCCTGCCGGTGACGGTCGCCGAGGATCCGCTGACCTGCGTCGCGCTTGGCACCGGCCGCGCGCTGGAGGACGAAGCGTTCCGCGGCGTCCTGATCCAGGTGTGATCCTCTAGGCTAGAGAGGGCGCGGACATGGCGCCGCCCATCGCCCGACGCACCGGCTTTTCCAGGCGGGCACAATTCGGGGTCTTCATCGGCTATGTCGCGGCGGCCACCGGTGTGGCGGTCGGCGCGATCCTTGTGCTGCTGTCGACGTTCAACCCCCCCGCCTTCGCGGCGGTCCGCGCGAGCGTGGCCGAACTGACGACGCCGGTATCGAGCGCGCTGCATTGGGTGCGGCGTTCGACCGCCTCACTGGGCAGCATCGGCGATCATGTCGGCGGCGCCAACCGCATCCGCGCGCTGGAGAAGCAGCGGGCGGACGACGCTGCCGTCGTGCTCCGGGCACGCACGATGGTGCAGGAAAACCACCGGCTACGCCGCCTGCTGACGATCCGCGATGCCGACGGCCCGCCGATCATCGCCGCCCGGCTGGTCAGCTCGACCGCTGCCAGCACCCGACGCTTCGCCACGCTCAACGCCGGCCGCATGCAGGGCGTGCGGCCCGGCCAGCCGGTACGTGGACCGGAGGGGCTGATCGGCCGCGTGATCGAAACTGGGCTCAACACCGCGCGCGTATTGCTGGTGACCGATGCGGAAAGCGTGGTGCCGGTGCGTCGGACACGCGACGGCCTGCCGGCGATGGCGACCGGGCGCGGGGACGCGATGATCGACATCCGCTCGGCGGGGGCGCTCAACGCGCCGTTCGTCGCGGGCGACCTGTTCGTCACCTCGGGCGCCGGCGGCATCTATCCGCCCGGCATTCCGGTTGCCAACGTCACCGCCAATGCCAGGGACGCGGCGCTGGCACGCCCCCGCGCCGATCCCGATTCGCTCGATTTCGCATTCGTCTACCCCGCCTTCCTGCCCGCGCCGCCGCGAGCGACGCCGCCGGAGACGGAGAGATGAGGGCGAAACGGCCGTCGAGGTTCGGCGAGCCCGCCAGCCCGCGCCGCCGCACCGCGATCGCCGCGGCAACGGTAATGGCGGGGTCGTTGCTGACGGCAATACCCATCGTCGCGCCGGTGCCACTGCTGCCGCCGTTCGGCCTGCTGATGCTGCTGGCGTGGCGGTTGCGCTCGCCCGATGCGCTGCCGGTCTGGGCCGGCGTACCGCTCGGCCTGTTCGACGATCTGCTGAGCGGGCAACCGCTGGGCAGCGCGATGTCGCTGTGGACGCTCGCGCTGATCGCGATCGACATGCTCGACAGCCAGCTGGTGTGGCGCAATTTCTGGCAGGACTGGATGATCGCAGCGGCGGGCGTCGCCGCGTTCCTGATCGGATCACGGCTTGCCGGAACGCCGCTGGGGGCGCATGTCGATACCGTGCTGCTCCTCCAGATCGCCGTTTCAGCCGCGCTCTATCCGCTGGCGGCGCTGTTGTGCGCGCGGGCCGAGCCGCCGGGAGCCGAGGCACGGTGAGGATCGCCAATCCCTTCGCCATCGCCAACGAAGCGAAGCAGACCTTCACCTTCACACGCCGCGCGGCGATCGTCTCAACGCTCCAGATCGGCGTCGGCGTGTTGCTCGCCGGGCGGCTCACCTGGCTCGCGGTCGCGGAGAACGACCGCTATTCGCTGCTCAGCGAAAGCAACCGCGTCAACACCACATTGGTACCGCCACGGCGCGGGTGGCTCGTCGATCGTTCGGGTGTGCCGATCGCCGACAACCGAACCGATTTCCGCGTCGATATCATCCCCGACCGGGTCGAGGCGCCGGACCGGGTTATCGCTACGCTCGCCAACGTCCTGAACCTGACGCCTGACGAACAGGCGCGGATCGCCGCCGAGCTCAAGCGGTCGGCGGGTTTCCAGCCGGTACAGGTGGCCGAGAACCTCGACTGGGACCGGTTCGCCGCCGTCGGCCTGCGCCTGCCGGAGCTGCCCGGGATCGCGCCGACGCGCGGCTTTTCGCGCAACTATCCCGCCGGGGCGGCGGTCGCGCACCTGACCGGCTATGTTGGCATGGCCAATGCCGAGCAGTACCGCGAGACGCGCGATCCGCTGCTCGTCACGCCCGGCTTCAAACTGGGCAAGGACGGGCTGGAGAAGGTGCTGGAAAGCCGATTGCGCGGCAAGCCCGGCGCCAAGCGGATCGAGGTCACCGCGCGGGGCAAGCTGGTACGCGAACTGGCGACACGGCCCGACGTGCCGGGTGAGACGGTACGGCTGACGGTCGATGCCGGGCTTCAGGAATATGCCGCGCGACGGCTCGGCCCCGGATCGGGATCGGCGGTGGTGCTCGACTGCCTGACCGGGGGCATCCTGGCGATGGCGTCGATGCCCGCCTATGACCCCAACAGCTTTTCCGACGGCATCAGCAACAACGAATATACGATGCTGCGCGAGGACGAACGCATCCCGTTGATGAACAAGTCGCTACAGGGTCTGTACCCCCCCGGATCGACCTTCAAGCCGGCGACCGCGCTGGCGATCCTGGAATCCGGCATCGATCCGCGCCGCGTCGTCTATTGCAACGGCGGATACCAGCTCGGCAACCGCCGCTTCGGCTGTCTCGGGCGGCACGGCCCGATGACGATGCACACCGCGATCGCGCGTAGCTGCAACACCTATTTCTATTCGATGGGGCGCGAGGTCGGCATCGCCGCGATCGCCAGATCGGCCCGCGCGCTGGGGATGGGCCAGGAATATGACCTGCCGCTGCCCTCGCAGCGCTACGGCACGGTGCCCGACGCCGAATGGAAGCTGCGCCGGCACAAGCAGGCGTGGGGCCAGGCCGATACGCTCAACACCTCGATCGGCCAGGGCTTCCTGCTCGGCAGCCCGTTGCAGCTGGCGGTGCTGGCGGCGCGGGTCGCTTCCGGCCGCGCGGTCGTGCCCCACCTGCTGCTCGGCGCCGAGACCCCGGCGGCGGCGCTGCCGATGAGCCCGGAGCATCTCGCGATCGTCCGATCCGGCATGGACGAGGTGGTCAACGGCCACGGCACCGCCGGGCGCAGCCGCCTGCCCTTCCCCGACATCAGGATGGGCGGCAAGACCGGGACGGCGCAGGTCCGCCGCCTGTCGGGCATGGCGCGCGGCGGCGCCAACGTGCCGTGGAAATATCGCGACCACGGCCTGTTCATCTGCTTCGCGCCGGTCGCCAATCCACGCTTCGCAGCCGCCGTCGTGATCGAGCACGGCATGTCCGGATCGGGCGCCGCCGCCCCCGTCGCCAGCGACATCATGACCTATATCTTCGACAAGGAACGGGCGCTGGCCAAGCTCGCCGCGCTGGAAAAGGACTGGGGCGGCGATATCCGCACCCGCATGACGGCGCAGGCGACAGCCTTTGCCGCATCGCGCAACGCTCCGCCCGCCCCGCCACCGGCAGACGCGGCGGCCGCATCGGGCGCGGTCGCCAACGCGGCCGCCGACACCACGGCCAATTCCACCGAGACCGAAGCCGACGCCGGGGAGGTTCCGCCGACATGATGAAGGCCCCGGTATCCGGCCTGATCCCGGCGCCGCTCGCGCAGCTGCCGTGGCGCGTCCTGTTCCTGGTGATCGCCATCGGCGTCAGCGGATGGGTGGTGCTGTTTTCCGCCGCGGGCGGCAGCCTGACGCCGTGGGCGCTGCGCCAGGCGACGCTGTTCTGCGCGTTCCTGGGGCTGGCGATCGTCCTGTCCCGGGTGACGCCGCGAACGTTGTCCCGCATCGCGCTGCCCGGCTACGTCATCGTGCTGGTGCTGCTGATCCTGGTCGAGACGCTGGGCGCGGTGCGCGGCGGTAGTCAGCGCTGGCTCGATCTCGGCTTCATCCGCCTGCAACCATCAGAATTCATGAAGCCGATGATCATTCTGGCGATGGCGAAGTTCTACGACGGGCTGCCGCAGGTCGAGGTGCGGCGGTTCGGCCCGCTGGTGCCGGCCGGCATCCTCGTCGGCGTGCCGTTCCTGCTCGTCTATCTCCAGCCCGATCTAGGAACAGGGCTGATGATCCTGGGCGGCGGGGTGACGGTGATGTTCCTCGCGGGCACGCCGCTGCGCATCTTCATCGGCGCGGCGATGGCGCTCGGCATCGCCGGGCCGCTGGCCTACAATCTCCTGCTCCACGAATATCAGCGCAACCGCATCGCCATCTTCCTCAATCCCGAAGCCGACCCGCTCGGCACAGGCTATCACATCAGCCAGTCGAAGATCGCGATCGGATCGGGCGGGCTAACCGGAAAGGGTTTCCTCCAGGGCAGCCAGATCCACCTGGACTATCTGCCCGAGGGGCACACGGATTTCGCCTTCGCGACGATGGTGGAGGAATGGGGGCTGATCGGCGGGCTGGCGGTGATCGTCGCCTTCATGCTGCTGATCCGCTGGGGCATCAACGTGGGGCTGCGGGCGAACACAAGGTTCGAACGGCTGACGGCCGGCGGCCTCGCGACCGCGATCTTCTTCTACTTCGCGATCAACCTGATGATGGTGATGGGCCTGGCGCCGGTCGTCGGCATCCCCCTGCCCTTCATCAGCTATGGCAGTTCGGCGCAGATGACGGTGATGATCTGCATCGGCATGCTGATGTCGATCGACCGCCAGACCCGGCACGCGCCGGGCGGCGGGTGGTAGGTCGGTGACAAGGCGGCGAGTCGCTGATCCTGTAAAGGTCCCGAAGGGGCTCCACCTCCTCAGGAGTGCAAGCCTCCGACAGACGCGGCCCGGCCCAGTTCAATCCGGGATAATCCCGGCAACCACCGCCAGGGCCAATCTCTATGTCTCTACCTATCGACGGCGATCAGCCGTTGTCGCGCCCGGGCGGCACGCTCAGGCCCTTTTCGCGCAACCACTTGGGGTCATAGAGCGTCGATAGGTAGCGGAATCCGGTGTCGCACAGGATGGTCGCGATGCGCTTGCCCGGGCCAAGCTCGCGCGCCAGCCGCACCGCGCCGGCGACGTTGATCCCCGACGACAGGCCCAGGCACAGCCCCTCCTCGGCGAGCAGACGGCGAACCCATTCGAGCCCTTCCTCGTCGGAAATGCGATATTGGGTGTCGATCGGCGCGCCTTCCAGATTGGCGGTGATCCGCCCCTGCCCGATGCCTTCGGCCACCGACGATCCTTCGGCGCGCAATTCGCCGTGGGCGTAATAATCATAGAGCGCGGCGCCGTGCGGATCGGCGAGCGCGATCGTCACGCCCTCGTCATGCGCCTTCAGTCCCAGCCCGACCCCGGCCAGCGTCCCGCCGGTGCCTACGGCGCAGACGAAACCGTCGATCCGTTCCTCCATCTGGCGCCAGATCTCTTCGGCGGTGCCGACGATGTGCGCGCGGCGATTGGCGATATTGTCGAACTGGTTGGCCCAGATCGCGTTCGCCGTCTCCTCGGCGATGCGGCGCGAGGTGTGGATGAAATGGCCGGGGTTCGAATAGGGCGCGGCGGGCACGAGGACGAGCTCGGCTCCCAGCGCGCGCAGCGTATCCATCTTTTCTCGGCTCTGCGTCTCCGGCATCACGATGATCGTGCGATAGCCCTTGGCGTTGGCGACCAGCGCCAGCCCGATGCCGGTGTTGCCCGCCGTCCCCTCGACGATGCAACCACCCGGCGCGATCAGTCCCTTGTCCTCGGCATCCTCGACGATGAACAGCGCGGCGCGATCCTTCACGCTCGCACCGGGATTGGCGAACTCGCACTTGCCGTAAATGTCGCAGCCGGTTGCCTCGCTCGGCCCCTTCAGCCGCACCAGCGGGGTGTTGCCGATCAGGGCGAGCGTATCAGGGATCGCGTGCATGGCGCCCAAGATGGCGCGCGCGGCCACGCGGGGCAATGCTAAGAAGCGCTTGGTGACGCGCAAATCCTCCTTCGCGCCGGTGATCGACGCCGGCACCCGCCTGCTGGTGTGCGGCAGCCTGCCCGGCGACGCATCACTCGCGGCAGGACGCTACTATGCGCATCCGCAGAATCAGTTCTGGCGGCTGATGGCGCCCGTCGCGGGGATCGATCTGCCGGTGCTGGATTATGACGCGCGGCTGGCGGCGCTGCTCGGGGCTGGCGTCGGGCTGTGGGACGTGGTGGCGAGCGCCCGCCGCGACGGAAGCAGCGATGCGGCGATCCGCGAGATCGCCGGCAACGACCTGATCGGGCTGGCCGAGTCGCTGCCGCAGCTTCGCGCGATCGCCTTCAACGGCGGCACCGCCCTGGCACACGGCCGGCGATTGCTGGGACCGGTCATTGACCGCTGGCGTATCATCGCGCTGCCCTCGTCGAGCCCGCTCCACACGATCGGACTGGCGGCGAAGCAACCGGCGTGGCTGGCGTTGCGCGACCAGCTGGTTTGACGCGGCAGGCGGGCAGGGTCATGCATTGGCGATGAAACTCGCCTTCGCCCTCCCCGCGCTCGCTCTGCTCGGCGCCGCGCCGCTTCCGACCGCCGACCTGGTGCTGCGCGGCGTGACTGTGATCGACGTCGCGCAGGGCCGCGCGCTGCCAGGGCAGGCGGTGGTGGTAAAGGGCGACCGGATCGTCGCCGTTGGCGTGGACGCCGCCACCGCGCGCGGCTTCCGCTCGGCGCGAAGCGTCGATGCGCGCGGCCGATATGTGATGCCGGGCCTGTGGGACATGCACGTCCATTTCGGCGGCGGGCCGGCGCTGATCGAGGAGAACAAGGCGCTGATGCCGCTCTACATCGCGCACGGCATCACGTCCGTCCGTGACTGCGCGGGGGATCTGGCGATGGAGGTGCTGGGCTGGCGCGACGATATCGCAGCCGGGCGGCTTTTCGGACCGACGCTCTACACCTCCGGCCCCAAGATCGAGGGGCTGAAGCCGATCTGGAAAGGCACGATCGAGACGGGCACCCGCGCCGACATTGATGCCGCGCTCGACAGGCTCCAGGGCCTGCGCGCCGATTTCGTCAAGATCACCGACAGCACGCTGACGCCCGAGTTGTTCCTCTATGCCGTCCGCGCGGCCAAGGCGCGGGGGTTGCGGACGTCGGGCCACATCCCGATGGCGCTGACAGTCGGGCAGGCGGTCGACGCCGGGATCGGATCGATCGAGCACCTCGACTATGCCTTCAAGCCCGGTGTGCCCGACGAGGCGGCGATCGCTGCCGATTTCGCCGCCGGCCGGATCGACCGCGAGGCGGCCAACGCGCGGCTGGATGCCGGCTTCGCGCCCGCCACCGCGCGTGCGGCATATGCCAGGCTGGCCCGCACCGGCGTCGTCGTGTCGCCTACGCTCAACATCAGCCGGATCATCGCCAACCTGGACCGCGAGGATCACAGTCGCGACCCGTACCTAGCCTATATCGGCCCGGGCCTGCGCAAGACCTATGACTGGCGGGTCGAACGCGCGGCAAAGGCGACGCCGGCGCAGGTCGCCGCCCGCCATGCCCATTACGACAGGATGGTGACGATCCTGCCGATGCTGGCAAAGGCCGGCGTGCCGATCATGGCCGGCACCGACGCGGGTTTCCTCAATTCCTACGACTATCCGGGCATCGGCCTGCACGACGAACTGGCGCTGTACGTCCGCCATGGGCTGACCCCGGCGCAGGCGCTGCGATCGACGACGATCACCGGACCCGCGTGGCTGGGCAAGGGCGCGCGCTATGGCGCGGTGGTGCGCGGCAAGGCGGCCGACCTGCTGCTGCTCGATCGCAATCCCCTGGCCGACATCGCCGCGACACGCGGCATCCACGCCGTCGTACTGCGCGGCGGCCTGTACGATCGCGCCGCGCTCGACCGCATGCTCGCCGGTGTGAAAGCAAGGGTTGCCGCCTTTCCCACCCCTGAATCCTGATCCGATGGAGTCGGTTTCGTCGTGAAATGCACCATCGGTGGTGCGGAGGATATTGACGTACGATGCTGCATGAGCGAAGCCGCAGCCGCTATGACGAACCGCATCCTTCCCGCCGTCGCGGCCATTGCGCTGCTTTCCGTTGCCGCCTGCAACAACGAGCCAGAGGTGATCGACAGCCGCGCGCCCGATCCCATGGCCGAACAGCTGAAGAACGCGGCGCCGGTGGAGCTGCCGCCTTCGGTGGAGAAGGCCGTGACCTTCCGCTGCCAGCCGGGCAACGAACTGGTCTATGTCGACTTCTTCCAGGGCCGCAAGCTGGCCAACCTGAAGACCACGCCGACGGGCACGCCGATCCGCCTGACCGCACCGGAGTCCGGCCAGCCACTGACCGGCGAGGGCCACACCGTCGAAGGCACGCCGACGTCGGTCAAGTACACCGCGCCGGGCGGCAAGGTCCTGACCTGCAAGGCGTAAGCGCCCGCAGCCCGAAAAATTCACATGGGGCCGGCGGAGCGATCCGCCGGCCCCATTTTCTTGCCCGCGCCACCGCGCGTCCGCCTTGCCTTTGTCCGATCGCCGGGCGCACACTCGCCTTCGCATGAGCCGCCCCGCCGCTCCCGTCGAGACGATCGACCCCGATCTGCTGCTGCGCGCCTATGCGATGGGCGTGTTCCCGATGGCCGATGCTCGCGACGCGCCCGGCATCTACTGGGTCGAACCGAAACAGCGCGCGATCCTGCCGCTCGACGGCTTCCACCTGTCGCGCTCGCTGCGCCGGACGCTGCTGCGCGACCGGTTCCGCGTCACCGCCGATCACGGCTTCGAGCGGATCATCGCCCTGTGCGCACAGGCCGCGCCCGACCGACCCGACACCTGGATCAACGGCGCGATCGAAAAGGCCTTCGTCACGCTCCACAACCGCGGCTTCGCCCATTCGGTGGAGGTGTGGGACGGCGATGCGCTGGTCGGCGGGCTCTACGGCCTGGCGCTGGGCCGCGCCTTCTTCGGCGAAAGCATGGTGAGCCGCGCAACCGACGCGTCGAAGGTCGCGCTCGCCCACCTCGTCGCGCGACTCAGTTTCGGCGGGTTCGCCCTGCTCGACTGCCAGTTCCAGACGGCCCACCTCGCCTCACTGGGGGCGGTGGAGGTGCCGCGCGGCGATTACAGCGCGTTGCTGGGCGCCGCGCTCGGGCCCTCGGCGGGCGGGCTGCTCTCGGGTTCGGCGGTGGTGGAAGGATCGTTCGACGCCCTAGATCGCGCGGGCGCGGCAGAGCCTGCCGATGCCGACACCGTGTCCGGCCCAGTCGCGGGGAAGCGCATCGTACAGCTTTTGGGCCAGACGTCGTAGAGGCCGCTCTGGACGACGTTGAGTGCCGGCCGTTCCTTGAACACCCAGCCCGAGAAGGCACGGCGCCAGCGCTGGTCGGTGCCGCGCACGTCGAGTTGCAGGAAGGCGCCGGTCAACTGATCCTGCTCCCACGGTGCGGTCTTCTCGCAGGCGCGCAGGCGGATGATGGCGTCACCGACACGATACGCCTGGCCGGGCTTCATCACCAGTTCGCGGGACTGGCCGTTGCGCTTGTTCAGGAAGCCGACGACGGCGACGCGCTCGCCCATCGGCGTGGCGCCGGCGCCGGACGCAGCGCCGACATCCTCCACCACGGGAGCGGCCGGCGTCGGCGCGGGTGTGGGGCGGGCGGCGGGTGTCGCCGCCTTCGTCCGGGACGGGGCGGTGGCGCCGAGCCGGGTCGCGCCATACCAGCCGCCGGCCACGATCGAGCCGGCCAGCGCCGCGGCGGCCAGCCAGCCCGCGCGCGTCATTCGGCGCCCGAAATCATGATTCGGGCGTCCACGCCTCGTAATCGCCGGTCGCGGCGGCGCGACGACCGCCCTTTTCCAGCGCGCCCGCCGGACGATAGGCGAGCGGCGTTCCGGTCATGTTGGGAACCGCAGGCTGCTGCCAGCTGCGCGCCGGCGGCATCGCCCGATCGGGCACGTCGTCGATCTGGTGGTGCAGCCAGCCGAACCATTCGGGCGACACGCGGCTGGCGTCGTTCGATCCGTTGTAGATCACCCAGCGGCGCGGATTGCCGGCGGTGTCCTTGCCGCCCTGGTAATAGACATTACCCAGATCGTCCTCGCCCACCCGCGCCTTGCCGGCGAGACCGAACCAGGTGCCGATGGTCGCGCCGTTCCACCAGGTGAAGGGATTGAGGTTGATGCCCATGCAGGGGCGAATAGCGGGCCACCCGGTGGAGGGCAAGCGATCCTCCGGCCCCGCCGCGCCCACCGGCCCATCGCCGCCGAACCCGCTTGCGTGCCCGCGCCGCTTCTGGTCGAGTGGCGGCATGCGGCCGGGAGCAGCCGGCGCGCGATCGGGAGTGCATGGGATGGCGATCAGCCGTCGGCGTATCGAAAATGGCGGCTTCGTGCTGTTCCTGGGCCTCATCACCGTGGGCCTGGCGCTGATCGTATCGAACTTCATCAGCGCCTGCCTGTGGGCGGCGCTGGCCGCGCTGCTGTTCCAGCCCCTGTTCCAGCGTTTCGTGGAACATTGGCCGGGGCGGCGGAATCTGGCAGCGACGATGACATTGCTGGTCATCACCGTCGCCGTCGTCATCCCGGCGATGGTCGTCGCCAGCCTGGTCGTCGATCAGGCATCGGGCGTCTATGCGCAGATGCGCGACGGGCGGATCAACTTCGCGGTCTATTTCCAGCAGGTGCATGACGCGCTGCCGATGCGGGTGCAGCACCTGCTGGACGGCACCGGCTTCGACAGTTTCGAGGGCGCGCAGGGCCGCATCTCGCAGGCGTTGAGCGACAGCGCGTCGCTGCTCGCTCAGCGCGCCTTCTCGATCGGCGCCAACGCCGCCGCCTTCCTGCTGGCATTCGGCGTCGCGCTCTACGTCACCTATTTCCTGCTGCGCGACGGCGAGCGGATCGGGCCGGCGATCGTCCGCGCGCTGCCGTTCGAGCCGGCGGTGGCGCAGCGGCTGGCCGATCGTTTCGTCATCGTCGTCCGCGCGACGATCAAGGGATCGGGGCTGGTCGCGCTGGCGCAGGGTGCCCTTGGCGCGGCGACCTTCTGGATCGTCGGGCTGCCCGCCGCGCTGCTCTGGGGCCTGCTGATGGCGATCGCCGCGCTGTTGCCGGCGATCGGCCCGGCGATCATCTGGGTGCCGGTGGCGATCTACCTGTTTGCCACCGCCGCCGTCTGGCAGGGCGTGGTCGTGGTGCTGTCGGGCATCCTGGTGATCGGCCTGATCGACAATATCCTGCGCCCGATGCTGGTGGGGCGCGACACCGGCCTGCCCGACTGGCTGGTGCTGGTGACGACGCTGGGCGGGATCGACGTGCTGGGGCTGAGCGGCATCGTCATCGGCCCGATGGCCGGCGCGCTGTTCCTGACCGGCTGGTCGATCCTGACCGAACAGCGGCAGGCCCGCCTGCGTGAGCCGGAATCGCCGACGCTACCGGCGGCGTAAGGGGGGTAGTCGCGAACCCACGCGACCGTGATGTGTGGGTCATCTCACGAAGGTAGCGGTCGCAGATGCGATAGAAAGTTGCGCTGAGGAGGTGCGGCTTCGGTCCCGCCGTGGTCGATGTGCGACCCGCGGTATAGCGAAGCGCATAGTCGGTCTCTCTGGTGTGCAACTCGCTCAGGCGCTGGACGTATTCCTCCAACGGTGCCTTTTCAAATGCGCCGAAATCATCCTTCCAATGCGGGTTCTGCTTTGCTGCCTCCCATTCCTCCGCAGCGGCTGTCAGAATGTCGGCGCGCGTGTTCAGATTGCGTCCGTCATTCCACAGAGCAAGGATGTCGTGGCCGAACTTGCGGGCCTCAATCTCTGTGGCCCCGTTGCGGATCAGAGCTGCCTTGAGGAATAATTCGATGCCATGCGCAGCGACGTGCAGGGTAGGCGTGACGAGCAGTTTGCCACTCTCATATTCGTCGCTCTGGCGCAGCACTTCGCCGGCGAGAAGATAGCGCTTCGCCTCAGCCAGCCAGCCAAATTCAGGCTTCGCTGCCATCTCCGGCCAGACCGATTCATTGTCCATAGCATCCTCTACCCTATGGTGGCGCGCTCTTGCACTGCCCTTACACGACACCCGCGGCAGCGTGTAAGACCTGTCCCCGAAGGGAGTGAGCTACTGTTTTTGCTGATGATTTTGGTGGACGCACTTGGGCTCGAACCAAGGACCCGCTGATTAAGAGTCAGCTGCTCTACCAACTGAGCTATGCGTCCATGACCGGCGGTGGCAGCGGCGCTTGGTGGGGCCGCGTCCCGATCGGGAGGGCGCGCGTTACCATCGTCGGCGGGGATTGCAACATCTTTCGCACGAAATCCGCCACCCACTCGACGGCGACGCAAAAGCGTGGAAGGTCTTCGCGCGATGGGCGGGCACTGGCAGTTCTGGATCGATCGCGGGGGCACGTTCACCGATGTGGTCGCGGTCGATCCGTCGGGCGCGATGCGTACCGCGAAACTGCTGTCGGAAAACCCCGAAAGCTATGACGACGCCGCCGTCGCCGCGATCCGGCGGCTGACCGGGATCGCGGACGGCCCGCTGCCGCCCTGCGACATCCGCATCGGCACGACGATCGCGACCAACGCGCTGCTGGAGCGCGCGGGCACGCCGACGCTGCTGGCGATCACGCGCGGCTTCGGCGACGCGCTCGTCATCGGGACGCAGGACCGGCCGGACATCTTCGCGCGGGCGATCCACCGCCCGCCGCCGCCGCATGCCGCGGTGATCGAGATCGACGAGCGCGTGACCGCCGAGGGGGATGTGCTGGCGGCGCTCGACGAAGACGCAGCGCGGACGGCACTCGCGGCGCAGGCTGCGGCCGGCCTGCGATCGATCGCGATCGTACTGATGCACGGCTATCGTTTCCCCGCGCACGAGGTGCGGCTGGCCGTGCTGGCGCGCAAGGCCGGCTTTACCCAGGTATCGGTCAGCCACGAATGCGGGGCGCTTATCAAGCTGGTCGGGCGCGGCGACACGACGCTGGCCGACGCCTATCTGTCGCCGGTACTGCGCGGCTATGTCGCGGGGTTCGAGGCGGCGCTGGGCGGCGGACAGGCGCCGCTGTTCATGATGTCGTCGGGCGGGCTGACCGCCGCGCATGCCTTTCGCGGCAAGGATGCGATCCTGTCCGGCCCGGCCGGCGGGATCGTCGGCATGGCGGAGACCGCGACGACGGCGGGGTTCGAGCGGGTGATCGGCTTCGACATGGGCGGCACATCGACCGATGTCTCGCTGTTCGCCGGAGCCTATGAGCGCGACAACGAGAGCATCGTCGCCGGCACGCGGCTGCGCGCGCCGATGCTGCGCATCCACACGGTCGCGGCCGGCGGCGGATCGATATGTCGCTTCGAGAGCGGACGGCTGGCGGTCGGGCCGCAATCGGCCGGAGCGGTGCCGGGGCCGGCGGCGTACCGGCGCGGCGGGCCGCTGACCGTCACCGACTGCAACGTCGCGCTGGGCAAGTTGCAGCCGGATCTTTTCCCGGCGGTGTTTGGCCCGAACGGCGACCAGCCGCTCGACATATCGGCGGCGCACGTGCGCCTGGCTCAGGTCGCCGCCGATGCGGCGATGGCGCCAGAGGATACCGCCGAGGGGCTGATCGCCATCGCCGTCGCCAGCATGGCGAACGCGATCCGGGCGGTGTCGGTGGCGCGCGGGCACGACGTGACGCGCTTCGCGCTCGCCTGTTTCGGGGGAGCCGGCGGGCAGCATGCCTGCCTGGTCGCCGACGCGCTGGGGATCGGGCAGGTGCTGATCCATCCGCTCGCGGGCGTGCTGTCCGCCTATGGCATGGGGCTGGCGGACCGCCGCGAATTGCGCGAGCGGACACTGGGCGTCGCGATCGCGGATCACGCGGCGATCGACGCGGCGGCTGGAGAGTTGAGCGCGGCGGCACGGGCCGCGCTGGTCGGCCAGGGCGTGACCGATCCGATCGCGGTCGAGGCCCGCGCCCATCTGCGTCCCGCAGCGAGCGACAGCACGATCGACGTCGCGCTGGCCGACGAGACGACGATGCGCGCGGAATTCGACGCGGCGCACCGGCGGCGGTTCGGCTACGCCACTGCCGCGCCGCTGATCGTCGACATGCTGCGGGTCGAGGCGATCGCCCGGTCCGCAGGCGACACCGCCCTGCCCCCGCCCGCGTCCGCTTCCCGGCCGACCATCGCGTCCGTACCGGTACGCATGGCCGGCGCGGTGCACGATACGCCCGTCCATCACCGCGATACCCTGGCGGCCGGCACGACGATTGCCGGGCCGGCGCTGGTGATCGATCCGGTAGCGACGACGGTGATCGAACCGGGGTGGTCTGGACGGATCGACGCGCAGGGCTGCATCATCCTGACGCGCGCGCAGCCGCTGGCGACCGCCACGCTCGGCACCCGCGTCGATCCGGTGCGGCTGGAGATATTTTCCGGCCTGTTCATGGCGATCGCGGAGGAAATGGGCGCGGCGCTGCGCCATTCGGCATCGTCGGTGAACATCCGCGAACGACTGGATTTCAGTTGCGCGATCTTCGACGCAAACGGCAGGCTGATCGCCAACGCGCCGCACATCCCCGTGCACCTGGGATCGATGGGCGCGAGCATCCGCACGGTGCTGGATCGGCGGACGGCGGACGGGCGCGGCATCCGGCCGGGCGATGTCTATGCGCTGAACGCCCCCTATGACGGCGGCACGCACCTGCCCGATATCACGGTGATCGCGCCGGTCTTCGCGGCGGGCTCGACCGTGCCCGATTTCTTCGTGGCGGCGCGCGGGCATCACGCCGATGTCGGCGGCACCAGCCCGGGATCGATGCCGCCGGACAGCCGGACGATCGCCGACGAGGGCATAGTGTTCGACAACGTGTTGCTGGTCGAGGGCGGCGTGCTGCGCGAGGCGGAAGTCCGCGCCCTGCTGGCGTCGGGCGCCCATCCGGCGCGCAACATCGACATGAACATCGCCGACCTGTCGGCCCAGATCGCCGCCTGTGCGCGGGGCAGCGCCGGGCTGCTCGGGCTGTGCGGCGATTACGGCACCGACGTGGTTCGCGCGTACATGGAGCACGTCCAGGATCATGCCGAGGCGGCCGTGCGCGCGATGATCGGGCGGCTGTCCGACGGCGCGTTTGCCTATGCGATGGATAATGGCGCAGTCGTCCGCGTCGCGGTAACGGTCGAGGGCGACGGCCTGACGGTCGATTTCGCGGGGACGAGCGCCCAGCGACCCGACAATTTCAATGCGCCTTCCGCCGTCGTCCGCGCGGCCGTGCTCTACGTCATGCGCACATTGCTCGACGCGGCCGTGCCGATGAACGACGGCTGCCTGCGCCCCGTTACGATCCACATTCCCGAAGGATCGATGCTCGCCCCGCGCGCGCCTGCCGCCGTCGTCGCCGGCAATGTCGAGACCAGCCAGGTCGTCACCGACTGCCTGTTCGGCGCGCTGGGCGCGATGGCGGGATCGCAGGGGACGATGAACAACCTCACCTTCGGCGACGCCACGCACCAATATTACGAGACGATCGCGGGCGGCAGCGGCGCCGGGCCGGGTTTCGCGGGGACAGATGTGGTGCAGAGCCATATGACGAACAGCCGGCTGACCGATCCCGAAGTGCTCGAAACGCGCTTTCCCGTGCTGGTCGAGGAATTCTCGATCCGTAAGGGTTCCGGCGGGGCCGGCGCGTTCACAGGCGGTGACGGCGCGACGCGCCGCATCCGGTTCCGCCAGGCGATGCGCGCGGCGATCCTCAGCAACCGCCGCATCGTGCCGCCGTTCGGGCTGGCCGGCGGACGTGACGGCGCGCCCGGCACGAACCGCGTTGAGCGCGCCGACGGAACGGTCGAGACGCTCGGCTCCACCGCGATCGTCGAGATGGGTGTCGGCGACGTGTTCGTCATCGAGACGCCCGGCGGCGGGGGCTACGGCTGATGCTGGTCCTCTCCGGCATCGCCGTCATCGCGCTCGGCTTCCTGCTGCGCTTCAATCCGCTGCTGGTCGTCACCGTCGCGGCTGGAGTCACCGGCCTTGCCGCCGGGCTCGATCCGCTGGCGATCGTCGCCGCCTTTGGCAAGGCGTTCAACGACAGCCGTTACGTCAGCGTGGTGTGGATCGTGCTGCCGGTGATCGGTCTGCTCGAACGCCACGGACTTCAGGAACGCGCGCGGCACGTGATCGGCCGGCTTAAGGGGGCCACGGTCGGGCGGCTGCTGCTCTTCTACCTGCTGTTCCGCCAGGTCACCTCCGCGCTCGGCCTCACCTCGATCGCCGGCCATGCGCAGACCGTCCGCCCGCTGGTCGCGCCGATGGCGGAAGCGGCGGCCGACAACCAGGGCGTCGCACGCGGCGACACGGTGCCGGCGATGGCGGCGGCGACCGACAATGTCGGGCTGTTCTTCGGCGAGGACATCTTCATCGCGATCGGATCGATCCTGCTGATGAAGGGCGTGCTGGAGGGGTACGGCATCATCCTGGAACCGCTGCACCTGTCGGTCTGGGCGATCCCGACGGCGATCGCCGCGTTTGCCATCCACGGCGCCCGGCTCGCGCTGTTCGACTGGAGGCTGAAGCGGTGATCGGCCTGCCCTTCATCTACACCGTCGCGGGGCTGACCTTCACCGCCTTCGCGGCGATGTCGGCGATCGACCGCGGCAACGCGAAGCGGCTCGGCAACACCGCCTTCTACGGCCTGCTCGCGATCAGTTTCCTGTTCGGCGACCGGCTGGGCGATCTCGGCAACGGCGTGCTGGTGCTGGCGATCGTCGGCATCGCCGGCTTCGGCCTGATGGGGCGCGGCGCCGGCGTCACCACCACGCCCGAACAGCGCCAGGCGGAGGCGTCGCGGCGGCGCGAGAAACTGTTCCTGCCTGCACTGGTGATCCCCGCAGTCGCGCTGGCGGGCACATTCCTGTTCAAGGCCGCACCGGCGATCGTCGATCCCAGGCAGGCGACTTTGGTCGCGCTGACCGTCGGCGTGTTGATCGCGCTCGTCGCCGGCTATGCCTGGTTCCGCCCCGCCCCAGCGACGCCGTTCGACGAGGGCCGGCGGCTGATGGACGGGGTCGGCTGGGCCGCGATACTGCCACAGATGCTCGCCAGTCTGGGCGCGGTATTCGCCCTGGCGGGCGTAGGCGATGTGGTCGGCGATCTGGTGAAGGGCGCGATTCCGGCAGGCAGCCTGTTCGCCGCCGTGCTCGCCTATGGCCTCGGCATGGCGCTGTTCACGATGGTGATGGGCAACGCCTTCGCCGCGTTCCCGGTGATGGCCGCGGCGATCGGCGTACCGATCCTGATCGGCGATTTCGGCGGCGATCCGGCGGTGGTGGCGGCGATCGGGATGCTCGCCGGCTTCTGCGGCACGCTGATGACGCCGATGGCGGCGAACTTCAATCTGGTGCCCGCCGCGTTGCTCGACCTTAAGGACAAGAACGCCGTCATCCGCGCGCAGGTGCCCACCGCCCTGCCGCTGCTTGCCGTCAACATCCTCTTCATCTGGTGGTTCGGCTTTGCTCGATAGCGACACCGCCGGCCGCTTCGCGCGCCTCACCCTCTCGCACATCGGCCAGCAATGGCCGTACAAGATGGACCATGTCCTGACCGACCCCGACGACGCGCGGCCGCCGATCGCTTTCCACCCGATCTTCCACGGCAGCTTCGACTGGCACAGTTGCGTCCACGGCTGGTGGCAAATGCTGCGACTGGCGCGGCGCTTCCCGAAGCTGGACGAAACGGCGGAAATCCGCGCCCGCGCCGACACGATGCTGGTGGCGGACAAGGTGGAGGGCGAACTTGCCTATCTGTCGCGCCCCTTCTCCGGCCCCTTCGAGCGACCTTACGGCTGGGGCTGGCTGCTGGCGCTGCATGACGAGGCGATGCGCCACGATGCCCCATGGGGCCGCGCGCTCGACCCGCTCGCCCGCGCCTTCGCCGCGCGCTTCCACGATTTCCTGCCGAAGCTGACCTACCCGATCCGCACGGGCACGCATTTCAACACCGCCTTCGCGCTGATCCTCGCGCGCCGCTGGGCGGTCGGCCGCGATGCGGCGCTGATCGCCCTGATCGACGATCGCGCGCGCCACTGGTTTGGCGACGACCGCGACTGCCAGGCGTGGGAGCCCGGTGGCGACGATTTCCTGTCGGGCACGCTGATTGAGGCGATGCTGATGCGTGAGGTGCTCGGCGCGCAGGAATTTGCCGACTGGTTCGGCGCCTTCCTGCCCCGCCTGGCCCACGGCAAGCCGGCGACTCTGTTCGCCCCCGCCCATGTCTCCGACCGGAGCGACGGCAAGATCGCGCACCTCGACGGACTGAACCTCAGCCGCGCGTGGTGCTGGCGCGCGCTGGGCCGCCCCGACCTGGCCGACGCGCACCTCGCCGCCAGCCTGCCGCATCTCGACGATGATTATATGGGCGGCCACTGGCTCGCCACTTTCGCGCTGCTGGCGCTCGACGACCGGACCTGAGTCATCGTTTCGTAATCGAAATGGCATCGATCCGTCACGCCATTAGAATGAAGGCGTAGCAATCCCCCGCCATCGGCGCTGGCAAGACGCCGGCGATGAATGCCGGTCGCCATTTCCATCGGGGGATCATCGTGGCTCACATCACTTCGCGCGCTCGCGGTTTCGCGGGCGCCTCTCTGCTCGCACTCGCAACCTTCTCGGCCGGAATCGCGCATGCGCAGATCGCCGGCGGTGCCTCCGCCACCGCCGCGCCGCTGGGTGCCGGTGCAACGACGCCCAACGCCGGGCCGACCGTGTCGGGCCATGTCTATGATCCCTCGGGAGCCGCGCTGCCCGGCGTGCGCGTGGTGGTCGATCAGACCGGCGCGCAAACGACCACCTCGCTCGACGGCGGCTTCACCATTGCGGTTCCTGCTGACGGCGACGTCTCGCTGACCTTCGATTATCTCAGCCGTCCGCGCCAGAACCACATGGTCGCCTTCGCCGATCGCGCCGCGGCGGTGGAGATCACGCTCGGCATGCCGGAAGGCAGCAACGAGGTCATCGTGATCGGCTCGCTGCTCGACACCACGGCGCGCGCGCTCAACCAGCAGCGTCAGGCCGACAACACCACAACCATCCTGTCGGCCGACGCGATCGGCCGCTTCCCCGATCCCAACATCGCCGAGGCGCTGCAGCGCGCGCCCGGTATCGGCATCGAGCGCGACCAGGGCGAAGGCCGCTACGTCAATGTGCGCGGCGCGCCGGCGGAATTCAGCGCGGTGACCGTGGATGGCGTGGCGATCGCCTCTGTCGATCCGACCACCCGCGCGGTCGATCTCGACACCCTGCCGTCGGACATCGTCGCCAACCTGGAAGTCAGCAAATCGCTGATGCCAGATCAGGAGGCCGATTCGGTCGCCGGCGCGATCAACATCAAGACGCGCTCGCCGTTCGATCGCAAGGGGCTGGCGGTGAACGCGATGGCCGGCGCCAGCTACAACCAGTTCGGCGGCACCAGCGATTATCGCGCCTCGGGTTCGGTCAGCAACGTGTTCGCCGGCCGCACCGTCGGTCTGCTGCTGTCGGGGAGCTACAGTTCGACCCACCGCCGCCCGGACAATGTCGAGAACGTCTGGGATCTGGTCGGCCCCGCCACCAACCGCGTGTTCGGCATCACCGAAACGCTGTTCAAGGACTATGACACCAAGCGCGAGCGCATCGCTGGCACCGCCGCTTTCGAGGTCCGCCCGACCGATGCGACGAAGATCTGGGTGCGCGGCTCCTACGCCCGGTTCAAGGACGACGAGTATCGCGACCGGCTGAGCATCATCTGGACCGACGGCACGATCCAGCCAGGCGCCACCAACCAGAGCGCCACCTACACCAACACCCGCATCGAGAAGCAGGTCCGCCACCGCGTCCAGCTGAACGAGATCTGGACAGCGATGGCCGGGCTCGAACAGAATGTCGGCGGCGGCAAGATCACGCTGACCGGCGCTTGGTCGAAGTCCGACCAGAGCTATCCGCGCCGTGACGAACTGCTGTTCCGCTCGACGCTGCGTCCGACGATAACCTATGATTTCTCGGGCGACGCCGATCTGCCGCGCTACTCGCTGTTTCAGACCGGCGAGCATCTGCGCACCGAGACCTTCGGCTTCCGCGAAAACGCCTATCGGTCGAACACCACGGCGACCGAAGAGAAATCGTTCCTCGCCCGCTTCGACGCCCCGATCGACTGGGGCACCAACACCGTGACGCTCAGCGTCGGCGGCAAGTATCGCGACCGCGACATCAATGCCGACGAGGAACGCCTGCGCGACCGACGCGCCAGCGCCGCGCCGACCCAGACGCTCGCCCAGTTGCTGGGCGACGACGAATCCCGCAACTTCGACTATGATCTCGGCCGCCGCTTCGACGAGGATGCCGCCAACGCCTATTTCGATCGTACCAAGGCGACGTCGGAACGCCGCATGCCGCAATCGGTGACCGCCGACTATCTGGCGAACGAGAAGATCATGGGCATCTTCGGCATGTTGCGCGGCCAGTTCGGCGACACCACGGTGATCGGCGGCCTGCGCGTGGAAACAACCGATTTCCGCGCCAGCGCCACCCGCGTCCTGCCTAATGGCAGCCTTGCGCCGACGCTGGCGAAGACGGGCTATACCGAATTCTTCCCCAACCTGACGCTGCGCCAGGCATTCAACGAGAATCTGATCGGCCGCTTCGCGCTGTGGCGCGGCATCAACCGCCCGAACTTCCCATCCGTCGTCCCCAGGGCGCTGGAGACCACCGATGCCAACACGGTGCGCGTCGATCTGGGCAATCCGAACCTGCGGCCGATGCTGGCGAACAACGTCGATGCCGGCCTCGAATATTATATCCGTCCGCTGGGGGTGATTTCGGCCAACGCCTTCTACAAGGATCTGACCGACTATCGCTACACCGTCACCCGTCAGGGCACCTATCTGGGTCAGGCGGCGATCCTGACCCAGGCGGAGAATGCGCCGGAAGGCAAGCTGTACGGGATCGAGCTGAACTGGCAGCAGCAGTTCAAGTTCCTGCCCGGCCTGCTCGGCGGCCTGGGCGTGTTCGCCAACTATACCTATACCCAGGCCGATGCGAAGCTGGCGCAGGCCTATGCCGGCCGCCAGACCTATGCCCTGCCGGGTCAGTCGAAGCATATGTGGAATGCGGCGCTGTTCTATGAACAGGGTCCGGTCAACCTGCGGGTTTCCTACACCAAGCGCAGCGACTATCTGGACGAGGTCAATGCCGACAATTCGGCGCTCGACCTCTATTGGGAAGGTCGCGGCCAACTCGACGCGACCGCCAGTGTCCAGCTCATGAAGGGCATCAACCTGTTCTTCGAAGGCAAGAACCTGACCAACTCGGCTGGCGTCCGCTATTATGGCGTGCGTCAGCGCGTGTATGAATATGAGAAGTTCGGCTACTCGTTGTTCGGCGGTGTGCGGGTGAAGCTGTGAGGGAAGCGCTGGTCCTCGCGACGATGCTGGCCGGCTGTGCGGCCGGCACGCCGCGCCCAATCGTGGATCAGGTGGCCGTCGCCACCGTCACCGCGGCGGCGGAGAGCGATCCGGTCGACACTGCGGCCGACGCCGCCGACGATCCAGCGATCTGGCGCAACTCCGCCGAGCCGGCGAAGAGCCTGGTGATCGGCACCGACAAGAAGGCCGGCATCCACGTCTACTCGCTGGCGGGCAAGCGGCTGAGCTTCACGCCGGCGGCGCGGCTCAACAACGTCGATCTGCGCGAGCATGGCGGCCGCGTGATCGTCGCAGCCAGCGACCGCGCCGATGTCGCCAACGCTCATGTCGCGCTGTTCACGCTCGACACCGCGGCGGCGAAGCTGGTGCCGCTGGGTCGCTATCCGGTCGGTCCGGGCGAAGCGTACGGCATGTGTCTGTGGACGCGCGCATCGGACAAGGCGCTGTTCGGCTTCGTCGTGTTGAAGGACGGCCGCATCGACCAGCTTTCGATCGACGTGTCCGGCGCGACGCCCGTGGTGCGCACGGTCCGCTCGATGAAGCTCGGCACCCAGTCCGAGGGCTGCGTGGTCGACGACCGCACCGGCAAGCTCTATGTCGCAGAGGAAGACGTCGGCCTGTGGCGCTTCGACGCCGATCCGTCCGCGCCGACGACGGCGGAGGCGCTGCCCAGGGTCGACAGCAAGACGCTGTTCGCCGACGCGGAAGGGCTCGCGCTTGCCCCCGAGGGCGCCGACGGCGGCTATCTGATCGCGTCCAGCCAGGGCGACAACGCCTATGTCGTCTATCGCCTGCCCGACGTCCGCTATGTCGGCCGGTTCCGCATCGCAGGGAGCGCCGGCATCGACGCGACCAGCGAGACCGACGGGATCGAACTGGCGATCGGCGATTTCGGCCCGAACTATCCCGAGGGGCTGTTCGTGGTGCAGGACGGCGACAACAGCCCCGATCCGCAGAACTTCAAATTCGCCAGCTGGAAGACGATCCGGGAGGCGCTCGGCCTGAAGTGAGCGACGGCGGCACGCGACCCCACGATTGTCACGAAACTGCAACCGTTGTAACCGCCGCGCCGACTCACCCGACAGGAGAAGCGCCCATGCTGGGCTGGTTCCAGAAGCTGATGCCCAGCCAGGGCCTCTTCTTCGATCAATTCGAGGCGCATGCCGTCACCCTCGTTGCGGGTGCGGAAGCGATGTCGCGCCTGTTCCACGGCGAAGGCGCGATCAGCGATCAGATCGCGGAGATCGTGCGGCGCGAGCATGAAGCCGACGACATCACCCGCGAGGTGCTGCAGGACGTCCGCCGCGTTTTCGTGACGCCGTTCGATCGCAGCGCGATCACCGACCTGATCGGCGTGATGGACGACGCGATCGACCAGATGAACCAGACGGCGAACTCGATCTCGCTCTACGGCGTCACCGAATTCGATCCGCAGATGCTGGCGATGAGCGAGGCGATCCTGGAGGCCGCGCAGGTGACGCAGGAAGCGCTGCCCCTGCTGCGCAAGCTAGCCCCCAACGCCCAGCGGCTTCACACGCTGACCGAGCGGCTGGTGCGGATCGAGGGCAAGGCCGACGACATGCACGACGCGGGGCTCCGCGCGCTGTTCGCGCAGACGCAGGGCGATGCGATGGCGTTCATCGTCGGGCGCGAGATCTACAGCCATCTGGAGCGCGTCTGCGACCGGTTCGAGGATGTCGCGAACGAGATCCAGGGCCTCGTCATCGACCACGCCTGAAGGGCTCCGCACGATGACCATCTCCTTCGAACTGCTGGTCTTCCTGATCGGCGTCGCACTGCTGTTCGACTTCCTCAACGGCCTGCACGACGCGGCGAACTCGATCGCCACCGTCGTCGCAACGCGCGTGCTGTCGCCTGTCGTCGCGGTGGTGTGGGCCGCGTTCTTCAATTTCAGCGCATTCTTCGTGTTCGGCACCGCGGTCGCCAAGACGGTGGGGTCGGGCATCATCCACGCCGACGTGATCGATCCTCGGGTGATCCTGGGCGCGTTGTGCGGCGCGATCGCTTGGAACGTCGTTACCTGGATCAAGGGCATACCGTCGTCGTCCAGCCACGCGCTGATCGGCGGTCTGCTGGGTGCGGGCGTCACCAAGGCGGGGCTAGATCCGATCGTCTGGTCGGGCGTGCTCAAGACTGTGGCGGCGATCTTCGTGTCGCCGACGGTCGGCCTGATCCTGGCGCTGATGCTGGTGCTGTTCGTCGCCTGGACGAGTCTCAGGTTGTCGCCCTTGATGGTCGACAAGCGGTATCGCAAGCTCCAGCTCGTCTCCGCCGCGCTCTATTCGCTCGGCCACGGCGGCAACGACGCGCAAAAGACGATGGGGATCATCACCGCTTTGCTCTATTCGCAGGGCATGCTCGGCGATCAGTTCGCGGTGCCCTTCTGGGTGGTCATAAGCTGCTACATCGCGATCGCGCTGGGCACGATGTCCGGCGGGTGGCGGATCGTCCACACGATGGGATCAAAGATCACGCGGCTGACCCCGGCGCAAGGCTTCGCGGCGGAAACCGGCGGCGCGATCACGCTGTTCGCGGCCACCCACCTGGGCGTGCCGGTATCGACCACCCACACGATCACCGGCGCCATCGTCGGCGTCGGCGCGGCACGGCGTCTGACGGCGGTGCGCTGGGCGGTGGCCAGCAATATCGTGTTCGCCTGGTTCGTGACGCTGCCGGCGGCGGCGGCGATCGCGGCGCTCAGCTACTGGGTCGCCGGTTTCTTCATCGCCTGACAGGGGTGCGCCGATGCCGCTTTACGAATTCGACGGAAAGGCCCCTGCCCTTGGCAGGGACGCATGGGTTGCACCGAGCGCCGACCTGATCGGCGACGTCGTGCTCGGTGACGAAGCCAGCGTGTGGTTCGGCGCCGTGATCCGCGGCGACAACACGACGATTCACATCGGCACGCGCAGCAACGTGCAGGAAGGCGCGGCACTGCACAGCGACCCCGGCGCGCCGCTGACGATCGGCGCGGAGGTGACGGTCGGCCATCACGCCATCCTGCACGGCTGCACAGTCGGCGACCGCAGCCTGATCGGCATGGGCGCGACGGTGCTCAACCGCGCGGTGATCGGGGCGGACAGCATCGTCGGCGCGGGCGCGCTGGTGACCGAAGGCAAGACGTTCCCGCCCGGCAGCCTGATCGTCGGCAGTCCCGCGCGTGCCATTCGCACGCTCGATGATGCGGCCAGGGCGATGCTGCGCGCCTCCGCGGCGCATTATGCGCAGCGGGCGAAGGACTATGCGGCCGGGCTGAAGCGAGTCGGCTGACCTATCCCCGCCAGCGCCACCACGGCGGCGGAGCGATCTTCACGTCGGGCACCAGCCATTCGTCGCCGAGCACGCTCAGTCCGGTCGAGGGGCGCAGCGCGGCAGGCGGGGCGATCATCGGGATACCCGGCGTCCACGTCACCTCGGCGAATTCTCCACCGTCGAACCCGCCAACATCGGCGATGATGACGGGGAAATCCTGACGCCTGAGCGGCACCGCGCGGCCGTTCTCCACCACCGACACCGCGGCCCCCATGCGCGTCACGCCATAGAGCAGCACCGCGAACTGGTGCGGCAGGCGGATGCAGCCGTGCGAGGCCGGATAGCCCGGATTGACGCCGGCGTGCAGCGCGATCCCGTCCCAGGTCAGCCGCTGCATGTACGGCATCGGCGCGTTCGAATAGAGGTTCGAGCGGTGAAACACCCGCTTCTGAAGGATGGTGAAGTCGCCGAGCGGGGTCGCCTTGCCGCGCTTGCCGGTCGAGACGCTGGCGACGCCGATCAACCGGTCGGCGCGATAGGCCATCGCGATCTGGGTCGCGCGGTCGATGACCAGCGACACCTCGCCGCGCGTCGGATCGTCGTCGCGCCAGGCATATTGGCCGGGCCGCACGGCATCCACCGCGTCTTCGAGCGCGATATTCGTCAGGCGCTGCGCGGCCGCCGGGCTCGTAGCGACCATCGCGCATGCCAGCACCAGCAACACGTTCAAACCGCCCTTCGCCAAACCCGCCTCCGATCCCCGATACCGCCGACGCGCTTATCGTAAATGGCTGATAAACGATAGCAAACCGTGTCCCGAAACGGTTCATACGGCGCGTGCCGGAGCGACAGATCGAGCCGAGACCACGACGAACCGTCGATGCCAAACGGCTGATTTTTCACCCTTGTTCTGCTACACGTCCGATCCGGGAAGGCGATTTCGGACGATTGGATGGACTATCTGTTCGGCGCCACGGCGTCGCGCCGCGGACTGTTGAAGACGGCGCTGATCGCAGGATCGGTCGCGGTGATTCCCGGCTGCGCGCGCAAGGCCGCCGAGGTTTCCGGCATCGACTCGCCGCCGCCGCCGGTCGCGACTCCGATCCCCCAGCCCGAACCCGTCGTCGCCGTGCGCACCGCGCCGCTTGGCGTGCGCCCGCACCTGTTTCGCCGTGCGCTCGCCGCGCTCGACGCACATGGCCGTGCGGTCGAGCATCATGATCGCATCGCCATCGCCGATTTCGCCGCCGCCTCGTCCGAACCGCGGTTCCACCTGATCGACCTGATCGACGGCAGCAGCACCTCGATGCTCGTCGCCCACGGCAGTGGATCGGACCCGCGTCATACCGGGTGGCTCCAGCGATTCTCGAACATCCCCGATTCGAACGCGACCAGCGAGGGCGCGTATCTGACCAGCAATTATTATGTCGGCAAGCACGGCCGGTCGCAGCGGTTGATCGGCCTCGATCCGACCAACAACAACGCGCTCGATCGCGCGATCGTGGTGCACGGCGCCTGGTATTCGAACCAGCAAACGCTTCAGCGGCTCGGCAAACTCGGCCGCAGCCAGGGCTGTTTCGCGGTGGGCGAAAGCAACCTCCAAGCGGTGTTCGACGTGCTGGGCGAAGGGCGCATGATCTACGCGGCGAAGGTGTAGCGGCGACCGGCGAACGCCGGTAGAACGCCGGGCGTGACCAGCCACCGCTTCTTTTCGCATCAGGCGCAGGGCCTCGTCCGCGTCGGCGCCTGCACCCCCATCGGCACGGTGGGCGATCCCGCCACCAACGCCGCCGCGACGATCGCGCTCGCACAGACCGGACATGAAGCCGGTTGCGACCTGCTGGTGTTCCCCGAACTCACCCTGTCGTCCTACGCGATCGACGACCTGCACCTGCAGGACGCGCATGCGGCGGCGGTCGAGGCGGCGCTGGCGGAGGTCGCCGCGGCGAGCGAGAGCCTGACACCGGTTCTGCTGGTCGGCGCGGGCCTGAGGCGCAACGGCAGGCTGTACAATTGCGCGGTGGCGATCGCGAGTGGCCGCATCCTGGGCGTGGTGCCCAAGAGCTTCCTGCCCAATTACCGCGAATATTACGAGAAGCGCTGGTTCGCGTCGGGCATCGGCACGTCGGGCGAGATCGCCGTCGCCGGACAGATCGCACCGTTCGGCCCGGACCTGGTCTTCGCCGCATCCGACCTGCCCGATTTCGTCTTCCATGCCGAGATCTGCGAGGATTTCTGGGCTCCCGCGCCGCCCTCCATCGACGGTGCGCTGGCCGGCGCGCTGATCCTCGCCAATCTCTCCGCCTCCAACATCGTCATCGGCAAGGCGCGCGAGCGGGTGCTGCTGTGCGCGTCGCAATCGGTGCGCACCGCGTCGGCCTATGTCTATTCGGCATCGGGGCCGGGCGAGAGCACCACCGATCTGGCCTGGGACGGCCAGGGGATGATCCTCGAACTCGGCGAGATGCTGGCGGAAAGCGAACGCTTCGATCTCGCGACCGAGATCGTCGTCGCCGATGTCGATGTCCAGCGGCTGCGGCTGGAGCGGATGCGTACCGGCACCTTCAACGACGCCGCCGCGGCGCGCAACCATCCGGAAAAGCACTTTCGCCGCATCGCGTTCGATCACAGGCCGGATTTCGCCGACCGGGGCCTGCAACGCCCGCTGCGCCGCTTCCCGTTCGTGCCCAACACCCCGTCGAAGCTCGACGAGGATTGTTACGAGGCGTTCAACATCCAGGTCGAAGGACTGCGCAAGCGCCTGACCGCGACCGGATCGAAGCATCTCGTCATCGGCGTGTCGGGCGGACTCGATTCGACCCATGCGCTGATCGTCGCCGCCAAAGCGTTCGACCGGATGGGACGGCCGCGCAGCGATATCCTGGGCTTCACCCTGCCCGGCTTCGCCACCGGCGAGGCGACCAAGGCGCAGGCCTGGGGCCTGATGCACGCGCTGGACGTGACGGGCGAGGAGATCGACATACGCCCCGCCGCGCGCACCATGCTGGAGGCGATCGGCCATCCCTATGCGGCGGGCGAGCCAGTCTATGACGTGACGTTCGAGAACGTCCAGGCCGGGCTGCGCACCGATTTCCTGTTCCGCCTCGCCAATCAGCGGCAGGGGATCGTGCTGGGCACCGGCGACTTGTCCGAACTCGCGCTCGGCTGGTGCACCTACGGCGTCGGCGACCATATGAGCCATTACGGCGTCAACGCCGGCGTGCCCAAGACGCTGATCCAGTACCTCATCCGCTGGTGCGTCCGGTCCGGCCAGTTCGACGCCGCGACCGACCAGGTGCTGGAAGCGATCCTAGCGACAGAAATCTCGCCCGAGTTGGTCCCTGCCGACGCATCGGGCGCGATGCAGAGTACGCAGGACCGTATCGGTCCCTACGAACTCCACGATTTCTTCGCGCATTACGTGCTGCGCCACGGCCTGCCGCCGTCGAAGATCGCCTTTCTGGCATGGCATGCGTGGAAGGACGCGCAGGCGGGCCGCTGGCCGATGGGCTTCCCCGAGGATAGCCGCAACCAGTATGACCTTGCCACCATCGCAAAGTGGCTGGAGGCGTTCCTCGATCGCTTCTTCCGCACCAGCCAATTCAAACGGTCGGCGCTGCCCAACGGGCCAAAGGTATCGCCCGGCGGCGCGGTGAGCCCGCGCGGCGACTGGCGCGCGCCATCGGACGGGACGGCACGGGTGTGGCTCGACGAACTGCGCGCGAAGCTGCCGCCGCTCTGAAGGCCCCGCCTAAACAACCACCGTTCGCCCTTAGCTTGTCGACGCCCTGCCTTTTCTTGGAGCCGAATCGCCTTATTCCAGTAAGCTGCCGCCCTTCGACAATCTCACTCCGCACGGTGTAGGGGGCGATCATGATCACCGCCGCACCGTCCGAATTTCGCGCCGCCCTGCCCGGCTGCGGCCGCCTGCTCGGGCTGGACGTCGGGACGAAGACGGTGGGCACCGCGCTGTGCGATGCCGGGTGGAGCTTCGCCAGCCCCGCCTCGCTGATCCGCCGCACGAAATTCACCGCCGACAAGGCCGCGCTCGCCGCGATGCTCGTCCCCCAGTCGGTAAAAGGCGTGGTGATCGGCCTGCCGCTCAACCTCGACGGCAGCGACAGCCCGCGCACGCAATCGACCCGCGCCTTCGCGCGCAACCTGGCGGATTGGGGACTGCCGATCCTGCTGTGGGACGAACGCTGGTCGACAGTCGCGGTGGAGCGGGTGATGATCGAACAGGATCTGAGCCGCGCCAAGCGCGCCGAACGCGTTGATTCGCTCGCCGCCGCGCATATCCTCCAGGCGGCGATCGATGCACTGGTGAACGTCAGCGGCGGATAGGCGTCACTTGCCGATGGTCAGGCTGCGCAGCAGCGGACGGCCGATCGGCTGGTCGAACCGGCACCCGATCATCCCGTCCTTCACCCAGATCACCCGCGCCGCGATGGGCAGGCTGCCACCCAGCCGGATCGACACCGGCTGGTCGGCGGTCGCTTCGGCGGTACAGGCCAGCCGGCAGCCGTAGATCGAGATTTCGGTGATCGCGGCATCGACGCCGTCGTCGGCCAGGCCGCGCACGGATGCTGCGGCAGCCGTCGCCCCGAAACGCTGTGCGTTGACCTGTTCGGCCGACACAATCGGCCGATATGCCGTCGCTCGAGAAGCCATCCCCGCCCCTTTGCACGCAGCAATCTGTGCGTAAGCCTGTCAAAATTCAATTAAGCTCTCACAGGCGGCAACCCGTGCTGCGACGAATCGTCGCGATTCGACGGCGACGGGAGCCAGAATCCCGTTCCGTTCCGTAACTTTGCCCGCCTTTCCCGCTTTTGGGACACAGCACCGGCCCCGATTCGCGAGCCGCTTGCCCCTGCGGTCCGCCCTCGTTAGGCAGCAGCCTCGATGCCCTCGCCCGTGCCCTCGCCCCATGTCTATCCGCAAGGGCGCGCGGCGTTTCCGCACCGCCACCTGACCGGCATCGCCGGGCTGCAACCGCACGAAATCCTGTTCCTGCTCGACGAAGCGGAACGCTGGATCGATCCCAACCGCACCCGCGCCACGCCCGACAGGCGGCTCGCCGGTCTGACGCAGATCAACGCCTTCTTCGAAAACTCGACGCGGACGCTGCTGAGCTTCGAGATCGCCGGCAAGCGGCTGGGCGCCGACGTCGTCAACATGCACGCCGCCCAATCGAGCGTGAAGAAGGGCGAGACGCTGATCGACACCGCCGTCACGCTCAACGCGATGCGCGCGGACGTGATCGTCATCCGGCACATGTCGAGCGGAGCCGTGCGGCTGATCGCCGACCAGGTCGACTGCCCGGTGCTCAACGCCGGCGACGGCCGCCACGAACACCCGACACAGGCGCTGCTCGACGCGCTGACCATCCGCCGCCGGCGCGGCCGGGTGGAGGGGCAGCGCGTGGTGATCTGCGGCGATCTGCTGCACAGCCGGGTCGCGCGCTCGAACATCCTGGCGCTGACCGCGCTGGCGGCCGAGGTGCGGGTCTGCGCCCCCTCCACGCTTATGCCGCCGGCGATCGAGCAGTTCGGCGTCACGCCGTTCACCGATTTCGATGCCGCGCTCGACAGCGCCGACGTGGTGATGATGCTGCGGGTGCAGAGCGAGCGGATGTCTGGCGGGTTCATCCCGTCGACGCGCGAATATCACGCCCGCTACGGGCTCACCGCCGATCGGCTGCGGCGCGCCAAGGACGATGCGTTGGTCATGCATCCGGGGCCGATGAACCGCGGCGTGGAGATCACGTCCGAGATCGCCGACCACCCCGAACGCTCGGCGATCACCGAACAGGTCGAGATGGGCGTGGCGGTGCGGATGGCGTGCCTCGACGTGCTGACCCGCGCGGATCGTGGCGTCGAGGGTTGGGCATGATGACCGCGCTGCGCTTCATCAACGCGCGGATCGTCTGCCCGGCGGGCGGCATCCGCGACGGGGAGTTGCTGGTCGACGGCGAGACCATCGTCGCGCGGATCGACGGCGACGCGCAGGTGATCGACTGCCGCGGCAGGACGCTCGCCCCCGGCATCGTCGATCTCGCCGCCTTCGCGGTCGACAAGGCGGCGTGCCGCGCGGGCGGCATCGTCCGCGTCGCGCTGATGCCCGATCAGTCGCCGGTGCTCGACGATCCCGGTATCGTCCGCCGCGCCGCGACCATGGGCAAGCCCGAACTGTGGGTCCACCCGCTCGCCGCCGCGACGCAGGGACTGGAAGGCCGCGACCTTGCGGAGATGGCGATCAACGCCTCGGCCGGTGCGCGCGGTGTCGCGACCGGGCGGCGCTGGATCGGCGACGCCGGGCTGATGCGCAAGGCGCTGGCCTATGCCAGGGATTGCGACCTCACGTTGGTCAGCCATGCCGAGGACGCCGCGCTGGCCGGCGACGCGGTGGCGACCGACGGATTGACCGCGACTCTGCTCGGCCTGCCATCCGCGCCGCCGGTGGTCGAAGCGCTGGCGATCGCGCGCGACCTGATGCTGGCGGAGGATACCGGCGCCCGGCTCCACATCCGCCAGGTGACGACGGCGGCCGGGCTGGACCTGATCCGCGCGGCCAAGCGCCGGGGTGTCGCCGTCACCTGCGGCATCACGCCGGCGCACCTGATGCTGTCGGATATCGCGATGAACGATTTCCGCACCTTCGCGCACCTTTCGCCGCCACTGCGCAGCGAGGACGATCGGCGGGCCTGCGTCGCCGCTCTGGCCGACGGGACGATCGACGTGCTGGGATCGGGCCATGATCCGCGCGGGCCGGAGGAAAAGCGCCTGCCGTTCGCGGATTCGGCCCCCGGCGCGGCGGGCGCGCGGACGCTGCTCGCGCTGGCGCTGGGCCTCGCGGAGAACGAGGGTATCGGCCACGATCGGCTGTTCGCCCTGCTCGCCGCGAATCCGGCGAGCATCCTCGGGCTCGACGTCGGGGCCCTCACGCCGGGCATGCCCGCCGATCTGGTGCTGCTCGATCCCGGTGCCCCGTGGCAGGTCGATGCGACCCGCGACGGCAACACCCCGTTCGACGGCCTGCCGGTTCAGGGGAAGGTTTTGCGGGTCTGGAAAGGCGGCAAGGAAATCCCCGGCGCCTGACTTTTCAGGGTCCTGATCCGCCCGGTCCGACGCACCGTTTTCCGGCGAATGCCGGAGCCCTGGCAACTGAAAGCCTGACGATATCCTGCGCTCCGGCCTTCGCCGGAGCACCCCGCTGGATATGCCTTACCGCGAGGCGAGTTGCACCCCGGCCGCCCACGCTGCGACCTGATCGCCGGCACCGACGCGCACGAAGCAGGCATTGCCGCTGGCGCGCACCCGGCGACACAGCGCATCGGCATCGCCGCGCGCGAAGCCGCCGACCGACAGGCGATAGAAATCCTGGCCACCCGCGTTGATCCGCATGCCATAGGGCTTGTAGGCACCGACCGCGCCGATCCGGCGCGAGATGCGACCCCACGCATCCTTCGCCACGCCCGCACTTTCATAGGCGCCGAGCTGGACATGGAAATTGCCCTTGGCGAGCGGACGGGGCACAAACGCGCCGACGCTCGCCGGTTTGTCAGCGACGGCGACCGCCGCGAGCGGCAGGACGCGCTGGACACGACCGGGAACGACGCGCGGCGCGGCGATCGGCGACGGAATCGCCTGCACGATCTCGCGGCGCGGCGCGAAGACCACGCTCGGGCCGATATTGGCGACATCGACCGTACCGGCCGCCACCGCGGGATCGACGATCGGTTCGGCGGCCGGAGCGACGACGGGAGCCGCGACCGGCGCGGCTGCGAGATAGGTCGGCGTGGTCGTGTTCAGCGCCAGCCGCACCGGCTGGCCGGGATCCGCGACCGGCACAACACCCAGCAGCGCCGCGACCTGATCGGCCGCGCCCTTGGGCTGCGAGAAGGTCGCCCACTGCATGATCCGCGCATCGACGTCGGCCGGCGACATGTCGAACGACGCGATCGCCTTGGCTTCCTGCCAGCGTCCCGCGAGCGCGAGGCTCAGCGCCAGGTTCTGGCGGGTCTTGGCGTCGGCGCCCGGAGTGCGGGCGGCATCGGTCAGCAGCGCGACGGCAGTCACCGGATCGCCGGCCAGCGCCAGTGCGAGGCCGCGGTCGCTTACCGGAATGGCAGCGTCATGCGCGTTCAGCGTCGTGCGCGCGGCGCCCCAGTCGCCGGTCGCGATCTGCGCCAGCGCCAGATGCAGCGCAGCGCCACCGCTGTCCGGATCGAGCGACAGCGCGTCGGTCAGCGCGGCGACGGCCGAGTTGAACCGGCCCGACGCCAGATATGCCTGGCCGAGCAAGGTGCGATACCCCGCGTTGCGCGGATCGAGCGCGACGGCGGCTTCCGCCGCCTCGACGGCCTTGCCGGCGCGATGCCGGTCGAGCGCCTTCTGCGCGGCCTGCGCCTGCGACGCGGCCCGGCGCTCGGCGCCGGTATCGCTGGATGCGGTGGCGGCGATGCCGCCGGCCAGGCTCACGCTGCCCAGCAGCGCCGCGGCGATGATCGTGCGTGTCTTCATGACTTCCCCCCTGAAGCCCTGCCGTTCGACGCGGTGTCGTCGGACAGTTGCGAAACAAGTCCCCGGATTTCGGGCAATGTGGCGATGAACGCGTCGAGCGCCTCGACCACCAGCGCCTGCGCGCTACGGTTGCGGCTGGCGGAGGCCAGGCGCAGTTGCAGATGACGTTCGGCGTCGAGCCGCAGCGTGAAGGCGGCCTTGGCCTTGCCCGCGCGCACTTCCCGCCCGATGCGGGCGACCTGGGCGGCGGGCACGACGACGGCCACGGCTTCCTGCGCCGGCGCGGTTTCGATTTCCTCGCGCAGCGTCTCGCGCTCGACCAGCACCGGCGGCACCGTGGCGACCGGCGGCGCGACGGGTGCGGCGGCCGGCTGGATCGCGACGACCGGAGCCGGCTCATGCGCGCCTTCGCCCATGTCGTTCCAGCCGAGATCGTCGAGGTTCATCGCGTGGCCGTGAAAGCCCTGCGGGCGCATCGCCGGCCGCGCCTGCCCCTTGCGGGCGAGCAGCCCGGAAGAGAGCGAGGCCTGCGGCTTTGAGGTTCCGAACATTGCCACCCTCCCCTCAGCTCACCACGCGGCGGCCGAAGCCGGCGGCGGCGCGGGTGTTGGCGAAGCCGTTGGCTTGCGTCGGCGCGCTGAACACGGTGCGGCGGAAGTTCTTTTCCAGCCGGTCGGAGATATAGGTCCACAGCGCCGTGACCTCGGCCGCCGACTTGCTGCGCGGATCGAGTTCCATGACGGTGCGGCCGTCGATCATCGATCCGGCGAAATCGGTACGGTGGTGGATAGTGATCGGCGCGACCGTGCCATGCTGCGACAGCGCGACGGCTGCCTCGCTGGTGATCCGCGCCTTGGGCGTGGCGGCGTTGACGACGAAGATCAGCGGCTTGCCCGCGCGCTCGCACAGATCGACGGTCGCGCCCACGGCGCGCAGATCATGCGGGCTGGGGCGGGTCGGGATGACGATCAGTTCGGCGACCTGGATGACGCTCTGGATCGCCATGGTGATGGCGGGCGGTGTATCGATCACCGCCAGCTTGAAGCCCTGCTGGCGCAGCACCTCCAGATCGGCGGCGAGCCGTGCGACCGTGGTCTGGGCAAAGGCGGGAAATTCGGTCTGGCGCTCGTTCCACCAGTCGGCCAGCGATCCCTGCGGATCGATATCGATCAACACGACCGGACCCGCGCCCGAAAGCTGCGCCTGCACGGCCAGATGCCCGGAAAGCGTGGTCTTTCCGGATCCGCCCTTCTGCGACGCCATCGCCAATACGCGCATTGCCACCCCTGATGAAACCTGTGTCCCGAGGGGAAATGCCACGGCGGAGAATAAAAAGAGGTTAATGCCGTCGCCGGGCCGATCGGTGCGATATCGGACACGCCGGTAACGATGTCTTTGCCAATTCACGGCTAATGCACATTAACTATGACGGACAACGGTAACAGGATGCGTGATATGGGCAGGGTGATGCTGGCGGCGGCGATGGCTCTGGGCGTGGTCGCGGCGCCCGCGCTGGCGGATGTGAAGGCCGGCGTCGATGCCTGGGCGCGGGGCGATTACGCCAAGGCGATCGACGAATGGCGCGGCCCCGCGGTCGCCGGCGATCCCGATGCGCAGTTCAACCTGGGCCAGGCGTACAAGCTGGGCCGCGGCGTGCCGGTCAATATCGCGATCGCGGAAGACTGGTATCGCAAGGCCGCCGAACAGGGCCACCCGCAGGCCGCCGACAACTACGGCCTCGCGCTGTTCCAGTCGGGCAAGCGCGACCAGGCGGTGCCGTGGCTGGAGAAATCCGCCACCCGGGGCGAACCGCGCGCGCAATATGTGTTGGGCACGATGCTGTTCAACGGCGATGTGGTGAAGCGTGACTGGGTGCGCGCCTATGCGCTGATGACGCGCGCGTCGGGCACCGGCCTCGAACAGGCCTCGTCCACGCTGGCGCAGATGGACAAATATGTCTCGCTGGCCGATCGCCAGAAGGGCGTCGAGCTCGCCCGCCGCTACGAGGCCGATGCGGCACGCCCCGTTCTCGCGGAGGTGACCGCGCCCGCCGTCACGCCGCCAGCCCCGCGCCCGCAGCGCCCCATCGCGACGACGCAACTGCCGCCCTCGCGCCCCGCCACGCCGCCGCCCACCGTGGCTGAACCGCGCCCGACCCCGCCGGCCCCGCGCCCTGCCGCCGTCGCGGCTTCGGGCGACTGGCGCGTCCAGCTCGGCGCATTCGGCCAACCGGGCGGCGCGCAAAGGCTGTGGAGCCAGGTCGCGGCCAAATTCCCCGGCCGCCAGCCCTATTACGTCAAATCGGGCACCCTCACCCGCCTGCTCGTCGGCCCTTACGCCAGCCAGGCGGAAGCGGCGCGGGGATGTGGCAGCGTGAAGCCGTGCGTGCCGATGCGTTGAGGTGGCATGTTCAGGTTGCGGAAGCAATCTGAAGCCTCGCCACGTCCGGCAGCGGGACAGCATAGCCGTCCCGTCTCACGGCGTGGCGTGGCGTGGCGTGGCGTGGCGTGGCAGATCAGTGGCCGTCGTTATCGAGATCGGCGATTGCTTTGCGCAAAGCGGCGCGATGGCCTGCCACCTCGACTTCGGCGCTAATTCGCTTCGCTTTTGCGCTGCGCCATCTCCAGAGGAACGCTGCCGGAAAGACCATCATTGGCGAGACGACCCAGGCGACTTCGAAAAGAGCCATCTCAACCGCAACATAAAAGGCAAACGCCACTATTAAACACACGAACAATACGCCCACGGTCAGCATGAAACGCTCTTCGAACCGATCAGGAGACGTCGGCGGCACGTAAGGGTGAAATATCAGCTTTGACTTCGACCTTGTGCTCGGAAAATCCATCGTCGAACTCTGACGCACCCCTTGCTCGAGAGCAAGAAGTTGCCCGAACAGAAAACTGGCCTACCCGCTACTCCACCCAGTCCTTCCGCCCAATCCCCTGCGCCCACAACAGCGCGGTCAGATCGCCGTGATCGATGCGGGCGCCGGCGGCGGAGGCGACGATCGGCTTGGCGTGGTAGGCGACGCCCAGCCCCGCCGCGCGGATCATCTGGAGGTCGTTGGCGCCGTCACCCACCGCCAGCGTCTGTTCCGCCGCCAGCCCGCGTTCGGCCATCGCGGCCTCCAGCGCTTCCAGCTTGGTCGCGGAATCGACGATCGGCCTGCCCACCGTCCCGTCGAGCCTGCCGCCCGCGACGTTGAGCCGGTTCGCGATCACCCGGTCGAAGCCGATCTCGGCGCCCACTGGATCGGCGAAACGGGTGAAGCCGCCCGACACCAGCACGCTGTAGCCCCCACGCGCCTTCATCGTGCGCACCAACGTCCGCGCACCGGGCATCAGGCGCACGCGTTCGGCCAGGCAGCGATCGATCGCGCCTTCGTCCAGCCCTTCCAGCAGCGCGACCCGCGCGTCGAGCGCGCCCGCGAAATCCAGTTCGCCGCGCATCGCGCGTTCGGTGATCTCGGCGATCTGCGGCTTGATGCCGGCATAGTCGGCCAGTTCATCGATGCATTCGACGGTGATCATCGTCGAATCCATGTCGGCGACGATCAGCCTTTTCTCACGTCCTGCGATCGGCTGGATGATGATGTCGGCGCTCAACCCGACTGACTGCAAAGCTGCCATCGGGGAAATGTCGGGATCGTCGTTTGTCATGAATGGCAGGTCGGCCGCTGAGCCCTCATCAAGCCAACGCCAGTTCCAATCGGGCCGAGCACCTGCGGCGTGCTCCAAGGCGTACCAAGCATCGTCAACCTGCTGCTTGGTCAGTTCACATGCTATCAGCGTCGCGACGAAAACCATGTACTATCCCCGTTCGTGCTGAGCTTGTCGAAGCACCGTCCTTTCTTCAGAGGAAGAAGTGCGGCCCTTCGACAAGCTCAGGGCGAACGGTGGGGAAGTGTGATGTCTGGTCTTCCCAAGGTCGCGCTCATCGCAGGGCCGACCGCCAGCGGCAAGTCCGCGCTCGCGCTCGCGCTCGCGGAAGCGCACGACGGGGTCATCATCAACGCCGACGCCAGCCAGGTCTATGCCGACCTGCGCATCCTGTCCGCCCGCCCGTCGCCTGACGAAGAAGCGCGCGCGCCGCACCAGCTGTTCGGCCATGTCGATGGTGCCTACACCGGCTATTCGGCGGCACGCTGGGCGGACGAGGCAGGGGCGGCGATCGCCGACGCACACGCCGCCGGGCGGTTGCCGGTGCTGGTCGGCGGGACCGGGCTTTACCTGCGCACCCTGCTCGACGGGATCGCGCCGGTGCCGGAGATCGACCCGGCGATCCGCGCGGAAATCCGCGCCGCGCCAGTCGCCGACAACCATGCGCGCCTGACAGTGCACGATCCCGCCGCCGCCGCGCGGCTCAACCCCGGCGACACCACCCGCGTCGCCCGCGCGCTGGAGGTCGTGCTGTCGACAGGCCGACCGCTCGCCGCGTGGCAGGCGGAGAAGGTCGGCGGGATCGGCGCGGCGATCGATCCGGTCGCCACCATCCTGCTGCCCCCGCGCGACTGGCTGTTCGCCCGCTGCGACGCCCGCTTCGCCATGATGCTGGATGGTGGCGCGGCCGCCGAGGTGCGGGCACTGCTCGCCCGGCCCGACGTATCCCCCGATGCACCCGTCCGTCGCGCGATCGGGGTTCCCGAGATCGCCGACCTGCTCGCCGGACTTTCGACACGCGAAGAAAGCGTTGCGCGCGCGCAGGCGGCGACCCGGCAATATGCCAAGCGGCAATATACCTGGTTCCGCAACCAGCCGCCTGCCGCATGGCAGCGAAGCGATACGACAGAAATATTGCCTTTGCTCAATGATTTTGAAATAAGATTACGTCTATAGCTGTTGACACATCATTTTCCTGCATCTAGCACGCGCGCCGACCCTGTGATATTGCGCGTGCGAACAACGAGGACCTGAATCCGTGACCGAACAGAGTGGCGCCGACATCCTCATCACCGCGCTGACAGAGCTCGGGGTGGAAGTCGTCTTCGGCTATCCCGGCGGCGCGGTCCTTCCCATTTACGACGCGCTGTTCAAGCAGGACCGGATTCGCCACATCCTCGTCCGCCACGAACAGGCCGCGACGCACGCGGCCGAAGGCTATGCCCGCGCGACCGGCAAGCCCGGCGTGGTGCTCGTCACCTCCGGCCCGGGCGCGACCAACGCCGTCACCGGCATCACCGACGCGCTGATGGATTCGATCCCGATGGTGGTCATCACCGGCCAGGTGCCGTCGGCCCTGATCGGCACCGACGCGTTCCAGGAGGCCGATACCGTCGGCATCACTCGCCACTGCACCAAGCATAATTATCTGGTGAAGGACCCCGCGAAGCTGGGACCGACGGTGCACGAGGCATTCCATATCGCCACGTCGGGCCGTCCGGGCCCGGTCGTCATCGACATCCCCAAGGACGTGCAGGTCGCCAGCGCCCGCTACGAAACGCCCGGCCCGATCCAGCACCGCACCTATCGCCCCCAGGTCGATCCCGACATGGCGGCGATCGAGCAGGTGGTCGACATGCTGGCCGCGGCCGAACGCCCGGTGTTCTACACCGGCGGCGGCGTCATCAATGCGGGGCCGGAGGCGACGCGGCTGCTGCGCGAGATCGCCGAACTGACCGGCGCGCCCGTCACCTCGACGCTGATGGGCCTGGGCGCCTTCCCCGCATCGTCGCCTCAGTGGCTGGGCATGCTGGGCATGCACGGCACCTACGAAGCCAATTACGCGATGAACAAGGCCGATCTGGTCGTCGCGGTGGGCGCGCGCTTCGACGATCGCGTTACCGGGCGATTGGACGCGTTCAGTCCCAACAGCCGCAAGGTCCACATCGACATCGACCGGTCGAGCATCAACAAGACGGTGCGGATCGACCTGGCGATCGTCGCGGACGCCGCGCGGGCGCTGGCGGCGATGGTCGATACCTGGAAATCGCGCGGCCACCCGAAGCCCGACATCACCGAATGGTGGGGCCGGATCGAGGGCTGGCGCCAGACGCGCTGCCTCGATTTCCCGAACGGCGACGGGACGGAGATCATGCCGCAACGCGCGATCCGCGCGCTGTACGAGGCGACCAAGGACCGCGCGCCCATCATCTCCACCGAGGTCGGCCAGCACCAGATGTGGGCCGCGCAGCATTTCGGGTTCGAGGCGCCGAACAAGTGGCTGACGTCGGGCGGGCTCGGCACGATGGGTTACGGTCTCCCCGCCGCGATCGGCGCGCAATTGGGCCACCCCGACGCGCTGTGCATCGACATCGCCGGCGAGGCGTCGATCCAGATGAACATCCAGGAACTCGGCACCGCGACGCAATATCGCCTGCCGGTCAAGATCTTCATCCTGAACAACGAATATATGGGCATGGTCCGCCAGTGGCAGGAACTGACCTACCAGTCGCGCTATTCGTCCAGCTATTCGGACGCGCTGCCCGATTTCGTGAAGCTGGCCGAGGCTTACGGCTGGAAGGGCATCCGCATCGAGAAGCTGGACGAGCTGGATGACGGCATCGCCGCGATGCTGGCACACGACGGGCCGGTGATGGTCGATTGCCGTGTGGCGAAGCTCGCCAACTGCTTCCCGATGATCCCCAGCGGCGCGGCGCATACCGAGATGCTGCTGCAGGCCGCCGAAGTCTCGGGCGAGATGGACGACGAGGCCAAGGCCTTGGTGTGATCTAGGGCGTCATCCCAGCGAAAGCTGGGATCTCACGCTTCGCGCAAACGCTTTCAACAGGGAGACCCCGGCTTTCGCCGGGGTGACGAGAACAGTGCACATACGCCAGGAAATCACTGAACGGCATACGCTGGCCGTCATCGTCGACAACGAACCCGGCATCCTCGCGCGGATCGCCGGGCTGTTCACGGCGCGCGGCTATAATATCGAGAGCCTGACGGTGAGCGAGGTCACCGCCGACAAGGCGGTCAGCCGCATCACCATCGTCACCTCGGCCAGCGCCGCGATGCTGGAACAGATCGTCGCCCAGCTCGACCGCCTCGTGCCGGTCCACACGGTAACCGACCTGACCGCCGAGGGCGCGCACGTCGAGCGCGAACTGGCGCTGGTCAAGGTCGCGGGCAGCGGCGATCACCGCATCGAGGCGCTGCGCCTGGCCGACGTCTACCGCGCGCGCGTGGTCGATGCGACCACGTCAAGCTTCGTGTTCGAAGTGACCGGCGGACGCGAGAAGATCGACAAGTTCGTCGAACTAATGGGCGAGGTCGGCCTGGTCGAGGTCGCCCGCACCGGCATTGTCGCCATCGCAAGGGGTCGCGACGCGGCGTAGAAATTCCCTCTCCCACCGGGAGAGGGAGGGAGCCGCGGAACGCGGCGGAAGGGTGAGGGCGAGGCGCCGGTCACCCTCACCAACTCCGACTAGGCAGCACGCTGCCAAGTCTTCGTATCCTCTCCCAACGGGAGAGGCAGAAAAGGGAAATGACGAAATGCGTGTCTATTACGATCGCGACGCCGATCTGAACCTCATCACCGACAAGAAGATCGCCATCCTCGGCTATGGTTCGCAGGGCCATGCCCACGCCCAGAATCTGCGCGATTCGGGCGTGAAGGACGTCGCGATCGCGTTGCGCGACGGCTCGGCCACCGCCAAGAAGGCCGAAAAGGCCGGGTTCAAGGTGCTGTCGAACAAGGACGCGGCCACCTGGGCCGACATCCTGATGATCCTGGCCCCCGACGAGCATCAGGCGGCGATCTATGCCGACGATCTGCATGCGAACCTGAAGCCCGGCGCGGCGATCGCCTTCGCGCACGGCCTTAACGTCCATTTCGGCCTGATCGAGCCGCGTGACGACATCGACGTCATCATGATCGCGCCCAAGGGCCCCGGCCACACCGTGCGCAGCGAATATGTGAAGGGCGGCGGCGTGCCCTGCCTCGTCGCGATCCACCAGGACGCCAGCGGCAACGCGCATGACATCGCGCTCGCCTATGCGTCCGGCGTCGGTGGCGGCCGCAGCGGCATCATCGAAACCAATTTCCGCGAGGAATGCGAAACCGACCTGTTCGGCGAGCAGGCCGTGCTGTGCGGCGGCATCACCCACCTGATCCAGGCCGGGTTCGAAACGCTCGTCGAGGCCGGTTACGCCCCCGAGATGGCCTATTTCGAATGCCTGCACGAAACCAAGCTGATCGTCGACCTGCTGTATGAAGGCGGCATCGCCAACATGCGCTATTCGATCAGCAACACCGCCGAATATGGCGACATCACCACCGGCCCGCGGATCATCACCGACGAGACCAAGGCAGAGATGAAGCGCGTGCTCGACGACATCCAGTCGGGGCGTTTCGTCAAGAACTTCGTTCTCGACAACCGCGCCGGCCAGCCCGAGCTGAAGGCCGCCCGCAAGCGCGCCGAAGCGCATCCGATCGAGCAGGTCGGCACCGAACTGCGCGCGATGATGCCCTGGATCGGCGCGAACAAGCTCGTGGACAAGGCCAAGAACTGACGCAGTCGGGTCGCACTTGTCGGCCAACCGGCCGGCCCGGCGAAGCCTGCCCTTCGGGCACGGCTTTGCCGGGTCCGACGGGCGGGCGGGCTTCCGCTTCGCCACGCGAGCCATAGGGTGACGACGCCGATTGTCCCCCCCTCCCCAATAGTCTAGCGCCCGCGGCGTCATGGCCGCGTCGTATCGTTCCTCGTCCTACGACGCGCGCCCGTCCCTTCGCGATCGCATAGCCGCCTCGGGCCTGTCGGGCGCGATCATCGCCGGGCTGATCGTCGCGCTGCTGTGGGTCACCGCGCCCGTCTTCGTCGATCTGGGCAGCGGCAATCCGCTCACGACCTTCGACGTATCCGCACCGCAACGCGCGCCGACGGTGTCGCCGCCCGCGCCGAAGCCGGTCCAGCCGAAACCCGCCGAACGCCGCCCCCCACCGCCGCCCGCGGAACGCCCCCCGCCCCCACCGGCTCCGCCAGTCCCGGTCCCCACCGTGCCCGGCATGATCGTGCTCAGCCGCGACGATTTCGCCCGGTCCGACATTGCAGGCATGCGCAGGAAATCGGCCGACGGTGATCGCCCGGCCGAGGTCGCCGACAGCGGGGGCGGCAGGCCCGCCTATGGCCCCAGCGAACCCGCCGGCGGCCGCACCATGCACGCCGCCGACTGGTATCGAGAACCGACCCGCGCGGAGATGATAACCTATATGCCGCCCAACCAGCGCGAAGGCTGGGGCGTGATCGCCTGCCAGACGGCGGAGCGTTACCGTGTCGAGAACTGCCGGTCGCTGGGCGAAACGCCAGGATCGGGCATCGCCCGCGGCATGCGCCAGGCGGCGTTCCAGTTCCTGGTCATCCCGCCGCGTGTCGATGGCCGGCCGCAGATCGGCGCCTGGGTCCGCATTCGCTTCGATATCGTGAAGGGGATCGAGAAATAGCGTCGCGACGACGGGAAACATTCCGTTTCCGCAACCGTATTTGACGTGGGCGCCGCATCGCGCAAAGCCGGCGCTGCAACCCATTGTTCCGGAGACCGTCCATGCGCCTGCCGCTCGTCCTGATCGCCGCCACCGCCATCGTCGCGGTCCCCGTCGTCGCCCAGCAGGCGATGCAGAAGCCGGGCTCGCTCAATCCCGCGCTGGTCACCGGCGGCACCTACACCGCCGATGCCGCCCATTCGCTGATCGGCTGGCGCGTCGATCACCTCGGCTTCAACGACTATTTCGGCATCTTCGGCGACGTCGCGGGCACGCTGACGCTCGATCCGAAGAAGCCCAATGCGGCACGGGTCGAAGTGACCATCCCGGTTTCCAAGGTGACGACCGCCAGCACCGGGCTGACCGGTCACCTGCTGCGTGCCGGCAAGGACGGCGGCAAGCCCGATTTCTTCGGCCCCACTCCCGCCGATGCGAAGTTCGTATCGACCAGCGTCACGACGCAGGGCCAGCGCGCGAAGATCACGGGCAACCTGACGCTCAACGGCGTGACCCGGCCGGTCGTGCTCGACGCGGCCTTTTCGGGTGCCGGCATCGGCATGAACAAGAAGGAGACCGTCGGTTTCCACGCCACCGCGACCATCAAGCGCAGCGAATTCGGGATCGGCTATGCCATCCCGATGGTGTCCGATGCGGTGAACTTGGACGTCACCGCCGCGTTCGAGAAGTGATCGCCACCCGGCGCGCGACCGATCCTGTCGCGCGCCGGGCCAAGATCGTTGCGATCGTTACGCTGGACTTTTCGTGCGCGTTCCGGCTAGGCGCTGTTCCAGCATGACGCACCTGCTCGGCCTTACCCTGCTTCGACTTACGCGCCCTTAGGCGCGATCCTCGCTGGTGCGCCCCTGACGGGGCGCCGCGACCCGCCTAAGGGCCCATCCGACCCGAACGCCGACGAAGCTGCGAAAGACCAGACGTGATGCTGCGCAATCCGAGTACCAAATACCGCCCCTTCCCGACCATCGTACTGCCCGACCGGCAATGGCCGTCCAGGGTGATCGACCGTGCCCCGCGCTGGCTGTCGACCGACATGCGCGACGGCAACCAGGCGCTGATCGATCCGATGGATGCCGAAAAGAAGCAGCGGCTGTTCGACCTGCTCGTCGGCGTCGGCGTGAAGGAAATTGAGGTCGGCTTTCCCTCGGCCGGCGCGACCGAGTTCGACTTCATCTCGGGCCTCGTCCGATCGGGCGGCATCCCCGACGACGTGACGGTGCAGGTGCTGACCCAGTCGCGCCGCGACCTGATCGAGACGAGCTTCGCGAGCCTTGAGGGCGCGAAGACCGCGATCGTCCACCTGTACAACGCGGTCAGTCCGGCGTGGCGACGGATCGTTTTCGGCATGACGCCCGCGCAGGTGCGCGAGGTCGCGGTGGAAGGTGCGAAGGTGCTGCGCGATCAGGCGGCGAAATATCCCGGCACCGACTGGCGCTTCGAATATTCGCCGGAAACCTTCTCCACCGCCGAGCTGGAGGTCAGCCTCGACGTGTGCGAGGCGGTGATGGACGTGCTCCAGCCGACGCCTGACAGGCCGATCATCTTCAACCTGCCCGCCACGGTCGAATGCGCGACGCCCAACGTCTATGCCGACCAGGTCGAATGGTTCGGGCGCAACATCCGGAATCGCGACAGCGTCGTCATCAGCCTGCACACCCACAATGATCGCGGCACCGGCGTGGCGGCGACCGAACTGGGGCTGATGGCCGGCGCCGACCGGGTCGAGGGCTGCCTGTTCGGCAATGGCGAGCGCACCGGCAACGTCTGCCTCGTGACGGTCGCGCTCAACATGTACACGCAGGGGATCGACCCCGGTCTCGACTTCTCCGACATCGACAGGGTCATCAAGACGGTCGAATATTGCACCAACCTGCCGGTCCACCCGCGCCACCCGTACGGCGGCGACCTCGTCTTCACGGCGTTCAGCGGAAGCCATCAGGACGCGATCAAGAAGGGCTTCGCCGCGCAGGACGCGCGCAACGACGATCTGTGGGAAGTCCCCTACCTGCCGATCGATCCCAAGGACCTGGGCCGCGATTACGAGGCGGTGATCCGCGTCAATTCGCAATCTGGCAAGGGCGGCGTCGCCTGGGTGCTCGAACAGGATCGCGGGCTGAAACTGCCCAAGCGCCTCCAGGCCGATTTCAGCCGCCACGTCCAGTCGCTGGCCGACGAAACCAGCCGCGAACTCAACGCGACCGACATCTGGCGCCGGTTCGACGAAACCTATCTGGCGAAGGCCGGTGATCGTTTCGCGCTGGTCGATTATGAGGAAAGCGGCGCGGCGGGTGATCGCATCTTCGTTGGCCGCGTGCGCGTCGACGGCGAGGACCGATCGATCTCGGGCCGCGGCAACGGCCTCATCTCGGGCGTGATCGCCGCGCTGGCCGACACGACAGGCCCGGCGCTCGACGTGATCGACTATTCGGAGCACGCGATCGGCCACGGCGCCGACGCGCAGGCCGCCGCCTATGTCGAGTGCCGCACGGCGGACGGCGGGACGATCTGGGGCGTCGGCATCGACGCCGACGTCGCCACCGCCAGCGTGCGCGCGGTGCTCAGCGCGGCGAACCGGGCGGAGTAGAAACCTCCGTAGGGTCCGGATCATCGTTAACGCCGCTTAAACCATGATCCGGCACACCCGCGTCGATGCGGGTGCTCTTCTATCTTCCGGTCGTGACGCCGTGGTGGTTCGATCACATCGTCACGCCGCTGATCCGCGCGCTGGCATCCGCCCACGACGTGCACGTCATGGTGCCACCGTCGTGGCGCGGCACCGGGATTGATGAGCCCCCATCGCTCGCGAGGGTTACCTGGCACCAGCTCGACGCGGCCGGGCATCCGCGCCTGCGCGACGACGGCCGCGCCTATCCCGGCCTGATAGACCGCATCACCGCCCTGTCGCCCGATCTGACGCTGGCCCGCAGCGCCGATATCGTCACGCCCGCGCGCTTTCCCGGCACGGTCCGCTATCTGATGGAAGCCAGCATACCGCTGATCGCGCCGATGCTGACCCGCATCCAGCTTGCCGACACGCTGTTCGACCACGGTTGCACCGCGCCGCGCCCCGCGCCCGGCATCGACGATCCGTGGGACCGGGCGCAATCCGATTTTCCGCCCCGCGAAGGGCCGGCGCTGCCCGACGGCCGCCGGCTGATCGCCCTCGCGCTCGAATTCGAGCATCCCGAGATGTTCTTCGCAAGCCATCGCCCCTATCGCGACAATGCGACGATGATCGAGGCGTTCGCGGCGATGCTGCCCGACGACATGCTGCTCGCGGTCACCAACCATCCGGCCAACGAGCGCTTCTGCGACAATTCGGCGATCCACGCCGTCGCCGCGCGCCATCCCGGGAAGGTGACGATCGTCCCCGAAACCGGCCCGCCCGGCCGCACCACAGCGATGCTGGCCCGCCGCGCCGACGGCATGATCGTCAGCGATTCCAAGAGTTTGTTCCTGCCCGCGATGTTCGGTACACCGGTGCTGCGCCTCAGCCGCTTTGCGAGCGGCGCCTGGATCGCGGCCTATGCCGATCCGGCCGCCTTCTTCACAGACATAGCCGCCGGCACCGCCCGCGCGGCCGACCCGGCGGACGCACGCGCGTGGATCGCCCATCACCTGGCGCACGAAAGCTTCGACGCCGCCAATCCCGCGCTGGACGCCGCGACGATCCTGTCGCGCGCCAACATGCCGCCCCTCGCCCGCGCCGCCTGAAAGGACCCGCCCATGTACGATCTCGCCGTCATCGTCCCCGTCCGTCGGGGCAGCAGCCGCATCGCCGACAAATCGATGCTGCCGTTCGGCGACCAGCCCTCGCTGATCGCATGGAAGCTGTCTCAGCTCGTCCGCGTGATCGATCCGGCGCGCATCTACCTCAGCACCGAGGACGCCGAGTTTCACGCGATCGGCGAGGAATTTGGCGTATCGCACCATCAGCGCGGCGACTATCTGTCGGTCGGCCACCAGGCGCCGTTCCGCGACGTCATCACCGGCATCGTCCGCGATATCCCGCACCAGCACATCGCCTGGGCGACCGTCGTATGCCCGCTGATGCCGCCGTCGGAATATCTCGCGTCCTTCCGTGCTTATCACCGCCAAATCGTCTGCGGCGCCAGGGATTCACTGGTCGGCGTCAACCTGCTCAAGGAATATTTCTGGGCGAAGGACGGCGCGCTCAACTATTCGGCGACGCGCGACCACACGATCTCGCAGGAACTGCCCGACTGGTACAAGGTCACCAACAGCCTCTACATGTCCCCACGCGAAGATATCCTGAAACGCGAATATTTCCTGGGTCCCAACCCGGTGCTGCAGGAACTCAGCAAGCTGTCCGGCGTCGATATCGACTATATCGAGGACTATCGCATGGCCCGCGCGCTGTACTCCGTCTACGCCGAGGACGGCATGGGGGCGATCGATCGGGACCAGGCGATCGACTGGTCGTCATATAGCGATGAACGCGCCGCAGCCGCCTGATCCACCGCGCGGAAGGCAGGATCCTGATGGGTTTCGCTGTCGAAGCCTGCGGAATTGCGCCCGCGAGTAATTGAAGACATACATCATCCACTGGTAGCTTGGTCTGCATCGGGAATCAGCGAATGATGGTATCCAGTCTGCCGTTCGCGTTCGCCACGCTCCTCGTGAATGCCACTGGCCAGAATCCGCCAGCGGCACCTGTTTCCCAGTTAGAGGACAGGGCAATACGTGCTGCGCTTGTCGCCGATTCTGAGACTTGGCCTTTCAACCGGCTCGATCGAAACAGTCTGTCCAGTGTCCGGTTCGTACGGTCATCGCAGCAAGGGCCGGTGTATCGGGTACACTATACCTTCAACCGCGGGACTCCCGGATGGATGGAAGCTACCTTCCAGCAAGGGCGGGTACATTGCGTCGCTTTCCACGACGCACCGAGCTGTCGCCCTCCACAGGCTCAGGCACAGTATACGCCTGTCGCCAGCGCCTCGGTCAGGGGCCATGTAGCGGCGGCGCTGCCGACGTTGATGTCTCCCCAGGCGTCGATCGATCCCGGCAGCCTGTCCGAACCCGTACTGGAAAGCACCGCTAACGGTTTGCGGAAATATCGCTTCAGCTACACCTGGAACCGCGGGCGCCCCGGCGCGGCATCGGCGTTGATCGATGCGAATAACCGGGTCCGTTGCATCACGTTCGCATCAAGCTCCAATTGCCGGGAGATTCTCACGACAGCCCAGGTTGCGGCAAGGAAGCAGGAGAACCAAGCTTACGCCGCGCGAATGGCTGCGGAGGCGGAGGCGAGCAACTGGGTCGCCGACGTCTCGGGGTCCAGAAAGTGCCTGAGGCGCATAAGGGGCGAACTCAATCTTGGCGAAGCGCGGATGGCTTACGACGATTTCTCAAAATCCATGCGGTCAAGAATCGATACATCATCCAACTCCCACGGCCTTGAGAACAAATGCTCTCACGCGGTCAGCTACAAGGACTCGGACGGCGTCGTATCGATTAAACCCGGTGCGACGGTGATGTGGGTTTGCTCGTCGGAAATGCGCGAGAATGCATTCGGGGTCCGGGCCCAATATTCCACCGGATGCCGCCGGTCTTCGGGGTTCAAGTAACGGGGCGGGATATCACCCCCGCCCCGACATCCCCATCAGCGCCAGCACTTCCTTGCGGCTGCGCTCGTCGTCGCGGAAGACGCCCATCATCCGGCTGGTGACCATGCCGACGCCGGGCGTCCGCACGCCGCGGGCCGTCATGCAGGCGTGGGTCGCCTCGATCACCACCGCGACGCCGCGCGGTTTCAGCCCGTCCCAGATGCAGTCGGCCACCTCCGCCGTCAGCCGCTCCTGCACCTGCAACCGCCGGGCATAGGCGTGGAGCACGCGGGCCAGCTTCGAGATGCCGACGACATGGTCCTGCGGGAGGTAAGCGATATGCGCCCGTCCGATGATCGGCGCCATATGATGCTCGCAATGCGACTGGAACGGAATGTCTTTCAGCAGCACGATCTCGTCATAGCCGCCTACTTCCTCGAACACGCGGGCCAGATGCGCCTTCGGGTCTTCTCCATAGCCCTGGCAATATTCCTTCCACGCGCGCGCGACGCGCTTCGGCGTGTCGAGCAGGCCCTCGCGCGACGGATCGTCGCCGGTCCAGCGAATCAGCGTTTCGACCGCCGCCGCCACCTCGTCGGGCACCGCGATCTTCGGCGCGGGCGTCACCAAATCGCCGTCCGCCGGATCATGAGGCTGCACATCGCTCATCCGTACCGTCCTTCGCTCACTCGCCTTGCCGCTACGGCAAGCACGTTTTTGCCGCCGCGGCGCCCGGAAAGCGTCGCATCGCGGCAACATCGGCGGAAATCCGCCATTTCGCGTCTCTGACTACCGTTGACGCACGAGAATCGCGAGCGATACTCTCGTCACTGGAATTTTCCAGCCGTCCATCCGCCGGGAAAAGAGCGGGCTGCCGGTTCACAGAGGGGATGCATCCATGAAGAAGTTCGAGCTGCTCGCCGCGTCCGCGCTCGCGTTGGCCGTCGCCGTCCCGGCCACCGCGCAGACCGCGCCCGCGACCCCGCCCGCCGACGCGCAGGCCGACACCGACTATCAGTCGGCGAACGATATCGTCGTCACGGCGACCCGCCGCAACGAGACGATCCAGTCGGTTCCCGTCGCGATCACCGCGGTCAGCAAGGAATTGCTGGAGAACGCCAACGTCCAGGATATCCGCGGCCTCGAACAGCTGGCACCGTCGCTCCAGTCCTCGACCGGCCAGTCTTCGGCGACGGGGACGACGCTCTACATCCGCGGTATCACCACCGGCGGCGACAACCCCGGCTTCGAGCCTGCCGTCGGCGTGTTCATCGACGGCGTGTTCCGCGCCCGCGCCGGCGTTGCCATTTCCGAGCTGCCCGAACTTGAGCGCGTCGAGATCCTGCGCGGGCCCCAGGGCACGCTGTTCGGCCGCAACACCTCGGCCGGCGCGCTTTCGATCTTCACCGCGCGGCCCGAATTCACGCTCGGCGGCTATGCCGCGGCGACCTATGGCAACTATGATTCGATGGAGCTTCGCGGCGCCATCACCGGCCCGGTCAGCGAGCAGCTCGCGCTGCGCTTCGACGGCACCTGGCGCAAGCGCGACGGCTATATCAAGGACGCCAATTCGAACCGCCGGTTCAACGACGTCGATCGCTTTTCGCTGCGCGGCCAGGCGCTGTACGACACCACCGACCTGACCGTGCGCCTGATCGCCGACTATTACGAGACCGACGAGCAGTGCTGCGGCGCGGTCTCGGGCGTGCGCGGCGCCTTTGCCCCGCTGATCCAGGGTATCGCCGGCGCGCAGGGACGAACCGGCCTCTACACCGGCCCGACGTCCGATCGCACCATGGCGGTTTCGCCCAATCGCGACCTGGGCGAGCGTGTGCGCGACTGGGGCGGCTCGGCGGAGATCAACTGGAACGTCAGCGATTCGACCACCCTCACCTCGATCACCGCCTATCGCGACTGGCGCGCGCTCAGGAACCAGGACATCGACTTCTCGGGCATCGATCGCGCCTATCGCGAGGGCTATCGCACGCGGCTGAAGGATTTCACGCAGGAACTGCGGCTGCAGGGCTCGGCGCTCGACGGCAAGCTCGACTGGCTGGTCGGCGGCTTCTACCTGAACGAGAGCAACCAGCTGCGCGACACCGTCCGCTTCGGCAACGACGGCAACCGCTATGTCGACAGCATCTTCAACGCGTTGGCTGGCCCGTCGTTCGGCGGATCGGTGCAGTTCTTCGGGTCGCTGGGCGCGTCGGTGCCGACGCCCGGCGCGGTGTTCCTGAACCCGGCGGTGCCCAACGCCCTGCCCGCGCTTCAGGCGGTCTATGGCGCGACGCTCGCGCCGCTGGTCGGCTGCTTCCGCGCCCAGGCGGGCACCGCGCCGTCCAGCCTGTGCGTGATCCCCGGCTTCCCCTCGGCCCCGATCCCCGGCCTCGCCGCGCTGGCCGCCTCGCCGCTCCCCGCGGTGGCCGCGGGCCAGGGCAACAACAACGACAATTTCAACGTGAAGACCAACGCGATCGCGCTGTTCACGCACAACATCATCAACGTCACCGACAATCTGTCGCTGACGCTGGGCGCGCGCTGGAATCATGAGAAGAAGGATCTGACCGCCAGCATCAACAACAACACCGGCAGCTGCGGCTTCTTCGACCAGCTCCGTGCCGGCAACGCCGCGGCGACCGCCTATGCCAATGTCCTGCGCCAGCTGGGGCTGTTCAACAACCTGTTCCTGCTCGCCTGCAACCCGGCCGTGAACACCGAATTCAACGGCAACTACACCCACGATCGCAGCGAGAACAAGATCACCGGCACCGTAAAGGTCGCCTACAAGTTCAGCCCCGACATTCTCGGCTATGCCAGCTATGATCGCGGCTACAAGTCCGGCGGCTACAACCTCGACCAGGCGACCTTCGATTCGGTGCTGCTCGGCGGCAACGGCCCGCAGGGGTCCGACCTCGCGTTCCGCAACGAATCCGTCGATGCGTTCGAAATCGGCGTGAAATCGAAGTTCAGCCGCGCCTTCACGCTGAACGTCGCCGGCTTCTACCAGAAGTTCAAGGACCTCCAGTCGCTGGTGTTCAGCGGCACCAACTTCGTCGTCCAGAACGTGCCGCTGACGATAAGCAAGGGCGTGGAGGCCGAAGCGACGATCCAGCCGGTGCGCGAACTGATCGTGCGGCTGGGCTATAGCTACATCGACGCCAAATATGATCCGTCGCGCAGCCTGGCCGGTACGCCGCTTCAGGGCCAGGAAGGCCGCCAGATCCAGAACCAGCCCAAGCACACCGTGTCGCTGGCATCGACGTGGACGCCGCGCCTGTCGGGCGACGTCAACGGGTTGCTCCACATCGACATGCGCTACAACAGCGAGGTGAACATCTCCTCGGGTACGCCCAATGCCCTCACCGGTCGCACGCCGCTGTTCAACCAGGGCTATCCGCTGATCGGCGCGCGGATCGGCGTGCAGTCGGCCGATCGCAGCAAGAGCCTGGAGTTCTTCGTCGAAAACCTGACCAACCAATATTACCACGTCACCGGCTTCGCGGTGCCCGAGCAGACGGGGAACATCGCCGCCTATCCCAGCATGCCACGCTTCTACGGCGTGACCGCCCGGTTCGGCTTCTAGCCTGACGCCGGTTGTAACGGGCGGCTCCTCCACAGGGGCCGCCCCCTTTCACCCTCTCTCGACACGGCCGGTCCTTTCGGCCATGCAATCAACAGCCCGTCTCGAATATTGTCCCTTCCGATTCCCTTCGGCAAAGGACGAGACATCGTGGCGAAGCAGTTGAAGAGGGGCGACGAAGTATCGTGGAAGTCGCACGGCGGCACCGCGCACGGCAAGGTCGGGAAGAAGGTGACGTCGAGCACCGCGATCAAGGACCACACCGCGCGCGCGGCACCGGACGATCCGCAGTACATCGTCAAAAGTGACAACGGCGGCAGGGCAGCGCACAAACCGTCGGCGCTCACGAAGGAATAACCCGCGGCGGGCGCCACGCCCGGCACGCACCTACAGGAGAAGACCATGGCAGAAGCGAAGAAGGCGGGCGCAGCTCGCGGCGGCATTTCGAAGCCGGTGACCCCCTCCCCCGAGCTGGCCGCGATCGTCGGCGCAGCGCCGCTTGCCCGCAGCGAGATCGTCAGCAAGATGTGGGCCCACATCAAGGCGAACAATCTCCAGAACCCCGCGAACAAGCGCGAGATCCTGGCCGACGACAAGCTGAAGAAGGTGTTCGGCAAGGACAAGGTCACGATGTTCGAGATGAACAAGCACATCAGCGGCCATGTGAAGGGCTGATCCTTCCCGCTGATAAAGTTGCGCGGCCCGGTGTGGAAACCCCACGCCGGGCCGTTCGTGTTTCTGGGGAACATGGACGCCGCCGCCGGACCCGACAGGCCGGTTCGCTCAGGGTCGTCCGCGTCTGTTCCCGGCCTGCCATTCCCGTCCCGCCGCACTCGGCGGACGATGTTCCGGATGGACGCCCACGCGCCCTTCATCCTGGCTGCGATTGATGCGCAGGACGACATCACGCTGGTCGATTTGCAGGCGCTGCTCGCCGAGCGCGGCACGCCGATCGCCCTCGCTCCTGGCTTCGGCCCCCTCCCCGTTCCTGTCGCAGCCCGAAATCTCGCCTGCGTAAAGCGGGTTCGGGGGCTTCCGCGGTATTTCCACCGGTGTAATCGCCGCTGTCAGCCGAAATCCGCAGGGCGCGTTCCGCCCTGGCCTCGGCGACGCTCGCCAGTAAGGGCAATAGGGTCAAATACTACCCGCACCCAGGCCCTCGCAACAACGACGCCATCGCCGACCGAATGAGAGCACCCACGTGTCAGTCCAACCCGGAGACGTGCGACCTGGCCGCACGATCCGGGCCCGCGCCGCCTTGGCCTCGATCGGTAGGCCCTGCGGATCGATCGGCAGGCCCTGCGGATCAATCCGCCGGGCACCCCGCCCAAACCGGGATCGGCGGCCAGACTAACCATTGGCCGGGCCGGCAACATCTTCACCATCCCCGGGCATTCCGAACGCTGGGCCACGCTGGCTCTTGCCTGCGATCGGCTCGCCTCGACGGGGCGTGTTGGTAGCTGTCGACCCAGCCTCCGTACGTCTCCCGCGTCAATCTGAAACCCGCATAGAAAAGGGGCCCGGATCGCTTCCGATCCGAGCCCCGTAGTTTTCGCGAAACTACTCTACTTAGATGTAGAGACCCAGCGCCGTACCGGCACCCGCGCCATCGACATCGACCAAGCCGGTGATGCCCGTGACGCCAGTGACCTGCACGATGTCGGTGAACGCCGCGGTGATCGCGCCGGCCGCCGCATTCGTGTCGTTCAGCTCACCGATGTAGGTGTTGCCCTGGTAGACGAAGGCAATCGTACGCGGCCCGGCGTTGTCGAACGTCGCAACGTTGTACTCCTGCTCAACGAGCTGGATCGCGGCCAACAGGCTGGTCGAGCTGTTGATCGCCGCAGCCAGCGTCGAATTGCCCTGGACCACGCCGTTGACGACCGAGCTGTTCTGCGGATCGCCGCCGGCGGCACCCATGATCGCCGAACCGAAGTCGATCACATCGGCCGTGACGGTGTAGGCATCGTCGCCGTTGCCCAGGATACCGTCCGGACCGGCCATCGTTCCGGTCTGGAAGCCGTTGATCGTCTCGACACCGGCCTGTGCACCACGCGGGGCATCGCCGTTGGCGACGATGACCGTGTCACGCGCACCGTCCGAACCCAGATTGATCGTGTCGACGCCCGCGCCACCATTGATGGTGTCGTTGCCCGCACCGCCAGTGATGACGTCATTGCCGTCGCCACCGTTAAGCACGTCGTTGCCCGCGCCGCCGTCGATCGTGTCGTTACCCAGGCCACCGTTGATGACGTCATTGCCGCCACCACCGTTCAACGTGTCGTTGCCAGCGCCGCCGGTCAGCACGTCGTTCGCGCCGCCGCCGGTCACATTCACCGCATGACCCGCACCCGTCACGCCAGCGGCGTTGAAGGTGAGCACTTCGTCACCGGTCGTCGCCGACTGGCCACCCACCAGGGTCAGGATAACGCCCGCACGCAGCGCCGAGCCGTCAACGGTGACCGTCGCGTTGGTCGCCGAGAAGGTCGAGTCAGCGACCGTGATGTTGTAGCTCGTCGCCGAGCCCGCAACATCGTTGGTCGGCGTGGTATTGTCGGTGAAGGGGGCGCCCGCGGCGAGCACGACACGCTCGACCGAGAAGATACCCGCCGTCACGACACCACCGGCAACCGTCGCCTGCAGGGCGATGGTCTGCGCCGTCGCCGTGCCGACGACACCGTTACCCGACACGTTGAGCGTGTCGTTGCCCGTGCCGCCATCGACGATGTCAGCCGCAGTCAGCGTGCTGCCGAAGTTGATGGTGTCGTCACCGCCACCGGCGCGGACGATATCATCGCCACCACCGACAGTCGTGTTGGTGCGACCCAGGTTGAACACGTCGGCGAAAGTCGAACCGATGAAGATCGCATTGTTCGTCGCCACCAGCGTGTCGTTCAACGTCGCGCCGACGGTCGAGTAGTTCGCGACCGAAACGGTGCTGCCCGAAGCGTTCGCACCCAGATTGATGATGCGGACGCCCGCGGTTTCCGAGAAGAAGCCCGCGAGATAGTTGAACTGCGTGCCGCCAGCCATGCCGACCAGCGTGACCTGCTCGATCGAGCCGGGCACGATGCGCGAGTTGAACCCGACGTCGACGATGTCCTGCGGACCGTTCACCGTGCCGGTGATCTGCAGCGTGTCGTTGCCGGCACCACCGTCGATCGTGTCGTTGTCGCTGTTGAACTCCGCCACGGTCAGTTCGATCGTGTCGTCGCCCGCACCGCCGCGCAGGATGTCGAAGCCCGCACCGCCGCGCAGCACGTCGTTGCCGTCGCCGCCCTCGAGGACGTCGTTACCGGCACCGCCGTTCAGCACATCGTTGCCAGCACCACCGCGCAGGATGTCCGCACCGGCACCGCCGGTGATGACGTCGTTGCCCGAACCACCGGTCACATCGAAGTTCCCGTTGGTCTCTGCCGCCCCGTTGAAATTCAGGGTCGGGGTAACGATCACGTCATCCGTGCCGCCGATGCGGTTATCCGCACCAACCGAGACCACCGTGGCGACGAGGCTGGTGGCGTCGACCACGAAGGTCGTGCCGGCGGCCACGTTGGCGTCATCCATCGTCACATTGAAGCTGACCGCGTTACCGTTGCGATCGGTCGCCTGGTCCGGACGGGCCAGAGCGGCCTCGGCCGCCTGGACCACCAGACGCTCGAAGTTGGTGAAGTTGCTGGTGAAATTGTAAGATGCGGGCGCGACATGACCAAAGGTGTAACCCGATATCACCGAAAGGGGGCCACCGATCGTCAGCGTATCGGTGCCGATGCCACCGTCGAGGATGGTGGTAAGATAGTAGCTCGAATTGACGGTGTCGTTCCCGGCGCCGGTACGGATCGCATTAACGTTCGCGGACATATTGACCACGTCGTTACCCGAACCGGTGGTCACCGAGCCGCCCGACGTGTTGACGGTCAGACCGGTCGTTACGGTCGCTGCGAACACGTCGTCGTTACCGCTGTTCACCGTCGTGATACCGGTCGCCGAGAAATTGGCACCCAGCGTCACTTCGGCAGCGATGCCATCGATACTCATGTCCCCGGCGGTGCCGCTCTGAACGTCGGTGGTCAGTACTTCCAGGCCAGTCTTGTTGACGTAACCGGCGTCGGTGATGAAATCGAGGCTGGTGATGTTCAGCGTGTCGATACCAGCCGCGCCATCGTCGGCGATCACGTCGCCGGCAATGAATTCGCCGTTATTGAAGATGTAGGTGTCGCTGCCCTCACCGCCGTTCATGGTGTCGTTACCGGCACCACCGGTCAGCGTGTCGTTGCCCGCACCGCCGGTCAGCACGTCGTTGCCCGCACCGCCGACCAGCACGTCGTTGCCCGCACCACCGTTGAGGATGTCGTTGCCCGCACCGCCGGTCAGCACGTCGTTCGCCGCTCCGCCCGTCACGTTGACGGCGCGGTTGCCGGTCAGCGCCGCAGCGTTGACCGTCAGCGCTTCGTCGCTGAGCGTATCGGCCGCGAGCGATCCGGTGGCGCCACCGATTTCATTGTCGGTGCCAAGATTGGTGATCACGCCAGCGCGCAGCGCCGAACCGTCCACCACGAAGGTGAGGCCGGTCGCCACATTGGCGTTCACGAACGTCAGCGTATAGGAAACCGCCGAACCGGGCAGGTCAGGAGCGGCATCCACCGACACGGCCGCATCGCCGGCAAGCAGCGTAACCTTTTCGAAGCCGGTGAAGTTGGCGCCGAACGGGTTGACCATCGGCAGGTTCCACCCGGCCGGGAAGCCGAGGTTACGAACCGGGCCGCCAAGCACGAGCGTGTCGGTACCCGCACCGCCGGTGAGGACGTTGTTGCCACCGTTGGACAGGGCATGGCCGGCGACGAAAGTGTCATCGCCGTCGCCCAGCGCAACGCTGCCGCTGAAGAACGGCGTGCCTGCCAGGGTCCGCAGGGTAACCGTGTCGTTGCCCGTACCGGTGGTGATCGCCGCACCGTCAAACACATCATTGACCGCAAGGCCGACGGTGTAGGCGCTGGCGTTGACATCGTCGTCACCCGAAGTGACGGTACGAATGCCGCTGGCCTGCGCGTTGGCGCCCAGCGTCACTTCCACCCCCGGGTTATTGGTGACGTTGGTGATCAGCGCCTCGAAGCCGAGCTTGTTGACGAACTGCGCATCGACGATCGCCGTGGTCGACGTCACGTCGAGGGTATCGATGTCGCCAGCGCCGGTGCCGGTGTCGGTGATGGCCTCACCCACATCGAACTCGCCGTCGGCGAACACATAGCGATCGCTGCCTTCGCCGCCGTCCATCACGTCGATGCCGGCGCCGCCGCGCAGCACGTCGTTACCCGCGCCGCCCAGCAGATTGTCGTTGCCGCCACCGCCGTTGAGCACGTCGTTGCCCGCGCCGCCGACCAGGAAGTCAACGCCACCGGTGCCGTTGATGACGTCGTTGCCGCCGCCGCCATTGATGTACGAGCTGGCGCCGCTGGCGTTGATCGTCTCGCCCAGCGAAGTGCCGAGCACGACCTCCGCGAACGTGCCGCGCTGCGTGCCGGAGATGTCACGGACGTCGAACGCCGCGCCCGTGAAGCGGATACCTTCGTCGTCGAAACGGGTCACGCCGCCGGTCAGGCCATCGCTGCCGTCTTCCGACTGGACGGCGACCGCGAGCGTGGTGCCGTCAGCATCGAACGCCGAGCTGTTGCCGACATTGGCGCTGGTGAAGGTCACGCGGACCGGATTGACCTGGCCGACGATCTGGACGTTGTCGATCTGGCCCACCGGCGAACCGCCGCCGATCGGCTGGAAGGTCGTGCCGGTGTTGAAGCTCGAGCCACCCGAGGTGTTGAGCGTCAGCCGGATCGTGTCCTGCGTGCTGTTCGCCATGGTGACATTCAGCGCGTTGTTGAAATCCGACACGCCATTGGCGTCGGCGTCGAGCGTGAGATCGAGCAACGTGCCGCCGAACACAATGCCGGCGATGTTGGCGGCATCGACGCGAGTCGCGGTATCAACCGAAACGATCCCCGCCTTGTCGGCCTGCCCGCCAAGCTGGATGTTGGCGTAGTTGGTGACGAGCTTCTCGACGTTGGTCACGTTGGTGAAGTCGAGGTCGGCCAGCACGTTCAGCGCCGGATTGGCCGGCGAGTTGGTCAGCTCGAGCGTATCGACGCCAGCGCCGCCGTCGATGATGTCATTGGCCGACAACAGCTTGCCCGGCAGGGTGGTGTCCTGCGCGCCGACGATACGATCCTCCGCGGCGGTGCCGATCGCGGTGTCGTTGCCCGTCGTCAGGCGGAATTCCTGCGGAATGACGGGATCGGCCGGGATGGTTGCGACCAGGTTGGCTGTGCCCGCAAGGGTCACGCCGCCCGGCAGGCCGAGCTGCAGCTGAACCGTCTCGGCGGCCTCGCCGGTGTTGCCGTCAGCGATCGTCTGGACGCTGAGGAACGCCGTGGTCTGGCCCGCCGCGAAGGTGATGGTGGTGGCGACCGGAGTATAGTCCGCACCCGCCGTGGCGCTGCCGCCAACGGTCGCGACGTTGATCGTCACGGCCGAGGTCGGCGCCTGCGACAGCGTGAAGGTGTAAAGGATGGTCCCGCCTTCGGTGCCCGGATTGGTCGCCGTGACATTGAGCGTCAGCCCGACCGGATCCGGATTACCGCCGCCAACGGTCGCGGGGGCCGCGTTGATCGTCTGGGTGCCCAGCGTGAACACGCCGGCGGTCGTGCTGTCGAGCACGAAGTTCTGCGGCGTGCCGTTGTTGGCGAAGCGGATGACGGGGTTGTCAGCCGCGGCCAGGTTCGGGTTCGGCGCCGGGAAGGTCACGACGGTGCCGTTCGGACCCTTCAGGATGATCGACGAGCCCGAGCGCTCGACGGTGTACTGGCTCGCCGAGCCGGCGAGGATGATGGTGTCGCCACCAGCGTTGAAATCGGCGGTGAAGGTGTTCACGCCGCCGTTGACGGTGATGGTTTCACGGCCGGTCGTCGAACCCGAGATGGTGTTCGTACCGCCCGAAACGGTGAACGATTCACCCGAGCTGAGGTTAATCTGCGCCATTGTATCCCTACCCCTTACAGAGAAGACTTAAGTTGCTGCTATTTCTAGAAAAAATCAACCGTACCGGAAGAAGTCGAACCCGACCGCCTGCTCGGCGGATGCCTCGTCAAAGATGAACGCATTCGCACTGACCACACCCGTGATCGTGATCTGCGACGAAATGCCGTTGGACAGGAACGAGATCACCAGGTCCGAACCCTGCGAACTGAAGCTGTAGCGCGTCGTGTCGCTGTTGCCCGGCGTATTGATCGCGACGATCCGGTCGTCGGAGGTGAAGTTGTTGATGACCGAGATGTTCGGCGCGTTCGCGTCGTCGGTGTAGGTCACCGCCGCACTAGCCGCATTATAGGTATTGTTGCCGGCCAGCGTGTTCGCCTGCGCCGGCGGCGGAGCGGCCGTCGACTGGAAGAAGTCGAACCCGACCGCAGCTTCGGCCGTCGCTTCATTGAAGATGAAGTTGTTGCCGGCCGCACCAACGAGCGTGATCTGGCTGTTGACGCCGTTGATGAGCGCCGAAATCACCAGATCCGCGCCGATGCTGCTGAACGAATAGTTGCTGGTCGCCACATCGGTCCGGATGATGTCACCCGACGTGAAGTTGGCGATCGTCGTGATGTTGCCGACCGCACCGCTTTCCAGATACACGACGCTGCCGTTCGCGGCGTCGAAGTTGGTGTTGGTCGCAGCCGGGATGCCCGGGCCGTCGATCCGCACGCCCTCGACCGCGATGTCGTTGATGTTCAACGTCACCGCCTGGGTCGCCGCGAGCCCGCCACCGTCGGTCGCGACGATGTTGAAGCTGTAGGTCGCCTTGGTCTCGAAATCGGGCGAGCCGACGATCGTCACCTGGCCGGTCGTCGCGTTGATCGCGAAGGCCGCGGCGTCGGTGCCGGTCAGCGTGTAGGCGAGCGTGCCGAACGGCGTGCCAGCCGCGTCCGGATCGGTCGCGCCGACTGCCGCCGCGGCGACGACGATCGTGCCAGCCGCAACATTCTCGTCGATCGCAACCGTACGGGTCGCGGTCGAGAAGGCCGGCACCTCGTTCAGGTTGGTGATGTTGACCGTGTTGGCCTGCGTCGCGGTCAGCCCGCCCTGATCAGTGACGACCAGGTTGAAGCTGTAGCTGGCCTTCGCCTCGAAGTTCGGCGAACCGACGAAGGTCACCTGACCAGTCGTCGCATTGACCGCAAAGGCCGCAGCGTCGGCACCGGTCAGCGAGTAGGTCAGCGTGTTCGGAGCAGCCGTGCCATCCGGATCGCTCGCACCGACCGCCGCCACCGCGATGACCGTGGTGCCAGCCACGACATTCTCGTTCACCGTGGTCGTACGGGTCGCCGCAGCGAACACCGGCGTTTCGTTGACGTTGGTCACGTTGACGACCACCGCCTGGGTGGTCGTGCCCTGCGCGTTCGTCGCGGAAATCGTGATGTTGTAGGCCGCCTTCGCCTCGAAGTCCGGCGATGCCTTGAAGGTCACGACGCCGGTCGCGGTGTCGAAGTTGAACGCCGCCGCATCGGTACCACTCAGCGCGAACGAGGTCGCCCCAGTCGCATTCGCATCATAGACGACGGTCGAGGTCACCGAATTCTCGGCGATCGTCGCGGTGCCGCCCGAGGTGAACACCGGACCTTCCGGCAAGTCGCGCACGGTGATCGTCACGGCCTGCGTCGCCGAGAGAGCACCGTCCGACGCCGTCACGGTGATGGCGTAGCTCGACTTGGCCTCAAAGTCCGGCGAGGCCTTGAAGGTCACGTTACCCGTCGCCGCGTCGATGTTGAACGCCGCCGCATCGGCCCCGCCAATGCTGTAGGTCAGCGTGGTGTTGGCATCGGGATCGGTCGCGGTGACCCTGTAAGCCACGACGGTGGTGGCGATGTTCTCGTCCACCACGGCAGTCGCCGCCGAGGTGATGGTCGGCGTCTCGTTGACGTTGGCGACGGTGATCGTCACAGCCTGCGTCGCCGAGAGAGTACCGTCCGACGCCGTCACGGTGATGGCGTAGCTCGACTTGGCCTCGAAGTTCGGCGAGGCCTTGAAGGTCACGTCGCCCGTCGCCGCGTCGATGTTGAACGCCGCCGCATCGGCCCCGCCAATGCTGTAGGTCAGCGTGGTGTTGGCATCGGGATCGGTCGCGGTGACCTTGTAGGCCACGACGGCGGTGGCGATGTTCTCGTTCACCGTAGCAGTCGCCGCGGAGGTGATGGCCGGCGCCTCGTTGACGTTGGTGACGGTCACCGTCACCGCCTGCGTCGCCGACATCGACGGCGTACCATTGTCGGTCGCCGTGATGGTGATGGCGTAGCTCGCCTTCGCCTCGAAGTTCGCCGACGCCTTCAGCGTCACGACGCCGGTGGCGGCATCAATGTTGAAGAACGAAGCGTCCGCACCACCGATCGTGAACACGATCGTGTTGTTCTCGGTGTCCGAGACGTTCGCGTCATAGACGATCGTCGCGACCGGAGCATTCTCCGCGATCGTCGCGGTCGCCGTCGAGGTGAAGCGCGGCGCCGTATTCGTCGGAGTGGGCGTGGTCGCGATCGGATCGGTGTCGCCCGACGAGAGCGCGACGGCGAGGATGCCGCCGCCCAGCAGCACGCCACCAACGATGAACGGCGTCAGATCGGCGCCATCGTCATCGCCCTGCACCGCAGCGGAGGTGGCGGCGGCCGGCTCGGCGCTGGCCATCGGCTCGGCGACCATCGCCATCGGCGCCGGAGCCACCAGCGCGGCCACCGGTTCAGCAATCACGGTCGAGACGACCTCTTCAGCTTCCTCAACCTTCACCACGACGGCGTCGGCCTCCGCAGGAACGACCACCACCTTCGTGGCAACAGCCTTGCCGTCGGCAACATGAGCCTCGGCGACAGGCACCACAACAGTGTTCACCTGAGAGATACGCTTCGTCATTGACACCCCCTTGTAGGACGCAAAGAAAACGGGCGCGTAGTGCGCCCAAACCCTATGTGGCTCGCATGATTGGACGAAAAGAAAAGCGATTGCAAGCGAGTTCTAGGAGGGAAATCGGCGGAAAATCGGCGTAATTCCGGGGAGTGTGGGCGTTTCGCCACAGCTTCGCCCGGACAACGCGCTTCGACCCGTTAACCGTTTGTATTTACGACAGTCCGGCCGTGGCGGCCCGACTCCGCAGGGATGGCCGGTCGATGCGGCACCGATATGGTTTCCGCCGATCAGCGCTCGCCCATCGATTCCCCGACCGTTTTCAGCAGGGGCTTGGTGAGATAGCGGAACACGGTGTGCTCGCCGGTCTTGATCTCCGCGGTCGCGGTCATGCCCGGCTGCAACTCGATGCGCTCGGCGGGATTCGGGGTCCGCATGCGGGCAGTCTCCACCGTCACATGGACGCGGTAGTAGACCTGGCCCTGCCCGCCCGGCGTCGTCGCCGGCTCGCTCAGCGTGTCGGGACTGATATAGGTCACGCGGCCTTCCGCCGTTCCGTAGATCGAACTGTCATAGGCGTCGAAGCGCACCGACACCGGCTGGCCCTGGCGGATGAAGGCGATGTCGGCGGGCGGCACCTTCGCCTCGACCAGCAACTCGTCACCGGTCGGCACGATCTGCATCGCCTCGTCTCCCGGGCGCAGCACGCCGCCGACGGTCGTCAGCCGCACGTTCTTGACGATGCCGTCGACGGGTGAACGCAGCTCGGTCGCGCTCAGCACCTCGCCGCGCTGGATCAGTTGCTGCTCGGCGGACACCAGTTCCTCGTTCACCTTGGTATATTCGGTCTGGAGATCCTGGATATACTTGTTCCGGATATTGACGCGCTGGCCGCCGATGTCGCTCACCGCGCGTTCCATGCGCAGCACCTCGGATCGGCTGACGTCGCCCGACTTGACCAGCGGATAGTTGAGCGCGAGTTCCTGCTTCGACAGGCTCTCCATCCGGTTGAGCGCGCCCATCTGGTCGGCGAGCGCGGCGCGGCGCTTGGCGTAGAGCGCGCGTTCGTTGGCGACGAATTCCGGAAAGGCGGCGGTATCGGCCGGGAAACGCAGCGGCCGGCTGAACAGCTCGGCCTCGACCCGCGCCCGCGTGCTCTTGAGCGCGGCAACCCGCGCGCGCACCTCGTCCACCCCGGCGGTCACCTGCGTGGGGTTGAGGGTCATCAGCAGCTGGCCGCGCTTCACCCGGTCGCCCTCGCGCACCAGGATGCGCGATATCTCGCCGCCGTTGGTCGATTGCATAAGCTGAACGCGACCCGACGGGATCACTTGGCCGGGCGCGCGGGTAATCTGGTCAAGCTTCGCCCACAGCGACCAGGCGACGAAGCCGACCACCATCGCGGTTGTCAGCAGCACGATGATCGCGGCGGGGCGTGGTTTCGACAGGGACATGGATTCAGGCCGCTCCGCTCAGCTTGCTCTTGATCGTGCCGACCGCCGCGGCGTTGGCGGCCGCGACCGCCTCGGCGGCGACCTGTTCGGCGCTCTTGACCTGCGCGGTGCCCTGGCGTTGCAGTTCGTTGAGTACCGCCTGGGTCGGGCCGTCATGCGTCAACCGCCCGTTCGCCATCACGATGGTGCGGGTGCACATCTGGAGCAGCGCGATCTTGTGGGTGACCAGCACCATCGTGCTCTCGGGCGTCAGCCGCTGCATCACCGCGTTCATCACCGCCGCCTCGGTTCCCATGTCCAGGTTGGAGGTCGGTTCATCGAGCAGCCACAGCTTCGGCGTGGCGAGCAGCAGCCGGGTCAGCCCGGTCAGCGTCCGTTGCCCGCCGGAAAGGCCGCGCCCCCCTTCCGAGATCGGCAGGTCGAGCCCCATTGGATGCGCCGCGATCAGGTGGATCAGCCCGGTCGTCTGCGCCGCCGCCAGCACCGCCTGGTCGCCGGGATCGCCCAGCCCCATCAACAGGTTCTCGCGCAGCGTGCCGTTCACCAGGCGGAAGTCCTGGGGCAGATAGCCGACATCGCGCCGCAACACATTCTCGGCGATGCGCCCCATGTCGAGCCCGTCGAGCGTGACGATCCCGCGCATCGGGGCATAGAGCCCGGCCATCAGACGCAGCAGCGTCGTCTTGCCCGATCCGATCCCGCCGATCAGGCCGACACGCTCGCCGGGCCTGATGTCGAGCATCGGCACGACCAGGCCGTCCTTGGCGCCCGGATAGGCGAATTCGGCGCGCTCCACGCGTAGCGCCGGCTTCAGCGCGTCGGGCCGAAGGGCGGAGGCGCCAAGCTGGCCATCGGCGGGCATTTCAAGGATCGCGTCGAGCGCCTTCAGCGATGAACGCGCATAGCCCCATTGCACGATCATCTGCGGCAGCTGCGCGACAAGCGGGCCGTTGACGCGGCCGCCGATGATCGTCGCGGCGATCAGGCCGCCCATCGTCATGTTGCCCTTGGCGACCTCGATCGCGCCGAACGCGACGATGCCGATATAGGCGACCTGCTGCACCGACCCGAACACCGACTGGGCGATCGACGACCATTTGCGCACCGGTTCCTCGTTGCCGATCACGCTTTCGATCAGCGCGTTCCAGCGCGTCAGCATGTACCATCCGCCGCGATTGGCCTTGACCGTCTCGGCGCTGTCCAGGCTCTCGACCAGCAGGCCGTTTTTCTGGTTGGAGGTTACCTGCGCGCGCTCGGTCGCCTCGCGGATCAGCCGCGCGAGGATGGCGGCGAGCAGCAGCGACAGCGGAAACGCGATCAACGGCACCACCACGATGATCCCGCCCAGCCACCAGATGACGAGCAGGAAGAAGATCGCGAAGGGGAAGTCGGCGAGCAGGAACAGCGTGGCGGAGGAATAGAGCGACCGGACCTGATCCATGCTCCTGAGCTGCGCCGCCATCGTCCCGATGCCGCCCGGCCGCGCGTCGAGCCGTACGGCCTGGGCGCGCGCGAAGAAATATTCGGAGACCTCGAGGTCGATGTCCGCCGCCTCGCGCTCCATCAGCAGCGAGCGCACCGCGCGCAGCAGGAAGTCGAGCGTCAGCGCGACGAGCACGCCGACCGTCAGCACCCACAGGGTCGAGAAGCCGGCGCGCGGGATGACGCGGTCATAGACCTGCATCGAATAGAGCGAGGTGACCAGCGCGATCAGGTTGACGACCACCGTAGCCACCAGCGCGGTCGCCAGCGAGCCCTTGCGACGCATCAGCGCGTCGCGGAAGATGCTCGATGCCGATTGCTGCCGGCCCGCGCGGGCCGCGTCGGGGAAGGTTACCCGCCAGAAGCGCATGCCCGCGTCGTAAGGGCGCACCTCGCTGGCGTGCCCGACGCGCACGCGCAGCAGGTCATGGCCTTCCCATTCCTCGGCGATCGCCCATCCGCCGTCGTCGCTGTAGAGCAGCGCGGGCAACTGGTGCGCGCGGGGCCGGCGCGGCAGCTGTTCGGGCGGCGACCAGCCGAGTTCGCCCATCATGCGGGTCAGCGCCTCGCGGTCCTGGCCAACGTCGCCGACGCGGTCGCGCCAGTGCGGTGCCAGGTCGGTGGCGGTCGCCCGCGCTAGATCGGCGATGATATCCGTCAACTGGGTCGTCACTTCGCCGCTCCCCCGAACCGCGGTTGCGGCTGCCACCGGCAGGTCTGGATCAGGATGCGCGCGGCCGATGCCATCGCGCCGAATTCGGCGTCGGAAGACCCCAGCTCGGCACTGGTCGCCTCGCGCGTCGCGTTCATCACATCTAGCCAGGTGCGCCGTCCGGCGATGAACTGGCGCTTGAAGCTTTCGGTTACGGCCTCGGCCGAACCCGCAGCGCTGGCGCTGCTGGTCACGCGGCCCCGCGCTGCGGCATTCTCGACCAGGTCGCTCGCGACCCGCTCGCGCAGCTCGCGCTCGGCGGTCTGAACATCCAGTTCGGTCGACGTCTCGCGCGCCTTCGCCGCATCGGCGGCGGCGAGGTTCGACAGGCCGCCGCTGGTCTGCGCGGTGATCGCCAGGCCGGCGCGCGACCCGATGATATTGTTGTAGCTGTACTGCGCCGAAAGCTGCGGCCAGAACGCCCGCCTGGCCTGTTTGGTCTCGGCGCGCGCGACCAGCGTCTGCGCGTTCAGCCGTTCGCGTCGCGGCGAACAGGCGACGGCCTGCTCGATCGCACCGTCGGGATTGGGGTGATGGATCGCCGGATCATAGACCGGCACGTTGCCGGCGTCATAGCCGCTGTCGCCGACCAGCTGGTACAGCCGCGCCGTCACGGCCTGGCGCTGCGCCACCGTCAGCGCCAGATCCTGTTCGAGCTGCGCGACGCGCGACCTGGCAAGTTCCAGGTCCGATTGCGCGCTGACTTCCTGCTGTACCCGTCGTCCGATCGAATCGAGCAGCAGCCTGTGCTCTTCCAGGCTGCTGCCCAGGATCGCCTGGCGCTTGGCGAGGCGGGCGATGTCGAAATAGGCGTTCACCGTATCGAGCGCGACGTTCATCACCAGTTCGTCGACTTCGGCGGCACGGACCATCCGCTGCGCCTGCGCACGATCGATCACAGCCTCCAGCCGGCCGAAGCTGTAGACCGGCTGGTCGACCACCACCTGGCTCCCCAGCCCGCCGCCGGTGCCCACCGCGACCCCCTGCACGCCGACGCTGGGAAGGCGCAGGTTCTTGGCGGCACGCACGTCGGATCGCGCGGCGCGGACAAGGGTACGGCCGGCCTCGATCGACGGATAGCTGTCGGTCGCGCGCTCCACCGCCGCGAACAGCGCCGGGCTCACCGCGGCAGGGCGCTCGACCTGGGGGACAGCCCCGGGCGGCATTGCGGCCGGCGGCCCCTGCATCGCGTCCTGCGCGTGCCCGGCGCCGGCAAATGCCGCCGCCGCGATCAGCACCGCTCCCCCGCCCCTCAGCACCGTCACTCGCGCATCGCCCTTTCCGTCAGCCGCGTGATCGGCGTGAACAGATAGCTGAGGATTGAACGCTTGTCGCCGAGCAGATTGACATCAACCGTCATGCCCGGCCCGATCGGCAGCGGACGACCCTCGCGATCCTTCAGCGTCCCCGCCCGCGCCTCGATCCGCACCAGATAATGGCTTTCGCCGGTGCGCTCGTCGGCGGTCGCATCGGGTGCGATAGTCACCACCGTCCCGCTCATCGCGCCGTAGACCGACGATTCATAGGCCGAGATGTTGAGCCGCGCGTGCTGGCCCAGCCCGACGCGGGCGATGTCCTTGGGCGAGACCAGCGCGTCGACCATCAGCGCGTCCTCGCTCGGCACCAGCTCGACCAGCGGGGCGCCCGATCCGATCACGCCGCCCACTGTGGAGATCGCGACCCGGTTGATCCGGCCGTCCATCGGCGCCAGCACGGTCGTGCGGCGCGCACGGTCGGCCAGCGCCGGCAGCGTCTTGGCCCGCGCGGAATATTCGGCCTGCGCGGCGGCAAGCTCGGTCGCCGCCTTGGTGCGCCAGTCCTGCCGGACCAGCCGCAACGCCTGCCCGGCTTCGGCGACGCCCGACTGGGCGCGCGCGACCGATGCCTGCGCCGCAGCGACCTCAGCGGTCGCGATGCTTACATTGTTCTCCAGCTGGACGAGGCTCAGCCGCGGTTCGATGCCGCGCTCGACGAGCGGGCGGATCATCGACAGCTGCTGCTGATAGGCGTCGCGCGCCGAACGCCGTGCCTCCAGCATCGCCTGGGCCTCGGCGACCGCGCGCTGCGTCTGATCGACCCGTGCCTGCGCCGCGCCGGTCGCGCTCGACAGGTCGGCGACCTGCGAGGCGTAGAGCGCACGCTCGATCTGAATCTGATCGGTCAGGCCGGGATTGTCGCCCGCCGACGGCCAGCGCGGTTCGCGACCCTGCACCTGCGCCTCGAGCCGCGCGACCTTGGCCGACAGCGACGCCGCCTGCATCTCGCCCGCGCCAAGCTCCGCCCCGGCCATCGTGCGGTCGAGCCGGACCAGCGGCTGGCCCTTCTTCACCTGCTGACCCGCCTTGACCAGGATCTCGCTGACGATGCCGCCCTCCAGGTTGGATATGACCTGGAGCCGCGATCCCGGCACCACGCGCCCCGGCGCATGAATGGTGCGGTCCACCGTTGCCAGCGTCGCCCACGCGATCGCGATGACGAAGAAGGCGACGATGCTCCACAAAAGGAGGTTGGAGGCGGTGCGCGGCTTGATGCGCGTCGCCATGTCCTCGATGCGGTGTTCGGGCGCTGCGATGATGTCGGTGCTCATGGCGTCTGTTTCGTCTTCGCGGAAAGGAGCGTCAGGCGGCGGCGCGAGGGCGCTGCAGGGCGGCCAGCACCTGATCGCGCGGCCCGTCATGGGCGATCTTGCCCGCCTCTACGATGATGATGCGATCGACCAGCCGCAACAGGGCGTTGCGGTGCGAGACGAGGATCATCGTCCGCCCGGCCAGCTCGGTCTGCAACCGTTCGATCAGCCCGTTCTCGGTCTGCGCGTCCATCGCGCTGGTGGGTTCGTCGAACAGCACGATCGGCGGGCTGCCGACCAGCGAACGCGCGATCGTGATCGACTGGCGCTGTCCGCCCGACAGCCCCTCGCCGCGATCGGCGAGGCGCAGGTCGTAGCCGTTGGTGATCTGGCCCATGAAACTGTGTGCGCCCGCAAGTTCGGACACCCGCAGCATCTCCTCATCGCCGAAGCCGGGGCGGTCGAGCAGGATGTTCTCGCGCACCGTGCCCGACAGCAGCACCGGTTCCTGGATCGCCACGCCGATCTGGGTGCGCAGGGCGCCCGGCTCGAATTGGCGAACGTCGGTACCATCGATCAGCACGACGCCGTCCTGCGGGTCGTACAGGCCGATCAGCAGGCGCAGGATCGTCGACTTGCCCGAGCCGACACGGCCCAGCAGCGCCACCTTCTGCCCCGGCTCGACCGTGAAACTGATGCGGTCGAGGCTCTTTTCGGCCGCGCCGGGATATTTGAACTCGACGCCGCGAAACTCGATCTTGCCGGTCAGCTTCGCGGGAACCAGCCCGCCCGCCGCCGGACCTTCCGGCGGCATCGCCATCAACCCGTCGATCTGGTCGTAGGCGGTGCGCGTCGCGGAAATGCGCGATAGCAGCTGGGCGATGGTCGACAGTGGCTGAAGGGCGCGGCCCGACAGGATCGAACACGCGATCAGCCCGCCCATCGTCAGGTCGCCCGCCGCGATCAGGAACACGCCGACGACAACGATCGCGATGTACGAGATCGAATTGCCGCTCGCCGCGATGGTCACCGCGACGTTGGCGATCAGGCGCTGGCGCAGCGAACTGTCGGCATGGTCGTCGATCGCCTTCAGCCAGCGGCGGCGCAACAGCGGGCCGGCGTTGGCGGTCTTGACCATTTCCAGGCTGCCGATCGATTCGACCAGCACCGACTGCTTCAGCATCCCCTCGTTCATCGCCCGTGCCGACAGGCGGTCCAGCGCGGGCTGGGTCACCCAGCCGGCCAGGATGATGAGCGGGACGATCACGATCGGCACGAACACCAGCGCGCCGCCGATCACCCCGATGAACACGATCGTGATGATAATGAACGGCACATCGACGATCGCGGTCATCGATGCGCTGGCAAAGAAATCGCGCAGCGTCTCCAGCTCGCGCATCATGCTGGTCAGCGCGCCGGTCGATCCGCGCTTCATGTCCATGCGGATGCGCATCAGCCGGTCGAACACGCTGCCGCCGATCTCGCGGTCGATGTCGGCGCCGGCGATGTCGACAAAATAGCCGCGCAGCACGCGCAGCATGAAATCGAACACGATGACGATCGACACCCCGATCGTCAGCGCCGTCAGCGATGAAAACGCCATGTTCGGAATGACGCGGTCGTACACCGTCATGGTGAACAGCGACACGACCAGCCCGAACAGGTTTATCATCGCCGCCGCCAGCGCGACCTTCACGAACACGCCCTTGTTGCGCAGCATCGGCTCGGCGAGCCAACGCGCGAACCGCGGCTTCCGGATCTCCGCGAGCTCGTGGTCGGCGCGCGCCTGGGTGGGAAGGTCGGTCATCAACGGTCCAATCGGGCGGGATCGATGCCAAAGGCATCGAGCAGTTTGCCGCGTTTCGCCAGCAGGTTGTAGCGGGCGATGTCGAGTTCGGTCACCGTCTCGACATAGCGTGCCGCGACGTTGAAATAATTGGCCTCCGCCCCCAGCAGGTCGAACAGGGTGCCGCGGGCGACGCGGAAGCGTTCGGCGAGCACGTCGCGCGACTGGCGGGTAGCGATATAGTTGTCGCGGATCGCAGCCTCGGTCTGCTCGAGCGCCTGGACGTCGGCCCAGGCGATCGCCGCGTCGCGCACCGCCTCGTCGCGGGTGCGCTGATAGGCCGCCTCGGCGCCGCGCGCGCGGGCCGCCGCGCCGCTCACCCGCTGCACCGCGCCGCCGCCCAGCCGCTGGCTGAACGTCACCGATCCGCGGATGTCGAAATCCTTCTTGGTCTCGAATACGCCATAGCGGCCGGCATCGACGCCCACGGTCACGCCGGGCAGCGCATCCGCCTTGGCGACCTTGACCTCGTAGCGCGATGCCTCGGCGACCAGCTTCGCGACGCGCACCGCGGGGATCGTCTCGGCATCGAGCTGCGCGCGGTCGCGGGAGACGTTGGGCACATCGGCGGCCGGCGCGCGGCCGAAACCGGCGGGTGCCGCCGCGCCGGTCAGGGCGGCATACTGCGCCTCGGCGCTCGCGACCTGGCGGCGGTAGTTGGCGAGCTGCGCCTCGGCGGTCGCGATATAGCTTTCGACCTGCGCGACGTCGCCCGGCGCGGCGAAGCCCTGTTTGACGCGCTGGTCGATCGCGCCGCGCAGCGCCGCCTGGCTTTCGACGAAAGCCTCGCTCAACGACACCAGCGCGCGATAGCCGAACAGCTGGTACCAGATTGCAATCCCGCGCATCGCGAGATTGGTCGCCGAATCGTCGATCGCCGCGACCGATGCCTCGACGCGGCGATTGCCGGCGTTGATGCGGTTCTCGGCGGTGCCGAAATCGATGATCGGCTGCTGGGCACGGGCAATCGCATCGGTGCGAAAGCCGGGGCGCGAGCGTTCGAGCACGTTCTGCGGATCGTTCGAGAAGGCCCGGTCGATCACCCGGAAGTGCGACATCGAGAAGTCGATCACCGGATATTGCGACGCCCGCGCCTCGTTGCGCGAGGCGATCGCCTCATCACTGCGCGCCGCCGCCTCCGCCGCGGTCGGATTGCGCGCGACGACCTGGCGGATCGCGTCGCGGAAGGTCGCCGGATCGGCCGAAGCGATCGCCAGCCGCAGGATCGGATCGGTCTTGGGATCGAGCGCCAGCGGATTGCCCGACGGCGCCGGCAGGCCTCGCGGGCTGCCGGGCACGGGCAGCGCCTGCGCCTCGACCCCGCCCTCCGGCGTGGTACCGCGCAGCGGCTGGAGCGCGATCGGCGCGGCGGGCGTCGGCGTGACGCTCATCGGCGCAGGACCGGTGGTGGCCGGCGTGCTCGGCATCGGGCTGACCGTCGCCGGCGCGATCGGTCGCGGCGTCGCCCCCTGCTGGGGATCGACGACCAGCGAGCTCGGCGGCGCCGCCGGCACCGACTGGGCGGCGGCTCCCGCCGCGCCCGCTACGGCGATGCACAAGGTGGAAACGCCGCACAGGCGCCGAACACGCGAACTCAAGACGGCAGCGCTCCCGTAAACCTACGCATGGAGGAATCGATTCTCTACAGCCAGCCCGGCCAAGGCAGCCGCGGCGTTTCGCCCCGCTGCGTCTTCATCCGTCGCGCATCCATTGCCGGAGACCTTCCTGCCCCGCACGCGATCCGGGCTCGCCAATAAGCCAGCGTTGAAAGAGTGTAAAGATGCGCGGCGACGCTTGCCGACCCTGCCGTTCAATGGCTTGCGCGCAGCGGCCATGCCCCCTACAGACGCGTCCCATTGCCGGGCGCGCGCGTACGCCGGGCAGCGAATTTCGATCCTTCTTTCCCGGAGATTCCCGATGGCCACCGCGCCTGGCGCCTCTGCGCTTCCGCTGTTCTACAATGATCTCGTTCCGCTTTCGAGCGAACTGCACGCCGACTGGCGGGTCAAGCCGGCCAACGCCGCGCCGTTCCTCGCCAACCAGCATGCGGTGCCGCTGACGGTCGAGGAATTCCCGATGGTCGCCCGCCGCATGCCGATCGTCTTCGCCGTCGGCGACGATCCCGTGCCGCTGGCGCTGATGGCGCTGAACGAAGGCGTCAACATGTTCGTCAACGAGGACGGCACGCTGGTCGATCCGGAAGTGTACGTCCCGGCCTACATCCGCCGCTATCCGTACATGCTCGCCAAGCTGACCCCGGACGCGACCGAGCTCAGCCTGTGCTTCGATCCGTCTTCGGAGACGATCGGCAAGTTCGACGAGGGCGAGAAGCTGTTCGACGGCAACCAGCCGAGCGAGCTGACCAAGGGCATCCTGGCCTTCACCGAGCAGTTCGAGCAGGCCGGCCAGAAGACCGCGCAGTTCGTCAAGGAGCTGAAGGAACTCGATCTGCTGATCGACGGCGAAGTCTCGATCCAGCCGGAGGGCGCGCCGCAGCCGTTCATCTATCGCGGCTTCCAGATGGTCGACGAGAAGAAGCTCAACGAGCTGCGCGGTGACCAGCTGCGCAAGATGGCGCAGTCCGGCATGCTGCCGCTGATCTATGCGCACCTCTTCTCGCTCAGCCTGATGCGCGACGTGTTCGCCAGGCAGATGCAGACCGGCAAGGGCCCGCAGGCTCCGTCGGCGATCGAGATGCCGGCCGGCGCCTGACGCCGATACGCCGCTTTCCAGCGGCAGCGAAACGCCGGTCCGGCCACCCGCCGGGCCGGCGTTTCCGCGTTCAGGCGGGATCGATGCGGACGACGCCGATCTTGGCGAGCCAGGCGAGCGTGCGGACCGCCCAGGGCGCCCGCACCGCCGGCAGGACGGCGATCACCTGCTCCACCCTGCGCGGACCGCCCGCGCACGCCCCGATCAGCGCCAGCAGTTCGTCGCGCGCCGGCAGCACCGCTTCCGCGAACGCGAACACCTCCAGCCCTTCCAGCCGCGCCAGCCGCGCCTGGGCGAGGTCCGCCGTCGGATCGGTCAGCGCCACGGTCGATCGCGGGGTCAGCACTTTCGTGGGGTAGGATTCGAAGCTGCGGAACGGGTCCATCCGCGCCGGCCAGGGCGCGGGGGGGCGCTCGCCCGACGCCCCGGCACCGCGGATCGCCGCGAGTTCGTCCCAAAGATCCTCGTAACGGCCGATGATGACGCGCCAGTCATAGTCCGCGACGGCGCGGGCGCGGCCCGCCGCCCCCATCCGCCGGCACAGGTCGGGCGACGCGAACAGCGCGGCGAAGGCTTCCGCCGCCGCGGCGATATCGACCGCGACGAAGGCGCTGCCATAGGCGCAATAGCGGTCGTAGCTGTGGAGGTTCAGCGCGAAGCGCGCGGCCAGGTCGGCGGCCAGCCCCGGCATCGGCGCGGCGGTGGGCACCAGGAAGCCGTCCACGCCGTGGCGCACGGTGTCGCGGTATCCGTCCCAGTCGGTCGCCACCACCGGCAGTCCCGCCGCCATCGCCTCCACCGGCGTCAGCCCGAACGTCTCCTGATAATTGTCGGCCAGCGAGCAGAAGACATCCGCCGCCGCCCAGGCATGGTCGCGCCCGGCACGCTCGCGGCCATCGACGCGCAGGATCGCGATCGACGGACACAGCGCCTGCGCCGCCGCGTCGAACGCGCCGCGCTGGCCGTCGTTGGCGAACCAGCCGCATTCGATCAGCACGACCCGCCGGCCGGGCACCCGCGCCTGCGCCGCCTCCAGCGCCTGATACATCGCCGCCGGGTTCGCCTTGGCATGGAAGGAAAGCCGCCCCGCATAGAGCACCACCACCGCGCCCGCGTCGATCCCCAGCGCGGCCCGCGCCGCCAGCCGGGCGGCGTCACCTTCGCGATCGACCGCGAAATCGGCGGTGTGGATACCCAGCGGGATGATCGGCAGTTGCGGCAACGGATAGCGCGTCGCGCCCAGCCGCGCGTTCAGCCGCTCGATCTCCGCCCCCAGCACCGCATCGACGTTGGCGCGAACCGCGCGCGAGGTGCAGATCACCGCATCCCACGGCTGGGTCGCGCCGGTCGCCAGGTCGGTGATGCCGTCCGACGCCGCCTTTGACGCGGTGGTATGGGTGACCCCGCAGATGCTCCACAACCGTTCGCCGACAATGCTGCGCTCCCGCGCGCGCAGCCCGATGTCCGAACCTGGGTAATAGAGCGTCCCGGCGCCCTGCAACGATGCGATCATCGCCGGCTGGATCACCTCCACCGGCTCGGTCCGGCCGGCCACGCGAACCGCCTCGCCAAACGGAGCGGCGGTAGCGGCGTCACGGGCATAGACGGTGAAACGGCTTGCCCGCGAATGCAGCAGGAACCCGCGCAGGAAGCTCTCGCCCGCCGCGTTGCGGCCCATCAGAGCGGGTCCGGCCGTCGAATAGCCGTCCGCCTGGTAATAGATCGCCGCCGTCATCGTCGAAATCGCACACCGTTCCGAAACTGGTGCCCTCGAGAGGATTCGAACCTCCGACCTGCGGTTTAGGAAACCGTCGCTCTATCCTGCTGAGCTACGAGGGCGTCGGTTCGGCTGGTAGGGGCAGGGGCGCGGGCGGTCAATTGCGTGCCTCGGGCGGCACCACCGGCACGATCAGCGGCGCGACGGGGACGCCCTCGTCGACCAGCGCCTGCGCCTCCGCACGGGTCGCCTGCCCGTGGATCGGGGCCGAGGGTTCCTCACCCGCGTGCATCTTGCGGGCCTTGTCGGCAAAGGCGACGCCGACCCATTCGGACGATTTCAGCGCCTCGGCCTGCGCGCTCGCCAGCGCCGCGATCGCCGCCTTCATCGCGGCCGGGCCGGGCGCCTCGCCGCGATTGCCCTTGGCCGCGACGTTGGGCGCCATCACCGCCTTCGTCACATCGTCGTCGCCGCACATCGGGCAGGCGATCAGTCCGCCGGCGCGCTGTTCCTCATAGGCGCCGCTCGATCCGAACCACGCCTCGAACACATGCCCGCCGCCGCAGCGCAGATCGAACAGGATCACGACGCGACCACCGCCACCTCGGGAATGGAGCGGCGATGGTCGAGCACGGGGATGCGGGCCCGCACATCGGCCACCCGCGCCGGATCGATATCGACCAGCGCCAGGCCCGCCTGTTCACCCATGTCGCGCAGAACGCTCCCCCACGGATCGATCGCCAGCGAATGGCCATAGGTCACGCGGCCGTCCTGATGCGTACCGACCTGCGCCGCGGCGAGCACGAACGCGCCCGCCTCGATCGCGCGGGCGCGCAGCAGTGTCTCCCAATGCGCGCGACCGGTGGGAACCGTGAAGGCGGCCGGCACGGCCAGGATCGTCGCGCCGGCATCACTCAAGGCGCTGTAGAGGCCGGGAAACCGCAAATCGTAGCAGATCGACAACCCGACCCGGCCCAGCGGCGTATCTACCGCCACGGCCCCCTCGCCCGCCGCATAACTCGCCGATTCGCGCCAGCTCTCGCCGGTCGGCAGATCGACGTCGAACAGGTGCAGCTTGTCGTACCGCGCGCGGATGTCGCCACCGGCGTCGATCACGAAGCCACGGTTGGCCAGCCGCCCGTCGTCGCGCCGCACGGCCAGCGAGCCGATGTGGACCCAGATGCCATGCCGCGCCGCCGCGTCACGCACTGCCGCCAGCACGCGATCCTGATCTTCCGGCACGATCGCGGTCGCCGCGCGGGTACGGTCGCGATCGATCAGCCCGGCCATTTCCGGCGTGAACAGCATCGCCGCGCCGCCTGCCCGCGCCTCATCCACCGCATCCACGATGACGCGCGCGTTGGCCTGCGGGTCGATCCCGCTCGTCATCTGGAGCAGCGCGGCGATCATGCGGCGAGCAGCGGGCCGAGCCTGCCTTCGCGATCCAGTGCGGCGAGATCGTCCGACCCGCCGATATGCCGGCCGTTGATGAACACCTGCGGCACCGTCGTCCGTCCGTTCGCGCGATCGATCATCTCGGCCCGCTTCGGCCCGCCCATGGTGATGTCATGTTCCTCGGGCTCCACGCCCTTGTCCGCCAGCAGCCGCAGCGCGCGGGTGCAATAGGGACAGAACGCCTTGGTGTAGATTTCGACCTTCGCCATCCCGCTGAGGTGCGCATGGCGTGCGGCGATGTCAATCGCCGGCCCCTTCCCCGATCACCCTCGCCCAGCACAGCACCGTGACCCGCGCCGCGCCGCCGCGCAGCAGCACGCGGGTGCACGCCGCCGCCGTCGCGCCGCTGGTGAACACGTCGTCGACCAGCACGACGTGGCGCCCCGCGATCGTCGCCGCACCGCCGTCCGCCAGTGCGAAGGCGCCAGCCACCGCCTTTGCCCTGCCCCGCCGCCCCAGCCCGCGCAGCACCGGTGTCGCCCGCCGCCGCAGCAGCACGCCACCGGGCGCGGGCTTCCCTGCCGCCCTGCCCAGCGCGGCGGCGATCAGCGCCGCCTGGTTGTAGCCGCGCCCCCACAGCCTCAGCCGGTGCAAGGGCACCGACACCAGCAGATCGGCATCGGGCGGCACCAGCCGCAGCATCAGCCGCGCGGCGGTGTCGGCAAAGGCGGCCCGCCCGCCATACTTCAGACGCAGCGCCAGTTGCCGCGCGACCGGGCCATAGGCGACCGCCGCGCGCGCGCCGGCAAACGGCGGCGGATCAGCCAGGCACGCGCCGCACAACGCCGCTGCCCCACGATCATGCCCGAACGGCAGCGCGCACCCCGCGCACCACGGCGGCCCGAGGAAATCGAGCCCCGCCCAGCAGCGCGCGCAAAAGCGATGATCCGCCGCTACCACGCTCGCGCATCGGGGGCAGCGCGGCGGCAGCGCGAGCGAGACGATGCTGGCGAGCAGGGCGCGCATGCCCCCTTGTCCGCCGCGCCGCGCCGCCGCACAAGCCACGCATCGTGACCGATCCCGAGATCTTCGATCGCGCCGCCCGGCGCCTGCGCCGCGATCGTGCCGCGCCGGGCTGGCCCGGGCACGACTTCCTGCGCCGCCTGATGCTGGAAGGGATCGCGGACCGGCTGGCGACGGTGCGCCGCGAGTTTCGCGACGTGCTCGACCTGGGCTGCGCGGATGCCGCCTTCGGCCTGCCCGGCGCCGAAATCACGCGAATCGACGCGGGGACCGCCTTCGCCCACGCGGCGAACGGCATCCAGGCGGACGAGGATCGCGTCGCGCTGTCCCCGGCATCGTTCGATCTGATCGTGTCGGCGGGGGTACTCGATCAGGTCAACGATCTGCCCGGCGCGCTGACGCTCGCCCGCCGCGCGCTGCGTCCCGATGGCCTGTTCCTCGCCGCGTTCGTCGGCAACACGAGCCTGCCGACGCTGCGCGCCGCGCTGCGTGCCGCCGATCCGGCCGTGCAACGCGCGCACCCGCAGGTCGACGTTCGCGCCGCCGGCGACCTGATGGTCCGCGCCGGCTTCGCCCTGCCGGTCGCCGATGTCGAAGGCGTGCCGGTCCGCTACGGCGACCTGTTCGGGCTGATCGCCGATCTGCGCGGCATGGCGGCGACCAATGTGCTGCGCGATCGCCGGCCGCTGCGCCGCGACACGCTAGCCGCGCTCGCCGCCGCGTTCCAGGCGAGCGCCGATCCCGACGGCCGCGTGCCGGAACGCTTTGAACTGGTCTTCCTTACCGGCTGGGCGCCCGATGATTCGCAGCCGAAGCCGGCGCGCCGCGGCAGCGCCACCGCGAGCCTGACGCAGGCACTACAGAAGCGCCTCTAGCAGGCCGATCATCGGCTTGTCCGCCGGCGGCATCGCCAGCGCATGAAGCTGGACCGGACGAACCCATTTGAGCGCCGCGGCGTGATGCGCCTCCGGCACCCCCTGCCATTTGCGGCAGGCGTAGAGCAGCAGCAGCAAATGGCGCGCGCCCAGCGGCTCGCTGGCGAAGACCGCGGGGGCCAGGCAGGCCTGCGCCACCTCGATCCCCAGTTCCTCGCGCAGTTCGCGGATCAGCGCCGCTTCGGGCGTCTCGCCCGGATCGATCTTGCCGCCGGGAAACTCCCACAGGCCAGCCATCGGCGTCCCCTCGGGGCGCTGCTGCACCAGCACCCGTCCGTCGGCATCGACCAGCGCGACGGCGACGACATGCATCAGATCGGTCGAAGCCGGCGGCGGCGGTGACATATCGTTAACCTTCCTCACGCTAGGATCGCCGATGATGAGTCACCGCCCGCGCCTTTCGCATCCGCGCTTCCTTGCCGCCCTGCTGCGGAACCGCAAGGGGGCGACCGCGGTCGAATACGGGCTGATCCTCGCGCTGATCGTGCTCGGACTGATGACTGCGCTGGTCGCGCTGGGCAGCACGACCAAGGAAACCTGGGGCAATCTGCACACCAAGGTGCGCGACGCCAGCGGCGGCTGAATATTGTCCGGGCGAATCGCTCCCGCCCTTAAGCTTTTCTCAACTTCCCCAACCTAGTTTCCGATCTGCTGCTCCGGGCTCCCCGGTCCAGCCGGGTGACTGAAGTTTACGAACAGTGGAGACCAACATGCAGAAGATTCGCACTTTCCTGAAGAATTCCAAGGGCGCCACCGCGATCGAGTACGGCCTGATCGCCGCTCTGATCGCCGTCGCCGCGATCGCCGCGATGCAGGGTCTGGGCAACCAGCTCAACAAGACCTTCGGCAACGTGTCGTCGAACATGAAGGCTTCGTAAGCCTTTATCCCGAGATGAAGAAGGCGGCGAGACTGAAAGGTTTCGCTGCCTTTTTTACAAGAGGATGAGAAATATGCTTACCAGAGTATTGAAATTTCTGCGTGATTCGCGCGGCGCCACCGCGATCGAATATGGCCTGATCGCCGCGCTGATCGCCGTCGCAGCCATCGCCGCGATGCAGGGTCTGGGTAACAACCTGAAGAAGACCTTCGGCAACGTATCGTCGAACATGAAGGCTTCGTAAGCCTTCGCACATCACATCAAAAGGGCGGTCGAACCATCTGGTTCGCCGCCCTTTTCATGTCATCCGGTCACAGTCGGCCGATATCCAGGAATTTCCGCCTCCGCGCCGTGCGGACATCGTCCGGCCGACGCCCGTCGAACTGCTTCAGCGCATTTTCCAGAGCATCGCCGAGCGCCGCGATCGCCGCGCCGGGCTCACGATGGGCGCCCCCCAGCGGCTCCGGGACGATCGTGTCGATCACCCCCAGTCCCTTCAAATCCTGCGCGGTCACCTTCATCGCCTCGGCCGCCTCGGGCGCCTTGTCGGCGGTCCGCCACAGGATCGACGCGCACCCTTCCGGCGAGATCACCGAATAGACGGCGTGCTCGAACATCAACACGACGTTGCCGGTGGCCAGCGCCACCGCGCCGCCCGAACCACCTTCGCCAACGATCGCGGCGATCAACGGCACGCCCAGTTCCAGGCACGTCTCGGTCGATCGCGCGATCGCCTCCGCCTGTCCACGCTCCTCCGCCTGCACGCCCGGAAACGCGCCCGACGTATCGACCAACGTCACCACCGGCAGCCCGAACCGGTCGGCGAGCTTCATCAGGCGGATCGCCTTGCGATATCCCTCGGGCTTGCCCATTCCGAAGTTGTGGCGCAGCCGGCTGGCGGTGTCGTCACCCTTCTCGTGGCCGATCACCATCACCTTGCGGCCGCGAAACATGCCCAGACCGCCGATGATCGCCTGATCGTCGGCGAAGGCGCGGTCGCCGCCCAGCGGCATGAAATCGTCGATCAGCCCGGCCAGATAATCCTTCAGGTGCGGCCGTTCGGGATGGCGCGCGACCTGGGTCTTCTGCCACGGGGTCAGCCGGGCATAGGTGTCGCGCAGCAGCTTGTCGGACTTGGCCTGCAGGCGCGCGACCTCGGCGTCGATATCCAGTTCGGGTGACGACGCGGTCTCGCGCAGCTCGTCGATCCGCCCCTGCAGCTCGGCGATCGGCTTCTCGAAATCGAGGAAACTTGGCATGCCGCCCCCGCTAAGGCCGCGCCTTCACCCCGTCAACGAGCGGATGGCGCGTGTTGACCAGTTCGACCAGCCGGCTCGCCTCGACATGGGTGTAAATCTCGGTCGTCGCGATATCGGCGTGGCCCAGCATCGCCTGGAGCGCGCGCAGATCGGCTCCCCCGGCCAGCAGATGCGTGGCAAAGGCGTGGCGGAGCACGTGCGGGCTGACACGCGCCGGATCGATCCCCGCGGCCCCGGCCAGCGCCTTCACCAGCTGGTACAGCCGCATCCGCGTCAGATGCGCCTTGCCCGACGGGAACAGCCAGGCGCCCGCCGGCACATGCTGGCGCCATGCCGCCACCGCCGCTCGCGCGCGATCGGATATCGGCACCATCCGCTCGCGCCCGCCCTTGCCGCGCAGGATCAGGTACGGCCGGTCGCCCGCGATCGCCGTACGGGGCAGCGATACCAGTTCGGTCGCGCGCAGGCCCGATCCGTAGAGCAGCTCGATCAGCGCGGCGAGGCGCAGGTCGAACGGATCGGGTGGATCGCGCTCCAGCCGGGCGGCGATCACCGCGAAGATCGCATCGACCTCGGCGACCGACAGCGTTTTCGGCAGCGGTCTCGCGCGGCCCGGCCGGGGCAGTGCGGCGCCGGGATCGTCGGCGCGCAGCCCCTCGTCGGCCAGGAAGGCGAAGAACCGCCGCAACGCCGCCGCCTTGCGCGCCACGGTGGCGCGGGCGAGGTCGCCCCAGCCGTCCGCCAGCCGCTGCAACGCCGCCGCGTCCGCCGTCGCCAGCCCGCCCGCGAGCAGGTCGGACGCCAGCCTCAGGTCGGTGCGATAGGCCGCCAGCGTGTTCGGGGCGGCCCCCGCCTCCGCGCCCATCATCTCCAGGAAGCGGTCGGTCAGCACCGCATCCGCGTTCGCGCTCACAGCCGCGCGATCGCCTCGGCCGCGATCATCCGCGCCTCGCCCTCCAGGCCCACCGCGCGCAGGCTCATGCACGCGTGATAGAGTACTTCCGGCGGCACGCCGCGCCAGTCGGCGGTCTGCATGCCCACCGCCGCGAGCAACAATACGGTTCCCGCCTCGCGCCGTTCGGCTGCGGCGGTAATCGCACGAGTCCAGCTATTCTCCGCGCCGAACTTGACGTCGAACGGCTCCGCCAGCGCTTGCGCATCACCGGTCGACAGGCGGCCCAGCCCGGTCAGCCCGGCCAACAGCATCCGCCCCTTTTCGTCGCCGGCATTGCCCCGATACCGCTCGACGTCGCCCGCCGCCGCCATCGGCCGCCGCGGATCGGCGAGCACCAGCATCGCCCAGCCATCGCTGCCGGCCTCGACCACCCCGCGCCAGCGCAAGGCCGGCCGATCGAGGCCGGCACTCAGCATCGACGCGATCAGCTTCGGCGCCTGCTCGGCACGTTCGGCCGATGCGGGGATCAGCGTCGCCGCACGCGCCGTAAGGATCAGGCGGCCGTACCGCCCGCGCGCCGATTGCGGCTCGTTCCACAACTGGTTCAGCAGTTTGAGCCGCGTCTCGACCGATTGCTCGCCGAATGCGCCGCGCAGGTCGCGCGCCGCCGCGCCGATCGCGCTGTTCGCGTCGTCCGACGCCTCGACCTCCGAATAGAGATCGACCAGCGCCAGATTGGAAAGCACGCCCTGCGCCGCCGCGCGATCGGCCAATGGCGCGCGGATTTCCGGCGCGATCATCGGCGCGGTCGCCCGCCACAGCGCGACCTGCGGGCGGCCCAGCGCCAGCAGTTCGGCTGGCATCTCCACGCCCGTTGCCATCGCCAGGCCCAGCCGCCACGCGCTCAGCCGGTCGACACCATCCCATTCGATCGTCACCGCACGCGCCTGCGATGCCGCGCCGACCACCTTTTCCGCCAGCAGCGAATCGATCGTCCGGCCGGTGCGCCGCCGCGCGGTGTTGAACAGCGACGCCGCCTCCGGCCCGCGCCCGGCCAGCGCAGCGCACATCGATCGCGCGAACAGCCAGCCGGTGTCGCCCGAGGTACGGATCGCCGGTTCGACCATCGGGCAGAGGCCCGCCGGGTCGCCGTTCGCCAGCATCGCCTGCATGCCGACCTGGAACAGCTTCGGCGTGTAATTGTCGATATCGACGCTCTGGACGACGGCGCGCGCCGCATCCGCCTCGCCCATCCTGAGCAGCAGCCAGGCACGCTCCGCGGCGAAATCGGCGCCGTTCACGCCCGGCGGCGTCGCCACGCGCGAGACCAGCGCGCGCCGAAGCGCGATCGACAGCCAGCGCGACGGCACCGGCGCGTCGAGCCGGCGCATCAATATGTGCAGCGCCGGGCCAGGCGTCGTGGCGAAGGCGCGTTCGGAAAGCCCGCCGCTATCCGCGCCGATCGCGCCGACATTGTCGAGCGAACGCTTGGCGAAGGCGGGCAGTTCATAGGCCGACAGATCGATCGGCACGGGCGTGCCGGTGGGCGTCGGCGTCGAGCTGGCGTCGGTGCCCGGCGGCAGCGGCTGGACGGCGCCCGGCGCGGGCGCAGCCGCCGGCGGTGGCAGGATGCTGGGCGCGGGCCGGACGGGCGCAGGCGCGGGCGTCGGTGTCGGCGCTACCGGATCGCCGAAACCCGGCGGCAGGATCGATTCGGGCGCGTCCTGCGCGGCGACGCCCGCGCCCGCCAAAAGCAGCGCGACGGTGCCGAGCGCGACCGCGCTACGAGAGATTTTCAAGGCTGACCGTCTTTTCGACCTGCGCCGGCTCGCGCGCGGTGTCGCGCCCCGCGAGCACGAACAGGCCGCCCACCACCACGACCAGCAGGACCAGGGCAATCACCAGCGAACGGGACATCACGCGCCTTTCAGCATTCATACAAAAACCTGTCGCGCGGGGCCTTTTGCCGGGCGCGGGCTGCGCTGTATAGCCCCCGCACCATGGCATCGCCCATCCCTTCGATCGGCTGGACCGGAAAGCCGATCGTACTGGTCGGGCTGATGGGCGTCGGCAAGTCCACCGTCGGCCGCCGCCTCGCGGGCCGGCTGGCGCTGCCCTTCGTCGATGCGGACACCGAGATCGAGGAGGCGGCCGGCATGACCGTCACCGAAATCTTCGAACGATTCGGCGAAGCCTATTTCCGCGACGGCGAACGACGCGTGATAGCACGGCTGATCGACGGCCGGCCAAAGGTGATCGCGACCGGCGGCGGCGCCTTCATCAATGCCGATACCCGCGCGCTGATCCTGTCGGAAGCCACCGCGATCTGGCTCGATGCCGATCCCGTCGTCCTCGCCGACCGCGTCCGCCGCCGCGACAGCCGCCCGCTGCTGCGCGGCAAGGATCCGCTGGCGGTGCTGCGCGAACTCGCCGCAGTGCGCAATCCTATCTATGCGCAGGCGCATCTGCGCGTCCCCAGCGCCAATGCGCCGCACGATGTGACGGTCACGGCAATCCTGAAGGAACTCAACCGATGACGACCGTGCGCGTGGGGCTGGGTGACCGCAGCTACGACGTGGTGATCGAAAGCGGGCTGCTGGCGCGCGCCGGGGACCTGCTGGCGCCCCTTTCGCGCGGGCGGGCGATGGCGGTCGTCGCCGACGCCAATGTCGCGCCGCATCTGGAGGCGCTGCGCCTGTCGATGGCCGCCGCGGGCATCGCCAGCGAGGCGATCGTGCTGCCGCCGGGCGAGGGCACGAAGAGCTGGGCGCAACTCGCCAGCCTGACCGACCGGCTCATAGAACTCGGCGTCGAGCGCGGCGACCATGTGATCGCCCTCGGCGGGGGGGTGATCGGCGACCTCGTCGGCTTCGCGTGCAGCATCCTGAAACGCGGCTGCGGCTTCGTTCAGGTGCCGACGACGTTGCTCGCCCAGGTCGATTCGTCAGTCGGCGGCAAGACCGCGATCAACACGCCCGCGGGCAAGAACCTGGTCGGCGCCTTCCACCAGCCGGCGCTGGTGCTGATCGACCCGCAGGTGCTCGACACGCTGCCCCCGCGCGATCTTCGCGCCGGCTATGCGGAGGTCGTGAAATACGGCCTGATCGACGACCCCGATTTCTTCGCCTGGTGCGAGGAGAACGCGCCCGCGCTGCTCGCTGGCGACGTCTCGGCGCGCGAACACGCCATCGCGCACTCGGTCGCCGCCAAGGCGCGGATCGTCGGCGCCGACGAACGCGAGACGACCGGCACCCGCGCGCTGCTCAACCTCGGCCACACCTTCGGCCATGCGCTGGAGGCGGAGGTTGGCTTCTCCGACCGGCTGCTCCACGGTGAGGGCGTCGCGGCCGGCATGGCGCTGGCCTATGGCTTCTCTGCGGCGCAGGGCCTCGCCCCGCCCGCCGACGCCGCCCGCGTAGTCGCGCACCTCAAGGCGATCGGCCTGCCCCACGACCTCGCCAGCGCCGGCATCCACGCGAGCGGCGCAACGCTCGTCGCGCACATGCTCCACGACAAGAAGATGGACGCCGGCACCCTGCCCTTCCTGCTCGCGCGCGGTATCGGGCGGACCTATCTGGACAAGTCGGTCGATCTGGCGGCCGTGGCGGCGTTCCTCGATGAAAGCGGGGCGCGCGGCTGATCAGATCGAGGTGCGTGCCATCCTTATGTTGGCTCTGCCCATCATTGCAGACATGTGTTGAACACGGCGTGCGCCAGTCCCTCTGCGGCCACCAACGCGGTGTATGTGCCGACAAGTACCATGGCTGCCGCGCCGAGCAGGCGTGCCCGCCAGGTCTTGAGAAGCAGCAACGGTAGAACGGCACCGATGGCCGCGACTCCCGCAAGGACCGGCAGGGCCGGGTCGATCAAGAGGAGTAACGGGAAGGTCGCCTGTGCCGCAAAGGCGATCAGCACGACATGGAGCGGTGCCAACCCTCGCAAAGCGGCGGCGGCCATCACCTGTGCCCTTTCACCATCGCCTGAACCCGCTCCACCGGCAGGCGCTCCACGGTCCGTCCGTTGCCGGTCGTCGTCCTGGCCGCGACCATCGAATTGAGCACGGCTTCCTCGGTCGCCTCGGCGACGCCCTGGAACAGCGCCGACATCCTGTCGTTCGCCATGTCGGCAACGCTCGCCACCCCGCTGCGACGCTCGGGCGTGCGGCGCACGTCGGGATGGGTGGAAAAGGCGATGGCATAGTCGCCCGACCCGTTCGAGAAACCGCCACCGGTCCGCGCGATCCCGGCGAAGGTGCGCCCCGCCAGCCGGCGCAGGTTGCGGTCGGATAGCGGCGCGTCGGTCGCGACGACGATCACCACCGATCCGTCCGCCTTCTTGGTGATCGCATCGCGCAGGTCGAACCGGTCGAGCTTCACACCCACCGGCACGCCCGCCACGGTCAGCACCCCGCCATAGTTTGATTGGACGAGCACGCCGACGGTCCACCCGCCCAGCGACGCCGGCAGCCGGCGCGAGGCGGTGCCGATCCCGCCCTTCCAGCCAAACGCGATCGTGCCAGTTCCCGCGCCGACCGCGCCTTCCTCCACCGCGCCGCCCCGCGCCTGCTCGATCGCGCGGCGCGCATGTTCGGGCCGCAGGTGCCGCCCGCGAATGTCGTTCAAGCCGCCGTCGTTGGTCTCGCCCACCACGGCGTTGACCGATCGCACCTGTTCGTTGCCGGGCTGGACCAGCGTCCATTCGATCGCGCCGGCGGCGGTCTCCGCAACGTTCAGCGTGTTGGTCAGCAAAATCGGCGTCTCGACCTCGCCCAGTTCCTCGACCTGGGTCGATCCCATGAACTTGCCGAAGCCGTTGGCGACGAAGAAGCCGGCCGGTACCTTGTCCTGGAACAGGTTGCCGCCATGGGGCAGCACCGCCGTCACCCCGGTTCGCACGGTCTCGCCCTCGGTCAGCGTGACCTGGCCGACGCGCACGCCCTCGACGTCGGTGATCGCGTTGAGCGGGCCCGGCGCCAACACGCCGATCGCGATGCCCAGATCGCGGGCGCGCTCGCCCGCCACCGCCGTGCCCGCCGCCATCCCGATCGCCGCCGCCATCGCCAGTTTCCTCATCGCCGCGCCACCTCCCACGCCAGCCACAGCCAGCCGGCGATCATCGCCGCCCCGCCCAGCGGCGTCACCGCGCCCAGCCAGCGCGGCGCGCCCACCGCCATCGCATAGAGCGTGATCGCGAACAGCCCGGCGCCGGCCACGAAGCACCACGCCGCCCCGCGCGCGCCCTGGTTGAGCGCGACGAAGGCGGCAAGGACGTGGATCAACTGGTAGGTCGCGCCGGTCCGCAGCCATTCGGCGGCCTTGCCCTCCGCGCCATGCGCCCCGAACGCGCCCGCCGCGACCGCCAATGCTCCGGACAGGGCCGCGACGACCGCGATCATGGCCGTGCCGCCGCCGCGGCTTCCGCCGCCGCCTCGAACGCCAGCCGGATCGACGGATGCCGCGCGCTGTGCGGCCGCGCCGGCTCGAATATCTCCAGACCCGGCCAATCGGGTGCCACTGCGCGTTCCCCGGCCAGCCAGCCGGCCAGCGCATCGCGCGTCGCGGCGATCTCGGCCGCCGACTTGCCGATCACCTGCTCGGCCATCAGCGCCGCCGACGCCTGTCCCAGCGCACAGGCGCGGACCAGCAGGCCCAGCGCCGAGACCCGCCCCTCGCCGTCCACCTCGACGTCCACCGTCACCCGGCTGCCGCACACCGGCGATCGTTTCTCCGATGTCGCCATCGGCGTCGCCAGCCGCTCATGATAGGGGATCGACGCGGCGAGGCGCAGGATGCGGGTGTTGTAGAGCGGGGCGTTCACGGGCGCGATATGGGGGCGGCGCTGTCGTTGCGCATCGCACCGCTGGCGTTGCCGGCCTTATCGTCCCCCTCCCAGCCGAACACCGGCTCGCCCTTGCGCCGCTTGTCGACGAAATCGGCGATCGACGCGCTGGTCGCGTTGAGCAGAGGATAGGTCCGCGATGTCTTGATCCAGTCGGGCCGCTTGGTCGGTCCGCCGCCGATCGTGTCGAGCACCAGAACGATCAACAGGAACCCCAGGCTGGCGAGGATCAGCCCCTTCAGCGCGCCGAAGCCGAAGCCCAGCCCGCGATCGACCGGCCCCAGGATCGAACTGCGCGTCCGCGCACCGATCGCGTTCGCCACCAGCCGCCCGCCGAACCAGGTGACGCCGCCGATCACCGCAAATGCCAAGGTCGCTGCTCCCGCCGCCGTACCGACGCTGCCGACAAGCACCCCGGTCAGCGGCGTGTGGAAGATCTTGAGCGCGAAGACGACGAAGATCCACGCCATCAGGCTCAGCACCTCGGTCACGAACCCGCGCATCAGCCCGGTGATCGCCGCGCCGCCCACCGTCACCAGCACGATAATGTCGAGCGCTGTCAGGCCCATAGCCACCCCGAATATCTCAAAGACGTCGCGCCACACACCCCGCGCCCCGGCGCAGGCCGGGGCCCAGTTCCGGCACTATACGCGAGAGGATGACCAATCCTCGCGCCGTCGGCCAGCCTGGGCCCCGGCCTGCGCCGGGGCACGATAGGTGCATCGCGCACGCTCCGTCGCCCGGCCTATCCCCGCCCCAGCATATGGTCAACGAAGCGCAGCAGGCTGGCGAAGCTGGCGACGTCCATCTTCGCCCCCTCGGCCGCCTGCTTGGCCGGGACGAGGGCGCGGCCGAAGCCCAGCTTGGCGGCCTCCTTCAGGCGTAGCGCCCCATGCGCCACCGGCCGCACCTCGCCCGACAGCGCGATCTCGCCGAACGCGACGGCATCGGCTGGCACCGGCCGCTCGGAAAGCGCGGAAACCAGCGCCGCTGCAACCGCCAGATCGGCGGCCGGATCCTGTACCCGGTATCCTCCGGCGATGTTCAGATAGACTTCCGCCGACGAGAAGCTGAGCCCGCACCGCGCCTCCAGCACCGCCAGGATCATCGCCAGCCGCCCGCTGTCCCACCCCACCACCGCGCGCCGGGGGGTCGCCCCCGACGCCAGCCGCACCGTCAGCGCCTGCACCTCGACCAGCACCGGCCGCGTGCCCTCCAGCGCGGGGAACACCACCGTTCCCGTCACGCTCTCGTCGCGGCTCGTCAGGAACAGGCTCGACGGGTTCGACACCTCGCTCAGCCCGCCCGTCTCCATCGCGAACACGCCGATCTCGTCGGTCCCGCCAAAGCGGTTCTTGGTCGCGCGCAGAATGCGGTAGAGGTGGCTGCGCTCGCCCTCGAACGCCAGCACCGTATCGACCATATGCTCCAGCACGCGCGGCCCCGCGATCGCGCCGTCCTTTGTCACGTGCCCCACCAGCACCACCGCTGTCCCGCGCTCCTTGGCGAAGCGGATCAACTCGCCAGACGCGGCACGCACCTGGCTCACCGTCCCCGGCGCCCCCTCGATCAGGTCCGAATGCATCGTCTGGATCGAATCGATGATGAGCAGGTCGGGCACCGTCCCCTGCCCCACCGTCGTCAGGATATCGCGCACGCTGGTCGCCGCCGCCAGCTGCACCGGCGCGTTGCCCAGCCCCAGCCGCCGCGCGCGCAGCCGCACCTGATCCGCCGCCTCCTCGCCCGAGACATAGGCGACGCGCCGTCCGGCCAGCGCGAGCTTCGCGGCGGCCTGCAACAGGAGCGTCGACTTGCCGATCCCCGGATCGCCGCCGATCAGCGTGGCGGACGCCTCGACGAAACCGCCGCCCAGCGCCCGGTCCAGCTCGGCGATCCCGGTCGCCATCCGCTCGGGCAACGCGACATCGGTATCCAGCCCACTAAGCTGGATCGCTCGCCCGCCCGATTGCAGGTTATGCCGCGCCGAAAACGGCGTCACCGCCGCGCCGGCATCCTCGACCAGCGTGTTCCATTCCGAACAGTCGCCGCACTGCCCCGCCCAGCGATGCGAAACCGACCCGCACGACTGACAGACATAGCGCTTCTGGGGTTTGGCCATCGGCGGGGGCTAGCACAGGAACATGACGCGAACAACGCCGGGATTGAACCCCGTGCACCGCCGTGCGGCGGGCCGTGAATCCAGGGGATAAGTCAATGCGATTGCTGCTGTTCAACAGTGCGATGCTGTTCGGCGGCACGGTGACCGCAAAGGAGCCCGCCCGCTGCTTGAGCGGACCGGCCAGTGGAGCGTCCATGCCGGGGACAATCCGCCCACCGAAGGCGACGAACGATATTATGCCGCCATCGCCGATATGGATGTGGCGGCGGGATTCAAACCCACAAACCTCCGGAAAACCCGACGCGGTTCACGATCGTGACCGACGACCTGTCAAACCGACCGAAGCTAATTGTTAACTCCAGCAGCCTATGGTCCGCAGAAGGATGACTTGGGTTTCGACAAACTTGATGCGAAACAGGGCGCTCGGCGGAGCCGCGGCGCTCTGCGCCATCATGGCTACTCAGCCAGCCCTCGCACGGGAAAGTGCGAGCGGCAGCTTTCAGATAAGCGCCACGGTCCCCTTGGCATGCTGGGTCAACCACACCACCCAGGCCGATCCGCTGACCGGAACCACCGGACAGGTGACCGAAGGGTGTAACAGCCCGGCGGGCTATACAGTGTCGGTCATGCACCGTCCGCTGTCGCTCGTCGAGCGCGCCGAACTGATCTACGGCTCCCACAGGATTAATCTGTCCGCGATCGGGACCCAAGAGGTTCACCGCCAATATGGTCCTCGGATTCAGCAGATCGCCTATCGCTTCGGCACCGTGTCCCTGGAAACGCCAATCACGTTGTCGATGACCATCCAGCCGATCTGACCGGGCGCAGGATCAGCCGGGCGCGGGATCAGATAGCGGCCACCGTAAACGTGACCGTATCCCTGTAGGCGCCCGCGCGCTTGGCCTGCGTCTCGCCGATATCGATCGTAACGGGATAGTTGTCGAGCCGCGCCCTGTCGGACACGACCTGGAACCCCGCGGATGTGGACAGATTTAGGTCAAACTGTCCGATGCGCAGCCGATAATCGATGAACCAGGGCAGGCTCTCGTGCTTCAGTCGCCCGCGGTTCTCCGAACTGACGGCGACGCGATACCCCCCCGTCGATGCCACGAAAACCGTGAAGGGCAAATCCTGGACGCCCGATTTCAGCTCGCCCAAATTCACGACATTTGTCCCACGCGCCCGCGCCAGTTCCCCCTTCACGCCGATCATCGCGGCGGGGATCACATCGACGCCGAGGGTAATCGGGCGCGATCCCAGCACCGCCCCCTCGGTGCTCAGAAAATTCACGTCGATCGACTGCGTATACTGCCCCTGCGAAACCAGGCCGCCCGGAACCGCGACCATTGAGATCAGCTCCAGGCTGCTTTCGCCAGGCTGCAAGCGTATGAGCCTCAAGCTCTGGCGGATCGTGCTATTCCCACCGCGGGGCGTGATGTCGCTGCGCGATTTCTGGTCTATCAACTGATACTGGATGACTTGCGGGCTGGTAGTCGACCACAGTCCGTACTGCTCGCCGTTCACCGACGTTCCCAGGATGCCGACGCACTCGGTTTCACCACGATTGATGATGTTGAGTTCGATGTTGGTCTGAATTTCATCGGCCTCCAGAGTGTTATGGCGGACGATGATCTCATTCTGACGTGAATCGACGGTGACCGCGCACGGTATCTGCGCGAGCGCCGGGCTGCTGATGGAAGCCACCAGCGGGCCGACAATCCACCACAACCCCCAGTCGCGAACGCGGTGATGGCACCTCCCGCCCTGCCTCGACATGGTCACGGCTCCTTCCTCGGCTCGACCCCGACAACGCCGAGATCCAGGAGGCCATTGTTATCCGGCGGCACGGTGAATGTGAAGCTCATCGGCCCGTCGGCAGTATAGGTCACGCGATACGTCACTCCCGGTTCGAGCCTGGCGATCGCGAAGCGGCCGACGCTATTGGTGAAGAATGGTTCCGGTTCCGCGTCATTCTGATCGCTCCGGCGCAACACGCCGCTGATCAGCGCGACCGGCTTGCCATCGCGCCCGTGCAGCGTCCCGATCGCGCTGACAAAAGCGGCGCTACCGACCTCGATCATGTAGCCGCTCTTGTAGGCCGGGCGCACGCGCTTGGCGCCGTCGCCGATGTCATAGCCCAGCGGCGCATCGACCACATCGTAGCGCACCGTCTGGTTCAGGTAGGAATTGAGCAGGTTCTGCATCGCCGGGCCGAACACGCCACTCTTGCTGACATATCGCCCGTTTTCCAGGCTGTCGCCGACGATCACATCACGACCTTTCAAGGTAGGATGCGGACTGACCAGCGCGAAACTGTCATTGATCGTGCGCCCGACGGCCAGCTTGCCACCGGCATATGCCAGCGAGGTGCCGACGCGCAGCGTGGTGATGCTGTCGCGTCCCAAGCCATCGAAGTCGGATCCTATCCGAGTGTGCGTAAAATTGGCGTCGAAGCGGTTGGCGACATAGTCGAGTTGGCCGCCGACCGACTTCGCGGTGTCGCTCGTCGTCGCCGTGACCGAATAGCCGAACGATCCCGCGCGGTTGTCGACCGTTTCCTGGAAACGCGCGCTGCCCAGATTGCGTAAGCTGTTATATCGAAGCTCGCCGCGCCGATTATAGCGCGGCTGCCACACCAGCCCCACGGTCAAGCCGATTCCATCGGTGCGCCCAAAACCGTCGCGAAAACCGGTCTTCAAATATTCGAAGCCCGCCTGGACCGACCATTCCCGGCTGAACCGGTAGTTCGCGATCGCCGACACGCTGTAGGCATCATCCTGCAACGCGCTGCGACTGACGCGGTACGAAGCGGTCGTCGTCGCGAACAGATTGGGCGTGAACCGTTTCGTGTAGGTTCCGGTCAGATTCCAGGAGATCGGGTTCGCCACCTCGACCAGTCCGATCGTCGTATAATTCGCGGAGGTGAAATCGACGACGAAGGTCAGCGTGTCGTAGCCGCTGGCGCCGCCGACAATCTGGTCATAGCCGGCGGTCGCGGCGAAGCCGACACCCTCGTTCGCTTTGCTTGCGCCAAGATCGAAGCGCAGCCGCGCGCTGTTCGGCAGGATAAATTGAGTCTGCGCGGTCACATTCTGTACGTCTTCGGACAATTGCGCGCCGACCCCAATCGCCGGCCGGTTCAAGAACGCCTTGCGCCAGAAGCCGGTGAACACCGGTATCCCCCGCGAATAATCGGGGTTACCGAAGCCGCCCTCGTCGAGCACTCCCAGATAGGCGCCATATTCATGGTCGCCGGCCTCCAGGTCTATCGTGTCGAGATACGCCTGGTACGCGAAGGATTGGCGCGTGCCCGAAACACCCTGCACCTCGATATCGATATCGTTGCTGCCCGTGTCGAGCGGAAGGTTCGAGATGTCGTACTGCCCGGCATCGAGCGCGAACTCACGCTGGAAAAGTCCGTTCCGGCTAACCCGCACGGTCGATTGTTCCTGCAGCACGAGACGGCGTCCGGCCGCGAGAACGTTGCTGCGAAATGCGTCGAAACGCTGGCGCTGGCGGCTGACGCCGATCCCCCCCATGTTGACGAAGCCCTGCCGCCCCCGGGTTTCGGGATCGAGATCGCCAAGGAACCAGCGCCGTGCGTCCTGCGGCTGATCGTAGACGAAGCGGGCGTAGCGGCGATCGATACCATAGCTGTCGTCGATGAAGTCGCGCCGCGTCTGGAAATCGGCCTCCAGCACCAGGTTGTTGTAACGGATCGCGCCGTTCAGGAACAAATCCGGCCTCCGGAGACCTTCGCCGTCGCGGGAATTACGCGCCAGAATGGTGTTGATGTTCAGATATGCGCTGAACGGCAGCGGCGCATCTCCCGGCTGTTCGGCGGAATTCGGCCGATACAGTATCTCGACCGAGCGCTTTTCGGGCGCGATCTTCAGGATCAGCACCGCCAGTTGTTCGGGATCATAGTCGAGCCGCACGCCCGCCGCGCTGATTTCTTCCGGCTCGAACCTCTCCTTGTCGCCGATGATCGTTTTCAGTTCTTCGCGCGCGTCCGGGGTCAGGAGCGGTGCGATCAGTTCCTGAAAGGCGTTGGAAGTGACGATGAACCGGTCATCGCGCGTCAGCAGGACCGGCAGTTCGCCAAGCACGCGCTGATTGAACTGGAGCGGGGCAGTGATCGTCACGTCACGATCATAGGGATTGATGTTGCGCCGCGTCGGGCCGGCGGGAGCGCCCGTCGGTGGCGAGACCTGCTGGGCGGCACCGGCGTCACCCACCGCCGTCTGCGCGTCGGAAGGGGTAATGATCGCGAGGCTCGCGGTTACGGCGAACCCGCTCGTCGCGACCCGACGACGGAGGGTCACCGAAGAAATCGGATGCTGACCGGCTTGGCCGGATCCAGCACGACGCCGGTCGGCAGCGAGAAGGTCCGCTTGCCCCCGGCGGGTGCGACATAGCCGACGCCGACGACCTGTGACAGTTCCTCCTGGCCATAGGTGCGCTCAAACGGTTTCCCGTCGGCGCCGGTGGCCGAGACAGCCCATTTTGCGCCGCTCATCAGCGCGTAGCGATTGCCCTTGTTCGTAACAACCACTTGCAGGCCGGGCATCGGCGCGGGCTTGTCCTCGGGCTGCGTCGCGCTCTTCAGCGCGGGGTCGATCTCCGGCGTTGGCGGCACGATCATCTGCGGCTGCGCCGAAGCCACCTCAACCTGCGGCTTGGCGCCGGGCGGAGCGACGACGACCAGCGATTTCATCGTGTACAGAACGTTGATCGCGACGGCGGCCTCGGTCCCCTCGATCTTCTGGGGATTGGTCTCGACGGGAAGCTGCCGCACCCAGACGTAATAGGCTTGCGACGTCGGGATGTCGGGCTTGCCGACCCACTGGACGCGCACCATCTGCCGCCCCGAAGCGGCGACCAGGCCCTGCGGCGGGAAGACGAGGAAATCCTCGTCCGCGGGTGTTTCCTGCAGTACGCCATTCTCGTCGAAATCGATCCGCGTGATACGCGTTTCGAACGGCAGGGGGACGCTGCTGACGTTGCCCACCTCGATACGTGCGACCGCTCCGGCGCCGGACGTCGTGAGTTCGGAAACCATCGGTGACACGCGCATCGCCAGCGCGGACGTCGATGCGACGATTCCGATCAGCATCAACACTGCGTAACGACGCAGCCGGGCCTTCAGCCTCGACAGGCGCAATATGATCATGCCCCACCCCTGGGTATCTGAAGCGGCCTCTTGCCCAAGCCGTTGGTACGCAAACCAGATCGTATCGACATTCAACTCAGGCCCAGTCGAAAACAGTGGTTTCGCCTGGGCCGGGACGTATTTTGGCACTCGGGCACCGGAAGCGCACGGGATCGCCATTTACAGACCAGTATGGGCTGAATGTCGACACAGCCTTAACACCGGGGGACCGTAGCCCCCCGGTGCCCAGGCCTCTACGCCTTACATAGCGGCGAGAACAACCGTGACCGTATCGGTGTAGGTGCCGGCAACCAGCGCCTTCGTCGGATCGGTCAGGTCGATGCGGAACGCCGCGCCCGACTTCCAGGCCGCATTCGACTTGTTGTTCGTGCTGGCGGTAGCCGCAACCGAGAACTGGCTGATCGAGCCCTGCGGCACCAGCGTGCCCACCGCGCCGGCGGTGTACTGGACGGCGATCGAATACGGAATGTTCGCCTGGAACACGTTGCCGTCGTAGCCGCCGGTCGCCGCGTCGGCGTTGACCAGACCATTGGCGCCATTGGTCTTGGTGACGGTCATCGTGTTGGCGGTGTTGCAGCCCGCCAGGTTGGTGCGGGTGTGGCCGTTCGGGGTGCCGACCGCCGTGAACACGTTCTCGACCGAGCTGGTGGCGTCGGCATGGATACCGATCGTGCCGAAGTTCAGGTTGTTCAGATCGCCGCCGGCGCCCAGGACGCATGCCTGGTTGACCGAACCGGTCACGGTGAAGTCGGCGGTTTCCGAATTGGAGGCGGTGCCCACATTGCCCGGGTTGGCCGGGTTGACATAGGTCGCGTTCGACGCGGCGGTCTGTGCCGATGCCGAGTTGGCGGTGAGTGCGAGTGCCGCCGAAGCGAGAACCAGATACGAGGTCTTCATTTCATTCTCCTTGCGTGTGAACCATTTCACCAATGTCCTGACCGCTCCCGCGACGGAGGGTCAGATTTCTTAGATGCGCGGATTGATCGTGATCGTGATCTTGTCCGCATATTGACCGGCAAGCAGTTCCGTCCCCGCCGGCAATTCTGTTTGAAGTCGTATTTCTCCGCGCCCCATCGCGATCGCGTTGCCGCTGCTGAGCACGCTGCCGCCGATCATGTCGCGGCTGGAAAAATCCGCGCGCAGCGACTGAGGATCGGGCGTCAGTGTGGGCAGCGTGACCCCGAGGCGATAGCCGAGCTTGCCGCCATAAGGGCCTTCGCCCTCCGGCCGCGTGCTGTGTGCGATGCCACCCGAGGATGAACGGAAAACCAGGTCGAACGGCAGGTTACAGCCGATGTCGAATTCAGCGACCGCTTGCTGTCCGTCGCCGAGCGTCCCCAGAGCCAGTGTGGCGCCGCCGGCGATGCTGCAGTCCGGAGTGACGCTGCCGGTCAGCACGAGGCTGATCGAACTGGTCGCGCTGGACGTTATCGCCGCGGGGATGTCCGTGGTCTGCGCAGACGCCGATCCAGGCGATCCGGCCAGGCAGGCCGCCATCATGACAAGCGCCACGTATGCCGAGCGCCCGCGCCGACAGGACACGAGAATGCGCAACGCCAGCGTGTGCCCCATTTGCCCCCCTAAGCGCGATAACGACGACACCAAAAGTGCCATCGGACCGAGAATTTGACCGGTAATCGATCCCCATCAGGACCGCAGCGACTCGCAGGTACACTTAACGATCCGTTAAGATCGTGCGTATGCAGGTTTAAGGTGAGTCGCAAGCAATTGCTCAACGATAAGAATCGCTTGTCACATTCTGGCACGCTGCGCCGCGCGCTTAAGGAGTAGCCTCCGTAACATTACCGCCGTTGTGGATGAGCCGGCGTTCTGTCTCGACTGTGCGGGCCAAACACTATCATGGTTTGAAGCGGTACTGCGCGATGCATGCCGAGTGAACTGGTTGCTTCACCGCAAGCTCGCCGCTCAATATCACCCCCGCGACGCGGCCTGCGCTCCGCTAGTCTACACCGCGATCTGCGCCAACTGTGCTGACGACGGATAGGAGGGCCGGCACTCTGGATGGTACAGGTGCGGGGAGGAAATCCAGAAGGTCGCCAAAGCACATGGGATCAGCGACCAAGGTGGGATGTGGCGAATATCCGTCGTTCCAGAATTTGGGTTCGACAATGTCGCGTGCGATACTCATGCTGAAGAATCTGCGAGGTTGTGGCGATCGATTGTCGGGCCCAGCATGGAGCAAATCACTCCGATAAAGAATGACGCTGCCCTTCCGGGGCGCCGTCTGTATCAAATGGAACATGTTATCAAGAACGTCACGGTAGCGATAAAGCCTCCACAACGTGCGCGGGCCGAGCATAGCAAGGCTGAACTGGGAATTTTTTCCCAACGCAAAGCGCAACACATTTGGCTGGTGCTGATCCCACTTTTTCGAGAACACCCGGTCAAGAAATTCACCAGGCGCCAACGAGGCCGTCTTGCTCGTGCGCATACCCCATAGCTTTTTCAGGTTATGGAGGAAAATGCGATAGTTGCACTTTATTCGAAACAGTTCGCTCAATGCATTGGCGTCGCCGCCGTGCTTGCTTTCAGAGCCACCGTACATGTGTGTTCCAGGAACAAACACTGTCCCGCCCTGTTGTTCCGATACATCTTCCACGGCAGCGAAAAGGCTGATCACCCCGCTTGGGTCCCGGTGAACATATTGATGCGACGAGCCGAGATAGCTGGTCAATGTGGTGACTTCGAGAAGTGAACGTGACCGGCCACAATATTCCGATAACACGCCCTCGAGACGCTGACATAATCCGGCAGCAAAACCTTTGACGGGCGGCGTCAGGGGAAGGGAGCAGAAGTCGCGGCGCGCATAACGATTATCCGTCTCGCTGGCGAAGGAGCCGCGGTTACGATCCGGATCGTCGATGGTTTGACGTATCAGCTCCAGACCGGCATCCGCCTCCTCATCCGACAGGAGGTTGGTTAGAATGACCAGACCGTGAGTATCCATCACCGTCCGCGCTTGCCGGACGCAGTCGTCACTGAGCTTGCCGTTCCGATCCAGGACGGCAGGCACTTCGAACTCGAACGTATCGCTGGAGGCCGTGAATTCATTCATGCCAATCTGCCTTCAACGATCCGACGCTTCCCGATGAACCGCCTGGCGGTCGCCCGGGCCCTACCGTCCGCAGGGACGCCATGAACTCGGATTTGCCGCCCGACGCGGGGCGCAATTCAACCGGTATGACACGCCGCAAATGATAGACGGCGCCGCGTGGCTGAAGGTACGTACACATGGCTTTCGCTCCTGTTACGAATGTAACAGCCGCTTGTAAAAAGCCTAGGTTTTTGCCGTTTCCGCGCTGTTTCAGCGACTTAGAAACGATGGTGGAGCCGAGGGGGATCGAACCCCTGACCTCTGCAATGCCATTGCAGCGCTCTCCCAGCTGAGCTACGGCCCCGAACCTTCGGGATATACCCTGGGAAGGCGAGCCCTCTAGTCGGGCTTTCCGCCTTTGGCAACCGGGTTCACGCGGCTTTTTCAGGCAGCGTTTGCGTGAACCCGATCGCGATCAGCTCTCGTCGTCCTCGCCGGCCGTCTTGACGCCCAGATCGTCGTCGCCGCCCAGATCGACGTCGTCGTCGGCCGAGGGTTCCTCCTCCTCGACATCGACGTCCAGATCGTCATCGCCCAGGTCGCTGTCGGCGACTTCCTTCTTCTCGGTCTTCACCTGCTCGAATGGCAGCGGCTGCTTCGATTTCAGGATCGGTTCGGGCTGCCAGTTCACGCCGCATTCGATGCAGGTGACGGGGTCGTCTTTGCCGAGGTCGTAGAAGCGGGTACCGCACTTCGGGCACGCACGCTTCGTGCCCCATTCGGGCTTGATCATGGCTGCTCTCGCATCTTGGAAAGAGAGGGGTATTGCGACGGGGAGCCGCAAAGTGGGGGGCGCCTTGCCATAGCGCAAGCGCACTGTCAAAGACCGCGCCCGATGAGCCATTCCGCCCCCTCCCCGCTGACGATCGGGCCACGCGGCCCGCTGGCCGGCCACGTCCGCGTTCCGGGCGACAAATCGATCAGCCACCGATCGCTGATGCTGTCGGCGCTGGCGGTCGGCGAAAGCCGGGTCGAGGGGCTGCTGGAGGGCGAGGACGTGCTCGCCACCGCCGCAGCGATGCGCGCGATGGGCGCCGACATCGAACGCGGCACGGACGGCGTGTGGCGCATCCACGGTGTCGGCGTGGGCGGCCTGCTCCAGCCGGCGGGCGCGCTGGAGATGGGCAATTCGGGCACCTCGACCCGCCTGCTGATGGGCCTGATCGCGTCCCATGCGATCACCGCGACCTTCACCGGCGACGCTTCGCTCAGCAAGCGGCCGATGGGGCGGGTGATCGAGCCACTGGCGCGGATGGGCGCGGACATCACCGCCAGCCCCGGCGGGCGCCTGCCGCTGATGCTGCGCGGCATCGTGCCGGCGGTGCCGATCGAATATACCCTGCCCGTCGCCTCCGCCCAGGTGAAATCCGCGATCCTGCTCGCCGGGCTCAACACGCCGGGCATCACCCGCGTGATAGAGCCGGTCGCGACGCGCGATCACAGCGAGCGGATGCTGGCCGGCTTCGGTGCCGAACTGACGGTCGAGGACTCGACCGCCGGCCGCGTCATCTCGATTCGCGGTGAAGCGGAACTGAAGCCGCAGAACATCACTGTCCCCGGCGACCCCTCGTCCGCCGCCTTCTGGATGGTCGCGGCGTCGATCGTGCCGGGATCGGACGTCACGATCGAGAATGTCGGGCTCAACCCCACCCGCGCCGGCCTCGTCACCGCGCTGCGCCTGATGGGCGCCGACATCGTCGAGCAGGACGCCCGCACCGTCGGCGGCGAACCGGTCGCCGATCTGCGCGTCCGCCACGCCGCGCTGTCGGCGATCGAGGTGCCGGCCGAACTCGCGCCGTCGATGATCGACGAATACCCCGCGCTGTTCGTCGCCGCCGCCTATGCGGAAGGGACGACGATCGCGCGTGGGGCGGAGGAACTGCGCGTCAAGGAATCGGATCGCATCGCCGCGATGGCCGCCGCGCTCGGTGCCAACGGCGTGACGTGCGAAGAATATGAGGACGGCATGGCGGTCACTGGCACGGGCGGCGATCCGATCCCCGGCGGCGGCACGGTCGAAACCCATCTCGATCACCGCATCGCGATGAGCATGGCGGTCGCCGCGCTCGCCGCCCGCCGGCCGATCACGCTCGACGACGCAGGGCCGGTCGCGACCAGCTATCCAACCTTCTTCGCCACGCTCGACGCGCTCATCGGCGAGCCCGCACCGGCATGATCATCGCCGTCGACGGCCCCGCCGCGTCGGGCAAGGGCACCATCGCCCGCGCGCTCGCCCGGCACTATGGCCTGCCGCACCTCGACACCGGCCTGCTCTACCGCGCGGTCGCCGCGACATTGCTCGATCACGGGCTGGACCCGGAGATCGAGGCCGACGCCGTCGCCAGCTGCGATTTCGACGAACGCCTGCTCGCCGACGACCGGCTGAAGGACGATGGCGTGGGCAAGACCGCCTCGATCGTCTCCGCCCATCCGCTGGTCCGCGCCTCGCTGCTCCAGCGGCAGAAGCGCTTCGCCGCCCAGCCCGGCGGTGCGGTGCTCGACGGGCGCGACATCGGCACGGTGATCGCGCCGGATGCGCAGGCCAAGCTGTTCGTCAAGGCGACCCCGATGATCCGCGCCCGCCGCCGCCATGCCGAGCTGAAGGGGCGCGGCTCGAACGTCAGCTTCGATCAGGTGCTGGCCGACATCCGCACCCGCGACGAACGCGACAGCTCGCGCAGCCAGGCGCCCCTGAAGGCGGCCGAGGACGCGGTGCTGCTCGATACCAGCTTCCTGTCGATCGACGCGGCGGTGGAACGCGCGGTGCAGATCGTCGAGCGCGCGGTGGCACGGCATCGGTTGTGAGGGGTTGGTTGGTACGACGGGTAGCGCCCGCTATCGGACATTCAGCCTAGCAGTTTCGGTCAACCAGTTCGGACCAGAACGGAATGTGGCGGGCGGGGCTGACCTGTTGCCACCTGCCAATCTCGTTAGCGATGTAATTGGTGAGATTTGCTCCGTAGTAGATCACATCCGACTGCATGACCGAGAAAACGGGGTTGCCTGCTTCCTGCGGCGTTTCTGGAATATATCGGTGCGAGTATAGCGGGATTAGCCGAGGCGCAGCGTCCACTATCGAAGTTAAAATAGCAGCGCGATCCCCGGCGGATTTAGGCCTCTCACCCCATTCGGGCCACCAGAGGTTGTTGTTTTCCAAATCGAACAGAAGGCCTTCTAGCGGATGCTTGAGCGCGCGACGGATGTCTTGGTTGTCTGACCGCCAGTCCCACCAATCGACAGGACGTCGGTCGAGCAACAAATCAACCAGGTCTGGCGGAAAGCGGAGGCCATAGCGTTCCTGCGCCTCTGCAAGTTCGTCTGCCCTATATCCGCTGGTCCATACGTCTCGCATTGTTGCATCATGGCATCGTCGATGTCCGCTTTCCACCCACCTCCGCCACGCCGTCAGACGGAGCGGCTGCGCTGCCCCGCTGCCCGCCGTGGCGTCTGCCCGGCTTGCTCGCGCAAGCCAGGCGCGCCCACTTCTTGCCATTTCCCCCCTTCGCCGCTAAGGGGCGCGCGTCCGTCGGGCCGCAGCGCTCGCGGGGATGGCGCGCCGGCATTGCCCGGCATGCGCCGTTTCGCATTCGACAGCGTCGAGTCCGTAGTCCCCGCAACCCGCGATGCAGCCCGCGCGGATGCCGCGTCCGGCATACGGTCGCCGCGGCGGATCGGCTTGAAGACCGCCGGATACAACCGGCCGGCCGGAAAAAACGACTGAGGACTGACATTTCTATGGCAACTGCCGCCAATCCCACCCGCGACGATTTCGCCGCCCTGCTCGATGAGACGTTCGGCGCCGCCGACAGCTTCGAGGGCCGCGTCGTCATCGGCACCGTCACCGGCATCGAGAATGATCTCGCCGTCATCGACGTCGGCCTGAAGAGCGAGGGCCGCGTGCCGCTGCGCGAGTTCGCGGCGCCGGGCCAGAAGGCCGAGCTGAAGGTGGGCGACGAGGTCCAGGTCTATGTCGATCGCGTCGAGAACGCGAACGGCGAAGCCATGCTCAGCCGCGACCGCGCCCGCCGCGAAGCCGCCTGGGATACGCTGGAGGGTGAGTTCGCCCAGAACAACCGCGTCGACGGCGTGATCTTCGGCCGCGTCAAGGGCGGCTTCACCGTCGATCTGTCGGGCGCCGTGGCGTTCCTGCCCGGCTCGCAGGTCGATATCCGCCCGGTCCGCGACGTGACCCCGCTGATGGATATCCCGCAGCCGTTCCAGATCCTGAAGATGGACCGCAAGCGCGGCAACATCGTCGTGTCGCGCCGCGCCGTGCTGGAAGAGACCCGCGCCGAGCAGCGTTCGGGCCTGATCCAGTCGCTGCACGAAGGCCAGATCATCGACGGCGTCGTCAAGAACATCACCGATTACGGTGCATTCGTCGATCTGGGCGGGATCGACGGCCTGCTGCACGTCACCGACCTCAGCTACAAGCGCGTCGGCCACCCGAACGAGGTGCTGAACATCGGCGACACCGTGAAGGTGCAGATCATCCGCATCAACAAGGACACGCAGCGCATCTCGCTCGGCATGAAGCAGCTTGAGAGCGATCCGTGGGATGGCGCATCGAGCAAGTATCCGGTCGGCGCCAAGCTGTCGGGCCGCGTGACCAACATCACCGAATACGGCGCCTTCGTGGAGCTGGAAGCGGGCATCGAGGGCCTGGTCCACGTCAGCGAGATGAGCTGGACCAAGAAGAACGTCCATCCGGGCAAGATCGTTTCGACGTCGCAGGAAGTCGAAGTGGTCGTCCTTGAGGTCGACGCCGACAAGCGCCGCATCTCGCTCGGCCTCAAGCAGGCGATCAGCAACCCGTGGGAGGCCTTCGAGGCCGCGCACCCGGTCGGCTCGACCGTGGAAGGCGAAGTCAAGAACGCCACCGAATTCGGCTTGTTCATCGGCCTCGACAACGACGTCGACGGCATGGTCCACATGTCGGACATCGCCTGGGGCATCTCGGGCGAGGACGCGCTCAACCTGCACCGCAAGGGCGAGATGGTCACCGCCGTCGTCCTCGCGATCGAGCCGGACAAGGAGCGTATCTCGCTCGGCATGAAGCAGCTTGAGCGTGGCGGCCCGGTCGTCGCGGCGGCCGGCGACAAGCTCAACAAGAACAGCGTCGTCACCGTGACCGTCCTCGAAGTTCGCGATGCGGGCCTCGAAGTGCAGGCGGGGGACGACGGCGCGACCGGCTTCATCAAGCGCACCGACCTCGGCCGCGATCGCGACGAGCAGCGTCCGGAGCGGTTCCAGGTCGGCCAGAAGTTCGACGCGATGGTGACCGGCTTCGATCGGTCGAAGAAGCCGACCTTCTCGGTCAAGGCGATGCAGATCGCCGAGGAAAAGCAGGCGGTGGCCCAGTACGGTTCGTCCGATTCGGGCGCGTCGCTCGGCGACATCCTGGGCGAAGCGCTCAAGGCGCGGAACGCCGAGACCAAGTAAGCGTCTCGGAAAGGGGGCGGCGGATCGGATCCGCCGCCCTTTTTTTATCCCGGACAGGTTGATGTGGATAAAGATCGCAGCGTAAGGGGAAGCGTGCAAGGAAGCACCGCCCCGGTGCATCCGTACGGGTACGCTCTTGGGGGGCGGAATGATCCGGTCTGAACTTGTCCAGCTTCTGTCGCGCGACCATCCCGATCTCGCCACGCGCGATATCGAGAAGATCGTCGATATCTTCTTTGACGAGATCGTTTCGCGACTGATTTCCGACGGTCGCGTCGAACTGCGCGGCTTCGGTGCCTTCTCCACCCGTGCCCGCGATGCGCGCACCGGCCGCAACCCCCGCACCGGCGAATCGGTGGACGTGGGGGCGAAGCGCGTCCCCTATTTCAAGCCGGGCAAGGAAATGCGGGCGCGGTTGAACGTGTGAGGCGGCCACCGACAAGGTGAACGGAGCGAAGCGAGTGAGCCTGGTCGGCGGACTCGCCGAAAACGCGGCCGGCCTCGCGGCACGCGAGGTCCGACGTCACGACACGGCTTTGCCGGGTCGCGAATTTCGGGCAACAGCTTCGATAATGAACTATCTAGCGCATCGAGCCGTCATGCGAGTAAATCGCATGACGTCGGTCCTTGCCTGCAGCAAGGCCGGCCGGCTCGGTCCCGTCGCGAATAAGCTGCGCTTATCCGTCGCGGAACCAGCGCGCGGACGTGGCGAAATTGGTAGACGCACGGGACTTAAAATCCCTCGCCCATCTGGGTGTGCGGGTTCGAGTCCCGCCGTCCGCACCATCTTCCTCGGGATCGGCGCCGCGCTGGCGCTGGCAGGCTGCGAGCGGCGGCCCGATGACATTCCCGTCGTCGTCAGCATCATCGGCGACGCCCGCACCGCACCTGACGCCCGCGGCGCGCTGACGCCGGTCGGGCGCGTGCTGCGGCTGTCGACCGCGCAGGGCCTGGTCCGCTTCGATGCGACCGGAGGGATCGAGCCCGGTCTCGCCGAACGCTGGATCGTGATCGACGACGGCCGCAGCGTCATCTTCCGCCTGCGCGAGGCCGAATGGCCTGACGGGCGCGCGGTAGTCGCCGCCGATATCGTGCCGGTGTTGCGCCGCGCCGTCGCGCGCGGTGCGGCCAGCCCGCTCACCCCCTATCTGACCGCGATCGACGAGATCGTCGCGATGACGCCCGAGGTGATCGAGGTCCGGCTCAGCCGCCCCCGCCCCGATATATTGAAGCTCTTCGCGCAGCCCGAGCTGGCCATTCCCGCGCGCGGCGGCGAGGAAGGCAGCGGCCCGTTCCGCATCGCCGACCGCGCGGACGGCTGGATCATGCTGCGCCCGGTCACGCACCTGGCCGCTTCCGACGAGGCCGAGGACGATGCCGCGCCCCGCCCCGAGGAGCTCGTCCGCCTGCGCGGTGAGCGGGCCGGCATGGCGATCACCCGTTTCGCCACGCGCGCCTCCGATCTGGTCGAGGGCGGCACCTTCGTCGACTGGCCGATGGTGCCGTTGTCGGACGTCGCCCCGGCCAATATCCGCACCGACGCCGCGGCCGGGCTGTTCGGCCTGCTGGTCGCCAACCGCGACGGCTTCCTGTCGCAGCGCGACAACCGCTCGGCGATCGCACTGGCGATCGATCGCGCCGCGTTGACCGCCGCCTTCGCCGACGGCTGGACGCCCAGCGACGCGATCCTTCCCGAAACGCTCGATTCGGCCTCGCCCCCCGCCCAGCCCGACTGGGCAAGCGTGCCCGAACCCGAACGCCTTGCCGCCGCGCAGGCCCGCATCGCGCTGTTCCGCGGCGACGATACCACGCCGATCACGCTGCGCATCGCCCTGCCCGAGGGCCCCGGCGCCGCCTTGCTCTACGGCCTGCTCGCCCGCGCGATCGGCCAACTTGGCCTGATCACAGAACGTGTGCCGCTGGACGATCCAGCGGCCGATCTGCGGCTGATCGATCGCGTCGCCCCCTATGACAGCGCGCGCTGGTATCTGCGCGCCGCGTGCCAGCCCTGCGCGGCACCGATCGCGCAGTTGATCGCCGAAATCCGCATGGCCCCCGACATGCCCACGCGCGGGCGGATGCTGGCCCAGGCCGATTCGGCGCTGACCGCCGACGTCGCCTATATTCCGATCGCCCGGCCACTGCGCTGGTCGCTGGTCGCGACCCGGCTGCGGCAATGGACGCCGAACGCGCGCGCGATCCATCCGTTGAACCGGCTGCGTCCCGATCCCAGATAGGCGGCATGGCCCGCCCCACCCCGCTCGCCCCCGACTATCGCCTGTCGCTCGGCAAGGACCCGGCGGCCGTCCGCGCCCGCGTGGAAGCGATGGAAAAACTGCTCGAACGCAGCTTCGTCGTGCCAGGGATCAACCAGCCGGTCGGCCTCGATTTCATCATCGGCCTGGTGCCCGTGATCGGCGATGTCGTCGCCACCGCGCTGGGTAGCTGGATCGTCTGGGAAGCGCGCAACCTCGGCCTGTCGAAGTGGCAGCTCGCGCGGATGTCCGCCAACGTCGGCTTCGACCTGATGCTGGGTGCCGTGCCGCTCGTGGGCGACGCGGCGGATTTCTTCTTCCGTTCGAACACCCGCAACCTGCGGATCATCCGCAAGCATCTCGATCGCCATCACCCGTCGGCCGCGACGATCGAGGGCTGAAACGCTACCGCGCGCCGCGCCAGATCTTCAGCCGCCGCGCCGCCGGCAGCGATCGCTGGTGCGACGGGCAGCGGGTATAGGCGAAGCGCGTGTCGAGGCACACCCACACCTCGTCCAGCCAGCCCTGCCGGTTGGCGGTGATCCGCAGCATGTCGGCGGTCAGCCCACGGTTGGCACGGGCGAAGGCGGCGGCGAACTGGCCGGCGGTCAGTTTCTCGCGCCGCGACAGCGCGTCCATGTCGGGATAACGCACCCGCGCGTACAGGCTCCCCGCCCGCTCGAAATAGGCGCGCGGCGGAATGCCCATGCAGGTGCCGTGCTTGGCATATTCGTGCTGGATCAGCTGGGTCGACGGCGTCGCGCACAGATTGCGGCGGATCGTTTCGGCGTCCAGGATCTTCGCCGGCGCGCAATATTGCGGCCATTCACGCCCCTTGCCGTCAGGCCACAGGCCGTGGAGCGTGAAGCCGAAGCGGTTGCCGCTGGCGCACTGGAAGCTTGCCGAGGCGTCGCGCGCGTTGGCGTGGCAATATTGCGGCGCCCAGGTCAGCGCCAGCGTATAGCCGCCGATCGGCACGACACGCTTCGGTTCGCGCAGGCTCGGGCCGTCGTGGCGCGGCGTCTCGATCCGCTCCGGCACCGCGCACTTGTACGCCTGCGCGCCCGCCGCCGCGGGAAGGGTCAGCGCCGCGACCAGCAGCGCCGTCCGGATCATGCCGCCGGCTCCACCGCCCGATCACCGCCGAACCACGGGCGGGCGTCGGCGCGGAACAGCATCGCCGCCGCCGCGACATAGAGGATGTTCTGGAGCGCGGCGGGCGCCACCACCGCCATCGGCGCGCTGCCGGAGCCGAAGCCATAGCCCAGCACCGCAAGCAGGCCGACGCCCCACACCGCCAGCGCGGCGACGATCCAGCGCGCGATGTTGCTGCCCAGCCGCGCGACGCAATACCAGAGCGCGATGGCGATCACCGCGCGCGCGAAAAGCGTCGCCCAGGCGAGCCATGGCATCCCCGCCGCCATCGGATCGTTCGCCAGCATCCGGGCCTGCACGTCCCAGGTCTGGAATATCGATATCAGCCCGACGACGAACGCGGCGAGATAGAGACGCTCGAACCAGATGATCGATTGCGGACGCATCGCCCACTCCCCCTTTGTGCCCCGAGCCATTTGCCGGCTCTCGTCGATCAGGATAGCCGAACCGGTCAGTCCGGCAAGACGGGGCTGAAATCCAGCCCGATATCGGCGGCCGGGGCCGACTGGGTCAGGCGGCCGACGCTGATATAGGTGACGCCGGTTTCCGCAATCACGCGGATCGTCTCCATCCGCACGCCGCCCGATGCCTCGGTCGGCACGCGCCCGCCGACCAGGATCACCGCCCCGCGCAGTGTCGCCGGGTCCATGTTGTCGAGCAGCAGGTGGGTCGCCCCCGCCGCCAGCGCGGGCTCGATCTGGTCAACGCGGTCGACCTCGACGATGATCCGCCCGATCCCCGCCGCCGCCGCGCGGCGCACCGCCTCGCCGACCGATCCGGCGACCGCGACGTGGTTGTCCTTGATCATCGCCGCGTCCCACAGGCCCATGCGGTGGTTGGTGGCGCCGCCCATCCGCGTCGCATATTTCTCCAGCCGCCTCAGGCCCGGAATGGTCTTGCGCGTGTCGAGCAGCGTCGCGCCGGTCCCTTTGATCCGATCGACATACTGGCGCGTCAGCGTCGCGACGCCGGTCAGATGCTGGACGGTGTTGAGCGCGGACCGCTCGGCCGTCAGCATCGCGCGCGCGTTGCCCGACAAACGCATCAGGTCGGTGCCCGCGCCGACGCGGTCGCCGTCCCCGACCAGCCTTTCGATCGCGACGCCCGGGTCGAGCGCGCGGAAGAAGGCCTCCGCGATCTCCAGCCCGGCGATCGTCGCTGCGTCGCGGCTGTCCATCACCGCATCGAACCGCGCGTCGGCCGGGATCACCGCCGCCGACGTCACGTCGCCGCCTGTGCCCATGTCCTCCGCCAGCGTCGCGGCCACGAAGCCGTCCAGGTCGAATCCGTCGATGGTCATGCCGCGGCTTGTGGCATAGGCTGTCCGCAACGGACAGCGGAAGAAACATCGATGGCGAACGACAGACTCAAGGGGATGGAGGCGCTGCAACTCGGCCTCGTCGAGCTGCAACAGGCGATGGCGGCGGGCGGCGACCGCGCGGTCATCGTACTCGAAGGGCGCGACACGGCGGGCAAGGACGGCCTCATCAAGCGGCTGACCGAACATCTGTCGGTGCGCAACACCCGCGTCGTCGCCCTGCCCAAGCCGTCGGACCGCGAACGCACCCAGTGGTTCTTCCAGCGCTATGTCGCGCACCTGCCGGCGGCGGGCGAACTCGTGATCTTCAACCGCAGCTGGTATAATCGCGCCGGGGTGGAGGTGGTGAACGGCTTCTCGACGCCGGCCGAACAGGCGCAGTTCCTGCGCGAAGTGCCCGATTTCGAACGCATGCTGACGGACAGCGGCATCGCGCTGGTCAAGCTGTGGCTCGATATCTCGAAGGGCGAACAGGGACGGCGACTGGACGCGCGGCGCGGCGATCCACTCAAGGCGCTCAAGGTTTCTCCGCTCGACGCCGTCGCGCAGGAAAAATGGGCCGCCTATTCCGCCGCGCGCGACGCGATGCTGCTGGCGACGCATACCAGCGCCGCGCCGTGGACCTGCGTCGCCACCGACGACAAGCCCGACGCGCGCAAGGCCGCGATCCGCCACATCCTGCGCACGCTGGCCCCGGCGGAGATCGCGGACGGGATCAAGCCGCCAAACCCCGACGTGCTGTTCGTCTATGATCCCGATCTCGCCGCACAGCGCCTGGCCCCTTGACAAGATCCCCTCCCTTTAAGCGGAGGGATCGGGACAGACGGTGCGGCGAGCGGTGCTCGGGCGGCCCCCTTACGCCTTCGACGGGATCAGCAGTCCGCGCTGCACCGCCGGCCGGCTCAGCCCGCGCTCCAGCCACGCGGCCGCACGTGCGAAATCGTCGAACCCCACGATATCGCGCGCGCCGTAGAAACCGATCAGGTTGCGCACCCAGCCCAGCATGGAAATGTCGGCGATCGAATAGCCGCTCTTCAGGAACCAGTCGCGATCGGCGAGCACGCCGTCCATCACCCCCAGCAGCCGCCGACTTTCGGCGACATAGCGGTCGCGCGGGCGCTTGTCCTCAAAGTCCTTGCCCGCGAATTTGTGGAAGAAGCCGAGCTGGCCGAACATCGGCCCGACGCCGCCCATCTGGAACATCACCCACTGGATCGCGTGCCAGCGGTCCTCCGCGCCCTCGCCCAGGAAACGGCCGGTCTTCTCGGCCAGGTAGAGCAGGATCGCCCCGCTTTCGAACAGGCCGATCGGCCGGCCGCCGGGCCCGTCGGGGTCGATCATCGCTGGGATCTTGCCGTTGGGGTTGAGGCTCAGGAAAGCGTCCGACTTCTGATCCTCGGTGGCGAAGTCGATCAGGTGCGCGTCATAGGGCAGCCCCGTCTCCTCCAGCATGATCGACGCCTTCACGCCGTTTGGCGTACTGAGCGAATAGAGCTGGATGCGGCTCGGGTCGGTCGCGGGCCAGCGGCGGGTGATCGGGAAATCGCTGAGGTCGGCCATGCGGGGGCTCCTTGTGACTGGGGTTGAGCGCAAAGATAGGCAAGCCGCCCGGCCACCGCTATGGCAGCGCCGCCATGTCGCCGTCCGACCTTCGCATCGCCCTGTTCAGCGGCAACTATAATTATGTCCGCGACGGCGCGAATCAGGCGCTCAACCTGCTCGTCGGCCATCTGATCACGCAGGGTGCCACGGTGCGTGTCTATTCGCCGACCACCGACGCGCCGGCCTTCGCCCCCACCGGCGATCTCGTCAGCGTGCCGTCGATGTCGCTGCCGGGAAAACGCGGCGAATATCGCGCCGCGCTGGGGCTGCCTGCGGCGACGCGGCGCGATCTGGCGGCGTTCGCGCCCAACCTTGTCCATGTCTCCGCCCCCGATTTCCTCGGCCAGCGCGCAGTCACCTGGGCGCGGGCGCGCGGCATCCCGGTCGTCGCGTCGCTGCACACCAGATTCGAGACCTATCCCCGCTATTACCGGATGGGCTTCCTCGAACGCCCGCTGATCGCCATGCTGACGCGCTTCTACAACCGCGCCGACGCGGTGGTGGTGCCGGGGCCGATGCTCGCCGACATCCTCAAGGGCTGGGGCGTGACGACGCCGACCGGCATCTGGTCGCGCGGGGTGGACCACGCCCGCTTTAACCCCGGCCGCCGCGATCCCGCCTGGCGCCGCGCGCTCGGCATCGGCGACGACGATGTGGCGGTCGGCTTCCTCGGCCGTCTGGTCCTTGAAAAGGGGCTCGACATCTTCGCCGGGGTGATCGCCGAACTGAAGCGCCGCGGTGTCAATCACAGGGTGCTGGTGATCGGCGACGGCCCCGCGCGCGACTGGTTCGCCGCGCGCGTTCCCGATGCCGCCTTCGCCGGCTTCCAGACCGGCGACGATCTTGGCCGCGCGGTGGCGTCGATGGACATTTTCTTCAATCCCAGCGTCACCGAGACGTTCGGCAACGTCACGCTGGAGGCGTTGGCGGCCGGCGTACCCGTCGTCGCCGCACGCGCTTCCGGCGCGGTCGGGCTGGTCGACGACGGTGTGACGGGCGCGCTGGTCGAGCCACGCGACGTCGCCGGCTATGCCGACGCACTTCAACACCTGATCGAGGATGGCGCCGCCCGCCACGCCGCCGGCGCCGCCGGACACGCCAGGGCGGCCGGCTATCAGTGGGACAGGATCAACCAGGCCGTGATCGACACCTATCTGCGGGTGGCCGCCCCCCGCTGACCCGCCTGCCGGCGGCCACGGTCGCGGCGCGCGCGCTCGCGACGGCAATGCCGGCCGGGTGACGAGGAATCCGCCTGTGACGGCCCCGGCCGCCCACCGTTCGTCCTCGACGACCACCTGATCCGCCGCCTGAGCGCCGACGGCAGGGTCAGGAAGTGGGTCTGTTAGGGCACGTCGCTCACGCCGCCGCTTCCCACTCGAACGCCAGCGGCGCCTCGCGAAACGCGAAGCGGTCGAGGTGCCGTGCCACCGCGCCCTTCAGCCCCTCCAGCTGCCCGTCGACGCTCGCGTCGATCCGGGTGAGCAGCGCGTCGCCTTCCGCGACGAAGGTCACCGTTGCATCGCCCGGCCAGTCCGCGCCGCGCGCGTCGCGCGGGAACACCACCGTCCCGCGCGTCGCGTCGAACTCGACCGCCAGATTATGCTGCCAGTGCTTGCACAGCTGCTGCAGATACCTGCTCGCATGCGCTGTCGGCGTGCGCGCCGTCGCCGACGCGCTCACAGCCGCTCGATCCGGCGCGCGGCGTCGTCGATGACGTCGGCGACCGCGTGGAGCGTATCCTGAGTCACCTCGCCCTCGCCAAGCCGGTGCTGGAGCACCTGCCGCAGATTGCCCATCGCGCGGCGCACCGGGCTGGCATTGCTGCGCGATCGCATCGTGCCGAGGGACGCCAGCCGATCCATCAGCGCGGCGACTTCCTCCTCGCGTTCGGTCAGGTGGGCCTGGCCGGCGGTGGTGATCGCGAACACCTTCTTCGCGTCGTCGCTCGCCTGCTCGGCGATCAGGCTCATGTCGGCGAGCATCGTCAGCGTCGGATAAACGACGCCCGGGCTGGGCGCATAGGCGCCGCCGGTGCGCTCCTCGATCTCGCGGATCAGGTCGTATCCGTGGCGAGGGCCCTCCTCGATCAGCTTGAGCAGGACGAGTCGCAGTTCGTCACCCGAATACATGCGCCGCCGCCCGTTGCGTTTCACCTCCTCCCAATGCGAGGCGAAGGCGGCGGACCATTGAGCCCAATCACGCCCGCCCCGCCCGGGACCGCAACGATGCATGCGATGATGATGTCCGAACATTCCAATGATCCTCTTGAATGACTTTCGATGCTTCCAAGATATATCTTGAAATAGCATGCGCAAGGCCGCTCGGTAAAAAACCTGTCATGCCCCGCCGCAGGCCCGAGGGCCGGCAGTCATCGATCGACATGCCCGACGCTCCGGCCTGCACCGGAGCACCGCGCGTTCGGCCACGCACAGGGATGACGCCACCCCCCGCACCCCCTACATTCCGCGCATGGCCGACCTCCTCGCCGGGCTCGAACCGGCGTCCGATCCCCTCCCCGACACCGCCCCGCTTGCCGACCGGCTGCGCCCGGCGCGACTGGAGGATGTCGTCGGCCAGGACCACGTTACCGGCCCCGAAGGCGCGATCGGCCGGATGGTCGCCGCCGGGCGCCTGTCCTCGCTGATCCTGTGGGGCCCGCCGGGCACCGGCAAGACGACGATCGCCCGCCTGCTCGCCGATGCCGTGGGCCTGCGCTATGCCCAGATCAGCGCAGTGTTCTCCGGCGTCGCGGATCTCAAGAAGGTGTTCGCGGAAGGCAAGATCGCCGCGCGCGCCGGCCAGCGTACGCTATTGTTCGTGGACGAGATCCACCGCTTCAACCGCGCGCAGCAGGACGGTTTCCTGCCCTATGTCGAGGACGGCACCGTCACCCTCGTCGGCGCGACGACCGAAAACCCCTCGTTCGAGCTCAACGCCGCGCTGCTCAGCCGCACGCAGGTGCTGATCCTCAACCGGCTCGATCGTGCCGCGCTCGGCCTGTTGCTCGACCGGGCCGAGGCGCTGATGGAACGCCCCTTGCCCGTCACGCCCGACGCGCGCGAGGCGCTGGTCGCCAGCGCCGACGGCGACGGCCGCTTCCTGCTCAACCAGGCGGAAACGCTCTGGTCGGTGGACCTGTCCGAACCGCTCGACCCCGCCGGGCTCGGGGCATTCCTGCAACGCCGCGTCGCTGTCTACGACAAGGACCGCGAAGGGCATTACAACCTCATCTCCGCGCTTCACAAATCACTGCGCGGCTCCGATCCGCAGGCGGCGCTCTACTATCTCGCGCGGATGCTGACGGCGGGGGAACAGCCGCTCTACCTGCTGCGCCGGCTGACGCGCTTCGCCAGCGAGGACATCGGCCTGGCCGATCCCAACGCGCTGGTGCAATGCCTGGCGGCCAAGGACGCCTATGATTTCCTCGGTTCGCCCGAGGGGGAACTGGCGATCGTCCAGGCGTGCCTCTACCTCGCCACCGCGCCCAAATCGAACGCCGCCTATGCCGCGCAGAAGGCCGCGTGGCGCAGCGCGAGGGAGACCGGCAGCCTGATGCCGCCCGCCAACATCCTCAACGCCCCCACCAAGCTGATGAAGCAAGCCGGCTATGGCGCGGGGTACGAGTATGATCACGACGCGGAAGGCGGCTTTTCCGGCGCGAACTACTGGCCCGACGATCTGCCGCCGCAGCGCTTCTACCAGCCGACCGAACGCGGCTTTGAGAAGCGCGTCGCCGAACGCATGGCGTGGTGGGACGAACGGCGGCAGGCGAAGAGCTGACCGCCCTTCATCGTCATCCCCGCGAAGGCGGGGATAAATTGCGACTGACGTCACGGATCGCTCGCCACGCCAGCCAGACTCGCCACGCCGCCCAGAATGGATTCCCGCCGTCGCGGCGGTGTCGGACTTGTTGGCGCGAGGAGCCGTCAGAACCCGAATGAAGCGGGGAGGCTCGATGGTGCGCAATAGCGCGCGCTGCGTTCCGAGCCGCCGTCATATGTTACCTTGAAGCTGGTTTCATTCGGAATCTCATACGTGTCCGTCCGCGTCTCGATCCCTTCCTCGCGGCCCCATGCAGCGCCGCCATCCGAGCATTCGGATGTCACCCGGTACGTCGTCCCTGTCTTTTCGATCTTCTTGTAGGTGCAGTTCAGGCTAAGGCCCGTTGGCGTCACCAGTGCCGCCATGTCGGCGTTTGATGCCTGATTGCAGGGCGAATCCGAATTGACGTAGTGGCCATGTTTCAGGGGAAGAGCCGCGACCGTCTCAGCGGTTGGCGCGGGGGCGCTGGCCGGAGCCGTTTCCACGGCAGCAGCAGGGGCGGCATCGCCGACGTTCGCGCCATTGGATGCGGCGGCCTCGGACAGCGTTTCAGCCGCGTTTTCTGTTTCGGCTTCGGCTGCGCCTTGGCCGCAAGCACTTGTCAGAGCCGTCATCACAAGGATGGCAGGCGCAAGAAAGAGATTTGTTCTGATCATTCTGGTCATGAAGCCCCTGCGCATGGAAATCCCGTTCAATCGGAAATTATTACGGGTTAAACGTGATCTTTATTACCCGTAAATGAATGAGGAGACGACAAGATTTAGGCTTGTTTTCTTAAGAGCTTGAGCGATTGTAAAATATTGCCTCGAACAAGGGCGTGTCCAGTATACGCCGGATCGGGCTCTATTCTGCACCGACATGAAAGCGGCACAGCGCCGCCGCAGATGTCCCCGTCCCCGTGCCGCGCATCTTGACTTGGCGGCGCATGGCGCGGAAGAAGGCGTATCGCAGGTGTGATACGAGATCGGCAGGCGGCGGCAAGCAAAGCGCACTACTTACACCAGCACGATGAGACACCGGAGCGCCCGAACCGACGCGAAGGCGGTTTCATCGCCCCACCGCAGCCTGTCCGCCTTGCCTTGCCCGATCTTGCCGCGCTGGCGGCGGATCATCTCACCTGTCTCAAGCGAATGACGACGGAATGGGAGCGCCCTTCCAAAGTCGGATGTCGTCTGCTTTGCTGCGGCCATGTCCGCCGATCGCATTCCCTCGTCCTGCCCTGCGCACCGCGCCGCACCGCGCTCCGGAAAATCCCGTCCCTGGCGTCAACCGTGTCAACCGATCGCCCGCTCCTGGCTCGCGATCGGCCTGCTGGCGCTCGCCGTCCCCGCTGATGCGCAACAGGTGCCGCCGGCCAGTCCCAGCCCCTACGCGCGCACCGTCGCCGCCGGATACAAGGCCGCGCTCTATTGTTCGGGCATCTTCAACGCCGGCCGCAGCGAGGCGCAGATCGACGCCGACGAACTGCGCGGCATCTATGCCCAGTATGACGCGATCGTGCCGACCCTGACGGCGAAGGTCGAACGCAGCCGCGCCACCGTCACCGTCGCGTTCGACGACGCGCTGCCGCCGCGCCGCGCAATATGGGCAGAGGGCAAGGGCTGCACGACGCTGCCGATCGGCGCGGTGTCTCCGCCCGTGGCGACCAGCTACCGCACCCCGCCCGGGCCGGCCGGAGCCGATCCCCGGCCCTGGCCGATCGGCGATGCCGGCATCGCGCCAAAGCCGGGCAAGGCGCTCGCTGTTACGGTCGGCACGGCATTCGACCGCACGACCTATGGCAAGGAGTCCGAGACGCTCGGCGTCGTCGTCGTGAAGGACGGCCGCATCGTCGCCGAACGCTATCGCGACGGCTTCGGCCCGTTCGTCTCGAACCGCACCTGGTCGGTTGCCAAGAGCCTGGCCGGCGCGATGATCGGCGCCGCGCAGCACCGCGGCATGATCGACGTGGCGAAGCCGGTCCGCATCCCCGAATGGGGCAGCTTCCCTTACGCCGATGCACGGGCGACGATCACCACCGACCAGCTGCTGCGCATGGCGAGCGGCCTGCACAGCGACACCGCCGGCAATCGCACCGACGCGCTCTATTTCGGCGGCGCCTCGGTCACCGAACAGGCCGGCGGCTGGCCGCTGATCGCCACGCCCGGAACACGCTATCGCTACGCCAACAACGATACCGTGCTCGCCATTCGCGGCCTGCGCGCGACCATGGCCGACGACCGCGCCTACGCCGCCTTCGTGCCCGCGCTGTTCGCGAAGCTGGGCATGAACCACACCGTCGCGGAGACCGACTGGCGCGGCAATTATGTCCTTTCCAGCCAGGTTTGGTCGACCGCGCGTGACCTCGCCCGCTTCGGCCTGTTCCTCGCCGCCGACGGCGTGTGGAACGGCGAGCGCATCCTGCCCGATGGCTGGGTCGCCGCCTCGATCACGCCCGGCGGCCCGCAACCTCCGACCGGCCCCGGCTATGGCCGCACCCTGTGGCTTTTCGGCCCGGCGCAGGGCCTGCCCGCCGGCAGCTACGCAGCGCAGGGCAATCGCGGACAATATGTGATGGTCATCCCCGCCGCAAAGCTCGTCATCGTCCGCCGCGGCGAAGATCCCGGCCCCGCCCGCTTCGACATCGCGAAATTCGCCGCGGACATCGCCGCGGCGGCGCGGTGAGGGACTGGGACGCGGTCGTCGCCTTCGCCTGCGCGTTGCCCGACGTAACGATGGAAAGCTTCTACGGCACGCCCTGTCCCAAGGTGAACGGCAAGGCATTCGTGTCGCCGGGCCGTGAGGCCGGCAGCTTCCACGTGATGAGCTCCCACGACGAAAAGGCGATCCTGCTGGAGACCGATCCCGACATTTTCTGGCAGACCGATCACTATAGAAACTGGCCCGGCCTGCTCGTCCGCTACGGCGCGGCCGATCCCGATCGCGTTAAAAACGTCATCCGACGCGCCTGGTGGGATCGCGCGAAGAAGGCGCAGCGTGCCGCATTCGGCGAACGCCCCTGACCGCTTCACCCGCTTCGTCGCGATCGACTGGTCGGGCGGGCGCCGTCAGCGACCACGCCACCGACGCGATCCTCACTTCCGCCCGGACGCGCGCCGTTGTCCGACCGCCCGAGGTTCGGCACCCTTTTGACCTCACACCATCCATCGCCGCAACCGAAGGCTGGACGTTCGGCGTGACCTGACGCATTGGGGGCATGGCGGATGCCGGTTTAGCTCAGCTGGTAGAGCAGCGGTTTTGTAAACCGAAGGTCGCGGGTTCGATTCCTGCAACCGGCACCGCCCCGCCCGGTCCTCTCCACGACCCATAGCGCCAGCGCATCTCCCCATAACCGCCGCGTAATGAAGTGTTGCGAAACGGCATCTGCCCGACCGGAAATTTCGCTGGCCCAGCGGTTACCTGTGGACGCTCGTCCTATCCGGCGCGAAAAGGGCGACCGGGCCGAAGGGCACGCCGCGCCTCGGGAAGGCGTCGGCACGGCATATTGGGGGATTATCGATCATGACGAAGCGAGAGCTGTTCCTGTCCGCCGCCTGCGTGGCGCTTGCCGCGCCGGCCGTCGCCCACGCCGCGCCACAGGATACCGCTGCCACGGCACCCGCTCAGGACGATGCCCCGCCCGCCAACGAAGTCGTCGTCGTCGGCACCCAGATCCGCGGCAGTTCGATCACCGCGGCGCTGCCCGTCACCGTTGTCGGGCCGGAGGAGCTCCAGGCGATCGGCGCCACCTCGGGCGACGAGTTGCTGCGTTCGATCCCGCAGCTGGGCGACGTCACCTTCCAGTCCAACTATCTGCCCAACAGCTCCAACGCGGCGCGCGGCGACGTCGGCTCGATCAACCTGCGCAACCTCGGCGTCGGCAACACGCTGGTGCTTCTGAACGGCCGCCGCGTCGTCAACCACCCGACCAGCCGCGCCAACGAGAACCTCGTCCCCGTGCTGACGGTCAACAGCAACACCATCCCCGCCTTCGGTATCGAACGGCTGGAGGTGCTGCGCGACGGCGCCGCCGCGATCTACGGGTCGGACGCGGTCGCCGGCGTGGTCAACACCGTGCTCCAGTCGGATTTCTCGGGCCTCCAGTTCGAAGGCCAGATCGGCTTCGCCGAAGACACCAACATGATGGAGACCAACCTCAACCTGCTGGCCGGCAGCAACCTGGGCGGGCGCGGCAACATCACCGTCTATGCCAGCCGCGAATCGCGCACGATGCTGCGCGCCGCCGACCAGCGCTACACCGCGTCGGACGACAAGCGTTCGCTGTTCGCCGGAACCCGCTTCGACGGCTCGACCTCGCTCGACGGCCGCTCGACGATCACCCCCTGGGGCGTGTTCCAGACGCGCGGCAACGTCGCCGTCCGCCAGGGCACCGGCACGACCGGCGCGCTCGTCACCAACGCCTCGGGCCAGTTCCACATCCAACCGACTGTCAACGGCGGCTGCTCGGCCTCGGTCCCGTCGAACGCGGCGATCTGCATCGACGACGGCACCAACACCGCCGCCGCCGACCGCAACACCCGTTTCGATCCGTCGGCAGCCTACAACCGCACGATCCTGCCCAAGGTCGAACGCTACAACTTCTTCGCCAACGGTCATTACGACCTGACCGACAACCTCGAGCTGTTCGGCGAGGCCGGCTATTACAAGGCGACGACAGAGAGCGTCCAGAGCTCGACCGGCACGCTCGCTTCCGGCCCGATCGTCATCCCGGTCACCAATTATTACAACCCGTTCGGCGCGACCGGATCGGTCAACCGCGTCCCCGGCCTGAACACGCCGGCCGCCGGCCTCGCGGTCACGCTGTCGAGCTATAATTTCTCCGACGTCGGCCCCAATCTGGTCGAGGTGGAGAACGACCAGTGGCGCCTGCTCGGCGGGCTGCGCTTCACGCTCGGGGGCATCCATTTCGAAAGCGCCGCGCTCTATTCGGAAGCGACCGTGGTCGATCGCTCGGACGGCATCAGCGCGACCTCGCTCCAGCGTCAGCTCGGCCTCGCCACGCCCGACGCCTACAATCCCTTCAACGGCGCGGACCTCGCCAACCCCTCGCTGCGCGACGGCACGCCGTCGAACCACGCGGCGATCGACGCGATCCGCGTCAAGACCCAGCGCCGCAGCAAGGCGACGCTGGCGCTGTGGGACATCAAGGGGTCGAAGGCCGATTTTCTGACCCTGCCGGGCGGCGACCTGGGCATCGCGTTCGGCGGCGAGGTGCGGCGCGAGAGCCAGCTCGACGATCGCGATCCGCGCGTCGATGGAACCATCAAGTTCACCGATTCGATCAGCGGTTTCGTCAACGATTCGGATCTGGTCGGGACCAGCAACTCGCCCGACACGCGGGGCAAGCGCACCGTCTACGGGGCCTATATCGAAGCCGCGGTGCCGGTGATCGGTCCCGACATGAACGTGCCGCTGATCGATCGCCTCGAATTCCAGCTTGCTGGCCGCTTCGAGAATTATTCCGACGCCGGTTCGGTCGCCAAGCCGAAGATCGCCGGCGCGTGGGACATCGTCCGCGGCATCCGCATCCGCGGCTCCTACGCCGAAAGCTTCCGCGCGCCGAACCTCGAACAGGTCAACGCGACGCTCGTCACCCGGTCGAACACCCGCCAGGATTCGATTCGGTGCGAGGCCGGCCTGCGGCAGCCGCCGACGATCACCGGCCCGGCCGGCACGCCGATCACCAATCCTCTCTACATCGCCAGCTTCGCCAACTGCTCGCAGAGCTTCGCGACCACCGCGCGCCGCGCCGGCAACCCGAACCTGAAGCCGGAGCAGGCGAAGAACTGGACGGTCGGCGTCGCGCTGACGCCCGAGTTCCTCGCCCAGTCGATCGGCCGCGTCACGCTCACCGCCGATTACTGGAACATCAAGCAGCGCGAGATCGTCGGCCTGTTCGGCGAAGGCAACGCGCTCATCAACGACTATCTGCAGCGCGTGCAGGGCAAGACCGATCCCAACGTGATCCGCGCCGATCCGACGGCGGATGATATCGCGCTGTTTGCCGGCACCGGCCTCACGCCGGCGGGCCGCGTGCTGTTCGTCAACGATCAGTACGTCAACCTGCTGCCACAGGCGGTTTCGGGCTACGACTTCGGCCTCAACTGGCGCGTCCGCGACTTCGGCCTCGGCCGCTTCGTGCTCAACGTCAACGCCGCCAAGCTCGACAAATATTTTCTGACCCCGTCCGCGCCGATCCAGGCGCTGATCGACGCGCGCGCCGCCGGCACGATCAACCCGGCGACCAACATCGCCGACGCCGGCGATCTCGTCCGCCAGAACGGCAAGCCCGAATGGCGCGTCACGGGCTCGCTCACCTGGTCGAGCGGCCCGTTCCAGATCGGCGGCTTCACCAGCTACATGAGCGATGTGGAAGATACCGGTCTGCGCGACACGGCGGGTGTTGCCTGGCTGGTCGAAGGCCGCACGACCGTCAACCTCTACGGCCAAGTCCAGTTCGGCAGCCGTCGCGGCGGTGAAGGGCGGCACCGCTTCCGCTTCGGCGTGCGCAACCTGACCGACAAGGATCCGCCGCTCCATTCCGAAGGTTATCTGGGCACGCTCTATTCGCCCTACGCCCGCTATTGGTACGCCAACCTGCGCTCGACCTTCTGATGCGCCGGTTCACCGCCGCCCTCGCGCTCCTCGCGCTCGCGACCCCGGTCGCGGCGCAGGAGACGGAAGCCCCCGCGCCCCGTACCGGCACGGGCGGCGACATTGTTGCGTACGACCAGATTCACAAGCCGATCATCGGCCGTGGTGGGATGGTTGTCAGCCAGAACGTGATCGCCAGCCGGGTTGGTGCGGATATCCTGCGCAAGGGCGGCAACGCGGTCGATGCGGCGGTGGCGGTGGGCTTTGCGCTGGCCGTCACGCTGCCGCGCGCGGGCAATATTGGCGGCGGCGGCTATATGCTGATCCACATGGCGGCCAGGGACGGCAAACCCGCCGTCGATCTCGCGATCGATTATTACGGCCAGGCCGGGCGCAAGACGACGCCGGACCTGCTGCTGGGCGAGAACGGCCGGTTCGACAATGCCAAAGGCTGGTCAATGAAGGGCGTCGCCATCCCCGGCACCGTCGCGGGGTTGTGGGAGGCGCACAGGCGCTTCGGCTCGCTGCCCTGGGGCACGCTGATCGCGCCCGCCATCGCGATGGCGGAACAGGGCGTGGTGTTGTCCGACGACGAGGCCTCCGCCAACGCCGCGCAACGCAAGGGCATGGAGGACGACGCCGCCGCGATGGCGATGTTCTTCAAGGCGGACGGCAGCGCCTACCAGCCCGGCGAGACCTGGAAGCAGCCCGATCTCGCAGCGACGCTCAAGGTGATCGCCGCGCAGGGGCATGACGGCTTCTACAAGGGCGAGATCGCGAAGAAGATCGCCGCAGGGATGAAGGCCGGCGGCGGTATCCTCGACGAACAGGATCTGGCCGATTACCGCGCGATCGTGACCGCGCCCGTCCTGTCGAGCTATCGCGGGCAGAAGGTCGCGTACATGCCGCCGACCGCCTCTGGCCTGTCGGTCGCCCAGGCGATGAACATCCTGGAGACCTTCCCGGTCAAGGACCAGCGCTGGGGATCGGTCGCCAACCTCCACCTGCTGTCGGAAACGATGAAGCTGGTGTCGGCCGACCGCCAGCTGATCGGCGGCGGGCCGGACTGGAAGACGCCGGAACGGGGCCTCGCGTCCAAGGCCTATGCCGCCGAACGCGCGAAGCTGATCCGGCCCGACCGCTCGCTGGGCGCGAAGGACGTGGCGGACGGCAATCCCTATCCGTACGAAAGCAGGGACACGACGCATTATTCGGTCGCCGACAAGGACGGCAACGCGGTCAGCAACACCTACACGCTGTCGGCCAGCTACGGCGCGCATGTGGTGACGCCGGGGACGGGCATCCTGCTCAACAACTCGCTGGGCAACCTCGCGTGGAGCCGGCCGGGCGAGAGCGGCAAGGCGACCCGCCCGGTGCCGGGCAAGCGCGTCGGATCGACGATCACCCCGATCATCGTGTTCAGGGACGACAAGCCGTGGCTGGTCACCGGCACGCCCGGTGGCGGCTATATCATCGCGACGATGGTGCAGGTGCTGTCGAACGTGATCGACCACGGCCTGAACGTGGCCGAAGCCGCGCAGCGCCCGCGCATCAACCAGGGCGGCGGCGACGCCCCGCTGGAGCTTGAGGAAGGCTTCTCGCCCGACATCGTGCCGCTGCTCGAGGCGAAGGGCCACAAGGTCCGCCCGTCGAACACGATGGGCAGCACCCAGTCGATCATGGTCGACGGCGACAAATTCCTAGGCGCCGCCGACACCCGCCGCCCCGACGCCGCCGCAATCGGCGTGCGATGAGTCTCCCTCTCCCCTGAAGGGGAGAGGGCTAGTAAAGGAAGCGCCATGAAATCCCTCCTCCTCGCCACCGCCACCGCCCTCGCCCTCCCCGTCGCCGCGCAGGCGCAGGCGCTTCCCGATGCCCAGCGCAGCGGGATCACCGCCAACGTCGATGGCCGCGGCACCGCGCTCGCCGCGACGGCGAAGGCGATCTGGGACCTGTCCGAAGTCGGCTATCAGGAGGTGCAGAGTTCGAACCTGCTCCAGGCCGAGCTGAAGAAGGCTGGTTTCACCGTCACCGCCGGATCGGCCGGCATGCCGACCGCGTTCGTCGCCAGCTTCAAGAACGGCAAGGGGCCGGTCATCGCGATCCTGGCCGAATATGACGCGCTGCCCGGCACCGCGCAGACCGCGTCGCCCGAGCGCCAGCCGATCGCCGGCAAGGCCGCCGGCCATGCCTGCGGGCACAATCTGTTCGGCGCGGCCAGCGTCACCGCCGCCGCCGCGATCAAGGACTGGATGATCGCCAACAAGGTGGCGGGCGAGTTGCGCGTCTATGGCACCCCGGCCGAGGAAGGCGGATCGGGCAAGGTCTATATGGTCCGCGCCGGCCTGTTCGACGATGTCGATGCGACGATCCACTGGCATCCCGGCGATTCGAACGGCGTCAGCGTCGGCAAGAGCCAGGCCAACATCTCCGGCAAGTTCCGCTTCAAGGGGCTCAGCGCTCACGCATCCGGCGCGCCCGACAAGGGCCGCTCCGCGCTCGACGGGGTCGAGGTGATGAACGTCGCGGTCAACTTCCTGCGCGAACATATCCCGATGACGACGCGCATCCACTATGTCGTCACCAACGGCGGCGAGGCGCCGAACGTCGTGCCCGATTTCGCCGAAAGCTATTACTATGTCCGCCACACCGATCCGGCGATTGTCCGCTCGGTAATGGAGCGGGTGAAGAAGGCGGCGGAGGGCGCGGCGATCGCCACCGGCACGAGCTATGAGTGGGAAGCGACCGGCGGCGTCTATTCGATGCTGGGCAACGATACGCTGGCGGCGGTGATGCACCGCAACCTCCAGTCGGTCGGCGCGCCGAAGTGGACTGCGGAGGAAACCCGCTGGGCCGCGACGATCCAGAAGACTCTGCCGACGCAGAAGCCGATCGAGAGCGCCGCCACGGTCGGCCCGATCTGGCGCGGCGACGGCGGCGGATCGACCGACGTGTCGGACATCAGCTGGGTCTCGCCCACGGTGGGCCTGGGCGTCGCGACTTGGGTGCCGGGCACGCCCGCGCACAGCTGGCAGGCGGTTGCCGCCTCGGGCGCGCCGATCGGCGCCAAGGGCGGTGTGGTCGCCGCCAAGACGATCGCGCTGACCGCCGCCGAGCTGTTCCGCAGCCCGCAGGTGCTGGCCGATGCCAAGGCCGAATTGCTCCGCCTGCGCGGACCCGACTTCAAGTACGAGGCGATGCTGGGCAGCCGCAAGCCGGCGCTCGACTATCGCAAGCCCACGCCGGCCGGCACCGTCAGCGAATGAGGCTCGCGCTGGCCGCGCTGGCGCTCGTCGCCGTCGCGCTGCCGGCATCGGCGCAGACCTATGTCGTGCGCCACCTGAACACCCCCGCCGGCGAGCGCGATCCCGATCTGCTGCCGGCGGGCAAGGCCGGCGCTGAGGCGCTTGCGAAATGGTTTCGCGGCAAGCGGCTGACGGCGATCTACGTCAGCGATTACAGGCGAACCCGCCAGACCGCCGCCCCGATCACCGCGGCGCGCAAGCTGGAACCGATCGTCTATGATCCCCGCGACACCCCGGCGCTGGTCGCGCGGTTGAAGGCCACGAAAGGCCCGGTGCTGGTGGTCGGCCACAGCAACACGGTGCCGGATATCGTCGAACAGCTCGGCGGCACACGGCCGGGTGACCTGAAGCACGAGGATTTCGGCGATATCTGGGTGGTGAAGTCGGGCAGGAGCCGGCACGCGCGGTTCGCGCGCTGACCGTCCGCTCTGCCCGTTCGCCCCGAGCCTTATCGAAGGGCTCAGGCCGCCACGCCGTCAGACGGGACGGCTCGCGCCGCCCCGCTGACCGACGTGGCCAGTCCCCGGATTGCTCACGCAATCCGGGGCCGCCCGTGTCAGAACTGGAACGCCACGCGTCCGTACAGGAACCGCCCGTTGAAGCCGAACGGCGACAGCTGGCTGTACGGCAGGAAGTAGCTGTTCGGCGTGAAGCCCGGCGCGCCGGTCGCGCCACCGGTCGGCAGGCGATCGGGATATTTGTCGAACACATTGTCCGCGCCCACCGCCAGCGTGACCTGCTGGATCGGCTTCACCCGCAGTTCGACGTCGGTCACCCACTTGGGGGTCAGCTCGAAATCGCCCGCGACGGTGCCGAGCGGCGCGGTAAGCGCGCCGTTCACCGCCGTCCACACGCTGCCATAGCGGTTGGTACGCGCCGTGAAACCGACAGGCCCGTAATCCCAGTCCATCGACAGGTTCAGCTTGGTGCGCGGCTGGGCATCGGTCAGGCGGAACGATTCCTGCCGCCCGAACAGCGGCGTGCCGGCCAGCGTCGGATTGGGCAGCACCGCGCGGCGCGTGATCTTGGTTTCGTTGTAATTGTAGCCCGCCGTCAGCACGAAGCGCCCCGCACCGAAATCGGGCACACGGTAGGTGCCGACCACATCGACGCCCTGCGTCCGCGTATCGACGCCGTTGACGAAGAACCGCGCCGAGGTGACGCCGTTGATCCCGGCCGCCTGCAGCAGGGCGACGACGGCCGCGCCCGTCAGGTTCTCGGTCAGCGTGACGCGATCGTCGATCTTGATGTTGTAATAGTCGGCGGTCAGGCTGAACCCGCTGAACGGGTTGAGCGCGATGCCACCCGACAGGTTGAGCGCGTTTTCCGGCGTCAGCTGCTTGCCGCCCAGCGCCGTGCCGATCCGGCTGGTCGCCGGCACCGTCACGATATCGATCAGCGTCGGAACGCCCGCGATGATCGTGTTGTTGGTCGAGGTGGTGGTGAAGAACTGCTGCGCGAGGCTGGGCGCGCGGAAGCCGGTGGAGACCGAGCCGCGCACCGAAATCCCGTCGATCGGCTCGAACCGCGCGGCAAGCTTGCCGTTCCACGTGCTGCCGAAGTCGGAGAAATGCTCGTAGCGCCCCGCCGCCTGGATGGTGAAGCGATCGCCCAGCTCGGCGTCGATTTCCGCATAGGCGGCATAGCTGTCGCGCGAGACGTCGGTCGCGTTCGACGGCTGGAAGCCCGGGAACACCTGCGCACCCGGCGCCGCGCCGTTCGCCAGGAACGGGCCCGCCAGATAGCTGGTCGGATGGCCAGGGCGGATCTTGAAATTCTCGTTGCGGTATTCGGCGCCGAACGCGATGCCGAAACTGGAGGCGAACGACACGTCGAACTTCTTCGACAGGTCCAGGTTCACCGTCGTCTGGCCGAAGGCGATGCCGCCGGCGTCGAACCGCCGCGGCGAAAGCAGGCCGCCCAGCGACACGTTGAAGCTGTCGATCGTCTGGTAATCGAGCTGGTTCGATCCGTAGACGACCGACAGATCGGCATTGAACCCGCCGACCTGGCCCTTGACGCCGACCGACGCGGAAACATCCTCGATCTGGCTCTGGATCTTCGGCAGGAAGCCGTTGGGATAGAAGGGCACGAACGGCGCGTTGGGCAGCGTCGCCCCCGGTGCCGACCAGTCGCGATTCCGCGCGTCGTTCGCGCGGCGGTAGAAGCCCGCGCCGATGCCGTCACGGATGCCATAGGTGCCGAACGCATAGAGCTCGGCCACCTCGCCCAGGTCCATGCCCGCGTTCAGTACCAGGTTGTAATCGACCGCCTTGCCGTCGCCATAGCCGTGCGTGAAGCGGTCGATCGCCACTTCCTTGGCGTTCTCGCCGACCTGATACTGCCGCCGCGGGTCGGCACCCGAACGCTGGGTCGGATCACGGTCGCGGAACTGCGCCGCGAAGCTGAAATAGCCGGAATCGCCGACCGGCAAGCCGATCCGGGTCGCCAGCGTCAGCGTGTCGCCGTCGCGGCGCTCGACTTCCTCGCCATAGTTCAGCGCGAGGATGTCGCCGGCACCGCCACCGGGCGTCAGGATGTTCGGCACGCCGCCCGTGGTCTGGACGCCCAGCACCTCGCGGACGCCGCTCTGCGTCGAGCGATACTGGCCGAAGGTGACCGAGCCGGACACGCCGGCGCGGCGGGCGAGCTGGATGTTGATGACGCCGGCGATCGCGTCCGAGCCGTACTGCGACGACGCGCCGTCGCGCAGCACCTCGATCCGGTCGATGGCGATCGGTGGAATCTGGTTCAGGTCGACCGCGCTCGATCCGCGCCCGACCGATCCGTTGAGGTTGAGCAGCGCGGCCTGGTGGCGGCGCTTGCCGTTGATGAGCACCAGCGTCTGATCGGGCGCCAGGCCGCGCAGCGTCGCGGGGCGCAGCGAATCGGTGCCGTCGGTCAGCGACGGCTGCGGGAAGTTGAACGACGGGACGAGCTGGTTCAGCACCTTGTTCGTCTCGGTCTGGCCGCTGGTCGCCAGCTGGTCGCCGCCGATGACGTCGATCGGCACCGGGCTGTCGGCGATCGTGCGACCGCCGATGCGGCTACCGGTGACGATGACGGTATCGCCGGTGATTTCCTCGCTGGCGGCGGGGGGCGTGTCCTGCGCGACCGCCGGCGCGGCGAGTGCCATGACGGAAACCGAGGCGAGCGAAACAAGCAAAGTCCGGCGCATGAAATATTCCTCCGATGGAGTTAGCCGGTGGTGACCCGGTCTTGCTCAATAGCTTATGTCTCGATGGCGCCGTAACAAGGCTGTAACACAGCGGGTTGCGGGGATTCTGCCACGCTGTTGCTGCGGCGCAACACTCGGGCGACGGGAACGACTCGGTTGACAGCGCGGCCACCCTCCACTAGCAGCGCCCCTTCATTCCGCCCGGCTTGCCGGCGCGGGGCACAAGCTTTGGATGAAAGTTCTAACGCCATGTTCGCAGTCGTGCGCACGGGCGGCAAGCAGTATCGCGTTGCCGCTGGAGACAAGATCGTCGTCGAGAAGATCGACGGCGATGCCGGTTCGTCGGTGACCCTGGGCGACGTGCTGCTCGCGGGCGAAGGCTCGGAGCTGAAGTCGGTCAGTGGCCTGACCGTCGCCGCGGAGATCATCGCGCAGGCGAAGGGCGAGAAGGTCATCGTCTTCAAGAAGCGCCGCCGCCACAATTATCGCCGCAAGAACGGTCACCGCCAGAACCACACGATCCTGAAGATCCTGTCGATCGGCGAGGAAAAGAAGGCGGCGAAGGCCAAGAAGGCCGACGAGACCCCGGCGGTGGAAGCCGCTCCTGCGGCCGAAGCCCCCGCGAACAAGGCTGCGCCCAAGAAGGCCGCACCCAAGAAGACCGAAGCGTAAGCGCGCCGAGACGTACGGAGTAATTCGAGATGGCACATAAGAAAGCAGGCGGTTCGTCGCGCAACGGTCGTGATTCGGCCGGCCGTCGCCTTGGCGTGAAGAAGTTCGGTGGCGAGCAGGTCATCGCCGGCAACATCATCGTGCGTCAGCGCGGCACCCGCGTCTATCCGGGCACCGGCGTCGGCATGGGCAAGGACCATACGCTGTTCGCGCTGGTCGATGGCCGCGTCGCGTTCAAGGAAGGCAAGCTCGGTCGAAAGTTCGCGACCGTCGAGATTATGGCCGCTGCGGCCGAATAACGGGTAACCGGACGGGTTGCCCACCGTGGGCGACCCGGGTTCCGCGCAGGAACCAGCCAACAAGGGAGACGGGTCGCCCCGGCTCCCTTTTTTCTTGCTCCCTCGACATGGCAACCGGCTGTCGCCGCAGTGTCACGGAAACGTGGCACCGGCGCATCCGCGACGAGGAGAGTGGACATGTTCGCACGCACCCCCCGCCTGACGCTCCGGCCCGGCTGGATCGAGGACGCAGCAGCGCTTGCCCGAGCGATCGCGCATGAGAGCGTCGCGATGAAACTCGCCCGTCTGCCATGGCCCTATTCGCTGTTCGACGCGGAAACCTTCCTTGCCATGCCTGTCGCGCCGGACGAGGCGTCGTGCCTGGTGTTCGCGCATGAAGACGGGGAACCGCCCCGGCTGATCGGCGGCTGCGGCATCCACCGCGGCGAACATATGCACGAACTCGGCTACTGGCTGACGCCGGAGGCCTGGGGGCGCGGCTATGCGACCGAGGCCGGGCGGGCGATGCTGGGCATCGCGCGCTGGGGCCTCGGGCATCGCCGGCTGGCGGCGCACCATCATCTCGACAATCCGGCGTCGGGCCGGGTGCTGCGCAAATTGGGGTTCACGCCGACCGGCGGCGTCTCGCACCGAGCCAGCCGCGCGCGTGGCGGCGCTGTGGCAAGCGCCAGCTATGCCATTGCGCTCGACGGCGGCGGCGACGTCGAACCACCGCGCATGGCGGCGTGACGAAAGCCTGCGCCTTAAAACCGTTATCCCCGCAGAGGCGGGGATAGAATTGGGGCTGACGTCGCGACCGAGTCGCGACGTCAGCCAGGATGGAGTCTCGCCTTCGCGGGAATGACGGCGCCCAGATCTGGGATCACGCCGCCAATCGGGCCGCCTCATATTCGCTGTCGACCAAGCCGATCAGCGCGCGATCGTCGTGGTTCCATGGGTGGAAGCCCGGCAGGAAGAAGGCCAGCCACGCCCCCAGCACCTTGCGCGCCATCCCCGGGTTACCGAACGCATATTTGAACACGCGCCACTTCACCCCTGCCCCGGTCAGCCCGTCCTGCCGCAGCAGTTCCAAGATGCCCTTGGTACGCCCGGCAAAGAACCGCGCGGTGACGATCAGCATCACCAGCGCCTTGATCCGCCAGCGCGTGAACCGCGACCAGTCGCGCGTCGCGTGCAGCCAGGTGTCATAGGCGACGCCCTTGTGCTCGATCTCCTCGATCGCGTGCCAGCGCCACAGCGCCGCGGCTTGCGCATCCCCGCCGGCCAGATGCGCGGGGTTCGCAACCAGTTCGTGCGCGATGATCGCGGTGAAATGCTCCAGCGCCATCGTCGCGGCCAGGCTGGCGATCGCGGGCCGCCCTTTCGCGATGGCCAGGACGCGATCCACCTCGGCATCGAGCGGGCGGATGTCATAGCCCTGATCGACGACATGCCGGTTGAACGCGACGTGTTCGCGGCTGTGGATCACCTCCTGCTTGATGAAGGCATTGATCTCGCGTTCCAGGCGCGGCGGCGTGCCCTCGCGGAACTTGCGCACCGAATCGATGAAGAAGCCCTCACCTTTCGGGAAAGTCACCGACAGGGCGTTGTAGAAGGCGGTGGCGATCGGATCGTCGTTCAGCCACCAGCGCCGATACGTGCCGTCGCGCCCGAACCGCAAATCGCGCGGAGTGATGATCAGGTCGGCGGGAGTCTTTGCGTTCACGGCCAATTTCCTCCAGTCTCGGACGGAATCTGGACATTACTTACACAAATGTCAATAACTCCCATCCGCAAACGCCTCTCGCCGGAAGCATCGCGTGACGCCGCGCTGGAAGCCGCGCGCGACCTGCTCGTCGAATTCGGCCCGCAGGCGGTAACGCTGAAGGCGGTCGCCGCGCGGATCGGACGGACACATGCCAATCTGCTCCACCATTTCGGCTCGGCGGCCGGCCTGCAAAAGGCGCTGATCGCGACGATGGCGCAGCGCATAACCGGCCGCATCGCCGAGGCGGTGCTGCGCGCCCGAGCCGGCGACCAGAACCCGCAGGAAGTCGTCGACCTGACCTTCGACGCCTTCGACCAGGGTGGCGCCGGCGCGCTTGCCAGTTGGATGATCCTGTCGGGCAACGAGGATGCCCTCGACCCGATCCTGACCGCGATCCACGATCTGGTCGACGAACTGGTGGAGGGGCACGACAACCCCGACCTTCCACTCCACGACGAGACGCTGCAGCTGGTGCTGATGGCGCTGGGCGATGCGTTGCTCGGTGGCGCGATGGCCAAGGCGCTGGGCCTGCCGCGTGGCCGCGCGCGCGAACTGGCTGCGCGCGGGCTGATGGCGATGCGGCGGGAGTAGGTCTTACCGTCTGCCGTTCGGGCTGAGCCTGTCGAAGCCCTGTCCTTTTCTGCGCCGCGGCAAAGCCGCGTCGTCGGCCGGAACGGTGCTCCGCCGGCCGGGCGCGCTCTCGTGTCGCTTTAGCGTCGCTAAAGCGCTACAGCGCGCGCCATGCATTTTCTCGATCAAGCAAAGATCTTCGTCCGTTCGGGCGCCGGCGGCGGCGGGGCCGTGTCGTTCCGGCGCGAAAAGTTCATCGAATATGGCGGTCCCGACGGCGGCAACGGTGGCAAGGGAGGCGACATCATATTCGAGGCGGTCGCCGGGCTGAACACGCTGATCGACTTCCGCTACACCCAGCATTTCCGCGCCGATCGTGGCAAGGGCGGCTCAGGCTCCAACCGAACCGGCGCGGGCGGCGACGATCTGGTCATCAAGGTGCCGGTCGGCACCCAGATCATCAGCGAGGACAAGGAAGAGATACTGCTCGACTTCACCAAGGTCGGCCAGCGCAAGCTGTTCCTGCGCGGCGGCGACGGCGGTCGCGGCAACCTGAGCTACAAGACCTCGACCAACCGCGCGCCGCGCCAGCACGGCACCGGCTGGCCGGGCGACGAGGCCTGGGTGTGGCTGCGACTGAAGCTGCTCGCCGATGCGGGGCTGGTCGGCCTGCCCAACGCCGGCAAATCGACCTTCATCAACGCCGTCACCAACGCGCAGGCCAAGGTCGGCGCCTATGCCTTCACCACAACCCGCCCCCAGTTGGGCGTGGTGCGCCATAAGGAGCGCGAATTCGTCGTCGCCGACATTCCGGGGCTGATCGAGGGCGCGGCCGAGGGCGCCGGCATCGGCGACCGGTTTCTGGGGCATATCGAACGCTGCCAGGTGCTGCTGCACCTGGTCGACGCCAATGACAAGGATGTCGCGGAAAGCTACCGCATCGTCAGCGACGAACTGGCCGCCTATGGCGCCGATCTCACTGAAAAACCGACCATCGTCGCGCTCAACAAGATCGACACGCTGGACGATGAACTGATCGCCGCCCTCTCCGCCGAACTGGAGGAAGCCAGCGGCGGCGAGGTGATCCCGCTGTCCGGCGCCGCCGGCATCGGCGTCGATTGGGTGCTCGACAAGCTGCTGGAGAAGATCGCCGAGAGCAACCAGGCCGTGTCGGACGACGACGAAGGCGAGGATGAGGTGGAATGGTCGCCGGTTTAGGCCGAAGATACCAGCCTCTCCCATTTTGCCGATGAACAGCAATTTCTAAACCGTCGCACCAGCGTTCCCGTCGGTGAGACGTTGCTGTTGGCCCGCGATTTCTGAACTGCTAGACCGCTCGCATGGCGACGCAACCCGACTATCCCCTGCTGACCGCTGACGAGTTCCTCCAGATCGATTTCGGAGGCAAGAAGGCTGAGTTGGACAACGGCGTCATCCGCATGATGGCGGGTGGGACAGCGCGACACGCCCAAGTTCAAGGCAATATTTTCTCAATCCTCCGCAGCCAACTGCGCGGGACGGGATGCGCGCCTTACAATTCCGACATGGCAACACGGACGAGCGATATATCTATCCGCTACCCGGACGTCAGCGTTTTCTGTAACCGTGGCGGATCGGCAAATGACGATAACAAGGCTTTCGATGATCCCAGAGCGATCTTCGAAATCCTGTCCGCCGGCACCGCGCGTACCGACCTTCGCGTGAAGCTTGACGAGTATAAGGCGCTCGACAGTGTCGACACGATCGTCTTCGTCGATATCGCGGTCGAGCGGGTCCGGATCGTCCAGCGCACGGCCCGCCACGGCTGGAGCGACGTCACGCACGACGATCCGGTCGATGTCCCCCTCCCCGCCCTGGACTTGGTCATCCCGCACGACGAGATTTTCGCGCGCGACTGACGCGGATTGGCGCGGGCGCGGGCGCGCGCTAACGACGCCGGCGAGATGGCGCTGTTTCCCCCCACCGATTGCGCACGGCTGATCGTCAAGATCGGGTCCGCGTTGCTCGTCGATCCCGATGGCGGCGTGCGCCGGAAATGGCTGGCGGGAATCGCTGCCGATATCGCCGAACGGTGCCGCGTGGGCCAGCAGGTGGCGGTGGTGTCCTCGGGCGCGATCGCGCTGGGCGCGCGGCGGCTGGGGCTCGCCAGGGGGGGCCGCGCCAGCCTGGAGGATGCGCAGGCCGCCGCCGCCACGGGGCAGATCGCGCTCAGCCAGACCTGGGCCGAGGTGCTTGGCGCGGAAGGGCTCACCGCCGCGCAGATGCTCGTCACGCTCGACGATCTCGAGGATCGCCGCCGCTATCTCAACGCCGCGGCGACGCTCGATCGGCTGTTGTCGCTTGGCGTCGTGCCGATCCTCAATGAGAACGACAGCGTCGCCACGGCTGAAATCCGCTTCGGCGACAATGATCGCCTCGCCGCGCGCGTCGCGCAGGCGGCGGGCGCGCAGGGCGTCGTGCTGCTCAGCGACATCGACGGCCTCTACGATCGCAACCCAGCACAGCCCGGCGCGGTCCACATCCCGCGTGTCGAACGAATCGACGCCGGCATCGCCGCGATGGCCGACGATCGCTCCGCCTCCGGCATGGGATCGGGCGGCATGGTGTCGAAGATCGCCGCCGCCCGCATCGCCGCCGCCGCGGGCGCGCATCTGGCGATCGCGTCGGGCCGGATCGACCGGCCGCTGTCCACCGACGCGCGGCACACCCTTTTTGTCGCCGAACGCGCCGCCCCTGCGCGCAAGGCGTGGCTGGCCGGCGGGATCACCGCGCGCGGCACGATCCGCGTCGATGCCGGCGCCGCGCGCGCGCTGGCCGGCGGCGCGAGCCTACTGGCGGCCGGGGTGACCGATATCGAGGGCGATTTCGCGCGCGGCGATCTCGTCGAAATCATCGGGCCGGATGGCCGGATCGCGCGCGGCTTGTCCGAATATGACGTCGCCGACGCGCGCAGGCTGATCGGCCGCCGCCGCGACGATCACGCCGCGATCCTCGGCTACGCCCCGCGATCGGCACTGGTCCACCGCAGCCACATGGCGCTGACATGAAACTGGCGATCACCGGTGCGACGGGCTTCGTCGGATCGCGTCTGATCGCCGCTTCGGTGGCTGCGGGGCATGAGGTTCGCGCACTCACCCGCCGCGCCCAGCCGGAACGCGACGGGATCGACTGGGTCACCGGATCGCTTGAAACGCCGGATGCGCTGGACGCACTGGTGCGGGATGCCGACGCCGTGATCCACGTGGCCGGCGTGGTCAACGCACGCGATCGCGACGGCTTCGCGGCGGGCAACATCGACGGCACACGCGCCGTGCTGGCCGCGGCGGAAGGCTCGGGCGTCCATCGCTTCGTCCATGTCTCGTCGCTGGCCGCGCGCGAACCGGGCCTATCGGCCTATGGCTGGTCCAAGTCCGATGCCGAGGGACTGGTGACCGGATCGCGCGCGGATTGGGATATCGTTCGCCCTCCCGCCGTCTATGGCCCCGGCGACATGGAGATGCGCGAGTTGTTTCGCATGGCCAAGCGCGGGATCGCCCTGCTGCCGCCGGGTGGGCGGCTGTCGGTTATCCATGTCGATGACCTCGCCCGCCTGCTGCTTTCGCTCGCCGCCCGGCCCGCCACGCGCGCCGTCTACGAACCCGACGACGGCCGGCTCGGCGGCTGGAGCCACACCGCCTTCGCGCACGCGATCGGCGACGCGGTAGGCCGCAAGGTTCGCGCCGTCTCTCTCCCGCGCCGCATCCTCGATCTCGGCGCGCGCGCGGATGCACTGATCCGGCGCGGCGGCGCCAAGCTGACACCCGATCGCGTTTCGTATTTCTGCCACCCCGACTGGGTGTCCGACCCGCTGCGCCGCCCCCCGCCGGCGTTGTGGCGTCCGCGCATCGAGACGAGCGCGGGGCTGGCCGAGACCGCGGCGTGGTATCGCGCCCAAGGCCTGCTATAGCGCCGCCCCATACGCGCCGTAATCCGACGCCAAAGGACCGCAGATGACCGACCGCAGCCAGATCCTCGACACCGTCACCGCGCAGATCGAGCCCTTCAACAAGAAGGGCGTGGCACTCAGCGAAGCCACGACCTTTCAGGGCGATCTCGAATGGGATTCGCTGACCGTGATGGATTTCGTCGCGGCGATCGAGGACGAATTCGACATCATCATCACGATGAACATGCAGGCCGAGATCGAGACGGTTGGCCAGCTGGTCGATGCGGTCGCCAAGCTGAAGGGCTGACGCGCATGACCGAAACCGGCCTCCAGCCCGACGCGCCCGCCCCGCTGCCGGCGGGAACGCGCGACCTGATGTCGAAGTTCGACGGCCTCATCGCCGAACGCCAGGCACTGCTCGACAGCGGCGTCACCGATCCGTTCGCGATCGTGATGGAACAGGTGAAGTCGCCGACCGAAGCGGTCATCAAGGGCCGGGACACGATCCTGCTCGGCACCTACAACTACATGGGCATGACGTTTGACCCCGACGTCCTGGCGGCGGGGCACGAGGCGCTGGAGAAGTTCGGTTCCGGCACCAACGGCAGCCGGATGCTCAACGGCACCTTCCGGGATCATATGGAGGTCGAACAGGCGCTGCGCGACTTCTACGGCGTGTCGGGCGCGATCGTCTTCTCGACCGGCTACATGGCGAACCTCGGCATGATCTCGACCCTCGCCGGCAAGGGGGATTACGTGATCCTCGACGCCGACAGCCACGCCAGCATCTATGATGGCTGCAAACAGGGCTATGCCGACATCGTCCGCTTCCGCCACAATGACGTGAACGACCTCGACAAGCGTCTCGGCCGTTTGCCCGCGGAGGCTGGAAAGCTGGTCGTTCTGGAAGGCGTCTATTCGATGCTCGGCGACATCGCACCGCTCCGGGAAATGGTCGCCGTCGCCAGAAAGCACAATGCGATGGTGCTCAGCGACGAAGCGCATTCGATGGGCTTCTACGGCCCCAACGGTCGCGGCGTGTACGAGGAACTGGGGCTGGAGGACGACGTCGATTTCGTCGTCGGCACCTTCTCCAAGTCGGTCGGGACGGTGGGCGGCTTCTGCGTGTCGAACCATCCGAAGTTCGAGGCGATCCGCCTTGCGTGCCGCGCCTATATCTTCACCGCGTCGCTGCCGCCGTCGGTGGTCGCCACCGCCGCCGCGTCGATCCGCAAGCTGATGACCGCGCACGACAAGCGCGCGCGGCTGTGGGAAAACGCCCGCACGCTGCACGGCAACCTGAAGAGCCTGGGCTTCCGTCTCGGCACCGAAACGCCCGACAGCGCGATCATCGCCGTGATCCTCGACGATCAGGAACAGGCGGTGGCGATGTGGCAGGCGCTCCTCGACAACGGCCTGTACGTCAACATGGCGCGGCCGCCGGCGACGCCCGCCGGCACCTTCCTGCTGCGCTGCTCGCTGTGCGCCGAGCATACGCCCGAACAGATCGCCCGCGTGACGCAGATGTTCACGGCGGCCGGCCGCGCGGTGGGCGTGATCGGCTGAGCGCGACTTCCCAAGATTCGCCCGTTCCTGTAGGGTCGCGCGCGGGATGAGCGACCGGGGCGCATCCGATTTCGCGGGCTTCGTCCACGCGCACTGGCGCGCGATCATGATGGTGATCGTCGCGGCACTGGGCGCTGGCGTGCTCGCGGCGCTGATCGTCACGGTCGGCTATGCGAACACAGCGCGCGATCGGGCGCTGACGCTGCAATCGCAGAGCTTCGACGTCATGCTTCGCGCGCGCGGCCTGGCGGAGACCATGGCCCGCGCGGAGGCATCGCTCGGCCGCTACGTCATCAGCGGCGACCAGCGGATCGGCGTGCAATACCAGGACGAATGGGTCCGCGCCGGACAGCAGATCGACCGGCTCGACCTGCTGGTCCGCGACAACCAGGAACAGGATCGGCGCATCGACGCGCTGCGGATCGCCTACACCGATCGCGGCGCGGAACTGGCGCTGATCGCGCTGAGCACGCGCTACAAGAAGAACAACCAGGCGCTGGCGCATTATTATGCCGCCCGCGACGCCGCCTCGCTGCGCCGCATCACCCGCCTGCTGGAAAGCTTCATCACGCGCGAAAAGGCCCTGCTTCAGGCGCGCAGCGACGCCGCGCAGACGACGATCGCGGCGTCGAACCTCGCGGCCAAGGTGCTGGCGCTGTTCGGCATCGCGATCGTGCTGGGTGCGATCGCGCTCGGCTGGCTGACCCTGCGCGCCCAGACGGCCCGCGCGGTCGCCGATGCCGAGACGGAAGCCGAACGCCAGCGCGTCGAGCTGCTGGAGGCCGCGGTGCATACGGTAACGACCGAGCTCCAGACCGAGGCACGCGAACGTGAAGTCGCCGAGGCCAAGCTGCGCCAGATGCAAAAGCTCGACGCGGTCGGCCAGCTGACCGGCGGTATCGCGCATGATTTCAACAATATGCTGGCGGTGGTTCTGGGCGGCATCGAGCTCGCCAAACGCCATCACGGCGGCCGCGATCCCGAAGTCTCGCGCCATCTCGACAGCGCGGAGGAAGGCGCCGAGCGCGCCGCCGCCCTTACCCGCCGTCTGCTCGCCTTCGCGCGCGTCGAACCGCTCCAGCCCGCCTCGGTCGAGGCGGCGGGGGTGATCGCGGGCATGTCCGACCTGATCGATCGCACGCTGGGCGATGCGATCACCATTGAAACGCACGACCGGAGCGAAGGCTGGCGCGTCCGCGTCGATCCGAGCGGGCTGGAGAACGCCGTACTCAATCTGGCGGTCAACGCCCGCGACGCGATGGACGGGCGCGGTACGCTGCGCATCGCGACCGGCGCCGCGCGCCTCGCCGAGCACGAAGTCGATCAGTGCGCGGCCGGCGACTATGCGACGATCGCGGTCGCCGACAGCGGCTGCGGCATGAGCGCGGAGGTGATGGAGCGGGTGTTCGAACCCTTTTTCACCACCAAGCCGATCGGCAAGGGCACCGGGCTGGGACTCAGCCAGATCTTCGGCTTCGTGCGCCAGTCGGGCGGCGCGATCACGATCGATTCGATCGCGGGTCAGGGTACGACCGTCACCATCTACCTGCCGCGCGACACCAGCGTTGCGTCGGCACCCGCGCGTCTGCCGACGCGTCCCGAACCGGTCACGCCGCGCGCCGCTCCGTCCCCCCGCCGTATCCTGGTGGTCGAGGACGATCCCCGCGTGCTGTCGGCGACGATCGACGCCTTGAAGGATCTGGGCCATGCCCCCGTCCCCTGCGGCGATCCCTTCTCCGCCGCGACCATGGTGGCGGAACACGGCCCGTTCGACCTGATCCTCAGCGACGTGCTGATGCCCGGCAAGACCGGCCCTGAACTGATCGCCGAACTCCGGCCCGCCCTGCCCGGCGTCGCGGTGCTGTTCGTCACCGGCTTCGCGGGCGACGCCGCCGAACATACCGGATTCGAGGATTATCCGGTGCTGCGCAAACCCTATACCATCGCCGCGCTGGAGGCGGCGGTCGCGGCCGCCGTGGACGCGCCGCCTGGCGGGGAGCCGGTACGCTCCGCCGCGTGACGCGCGAATTGGGCTGGCGCGCGCCGCCCGGCCCGATATAGCCGTTCCTCCCCCACTCGAAGGCCGCCCTGCCCGCTCCCATGCAGTCGATCGATCGCTATCTGGCCCGGCTCATCGCGGTGCCGCTGATCTCGACGCTGGTCATCGCGGCGATGCTGCTGGTCCTCGACCGCATGCTGCGACTGTTCGATTTCGTCGCGACAGAGGGCGGACCGGTCAGCGTCGTGTGGAAGATGCTGGCCAACCTGCTGCCCGAATATCTCGGGCTCGGCATCCCGATCGGGCTGATGCTCGGCATCCTGCTGGCGTTCCGGCGGCTGGCGACAACGTCGGAACTCGACGTACTGCGCGGCGTGGGCATGAGCTATGGCCGGCTGCTGCGCGTGCCGTACATGTACACTTTGGTGCTCGCCGCACTCAACCTGGCGATCGTCGGCTATGTCCAGCCCAAGGCGCGCTACGCCTATGAAGGGCTGCGGTTCGAGCTGCGATCGGGGGCGCTGGGCGCGTCGATCAAGGTCGGCGAGTTCACCAACCTGGGCGACAAGATGACGCTCCGGATCGAGCAGAGCCTGGAGGACGGCCACCGCCTCAACGGCATCTTCGTCCACGCGACCCCGATCGCCGGCACCAGCGTGTCTGTGACAGCCGCCAGCGGCCAGTTCCTGCGTACCGACGATCCCGACGTCATCATCTTCCGCCTGACCAACGGCACGCTTGTCCACGACGCGCCCGATTTCGTCGCGCCGCGCGTGCTGACCTTTACCAGCCACGACCTGCCGATCGATCTGCCGCGCTTCGAAAGCTTCCGCCCGCGCGGGGAGCGAAACCTCGAACGCACCCTGCCCGAACTCGCGGTCATGGGGCATGATCGCGGCGAAACGCAGCAGGTGCGCGACACCAGCCGATCCGCCTTCCACTTCCGCGTGGTGGAGGTGGCGACGATGTTCCTGCTGCCCCTGCTCGCGCTGGCGCTCGGCATCCCGCCCAAACGCTCCACCTCGGCGCTCGGGGTGTTCCTGTCGATCGTGATGATCGTGACCTATCACAAGATTAACCAATATGCGGAGGCCGTGGGCGGGCTCGGCCGGATCGATCCGCTGATCGCCCTGTGGGTGCCGTTCCTGCTGCTCGCGGCGCTGATCGGCTGGATGTACTATCAGATCGCCTATGTCCCCGGCGGCCAGCCGATCGGCGCGCTGGAACGGGTGTTCGGCAAGCTGGCGTCGGCGATCGCGCGGCGTCTGCCCGGCCGGCGGCGACGGGAGGCTACGGCATGAGCGCGGCGGCATCCTTCTTCCCTTCGCGGACGATCACGCTCTACATGGCGCGGCTGTTCCTGACGCGCACCTTCGCCATCCTGATCGCGCTGGTCGTCGTGCTTCAGGCGCTCGACCTGCTGAGCGAATCGGGTCGCATCCTTGCCTATTCCGGCAATGGCGAGGGCGAGATCTGGCGCTACGTCGGCCTGCGCGCGCCGCAGATCGTCGCGCGCTTCCTGCCCTTTTCCGTGCTGCTCGGCACGATCATCACGCTGACCACGCTCAACCAGAACAGCGAGGTCATTTCCATGAAGGCGGCGGGCCTGTCGGCGCACCAGGTCCTGGCCCCGCTGATGGTCGCCTCGCTGGGCATCGCGGCGTTGTCCTTCGCGTTCAACGACCGGATCGTTGCGCGCGCCACCGCGACGCTCGATCAGTGGCAGAAGGTCGAATATGGCCCGTTGCCGATCGATCGCGGCGACCGCAGCAACGTTTGGGTGCTCGACGGCGACGATCTGATCCAGGCACGCCAGATCAAGGGGCGCGGCGGCGGCGCCGTGCTGGGCGGCGTCAGCGTCTATGAACGCACGGACGGCCGTCTGACCGCCATCGTCACGGGCGAAACCGCCCGGCTGGACGGCGATGCATGGCGCCTCGAAAATGCCCGCCGCTTCGACGTCGCCACCGGCATCGCGACCCGGCTGGCGAGCACGCAGGTCGGCCCCGGCGTGCGGCCCGACCAGTTCACGCTTGCCACGGTCGATCCCGATGGCCTGTCGTTCCGCGCGCTTGCCGTCGCGATCGACGATCTCAAGGCGGCGGGCCGGCCGACCAAGGCGCTGGAAGGCGCGCTGTGGCACAAATTGTCGGGGCCGCTGTCGTCCGTGCTGATGCCGCTGCTGGCCGCCGTCGCGGCGTTCGGGGTCGCGCGTTCGGGCAAGCTGTTCGTCCGCGCGGTGATCGGCATGGCGTTGGGCTTCGCCTATTTCGTCGCCGACAATTTCGCGCTGGCGATGGGCAATCTCGGCGCCTACCCGCCGTTCCTCGCCGCCTGGGCGCCGTTCCTGCTGTTCGCGATGGTCGGCGAGGCGGTGCTGGTTCGTACCGAGGAATAGCCGCTCAGCGCTGACCGAAGGTCGAGCGCACCAGCCGGCCGAGCAGGCCCGGCAGCCCCTTGTAGCTCGCCTTGTGATAGGGTGATCCGGCTTCCACCGCCGCGCATAGCCGGCGATGCGCCTCGCCCAGATTGTGATAGGGCACGCCCGGCAGCAGGTGGTGCAGCGCGTGGTAACGCAGGCCCACCGGCGCCCACAGCATCGGCAGCAACCCCGGTGGCGGCACGTTGACCGAATCGAGATACTGGGCCGTCACCGTCATCGCCTCGCCGTCATTCTCCCACAGGTGGGCGACGAGCGTGCGGACCTGGTTGAGGACCATCGTCGCCGCCAGCACGCCCAGGAAGATCGCGAACGCCTTCAGCGGTACGATCCCCGTTGCAACCAGTGCGATCAGCGCGATGGCCCACAGGCCGGCCGCGATCTCCAGCCGTACCCAGTAGCGGCGATATTCATCCTTTTCGTCACGGCGGCGAAAGGCGGGATTGATCGCCAGCGCCGAAAACCGCGCGGCGATCGTGCGGCGAAGCGGCGGGATCGCCAGCGAGAGCGGCGAGAGCACGGCGAAGCGGAACAGGAACGCGATCGGCGCCAGCGCCGCCGCGCCCACGAACATCGGCACCGACCACGGCTTCATCAGCGCGAGCGGGAGATATTCGGGATCGTCGACCGTGCCATAGCGCGTCTTCGCATGGTGCAGCGTGTGCACGCCTTCGTACAGGAACGACGGGATCAGCAGCGGCACGCCCACCAGCAGGTTCCACGCCAGCCGGTATCCCGGCACCGCCGCATGCTTCATGTGGCTGACTTCGTGGATGAAGCTGCCCGCGCGGTACAGCGCGAACACCGCGACGATGCCCGACAGGATCGCCAGGCCGGTCTGCGGCAACAGGATCGCCCCGGCGAGCGCGGCATAGCCGAGCGCGACAGATGCCAAGCTGTCCGCCCAGTAAATCCAGGGCCTGGGCGCGGCCAGATCGCGCGACAGTTCGGCCGCCGCGCGCAGCAGCGCCTTGTCGTCGGCGATCCGTTCACGCGGAGCCGGTGGCTGGGCAAGCGCCCAGGCGCCCGCCGTGCGCCGATCGAGAGTGGCAGTGGTATCCATCGGGCTGGCCATTGCCCGAAGATAGTGGCTGATTGGTGGCGATACGAGGGAGGCGGGTGGCCGCCTCCCGCGGAAATCCCGCTTGCCATGATCGATCGCGCCGGTCACACGACCGCCGTCTTCCCGCTGCAAGGCTGGTCCAATGGCCGATCTTTCCATCCGCGCGATCTCGTCGAAGGCCGATTACAAGACCTTTGCCGACCTGCCCTTTCGCCTCTATGCCGACGATCCCAACTGGGTGCCGCCGCTGAAGGGTGAGGCGCTGGGCCTGTTGCTGCCCGAAAAGAACGGCTGGTTCAGCCACGCCAAGGCGCAGCTTTTCCTGGCCGAGCGCGACGGCAAGGCGGTGGGACGCATCTCCGCCCATATCGACACGCTGGCGCTGACGATGCCGGTCGAACAGGGGTTCGGTCCCGGTACCGGGCAATGGGGCCTGTTCGACGCGGTCGATGGCGAGGTCGCCGCGAAGCTTGTCGCGACGGCGGAGGACTGGCTGCGCGGCCAGGGGATGACGCGCGCGCTCGGCCCCATCTCGATGTCTATCTGGGAGGAACCCGGCCTGTTGATCGAGGGGTACGATCACCCGCCGACGATCATGATGGGCCATGCCAAGCGCGAATATCGCGGCTGGATCGAGGGTGCCGGCTACGAACCGGTCAAGCGGTTGATGACCTACGACCTCGACATCACCCAGGATTTCCCGAAGATCGTCCAGCGCATCATCCAGTCGGGCGAGCGTAACGACAGCATCCGCATCCGCGAAGTCGACAAGTCGCGGTTCGAGGAGGAAGCGGCGATCATCCTCGACATCCTCAACGATGCGTGGTCGGACAATTGGGGGTTCGTGCCGCTGACCCCGCCGGAAATCGACGATATCGGCGTCAAGCTGAAGCCGATCGTGTTCAACGACCTGATCCGCATCGCCGAACTGGATGGGCGGCCCGTCGCCTTCATGATTACCCTGCCCGACCTGAACGAGGCGCTGAAACCGCTGAAGGGCAATTTGTTACCCTTCGGCTGGGCAAAACTGCTGCTGTGGCTCCGCCGGCCGAAGGTGCGGACGATGCGCGTGCCGTTGATGGGCGTCGTCAAGGAACTCCAGTCCTCGCGCCTCGCCGGCCAGCTCGCCTTCATGATGATCGAATATATCCGCCGCGCCGCCCTGAAACGCTATGGCGCCACGCGCGGCGAGATCGGCTGGGTGCTGGACGACAACCAGGGCATGCGGTCGATCGCCGAGACGATCGATAGCCAAGTCAACAAGATCTACCAGATTTACGCACGCGCGCTGTAAAATCTGATCCAGCCGCCCTGAATCGGGCCGGCTCTCCGGCAAAGGCCGGAGCGTTGGCGATCACAGGCTCCGGCGGCCAAGGTTCCGTTCTTCGCCGGAACACGGTGTTTCAACTCCAATGGTCGAGGCTTTGGCTGGCAGCGGGCAACCGGCGAAGCGGCGCATCCGCCGCCCCGCCATTGTGGTCGCGATCAGCCGTTGGGCGCCGCCGGGTCGAAACCCTGTGCCTGCCACGCCTTGCGGGTGCGGCACACCTTCTGCGGCATGCGCGAACCGGAAATGGTCGTGCGCACGCAATAGACCTTCTCCTTCACCTCGGCGTCGGACTTGCCAGCTTCGGCGGTCGCCTGCTGGACGGCGACAGTCGGCGACGCGGATGCGGTGCCGGCCACGGTCAGCGCCGCAGCGGCAACGGCGGTCATCACAAGCGTCTTCATGATCTCTTCCTCCCGAACGAAACGGGCGAACATTGCCCGTCACGTGTAGCAGTGCACTAAGCGTGCCACACACTCGGAACGTTAGATATCAATGCTTTAGTGTTAGCGCCCGTGGTACCATCCGCCAAGGTGCGGCGGATCACACCAAAGCTTCGCACTCGCGGTTTAACGCCGACTTACAACGCGATTCACGAGGCGGACCGAAGCCGTACCCAGGTCGGCGCGTGATCGCTGGCCTTTTCGCGCCCGCGATATTCGCGATCGACCCCGGCGTCCGCGAAACGATCGGCCGCCTGCGGGCTGAGCAGCAGATGGTCGATGCGGAACCCGGCGTCGCGCTGCCAGGCGCCGGCCTGATAGTCCCAGAAAGTCCACACCCCCCCGGCCGGAAACCGGGTGCGCAACGCATCGGTCCATCCCTGGGCCAGCAGCGCGCGATACCCCGCCCGGCTTTCCGGCTGCATCAGCGCATCGTCGGCCATCGCGCGGACAGAGAATGTGTCGTCGTCGTTGGGGATGACGTTGTAATCTCCGGCCAGCACCACCGGCATTTCCTCCGCCAGCAGTCCGCGGGCGCGATCGGCCAGCCGACCGATCCAGCGCAGCTTGTAATCGAACTTGGGGCCCGGCTGCGGATTGCCGTTGGGCAGGTAGATCGACGCGATCACCACGCCCGCCACCTCAGCTTCGATATAGCGGCTGTGCTCGTCTTCGGGCTCGCCGGCCAGGCCCTTCTGCCGCTCGACCGGCTGGGCGTCGCGGGCCAGGATGGCGACCCCGTTCCAGCCCTTTTGCCCATGCCAGACGGCGCCATATCCGGCGGCCTCGATGTCGGTGACCGGGAAGCCCTCGTCGGCCGATTTGAGTTCCTGCAGGCACACCACATCGGGCTTCGCCTCGTTCAGATACTCAATCAGTCGCGGCAGGCGCGCCTTGATGCCGTTCACGTTGTAGCTGACGATCTTCACGCCAAAATCCTCCCCTGGCGCGTCAGATCGAGAAGCTGGAGCCGCAGCCGCAGCCCGATTCCGCGTTGGGGTTGGTCACGCGGAACGCCGCGCCGCCCAGGCTTTCGACATAATCGACGCTCGCCCCGCGGACGAGATCGAGGCTGACAGGATCGACGACCAGCCGGACGCCGTCGGTCTCCGCCACCACATCGTCGGCGGTGGGGGCGTCGGCGAGCGCGAAACTGTACTGGAAGCCCGAACAGCCCCCGCCATCCACCGCAAGGCGCAGGATGGCGGGCTTGTGCTGGCGCTCCGCGATCGTCGCGACGCGCGCGGCGGCGGACGGGGTCAGGGCGATATCCGGCTGGGCGATGGTTGCCATACCGGTCAGATAGGGCCGATGCCGGACGGCGGCAACCGCCGGATCAGCGATCGGCCGGGCCGCCCACCGCGACCTGCTGTGCCTTCAGCGCGCGATCCTGGATCGACAGCATCGTGTCGGCAACCTGCATGTACGGCGTCGGATTGACCGCGCGGCCATCGACGCGGACCTCATAGTGCAGGTGGCTGCCGGTCGAACGGCCGGTCGACCCCATCAGGCCGATCAACTGCCCGCGCCGCACGCGGGTGTTCGGCTGGACGAGGATTTTCGAAAGATGGCCGTAGCGCGTCTCGATGCCCTTGCCGTGATTCAGCTCGACCAGATTGCCATAGCCGCCAGCGCGCTCGGCGCGGCCGACGATGCCGTCGGCGGTGGCATAGATCGGCGTGCCGACCGGCCCCGGAATGTCGATGCCCGCGTGCATCGCGGCGACGCCGCGGAACGGATCGGTGCGCACGCCGAACGTGCTGGTCAGCGTCATGTTGTTGACCGGCTGCATCGACGGAATGGAAATCACCGTCTGCTCTGCCGTGTCGAGCTGCTTCCAGGTCTGGAACAGCGCTCGGAACTGGGCGTCGCTGGCCGCGTCGGTGGTGCCGGCCTCGCCGGCGGCGGGGGCCGCTTCGAACGGGCCGCCCATGCCGCCGCTCACGGTCGACAGATAGCGGTCCGCCGACACGCGCTGGTGGGCGGCGATCTTCATCGCCGCGGCGTCGGCGTTCGTCCACGACACCTCGCCGCGCATCTGCTCGACGGAAGCGCCCGAGCCGACGATGCCGGTCGCGGCCTGCGGCACGCCGTAGACGGAAAATAGCAGGGCAAAGGCGCCCGCACCGGCCGTCACCGCCTGCGCGACGGAACCCGAAAATTTGGCAAGAACGGAAGTGATCATCGATCCCCGCAACCGGCAAAACCCGCCCCAACCCCGCGTGGAACGAGCAAAATTCAAAAACACGACCCGATGAGGAGCCCCCTCCGCTTCAGGACGACCGATTGATGCGGGGGTGGTCAGGGAAGGGCAATAGGAGCGTAGAAATCCCGCGTCAGACCGGCAGCCTCGCGCGCCGAGTCGTTGAACGGGGGCTTGAGCGCCCCGTGAAAATGCCGCGAAACCAGGGTCTGCCACGTCGCCACGGGCGGGATTCGAGCCTGATCGCAGCGCCATCGGAACCATCTGGCTCCCACCGCGACATGGCGCACCTCGTCGCTCAATATCCGGCGCAGGATGCGCGCGCCGGGCTCGTCGCCGACCACCTCGAACCGTGCGAGCGTGGCCGGTGTCACGTCCAGTCCGCGCGCTTCGAGTACCATCGGCACCACGGCCAGTCGCGCCAGGGGATCGCCGGCCGTCTCGCTCGCGGCTTCCCACAGCCCGTCGTGCGCGGGCATCGCGCCATACCGGCTGCCAAGCGCGCGCAACCGCCTGTCGAGCAATGCGAAATGCATCGCCTCGTCCGCGCCGACCGCCAGCCAGTCGTCGGTGAAGCCGCGCGGAAATCCAGCGCCGAACCGCCCGGCCATGTCGAACGCCAGGTCGATCGCGACGAACTCGATGTGCGCCAGCGCGTGGATCAGTGCAATTCGCCCGCGCTCCGACCCGCCCTTGCGCCGCTTCGGCATATATTTCGGCGGCAGCAGCTCCGGCTCGACGGGTCGTGCCGGACAGTCCGGCATCGCAACATCGAAGGCGAAGTCCAGCCGGCCTAGTCGCCAGTCGCGCGCAGCCTTGCGGGCACGCCGCACTTTCTCCACCGGATCGCCCTCGACCAGCACCGCGCGGATCGCGGCGGCGACGCTCGTCACAGCGCCTTCGCGGCCGCCAGCACCTGTTCGGCATGGCCCGCCACGCGGACCTTGCGCCACGCCTTCGCCAATCCGCCATCGGCCCCGAACAGGAAGGTCGATCGATCGATGCCCATGTACTTGCGCCCGTACAGGCTCTTTTCCTGCCACGCGCCGAACGCCTGGAGCACCGTCCCGTTCTCGTCGTCAGAGGCGAGCGGGATCTTCAGGTCGTGCTTGGCGGCGAATTTCGCGTGCTTCGCCGGTGGATCCTTCGACACACCGAGCAGCGCAACCCCGGCCACGGCGAAAGCATCGGCCAGCGCCGAGAAATCCTGCGCCTCGCGCGTGCAGCCGGGCGTATCGTCCTTGGGATAGAAATAGAGGACGAACGGCCGCCCGCGATAATGGGCCAGTCGCACCGGGCCGTCCGCGCCCTCCAGCGTCAGGTCGGGGATCGCATCGCCTTCGGTCATTCACGCAGCTCCGATCGTCGCGGCCCAGGCCACGCGCACCTGTTGGCGCGTCGTGTCCAGGCACGCAAGCACCGCATCCCAGTCGGGCAGGTCGAGCGCGCGGGCGATCAGCGCGCGGGTCGCCTCCCCCGGCGGCTCGGCGTCGGGCGCGACCAGCCGCGTCGCGACCAGCAGGCGGGTGAGGAAATCATGCGCGCCCCGCATCGCGCCCGGCAGCAGAGCCGCCTCGGCCAGCCGATCGATCGCCACGTCGAGATAGGGGCTGAAACCCGTTCGGTGGACCAGTTGCACGACATGCACCGCGAACTCCAGGTCGACCAGCCCGCCTTCGAGCAGCTTGGCATCGAGCGGGCCGCGCGGCGGCTTGTGCCCGGCCATGTCGGCGCGCATCGCGGTGGCGTCGGCGACGATATCGCGTTCGGGCCGGTCGCCCGCCAGCACGCCGTCGATGATCGACTGCACCTCGGCCCGCGCCGCCACGGAGCCGAAGATCGGCCGCGCCCGCGTCAGCGCCATATGCTCCCACGTCCACGCGCTCTCGCGCTGGTAGCGCGAGAATCCGTCGATTGAGACGACCAGCGGCCCCGAAGCACCGGACGGCCGCAGCCGCGTGTCGATCTCGTACAGCGGGCCCGACGCGGTCGGTACCGACAGCGCGGCGGACACGCGCGAGGCGAGCCGGTTGTAGTAGAGCACCGCGCCGAGCGGCTTCTCGCCATCCGATTCGCCCGCGAAATCGCCGGTGAAGAGATAGATCAGGTCGAGATCGGACGCATGGGTCAGCGCCGCGCCGCCCATCCGACCCAGCGCCAGGATGACGAGTTCGCTGCCCGGCACCCGGCCGTGTCGCACGACGAATTCGTTCACCGTCGCGCTCGCCAGCACCTGCACCGCGGCCTCCGCCACCCGCGCATAGCCGGCGGATACCGCCAGCGGATCGCTGCGCCCGGCGACGATCTGCGCACCCAGCGCAAAGCGTTTTTCGGCCACGACGTCGCGCACGCGATCAAGCAGGCGCTGGTAATCGGTGCCGACATCGCCATCGTGCATCTCGGCCGCGATCGTCGCGACATCGCCCGGCAGGTCGAAGGCGGAGGCGTCGATCAGCCCGTCGAGCAGGTTCGCACGGCGCCCCAATGCCGAGGCCAGCGTCGGGGCGTGCGCGAGGATCGTGGTCAGCAGCGCCAGCAGCGCCGGCCGCGCAGCGATCAGCCGCAGCACGTTGATCGCCGACGGCAGCTTCGCCAGCATCGCATCGAGCCGCATCAGCGCGTCCTGCGGGTCGGGCGCCTCGCCCAGCGCGGCGATCAGCGCCGGCAGCACCGCTTCCAGCGCATCCTGCGCCGCTGCGCTGCGCAGCGCGGGATAGCTCCCCTGTCGCCACGCCGCGATCCGCTGGGCCGCGGCCTGGCTGTCGGCGAAACCGCGTGCGACAAGCTCGTCGGTCAGCGGCTCGGCGCTCACCGCCAGTCGCGACGCCGGTTCGCCGTCCAGTGCGTCATAGACCCGGCCGACCCGTTCGACATGCGGGCGCAGCAGGTCGAGCACGTCGGCTCCGTCCGCCATGCCATGCAGCCGCGCGACCCGGTCAAGCGCCTCGCCCTGCGCCGGCAGCATGTGCGTCTGGCGGTCGTCGATCATCTGCGTGCGATGCTCGATCGTCCGCAAAAGCGTGTACGCATCCGCCAGCGCGGCCGCGTCGCCTTCGTCGATCCGCCCTGCCGCCGCCAGCGCCGCCAACGCATCGCGCGTCGCCGGCGCGCGCAAGGCCGGCTCGCGCCCGCCGTGGATCAACTGGTGGATCTGCGCGAAGAACTCGACCTCGCGAATGCCGCCACGCCCGCGCTTCAGGTCGAAACCTGGCCCGAACGCCTGCCCCTGTGCGTGATGGTCGCGAATTCGGCGCGAAATCCCCCGAATCTCGCCGATCGTCCCGAAATCGAGGCTGCGGCGCCACACGAACGGCCGGATCGCGGCAAGGAAGCCCTCGCCCAGCGCCATGTCCCCCGCGGCGCTGCGCGCCCGGATGAAGGCGGCGCGTTCCCACGGCAACGCCTGCGATTCATAATAGGTGATCGCCGCCTCGACCGGCAGGACGATCGGCGTCACCTCGGGCGACGGACGCAACCTGAGGTCCACTCGCAAGACATAGCCGTCGCCGTCGCGCGCCTGCAGCAACTCGACCACCCGCCGCCCGATCCGCACCGCCGCTTCCTCAGGGTCATCGCGCTCGCGGCGCGGCAACGTGGCGGGGTCGAACAGCAGGATCGGATCGATGTCGGACGAATAGTTGAGCTCGCCGCTGCCCTGCTTGCCCAGCGCGATCGCGACCAGCCCGTTCGCCTCGCCCGCGCCGCCGCGCTCGGCGATGGCCGCGCGGATCGCCGCGTCGAGCGCCCAGTCGGCGAAATCGGTCAGCAGGCGCGTCGTCCGCGTCAGGTCGAACGTCCCGCTCAGGTCCCCGATCGCGACGATCAGCGCCAGCCGCCGCCGCGCCAGCCGCAGCGCCCGCGCGACGGGCATGTCGGACGGCAGCACCGCCGCCGCCATCGGATCGGCCAGCCAGCGCGGCATGTCGGCCACCACGTCAGGTTCGCGCGCGATCAGATTGGCGAGAAAGGCCGATTCGCGTTCCGCGCGCTCGATCGCCCCCGCGATGCTGTTCTCGGCGTCCATCGCCGCTGACCGCATCACGCCGGGCGCGATGTCAAGCAACAATCCCCCGGCTTGGGAGTTACAGCCGCATGACACGTACCTCGCAAAATCAGGTCGCGCCCCAATATGTCGTCGCCGCGCGGATGGGTGACGCGGTGGGGAACGCGTTGCGCGATGCCTATCGCGGATCGGGCGGGATGCCGGACGAATTCGTCCAGTTGCTCGACAAGCTCGACGCCCGCGTCCGCAGATAGCGGCGCGGCGTCAGCGCAACCGGTCGCGGCTAAGGTCCTCGACCTCGCCCATGATCGTGTCGAGCGCGCTCTTCTCGCCCGCATCATGCTCGCGCCGCGACGGCAGGCGCCCTTCGCTCAGGATCGATTCGAGCGCGACGCGCCCGCGGGCGACGCGGCTCTTGATCGTACCGACCGCGACGCCGCAGATTTCCGCCGCTTCCTCATAAGCAAAGCCGCCCGCGCCGACCAGAATCAACGCCTCGCGCTGCGGCTGCGGCAGGTGGAGCAGCGCACGCTGCATGTCGGTCAACTCGACGTGACGATCCTGGCTGGCTGGCGCCGCCAGGATGCGATCGGCGACCAGATCGTCCCACTCGCCCTTGAAACGCGCGCGGCGCATCTGGCTGAGGTACAGGTTGCGCAGGATGATGAACGTCCATGCGCGCATGTTCGTGCCCGCCTGGAACCTCTGGCGCGCAGCCCACGCCTTCAGCAGCGTCTCCTGCACCAGATCGTCGGCAAGGTCGCGATTGCCCGACAGCGAGCGGCCGAACGCGCGCAGGTGAGGGATCACCTGGCCGAGCTGTATCTTGAACTCTGGATCGCTGAGCGCGACGTGCGGCACGACCTCCGGGGTCTCGGCGTCATCGTCGTCGTCAGGCACGCTGTTGGTCATCGCAATCCGATCGGGAGGCGTCGGGATGATAGCGCAGGCGCCCTCAAAAGCGAGCAACTGCGCTGTTCCCACTAGAGTCAGGTGAGGAGATAGATCAGCGCGAAGACGATCACGACGAGCGTGAGCGACATCGCGAGGATGTATCGCGTCATCCCCGGGGTCGCGCCGGCGCGCGCATCCTCCGTGTCGATATGCTGATGGCCTTCGGAATCGATATGGTTCGACATATCGCCTCAACCCCCCAGAACCGTTTTGGGTCCGTAATTTCTTACGCCGCCGGCACGGTCGATTCGTCGAAGAACAACGCCTGGCTGATCGCCGCCTTCACCGTCGATCGCTGGAACGGCTTGGTGATGAGGAAGGTCGGCTCGGGCCGCTCACCGGTCAGCAGCCGTTCGGGAAAGGCGGTGATGAAGATAACCGGCACGTTGAATTCGGCCAGAATGTCCTTCACCGCGTCGATCCCGGAACTGTCGTCGGCCAGCTGGATGTCGGCCAGCACCAGGCCGGGGCGATCCTCCATCGCCAGCGCGACCGCCTCGTCGCGGGTTACCGCCACGCCGGTCACTTCATGGCCCTGGTCACGAACGATCGATTCGATGTCCATCGCGATGATGGGCTCGTCCTCGATGATGAGCACGCGCGCGCGGGTCTGCTGGTCGATCTCGGCCAGCGCGTCGGCGACCAGTTCGTCCACCGTCTCGGGTGTCGAATCGATCAGATAGGCGGCATCTTCCGTCGAAAAGCCTTCCATCGCGGTCAGCAGAAGCGCCTGCCGCGACAGCGGCGCGACACGGGCCAGCCGGGCGCGGGCGATCGCCTCCTGGTCGCTCCCCTCGCCATCCTCGGGCAGAGGACGGTTGTCGGCATGGGTCGAGCTCCAGATCGCCTGAAAGGTTCGGTACAGGCCAAGCCGCGGATCGACGTCGCGGGGGAATTCGTCAGGCGCCGCGACGATAGCCTCCAGCGTCGCACGGACATACTGGTCGCCATGCGACTGGCTGCCGGTTAGCGCGCGTCCATAGCGCCGCAGGAAGGGAAGGTGCGGCGAAAGCTGCTGTCCAAGCGACATGTCCGGTCGATACTCCTGTTGCGTCGCCGCCCGGTGTGGTGCGCGCGACCCGTATTTGCAATCGCCCGGAGGTGTGCGGAATGCCCCCTCCCCGATAATTGCTTGCGCTGTGGAACAAACGACGGGCTCTTTGGTTTCATCGCCGTTCCGAAGCCGTGTCATAGGTGCATCCCGATGCCTGTGGACGGCTTCGCGCAGCCGTGCTTACGGGCTGCGTGTCTATTGAAGTCGAAACGTCCCGGCGCGCCGGGCGCCAGGGGGAGCGCGGTGGTTTCCAAGAAGGTTGAAGACAAGGTGCCTCGCCCGGCCAGAACCAGCAAGATCGGCGCCCAGGACCGTAACGTCGGCGACGCGCTGCGGGCGGTCTATCAGGATGCGGTATCCGAATCCGTCCCGGACGAGATGCTTGATCTCCTGAAGAAGCTCGGCTGACGACGGCCGGCCCCGCGGTGGTCGCGCCAGCAGAGACGCGATCGCGGCGACCGATCGCCGCTGCCTTCGCCCGACTGCCTACCGGCGCGAAGCTGTTCGCGATCCTGAGCGCCGCATTGCTGCCCTTTGCGCTCATCATCACCTTCGCCGCCTATCAGACCACGCGCGCCTCCGATGTCGAGAATCGCACGCGCCTGCGCGTCGCCGCGGCGGAAAGCGCCCGAACGCTCACCATCGAACTCGTCGGCGACATGAACGCGCTGCGCTCGACGCTGGAGGCGGTGGAGAGCGATCCCGATGATCGCCTGGCCTGCGCGCGCGTGCGCGGAGTCTTCGCACCCGACATAACCGCCGGCGGCGCATTCGGCGTCTATGACGCGGCGGGCAACCTGCGGTGTGGCACGGCGCTCGGCGCGGCCGTTTCGCCGGGCGAGTCGGGGATAGTGATCGATGTCGATCCCGCCGGCGGGCTGACACTGGCGATCGCGGGCTCGACCGGCTCGGCACGGGCCGCTGCCTTCTTCCCGACGGCCTTCCTTGCCGAGGTCGGGCGACCCAGCGGCTTCATCCCGCAATTCTCCGCGCGACTGCGTGGCGACGACGCTGCGCTCTACCTCAGGCGCCTCGACGGATCGCCGCTCGCCCGCCGCGATTCGATCGTCGAGCCGATCGGGATCGAGGGGCTCGCACTCGAGATGGAGATGCCCGCCGCGCCGATCACCTCGCCGGCGCTGATCGCGATGCTGCTGCCGCTCCTGATGTGGCTGGTCGCGGCAGCGGTGGGCTGGTTCGTCGTCGATCGCCTGCTGATCCGTCCGCTTCGCCGGCTCAGCCGCAGCGTCCAGCTTTACCAGCCCGGAACGCCGTTCGAGGCGATCTCGATCGGCCGTGTGCCGGCGCAGGAAATTCGCGAGCTCGATCAGGCGTTCCTCGCGCTCGGTCGCACCGTCGTGGCACACGAAAGCGACCTGGCCGACGGGCTGGTGCGCCAGACCAGGCTCACCCGCGAGGTGCATCACCGCGTCAAGAACAATCTGCAGGTTATCGCCAGCCTCATCAATTTCCATGCGCGCAGTGCCGCGGACAACCCGGACGTGACCGCCGCCTACGCCTCGATTCAGCGCCGGGTCGATGCGCTCGCGGTCGTCCACCGCCACCATTTCGCGGAGATGGAGGTCAATCGCGGGCTCAACCTGCGCTCGGTTCTCGGCGAACTCGTCGCCAGCATCCGCGCCGGCGCGGTCGAGCCGCGAACCCGCGTCGGCGTGACGCTGGAGATCGAGCCCTTCTATGCCTCGCAGGACACGGCGGTGGCGGTGTCCTTCCTGCTGACCGAGCTGATGGAACTGGCGATGGCGACGGGCCCGACCGTGCCGGCCCGCATCTCGCTGACATCCGCCGCGACGCCCGAACGCGCCGTGCTGCGCCTCAGTTCGCCCGCGCTGGTGGAAGGGAACGATATCCGCGGTCTGCTCGCGACCCGCTATGGCCGGGTGATAGAGGGGCTGTCGCGCCAGTTGCGCTCGAAGCTGTTCCACGATCCGCTGGTGGGCGCGTTCGAGATTGAGATCGCGGTGACGGGTCGCGACTGACCGGTTCCGCTACCCACGAAAAATTCGGTGTGCTGCGGAACCCGGCGCCCCATGCGTCGTTATGCAGTGCGGATAGTGAAATTTTGCCCCCCCGCTCTCGCTATCCAAGACATGGGCCCGGAAGCGCTACCCCCTCCCCCCCGGTGGCGCGTCCGGGCCTAATTTCATTCCGGCCCGGCATGATAGCTCCCACACCTCCGACAGCTCGCGCAGCGGAACGAAAATGCCCGTCGCGCGCTTGTTCGCGCGCAACCATGTTGGGAGTGAGATCATGCGCAAGTTCGTTGCTGCCCTGACGCTGGCCGGTGCCCTGGCGCTCGGCGCGTGCAACACGGTCGAGGGTGTCGGCCGCGACGTCGCGTCGGCGGGCAATACCGTCGCCAAGACCGCCGACGGCGCGAAGTAACCCCGCAGCACCTTAGGACGGGCGGCGCGTCGATTGGGCGCGTCGCCCGTTGGCTTATGTCGCGTCGGCCGCGGCCTCGCTCGCGGCGATCTTGGCCCGCTTCCGTTCGGTGAACCAGATACCGATCAGCGCGATCTCGTAGAGCAGGCACAAGGGGATCGCGAGCAGCAGCTGCGATCCGACATCGGGCGGGGTCAGCACGGCGGCGATCGCGAACGCCCCGACGATCGCATAGCGTCGTGCGCCGACCAGTTGCTTCCGGGTGACGATCCCTGCCCGCTCCAGCAGCATCAGCAACACCGGAAGCAGGAACGACAGGCCGAACGCGAACAGGAACTGCATCACGAACGACAGGTAATTGCCGACCGACGGCAATGCCTCCTGCTGGATGCCCCCCAGATCTCCCTGGAAACTGAGCAGGAACTTCAGCGCCACCGGAATGGCGACGAAATACGCCAGGCTGGCGCCCGCCGCGAACAGCACCGGCGTCGCCAGCAGGAAGGGCAGCAACGCCTTCTTCTCCTGCCGGTACAGCCCCGGCGCGACGAACTGCCACAGCTGATTGGCGATCACGGGAAACGACAGCATCATCGCCGCGAAAAACGCGACCTTGATCTGGACCAGGAACGCCTCGAACAACTGGGTGAAAATCACCTTTTCCTGCCCCGCCACCACCAGCGGGTGGATCAGGAAGGAGAAGATCGGCTTGGCGAAATAGAAGCAGGCGAAGAAGCCGACCAGAAGCGACGCCACGCACCACAACAGGCGGCGGCGCAGCTCGATCAGATGGTCGAGCAGCGGGGCCTGGGTGTCGTCGATGTCCCTCACGATGCCGCCTTGTCGACCGGGGGCGACGGCGCGAGGTCCACGTCCGGCCTGACGACCGGCGGCTCGACCATCACAAGTGGCTGGTCCTCCGGCATTCCCGCTTCCGCCGCCGCGTCCGCCACTTCATCCGGCGCCGGCAGCGCGGCTTGCGGCGTCGTGGGCGGCGTCATCGGATGCTCGCGCATGATGCGTTCGTTCTCTTCGGCCCATTTCTTTTCCATCTCGGCCAGTTCGGCCTCGCGAACCATCGCGTCGAAGCCCGAACGGAACTGGCGCGCCACGCCACGCGCGCGACCGACCCAGTGCCCGACGAAGCGCATCGCCTTCGGCAGGTCCTTGGGGCCGATCACCAGCAACGCGACGATCGCGACCAGCAAAAGCTCGGTAGGGGCGATATCGAACATTCAGTCGTCCGCCCGCGCCGGCGAGAACGCCCGCGCAGCGAGGGAGAGGGGCAGGATCAGCGCTCCTCGCGGGTGCGCTCGGCTTCGGCCTTGAACGCCGGCTCGGCGGCCTTCTGCGCCTCGATTCGCGTGGCCTCCTTGGGGGCCTCGTCCTCCTCGGCCATGCCCTTCTTGAAATTCTTGATGCCCTTGGCCACGTCGCCCATCATGTTCGAGAAACGGCTGCCCCCGAACAACAGGATCACGATCACGGCGACGACCAGCCAGTGAACCAGACTCATACCACCCATGACCAACTCCTTGTGTCGGGTGCTATCTAGTCGTCCTCTGTTACATTTTCCACGGCATTCTCGAACGCCAGGTCGATCGGATCGAGCAGCCCCGCCGCCTTCAGATCGTCGATGCCGGGCAGGTCGCGACGGCTGGCCAGGCCGAAATGGCTGAGGAACCCCGTCGTCGTCGCATAGGTCAGCGGGCGACCGGGCACCTCGCGCCGGCCCGCCGGGCGAATCCAGCCCGCCTCCATCAGCACGTCGAGCGTGCCCTTGGAAATCTGCACGCCGCGGATCGCCTCGATCTCGGCCCGGCTGACGGGCTCGTGATAGGCGATGATCGCCAGCGTCTCGATCCCCGCGCGCGAAAGCTTGCGGCTTTCCTCGCGGTCGCGGCGCAACAGGTGCGCAAGATCCGCCGCGGTCTGGAAATGCCAGCGCCCGCCGCGCTCGACCAGTTCGATGCCGCGCCCTGCGTAGCGCTCGACCAGATCCGCCAGCGCCGCGTCCACCTCCGCTTCCGTACCCACGTGCAACCGGATGTCGCCCGGCGTCATCGGCACGTCGCTGGCGAACAGCACCGCCTCCACCGCGCGCGCGAGCGATTCGCCCGGCGTCACGGCGCGGCCTTCAGATAGAGCGGCGCGAACGCCGACGCCTGCCGCAGGTCGAGCCTGCCCTGCCGCGCCAGTTCAAGTGCCGCCACGAAGCTGGAGGCGAGCGCGGACTTGCGATAGCCTCCGGTCGCGCCGACCGGCACGAAACTCTCGATCGCGCTCCAGTCCACCCGCACACCGATCAGGTCGGATACCCGCGCGATCGCTTCCTCCAGCGTCATGACGTCGCGGGCCGCGACGACGTGCATCACCGGCCGCGACCGTGCGCTGATCCGGCCATAGGCGGCGATCAGATCATAGATTTCCACTTCCCAACGGGCATGGCGCACCGTCCGCAAGCCCTCGGGCACGCCCCGCGGGAAGACGTCGCGGCCCAGCCGGTCGCGCGCCACCAGCCGGGCGCCAGCCTCGCGCATCGCGTTCAGCCGTTCGAGCCGCAGTTGCAGCCGCAGCGCCAGCTCTTCCGGGCTCGGCACTTCCTCGGGGTTGCGCGGCAGCAGCAGCGCCGATTTCAGGTAGGCGAGCCACGCCGCCATCACCAGATAATCGGCCGCGATCTCCAGCTTGAGCGAGCGCGCCTGTTCGAGAAATGCCAGGTATTGCTCGACCAGCGCCAGGATCGATATCGCCTTCAGATCGACCTTCTGGTTGCGTGCCAGCGCCAGCAGCAGGTCGAGCGGCCCCTCCCACCCGTCGAGGTCGAGCGTCAGCGTATCGGGATCGGCAGCCGTCATCGCGGGCGAGTTAAGCAAGCGATCGAATGTTTGTCACGCGGCCAGCCAACAGCGCGTTCGCCCCGACGCCATCCGTCCGCTCGCCCTGAACCAGTCGAAGGCCTGCACGTCTTCGCGCCGCCTTTCCAGCACGATGCCTCGACACGCTCAGCACGAACGACAGGCTAGGCCAGCGCCAGCAGCGCGTCCCGCTTGCCGATCGCCTCCGCGAAGTCCACCCCGCCGGGCTTCGCGACGCCCGCCATCGCCCGATCGAGCCGCGCGCGGGCCGCATCCGACGTCTCGCCGATCCGCCCGGCGATCTCGACCATCTCGTCCATTCGCGCCCAGCAATCGAGCACCACGTCGCATCCGGCGGCCAGTGCCGCCGCCGCCTTTTCGCCCGGCGTGCCCGACAGCGCCTTCATGTCGATGTCGTCGGTCATCAACAGCCCGTCGAAACCGATCCGGCTTCGGATCACATCGGCGATGACGGTGGGCGACAGGGTGGCGGGCCGTTCGGCGTCCCACGCCTTGAAGATGACATGGCAGGTCATGCCCATCGGCGCACCGGCCAGCGTGCGGAACGGTGCGATATCCTCCTCCAACTCCGTATCCGACGCGCTCACGACCGGAAGTTCATAGTGGCTGTCGACCACCGCGCGACCGTGGCCCGGCATGTGCTTGACGACGCCGACGACCCCCGCCGAGGCCAGCCCGTCGAGCATCGCGCGGCCGAGTGCCGCCACCTGCATCGCGTCGCCGCCGAAAGCGCGTTCGGCCACCGCCGGCACCGTTTCAGCGAAACGCCGGTCGAGCAGCGGCGCGCAATCGACCGTGATGCCAACCTCGGCCAGCATCGCCCCCAGCGCCGCGCCATTGGCCTTTGCCGCCGCGATCGCGGAGGACGGCGCCTTGTCGTACAGCGCATCGAACGCCGGTCCGGCCGGAAACGCCGGCCATTCGGGCGGCGCCATCCGCGCGACCCGGCCGCCTTCCTGATCGATCAGGACCGGCAGGTCGTCCCGCCCCGACAGCGCTCGCAAGTCCGCTGTCAGCGCAGTCAGTTGTGCGCGATCCCGCACATTGCGTCCGAACAGGATATAGCCGAGTGGATCCGCCTCGCGAAAAAAGGCGCGCTCGTCGGCGGTAAGCGACAGGCCGGACAGGCCGAAGATGACGGGTTTCATTCCCGTCCCTTAGCGCAGGCCGAACCCACTTGTCAGTTGGGGACGAAGCACGCCTCGCCCGCGACCTTCAGCTTGCCGCAGATCGCCGTCGCGTTGCCGTTGCTGCCGGCATTCACGCGCAGACGATAGACGGTGCGGCCGCCGACTTCGGCCTTCTCAATCGACTTGCCGAGCGCACCGACATAGGCGAACCGCTTCGCCACCGTGGCCCAGGCCGCGTTCGCCGCGCCTTCGCTGGGGAAGGAACCGAGTTGGACCAACGATCCGCTGCCTCCAGCCGCCAGCTTGGGCAGCGGGACCGCCGGCGCCTGCGCGGTGAGGCGCCCCCCCTTTTCAGGCACTGCGGCGACCACCTTCGGCGCGCCCGGCCCGGCCTTGGGCGCGGGAGCCGCGGCCTTGCCCGCGACGGGGGCCTCGGGCAGCGCGCGGGTATCGATCGATCCGCTGGCGGTTGCGCCTTCGGACGTCCGGAACACGGTATCGCCCTGGCCGTCGACCTTCATGCCGCCGGGCTGGTCGGGCTTGACCTTATAGTCGCCCTCGGGCGCGGCGATCGTCTCGCCGGTGCCGGTCGCCAGCCGCCGGTCGGCGAAATGCTGGTACGCCCACACCGCCGCGGCGAGCAGCGCCAGGCCGATCAGCACCAGCGCGATCACGCGGCCCGGAGACGGGCCGTCGCGGAAATCGTCATCGGCCGATTCCAGCCATGGCAGCCGGTCCTCCTCGGCGATGTCGGGCGCCCCGGTACCCACGCTCTGGTTCACGATCCCATCTCCTCGACCGCCTCGACGCCCATGATGGCAAGGCCGTTGCGGATAACCTGCCCGATCGCATCGGCCAAGAAAAGCCGTGCGGCGGTAAGCGCCGGATCGTCGGCAACCAGGAAACGCCGGGTCGGATCGTCGTTGCCCATGTTCCACAGAGCGTGAAACTCAGCCGCCAAGTCATAGAGATAAAACGCGATACGATGCGGCTCCCGCGCCGCCGCCGCGCCTTCGGCCACGCGCGGGAACTGCGCCGCGCGCTTGACCAGCGCCAGTTCCGCCGTCCCGAGGCGGGACAGGTCGGCCTGCGCCGGCAGCACGATCCCGGCCTCGCCCGCGCGGCGGTGCAGCGAATGGACCCGCGCGTGGGCATAGTTGACGTAGAACACCGGATTGTCCTTCGACGCCTCGACCACCTTGGCGAAATCGAAGTCCATCTGCGCATCGGCCTTGCGCGTCAGCATGGTGAAGCGCACCACGTCCTTGCCGACTTCGCGCACGACATCCGCCAGCGTCACGAAATTGCCCGCGCGCTTCGACATCTTCACCGGCTCGCCGCCGCGCAGCAGGCGCACCATCTGCACCAGCTTGACGTCGAAGCGTGTCTTCCCTTCGGTCAGCGCGGCCACTGCGGTCTGGATGCGCTTGACGGTGCCGGCATGGTCGGCGCCCCAGATGTCGATCAGCTGGTCGGCGCTCTCCGCCTTCTGGAAATGATAGGCCAGGTCGGCACCGAAATAGGTCCATTGTCCGTTCGACTTCTTGATCGGCCGATCCTGATCGTCGCCGAACTTCGTGGAGCGGAACAGCGGCAGCTCGACCGGCTCCCAATCCTCCGGCGTCTCGCCCTTCGGTGCTTCGAGCACGCCGTCATAGACCAGGTCGCGCGCGCGCAGCCACACCTCGGCCGCCTCGGGCTTGCCGGCCGCCTGCAATTCGGCCTCCGACGAGAAGACCGAATGATGGATGCCGAGCAGCGCCAGATCGGCCTTGATGAGCGCCATCATCGCCGCCACCGCGCGCGTGCGGAACAGCGTCAGCCATTCGCCCTCCGGCGCGGCAGCATAACGATCGCCAAACTCGGCGGCCAGCGCCTGTCCCACCGGAACCAGATAGTCGCCCGGATACAGGCCTTCGGGAATGTCGCCGATCGTCTCGCCCAGCGCCTCGCGATACCGCAGGTGCGCCGAGCGCGCGAGCACGTCGACCTGCCCGCCGGCGTCGTTGACATAATATTCGCGGGTTACCCGGTGCCCGACAAACTCCAGCAGGCTCGCCAGCGCATCGCCCACCACCGCGCCACGGCAATGGCCCATATGCATCGGGCCCGTCGGGTTGGCCGACACATATTCGACGTTCACGGTGACGCCCGCGCCACTGGTCGAGCGGCCATAGCCGTCACCCGCCGCAGCGATCGCGGCCAGCTCATCGCGCCACGTCGCGTCGTCCAGCATCATGTTGATGAAACCCGGCCCGGCCACCGACACACCGGCGACGCCCGCGACCTTGCCCAGTTCGCCCGCCAGCGCCTCCGCCAGCGCGCGCGGATTGGTCCCCGCCGGCTTGGCCAGCACCATCGCGGCGTTGGTCGCGAGATCGCCGTGCGATGCGTCACGCGGCGGCTCGACCGTCACCGCGCGTCGCTCCAGCCCCGCCGGCAACTGGCCCGAGGCGACGAGCGCGTCGAGAGCGTAATCGATATGGGCGGCAAAGCGCGGATAGAGTGTCATAGCGGCCGAGCGCTTACGAGCCGCGCGCGCGGACGGCAAGCATCGCCCTTTCCCGCGATTGCGCCGGCTGCAATCGCGATCGCGAAGCACGCGGTTGCGGCGATGCCGCACTGCAATATCTTCACGGACGTTGGCGGAGGGGATGGCTGACGGGTCGAAGTCTCAATCCAGGAGAACGACCATGTTCAAGCTGTTCAGCATCTTCGCCACGCCCGCGCTCCTCCTCGCTGCCACCGCCGGCGTCGCATCCGAACCCGCCAAGAGCTTCACGCACGAGGGCGTGACCTATCGCTATGAGAAAACGCTGGCCGAAGATGGCACCACCGTGCTTGCCGGCCAGGCACTGCCCAGCGGATCGAAGTTTCGCTTGGTCGTTCGTGACGGACAGGTCAGCGGCCATGTCGCCAACCGCCCGGTGCGCTTTTCGCTCGCCTCGACCCGGGGTGCGGCGGTCGGCGCCGTCCATGATCGCGCCGCGCCGCGCATCGTGGCCGCCGACTGAGCTGGGAAGCGCCCGACCCGCTCGCGCCAGACCAGGCGTGGGCGGGCAGCGGCCTTAGGCCCGCGTCAGCCCCTCCACCGCGCGCACCGGCCCGGCCTTGGGAAACAGCGCCGCCACCGCACGCGCCGGATCGATCCCGAAATGCGCCGCCGCGGCCCCGGCGATGAAACCGTCCAGGCTGGTCGTCGGCTTCAGGTCGCGGCCTTCGTAGAGGTTGGCCGGCGCCAGGCCGGGCCAGTCGGCCAGGATGCGCCCGCCCTTCACCCCGCCGCCGAACAGCATCGCCGCCGATGCCGTGCCGTGATCGGTGCCGCCGGTGCCGTTGACCGCCACCGTCCGCCCGAATTCGGTGGCGACCAGCACCATCGTGTCCTTCCACAGCGGCCCCAGCCCCGCCTTGATCGCGGCGATCATCGCGTCGAGCCCGCGCAACTGCCCGGCAAGCCGCCCCTGCTGGCCCGAATGGGTATCCCAGCCGCCGGTTTCGATCATCGCGATCCGCGCGCCATTGGCCGGCGCCAGCAGCCGCGCGGCGAGCGCGCCGGTGGCGGCGGCGTTGCGGCCGTTGTCGGCGGCCAGATCACCGGTCAGCGCGCGCGTCGCGGTCGCCTGTTCCCACAGCGCGTGGAGCTGCGCGTCGCCCTGGTAGAGCTGCGTCACCCGCGCCAGCAGATCGTCCGACGCATCGGGCAGAGCGGACGGGGCGTAGGACGCCACCTCCACGGTCCCGCGCAGCGCCATCGGCACCGTCGCGGCGACCGCGATCGCACGCCGGCCGTCCTGCGGCAGCACGGTCAGCAGGCGGTTGAGCCAGCCGTCCTTGACCTCATAGGCCTGGGCGCCGCCGCTCTCGAGCACATTCTGCCCGTCGAAATGCGATCGATCGCGATACGGCGACGCCACGGCATGGGCGAACAGCGCCTCGCCCCCGGCGTACATCTTCGCCGATTCCGCGAGCATCGGATGCAGCGCGAACATGCCGTCCAGCTTCGTCCCCTGCACCTCGCCCAGCGCGCCGCGCGCGGCGGCATAGGCGGGATCGGCATAGGGCATCAGGGTCATCAGCCCGTCGGCCGCGCCGCGCTGGATGATGAAGACGAAGCGCCTGTCCGTCGGCGCGGCGGCGAACGCCAGGCGCGGCGCGAAGGCGGCGGCCATCATCGCGCAGCCGGCGGTGGAGAGAAAAGTGCGGCGCGTGGTCATGACGTTACCTCCGCATGAAATCGGGTGAGACGAGCAGCAGCGCCAGCCCCTGTCCGGGGCTTTCCGCGCGCGCGACGGCCTGGGTGGTCGCCGCGCTGGCGCCGCCGGGGAACAGTTCGGCCGCACGAGCACGCGGATCGACCGCCTGGCCGCTGCGGCTGGAGAACCGCTCGGCCGCCTCGACCCGCCGCATCACCGCGTCCGGGCCGGCCCAGCTGGCCGCGAGGTCGTCCCAGCCGGCGGGCGATCCCGGCCGCCACGTCGGCTGGCCAAGCTGCTGGAGGAGGCCCACCGTCTGCGGCGTGCCGAACTGGTTGAGGCCCAGCGCGCGCAAGGTCGAGACCGACCAGTCCCACGGCGTCTTGAACTTGGCCGGCCGCGGCGACCACGCTTCCGGCGCCGCGATCAGCGCGCGGTATACGGTCGGCAGGTCGCCGCCCGATCGCAGGAACGCCGCCTCCACCCGCGCCACGGCGGCGGGCGGCGGATCGTCGGCGACGAAATGGCGCACCAGCTTGGTCGCGATGTGCCGCGCGGTGGCCGGATGCGTGGCGAGCATGTCGAGCACAGCAGCGGCCTGCGCCTGCCCGTCCTGCGGATAGCTCGTGCCCATGATCGTACGCGTGCCGGGTTCGTGCAGTCGCGCGGCGAACTGGAACGCCCCCGGCTCGCCCGGCGCCTGCCGCCCCGCCCCGCGCCCCAGCCCCGCGACCGTCCATCCAGTCATCGCGCGGGCGAATTCCGTTACATCGGCCTGGTCGTAGCCGGCCCGTACGCCCAGGGTGTGCAATTCCATGATCTCGCGCGCGAGATTCTCGTTCAGGCCCAATCTTCGCTGCGCCGCCTGCGGCCGCCGGGCGGCGTTCTGCGCGAACATCGAATTGGGGCCGACAGACTGCGCCTGATCGAGATAGAGCAGCATCGCCGGATGCCGCTCGACCGCGAACAGCATGTCGCGGAACCTGCCCAGCACATGCGGACGGATCGCCTCGAACTCGAACGGACCCGCGAACCCCACGACGCGCATGCCATCGGCCGAGATCGCGAAATGGTTCGCCCAGAAATGCACCAGCCGCTCGACGAACGGCGCGGGCGTCGTCAGCGCGGCGTTCATCCTCAGCCCGATCGAATCGGTATAGAGTTGCCGCCCCACGCGTCGCATCGCCATCGCCGCGCGTTCGGCATCGCTGACCGGCTCCGCCTCCTGCGCCGCCACCTGTCGCGGACCAGCCGGACGGCGGTTGGCGGGCGACGCAGCACCCTCCATCGCCGGCATCTCCCGCCGCTCGGCGCGCAGCCCCTGCCGGGCCTGCTGATACTCGACCAGTTGCCGCCCGGCATCGAGTGCGGTCGGTGCCGACGCCAGCTGCGGCGAACGCGGCCGGTAACGATCGAACTGGTCGACCAGCCAGCGGCGCGGATCGCCCGGCACCGGCTCGCCCGGTCGCGCGCCGAGCCCGAAGCGATTGAGCGCGATTGCTGCGTCGGCCATGATACGACTCCTGTCGAGAATGGACTACGCCCGCGCTGTCGCAAAACTGTGTCAGGCAAAACGGTTCGTCACGTCGCCGCAACAGCGTGCGTCAGAAGCCCTCGGGCAGCGCGATCGGTCCGACAATCTCCTGATAGCGACGGATGGCGTAGCGATCGGTCATGCCGGCGATGAAATCGGCGATGTGGCGGCTCCGCGCCGGCTCCGCCGCAGGGAGGCGGGCGCGCCATTCCTCCGGCAAGTGCCGCGGGTCGTCGCGATAGGCCGCGACCAGCCCGCTCACCACCGTCCGCGCCGCCGCAGCCGCCGCGAGCTGGCTCGGATGATGATAGAGGTTGGCGTACATGAAGCGTTTCAGGGCACGCTCGTCCTCGCGCAGTCCTTCGGAGAAACGCGCGAGCGTGCGCCCGGCCGCACGCACGTCGGCCACCGTCTCGATGCGGTGCGCGGCAATCTCGGCCCGCGTCGTTTCGATCAGGTCGTTGACCATCACGCCGATCTGCGACCGCACGAACTCACCGGTCAGCCGCGCGGGATCGACGTCGGCGAAGCGATTGCGAACCGCGTCCCACCCCCGCCCCACCATCGGCACGTCAAGCAACTGGTCGCGCGTCAGCAGCCCCGCGCGCAGCCCGTCGTCGATGTCGTGGTTGTCGTACGCGATATCGTCGGCCAGCGCCGCGACCTGCGCCTCCAGCGACGCATGGCTGCCGAGCGACAGGGGCAGCGCCGCATCGACCTCGGCCAGCGCCCAGCCGGGCTCGTGGACCGGGCCGTTGTGCTTCGCCAGCCCCTCCAGCGTGTCCCATGTCAGGTTGAGCCCCGGCCAGCGCGGATAGGGCGAATCGAGCTGGGTCAGCGCGCGCAGCGTATGGCCGTTGTGATCGAACCCGCCCTGTCCCGAAAGCGCCTCCTCCAGCGCCTCCTCGCCCGCGTGGCCGAACGGCGGATGGCCGATGTCATGGGCCAGACACAGCGCCTCGGTCAGATCCTCGTTCAGGCCCAGCGCGCGCGCGATCGTGCGGCCGATCTGCGCCACCTCGATACTGTGGGTCAGCCGCACGCGGAAATGGTCGCCGTCGGGCGCCATGAACACCTGCGTCTTGTGGCGCAGGCGGCGGAAGCTGATCGAATGGATGATGCGGTCGCGGTCGCGCTGGAAATCGTCGCGGGGCCCTCGCGCGCCGGCTTCGGGCTCGGCATGCAGCCGCCCGCGGTGGCGTCGGGGATCGGCGGCCCAGGATGCGGCCCTCACTTCACGCCCAGCCTCGTCACCTTCTGCCCCGCCTCGCTCTGCCAGGCGAAGGCCGACGTGCCGTCCTTGGCCAGCAGGTTCACCAGCGCCATCGCCTCCGCCATCGACTTGAACGGCCCGGCCAGCAGGCGGTTGGTCGCGCGCAGCGGCGTCGTCCACGCCGTCCGCCCCCTGAACGTCGCGGGCGACTTGGCGGTCAGCCGCTTCCAGTCCTTGCCCAGATCAGCGGCATTGGCGCCCCCGGCGACCTGCACCCACCATCGCGCCGGCTCGGCAGCGGCGGGATCGGGCTTCTTGGGCTCGGGTTTCTTGGGTTCGAGCTTCCTGGGCTCGGGCTTCCTTGCGGCCGGCGTGGGCTTCGAGGGCGCCGCTTCAGCCGCCGCACGCCGTGGCACGGGTTCAGCCTCGGGCACTTCCACGACGCGCGCCGGTGTCCGAACCGGCGGAGGAGGCGTTGGCGGAGGGGGCGGAGGGGGCGCGACGTCCAGCTCGGACGCCGGCACCGCGATCCCCTCGATGATCGACGCCAGCATCCTGCTGTTGCCGCGCGCGACGTCGGCAGTGCGCACCGGCGGCACGACCATCGGCAGCGCAACGGCAGGCGGAGGTGGAGGCGGCGGCGGCGGCGGAGGCGGAGGCGTGCTCGCAGCCGCCGGGGGCTGCCGCGGCGGCAGCGTCACGATCTCGATCGGCGGGCGGTCCGCCGCGCTCGCGACACGTGGCGCGTCGGTGGCCTCCGCGGCCGGACGCGACACAACCGGCGTCGGTGTCGGGACGGGTGTCGGTTCGGGTGGTGCGACAGCCGCCGGGACGGGGGCCGGCACCGGTGCGGGCGTCGGCGACGGTGTCGGCGTTGGCGCAGGCCGGGGGCTGTCGGCGGTCACCGCCCAGGATGGCGCCGGAATACGCGCCTGCGCCACCTCGACCGGCCGGGATGCGGTAACAACCGGCGGCTGCGCAGGCGTCGCTCGGGACGCTGCTCGGGACGCCGTTCGGTTCGGGGCCGGCGGACGCTCCGCCTGTGCCACGCGACGGCGCGTTTCGAGCTCGCCGGCGGGCGACATCGCCGCGATCCCCCGTTCGCGCCGACGTTCGCGGGGTGCCGCGGCATCTGCGACCTGCGTCGCGGGGCGGCTCGCCGGGGGTGGCGCGACCGGCTCGGGCGGCAGCGCGGCGAGCACCGGCGCCATCCGCGCGTCGTTCGCACGCGCGACGCTAGCGTTGAGCTGACCGAAATGGACCGCGAACGCGCGATCGGCCACCGAGAGCGCCGGCAGCCGCGCGAAGAACGGCGCCAGCGCGCTGCCGCCGATCAGCATGTTGGCCGCAATCGTCTGCGCACCCACCACGTCCCCGCTCAGCGCCAGGATGCACGCCCGCGCGCGCCACGCGCCACGATCGTTGCGCCGCAGCAGCGGATCGAGCAGGGCCAGAGCCTCGTCGCGCTTGCCCGATATGCCGAGCGACAGCGCCAGCCGCCGCACCGTCTCGTCGTCACTGCCGCCATCGCGCAACGCCGCGCGGTAATCCCGCTGCGCATGCGCCGGCTGGCCGATCAGATCATAGGCCAGGCCGCGCTGCGCGAAATACGGATCGATCGCCAGCCCCGCCCGCTCCGCCTGGTCGTAGAGACGCAGCGCCTCGCCCGGACGTTCGAGCAGGATCAGCGCCCCTGCCCGCCCCGCCAGGATGCGCGGGTTGCCCGCCTCAATCGCCTGCGCGCGGGCGAAGAAGCCCAGGGCGGCGGCGGCATCGCCCAGCTTCGTGCTCAGCTCGCCCGCCAGGATCAGGGCCGGCGCATTGCGCGGATCGGCGCTCAGGATGCGAATCTGCGCAGCGAGCGCATCCGCCGTCGGGGTCGGCACAGGCGCCATCTGCTGCGCACGCGCCACCGGCCCGGGCATCGCGAGGGCCAGCGCCAGCGCGCTGACAGACAGGGCATGGAATCTTTTCATCGCAACAGGATATGTAATGCGCGCCGCAGGTGAACCCGAGCTGTCGGACACATCGGCAAACGGCCAGCCGGTGTGGCCAGGCGATGGAAGCAAGGGAATTCGGGACTCACCCGCGCGGGACTAGCAACGGCGCGCCGCCAGGGAAAGGGCGTGCGGGGCATCTACCCGGCCCGTGCGGGGACAGGCAGCGCGCACGACGCACGGTCCGCCGCGCGACCGCGCCCGCCGCCGTTCCGCATAGGGAACGACGGCGGGCCGGGGCTTACTGGTTGTTCTGCCGGTGCAGGAAGCGCGGGATGTCGAGCGGCTCGCTCGCCTCGCCCTCGCCTTCCGCCTTGGGCGCGCGGCCCGACATGCGTTCGAACAGCGTGCCGCCGGTCTTGCGCGGGGCGGGCTCGGCCGGCGCGGCCGGCTCCTCGCTCGCACCCGTCAGCCAACGACGCCGGATCGACGGCTCGGGCTCGGGCTCGGGCGCCGCCTCGGACGGCGGGACATCCATCATCGCGTCTGAGCCGAGCACCAGTTCGTCCTCAGCTTCAGCGACCGGAGCCTCGGGCTCGTCGGCGACGCCGGTCTCGACCGGCTCATCCTCGAACCGCGCGGGCGCGCTGTCGGCCTCGGCAGGCTCATCGGCGGCAGGCAGCGGCGCGGCCGCGACCGGATCGGGGCGACGCGGCGCGTTGAACGAGAAGACGCGCGGAGCCTCGGCGGCCGGCGCAGGGACAGCCTGCGCATCGTCCGACGCCTCGATGCCGGTGGCGACCACCGACACGCGGATCTTGCCTTCCAGCTCGGGGTTGAACGCCGAACCCCAGATGATGTTGGCGTCGGGATCGACCAGTTCGCGGATGTGGTTCGCGGCTTCGTCGACCTCCAGCAGGCGCATGTCGTCGCCGCCGGTGATCGACACGATCACGCCCTTGGCGCCGCGCATCGACACGCCGTCGAGCAGCGGGTTGGCGATCGCCTTCTGCGCCGCCTCGATCGCGCGGGCATCGCCCGACGATTCGCCGGTGCCCATCATCGCCTTGCCCATTTCCTGCATCACGCTGCGGACGTCGGCGAAGTCGAGGTTGATGAGGCCGGGCATCACCATCAGGTCGGTGATGCCGCGCACGCCCTGCTGCAACACCTCGTCGGCCAGCTCGAACGCTTCCTTGAAGGTGGTGTTGGCGTTGGCGATCAGGAACAGATTCTGGTTCGGGATGACGATCAGCGTGTCGACGAACTTCTGCAGCTCCTCGATGCCCGCGTCGGCCGATTGCGCGCGGCGCTTGCCCTCGAACGCGAACGGCTTGGTGACGACGCCGACGGTCAGGATGCCCATGTCGCGCGCGGCCTTGGCGATCACCGGCGCCGCACCCGTGCCGGTACCGCCGCCCATGCCGGCCGCGATGAAGCACATGTGTGCGCCATCCAGCGCCTTCTGCACCTGCTCGATCGTTTCCTCGGCCGCCGCACGGCCGATCTCCGGCCGGCTGCCCGCGCCCAAGCCTTGCGTGATCTTGGCACCCAGCTGGATGCGTTGCGGCGCATCCGACTGTTTCAGCGCCTGCGCGTCGGTGTTGGCGACCAGAAACTCGACACCCTGCACCTCGGCACGGATCATGTTCGCGATCGCATTGCCGCCCGCGCCGCCGACGCCGATCACGCTGATGCGCGGGGTCAGTTCATCGACGTCGGGCGGAAGGAATTCGATGCTCATCACCAGGTCTCCCAGGCGCCCCGCTACCCCGGCGCCGCTTTGAAATCTTAACCGTTCTGCACGAACCGCCGGCCCGACTCCAGCGCGAAGTCGAGCAGCCGTCGCAAAAGCTTAATAATTCGCCCGAAATGCGGACATCAGCCGGCCGAACATCGCCATCCCCTTGGGCCGCGAGACCAACTGGTGGCTCGGCTCGATCCCGCGCAGGTCGACCGGGTCGGACGCCGCGAAGCTGGCGAGGCCGGCGAGCGTCGCGAAGGCCGGGCCGGAATGCGCGTCGGGCAACGCCGACAGGCCGCGCGGCCGCCCCACGCGCACCGCCCGGCCCAGCGCCTGCTGCGCATAGTCCGCGATTCCGCGCAGTTCCGCCCCGCCGCCGGTCAGCACCAACTGGCGCCCGACCGGATCGTCGAAATTGAGCCGCTTCAGTTCCTTGCCGATCTCGGCCATCAGCCGCTCCAGCCGCGCGCGGATGACGGTGTTCAGCTGCGACCGGGTGATCCGCGTCCCCTCGCCGTCGCCTTCCTGGCTGATCGGTGCCACGTCGATCATCTCGTGGTGATCGCGCGGGCTCATGTTGGCCGATCCGTGGAAGCACTTCAGTCGCTCAGCCTGCGCGCGGCGCGTGCCGAAGGCGCTGGCGATGTCGTCGGTGATGTCGGCCGCGCCCATCCCGATCGAGGCGAGGCTGGCGAGCACGCCGTCGCGGAACACGCTGACGTTGGTTACGCCCGCGCCGATCTCGACCAGCGCGACACCCAGCTCGCGCTCCTCCTCGGACAGGCAGGCGAGGCCAGTAGCGACGGGCGCGGCGATGATCGACTTGACCTCCAGGTGCGCGGAACGGACGCACAGGTCGAGGTTGCGAACCGGCGATCCGTCGGTCGCGACGACATGGATGTCGACACCCAGCCGGTCGGCGTGGAGGCCCAGCGGATTGCGCACGCCGTTGCGCCCGTCGAGTGTGTAGCGCATCGGCTGGGCGTGCAGCACCATGCGGCCGTTGGGGTCGATCGCGTCGCGCCCGGCGCGCAGCAGATCGTCGATATCGTTCTGTTCGACCCGGTGGCCGCCCAGATCGACCTCCAGCTTCACCACGTCGCTGACGAGCCCGCCGGCCGAGAAGCTGACCCACACGTCCTCGATGTTCAGCCCGGCGATGCGTTCGGCCTGCTCCACCGCCTCGCGCACCGCCGCCTCGGTCGCGTGCATGTCGCTGATATAGCCGCGCTGGACGCCGCGGCTCTCGCGCTGCCCGGTGCCCAGCACGACCAGTTCGCCGCCGTCGCCCTTCTGCGCGATCAGTGCGGAGACCTTCGACGATCCGATATCCAGCGCGGTGATGAGTTGTTCCGGTCCCGCTTTCGCCATCGCCCTATTCCCCCGTGATAGCCCGATTGTTCGTCGCCCCGCCCGGCAGGCGAAGCACCAGCTTCGCCGGATCGCGCAGGTCGAAGCTCACATAGCCTCGCCCGAGCAGCCGGTCGCGGCGATCGAGTTCGGCGAACTTGGTCAGCGCCTGCGCGGCCAGCCGCTCGCCTTCCGGCAGCGACAGCTTCTCGCCGCTGGCGAACAATATGTCCCAGCGCCGATCGCCGATCCATGTCGCCGCCTTGACCTGCGATTTCAACGCCGGCGCGACCTGCATCAGCCGCTGGTAATCGGGCTCGCGTTCGTTGGCCCCGTCGCCGATCACCAGCGGCAGCGGCGGCATCGCCTCCGGCGATACCGGCTCCAGCGGCTTGCCGGTCACGTCGATCAGCATCAGCTGGCCATGGTTCTGCCAGATCGCCACCGGCACCCGCTCGACGATGTCGATCGCCAGCGTGTCGGGCAACCGGCGCGAAACGCGCGCGTCGGCGATCCACGGATAGTCGAGCAGCCGGTCGCGCACCGTCGCCAGGTCGATCAGCGGCATCGCGCGGCTGCGCTGGTCGAGCGCAACGGCATAGACGGTCATCCTGTCCATCCGGTTGGCGCCAGTCACCTCGATCTGTTCGACGCGGAAGCCCGCGCGCCCGACCCCCTCGGCCAGCGCCGTTCCCGCCATGCCGGGGATGCCCAGATAGCTCGCCATCACGATCAGCACGGCACAGGCCGCGCCGAACATGCCCCAGCCGGCCGCCTTGCGCAGCGTCGTCTCGCTGACCGGCAGCACCGCGACGGCGCGGTCCATAAGGCCGATCTTCTTCGCCGGCGCGCGTCCACGCGCCGGCTGCGGACGACGCTTCAGCGTGCGCTTGGCGGGCGCGCGGCTCATGCTCCCGCACCGTCTTTCATCGCCTCGTCGACGATCCACTGCACAAGCTCGGGATAGCCGATCCCGCAATGCGCGGCCTGCTCGGGCACCAGGCTCAGCGGCGTCATGCCCGGCTGGGTGTTGACCTCCAGCAGGAACAGCCCGTCGACACCGCGCTCGTCGTCCCAGCGAAAGTCTGCGCGGCTCGCCCCCTTGCAGCCGAGGATGCGATGCGCCTGCACCGCCACGCCCATGCACGCCTCGGCGATCTCGTCGGGGATTTGCGCGGGAAACACGTGATCGGCCAGTCCGTCGGTGTATTTCGCGTCGAAATCATACCAGCCGGTCTTGGGCGCGATCTCCGTCACGCCCAGCGCGCGATCGCCCAGCACCGCCGTCGTCAGCTCGCGCCCTCGGATATAGGGCTCGACCAGCAGCTCCTCGAAGTCCTGCCACGGCCCCGCCACGTCGCGGCCGATCGGGTTGCCGTAGTTGCCGTCATCGGTGACGATCGCGACGCCCAGCGACGATCCCTCGTTGACGGGCTTGACCACATAGGGACGCGCCAGCGGATCGCCCGCGAACAGCTCGGACGATTGCACCACGCGCCCGCCCGGCATCGGGATGCCGTGTGGCACCAGCACCGACTTGGTCAGCACCTTGTCGACCGCGATCACCGACGTCGTCATGCCCGAATGGGTGTAGCGCACGCCCATCAGGTCGAGCATGCCCTGCACCGTGCCGTCCTCGCCGGGCGAACCGTGCAGCGCGTTAAACACCACGTCGGGCGCGGCCTCGGCGATCCGCGCGGCGACGTGGCGGTCCATGTCGATCCGCGTCACCCGATGACCCAGCCCCTCCAGCGCGTCAGCCACGCCCGCGCCCGACATCAGCGACACCGGCCGCTCGCCCGACCAGCCGCCCATCAGTACAACGATGTGAAGACTCACGACACATCCTCCCCTGCAAGGGGAGGTGGCATCGCGTAGCGATGACGGAGGGGTGTCGCGCCATGGAGGAGGGGACACCCCTCCGTCAGGCCTCCGGCCTGCCACCTCCCCTTGCAGGGGAGGGCTGAGGTAGCGCAGATCATGCCACTATCCCCACCCGCTGGATTTCCCAGCGCAGATCAACACCGCTGGCGGCCTTCACCGCCGCGCGCACATCCTCGCCCAGCCCCTCGATATCGGCGCTGGTCGCGTCGCCCAGGTTGAGCAGGAAGTTGCAGTGCTTCTCGCTGACCTGCGCCCCGCCGCGCGTCAGGCCGCGACAGCCCGCCGCATCGATCAGCCGCCACGCCTTGTCGCCGTCGGGGTTGGCGAAGGTCGATCCGCCGGTCTTGCTGCGCAGCGGCTGGCTGGCTTCGCGTGCGGCGGCGATGCGGTCCATCTCCGCCTGAATCGCGGCCGGCTCGCCGGGCTCCCCACGGAACGTCGCCGAGACCACCACCGCACCCTCGGGCAGGTCGCTGTGACGGTAGGAATAGCCCAGATCGCCGAGCGCCAGCGTACGCTGCTCTCCCGATCGCAGCACGACCTCCGCCTCGACCAATATGTCCCGCACCTCGCGGCCATAGGCGCCGCCGTTCATCCGCACGAAGCCGCCGACCGTGCCGGGAATCGAGCGCAGGAACTCGACACCGGCGATCCCTGCATCGCGCGCGGTGGAGGAGACCAAGATCCCGCTCGCCCCGCCCCCACAGGTCAGCGCCAGCCCGTCGGCGGTCACCTTCGCAAACGCCTTGCCCAGCCGTATGACGACCCCCGGCACCCCGCCGTCGCGGACGATCATGTTCGAGCCGAGGCCCAGCGCCATCACCGGTACCCCCGGATCGAGCGCGTAGAGAAAGCTGGCAAGATCGTCCGCATCCGCCGGCTCGAACAGCCATTCGGCCGCCCCGCCGGTCTTGAACCACACCAGCGGAGCCAGCGGAGCGCCATGCGTCAGCCGACCGCGAACCGGCGGCATGGCGTAGCAGACGCTCACCGCTTCGCCTCGATCGCGTCGGCCAGGCTCGCCGCCCATTTGGTGATGTCGCCCGCGCCCAGACAGATCACCTGGTCGCCGGCCGCGAGTTCGCTCGCCAGCGCGACGGCCAGCGCATCGGCATCGGCAACGGTCGCCGCCGCGCGGTGGCCGCGCCGCTTCAGCCCCTCGACCAGCGCCTCGGCGTCGACGCCCTCGACCGGCTGCTCGCCCGCGGCATAGACCGGCGTGACATAGACCATGTCGGCGTCGTTGAAGGCGCCCTGGAAGTCGTCCATGAGGTTGCCGAGCCGCGAGTAACGGTGCGGCTGCACCACCGCGATCACCCGGCCCTGCGCACTTTCCCGCGCCGCCGACAGCACCGCGCGAATCTCGACCGGATGGTGGCCGTAATCGTCGATGATCGTAGCACCCGCCACTTCGCCGACCTTGGTGAAGCGCCGCTTGACGCCGGAGAAGCGTTCAAACCCCTTCTCGATCGTCGCGTCGTCGATGCCGAGTTCCAGCGCGACGCCGATCGCGGCGAGCGCGTTCTGGACGTTGTGCCGGCCCGGCATCGGCAGGTCGATATGCTCGATCGACCGCGTCGTGCCATCGCGGTGTCGCACGATCGCCTCGAAACGGTTGCCACCCGGATAGGGCGTCACGTTCACCCCGCGCACGTCGGCGGACGCCGCGAAGCCATAGGTCACGATCCGCCGGTCGCGCACGCGCGGGATCAGCGCCTGGACCTCCGGATGGTCGAGGCACAGCAGCGCCGCGCCATAGAAGGGTACGTTCTCGACGAACTCGACGTAGGCGTCCTTCGCCTTCTCGAAGCTGCCATAATGGTCGAGATGCTCGGGATCGATGTTGGTCACGACCGCAATCGTCCCGTCGAGCCGCAGGAAGCTGCCGTCGCTCTCGTCGGCCTCCACCACCATCCAGTCGCTCGCGCCCAGCCGGGCGTTGGAACCATAGCTGTTGATGATCCCGCCGTTGATGACGGTCGGATCGACCCCGCCCGCGTCGAGGATCGCCGCGATCATGCTGGTCGTCGTCGTCTTCCCGTGAGTGCCGGCAACCGCGACGGTCGATTTCAGCCGCATCAGTTCGGCCAGCATCTCCGCGCGGCGCACCACCGGAATGCGCTGCGACAATGCCGCCTCGACTTCCGGATTGCCGCGCTTGACCGCCGTCGAGGTGACCACCACCGCCGCATCGGCGACATTCCCTGCCGCATGACCGATCGTCACCGGAATGCCGCGCTTACGCAGCCCTTCGACGACATAGCCTTCCGCCACGTCGCTGCCCTGCACCTGATAGCCCAGATTGTGCATCACCTCGGCGATCCCCGACATGCCGATACCGCCGATGCCGACGAAGTGGATGATGCCGATATCGGTCGCGACGCCTCTCACGCGAAAGCCTCCTTGCGCTGCGGCACGCCCACCGGCAGCTTCGCCGTCGGCGCGTCGATGCTTTCGACCAGATCGGCCAGGTCGCGTGCGGCGTGCGGACGGCCACAGTTCTTCGCCCGCGCCGCGGCGTTCTGCAGCGCGATCGTATCGAGGCCCAGTTTCTGCATCTGCTTGGCGAGTTCGGCGGCGGTGAAGGCCGATTGCGCAACCGTCCGCGCCCCGCCCGCCCTGGTGATCTCGCGCGCGTTGGCCGTCTGATGATCGTCGGTGGCCGACGGCAGCGGCACCAGGATCGCCGGGCGTCCCGCCGCCGTCAGTTCGGCGATCGTCGATGCGCCGGCGCGGGCGATGACGAGGTGGGTCCACGCCAGATGCTCGGGCAGGTCGGGCAGGTACGTCGCGGTCTCGGCCGGAATGCCGTGTTCGGCATATTTGGCGCGCACCGCGTCGATATCCTCGATCCGCGCCTGGTGCGTCACCTGCAACCGGCTGCGGAAATGCACCGGCAGCAGCGCGAGCCCGTCGGGCACCACCTGGCTCAGGATCGTCGCCCCCTGACTGCCGCCTGTCACCAGCACGCGAAAGATGCCGTCTTCCTCCAGCACCGGATAGGGTCGTTCGCGGATATCCAGGATCGCGTCGCGCACCGGATTGCCGACCAGATGCACCTTCGGCCCCGGTTTCAACCGGGCGACATCGTCATAGGATGTCGCGATCCCCGCCACCCGGCCCGAGACCAGCCGGTTAACGCGCCCGAGCACCGCATTCTGTTCGTGGACGATCGTCGGGATCTTCTCCGCGAACGCCGCCAGCAGCGCCGGGAACGCCGGATAGCCGCCGAAACCGATCACGGCCGCCGGCCTGAAATTACGGTACAGCTCGCGCGCCATCGCGCGGCCCGCCAGCATCTGACGCCCTGCCTTCAGCCAGCCGATCGGTCCGCCCGCCAGCCGGCCGGCGGGCAGCACATGCGTCTGGATGCCGTCGAACAGGCCGGGAAAGCGAACCCCGCGATCGTCGCTGACCAGCGCGACGCGGTGGCCGCGGCGTACGAGTTCCGCGGCCAGCGCTGCTGCGGGTACCATATGGCCGCCGGTGCCGCCGGCTGCGAGGACGTAGTGACGGGCTTGGGACATCTGCTGCGACTTACCGGACGATATAGGGTGAGCGGTGCAGATACGGGTTTCGCCGCGTGAAGGCGAGCAGCAAGCCCATCCCGATCGACAGTGCGATCATCGACGACCCGCCATAGCTGATGAACGGCAGGGTCATGCCCTTGGACGGCGCCAGCCCGGTGTTGACCGCCATGTTGATCGTCGCCTGCACGCCGAACTGGCTGGCAAGGCCGGCGGCCGCCAGAACGCGGAAGGCATCCTCCTCGTCCAGCAGCTTCACGAACACCCGCACCACGATCGCCAGGAACAGCACGGCGATGATCGCGCAGGCGAGCAGGCCGAACTCCTCGCCGACGACCGAGAAGACATAGTCGGTATGCGCCTCGGGCAACCGGAACTTCACCGATCCGCCGCCCGGCCCCGTGCCGGTCAGGCCGCCGGCGGTCAGCGTCGCATGGGCCATGTCGGTCTGGTAATGGTCGGCGCCGGCATTGTCGGGAAACAGGAAATTGTCGATGCGGATGCGCGCCGTGTCATAGAAGACATAGGCCGCGACGACGCCGACCGCGCCCGCGCCGACCAGCGCGCCGATCGTCTTCCCGCTGATGCCCGACACCATCAGCAGGATCAGCCACACGCTGCCGAAGATGATCGTCTGGCCGAAATCGGGCTGCATCATCAGCGCGACGGCAATCACCGCGGTGAAGGCGAAGGTCACCGGCACCATCGGCAGGTCCGGGTCGCGCGCGCGCAGCGACAGCATCCACGCGGTCGTGACGATGAAGACAGGTTTCAGGAACTCGGACGGCTGGAACTGCGCGATGCCACCGCCGATCCAGCGCCGCGCGCCGTTCACCTCGACGCCGACGAAGGGGGTGAGCAGCAACAGCGTCGCGAAGATCGCGCAGGCGACCAGAGCGAAGCGCCGCGCCACGTCTGTCGGCAGCATCGAGAAGACGAGCATCACCGGCACCGACAGCGCCACCCACACCGCCTGCCGCCAGAAATAATACATCGGCACCAACTGGTGCGATCCGCCCGAATAGCGCTGCGCCGTCGCCGGGCTGGCGGCGGCAACCGCGATCAGCCCGATGGCGATCAACAGGAACGCGAGCAGCAGCAGCACGCGATCAAGTTCCCAGAACCACATCGCGACGGGCGAACGGTTACCGCGCCCGAGCCGTTCGTCGACCCGGCTGCGAAAGCCCTTCGCGGCGGCTTCCTGGGCGACGTCGGTCATGGCAGCGCCTCCACCGCGCGGCGGAACTGGTCGCCACGGTCCTCGTAATCGCGAAACTGATCGAACGACGCGCAGGCCGGCGACAGCAGCACCGTCGCGCCCGGTGGCGCCCAGTAATGCGCGTCGGCGACCGCCTCGGCCAGCGTGCCGCTCTCGGTCACGACCATGTGATCCTTCAGCAACGCGGCGAACATCGGTCCCGCCTCGCCGATCGTATAGGCACGCGCGACATTGCCGAAGTGTGGCCGGCAGGCGTCGAGATCGTCGGCCTTGGCCTTGCCGCCGACGATCCAGTGAACGCAGTCGAACGCCGCCAGCGCCGGCGCGGTCGATTCGGGATTGGTCGCCTTGCTGTCGTTGACGTACAGCACGCCGCGCTTCGTCGCGACGCGCTCCATACGGTGCGGCAGGCCGGGGAAGCTCTCTAGCCCGGCATCGATCGCCGCGCGATCGATCCCCAACGCCTCGCAGGCGGCGATCGCGGCGAGGGCGTTCTGGGCGTTGTGCGGTCCCTGGAGCGCGGGCCATTCCGACTGGTTGAGACAGACGCCCGGCGCGATCTTCGTCAGATTCCCGGCCCGGCCCGCGCGCGCCACCTGTTTGGCGACGGCGGCGGACGCTTCGTCGCCGATGCCGATCACCGCGGGATGACCGGCCGATTGCATCGCGAACAGCCGCGCCTTGGACGCGGCATAGGCGTCGAACCCGTCATAGCGATCGAGATGGTCGGGCGTGATGTTGAGCAGCACCGCGACGTCGCAGTCGAGGCTGTGGGTCAGGTCGATCTGGTAGCTCGACAGCTCCAGCACATAGACGCCGCCTTCGGGCAAAGCCTCCTGCCCCAGGATCGGCAGCCCGATGTTGCCGCCCATCCGCGTCGGCAGTCCGGCGGTTTCGCAAATATGCGCGACCAGCGCGGTGGTGGTCGACTTGCCGTTGGTCCCGGTAATGCCGACGACGCGGTGCGGGGGCAGTTCGGCCCGCGCCTGCGCGAACAGCTCGATGTCGCCGATCACCGGTACCTCGCCTGCGTGCGCGGCGATCGGATGGCGGTTGAGCGGGACGCCCGGCGACACGGCGACGCCAGCGAAGCCCGACAGGTCGATCGTCGTGGGATCGGCCAGCATCGCGCCCACCGCCGCCCCGCGCGCGGCCGCGCTTTCGTCCCACGCCACGACCTGAGCGCCGCTCGCGACGAGCGCGGCGACCGTCGCCGCGCCGGAGCGCGCGAGGCCCAGCACCGCATAGCGCCTGCCCGCCCAGGTGCGGCTCGTAATCACCGGAGCTTCAACGTGGACAGGCCCGCCAGCGCCAGCACCAGCGCGATGATCCAGAACCGGATCACGACCGTGGGCTCGCTCCAGCCCAGTTGCTCGAAATGATGGTGGATCGGCGCCATGCGGAACACCCGCTTGCCGGTGCGCTTGTAGAAGAACACCTGGATGATGACGCTCATCGCCTCGACGACGAACAGCCCGCCGACGATGCCCAGCACGATCTCGTGGTGCGCGGTGACCGCGATCGCGCCCAGCGCGCCGCCCAAGGCGAGGCTGCCGGTGTCGCCCATGAAGACTGCGGCCGGCGGCGCGTTGTACCAAAGGAACGCCAGCCCGGCGCCGATCATCGCCCCGCAGAAGATCGCAAGGTCACCCGCCCGCGGTACGTGCGGGATGCCCAGATAGGCGGCGAACCGCGCGTTGCCCGACAGATAGACGATGATCATGAAGGTAACCGCCGCGATGATGACCGGCATCGTCGCCAGTCCGTCCAGCCCATCGGTCAGGTTCACGGCGTTTCCGAACGCCACGATCGTGAAGGCGGCGAACACGATGTACGCCGGCCCCAGATCGACCGAGAACTGGCTGAAGAATGGCACGTACAGGTTGGTGCCGTTATGCTGGGTGATGATCCACGCCGCCGCGCCCGCGATGACGAATTCGCCCAGCAGCCGCGCCCGGCCGGAAACACCGGCGGTGCTCGCCTTGCGAACCTTGTCGTAATCGTCGAGAAACCCGATCATCCCGAAGCCCAGCGTGACGAACAGGCAGGCCCAGACATAGGGGTTGCTCAGGTCCATCCACAGCAGGATCGACGACGTCATCGCCGTCAGGATCAGGAGGCCGCCCATCGTCGGCGTACCGACCTTGGCCAAATGCGTCTGCGGCCCATCGCTGCGGATCGGCTGGCCCTTGCCCTGGCGCACGCGCAACCAGCCGATGAACTTCGGCCCGATGATCCAGCCGATGATGAGCGCCGTCGCCACCGCGCCGCCCGAGCGGAAGCTGAGGTAGCGGACGAGGTTCAATATTCCGGGGAAGCCGAGCTGTTCGGCGATCCAGTACAGCATCAGTCCGCGACCCCCGCCATCCCGGAATCGGCCAGCGCGGCGACAACCGCCGACAGCCCGATTCCGTTCGATCCCTTGATGAGCACTGCGTCGCCGGCGGCAAGCATCGCACGGAGCGCCTCGCGCGCGGCGGCAGCGTCGGCCACATGGACGAAATCGACGCGTCCCTCAAGCGCGGCGGCCAGCGGGGCCATCTCCGCGCCGACCAATATGGCGCGGGAAATGCCCGCTTCGTCGATTGGGCCGGCCAGTGCGGCATGATAGTCACCGCTGTCCGCGCCCAGTTCGCGCATTCCGCCCAGCACCGCGATGCGCCGGCCCGGCGTGGCGGCGAGCACCGCCAGCGTCGCGCGCATCGAACTGGGATTGGCGTTGTAGCTTTCGTCGATCACCAGCGCGTCGCCGCCGCCGACGGAGGTCAGAAACCGCTGCCCCCGCCCCGGCAGGCCGCCCATGTCGGCAAGCGCGAGCCCGGCGAGGCCCAGGTCGCCGCCCGCCGCATCGACCGCCGCCAGCACCGCCAGCGCGTTCGACACCCAGTGCGCGCCCGGTTGCGACACGGTGAAGCTCAGTTCGCGTGCGCCCACCCGCGCGCAGACGAAGCTTCCGCCGCCGTTGTTGACGCTGACTGTATCCAGCGCGCGCACATCGGCGCCCTCGCCCAGGCCGAAGGTGACGATCCGCGCCGCATGCGGCCGTGCGGCGGCGATCAGCCGGTCGCGGTGCGGGCTATCGAAGGGAATGATCGCGGTGCCGCCGGGTTCGAGCCCCTGGAAGATCTCGCCCTTGGCGTCGGCGATGGCTTCTTCACCCGAAAAGAACGCGGTGTGCGCCGGGGCGATCGCCGTGACGATGGCGATGTGCGGCCGGACCATGCCGGTCAGCGCGGTCAGTTCGCCCGCGTGGTTCATCCCCATCTCGAACACGCCGAAGCGCGTCGCGGCCGGCATCCGCGCGAGGCTGAGCGGCACGCCGGTGTGGTTGTTGTAGCTCTTGACCGACCAGTGGGTCCGTCCCGGCGCAGCGCGATCGAGCGCGGCGGCCAGCGCCTCCTTCGTCCCCGTCTTGCCGACCGACCCGGTGATGCCGATGATCGTCGCGGCGGTCCGCGCCCGCGCCGCACGGCCCAGGTCCTCCAGTGCGGCCATCGTGTCGGCGACCACCACGGCCGGCCCGGCTCCGGGCGTCGAGACGATCGCGCCGCCCGCGCCGTTCGCATAGGCCCCCGCCAGGAAACGGTGCCCGTCGGTCGCCTCGCCGGTCAGCGCGACGAACAGGTCGCCGGGGCCAACCTCCCGCGAATCGAAGGTGACGCCGGTGACGGCGAAATCCGCGCTCGCCTCGCCGTGGACGGCGGTCGCGATCTCGCTGGCGGTCCACAGGCTCACGCCGCGCACTCCCGCGCGACCTGCACGTCATCGAACGGCAGCACGAGATCGCCGACGATCTGGCCCTGTTCATGCCCCTTGCCCGCGATCAGCACGATATCCTGCGCGCCCGCCATCGCGATGGCCCGTGCGATGGCCGCGCGGCGATCGCCGATGTCGGTCGCGCCCGGTGCGCCCTTCAGCACCTCCGCGCGGATCGCCGCCGGGTCTTCGGACCGGGGATTGTCGTCGGTCACGATCACCACGTCGGCGCCGGCCGCCGCCGCCTGCCCCATCGGCTCGCGCTTTCCCGCGTCGCGATCACCGCCCGCGCCGAACACCACGATCAGCCGGCCCGCGACATGCGGCTTCAGCGCGGCGATCGCCGCCTCCAGCGCGTCGGGGGTGTGGGCGTAGTCGACATAGACCGGCGCACCGCTGGCCGCGATCACCGCGCGCTCCAGCCGCCCGCGCACCGGCTGCAACCGCCCAAGGCTCGCGATCGTCGCCGCGACGTCGCCGCCGGTGGCGATGACCAGGCCCGCCGCGGTCAGCGCGTTCGCCGCCTGATAGGCACCGATCAGCGGCAGCGTCACCTTGTGCACCGCCCCGCCCGCCTCGATCGTCAGCCCCTGGCCCAGCAGCGTCGGGTCGCGATCGACCAGCCGCAACGTCTCGCCATGTTCGCCGACCGTCAGCAACCGCAAGCCCCGTGCGTGCGCCAGGTCGATCACCCGGTCGGCGCTGGGATCGTCAGCCCACACCACCACCGCGCCGTCGTCGCGCACCACTTCGGCGAACAGCCGCAGCTTGGCGGTGAAATAGGCCGCCATGTCGCCGTGATAGTCCAGATGGTCGCGGCTCAGGTTGGTGAAGGCGGCGGCGGCGACCGGCAGCCCTTCGGTACGATATTGCGTCAGCCCGTGGCTCGACGCCTCGAACGCGACATGACTGACCCCTTCGCGCGCCAGGCCCGCGACGTTCGACAGGAAGGTGACGACGTCGGGCGTGGTCAGCCCGGTCGTCACCCTGTCGTCTGCCGTGGTCACACCCAGCGTACCGATCGACGCGGCATGATGCCCGGCCAGCCGCCACAGCTGGCGCGTCATCTCGACCGTCGATGTCTTGCCGTTGGTGCCAGTGACGGCGACCGCCGTCGCAGGGAACGGCGCAAAGAAATCGGCGGCCAACTGGGCGAAGCGCTGGCGGGGGTTCTCCGCGACGATATGCACCGCGCCCTCGACCGTCGCTCCCGGCCGCGCGACGATCGCGATCGCCCCGGCGGCGACTGCGGCGGGAATGAAGTCCTCGCCGTTCACCCGCGTGCCCTCGAACGCGCCGAACACCGTGCCGCGCGCGACCTTGCGGTGATCGATGGCGAAGCCGGTCACCGGCCCGGTCTCGCCGCCGCCGGTGAGGGCGCCCAGCCTCACTCGGCCAGGTTCCGCTTTTCGCCCGGCGCGCGCCACAGCAGCGGCGTGATGTCGGACAGGTCGACGTCGCGGTTCAGGTCGGGCCGTACGCCCAGCAGCGGGCCGGTCCGCATGATGACCCGGCTCACCACCGGCGCGGCGGTCCAGGCGGCGGTGGTCAGACCGAAGCTTTCGGCATTGCCCTTGGGAGCATCGAGCATGGCGATCACCACATAGCGCGGCGCGTCCATCGGGAAAGCCGCGGCGAAGGTCGAAACGTTGACGTGTTTCGAATAGCCGCCGACGCCCGGCTTTTCCGCGGTCCCGGTCTTGCCACCGACGCGATAACCCGATGCCTCGCCCTTGCGGCCGGTCCCTTCGGTGACGATCAGCCGCAGCAGCTGGCGCATCCGCGCGCTGGTCGATTCGCTGATGACGCGGCGGCCCTGCGGTGCGTGGCCATCCTCCACCCGCAGCATCGTCGCCGGGCGCCACACGCCGCCGTTGACCAGCGCGGCATAGGCACTGGCGAGGTGCAGCGGCGTCACCGCGATGCCGTGGCCGTAGGCGGCGGTCATCGTCGTGGCGCGCCCCCAGTTGGCCGGCCACAGCGGCTTCAGCTTTTCGATCTCGATGTCGGGCGCGGTGTCGAAACCCAGCTTGCGGAACATCGTCTCCAGCTTTTCACGGCCCATCTCGTCGGCGATCCGCGCGGTCACGATGTTCGACGAATGGATCAGCGTTTCCGGGATGTTCATCCAGCGGTTCTGGGCGTGATCGTCCTTGATCCTGAACCGGCCGATCGGCAGCGGCTGGGTCGCGTCGAAGCGGCGCGACATGTCGGTGACCACGCCGGTATCGATCGCCGCCGCCATCGCGATCGGCTTGAATGCGGAACCAAGCTCGTAGCGGCTCTGCGTCATGTTGTTCAGCCCGCCATCGCCCGCCTGCACCTTGTTGGGGTTGAAGGTCGGCAGCGACGACATCGCCATCACCTCGCCGGTGTGGACGTCCAGGATGATGCCGGCCGCGCCCGCCGCCTGGAACGACACCATCGCCCGCGTCAGCTCGCTGTCGAGCGCGCCCTGCACCCGCGCGTCGATCGACAAGGCCACGGGCTTGCCGCGCGTCGCCGGATCGGTCAGCCGCTCGTTTAGCACACGCTCCATGCCGCGCACGCCCTCGCGGTCGGCGTTGACGTAACCGATCGCCTGCGCCGCCAGGCTGGATTGCGGATAGAGCCGCTCGGGCTCGCGCGCGAAGATGATGCCGGGGTTGCCCAGCGCGTTCACCGCGCTGACCAGTTCGGGCATCGCGCGCTTCTTGAGATAGACGAAGCGCGACTCCGAATTGAGCATCCGGAAATAGGCAGCGGCTTCCTGCTCGGGCATCACCTCGGCCAGGCGCCGGGCAAGATCGGCCTTGTCGCCGATCACATTGTGCGGCTGCACGCCGATCGACCAGGCATCGATGGTGCGCGCGAGCGGCGCGCCGTTGCGGTCGACGATGTCGCCGCGCAGCGGCACCAGCGCGGCCGCCGCGTCGCGCGTCGTCGCCGGCTCGGCAGAAATCGCCAGATAGCCGAGCTTGCCGATGATCGCGAGGTTGGCGAACGCGAACAGCAGCATCAGGATCATCAGCCGCACATGCGCGACCGCGACCAGCGAATGCCGGCCGGTCTCGCGACGGCGATCGGTCGCCTGTTGCGCGACGAGGACGATCACCGAAGCTTGGCTCGCTCGCCGCGCGCGCCCGACACCAGATCCCCGAAGGTTGCGTCGCTCAACAGGCCGGAGCTGACCATCGCCACCGCCTGTCCGCGCGCCGGCGCGACATCGGTCGCGACCGCCTTTTGCAGGCCGGGCCGCGCGGCGACGATCACCGGTCGCACATCGAGCGCCGGCGTCCGGGCCTCGATCGGATTGACCGCCGGCGTGGTGATCTGGACGGCGGGCTGGACGACCGGCTTGACCACCGCCTGCGCCACGTCGGTGGCCGACGGCACGACCAGCCCGGCGCTGCGAACACCCTCGAACGGCCTGAGCGAGGCGAGCACCATGCCGGTCGGCAGATATTGTTCGGGGCGAGGCGCCGACAGCGCCAGAACGTCGCCGTTCCACCGCTCGAGCTGCGCCAGGCTGGCCCGCGTGTCGAACTCGGTCTCCAGCGCGCGGATGTCGCGCTTGGCGTCGAGGATCGCCAGCTCGACCGCCTGCACGCGCCCGCGCTCGGCCGCCACCATCGACGACACCATGTAGCAGGCGGGCGTCACGATCGCGATGCCCAGAAGCCACCCGAAGCCCTTGAATCTGCTGGTCGCCACGATGCTACTCCTTACTCACGCCACGCCGCGGCACCGGTCCGCCGCGCTACCCGCAGGGTCGCCGATCGCGCGCGCGGGTTACGCGCGATCTCTTGTTCGGAAGGGCGCACGGCCTTGGCCGGCGTCTCGAAGGTCGGGTCGTTGGCGGCCGCCGCCGCCGGGCGATGCCGCGAACCGGCCGGGGTGCCGCCGCTGCGTTCGCGCAGGAAACGCTTGACGATGCGATCCTCCAGGCTGTGGAACGTGACCACCGCCAGCCGCCCGCCGGGGCGCAACACCGCCTCCGCCGCGCGAAGCCCGTCGGCGAGTTCGTCCAGCTCGCGGTTCAGATGGATGCGGATCGCCTGGAAGGTCCGCGTCGCCGGGTCCTTCTTGTCGTGCGGCTTGTGGCCCAGCGCCTTGCGCACCACCGCCGCCAGCTCGCCCGTCCGCGTGATCGGCCGCGCGGCGACGATCGCGCGGGCGACGCGACGCGATCGCGGCTCATCGCCGTACAGGTACAGCACGTCGGCGATCGCGCTCTCGTCCGCGGTGTTGACGAAATCCGCCGCGCTCTCGCCCGATTGGCTCATCCGCATGTCGAGCGGCCCGTCGGCCTGGAACGAGAAGCCGCGCTCCGCCCGGTCGAGCTGCATCGACGACACGCCGATATCCATCACCACGCCGTCCAAGGGCGCGGCGTCTCGCGCGGCAAGCTCGCCCGCCATCGCCGAAAAAGGCGCCTCGACCAGAGCCAGCGCACCGTTCGAACCGGCGACCACAGCCTGCCCGTCGCGGATCGCGTCGGGATCGCGGTCGAACGCGATCACCCGCGCGCCGGCCGCCAGCATCGCGCGGGTATAGCCGCCCGCGCCGAACGTCGCGTCGACATGGGTCTCGCCGGGAGCGATGGCGAGCCCGGCGATCACCTCGTCGAGCAGTACGGGAATGTGCGGCGCGGGCGCGGTCATGCCTTCGCCCCCCGCGTTTCCATCAGATACTCGCACCACTCGCGCGCTTCGGCATCGGCATCGCTCGACAGCAGCAGCTCGGGCGACCAGATGTTGAAGGTGCGTCCGGCGCCGATGAAGAAGGCCAGGTCGGCGATCTTCGCGCGGCGCTTCAGCAGGCCGTGGAGGAAAAAGCGGCCGGCGCTGTCGAAGGTCGGGGTATCGACCGCGCCGAAATCGCGCTCCTTCTGCCGCTCATAGGGCTTGCCGTCCTCGGCATCGACCTCGCGGTCGTCGATGCGCTCGTGGCGCAGGTGGCTCCAGCTCGCGTCATAGGCCCGCAGACAGGGTAGGTCCGGGTGCCGGGTGACGATCAGGGTGCTGGCGTCGGGGCCTTCGGCGTTGCGCTGGATGACGTCACGGAAACGCGCCGGGATGGCGACGCGACCCTTCGCATCGACCCCCTGCAGCGCGTTGCCCTGATATAGTCCGCTGTTCGCCACGATCGCCCCGCTCGAGGGACAAACGCCTTCCCATTCCCGCAAGCAGCCGTCGCCGCCGCAGGTCACGCGATCGTCGCATGGGAATTCGCCCCTCTGCACATGCGGTAACAAATGCGGTTGACGCTCGCAATGGGAATCCTCGCCTCAAGCTGGGAAAATAAGCCTGAAAATGGGATGATCTATAGTTATTCTATATTTGTTTTATTTATGTTCTCATATCCGCGTTGGACGATGGTTTCCGGCGATGGTAAACGGGCGCCAAGGGGGAACAGCGCGCTTGGCCGACATCGAACCGTGGTTTTGGGTCGCCGTTGCCTGCAATTTCGCTGGCTATGCGGTGTATCTCGCCGGATTGCGCCGCAATCTGGTCGAGCCCAATCGCGCGTCCTGGCTGATCTGGAGCGCATCGACCGCGATCGAGGGGCTGACCTATCTCGCGGTCAATCCCGGTGCGCTGCACGGCATGGTCTTCCTGGTCTCCGCGGTGCTGTGCGTCGCGGTCACGCTCGGCATCTGGCGCCGCGCCGCGTGGGCGATGCCGACGCCGAACGAGATGCTGTGCATCGCCGCCTGCCTCGCCAGCCTGGTCCTGTGGCTGGCGTTCAGCGAGGCGCTGTGGGCGCATCTGCTCGTCGTCGCGGCGGTACCGATCAGCTTCGTGCCGACGTGGCGCAGCGTGCTGGCCGATCGCACGCGCGAACGCTCGCCTGCCTGGGGCCTGTGGACCTTCGGCGACCTCGCCACGCTGATCGTCGCGGTGCGCGCCGGCGCCGACGGGGCGACAGGCTATGCCTATCTCCTCGTCGAGCTGCTCTGCCATGCCAGCGTGTGGTTCATCATCGGCCTGGCGACGATCAACCCGCTTCGGTCGTTCGGCAGGCGGCGTGGCGGCTTCTACATCCTCGATTCCTACACGAGGACCGCCAACATGTTCTCGGTTGGCGAAACGCATCTCGGAAAGGCCGTATTCGCCGCCCGCCCCTTTCTGGAAGGCCAGCCGCTGCTCGAATTCACCGGCCGGCGCTTCCGGAGCGATCGCGTGCCCAGCCTGATGCGCGGGTCGTCGGATCGCTACGTCCAGGTCACGCCCGACCACTATATGGGGCCGTCCGGGCGGCTCGACGATCTCGTCAACCACAGTTGCGATCCCAACGCCGGCCTGCGCTTCGCCGACGACGGCGTCTACCTCGTCGCGATTCGCGACATCGCGCCCGGCGAGGAGGTGACGTGGGACTATTCGACGACGCTCGCCGAATCGAACTGGCACATGATCTGTCAGTGCCGGTCGGACGATTGCCGCCGCGTGATCGGCAATTTCGCGACGATCGACCCCGATCGCCAGCAATTCTACCGTGCGCGCAACCTGGTCGCGCCCTATCTGCGCCGGCGCGACGCGGTTGACGAGGGCGGGCTCAGGCAGCGATCCCGGCGCTAGGCACGATCTCCGGCGCGGCGAGCGTCAGCACCGCCCGCGCGCCGGTGCCACGCCCCGCACTCTCGAGCCGCAACGTCCCGCCCATCGCCAGCATCGAATTGGCGCACCAGTGCAGGCCCAGCCCGCCGGACTTGTGCGCGCGCGTCGAAAACCCGCGCTGGAACAGCTTGGGTTCAAGCCCCGGATCAAATCCCTCGCCATTGTCGAGGATCGCCAGCTCCACCGTGTCGCCATGTTCGACGACGGAAACGCTGATCGATCCGCCCTCCCCGTTCCGCGCCGCGATCGCCTCCCCGGCGTTGGCGAGAAGGTTGCCGATCACCTGGCTCAGGATCACGCGGTTGGCCATCGCCCAATGCGGTTTCGACGGGAACATGAAGGCGATCGACGTCTCGCCCGAATAGCGCGCGATGGCGGCGTTCTGGGCGACGATATCCGACAGGTCGACCAGCGCGAGCGGTGGCTTCTCATGCGCCTGCTCCTGCTGCTGGCCGATGATTTCCAGCACGTTACGCAACGCCTCGCGCCCGGTCTCCAGCCCCTTGCGCCGCTCGTCGCGGTCGGCACGGTCGGCGTGGGCCGCGGCGGCGACGAACGCCGCCAGCTTCTGCCGACGCGCGGGCGGAATATCGCCCCCGGCAAGCTCGGCGATCGCACGGTCGATCAGGTCGCGGTCAGCGCCTGGCGCCGCGACGCCCTGCGACAGGATCGTCGCGATCGGCGCCAGCGCGTTGCGGACATTGTGCATCACCGCCACGGCACTCTCGTTCTGGCCCAGCTTGAAGGACTGGACCTCGACCTGCTCGCGCAGATCCTTGAGCTGGCTGAGCATCGAATTGAAGCTGGTCACCAGGCTGCCGATCTCGTCGGCGCGGCGATCGTCGCCCAGCAGGCCGAGCGTACCCGACGCCCGCACCACCCCCATGTGCCGCTCCACGCGGTGGAGGGGTTTCAGCACCAGCCGCCCGATCATCCGCCGCAGCACCAGCAGAACGACGGCCAGCAGCACCACCACGCCGGCGACCGCGAACAACAGCATCTGGCGGCCGAGCAGCGACAGGTCGCGCTTTACCTCGAACCGGGTCGCGGCGACGGGTGCACCGTCCGGCCCGGTGATCGGGACCCCGATCATCAGCCGATCGCGTGCGCGATCGACGGTGCCCCCCTGTGCCGCGCCGGAGAGATCGACCTCGGCGGGCAACTGGAGCAGCCGGGCGATCTGCGCCGAGCCGAGCGTCCGCGCCATCAGAACATAGCCGCGCGGCGTGCCGCTGCCATCGCTGCGCCGCACCTGCGCGACGCCGACGGCGGCCAGCGTGTCGCCGAGCCTCAGGTAGAAACTGCGCGAGGTCGCCTTTCCCGACAGGCGATCGAGCCCCATCGCCGGCACCGCGTCGACAAGTCGCGCGCGCATGTCGGGCCGGTCCGTACCAGTCGCCGAATCGATCCACCGCGCGATGACGATGCGGCCATCGGGCGCGACATAGGCCATACCGCTGACGTCGAGGTTCGCCATCGCCAGCGTCGAGAAGCTCTCCTCCTCGAACGCGCGCGTCGGCCGCGCCATATAGTCGTAGCTCGAGCTCCAGTCGCCGTAATCGCGCACCGCCGTTTCGACCTTGCCGGCGAACTCGGTGAGCGCGGCCTGGGTCCGCTCGACATTGGCCTCGACCGCGACGTCCTCCAGCTTGTTGAAGCTGGGCGTGATGATCACGGCAAGCAGCAGCGTGATGGCGAGCGATCCGACCAGCCCGACGCCGGTCAGGATCAGCACCAGCTGGGCGCCGAGCGATTTGGGGATGCGCGACAGGCCGACGCGGCCCAGGGCCCGCGCCGCGCGATAGGGCATCAGCCGCCGGTCCCGGTCGCGGGAATCGCGTCGTCCACACAGGCCCCGGCATCTTCCGCTTCGTCATGGAGCGTGCGCCGGTCCGCGAACAGGCGCGCGTCCTCCTCCGCCATCGGCCGCGCCAGGAAATAGCCCTGCAGGTGGCTGCACCCGGCCAGGCGCAGCGCCTGGACCTGTGCCTCGGTCTCGACCCCTTCCGCGACCACTTCCATCCCCAACGCGCGGCCGAGGTGGATGATCGACTGGACGATCGCGGCGCTCTGGCGCTCGCGGCCCATGCCGTCGATGAAGCTGCGGTCGATCTTCAGGCAATCCAGCGCGAAGCGGCGGATGTTGTAGAGCGACGAATAGCCCGTGCCGAAATCGTCGAGCGCGATGCGGAATCCCATCTGGCGCAGGCGGAACAGCGTGTCGGCGGCACGATCGGCGTCGTCGAAGATCGCCGTCTCAGTGATCTCGATCTGCACGCGCGACGGGCTGACGCCCGAACGCTGGACGCGCTCGATCACCTGCCCGACGAAGTTCTGGCGGCGGAACTGGCGGGGCGAGAAATTGACCGACACATATTGGTCCGGCCAGTGCTTCACCGCTTCCAGCGCGGTTTCCAGCACCCAGTCGCCCAGTTCGTGGATCAGGTTCGATTCCTCGGCGATCGGAATGAACATCGCCGGCGATATCATGCCATATTCCGGGCTCGCCCAGCGCAGCAGCGCCTCGAAACCGGTGATCTCGAAGCCGTTCTGCGCGACGATCGGCTGATAGACCAGCTTGAGTTCCCCGCCCGCGATCGCCTTGGACAGACCGCTTTCGATCTGACGGCGGAAACGGATCGATTCGTCCATCCCCTCGTCGAACACGCGCACCAGCCCGCGACCGTCACGCTTCGCCTCGTTGAGCGCCAGATCGGCGCGGCGCATCACGTCGATCGGATCGCTGGTGCTGCCCGGATCTACCACGACCACCCCGACCGAAGCCCCGCCCTGCACCGAATGGCCGAACACGCTGAACGTCGCCGAACACGCCTTCAGCAGGCGCTCGCAGCGCATCGTCGCATCGTCTTCGCCGGTCGCGGCGAACAGCGCGGCGAACTCGTCGCCGCCCAGCCGCGCGATCATCGCGCCATCGGGCGCCGATTCATTGAGCCGCGCGCAGACCACGCGGATCAGCTCGTCGCCGGCGACGTGGCCGAAACTGTCGTTGACCAGCTTGAAGCGGTCGAGATCGAGCATCGCCATCGCGAACCGCTCGGAACCGCGCACGCGCCCCTGCAACGCGCGCAGGAACGCGAGCCGGTTGGGCGCGTCGGTCAACGAATCATGGTTCGCCATGTGCACCGCGCGGCTTTCGTTCGCGGCAAGCTCCAGCTTCTGTTCCTCGAGCAGCCGCACCTGTCCGGCCAGCGTCTCGCGCGCGGCCGCCAGTTCGCGGTCCGACTCCCAGCGCTGGCACAGCGCGGTCGCGGTCTGGACCACCTCGGCCACCTCGAACGGCTTTGCGATGTAGAAGATCTTGTCGGCGGGGCCGGCCGCGCGGCTGATGTCGAGCGGCGAGAAATCCGAATAGCCGGTGACGATGACGATGTTGATGTCGGGATCGAGCGCGCGGATGCGCCGTGCCGTCTCCTTGCCGTCGATACCCGGCGGCATGCGCACGTCGATGAAGGCGACGGAATAGGGTTCGCCCAGCGCCAGCGCCTGTTCGACCGCGTTGACCCCGTCGAGGCCCTGCATCTTGTGCGTCAACTGGAACTGCGGCCCCGGATCGCACGACGGCGCGGCCGGAGCGGCATCGTCGAACAACTCGCTCGCCATCGCGGACAGCCCCTCGCTCGCCGACGTGTCGCGCGGGCGCAGGCTCTGCGCATAGCTGTCGTGCATCGCCGGTTCGTCGTCGATAATCAGGATGCGCACGGCCGGATTTCCCCCATTGCCAAGTTGCGATGGGGTAACCCGGCAGAGTTAACGGCGCGTAAAGACCTGCACCGGCCTCATGCTGTCGCGGCAACGTCGAACGCGACCGTCAACCGCTCGCCACCGGCGATCGGCTCCGTCCCGTGCCACATCGTCGAGGGAAACAGGACGAGGTGGCCCGGCGTCGGCCGCACCCGGCGATAGGGCGGCAGGTCGAGGCCGAGCGACGCGGGCGGCGCGCCGAGTTGCAGCCAGCCCGCCGGCTCCGCGCCCATCTCCGCCTGATCGGGCAGCGCGATGTAGCAGGCCGAGCTCAGCCAGCCCTGCGGGTGGATATGCGTGCTGTGGTGCCCAGCCCCCGTCAGCCGGACCGACCACGAGCCGGCGAAACGGAACCGCTTGCCGACATGCCGCAGCGTCGGATGCGCCGGGTCGGCCGGGCCGAGCGCGGCGATGTGCCGCTCGATCGCCTCGACGATCGCCGCCCGCAGCTGCCGGATCTCCCGCGCCTCATGCGCGAACAGCGGGCCGTCGGTCTGGGTGCCGCCGCGCACCGACTGGCCCAGCGGATCGCGCCTGGCGACATGCAGGCAGCGCAGCCGGTCGGCCAGCGCCGCCAGTTCGCCCATGGACAGGCCCAGGTCATACTCTCCGATCAGCGCCGGATCGCCTTCGAGCCAGGCCGCGCGGCGGTCGCCGGTCAGCCGCCACGCGAGCGAGGCATAGGGCCACAAGCGCCCCGCCTGCGGATCGCCCAGCAACGGCTCGACCCGCGCTGCCGCCGCCTCGGGTCGTCCGGCGCGCAGCAGGTGGCGGGCATGCTGCTCGACGATGCCGTTGTCCTGCCAGTCGGCCAGCGCGGCGAAGCCCGTATCGGCCTCGGCAAGGTCACCCAGTTCGGATGCGATCTGCGCCGCATAGGCGCGCAGGACCTGGCTGTCCCCGGTTGCCTCGCGCGCCGCGATCACCGCCTCGCGCGCGGCGGCGAACCGCTCGACATGGGTCAGCACGTCGATCAGCGCGATCCACAGCCCGGATTGCCCCGGCTGGGCGGCGAGCGCGCGGCGATAGCCGGAGTCGAACCCCTCGACATCGCCCGCCATCCAGCGCAACCGCGCGAGCGTCGCCTGACCGTCGAACCACAGGGAATTGGCGGCGACGATCGCGTCGAGCCCGCCGATCGCATCGTCCAGCCGCCCTTCGGCCAGTTGCGCCGCCGCGCGGCCGAGCAGCACCGATCCATCACCGGGCGCGGACCGATGCAGCGCCTCGAACAGCGCGGTGGCCGGGCGGCCAGCCTCCAGGCTGGCCTGCGCGACGCCGTAGCGGGCGCGGAAATCGGCCGGGGCCAGCCGGGCGACTTCGGCGAAAGCATCAATCGCGTCGGTCGACTGCTCGAGCGCGCGGTGAACGGTGCCCAGTGTCTGCCAGAGGCGCGGGTTGCGCGGATGCCGGTCGAGCGCCGCGCGCAACAGCGTGACGGCCTCATCCCCCCGCCCCGCGTCGCGCAGGCCGATCGCGGCGTCGATGGCCTGTTCGGGATCGCCGGGCTGCATGGTCGCGACGATGGCCGGGGCGCGGTCAAAAGAAAAGGGGGCGGACCTTTCGGCCCGCCCCCCTGTCAGTCTGACGATCAGATCGCCGATCAGAACTTCATGCGAGCGCTGATCGTGTAGGCGCGACCGATGACGTCGTAGGTCGTCGGCATGGTGTTGCCGTTGTTGAACGCGGTGCCCGCGACACCGGCGCCCAGCAGCGGAGCCTTCTTGTTGAACAGGTTCTCGATCAGCACACCCATCTCGAAATTGTCGCTGGCGTCAAACTTCAGCGCGAGATCGAAATAGCTGTACGCCGACACCTGACGGAAGGCCGGCAGGATCGAGTTGTACGCGGCGGTCGTGTTGCTCGGCTCCGGAATATTCACCTCGGCCGGGAGCACGCTGACGCGCGGACGCTCCAGCTCGACGCCGCTGATGTAGTTCCACAGCAGCGAAGCGCTGATCGGGCCCATGTCGTAACCGACCCGCGCATTCCACTTCCATTCCGGACGCGCGTTCGTGCAGCTGGTCGAATAGGCGCCGGTGCAGTCACGGTTCTGCGAGTTCGGCGTCGCCTGGAAGCGATAATAGTCCAGCCACGTGCCGTTGAACCCAAGCTTGATCGCGTTGGAACCGACGGGGATCGTGTAGTTCACGCCCAGATCGATACCCGCCGTCGACAGGCGACCCAGGTTCGAGCTGGACAGGACGACACCCGGCGTTTCACCCGCACCGTTGAGCGAACCCGTGAGCGGGTTGCGACGGATCAGTGCGCAGAACGCATTCGGCGTCTGCGACGGATTCAGGCCGACCGTGTAGCACCCGTTGAGGATGTCGTTCTGCGACGGGGCGCTGATGAAGTCCTTGATCTTGATGTTGTAGTAATCAAGCGTCACCGAGAACCGCGGGATGAAGCGCGGCGCGACGACGACGCCGACGGTGTAGGTGGTCGCGCGCTCGACGTCGAGGTTCGGGTTACCCGAAGTCGTGACGTTGATCTGGCCGGACGACGGCTGCGAGATGCCGCCGTAGGTGCCCGGAGGCGCGCCGGTCGCTTCGCACAAAGCACGCGGAGCGGTTGGCGTCGCGCCCGCGCACTGATCGACCGTCAGGTTCGACAGACCCTGCACCGGCGACTGGAACAGTTCCTGGATGTTCGGCGAGCGCACCGCCTTCTGGTACATGCCGCGGAACTTGAAGCCCTGCACCGGCTCGATCGAGCCGCCGGCCTTCCAGGTCGTGCTGGTGCCGGTCGTCGAATAATCCGAATACCGGATGCCGGCTTCCAGCGTCGCCTTGTAGATGAAGCTGTCTTCGATCAGCGGGACCAGGATTTCGCCGAAGATTTCCTTGACCGTGTAACGGCCGAAATCGGGCGGCGTGCGCGCGCCGGTGCCCAGCACCTCGCCCTGGATCTGCGACGAGGCGTCCGGCGTCGCCGTTGCCGAAATGCGGCGATGCTCGGCACCGATCGAGAAGCCGATCGGAGCGGTCGCGAACGGGCTGGCGAGCCCGAACAGGTCGCCGCTGATCGCACCGGTGACGACCGACTGCGACACGAGGCGGCGAATCTGCGCGTCGAGATCGATGAAGCCGATCATCGCCGGCGTGATCGAACCCTCGGCGCCGAACAGATTCAGCGGAACGCAGCCGTTGGCCGTGTTCGAGCACACGATCTGGCCGGCGGCGTTGCGATAGGCCGACAGGGCCTGCTGAACCTTGCTGGCGGAACCCCAGTTCACGCGTGCCTGATTCTGATTGGTCTCGCCGTATTGAGCCGAGATGTCATAGCGCAGGCCATCGGTGATGTTGCCGCGGAAGCCGGCCTGCACCTGGAACATCGTCGATTCAATTGGATTTCCGCGCGGGCCGTACTCGCTGAGACGACGCGACGGGATGACACTGATGGTCCGCGCCAGGCCCGTGTTGACCGCAGCCGCCGCGTTACAGTCGGCAACCGAGATGTTGTTCGCGGCGCAAAGCTGCGCACGCGCGGCCGCCGGCAGGAACGGGTTGTTCAGCGGCAGCTGGAAAGCGTTGCCGAACGTGCCCGACGCGGCGAGCGCGAGCTCGGCCTTGTTGCGGGTGAACATCGCCGAGCTGTAGAATTCCAGGCCCTCGGTGATCTCGTAGCGACCGCCGGCATAGACGTTGAACCGCTCGAGCGGGGTCAGGAAATAGGTGCCGAGGTTGGTGTTGAACAGGTCGTTCTGGGTCGCCGCGCGGAACGAACCCGTTGCCGGATCGATCACCGCGCCGAGGCCGGTGGTCGGCAGGCCGTTCGGGTTGGTCGTCGACGCAAGGCCGGACTGGAAGATCGACGGCACCGCGCCGGTCGATCCGTTGTACAGGCCGTTGACCGACGAGATCGGCACCAGCGCGATGTCGCGGTCAGTGGTGAACAGCGGGCGGCGGTTGCCGTAGCCCAGGCTCAGCACCACGTTGCCGCGGCCGTCCTCGGTGTTGGCGCCGACCAGCACGTCGGTGCGATACTGGACCGCGTCACCCTTTTCCGACACGCGGTAGTTGCCCGAGATGTCGACGCCCGAGAAATTGCGGCGGGTGATGAAGTTCACGACGCCCGCGACGGCGTCCGCGCCGTACACCGACGATGCGCCGCCCGTCACGACGTCGACGCGCTCGACCAGGCCGGTCGGGATGACGTTCAGGTCGACCACGCCGTCAAGGCCGAACGGCACGATGCGGCGGCCGTCCATGATGACGAGGGTGCGGTTCGAACCGATGCCGCGCAGATCGACGCTGGCCGAACCGTCGGAACCGTTGTTCACCGCCGGGCCCAGGTTCGGGCGAACCGACGGCAGGTCGCGCAGCAGGTCTTCAGCCGAGTTGGGCTGGCGCAGCGAGATTTCCTCGGTGCCGATCACGTTGACCGGGCTGGCGACTTCCAGATCGGGACGCGCGATGCGCGAGCCGGTGACGACGACGTCCTGGCCGCCGGCCTGGGCTTCCGGCGCGGGCTCTGCGACCTGCGCAAAGGCGGGCGCCGCCGCGGCCATCGCCGAGATCAGCAGCGTCGACGTCAGCAGACGCCGGCGAATGAATGGCTTCATGTGTCAAATCCCCCAAATCCGCATCTTAGGCGGTGGTTGGTGCCGGACATGCCAGTCCAGCCTACCTATATCGTCCACTTGAATGCGTTCAGGCGCAATGTCAGAAATCTGTCATGTCGATGGATTCGCGGAAGCTGTTGCAAAGCCGCAACAATGCAGCTTACGCCCAATGAAATCATATGGTTGAGTTTCAATAATCGATAGTGAAGTATCGAACTGGAGGCTTGGATGCGGATATTTTCGACCGTCGTCGCGCTGCTTGCTGCGGCATTTTCGCCACAGGCCTTCGCCAAGGACGACACACCGGGTTCTCCGCTCATCGCCGAACTGGAACGCTGCCTGACGATCCGGGAAGACGCGGGTCGCCTCGCGTGCACCGACGTCGCGGCGCGCAGGCTGGTCGATGCCAGCAAGCGCAAGGAGGTCGTCGTCGTCGATCGCGAGGAGGTGAAGAAGACGCGCCGCTCGCTGTTCGGCTTCCAGTTGCCGCGGATCGGCCTGTTCGGCCGCGACGGCCCCGACGACGGGCAGGAAGTGGACCGGATCGAGGCGCCGATCGCGCGCGTCACCCCGGTCGGCTATAGCAAGGTCACCTTCACGCTCGACGACGGCGCGCGCTGGACCACGACGGACGCATGGGCTTCCGCGATCCTGCCCAAGCCCGGTGCGATCCTCATCATCAAACGCGGCGCGATGGGCAGCTACATGGTGTCGGTGAAGGGCGCGAAAGCCGTCCGCGCGATGCGGATCGGCTGAGCGGTCAGCGCGCCGCCAGCACCGCCAGAACCGTTTTCGCAACCGGCGGCGCGCAGATCAGCAGGTCGGGCAACCAGGTGTCGGCGCGGTTGTAGACGAGCGGGCTGCCGTCGAGCCGCGAAACGTGGAGGCCCGCCGCCAGCGCGACGGCGGCGGGCGCGCAATTGTCCCACACATATTGCCCGCCGGAATGGAGGTAGATGTCCGCCTCCCCCGTCACCACCGCCATCGCCTTGGCGCCCGCCGATCCCATCGGCACCAGCGCGCCGCCCAGCGCTTCGGCCACGGCCACCGCCTCGACGGGCGGCCTGCTGCGGCTGACGACGATGCGCGGCGGCACGCGCGCGGGCGGGGCGGCAGCGCAGCCCTCGCTCGACAACACCCTCCCCCTCGCGGGCAGCGCGACCGCGCCCGCCGCCGGATGCCCGTCGATGCTCAGTCCGACATGCACCGCCCAGTCTGCGCGCATGGCAGCGTACTCGGACGTGCCGTCGAGCGGGTCGATGATCCAGCAGCGCCGCGCGGCGCAGCGGGCGGGATCGTCCTCGCTTTCCTCCGACAGGATGAACTCACCGGGCCGCGCCGCCCGCAGCCTCTCGAGGATCAGCGCGTTGGCCGCACGATCGCCTTCGGCGCCCAGTTCCGCGCCCGAACCGCCCGCATGCTGCAACCGGTGGAGCAGCGCGCCGGCCTCTTCCGCGATCGATCGGGCCAGTTCGGCGTCGCCAATAGCGGTTGCGCTCAAATCACCGGGCTCCACATGCCGACCACGCGATCGACGATCAGTTCGGCGGCATCCTCGGGCGAAATCCGCGTCGTGTCGATACGCACGTCGGGCGCCTCGGGCGCCTCATAGGGGCTGGAGATACCGGTGAAATGCGCGATCTCGCCGGCGCGCGCCTTGGCATAGAGGCCCTTGACGTCGCGTGCCTCCGCCACACTCAGCGGCGTATCGATGAAGATTTCCAGGAACTCGCCCTCGGGCAGCAGCGCGCGGACCATGTCGCGCTCGGCGCGGAACGGCGAGATGAAGGCGGTCAGCACGATCAGCCCGGCATCGGTCATCAGCTTCGCCACCTCGCCGACGCGGCGGATGTTCTCGATGCGATCGGCGTCGCTGAACCCCAGGTCGCGGTTCAGCCCGTGGCGGATGTTGTCGCCGTCCAGCAGGAAACTGTGCCGGCCGAACGCGTGCAGCTTCTTCTCGACCAGATTGGCGATGGTCGACTTGCCCGACCCGGACAGGCCGGTGAACCACAGCAGCCTGGCCTTCTGCCCCTTTTGCGTGGCGTGCGCCTCGCGGGTGATCTCGATCGCCTGCCAGTGGACGTTCTGGGCGCGGCGCAGCGGCCGGGCGATCATGCCTGCGGCGACCGTCGCATTGGTCAGCTTGTCGATCAGGATGAACCCGCCCAAATCGCGGTTCTCGGCATAGGGAGCGAACGGGATCCCGCGATCGAGGTGGACGTGCGCGACGCCGATATCGTTCAGGCCCAGCGTCTTGACCGACAGATGCGCGAGCGTGTTGACGTCGACCGCATGTTCGGGCGGGCGCACGGTGGCGCTGACGGTCGAGGCGGCGGTCTTCAGCCAATAGGCGCGGCCGGGCAGCAACGGCGCCTCGTCCATCCAGACGATCGTCGCCTCGAACTGGTCGGCCACCTCTGGCGGGCTGTCGGCGGCGGCGATCACGCTGCCGCGCGAGCAATCGACCTCGTCGGCCAGCGTCAGCGTCACCGACTGGCCGGCGACGGCTTCGTCCAGGTCGCCGTCCAGCGTCACGATCCGCGCGACCCGGCTGGTCGTTCCCGACGGCACGATCCGCACCGCGTCGCCCGGCCGCACGATGCCGCCGGTGACCGTCCCGGCGAAACCGCGGAAATCCAGGTTGGGGCGATTGACCCACTGCACCGGCATCGCGAACGGCTGTGCCGCCGCGCGTTCGCGGTCCACCTCGACGGTCTCCAGATGCTCCAGCAGGGTCGGGCCGTCGTACCACGGCGTCGCGTCGGACCGCGCGGCGATATTGTCGCCGCCCAGGCCGGAGATCGGGAAGGCGCGCGGCGGCGCCATGCCGATCGTCGCGGCGAAGGCGGCGAAATCGGCGACGATCGCGTCATATGCGGTGCGATCCCAGCCGATGAGGTCCATCTTGTTCATCGCCAGCACGACGTGGCGGATGCCCAGCAGGTTGACGAGATAGCCGTGTCGCCGCGTCTGGGTCAGCACGCCCTTGCGCGCATCGATCAGGATGACGGCCAGGTCGGCGGTCGATGCGCCGGTCACCATGTTGCGGGTGTACTGCTCGTGGCCCGGCGTGTCGGCGACGATGAACTTGCGCCGGTCGGTGGAGAAGAAGCGGTAGGCGACGTCGATCGTGATACCCTGCTCGCGCTCCGCCGCCAGCCCGTCCACCAGCAGCGCGAAATCGATGTTCGCGCCTTGCGTCCCCACCCGCTTCGAATCCGCTTCCAGCGCGGCGAGCTGGTCGTCGAAGATCGTGCGGCTGTCGTACAGCAGGCGGCCGATCAGCGTGGACTTGCCGTCATCCACCGACCCGCAGGTGAGGAAGCGCAGCAGCGACTTGTCCTGATGCCGCGCGAGGTAGGCGTCGATGTCGGACGCGATCAGCGCGTCGGGGCGGTAGGCGGTCATATATCCAAATCCGTCGCCCCGGCGAACGCCGGGGCCTTTTGCAATCGAAGGGGCAGGCGCGCGGCGCACGCCCCCGGCCTGCGCCGGGGTTGACGCTTCGTCACGCTACGCATGACGTGGCGCATCAGAAATATCCCTCCGCCTTCTTCTTCTCCATGCTGGCCGTCTGGTCGTGGTCGATCGCCCGCCCCTGCCGTTCGGACGTCGTGGTCAGCAGCATTTCCTGGATCACCTCGCCCAGCGTCGTCGCCGCGCTCTCGACCGCGCCGGTCAGCGGATAGCAGCCGAGCGTGCGGAAGCGGATCGATCGCTCCACCGGCACCTCGCCGGGCGCCAGCCGGAAACGCTCGTCATCGATCATCAGGATCAGGCCGTCGCGCTCCACCGTCGGGCGCGGCGCCGCGAAATACAGCGGCACGATCTCGATCCCCTCGCGCAGGATGTACTGCCAGATGTCGAGCTCGGTCCAGTTGCTGATCGGGAAGACGCGGATGCTCTCGCCCCCCCCGTCCTTCCTTGACGCCTTGCGGGCATTGTACAGCCGCCACAGTTCGGGCCGCTGCGCCTTGGGATCCCAGCGATGCTGCGCGGTGCGGAACGAGAAGACACGCTCCTTCGCCCGGCTCTTCTCCTCGTCGCGCCGCGCGCCCCCGAACGCCGCGTCAAAGCCGTGGAGGTCGAGCGCCTGTTTCAGCCCTTCCGTCTTCCACAAATCGGTGTGCAGACCGCCGTGGTCAAACGGATTGATGCCGCGCGCCTCGGCCTCGGGGTTGCGGTGGACCAGCAGGTCCATCCCCGCTGCTGCCGCCGCGCGATCGCGCAGTTCGTACATCGCGCGGAATTTCCACGTGGTGTCGACATGCAGCAGCGGGAACGGCGGCGGCGAGGGGAAGAACGCCTTGCGCGCCAGATGCAGCATCACCGCCGAATCCTTGCCGATCGAATAGAGCATCACCGGGCGTTCGGCTTCGGCCGCCACTTCGCGCAGGATATGGATCGATTCGGCTTCGAGCGCGTCGAGATGGGTCAGACGGGACATGGCCGCGCCTATCTAGGCCCCGTCGGCCGCTTTACCGCAAACAAAAGCTTTGCCTCGGCTAATGCGCGATCAGCATCCACATCGCCATCGCGATCATCATCAGATTCTCGGTCAGCGAGACGAAGCCGAGGGGGACGTTGCTCGATCCGCCGACACACGCGCATTTGAGTTCGCGGCGGTCGACATAGACCGCCTTGAACACCGACACCGCCCCCACCGTGCCGATGAACAGCGCGATCGGGATCGACAGCCAGTTGAGCGCCCCCGCGACCATCAGGACGCCCGCCAGCCCTTCCGCGAAGGGATAGATGCGGCCGTACGGCACCCAGCGCCGCGCCAGCAGATCATAGTTGAGGAACATCGTCGCGAAACGATCGACATCCTGCAGCTTGAGCAACGCCAGCACGCACATGCTGAACGCGACGAACCATTCCGCCGCGCGCGTGGTGAACGGCGTACCATGGGCAGCATGGCTCGCGGCGAGCGCCATCAGCGCCGTCATCGCGAACAGCGCCATGACGGGGCGATAGCTGGTTCCTCCCGGCTGGCGCACCCGGAGTCCGAAGAAACGGCGCAGATCGTCATAGCCGCCGATCCGCCTGCCGCCGATGAACACCTGCGGCGTGGTCCCGACGTCGTGCTCAGCCTTGAAGGCGTCGGTTTCCGCGCGCGTCGTCAGCCAGCGGTCATCGACGGCATAGCCCTTCGCGCGCAGCAGGTGCCGCGCCTTCAACCCGTAGGGACAGACATGGTCGGGCATCACCATGCGATGAAGTGTGGCGGTCTTGTCGATCATGCCGCGCTTCCTACCTTCCGGACCATGGTACGGAGTCAAGCCCTCACCATCTCGCGCCTTGCGGAGAGCGCCGGCGTCGGCGTCGAGACGGTGCGTTTCTATCAACGTCGCGGCCTGATGGCGGTGCCGCCGCGCGATGGCGTGCGGCGCTATGGAACGGACGACGTCGCGCGACTGCGCTTCATCCGCCAGGCACAGGCCGCCGGCTTCACGCTCGCGGAGATCGGAACGCTGCTCGCGCTCAATGCGTCCGAAGACCGGGCGACCGTGCGGGCGATGGCGCGGGAAAGGATCGCCACGCTCGACGCACAGATCGCCGAACTGTCGGCCGCCCGCGACGCGCTCGACCGTCTCGCGCGCGACTGCGCTTCTGCGGTTTCCGGTCCCTGCCCGATCCTGGAAGCCTTCGAACGACGGTGAGGTTCAGGTCGTCGCTCCGACGTTCCACGGCACGAATTCATGGTCGCCGTAGCCCAGTTCCTCGCTCGCGGTGCGCTTGCCTGACGCGACCGCCAGGAACTCGGCGAAGATTTCGGCGCCCTTCCGATCGATCGACATCGCGCCATCGACGATGTCGCCGCAATTGATATCCATGTCGTCGCGCATCCGCTCGAACAGCGCCGTGTTGGTCGCCAGCTTCATGCTGGGCACCGGCTTGGCGCCGAACGCCGATCCGCGGCCGGTGGTGAAGGCGATCAGGTTCGCGCCCGACGCCACCTGCCCGGTCGCGGAGACCGGGTCGTAGCCGGGGCTGTCCATGACGACCAGGCCGCGCGCCGTGACCGGCTCGGCATATTCGTAGACCGCGTTCAGGTTCGTCGATCCGCCCTTGGCCTGCGCGCCAAGCGACTTTTCGAGAATGGTGGTGATTCCGCCTGCCTTGTTGCCCGGCGACGGGTTCGAATCGATCGTCTCGCCGTTGCGCGCGGTATAATCCTTCCACCACGCGATCCGGTCGAGCAGAGCCTGCCCCACCCCCGGATCGGGGGCGCGATCGACCAGCAAATGCTCGGCGCCGTACAGTTCTGTCGTCTCGCTGAGGATCGCGGTGCCGCCCTGCGCGACCAGCATGTCGATCGCGACGCCCAGCGCCGGATTGGCGGTGATGCCCGACAGCGCGTCCGATCCGCCGCATTGCAGCCCGACCGTCAGCGCACTGGCCGGCACCGTCGTGCGCCGCGCGGCATCGGCGACCGGCAGCATCGCCTCCACCGCCGCGATCCCTTCGGCGATCGCGCGGCGCGTGCCGCCTTCGTCCTGGATCGCGAAGCTGCGGAACCGCGGGCTTTCGGCGAGGTCGAAATCCTCCTTCAAGAGGGCGATCTGCATCGCCTCGCAGCCGAGCCCGACCAACAGCACGGCGCCCAGATTGGGGCTGACGGCATAGCCCGCCAGCGTGCGTTCGATCACCCGGTACGCCTCGCCTCCGCGCGCGATCGAGCAGCCGCCCGAATAGGTGAAGGCCGCGACGCCATCGACGTTGGGAAACGCCGCCAGCCCCGTGCGCGCGAAATGCGCCGCGATCGCATGGACGACAGTCGCCGAGCAGTTCACCGAGGCGATGATGCCGACATAGTTGCGCGTGCCGACCCGCCCGTCCTCGCGCACGAAACCCCGGAACGTCGCGCGTTCGGCTTCCGGCACGAACCGCGTCTCGCGCGCGGCCCCGCCAAAACGATACTCGCGGGCAAGGTCGGCGACCGCGAGATTGTGGACATGGACATGTTCGCCGACAGCTATGTCGCAGGTGGCAAGGCCGATCGGCTGGCCGTATTTGGCGATGGTCTCGCCCGTCGCGATCGGCCGCAACGCCACCTTGTGCAGCGCCGGAATGGCTTCGCGCGCGATGACGCCCTGCGCCACCGGCTCTCCGGCTGCCACGTCACGCAGGACGATCGCCACGGGATCGCCCGCGGCCAGATGCAGGATTCGCGGCCGCTCGACCGCGGCCACCGGGCCTGTCACGCCTCGTCGGTGTCGGCGAGCTTCCAGTTCGGATCGTCGCTCTTCAGGTCGCGCGCGAAGGTCCAGACGTCATGCGTCTCGACCGCGTCGGTCATCGATCCGGCGACGACATTGCCGTCCTTGTCGCGGGTGACGGCGGCGATGTCGGCATCGAAGCGCATGGTGATGCGCGCCACCTTGCCGGCCAGCGACGCCTCGGTGATCGCGGCGCGCTCGATCGAGACCAGACGATTCTCCAGCACTTCGCCCGCCTCTTCGCGGGCGGCGATGGCGCCTTCGAACTCCTCGCGGACACGGTCCTCGGTCAGCCAGGCGAGCGTTTCGCGGTCACCCTTCCAGAACGCCTCCAGCACCATGCGATACGCGCCCTTGGCGCCCTCGATGAACTGGCTGACGTCGAAGCTCGAATCGGCGGAGACGATCGACCGCAGCCCGGCCTCGGCCCCAGTCTCGATCGCGCGGGGGGCGTTTTCGCGCACTTCCGCCGTCAGGTCGATCGTGCGCGGCGCGGCCTGCGCCAGCGGGCGATCGTCCGCCGCACGCGGCAAGGGCTCGTGCCCGGTGCGCTTGCCGAGCACCGAATAGAGACGCAGCGCCAGAAAGGCCGCCACCATCGCGAGCAGGATCACATAGAAGAGCACCGAACCTCCGATATCTTGGCGCCAACATAGTCGCGTCCGCGCCGGACTTCAAACATGCTGCCGCGACTACGTTGAAACCGCCGGTCGCGCCTGCTAGGCGGCGCGCGACATTTCCGACCCTCGCCCCCGACAACGCGCGGCCCCGGCGAGCGTTGCCTAACGAGGGATTTTCGATATGGCCGACGAAACTGCCGCCTCCGGCGAGCCGATGGGCAATGGCGCCGACACCTCGCCCGTGGCGGGCGTGATCTCGCAGTACATCAAGGATTTCTCGTTCGAGAATCCCAATGCGCCGGCCATCTATCAGGCGCCGGGCGCGCCCAAGATCGACGTCGGGTTCAACATCGGCGCGGCCCAGGTCGGCGAGGATGTGCACGAGGTGATCCTGAAGATCGACGCCAAGGCCGAGACCGAGGACGGCACCGTCGCCTTCGTCGTCGACCTGACCTATGCCGGGCTGTTCGGCCTGCGCAACATCCCCGACGAGCATGTCCAGCCTTTCCTGCTGGGCGAGGCACCGCGCATCCTGTTCCCCTTCGCCCGCCGCGTGGTGGCCGATGCGGTGCGCGACGGCGGCTTCCCGCCGCTGATGCTCGACCCGATCGATTTCGGCGCGCTCTACGTCCAGCAGCTCGCCCAGCAGGAGCAGCTGGCCGAGGCGCAGCCCGCCGGCCAGGCATAACACCCTCCCCGTTCGGACTGAGCTTGTCGAAGTCCTGCACTTCTTGGAAAAGAAGGACAGCCCTTCGACAGGCTCGGGGCGAACGGGGGAAGGCGTGACATCATGAACCTTGCCCGCGCGCTCGGCTCGATCGGGAGCCTCACGCTTGTCAGCCGCGTGCTGGGCCTGGTGCGCGATTCGCTGTTCGCGCGCTATGTCGGCGCGGGCTTCGCGTCTGACGCCTTCCTGATCGCGTTCCGCCTGCCCAACATGTTCCGCGCGCTGTTCGCCGAAGGAGCGTTCTCGGCGGCGTTCATCCCGATGTTCAACAGGAAGGTGGGCGAGGCGGGCGACGACCTGTCGGCCGGCATAACCTTTGCCGAGGCGGCGCTGGCGGTCCTGCTGCCCGTCCTGATCGTGATGACGGTTCTGATGGAGGTGTTCGCCATCCCCGTCGTCTGGCTGTTGACCTTCGGCTTCGGCGACGCGACGCCGCAACAGTTCGCGACCGCCGTCGAATTCTCGCGAATCACCTTCCCCTATCTGCTGTGCATCAGCCTGGTGTCGCTGCTCGGCGGCATCCTCAATTCGCTGCACCGCTTCTGGGTCAACGCCGCCGCCCCGATCCTGCTGAACCTGACGCTGATCGCCGGCCTCGTCTTCTTCCACACGCCGGGCGATCCGATCGCGACCGCGCGTGTGCAGGCGATTGGCGTCAGCGTCGCGGGCGTGCTCCAGCTCGTCTGGCTGATCCTCGCCTGCCGCGCCGCCAAGGTGAAGCTGCGCCTGCGCCTTCCCCGCCTCACGCCCGATGTGAAGAAGCTGCTCGGCCTGATCGCGCCCGCCGCCGCCGGCGCGGGCGCGGTGCAGATCAACCTGCTCGTCTCGACCGCGCTCGCGGCCTCGCTGCTGCCGGCCGGTGCCGTCTCGTACATCTACTACGCCGACCGGCTGAACCAGCTCCCGCTCGGCCTGATCGGCATCGGGCTCGGCACCGTGCTGCTCCCGACCATCTCGCGCCTGCTGGGCAAGGGCGAGGAGGCGGCGGCGAACGAGACGCAGAACCGCGGGCTCGAACTCGCGCTGTTCCTCACCCTGCCCGCCGCCGTCGCGCTGGTCGCCTGCGGCACGCCGATCGTCGCCGCGATTTTCCAGCATGGCGAATTCACGCCCGAGGACACCGTCCAGTGCGCCCGCGCGCTCGCCGCCTTCTCGCTCGGCCTGCCGGCGTACATCCTCGTCAAGGTGCTGACGCCCGGCTATTACGCGCGCCACGATACGAAGACGCCCGTGCGCTACGCGATGTGGTCGATCGCGGTGAACCTGATCCTCAACCTCGCGCTCATCATGCCGCTGCAACAGATGGGCCCGCCGCTCGCCACCGCCATCGCCTCGTGGGTCAATGTCGCGCTGCTCTACCGCACGCTCAGGAAGCGCGGCCATTTCATCGCCGACGAACAATTGTTCCGCCGCACGCTCCGGCTGACGGCGGCGGCGGTGCTGATGGGCGCTGCGCTGTTCTACGGCACCGACGCGCTCGCCCCCTACACCACCGGCGACCGTATCGAGCGGACGGGGGCGATGATCGTGCTGGTCTCGGCCGGCGCGCTCGTCTACTTCGCCGCGGCGTTCGGCTTCCGCGCCTATCGCCTCTCCGACCTGAAGGCGCTGGTGCGCCGCCGCCCCGCTGCTTAGAGGACCCCCATGCGCATCCTGTCCGGCATCCAGACCACCGGAAACCTGCACCTCGGCAACTATCTGGGCGCGATCAAGCAGTGGGTCGCCATGCAGGATCAGGGCGAATGCCTGTTCTTCCTGGCCGACCTTCATTCGCTGACCGGCAGCATGACGCCCGCAGAGCGCGCCTCGACCACGATCGAGATGGCGGCGACGCTGCTGGCCGCCGGCATCGACGAGCGCTCGATCATGTTCAACCAGGCGCGGGTGCCCGCGCACAGCGAACTGTGCTGGATTCTCCAGGGCACGGCGCGGATGGGCTGGCTTAACCGCATGACCCAGTGGAAGGACAAGGCCGGCAAGAACCGCGACGGAGCGCCGGTCGGACTTTTCACCTATCCAGTTCTTCAGGCGGCCGATATTCTCGCCTATAAGGCGACCCATGTTCCCGTCGGCGAGGACCAGAAACAGCATCTGGAGCTGACCCGCGACATCGCCGAGAAGTTCAACACCGATTACGGCGTCGATCTGTTCCCCCTGCCCGAGCCGTTGATCTCCAAGGCTGCGCCGCGCATCATGTCCCTGCGCGACGGCGGCGCGAAGATGTCCAAGTCCGATCCGTCGGACATGAGCCGCATCAACCTGATCGACTCGGACGATCTGATCGCCCAGAAATTCCGCAAGGCGCGCACCGATCCCGATCCGCTGCCGGACAGCTTTGACGCGCTGGCGGAACGGGCGGAGGCGCGCAACCTCGTGACGATCTACGCCGCGCTGGCGGATGTGACGCCGCAGGCGGTGGTCGACCAGTTCGCCGGCCAGGGCTTCGGCGCCTTCAAACCCGCCCTCGCCGACCTCGCGGTGGCGAAGCTCGCCCCGATCCGCGATCGCCTGACGCGGCTGCTCGACGATCGCGCGGCGGTGGGGGCCGAACTGGCGAAGGGGGCGGCACGGGCGACCGAAATGGCCGCTCCCACCCTGCGCGCCGCGCAGCAGGCGGTCGGGTTGCAGATCTGACAATTCGAAAAGGCGCGTTAAGTAACCCTTCGTTCTTACGCTGTTACAGGCCGTTTCTGTGAAGGAGACGGGTGTGGCGCAGCAGATGGGAAGCCTGGAGGCGGCGTGGGCCGCGATCAAGCGGTCCCAGGCCGTCATCGAGTTCACGCCCGAGGGCATCATCCTGGAGGCGAACGCCGTCTTCTGCGACCTGCTCGGCTATCCGCGCGACATGCTGCTGGGCCAGCACCACCGCATCTTCTGCGACGCCGATTACGCCGCGTCGGCCGAATATGCGGCGTTCTGGACGAAGCTGGGCCGCGGTGAATTCGATTCGGGCGAATATGGCCGGCTCGACGCGCGCGGGCGCCGCGTCTGGCTGCAGGCGACCTACAACCCGGTCTTCGGACCCGACGGACGCCCCGACCGCATCCTCAAGATCGCGGCCGACATCACCGAATCGAAACGGACGGCCGGCGACCTTCAGGTGATGGTCGGCGAACTCGACACCATTGTCCGCACTATCGGCGGGATCGCGCAGCAGACCAACCTCCTCGCGCTCAACGCGACGATCGAGGCCGCGCGCGCCGGAGACGCCGGCCGCGGCTTCGCCGTCGTCGCGACCGAAGTGAAGAAGCTGGCGACCGACACCCGGCTCGCGACCGATCGTGCGACGGCGATGATGGCAGCGCGAACCGCCTGAACATGCGGCGAAGGCGCAGGACCTGCTCGCCTGCCGCCGGCTAGTCGAACCTGTGGATTACCTCGATCGGACCGACGATCGCGGCGTTGAACCGATCCAAGTCTTCGGCCGGAATCCAATATTCGCGATGCGCCCGCCCGCCCGCATCCTGGACCGTAAACCGGTCCAGATACGCCCGCTCCACCGCGAACCGCGTCACATAGCCCGATCCGCTGTCGCGCACATTCCAGTCCCGCGCGATCTTGATCGCGTAGTCCTCGGTCGTGACGGGGTAGAAGATCGGCTGATCGGGCAGGCGCGGGGGAAATGCCGTCATCCCGCTCTCTTCGATAAGGGCCAGTTCGGCCCGACCGACCGGACGATACAGGACCGTGACGTCAGCCACGCGCCGCCCGTCAGCGCTCCAGCTGCCGCATCAGCGCGTTCACCGCGCTGTCGATGTCGCGGTCGGTCCCGCGCAGTTCCTCGATCCGGCGCACCGCGTGGATCACGGTGGAGTGATCGCGGTTGCCGAACTTGCGCCCGATCTCGGGCAGAGAGCGGGTCGTCAGCCGCTTGGCGAGGTACATCGCGATCTGGCGCGGCCGCGCCACCGCCACCGCGCGGCGGGCGGAGAGGAGGTCGATCGGCTTCAGATCGAAATGCGTCGACACCGCCTTCTGGATCTCGTCGATCGTCACGCGGCGCTGGCTGCCGCGCAATTGGTCGCCCAGCACGCCGATCGCGAAATCCAGGCTGATCGCCTCGCCGTTCAATTGCGCATAGGCGACGACGCGGTTGAGCGCGCCTTCCAGCTCGCGCACGCTGCCGGTGATCCGCGACGCGAGCAGTTCGAGCACGTCGCCCGGCACCACCGCGTCGGGTGCATCCGCCAGCTTGGCACTCAGGATCGCGCGGCGCAGTTCCAGCTCGGGCGCCTTGATGTCCGCCACCAGCCCCGATCCCAGCCGCGACAGCAGCCGCGGCTCGATCCCGTCGAGCGTCATCGGACTGCGATCGGCGGCGATCACCAGCCTTTTGCCCGCGCCCATGAACTCGTTGACGGTGTGGAAGAATTCCTCCTGCGTCGAATCCTTGCCCGCGATGAACTGCAGGTCGTCGATCATCAGCAGGTCGACGCCGCGCAGCCGCGCCTTGAACGAATGGGTGTCGCGCGCACGCAGTGCCTGGACGAATTCGAACATGAAGCGTTCGGCCGGCATGTAGAGCGCGGTCGCATCGGGACAGGCGTCGAGAAACGCATGGCCGATCGCGTGCATCAGGTGGGTCTTGCCCTGCCCGGTGCCCGAATGGAGGTAGAGCGGGCTGAACCGCGGCCGACCGGGTTCGGCCAGCGCCCGTGCGGCGTTCAGCGCGACGCGGTTCGACGCATCGACCACGAACCGTTCGAAGGTGAAGCGCGGGTCGAAGCTCGCCGCTTCGGTCTTCCTCGCCGGCGCGCGGGCCGGCTCGGCGCTCGGCGCCGGCGTCTCTACGGTGATCGCGCGCTGCGGCCTGGCCTCCGCCACAGTCTCGATCGACACGCTGCGCAATGTCGGCAGGAAGGCGCGGAATTCGAAGAACAGCCGGTCGGCGTAATGGCTCTTGACCCAGGTCGTCATGAACGCGCTGGGCAGGCCGATGCGCACTGTCTCGGCATCGCTGCCATCCACCAGCACCGCCGGTTTCAACCACTGGTCGAACAGGCGCTGCCCGGCCGAATGGCGCAGGTTGGTGCGGACGCGTGCCCAGGCTTTCGCCACGGCATCGTCGGCCTCTCCAATCCTTGCCACCGAAAATGCCACGCGCGCATCCTTCCCGCCGGCGCCACGACGATTCGCTGCGCCCCTCGTTATCGACCGAACATTCTTCCCCCGAACGAAGGCGACGCCCTCGCCAGCAACCACCCCGAAAGCTGCTTGGTCCGCGACGGCTGGCGCCGCTGCGAAATGGCGTTGTGAAACGCTTGGATGAGTCGATCAAGCGGCGCCGCGTAAAGAATCTGAAATAATCCGGATTGACTCACGGATTCCCGTCGGAAATTAATTTCCCTGTTATATTTCAACTAATTAGCCATATCGATCGGATCGACCCGCCGCGAATCGCGGTAAAAGCTGCGTTTTCTCAATTCGGCCCCGGCGGGCGTTCGCGTAGCGTTCCGCGCGCGCCGTTTCAGGCAAAGAAAAAGCCCCGCCGGGCATCCCCGGCAGGGCGTTTCATATCACCGGCGGGCCGTGGCCCGGCGTGCGAATCAGGCGAGAGCGGCGAGGCGCTTCGTCAGGCGCGAGAACTTGCGCGCCGCGGTGTTCTTGTGGAGCACGCCCTTGGCGACGCCGCGCGCCAGTTCCGGCTGGACCTGTGCGATCGCGGCGGTGGCCGCATCCTTGTCGCCGGCGGCCAGCGCCGACTCGAGCTTCTTCACGAACGTCCGAATGCGGCCCACGCGGTTGCCGTTGATCTCCGCGCGACGATCATTGCGACGGATGCGCTTCTTCGCCTGGGGCGTATTCGCCATTACGTTCAAATCCTGCTGTGTAGAGGGCGCGCGGAAAGCCTCCACGAGCCGGGAAAGCGGCGCCCTTAGCGAGCGAGGGCGATTCGGTCAACCGCCAGGGTTCAAACTAGGACCGATCGACATTCAGGTCAGACGCAGCCGCAAATGGTGGTTTTGCGTGACCCGGAGCGCAGCGTACTTTCGGTACGTGAGCACCGGAAGCACGCGGAACCGCCATTTGCAGGCCGAAATGGCCTGAATGTCGATCGGTCCTACCGCTGGCATTTCGGGCACCAGAAGGTCGATCGCCCGCCTTCGACATAGCGTGCCACCTTGCCTCCGCACGCGCACGGTTCACCCTCGCGGCCATAGACCTTGAACTGCTTGGAGAAATAGCCGAGCTCGCCGTCGGGCCGGGCATAGTCGCGCAGGGACGATCCGCCCGCCGCGATCGCCGCGTCCAGCACCTCGTGCACCGTCTCGACCAGCCGGGCGAGCTTCACGCGCGATACCTGTCCCGCCGGCCTCGACGCGCGGACGCCTGCCTCGTGCAGCGCCTCGCAGACATAGATATTGCCGAGCCCGGCCACCACGCGCTGGTCGAGCAGCATCTGCTTGATCGACGCCGTCCGCCCGCCCAGCACGCGCTCGAGATGCGCGGCGGTGAAGCCCGGTCCCAGCGGCTCGGGGCCCAGCGCAACAAAGGGTGGCCACCCGGCGACCTCGGCGGTCGGCATCAGATCCACCGAGCCGAACCGGCGCGGATCGTTGAGCGCCAGCCGCCGCCCTTCGCCCGTCTCGATCACCAGATGGTCGTGCGGCAGCACCTCGGCCGGATCGACCCTCCAGCGCCCGGACATGCCCAGGTGAAAGATCATCGTGTCGCCGCGATCCGTCTCTATCAGCCCGTATTTGGCGCGCCGCGACAGGGCGGTGACGGTCGCCCCGGTCATCCGCTGGGCCAGTTCGGGAGGGAACGGCCGGCGCAGATCGCCGCGCCGCGTGACGACCGACGCCAGGCGTTGGCCCTGCAGTACGGGCGTCAGCCCGCGAACGGTGGTTTCGACTTCGGGAAGCTCCGGCACGCCGACCAGCTAGGTTGCGTTTGCCCGCCCCACAAGGCTTCGCTATCGCGGCGGCCATGAACGACACCGTATCCTTCGGCTATGAAGACATCGCGCCCGCGGAAAAGACCGCGCGCGTCGGCAAGGTCTTCCGCAACGTCGCGAGCAAGTACGACCTGATGAACGACGCCATGTCGGGCGGCATGCACCGGCTGTGGAAGGACCGGTTCGTCGCCCGCGTGAAGCCGCGCGAGGGCGAGCAGGTGCTGGATATGGCCGGCGGCACCGGCGACATCGCGTTCCGGATCGCGAAATCGGGCGCGTCGGTGACGGTGGCCGACATCAACCCCGCGATGCTCGAAGTCGGCATGGAACGCGCGGCGCAGCGCGGCATCGACGGTCTCGTCTGGACCGAGGCGAATGCGGAAGTCCTGCAATTCCCCGAGCGCTTCTTCGACGCCTATACGATCGCCTTCGGCATCCGCAACGTCACAGACATCCCGGCCGCGCTGCGCGAGGCGCACCGCGTGCTCCGGCGCGGCGGGCGATTCTTCTGCCTGGAGTTTTCGACGACCACCTGGCCACTGTTCGGCGACGTCTACGACGCCTATTCGCACAAGCTGGTGCCAAAGCTCGGCAAGGCGCTGGCCGGCGACGAGGACAGCTATCGCTACCTGATCGAATCGATCCGCCGCTTCCCCGACATGCCGGCGTTCCAGGCGATGATCGCCGAGGCGGGCTTCGTCCAGACGAAGGTCGAACCGATCCTGGGCGGCCTCGTCGCCATCCATTCGGGCTGGAAGATTTGACGGTGTTCGCGCGGCACCGCGAAGGCGGGAAGATTCTTTCGCGCAGAGGCGCAGAGGTCGCTGGGATGTGGTGCGACGCCGCGACAGCGGCCCTGAAGCGGTTCGCGAGGAACGCAGGCGCGCTGCCGCGCGCGAAAGCGCCTCAGCGTCCTCTGCGCCTCTGCGCGAGAATCACTATTCTCCGCGCCAAGCCCTGCGCCGCATGACATCTTCCGCAACCCATGTCTGGCGCCTGCTCAAATGGGGCCGCACGCTCGCCCGCCATGGCGCGCTGCGCGGGATCGAACGTGATCCCAACACGCCCGCCCCCGTCCGCCGCCTCGCCCGGATCGCGCGGTTCGGTGCGCGGGTGCCGAAAGTGCCGCGCTATGCCGAGGCGTTCCAGGCGATCGGTCCCGCCGCGATCAAGCTCGGGCAGACGCTGGCCACCCGCCCCGATCTGGTCGGAGAGGATGCCGCGCATGATCTGATGCGGCTGCAGGACGCGCTGCCGCCCGTCCCGTTCGAGGCGATCCGCGCCCGGATCGAGGGCAGCTTCGGACGCCCGCTCGCCGATCTATATGCCGAGTTCGAGGAAGCGCCGATCGGCGCCGCCTCGATCGCGCAGGTCCATCGCGCCGTCACCAACGACGGCCGCACCGTCGCGGTGAAGGTCCTTCGCCCCGGAGTCGAGGCCGACTTCGCCCGCGCGATCGATACCTATGAATGGGCGGCCGCCCAGCTCGAGGCGTTGGGCGGGGAAGCCAACCGCCTGCGCCCCCGCCTCGTCATCGAGACGTTCAAACGCTGGACCGCGCGCGAGCTCGACCTGCGGCGCGAGGGCGCCTCGGCCTCCGAGCTCGCCGAGGGGATGGTCGCGGAACCCGATTTCGTCATCCCCGCGATCGACTGGCAGCGCACCACCGGCAAGGTGCTGACGCTCGAATGGGTCGACGGCATCAAGCTGTCGAACCGCGACGCGCTGGTCGCCGCGGGCTATGATCTGCCGGCGATGGCGTCGAAGCTGGTCCGCGCCTTTCTGCGCCAGGCGATCTCCGACGGGTTCTTCCACGCCGACATGCACCAGGGAAATCTGTTCGCCCTGCCCGGCAATCGGATCGCGGCGATCGATTTCGGCATCATGGGCCGGATCGATCGGCGCGCGCGGGTGTGGCTGGCCGAAATCCTCTACGGCCTGATTACCGGCGACTATAAACGCGTCGCGGAAATCCATTTCGAGGCGGGCTACGTCCCCCCGCACCACAATGTCGCCGAGTTCGCCACGGCCCTGCGCGCGGTCGGCGAGCCGATGCGCGGCCTCCCGGTCAAGGACATGTCGGTCGGTGCGATGCTCGACGGGCTGTTCGCGATCACCCGCGATTTCGACATGCAGACGCAACCGCACCTGCTGCTGCTGCAAAAGACGATGGTGGTGGTGGAGGGCGTCGCGACGCGGCTCGATCCCGAAATCAACATGTGGGATGTGTCGGGCCCGTTCGTGAAGGAATGGATCCGCACCGAACTGGGGCCGGAGGCATGGGCGGCCGACCGCATCGTCCGCGACCTCAAGACTTTCGCCCGCCTGCCCGACCTGATCCGCAACATCGAGGCGCGCTATCCCTCCCCCGGCGGCGCCCCCCCCGCCCCGCCGCTGCGCGAGATCGAGGTGGTGCGCGTCGGCGGCGGCTGGCGCTACGCGGCGGTCGCGCTGCTGTCGGCGGCGGCGGCTGTCGCGGCGACCCTGTGGATCGCCGGGTGAGCCTGGCCGGCGAGCCTCCGCTTCCCGCGCGGGGCGTTCGCACGCCGATCTGGCTCGCCCGCCCCTCGCGTTTCGCGGGCATCAGGCGCGGCCATGCGATCGTTTCCGCCATCCTCGTCGCGCTGCTGATGCTCGCCGCGCTGACCGCGCTCGCGGTGCCGAACCCCGCCGACACGCCCGCCGATCCGCGCGCCTCGACCAGCGACCTGGCGATGTACGAAAACGTCATCGCCGGGGTGCGCGGCGGCGGCGATTATTATCAGGTGACCGCCGACGCCCTGCGCGCGGGCGATTATCCGCTGAAGCCCTTCGTCACCTTCCGCCTGCCGGTCCATGCCGCGGTGCAGGCATTCCTGCCGCCGCCTGTCGCGATCGCGATCCTCCACCTGCTCGCGATCGGCGTCGCAGCCGCGTGGTGGCTGCGGCTGCGCGAGCGGCTCGCGCGCCCACCGGCCCGCCTGTCCGCCGTGATCCTGCTCACAGGCGGCCTCGTCGCCTTCGTCCAGCCGGGCCTCGTCGCCTTCCATGAAATATGGGCCGCCCAGCTTGTCGCCCTCGCGCTCGCGTTGCGCACCCCCGACCGCTGGCTCCCCAGCGTCGCGCTCGGCCTGATCGCGATGCTGACGCGCGAGACGGCGGCGCTCTTCCCCCTCGTCATGGCGGTGTTCGCCTGGCGCGAGGGCGCCCGGCGCGAGATGGCGGGCTGGCTCGTCGCGCTGCTCGCCTTCGCCCTCGTCCTCGCCGCGCACGCCTGGGGCGTGTCGCGAGTGGTCGGGCCGCTCGACGCCGCGTCGCCGGGGTGGAGCGGGCTGCAGGGGCCGGGCTTCTTCGTCCGCGCACTCGTCGCCTCCACCGCGCTGCAGGTGCTGCCGCTCGCCATCGCCGCCATCCTCGTCGCCCTCGCGCTGTTCGGCTGGAGCGCGCTGGCCGATCCGCTCGCTGAACGCGCGCTCGCGCTGTTCGCCGGCTATGCGCTGGCGATCGCGATGTTCGCGCGGCCCGACACCTTCTACTGGGCGCTGATGCCCGCGCCCGTGCTGCTCGCCGGCCTCGCCTTCGCGCCCGACGGGCTGCGCGATCTCACGGCCAGCCTGCTCGACAGGCGCCGCGTCCGGGTGCAGAGGATCAGCCAATGAAGCGCATCCTGCTGATCGTCGGCGGCGGCATCGCGGCCTACAAGGCGTGCGAGCTGATCCGCCTGCTCCGCAAGGCCGGCCACGCCGTGACCTGTGTGCTGACGGAGGGCGGCGCGCATTTCGTCACGCCGATGACGCTCGCCGCATTGAGCGAGAACCAGGTCTTCACGACCCTGTGGGATCTGAAGGACGAGGCGGAGATGGGCCATATCCAGCTCAGCCGCCAGGCCGACCTGATCGTCGTCGCGCCCGCGACCGCCGACCTGCTCGCGCGCATGGCGAACGGCCATGCCGACGATCTGGCCACCACCCTGCTGCTGGCGACCGACACGCCCGTGCTCGCGGCCCCCGCGATGAACGTCCGGATGTGGCAGCACGCCGCGACGCAGCGCAACGTCGCCACGCTACGCGCCGACGGCGTGCATGTGCTGGACCCGGATGACGGCGCGATGGCCTGCGGCGAATATGGTCCCGGCCGCCTGCCCGAACCGCCCGCCATCCTCGCCGCGATCGAGGCGCATTTCACCGGGCCGCAGGGTTTGCCGCTCACCGACTGCCACATCCTCGTCACCGCCGGCCCGACGCACGAGCCGATCGATCCCGTGCGGTACATCGCCAACCGCTCCTCGGGGAAACAGGGCTATGCCATCGCCGGTGCGCTAGCCGAACTCGGCGCGCGGGTGACTTTGGTCTCCGGCCCGGTCGCGCTCGCGACCCCGCCGGGCGTGACACGCGTCGACGTCGAAACCGCGCGCGACATGGCCGCCGCCGTCGATGCCGCGCTGCCCGCCGACGCCGCGGTGATGGTCGCCGCCGTCGCCGACTGGCATGTCGAGGCGGCGGCGCAGAAGCTCAAGAAGGGCCAGGGCGCCCCGCCGCTCGCGCTCCACACCAACCCCGACATCCTCGCCGGCCTCGCCGCGAGCGACCGCCGCCCCGCCCTGCTGGTCGGCTTCGCGGCGGAAACCGAGAATGTCGTCGCCAACGCGACCGAGAAACGCGCGCGCAAGGGTGCCGACTGGATCGTCGCCAACGATGTGTCGGGTGACGTGATGGGCGGCGACGCCAACACCATCCACCTCGTCACGGCAAACGGCGTCGAGGACTGGGAACCTCTGTCGAAGGCGGACGTCGCAAGGCGGCTGGCACAACGGATCGCGGGAGCGCTGGCGGAAGGCCACTGAGCCTCCAAATCTTCTCCGGAGGGAGAAGGATACCGCAGCTTGGCACCGCAGGCGCCTAGCGAAGGTTGGTGAAGGGAGCGGCTCCCGCCCCCAGAATTGAGGGATGCGGACGCGGCTTACCAGCCGATTGCATCGTCCGGGGCGGCATTGCCGGCCCTAATGCGAGGTAGGCCTGACCAGTCTACAACCCCCTGGACATCCCGTGCGAGCTCAATTGAGGAGTGCAGGAACACGTCCTGTCCCGCCCGATCGCGCGCGAGCCTGTCTCCCCAATCTGCGGCAGCTTCCGGACTTGCTGCTTCGATCAAGATGCACGCAACCCATTCACGATCCTGATCTTCCTCGCCGGCGTTCCCGTCCAGAAACCACGCGCTATAGACGAATGTGCTCACCGCACAGGCTTAGGATTTGATGCAATCTGTTGGAAGTACCGGCGTGCTCCCGCGCAGGCGGGAGCGCGAGCAGCTTCGACCGGATCTGGGCGGCCAACCCGCGCTTGCCACCTGGGCAGGCTGCCGTACCACAATTTTGTTCTTTATTTGTTCCTGCACTTATGGCATGTCTCCCTCCCACGGAGGGGGCGGACATGAACAACTACATCACCCTCGGCGCGCGCGATGCCGCCGCCGCCGAGGCCTTCTACGACGCGGTGATGGCCACGCTCGGCTGGAGTTGCCACATGACATGGCCGGGCTGGCGCGCCTATTCGGAGGGCGGCACGGGCACCGGGCTGACGGTCTGGACCTGCGCGCCGTTCGACGGCGCGCCCGCCACCGCCGGCAACGGCACGATGGTCGCGCTCGCGGCGCCCTCGCGCGGGGCGGTCGATGCCTTCCATGCCGCGGCGCTGGCGCATGGCGGCAGTGACGAAGGGGCAGCCGGTCCGCGCCCGGATTATGGGCCGGACTGGTATGCGGCCTATGTCCGCGATCCGACCGGGAACAAGCTCGCCGCGGTATGGAACGGTTGAGGGGCGCGGAACTTCTCGCGGTGGGCGTCGGGGCAAAGGTGACAAAAGTGACGAAGGTGGACGAATTGACCGCGTTTCCGTCACTTTTGCGCCCGCTTCGACAGACGCTTCGCACTTGGCTATCCTTGCCGGCATGACCCCGATCCGGATTGCCCTGAAGCGGCTGCCCAACGGCGCCGACCTGCCGCTGCCCGCCTATGCCACCGCCGGCGCGGCGGGGATGGACGTGGTGTCGGCCGAAACATGCGAGATCGCGCCCGGCGCGCGGCGCGCGGTGGCGACCGGCTTCGCGCTCGCCATCCCGGATGGCTATGAGGTTCAGGTCCGCCCGCGCTCCGGCCTCGCGCTCAAACATGGGGTGACCTGTCTCAACACGCCCGGCACGATCGACAGCGACTATCGCGGCGAAGTGAAGGTGATCCTCGCCAATCTGGGCGACGCCGTCTTCACCATCGCGCGCGGCGATCGCATCGCCCAACTGGTCCCCGCCCCGGTCCAGCGCGCCACGCTCGACGAGGTAGCAGACCTCGACGCGACGGCGCGCGGCGACGGCGGCTTCGGATCGACCGGGCGATGATCGTATCCGCTGTCCTGATGCTTGTCGCCGCGCAGGCCGCGCCCGTCGACCCGGCTCCGCCGCCGCCGGTGGTGCCGACCGCGCGCGCCGCGGCGCTCGCCCCGCCGGCCGACTGGTCGCGGTTGCCGCCGATGCCGTGGCGCGAGGCGCCGGTGCTGACGCCCGACCTCACCGAATTCGTCGCCGGCGAGGTGCGCGAGGGCCGCTGCCCGGTCGATCGCAACGAGATCGCGGTCGAGGTCGCGGTGATGATGCGCCGCGACGGCACCGTGCGCGCGGCGGTGCCCCGCGCCATCGACTGCCCCACCGTCGAACAGTTCGCCGCCGGCCTCGTCACCAGCTTCGCGCGCGGCAATCTGCGCCGCGCCGCCGGCGGCTGGTATCTCGCGTCGCTCACCTTCGACTGGGCCCGATGACGCTGGATGACGCCGCGCTTGAACGCTATGCCCGCCACATCGTGCTCCGCGAGATCGGCGGCGCGGGGCAGGTTCGGCTGGCCGCGGCGCGGATCGCGCTGGTCGGCGCGGGTGGCATCGGCAGTCCGGCGATCCAGTATCTCGCCGCCGCCGGGGTCGGCACCCTTGTGCTCATCGACGACGACCATGTCGATCTTGGCAACCTCCAGCGCCAGACGATCTTCGCCACCGACGATGTCGGCGCGGCCAAGGTCGATGCCGCCGCCCGCGCCGTCGCCCGGATCAACCCGGCCGTCGCGGTCGAGCCGCACAGGACCCGCATCTTCCCCGCCAACGCCGCGTCGCTCGTCGCCGGCTGCGACGTCGTCGTCGACGGATCGGACAATTTCGCCACGCGCCTCGCCGTTGCCGACGCTTGCCACGCCGCCCGCGTGCCGCTGGTCTCCGCCGCCGTCGCCCAGTTCGAGGGGCAGCTGGCGGTCTATCGCGGCTGGGAAGCGCACCTCCCCTGCTACCGCTGCCTCATCGGCGACGATCCCAATCGCGACGGAACGAGTTGCGCCGAAATCGGCGTGCTCGGCGCCATGGCCGGGGTGATGGGCAGCCTCGCCGCGCTGGAGGCGATCCGCGCCGTCGTGCCGTTCGGCGACGACCCCGCCGGCCGGCTGCTGATTGCCGACGCGCTCGCCTTCCGCTTCCGCACCGTCACCGTGCCCAAGGATCCGGGATGCCGATGCGCGGCCTGACGATCATCGTCGCCGGCGACGATCCGGCCCGCTTCGACGCGGCGCTGACGCTTGCCAATGCACAGGCAGCGCTCGGCGGGCGGGTCCGGCTCTACCTCCACGACCGTGCCGTCACCCTGGCGCTGGCGGGGCCGCTGGCGGAGGCCGCCCGCGAGTTGGGCGTCCAGGTGATCGCCTGCCAGACCGCGCTCGACACCCACGGCGCGGCGCTGCCGCCGGGAGCGGAAGGCGGCGGGATGATCGGCCTGCTCGCCGATCTGGGCGAGGATCGGCTGGTGACGATCTAACCGCTGACAGTTCCTGGGAAACTTCGGCCCGATCGTGCGTTCGGGCGTGAATGGTTCAGCGTATCGGAACCAGAGGAGGGGAAAATGCCGCACGGCATCGCCAGCGCTCAGCTCGTCACCACGTTCGATCCCGCCAGCCCGCCACCCGCCGAGACTTCCATCGCACAGGCGCTGTCGGAGTGGCGGAGGCTGAGCAGCGCCGCCCAGTCCGCAGCGTTGCTGATCGTCCACGACCGCGATACCGACCGACCCCGCGTCATTGGCCGCGAAGCGATCGCGCAGTTGCTGGCCCGGTCCTAGGCCGCGCCGCGCAGCCGGTCGCCGGCCGCCTCCAGCGCATAGCCGGCGCCGACGAACCGGTCCATCCAGTCGCGGTTCGCCAGATACCAGCGCACGCACGCCTCCAGCCCGCTCTCGAAATCATGCACGCGTAGCCAGCCGAGTTCGCGCTCGATCCGGCTCGGGTCGATGGCGTAGCGCAGGTCGTGTCCCGGACGGTCGGCGACGAAGGTCACCTGCCGGCGATAGGACCGCCCGTCGGCCCGCGGCGAGAGTCGGTCGAGCAGGTCGCACAGGCCACGCACGACGGTGAGGTTGGACCGCTCCGCCCGCCCGCCGATCGCATAGCGCGCGCCCGGCGCCGCGCGGGTCGCCACCAGCGCCAGCGCCGCGGCGTGGTCCTCGACATACAGCCAGTCGCGTACGTTGCGCCCCTCGCCATAGACCGGCAGCTCGCGCCCGCCCAGCGCATTGGCGATGATGCGCGGGATCAGCTTGTCGGGTGACTGGAACGGCCCGTAATTGTTGCTGCAGTTGGTGACGAGCACCGGCAGGCCATAGGTCCGCCCCCAAGCCGCGACGAGGTGATCGGACGCGGCCTTGGACGCCGAATAGGGCGAGGACGGATCATAGCCCGATCCCTCATCGAACGGCGCGTCCCCGAAATCGAGGTCGCCGTGCACCTCGTCGGTGGAGACATGGTGGAAGCGGAACCGCGCCTTCGCCTCCCCCTCCAGCGCCTGCCAATGCTCGAGCGCGGCCTCCAGCAGATGGAAGGTGCCGACGATGTTGGTCTCGACGAAGGCTGCCGGCCCGGCGATCGAGCGGTCGACATGCGTTTCGGCAGCGAGATGGATGACGAGGTCGATCGCCTCCTCCGCCAACAGCCGGCTAACCAGCGCGCGGTCGCCGATGTCGCCGCGGACGAACCGGTAGCGGGGCGACCGGCTCGCCGCCTCCAGCGCCGCCGGGGACGCGGCATAGGTCAGCTTGTCGAGCACGACGACGCGGCCAGTCCCCTCGCCGATCAGGTGGCGGACCAATGCCGATCCGATGAAGCCAGCCCCGCCGGTGACGAGCACGCGCCGCATCATGCCGCCTTCGCCGCGCAATCGCGCAGATAGTGGGCATAGCCGGTCCGCCCCATCGCGCCCGCCCGTGCAACAAGATCGCCCGGCGCAAGCCAGCCCTGATCGAGCGCGATTTCCTCGGGACAGGCGATCTTGATGCCTTGGCGATGCTCGATCGTGCGAACGAAGGACGAGGCGTCGTGCAGGCTGTCGTGCGTGCCCGTGTCGAGCCAGGCATAGCCGCGCCCCAGCCGCACGACGTCGAGCGCGTCGCGCTCCATATAAGCACGCAACAGATCGGTGATCTCCAGTTCGCCGCGCGCCGACGGTTGCAACGACCGCGCGATCGCCGGCGCGTCGCCGTCGCAGAAGTACAGACCCGTCACCGCCCAGTCGGACACCGGCTGCGGCGGCTTCTCGACCAGCGCGATCGCACGGCCCGTATCAGGATCGACATCGACCACGCCGTAGCGCTCGGGATCGGTAACGCGATAGGCGAAAACGCTCGCGCCCGCGGGCTTCGCCGCCGCCTCGCGGCACCGCGCGGGCAGGCCGTCGCCGTGGAATATGTTGTCGCCCAGGATCAGCGCGGAAGGCTCGCCGCCCAGGAAATCTTCGGCGATCATATAGGCCTCGGGCAGGCCGCGGGGCGCCGCCTGCTCGGCATAGCTCAGGTCGATGCCGAAGGCCGATCCGTCGCCCAGCAACAAACGGAACATCGGCAGGTCACGCGGCGTCGAGATGACGAGGATCTCTCGGATCCCAGCCAGCATCAGCACTGACAGCGGGTAATAGATCATCGGCTTGTCGAACACCGGCAGCAGTTGCTTCGATACCGCCAGTGTCGCGGGGTAGAGCCGCGTGCCGCTGCCCCCCGCCAGGATGATGCCCTTCATGTGTCCCCAACCTGTCGTTCGGGCGGGGGTCTAGCGCGGAAAGATTTACCCTTCGTTCGCGAGCAAGGCCTTGGCGAAGGCGCGCACCGACGGGCCGATGTCGCTGCGCGCGAGCGCCAGCGCGAGATTGGCCTGGATATAGCCGGCCTTATCGCCGCAATCATAGCGCTGCCCGTCGAACGAATAGCCGTGGAACGGCTGGCGGCCGATCAACTGCGCCATCGCGTCGGTCAACTGGATCTCGCCCCCCGCGCCGCGGACGGGCCGGTCGAGAATGCGCATCACCTCGGGCTGAAGGATATAGCGGCCCGGCGTCATCAGCGTGGATTTCGCGGTCCCCGGCGCCGGCTTCTCGATCACCTCCAGCACCTCGACGAGCGGACCATCGACCGCGCCGGGCGTGATGATGCCGTATTTGCTGGTCTCCTCGGGCGCGACTTCCAGGGCGCCGATCAGGTTGCCGCCCACCCGCTCATAGGCAGCGACCATCTGTTTCAGGAAACCGGGCGTGCCGACCATCAGTTCGTCGGGCAGCAGCACCGCGAACGGCTCGTCGCCGACGATCTCCCGCGCGCACCACACCGCATGGCCCAGGCCCAGCGGTTCCTGCTGGCGGATATAGACGGGCGAGCCGGGCTTCTGGCGGATACCGTCGATCAACTCCAGGCTCTTGCCGCGCGCGCGCATCGTCTCCTCGAGCTCGTAGGAGATATCGAAATGATCCTCCAGCGCGCCCTTGCCGCGCCCGGTCACGAAGATGACCTGCTCGATCCCCGCCTCGATCGCTTCCTCGACCGCATATTGGATCAGCGGCTTGTCGACGACCGTCAGCATCTCCTTCGGCATCGCCTTGGTCGCGGGAAGGAAGCGCGTGCCCAGCCCCGCGACGGGGAACACGGCCTTTCGGATCGGCTTGTAGGTCATGGCCGCGCCCTAGTCTGCTCTCGCGCCAGCCGCAATCGGCAAGCGGTTAGCGCGCGCTTAAGCGATCCACGATAAAGCCGCTCCCATGAAAAAGACCATGGTGATCTTCGGCACCCGCCCCGAGGCGATCAAACTGTTTCCCGTCGTCCGCGAGTTGGCCGGCACGCCCGGCCTCGCCGTCACAACGTGCGTGACCGCGCAGCATCGCGGCCTGCTCGATCAGGTTCTCTCGATCGCCGGGCTCACCCCCGACATCGATCTCGACCTGATGGAACCCGGCCAGTCGCTCGACCGGCTGACGGCACGGCTGCTGACGGGCCTGGGCGAGGTGATGGACGCGGAGCGCCCCGATCGCGTGATTGTGCAGGGCGATACCGCCACCGCGATGGTCGGCGCGCTGGCCGCATATTATCGCAAGGTGCCCGTCAGCCATGTCGAGGCCGGGCTACGCTCCGGCGACATATGGGCGCCGTGGCCCGAAGAGGTGAACCGGCGCATCGTCGCGCCGATCGCAGACCAGCATTTCGCTCCGACGCAGACCGCCGCGGACGCGCTGCTGCGCGAAAACATCGCGCCCGACACCGTCCACGTGACCGGCAACAGCGTGATCGACGCGCTGCTGTGGACGCAGGATCGCATCACCGCTGATCCCGCGCTCGCGTCCGGTCTCGACAGCGTCGCGGATCGCTTCGCCGGCAAGCGGATCATCCTGGTCACCACCCATCGCCGTGAGAATTTCGGCGGCGGGATGGAAGCGATCGCCCGCGCGATCGGCCGCATCGCCGACCGCGACGACGTGGCGGTGCTGTTCCCCGTCCACCCGAACCCGAACGTCGTATCGGTGATGGACGCCCTGCTGGGGGACCGGCCGAACGTCGCGCGCATAGACCCGCTCGACTATCCGCACTTCATCCGTGCGCTCGGCATGGCGCACATCGCGCTGAGCGATTCGGGCGGGGTGCAGGAAGAAGCGCCCGCGCTGGGCAAGCCGGTGCTGGTGATGCGCGACACGACCGAACGCCCCGAAGGCGTGGCCGCTGGCACGGCGCGGCTGGTCGGCACCGACGAGGACCGCATCGTTTCCGAAGTCTTCACCCTTCTCGACGATACCGCAGCCTATTCGGCCATGGCCCGCGCCCACAATCCGTTCGGCGACGGCCAGGCCGCAAAACGGATTGCGGGGATCATCGCGGATGGGTTCGGACTCTGATTACAAGGTCGCGGTTCTCGGCCTGGGATACATCGGCCTTCCCACCGCGGCGGTGATCGCGCGCACGGGCGCCAAGGTGCTGGGCATAGACGTGTCGGCTGACGTGGTCGCGACGGTCAATTCGGGCAAGGTGCATATCGAGGAAGTCGATCTCGACGGCCTGGTCTCCGGCGTGGTCGCGCGCGGCGATCTGCGCGCATCGCTGACGATCGAGCCGGCCGACGTGTTCGTCATCGCCGTGCCGACCCCTTTCGATCACGATCATCAACCCAACATCGGTTATGTCCTGCGCGCCGCGACCACCGTCGCCGCCGCGCTCAAGCCGGGCGACCTCGTCGTACTCGAATCCACCTCCCCCGTGGGCACGACCGAAAAGGTCGCGGACCTGCTCGCCCAGCTCCGCCCCGATCTGGCGATCCCCGGCCGCAGCGCCGGCGCCCCCGACATCGCCATCGCCTATTGCCCCGAACGCGTGCTTCCGGGACGCATCCTGATCGAGCTGATCGACAACGACCGGGTGATCGGCGGCATCACGTCACGCTGTGCGCGCAAGGCGTTGCAATTCTACCGTCGCTTCGTGCGCGGGGCCTGTGTCACCACAACCAGCCGCGCCGCGGAAATGACCAAGCTGACGGAAAATGCGTTCCGCGACGTCAACATCGCCTTCGCCAACGAACTGTCGGTCATCGCCGACGGGATGGGCGTGGACGTATGGGAGGTGATACGCCTCGCCAACCGCCATCCGCGCGTCAACATCCTGTCGCCCGGACCGGGCGTCGGCGGGCACTGCATCGCGGTCGATCCGTGGTTCCTCGTCGCCGCGGACCCGGCGAACACGCCGCTGATCCGCACCGCCCGTGAGGTGAACGACGCGAAGACCGACCACGCCATCGCCAAGGCAACGGCCCTGATCGAGGCGACCCAGGGGCCGGTCGCGCTGCTCGGCCTGGCGTTCAAGGCCAATATCGACGATTTCCGCGAAAGCCCCGCACTCAAGGTCGCCTCGGCCCTAGCCGCGCGCTTTGGCGAGCGCGTTCGGATCGTCGAACCCTATGCGCGCACCCTGCCCGACACGCTGGCCGCCAGCGGCGCCCGGCTGATCGACATCGACACCGCGCTGGAAGGCTGCGACACGATGGTGGTGCTGGTCGATCACGACATCTTCCGCTCGATCCCGCTTGACGAACGCGCGGGCAAGGCGGTGTACGACACCCGCGGCATCTGGCCCGACCAGCCCCCCGCGACGACGGGTCCGCAGTTGCGCCTGGCGGGCTGAGGGCTGGCGGGGCGCCGGACGATCACGACGGGCATACCTCAATGGACAAGCGCAGATCGGGCGGTTACCGGGAGCGCAGACCATATCGAGGAAAGTCATTAAGATGAGCGGGTTGAAGACACGCCTGCTAAACCTCGCCCTGCGTTCCGAAACTATCACGATAGCGCTGTTCCTGACGGACAACGCGCTCGCAACGCTCGGCCTTTCACGGGCCAATCCGGCGCCGCAGGAACATCTGAGCGGTGAGACGGTCGAAGCGGACGTTACCTACGCGCGCCAAGTCGTGTCCAGCTACTCCATGTACGGAGCCGCCAAGGGGCGGGTCGCCGAAATCGGTCCGGGCGGCAGCGCGGCGACTGCCTTGCTCCTCATCGATGAGGGTGCGGACACTGTGGCTCTGCTTGATCGCTTCGTATTCCCGCACGATCCCGAACTGCTGGGCCGCACCTATCATGCAATCATCCAGCGCTCACCCAAGCTCACCGCGCTGTTTCCGGACCCGACCGATCTGCACTCGAGGATCACATTCGAATCCGGCGAGCCGGCGGCAGCGGAGCAGTATTTCGCACGTAACGGAAACTTCGACGCCGTGTGCTCGTGCGCGGTGCTCGAACACGTCTCCGACCCAATCCTGGCCCTGGAAAGCATGACGGCGGCGCTGAAGACCGGCGGTGTCCTCGTTCACTATGTCGATTTCCGCGATCACGGGATGTTCACCTCAAGTGGAAAGCACGAGTTGACCTTCCTCAAGGTGGCGAGCTGGCTCTATCCCCATATGTCGCGCAGGCGCGGGCGCCCCAATCGTGTCCTCATCGACCGGTATCGTACCGCCTGCGACAGGCTCGGACTCGATTATGAGATCCTGGCGACCTCGCTGGTCGGCCCGGGATCGCTGCCCGCGCCGATTGCATATGAGAAGGTGCCCGAAGGCCTCCGCTCCGCCGCTGAGGCGCGGGTCGAGGAAATCCGTCCGAAACTGGCCATGCCGTTCAGGTCGATGGATGCGCGAGACCTTGCGATTGATTCGATCGTCCTGGTGGCCCGAAAGCGGCAATGACGTGCGACCGCACGGACAACTCGCCCGACTAAAGGCGAGTTCATGCGCTCATTCGCTACCGTATTTTTTCCATACCGCGCGGTTAACATAATCGGTGTAGCTCAGGATGATCCGCACCACCTTCTCGGACACGTTGGGTGACATATAGTCGGCAACCGGCCGGAGCAGGCGCTCGCCCCCCCGCGGCTGATCTTCAAGGATTTCCAGTCCCTGCATAACCCGATCGAGGCTGAGGCCGGTCAGCATGGTCGACGCCTCCTCGCTGGCTTCGGGACGCTCGTGCGCCTCACGAATGTTCAGCGCGGGAAAATTGAGGATTGACGCCTCCTCGTTGATCGTTCCGCTATCAGACAGCACCGCGCGGGCATCGCGCTGAAGCGCTACATAGTCGAAGAATCCGAGTGGCTTCATCAGCCGAACCATCGGCTCGAAGTCTACGCCCAGCGTCTCAATGCGCCGCCTCGTGCGCGGATGGGTCGATACGATCACCGGAAGGTCAAAGCGGCGCGCCACGCCGTTAATGATCTTTACGAGGCGCCTGAACGCCTGCTCGGGCTCGACATTTTCCTCGCGATGCGCGCTGACCACGAAATAGCCGTGCGCCTCGAGCGACAGATCCTCCCGGACTCTCGACGCCGCGATCCTTGGCGCGTGATGAGTCAGCACTTCGAACATCGGGCTACCGGTCTTGATGACCTGATCGGGCGGCAGGCCCTCGCGCAAAAGATACTCGCGAGAAATATCGCTGTACGTCAGGTTGATGTCGGCGACATGATCGACGATCCGCCGATTGATCTCCTCGGGAACACGCTGGTCGAAACAGCGGTTTCCGGCTTCCATATGAAAAATGGGAATTTTCCGCCGCTTGGCCGGGATCACCGACAGGCAGCTATTGGTGTCGCCCAGCACTAGCAACGCGTCGGAGCGGTGCGCATCCAGCACTCTGTCAACCGAACCGATAAGAGCACCTATCGTCTCAGCAGCCGAATTCTCCGGCTTGGCGCAATTCAGAAAAACGTCCGGCTTCCTCACGCCGAGGTCGTTGAAGAAAACCTCGCTCAGTTCATAATCGTAATTCTGTCCGGTATGAACAATGGTCTGTTCGCAATATCGATCCAGAGCCGACATCACACGAGAAAGCCGAATGATTTCAGGCCTCGTCCCCAAAATCGTCATTACTTTTAGTTTTGGGGCATCCCGCATCTCACGTTCCATCAAACAGCGGCCTGTACAGTGTCTGGCGAGTTCGGATCGAATTGCTCATTGGCCCAGAGCAACACCACCATATCCTCATCGCCCGTATTCGTGATGTCGTGAGCCCAGCCCGGTATGGTCTCGACGATCCGCGGGATATTGCCATCGACGTCGACCACATGCCGTTCTCCGGTGACCATATGGCGAAAACAGAACCGCGCCCTGCTTTTGACGACAAGGAATTTCTCGGTCTTGCTGTGGTGGTAATGTCCACCGCGCGTCACGCCAGGCCCGGCGGTGAAAAATGAGATCTGCCCCGAATCCCTGGTTCGCAGCATTTCCGCAAACGCCCCGCGAGGATCGCGGTGAACGGTGACCGGATAGTCGAAATCCGCGGGGTCGAGATAGGAAAGATAGGTCGAATAGAGCGCACGCGTCAGGCCGCAGCCGACCCGTTCCACGATGTGATTCTCCCGACTGCCGCGAAACGCGTGCAGTTGCGCCGCCACCTGCCCCAGGGTTGGCCGATACTCAGGACTGACGGTCGCAAAGCCCTCCGGTTCTCTCGCCGGAGCCTCACCGCGAATGATGCGCAGAAATGCAGACACGACGTCGTCGATGTAGACAAGCCGCATTACCGCATCGGGATCATCTATGCGGATCGGCAGACCGCGCGCGATATTGTGGCAGAAGGTCGCGATCGCCGAATTATAATTGGGCCGGCACCACTTCCCGAAGACATTAGGCAATCGAAAAACGTGAGCATCGATGCCGCTGGCCTTCGCAGCCGCGCTTAGCCGCGCCTCGGCGCCACGCTTGCTTCGGCCATAATCGGTGTCGCGCTCGGCGTGAATGGAAGAGGCATAGATCACGACCGGATATCGACCGCCGTCCGCCCCGACCTCGATCGCGTCGCACAGTGCCGAGGTGAGATCGACATTGCCGCGCACAAAATCGGCGGGATCCTCGGTCCGGTTAATGCCGGCCAGATGAACGATTACATCCGCTCGCGACGCGAGTGTCTCAAGATTCGCGACCGGATCCCGCCGCGTGAAGGCAGAAGGCTCATAGCCGTGCTGCTCTCCCAGGTGGACCATCAGGTTTCGGCCGATGAACCCGTCGGCTCCCGTGACAAGGACGCGCACCGTCATTCTTCCATCGACGCAGCGCCGCCGGAAATGGCCCGGCGTATGAAATCCAGCTTGAGCAGCAGCGCCTTGGTCGCGTCGAGATCGAGCCGTTCGGTATTGTGGGAATTATACTCCTCACCATGCAGCGCACGGGTGATGCGATCTTCACCCTGCTCGACGTAGCGCGCATAGTTTAGATCGCGCTGATCCGCCGGCACGCGGAAATAGTCCCCCAGATCCTCCGCACACGCCCATTCCTCGCGGCCCAACAGCGACTCGTACAGCTTCTCGCCATGCCGCGATCCGATCACATCGATAGGGTGATCCGACTTTTGCATCAAAGCCAGGATGGCCCGGGCGACCGTCTCGACGGTTGCTGCGGGCGCTTTCTGGACGAAGATGTCTCCCTTCTTTCCGTGCGCGAAGGCATAAAGGACCAGATCAACGGCATCGTCCAACGACATCATGAATCGCGTCATCGCGGGGTCGGTCACCGTGATCGGCCGACCTTGCCGCACCTGATCGACGAACAGCGGAATCACCGAGCCGCGCGACGCCATGACATTGCCGTATCGCGTACCGCAGATGATGGTATCGCCGCTCTCACCTTCGCGGCTGGCGGCGACCATCACCTTCTCCATCAACGCCTTGCTCATACCCATGGCGTTCACCGGATAAACCGCCTTGTCGGTGCTCAGGCAGATGACCCGTTGCACCTTCGCCGCGACCGCCGCCGCGAGCAGGTTTTCGGTGCCGATCACGTTGGTCTGGACCGCCTGCATCGGATAGAATTCGCAAGACGGGACCTGCTTCAGCGCCGCTGCATGGAAAATGAAATCCACCCCGGCCACCGCCGCGGCGATGCTACGCGAATCCCGCACATCACCGATATAGAATTTGAGCTTGGGACTGTCATAGCGACGACGCATGTCGTCCTGCTTCTTCTCATCCCGGCTGAAGACGCGAATTTCGCGGATCTCGCTGGCGAGAAAGCGGCGCAGCACCGCATTGCCGAACGAGCCGGTCCCCCCACTGACGAGCAGCGTCTTGCCGTTGAACATCTGATTATCCATCGAACGATATCACCTACGTCGCGCCACCGATCCTGTCAGGCCATGATCGCGCGGTTAATCACGCCACGAAACGGGTACATGCAGCATAGCGCCATAAACGCCAGCATGAGCATCTTGTTGTCGGTGATCTGCATATTGGCGTTCAGAAAGAGTGCGCCGATCGTCAGCAGTCCGAACAGCGTCACGCTCACCAGGCACCCCTCGCGCACCGCGCCGACCCACATTTTTGCGTAGAATGCACCGAACAACGCCATAAGAATCAAGGCACCCGCAAAGGTGAAATCGGATGCGAGCCACGGAAAGGCCGTACTCCAGTAACTGAACGGCGGGTATCCGGTGAGGTTTTCTTGTCGAACAGGGTAGGACAGCGGGATCGGTTCGCTGACAATGCCCGCGAATCTATAATAATAACTGGTAAGCACGCGGCTGAAAGACAGGCCTTGTGTCCACAGAAAATCAACCTCGAAGGACTTTCCTAAACCATACCAGCCATGAGAGATGTAGGCCAAGGCAAGGCCAATGCCATCGCCGATCCTATGACCGAATATACGGTAAATAACTGATCCATCATCATAAAGAAGTGGCAGATTAACATTGATACGCTCACTTCTTGATGAGAGATTGAAGACCATGAACAAAAAAAACGCAAAGCCTACCGCCAAACCATATCGAATTATTTTCGTGAATTTTGCTACAGCTACTTTGATAGAATCAACCCTATCGAGATTTCCGAAATATTGAGAAGCAAGCCATCCAGAAAATGAAAGGACGACAATATAAAATGCACCAGACATTGTACCAATTGAAATATAGAAAAACATAACAACCACAGCAGAAACTATAGTTAGTATTTTCGCTATAGATCCAATTTCTGACCATTTAAATACTGGAACTACAAAAGCAACAATTTGCAAGAAGGCCAATATGTTCAATATAGAATACACTGGGCCAAGTGTCTGATATCCAAGATCTTCAATCAGTTCATCTTTAGTAAGATAGTTCATTCCTATATCGTTGAATGAATCAAAAACTGAAAATCCATAATAATCTAGAGCAGAGTTTATCTGAGGGACATAATAAATAATATTAGCGAAGCACGCTAATATTATAACAGCGTCAAGTCGAGTAGAGCCGCCACTATAGACGGTATAATCGCCGCCAACTCGGCTGATATATGCGCGGTAGCCCACAACAAAGAAAATTACCGCAGCGCATCCGTATAGTAATGTGTAAAATCTATTGTCCGCATAAGGAAACATCGGAGATATTATAAACAGCGCAATAGAAAAAAGAAGATAGCCAGCTGATAAGACCAGAGGGGTATCGAATGCCTTTTGCAGATATTTTGAGCTCATGGCTTATATCACAATACCAAAGGAGTGACCCACGGATGAGGTTCGACGTACCGACAGGCGTTGCGTCGCGAAGAAACCAGCCTCGCATGTTGAGCGATCGGTGTGGGCAACCACGAAGCGCCCATTCAGCGCCGACCTTTCGATGCGCTTCGCTTGCAAAACGCCGTACGTCAACCGGCGACCACCCCCCTCAGCTTTGAAGCCCCCGCTTCGACCGAAAAAGTGCGCCTGCCGGTGGCCGCCGCCGCCTCTCTCATCCGCTGTCGTTCCACAACATCCATGGCGAGCGCCCGAGCGAACAATGCTGCCAAGCCAGCATCCGTTTCATCGCGGAGAAACAATCCGTTCCTCCCATCTTCTAGGCAGAACGCCAAATCGGAATACGCGTTGCCGATGACCGGGGTTCCGAGGCGAAAGGCCTCCGCCACCTTGGATGGGAAGCCGTAGTTCACGCGGATGGACGGATGACGGATGACTAGCGAAAAATCGGCCGCCCCCACAATCGCCCTGGCTTCCGCGACATCGACCCTGCCCCTCGCCAGAATGCGAACGCCCTCTCGCTCCAGCAGGTGGGCCGCGCCGCTTTCATGGGCGACAACTTCGACCGCGGATCGATCCAGACCGACGAGTTGCACATCGATGCGCTTGCTTTGGGGAAGTTCGACAATCGCCAAAGCACGAAAGATCAGGGACAGCCACTCCTTGTTCGACGGGCTGCCGGCATAAGCAAGGACCAGCACATTGGCATCAGCAGCGGATCGTCGGCCCGCCGCAAGGTCGTCAAAGAAGGGCGGGAGCAGATGCGCCGGCTTTCCCAGCCGCGCGATCAATCGTTGGAATCTCCTGCTTGGCACGACCACCGCATCCGCCAGCATGGGGACACACAGGAAAATACCAATCCAGGTGCCGACACGTGTTCGGATTGTCGAGAATGACGTGGCCATCTCCTCGAAACCGTATAGTTCGGTCACATCCAGCACCAATCGAGCACGATGCCGGCGCGCGACCCTCCAGCAGCTGAGAACCCAGCTCAACTCGCTGCCGTAACAATAAATGATGTCAACGCGCTCCCGCGCGGCGTTCGCGTCCAGAAAGCCGAAGCCAACTCCGAACTTGCGCCCCAGCCGATGCCTGATCGTGGAAGATGACCGGACGCGCTCCAATTTCACGTCAGTGGCGCTGTATCGCCTGGGGCCATCCGACGACAGACCATCTACGATCGTCACATCATGCCCCAATCGTTGCAGCGCGCCGCTCACCTCGCGCACGCGGAACATCGCGGCATTGTCCACGTCGTAATAGACATGACCGGCGATCAGGACTTTCAAAGAGGCCTCCCCGACACCGACGCCACCCTCAACCTCCGCCACACCGTGAAGACGATGGTCGGCAGCATGACCAAGGCCCAGCTGAGAAAGGCGCCGGCCGCAACGCCCGCCGGACCGAACATCGCGCCCGCCACGCTTTTCAGGGGAAGACCGACCGCCAGAAGTGCGAGATACCCGAGCATCTGCTCCTTTATCGCCCCGACGCTGTTCGCTACCGCAAAATAGGGTGAGGCAAGCGCTATCACCATCGACGTGAGCGCCAACGACACAAGCACCGCCGGAGATGCGTCCTTCGCGGTTCCCAGCCAAGCCTCCACGATCATGTTGTAGAACAAAACGAGCAGGACCGTGAAAGCCGCGTAGGCCGCCAAGGTGACCAAGTTGATTTTCAGGATGCTCGACCAGACCCACGCCACCTCGCCTTCATGGATCTTGCGCGCGAAAACCGGCCAGAGCGATGCTCCCAGAACAACGACCGCTGCATTGGCGATCCCGATCAACCGATCAGCTATCGAATACGGCACCAGATCGACGACGCCGACCACACGCGCGACGATGATGTAGTCGAGCCGATTGCAGAGAATGACGAGCAGCGAAAGCACCACGAACATCCGTCCGCTTCTCAGAATCCGCCGTGCGGTTGCCGGATCCCAATCGGCAGATGTGGGAACAAGGGATTTGTTCCGATAGAAATAGCGCAATGTCAGGCCGAGGTAGACGGTCGGTACGGTCGCGAGGAAGCAGAACACGAGCAGTGCTGGATCCAGCCCCGCTCCAATGCCCAGAAACGCGATGGCCACCGACAGAAACGCCGCGACGCCAGGCGCGATACTGGCTTCGAAACCGCGCAGGTCGATGTAGAGAAGGCGAAGCACGAAGCCGAGCGGAACGCCAAGCGCGATAGGCAGCAACACCGCGACCAGCATCGCGGCGAACGATCGTTCCGCCTCGCTTGAGCTGACCAATCGCACCCCGACAAAGAAAAGCGCCAGCAGGCACGCCAGACCGACACCGGCTGCCGCGAGGATGACATAGGCGTTACTGATCAGCCGGCGTCGTTCCTTGGCCACCGTCGCGGTCTGCGACAGTTCGGTCGTGATGCCGTTCGTAATACCGAAGTCCGACAGGGCTACGACCGCCGCCACGGAGGTGAGCATCATCCAAAGGCCGTATCGATAGTCTCCAAGATAGGCGAGCATGATGGGAGTGGTGACAAGCGGAGCGAGGGCGGCAAGCAGAGCCCCCGTCCCGCCCGACACGACCGATGCGAAGACTCGCCGCAACGGAGATACGGAATGCGTCAAGTCATTCGGCCTTGACCGCCGATGAGCGCCGCGCGACGCCCTCGATCGCCTCGATCCACGCCGCGGCGATCTTCTCCGAACTATAGTCGTCGGATCGCTCGAGCGCGGCGGCAGCAAGGCGTCGGCGCAAATCTGGGGAGCGCAGGAACCGGTCTATAGCGGTAACCAAGCCGGCGGCGTCGCCGGGTGAGAACTCCAGCCCGTACCTGTCGAGCTTTTCCCCGAGAACGTCCGATGTGCCCCCCGGACACCGCGCCACGATCACCGGCAGGCCGACGGCCATCGCCTCGATCATGGCATTGGGGAAGCCTTCGTACCGTGAGGGAAGTACGAAGCCGTCCGCCTCGGCGAGCGCAGGAAAGACATCCTGCACCGCGCCGGCAAAATGAACGCGCTGGCCTTGTCCCATGGCATGCGCCTGAGCCTCGAGATTGCCGCGTTCGGGGCCATCGCCGACGATGGTCAGTTGAACTTCAGCCTCGCGGAGGCGAACATCCGCGAAGGCGTCGATCAGCAGATCGACGCCCTTCTCACGCGATAGACGGCCGACGGAAACCAGGCGCACCAAGCGACCGGCCGCCTCGTCACGGTCCCGTCTGTCGGACACGGCGGGGCCCGCGGAATTGCCGATCACGACATTGCGCAAGCCGCGAAAGCGATCCGCCATCCACCTTGCGACATGGCCTGACTGCGCAACATGCAGGTGCGCGGTCGGATAGGCCAGCCGACGCAGCAATCGCCACGTGAGCGGCTGCCACTCTGCGGCGGGGTTGCTCCGTTCGGAAATGACCTTGCCACATCGCATCCCGATTGTGGCCAACAGCATCAGCACGTTGGATCGATCGGCGAGCGCAAGTACGACGTCAGGACGATAAGTCGTTACCGCCCTTCTGAACGCCAGCAATCGTCCCAGATTGTTGCGTACTGCCGTTATAAGGCCGCCACTCGCCCCCGCTCTGTCCAGCCCTATCCGGGTCACGCCGGGCGCGACCTGGTAGAAATCGGCTTCCGTCCCCGACAGGGTCAACAAGCAGACATCGTACTCGGCCTGATGAAAGACCTCTGACAGGCGAACCGCGACCCGTTCCGCGCCACCCGCAGACAGGCTGGAAACAAAGACAATTATTCTCAGTCGATTGCGCACGAAAGCCGATGTCCAGCCAAAGTTGACCAAGATATGAAGGCGTCTCCGCGTCTAGCCGACACACTGGGGTGCCGACGACGCGCGAACCCCGTCATTTACCGTAGTAATCCCGGAACCAGGCGACGAAGCGCGCAATCCCGTCGCGCACATCGGTCGCGGGGCGATAACCGGTCAAACGCTGCAACAGGCTCGCGTCGGCCCAGGTCGCAGGCACGTCTCCCATCTGCATGGGCATGTAGTTGCGGATCGCGTTCACTCCGAGTTCGGCTTCGATCGCATCGACGAAGTCGAGCAGACGCACCTTGTCGGAATTGCCGATGTTGACCACGCGGTACGGCGCGGCCGGCGAGAGGCTATCGCCATCTTCCACCGCTTCCCCAACCGCCGGACGAACCGGCGGGACATCGACGAGGAGGCGGATCGCCCGGACGAGATCGCCCACGAACGTGAAATCGCGATGCATCTGACCATTATTGTAAATATCGATCGGGCGCCCTTCAAGGATCGCATCGACGAACTTGTACAGCGCCAGATCAGGACGGCCCCATGGCCCGTAAACCGTGAAGAAACGAAACATCGTGGTTGGTATGCCCCACAGATGCGCATAGGCGTGCGCCATGCTTTCGTTGGCCTTCTTGGTCGCCGCGTAGATGGTCAGCTGCGTGTCCGCCTTGTCGGTCTCGGCAAAAGGCATGTCCTCGTTGGCGCCATAGACCGACGATGTGGAGGCCATCAGCAGATGCGCGACTTCCAGCTTGCGCGCGGCCTCCATGACGTTGAACGTCCCGATGACGTTGCTGTCGAGATAAGCGCGCGGCTGCTCCAGGCTGTAGCGAACGCCAGCCTGCGCGGCGAGGTGTACGATCACTTCGGGCCGGAATGCCTCAGCCGACGCCCATACCGCCGTCTCGTCTTCCAGCATCGCTTCAGTGGCAGAGAAACCGGGGTGACGACGGAGGTGCTCGTCGCGCGCCCGTTTCAGAGAGACGTCGTAATAGTCGGTGAACCCGTCATAGCCGTGGACGAGAAACCCTTCTTCGAGCAGCAGGTTTGCCAGATGGAAGCCGATGAAGCCAGCAGTGCCAGTTATCAGCACGCGGCGCCCAGCCGCAGGCTTGGCCACCACAAAGGGATCGCTCATCGTTTTACCACACCTTATCCTGATCAACGTCGCGAGGAACTCGACCGCGCGATTTCGGCGGCTCTTATCGCGAGGAGGCCGCCGCCGCCAGTTCTACCGTCCGATCACGCATGCCTGCCGCGATCGAAACCGTATCGAGAACAAGCGGACCGACTCTAACACCGCCTTCTGACTGGGAATCCCGTCCGGTCGCCACCAACGACATCTGCTGGACCGGACATCTTGCCGGAATTGCGATCGAGGACGTCAATTTCCGCGCCTCGTCGCTCGCGGGAACTTCCTGCCGCCAGGCCAGATCCTCGTGGCGCGGCGCGCAGCGCATTTCCCACGACAAGGATACCGGGTCCAGGTTCGGCACCGGCTCGACGGTATAATGAAAGCGATAGGTACCCGGCTTCAGGAACAGGAATCGGATCGCCGCGACGCCGTTGGCATTCGGCTGGGCGAACACCGCAACCCGCCCGTCGTCATCCTGCTGCGCGCGAGTGTCTGACGGATTGGACAACTGCCAGGTCAACGGCGCGAGCCGCGAATCCAGGGTGTCGCGGGTGAAGCCCGGGTCCGTCATCACCGACGGACGGACCCCCGGCAAGGAAAGCGCATAACGATAGGCCGTCGAATATTGGCGCGCGACCTCGAGCCGTCGTAGCAACAATGTGTCGAGCGGCCGATACGCTGCCGCACGGGGCAACCCGCCTCGCTTGAGAATCAGATCGGCCAAAGCAGCGGGCGCTTCGCCGTTGGCGATGGCGTATTCCAGGAAGCTCGGCATCCACGGCCTTTCACGACCGATCCACGGCATGAAGGCCGTGGCAATCTGCGGTTCGCCCAGCGCCGCCGTCAGAACAGGGAACAACACCGCCGGCGCGCGCTGGTCGGTGGACAGCGCCAGATCATAGCGATCGAGCGCGCCCGCCACATCGCCAGCCGACACCCGCTCCTCGATCATCCAGGCATTGGTACCCAGATCACGGCGCGAAACGCGGGTCGCGAGATGCATGAGCTTGAGGGCATCTCGGGCATTGCCCTGCGCGGCGGCGGCGATACCCATCAGTCGCAACCCGCCCACCGAAAGCGGGGCTCCACCCAATATCTGCCTCCCGCGATCTCGCAACTCAGCGGGCGACAGGTCGGCACCGCGAGACATCAGGAGCTGCTGCTCCATATCGGTCAGCAAAACGACGGGATCGCCTCCATCAAGGCGCAGCGCCACGGCGGGCGCCGTGTTCGCCAGATAGCCGACCGCAGCATGCCGCGCGGCCATGATCGCCAGTCCAACCAGCAGCGCCCAGAGGACCGCCTTGCGTATCGCGGGCGGGAGGGCGGCCGACGTCGTCACGGCCGATCAGGTCCGCGCGCCGTCGCCATCCTCAGAATCCGTCGAGCCGTATCCATAGCCGTAGCCATAGCCGTAGCCGTAGCCGTAGTCGCCGTCACGCCGGTTGAGCTTGGTAAGCACAGCACCGAAGATATGGGCATTGACCATGCGGAGGCGCTGCAATGCGCCGCGCACACCGCGCACGGGCACGCGACCGGCCTGGATCACATAGACGCATCCTTCGACCGCACCGGTGATGAGCGGCGCATCGGTCAGGCCGAGCACTGGTGGCGAATCGATAACGACGTGATCGAACTGCTCCAGCAACGCAGTGATCAGTTCCTTGAGCTGGTCGCCGCTCAGGAGCTCACCTGGGCTCGGCGGGGTAGGACCGGCAGTCATCAGCGACAGCCCCTTGAACCCGCTATCGCGAATGAGCGCTCCGGCATCCTCGCGACCGGTCAACAGGTTGCTGAGACCGGCACGGTTATCGATGGCGAACAGTTCGTGAACCGACGGGGACCGCATGTCCGCATCGATGAGCAACACGTTCTTGCCGGTACGACCGATAATCCGAGCGAGCGCCAGCGACGTCGTCGACTTGCCTTCGCCAGCGCGCGTGCTGGTCACCATGATCGAGCGTGGCATGCCGTGCGGTGTCGCGAAGGCCAGGCTGGAATGAATGCTGAAATAGGCTTCCGACAATGTCGATTTCGGGTCGGCGAGTTCCTCGGCCGGCGACCCTTCTGAAAGAGGCGCGAAGCCCAGCGTCGGCAACTGCAGCAGCTGCCCGACCTGCTGCTGGCTGACCACGCCCTCGTCGATCTGGTCAAGCGCGAACACCAGGCCGCCCGCGATCAGCAGGCCAAGAAACATCGCGATCGCGAGATTCTTGGGCAGGCTGGGCGCCGAGGCCGTCGTCGGCACTTCCGCCCGATCGACGATGGCGATGTTGTTCACGCCGACGGTACCGGCGACGCCGATCTCCTTGTAGCGCTGCAACAGCGCGTCGTAGAGTTGGCGGTTGGTATCCGCCTCGCGCTGGTAGATGCCGTACTGGATGTTGTCGCGCTGCTGCGAATCCAGCGCGCCCCGAAGTCGATCGACCTCACCCTTCAGGCGGCTTTCCTTGGCGAGCGCCTCCTGATAGGTCTGGAGATGCGCCTGCGAGCGACTGGAGGTTATGCGCGCGGTCTCCCGGGCGATACCCTGGTCGAGGCTGTCGATCTTCTCCTGCAATGCGCGGGCGGCGGGATAGCCCGGCTCGAACTGGACGAGCAATGTCGCGCGCTCGGCCGCCGCCTCGGCGCGCTGGCGGCGCATGTCCGCAATGGCGGTATTGGAAAGCGCCTCGACATTCGCCTCGCCGCTGCCCGAATTTACCCGGCTCTGCGCAGCGATGCGCTCCGCCACCGCCGTCGATAGCGCGGTATTCAGCGCCTCAAGATCGGCCGCGACCAAGGTCCGCTGGCCCATCGTGCGGCCATCGGGATTACGGACCGTTTCCAGCGCGACGATGCCCTTGTCGGTCGCATAAGCAACCGACTGTCGCTCCGATTCCTCGAGCCTTGACTTCAGCGCGGTGAGACGTTCCTCGAGGAACTTGCGGGCATCGGAGGTCGATGCGAACTGCCGGTCCATCGTGGCGCCGATGAACTGCTGTGTCCAGGCGTTGGCGATCTGAGCGGAAACCACCGGCGACCTGCTGGTATAGCTCACCTTCACCAGACGGGAACGCCGGACTGGCTCAACCGTCACGTTTCTAAGAAGCGTCGTAATCACTGCACGCTGACGCCGCTCGCGCTGGGCAGCGGTCAGTGCCCCGGTCTTCGGATCGCCCGCGGTCTTCTCATCGAGTTTCACACCCGCGGCCGCAAAGAACTCCTCGCTCCGCGCCAGGTCGAGCGAGGTCGAAACCCGCTCCGCCAGCGACGGCGCCTTGAGCAGGGCATACTGGGTCTCGTAGAATTCCATGTCCGGCCCGCTGCGATTGGAATCCAGCCCCTCGACGTTGGTGACCTTCTTCTGCTCGCGGCTGATCTCGATCTGGGTCGTCGCCGTATAGGTCGGCGCGGTAAGCAACGTAACGATGACCCCGATCGCTAGGCACGCCAGGACCGCGCCCAGCACAACCCATTTCCAGCGAAGCAGGAGGTAGAAGTACCGCTTCAGGATCGGCGGAGCGATCCATTGCGATTCAGGCGCCATACCTGCACCCGCACCCACGCTCGGCGTATCGGCAACCGCGACACTGTTCATATCAAAGCCCATAAACTGCAGCTACACCACAAAGTCCGAACTCCAGCGCCGGCCCGTCGCCGTTCGGCATCGGATCGTCCGTCACTGGAGTGCGACGATAAGCGGTGTCGTCAAGAGCGGTACGATCCCAAGGAAGTCCTTGAAAATCCTGCGCGCTCGCGAGTCCCCGACGACCACCACGTCATTCCCGAAGATCTCCGGGTCGGCATAGGCGCCTTGCCGGATCATGCGCAGGCTATAGAGCGCGGCAAGATCGCGCCCCTCAACCTGCCGGAACACCACGACATGGTCGAGATTGGAAAATTCGCTCGTCCCTTCCGATATGGCGATCGCGCGCAACAGCGTCATGCGACCAATTACCGGATACTGGCCGGGCTTGCGAACCTCCCCGTCGACGGTGACGACCTGGCTGACCGCTTCCTTGAGGTTGACGGTCACCTGCGGATCGCGCACGAACCGCTCCTTCAGGCGGTCACGCAGCAACGTCGCGACTTCATCCGGGGTCTTGCCCGCAACGTCGAGATTGCCAGCAAGCGGGAAAGATATGCGCCCGCCCGCATCGACCGCGATATCGCGCTGCTGCATTTCCGGAATGCCGAACACGTCGATCGTCAATTTGTCGAACGGCCCGACGAGATAGGGCCGGCTGGCCTTGGTCAGATCGAAACGGCCGGGTGACGGCAACGCATTGCCTTCAACCACCTGAAGATTTGGCGCACCGCCCACCTGGCTGGAACCGGCACAGGATACGAGCGACAACGCCGCCAGGCCCAGGACAAGGTGTCGGAACATGGTACGCACTTTCGATATCAATGTTCTGCAGGCCCGCGCCGCTCCACCGGAGCTTCATCCTGGTCGCGGTTGCCGAGCAGCGGGGTGGCCGCCCAAAGCACCGCGAGCGCGAAAAAAGCGGCCAGAGAAGGCGTCCGCAAGGGATAATCTCCACCGCTGGCAATAGCGAACTGGACGACAAGCACAAGTCCAAGCCGCGCAAAAAGCGCCGCTTCCGCCGTCGCTTGCAGGCCGGCGCGGGCGACCTGCGCGGTGCGGACAAAGAACAGCGCTACCCCGCAGACAAGCAATATTGCACCCGGCGCGCCGTGGGTGAGCACCACCTCGAGCCAGTCGTTATGGGCATGGTTGAGATAGCTGGTCGTGAGCAGCGCCCTCGGCTCATGCAGCTGATAGGCCTCGACGAACGTGCCGGCGCCGGTGCCGAACGGGAAGTAATGAGCCACCATTCGCGCGATGACGCCCCAACTCTCGAAACGCGTGTCCCCGCCCGCGCCCTGGCCCGCGATCCTCTGGAAAGCCTCGCCGCGATCAAAAAGCACGCTCAGCGTACCCAGCAGCGCCGCGAAGGCCAGCAAGCCACTCGCCATCAACCAGCGGCGGCGCAGGCCGCCCACTCGCGACGCCCCGCCTCCGCTCGACTGGTTTCCAGCGACACTCTCGACAGGGGGCCGGTAAAACAGGAGGGTAGATACGACACCCACCCCGCCGACGATCAGACCCAGTCGCGATCCGGTGATGAAGATCAATGGCACCATCATGGTCGCGACGATCAACGCCATCGCCTTGATGAAAACGGGAGCCGCAAAGTGCCATCGCAGCGAGGCGAAGGCGGCCAACATCGGGAACATCGTCGCGAGCAGAACCGCCTGGTGGTTGCGGTTGGCAAACAGACCAACCGCGGCGCCGGCATTGGTGATCGGGTAGAAGTAGAGCGGGCCGTCGGACGGCCCGAGCAGCTGCAGAAGCGCAATCAGGCCGCTGACGATGCCGATGGCGATCATGACGGGAAGCAGGATGCGCAGCCTCCCCGCCGCCCGCATACCCAGAAGCAGCATCGCGATCGGTACAGCCATAGCGAAAAGACTGCCCCAGGTCTCCCGAGGAACCAGCGACACCGCACGCCAGGCCGACCCCAGTCCCGCCACCGCGCCCACTTCCGCGACGATCCCCCTGCCGGGTAGATGGCTCCAAAGACCGGGCGGCAGCGGGACGAGTTGCAAAAGGGTCAGCCCCACAGCACCAAAGACAAGACCGAGCAGATACCGATACGGCCGGATCATCTCGCGTTGAAGACCGGACAGCCCCACTCCCATCGCCAGAAAAGCAACCGGCCAGAGCAGCACATTGCCAAGGATGTCGCCGCGAGCCGACCCGCCAATCGCGAACGTCAATACCAAGAATGCGCACATCAGCATCGTCAGCCCACGCACCCTGCGGTCCACGAGGCTTTCAGATCGCCCGCCTCGGCCGGCCCGTCGGCGACCATCGCTGTATCGGTCTCGAAGCATTGTCGCTCCTTTGCCCGAGCCGAGCCCTGCCGCCAACCCGTTGCGGCACACGCGCCTCGCCCATCAAAGTTGAAACCATTGCGGGAGAAAGCCGTGCGGGGTAATCGGCGGATGCGGTCGGGAAATCGCCACACGTCGGCGACACCCGAATCGCCGCGTCACGGCCTGGATCATCCGATACCGATCCGAAGTCTGGAAATCTTCTTGCAAACCCCGCGACACGCTCCGGTCATTCTCCACGTCATCTCGGGTCTGCGCACCGGAGGAGCCGAGCGTGCGCTGTACCGGCTGGTCAGCAACGGACTTGCGCGCGCATTCGACACCCACGTCGTATCCATGGATACAGAGGGTACCTATGGCGCTCCGTTGCGTAACGCCGGGGCAGTCGTGCACGCGCTTGATGCACGTCAAAGACCGGCGCGTGCCGCGGCTCGGCTCGCCGGCATCGCCCGAACGCTACGACCCGATCTGATCCAGGGCTGGATGTATCACGGCAACGCCGGTGCCCTGCTCGCCCACGCGGCGACACGAACGGCCGCGCCCCTGCTATGGAACATCCGACAGGGGCTGGACGACATTCGGGTAGAGGGCTGGGGCACCCGACAGGCAATCAGGGCGAACAGGCTTTTCTCGCGGAGGCCGCGGCGCATCCTCTACAATTCATATCGTTCGCGGGAGCAGCATGAGGCTTATGGTTTCGCCGGTCATGGCGGCCAGATCATCCCGAACGGCTTCGATACCGACGCTTTTCTTCCGGATCCCGATCGCCGCGCACGGTGTCGCACCACACTAGGCATCTCGCAGGACGTTGTTCTCGTCGGTCACTTCGCCCGCCTACATCCGATGAAGGACCACGCGGGCCTGCTAGGCGCGGCGAATATCGCGCTACATCAGGGCATGGACGCGCAGTTCCTGCTGGTCGGGACAGAAGTGTCGCCCGCCGCCACGGATTTCGAGACGCTGGTCGCGCCCGACTTTCGCGACCGCTTTCATTTCCTGGGGGAGCGCTCCGACATTCCGGACCTGATGCAGGCGATCGACCTGTATGTTTCGAGCTCATCCAGGGCGGAAGGCTTCCCCAATGTGATCGGGGAGGCGATGGCGGCAGGCGTGCCATGCATCGGGACCGACATTGGCGATACCGGTCGCGTCATCGGAACAAGCGGGATCGTCATCCCGCCTTCTGACGCGAGCGCACTGGCCGCAGCGTTGATCGAGCTTGCGCCCGCCCGGTCGCGCAGGCTGGCGCTCGGTCAGGCCGCGAGACGGATCATCAAACAGACATACAGCATCGACGCCGTGGTTGACCGCTATATCGACCTCTATCAGAGCGTCGTGAGCGATAGCCGGGAAAAACGATAATGTGCGGAATCACAGGATATTGGTCGCGCAAGACCCCGGCGACCAAACCGTTGGTGGAAGCGATGGCGGCGATAATCGCACATCGCGGGCCGGACGGCGGGGGATCGTGGATCGACGACCGGCGAGATGTCGCGCTGGCACACCGGCGTCTGGCGATCATCGACCTGTCCGAGGCCGGCCATCAGCCAATGATCTCGCCGTGTGACCGCTACGTCCTGACGTATAACGGCGAGATCTATAATCATCTCGAGCTCCGCCGCGAGTTGGACGCCGCCGGGGCCGCGTTTGCGTGGAAAGGCCATTCGGATACCGAGACGCTGCTCGCCGCAATCCGCCACTGGGGAGTACGGGGGGCGCTCGAGCGGCTGAATGGCATGTTCGCCTTCGCACTTTGGGATAACAAAACACGCGAGTTGACGCTGGCGCGGGACCGGATGGGCGAAAAGCCGCTCTATTACGGAACCAGCGGAGGCACCTTCTTCTTCACGTCGGAATTGAAGGCACTCGACGCCCATCCCGACTGGAGCGCGGAAATCGACCGCGATTCGGTGTCGTCGTTCCTGCGTTTTGCCTATGTGCCCGGTCCGCGATCGATCTATCGCGGCATTGCGAAACTGCCGCCGGCGCACTTCGTCGTGGTTGCCGACGACGGCCGGGCAGTCGGCGAGCCTGAAGCCTATTGGGATCTGGACGCTGTGGCACGCGACGGTGTCGCCCGGCGCGGGGGCAGCGATACGGAGATGATCGAGCAACTCGATGCGCTCCTGCGAGACGCGGTGAAGCTGCGTATGGCGGCCGACGTGCCGCTCGGCGCCTTCCTGTCTGGGGGGTTCGATTCCTCGATCGTCGTCGCGCTGATGCAGGCGCAGTCCAGCCGTCCCGTGAAGACCTTCACCATCGGCTTTCATGAAGAAGCCTATAACGAAGCGACCCACGCCCGCGCTGTCGCCGAGCATCTGGGCACCGAACATACCGAACTCTACGTCAGTCCGCGCGATGCGCTGGACGTCATTCCTCGCCTGCCGGCGATCTGGGACGAGCCGTTCGCTGATTCCTCCCAGATCCCGACGTTGCTCTTGAGCGAACTGACCCGCAAACATGTGACCGTCAGCCTGTCTGGCGATGGCGGGGACGAATTGTTCTGCGGCTACAACCGATATGCGATGGGCTATGCGATGTGGAGCAAGCTGCGTCTGCTGCCCTATCCCGCGCGCCGAATGCTGGCTGGAATGATGAAGCGATTTCCCAGCGGCATGGCCACCGCCATTGGCGATGCCCTGCCCGGCGGACTACGCCAGCAGAACCTTGGTGATCGCCTGCCCAAGATGGGTGACGTCATCGCGACGCGCGAAGGGCGGGACTATTATCGGCGACTGGTGTCGCATTGGAAGACGCCCGATGAGATAGTGATCGGCGGGAGCGAACCGCACCTCGACGCATGGGACGCCGGCTGGTCGACGCTAGACGATGTGCGCGACCAGATGATGCTGGTCGACAGCAAGACCTATCTGCCCGATGATATCCTGGTAAAGGTTGACCGCGCGAGCATGGACGTCAGCCTCGAAAGCCGTGTCCCCCTGTTGGACCACCGCGTGGTCGAGTTCGCATGGCGGACGCCGCTGGCCATGAAACAGCGCGGCGCCGAGGGCAAATGGCTGCTGCGCCAGGTGCTGTACAAATATGTTCCGCAGAAACTGATGGATCGCCCGAAAATGGGCTTCGGGGTGCCGATCGACAGCTGGCTCGCCGGCCCGTTGCGCGACTGGGCCGAGGCACTGCTCGACGAGCGGCGCCTGCGCGAACAAGGTATCCTGGACCCGCAGGCGATCCGGGCAATGTGGGCCGAGCATCTCTCCGGCGGTCGTCGATGGCATTACCTGCTGTGGGACGTGTTGATGTTCCAGGCCTGGCTCGAAAACCGCGGGTCGGCAGCGGCCGAGGCCCGCCTGACCGCGAAAGGTTGAGGCGCGACAAGCGCAATCCGCCATGACCGTCGGTACGATCCTGTTCGTCGCCCCCCAGGCGCGTTTCTTCCTGTCTCATCGGGTGCGCATCGCGCTCGCCGCCCAAGAGGCCGGCTGGAGAGCGGTCGTCGCGTGCCCCGAATCCGACGATGCCGAAGCTTTCACACGCCTGGGGCTGGCGCATGCGGCACTGCCCGTCGCGCGATCCGGGCTCAACCCTTTGCGCGACCTAGCGACGATCGCCCGCCTTAGGCAAATCATCCGCAGCTATCGCCCGGATGTCGCGCATCTCATTACCGCGAAGTCGGCGCTGTGGGGCGGGCTCGCCTGCCGGCTTAGCGGCACTCCCAGCGTGACCGCCATCACCGGCCTCGGCTACGTCTTCACCGAAGACAGTCACCGGAACAGGTTGCTGCGCCGTATCCTGCTTACGGCCTATCGCGTGCTGCTGAACCATCGCCGCAATCACTTCGTGTTCCAGAACCCGAACGACAGAGCGATTTTCGCGACAGCCGGAGTGCTGGATCACGCGGCTTCCACCATGTTGCCGGGTGCGGGAGTGGACCTTTTCGCAATCACCGCCAAGCCTGCACCGCCTGAGCCCCCTGTCGTGGTCCTGCCGGCCCGCATGCTGAAGATGAAGGGCGTAGAAGACTTCCATGCTGCGGCCCTGATATTGCGCGACGAGGGGATCGACGTAACCATGCGGCTGGTCGGCGACCCCGACCCATCAAATCCGACCAGCATGAACAGGCACGTGCTGGAAGATTGGGCGGCCAGGGGCGAGGTGGAATGGCTGGGGCACCGGCTTGATATCGATCGCGTCCTCGCCGACTGCCACATCGTAGCCCTGCCCTCCCGCGGAGGGGAAGGCTTGCCCAAGACTCTCATCGATGCCGCCGCGGCCGGCCGACCGGCGGTGGCGACCGCGATACCGGGATGCACAGAGGCGATCGTAGCTGGGACGACCGGCCTGTTGTGCCGGTCGCGTGATCCAGTCGATCTCGCAGCGAAGCTGCGCGTACTGATTGCCGACAGGAAATTGCGCGAGACGATGGGGGCCGCCGCAAGGCGCCACGCCGAAGACGTCTTCGACATCCAGCGCGTCATCTCAGCGCATCTCGACATCTATGGTGCGCTGGCCAAGGGTGATGCCCGCGCACTCGAAAGGAACGTGACATGATACCTTGGTGGGGCAAGATCGGCGCGAAGCTCATACTGTCGCGACTGCCCGTCAACTATCGCAGCTGGACGAAGCTTAAAATCTTCCGCCATGGTCATATGACAGATCCCGGCTATGCCACGCGCGTCATGCGCGCCCACCTCGACCAAGCGTACGGGACAGGCCGCGCACCGCCCACTGGCCTGTGCCTGGAGATCGGACCGGGCGATTCGCTGTATACGGCCTGCAGCGCGCACGCCGCAGGATTCTCGGGTTCAATCCTCGTCGATGCCGGCGCGTGGGCCGACCGGGATCTGGAGGGGTTTCGAGCCGCCGCGCGCGTCGCCGGTATAGCGCCAGACCAGATCGCGCGCTGGGGCAGCATCGACACGGCGTTGGCCGACCTCAACAGCCGCTATCTAACCACCGGGATCGACGCGATGCGAAGCCTGGCCGACAATTCGGTCGACTTCATCTTCTCGCAAGCCGTGCTCGAGCATATCCGGCGTCATGAGTATGACGCCTTCATCGCGGAAACCCGCCGCGTTCTGAAGCCTGGTGGTCGAAGCTCGCACCGTGTCGATCTGCAGGATCATCTGGCCCACGATCTCAACAACCTGCGATTCGGTCACAAGCTTTGGGAATCCGATTTCTTCACGTCGTCCGGCTTCTATACCAACCGGCTCAGCTACAAGGATCATGTACGCGCGTTCGAAGCGGCCGGCTACCGGATCAACGAGTTGAACCTCGATCGTTTCACCAAACCGACCGTCCGCCGCGCCAAGCTGGCGAGAGAATTTCGCGATCGATCCGACGACGAACTGACGGTGATGGCCTTCGACATAGTGGCGGAAAAGCCCCTGGGCTGAGCGCCGCTCAGTCGATCATCGAAGCGGCGGGCGTGGCGATTGCTCGACGACGGCGCATCAAGAGATCGCCGATCTCGCCTTCGGCTTCGAATCCGTCGACGAAGGCGGACAGCAGTTGGCGAATCCGAACGACGTCGTTGGCGTCGGCCGCTTCCCGCAAATCCCGCAGGCCGGTTTGCACATCGAGCCATGGATACATGCGCTCCCGCGCCCGCATCACCCGGCTATGATCGGTCGACAGCGCGGCATCGTCGATCAACAGTTCCTCGTAAAGCTTCTCGCCAGGGCGCAGCCCCATCACCTCGATCTCTATGTCGCCACGAGGGTTGTCCGGGCCCCGTACCGTTGATCCGGACAGTTCGATCATTTTCCGCGCGAGATCGATGATCCGCACCGGCTCGCCCATATCGAGTAGAAACACTTCTCCGCCCGTTGCCATCGCGCCCGCCTGCAACACCAGTTGCGCCGCTTCGGGAATGCTCATGAAATAGCGGGTCACATCGGCATGCGTCACGGTCAACGGGCCGCCGGCGGCGATCTGCCCGCGGAACAGGGGGACGACGCTTCCGCTCGACCCGAGCACATTGCCGAACCGGACCATCGAGAAGATGGTTCGATTGGAAAAGCTGGCCCGCCCGGCTTCAAAGCCGATGTCACGCTCTGCGGCCATGCCCTGCAAAAGGATTTCCGCAAACCGCTTGGTCGCCCCCATCACATTGGTCGGCCGCACCGCCTTGTCGGTAGAGATCAGCACGAAGCGTCCGACGCCGTTTTCCAACGCGGCGCGCGCCACGGTATAGGTTCCGACGATGTTGTTCTCGATACCCTCGCGGACATTGTTCTCGACCAGCGGGACATGTTTGTAGGCCGCCGCGTGATAAATCATCGAGGGGCGCCAGGACGCGCATATCTCGCCTATGCCCTTTGCATCCCGCACGTTGCACAGCAGAGGCACCAGCTCGGTTTCGCCGCCAGCCTGTTCCGCGATCCCGGACAACTCGCGGTGGATCGCGTAGAGCCCGTATTCGGACACTTCTACCAGCAGCAACCGGGCCGGTTTGATGCGCAGCAGCTGGCGGCAAAGCTCGCTACCGATACTCCCGCCGGCACCCGTCACCATGATGACCGCGCCTTCGACATGCTGACGCAAGCGACCAAAGTCGCCCGGCACGGGATCGCGTCCCAGCAAATCCTCTATGTCGAGGTCGCGCACCTCCGACAGCTCGACGCGGCCGGTAGCAAGATCTTCGACGCTGGGAACGGATCGCACGTGAATCGCATGCGGTCGCAACCAGTCGATGATCGCATTGCGCCCCGCCCGACCGAGGCGCGGCATGGCGAGGAGGACGCTATCGACCTGCTCATCGACGATCAGGCGCTTCGCACGGGCGCGGTTCATCACATCGACGCCGTAGACCTGGCGGCCCTCCTTGCGCGGATCGTCGTCGATAAAGCCGACGATTTCATAGTCGCGGCTGGTCAGCAGCGCGCCCACCGTTTGAATTCCGCTGGTGCCGGCACCAAAAATCAACAGCCGCTCAAGTGGACGCTCGCTGCGTGCGCCCAACAGGCCCGGCGCCAGCAGGTATCCACCAAGCCCGCGCAGCGCCAGGACCGCCCAAGCGTAGATGATGGGCTGAATGAAAGAAACAGTGCGGGGGACACCGGGAAACCCGAGCAGCAAAACGCAAGCAGCAAACAGGAGCGTGTAGGTCGATACCGCCCGCGCGATCGCCACCGTCGCGCCGAAGCCACTGTAGCGAAAGATCGCCCGGTACATCCCGAAACGCGCGAAGATGGGAAGCGACAGCGCGACGCCAAGCCAGAATATGAAGACCTGTTGCGCTGTGGTCGGAACGAACATCTCCTCATAGCGAAGACTGAACGCCATCCACATCGTGACGAGCGACAAAGCGCTGTCCGCCACCATCATGATGGCCTGCTTTTGTCGTCGAGAAAGGCGGGTCAGCCAGCCTGAAGCCCCCTGGCGCAGCGCGGAGAGGCGACTGCGCGCTGCGGCAAACGACCCCGGTTGCGATGCCCGGATGTCATCGGTCATGCGCCGCGATCCCCCGCTCCGAGCAATAGAGCGCCGACAAACAGGGGCAACATGGCGGTGACCACGCCGGCCGTTTCTCCAATCGTCTCGGTGGCGATCAGATAGGCCAGCGGAAAAAGCCACAGCCAGGTGATCGCGAGCGCGCTGACGGTGATCGGAAGGTGCCCACCCACGCGACGGGTCCAGCGCTGGTAGGCGTGTGACCGATGCGCCTCGTAGACTTTCTCACGGCGCAACAGTCGCCGGATCAGTGTTACCGTCGCGTCGGCGATGAACACGCCGGGCAGTATCGCCCAGGCATAGGCCAGACGCGGCGCGACTGTACCCATCGCGAGCACCAATGCAGCCAGCATGAAGCCCAGGAAGCCGCTGCTCACATCGCCCATGAAAATGCGTGCCGGAGGCCAGTTCCATGGCAGGAAACCCATCGTCGCGGCGGCCAAGACGAGCGGGATGGCGATTACGGGGAGTGACCCCAGCCCCGTGCCCGACGCGACGACGACGCCACCCAGCACCACGACGAGGGTCAGGCCTGCCGCCAACCCGTCGATGCCGTCCATGAAGTTGTACAGGTTTACCATCCAGACGACAAACAGCACCGACACCAAACCTGCGCCGACGATCCAGTCCGCCTGCCAAAATACGATCAGATCGAGCGGGAGCGGCCCGATCCACCAGATCAGCCAAATCGCCGCCGCGAAATGGGCGGCCAGCCGAACGAGCGGTGGGACATGGCCATGATCGTCCAGCCAGCCGACCATGGCCACGGCAATGCCGCCGCCGACCAAACCGAAAACAAGATCTGACGACACTCCGAGCAGCCAGGGGGAGGCAGCCGTTGCGAGCAGGGTGGACAACACGATCGATGCGCCCCCCCCTCGCGGCGTGGGCGTGTGGTGGGCGCTGCGATGACCCGCCTGATCGATCAGTTCGACGTGTAAAGCATAACGCCGCAGCGCCCCCGTCAGTATCAACGCGATCGCGAACACGGCATTGGTCAACAGGATAAGCGTGAGTTCCATCAGTCGCCGCTTTCGCGATCGGCACGAAACGCCGCTACTGTTTCCGCGAATCCTTGCTCGACTGTGTAGGCGGGCCGCCAGTCCAGCGTCGATCGCGTGTGGGTGATATCCACCCTCAGCGACCCGAGCAGACGTCGCACCGCCGCCCCCTTGCCCGTCACCGCACCGAGCACGGTCAGCACGCCAATGGGAATCGGGACCAGCATTGGTCGGCGGCCCATCGCAAGCGCCAGACGGCGGACAAGATCCGCGGTGGAAAGATCCTCGCCATCGCTCACCAAGAATGTCTCGCCCACAGCCGCCGGATGCTCCGCTGCCCGGATGCAGAGGTCCGACAGATTACCCACGAATACCATCGACCGCAGATTCCGTACCCTGGCAAAGGGGAGAGGAACACGCGACGCCACCGCCTTCATGACAGCCCGAAAATTCGCTTTGACGCGCGGGCCGTATACCAGAACCGGGCGGACCACCACTACCTCCAGACCAGTTGCGCGCGCGATGTCGAACAGGCCCTGCTCTGCCTCCAGCTTGGATTGACCATAAGGGTCGCATGGCGCCGCCGGATCATCGGCGCGATATGGCCTGTCGATGTCCGTTCCCTCGCCGTTGACCTTGATCGAACTGACAAAAACAAGCCGCTTGACGCCGGCCGCCGCAGCCTGGCGGGCAAGAGCCAGCGTTCCAAGCGTATTCGCGGCGCGGAACGCAGCGAGCGGATCGCTGGCCCGATCGTTCATTACGTGCACGCGAGCAGCGGCATGAATGATGACGTCGAGCCCGGCAACGGCACGAGACCAGTCGGCTTCGGGGCCGAGGTCTGGAGATGCTGCCCACCCGACCCCTGCGGGCTGCGAGGCTGGTTTGGTTCGGGAAATCTCGCGCACCGAGAACCCGCGCGCCACAAGATCTCGCACGAGCCAAGCACCGACAAGGCCGCTGGCTCCTGTTACACCAACCCCCGATACCTTGCGACCGCCGTCCATCGGACGGAGCGGATAGCGATTCCCGACTATAATAAAAGGAAAAATCCGAAGCTGGCGGCGCCGCATTCTCCGACCGATCGATCAATCGCGCGGTTGTCGCGCCCTGACGAGCAGCGTAGGGGCAGACCGGAGGTGCGGCGTGTAGCTGCCCATACCGCAACGATCATACTCTTGGTGACGCAGACTACGGTTCTGGTTCAGCTCAACATGTTACACAGGCTTCTCAAAAGGGGGCGCAATCCCCCCCTCGCACCGCCCCGCATCCCCGACGGCGAGCGCATCTATGCGATCGGCGACGTCCACGGTCGCGACGATCTGTTCGCCGAACTGGTCGCGCGGATCGACGCGGACGACGCCGCACGACCGGCGGCCCGTACGCAGATCATCCAGTTGGGGGACCTGATCGATCGCGGACCGGCCAGCGCCGCCGTAATCGACCGCGCCATCCTGCTGTCGCGCGACCGGGGTGCCCGTTTCCTGGCGGGGAACCACGAGGAGCTTCTTCTGCTGGCTCTCGACGGGGATCGTGAGGGGCTGCGCATGTTCTCCCGCGTCGGCGGACATGAAACGATGATGAGCTACGGCCTTGCCGACGATGCCTATCAACGGGCCGATTTCGACGAGCTGCTAGATCTGATGCGGCGTCACATCCCCGCTGACCATGTCGATTTCCTGCGCGGCATGGAGGATGTGATCGAGGTCGGCGACTATGCCTTCGTCCATGCCGGCATCCGGCCAGGCGTTCCCCTGGCCAGGCAGCGCACGGCACATCTGCGCTGGATTCGCGGTGCGTTCCTCGACAGCGAGGTCGTGCATCCGCGCTTCATCATTCACGGACACACGATCACCGATACGGTCGATGAACGGCCGAACCGGATCGGGATCGATACCGGCGCCTACGCCACCGGCCGCCTGACCGCGATCGGGCTGGAAGGAGCCGACCGCTGGTTCATTCAGACGGAGTGACCAGCAGGTCGGCGGGTGGCAGCACCCCCTGTCCCGCCGAACGGCGTTCCGCGACCCGCGCGACCTCGAAGCGAATCGCCGCTACACGATCTCGCCACGCGGGGTGCGTGCGGTTCGAGAAGATGCCGGAATCGCGCCGCCGCGCGGCCACGCTCCAGAAATCGATCGCGGCTTCAGATCGATAACCCGCCATCTCCAACAAATAGACGCTGAGGCGATCAGCGGCGAGTTCTGCGCCACGCAGCGCCCGTCCACCGCGCCCTAGACCAGGCAGTAAAACGCCACGATACGGCCGCAGCGCCGAATCATGTTCGAGCACGACATGCGCAAGCTCATGCGCGACGAGCGGCGCAAGATCCTCTTCGCGCCGCGCCGGATCGACGAGCCCGCTCGAAATCTGCACCCGGACCCGCCCGGCACTGGCATTGTCGCTCCCGCCGGCACGAACCTCGAACCGCGCGTGGCAAGCGGCAACCGGACGCAGGCCGATCGCCATCGGCACACCTCCGCGATCGATCACCAGTTCGGCCCGGCCATCGACCAGCGCGATATCGAGGCGGTCGCGGACCGCGTCCGTATCTGCGGTGGTGCCCGCCGCCGCCGCCGGGTGGACCAGCACGGTCTCGGCGCCATCGATCGCCACAATCCGATCGCCCGCCGCCAGCCCGGCGCGCGCCGCCGGGCCGCCCGGACGGACATGGGTGATCGTCGGCCGATCGGCGAGTGCCAGCAACGCCGTCGCAGCAGGTCGATAGTTGGCCGAGTACTCGGACAAGGTCTGCACGATCATGCCGCTGGCCCACCCACGTTCTCGGCATAGGGGTTGAGAGGCAACGGCGAGGCGCTCCCCCACCTCCAGCAGCGCGGCGTCCCGCTCAGCCAGCAGCCGGACGGTGGCGCCGGACGCGTCCGCATCCGGCACGGGGGCAAACCCGGTGACGCTCGTCATACAAAGGCACAGAAACGCCGCAGCGACACCGACCTTAATCTTTCGGCAACCCATGCGGCCTGATAGCGGTACGGCCTGGTGCCGGCAAAGTGTGGCGAACGACCGCCAGGCAAATTTTTTGTCGATGCAGCGATTTCCGGGTCGAAGCGTTGTTTAACCACCCTTGTCATTGCAGGACCGCTGTGACATAGGCTCGTCAAATTCGACGCAAGGTTACGCGAAAGGGAGTTTTTATGCGGGTGTCCAAGTTCATGCTTACGATCGCGGCCGCGTCTATGGCGACGATGCCCGTCGTCGCTAGCGCCGCGACCGCCAACCCAGCTGCGAAGCTGTCGGCCTCGAACAGCGCGCCGGCCTCGCCGCGCGCGTCGGCCAAGGCAGCCGATCAGAAGGCATTTGGCGGTAGCTGGCTTCTTCTTCTTCTCGCCGGTGTGGCGGTGGTTGGCGGCGTGATCGCCGGCACCAGCGGCAAGTCGACCCCGTCGAGCCCGTAAGCTTCGCGCTTACCTAATATTTCGATCTGCCCGCCGTCTCGGTTATATCGAGCCGGCGGGCTTTTCGTATTTGTAAGCATCCTACACCGACCGTAACCCTTCCACGAGGCCCCGTTTGCAAGCGGGATGATTGATTCGCGGATCATTCCAGCGCGACTCGACGGGAGCGCCAGAATAGAACATGCGCCACAGTGAGGAATTCAGCCTCGTCGCGACATGCTGCGGGTGGCCCCATGATGAGACTCATCTGGACGCTGTGCGCGCACTCGCTGGCACCGGGATTGAATGGGCTCGCGTCGTCGCGATAGCGCAACGGCATCGCGTTGAGGGATTGGTGTCCCAAGGGCTGCTGCGCTCAGGCACCTCCCTGCCCGATCCGATCCGCGCGGACATGGTTGCCGCAGGTCGCCGCGCCGCGGTCCAGGGGATGCAGCAAGCAGCCGCATCGTGCGATCTGACCCGGCGGATCGCCGATGCTGGCGCGCGCGCGGTGATCGTGAAGGGCGCGCCCCTGGCGATGCTCGCCTATGGCTCGCTGTCGATAAAGACATCGCACGATATCGACATACTGGTCGCGCGCCGGGACGTCCGCGCGGCGTGGCAGGCGGTCGAGACCGCAGGCTACCGCCGATACAATCCGCCGATCGACCAGATCGACGACGACCAGCTCGATCGCTGGTTCGATCACGCGATCGAAGGGAGCTGGCAACATCCCGACAGCGGAACTATCGTCGAAATCCATTCCCGGCTGTGCAGCCACCCCGTGTTCGACGCCGCGGTTTCCGTACGTTCGCCTACCCAACAGGTCGCCCTGGGGACGGTCGGCCAGGTCGAGACGCTCAGCGATGAATCGCTCTACACCTATCTGTGCGTGCACGGCGCGACGCACGGCTGGCGACGGCTGAAATGGCTGGCGGACATCGCCGCCTTCGCCGCCCGCCCCGAGGTCGATCCAGCCATGCTCCATGCCGCCGCGGGCCGCGCCGGGGCCGGGCGATGTTCGGCGCAGGCCTCCGCGCTGGCGCGGGAAATGCTGGGAGTTCCCGGCTGGGTTCCGTACCGTGAGCAGCGCGCTCCGGTCGTCCGCCTGCTGGCCTCCGCCGCGCGCGCCGCGATGATCGGCAAAGACGAAACGACCGACGACATGGGCCCCTGGGGCGAACCGGCGGGGGTGATCCTGTCCCGCTTCTGGCTGGGCCGCGGGCTGGGGTTCAAGTGGGCCGAACTGCGCCTCCGTCTGCGCCATCCGACCGATCGCGCGCGACAGGCGGCGACGAGCGAGCGCGGCTATCTCGCGATCGCGCTGCGCCGCTTGGCCGGACGGTTGCGCCGCGCCTTCGGCTAGGATGATTGCGGTCCACAGCGGTTCCCCCTAAGGCGCCGTGACGATTGATTTCTCGAGGACAGACCTTTGCGTATCGCGATGATCGGAACGGGCTATGTCGGCCTGGTTTCTGGCGCCTGTTTTTCGGATTTCGGGCACGAAGTGGTGTGCGTCGACAAGGACGCGGCAAAGATCGAGGCCCTGCATCAGGGCGTCATGCCGATCTACGAGCCCGGCCTTGCCGAACTGGTCGGGGCGAATGTGCGCGCCGGACGCCTGTCGTTCACGACCGACCTGACAGAGGGTGTGAAGGATGCCGATGCGGTGTTCATCGCGGTCGGCACGCCCTCGCGCCGCGGCGATGGCCATGCCGACCTGACCTATGTCTTCGCCGCCGTGACCGAGGTGGCCCAGGCGCTGACAAAACCCGCCGTGATCGTCACCAAATCGACCGTGCCGGTCGGCACCGGTGACGAGGTCGAGCGGATCCTGGCCGAAGTCGCGCCGGACAAGGGCGCCACCGTCGCCAGCAACCCCGAGTTCCTGCGCGAGGGCGCCGCGATAGAGGATTTCAAGCGGCCCGACCGCGTGGTGTGCGGCGTCGAGAGCGACGAATCGCGCCGTGTGCTGTCGGAAATCTACCGCCCGTTGACGACCAATCGCTCGGTGCCGATCCTGTTCACCGGCCGCCGCACGGCGGAGATGATAAAATACGCCGCCAACGCCTTCCTGGCGGTGAAGATCACCTTCATCAACGAGATCGCGGACCTGTGCGAGAGCGTCGGCGGCGACGTGCAGGAAGTGGCGCGCGGCATCGGACTGGACACGCGCATCGGCGCGAAGTTCCTGAACGCCGGGCCGGGCTATGGCGGATCGTGCTTCCCGAAGGATACGCTGGCGCTGCTCAAGACGGCGGCCGACAACGAGGTGCCGCTGCGCATCGTCGAGGCGACCGTGCAGGTCAACGACGCGCGCAAGCGGGCGATGGGCCGCAAGGTCATCAAGGCGATGGGCGGCGAGGCGCGGGGCAAGACCGTCGGCGTGCTGGGCCTGACCTTCAAGCCCGACACCGACGACATGCGCGACGCGCCCAGCCTGGCGCTGATCCAGGCGCTGCAGGATGCCGGGGCCACGGTAAAGGCTTATGATCCGGAAGGGTTCGAACAGGCGCGCCCCCTGCTGACCGACGTCGAGTTCTCCGCCAGTCCCTATGCCGCCGCGGACGGCGCCGATGCGCTGGTGATCGTGACCGAATGGGATGCGTTCCGCGCGCTGGACCTCGGCCGCATCGCCCGATCGATGAACGATCCGGTGCTGGTCGATCTGCGCAATATCTACCCGCCCGAGGAGGCCGCGCGCGCCGGCCTGAAATTGAGCGGCGTCGGCAAGGGCTGAGATTGGCGGCCGCGACCGACAGCGGCAGACACTGAACAGGTTTAACAAGGATTTCGGGGCGATGCATAACGACAAGGTCGTCGTCGTCGGACTGGGCTATGTAGGATTGCCGCTGGCGGTCGCGCTGGCACGCACGCATGAGGTGTGGGGTTTCGACGTCGACCGCGCGCGCATCGAGGAGTTGCGGACCGGACATGACAGGACCGGCGAGATCGATACCGATCGATTGAACGCATCCACGCTGCGGCTGACGAGCCAGCCCACCGATTGCCCCCCCGCCGACATCCTCATCGTGACTGTCCCGACACCCGTCACCGCCGACAACACGCCGGACCTGACGATCGTGCGCGCGGCCACGCGCACCGTCGCCGCGATGATTGACCCGACGCGCAAGCCGATCGTCGTCTACGAAAGCACCGTCTATCCGGGCGTGACGGAAGACATCTGCGGGCCATTGATCGAAGAGGAAACCGGCCTTGTCTGTGGCCGCGACTTCTTTCTCGGCTACTCGCCCGAGCGGATCAATCCGGGCGACCGCGAACATACCGTCGATCGCATTACCAAGGTGGTGGCGGGACAGACGCCCGAGGTGCTCGACCGGCTGTCCGCCCTCTATGGCGCGGTCACGACGGGCGGCGTGTTCCGGGCCGCGTCGATCAAGGCCGCGGAGGCCGCCAAGGTGATCGAGAACGCCCAGCGCGACATCAACATCGCCTTCATGAACGAGATCACGCGCATCTTCGCGCGGGTCGACCTGTCGATCTGGGACGTGCTCGCCGCGGCACGAACCAAGTGGAACTTCCTTCCGTTCCAGCCCGGGCTGGTGGGGGGGCATTGCATCGGGGTGGACCCCTTCTACCTCAGCCACCTGTCCGAGCAGATGGGCTATCACCCGCAGGTAATCCTGGCCGGCCGCGAAACCAACGACACCATGGCGGACTGGGTTGCCGGAGCGATCCACGACCGCGCCGGAAGCGCCGGCACCGCACTTGTCCTGGGGCTGACGTTCAAGGAGGACGTGCCGGATCTGCGCAACAGCAAGGTTGCAGACCTGATCGCCGGGCTGAAGGCGCGCGGGCACGATGTGACCGTCCATGATCCGCTGGCCGACGCGGGCGAAGCGGCGCACGAATACGGCCTCGATCTCGACGCATCGGCACTCGATCGCCGCTACGACCTTGTCGTCCTTGCCGTCGCCCATGACGCATATCGCGACCTGGGCGCATCCGGGCTGGCCGGGCTGGTCAAGCCGGGCGGGCTGCTCGCCGACATGAAGAATGCCGCGCCGACAGCTGCGACGACCGGCGACGGGATAGACTATTGGTCGCTTTAGCCTTGCGGGCCCCGGACGGCGCCAGTTTGCACTGATTCGAACAGGGCCACCCATTGCCGGGCGACGGTCTCGATCGCGCATTTCGCCCGCAACGCGTCCCGCTCCACCTCAAGCTGCGGCATGTCAGGCTCAAGCACCCGCTCCAGGCCGGCGGCATAGTGGCCCGCATCGCTGTTAAGCGGCAGCAGGACGCCGTTCACCCCGTCTCGGATCAGTTCGGCCGGGCCGGTGGGGCAATCGAGGGCCGCGGCGGGCAGTCCGTAACACAACGCCTCCAGAAGGCTGTTGGGGAAGCCTTCGAGCAACGATGTCGTCGCGAATGCGTCGGCCCGCGCGTACCAGTCGTGGAGATTGCCCGCGCGCCCGACAATGTGGATGCGACCGCTCATCCCCAGCGTTTCGACCTGCCTTTCGAGGTTTTCCCGCTCCACGCCGCTTCCCAGGATCGCCAGGGTCCATTGGGGATGGCGATCTGCCAGCCGCGCGAAACTTTCGATCAGCAGAGCGAAATTCTTCAGCGCGTCGAGCCGGCCGACACCGAGCAGAAGTTTGGCGCCCTGCCGGACGACTGTGTCCGGATTTACGGCAGGCGGCGACGCGGGAATCGGCAGTTCGATGCCGTTTATCAGCACCGTCCCCCGGGCAGCGGGAATCTCGCTTCGCAACCATTGCAGGCCACGTTCGGTCTGCATCACGGTGCGGGAGGCTCGCGGATAGGCCCAGCGCCGCAGGCGCCCCAGCATGGAAGGTGTCGGCTCGTTCGGCGGATAGCTGCATTCCGCGACGACGACGGGCACCTTCATCCCGATCGTCGCCATCAGGACCGACACGTTCACATTGTACAGGAACGACACCACCACATCGGGCGCCACGTCCTGAACCAGCGTTCGCAAACTGACGAGGCGGCCGAGGCGCCCGCGCCGCCAACCCGACCCTGCCCGGTCGACGAGATGGAGCACCTCGACGGCTGGGTCGAGCGGATAGACACTCTCCTTCGGTCCCAGAAAGGTCGGGGTCAGGACGACCGAATGGCCCGCCCGGCTCCATTGATTGCAGAGCAAGGCCGCCACCCGTTCGGCGCCGCCCCCGCTCATGTTGCTGATCAGGACCAGAATACGCATGCGATTACCCTCGACGTCCACGCGATCAGCGCGGGCGACCTTCGAGATTTGGGGTCGCGCGCTGGACGGCGACCAGATCGACATCGAACACCAGCACGGAATGCGCCGGGATCGGGCCGGTGGCGCGGGAACCGTAGCCGAGATCCGGGCCGATCCACAGCCGATAGCGCGCGCCCGTCTGCATCAGCTTCAGCCCTTCGGCGAAGCCGGGGATGACGCCCGCCACCGGCATCGGCACGGGCCGGCGGCTTTCGTCGAAGGCCGTCCCGTCGACAAGCGTGCCGCGATAGGTGACGACGGCGACATCGGCATCGGTGGGCCGCGCTCCGGCTCCGGCCATCAGCACCTTGTATTGCAGGCCCGAGGCAGTTTCACGAACCCCTTCGGCATGGCGATTCTTGGCGAGGAAGGCGCTGGCCGCGGCGGGCGAAGCGCGGAACATCGACACCGCGGTGAACAGCGCCGCCATCGCCAGCGCACCGACCAGCACGCCGATCCAGAAAGGCTTGTGCGGCGACGAGACCCCGCCGGTGCCGGACATGCCGGCGATCAGCGCCCCGGCGGGGGGGCCGGAGCCGGCGCGCCGCCTGGCATGCCACCCGGCATTCCGCCCTGCTGCATCTGTTGCATCTGCATCTGGCGAATCACTGATTCGGGCAGGAAATCGAGCAGTTCGATCTCGAAATCGAGCACCGAATTGGCCGGGATCGGCCCCGAATCCTTGTCGCCATAGCCCAGTTCGGGCTTGATCCAGACGCGGTACTTGGCGCCCTTCGGCATCAGCTTCAGCGCCTCGGAAAAGCCCGGCACGACCCCCGCGACCGGAAGCGGGGTCGGCTGCTGGCTCTGGTCGAACACCGTGCCGTCGGTGAGCTTGCCGACATAGTTGATCAGCGCGACGTCGGTTTCGGTCGGCTTCGCGCCGGCACCCGGCGTGATGACCTGATACTGGAGCCCCGAAGCCGTAGTGACGACGCCGGGCTTCTTCGCGTTGCCAGCCAGGAAATCGACCGGCGCCTGCCACGCGAGCGCCGCCGCGCCGACGACGGCGAGCAGCAGCCCGATGACCAGATAGGTGATGTAGCGGCGCTTGACCGGCTGAATCGGAACGGCGGTGACCGACGACATGGCGGGTCCAGTGCTGCTCGGCACGACCGCTCAGCCGCACCGTAAGTTGAGAAAGTTGAGACTTGCCCCGCGCAAGGCGGCGGGGCGAGTCGCACGGCGCTTACTTGGCGCCGTCACGCTCCATGCGCTTGCGCTCCAGCTTGCGGGCGCGGCGGACCGCGGCGGCACGCTCGCGCGCGCGCTTCTCGCTGGGCTTCTCATAGTGGCGGCGCAGCTTCATCTCGCGATACACGCCCTCGCGCTGCAGCTTCTTCTTGAGCGCGCGAAGGGCCTGGTCGACGTTGTTGTCGCGAACGATGATCTGCATAAAATCCAAAAGCTCCGGTCAATAGAGATGCGGCGCCGCGAACAGCGTCCGCGCCGGCAAGTGCCGGGCGCACTAGCAGCAGGTGTCCGTCATTTCAACCCGGACCCGGCGATTTGCCGCGACACATCCTCAGGGGCCGTGCCATCCCCCTTGCGCGCCGCGATCAGCGGGCGGAACCGGACGCCAAGGCAGATCACCGTCGGCCAGAACATCGTGTGGGCGATGTCGTTGATCGTATCGTCCCACCGCCATGAGCCGTAGATGATGCGGTCCATCACCTCGTTGCCGAGTTCGGCGGCGAGCACGATCGACCACGGAACGATCGATCCGAGCGACCGGCGCGTGACGATTCGGGCGAGCATCAGCACCGCTAGCCCCGCGTGGATGTGCAGCACCGTATCGGGAAGCCCGGTGCCATCGCCGATCCACATTATGAACAGGCGATATTGCTCCGCCACCCAGTCGATCATCACGCACCGTTACTCAAAAACCACGATGTGCGCACACTACACCGCATTGCGGGCGTGTAACGCGGCCGATACGAATCGCCGGCAACGCCATTCCCATGCTCCGGCCGGAAAGCCCAGCCCTGGACCTCGCCACGCGCCGGTCGATCGTCGATGGCAACCGGGACCTGACCGCGCGTTCAAGCGCCTCGAGCGCGGGCCCCCTCACCCAGCCGGGCGACCGGGGCACCGGGCTCGGCTCCCGCCGGAGAGGATTGCCGTACCCGGCCATCACCCGTAACCGTGGCCGCCTGACCGGGGAGGATCGATGACGACGCAGGCACCCACGCGCGCGCACCGGTTGCGGTCAATCATCGGCGGTTCGGCGGGCAATCTGGTCGAATGGTATGACTGGTACGCCTATTCGGCGTTCGCGCTGATCTTCGCGCCGCATTTCTTTCCCAAGGGCGATACGACCGCGCAGCTGCTCAACACCGCGGGCGTGTTCGCGGTCGGTTTCCTGATGCGGCCGATCGGCGGGTGGCTGATGGGCATCTATGCCGACCGCCACGGACGCAAGGCGGGCCTGACGCTGTCGGTAAGCCTGATGTGCGCGGGATCGCTGCTGATCGCGGTGGCGCCGAGTTACCAGCAGGCGGGCATGGTCGCGCCGATGCTGCTGGTGATCGCGCGGCTGATGCAGGGCCTGTCGGTGGGCGGCGAATATGGCGCGAGCGCGACGTATCTGTCGGAGATGGCGGGCAAGAACCATCGCGGGTTCTTCTCGTCGTTCCAATATGTCACGCTGATCTCCGGCCAGCTCATCGCGCTGCTCATGCTGTTGCTGCTCAAGACCGTGATGAGCGACGCGGCGCTTTCCAACTGGGGCTGGCGCATCCCGTTCGTCGTCGGCGCGGTGCTGGCGGTGGTGGTGTTCTGGATCCGGCGCCGCATTGTCGAGACCGAGAGCTTCGCGAAGAAGGAAGCGGGCGGCACATCAAGCTTCGGCGCGCTGTTCCGCGAACATCCGCGCGAGGCGTTCACCGTCATGCTGCTGACGGCCGGGGGCACGCTCGCATTCTACGCCTATTCGATCTACCTCCAGAAATTCCTGGTCAACACATCCGGCTTCGACGTCGAGACGGCGACGCAGGTGAACGCCGCCGCGCTGTTCGTTTTCATGCTGCTCCAGCCGCTGGCAGGCGCGCTTTCCGACCGAATCGGGCGCAAGCCGCTGATGGTGTCGTTCGGGGTGCTCGGCGTGCTGCTGACCTACCCGATCTTCTCGACGCTGGAGGGGGTCCGCAGCCCCTATGCCGCCTTCGCGCTGATGCTCGGCGCGCTGGTGGTGGTGACGGGCTATACGTCGATCAACGCGGTGGTGAAGGCGGAAATGTTCCCCGCCCACATCCGCGCGCTGGGCGTCGCCCTGCCCTATGCGATCGCCAACGCGCTGTTCGGCGGGACGGCCGAATATGTCGCCCTGTGGTTCAAGCGCGGCGGCTGGGAACAGGGCTTCTACTGGTATGTGACGGGCATGATCGGTGTGTCGCTGGTGACGTACCTCAAGATGCGCGACACCAGGGACCACAGCCGGATCCTGGAGGACTGATCCCTTTCGTGCTCCCGCGCAGGCGGGAGCCCAGAGCCACGAGCGAAACGGCACGAAGCCCTAGGCTCCCGCCTGCGCGGGAGCACGGCCCGATTACGCCACCTCGATGCGCGTCAGTTTCGGGCTGAGCAGGTGGATGACCGCGACCGCGATGAAATAGGTGACGGTGCAGGCCGCGAAGATCATCGTGTAGTTGCCCTTCGTCGCGTCGAGCACCAGGCCGGTCGATTTCGCCATTATCATGCCGCCGACGCCGCCGGCGAAGCCGCCCAGGCCGATCACCGAGCCCACCGCGCGCTTCGGGAACATGTCCGGCGGCAGGCTCAGCAGGTTGGACGAGAAGGCCTGGTGCCCGGCGAGCGCGATGCCGATCAGCACGACCGCGACCCACATGTTGTCGAGGCCGGTCACGAACAGCAGCGGCAGCACGCAGCAGCCGGCCAGCAGCATCGTCACCTTGCGCGCGAAATTGGGGGTGCGCCCGCGCTCGATAAGTTTCGACGACATCCAGCCCCCGGCGATGCTGCCGACATCGGACAACAGGTACATGACGATCATCGGCAGCAGCACGACCTTCAGATCGACATCATAGGTGGTCGTGAAATAGCTGGGCAGCCAGAACAGCATCAGGAACCACACCGGATCGGTGAGAAACTTGGCGGAGGCGAACGCCCAGGCCTCGCGCTTGCGCACCACGCGGCCCCAGCCGATCTTCTCGATCGCCTCGGGCGGGTCATGTTCGATCCAGGCGAGTTCGCCGTCGCTGACCGCGCAGTTCGCGTCGCGCGGGTTCTTGTACCACCACAGCCATAAGGCGAGCAGCACGACGCCGAAGATGCCGGTGTAGATGAAGGTCTCGCGCCAGCCGAAACCCATCCAGGTCATGAAGATCCACAAAGTCGGCGCCGTCAGGATCACACCGATGGTGGTCGCCGAATTGACCCAGCCGATCGCATAGGCGCGTTCCTTCTGCGGGAACCATTCGGAGCTGGCGCGCACGACCGAGGGGAAATGCCCGGCCTCGCCGACGCCGAGCACGACGCGCGCCGCCATGAACGCGACGACCGACGATGCGAAGCCGTGGGCGACATGACCGACCGTCCAGATGCTGATCGCGATCGCGTAGCCGATCTTCGGCCCGAACCGGTCGACCAGCCAGCCCATCAGCAGGAAGCCGAGCGCGTAGGCGGCCTGGAAGGCGGTGACGATGTTGCCGTAATCATTCTCGGTCCAGCCGAGTTCGCCCGACAACTGCGGCTTCAGCAGGCCCAGCATCGTGCGGTCGATGTAGTTGACCGTCGTCGCGAAGAACAGCAGCGCGATGATCGACCATCGATACTTTCCGACGCGCGCGACCGCCGTGGCGGCGATCCCCGTACTCTCGTTGACCGCCATAAACCCTCTCCGATTTTTATAATTCTAGCGTCAGCCGGTGATTGTCGCGAGCACCGGATAGCGGCCGTCGAACCGCGCCTCCACGCGGTCGCCGATCGCGACCGGATGTACACCGGTTACCGCGCCGCTCGAAATCCATTGTCCGGGGGCGAGCGCGATGCCGCGCCGCGCCGCCAGGTTGAACAGGAAGGCGGCGGCGCCGAACGGACCGTCGAGCATGTCGGCGCCCTTCCCCGTCCCGATCACCTCGCCATTGATGATGAATTCGAGCGGCCAGGCGTTGAGATCGGCATCGCGCCAGCCCGCGATCGCCGCGCCGATCACCAGCCCGTTGTTGTTGCCGTAATCGGATACGGTGACCGACGGACCGTCCTCGTTGATGCGCGGATAGGGCGACGACGCGATCTCGATTCCGGCGTGGACGGCATCGATCAGCGCGGTGGCCGTCGCGACATCATAATCGGCCTTGCCCGCTTCCGGCGCGGTGCCGATGCGCAGGAGGAACTCGGCTTCCGCCGCGCCGAAGCCGTCGCGGAAGATCGGCATCGCGACCGATTCGCCGGCGGCGACCTCGACAATCTGGTCGGTGAAGATCGGGCCGGCCAGCCGGTTGGCGCCGAGCCGTTCGAGGTGCGGCGGGTTGATCCGCCCAAGCTTCCACCCGCCGACCGCGCGGCCGTCATGCGCCATCGCGGCGTCCTGAACGGCATAGGCGTCGGCCAGCGTCTGCGGCGCGGGACCGGGATAGGCGGTGATCGCTTGCCCCGCGCGGCGCGCATCGACGAACGCCCGTGCGATCGCGTGCGCCGCAGCGAATCCGGACTCTCCCAAGCAAACCCCCTCGAACCAGCGTTGTTTGAGCGGGGCGTAACGGAAACCGGTGTCATCGGCAAGGGGCCAAAGCGCTTCCCCGGCGCAGCTTGTATGGCTACACCTTCATCCATGCGCAGCGCAGGCAAGGCCACCATCAACGATGTCGCGCGGATCGCCGGCGTCTCCAAGAAGACCGTCAGCCGGGTCATCAACCGATCCCCGTTGCTGAACGCCGAGACGCGCGCGCGGGTGGAAAAGGTCATCGAGGATCTGGGCTATGTCCCCAATCCGCAGGCGCGCGCGCTGGCGCTGCGCCGCAACTTCCTGATCGGCCTCATTCACGACAATCCCAACGCCCAGATGGTGCTGGGCGTGCAGCAGGGCATCCTGGAGGCGATCCGCGACACCGAGTTCGCGCTGGTCGTGCGGCCCGTCGATCGCGGATCCCCGACGATGCTCGACGACATTCGCGGCTTCCTGGAGCAGCAAAGGCTGTACGGCGTGATGCTGTTGCCGCCGATCAGCGAGAACGACGCGCTGGCGCAGGTGTGCCGCGAGGCCGGCGCGCGCTATGTCCGGATGGGATCGGCGCGGCTCGACGACGACGCGCACATGGTCGCCTCCAACGATCGCGAGGCGGTGAAGGGGGCGACCCAGCATCTGATCGACGCAGGGCACCGGCGCATCGGGCTGGTGCAGGGGCCGCACGGCTTCCGCTCGGCGGCCGAACGCCGCGCGGGTTTCGAGGCGGCGATGGAGGAAGCCGGGCTGAAGGTGCCGCGCAGCCTGATCGCCGACGGCACCTATCGTTTCGAGAGCGGGGTGGCGGCCGGCGACCGGCTGCTCGACGTGACGCCACGCCCGACCGCGATCGTCAGTTCCAACGACGAGATGGCGGCCGGCGTCGTCCACGCCGCGCGCCAGCGGGGCCTGCGCGTGCCCGACGACCTGTCGATCGTCGGCTTCGACGATACCGCCACCGCCAGCCACATGTGGCCGCCGCTCACCACCGTGCGCTGGCCGATCATCCCGATGGCCCGCGCCGCCGCCGCCAAGCTGCTGGCCGGCGCGCTCGAGGGCGACGACGAGGCCGAGGAACCGTCGATGTTCGTCTCGACGCTGATCCGCAGGGCAAGCGTGGCGGCGCCGAAGGGGTGAGGGCGGGGATCGGGTCGAACCGATCCGTAAAATCAGGCACCGGATTGCGGTATGCCGAACCGCTTCCCAAGGAAAAATTCGCCAAACAGCGTTCGCACCTGTGCCGTGCTGAGCGACCGTTCGGGCGCTGGCGAGGAGATGCTTCGGCAGATACGCGTCCAAATCGATCCGGCGGCACGATCGGCCTTCGCCTCGCGATCGCTATAGTCCGTGGTCATCGCCGCTGTGAACGACGCGAGCGTGAAGTAACTGCCGTTCCGCGTCGTAACCGCCCATAAGTCGTCATGTCGGACAGCCTTGATGTAACGCTTCGGCCCTCGGGTGAGCATGGCGGTCTGCCCGGACAACAGACGGCTCAGGCCCTCCATCGCTACAAGAAGATCATCCTTCCGGCCGATCGTGATTGGTTGATCGCCGGCAAGCTCCAGCGTTGCGGGTTGTACCTCGGGATTATGCGCGACGGTCATATCGCGAGTGTCTCATGTCGGCTCAAAAGCCTGCAACCGGCAATTGCATTATCGCTGGGTGAAAGCCCACCGCACCGCAGTAGCGAGGCCCCGCCCTCCTGATCGAACCAAGCCCGCGGCAAGCGAGGGTCGCAAACCGTGCATCTCCCGAGCCCAGTCCGGCAGCAGATCGACCGCTGCCTGAAACGTCAGCGCCTGGACCGGAGCGGCGGCGCGGGTGGCGGCGGGTTGGGCGAGTACCAGCGCGGCGACCTCGCGGCTGCGGGCGTCGCTGCGCAGGTCGGGGCGCATGGTGCTGACGAAGGCGTCGGCCGCAGCCCGGCTGCGCGGCACCGGATCGGCGCCGAGTGCGACCGGCACCGCCGCGAATTCGGCAAAGTAGGCTTCCTGCTCCGCCGGCGACAACGCCGTGCGACCATAGCGTTGCCATGCGGCGAGGAACATCATCGCCTCGCTGACATGCACCCAGGCCAGCAGGTGCGGATCGTCGGCGCGGTACGGCGTGCCATCTGGCAGGCGCCCCGCCACCGCCGCGTGGATGGCCCGCACCCGCGCAATCGCCGCGTCGGCATCCTCGCGCGCGCCATAGGTGGTCACCGCGATGAAGCGCGCGGTGCGGTGCAGCCGGCCGCGCATGTCGGCGCGGAAGTTCGAATGATCCCACACGCCCGCCAGTACCTTTGGATGCAGCATCTGGAGCAGCAGCGCGGCGACCCCGCCGATCATCATGCTCACCGGATCGCCGTGCACGCGGCGCACCACGCTGTCGGCGGCGAACAGGCCTGTGCGATCGTCGGGATTGATGGCGCGGGGCACCGCGTCGCTGCCGTGGATTGCGCGGCGCACCTCGCCGACGATGCGGCGGCGCAAGGGGCCGGTCAGCGTGGCGGGAATCGAGACCATCGCCCGTTCTAACGCGCTAAGTCGGGGTCGGCATCACACGCGACACGCCCTCGCCCTACCGCTATATCGTACCCGCGCTTGAGTTCTTTCCTGACACCGGTTACCGATGGCGCGATATTTTCCCGGAGAGGCTACGCCCCATGTTCGACCGCACCTATTACGCCACGCATCCCGACATGATGGAATGCGTCTCGAACGACGAGTTGCGCGACCGTTACCTGATCCAGGGGCTGTTCCGCGAGGGTGAGTGCGTGCTCAACTACACCCATGCCGACCGCTTCGTGATCGGCGGCGTCGCGGTGGCGTCGGGGTCGGTCAGGCTGCCCGATCAGCAGGAACCAGCGTCGGCCAAGGGCCACCCCTTCCTCGAGCGCCGCGAGCTGGCGATCGTCAATATCGGCAAGGTCACTGGCACCGTGACGGTCGACGGCGAGAGCTTCGAGCTGGGCAACCGGGACTGTTTGTACGTCACGATGGGCGCGCAGGACGTGACCTTTTCCGGCGACGGCGCGCGTTTCTATCTGGCGTCGTGCCCGGCGCACAAGGCGTTCACCACCCGCAAGCTGGGCATCGCCGACGCCAACGCGCTGGAACGCGGCAGCCTGGAGGAATCGAACGAGCGGACGATCTTCCAGCTCGTCATTCCCGGCGTGTGCGATTCGGCGCAGCTGGTGATGGGGTTGACCGTGCTGAAGCCGGGCAGCGTGTGGAACACCATGCCGCCGCACATCCACGAGCGCCGCAGCGAGATCTATTTCTACTTCGAGCTCGACAATCTCGACACCGACCGCGTGATGCATTTCATGGGCGAGGGCGAGGCGACCCGGCACATCGTGATCGCGAACGAGGAAGCGGTCATCAGCCCGCCGTGGTCGATCCACATGGGCGCGGGCACCAAGAGCTATGCGTTCATCTGGGCGATGGCGGGCGAGAACCAGGACTATACCGACATGAACGTGCTCGACATCTGCCAGCTGGCGTGACCGTGGCGATGACCAACCCCTTCGACCTTTCCGGCCGCGTCGCGATCGTCACCGGCGCCAATACCGGGATCGGGCAGGCGATCGCACTGGCGCTGGCGGAAGCGGGCGCCGACATCGCCGCGGTCGGCCGTTCCGCGGCGACCGAGACGGTCGAGCGCGTCCGCGCGCTGGGCCGCCGCGCGGAGATCGTCTCCGCCGATCTCTCCACGATCGGGCCTGTGCAAGGGGTTGTGGACGAAACCGTGGAAAAGCTGGGCGGATTGCACATCCTCGTCAACAATGCGGGGATCATCCGCCGCGCCGACGCGGTCGATTTCACCGAGGAGGATTGGGACGCGGTCGTCGATACCAACCTGAAATCGGTGTTCTTCCTGTGCCAGGCGGCGGGGCGGCACATGATCGCACGCCATGAGCAAGAGGGCGTCGGCGGCAAGATCATCAACATCGCGTCGATGCTGACATTCCAGGGCGGCATCCGCGTGCCCAGCTACACCGCATCGAAATCGGGCATCGGCGGGCTTACCAAGCTGCTGGCGAACGAATGGGCGACCAAGGGCGTAAACGTCAACGCGATCGCGCCGGGCTATATCGCGACCAACAACACCGCGGCGCTGCAGGCCGACGAAGTGCGCAACAAAGGGATCGTCGATCGCATCCCGGCCGGGCGCTGGGGCGATCCGAGCGATCTGGGCGGGGCTGCGGTGTTCCTCGCCAGCCGCGCGGCGGATTATGTGCAGGGGCATATCCTGGCGGTCGACGGGGGCTGGCTGGCGCGCTAGTCCGCGACATCCGCTCGTGCCGACCTTGTCGAAGCACCGCACTTCCCCGCATTAGAAGAACGGCCCTTCGACACGCTCAGGGCGAACGGAGATTTGGCAGATGGGCAGGTTCGTTGCGTTCGGCGAGGTGATGCTGCGGATGTCGCCGCCGGGCCGTGAGCTGTTGCTCCAGACCCCGCGCCTCGACGTGTGGGTGGCCGGGGCCGAGGCGAATGTCGCGACGCAGCTCGCCCGGCTGGGCCACGAGACCGCGATGGTCACCGCGCTGCCGCCGGGCGGGCTGGGCGAGGCCGCGCTCACCCATCTGCGCGGCCACGGCGTCGATACCCGGCACATCCAGCGGCGCGACGGCCGCATGGGCATCTATTACGTCACCACCGGCGCCGGTTTCCGCGCGACCGACGTGCTGTACGATCGCGCCGCATCGGCCTTCGCCACCGCGCCGGCGGATGCGTGGGACTGGGACGCGATCCTAGCCGGCGCTGACCGGCTGCACCTGTCGGGCATCACCCCGGCGCTGGGCCCCAACGGCACCGCCGCCGCGATCGCCGCGGCCGAGACGGCGGCGCGTCTGGGCGTGCCGATATCGTTCGACGGCAATTATCGCGCGCGGTTGTGGGACGCGTGGGACAGCGATCCGCGCGCAACGCTGACGATGCTGATCGGCCATGCCGACGTGCTGTTCGGCAACCACCGCGACGTATCGCTCCTGCTCGGCAAGGACTTCCCCGGCGACGGACCCGAACGGCGGCGCGAGGCGGCGCTGGCGGCGTTCGCGGCATTTCCCAGGCTCCAGGTGATCGCATCCACCGCGCGCCACGCCGACGATGCCGACCGCAACCGCGTCGCAGCGCGCGTCGACACGCGCGAACGCGGCTTCCAGACCGATGAGGCGACGATCACCGGCATCGTCGATCGCATCGGCGCGGGCGACGCCTTCGCCAGCGGCGTGCTGCACGGCCTGCGCAGTGGGCTGGCGCTGGAGGATGTGGCGAAGACCGGCCTTGCCGTCACCGCGCTCAAGCATTCACTGCCGGGCGACGCCAGCCTGTTCGGCCAGGCCGATATCGATGCGTTTCTTAGCGGAAGTTTCGACGTGCGGCGGTAACCCCCGCCCGCGTCGGTCCGGATATACGCAGTTCGCGGGAGAGAGACGATGGATCGCCGCACCTTCGTAGCAACCGGGCTCGCCGCGATGGCAGCCCCTCCCCTCACCGCCCGGCCCCGTCAGCGCCGCTGGACCGGAACGGTCGAAGCCGGCGTCCATGTGTTTCGCGGCATCCGCTACGGCACCGCCGAACGGTTCCGGGCGCCCACGCCGTTCCTGCCTGCCGAAACCGTCCGCGCGACCGCCTTTGGCCCGTCGTGCCCGCAGGCCAGCCGGATCGCGCCGGCCAGCGAGGATTGCCTGTACCTCAACGTCTGGACCGCCGAGCCCGACGCGCGGGCGAAACGGCCGGTGATGGTCTATTTCCACGGCGGCGCCTATTCGAACGGCAGCGTCGCCGATCCGCTCAACGATGGCCATCCGATCGCCGCGCGCGGCGACGCGGTGGTGGTGACGGTCAACCACCGGCTCAACGTGCTCGGCTATCTCTATCTCGCGCGGCTCGATCCGCGGTTCCCGGACAGCGGTAACCTGGGCCAGCTCGACCTGATCCTCGCGCTCAGATGGGTGCGCGACAATATCGCGAGCTTCGGTGGCGATCCCGGCCGCGTCATGGTGTTCGGCCAGTCGGGCGGCGGCGGCAAGATCGCGACGCTGATGGGCATGCCGGCGGCGACCGGGCTATTCCACCGCGCCGCGACGATGAGCGGGCAACAGGTGACCGCGTCCGGCCCGATGAACGCGACGCGGCGTGCCGAGGCCTATCTGGCAAAGTTGGGGGTGAAGGCCGACGACCTGTCACCGTTGCTGACGCTGCCGGTCGAGCGGCTGGTCGAGGGGCTGGCGGCGACCGATCCGATCCTGGGCGGCGGTGTCTACATGGGGCCGGTGCTCGACATGACGTGGATCGATCGCCACCCTTTCTGGCCCGATCCCAACCCGATCGGCAACGCAATCCCACTGATGCTCGGCAACACCGCGCGCGAGACGGGCGCATTCATCGACCCCGACGGCCCGAAGATGCGCGGGCTCGACTGGAGCAACCTCGCCGAACGCATGGGTCCCGAACTGCGCGTCGACGTGTCGCCCGAATGGATCGTCGCGCAATATCGCGCGAAATTCCCCGGCTGGTCGCCACTGGAGGTGATGTACGACGCGACCACCGCCGGCCGTAGCTGGCCCGGGCAGGTGATCGAGGCGGAGGCGCGGTCGAAGGCCGGGGTGCCGGCCTGGGTCTATCAATGCGATTTCGCCAGCCGCACCGATCCGCGCCGGGGGGCGTTCCACACCATCGATATCCCGCTGGTGTTCGGCACGCTGGGCGCGGCGGGATCGCAGACCGGAACGGGCGCCGATGCGCGCGCCGCGTCGAAGGCGATGCAGGATGCGTTCGTCGCCTTCGCCAGGACGGGTGTCGCGCCGTGGCCGCGCCACGACCTGAAGACGCGGACGACGATGATCTTCGACGCGACGAGCCGCGTCCAGCACGATCCACGCAAGTGGCAGCGCGAACTGTTCGCGCGCGCGCCCTACATCCAGCCGGGGACCTGAAGGGCGCCCGCGAGCGGCCCTATTTCTTGTCGCCGCCCTCAGGCTCGTCGCTTTCGCCTTCACCCTTGTCCGGCCGCGCCGCCGCGATCTTTTCGGCAGGTTCGCCGTCGTCGATCATCTTGACCAGCTTGCCCGCGAAACTGCTCTGCCCGCGGCCGTGCGGATCGAAGGCCAGGGGAACCAGCGCCCGCCGCGCCTCCGCCGTCCGGCCTTCGTGGAGCATCTGCCGCGCCGCCTGGAACCGCAGCCCGCGATCCTGCGGCGCCATGGCGAACGCCCGCATCAGCGCCGCCGAGGCATTCGCCGTCGGAGCGGCGCCCTGCGCGCCGTAGCTGTCATAGAACAGCGAAAGCGGTTCGGCGGCGTCGGGCCGCGCAGCGGCGGCCTTGATGTACCAGCTCCGCGCAGCGCGCCACGTCTCCGCGCTCGCCTTGTCGTCCTTGCCGGCCCTGCGCACGAGCACCTGGCCCTTGTAAAGCAGCGCATCGACATTTTCCGGATCGGCGGCGATGGCGCGGTCCGCCGCCGCCTCCGCCTCGGTATCGTTGCCCGCATCGAACTCGGCCTCGGCGAGCGCGACCTGCACGGCGGGGTCATTGGGATAGGATGCAGCGACGCGACGCGCTTCGGCCACCACGCGCTTCGCCTCCGCTTCGTCCACCCCACGATCCGACCACATGCGGACCTGCATGATCGCAGCCTCGCCGGGGCGGAGCGCGCGTATCGCGATCTGGCCGGGCTTCACCTTGTCGGCACCGATCGTCGCGGTGGTCAGCGGCCGGCTCATGTAATTGTCGATCGCCCGGTCGAGCGCGCGCATGTCGCCGAACACGGCGCGCCCTGCGTCGAGGCTCGACGTACCGCTCGACACCAAAGTCAGATACTTGGCAAGCTGGCCGGCGCGCGCGGGATCAAAATGCATCATGTGCGCCAGCAGCCAGGCGCGGCCGTAGAACAGGTCGCCGTTTCCGCCGGTGTCCCCGGTCAGCAGCTTTTCCGCCGGCAGCGACGACGCGTTGAGCAGCGAATAGGCCCGGTGATGCGCCGGCCGGCCGACATCGACGCTGCCGTCACGGCCGAACATCGGCGTGGAGAAGACCTCCGCAAAGCCTTCGCTGTACCAGCGCGGATAGGCGATCGTCGCGTTGCGCCACATCAGGTGATGGACATATTCATGGAACAGCGTGTTGTTGCCGTCGCTGCGCCCGCGCGGCCCCTCGCCCTCGCGCGGGGCGAAGGCGACGGCGTTGATCCGCGGGATGTAGAAGCCGCCGACCGAACTGGCCCGGTTGCGGGCGTAGAGCTGGCGCACGGCGTCGCCGTCCTCCACGACATAAACGACCACGCGGTTGGCGCCCTCCCCCGCCTGGGCCGGGATGCGGCGGATGCTGCGCATCGTGGCGTCGAAGCGTTCGAGCTTGCCGGCATAGTCGCGGATCCACGCTTCGCTGGCGTCGGCGTAGATGATGAAATGGTCGGTCGACGCCTCGTGCCAGTCGGCGCGCGCGGTCTGCGCGGCGAACGTGACGGCGATGGCGGCGACGAATGGGAGGATTCGGCGCTGCATGACCGCGAAGCTACCGCGATCGCGGGTCGTCGCCAAGAGCGCGCCGCCAACCGGTACGGGGCGCGGGCGGCGCGGATCGCCTACTTTTGCACCACCCGTTCCTTCAGCGGATAGGCGATGATGAGCGACAGCGGTTTGCCGCCCGTCTGGCGAATGCCGACCTTCGCGCCTGCGTAGAGATAGGCGGTCATGCCGGGGCCGAGCCGGACGCGGGTGCCGTCGCTCTCCACCTCGCCCTCGCCCGCCAGGACGTAATAGACCTCGTCATGATCGATTCCGTGGACGCCGATCGCCGCGCCCCTGTCGAGGATACGGCGGCGGAACTCGAAGTTGCGCCGGGGCACGCCGTCGGTGATGCGGTACGCGCTGCTCATCCCGATCGCGCCGTGCGGCGGGGCCTCGCGGCGCAGCGTCGCCTTCTCGTCGATGACGACCATCGGCGGCAGCGCCGGCGCGGCACTCGCCTGGAGCGCCAGCGCGAACGCCGCGATCACCGCCGCATCCCGGCGTCGCGAGGCGACAGATGCTCCTGCGGCACGTCGCGCGTCTGGCCCGGATAGCGGCCCGACCTCGGCTCCATGGTGTCGAGGTTCCAGTCCGCCTCGACGAAGGGCGCCTTCGTCGGCTTCTGGACGGGATAGGCGCTGACTTCCCTCTCGTCGTCGATGATCGCGCCGCGCCCTTCGGCGACGAAGAAGAACACCCGGATATCGTCGGCATCGCGATCCCACGGCCGCGCGCCGACGTTGGCGAGGACGTGCGTCTCGACATCGCGCGCGGGCAGCACCGGCAGGCCGGGCCACCATACCACCGGTTTCTCCACCTCGATCAGCTTTGCCCTGGTCTCGCCGTAGCGGCCGAACATCGGCAGCGGCTCGCCATGCAGGTCGACGGCGATATTGTCGCGTCCGTGGTAGCGCAGGTCGCCGTCGCCGCCGAGCATCAGGAACGGCACCCGCCCCTTGGTTGACGGGCCGCCGCGATAGACGTTGCCGACCGCGCTGATCTCGCCCGTCACATAGGGTTTCCCCTCCCACTCCAACGCCATCAGATTGTAGTGGAGCGCGCGGTAGCCGGGATCATAGACCAGGTTGTTGACGAACACGCCCTGCGCGCCGCCCTTGAACAGCGCGTTGCGCTCCACATTGTGGGCGTAGAGGTTGCGCCAGATGACGATGCCGGTGGCATTGTCGTGGATCAGCGAGCCCTTGGAATGTTCGCCCTTGGGGTGCGAACTGTCGGCCAGCCCTTCATAGGCGGCGTTGTAGCTGAAGGTGATGTTGCGGCTGGTGCCGTTGCGCCAGTCTTCCACCGTATTGCCGGTGAAGCGCGGGCCCGACGCCGACATGTTCTCGTCGACCGCCCAGCTGAAGCTGTTGTGGTCGAGGATCACGTTGCGCGCGGCGACCGTGGAGAGAGCATCGACCTCCCAGCCCGACCTTTGCGCCTCGCCGTTCGCGCCGGTGCGGATGCGGATATGACGCATCACCACATCGTGGGTGCGGATATCTATGCCGCCCTTGATGAGCGTGATGCCGGGCGACGGCGCGGTCTGGCCTGCGATGGTCACGAAGGGTTCCCTGATGTCCCAGGCCTTCATGCCCATGTCGATCACGCCGCCGACCTCGAACACCACGATGCGCGGGCCCTTGGTGTCGAGCGCCGCCTTGAAGCTACCGGGGCCATCGGCGTTGAGGTTGGTCACGCGGATGATGCGGCCGCCGCGCCCCCCCGGCGTCGTCGCGGCCGGGCCGACCGCGCCGGGAAAGGCGAGCTGCGGCGCGGCGGGCTGAGGAGCGGATCGAGGCGCGTGGGCGGATACCGCGGGCCCGATCCCGATAGCCAGCGCCATCCCGCAAATCATCGCCTTGGCCATCGCCCACTCTCCCGAAACATGATTTCCGCGCAGCTTGACATGTCGCGCCGCCGGTTCCAAATGCGTGACTGACACCGGTTTCCAAAAAAGACAAGGGCCGGCGATCGAGAGCGCGGGAAACGCGCCGGGCGAGAGGGTGGCTGACGATCGTGCCCCTTGGGCGCATGCTCCCCCGACCGACCGGACGCGTAGCAACGACGCTGTCGACGACCAGCCTGCGGCGATTCCGCCGCCACCGGTGTCAGAAACTTGCCGGCGCGGCCGGATATGGGACCGGGAGGAAAATGGGCATGGCGAAGGACACGACATTGCGGCGCTGCGGCGCGGTTTCCCTGGCGGCGCTGGCGATCGCGCTGGCGATGCCGGCGACGGCGCAGACCGCCCAGCCCGCCCCGCCGCAGGAGGAGGACACCAGCGGCGACGTCGTCGTCACCGGCTTCCGCGCCTCGCTCGACGCAGCGCTCGACGTGAAGCGCGATTCGATCTCGGCGGTCGATGCGATCGTCGCCGAAGATATCGCCAAGTTCCCCGACCAGAATCTGGCCGAATCGCTACAGCGCATCCCCGGTATCTCGATCCAGCGCGACGGCGGCGAAGGGCGCGCGATCACCGTGCGCGGCCTCGGCTCGCAGTTCACCCGCGTCCGCGTCAACGGGCTGGAGACGATCGCGACATCCTTCGACGGCCAGGCATCCAACCGCGACCGCGCGTTCGACTTCAACGTGTTCGCGTCCGAGCTGTTCAACTCGATCGTCGTCCACAAGACCGCTTCGGCCGGACTCGATGAAGGGTCGCTGGGCGCGGTCGTCGACCTCAACACCGGCAACCCGCTGGGCGGCAAGACCGGCTTCACCGTCGTCGGATCGGCCAACGGGTCGTACAACGATCTTGCGAAGACCTGGGGGCCACGCGTCGCCGGGCTGCTCAGCTGGAAATCACCGTCGGGGTCGTTCGGCGTCGCGGTGTCCGCCGCTTACCAGAAGCTCAAGACACTCGAACTTGGCAACAATACTGTGCGGTGGAGCCAGGCCTATTTCGACTCGGTGGGCGGGACGCCGTGCTTCCGTAACTCGACGAGAGACCAGACAACCGGCGTCGTCACCTACACCACCGCCGCATCCAATTCCGGCGGCAGCTATTTCCCGAACGCAGCCTGCGATCAGGCCGCACTCGCCTTCCACCCCCGTATTCCACGTTACGGGGAAGTCGCACACACACGTGATCGCTTGGGTCTTACCGGCAGCGTGCAATGGGCACCTTCGGACGCCACCAAGGTGTCGATCGACGGGTTGTTCTCACGTTTCAAAACCGCCCGCGAGGAAAAGTGGGGCGAGGTGCTGCTGCGCTCCAACGAACGCTCGATCGACATCACCAACCCGGTGTATGATTCGAACAACAACATGATCGCGGCGACGCTCAACGACGCCTGGGTCCGCACCGAACATTATCTCCGTCAGACCAGCACCAAATTCTATCAGCTCGGCGGAACCTGGGACCAGGATGTCGGCGACAATTTCCGCTTCACCCTGCTCGGCGGCTTCTCCAAGTCCGATGCCGACGTGCCGCGCGAAACGACCTTCGTCTTCGACGACCGCGACGCGCAAGGATACAGCTACGACTATCGCGACATGCGCTTCCCGAAGTTGACCTTCGGCACCAGCGTCACCGATCCGGCCAATTTCCAGCTCGCCGAAATCCGCGACCGTCCGTCGAACGTCGCCAACAAGTTCCGCACGGCGCAGCTTCGCACCGAATGGGACCTGGTGCCCGACGCCCTCACGGTGAAGACCGGCGCGGTCTATCGCAAGTTCAGCTTCGCATCGCAGGCGTTCACCCGCGATACCGTGGTGTGCGGCAACGGCGGCGTCGATCGCGTGCTCGGCACGCTGACCTGTTCGGCGTCCAGCCTGTTCGGCCCGACCGCGGTTTACGGCTTCCCCGCCGGCACCATGGGCGAGCTGTTCACGATGCGCGATGCCGGCCAGCCGAGCGGCACGACCAACCAGTTCCTGATCCCGAACCTCCAGGCGTCGGCCGACTTCACCAAGCTGTACAGCCGCACCCCGGCTGTCGACGCGGGCAACACCCGCAGCGTGTCGGAAGAAGTGAAGGGCGGCTACCTCCAGTTCGATGCCAAGGGCGAGCTGCTGGGCCTGCGCTTCGCCGCCAACGCCGGCGTCCGCTACGTGCACACCGACCAGTCCTCGACCGGCCTGTCGAGCGGCACGGCAGTGACGGTCGGCCGCACCTATGACGACTGGCTGCCGTCGATGAACGTCGCGCTGTTCCCGCACAAGGATTTCATCATCCGCGGCGCGATCGCCAAGGTCATCACCCGGCCGTCGCTCGGCAGCCTGACGCCGGGCGGATCGGTCGACGGATTCAACTACAACGTCAGCTTCGGCAACCCCTTCCTGCTGCCGTTCCGCGCGACCGCGTTCGATCTGGCCGCCGAATGGTATTTCGCGCCGCAATCGATCTTCTCGGTCGCGTTGTTCCAGAAGGATGTCGAAAGCTTCCCGATCGGCCAGACGCGCAGCGGCACCTTCGCCTCGACCGGCCTGCCGACGTCGATCATCCCGCCGTCGAGCCCCGCCGCGATCAATCCCGAAGGCCGGCTGTGGAACATCACGTCGATCACCAACGGGACCGGCGCAACGCTGAAGGGCGTCGAGGTTGCGCTGCAGCTGCCCTTCACCTTCCTGCCGGGTATCCTCAGCAACTTCGGCGGGATCGTGAACGCGACCTTCATCAAGTCGGACGCCACCTACCGCGTCAACGGGCCGATCCAGAACGTGTGCGTGCGCAATGCGACGACCGGCCTGTGCGCGCTGGGCCCCAACGTGCAGGCCGATCGCACCTCGACGTTGTTCGGCGTGTCGAAGAAGGCGTTCAACGGCACGCTCTATTATGAGGACAAGAAGTTCTCGGCCCGCGTCAGCGCGTCGTATCGCGGCCCCTATGTCGACGCCAATTCGGCGACCGGCAACGTGTTCGAAGGCTATGGCAGCACGGTGAACGTCGATGCGTCGGTTCGCTACAAGCTGACCGACTGGGTCGAAGTGTCGGTGGAGGGCGTCAACCTGACCGACGAATACCGCTATCGCTACACCGATTTCGACGCGCAGCGGAACTACGAGAACAACCACTTCGGCCGCACCCTGCTCGTCGGCGCGCGCTTCAAGCTGTGATCTGAGCGACTCCTCGTGAGCCCAGCGGGCGCGCCTTCGTCAGGAGGGCGCGCCCGTTTTTCTACGCCGAAGCGGCTGCCTTCATCCCCGCCACCAGCGCGTCGTCGATCTCGGCCGCGCGCCTTGCCGCCGGCCGGGCGTTGACCCGCTCGACGAACGCCATGAAGGCGTCCCGCTTCGGGATCGTGCCGAAGCCCGTCCCCCACGTCAGGTGCGCGCCGACATACAGGTCGCAGGCGGTGAAGTGATCCGCCGCCAGCCAGCCGTCGCTGGCCGCCTTCACCGCGCCTTCCAGCGCGTCGACAACGCGGTCGTAATCGCCGAAACCAAACATTCGCTGCTGCTCGGCGGTCGGCGTCCAGCCGGCTGTACGACTGGTGACAGCCTGTTCGAGCGGGCCGGCGGCGAAGAACAGCCAACGGTAATAGTCGGCGCGTGCATCGGTTGCGGGGGCCAGCCCGGCGTCGGGAAAAGCGTCGGCCAGATAGGCGCAGATCGCCGCGCATTCGGTGACGGTGCGCCCCTCGTGAACGATCGCCGGCACCTTGCCCATCGGGTTGATCGCCAGATAGTCGGCCGCCTTCATGCTGTCCTCATACCCGAGCAGGACGGTTTCATAGGGTTGCCCGACCTCCTCGAGCATCCAGCGCGCGATCCGTCCGCGCGACATCGGATTGGTGTAGAGGGTGAGATCGCTCATGATAGGGCCTTTCGTCAAAGCTGCGTCTTGAACAGGGCGAGCATCCGGTCCCATGCGCGATCGGCCTGGGCGGCGTTGTAGACCCGGCTATCCGGCGGGCACCAGCCGTGCATCGTGCCGATATAGACCTCGATCTCCGCCGGCAGCTTCGCCGCGGCGAACGCCTCGCGGACCAGCTCCTTTTCCTTCGGGTTGCGCTGGTCGTCGTTCTCGGCGACCGCGAACAGGAAGCCGGCCTTCATCTTCGGGACCAGCAGGTGCGGGCTGTCGGGCTTGTCGGTGGCAAGCCCGCCGCCGTGGAAGCTGGCCCCCGCCCTCACCCGGCCCGGATGGTCGGCGGCGGTCAGCATCACCATCGGCCCGCCCATGCAGTAACCGGTCGAGGCGAGGCCACGCTTCGAATCGACCTGCTTCTGCTTGTCGAGCCAGGTGATGAAGGCGCTCGCATCGCGCCGGGTGGCGTCCTGCGTCAGCGACGCCCGCCACGGCATGATCCTCGCGCGCACCTCAGGCTGGTCGAAGCTCTCACCCGCCTTCAGGAACGGCGCCTTCACCGATCGATAGAACTGGTTGACGGTCAGCACCGCATAGCCCGACTGGGCGAGCCGATCGGCCATCTGGCGGAAGGCGGGCCGTAGCCCCATGATGTCGGGCCAGACCAGCACCGCCGGATGCCGCCCCTTGGCGGGCGCGACGAAATAGGCGTCGCAGGTGCCGTCGGGCGTGGTGATCGTGACGTCGCGGCCGGAAATCGCCTGGGCATTGGCGGGCCGGGGCAACATCGCCACCAGCCCCGCCGCGCCGGCGATCGCGGCGAACCGCCGCCGGCTGACCGCTGCGTCGGTCAGGTAGAGTTCGTTGTCGTGGGCGGTGTGTTCGTCGCACATGCGCTCGCTCTCCCGGTCGCCGATGAGTCGGCGGATGGGGAAAGGCTAAAGCAGGAACATCGTTCCGTCACGCCACGCCGTCAGACGGGATCGCTTACGCGACCCCTCTGCCCGTCGTGGCGAGTCCGCGATTTGCTGGCGCAAATCGCCGGCCGCCCGTCAGTTCTTGAACAGCGTCTCCGCCGTGTGCTCGACCGGCGCGGCGACTTCGCCGTTCTCGGCCGCCTCGGCATCGCGGGCGGCCTGTTCGCGCTCGGCCCGCAGCTGTTCGAGCAGCGCCTCGCGGTCGCCCTCCAGCCGGGTGTCGGTCGGCGCTTCCATGCCCGCGGCCTTCGCCGCCTTGGTGACCAGCGCGTCGAGTTCGCGCTGGCTGGTCAGGCCGAGCGTCACCGGATCCTTCGCCACGATGTTGGCGATGTTCCAGTGGGTCCGGTCGCGGATCGCCGCGATCGTGGTGCGGGTGGTGCCGATCAGCTTGCCGATCGCGCCGTCCGAAATCTCCGGGTGGTTCTTGATGATCCAGGCGATGCCGTCGGGCTTGTCCTGGCGCTTCGAAACCGGGGTGTAGCGCGGCCCCTTGGTGCGGCGGACCTGTTCCGGCCCCTTCAGCATCACCAGGCGGTAATCGGGATCGGCCTGGCCCTTCTCGATCTCGTCCATCGTCAACTCGTGCGCGCGCACCGGATCGCGGCCGGTCAGCTTGGTCGCGGCGGTATCGTCGGCGATCGCCTGCACCTCCAGGATGTGGAGGCCGCAGAAATCGGCGATCTGCTCAAAGCTGAGCGCGGTGTTGTCGACCAGCCAGCTGGCGGTCGCATGGGGCATGAGCGGCTGGGCCATGCGGAGTTCTCCAGAAACGATAAGGGCCGCCCCATCGAAGGAGCGGCCACATTGCCCGATGCGACTTAGTGCGGATGACCGCGCTAGGCAAGGCGCGATCAGGCCGCCCGTGCGATCGCCGCCGGAACCAGCCCTGCCAGGAACTGCCGGGCGCTGGCGGCCCAGGTGAAGCCCGCGGCATGGTCCGCGCAGGCCGCGCGGTCGCAGGTCAGGGCAGCGGCGATCGCCGCATCCAGATCGGCGTCCATCGCGCCGACATCCGGGGTCAGTACGTCGATCGGGCCGGCCACCGGATAGGCGGCGACCGGCGTGCCGCAGGCCATCGCCTCGATCATCACCAGCCCGAAGGTATCGGTGCGGCTGGGGAAGACGAGCACGTCCGCCGCTGCATAGGCGCCGGCCAGCGCCTGACCGAACAGCGCCCCCATGAAGATCGCGTCCGGGAAGCGCGCTTCGAGCCCGGCGCGTGCCGGGCCGTCGCCCACGACGATCCGGGTGCCCGGATGCCCGCTTTCCAGGAAGGCGGCGATATTCTTTTCCACCGCGACCCGGCCGACGCAGAGCTGGATCGGCCGCGGCAGATGAAGCAGCGCGGGATGCGGCGCGACGCCGGGATGGAAGGCGGCGAGATCGACGCCGCGCCCCCAGTGCGCGGCATGATGCAGGCCGTGCGCCGCCAGCGTCGCGCGGATCGACGGGGTCGAGGTGAGGATCGCCGCCGCGGGGGCGTGAAACCAGCGGATGTAGCGCCAGATCCACTCCGCCGGAATCCCGGTCCGCGCCGATACATAGTCGGGGAACTGGGTATGATAGGCGGTCGTGAAGGTCTGCCGCCGCGCCAGGCACCAGCCGCGCGCGGCGAGGCACAATGGCCCTTCGGTCGCGAGGTGCACCGCATCCGCGCCGAATTCCGCCAGCATCGCGCCGACCGTCGATCGCCGCGCGAAGGCCAGACGGATTTCGGGATAGGTCGGACACGGCATCGACGCGAAACGATCGGGCGACACGATCAGGACGGCATGGCCCATCGCCTCCAGTTCGGCGCGCACCGCCGTCAGCGTGCGCACCACGCCGTTGACCTGCGGCGCCCAGGCGTCGGTGACGATCGCTATGCGCATCACGCCGCCAGGGCTACGACCGTAGCCGCCTCGCGCGCGGCGATCTCTTCGGCCCAGTGGAGCAACTCCATGCGGCCGTCGTGATGCTCGACCAGCGCGGTGCAGCCCTCCACCCAGTCGCCGTCGTTGTAATAGGCGATCCCGCCAATCTCGCGGATCTCGGCGGTGTGGATGTGCCCCGCGACGACGCCGTCGACGCCGCGCCGCCCCGCCGCTTCCGCGACGACATCCTCAAAGCGCGAGATGAACTCGACCGACTTCTTGACGCGGTGCTTGGCGTGCTTGCTGAGCGACCAATAGGGCAGGCCCGCGCGGCGGCGATAGGCGTTGACCCAGCGGTTCGCCCACAGCGCCAGTCCATAGGCCGCGTCGCCCAGATGCGCGAGCCAGCGGTGCGACAGCATGATCGCGTCGAATTCGTCGCCGTGCAGCACCAGCAGGCGGCGGCCGTCGGCGGTCTCGTGGATCGCCTGGCGCCGGATCGAGACACCGCCGAAGCTCAGCCCGGTAAACTGGCGGAACATCTCGTCGTGGTTGCCGGGGATGTAGACGATGCGGGTGCCGCGCTTCGCCCGTTTCAGGATGCGCCACACGATGTCGTTGTGCGCATCGGGCCAGTAGAATTTCCGCTTGAGCCGCCAGCCGTCGATGATGTCGCCGACGAGGTACAGAGTATCGCTGTCGACATGGTCGAGGAAGTCGATCAGCAGTTCGGCGTTGCAGCCGCGCGTGCCGAGATGGACGTCGGAAATCCAGATCGTGCGGTAGCGCCGCCGCGCGACGTCGCGTTCCGGCGTGCGGGGCCGCGAATTGGCGAAATCGGCGATGCTCGATACGTCGCCGTCGAAAGGAAACGTCAGGATTCCGCTCATGGCTCACCCCCTGCCGGTCGGTCCTGGGGCGGCAATGCCTTGGCGATGTTACGCTTTTATGCGGACGCCGTCATCGCACCGTCATGATCGCGTCAGAAATTTGGCACCCCGGGCAGCGATGCCACCCGGCGAAGCCATGCCTGCACCGCGGGATAGCGGTCGAGATCGAAGCCGCCCTCTCCTGCCCGCGCGGTATAGGGATAGAGCGCGATGTCGGCGAGCGTCACGCCGTCGCCGACGAACCAGTCGCGGGCGACGAGATGTTCGTCCATCAGCGCCAGAGCCGCGTCGCCGGCCGCCCGCTTGCCGTCGAGCTGCGCGGCCTGCGCGGCGGAGAGGTTGTCGAGCCCGACCCATCCGGTCCAGAACCTGAGCGTCGCCACGTTCGGCTCGTGATTATATTGTTCCCAGAACATCCAGCGCAGCATGTCGGCGCGGTCGAAGGCCTCCGCCGGGACCAGCGCGGTGCCATCGGCCAGATAGACACACGCCGCATTGCTTTCGGGCAGGAAGCGGTCGCCGACCTGCAGCACCGGAATCCGGCCGTTGGGGTTGACGGTCGCGAGGAACTGCGGCGTCCGCGTCTTGCCCTTCACGATGTCATATTCGCGCCGCTCGATCGCGCGCCCGGCGAGCGCGGCGGTGGCGCGGATCTTCCAGCAATTCCCCGACGCCGCATATTCATGCAGGATCAGCGTGGTCACGCCGCCCCGCCCTTCCTTTCCTGGGCCGGCTTCGAGGGCTTGACGAGATCGGCGGCCGATTTCGGCACCGATGCCGCTGCCGCGCCCGACACCAGGCTTTCGAGCGACCCGCCGTCAAAGCCCAGTTCCTTCATCAGCCCGTCGATCACCGGCGCCTGCGCGCGGTAGCGCAGCGCCGCGCTGACGGCGGAGCTGGCGAGGTTCCGGTCGCCGCCATCGCCAGCGCCCGCTTCGGCGGTGGCGGCGGTGCCGCCCTGTCCGGTCAGGCCGTCGACCTGCACGATGCGGATGCTGTCGATCGCCTCCATCGGCTTGGCCGCCTCGCGCACCACCTCGGGCAGCACCTTGAGCAGCGCGAGCTTGGTCTGGAGCGAGATCTGGTCGGACGACAGCAGGTTCGCCGCCTCGTTCACCGCACGCTGACCGGCGGCCTCCACCTCGAAACGGACGCGGTCGGCCTCGGCACGAAGCTTGGCGGCCTCCGCCTCGCCCTCCGCGACCAGCCGCACCGCCTCCGCACGGTCAGCGGCGGCGGCCTTCTCCGCCTCGGCCTGGACGCGCAGGCCGATCGCGGCGCGTTCCGCCTCGCGCGCGGCGTCGATCAGTTCGATCCGCTTGGTACGTTCGGCGATCTCGGCATCGCGGGCGGTGACCACCTCTTCCTCGGCCACCACGGCTTCGGCGCGGGCGCGATCGGCCTCGGCCTTGGCCTGGCTTTCCTCACGGCTCTTGTTCTGCACCGCGATCTGCTGTTCCTGCCGGGCAAGTTCGAGCGCCTGGGTCTGCGCTATCTGAGCCTCCTTAACGGCGCGATCGGCCTCGATCTGCTGGCTGTCGACCAGCTTCTTGGCCTCGATCCGTGCCTGATCGGATTCCTGAGAGCGCAGCGCCTGCTCGCGCGCGACCTCGGCGGCCTGCACCGCGCGCCGCATCTCGACCTCGCGTTCCTGTTCCAGCCGGGCGAATTCGGTATCGCGGCTGATGAGGAACGACTGGCGCTGCGCCTCCAGGTTCTTGCTCTCGATCTGGACGCGGGTATCCTGCTCGATGTCGTTGCGCGCCTTCTTGCGCAGTTCGATCTGCTCGGTCAGCTTGGTGAGACCCTCGGCGTCGAACGCGTTGTTGGCGTTGAAATGCTCGATCGACGTCTGGTCGAGCCCGGTCAGGGAGACCGATTCGAGTTCCAGCCCGTTCATCGCCAGATCGACCGATGACACCTGCTGCACCTTCTGGACGAAATCGCTGCGCTGCTCGTGGAGCTGGGCCATCGTCATCCCGGCGGCGACCGATCGCAACGCGTCAACGAACTTGCCCTCGACCAGTTCCTTCAGCGCGTCGGGGTTCATCGTGCGCATGCCCAATGTCTGCGCGGCGATCGCGATCGATTGCGCGTCGGGGCGCACCCGCACGTAGAATTCGGCCTTCACATCGATGCGCAGCCGATCGAGCGTGATGAGTGCGTCCATGTTCTTGCGCTCGACCGCCAGGCGCACGGTGTTCATGTTGACCGGCATCGTTTCGTGGAACACCGGCAGCACCAGCGCGCCGCCGTTGATGACGACCTTTTCGCCGCCCAGCCCGGTGCGGACAAAGCCGATCTCCTTCGACGCGCGGCGATAGAGGCGCGCGAGGATCAGCCCGAGCACCAGCAGCGTGCCGAGTCCGATGCCGGCATAGATCAGATAGGGGATCATCGAGCTTCCCTGCGTCGCGACTTCATTCATTCGGCATCATCCTCAAAGCGTCGGCAGGCGGTGGTCGCCGCGGGTGATCGCGCGGAAGGCGTCGCCTTCGCGGCGGACGAGCAGGACGGTTTCGCCCTCCTCGAAAGACTGGCCGGGATTGTCGGGCTCGACCATCACGAAATGGGGCTGGCCGTGGCGATCCTCCGCGCGGGCGCGGGCCGGCGATCCCGGCGTCGCGCGGCCGGTGACGATCACCGCGCCGCGCCCTATCAGGTCCTCGATATCGATCGCCGTCGTATGATCGCGCGGCAGGACGCGGCCCAGCAGCCGCGCCGCGATGCCAGTCACCGGCAGCGCGACAACGGCGGCGGCGGGCCCGGCGAGCCACAGCGGCTGGAGCGTGCCCAACAGATCGGCCGACAGCTGCTGCCCGACCAGCCCGATCAGCCCGAAGGCGGCGAGATAGACGACCAGCAGCATCAGCAGCGGCAACCGCCCGACGCCAAGCCACGCGAGCGGCGCGGCGTCGATGTCGGCATCCGCGCCCACGTCGAAATCGCCGAGCCCGATCAACTGGACGACGCCGATCAACACGGTCAGCAGGATCGCGGCGGAAAAGAGGACGTTCGGCGCCGCACCCAGGAATTCAAGCAATTTGCCCCTCCGATTCGTCGGGAGGATAGGGGCGGCGCGGCGACGCCTCCAGAGGAATCGGGAGGGCCCGCGCCGCTATCGCGGCTGCCCCTCGACGGTGTTGACGTCGGCGGCCGGCGGTGCGCTGGGCGCGACGCCCAGTTCGGCCAGCGGCTCGTTGGCAGTGACGTTGGCGACCGGGCCGGTCGTCATGTTGGCGACGACATCTGGCTTGGCCGCGCCGATCGCAGTGACCGGCGGCTCGTCGCTGGCATAGTTGAACACCGCGCTGGCCACGCCGATCAGCAGGATGACCGCCGCCAGGCCGGTCATCGCCACCCGCACACGCTGCATCGACTGGGACGCTTCGGAACTGTTGGTATCTGGCACTGTGGCAGAAATGTAACGCAAGACCCACGCGCTGTCGAGCCGTTGCTTGGTGGTGGAGCGGGACATAGAGATTGGGACCGGGTCACGTTTACCGATTGGGGCAGCGCGGCTACATCGCAAGGATCTGGACCCAGGACCCAGGCCGGCTCATCGTCAACCCGATCCACCAGATGACGGGGCTGAACAGCTAACGCCGTTTCTCATGTCAGCGATTGAAACGTTTGCCGAGCCGCCGCTGCAGAGCAGACATTCGCTCAGCCCACGCCCCTACCGCGGCCACTCCACCTTGTCGCCCTCGCCGATCCCCAGCTCCGCCGCGCGGCCGCCCAGGATTTCCAGCACCGCCGCGACCGGCTCGCCGCTGGGGATCGGATCGCGCGAGAATGGGACGGTGTTCTCCGCGATCCGCGCGATCGTGCCGTCGGCGCGGATGTAGACGATGTCGAGCGAGGTCGGCGTGTTCTCCATCCAGAAGCTCGCCTCGCGCGGGGGGCCGCCCTCGGGTGGATAGGGCGCGAACAACATGCCGCCGTCCTTCGCGATATCGGTGCGGTACATCAGCCCGCGCTGCTGTTCGGCGGCGGTCTTCGCCACCTCGACCCTGAAGGCGTGCGCGGCGCTCGCCGTGCGGATGGTGACGGTGACCTGCCCGGCCTGCGCGCCCTGCGTCGCGGCGGCATCGCCGCCTTTGCACCCCGCGCTCGCCAGCACCAGCCCGAGCGCGACGAACGCCGCCGGCACGATCCGCATAGCCATCGATCCTATTCCTTCTCGACCGCGACCGCGAGCGGCCCCTTCTCGCCCTCGACGATGCGAACGCGCATGCGGTCGTCGGGCTCAGCTTCGTCGATGCCGGCGCGGCGCAGCGTTTCCATGTGGACGAACACGTCGCCCGGCACCGCGTCGCGGATCAGGAAGCCATAGCCCTTCAGCCGGTTGAACCATTTGACGGTCGCGCCCTCGAACGGGCCGGCGTTCTCCACCGCCTTCAGCCGGTCGATCCGGTCGCCGCCGGCGCGCCCGCGCACAGGCTCTATCGCGGAGGACAGGTCGATCGACAGGATCGCGTTGGCCTGGACGCCGCGCTCGCGCCGCACCGTCTCGCACACCACGCGCGCGCCTTCGGGCAGGCTGCGGCGACCGTGATCGTGGAGGACGGAGAAATGGACGAGGATATCGCCGACCAAAGGATCATCGGCGACGACGAACCCGAAACCGCGCGTGACGTCGAACCATTTGACGACACCGCCGTGGACGTCGGACGCGGCGTGTTCAATCGCGGCGCCGGTGGCCAGATCCGCCACGACTTCGCTTCGACCTTCGCCGGACTCACGCAACTCTGTACGCATCCTACTTCCCCCGGATGCACATCTAACACACAGCGGCCAAAGCCTGCAAAGTCTTTGGTCTGCCCCCGATCCGGCGGTTATGGCTCGTTCTGATCCAGATCGTCGGCGGTCAGCGCCAGGATTCGGCGGCTGCGGTCGATGTCATGGCCGGCGCGCAGCATCGCGGCGAAGGCGCGCGCCTGTGCGTCACGGTCCATGGCCACGCGGGCGAAGGGGCCGATCCGGCGGCGGCGGGCGAAAGCGAGCGCGCTGGCCTCTGCCGCTTCGTCGTCGAGCGTCGCCCGATCCTCCTCGGCGATTCCCGCCGCGTGCATCGCCAGTGCAATCCGCCGCGCGCCCAGCCCGCGCCGGCCCATCGCCGCCGCTCGCGATTCAGCGAAGCCGCGGTCGTCGATGTAGTGCAGCTCCGCCATCCGCTCGGCCAGCGCGGCGACATCGGCCTCCCCCTCCCCCGCCCAGCCGCGTTCGCGCAGCTTGCGGTTCAGGTAATCGCGCAACCTGCCCCGCGTTGTCGCATATCGTTCGACATAACGCAGCGCGAGCCGCTCCAGCGCGGCGCTCTCCAGCGGTGTCGGCGGTCGGCGATCACGGGGCATGCGCCATGATTGTGCCACAGTGGGAACCGAATTTGAACGCCGGGACGGAGCAGGGCGAAGCGTTGACGTGCGCGTGACCGACCGTATCGGGACCGCGCGGGAGCGATTTTGCACGGCTCCGGATACGAGACCGGACAATTGGGCCGGATATAAGGGACGCGAGAACGATCGATGATTTCGGCTGATCTGGCCAAGGATGCGGACACCGCACTGGCGCCGACCCCGACCGAGGACGCGCAACCGCGCCGCTTCGCCGACTTCGCGACGCTGGGCGACGCGCTGGATTATGCCGCGAACGGCGATCGCGGGCTGAACTTTCACGACGCGCGCGGCGCGCTGACGCGGCCCTATCCGTTTGCCGAACTGCGCGAAGATGCGCTGGCGATGGCGCGACGGCTGGTGGCGATGGGCGTGCGGCCACAGGATCGCATCGCGCTGATCGCGGAGACGGCGCCGGAATTCGCCTCGCTGTTCTTCGGCACGATCTACGCCGGTGCCTGGCCGGTGCCGCTGCCCCTGCCGACCAGCTTCGGCGGGTCGCAGTCGTACATCGATCAGTTGCGCGTCCAGCTCGACAGCTGCGATCCGAAGCTGCTGTTCTTCCCCGCCGAGCTGGAGGCGATGTGCGGCGAGGCGGCGCGTGTCGCGCGCGTCGATGGCCTGTCGTTCGAGGCGCTGGCGGAACGCGCCGCGCCGGCCGTCGAACTGCCACGGGCCGGCACCGACGACATCGCCTATCTGCAATATTCCAGCGGATCGACCCGTTTCCCGCATGGCGTTGCGATCACCCACCACGCGCTGCTCAACAATCTCGCCGCGCACGCCCACGGCATGAAGCTGGAACCGGCCGATCGCTGCATATCCTGGCTGCCCTGGTATCACGACATGGGGCTGGTCGGCTGCTTCCTGTCGCCGGTCGCCAACCAGGTCTCGACCGATTACCTGAAGACCGAGGATTTCGCACGACGCCCGCTCGCCTGGCTCGACCTCATCAGTCGCAATCCGGGGACATCGCTCAGCTATTCGCCAACCTTCGGCTACGATATTTGCGCGCGGCGCATGTCGAGCCAGACCAAGGCGAGCGACCGGTTCGACCTGTCGCGCTGGCGCGTGGCGGGGAACGGCGCCGACATGATCCGGCCGGACGTGATGCAGTCGTTCGTCGACGCGTTCGCCGACGCGGGCTTCAAGGCCAGCGCGTTCCTGCCCAGCTATGGCCTCGCCGAGGCGACGCTGGCGGTCTCGATCATGCCGCCGGGCGAAGGGATCATCGTCGAGCTGGTCGAGGAAACCCAGCTGTCCGGCGTCGCCGCGGGCGAGGACAGGCCGCAGCGCTTCCGCGCGATCGTCAACTGCGGCAAGCCGGTACGCGACATGACGGTCGAGGTGCGCGAGGAGGACGGCACGCCGCTCCCCGAACGCGCCGTCGGCAAGGTGTGGTGCAAAGGGCCGAGCGTGATGGTCGGCTATTTCCGCGATCAGGCGGCGACCGACGCGTGCATGACGCCCGACCCTGCCGGCGCCGGCGTCTGGCTCGACACAGGCGACATGGGGTATCTCAGCGACGGCTATCTCTACATCGTCGGCCGCGCCAAGGACATGATCATCGTCAACGGCCGCAATCATTGGCCGCAGGACATCGAATGGGCGGTCGAGCAGCTGCCCGGCTTCAAGCAGGGCGACATCGCCGCCTTCGCGATCACCACGCCGGGCGGCGAGGAAACGCCGGCGGTGCTGGTGCAATGCCGCACATCGGACGACGACGAGCGCGTCCGCCTGCGCGATGCCATCCGCGAGCGGGTGCGCGCGGTGACTGGAATGCACTGCGTCGTCGAACTGGTGCCACCGCGCACCCTGCCGCGCACGTCGTCGGGCAAGCTGAGCCGGGCCAAGGCGCGCAACTTGTACCTGACGGGCGAGATCAAGCCTTACGCGATCGCGGCGTGATCGTGCCCGGATTTGCGTGAGCAAATCCGGGACCCGACACACACACACGGGCAGCGGGGCGGCGCAGCCGTCCCGTCTGACGGGCGCGGTGCCGGTCCTATCGCTCAATTGCGGATATTCGGCCTCGCGCTACAAAGAGGAATGGGGGACACTCTCAACTGGCTCGATGAAGTGGTTGTCCTGAATGAGAGCCGCGACGAGAACGTCCCGGGCGATGTCTCGATCTATCGCAGTGAAGGCGAGGCTTTCTCCAAAATCGAAGATTGGTGGATAGAGAATGGCGAAGGCTTTGCCTTCACCGCCACCGGTGTACGCTTGGTCTTGGGGGTCGATGGCGGCGTCGCGACCGTGATTTGTCGAGAACAGTGCGCCGATGGCCAGGCTATCGTTCTGAATTGGTTGCAAGCACTTGCGCAGACGACCCTGGCGGCGCGTAACCGGGCAGCCCAAGGTCAAGGGGCCATTCTCAGCCAAGCCGAGGAAGACGGAGCTTTGCCGACAAGCGTCGAAGGCCTGATTGGTTATATCGGCTTTCCGTGGGTGGCTCCCCGCAACCGGTTCATGCCCGGCTGCACCGTGTTGTCAGCGCTCATTGCGTTGTTTGCGGCGGTCGTCCTGGTGAAGCTGCTCTAACATTCGCTTCCACCCCAATCCCCGCCCCGCGGTCAGCCGAGGCGAGTCCGCGATTTGCTCGCGCCAATCGCCGGCAGCCCGCTCCTAACCATCCGTCAACCTCCGCTCCCTAAACCGCCTCCCCGTGATCGCGTCGCCACCCACCTCTCAATTCGCGGCCCCGCGCATCGACGCGCGGGCGCTGCTCGGCCTCTATGATCCTGCCGATGCGACCGACTGGGCGCCGATTCGGGCGGCGCAGATGAACGCGGGCTCGCAGCTCGCGCTGTTCATGCTCGGCGCCAATCTGATCGGTGCCGCCCTGGTGGTGATGATCTTCGCGCAGGCCGCGCCGCTGTGGCAGATCGCGGGATGGAGCGTGCTGCTCGGCGTCGTCGCGACGGCGGTCGCCGTGCGGCGCCTCGCCTCGCGCCATCGCACCGCCAGCGACGCCAGCCTGTCCGACGTCCGCGACACCTTCATCGACGGCATCGCGCTCGGCGCGGTCTGGTCGGTCGCGCCGCTCCTGTTCGGCACCGATTCGGATCACGGCGCGCTGCTGGGCCTGTACAGCGTGCTCGCGGTGCTGATGGCATCGGCAGCGGTCGCGATGGCCGCGTTGCCGCTCGCGACGCTGCTGTTCCTCGGCATCGTGGGCGGCGCGACCACCGCGTCGTTCATCGTCATGGGGCTGGAGAGCGTCGCGGCGACCACCACGCTGTTCACCGTGCTGTTGATGATCGGCTGTTTCGCGCGCGGCCGCGCCCTTGTGGTCATTCGCGCGGGCGAGATCGCGCTCGCCGAGCGTGACGAGACGGTCAGTCTGCTGCTGCGCGAGACCGAGCAGGAGAATAATGCCGACTGGCTATGGGAGATCGACGCGCAGCGTCGCGTGGTGCGCGCCAGCCCGCGTTTCGCCCGGTCGATCGGCGTCGATCCCAATTCGATCAACGGCCGCGGCTTTCTGGAGATCCTTGCCGGCCCCACCTGGGAGGCGGGGAATTTCGCGGGCGGCCTGCGCGACCTGGCCGGCAAGCTGAAGGCGCGCGAGGCGTTCCGCGACCTGTTGCTGCCTGTCTATGTCGATGGCGAGGAACGCTGGTGGGAAATGTCGGCGAGCCCCCGCATCGCCGAGGATCGCGGCTTCATCGGCTTCCGCGGCGTCGGATCGGACGTGACGGAGCGCCGCGCGTCGGCCGACAAGATCACCCGCATGGCGCGCTACGACACGCTCACCGGGCTGCCCAACCGCCTGCTGATCCACGAATCGCTTGGCCACGCGATGGCCGAGGCCGAGAAATGGGGCTCGCGCTGCGGCTTCATGATGATCGACCTCGATCGGTTCAAGGCGGTCAACGACACGCTTGGCCATCCGGTCGGCGACCGGCTGCTCGGCCGCGTATCGGAACGCCTGAAGCTGTTGATGACCGACAATGAGATGATCGGCCGGCTGGGCGGCGACGAGTTCGCGGTCGTCATCCGTGACGCGTCCGACAGTACCGCCATTGAGCAGCTCGCCCGCACGATCATCACCTCGCTCAGCGAGCCCTATGACGTCGATCAGTACACGCTCTACATCGGCGCGTCGGTCGGCGTCGCGGTCGGTCCGCGCGACGGGCGCACGCCGGAAATGCTGATCCGCTCGGCCGATCTCGCGCTCTATCGTTCAAAGGATGCCGGCGGCGGCACCTTCCACGCCTATGAGCCGCATCTCCACCTGCAGGCCGAGGAACGCCGCGTGCTGGAAATTGCGCTGCGCGGCGCACTGGACAAGAACGAACTGCACCTCGTCTACCAGCCGGTGGTCGATGCCGGCACCGGCCTGCTGACCGGATTCGAGGCACTGCTGCGCTGGACCCACCCCGAACTGGGCCCGATCAGTCCGGGCAAGTTCGTGCCGCTGGCCGAGGACGCCCGGCTGATCGTGCCGATCGGCGAATGGGTGCTGCGCACAGCCTGCGACGAGGCGGTGCGCTGGAGTTCCGACGTGCGCGTCGCGGTCAACGTCTCGGCCGAACAGCTTCACGATCCGGGCTATGTCACGGTCGTCGCCCAGGCGCTGGCGCAATCCGGCCTGCCCGCCAACCGGCTGGAGCTGGAAGTGACCGAGAGCGTCTTCATGCGCGAGGGCACGAATGCGACCAGGACCCTCGAGCGGCTGCTCGACCTCGGCATTCGCCTCAGCCTCGACGATTTCGGGACGGGCTATTCCTCGCTGGGCTATCTCAGCCGCACGCGCTTTTCGACGATCAAGATCGACCGCAGCTTCGTCCAGGGCGCATCGAAGGGCGTGAAGGAAGCGCTGGCGATCATCCGCGCGGTGGTCGCGCTGGCGCAGTCGCTGGGCATGGCGACGACGGCCGAGGGCGTGGAGACGGAAGACGAACATCTGATGGTCCAGCAGCTCGGCTGTACGAAGGTACAGGGCTTTTATTTCGGCCGCCCCCTGCCCGTCGCGGAGGCGCGTGCGCTGGCGGTCGATCCGGCCAGCACCGCGCGGGCGGCGTAACCCGGCCGATTCCCCGTTGCCCCCCGCGGCCCGGATCGCTACATCGCCGATCCGCACAGGGGCGTAGCTCAGCTGGTTAGAGCGTCGGTCTCCAAAACCGAAGGCCCTCGGTTCGAATCCGAGCGCCCCTGCCACGCCGAGCGCGGCAGAGCCTGCGCGAACGGCCGGCGGACGCGGCATCGCCGCGATCCACGTCACGGGATTTACTCCCGTGACGGCTCCCTCCCGATCCTGCCCCCTCCCCGCTTGCGCACCGCCCGCGCACTCGCTAGATACCCGGCCCAATCCTACAGCGTGGATGGACTGGCCGGTTCCCGAAAAGGGACCGGGCAGAGAGCCCATGTCCGCTGAAAGGCAACGATTTTTGAAGCGAGGCCAGCAGTGGCGAAGATCAGCCCCGTCGAGTTCATCAACCAGGTGAAGGCAGAGACCAAGAAGGTCGTGTGGCCCACGGGCAAGGAAACCTGGATGACCGGCGTCATGGTGATGATCATGACGACGCTGCTCGCGCTGTTCTTCCTGGGCGTCGACAGCGTGTTCCGCACGATCGTCGATTTCCTTCTCGGCATGGCGAAATAAGGGGTTAGCAATGGCGCGCTGGTACATCATCCACGCCTATTCGGGTTTCGAGAACAAGGTTCGCGACCAGATCCTGTCCGACGCGACGCGCCTGGGCCTGGAACAGCTGGTCGAGGCGGTCGAGGTTCCCGTGGAAACCGTCACCGAGGTGCGCCGCGGCAAGAAGGTGCAGTCGGAACGCAAGTTCTTCCCCGGCTATGTCCTCGCCAAGCTGGCGATGACCGACGACGTCTACCACCTCGTCAAGAACACGCCGAAGGTGACCGGCTTCCTCGGATCGTCGGGCAAGCCCCAGCCGATCAGCGAGGCCGAGGCCGCGCGCATCCTCAACACCAAGGAGGAAGCCGCCGCCGCGCCCAAGCAGCAGATCAAGGTCGATTACGAGATCGGCGATTCGGTCAAGGTGCTGGACGGTCCGTTCGCGACGTTCAACGGCCTGGTCGAGGAACTCGATTTCGACAAGGGCAAGGTCAAGGTCGCGGTGTCGATCTTCGGCCGCGCGACGCCTGTGGAGCTGGAGTTCGAGCAGGTCGAACGCTCGAAGTGAGCAACGCTCACGTCCGCACGTAAATAGCGGCGCTATTTACGAGACGGGCGAGCGACGGCTGGCGGCGCGCCAGCGCCGACCGACGAGGCGCCGAATTCACTTCGGCGCCGCCGCCCCTAACAAGATTTGGTCCCGCGCTTTCGCCAGGATACCGCGACCTCAGGCCGCCTCACCCTTTGGCGGCGGGAAGAACGGCTCCGGCTCGGGCGTCGTCATGTTCCCGCGCAGCATCTTACGGCCTGCCTCCAGCCCGCCGACCAGTTCCAGCTCGACCCGCTGCTCGTCGCGTTCGCGGACGTCATCGACCGCGTCGCGCGCCTGATCCTCGTCAAAGCCGAGCCCGGTCAGCACCTCGTGCCCGAAGACGAGCGCCGATTCGAACAGCTCGCGAATCTGGAATTCGACGCCGGCCTTGATGAGTCTCAGCGAGTGGCCACGATCGAAGGCGCGGACGTAGAGCTTGGCGAGCGGAAATTCCGAACGGCACAGCTCGACGATGCGGTCCGCGGCCTCGGGCTTGTCGACGCACACCAGAATCGCCTCCGCCGTCGCCGCGCCGGAGGCGTGCAGCACGTCCAGGCGGGTGCCGTCGCCGTAATGGATCTTGAACCCGAAATTGCCGGCGGCGCGGATCATGTCGACGTCCGTCTCGATCAGCGCCAGTTTGACGCGCCGGGCAAGCAGGGTCTGGCTGACGACCTGCGCGAAGCGGCCGAAGCCGATCACCAGCACGCGCCCATGCAGGTCGCTTGCCGCATCGATCCCGTCCAGCGAGACCGGCGCCGCACGGCGCATCCGGTTCGAGACGATCAGCACCAGCGGGGTCAGGGCCATCGACAGGATGACGACCGCGCTCATGATCGCGCCTACCCGCGCATCGAACAGCCCGACGCCGAGCGCGGCGGCATAGAGCACGAAGGCGAACTCGCCGCCCTGCGCGAACAGCGCCGCGCGGTGGATCGCGTCGCGGTGCGTCGATCCCGCGATCCTCGCGATACCGTAGATGCCCGCCGCCTTCACCACCATGAACGCGATGACCCCGCCCAACACCAGCCGCCATTCGGCCACCACCGTGGCGAGGTTGAGCGACATGCCGACGCTAAGGAAGAACAGCCCCAGCAGCAGCCCGCGGAACGGCTCGATATCGGCCTCCAGCTGGTGGCGAAAATTTGATTCCGACAGCAATACCCCGGCCAGGAATGCCCCCATCGCCATCGACAGGCCTGCCGCCTGCATGAACAGCGCCGATCCCAGCACCACCAGCAGCGCGGCGGCGGTCAGCACCTCGCGCGCGCCGGCCCGCGCGATCAGGCCAAAGAACGGGTCGAGCAGCCAGCGCCCGGCCGCGATCAGCGCGGCGAGCGCCCCGAGTGCGATGCCCAGATCCATCCAAAGCGGCGTCGTACTCGCTTCCGCGCGGCCGTTGACGACCGCCCAAAGCGCGACGAGCGCGAGCAGCGGCACGATCGCCAGATCCTCGAGCAGCAGGATGGCGATCGCACGCTGGCCTTCGGGCGTCGCGGTCTCCCCCTCCTCCTCCAGCATCTGCATGATGACCGCGGTGGAGGAGAGGACGAAGCCCATCGCGCCGACCGCCGCCACCGCCGGCGACAGGCCGGCCGTCATGCCGATGAGGGTCAGCAGCGCGCCGCACGTCAGCACCTGGGCCGCACCAAGGCCGAATATCTGCCGTCGCATCTTCCACAGCTTGCGCGGACGCATCTCCAGCCCGATCACGAACAGGAACAGCACCACACCCAGTTCGGCGATATGCAGCAGCGTCTCGGGATCGTCGAACAGCTTCAGCCCGAACGGCCCGATCAGGAGCCCCGCGGCGAGATAGCCGAGCACCGATCCCAGCCCCAGCCGGCGGAAAAGCGGCACCGCGATAACGCCCGCGGCCAGCAGCACGACGGCATGGCCCAGCCCGAAACCCGACGCGTCGGCCATAGCGTATTCCCTCTTGTTCCGCAGGCCATCACCTTGGCCCGCGAGCGCCACTTCGCGCAACCCCACCCGCGTCGGTCAGCGAACTTCCGCGAGCGCCGACCCCAACGCCGCCCGCAGCCACGGATCGCCGGCCAGATCGCCGAAGATCGCACGGACGCCGAGCAGCGCGTCGACCAGTGCGGCATCGTCCGCCGCCTTCACCGCAAGCGTGGCAAGCTGCGCCGCCATCGGATCGTCGAGCGCGGCGCCCTGGCGGCGGACATGCGCCATCCACCCCGCCACGCCGCGCACCGCGGCGGCCGGGTGGATGCCCAGCCGCCGGCAATCGACGATCGTGCCGAGCAGCCGCTGGGGCAGCTTCTGCGACCCGTCCATCGCGATCTGGATCAGCCGGTGGCCAAGCGCGGGATTGGCGAAGCGATCGAGCAGGTCGGCGGCATAAGCGTCCGGGTCCAGCCCCGCGACCGGCGGCAGCGTCGGCGCGGCCTCGGCACGCATCAGCCTTTCCGCGGTCGCGCGGATCGCCGGATCGGCGACGGCGCGGTCGACCGTTTCATGCCCGGCCGCCAGCCCCAGATAGGCGATCGTCGAATGCGCGCCGTTGAGCATGCGCAGCTTGGCGAGTTCGAACGGACGGACGTCGGCGACGAACTGGACGCCGACATCCTCCAGCCGCGGGCGCGGGCCGGCAAAATCATCCTCGATGACCCATTGGGTGAAACGCTCGGCCTTGACCATGCCCTCGTCGCGCGCACCCAGCCGCGCCGCGAGCGCATCGCGATCCGCGTCGGTCGTCGCGGGCACGATACGATCGATCATCGTCGCCGGGCAGCGGACGTTCGCCGCGACCCAATCCGCCAGCGCCGGATCCGCCAGCGCGAGATAGTCGGCCAGCACCGCCGCCAGCACCGCGCCGTTGTGCGGCAGGTTGTCGCAGCTCAGCAGAGTCACCGGCCCGGCGCCCCCGATGCGCCGCCGCGCCAGTCCCGCCGCGATCAGGCCGATCGCCGACATCGGCATCCCGCTCGCCAGATCGGCGACGATCGCCGGATTGGCCGCATCGAGCCGCCCGGTCGCGGGGTCGTGGCAATAGCCCTTCTCCGTTACCGTCAGCGAGACGATGTGCGTCGCCGGATCGGCGATCGCGGCGATCGCGGCCTCCGCTTCCTCCCGCGCGACGATCACCCCCGCGACCGCACCGATCACACGCGGGCGATCGCCATCCGCGTCACGCTCGATCAGGGTGTAGAGCCCGTCCTGCGGCGCGAGCTGGTCGCGCACGCCGGGCGAACGCAGCGACACCCCGAGAATCCGCCAATCGCCGCCGTAGGCCGCCAGCACATCATCGACATAGGCTGCCTGATGCGCACGGTGGAACGCACCGATGCCGAGGTGTACGATGCCAACGCCGTGCGCGGCCGGATCATAGCCGGGCCGGGCGACGTCCCCAGGCAGCTTGTCCAACGTCGCCGCCGACAGCCGCCCGGTCACAGCCTGTACGCCTGCTTGGCGAGATTATAGGCGAGGTCGTGCGCCAGTTCGACCGCCTCGTCCTCCTCGATACGGTGATCGGCGACGAGGCTGGCGAGGAAGCCGCAGTCCATCCGCCGCGCGACGTCATGCCGCGCCGGGATCGACGGGAAGGCGCGGGTATCGTCGTTGAAGCCGACGGTGTTGTAAAACCCCGCTGTCTCGGTGACGCTCAGGCGGAAGCGCCGCATCCCTTCCGGGCTGTCGTGGAACCACCAGGACGGCCCCAGTTTCAGGCACGGATAATGGCCGGCGAGCGGTGCGAGTTCGCGGGCATAGACGCTCTCGTCGAGCGTGAAGAGGATCACCGACAGGCGGGGATCGTTGCCGAACGCATCGAGCAGCGGCCTCAGCGCGGTCACGAAATCGGTGCGGGTCGGGATGTCGGCCCCCTTGTCGCGCCCGTGACTGGCGAACAGCGCGGCATTGTGGTTGCGGAAACTGCCCGGATGGATCTGGAGCACCAGCCCGTCGTCCAGGCTCATGCGCGCCATCTCCGTCAGCATCTGCGCGCGGAACAGCTCGGCGTCGCCCGCCCGCATGCGATCACCCGCGACGCGGTCGAACAGCGCTTCCGCCTCGGCCGGCGACAAATTGGCGGTGGCTGCGGTCGGATGCCCATGGTCGGTCGAGGTCGCGCCCATCGACGCGAAGAACCCACGCCGTTCCCGGTGCGCGGCGAGATAGCCGCGCCACGTCCGCGTATCTTCGCCCGCCAGCTCGCCGAACGCGTCGAGATTGGCCTGAAACCCCTCGAAATCGGGGTCGACCACCGGATCGGGGCGATAGGCGGTGATGACGCGCCCCGGCCAGCCGCTGTCGCGGATCGCCCGATGATGATCGAGCGGGTCGAGCGGAGATTCGGTCGTCGCGATCACTTCGATGTTGAACCGTTCGAACAGCGCGCGCGGCCGATACGCGTCGGTCGCCAGCGCCGCCGCCATCCTATCATAGTACAGGTCAGCGGTTACCGGTGTCAGTCGCACATCCAGCCCGAACAGCTCGGCGAACACCCAGTCCAGCCACATCCGCGTCGGGGTGCCGCGGAACAGGTGGTAGTGGGCGGCGAACGTCCGCCACACCTCGCGCGGATCGGTGTCGGGCAGGCTGCCGTCGGCGCGCGGCACGCCCAGCGCGTCGAGCGCCACACCCTGCGAGTAGAGCATGCGGAAGATATAGTGATCGGGCGTGATGAGCAGCGACGCCGGGTCGGCGAATTTCTCGTCATAGGCGAACCAGCGCGGATCGGTGTGCCCGTGCGGCGACAGGATCGGCAGGCCAGCGACCTCCGCGTACAGCCGTCGCGCGATCGGCAGCACGTTGGCGTCGGTCGGCAGCAGCCGGTCGGGGTGCAGGGTCAGAGGTAAGGACACGGCAGGCTCCGGGCGGCGAGGGGAACATTTGCGCCATCCAGCCATCCCCCATCCGGGCTTGGCCGGTCAAGCCGGGCCACCGCCGATCAGTCACGAACCAGATGCAGGCAGGCGCGCTCGGGGTCGAGCGCCAGCGCAATCCCGGAACCCGGCGCGGGCGGCCGGACGATCGTGCGCACGCTGATCGCGACCCCCTCGACTGTCGCCTCGATCCGGTATCCGGCCCCGGCGAACCGCACCGCATGGACCCGCGCCGCGACACCCGCCGGATCGATGCGCAGCCCTTCGGGGCGGATCAGTGCGCGGGCCGGGCCGTCCGCCATCCCTTCGGCCGCAAAGCGCCCCAGCGCCGTCTCCGCCACGCCCCCGGCAATGATTGCCGGCAGCACGATTGCTTCGCCCAGCAACCGCGCGGCGGCCTCCGATCGCGGGCGGCGATAACAGTCCTCGGGCGACCCCGTCTGAACCACGCGGCCGTCCGCCATCAGGATCAGATCGTCAGCGACCGCCATCGCCTCATCGGGATCGTGCGTGACGATCAGTACCGTCGCCCCCGCCGCACGGAGGTCGGCCAGGACGGAGGCACGGACCCTATCGCGCAGATGGCCGTCCAGCCCGGAGAAGGGCTCGTCGAGCAGCAACAGCGCCGGCTCGCGCGCCATCGCCCGTGCCATCGCCACACGCTGCTGCTCGCCGCCCGACAGCGTGTGCGGCCAGGCATCGACCAGCGCCTCGGCGTGGAACCGGCCGAGCAGGGCGACGGCGCGGGCGCGGCGATCGGCGCGCGACAGCCCGGACAGGCCGAACACGACATTGTCGGCGACGGTCAGATGGGGGAACAGCGCGAGATCCTGGAACACCAGCCCGACGCCGCGATCCTCCGGCGGCACCGCGCGACCGGGCGCGGCGACCTCCCGCCCGTCGATCGCGATCGTGCCGGCATCGACACGGTCAAGCCCGGCAATCATCCGCAGCACCGTGCTCTTGCCGCAGCCGGAAGGGCCGAGCAGGCAGGCGATGCGCCCGGCGGCCAACGCAAAGCTGACACCGTCCGCCGCGACGCGATCACCGAACCGGCGCGAGACGGCACGGACGTCGAGAACCGAGAGCTGCATCGCGGACACCGCTACGTACCCGGCCGCGCCAGCGCAATCCGCCGCGTCAGCCACATCACCGCGGGCACCGCGAGCAGGACGATCAGGATCGACGGCAGCCCCGCCGCGCCCAACCGCTCGTCGAGCGCATAGTTGCTGGCGATCACCGCCAGCGTATCGAAATCGAACGGGCGCAGGATCAGCGTCGCGGGCAGTTCCTTCAGCACGTCGACGAACACGATCAGCGCCGCCGTCAGCATCGTGCCCCGCGCAACCGGCAGTTCGACCGCGAGTGCCGCCCCACCCTCGCTGCGCCCCAGAGTACGCGCGGCGTGGACCATCGACGGGGTGACGCGGGTCAGCCCGGCGTCGATCGGCTCGAGCGCCGCCGCCATCAGCCGCGCGGCATAGGCATAGATCAGCAGCGCGACGCCGATCGCGGTGCCAGAACCGGGAAATACCGCCCAGATCGCGCCCGCCGGCGCCAGCAGGCCGATCGCCATCACCGCGCCCGGCGTGGCATAACCGAGGCTCGCCAGACGCCCCGCCAGCGGCAGGCGCCGGGTGCCGAGAGCGAGCATCGTCGCCAGCGTGACGGTGACGATAGCGCCTGCGGTGCCCAGGAACAGGCTGTGTCCGGCGGCGCGGGCGAGGCGCGGCCAGTCGGGTGAAGTCTCCGTCAGGCTCCAGGCCAGCCAGCCGACCGGCAGGATCAGCCCGGCCACGACCAGCGCCGCGCAAAAGGCCGTCGCCCCCCACGCCGCCACGCCGCCCAGCGGCTGCGCCTCGATCGCGCGCCAGCGCCCGCGTCCGCCCTCATGCGCCACCCCGCGCCGGCCACGCCGCTCGATCCACAGCAGCAGCGCGGCGGCGGCGAGCAGCGGCAACGCGAAGCGCGCGGCGCTGACGGTCGATCCATAGACCGACCACGCCCGCACCACGCCCGTCGTCAGCGTCTGGACGCTCAGGAACTGGACGGCGCCGTAATCGGCCAGCGTCTCCATCACAGCCAGCGCTACTCCCGCCGCCAGTGCAGGCCGCGCCATCGGCAGCGCGACCCGCCACAGCGCGGCGCGGCCGCCGCACCCCAGCATCCGCGCCGCCTCCAGCACGTTGACCGACTGGTTCAGGAATGCCGCGCGCATCGCAAGATAGACATAGGGATAGAAGGCGCAGGACAACACAAACGCCGCCCCGCCGGTATTGCGCATCCCGAACGGCAGGTCGAACCCCGCGGCGGCGCGCAGCCACACCCGCAGCGGACTGGCGACGTCGAGCAGGTCGGCATAGCCATAGGCGAGCGCGAAAGCCGGCACCGCGAGCGGCAATGCCAGCGCCCAGGCGAACAGGTCGCGCCCCGGAAACCGGTGCATCGCGACCAGCCACGCGGCGACTGTCCCGACCACCGCCGTCGCCAGACCGACCAGCAACGCCAGCCATGCCGAGGACGCGGCATAGCGCAGCACGTCGCGCGGGGCGATATCGGCGGTGCCCGCCCCCATCGCCGCCGCGACCACGCCGGCCAGCGGCAACGCCACCGCCAGCCCCGCCAGGATGGCGAGGACGACGGGAAGCGACGGGCGCGGATGGCTGTGGACGGCAGGCGCCGTCGTCAGCGCCACCCCGCCGCGCTCATCAGCGACTGCGCCTCGGGCTGACGCGCGGCGAAGGCGGCGGCGCTCATCGGATGCGCGGTGAACTTCGCATAGGCATCGACCGGCGCGGGTGCCGGCACATCGGGAGATGCCGGATATTCATTGTTGTTCTGCGCGATATGGCGCTGGCTTTCGGCCGAAGCGAAGAATTCGAGTAGGCGGACGGCGTTGGCCTTGTTCGGCGCATTGGCCGCGACGCCGCCGCCCGACAGGTTGACGTGCGATCCCTGGCCTTCGAGGCTGGGGAAGCCGAGCTTGACCTTCTGGGTCACCTTGCGGTCCGCCGCGTCGCCGCCGGTCGCCATCCGGACGTAGTAATAGCTGTTGGTCAGCGCGATCTCGCACACCCCGGCGCCGACGGCGCGGATCTGGTCGCGATCACCGCCTTCGGGCGGGCGCGCCATGTTGGCGACGACGCCCTTGGCCCACGCCTCGGCGCGCGGACGGCCCCAGGCCTCGATCAGGGCGCCAACCAGCGACAGATTGTAGACGCTGTCCGACGACCGCACGCACAGCTTGCCCTTGAAGCGCGGGCCGGCGAGCTTGGCGTAGTCGTCGATCTCCTCGGGCTTCACCTTCGCCGCGTCATAAGCGACGACGCGCGCGCGGCGCATGAAACCATACCAGTTGCCGCCGGGCTCACGCAGGTTGGCGGGAATGCGCGCGGTCAGCGTCTCCGACTGGATCGGCTGGAACAGCCCGGCCTGCTGCGCGCGCCACAGCGCCCCGGCGTCGGCGGTGATGAACAGATCGGCCGGGCTGGTCTTGCCCTCGCTGCGCATGCGCGCGATCAGTTCGTCGGGCCGGCCCTCGATCCGATTGATGCGGATGCCCGTCTCGCGCGTGAAGCGGTCGTACAGCGCCTTATCGCTGTCATAATGGCGCGCGGTATAGAGGTTGACGACCTGCTCCCCCGCTTTCGCCCCCGCATCCTTCGCCCCTTCGGAACAGCCGGCGGCGAATGCCAGCAGGAAAGGGAGGGCGAGAAGGCGCGATCGGGACACGACGGGGATCCTTTCGGTGGCTTCGGGGAGAAGCCGGACCCTATCCCAATTGCAAATTATTCTCAACAATACGCCACGATCGCTTGCTGCACGGCGTTCGATCGGGCGGCCTGGCTGGGGCGGAAGGATTCGAACCTTCGGTACACGGTACCAAAAACCGTTGCCTTACCACTTGGCTACGCCCCAGCAGGAGCGCGGGCTTATAGCGGGCTGCGCGCGTCTGAAAAGGCCCGAGGTTCAGGCGATCCGCTGCAGCCAGCCGTGCGGGTCGGGCGCGCGGCCGCGCTGGAGGTCGCTGAGGCGCTGGAGCAGGCGCGCGGTCGTCTGGCCGGTGCCCCCGCTACCGATGGTGAAGGCGTAATCGGGACCCGCGACCTTGCCGATCGGCGTCACCACCGCCGCCGTCCCGCAGGCGAAGCTTTCGGCCAGCGCGCCGCTTTCGGCATCGGCCCGCCACTGGTCGATCGAATACATCTCCTCACGCACCACCAGCCCTTCATCGCGGGCGAGCTGGATCAGCGAGGCGCGGGTGATGCCGGGCAGGATCGTACCGGTCAGCGGCGGCGTCACCAGGCTGCCGTCGGCCATCACGAAGAAGATGTTCATGCCGCCCAGTTCCTCGATCCAGCGGCGCTCCGCCGCGTCGAGGAACACGACCTGATCGTGGCCGCGCTTCACGGCCTCGGACTGGGCGACGAGGCTGGCGGCGTAGTTGCCGCCGCATTTGGCCTCGCCCGTCCCGCCGGGCGCGGCGCGAGTGTAATCATGGCTGACCCACAGCGAAACGGCGCGCGCGCCGCCCTTCCAATAGGCGCCGACCGACGACGCCAGCACGCAATAGAGATATTCGCTGGCCGGCTTGACGCCCAGGAACACCTCGCTCGCGATCATGAACGGACGCAGATAGAGCGCGCCGCCGTCGATTGCCGGGATCCAGTCGCGATCGGCCAGCACCAGCTGGCGGCACGATTCGACGAACAGTTCCTCCGGCAGATGCGCCATCGCCATCCGCTCGGCCGAGGCGCGGAAGCGCGCGGCGTTCGCATCGGGCCGGAACAAGGCGATGCCGCCATCATCGAGGGCATAGGCCTTCAGCCCCTCGAAAATCTCCTGCGCATAATGGAGCACGGCCGTCGCCGGATCGACCGTCAGCGGAGCCCGCGCGACGATCTTCGCATCGTGCCAGCCCGCGTCGGCCGAATAGCGCACCACCGCCATGTGATCGGTGAAGACCCGGCCAAAACCCGGATCGGCAAGCATCGCCGCACGATCGCTGACGCTCACGGGGGTGGGCGTGGGTTCGAACGCGAAGGCGGTCATGGCGTGTGTCTCCAGGATGCTTGCATCGCGGGTATCGGCGGTGGCAGAACAGGTCAACATGGCTGGCCAAAATCCCGACGCGGCGCGCGCCTCTCCGCTGTTCCTGACCGAGCCGGAAATTCGGCGCGGGATCGAGTTGCTGTATTTCGGGCACAGCCACCTCACACGCTCGATCGACGCGGGGCTGGCGGAGCAAGGGCTGGGCCGCGCGCACCACCGAGCGCTCTATTTCATCGCGCGGAAACCCGGGCTGGCGATCGGCGACCTGTTGCAGTTGCTGGCCATCACCAAACAGGCGCTGAACCGCGTGCTGACCGATCTGACGGCGCGCGGGCTGGTCGAGACGCGCACCGGCGACCGCGACCGGCGCCAGCGGCTGCTGCGGCTGACGGCGGAGGGCGCGACACTCGAACGCGAGTTGTTCGCCGCGATGAGCGCACGGATGGCGCAGGCCTATTCACGCGCAGGGCAGGAGGACGTCGGCGGCTTCTGGGCGGTACTGGAAGGACTGATCCCGGAACGGGAGCGCTCGCGCGTGGCGGCGCTGGGGCGGTAGAATAAACAGGGGCGTTAGCGCGGAGGTGCGGAGCGCGGGCATATGGCACGCTCCCTCCCCGCGCTCCGCACCTCCGCGCCAACAAACCTCATCGCGCCGCCGACGCCAGCTCCTCGCTACGTTTCGTGGCAGCCGTCAGCGTCGCGGCGACCAGCGCCTTCATCGCGTCGCCGTCGTCGAGCACGTCGAGGCCGGCACGGGTGGTCCCGCCGGGGCTGGCGACACGATTCGCGAGCGTCGCGGGGCTGTGTTCGGATACGGCGGCAAGCGCGGCGGCGCCCTCTACCGTCGCTATCGCGAAACGCTGCGCCTGATCCGCGGGGATGCCGAGCGCCGCGCCAGCGTCGGCCAGCGCCTCGACGAAGCGATATACGAAGCCCGGCCCCGACCCCGACAGCGCGGTTATGGCGTGGAACAGGCTTTCATCATCCAGCCATTCGACAAGCCCAAGCGGCGCCATCAGCGCTTCGGCGGCGGCACGCGCTTCCATGCTCGCGTCGGACGAATGGAGGGCCACGACGCCCTTGCCCAGAGACACCGGCAGGTTCGGCATCGCGCGTACGATCGCGCCGGCGGAAAAACGCGCGGCGAGCGCAGCTTCCTCGACACCCGCCAGGATCGACAGCAGCAGGCGCGGTCGCACGGACGCCAGCGCCGGCGCGACGGTATCGAGCAATTGCGGCTTGATCGCCAGCAGCAGCACATCGGGACGTTCATCGCCCGGCGGCGCATCGACCAGCCGAACACCCTGCGGCACGACGGAATCGCCTGGATCGATCGCGGTCACCGCATCGGGCGGAACGACGCCGCCGGCGATCCATCGATCCAGCATCGCGCCGCCCATATTGCCGGCGCCGACCAGCCACACCCGGCCGATCGCCTGCACGCTCACGCCTCGCCCTGCGTCTCGATCAGCGCGGCGGCAAGCGCTTCCTTCGGCGATTTGCCGCCCCACAGCACGAACTGGAACACGGGATAGAATCGCTCGCATTCGTCGATCGCGCTCTCGACCAGCAGTTCGGCGCCCGACAGGCTCATCTGCGCCTCGTCCTCGCCGTCCACCATCGCGGCGTGGCGATAGAGCAGGATGCCGCTGGCCGACCACAGCTCGAAATGGCCGATCCACAGCTGTTCGTTGACCAGCCCGATCGCCTCGTACATCGCCGCGCGCCGCTCGTCCGCCACGCGGACATCGGGGAAGGCGAGGAACTGGAGAACCGATTCGTCCTCGCGCCAGATCGCGCGCAGCTCATATTCGGTCCAGCTGCCCTTCACCTTGGCGACGATCTCGTCCTCGTCGCGGCTGTGGGTCCAGCCATGCGCGGCGTAATAGCGCTCGAGCATGTCGATCGGCGCACCGTCGTCGCGGTGGTCCTCAAGTTCGTCGAGCATCAGTGGGTCACCCGGTCCATGCGCGCGCAAAATGCCAAGCGGCGCCGCGGCGCACAAGCACCGGCGACGCCGCCGAAGGCACGAAAGCTGTGGAAAATCGCCGCGTCAGCCCGCTTTCGGCGTCTTGATGGGCTTGGCGAGCTTTGCCTCCAGCGCCTCGATCCGCGCCTTCAGCGCCTCATTCTCGTCGCGCGCGGCGGCGGCCATCGCCTTCACCGCGTCGAATTCCTCGCGGGCGACGAAATCCAGCCCGCCGATCCAGCTCTTGGCGTGTTCGCGCGCGCTCTCGCCCGCCTCGCGGCCCACGCCGGCCATCGTGCCGGCCGCGCCGTTCATGAACTTGACGAAATCGTCGAAGAAGCGGTTCTCGCTCTGCATGTCGGGAAATCTCCTCAGATCTCGATCTGGGTGGTCGAGGACGCCGGCACAAGGTCTTCCGCGTCGGGATTAAGCTGGTGGATGCCCAGCGTCAGCATGCCGGCGAAGCTGATCCATACCATGTAGGGCACCATCAGCCACGCCGCCGCCTTGCGGATACGCGCGAACAGGAACGTCACGCCGATCGAAAGCACCAGCATCGCGCCGATCAGCGCGGCCGCCGCCACCACCTTGTGCGCGCCGAAGAACAGCGGCGTCCAGGCGAGGTTCGCGGCGAACTGGAGCGCGAACAGCGCGATCGCGATGCCCCGCCCCCGCGCGCCGCGCGCGTCGGCGATCATCGCCAGCGCGAGGCCCAGGCAGACATAAAGGGTGGTCCACGCGACAGGAAAAACGAAACCCGGCGGGGTCAGCGCGGGCTTGACGAGGGCGGCATACCACGCGTTCTCCTCACCCGAGGGCACCAGCCGGCCCGAGGCGAAGCCCAGCAGCAGGATCAGCGGCACGGTTACCATCGCCCAGCGCAGGAACGACATCCGCAACTGACCCCTGGACGCAATCTCGCTCACCGGCTGCTCCTTACAGATCGTTTCGCGGGCGGTTAGTGGCCCGGCGCGGACGACACAACGCCCTCCGCGCTCTTTCGTGCCGAAATGAGGAATTCGACATTGCCTTCGGGGCCGGTGATCGGGCTTTCTGTCACCCCCTCGACCTGCCAGCCGCTTGCCGTCAGCCAGTCCGCCACCTCGCGGCAGACGCGCTGGTGGACGGAGGCGTCACGCACCACGCCGCCCTTCCCCACTTCCTCGCGGCCCGCTTCGAACTGCGGCTTGATGAGCGCGACGAGGCGCCCCCCGGGAGTCACGAAGCCGAGCGGCACCTCCAGCACCTTCGCCAGGCCGATGAAGCTGGCGTCGCACACCACCAGATCGACGGCTTCGGGGATGTGCGCGGGGGTGAGGATGCGCGCGCTGGTCTGTTCATGCACGACGACGCGGTCGTCCTGCCGCAGCTTCCACGCGAGCTGGTTGGTGCCCGAATCGACCGCATAGACCCGCGCCGCATCGTTCGTCAGCAGCACGTCTGTGAAGCCGCCGGTCGACGAACCGACATCGATGGCGACCGCCCCGCGCACATCGATGCCGAAATGCGCCAGCGCATGCGCCAGCTTGATCCCGCCGCGCGACACCCAGGGATGGTCGCGGCCCTTCACCTCGATCGTGGCGTCGTCGGGCAGCATCTGGCCGGGCTTGTCGATCTTGCGGTCACCTACGAAGGCGAGGCCCGCCATCACCAGCGCCTGCGCGCGCGTACGGCTTTCGGCCAGCCCGCGATCGGCGATCAGCTGGTCGGCGCGGACCTTCGCCACCGTCCGCGTGCCCGCGATTCAGCTCGCCGGCTTGGGCGGGGCGCCGGCGGGCGCGCCATCGGCGACCGGCGACTGGGCGGCCTGGGGCGGGAGCACCGGATGTTCCTGCACCAGCTTGTAGGCGCGCTCATACCATTCGCTGCCGGGGTAGTTGGCGCCGAGCACGGCGGCCGACTTCTTCGCTTCCTCGCGCACGCCCAGCGCCAGATAGGTCTCGACCAGCCGCATCAGCGCCTCGGGCGTGTGCGTCGTCGTCTGATATTCGTCGATGACCGTGCGGAACCGCATCGACGCCGCCAGCCACTGGCCACGGCGTTCATAGAAACGGCCGATCTCCATCTCCTTGCCCGCCAGGTGATCGCGCACCAGGTCGATCTTCAACCGCGCGTCGGCGGCATAGCGGGTGTTCGGATAGCGCCGGGTCAGCTCGCCCAGCGCATCGAGCGCCTGCTGCGTGATCTTCTGGTCGCGGGTTACGTCGCTGATCTGCTCGTAATAGCTGAGCGCGATCAGATAATAGGCATAGGGCGCGTCGCGGTTGCCGGGATGGACCGACAGGAAGCGCTGGGCGGACTGGATCGCCTGGGTATAATCCTGGTCGAGGTAATAGCTGAACGCGCCCATCACCTGCGCGCGGCGCGCCCAGATCGAATAGGGATGCTGGCGCTCGACCTCGTCGAACAGCGCGGCGGCTTCCTTATACTGGTTGCGATCCAGCCGATCCTTCGCCGCAGTGTAGAGCGTGCCGACGTCGCGCGCGACATAGGGGGTGTCGGCACGGTTGCCGCCGCCACGGCCGGCGCAACCGACGACCGCGAGCGAAGCGACTACGAGGGTGCCGGTCAGCGCGGCACGGGACATGGGGATACGCATCGCCGCCGCATCTACCCCAGCCGCCGCGCCGCTCAAAATGTTTTTGGCGGGCGCCCGCAACACGGCTTGCCCGACACGCGTTGTGCAGGGCACAAAAGTCCATCCCTTCGCTCCGGGAGCCTTCATGCCGGTCACCAAGCTCGCCACCCACCGCGTCGAAAAGCCCTGGGGCCGCCACCGCCTGTGGCCGGGCTTCGCCGATCCCGCGCCGGGCGGCGAACCGATCGGCGAGGTGTGGTTCCAGGCGCCGGGCGACAGCGAGCCCGACCTGCTGGTCAAATATCTGTTCACCTCAGAGAAGCTGTCGATTCAGGTCCACCCGGACGATGTTCAGGCGCGGGCGCGCGGGCTGCCGCGCGGAAAGGACGAATGCTGGCTGATCCTCGACGCCGAACCCGATTCCACCATCGCGGTGGGCACGCGCGAGCCCGTCGATCACGCGACGCTGCGCCGCGCCGCGCTCGACGGGTCGATCGAGCAACTCGTCGACTGGAAGCCGGTCAGGGCCGGCGACTTCCTCTATTCCGCTTCTGGCACGATCCATGCGATCGGCGCCGGGCTGACGCTGATCGAGGTGCAGCAGAATTCGGAAACCACCTACCGCCTCTACGATTACGGCCGCCCGCGCGAACTCCACCTCGACGATGGAATCGCGGTGAGTGACGCGGTGCCTTACGTACCGATCATCAGCCCCGGTGATGCCGGTGGCGGACGGACGATACTGGTCGAAGGGCCGAAGTTCGTGCTCGAACGCTGGACGGAAGGCACCCGTCGCCTGTCGCTGCCAGCAGATACGACGGCATGGCTGGTCCCCGTTACCGGAACCGGGGAGGCGGACGGCACAAGCTTCGCGGCGGGCGAATGCCTGACCGTGACAAGCGACGTCACGATCTCCGCCGCGCCAGGCGCGGACCTGCTCGTCGCCTATCCGGGCACCCGGCGGATCGACCTGTCGGGCAGGTGAACGCGAGGTAGTTTTGGGTTCACGCAACCTCCGCGATCGGGCCGGCGTTCTTGCGCCATATCCGTTCACAGGAGGATGTAATGCGTATCGCCTTTCTTGCCGCGGCACTGGCCGCAACCGGGCTGACCGCGGTTCCGGCAGCCGCGCAGTCCAATCCGCGCGATGCCGCGCGCGAATATAACCGCGATGTCCGCGACGCACAGCGTGACTATCGTCGCGACCTGCGCAATGCCGATTCGCGCCGCGACGTGCGCGAAGCGCAGCGCGACTATAGCCGCGACCTCCGCGACGCGCGTCAGGACCGCAACCGTGCCGTCCGCGACTGGCGCCAGTATCGCAGCTATGACTACAACCGCTACGAACGCGGCCAGAACCGTTATTACGCCGATCGCTATTATCGCGACGGGCAATATTACCAGACGCGCCGCCTGACGCGGAACGACCGCGTCTATCGCGGCAACGACGGCCGCTATTACTGCCGCCGCGGCGACGGCACCACGGGCCTAATCATCGGCGGCCTGGCCGGCGGCCTGCTCGGCAATGCGCTGGACAATGGCGGCTCAGGCCTGCTCGGCACGCTGCTCGGTGCCGGTGGCGGCGCGGTGATCGGGCGTGAGATCGACCGCGGCAACGCCCGCTGCCGCTGACCTATCCGCAGCGTGACAACGACGGGGCCCCGGCGAGCGATCGCCGGGCCTTTTCGTATCAGATGAACCCGCCGCCCAGCGACAGGCGCACCACGGCGAAGATCAGGATCACGATGTTGAGGTTGCGGCCGGCGTTCTTGCTCGACAGCACGCCCAGCACCAGGCCGACCAGCGCGATGGGCAGCGCCAGCCAATTGGCCCAGCCGAGAAACGGGACGACGCCCGGTATCACGAAGATCAGCGATACCAGGCCGGTGAGGATCGAGAGGATGTTGAGCATGACGCCAATATGCTTTCCTGCGGGTGTCTTGGCAAGATAAGACGCCCATCCCGCTCCACGGTTCCTTAACCATGGCGCATGCAGGGTCGTGCCGATGCCCCCTATCCGGACCCGCCTCGCCCTCCTCGCCCTGCCGCTGGCGCTCGCCGCCTGCGGCTCGGAGCCCGCAGTGGAGGATGCGGGAGGCGCCCTTGACGCGGAACTGGCGACAGGCGGCAGCGACCCTCTGCTCGCCGCGGCGGTACAGGACCCGCTGATGACCGATCCCCAGCTTTCGACACGGTCCAACGCCGACGCGATCCGCCCGCCGAGCCAGCCCTACGCCGCACCGATTCCCGCAACCGATGTTGTGTCGGCGCCCGACACCGACGACCGCGATCTGACACCGGCACCCAAGCCAGACGCCGCCTGCCCGCAATGCGCAACGGTCGGCGAGGCCCTGACCCTCGCCGCGATCGCCGCGCGCCAGCCCAACCCGGCGATGCGCCGCTGCGCGCCCACGCTGCGCTATGCCGCCGGCTGGGCATGGCGCCTGCCCGCCGACCTGCCACTGCACGACGGCGCCCGCGTCGTCGAGGCAGCCGGCAGCGATACGCCGCAGTGCCGCCTGCGCGCTGCCAGCGTCATTGTCGCCCGCCCTGTGGCGCAAGTGGTCGACTGGTATCACGGCCGCGCCACCGCCGCCGGCTATGCCAGCAGTCATCAGGCTGATGCGCGCCGCCATATCCTTACGGGGCACCGTGCACGCGACGGGGCGAACTATGTCGCCGTGCTGCGCGAAACCGGCACGGGCGGCACCGCGATCGAACTGGTCGTCGGCGCCGGCGGTTAGGCCCCTGTAGCGCGAAGGGGTGACGCGCGCGGCGTGTCGCGCTACCGCTCGCGAATAATGGGCAATCTTCTTCTCGTGATGGCTGGTGGCGCGCTGGGATCGGGCGCGCGGCACCTGTTCGGCCGCTGGACGCTCGCGGCGTTCGGCCCCGATTATCCCTATGGTACGCTGGGCGTGAACCTGATCGGCGGCCTCGCGATGGGGCTACTGGTTGGCGTGCTGCTGCGCGGCGAGGCCGGCGAACCGGCGCGGCTGCTGCTCGGCGTCGGCGTGCTGGGCGGCTTCACCACCTTTTCCGCCTTCAGCCTCGACGTCGCGCTGATGCTCGAACGCGGCGAACTCCTCGTGGCTCTGGGCTATGTCGCGGCGTCGGTGATCGGATCGGTGGTCGCGCTGTTCGCCGGTCTCTCGATCATGCGGAGCGTGGCATGAGCGAAGTGCGCGAATTCACCGTCGGCGCCGACGACGACGGCATCCGGCTCGATCGCTGGTTCAAGCGGCACCAGCCGGACGTCAGCTTCAACCTGGTCTCGCGCTGGGCGCGCACCGGCCAGTTGCGCGTCGATGGCGGCCGTGCGCAGCCGGGCGACCGGCTGGCGGCGGGCCAGGTGCTGCGCGTGCCGCCGAACGAGCCCGAACCCGCCACCGCCCCGCGCCCGAAGCGCACCCGCCCGCCGCTGTCGGCCGAACAGACCGCGCTGATCCGCTCGATGGTCGTCCACCAGGACGATCAGGCGTTTGTGCTGAACAAGCCCCCCGGTCTCGCGACGCAGGGCGGGACCAAGACGACCGAGCATGTCGATCACCTGCTCGACGGCCTGCAATATGATCTCGAAGGGCGGCCGAAACTGGTCCACCGGCTCGACAAGGACACGTCCGGCGCGCTGCTGGTCGCGCGCACCTCGCGCGCTGCCGCCTATTTCGCCAAGAGCTTCTCGGGCCGCACCGCGCGCAAGATCTACTGGGCGCTGGTCGTCGGCGTGCCCGACATCGAGGACGGGCTGGTCGACCTGCCGATCGCCAAGCAGCCGGGCACCGGTGGCGAGAAGATGCACGTCAGCGAGCATGACGGCCAGCCGTCGCGCAGCCGCTACAAGGTGATCGAGCGCGTCGGCAATCGCGCCGCCTGGGTCGAATTGCAGCCCTTCACCGGCCGCACCCACCAGTTGCGCGTGCATATGGCGGCGATCGGCCACCCGATCGTCGGTGACGGCAAATATGGTGGCGCGGACGCGTTCCTGACCGGTGGGGTCAGCCGCAAGATGCACCTCCACGCGCGGCGCATCCGCATCGACCATCCCGACGGCGGCCGGGTGGATGTGACAGCCGACCTGCCCGAGCATTTCGCCGAGAGCATGACGACGCTGGGTCTCGACCTGTCGCTCGGCGACCGTCCGCTGCCCGACGAAGGCCCGCCCCCGACTCGCGCCGAGCAGAAGGCGGTGGCGAAGCAGCATGCCAAGGCGATCCGCAAGGACCGCAAGGGCGAGCGTCGCACGCGCGGGGCGCCAGAGCGACCGGACCGGCCGAGCACCAGCACGCGCAAGACCGCGCCCGCCAAGGCCCCGGCCGCAAAGCGCGGCGGGAAGCCCGGCACCGGCAAGCCGGGGTCCGACAGGCCCGCTCGTCCCACGTCCGCCGGACGCCCCCCGCGCGGGAAGCCCGGCGGCGATCGTCCGGGCGGAGCACCGCGCGGGCGGCGCTGATGCACCCCGCTCCGGCATTCCGCTGGGAAGACCGCGACGCGATGCGCGCCTTCGTCCGCGACGTGACGTTCGGCCAGCTGTTCGCCGCCACGCCAGACGGGCCGCGCGTCGCACAGGTTCCGGTGATCTGGCTCGACCACGATACGCTCGGCCTGCACGTCGCGCGCGGGAACGGGATCTCACGGCATCTGGACGGTGCCGCCGCGCTGTTCACCGTGCTCGGGCCGGAGGGCTATATACGGCCCGACTGGTATGAGCTTGGGCCCGATCAGGTGCCGACCTGGAACTATCTGGCGGTCGAGCTCGAAGGGACCGCGCGCCGCATGGACCGCGACGCGCTGGCCGCGCAGGTCGATGCGCTGACCGCGGAGCAGGAAGCGCGCCACCCCGCCCCGGCCTGGACGCGCGACAAGCTCGATCCGCGCGCGTCCGACAAGCTGCTCGACGCGATTATCGGCTTCCGGCTGGAAATCACCGCGTGGCGCGGCACGGCCAAGCTCGGCCAGAACAAGCCCGACGCCGCCCGCCTCGCCGCCGCCGACGCGAGCGAGGCCGCCGGCCGCCGCGCGATCGCGCAGCTGATGCGGGCGTGGCGGCGATGAACCGGCTCGCGCTGTTCGACTGCGACGGCACGCTGGTCGATTCGGCCGCAAACATCTGCCTGGCGGTCGAGCGCGCGTTCGACGCCCACCGCCTCGCCCCGCCGCCGCGCCCCGCGATCCACCGCATCGTCGGGCTGAGTCTGGTCGAGGCGATGGCGGCTTTGCACCCGGATGCGGAGGGCGATTTCCACGCGGTGCTCGCGCAATCCTACAAGGACAGCTTCATCGCGATGCGCGGCACGCCTGATTTCGCGCACGAACCGCTCTACCCTGGTATCGCGGATGCCGTCGCGGCACTCGACGAGGCCGGCTGGATGCTCGGGGTGGCGACCGGAAAGTCGGATCGCGGCCTGGCCATCATCCTCGACGTCCACGGACTGCGCGACCGGTTCGTCACGCTCCAGACCGCCGATCGCCACCCGTCCAAGCCAGATCCCGCGATGGCGCTGGCGGCGATTGCCGAGGCGGGCGCGGCGCCGACGACGACGGTGATGATCGGCGACACCAGCTATGACATGGCGATGGCCCGCGCCGCCGGCGCGCACGCGGTCGGGGTCGACTGGGGCTATCACGCGCCAGAGGATCTGCACGCGGCCGGCGCGTCCCATGTCATCGCCGATGCCGCGCGACTGGCGGACACGCTGCTTGCCTGCGTCGACGGCGCGCCTATCTCGGCACGATGACCCCGGACGACGCCCTCGCCCGCAAGCGCTGGTTCGCGCTCGTCGCCACCCGCCTTGCGGCGACGGCGGGCGCGGTGCTGGGCGTGATCCTGATCGCGCGCGCGACCGACTGGCCGGACAAGGCGCTGGGCGTCGCGATCGTGCTCGCCGCGATATACCTGATGGCGGTGGTGCCGCTCGCGCTCGCCCGGCGCTGGCGCAGCGGAGGCGATGCGTGAAGCGCTTCTGGAAGGACGTGACCGTCGCGAGCGAAGGCGACGGCTTCGGCATCGCGCTCGACGGCAAGCCGATCCGCACTCCCGGCCGCGCGCGCCTCGCCGTGCCCACCGCCGCGCTGGCGGAGGCGATCGCGGACGAATGGCGCGGCGTTGACGGCGATATCGATCCGCGCGCGATGCCGCTCACCGGCCTCGCCAACGCGGCGATCGACCGGATCGCGTCGGTACGACCCGACTTCGCCCAGAGCCTCGCCCGTTACGGCGAAAGCGACCTGCTCTGTTATCGCGCCGCCGAACCCGAGCCGCTGGTCGCGCGCCAGCAGGCCGCGTGGGACCCGCTGCTCGACTGGGCGCGCGGGCGTTACGACGTCCATTTCGAGATAGCGGCGGGCGCGATGCACACGCCCCAGCCCCGCGCCACGCTCGTCCGGCTGGATGAAGCGGTGGCGGCGCGCGATGCGTTCGAACTGGCCGCGCTCCACCACGTCGTCACCGTCACCGGATCGCTGGTGCTGGCGCTCGCGCTGGTCGAAGGTGCCGCCGATCCAGACACGATCTGGCGCGCCGCGCGGATCGACGACGACTGGCAGGCCGAACAATGGGGCGAAGACGCGCTGGCCGTCGCGGCGACCGCCGCCCACCGCGCCGATTTCGACGCCGGTGCGCGTCTGCTGGCGCTGCTGACGAGCTAGGGTCAGGACCCATTGACTGCGACGGTCGTGACGGAGCGGATTTAGGTTCAGGACTAGAAGCGAGGAGCGGAGCGATGCTTGTGCATCGTGACCGAGGAGCGACGACGCCCTGGGCCGAAATCCGCCCGCCGCTTGTGCGGTTGCCCGGACGCGCCCGCCGGTCTGCGTCGCGAGCCTTGCGCGTAGCGCCGCTACGCGCTGCGCCCCGCTCCTTGCCGGACGAACACGTCCGGGCAATCATGACCCTCGCAGTCAATGGGTCCTGACCCTAGAACGACCGGCCGACGCGCCGGGTATCGTGCGCAACATCGTGCGCTCGACCGGCGCCAGCGCGTACCGCCGTACGGCGTCACCTTGCTGACCTCGTTGCGTACGCCGGTCAGGATCGCTGACGCCTTACTCCTGCGTCAGTCGTTCGCCGCCGCGGCGGCCGGGGGCCGGCGATAGCGATCGAACCAGGCGAGGATCGCCGATGCCTTGGCCGCCGACTGGCTTGGCCGCGCGGTAAAACCGCCGTGGCTGGCGCCGGGCACCTTGACCAGCATCGTCGGCACGCCCTTGATCTGGAGCGCGGCGTAGAGCTGCTCGCTCTCGCTGACCGGGGTGCGGTAATCCTCGCTGCCCACCACCACCAGCGTCGGCGTGGTGATGTTGCCGATCAAGCTGAGCGGCGAGCGCGCCCAATAGTGCATCGGATCTTCCCACGGCTTCTTCTCGAACCAGTAGCGCGAGGTCATCAACGTGTTGTCCATGGTCAGCGCCTCGCTGATCCAGTTGATGACCGGCTTCTGCGCCGCCGCCGCCCGGAAACGATTGGTCTTGCCGACGATCCAGGTGGTCAGCACCCCGCCGCCCGAGCCACCGGTGACGAACAGGTTATCAGGATCGGCGACGCCCGCCGCGATCGCGGCATCGACCGCGGCGATCAGATCGTCATAGTCGGGGCCGGGATAATTCTTGTCGATCAGGTTCGCGAAATCGGCGCCGTAGGACGTGCTGCCGCGCGGGTTGGTATAGAGCACCGCATAGCCGCCGGCGGCATAGAGCTGGACGTCGGTCGAGAAGGTCGGGCCATATGCGGAGTGCGGCCCGCCGTGAATTTCCAGGATCAACGGCACCCGCGTACCCGGCCGATAGTCGGGGGGCGTTACCAGCCATGACGGCACATCACGCCCGTCAGGCGCCCTCACCGCCAGCTCGCGCGCCTGCCCCAGGCTCTTTGTGCCCAGCAGGTCGTCGTTCAGCCGCGTCAGCCGCCGCCCGCCGACGAACACATCCGCCGGCCGCTGGGTGTCGCCACCGGTATAGGCGACGGTACCGCGTGCTGACACGCTGAACTCGCCCCCGGTGTACGGCCGGTCGAGCCCGCCGCCGGCAAGCCCGGCGGCGATCGGCGACAACGCACCGTCCATCCCCAGCCGTGCGACCTTCTTCACCCCCTTGTCGTCATAGCTGACGATCAGCGTACGCCCATCCGGCGCCCACACCATGTCATCGATGCTGCGATCCAGGTTCGGGGTCAGCGCGCGGACGTTCGATCCGTCGCGGTCCATCACATAGGCATGGGTCAGCATGTGGCTGACGCGCTTGTCGTCATAGCCGAGATAGGCGATGAGCCGTCCGTCCGGCGACACGCGCGGTTTGGCGTCCGGGCCATAGCGCTTGGTGAGCGGGGTCAGCGCCCCGCTCGCCACGTCGAGCGCGATCACTTCCGAATTGCGCGGCTCCTGTTCCCAGTCGGACGTGCGGACGGCGGAGAACAGGATCGTGCGGCCATCGGGCGTCCAGGACAGCGGCCCGTCGTCGTGGAACCGCCCGAACGTCAACTGACGCGGCGCCCCGCCCTCGGCCGAAACGACGAAGATATGGTTGTAGCCGGGCTTGAGATAGCCGCCCGCATCCGTGCGGTATGTGACCTTGTCGATCACCTCCAGCGCGGGCGCCCATTTCGCGCCTTCGGGCCTGGGCGGCGCCTTGCCCAGCTTCGTCGCCTCGTCGGGCACCAGCATGACATAGGCGAGCCGCGTGCCGTCGGGCGACCACTCGATCGCGCTTGGCGCGGTGGGCAGGCCGGTGACCCGCGCGGTCGCGCCGGTCGCCACCCAGCGCACGTAGAGCTGCGCGCCCGATCCCTCGTTGGCGACATAGGCGATCCGCCCGCCGTCGGGCGACCAGCGCGGGCTGGAGCCGCTGGCCACCAGCGGCGTCTGCTTGCCCGACGCGACATCGACCAGCCAGATCGACGGGCGCATGGCGTCGGCCATCACGTCGCCGGTGCGGCGGACATAGGCGACCTTCGACCCGTCCGGGCTGATCCGCGGATCGCTTGCCTGCTCCAGCCCGAACAGGTCGCTGCCGGTGAAAATGCGCGTTGGCCCTTCCACCTGCTGGGCAATGGCAGCCGGCGCGGCGAGCAGCGCCAGCGCGACAATGGACGAACGGAACATGCGGCAATCCCCCTGTCTTTTCGTGCTGTCTTTTCGTGGCGCCATGGTGTCCGCCAGAGGGCGGCCAGGCAAGCGCCGTTCTTGCGCGCGCCTGCGAAAAGACTAGGCCGAAGGCGCCATGACCGCCCCGGCGCCGCGCAAGATCATCCACATCGACATGGACGCCTTCTATGCGTCGGTCGAGCAGCGCGACGATCCGGCGTTGCGCGGGAAACCGGTGGCGGTCGGCTCGGCCTCGTCGCGCGGAGTCGTCGCCGCCGCATCCTATGAGGCACGCGCGTTCGGCGTGCGATCGGCGCTGCCGTCGGTCACCGCACTACGGCGATGCCCGACCCTGCTGTTCGTCCGCCCGCGATTCGACGTGTACCGCGCGGTTTCGCGCCAGATCCATGCGATCTTCGCCGACTATACCCCGTTGATCCAGCCGCTGTCGCTCGACGAGGCGTATCTGGACGTGACCGACAATCTGCGCGGCCTGCCGACCGCCTGGGCGACGGCGAAGGAAATCCGTGCGCGCATCCTGGCGGAAACCGGGCTGACCGCCTCCGCCGGCATCTCGTACAACAAATTCCTCGCCAAGCTGGCGTCGGACCACCGCAAGCCTGACGGCCAGTTCGCGGTGACGCCCGACATGGGCGAGGCTTGGGTGGCGACCCTGCCCGTCGCTCGGTTCCACGGTGTCGGCCCGGTCACCGCGCGCAAGATGGAGCGGCTGGGTATCGCAACCGGCGCGGACCTGCGCGCGCAGACGGTCGACTGGCTGCGCGCGCATTTTGGCGGTTCGGCCGAATGGTATCACGCGATCGCGCGCGGACGGGACGACCGGCCGGTAAATCCGGATCGCGAACGCAAGTCGTCGGGATCGGAAACCACGTTCAACCGCGACCTGCTCGTCGCCGCGGAGATCGAGGCCGGCGTGCTCGGGATGGCGGACGACGTCTGGGCGTGGTGCGCGAAGGCCGGCGCCTATGGCCGCACCGTGACGGTGAAGATCAAATACGCCGATTTCCACATCATCACGCGCAGCCGCACCGGCACCGCCCCTGTCACTGACCATGACCGTCTGCGCGACACCGCGCTGGCGCTGATCCGGTCGGTGCTGCCGACCGAACAGGGCATCCGGCTGGTCGGCGTCACCGTATCGAACTTCGCGGCGGCGGAGGACGTGTCGCTGCCGCTGTTCGATCCCCCGGCCTGACCCGGCTCAGCAGTCGGTGGGCACGCCGATCGCCTTGCCGAGCAGCCCGCCGAGGCCGCGCTTCTTCGGCGTGCAGTCGCGCGGCTTGGCCGGACGATCGTCGTCCGCCGCTGCGCCCATCATCGCGCCCATGTCCATGCCGGCCAGCGTCATCGCCTGCGACTTGTAGCGGACCTTGGCGGTCCATTCCGGACGCCACGGCACCTTGGGATCGGCCGGGCGCGGCGGGTGGACGAAATTCGCTTCGGGGCCATAGGCGGTCAGCGTTGTCATCAGCACGGGGCCGGCGGCTGCCTTCACCTCGGCGGGGATGGTGCAGCTGGTCTGCGTCGGCGGCATCACGATCTTCTGCCCGATCAGCCGCGCGACGGTGGCCGGGGGCAGGTAATCGGTCAGCCCGCCGCCGAACTCACGCGAGTTGGACGACGCCCACCACACGATGTCGAGACTGTCGCCGCCGCCCTGGCCCATCCCGCCGATCGCCAGCGCATAGAAGCCGGTCGCGCCGGTCACCGGCTGCCAGTTCAGCGCGACGCCGCCGGCCGGGGCGGCCGCGCTGCGCAACTGCACGCCCGGCATGAAATCCTGGTTCAGCGCGAAGCCGATCTCCGGCGCGTAATTGCCGGCGACGCGGTGCTGGCCGATCAGCGACGCGGCCGAGTGCAACGGCTTGCGGTTCCGGTCGAGCGTATTGGGCCAGTGGCCATAGGTGCGGCTGTTGGCACGGCTCGGTCCCTGTTCGACCGGAACCTTTGCGGTCCAGAAATTGGGCGGAAACTGCCCGGCCGCGACCTTGGCGAAATCGATCACCACCGGCTGGCCGGGCGCGACGCGATCACCGCAACCCCAATAGACGCGCAGCCGCCCCTTGGGCCGCTGCATGTCGGTCGGGCGCGCATCCTCTTGCGGCCTTGGCACCGGCGTTTCGAGGGGGACCGACTGGCCGAGTCGCAGGACGGGCGGCACGAAATGGTCGGCCTTGGGTGCACCGCCGGTCGGCGCCTGGGTCGATCCGAGCCGGAACAACAGGCTGCGCTGCGCCGAATTGCCGCCGCCGCGCCCGGTGAGCATCGCCATCGGGTTCATCCCGGCGCCCATCCCGCTGGTCGTTTCCGCATCGATCCAGTAGCGGGCCTTCGGGCCGGCCGCAGGCTGTGCCTCCCCGCCCTGCGACAGCGCAAAGCCGCCAATCGCCACGCTGCCGACAACGCCCAACGCCAATCCGAAACGCCGCATGATCGCCCCCGCCATGACTCGCCCTGTATCGTCCGAGTCCTAGCCGATTTCGCGCAGTTGGACAAAAGAAACGGCGCGACGGGATGCCCGCCGCGCCGATGTGTTTCCTGCCAAGGACTTGGCGGTTATTCGGCCTTGGCCGGCGCGGATTTGCGACCGCTCCTGGGCTTGCCGGCCTTCTTCGGTGCGGCAGGCTCTATCGCGAACGAAAGTGCGTTGTCCTTCAGCCGCACCGTGACCTCGCCACCATGGACGAGCTTGCCGAACAACAGTTCCTCGGCCAGCGGCTGCTTGATCTTCTCCTGGATCAGGCGACCCATCGGGCGCGCGCCATAAAGCTTGTCATAGCCGCGTTCCGTCAGCCACGCCTTGGCTTCGTCATCCAGCCGAATGTGCACGCCGCGATCGGCCAGTTGCAGTTCGAGCTGGAGGATGAACTTCTCGACCACGCGGCCGACCACTTCGGGCGGCAGATAATCGAAAGGAACGATCGCATCGAGCCGGTTGCGGAATTCAGGGGTGAAGAGCTTCTTCACCGCCTCTTCCTGCACATCCTCGCGGGTGATCTGGCCGAAACCAATCGATTCCTTCGCCATGTCCGACGCGCCGGCGTTCGTCGTCATGATGAGCACGACGTTGCGGAAATCGACGGTCTTGCCGTGGTGATCGGTCAGCTTGCCGTTGTCCATCACCTGGAGGAGGATGTTGAACAGGTCCGGGTGTGCCTTCTCGATCTCGTCGAGCAGCAGCACCGAGTGCGGCTGCTGATCGACCGCGTCGGTGAGCAGCCCGCCCTGATCGTAGCCGACATAGCCCGGGGGGGCGCCGATCAGCCGGCTGACCGAGTGGCGCTCCATATATTCGGACATGTCGAACCGCTGGAGCGGGATGCCCATGATCTCGGCCAGCCGCCGCGCGACCTCAGTCTTGCCGACGCCGGTGGGGCCGCTGAACAGGTAATTGCCGATCGGCTTGTCGGGATCGCGCAGGCCGGCGCGGCTCAGCTTGATCGCCGACGACAGCACCTCGATCGCCTTGTCCTGCCCGAACACGACACGCTTCAGGTCGGTGGTCAGGTTGGCCAGCGCCCTGGTGTCGTCACTCGACACCGTTTTCGGCGGGATGCGCGCCATCGTTGCGATGACCTGTTCGATCTCCTTGGGAGTGATCGTCTTCTTGCGCTTCGACGGGGCGACCAGCATCTGCATCGCGCCGACTTCGTCGATCACGTCGATCGCCTTGTCCGGCAGCTTGCGATCGTTGATGTAGCGCGCCGACAGTTCCACCGCCGACTTGATCGCGTCGGGGGTGTATTTGACGCTGTGGTGGCTCTCGAACGCGGTGCGCAGCCCGGTGAGGATCTTGATCGTGTCCTCGATCGTCGGCTCGTTGACGTCGATCTTCTGGAACCGGCGCAGCAGGGCGCGGTCCTTTTCGAAATGGTTGCGGAATTCCTTGTAGGTGGTCGATCCGATGCAGCGGATCGTCCCGCCGCTCAGCGCGGGCTTGAGCAGGTTCGACGCGTCCATCGCGCCGCCCGACGTCGCACCCGCACCGATGACGGTGTGGATCTCGTCGATGAACAGCACCGCATGGGGCAGCTTCTCAAGCTCGTTCACGACCTGCTTGAGCCGTTCCTCGAAATCGCCGCGATAGCGGGTGCCGGCGAGCAGCGCGCCCATGTCGAGCGAGTAGATGACGGCTTCCTTGAGCACGTCGGGCACCTCGCCCTCGACGATCTTGCGCGCCAGCCCCTCCGCAATCGCCGTCTTGCCGACGCCGGGATCGCCCACATAGAGCGGGTTGTTCTTGGAACGGCGGCACAGGATCTGGATCGTGCGATCGACCTCCGGCCCGCGACCGATCAGCGGATCGACGCGGCCTTCCTTCGCCTTTTCATTGAGATCGACGGTGAACTGCTTGAGCGCGCTCTCGCCCTTGCCCGATTTCGCATCGCCCTTGGCGGGCTTTTCCTCGTCGGCGCCCTTGGGCGTGGACGCCTCGGCCGGGGTCGCCCCCTTGCCGACGCCGTGGCTGATGAAGCTGACCGCATCCAACCGGCTCATGTCCTGCTGCTGCAGGAAATAGACGGCGTAGCTTTCGCGTTCGGAGAACAGCGCGACCAGCACATTGGCGCCCGTCACCTCGTCGCGGCCCGACGACTGGACATGCAGGATGGCGCGCTGGACGACCCGCTGGAACCCGCTGGTCGGCGACGGATCGGTGGCCGACTGCACCTTCAGCGCGTCGAGTTCGGTATCCAGATAATGCGCGACGGTAGTCTGCAGCTCGCCCAGATCGACACCGCAGGACGACATCACCTTCGACGCATGCTCGTCGTCGATCAGCGCGAGCAGCAGATGCTCCAGCGTCGCATATTCATGGCGCCGCGACGACGCGGCCTTCAGGGCCTCGTGCAGCGTGTTCTCTAGCGCGGATGCGAAAGACGGCATTACTCTACTCCAGCGAGCCCGTGCGGATGCGCGGCCCCTTTCCAACTATGTCGGAAGTCATCGGCCGCTCATCAAGCGCGGCAGCCCAGCACCGGTTGGTTCGCCGAAGCGCCCGGACCGGTGCCGCCGCGCTCACGACTTGAATAGCGCGTCGGCGCTTGCACGATGGTTAACGGCGCGTTCAATTTTTCGGCGGGCCCGCGCGACCTCCGCCTCCAGCGCGGCAATGCGCTCGCGCAATTCCTCGACCGACAGCGGGTCGAGATCCTGTCGGGCCAGCTCCGCGAGCAAATCGCGGGCGCGCCGGGGAAGGTCTTCGGCGTCCATGGCCGCAATCGTTGACGCGAGCGGACCGGGTGTCAATAACCGGCAGCGACGAACGGGGGTGCGCGTGACCTTGCCAGCGACGATGACGGCGATCGACCCGGAGGCACCCGGCGGGCCGGAGGTGCTGGTGCCCGTCACCCGTCCGGTCCCACAGCCGGGCACCGGCGAAGTCCTGATCCGCGTCGCCGCCGCCGGGGTGAACCGGCCCGACGTGCTCCAGCGCAAGGGCGGTTATGCACCGCCGCCGGGGACGAGTTCTATCCCCGGACTTGAGGTGGCCGGCGAGATCGCCGCGATCGGCGACGGCGTGCAGCGCGAATTGCTGGGCCAGCCGGTCTGCGCGCTGGTAGCGGGCGGCGGCTATGCCGAATATTGCGTCGCCCCGGTCGGCCAGTGCCTGCCGGTGCCGGCCGCGCTGTCGATGGTCGAGGCGGCGGCGCTGCCCGAGACGCTGTTCACCGTGTGGACCAACCTGTTCGAGCGCGGCTTCGCGAGCGAGGGCGATACGGTGCTGGTGCACGGCGGGACCAGCGGCATCGGGACGATGGCGATCGCGCTGTGCGGCCTCTTCGGCGTCGGGATCATCGTGACGGCCGGATCGCGGGAGAAGGTCGCGGCGGCGCTGGCGCTCGGCGCTACCCATGCGATCGACTACCGGGCCGAGGATTTCGTCGAGCGGGTGCGCGAGATCACCGGCGGGCGCGGCGTGCAGGTGGTGCTCGACATGGTCGGCGGCGATTATGTGCCGCGCAACCTGAAATGCCTGGCGGAGGACGGCCGCCACGTCTCGATCGCGGTGCAGGGGGGGATGACCGCGACGATCCCGATCTTCGACGTCATGCGTCGCCGCCTGACGCTGACCGGATCGACGCTGCGCAATCGCGACGTGTCATTCAAGACGCTGGTCGCCGACGAACTGGCGCGGACGGTGTGGCCGCATGTCGAGGCCGGGCGACTGAAGCCGGTAATGGACCGCAGTTTTCCGCTGGCCGGGGCGGCCGACGCGCACCGCCGGATGGAAGCGGGCGACCATGTCGGCAAGATCGTGCTGACGGTCGGGTGAGCCGCGCAAAAGTTGCGGTAAACGCGTCAATTCGCCCACCTTTGTAAACTTTGCCGCCGGAGGGCGGTGGGCATATCGGTGGCTGGGAAAGAGCCGGCGCCAGCGCCGTGCCGACGAAGCAGGCGAAATCCTACATTGCAAGGGGCAGGACACCTCACGCGTCGCCCCGCGCGCACCCCTGTCACCCCCGCGAGGGCGGGAATCGATCGTCGCTGGATGAAGGAATGGAAGCGAGAGGCCGGCCGGAATGGATTCTCGCCCTTGCGGGAATGACGTGGCTGGGGTTCAGGCGGGGCCGCGCAGCCGGGCCATCCGGGGCGGGAGCGCGTCGAGGATAGCCTGCCGCCCCACGTCGCCCACGCTCGTCCAGCGGGCGATCTCGTCACCGGTGCGGCCGCAGCCCGTGCACCAGCCGGTCGTCGCATCGAGGCAACAGATGTTGACGCACGGGCTCATCACCCGCGCGGGTTCGACATATTCGAAGATGTCGTCGGCCAAGCCGCGCCTCAATCGGCGGGAAACAGCTTTATGTCGAGAAACGACGGGATCGGGCCGTTCCAGCCGACATCGGGACCGTCGTCGCGGGCATCGCGAGCGTCGCGGCGCGGACGGCGATCCTCGCGCTCGCGGCGCGGCGCGCGTTCCTCGCGAACCGGACGTTCCTCACGGGCGGGTCGTTCCTCACGGGCGGGGCGCGCATCCCGTGACGCGCGTTCCTCACGTGGCTGACGATCCTCGCGGGCTGCACGTTCGCGGCGGGCGGGGCGTTCGCGCGGTTCGTCGCGGCGGGCGTCGCGCGGCGCATCGGCCGTAACCTCCTCGCGCTGGATCTTGTGGCCGGTCAGCTTCTCGATGTTGTCGATGTTCTCGGCATCGTCGGGGGCGACCAGGGTATAGGCCACGCCCTTCGCGCCCGCACGGCCGGTGCGGCCGATGCGGTGGACGTAATCGTCGGGATGCCAGGGCGCATCGAAATTATAGACGTGACTGACGCCCTTGATGTCGAGGCCACGCGCGGCGACGTCGGAGGCGACCAGGATGTTGATCTCGCCCTTCTTGAACAGGTCGAGTTCGGCCAGCCGCTGCGGCTGTTCCATATCGCCGTGGATCTCGCCTGACTTGAAGCCATGACCTTTCAACGACTTGTTGAGTTCGCGCACCGTCGTCTTGCGGTTGCAGAAGATGATCGCGGTCTTCACCTCGTCGCGCGTCAGCAGCGTGCGCAGCACGTCACGCTTGCGATCGGCGCGGGCGACGGGGACGACCCACTGGGTGATGTTGACGTTGGTCGATGCCGGGCGTGCCACCTCGATCGTCTTCGGGTTCGACAGGAAACGGTCGGCCAGCTTCTTGATCGGCGGCGGCATCGTTGCGGAAAACAGCAACGTCTGGCGACTGGCCGGCAGCTTGGTGCAGATTTCCTCGATATCGGGGATGAACCCCATGTCGAGCATCCGGTCCGCCTCGTCGATCACCAGCAAGTTGCAGCCCGTGAGCAGGATCTTGCCGCGCTGGAACAGGTCCATCAGCCGCCCCGGCGTCGCGATCAGCACGTCGACGCCCTTTTCCAGCGCCTTCACCTGATCGCCCATCTGCACGCCGCCGATGAGCAGCGCCATGCTGAGCTTGTGGTTCTTGCCGTATTTCTCGAAATTCTCGGCAACCTGGGCGGCGAGTTCGCGCGTCGGCTCCAGGATCAGGCTGCGCGGCATCCGCGCGCGGCTGCGGCCCTGGGCCAGGATATCGATCATCGGCAACACGAAACTGGCGGTCTTGCCAGTGCCGGTCTGGGCGATGCCGATCAGGTCGCGCATCATCAGGACGGACGGGATCGCCGCCGCCTGGATCGCGGTCGGTTCTGAATAGCCAGACGCCTCAACCGTGCGCAGCAATTCGTCAGACAGGCCGAGGTCGGCAAAGCTCATGCAGGTGTCCGGGCTAAGGGAAAGGCGCCGGGACAACGCCCTTCGCGGGTATCTGCGCGCTTGCGGATTTACCCGCAAAAGTCAAGCTTCAGCGTTCGGGAACCAGTGTGCGGAACGACTTGATCCGGCATTCGCCGCCCGATCGCGCGCGGATCGAATCGCGGCCGGCGCAGACCCGGCCGTCCGCCGGCATCTTCACGTAGAAGCCCGAGTAGAAATCCAGCGCCTTGCATTCGGAGCCGAAGCGCGCGCGCAGCCGCTTGCCGCCATTGAGCAGCAGATCGACGCTCTCCGCCTCCGTCACGGTCGCCGCGGCTAGCGACTCCACCGGCAGGCATTTGTCGGCCTTCTTCTCCACCCAGCGCATCGACGGCAGCGGAGCGAGGGCCATCGCCGTGGGCGAACGGCCGGCGGGCAGCCGCGGCACCCGGATCACCAGGCTCTGGCGCACCGTGAACGTCTGGGTAATACCGGGGTCGATGTCGCGCGGCGCCCTTTTCGTCGGCGCGCGCTGCTGCGCATCGACAGCGACGACGGGCGCGCTGGCGCAGATCAGGGCGAGAATGGGAAGGCGAAGGTCGGCCATTGGCTCCGGCGCGATGGATGGTCCCGATTGAACCGCCGATGAATTGGCGGGCGCGACACGGAGATGCTAGCGCAGCCGCCATGATGACGCCAGCGCAAGCCAGCCTGGTCGATCGCCTGACGTCCCGGTTCGGGCCGAAGACGGCGACGACCGACCTCGATGCCATCGCGCCGTGGACCAGCGACTGGCGCGGGCGATACCACGGGGCCGCATCCGCGCTGCTTTCGCCGGCAACGACCGAGGAGGTCGCCGCGATCGTCGGTCTGGCCGGCGAGTTCGGCGTGCCGCTGGTGCCGCAAGGGGGCAACACGTCGATGGTCGGCGGCGCGACGCCGCCCGCCGACGGATCGGCCCTGATCCTGTCGCTGCGCCGGATGAACCGCATCCGCCGCATGGTGCCCGACGAGGGACTGGCGGTGGCGGAGGCCGGGGTGATCCTGGCCGACCTCCACGACGCCGCGATCGCGGCGCGCGCGCGCTTCCCGCTGACGCTGGGCGCGCGCGGATCGGCGACGATCGGCGGGCTGGTGTCGACCAACGCCGGAGGCACGCAGGTGCTGCGCTGGGGTACGATGCGCGGGCTGGTCGCGGGACTGGAGGCGGTGATGCCCGATGGATCGGTCCACGACGGGCTGGCCCCGCTCAGGAAGGACAATCGCGGCTACGACCTGACGCAACTGCTGATCGGGGCGGAAGGGACGCTAGGCGTCGTCACCGCCGCCACGCTCAAGCTGGCGCCGGCGATCGCGGCGCGCGGGGTGGCTTGGGCGGCGGTCCCGTCGCCGCACGCGGCGCTGGCGCTGCTGCGCCGGCTGGAGGCGGCGACGGACATGGTCGAGAGCTTCGAGATCATCCCCGGCGACACGCTGGCACTGGTGCTGCGGCACATCGCGGGGACGCGCAGCCCGGTCACGGGGACGCACCACTGGCACGTGCTGGTCGAGGCGGTCAGCGCGACCGACGCTGGCGAAACGCCCGCCGCGATGCTCGAGCGCCTGCTCGGCGCGGCACTGGAGGACGGGGTGATCGACGACGCCGTGGTCGCCGCGAGCGAGGCGCAGGCCGACGCCTTCTGGCGAATCCGCGATTCGCTGTCGGAGGCCGAACGGACCGTCGGCCCGGCGATGCAGCACGACGTGTCGGTGCCGGTCGCCGGCATGCCCGATTTCATGATCGACGCCGCCCGCGCGGTCGAGGCGCGCTTTCCCGGCACCCACGCCACCGCCTTCGGCCACCTGGGCGACGGCAACGTCCACTTCCACGTCCACGCCCCGCCGGGCGTGGATGCGGCGGAATGGTATGCCGGGCACGCAACGGGCATCAGCGCCCATGTCCACGACCTGGTGGTCGCCGCCGGCGGATCGATCTCGGCCGAACATGGCATCGGGCAGATGAAACGCGGCGAGTTGCAGCGCCTGTCATCGCCCGCCCGGCTGGGCACGCTGGCGGCGATCAAGCACGGGCTCGACCCCGCCGGGCTGTTCAATCCCGGCAAGTTGATCCCGCCCGCGCGCTGAACGCTGGCGCGCGCTCGAGAGACCGGATAGTCGCACCCGCGTATCAACGCGAGGAATCCCCTACATGCGCAGCGCCGTCGTCCGCACCGACCGATATTCGACCGGTGCGATCGTCTTCCACTGGCTGATCGCGGTGGCGATCATCGTCAACCTGTGGCTGGGGATCGCGCACGACAGCCTGCCACGCGACTGGAAGGCCATGCCGGTACACAAGGCGCTGGGTATCACCGTCCTGGTGCTCAGCCTGGCACGGCTTGCATGGCGGCTGCGCCATCAGCCGCCGCCGCTGGTCGGCGACATGCCCGCGTGGGAGCGCGGCGCCGCGACGGCATCGCATTGGGCGCTCTATGCGCTGACCATCGCGGTGCCGCTGACCGGCTGGCTGATGGTATCGGGGGGGGCGGTGCGGCGCCCGCTCGACTGGTTCGGGCTGTTCCCCCTGCCCTATCTGCCGGTCGGCCGCGCGGCGGGCTCGTTCGGGCACGAGGCGCATGAAGTGCTGGGCTTCGCGCTACTCGGGCTCGCGGTGCTGCACGTCGTCGCGGCGCTTCGCCACCACCTGATTCTCCGGAACCCCACGCTCGTTCGTATGCTTCCGATCCTGCGTGGGTCAAACATCGATTAAGCCACCGGAATAAGGGCGAAAATCATCCCCTTGAAGCCTGCGCGCACCGTGCCTATATTCGTTTGGCACGGCTTCGTGTCCCCCCTTTCGCGGGGTCGTGCGGCACATCTTCGGATGTGCCTCCTCCCTGAACCTTGGCCTCCTCGGGGCGTGCTCCGAGGGGGCTTTTTTTATTCGGCGGCGATCGACGCGGGCAAGGCCTCGTCAGCTATCGCCGATATGATCGTCCGCAACAGCGCGGCGGTGCGGTCGAAACCCGGCCCCGGCATGTCAAGCGCGGCGTCGAGGTAGAGCGAACGGTCGATCTCCAGCTGGATCGCGTGCAGCCCCTTGCCCGGCGCCGCGTGGCGTTCGAGGATATGCCCCCCCGCATAGGGCGAATTGCGTCCGACGGTCAGCCCAAAGGCGCGCGCGCACCCTTCGATTCGCCCGACGAACCTCGTCGAGGCCGTTCGCCCGAACCGGTCGCCGATCACCAGCCGCGCCACATCCGCGCCGACGAGCGGTGGCATCGAATGGATGTCGAGCAGGACGGCGACGCCGAACCGCGCGCGCGCCGCCGCCAGCGCCTGCGCCAGCGCGGCGTGATAAGGGCGATGATCCACCGCGATCCGCGCCGCCACCTCCGCATCCCTCCAGCGGCGTCCCCACAGATCAACTCCGGCCGCCGCGCGCCGGGGCACCAGCCCGAGCCCGCCGCGGACCCGCGGCGACAGGATCGGCGTCACGCTGGCCGCCGCGCCCTCGTCGATGCGCGGATCGCGCTCGCGTTCGGCACGATTGAGGTCGATCCACGCACGCGGGTGCCGCGCGACCAGCATCGTCTCGCCGCCAAGCGCGGCGCGCGCCAGCGTGTCGACGTGCCGGTCCTCCAGCGGCAGCAGCGCCGATCGCGGCACCCGGAGCGCCGCGAGCAACTCCGGTGGATAGTCGCGCCCGGCGTGCGGCACCGACAGCACGACCGGACTGGCGGGATCGGCCGGGCCGAGGCTATCGAAGCTGGGCTGCACGCCGGCGATGCTATCCGCCCCGCCCCCGCCCCGCAACGCCGCGCGACGACTGGAAAATCTTAAGCCCTGATGGAATAAGGGATGGCGACGGGCGCGGAATGCGGCATGGGGGCCGGATGATCAGGATCTTGCTGGCGGAAGACGACACGGTGATGCGCGAGTATCTGACGCGCGCGCTGGAGAAGTCTGGCTATGCCGTCACCGCGGTCGATCGCGGCACGGCGGCGCTGCCGCTGCTGGAAAGCGAGCGGTTCGACCTGCTGCTGACCGACATCGTGATGCCCGAGATGGACGGCATCGAACTCGCCCAGCGCTGCGCCGACATCGCGCCAGAGACGCGGGTTATGTTCATCACCGGCTTCGCCGCCGTCACGCTGAAGGCCGGCAAGACGATGCCGCAGGCCCGCATCCTGTCCAAGCCGTTCCACCTGCGCGACCTGGTGCTGGAGGTCGACCGCATGTTCGAGGTGGGCAGCGCGACGGGCCTCAACTAACCGGCTTGCACAGGGGATGCCGGGCAGCTAAAGGCCCGCTTCCCGCAAGGGACCGTGGGCGTGTAGCTCAGTGGTAGAGCACTGTGTTGACATCGCAGGGGTCGCAAGTTCAATCCTTGCCACGCCCACCATTAAAAGCCTCGGAAATCTGCGGATTTTCGGGGCTTTTTTGTGCCTTGGGCAGATCCGGAAAGCCGCCTTTTCGCTCCATGACACAACGCCGACCCACCGGATGGGCGCTGGCGACAATTGCAAAGAGAAAACCCCGGCTGGTTCGCGCAGATTCGGAGGAAAGAATGCTGCACCGCCGCGTTCCTTGCCCGCCAGTTGGCTTGCGATTCCGCCATATCGGCGGCGGTTGCACATGTCGGCCTGTTGACTCGGCACCGATCGGCGCGCAAGTTGCGGCCTTCAGAAATCGCGGCCGGCTGTTAACAAGCAGTTTGACTGCACCAAATAAGGGCGAGGCTACGGCCTCGCCTTTTTTGTTTGGGAGGGGCGGGCGTAAGACGCATCCCCTCCCTAGCAGCTCAGAAATCGCAAGCCGGCCGCAACACTCTTCCATTGAGGTGGGCGGAGTAGATGTGCAGCCGGTATGTGGAAGGAACTGCGGATGCAATGCCTGATCTCCGGAATGTAAAATTGCGGAAGAGTGGGGATTGATTTGCCCTTTGAGCTGTATATGCTGAACTGGCCGAACGAGACGAATATCGTCTGCGAGGCTGGTTGCGGGGCGACGGGGAGCGGAGCAATTCGCTCCCCAATTCCAGGGGGAGCGGGACGATGCGCAGGCTGGGATTGGATATCGGCACCAATTCGATCGGCTGGTGCCTGATCGAGGACGACCAACGCATCGTCGATATCGGCGCCCGCATCTTCGCAGACGGTCGCGATCCCAAGTCCGGCGCATCGCTGGCGGTCGATCGGCGCGCGGCACGAAGCGCGCGGCGGCGGCGGGATCGTTATATCGGGCGGCGCTCGGCGTTCCTCGACGCGCTGGTCGCGCACGGTCTGATGCCCGCGGATATCGACGAGGCGAAGCTGGTCGCCGCGCTCGATCCCTATGAGCTGCGGTCGCGTGCGCTCGACGAGAAGCTCGCCCCGCACGAGATCGGTCGCGCGCTGTTCCACCTCAACCAGCGCCGCGGCTTCAAGTCGAACCGCAAGGTCGAACGCAAGGCGACCGACAATGAGGACGGCAAGATCGCGCAGGCCGCCTATGCGCTCGACCGCGCGATGCTGGAGGAGAGCGCGGAGACGCTCGGCCGCTTCCTGTACGGTCGCGAGGCCAAGCGGGTGCGGATGGGCGCCGACAACCAGGAGTATGATTTCTACCCCCAGCGCCGCCATGTCGAATATGAGTTCGATCGGATCTGGCAGGAACAGGCGCGTCATCACCCCGCGCTGCTGACGGAGGCGGCGAAGGAGGCGCTCTGGCGCATCCTGTTCTTCCAGCGCCCGCTGAAGGAGCAGCCGATCGGGCTTTGCACCTTCGTCCATGACGAGCGGCGGCTGGCGAAGGCGCATCCGCTGTTTCAGCAGCGCCGGTTGTATGAGGAGGTCAACCAGCTGGAGGTGACCACGCCGGGCGAGGCGAACCGCAAGCTGACGCTCGACGAACGCGACCGGCTGGTCCGTGAACTGTCGCACAAGCGCGCGATCGCCTTCACCTCGCTGGCGAACAAGCTCAAGCTCGACCCCGGCCAGAGCTTCAACAAGGCGAGCGAGACGCGCACCCAGCTGGCCGGCGACGAAGTGCGCGCGGTGCTGGGTGACAAGAAGCGCTTCGGCGCCGCGTGGGAGCATTTCGATCGGGATCGCCAGTGGGAAATCGTCACCCGCCTGATCGACGAGGAGGACCCGGACGCGCTCCACGCCTGGCTGACGCAGGACCTGGGGCTCGACGAGGAGCATGCGGTGGCGGTGGCCCGCGCACCGCTGCCAGAAGGCCATGGCCGGCTGGGGCCGACCGCGACCGCCCGTATCCTGGAACAGCTCAAGGCCGAGGTCGTCACCTATGACGAAGCGGTCAGAAGATGCGGCTGGCACCATTCGGATCACCGCACCGGTGAATTCCTGTCGGAGCTGCCCTATTACGGCGAACTGCTGACGCGCGACATTCCGCCCGGCACCCAGGACCCCGCCGACCCGGAGGAGAAGCGCTGGGGACGGATCACCAATCCCACCGTCCACATCGGGCTGCGCCAGCTAGAAAAGCTGGTGAACGCGATCATCGCCGTCCACGGCCGCCCCGACGAGATCGTCGTCGAACTGGCGCGCGAACTGAAGCTCAACGAAAAGGACAAGGAGGAGCATAACCGCCGCATCCGGCGCGACACCGCGGCGGCGGTGAAGCGCGGCGAGAAGCTGCAGGCGGAAGGCGTGCCGGATACCGGCGCCAACCGCATGCTGCTGCGTCTGTGGGAGGATCTGAACCCCGCCAATCCGCTCGACCGGCGCTGCCCCTATTGCGGTGATCCGATCGGCATGCGGATGCTGTTCGATCGTGAGGGCGGGGCGGACATCGATCACATCATCCCCTACTCCCGCTCGCTGGACGACAGCGCAGGCAACAAGGTGATCGCGCACCGCGCGTGCAACCGCGCGAAGGGCAACCGCACCCCGCACGAGAAATGGGGCGGCGATCCCGATCGCTGGGACGTCATCTCCGCCCAGGCGGCGCGGCTGCACAAGTCGAAGCAATGGCGGTTCGGCCCCGATGCGATCGCGTGGGTCGAGAAGGACGGCGGCTTCCTCGCGCGCCAATTGACCGATACGCAATATCTGTCGCGGCTGGCGGGCAAGTATCTCGGCAGCCTCTATGCCGACAAGGACGAGGGCAGCGTGTACGTCATCCCCGGCCGCATGACGGCGATGCTGCGGCGGCTGTGGGGGCTGAACGACATCCTGCAAGATCACAACATCGTCGACAACAAGCACAGCAACGCGCCCAAGAACCGGCTCGACCACCGCCACCACGCGATCGACGCTGCCGTGGTCGCGGTGACCACGCGCAGCCTGATGCAGCGGATCGCCCGTACGGCGGGCCGAGCCGAAGACAAGCACCTCGACCGGCTGTTCGAAGGGCTCGACCACCCATGGGAGGGTTTCCGCGACCAGTTGCGCGATCGGCTGTTCAGCGTGACGGTCAGCCACAAGCCCGATCACGGCCGCAAGGGTCGTCCCGCGCCGGACCGCGATACGACCTCCGGCAAATTGCACGACGACACCGCCTATGGGCTGACTGGCGAAATGGGACCAGATGGCAAGACACCGGTAGTGGTGAAGCGTATCATGCTGACCAGCCTTGCCCCCAAGGATGTCGTCGATCCCGAGAGAATACGTGATGGCGCCTTGCGGCGCGCGCTTCAGGATTGGACCGCGGGACTGGCCGGAAAGGATTTTGAATCGGCGATCGCCCGGTTCACGGATCAGCATCCCGTTTTTGCAGGTATAAAGCGGGTCCGCGTGCTGGGCGAAAGAGCGGGAACAGTCACGCTGGACGTTATCCCCATTCGTGATGCCGCAGGTCGGGCGTACAAGGCCTACAAAGGCAACACCAATGCCCGGTTCCAAGTCTGGCGGATGCCGGACGGATCGTGGAAACACACCACGATCTCTACATTTCTGGCACATCAGGCAGGCAATCGCGATCTTCGCCCGCATCCGGCTGCCAAGAAGATACTGGATCTTCGGCAGAACGATACCGTGGCGATCGAGCGGGTTCCCGGAGCCATCGAGATCATGCGCGTGGTCAAGTTTTCGGCGAGCGGGCAGGTGACGCTGGCCGCGCCGCAGGAGGGCGGCAATCTGAAGGCGCGTGACACGATGTCGAACGACCTGGATCCGTTCAAATACATCGCGCCAACCTCCGGCGGTTTGAAGAAAATCAAGGCCCGTCAAGTCCGGATCGATCCATTGGGGCGCATTTTCGATCCCGGCCCCCGCTGACTTGCCAACCGCCCCCCGTTAGCCTCGGGCAAGGGGGAAGGCGGATGGAACGGATCGTCGATATCGCCACCGAAGGGTTGCACCTGTCGTCGCACCGCGGCTTTCTGGTAGTGGCGAAGGAGCGCGACGAAGTCGGCCGCATCGCGCTCGACGACGTCCACGCGGTCATCCTCCACGCGCACGGCTGCACCTGGACCGGCAGCCTCGCCGCCGCACTCGCCGAACGCGGCAGTCCGATCGTGTTCTGCAACGCGCACCACAGCCCGGTCGCGGTCACCCTGCCGATCGCCGGCTTCCATGCCCAGGGTGCCCGGATGCGCGCGCAATGGGATGCCGGCCGGCCGCTCGCCAAACAGCTGTGGCAACGGATCATCCGCGCCAAAATCACGATGCAGGGCGCGCTGCTCGCCTTCCAAGGCGCGGCCGAGGCATCGGCCTTCGACCTTATCGCGCGCCGCGTGCGATCGGGCGATCCCGACAATCTGGAAGCACAGGCCGCGCGTCGTTACTGGCCCGCGCTGATGGGCCCGGACTTCCGCCGCGATCGTGAGGCCGGTGGGGCGAACGCGCTGCTCAACTACGGCTATGCCGTGATGCGCGCCACGATCGCACGGGCGGTGATCGCAGCCGGGCTGCATCCGACGATCGGCATCTTCCACGCCAATCGCGGCAATGCCTTCGCGCTCGCCGACGACCTGGTCGAGCCGTTCCGTCCACTGGTCGATGCGCTGGTGGTCGCGCTGATCGGCCAGGGAGTCGAGGTGCTCGATCCCGCCGTCAAGCGCCGCTTCGCGCGGCTCATCGCCTTCGACGTGCGAATCGGCGACGAGATGTCGCCGGTATCCGTCGCCGCCCAGCGGCTGGCCCAGTCGCTCGGCCGCAGCTTTGAAAGAAACGCATCCGATCTGGCGCTGTTCGTTCCGCCGACCCATGCGGGATGGACCATGCTCACCCGACCACTCGACCCGTTCGAGGACGCGTGAGCGATGGAGCGCATCTCAGCGGCTATCGGCTGATGTGGATATTCGTCATGTTCGACCTGCCCGTCGGAACCAGGCAGCAATCGCGCGAAGCCACGAAATTTCGTGAGTTCCTGCTCGACCAGGGATTCGAAATGAGCCAGTTTTCGGTCTATGCTCGCTTTTGCAACGGGCGCGACAGCTACGATTCGCACCTGAAACGAATCGAGCGTAATCTGCCCGAAAAGGGCGACATCCACGTCCTGACGTTCACGGACAAGCAATATGAAAATATCGTCCGCTTCTCGAGCCAGCGCCGCAAGCGACCGCGCAAAAACCCTGATCAACTCGCGCTGTTCTGAGTCGTCAGCCGTTTTTAACCAGACCGGATGTGGCACTTTTTCGTTGTCCGACAACGATTTGACGCCGCATCCGGCCTAGCACTTCAGAAATCGCGGGCCAACAGCAACGAATATCAGAAGGGTTTGGTTGCATCCGTCGGCCTAGCACTTCAGAAATCGCGGGCCAACAGCAACTGACGGCATCGACCAGTTCGGGATTGTCGCGGCCTAGCACTTCAGAAATCGCGGGCCAACAGCAACAGGCCGCGATCATGCGCGTCAAGGCGGGCTGGCCTAGCACTTCAGAAATCGCGGGCCAACAGCAACGGCGATGCGGCGCGAAACGACGGCGGGGTCGGCCTAGCACTTCAGAAATCGCGGGCCAACAGCAACAGGGCGAGCCGAGTCGCGGTCAGGATCAACGGCCTAGCACTTCAGAAATCGCGGGCCAACAGCAACAGCGCCGCCGCCCACGTCGGATCAATCGGGGGCCTAGCACTTCAGAAATCGCGGGCCAACAGCAACGCGTCGACCAGCCGGTCCACCGCCGCCGTCGGCCTAGCACTTCAGAAATCGCGGGCCAACAGCAACGATCGGCGCTTTAACCTGCGCCCGCACAAGGGCCTAGCACTTCAGAAATCGCGGGCCAACAGCAACGCGGACAACCATTATTGGTGGTTCTCATTCGGCCTAGCACTTCAGAAATCGCGGGCCAACAGCAACCGGCCGGTTGTGTCGATTGGACGACGATGTGGCCTAGCACTTCAGAAATCGCGGGCCAACAGCAACGCCACAGACGCGGAAGTGGCTAACTCGATGGGCCTAGCACTTCAGAAATCGCGGGCCAACAGCAACACGAATGAGATCGCGGCGATTATGGACCTTGGCCTAGCACTTCAGAAATCGCGGGCCAACAGCAACACCCTGCTCCACGTAGCCGCGGGGCCTCGCGGCCTAGCACTTCAGAAATCGCGGGCCAACAGCAACAATGATCGCACCGACGATCAACTGGGTCGAGGCCTAGCACTTCAGAAATCGCGGGCCAACAGCAACTGATTGTCGATACGAATCCGATCCCCGAAGGGCCTAGCACTTCAGAAATCGCGGGCCAACAGCAACGCCCTATAGACCCGCATGTGTTGCCGGATAGGCCTAGCACTTCAGAAATCGCGGGCCAACAGCAACGGCGCCGCCGCCGCGTCGGCCGCCGATTTCGGCCTAGCACTTCAGAAATCGCGGGCCAACAGCAACCATCGATACCGAACAGCGACGGCTATGCGCGGCCTAGCACTTCAGAAATCGTGGCGCTCGGGGGCGGCGCGATCCCGCCACCTAGCTGTTTGATTCCATGGTTTGATGGTGCGATCCATTCGTTGGAATGGAAGGAAACCATATGGGGCAAGTACGTCACGGGAGCACCACGACCACGCACGCCGTCCGAGCGGCAATACAGCGATCGCAAGCTTCGCTCGCGACGCTGAGCCGGGAGCTCGGGATCAACCCCAAGACAGTGGCGAAGTGGCGTAAACGGGCAACGGTTGGGGATTTGAAGACCGGGCCGAAGGCCCCTCATTCAACCACCTTGTCCGAAGCCGAGGAGGCGATGGTTGTGGCATTCCGGCGGCACACCCTGCTGCCGCTGGATGACTGCCTCTATGCCTTGCACCCTATGAATACATCGCCAAAATCTGGACCTCAGAGCCAGACCGCTTCATCGCCAATCCGATCCACCAAATGCCAGGACTGAACAACTAGCCCCGTGACGCTGAACTCGTCGCCGGCCGCGGCGTCTCGCGCTCGCTGTCCGGTACAGGAGCGGTTGGCTCGGGCCTGAACGCTTCCGGCTCGCGGGCGTTGCCGCGGGATGTGCGCCGCATCAGCGCCCGCGCCAGATAGGCGCTGCCCGCTATCGCCGCCGCGCCCAGCGTCAGTAGGCCGAGCGTGTGTGCGCTGGGGATCGGCAGGTCGGCGGGCTGGCGGGCCATGGTCAATTCCTTCGTCGGGACCGGGCGATAACGGCGGCAGGACAGGCAACGTTCCCGCAGCCTGGGAACGATCGACATTCAGGCCGTTTCGGCTGCGCAAATGGCGGTTTCGCGTATTTTCCGGTGCTCACGTATCGGAAACTACGCTGCGCTCCGGGTCACGCAAAGCCACTATTTTCGGCTGCGTCTGACCTGAATGTCGATCGGTCCTGGCACAACCCCCCTTGATTCCGGGCATTGGATCAACGATACTGACATCGCTGTAAATAAGGATTCGCGTCATGGCCAGCCAGGCGATCGACATCGGCGTCGATCAGGAAGACCGCGTGACGGGCGCGTCGTTCAATCCCGGCGCGCCGCTGAAGCGCGACTGGGGCACTGCATGGCGCGCGCTGCGCAAGCTGATGGCGAACGGCGACGACACGGTGCAGGTCTTTCGCATCATGCGCGCGCTCAACGCCGATGCCAGCCAGAAGGGCTTTCGCAAGCTGATCGCGACGCGCGAGGGTGGGCGGCTGGCCTATCAGCGTGTCGAACTGGCCGAGCGCTTCAGCGACCGCACGTGGCTCGACGGGCTGCCCGAGGGCACGGTCGGCGCGGCGTATCGCGCCTTCCTCGACCGCACCGGCTTCTCGGCCGCGGGACTGGCCGACATCAGCATGAACGATTCCGATCCCGACGCGGTCGTCCACGACCATCCCTATAGCTGGTTCGGGCGGCGCGAGCGCGACATGCACGACATCTGGCACACACTGACCGGCTATACCGCCGAGGAACATCTGGGCGAGCTGTGCCTCGTCGCCTTTTCCTATGCGCAGACAGGCGGGCTGGGCTGGGCGGCGATCGGGGCGATGGGCGCGATGAAGAGCCTGTCGGTGACGAAGGATACCGCGGTGCTGAAGGCGGTGCTGGAGGGCTATCGCCACGGCAAGCGGGCCAAGTGGCTGTCGGGCGAGGATTATGAGGCGTTGCTGGCCGAGCCGCTCGACGCCGCGCGCCGCCGGTTGAACATCGCCGAGCCGGTGCTGTATCGCAAGGCGCAGGCCGTGCTGGCCGCGAAGGGCGTGCAGGCGATCTGAGGATCGCGTAAGGGCGTGCCGACATGCTCGCCCGCCTGGTCCTCACCGATGTCCGCAACCATGCCGCCGCGACGATCGACGCGGGGCCGGGCTTCGTCGTGCTCGCCGGCGACAATGGCGCGGGCAAGACCAACGTGCTGGAGGCCGTGTCTCTGCTCGCGCCGGGCCGTGGCCTGCGCCGGGCTGCATTGTCCGACGTCGCGCGGCAGGGTGGAGCGGGCGGCTTCGGCATCGCCGCGACGCTGGCCGACGGCGACACGGTCGGCACGGGCACGGTAGCGAGCGCGCCCGAACGGCGGATCGTGCGGATCAACGGTGCCACCGCGCCCGCCACCGCGCTCGCCGAGCGGCTGAGCATCCTATGGCTGACCCCGGCGATGGACCGGCTGTTCGTCGAACCGGCGTCGGAGCGGCGACGCTTCCTCGACCGGTTGACGCTGGCGCTCCACCCCGGCCATGCGCGCCAGACTGCGCGCTACGAGGCCGCGATGCGCGCGCGCAACCGCCTGCTGTCTGAAGACGGGGTGCCCGATGCCGAATGGCTGGCCGCGCTGGAGACGGCGATGGCGGAGCATGGCGAAGCGATCGTCGCCGCGCGCCGCGCGACCCTCGGCGCGCTGGGCGAACGGCTGGCCGAGGCGCCCGGCGGCTTCGCGCGCGCCGGTTTGGCGATCGAGGGGGGAGAGGAGGGGGATCTCGCCCGCCTGCTGGCGCAGGCGCGCGGGCGCGACGCCGCGGCCGGCAGGACGCTCGCCGGGCCGCATCGCAGCGACCTGATCGTCACCCACGTCGACAAGCGGCAGGCGGCCGCGCAATCCTCCACCGGCGAACAGAAGGCCCTGTTGTTCGGCATCGTGCTCGCCCATGCCGCGCTGGTCGCCGATCGCACCGGGCGGCCGCCGGTGCTGTTGCTCGACGAGGTCGCCGCGCACCTTGACCCCACGCGCCGCGCCGCGCTGTTCGCCGCGCTCGCCGGGGTGGGTCAGGTGTGGCTGACCGGGACCGAGCCGGGGCTGTTCGCCGACCTGCCCGAACCGGCGACGCGGCTGATCGTCGCGGACGCCAAAATCCGTCAAGGCTAACCGGCGTTTAACCTTCAGGCGCTACTCGAAACGGCGGATCGTGCGGGGGATTACCGGCCCCGCGCCATGGAGACCGCCTTGACCCATTCCACGCCGCCCGTCGGTTCGCTCGCCGCCCAGATCGATCTTGCCACGCGTCTTCGCGTGTTCGGCTTCGACGCTGCATTGTTCGACGCCGCGCGCGCGGTGTGGGAGGTGATCGAGCCCGAGGTGCAGTCGGTCGCCGCCGCCTATTGGGAGCAATGGCTGGCCGGATTCGCCGACGAGCGCGACTGGGCGCCACACGAGACGCGCAAGATGGTCGATCTGGGCGTCGAATTCCTGCGCAAGCGCTTCCTGGAAACACGCGAGATCGGCTGGGTCGAATCGATCGAACGCTCGGTGGGCGCGGCCTATGCGGCGGGCGTGCGCCAGATGGCGCTGCGATCGATGATCTGCGCCAGCGACCGCGTCGCGCTCGACGTGCTGTTGCGGCGCGTACCGCACGGCGACCCGAGACTGCCGTCGATGATCGACGTGCTGATGCGGCTGACCAGCCTGGAAAGCGACATCACCGGATCAATCTACTTGCTCTATCGCAAGCACGACGAGCGCGCGAGCCGCGAGCGGCTGGCCGTCGATTTTCGCCAGTCGATCGCGGGAACGATCGAGCAGGCGTCGCAGCAGGGTGTCGCGCTGCGCGACCAGGCGGGGGTGACGTCGCTGGCGGCGCGAGGGATGCTGGGCAAGACGAGCGAGGTTGCGGCGGCGGCGGAACAGTCGGCGGTGGCGATGCGCGAGGCGGCGCAGACGGCGGCCGGGCTGATCCGCGCGATCGAGGATGCACGCGCCGAGGTGGAGGCGGCGGCCGAGATCGCGACGCGGGCGTCCGGGCAGGCGAGCGAGGCGGTGGGAATGAGCGAGACGCTGTCCGACCATGCCAAGTCGATCGAATCGATCCTGGGGCTGATCCGCGACATCGCGGGGCAGACCAACCTGCTGGCGCTCAATGCGACGATCGAGGCGGCGCGCGCCGGGGATGCGGGACGCGGCTTCGCGGTGGTGGCGCAGGAAGTGAAGAGCCTGGCGAACCAGACGGCGCGGGCAACCGACGATATCGCGGCGAAGATCGCGGCGATCCAGTCGGCGACGCGCGTGACCGTCGATACCAACGCCAGCATCAAGACGACGGTCGCGGAAGTGCAGACGTCCGCCGACCGCATCCGCAGCGCGATGGAGGCGCAGGCGACCACGGTGACCGCGATCACCGCATCGGTCGATGAGACCGCGCTCGCCGCCGATTCCATGTCCGCCACCATCGCCGCCATCCGCGAGGATACGGAGAATGTGGCGACGGACATCGAGGCGCTGGGATATGAATTCCGCCGGATCGACGAGACGCTGGCGAGCCTGCGCCAGTCGGCGGAAGGCTTCGTCCAGTCCGACGCGGCGTAGGCGTCATCCGTCTTTACCGGTTTCGTCCAGGGCGGGCGGAGTGGTAGGCGGGCGCATGATAAACATCCTCGTCACCGGAGCGTCGCGCGGGATCGGCGCCGCCGTCGTCCAGTCCCTCGAAGCGAGCAGCGCGCGCGTCGCGTGGCAGGCGACCGCCAGCGGGCTTCCCGCCGACTTCGCCGATCCCGCGGCGCCGCGCGACCTGTGGGCACGCGCGCTCGATGCGCTCGACGGCCGCATCGACGTGCTCGTCAACAATGCCGGCGTGTTCGAGGCGAATCCGATAGACCTCGACGACGATGCCTGGGCCGCGGGCTGGGACCGGACGATGCGCATCAACCTGACCGCGTCGGCCGAGCTGTGCCGGCTTGCGGTGCGCCACTGGCAGGATCGCGGGGGCGGCGGGCGGATCGTCAACGTCGCCAGCCGCGCTGCCTATCGCGGCGATTCGCCCGCGCACTGGCATTATGCGGCGTCGAAGGCCGGGATGGTCGCGATGACGAAATCGATCGCGCGGGGCAATGCCGCCGCCGGCATATTGGCGTTCGCGATCTGCCCCGGCTTCACGATGACGGGGATGGCGGACGATTATCTGGCGAGCCGCGGCGGCGACAAATTGCTCGCCGACATCCCGCTCGGCCGCGTCGCGATGCCCGACGAGGTGGCGGAAATGGCGCGCTGGCTGGCGCTCGATGCGCCGGCGTCGATGACCGGCGCGGTGCTCGACGTGAACGGCGCGTCCTATGTGCGGTGACCCTGGGTGTTTGGTCCCGGCATGTGATGGTGTAGTTTTGGCGGAGGGAGCTATGGGCGAGGTACGTCAAGGGAGCGCCAAGACCACACACGCCATTTGAGGCGAGCTACAGCGATCGCAAACTTCGGTCGCGAGCCTCGCGAAGCGGTACGGGATCAACGAGGAGATCGTCCTGAAGTGGCGGCATCGGCAGTCGGTAGAAGAGACTTGCCGATGGACCCGAAGGAACGCCGCAGCGCAGTGCTCTCGCCGATGGAGGAGGCAGCCATTGTTGCGCTGTGCGTGCAAGCTCGGCCCCCCTGGATGACGTCTTCGTCGCACTGAGGGACGTGATCCCGCAGCTGACGCGCTCGTCCTTGCACCGCTGCCTGCAACGGCATGGCATCATGCCGCCTGCCCAAGGCCGACCGCGACAAGCCCAAGAAATTCAAAGCTTACGAGAGAGATCTGCTACTTCCACATCGACATCGCCAGGTTACGCTACGAGGGTGGCAAAGGCTTCCTGTCCGTCACCGTAGACCGGACCTCGAAGCTGGTCTGCGCCCGCATCTATCGCAGAGCGACCAGGCTGGCGGCAGCCGCGTTCCTCATGATGCTGATCAAGGCCGTGCCCTACCCGATCCACACCATCCTGACCGACAATGGCGTGCAGCGGGTCGATCGTTGCCAGGGCGTCTCGCATACCTGGATCGGCCGCATCTTCGGCCGCCGCTGCCAAGGCAACGGCATCGAGCATCACCTCACGAAACCCTACCACCCCTGGATCAACGGCCAGGCCGAACGAATGGTCAGGACGATCAAGGGCGCAACGACCAAGTCCTTGCATTGTGCTTCGATCCAGGAACTGCGACGGCACGTCGCTGACTGGCTGATAGCCTACAACTTCGCCAGGCAGTTCAGGGCCTTGAAGTCCATATCCCCATATGAGGCCATCGACGCGCTCTGAAAATAAAAACCAGACGCATTCATCGTCAAACCCAGCCATCACATGCCGGGACCAAACACCGAACGGTCGGGACTTCAGGAAATGCCCGACTCGGGTGACGCCAGAATCGTCGGTCGCCGCTGGCGTGGCGCCGGCCGGGCTTTCGCATGCGCTTGCGCGCACCGACCGGTATGCCCGCTTGCCGTTCTCGCCCGACCTCAGACCCGCATCGGCATCAGCACGTACAGGGCCGGCGCCTTGTCGTTCTCGCGGATCAGCGTCGGCGCGGCGGCGTCGGCCAGGTGGACCTCCACCGTGTCGCCCTCGATCTGGCCAAGGATATCGAGCAGATAGCGGCTGTTGAAGCCGATCTCGAGGCCCGGCGCGGCATATTCGCCAGGCACTTCCTCCACCGCGGCGCCGTTTTCCGGGCTGGTCACCGACAGGGTGATCTTGTCGCGATCGACCGCCATCTTGACCGCGCGGGTCTTTTCGCTGGCGATCGTCGAGACGCGGTCCACGCCTTCCTCGAAGGCGCGCGGATCGAGCTTGAGCAGCTTGTCGTTGCCCGTCGGGATGACGCGCGAATAATCGGGGAAGGTGCCGTCGATCAGCTTCGACGTCAGGATCGCCTGGCCCAGGTCGAACCGGATCTTGCTGCCCGACAGCGACACGCCGACCGACCCGTCCACCTCGTCGAGTAGCTTGCGCAGTTCGCCCACGCACTTCCGGGGCACGATCACGTCGGGCATCGCCTCCGCCCCGTCCGGGCGCGGCACGGTGACGCGGGCGAGGCGATGGCCATCGGTCGCCGCCGCCTTCAGCACGGGCTGTCCGCCGTCATCGGCGGTGTGCAGGAAAATGCCGTTCAGATAATAGCGCGTCTCCTCAGTGGAGATCGCGAAACGGGTCTTGTCGATGATCTGCTTCAGCGTTTCGGCCGGCAGTTCGAACGTGGTCGGCAACTCGCCTTCCGCGATCACCGGGAAATCGTCGCGCGGCAGCGTCGGCAGGGACGAATTATACCGTCCCGCGCGGATCGACAGCCGCCCCTCGGCCGCGGCCAGCTCGACCTGCGATCCTTCGGGCAGCTTGCGCGCGATATCGAACAGCGTGTGCGCGCTGACGGTCGTCGTCCCCGGCTGGTCGACCGCAGCCGCCACCGTCTCGTCGACCTGCAGGTCGAGGTCGGTCGCCATCAGGCGGATGCTGCCCTCTCCCGACGCCTCGATCAGCACGTTCGACAGGATGGGAATCGTGTTGCGCCGCTCGACCACGGACTGGACGTGGCTCAGCCCCTTGAGCAGGGTCGCGCGTTCGATCGTCGCCTTCATGCCTTCAAACCCCCGGACGCCCCAGCTGCAGACTCGCGACCGGTGGCAATTGTGCCGATTCTCACCCTAGCGGACGGAAAAGGGCCGGAGCAAGCGGCTCCGGCCCTTCGATCCACAGCAATTTTCGATGCCGCGAGGGGCGCCACGCCGTTCAGACAGGGCGGCTGCGCCGCCCTGCCGCCCGACGTGGCGTCTCCTGCGATTGCTCGCGCAATCGCAGGGCGCCCGCGTCAGAATCGTATGCCGTAGCTCGCCACCAGCTGATGACGGTCGGTATCGATGTCGAACCGGCCGCTGGTCGCGCCGCTGGGGTAGGTGATCCGCGCGTCGTTGTAGTTCGAATAGCGGTATTCGAGCTTGGCGAAGCTGTTGCCGCCCACCGCACGCTCGACACCCGCGCCCGCACGCCAGCCGTCCAGCTTGAAGCCGGTGTCGGTGGTGGTCGTCGTGTTACCCGCCAGCACGTTCAGCTTGGCGTTGGTGTAGCCGCCCTTCACATAGATCATCGTGTTCGGCGAGGCGAGGATGCCGGCGCGCGCGCCGGCATAGAGGTCGCGGCCGGCGGACACCCGGCCGAAGCCGAAGTCGGTCGTATACGGCTGGCGATCGCTCTTCGCGGTCGATCCGGTGATCTCGCCCTCGACGCCCAGCACGACGCCGCCCGCCGCGAAATCATAGCCGATGCCGCCGCCGTACAGTAGGCCGTCGATCTTCTGGTCGTCGCGGCCGTTGTTGTTGCTCACGCTGCTGCCGGCGCCGACATGGTCATAGCCCAGCGTCGCCTCGATACGCGGGCCGGTGAACGTCGGGTTCACGTCCTGCGCCAGCGCGGGGGTGGCCGCGGTTCCGGCGATCAGGGCGACGGCGATGAACTTACGCATAGAAAACTCCATTCAAACAACCCGGAAACTGCCGGGGTTGGCGCAACTAGGGAGTGGCCGCCGGGGTTGCATGAACCTCAGATAAACGCGGAAATCCGTTGCTTTTGCGCCACAGGGGGTTGAAACGGGGCGCGATGGAACCAGGGCGATCGAGGTTGGGGCGCGACTTCGTCGCCCGGCATGGCGAGACCGTCTACAACGTCGCCGGACGGATGCAGGGCGATCATCCGCACACCACCCTCACCCGCGCTGGCTTCGCCCAGGCCGACGCGATGGGCGCAACCCTGCGCGACCTGCTCGGACCGCGCCCGAAGCTGACAATGTGGGCATCGACCGCCGGCCGTGCGCTCCAGACGCTGGCGGTGATCGCCGAGCATCTCGAGCTCGACTGGCACGCCGCGCGCACCGATCCCCGCCTGGTCGAGATCGGCATGGGCGCGTGGAGCGGTCGCTATTACCGCGACGTCATCGCAGAGGCCGGCGACTTCGTCGATCGCGCCCACGGCCTCTACACCCGCGCGCCGCAGGACGGCGAATGGTATGACGCGATCGCCGCGCGGGTCGCGCTATGGCTCGCCGATACCGACGACGATCCCGGCGACCGGCTGGTCATCATGCACGGCATGTCCAGCCGCGTGCTGCGCGGGGTGATGACCGGCCAGGACGTACTCCCCGGCTTCGACGCCCCCGTCGCCGCGAACCTGCCGCAGGGATCGATCGCGATGATCGAGCACGGCCGGGAGACGATCGTCCATCGTGGCACCGGCGCGGGCGAGACGCCGACATGAGCCTGCTGCTCGCGCTCGCCCTTCAGGCGGCGGCGGAAGGTCGCCGCTCGCTCGGCACGTTCGAGGCGTGGGGCGCGTTCCGTGACGCGGCGCCGCAGCGCTGCTTCGCAATCGCCGAGCCGCTCGGGCGTACCCGCCCCACCCGCCCCTTCGCTAGCGTCGCGACCTGGCCCGGCACGGCGGCGCGCAACCAGTTCCACGCCCGCCTCAGCCGCCCGCGCGCGTCGGCGGCCAAGGTCACGCTGTCGATCGGCGAGCGCCGCTTCGAACTTCTCGCCGGCCCGGTCGATGCCTGGTCCCCCGATCCCGCCACCGACCGCGCGATCGTCACGGCGATGCGCGGCGGCCGCAGCATGAGCGTCGAAAGCGTCTCCGCCGCCGGCCAGCCCTTCGCCGACACCTATGCGCTGAAAGGCGCCGCCACCGCGATCGACGCCGCCGCGGTGGGGTGTGCCCGCGTCTGATGCGCGGCCGGTAGAAAAACCGCGCCCGATCGGCTATATCGGCGTCCATGCAGACAGGATCGGCCGCCCCCATGCCCATTCCCGGGCACATCGACCCCGTGCCCGTGCCGCGCGCGCTGCCGATGCGCAGCGACGGGCGGATCGACCTGCTCGGCCTGTCGAAGGGCGATCTGCGCATGGCGCTGGAGACGGCGCAGCTCGAACCGAAGCAGGCGAAGCTGCGCGCCAAGCAGCTGTGGCACTGGATGTACAATCGCGGCGTCACCGATTTCGCGCTGATGACCGACATCTCGAAGCAGCTGCGCCCGTGGCTGGAGCAGCGCTTCGTCATCTCGCGCCCCGAAGTCGTCACCGCGCAGGTCAGCAGCGACGGCACCCGCAAGTGGCTGCTGCGTTCCGACGACGGCCAGGATTACGAGGCGGTGTTCATCCCCGACGCCGATCGCGGCACCTTGTGTGTATCCAGCCAAGTCGGCTGCACGCTCAACTGCCGCTTCTGCCACACCGGCACGATGCGGCTGGTGCGCAACCTGACGCAGGCGGAAATCGTCGGCCAGGTGATGCTCGCGCGCGACGCGCTTGGTGAATGGCCCAGCCAGCCCGAGGGGCGGATGCTCACCAACATCGTGATGATGGGGATGGGCGAGCCGCTCTACAATTTCGACAATGTCCGCGACGCGCTCAGGATCGTGATGGACGGCGACGGCCTCGCGCTCAGCAAGCGCCGCATCACCCTCTCCACCTCGGGCGTGGTGCCGATGATGGCGCGCGCGGGCGAGGAGATCGGCGTGAACCTCGCCGTCTCGCTCCACGCGGTGACGAAGGAAATCCGCGACGAGATCGTGCCCTTGAACCGCAAATACGGCATCGAGCAGCTGTTGCAGGCGTGTGCCGACTATCCCGGCGCCAACAACGCGCGGCGCATCACCTTCGAATATGTCATGCTGAAGGACAAGAACGACAGCGACGCCGACGCGCGCGAACTCGTCCGCCTCATCAAGCAATACAAGCTGCCGGCGAAGGTCAACCTGATCCCGTTCAACCCCTGGCCCGGCGCGCCCTATGACACCTCGACGCCCGAGCGGGTGAAGGCGTTCAGCAACATCGTGTTCGAAGCCGGCATCTCCGCCCCCGTCCGCACGCCCCGTGGGCGCGACATCGACGCGGCGTGCGGCCAGCTCAAGACGAGCGCGGAACGCAAGTCGCGCGCGGACCTCGACCGGCTGGCGGAGGAGAAGCAGGCGGCGCTGGGGTAAACTGATGTCCAGAGGGGGCGATTGTCCCAGTCGGTCGGAAATCCCATCGCGGCAACATCGCCGGAGGGGTGTCCGCGGATCAGCGCGGCAATGTCCGACGCCCAACTTGAATCGGGTGCCACTGTCTCGATCACATGGGCAATCGTCGTCAACGTGTTGTACAAACGCGCCGGTGCCTGCGTAGCAGTTAAATCGAGTGACGCATTCAGCCGCACCGGTTTCTGGGCAAGTTTCGGCGGCTTGAGAAAGCCCCTGTTCCATAGCCTACCGTGATGGGCGCAGATATTCCTTACATCTGTCAGATGGCGCACCAGCGGGACCAGAACGACTTCCGGCAGGCCAAGCGCGAACGCTATGCGATTTCGCAGCGCCCGATCGGAAAGGTTCGTGTACCAGCGCGAAAGTTGTCCAAACGACATCATCTCCGCCACCATCCAGACCGGCGGCAGCGCGGGGCTGTCGTAAGTTGATCGATAATGTTTGATGTATGTTTCATTGGACGTGCCGACGTCGCCAGCTAGCTTGGCTAGGCACCGATGAAATTCGGCGCGATTTTCGTAGAGAGAAGCGTCGAGATATGAATGTCCGTCCTGAACTTGCGCCAATTGATAGGCCCAACTGCCGCGCAGCGCGACCTCGACATGCTCAGCGCCGCGCATCACGCAACGACGCAGGTTACGATCGAAGTCGTAAAGCGCCGTTACATCGGAGAAACGGGTGCCGGGTCGGAAGCGCGGGCCAGACCCCGCTTTTGATCGCTCGTAATACAACCAATAGGCGCTCAGACGATAGTAGCTGACGTGCTTGAGCCAATATTCGGCAATTGCTACGTCATCGATCTCCATGCCATTGGCTTGGAGATGCTTGATCTGCTGGGCGTAGGTGAGCGAGGCTTTATCAAACGGATGGGTCATCAGCCCGCCAGCGTAGAGCACAACGCACGACAAAAAAAAGACCCGCCCAGTGTGCATATCCCAGTGGGACATAGGCCGGGCGGGTGCGATTGCCATGGAGATAATGGGGAATTTCCAACAAATCAATAACGCCAGCAGACTGCTCGACAATCTCCGACCTACCCCTAAAGCACACGCGTGGCCGACCTCACCCCGCTCCTCGCCCTCGCCTTCGCTGCCGGCATCGTTGGCGGGGCGATGAACGCGCTGGCGGGCGGCGGCACCTTCGCGACGCTGCCCGCGCTGATCGCGCTCGGCCTGCCCGCCAACATCGCCAACGCGACCTCCAATGTCGCGCTGCTGCCGGGCGCCGGGGCGAGCGCGCTGGCCTATCGCGACGAACTCGGGTCCCTGGGCGGCGTCGGCTGGCGGACGCTCGCGGCGATCACCTTCGTCGGCGGCCTCGCCGGCAGCGTGCTGCTGGTGCTGACGCCCAGCCGTGCGTTCGATCTCATCATCCCGTGGCTGCTGTTGTTCGCCTTCCTCGTGATGCTGGCCGGCAAGCGCGCCGCGGCCTGGCTCCACGCCCGCGTGACGATCGGCGCCCGCACGCTGATCGTGTCGCAAGTCTTCCTCGGCATCTACGGCGGCTATTTCGGCGGCGGCGTCGGGCTCATCACCACCGCGGTCTACGGCCTGCTCGCCCACGTCACGCCGCGGGCGATGTTCGCGCCGCGCACGCTGATGCTGGCGGTCGCCAATTTCGCCGCCGCCTTCGTGTTCATCGGCTTCGGCATGGTGGCGTGGTGGGCGTGCCTGCCGATGCTGGCGGGCGGCATCCTCGGCGGTTGGCTGGGCGCGGCGGTGGGCAAGCGGCTTTCGCCGGTCGCGGTGCGGCTGTGGACGCTCGCTGTGACCGGCGCGACGACCGCGGTGTTCTTCTGGCGCGCCTACGGCTGAACGGCTAGGCTCGCCGCCGATGGACCGGCCGCGCATCCTCCACCGCCATGCCCTCGCGACGCGGCTGTGGCACTGGGTGACGGCGGTGAGCGTCATCATCCTGCTGGGCAGCGGGCTGATGATCCTCAACGCCCATCCGCAGCTCTACTGGGGTCAGTATGGCGCGAACTTCGATACGCCGTGGTTCCGCGTGGCCTGGGTGTTCGACGGCGGGCGAGTGCCCGGCTGGCTGACCATCCCGTCGACCTACAACCTGGCGCTCGCCCGGCGCTGGCACCTGCTCTTCGCACTGGTCCTCGCCTTCGCGCTGGCGGCATACATGGTCGCCAGCCTGCTCAACCGCCATTTCCAGCGCGACCTGCGCGTCCGGGCACGCGACCTGGCCCCCGCGACGCTGGCGCATGATCTGGCCGAACATGCCGCCCTGCACTTCCACGACCCGGCAAGCCCCGGCGCCTACAACGTCCTCCAGAAGCTCGCCTATGTCGCGGTGATCTTCGTCGCCCTGCCGCTGCTGATCTTCACCGGCCTCGCCATGTCGCCGGGGATGAACGCGGCGTGGCCCTGGCTGGTCGACCTGTTCGGTGGGCGTCAGTCGGCGCGGTCGATCCACTTCATCGTGGCGATCGCGCTGGCGGCGTTCCTGGTGGTCCACCTCGCGCTCGTCATCCTGGCGGGGCCGTGGAACGAGGTGCGGTCGATGCTGACCGGCAAGTGGCGGGTGCCCGAATGATCCTGACGCGGCGCAGCGCGCTGGTGGTCGGCGCGGGCGGGCTGCTCGCCGGCTGCGACGCAGTGGGCAACAGCGCGATCGGCCGCCGCGTGCTGCGCGCCGGGGAGGACGCGCACTTCGCACTCCAGCGCGGGCTGACCGATCGCACCGCACTGGCCCGCGAATTCCGCCCCGACCAGATGTCGCCGGTGTTCCGCTCGAACGGCACGCGCAACCCGGACACGGTCGGCTACAACGCCCACGCCGCCCGCGACTTCGCCGACTGGCGGATCAGGGTCGATGGCCTCGTCGCCCGGCCGCTCGCGCTGTCGATTACCGATCTCCGGGCGATGCCGGCGCGCACCCAGATCACCCGGCACGACTGCGTCGAGGGATGGAGCGCGATCGGCCAGTGGACCGGCCCGCGGCTGCAGCCGATCCTCGGGTTCGCCGGGCTGCTTCCTGCCGCGCGCTACATCGTCTTCCACTGCGCCGACCGGCTTGGCGGGCGGCCCTATTACGAGAGCATCGACCTGGTCGATGCCTTCCACCCCCAGACGATCCTCGCCTGGATGCTCAATGGCCAGCCGATCGGCGTGCCGCACGGCGCCCCCGTCCGCCTGCGTGTCGAACGGCAACTGGGCTACAAGCACGCCAAATATGTCGAGCGGATCGAGGCCGTCGCCTCACTCGACGCTGTCTTCGGCGGCAAGGGCGGCTATTGGGAGGATGTCGCCGATTATGAATGGTATGCGGGAATCTGAATGACCGACCCCTTGCGCCTCCGCTCGCTGCTCTTCGTTCCCGGCGACCGGCCCGACCGGATGGCAAAGGCGCTTTCCTCCGGCGCCGACGCGCTGATCCTCGATCTCGAGGACGCCGTCGCTCCCGATGCCAAGCCCGCCGCCCGGGGGATGATCGCCGAGTTCCTCGCCGCCCACGGCCGCGACGTCGCGCTGTTCGTGCGGGTCAATCCGCTCGACAGCGGCCTGGCCGACGCCGATCTCGACGCCGTCGCGCCGGCGCGACCCAGCGGCTGGGTGCTGCCCAAGGCCGAAGGCAGCGCATCGGTGCTCGATCTCGACGCGCGGCTTGCCGAACGCGGCGACCGCACCGCCCCGATCCTGCCGATCGCCAGTGAAACCGCCCGCGCCGTGTTCCAGCTCGGCAGCTATGCCGACGCCCCCGCCCGCCTCGCCGGCCTGACCTGGGGCGCGGAGGATCTGCCCGCGGCGATCGGCGCCGAGGCGAGCCGCGAGGACGATGGCCGCTATACCGCGCCCTACCAGATGGTCCGCGCGCTCACGCTGTTCGGCGCGGCGGCGGCGGGCGTCGCGCCGATCGAGACGGTCTATCCCGCGTTCCGCGACCTCGACGGCCTCGCCGCCTATGCCCGCGCCGGCGCCCGCGACGGCTTCACCGGCATGATGGCGATCCACCCCGCGCAGGTGAGCGTCATCAACGCCGCCTTCACCCCCTCGGACGAAGCCCTGGCTCATGCCCGCGCCATCGTCGCCGCTTTCGACGCCAATCCCGGCGCCGGCGCGCTCAGCCTGGACGGGCGTATGATCGACCGGCCGCACCTGGTGCAGGCACAGCGGCTGATCGCCCGCGCCGGATAGCGATCGCCCGCGCGGGAAACCTCAACACACCGCGCAGTGATCCACATCCCGCGCCGCCTCCCACGACCGGCGCACGATCTCCTCGAGAACGCCTAGGTCCACATCGGCAAGCTTGGTGATGTACAGGCACGCCTTCGACGTCTTGTGCTTGCCGAGCCGCGCGAGCAGCGCGTCATATTCGGGGAACCCGCCGACGTAGAGCACCTGATGCGCCGATCGCGGTGAGAAGCCGATTCGGCACATGTCGCCTTCGTGCCCGCTGGCGTAGCGATAATGGTAGCGGCCGAAGCCGATGATCGACGGCCCCCACATCACCGGCGGCTCGCCAGTCAACCGCTCCATCATCGCGCAGACCGCCGCACCGTCGGCGCGCCGTACCTGATGGGGTACGGCGGCGATGAAATCCGCCGGCGAGATCGCGGCCGCCCGGGTCTTGATTTCCGCCATGCGGCCCGCTCCCTACTTCGGTTCGCTCGCGCGTTCGTCGGCGGTGACCTTGCCGTCCTTGTTGGCATCCATCTTGTCGAAACGCGGCATCTCGAACGCGACCGCTTCGACCACCGTCACCGTGCCATCGCCGTTGGCGTCGCGGCGCGCGAGCCATTTCTGCGTCGCCTCCAGCGTCCAGGCCGAACCGTCGGCGCGGTTCGGGCGGGTCTTCATCAATTCGTCGGCGGTGACGGTGCCATCGCCGTTCGCATCATAGCGCTTGTACTTGCTGGTCTGCTGTTTCTCGAAATCGGCCTTCGTCATCGGCTTGCCCGACTGGGCGAGCGCCGGTGCGGCGAAAATGGCGATGGCTGAGGTGAGGGCGAGGAACGCGACCGGTTTCATACATGCTCTCCTGTCTTGTGGCCCGACAATAGCGCAGCGGGCGCCAGCGTAAAGTTGCTCGCCGCGCGCCCGCCGCCTAAAGGCCCGCGCATGACCGATTCCAGCATCAAGCGTGTCGTCCTCGCCTATTCCGGCGGCCTCGACACCTCCGTCATCCTCAAGTGGTTGCAGCAGACCTATAATTGCGAGGTCGTAACCTTCACCGCCGACCTGGGCCAGGGCGAGGAGCTGGAGCCCGCGCGCCGCAAGGCGGAGATGGCCGGCGTCAAGCCCGAGCACATCTTCATCGACGATCTGCGCGAGGAATTCGTCAAGGATTACGTCTTCCCGATGATGCGGGCGAACGCGCTGTATGAGGGGCTGTACCTGCTCGGCACGTCGATCGCGCGACCGCTGATCGCCAAGCGCCAGATCGAGATCGCCAAGCTCGTCAATGCCGACGCCGTCAGCCACGGCGCGACCGGCAAGGGCAACGATCAGGTCCGCTTCGAACTCGGCTATTACGCGCTCAACCCCGACATCAAGGTGATCGCGCCGTGGCGCGAATGGGACCTGACCAGCCGTACCAGGCTGATCGAATTCGCCGAGGCGCACCAGATTCCCGTCGCCAAGGACAAGCGCGGTGAGGCCCCCTTCTCGACCGACGCCAACCTGCTGCACACCTCCAGCGAGGGCAAGGTTCTGGAGGATCCGTGGGACGAGGTGCCCGATTACGTCTATTCGCGCACCGTCAACCCGGAAGATGCCCCCGATCAGCCGGAGACGATCACGATCGATTTCGAACGCGGCGACGGCATCGCGCTGAACGGCCAGGCGATGAGCCCGGCTACCCTGCTGGCGGCGCTCAACGACCTTGGCCGCAAGCACGGCATCGGGCGTCTCGATCTCGTGGAAAACCGCTTCGTCGGCATGAAATCGCGCGGCATGTACGAGACGCCGGGCGGTACGATCTACCATTTGGCGCACCGGGGCATCGAGCAGATCACGCTCGATCGCGGCGCCGCACACCTGAAGGACGAACTCGCGCCGCGCTATGCCGAACTGGTCTACAACGGTTTCTGGTTCTCGCCCGAGCGCGAGATGCTTCAGGCCGCCGTCGACCACAGCCAGGAAAAGGTCGCAGGCACCGTTCGCCTGAAGCTGTACAAGGGCAATGTCATCATCACCGGCCGCAAGTCGCCCAACACGCTCTACAGCGAGAAGGTGGTGACGTTCGAGGACGATCAGGGCGCCTATGACCAGCGCGACGCGGCCGGCTTCATCAAGCTCAACGCGCTGCGCCTGCGCCTGCTCGGCCGGCGCGATCGATAGGCGTTAACCATTTTGCGCTAGTCCGCTCGCCATGCGCGGGCAGGCTGGCGAATGGTGGCAGACGCGGTGGTTCGCCACCGTCGCGACACTCATCGCCTGCGCGCCGCTCGCCTGGCCGGACTTTCCACCACTGACCGATCTGCTCGGCCACGCCGGGCGGTATCGCGTGATGCTGGACGGCGGCGCCGGGCCGCTCGGGCAATGGTATGGCTTCCAGTGGCGACCGGTCGGGAATCTCGGCGCGGACATGCTGGTCGCGCTGCTTGGGCCCGCGATCGGTCTGGAAGCGGCGGTCAGGATTGCCGTTGCGCTGGCGGTCGCTCTCACAACTATCGGCCTGCTCACCCTGTCGCGCGCCGCGCATGGCCAGGTCAGCCCCTATGCGCTGGTCGCGCTGCCGCTGGTGTGGAACCACGCGCTGCACACCGGCTTCCTGAACTTCGCGCTGGCGATGGGGCTGGCGCTCAACGCGCTCGCATTGTGGCTGTTCATGGCTGGCAACCGCTGGCGCCCGGCCGTGTTCGTGCCGATCGCCCTGATCGTGTGGAGCGCGCATGCGTTCGGCTGGGCTGTGCTCGCGCTCGCTGGCTTCGCGGCCGATTGGGCGCGGACCCGCCGGCCGTTCGCGGCTGCACTCGCCTGCCTGCCGCTCGCTGCCCCCTTGCCGCTGATGCTGCTGTGGCGATCGGCAAGCGGGGGCGAGACCTTCGGCTTTCTCGATATCGAGGCCAAGCTGCTGGCTGTGCTGATGATCTTGCGTGATCGCTGGGCCGCGCTCGACATCGCCAGCCTGATCGTGACGCTCGCTGTCCTGGTCTATGGCATCCGCAAGGGGCGGCTGTCGGGGCCGATCGGCTGGGCGGCGGCGGCACTGTTCGCGGCCTTCCTCGCGCTGCCGACCTGGCTGATGGGATCTGCTTTCGCCGATATGCGCGCCGCGCCCTTCGTCCTCGCGCTCGCACTCGTCGCGCTGGCCCCGGCCGATCCCCGGCAGGCGCGCACCGTGGCGATGCTGGGCCTCGCCCTCCTGGTCAGCCGCACCGGCGCGACCGCCGCCAGCCTCGTACTGGCCGGCGAGCGGCAGGACCGCGAACTCGCCGCGCTGGCGCATGTGCCAGAAGGTGCGCGGATCGCGCTGTTCGTTTCGCCCGAATGTGCCGAGCCCTGGCGGATGGCGCGGCTGGATCACATCGGCGGCCTCGCTACCGCGCGCAGGCGGGCCTTCGTCAACGATCAATGGCCCGATATCGGCGCCTCGTTGCTGACCGTCCGTTACCCTGCCGCGCACCCGTTCGAGGCGGACCCGTCGCAGCTTCTGCCATGCGATGGCGGCGCGGCGCTGACGCGGCGCCTGGCAATGCTGCCGCGCGACGCGTTCGATTATCTGTGGCTCGTCAACCTGCCCGATCGCCCCGCCCCGCGTCCCGGCCAGGTCTGGGGGGCGGGGAACAGCGCGCTGTATCGGCTGGACTGACGGGGCATTAACCATCGCCCGCTAAGCCGGGTGCGATGACCGCCCGTTTCTTCCGTTCGCCGCACCTGTGGGCCGCGCTGCTCGCCTGCCTGCTGGGTGCGGCATGGACGGTCAGCGACTGGACGAACCTCAGCCGCCTGCGGCTGCCCGACACCGACGACGCGATGCGCCTGCAACAGGTGCGAGACTGGATCACGGGACAGGGTTTCGCCGATGTGTCGCAGCACCGGCTGGCCGGTGGCCTGGCGATGCACTGGTCGCGGATCGGCGACCTCGTGCCGGCCGCGCTGATCCTGATGCTGCGCCCGTTCACGGGACAGGCGGGGGCGGAGATCGCCGCCGTCGTCGCCTGGCCGATCGTCCAGTTCGCCGCGCTGCTGGCGCTGACGCACGGCATCACCCGCCGGATCGCACCCGCCGCCGCCGGGACGGCACTGGTGCTCGCCGCTCTCGCCTATCCCGCCTCCAGCCTGTTCCTTCCGGGGCGGATCGACCATCACGGCCTGCAATTGCTGCTGGTGCTGGTCCAGGTCCGCGCGCTGCTTTCGCCGCCGAGCCTCCGTTCCGGTGCGATTGCCGGTGTCGCCGTGGCGGCTGGCGCGGCGATCGGGCTGGAGACGCTGCCGTTCGCCGTCGTGACGGGGGCCATCGTCGTCATCGGCTGGCTGCGCGGCGAACGGGATCGCCAGACGGGCTTCGGCCTGGCGGTCGCTTTCGGCCTGCTCGCATTGCTGCCGCTCGCCGGGCACGGCGGCGCCTGCGACACCATCGCGCCGCTGGCTCCAGTAGCTATCGCGGGCGCGCTTGCGTTCGCCGCGCTTGGGCGGGTCGAGCGTCGCCGGTTTGCGCTTCTGGCGGCAACCGGCGGAGCGCTCGCGGTTTTGGCCTGGCCCGCCGCGCGACCTTGCCTGTCGGGCCCCTATGGCGACGTCGATCCGCTGCTCGTGCGGCTGTGGCTGGCGCAGGTGAGCGAGGCGCAGCCGCTGTTCGCCGCTCCGGCCGCACAGGCGATCGCCTATGCCGGGCTGCTGATCGCCGGGCTGGCCGCCAGCGGATGGCTGGCGTGGCGGCGCGGCGGCGACTGGTGGATGTTGCTCCCCTATCAGGCGACGGCGATGGCGATCACGCTGGCGCAGTTGCGCGGCGTGTATGTCGGCGCGGCGCTGGCGGTCGTGCCGCTGGCGATTCTGCTCGCCGAACAACGCGCGCGGGCACGGCTGCCCGCGGTGCTGGCGCTGTGGATCGCCGGCACCGGACTCAGCTATCCGCTGATCGCGGGGCAAATCGCGCCGAAATCGGCCGCTGCCACCGCAAGCGCCTGCGACCTTTCGGCCGTCATCGACCGCCTTGCCACGCTGCCCCCCGGTCAGGTCATGGCCGGCGTCGATATCGGTGCCTGGACGATCGCCGGGACGAAGCATCGGGCGATCGCGGCGCCGTACCACCGCAACAACGCCGGCAACGCGGCGATGTACCGCTTTTTTCTGGGGCCGCCCGATCAGGCCGCGCGGATCGCGGCGACGTGGCGGGTCGACTATGTCGTGGTCTGCCCCGGCATGCTGGGCAGCGTGCGCGCGCCGGCGGGATCGATCGCGGCCGGCGCAGTTCCGGCATGGCTGCATCGCCTTGACCCGCCGGGCGCGGTTCCCGCCGTCTTCACCACAGATCGCCGCTTGTCCGAAACCCCACCGGCGCGATAGACGCAGGCGATGGACGGGGGCCTTTCAACGCCGCGCTGGTGGCAGACGCGGATGTTCGTGATCGCGGTGGCGATCGTCACCGCCATCCCGCTGCTGATCCCCGACATCGCGCCGCTGGTCGACCTGCCGGGGCATATGGCGCGATACCGGGTCCAGCTGTCGCACGGATCGGTGCCATGGCTGAACGACTGGTATAATTTCGACTGGCAGCTGATCGGCAACCTTGGGCTCGATCTGCTGATCGTGCCGCTGGAACCGATCTTCGGCCTGGAACTCGCGGTCAAGCTGATCGTCCTGACGATCCCGTCGCTTACCGCGATCGGCTTCTTGTGGATCGCACGGGAGGTCCATGGGCGCATCCCGGCCACCGCGCTGTTCGCGCTGCCGCTCGCCTACAGCTACCCCTTCCACTTCGGCTTCGTGAACTTCGCGCTGGCGATGGCGCTGGCGCTCAACGCCTTTGCACTGTGGCTGCGGCTGGCGCGGACCGGGCATCTGCGGCTGCGCGCCGTCCTGTTCGTGCCGATCGGCCTGATATTGTGGCTGACCCACACCTTCGGCTGGGGCGTGCTGGGCGTGCTGGCCTTTTCCGCCGAGCTGATCCGCCAGCACGATCTGCGCCGGGAGGAACGGGGCTTCGTCGCCGGCTGGGTGGTGCCGTGGTTCTGGGCAGGCATCCACTGCGTGCCGCTCGCCCCGCCCGCCGCGCTGATGCTGGCCTGGCGCACCGGCGGCCATGTGACCGGGCAGACCGGCGACTGGTTCAACTGGCAGGCGAAGGTCAACTGGCTGACGATGGTGATCCGCGACCGCTGGATGCCGTTCGACATCGCTTCGGTCGCGGTGCTCTACCTGATCCTGTTCAAGGGCGTGCGCGACCCGAATATCCAATATTCCCGCAACCTGGGTCTGTCGGCGCTGTTCCTGCTCGCGGTGTTCATCCTGCTGCCCCGCATCGTGTTCGGATCGGCCTATGCCGACATGCGGCTGGCGCCGTTCATGATGGCGATCGCGATCCTGTCGCTGCGACCGCGCACCGGCATGTCGATGCGCGGCACCGCGACGCTGGCGCTGGCCGGGCTTGCCTTCTTCCTTGTCCGCACGGCGGGCACGACGATCAGTTTCTGGCTGTACGACCGCAGCTACGACCGCGAGCTGAAGGCGCTGGAGCATCTGCCCAAGGGCGCCCGCCTCGTCAGCTTCGTCGGCGAAACCTGCTACAACCAGTGGACGATGACCCGGTTGCAGCACATCCCCGGCATGGCGATGGTGCGGCGGCTGGCCTATACCAACGACCAGTGGTCGATGCCCGGCGCCCAGTTGCTGACCGTCCGCTACGCCGCCGCCAAACGCTATGCCCATGATCCGTCGCAGATCGTCACCTCCACCCAATGCCCGACCGAATGGTGGCGGCCGGTGTCGATCAGCCTGGTCCGCTTCCCGCGCGAGGCGTTCGATTATGTCTGGCTGATCAGCCCGCCCAACTACGACAAGAGGCTGGAGCAGGGGCTGATCCCCGTGTGGCGCGACGGGAACAGCGCGCTGTTCCGCATCGACCATTCGCTCGACCCCGGAACGCTCTCGATCGACGACTGGGGGCCATACCGCGAGATCATGCTCAAGCGCCGCGCCCGGCTGATGGGGCATCCGAAGCCCTGAACGGCGTCATCTCGCCGAGGAATTCGCGCTCGTGCGCTACGGCCAGCCGCTCACGTTCGAGGAAATCGGCGATGGCGCGGCGAAAGTTCGCATCGAGGATATAGTGCGCGGAAAAGGTCGGCACCGGCACATAGCCGCGCGCCAGCTTGTGCTCGCCCTGCGCCCCCGCCTCCACCGTCGTCAGTCCGCGCGCGATAGCGGCGGCGATGGCCTGGTAATAGCAGAGCTCGAAATGGAGGAAGGGCACGTCCTCGCTGCACCCCCAATAGCGGCCGTAGAGCGTGTCGGCGCCGATCAGGTTGAGCGCGCCCGCGATCGGGACCCCGCCACGTTCGGCGAGGATCAGCAGGCAGGCGTCGCCCATCGCCCACCCCAGCAGCGAGAAGAATTCGCGGGTGAGGTAGGGGCGCCCCCATTTCCGGCTGCCGGTATCCTGATAGAAGGTCCAGAAGGCGTCCCAATGGCCTTCGGTGATCTCGGTGCCTGCGAGATGGCGGATCGTCAGCCCCTCGACCGCCGCCGCCCGCTCGCGGCGGATCGCCTTGCGCTTGCGGCTCGCCAGCGCGGCCAGGAAATCGTCGAAGCTGGAGTAGCCCTGGTTCTTCCAGTGGAATTGCACGCCCTCGCGGACCAGCCAGCCCGCCGCCTCGAACAGCGGCAGTTGATCCGGCGCGATGAAGGTGGCGTGGGCGGAGGACAGCCGGTGCCGGTCGGTCACCGCCTCGATCGCCGCGACCAGCGCGGGGGCGGCGGCGGGATCGCGCAGCAGCAGGCGCGGCCCGGGCACCGGCGAAAAGGGCACCGCAATCTGGAGCTTGGGGTAATAGCGCCCGCCGGCCCGCTCCCACGCATCGGCCCAGCCATGATCGAACACATATTCGCCTTGGCTGTGGCTCTTGGCATAGGCCGGGGCGATCGCGGCGGGCGCGCCGTCGGCGCCGTCGAAGACGATCGGTACCGGCTGCCACCCGGCCTCCGCCGTCGCCGAGCCCGAGGCTTCGAGCGCGGACAGGAAGGCGTGGGAGACGAACGGGTTGCCGCTGCCGGCGCACGCATCCCACTGGTCGGCGGGGATGGCGGACACGCCGTCGGCGATGCGGGCGGTGACGGGGGGCAAGCTCACGCCCGCATATCTAGGGTCGCGGGATGCCAAGGGAAATGGGCGGTCCCGATCGGGCAAAGGTGACGCAAACACGATCAATTCGTCCACCTTTGTCACTTTTGCCGCGCGGGGGGGTGTTTGAGCTGTCAGGCGAGGTGGTGAACGATGGCCGCGACATGGCCTGACGCAAGCAAATCAATTCCAACATTTCAACGGGCTGGTGCGACGCCCGCAGGCCTTCTCCGGAGGGAGAAGGATACCGTAGCCTGCTCCGGCGCAGGCCGGAGTTAGCGAAGGTTGGATGAGGGGACTGGCGCCATCGAGAGGGTGACACCCTCACCCAGCTACGACTAGGCAGCAAGCTGCCAAGTCTGCGCAACCCTCTCCCACAGGGAGAGGGAAGGGGGTCGCCGCGGCGACGTCACAGCAACCTGTGGACAGAGCAGCCAGCTACAAGTCGAAAAACGGTCTCAAGCTGATCAAGGGTTGGTTTGAACCCAAACTGTTGAAACACCGTATTTCGACGCCCAACGCTTCGCGGCTGCCAAAGCGTTAGCGAGCGAGCCGTCATCATCCGGTAGCGAACAATATCCTAGCCATTCGCCACCAGTCGGCGTCCACGCTGAACCTGTTCCGAAAAAGCGCCCATCGTCAGACGCCTCCACAATCATCTACGGTTCTTCTTCACCACAGTCTGGCGCTTGCGCGCCTGGAGGAAGATAGATCACATCGACCATAGGCCGACATGGCAACGGGAGTGCCAACGTCCGCAAGTCGGGCGCTACCCGCCCTCCCCCACTCCCGCTTCCGCCAGCCGCACATCCCTTTGCGGCACCGGCACCTTCACCCCATTCTCCGCGAACAGCGTCCAGATGCGCTTCAGCACATCGGCCTTCACATTGCCGACGCCGCCTTCGGGATCGCTGATCCACACGCGGACCTCATATTCCAGCGCATAATCGCCGAAGCCGGTCATCCATACCGCCGCCGCCGGGGTGTCGAGCACGCGGGCGCTTTCCTTCGCGGCGCGCATCATCAGGCTTTCGGCGAGGTCAACGTCGCTGTCATAGGCGATCTTGACGGGGATGGGCACGCGGACGTTGCGGTCGGAGAAGGACCAGTTCTCCACCTCCTGCGTCATCAGGATCTCGTTGGGGATCAGGTGCTCCTTGCCCTCACGCGTGATGACGCTGACGGCGCGGACGCCGATCTTGTTCACCCAGCCGAAGCTCTGGCCCACCGCGATGACGTCGCCCGGCTTGATCGAGCGATCCATCAACAGGATGATGCCGGCGATCAGGTTGCCGACCGTCTTCTGCAACCCGAAGCCGATCGCCAGGCCGAACGCGCCGGAGAAGACGGCGAAGGTGGTGAGATCGATGCCCAGCGCGTCGATGCCGAAGAAGAAGGCGACGATCAGCAGCGCGATACCGGCGAGCTTTTGCCCCAGCAGCCGCTGGGTCGCATCGAGGCCGCGCGTCTGAGCGAGGGCGTGGCCGACCGCGCGGTTGGCGACGCGCACCACCGCGAGCAGTACGACGATGGTCAGCAGCAATGTGACCAGCGACAGCAGCGACACCCGACGGCGCCCGATATCGATGCCGATCGCGTCGAGCGTGTCGGTGATCGGCGCGAGGCCGCCGACCGACTGGCTGAGGATCGCGAGGAAGACCAGCGCGGCGACCGTCCAGCTCATCCAGCGCGCGAGGTGGACGCCGCGCAGCAGGTTGAGCACCAGCATCCCGGTCGCCACGCCGAGCGCGGTGCCGACAATCAGCGCCGCGAGCGGCGGCCAGGACCAGGCGCGCGCGACGATCGCCAGCAGCAGCGCGGCGAGCGCGTGGCGCACGATCGCGCCCAGCCGATCACCGACCCCCTCGGCATGATCGCCGACCCGTGCCTTCCACAGCTCGCCCAGCGCAGGACCACCGCGCCGCCCGGCGACCCAGCCGGCGACCAGCGCGAGGGCGACGAGGACGAGCGCGACGGCGGCTTCGACCAGATCCTCGCCGCCTGGCCGGATCAGTCCGATGCCTGTCAACCCGGCCTCGACCTGCCTCATCCCCGCGCGGCCCGCCACGCGGCGAAACCGCGATCGAGATCGGCGATCAGATCGTCGGGATGCTCGAGCCCGATGTTGAGCCGCACCAGCGGCCCGCGTGCCCAACGCGTCGCGGTACGATAGCGCGCGGGATCGACCGGCAGCGCCAGGCTTTCGAAGCCACCCCAGCTGTAGCCGATGCCGAACAGGTCCAGGCTGTCGATCAGCGCGGCGCGCTCCACCTCGCCGCCGTCGATCAGCTCGAAGGCGAACAGGCCGGCGGCGCCGCTGAAGTCACGGTGGAAATATTCGCTGCCGGGGCAATCGGCGAGTGCGGGGTGGAGCACCGCCGCCACTTCCGGCCGGCCCTTCAACCACTTCGCGATCGTCAATGCGCTGTCCGCATGGCGATCCATCCTGATCGCCATCGTGCGCAGGCCCCGGCTGCCGAGCCAGGCGTCGTCGGCCGACACCGTCTGGCCGAGCTGGAAGCTGGTGTCGCGCAGGCGCCCCCAATATTCGGCCGTGCTGGTCACCGATCCCAGCATCACGTCCGAATGGCCGGAGATGTACTTGGTGCAGGCAAGAATCGACAGGTCGATTCCGAGCGCGATCGCCGGCAGGCGCAGCGGCGTCGCCCAGGTGTTGTCGAGCAGGGTGACGAGGCCGCGTTCCCGGGCGACGGCAGTGATGGCGGGAATATCCTGCACCTCGAACGTCAGGCTGCCGGGGCTTTCGAGGAAGATCGCCTTCGTCTTGGGCCCGATCAGTTCGGCGATGCCCGCGCCGATCATCGGATCGTAATAGCGGGTGGCGATCCCCATCCGCCTGAGCAGCCCGTTCGCGAGATTCCGCGTGGGATCATAGGCGCTGTCGGTGAGCAGAAGTTCATCGCCGGGCGACAGGACGCTGAGCAGCGCGGCGGCGATCGCGGCGACGCCGGAGGGGTAGAGGAACGTCGCCTCCGCCCCTGGCTCGAGTTCGGTCAGCGCGTCGGCGAGGCTCCACTGGGTCGGGGTGCCGCGACGGCCGTAGAACAGCCGGTGGTGGGTATCGCGACCCGCTGCGGCGCGGAGTTCGGCGACCGAGCCGTAGAGGATCGTCGAGGCGCGCCACACCGGCGGGCTGACGATGCCCTGCGTCCACTCGCTCCGGCGGCCGGCGCGGACGATGCCGGTTTCGGGGCGGTACGGGTCGCTCATCGGCCGGTCTCCTTGGGCGCCTCGGGATCGGCGCCCCATTCGGCCCAGCTGCCGTCGTAGAGCGCGACGTTCCGCGCCCCGAGCAGGGTCGCGGCGAAGGCGAGCGCGGCGGCGGTCACGCCCGATCCGCAGGTGGTGACGATCGGCTGGTCGAGTTCGATATCGGCGGCGTCGAATTCGGCGGCGAGCGCGGCGCGCGGCTTCCAGCGGCCATCGGGCTCGAACAGGCGCGCATAGTGAAGGTTGATCGCGCCGGGGATGTGGCCGGGCTCGATGCCCTCTCGCGGTTCGGGCTCCTCGCCGGCGAAGCGCGCGGGGCTGCGCGCGTCGACGATCTGGTCACGGTGCGCGACCGCCGCCTTCATGGCCGCCATGTCGAGCGCGCGGGTGGCGTCGCCTAGCACCGAGAAGCGCGCGGGCGCAGGCTCGACCACGCCGGCCTCGACCGGCAGGCCCGCCGCCTGCCATGCCGCCAGCCCGCCATCGAGGATCGCGACGTCGCGCGCGCCCATCGTTTTAAGCGCCCACCACGCCCGCGCGGCGCTGTGCAGCGGAGAATTGTCGTAGACCACGATGCGATCGCGATCCGACACGCCGAGCGCGCCCATCCGCGCGGCGAAGGCTGGGCCGTCGGCGAGGTTGCCGTCGGCGCCGTTGAGGCTGGGCAGGTCGACGAATATCGCGCCGGGGATATGCGCGCTTTCGAACTCGGCGCGGGCATCGCGGCCGTGCTCGGGCAGGAACCAGCTCGCGTCGAGGATGCGGATGTCGTCCTGCGCGGAAAGCCATTCGGGCGTGACCAGCGGTTCCATCAGCGGCCCCGGATGAACGCGCGGACGTCGCGGGTCAGCTTCGCGCGATCCTCGTCGCGGACGTACATCATGTGGCCTGAGTCGTAATATTCGAAATGGATGCGGCTCTTGTCGTATCCGGTGCGCGACAGCGAATATTCGGCGGCGAAGAAGGGGGTTGCGAAATCATACCAGCCTTGCCCCACGAAGATGCGCAGGCCCGAATTCTCGCGCAGCGCCTTCCCGATGTAGGGGGCTACGTTCATGTAGACATTGTTGTCGCGTCCGCCGCCCAGCCGCCAGTCCCACTGCGCACCAAGACTGCCGATCGTCACATAGCTGCGATCGGTCCGGTAGTTCAGATCACCGCGCGTGAAGGCGTTGATCGCGGCGGTATAGCCGGCGTCGATCCCGTAGAAGCTGGGATCGTTGTCGGGCGTCTCACCGGCATTGTCGAAATCGCGCCCGGTATAGCGGCTGTCGAGCCGACCCACCGTCAGCCCGCGATCGCGCAGCAACTCCTTGTAGAAGCGCCCCGGCTCGACGCGCAGATCGGCCTGGTCGAGATAGCGTTCGGAGAGTCCGGTGAAGCGTGCCAGATCGCGGCGGACGCTCGCACGCTCCTCCTGCGACAGCGCGTTGCCCTTGAGCAGCGCGGCGGCATAGGGGCCGGTCGCCCAGCGCCGCGCTTCGTCCGCGAACGCCGCCGCTCCCGTGGCCTGCGCCTTGCCGTGATACAGCGCGGTCACGGCCATCGACGGCAGGTTGAGGATGTGCGTCATCTCGTTGCCGGGCGTGTCCGCACCCGCGCCGAAATCGAGCACGGTCGAGATCAGCAGCACGCCGTTGAACGCGACGTCGTTGTAGCTGCCCTCCAGCTGGTTGAGCACCGCAGCGGAGCGGGTGGTGCCGTAGCTTTCGCCGCCGAGGTACTTGGGCGCGTTCCAGCGGCCGTGCTCGTTCAGCCACAGACGGATGAAATCGGCGATCGACCTCGCATCCTGGGTGACGCCGTAATATTCCTTCGGATCGGTCTTGCCGAGTGCGTGGCTGTAGCCCGTGCCGACCGGATCGATGAACACGATGTCGGTCACGTCGAGCAGCGAATCAGGATTGTCGAGGATTGGATAGGGCGGCGCGCCGTCGTCGCGCGCGTCGCTGGGGATCGCGACGCGCTTCGGCCCGAAGGCGCCCATGTGCAGCCACACCGACCCCGAACCGGGGCCGCCGTTGAACAGGAAGGTGACCGGCCGCCTGGGATCGACGCCGTCCTTGATGTAGCTGACCGAGAAGATCGCCGCCTTCGGCGTGCCGTCGTCAGCCTTCAGATAGGTTTCGCCGGCGATCGCGGTGTAGGCGACCGCCTGTCCGCCGAACACGCCGCGATGGCGGGTGACCGAGCGGTTGGGCGGCGGAACGTCCTCGGCCTTGCTCGCGGCCGGCCTAAGCGGCGGCGCGTCCTGCGCGGCGAGCGGTACGGAGATCAGGGCGGCGGCGGCGAAGACGAGGATATGGCGCATGGCGGCGCACCGTAGCCCGTCATTCCTCCCCTGCAAGGGGAGGTCGCATCGCACAGCGATGACGGAGGGGTGTCTCCGTATCGATGGCGCGACACCACCTCGGCGCACGTCCCGCGCGCTACCTCCCCTTGCCGGGGAGGATTGGACTTCGCTGGCGGTGGCCCTACATCCCGGCCCATGACACCGATCCATCTCGGCCAGGCCAGCAGCCTGCCCGCGTCGCCGGACGCCGCGACGCTCGACTATGTGCCCAACCCGCGCGCCGGCACGACCTATCTGGTGCGGTTCGCGGTGCCGGAGTTCACGTCGCTGTGCCCCGTCACTGGCCAGCCCGATTTCGCGCATCTGGTGATCGACTATGCGCCGGACGCGACCATTGTCGAATCCAAGTCGCTGAAACTGTTCCTGGGCGCCTTTCGCAACCACGCCGCCTTTCACGAGGATTGCACCGTCGGCATCGGCCAGCGGCTGTTCGACGAGATGGCGCCGCAGTGGCTACGGATCGGCGGATACTGGTATCCGCGCGGCGGCATCCCGATCGATGTGTTCTGGCAGTCCGGCCCGCCGCCCGCCGGCCTGTGGCTGCCCGATCAGGGCGTCCCACCCTATCGCGGGCGCGGCTGACCGCAGATTCATGTTGCGACGCACAATCGTCGCAACCATAGTCTTGCCCTAGCGTTGTGAGTCGATCGGCCGTCCTCCGGCTTGATCCATGTTGCATTCGCGAAGGAGCGTATCGGAGATGTCGCAGGCCAGCCCGTCGATCGCCCGTATCGCCCTGGTCGGCAATTACCTGCCGCGCAGATGCGGCATCGCGACGTACACCACCGACATTTTCGCCGCGTTGCGCGACCGTTTCCCGGACCTGACCGTCGATGTCTGGGCGATGGACGACCACCCCGGCCGCTACGCCTACCCGCCCGAGGTGACCGGCACGATCGCCGAACGGGACCGCGCCGACTATCTGGCCGCCGCCCGCGCGATCGAGGCGTCGGGCGCGCAGGCGCTGTGGCTCCAGCACGAATATGGCATCTTCGGCGGTACGGCCGGCGACCATATCCTGGCACTGCTCGACCGGGTGACGATCCCGGTCATCGTCACGTTGCACACCGTGCTCGAAAGGCCCGATGCCGACCAGCGCCGGGTGCTGGAGGCGATCCTGCGCCGGGCCGGCTGCGTCATCGTGATGGCGGAGCGCGGCCGCGACCTGCTCGAACGCGTCTACGGCGCCGATCCGCGCATGATCGCGACGATCCCGCACGGCGTGCCCGACCGGCCGCTGATCGACCCCGTGAGGCTGAAGGGCGCGTTCGGCTGGACGGGGCGCGACGTCGTCCTGACCTTCGGCCTGCTCGCGCCGAACAAGGGGATCGAGACGATGATCGCGGCGATGCCGGCGGTCGTCGCGGAGCATCCGTCCGCACTCTACGTGGTGCTGGGCGCGACCCACCCCAACCTGGTCGCGCACGAGGGCGAGGCGTATCGCGAGCGGCTGATGGCGCAGGCCGAGGCGCTGGGCGTCGGCGACGCGGTGCGTTTCATCGACGGCTTCGTCGAGCATGACGAACTGCTCGACCACCTCCAGGCGGCCGACATCTACGCGACCCCCTATTCGAACCCCGACCAGATCACGAGCGGGACGCTGAGCTACGCGGTCGGCATGGGCAAGCCGGTGGTATCGACGCCCTATATCCACGCGACCGAAATCCTTGCCGATGGCCACGGCGTGCTGGTCGATTTCGGCGACAGCGCCGCCTTCGCGCGCGAGATCACGGCGCTTATCGGCAACCAGGGAAATCGCGACCGGCTGTCGGCGCGAGCCTATGCGCGGGGCCGGTCGATGCTGTGGCCGCGCCTGGCAGAGGCCGCGATCGACCGCATCGGGCGGATCGTCGCCGCGCGCCCGCGGCGGCTGTCCAAAAGCGCCACCGGCGTCGCCATCCTGCCCCCCGATCTCGCCGCGGTCGAGCGCATGAGCGATTCGACGGGGATGCTCCAGCATTCGATCCTGTCGGTGCCCGATCGCCGCCATGGATATTGCATCGACGACAATGCCCGCGCGCTGATCCTGGTGACGCAGATGCAAGGTGTCGACCCGGTCGCGCGCGATCGCTGGACCAGCGTCTACGCCGCCTTCGTCCAATATGCCTGGAACCCCGACGCACGGCGTTTCCGCAATTTCATGAACTATGATCGCACATGGTGCGAAGAAACCGGCTCTGAAGATTCGAACGGCCGCGCGATCTGGGCGCTGGGCGTCACAGCGCGCGATTCGGACATGCCCAAACACCGCGACTGGGCGGCGCGCCTGTTCGACGAGACCGCCAGCCTGTCGCTCGACCTGGGCAGCCCGCGCGCGCATGCTTTCGCGATGCTGGGCGCGGCGGCGATGCTGGAGGCGCATCGCGGCCACGCGCTGTCGCGCCGCATCCTGGCGCGATTCGCCGACGAGCTGATGGCGCTGCTCGATCACGCGCGCCGGCCCGAATGGAGCTGGTTCGAGATTGTGCTGGCCTATGACAACGCCCGCCTGCCGGAGGCGATGATCCGCGCCGGGCTGGCGCTCGACCGGACGGACCTGATCGCGACCGGGATCGAGACGCTGGAATGGATCGTCGAGCGCCAGACATCGCCCGACGGCCGGTTCCGCGCGATCGGCACCGAAAGCTTCGGGCGGGCCTATGCCGATCCGCTGCCGTTCGACCAGCAGCCGCTGGAGGCGCAGGCGACGATCGACGCCTGCGCCGCCGCGTTCGATGCCACGGGCGACCGCCGCTGGCTGGACGAGGCACGCCGCGCCTATGGCTGGTATCTCGGCCGCAACGATCTGGACCTGCCGCTCGCCAGCGTCGGCGATGGCGGCTGTTTCGACGGGCTGCATCCCGGCGGGGTCAACCGTAACCAGGGCGCCGAATCGATCCTGGCGCTGCAACTCGCCGGCTGCACGCTATCGGCCCTTTCACAACGGGCCGGTTCCGTGGCAGGGCAGATGCCCGCGGCGGCCTGACCCGTCGTCATCTTCACATGATCACGCCCCGGGGGGGACGGATGCTCGACCTCTATACGCACCCGCTTCGCCTCCACGCCGATCCGTCGCGCGTGGTGGTGCGGCCGTTCCATATCGGCTGGGCCAACGCGTCGGCCGCGAACGGCGCGGAAAGCCGGACCGAGCGGCTGGTCCGCGAAGTGCTGGAGATGAACCCCCGCGAGGCGCACGAGCAGCTGGAAGCGGTGCTCAAGGACTTCGAGGCACGCCACTGGCAGACGCGCCGGGTGTTCATGACCCGGTATGACGAGATCGAGCAGCAGCTTGGGCTCGACGGGAGCGCGATCGGCGACGAGAAGCGCCAGTTGATCGGCGCCTATTTCTGCCATGAATACAGCTATGCCGCCGCCGCGCTGATGAACCCCAGCGTCGTGCCGCATTTCGACCAGTCGGGCATGCCACGCGGATCGCTGCGCATCCTGATGTCGATGCGCGCGGTGGGCGAAGGACACATAAGTTCGGTGGCGTTCCGCGAGGGGATCATCACCGCGGAGAACCAGCTGAAGCTGGCGCCCGAGCCGCCGTTCGCCACGGCGGCCGACGCGGTCGGCGACGAAATGGAAATGCCTGAAGGGCCGGTGACCGTGTACCGCCACCGCGATTCGACGCTGTCGGGCACCGTCATCTTCCCGATCACCGGCCAGCAATCCAAGGGGCTGGAGGACCTTCGCCTCGTCCACTTCACCCATGACGACGGCGAGGCGGAGTGGATCGGCACCTACACCGCCTACAATGGCAGCTCGATCCAGTCGGAGCTGATGCGGACGAAGGATTTCCGCGCGTTCGACCTGATCCCGATGTCGGGCAGCGCCAGCCGCAACAAGGGCATGGCGCTGTTCCCGCGCAAGATCGACGGGCGCTACATGATGATCGGGCGACAGGACGGCGAGAACGTCTTCATCATCTCCAGCGACCGGATCGACCATTGGGACGAGGGCGAGCTGCTGCTCAAGCCCAAATACCCCTGGGAACTCGTCCAGATGGGCAATTGCGGCCCGCCGATCGAAACCGACGCGGGCTGGATCCTGCTGACCCACGGCGTTGGCGCGATGCGCAAATATTCGATCGGCGCCGCGCTGCTCGACAAGGATGATCCGTCGAAGGTGATCGGGCGAACGCGCGAGCCGATCCTGGCGGCGGCCGACCAGGACCGCGAAGGCTATGTGCCCAACGTCGTCTACACCTGCGGCGCGGTGCGGCACGGGGACAGCCTGTTCATCCCCTATGGCATCGCCGATTCGTCGATCGGCTTCGGCTTCGTCGAGATCGAGAAGCTGCTGGCGCTGATGTACCGCGGGCGGCGCACGATGTGCTTACGCAAATCGCCGACTCGCCACGTCGGGCAGCGGCGCGGCGCAGCCGCTCCGCTGCCCGACGTGGCGCCTGGCCCGAAATTCGCCATGCCGGAACGACGACAGGCTATTGCGGCAAGCCACCCTCCAGCACCGCCTCCGCGAACGCGCAGTGCAGGGCGATGCCCTTGGCCATCACCGCCTCGTCGATCGTCATCTTCGTATTGTGCAGCGGCGGATTGGTGTCGGGATCGCTACCCTCCGCCGCGACGCCGATGAACGCCATGCAGCCAGGCACCTCGCGCAGGACATAGCTGAAATCCTCGCCGCCCATCATCGGCGCGGGCATCGTGCGCCAGCCGTTCTCGGCGTCGATCTCCTCGGCGATGCCGCGCACCAGGTCGATCGCGCGCGCATCGTTCATCGTCACGGGATAGCCCTCGTCGATCCGCACCTCCGCCGTGCAGCCGTGCGCCAGCGCGACATGTTCGGCGACGCGGATCAGGCCGGCGCGCGCCTTCTCGCGCGTCTGCGGCGACAGGGTGCGCAGCGTGCCGAGCATCGTCACCTCGCCGGGGACGATATTGTAGGCCGAACCGCCGGTGATCTTCGTGATCGACAGCACGGCGGGATCGGTGACCGGGATCTGGCGCGCCACGAAGCTGTTGAGCGCGGTGACGATCTCGCACGCGACCGGCAGCGGATCGACGCAGTCGTGCGGCATCGCGGCATGCCCGCCCCTGCCCTTCACCGTGAAGTTGAGCGAATCGGTCGAGGCGAGCAGCGGCCCGGCGCGGCTGACGACCATGCCCGACGGCATGTTGGGGGAGATGTGCAGCGCGAAGGCGGCGTCGGGCCGGGCGATGTCGATCAGCCCGTCCTCGATCATGAAGCGCGCGCCGTGATACCCCTCTTCGCCCGGCTGGAACATGAAGACGACGGTGCCGGGCAGTTCGTCGCGGCGGGCGCACAAGGCGCGGGCGGCGCCGACCAGCATCGCCGAATGGCTGTCATGCCCACAGGCGTGCATCGCGTTCGGGATGGTCGAGGCGAAATCGAGCCCGGTTTCCTCCTGCATCGGCAGCGCGTCCATGTCGCCGCGCAGCAGGACGGTACGGCCGTTGTCGCCCTTCGCCCCCGATCCGCCGCGCAGGATCGCGACGAAGCCGGTGGTCGAGGTCGATTCGTGGATTTCCAGCGGCAGCCCGTCGAGCGCCGCGCGCAGCTTGGCGGTAGTCTTCGGGCAATGCAGCCCGACCTCGGGCTCGGCATGGATCGCGCGGCGCAGCGCGACCACATCGGCGAGTTCGGCGGCGCCGGCGGCGGTCCAGCGGGTGACGGGGGCGTTCATGGGAAATCCTTTCGCCGGTATCCTAGACCCAGGGTCAGCCCCGGAACAACCCGCCCAGCACGCCGCGCACCAGCCCGCCCAGGATGCCGCCCGCCGCGCCGCCCCTCTTGCCGCCGAACACCGCCTTGGTCACCTCGTTCGCCACCACGCGGCCGGCGGCGGTGCTGGCGGAACGGGTGGCGGAGGTGACGGCGCGGTTCCACGGGTTGTTCGCCTCCTCGCGCTCGGCCTTGCGTTGCGCCTGCGCGTCGAGCCGCGCCTGGCGATCGGCGTCCTTCTGCGCCTGGACGCGGGCGCGTTCGGCTTCCTTGGCGGCCTGAGCGTCAGCCTTCGCCTGGAGTGCGGCGGCTTTTTCCGCCTCGTTCTCGGCCTTGGCCGCGGCGGCGGCGGCGGCAGCCTCCCCGGCCTTGGCGGCCAGCAGTTCCTCGGCGCTCTCGCGGTCGATGACGGTGTCGTATTTGTCACCGACCCCGTCGAGCTTGATGAGCACGCCGCGCTCGACCGGCGTCACCGGGCCGACGCGGGCGGAGGGCGGGCGGATCAGCGTGCGCTCGACCGGCGAGGGCGCGCCATCGGGCTGGAGCAGCGAGACCAGCGCCTCGCCGACCTTGAGTTCGGTGATCGCGGTGGCGACATCGACGCCCGGATTGGCGCGGAACGTCGTCGCGGCCGATCGTACCGCCGCCTGATCGCGCGGGGTGAAGGCGTTCAACTTGTGCTGGACGCGGTTGTTGAGCTGGGCTGCGACCGTATCGGGGATGTCGATCGGGTTCTGGGTGATGAAATAGACGCCGACCCCCTTTGATCGGATGAGGCGGACGACCTGTTCGACCTTTTCCAGCAATGCCTTGGGCGTGTCGTTGAACAGCAGGTGCGCCTCGTCGAAGAAGAAGACGAGCTTCGGCTTGTCGGGATCGCCGATTTCGGGAAGCGTCTCGAACAGCTCGCTGAGCAGCCACAGCAGAAAGGTGGAATAGAGCTTCGGCGACGCCATCAGCTTGTCGGCGGCGAGGATGTTGACGATGCCGCGCCCTTTATCGTCGCAGGCGATCAGATCGTTGATGTCGAGCGCGGGTTCGCCGAAGAAATTCTCCGCGCCCTGGCTTCGCAGCTGGAGCAGCGAGCGCTGGATCGCGCCGACCGACTGCTTGCTGACATTGCCGTAGGTAACGGTGAGTTCATCGGCACGGTTGGCGCATTCGGCGAGCATCGCCTGGAGATCGTCGAGGTCGAGGAGCAGCAACCCTTCCTTGTCGGCGACGTGAAAGGCGATCGTCAGCACGCCCTCCTGCACCTCGTTCAGGTCCATCAGCCGGGCGAGAAGGACCGGCCCCATTTCGCTGATCGTGGTGCGGACGGGATGGCCCTGCTGCCCGAACAAATCCCAGAACTGCACCGGATTGTCGGCATAGGCCCAGTCGGTCAGGCCGATCTCCGCGGCGCGGGCGGCGAAGATCTCGTGCGTCTTCGATTGCGGCGATCCGGCCATGGCGAGGCCGGATAGGTCGCCCTTCACATCGGCGACGAAGCTGGGCACGCCGGCGGCGGAGAATCCCTCGACCAGACCCTGCAATGTCACCGTCTTGCCGGTGCCCGTCGCCCCGGCGATCAGGCCATGACGGTTGGCGCGCTTCAGGACCAGTTCCTGCCGCGCGCCGTCCTTGCTGGCACCGATGAAGATCGAGTCGGCCATTTCCGCTATCCCTAAGCTGTTCGCCGCAGGGATAGCGGATGCGGCCGATGGCTCAAGCCGTGCCGGCCCTAACGCAGCCGAATGGCGACGTAGCGCGTGCCCCGACGCGGGGTCGAAACTTCCACCAGGACCGTTTCGCGACCAGCCGACCGCGCGGCAGCCACCGCGGCAGCGAGTTCGGCGGCGGTCGTGACCGGCCGTCCGGCGACGTTACCGATGATGTCACCGCGCGAGATACCCTTCGCCGCGGCATCGCTTGACGGGTCAGCGCCCACCACCGCGACGCCGCGAACTGTCGTGTCCAGCCCGAGCGTTCGTGCAATCTGCGGCGTCACCGGCACGACATTGAGCCCCAGCGTATTGCCGGACGGGACACCCGGCTGGTCTTGCGGTGTCGTACCATCTTCGGGCAAGCCGCCGTCGGCCGCGTTGAGCTGATCTTCCGCGGGGCGCGTTCCGACGGTTGCGGTCAGCGTCATCCGGCGCCCTTCGCGGATCAGCTCGATGGGGATGCGCGCGCCCGGCGCCTGATTGCCGACGATGAAGCTCAACGTCTGGTCCGGCGTCACATCCTGGCCAGCGATTTTCACGACCACGTCGCGAGGCCGCAGGCCCGCGCGCTCCGCCGGCCCGCCCGGCCGAACCTCGCCGATCAGCTCGCCGATATTCCGTTGCACGCCGAGCGCGGATGCCATGTCCGCATCAATCTGCTGAACCCCGACGCCCAGATAACCACGCTCTACGGCACGCCCCTTCATCAACGTGTCGATCACCGGCTTCGCGGTTTCCGCCGGGATGGCGAAGCCGATGCCGACATTGCCGCCGGTCGGCGAAAAGATCTGCGAATTGATACCGATGACGTTGCCGTTCAGGTCGAACATCGGCCCGCCCGAATTGCCCTGGTTGATCGAGGCGTCGGTCTGGATGAAGCGGCCCGCGTTGCTGACCCCGCCCGGAGTATTGCGGTGCACGGCCGAGACGATGCCGGCGGTCACCGTGCCGCCGAGGCCGAACGGATTGCCGATCGCGACGACCCAGTCGCCGACGCGCGTCGCCGCCGAATCGCCGAAGCGGACGAACGGCAGCCCGGTCGCGTCGATCTTGAGCAGCGCGAGATCCGAGGTCGGATCGCGCCCGATCAGCCGCGCCTTGTATTCCTTTCGGTCGGTCAGCGTCACGGTGATCGATTCGACCACCGCGTTGGTGCCCGCCGAGATCACGTGGTTGTTGGTCACGACATAACCGTCGGCCGAGATGATGAAGCCCGAACCCAGCGACTGCGCCGGCCGGGTGATCGGCGGGCCACCCTGGCCCTGGCCCTGCCCGCGCTGGCCGAAGCCGAACAGGTCGCCGAACGGCGTGCCTTCGAACGGGTTCTGCTGGCGGTTGACGGTCACGCGCTGGGTCGTCGAAATGTTGACGACCGCGGGCTGGAGCCGCGCGACCATGTCGGCGAAACTCATCGGCGCACCGGAGCGCGGCGCGGCGGCGGAGATCGCGCCGGGTTCGTTCTGCGCGGTCTGCGCCAGCGACGGCGACAGGGTGAGGGTGGCGGCGGTGCCGCCCAGCAGCAGGGCGGCGGTCAGGGCGTAGGCGTAACGCACGTGGCTGGTATTCCTCTCAACGAAATCTGGATGATCCCTCTGGCGACAGTGTCGCCTCGGGATGCTGAACGCTGACTGAAGCCGATCGGTTCGCCGATTGCCCTATCGTCCCCGGAATTCCCGCAGATAATCATTCTGCGGGCTGAGGATGATCGACGTGCCGGCCCGGCCGTTATCCGGATTGCCATCGGCGCCGAAGGTGTAACGGTAAGACTGCATCGCGCGGTAGAAATCATAGAATTGCGCGTCCTTGCCGAAACTGTCGGCATAGATTTTCGAAGCCTGGGCGTCGGCGTCCGCGCGGACGATCTGGGCGTTCCGCTGGCCCTGCGCGCGGATCGTCAGCGCCTGTTGCTGGCGCGCGGTGCGCATGCGGTTGAGCGCCGAATCGAGCGGGCTGCCGCCGGGCAGTTCGGCCTGCTTGATGCGGACATCGACGATCTGGACGCCGTATTGCGTCGCCAGGCGCTGGAGGCGGCTCTGGATATTGTCCATCACCACGGTGCGTTCCGGGGACAGCAGCACCGCGAAATCGACCTTGCCGAGTTCGGCGCGCAGCGACGAGGAGAACAGCGGGCGCAGCGCGTTGACCACGCCTTCCTCGCTGCGCGCCGTCACCACCATGCGCAGCGGATCGACCACGCGGAAGCGCGCGAAGGCGTCGACCTGCAGGCGCAGCTGATCGGTCGACAGCACCGGCTGGTTGTCGAGATCGACGTCGAGCACGCGCTTGTCGACCCACACGATGCGATCGACGAACGGGATACGTGCGATCACGCCCGCGCCGGTGTTGCCGAAATCGAGGTTCGGCTGCCACGCGTTGACGGTGCGCTTGGGCACCTCGAAGCGCAGGATCACCGCCTGGCGCGTTTCCGGCACGATGGTGAAGGTGCTGAAGACGAGGATGATCGCGGCGAGCACCAGCACGCCCAGCGTCATCGGGTTGCGCAGGAAACGGCTCATCGGGCGCCTCCCTGCTGGGCGGCGGGCGGGGCCGCCGGCTCCGCCTGGGGCTGGGGCTGGGGCTGGCCGCGGCGCAGTTCGGGCAGCGGCAGGTACGGCGTCACGCCGGGCGCCTCGATGACCGTCTTGTTCGACTTCGCCAGCACGGCCTCCATCGTCTCGTAATAGAGGCGCCGCCGCGTCACTTCGGGGGCCTGGCGATATTGTTCGTAGATGCGGTCGAACTGCGCCGCCTCACCCTGCGCGCGGGCGATCACCTGCTGCGCATAGGCACGGGCCTGGTTCAGGTCGGTCTGCGCCTGCTGCTGCGACGCCGACACCGCCTTGAAATCGTCGTTCACCGCGGCCGGTGGATCGGCCTTGCTGATCGCGACGCCCTGGATACGGATGCCCGAATTATAGTCGTCGAGGATCTGCTGGATACGTTCCTGCACGCGCGCTTCGATCACGGTACGGCCGGCGCCCAGCGCCTGATCGAGCAGCACCGACGACACCACCTCGCGCATCGCGCTTTCCGCCGTCGCGCGGACGGTGTCCTGCGGGCGGGCGATCTGGAAGGCATAGTCCTGCGGATTGGCGATATCCCAGCGCACCGAATAGCCGAGATCGACGATATTCTGATCGCCGGTCAGCATCAGGTTCTCGCTGCCCTGCGATTCGGGGAAATTCTCCGTGCGGATGTTCTGGACGTCGATCTTGGTCACGCTGTTGATCGGCGCGGGCAGGGTCACGTGGATGCCCGGTTCCAGGATGCGCGAATATTTGCCGAAAAAGGTGACGACGCCGCGTTCCTGCGGGCTGATCGACTGGAAGCTGGTGAACACCAGCCACACCGCGACCAGGATGCCGATGCCGATCGTCCACAGCCGGCCGCCGCCGATCCCGCCGGGCAGGCCACCGCCAAAGCCGCCCCCCCCGCCGCCACCGCCCGGTCCGCCGCGCTTGGCGCGCTTCAGCAGTTCGTCGAGCGCGCTGGGGCCGGCGGGGCGCCCACGCTTGCCCTCTGGCGGGAACGACCAGGGATTGCGCGGACCACCGCCGTCGCCCTTCCCCGAATCGCCGTTACCGTCGCCATCACCATCGCCGGCCTTGCCGCCCCACGGGCTCTTCGGCGGTTGGTTGGTCATTATGCCGCCGATCCCGCGCAGCCCCGAAAAGATGTTCATGCTGGCCTTTATAGGCACGCGCCTCCAGAAAAACAGTGGCGAGCCGCGAACGGCCCCCTAAATCGCCCAAAACACCCGAAGGCGACCGATGACCGAACCGACCATCCCCGACCTGCCCCCCGGTGCCACGGCGCGCGTGCGCGACGGGCGCGCCGACATCATCCTGGACGTGACCGGGCTCGACGCGGCGGCGGCGCAGGCGCTGGAGGTCACGGCGATCGCGGCAGCGGCGGCGGCGGGCGTCATGGACACCCGCGTGCTGCATACCAGCAGCCGCGCGCAACGCCGGCTGATCGCGGTGGCCAGCGGCAAGGGCGGGGTCGGCAAGTCGACCGTATCGGCCAACCTGGCGGTGGCGCTGGCGCGGGGCGGGCGCAAGGTCGGGCTGGTCGACGCCGACATCTCCGGCCCGTCGCAGCCGCGCCTGTTCGGCGTCGAGGACCGGAAGCCCGGCGCGCGCGACAACAAGATGATCCCGGTGGAGACCCCGGCGGGCGTGCCGATCGCCTCGGTCGGCGTGCTGGTGCCGGCGGGCCAGGCGATCGCGTGGCGCGGGCCGATGCTGGCGAACGCGCTGAACCAGTTGATCGACGCCCATTGGGGCAATGCCGATCCGCTGATCCTCGATCTGCCGCCCGGCACCGGCGACGTCCAGCTGACGATGGTGCAGAAGCACCGCCCGAGCGGCGCGGTGATCGTGTCGACCCCGCAGGATCTGGCGCTGATCGACGCGCGCCGCGCGATCGACCTGTTCGCCAAGGCCGGCGTGCCGATCATCGGCCTGATCGAGAACATGGCCGGCTATGCCTGTCCGCATTGCGGCGAGACGAGCGACCCGTTCGGATCGGGCGGGGCGGAGGCCGATGCGGCGCGGCTAGGCATCCCCTTCCTCGGCCGCATCCCGCTCAGCCGCGAGTTGCGCGCCGCGTCCGATGCCGGCACTCCGCCTGCGGCCGGGAACGGCCCGGACGCGGCGGCGTTCGAGGAGATTGCGGGCCGGGTCGATGTCTGGCTGACCGCCAACGGAGGATAGGATGCCGCTGACCCGCGACGAGGACATCAAGGCGCTGCTCGAAGGCGCGCGGACGATCGCGCTGGTCGGCGCGTCGGATCGCCCGGACCGCCCGAGCTACGGCGTGATGAAGCGGTTGCAGGACCATGGATACCGCGTGATCCCGGTCAACCCGCAAATCACCGGCGAGCATATCCACGGCGAATTCGTGTTCCGCGAACTGGCACAGCTGGGCGACCCGATCGATATCGTCGACATCTTCCGCCGGCCTCAGGCGGCGGGAGAGGCGGTGGACGAGGCGATCGCGATCGGTGCGAAGGCGGTGTGGATGCAGCTGGGCGTCGTCAACGAGGAAGCCGCCGCCCGCGCCGAGGCAGCCGGCCTGAAGGTGGTGATGGACCGCTGCCCGGCGATCGAGATCCCGCGGCTGGGCGTGGCGCGGGTTACGCCCGATCAGGCCTGAAGCGCACGCTCCGCGAGCGACCAGCCGATGCCCGTTACCGCCCCGCCCTGGATGATCGCGATCAGCGCGAGCCAGGTGGAAAAGGGTTGCTTGCGCGTCTTGTGCCGGAAATGCCGCCTGGCGAGGAACGCCGCCGGCGAGCCGCCGATCAGGGCGAGACCGAGCAGGTCCGATTCGCGAACGCGCCGCAATCCGTTGATCGCTCGCGCCTTGTCGTCGCCGAACGTCATGAAGGTCACGACATTGATTCCGAGCAGGACGAAGGCGGCGATCAGGATCATCGCCCCGCACCCTGGCCGCGCAGCGTTAACGACGCGTTGACGCCATCGCCGAGCGACGACGGCGCGGGCGCTTCGCCTACCGCCCCGGCTTCAGATGCTCGACGAAGAAGCCGACGATCTCGGTCGTCGATCGCACGCGGTTAGGCGTCTTGCGCCAGCCGTGCCCTTCGTCCGGGAACAGGGTGTATTTCACCGGCACGCCGCGCGCCTTCAGCGAGGCGACGATCTGTTCGGCCTCGACCACGGGCACGTTGGTGTCGTTGGCGCCGTGGAGCACGAACAGCGGGGTGGTGATGCGGTCGAGTTTGTGGATCGGCGACAGCGCCCGGAGCATCGCGGCCTCGGTCTTCGGATCGCCATATTCGGTGGTGGAGATCGCCGCCATCCACGGCTCGGTCTCGCGGAAGAAGCTCTCGAAGTTGACGATGCCGAACAGGTTCACGCCGGCGGCGAACATGTCGGGATATTCGGTGACGCCGGCCATCACCATGTAGCCGCCGTAGCTGCCGCCGACGATCCCCAGACGCTTCGGGTCAGCGATGCCCATCTTCACCAGCGCGTCGGTCGACGCCTTGATGTCGGCGACCGATCCCACGCGTTTGGCGCCGTCGTCCATCGCCATGAACGCCTTGCCGAAACCCGACGAGCCGCGCACGTTCGGCACGAACACCGCGATGCCGCTGGCGACCAGCGCCTGCGCGTCGGGGCTCATCACCGGCCGCGCCTGCCCTTCCGGTCCGCCATGATAGCTGAAGACCAGCGGCAGCGGCCCCGTCACGCCCCGTGGCCGGTAGAGCCAGCCCGACAGCTTCACGCCGTCCGGCGCGGCGTAGTGGATCAGTTCCGGCCGGACGAGGCTCGCGAGATCGACCCCGTCGTGCCGGCTCTGCGTCAGGCGCGTCACCGCATTGGTCGCGGTGTCGATGCTGTAGATGTCGGTGGTGCGGTCCGCGCCCGATCCGGTGACGAGCAGCGACCGGCCGTCGGCGCTGAATTCGCCAAGCGACACGATATCGACCGGCAGCTTCGGCCCGCCGCGCACCTTGCGCGTCGCGGTGTCGAGCCAGGCGATCTCGCTGCGCCCGCCGGCGTTCCACAACAGCGCGGCGAGCCGGCCGTTGTCGCTCAGCCGCCCGTCGTCGGCCACCGCATCCTCGCGGGTCGAAACCCAGCGGATCGGCCCCGCCTTGCCGTCCGCGCCGATCGCGACCGTGCCAAACGCCTGCCTGTCGCGCCCGACGTTGCTGGCGAGGTAGAGCATGCGGCCGTCGGGGGACAGCTCGCCCCAGTAACTTTCCGCCTTGCCGGTATGCGGCGTCGCCAGCGTTTCCTTGCCGGTCAGCAGATCGGTCACATAAACGTTGCTGTCGCCACGCCCGACGAGCCGCTCCATCGCCGCGCGCGGGCCCCGTACGGCGGTCAGCTGGTTGAGGCCCTGACCGGCGGTAATCATCTGCCACCGCCCGGTCGCGACCTCGATCAGCGCTGCGTCGATCGCGGCCGGATTGTCCTTGTTCGTGCCGACCATCAGCCGCGCGCCGTCGGGCGTCCAGCCGATCAGCTGGTTGTTGTCCTTGCCGCCCGGCGTCAGTTGCTTCGCGCCGGTGCCGTTCGGCTTCACCACCCAGATCTGGGTGTTGAGCCCACCACCCGGCGCGACCGAATAGGCGATCCAGTCACCCTTGGGCGACCAATAGGGGCTACCGACCGGGTCGGGCAGCCTGGTCAGCTGCATCGGGGCGCGGCGATCGCGCAGGGATCGCACCCACAGCTGGGGGCTGCCGCTCTCGTTGCTCAGATAGGCGACGCGCGTCCCGTCGGGCGAGAAGCTGGGCGCGGTCGCACTGTTGATCCGTCCCAGCGCGGCAACCCGCGCCGCCACGGCATCGCCCTTCGGGGCCTGCGCCTGCGCCGGTAGCGCGACCAAAGCCGCCGCCGCGAGAATCAGTGCCCGCATGATATGTCCCCTGTCCTGTCGCGGATCAGGCTACACGGCAGGCGTCCAGTTTCAACTAGGGTCAGGACCCATTATTCGTGGCGGTCGTGATTGCCCGAACGTGTTCGTCCGGCAAGGAGCGGGGCGCAGCAGGTAGCGGCGCTACCTGCAAGACTCGCGACGCAGCCGGCGGGCGCGTCCGGGCAACCGCACAAGCGGCGGGCGGATTTCGGCCCAGGGCGTCGTCGCTCCTCGGTCACGATGCACAAGCATCGCTCCGCTCCTCGCTTCTAGCCCTGAACCTAAATCCGCTCCGTCACGTCCATCGCAATTAATGGGTCCTGACCCTAGTCGCGCAGCAACTCGTTGATTCCGGTCTTGGATCGTGTCTGCGCATCGACCGTCTTGACGATCACGGCGCAGTAGAGGGCCGGACCGTTCGGGTTGCTCGCCGAGGGTGCGGAGCCCGATACGACGACCGAATAGGGTGGCACTTCGCCGCGATATTCCTTGCCGGTCGCGCGATCGATGATGCGGGTCGACGCGCCCAGATAGACACCCATCGACAGCACCGCGCCCTCGCCGACGCGCACGCCTTCCGCAACTTCCGCACGCGCGCCGATGAAGGCACCGTCGCCGATGATGACCGGATCGGCCTGCAAAGGTTCAAGCACGCCGCCGATGCCGGCGCCGCCCGAGAGGTGGACGTTGCGCCCGATCTGCGCGCAACTGCCCACAGTCGCCCAGGTATCGACCATCGTCCCCTCGCCCACATAGGCGCCGATGTTGACGAAGCTGGGCATCAGCACGCAACCCTTGCCGACGAAGGCGCCGCGCCGCACGACGCTGCCCGGCACGGCGCGGAAGCCCGCCTCGCGGAACTGGTCCGCGCCCCAATCGGCGAACTTCAGCGGCACCTTGTCGAACCAGCCGTCCATGGTCACGTTGTCGTTCAGGCGGAACGACAGCAGCACCGCCTTCTTGAGCCACTGGTTGACGCGCCAGCCTTCGCCGTCCGGCTCCGCCACGCGCGCCGTGCCGGCATCGAGCATCGCCATCGCCTGTTCCACCGCATCGCGCACCGCGCCGGTGGTCGCCGGAGACAGGCTCGCGCGATCTTCCCAGGCGGCATCGATCGTCGTCGGCAGGTCGGTCACAATGTTTCTCCCAAAAGCTCGGCAAGCCAGCCGGTCAGGTCGGCGGTCGCATAGTCGATATAGTCGGCGCCGTGCGCATGCGGCTGATGCTCGGACCCGTTGTCGATCCACAGAGTCGCCATGCCGATCGCCTTGGCGGGCGCCAGATTGCGCGCCATGTCGTCCGCGAAAAAGCTGCGCGCCGGATCGATCGCATAGGTCGCGCACAGGCCGTCATAGGCCGATGCCGCAGGCTTGGGGCTCAGCGCCATCGCGTGGATGTCGTGCACCGCCTCGAAGCTGGCGCCAAGCCCGAGCTTGTCCAGCACCCTCTCCGCGTACGGCAGGTCGCCGTTGGTGAAGACCAGCTTGCGACCCGGCAGTTTGGCGATCAGCGCCGCGAGCGGGGCGTTCTCCTCCAACACGTCCATCTCGACGTCGTGGACATAGGCCATGAACTCGTGCGGATCGACGCCGTGATCGGCCATCAGCCCGGCAAGCGTCGTGCCGTGGCTGAGGAACCACCCGCGCCGGAGCGCCGACGCCTGGTCAAACGGCAGGTCGAGCAAGCGCGCGATATAATCGGTCATCCGTGCCTCGACCGGCGCGAACAGGTTCGCCGACGCGGGATAGAGCGTGTTGTCCATGTCGAAGACCCAGGCGTCGATATGGGCAAGCTCGGAGCGCATGGGCGGGGCGCTTAGGGGATGTGGCGGGGAAGAAGAAGGAAGAAATTGTTCGCGCGGAGGCGCAGAGGCGCGGAGAAGCGTGCGGCAACGCCCGCCGCGCCAGCAGCCTTGAAATTCGCCGCACCCGATGGTGAGAAGTTTCGCCGACGCGAGACAATGCCACGGGCGAAACACCTCCGCGCCTCCGCGCGAACAGATTTTCTTTTCTGGCAGCCGCCGCGCCACTTCCTACATCCGACAGATGACCCCCTATTCCCTGCTCGATCTCGTCCCCATCATCGAAGGCGGCTCGGCGGGCCGGGCGCTGGCCAATGCCGCCGACCTTGCCCGCCATGCCGAGGCGCTGGGCTTCACCCGATACTGGGTGGCCGAGCATCATGGCATGCCCGGCATCGCCAGCGCCGCGACATCGGTGGTGATCGGCCATCTCGCCGCCGCGACCACGACGATCCGCGTCGGCGCGGGCGGGATCATGCTGCCCAACCACGCGCCGATGGTGATCGCCGAACAGTTCGGGACGCTGGACGCGCTGTTCCCCGGCCGCATCGACCTGGGGCTGGGGCGCGCGCCGGGCAGCGACGGCCGTGTCGCCCATGCACTGCGCCGCGCGCTCGAGACCGATCCCAACGCCTTCCCGCAGGATGTGGTCGAGTTGCAGAGTCTGTTCGCCGACGATGGCCGCACCGGCATCCATGCGGTGCCGGGCGGCGGCGCCGACGTGGCGTTGTGGATCCTCGGGTCGAGCACCTTCGGCGCCCAGCTCGCCGCGATGCTCGGCCTGCCGTACAGCTTCGCCTCGCACTTCGCGCCCGGTGCACTCGATGCGGCGGCGGCGATCTACCGCCGCGATTTCCGTCCGTCGGAGACGCTGGCCAAGCCGCATTTCATGCCCGCCTTCAACGTCATCGCAGCCGATACCGATGCGGAGGCGCAACTGCTCGCCACCTCGCAGGCACAGGCGTTTGTCGCGATCCGCACGACGGGCACCGGCATCCGCCTGCCCCCGCCCGTCGCCGGTTACCGCGAGAGCCTGCCGCCCGCCGCCGCCGCGATGCTCGATCAGGTGCTGGAATGCACCGCGATCGGATCGCCCGAGACGATCGCGCGCGGGCTGGCGGCGTTCATCGCGCGGACCGGCGCGGACGAAGTGATGCTGACCAGCTCGATCTTCGACCACGACGCGCGGAAACGCAGCCTGAGGATCGCAGCGGAGGTGATGCGGACCCTGTAAGCCCTCCCGGCGCGGGAAGATTTTCAGGTCGCCGCGGGCAGGCGCAGCCGCACCAGCAGCCCGCCCAGGTCCTCGCTCTCCTCCAGGCTCGCGGTGCCTTCGTAGATTTCCGCCACGTCGCGCACGATCGCGAGGCCGAGGCCGGTCCCCGGCTTGCCCGAATCGAGCCGTACGCCGCGATCGAAGATACGGATGCGGTCGGCCTCCGGGATACCCATGCCGTCGTCCTCGACGAGGATTTCGACGAAGCCGGCATCCGCGCGCGCGGTTACGAACACGCTGCCGCCGCCATATTTCGCGGCGTTCTCGACGAGGTTGCCGAGGATTTCGTCCAGATCCTGCCGCTCGATATGCGCCTGCAGATCCTTCTGGCCGTCGATGTCGATGCGGACGTTGGGATAAAGCCGCGCGACCGCCCTCTCGACCGCCTCGACCGAGGGCCAGATATCGGCCCGGCTGTGCGCGGAGCCGCGCCGACCGACCGCGCGGGCGCGGGCAAGATGGTGATCGACCTGCCGCCGCATCGTCCGCGCCTCGCGGATCACCGTCTCGGCCAGGTCGCTCTGCCCGGCCGCGGCGGCGTTCATGATGACGGTCAGCGGCGTCTTGAGCGCGTGGGCGAGGTTGCCGGCGTGGCGCCGAGCCTCTTCCGCCTGGCGATCATTGTGGGCGACCAGGCCGTTCAGTTCCTCGACCAGCGGCGCGATCTCCATGGGCATGTCGCCCTCGATCCGCGTCGTCTCGCCGGCGCGCAGCTGCTGGATGCCGAGCCGCAGCCGCCGCAGCGGGAACAGCCCGTACAGGGTCTGCAACGCCACCATCACGATCAGGCCGATACCCAGCAGCACGAAGCTGCGCACCAGAACGCGGCGCAGCGCGGCAATCTGTTCGTCGAGCACCTCGCGATTCTGGGCGACCTGGAATTTCCAGCGGACGTCCGATCCCGGCAGCGTCAGATCGCGTTCGGTAATGCGCAGCACTTCGCCGGGAAACTGCCTGCTGTCGTAGATGTGGCTGGCGTTGTCGTTCCACGGCGCGCCGACGCGCAGCGCGCGGTCCCACAGGGATCGCGAGCGGAACGCCTCGAACCCCGTGCCGCTGACCTGCCAGTAGATGCCCGATCCGGGCTCGAAGAAGCGCTGGTCGGCGGGCTCGCGGATGAACCGCACCTCGCCGTCCGGGCCGATCTCCGCCGAAACCAGCATGGTGTTGAGCACGAATTCGAGCTGCTCGTCGAAATTCGCCCCGACCGCCGACACGATCACCCGGTCGAGCGCGAAGCCGCCGCCCGCGAGCAGCACCATGATCCACGCCGCCGCGATCGCGATCATCCGGCGGGAAAGCGACCCGGTGACGCGGACGTAAGGGCGCGGGGCGGGGTCGGAGATTCCTACCCCCGTTCGCCCTGGGCTTGTCGAAGGGCTGTCCTTGTCTTCGTGCCGCATCGCCTGTCGCCTGAAGAAAGGGCGGGGCTTCGACAAGCTCAGCCCGAACGGATTTGAGATGCGCCTTTCCCCTCCCCCGAGACTATTCGCTGGGCCGGCGCTCGTCCGGCTCGTCCAGGCTGTAGCCGAGACCCCGGATCGTCGTGATGACGTCCTGCCCCAGCTTCTTGCGGATGCGCGTCACGAACACCTCGATCGTGTTCGAATCGCGATCGAAATCCTGGTCGTAGATATGTTCGATCAGCTCGGTGCGGCTGACCACCTTGCCCTTGTGATGGAGCAGGTAGCTGAGGAGCTTATATTCCTGCGCGGTCAGCTTCACCGGCTCGCCGGCGCGGGTGACCTTGCCCGAACGCGTGTCGAGCCGGATGTCGCCGGCGGTCAGCTCTGCGGACGCGTTGCCCGACGCGCGGCGGATCAGCGCGCGCAGGCGGGCGATCAGTTCCTCGGTCTGGAACGGCTTGGCGACATAATCGTCGGCGCCCGCATCGAGCCCGGCCACCTTGTCGGACCAGCTGTCACGCGCGGTGAGCACCAGCACCGGCGTCACCTTGCCTTCCTTGCGCCAGCGATCGAGCACGGTCAGGCCGTCGACCTCCGGCAGGCCGAGGTCGAGGATGATCGCGTCATATTCCTCGGTCGAGCCCAGGAAATGCCCTTCCTCGCCATCGGTGGCGAGATCGACGGCATAGCCGGCCCCTTCCAGCGTGTTGCGCAATTGCTGGCCCAGATTGGGTTCGTCCTCGACGATCAGAACGCGCATGTCTTGCTCCCGTGGAGTGGCAGCGCCGGGACCGGCGCCGCTGTCAAAATCCCTAACGCCCGGTACGCCCGAGGATGTTCCCGGTCCGCCCGTCGACCATCACCCAGATCATCGATCCATCGCGCAGGAACTTCAGCGTGTAAACCGCCGTCGCCGGATCGAAGTCGAAGCCCAGATAGCGGGCGCCGGGCATCTGCGGGATCACGCGGCGCTCGATTTCCTGGAACGGCAGCACCCCGCGCCTGCGCGCGGCCAGCGCCTCGTCCTGGTCACCACGCGCCTGCGCGACCGGCACCAGCGGCGGCGACGCGGCGGCGGGAGGCGTGGGCACGAGCACGGTCAACAGGGGAATCAGCATGTTCATCACGGGCGATTGCATAGGCACGCCGGGTTGAACAGCCTGTGAATGCACCGAAGCGCGAGCCGCCGTACCGGCGGACTAGCGCAAGGCCGGCCGGCAGGTCGAAGACCTGTCCGACGACACGGGATTTACTCCCGTGTCGGCCCGCTCACAACAATCACCCCTGCCCCGCCGCCGCGAAGCATGTCCTGAGCGCCCGCCTTGCAGGCAGTCGACAAGCCGCTTCGTCGGTCCTCGCTGGCGCGAGGCCGGCCGGGCGCGCGTCGGGCCTCGATTTAGCTGCGCTAAACCGTTAGGCACGCGCGCCTATGGCTGCTCCCATCCTCGCCCTTGAAGGTCTCGGTCTCGTCCAGGGGTCCGGCTGGCTGTTCCGCGGACTCGACATCTTCATCGGCCAGCGCGACCGGCTGGCGCTGATCGGCCGCAACGGCGCGGGCAAGACGACGTTGATGAAGCTGATCGCGGGCACGATCGACATGGACGAGGGACGCCGCACGATCGTGCCGGGGACGAAGGTGATCCTGCTCGAACAGGATCCCAGGGTCGACGGTTTCGCCACCCTGCTCGATTTCGCGCTGGCGGGCGCGGATGCCCCCGCGCAGCATGAGGTGGAGGCGATCGCCGACCAGCTCGGCATCGACCTGTCGCGCGAGGCGGCGACCGCATCGGGCGGCGAGCGTCGCCGGGCCGCGATCGCCCGCGCGCTGGCGATGGACCCGGACGTGCTTCTGCTCGACGAACCGACCAACCACCTGGATATCGCCGCGATCGAATGGCTGGAGGACTGGCTGTCGCGGTTTCGCGGCGCCTTCGTCGTCATCAGCCACGACCGCACGTTCCTGACCCGCCTGACCCGTCAGACATTGTGGCTCGATCGCGGCGCGATCCGGCGGGCGGAGGTGGGCTTCGGCGGATTCGAGGCGTGGACCGACCAGGTCTATGCCGAGGAGGAGCGCAACGCCCAGCGGCTCGACGCCAAGCTGAAGATCGAGGAACACTGGCTGCAACGCGGCGTCACCGGCCGGCGCCGGCGCAACCAGGGCCGCCTGGCCAAGCTGAAGGAGATGCGCGCCGAACGCGCCGCGATGACCGGGCCGCAGGGCGGCGCGGCGCTGGCGATCGCCGCCGACGACAGCAAGACCAAGGTGGTGATCGATGTAAAGGGCGTCACCAAGCGGTTCGGTGACCGCGCGATCATCAAGGATCTGACCCTGCGCGTGACGCGCGGCGACCGCATCGGCATCGTCGGCGCGAACGGCGCGGGCAAGACGACGCTGCTGCGCCTGCTGACCGGCGAGCTTGCCCCGGACGAAGGGCATATCCGCCTGGCCAAGACGCTGGACGGCATCGTCATCGACCAGCAGCGCCGCCTGATGGCCCCCGACAAAACGGTGCGCGAAGTGTTGGCCGAGGGCGGCGAGTGGATCGACGTGCTGGGCACCAAGAAGCACATCGCCGGCTATCTGAAGGAGTTCCTGTTCGAACCCGGCCTGGTCGATGCGCGCGTCGGCACGCTTTCGGGCGGCGAGCGTTCGCGGCTGCTGCTGGCGCGCGAGTTCGCCCGGCCGTCCAACCTGCTGGTGCTCGACGAGCCGACCAACGACCTCGATCTGGAGACGCTCGACCTCCTGCAGGAAGTGATCGCCGATTATGCCGGCACCGTGCTGATCGTCAGCCACGACCGCGACTTCCTCGACCGCACGGTGACGGTGACGCTGGGGCTGGACGGATCGGGCAGCGTCGATGTGGTGCCCGGCGGCTATGCCGACTGGGAGGCGAAGCGAAAGCCCCGCGCCGCGGCCAAATCGGCCGCCGCGAAACCCGCCGCCGCGCCGCCGGCCGCGACCCCACGCGCGAAACTATCGTACAAGGACCAGCGCGACTATGACCTGCTGCCGGCGCGGATCGATGACCTCGACCGGGCGATCGCCCGCGACGAGGCCGCGCTGGCCGATCCCGATCTCTACACGCGCGATCCGAAGCGCTTCGATGCGCTTATGGCCGCCGCCGCCAAGGCCCGCGACGAGAAGGACGCGGCAGAGATGCGCTGGCTCGAACTGGCGGAAATGGCGGAGGCTTTGAACTGACCGGACCCCGCCATCCGATCGCCCTGAGCTTGTCGAAGGGCTGCCTTTCTTCGCACGACGGGCTACGCGGACGGCAGGGTGAGCGCGAATTTAACGCGCCTTTTCTCCATCCTCGCCCAGATCCCGCGCTACCTGCTCCGAACGCAGGATCGCGTCGATATGGCTGCCCTCATCGAAGCTCTCGTCCGCCAGGAACTTGAGCTTCGCGGCATATTTCATCTTCACACGGGTAGCCACCTCGCGCTGAAGATAGGCGGTGTTGGTGCGCAACGCCTTGAGCACCACATCCTCGTCCTTGCCCAGCAACGGCTTCACGAACACGGTCGCGTGGCGCAGGTCGGGCGACATCCTTACCTCTGTGATGCTCACCATGTGGCTGGCGAGCACATCGTCATGCACGTCGCCGCGCGCGAGGATTTCCGACAGGATATGGCGCACCTGCTCGCCGACGCGCAGCGTTCGGACGGAACGGGTTTCGGGCGAACTGCTGGTAACCATCCAAACAACTACTCGTACAGCCGCCGCGGCGTGCGCGTCTGGCAGGGGTTAGAATGCGCCGCCCGCGAAATAGAAAATCGGCCCGACCAGGATGAGCCCGACCCCCATCCGGCCTTTCAACTCGGCGCCGTTCGCCCGCTTGCGATGACGCTCAGACGCTTCGAACGAGTCAAAGCCGACGGCGCCGCCACTGGATCGATTCTCGAACTCATGCTTGCGCACCGCCTTTCGATCCGAAAGTGCGCTGAAGAACAGCCAGAGTCCGCCCAGAAACATTACCGCGCCAACCGTCGACAGCATGCCAGTCTCCCAAAACTCCCATCAGGGAGAAGTATATCGATTCCTGGCTTTGTTGCAAAAGCGCCTGTCCGGCGCTTCTACAGCGTCCGCTCGCGCAGCTCGACCTCGAACGTTTCCAGATAGTCGCCGGCCCTGATGTCGGTGAAGTTCTGGCTGAACGTCACGCCGCATTCGAGCCCTGCGCGCACTTCGGCGACATCGTCCTTGAAACGGCGCAGCGAGGCGATCTCGCCGGTATAGATGATGACGTCGTCGCGGGTGATGCGCGCCTTGAGCGCCTTGCGGATGACGCCTTCGGTGACGAGCAGGCCCGCCGCCTTGCCGTGCTTGCCCGCCGAGAACACCTCGCGGATTTCGGCGCGGCCGACGACCGTCTCGAACGCTTCCGGCCCGAGTTCGCCCGCCATGCCGGCGCGGATCTCGTCGATCACGTCGTAGATCACGTCATAATATTTCAGCGCGACCTTGTGGCGTTCGGCGATCTGCCGCGCGTTGGCATTGGCGCGGACGTTGAAGCCGATGATCGGCGCGCCGGAAGCTGACGCTACGTTGACATCGCTTTCGGTGATGCCGCCGACGCCCGAATGCAGGATGCGCGCGCGGATATCGTCGGTCGAGATCTTGTTGATCGCGCCGACGATCGCCTCGACCGTCCCCTGCGTATCGGCCTTGACGACCAGCGGATATTCGATCGCCTGCTTGGCCTTCAGCGCCGAGAACATCGATTCCAGGCTGGCCGGTGCGGAGGTCGTGCGCTTCTGCGTCAGCACGCCCTGGCGATATTCGGCGACCTCGCGGGCGCGCGCCTCGTTCTCGACGACCTGCAGCTGGTCGCCCGCCGACGGCGTGCCCGAGATGCCGAGCACCTCGACCGGCATCGACGGGTCGGCCGACTTCATCGGGCGCCCCTTGTCGTCGACGATCGCCCGGACCTTGCCGCTTTCCGCGCCGACGACGAACACGTCGCCGACCTTCAGCGTGCCGCGCGTGACCAGCACGGTGGCGACCGGGCCGCGTCCCTTGTCCAGCTTCGCCTCGACGACGATGCCTTCGGCAGCACGATCGGGGTTGGCCTTCAGCTCCATCAGTTCGGCCTGGAGCTGGATCTTCTCGATCAGCTCGTCGAGACCGGTCTTCTTGAGCGCAGACACCTCGACGTCCTGCGTCTCGCCGCCCATCGCCTCGACCTGTACGTCGTGTTCGAGCAGGCGTTCGCGCACCTTCTGGGCATTGGCCTCGGGCTTGTCGATCTTGTTGATCGCCACGATCATCGGCTTGCCGGCCGCCTTGGTGTGGTTGATCGCCTCGATCGTCTGCGGCATCAGCCCGTCGTCGGCGGCGACCACCAGAACGACGATGTCGGTCACGTCGGCGCCGCGCGCACGCATCGCGGTGAACGCCTCGTGGCCCGGCGTGTCGAGGAAGGTGACCTTGGACTTGTCCTTCAGCGTGACCTGATAGGCACCGATATGCTGGGTGATGCCGCCGGCCTCGCCCTTCACCACGTCGGTGCCGCGCAGCGCGTCGAGCAGCGACGTCTTGCCGTGATCGACGTGGCCCATGATCGTCACGACCGGCGGGCGCGGCTTCAGATCGCCATCGGCGTCGGGCGCGGTATCGAGCGCGAGATCGATATCGCTGTCCGACACGCGGACGATGTTGTGGCCGAATTCGGTCACCAGCAGTTCCGCGGTGTCCTGATCGATCGTCTGCGTCATGGTGACGGGCGAGCCCATCTTGAACAGCGCCTTGACCAGATCGGCCCCACGCTCTGCCATGCGGTTGGCGAGTTCCTGGACGGTGATCGCCTCGGGCACCTGGACGTCGCGGACCTGCTTGGCCTGCGGCTCGCGCGGGCCCCCGAAGTGGCGCTTTTCCTTTTCACGCGCGCGCTTCAATGCGGCGAGCGAGCGGGCGCGGGCGCCGTCCTCGTTGAGCGCGCGGTTGACGGTCAGCTTGCCGCCGCGCCGCTCGTCGGACTTGCGATCGCGCTGCTGCGGACGGGCCGGGGGCGCGTTGCGCGGGGTCGCCTGGCCCGAGGGCAGCTGGCGCGCGGGGCCGCTCGATCCAGAGGACGACGACGACGGCGACGACGCGGCCGGCGCAGGCGTCGGCTCGGGCTTGGGCTGCGGCTTGGGGATTTCCGGGCGCTGAACGGGCGTGAAGCGGCGCGGCGCGGGGCGGCTGGAGTCGAGCGTCAGCTCGATCGGCTGCGGGGCCGGTGCCGGCGCCGGCGCTGGCGCGGGCGGAGAGGCCTCCGCCACCGGGGCCGGAGACGGAGCCGGCGTGGCCTCGGGAGCGGGCGCAGCAGGCTCGGGCGTCGCGACAGGCACGGGGGCGGCGGCCGCCTCGGCCTCCGCCTTCGCCTTTTCGGCGACGCGGCGCTTCTCGTCCTCGGCGGCCTGAACCTTGGCCTGCTCCTCGCGACGGCGCGCATCCTCGAGCGCGCCCATACGCTGCTCGTCGGCCTCGCGCAGAAGGCGGGTCTGGCGCTCCTGCGCGGTCTCTCCGGCCGGCGCACGCGGGGCTGCGGGCGGCGGAGGTGGCGGCGGCGCGGCGACAGGCTCCGGGGCCGGCGCCGGCTCGGCGACTGCACCCTGCGGACCGAGCACGCGGCGGCGCTTCACCTCGACCACCACCGTGTTCGAACGGCCGTGGCTGAAGCTCTGCTTCACCTTGCCGGTCTCGACCGTGCGCTTCAGCCCCAGCGGCGGACGCATCCCGAGTTTCGGCTTGTCGTTGTCGGTGTCGCTCATGCGCTACTCAAAGTCCTGTCTGTGCCGGCCCACGCCCTGGGTCGGCCAAAGTGTCGGGTGCCGATGGCCCCTGCGCGTCTTCGGCGCAAGGTTCAGCGGCACGTTCGGGTCCGATAAAATGCAGCCAGCGGGACAGCGCATCGCTGACCCGCCTGGCCGCCTGAGCGTCCGTCAGTCCGGCGTGTACCACATTTTCGCGGCCCAACGCCAAGGACAATGTGGTGCGCCCGATCGGCAACGCCAACCCCTTGAGGTCGGAGCCCTCCCGATCGGAGCCGACGCGCCATGCCTGGGCGAGCTTTCCGGCGCCGTCCGCGCCCGCATCGGCGGCGTGGAGCAGCAGGTGAAGCTGGCCCTTGCGGGCGGCGGTATCGATGCGTTCCGCGCCGATCACCAGATTGCCGGCCTTCGCCTCCAGCCCCAGCCGATCCAGCGCGTGGCGCTGCAGCTGGTCGGCGATCCGCGTGCCGAGATCATCGGGGATGTCGAGCGGCGCTCCCTTGAACGCCCGCGCCAGCGCGCCTTTCAGCTTGCCCTTGGCCTGGGCGGTTTCGAGTTCCGCGCGCGTCACGCCGATCCACGCGCCGCGCCCCGGCGCCTTGCCGCGCACGTCGGGCAGCACCTGGCCGTCGGGCGACACCGCGAGCCGGACGAGGCCGCCCTGCGGCCCCGCCTCGCGAGTCAGAATGCAGCTGCGCTCGGGGGCGTGTGCGGTATCATTGCGAGGGGACCGCATCAGCGTCTCCCTTCGCAACCGGCGCGCCGCGATCGGCGAGCAACTGCCCGCCGGCGCCATAGTTCTCGAGATTTAGCTCGACGATGTTCACCTGCACCGCAGCTGCGGGCTTACCCAGGCGCGCGACCATGGAGGCGGTCACGTCGGCGACGATCCCGGCCTTCTGTTCGCGCGTGGCTGGCCCCGCGAGACGGATGTCGATGAACGGCATGGCTGTGGCTCAGGCCTCCACTTCACCTTCGGCCGTTGCCGCTTCAGGTTCGTCTTCGAACCAGTGCGCGCGGGCGGCCATGATGATCTCGTTGCCCTGTTCCTCGCTGAGGCCGTATTCGCCCAGCACGCCGCCCTTGTCGCCCTCGCGCTGGGGCGCGTTCTCGGCGCGGCGGCGCGGTTCGTGGCGCTTCTTGGCGATCAGCTCGTCGGTGGCGAGGTCAGCCAGGTCGTCGAGCGTCTTGATGCCCGCCTTGCCCAGCGTCACCAGCATCGCCTCGGTCAGATAGGGCATCTCGGCCAGCGCGTCCTCGACGCCCAGGCCGCGGCGCTCCTCGCGGTTGGCCTGCTCGCGCCGCTCGAGCGCCTCGGCGGCGCGGCTTTGCAGTTCCTGTGCGAGATCCTCGTCGAAGCCCTCGATGCCCGCCAGTTCGTCGAGCTCGACGTAGGCGACTTCCTCCATCTCGCTGAAGCCTTCGGCGACCAGCAGCTGCGCCAGCGTCTCGTCGACGTCCAGCTCGTTCTGGAACATCTCGCTGTTGGTGACGAATTCCTGCTGCCGCTTCTCGCTCGAATCGGTCTCGGTCAGGATGTCGATCGCCTTGCCGGTCAGCTGCGACGCCAGACGGACGTTCTGGCCGCGGCGGCCGATGGCGAGCGACAGCTGGTCGTCGGGCACCACCACCTCGATGCGGTCGTCCTCCTCGTCGATCACGACTCGCGCGACGTTGGCCGGCTGGAGCGCGTTGACGACGAAGGTCGCGGTGTCGGGCGACCAGGGGATGATGTCGATCTTCTCGCCCTGCATTTCCTGCACGACGGCCTGCACGCGGCTGCCCTTCATGCCGACGCAGGCGCCGACCGGATCGATGCCCGAATCATGGCTGATCACGCCGATCTTGGCGCGGCTGCCCGGATCGCGCGCCGCCGCCTTGATCTCGATGATGCCGTCGTAGATTTCGGGCACTTCCTGCGCGAACAGCTTCTTCATGAATTCCGGATGCGCGCGGGACAGGAAGATCTGCGGCCCGCGGTTCTCGCGGCGGACGTTCAGGATGATCGAGCGGACGCGGTCGCCGACGCGGACCAGTTCGCGCGGGATCTGCTGGTCGCGGCGGATGACGCCTTCGGCGCGGCCAAGGTCGACGACGACGTGGCCGAACTCGACGCGCTTGGCGACGCCGATGATGATCTCGCCCTGGCGGTCCTTGAATTCCTCATACTGGCGCTCGCGCTCGGCATCGCGGACCTTCTGGAAGATGATCTGCTTGCTGGCCTGCGCCTGGATGCGGCCGAATTCGATCGGGGGCAGCGGATCGACGATGAAATCGCCGACGCTCGCGTCCTTCTGCAGCTTCTGCGCGCCCTTCAGGTCGATCTGCTTGAAATAGTCATCGACCGCCTCGACCACCTCGACCACCCGCCACAGGCGGAGGTCGCCGGTGTTGGGATCGAGCTTGGCGCGGATATCGTTCTCGCTGCCGTAGCGGTTCTTCGCCGCGCGCTGGATCGCGTCCTCCATCGCCTCGATGACGATGGCCTTGTCGATCAGCTTTTCCTTGGCGACCGAATCGGCGATCGCGATCAGTTCGGCGCGGTTGGCGGTGATCCCGCCAGACGAGGACGCGGAGGCCATGTCTTATCCCTCTACTTCGATGATCTTGTCCGCGCCTGCGGCGGACAGGGGTGCGGTTGCGGCGATCAGCCGGTCGGTGATGACCAGCTTCGCCTCGGAAATCTGCGGCAGGGTGACGGTCATCGGCACATGGCCGCGCACATCGACGGTGACGCGGTCGCCGTCGATCCCGGCCAGCACGCCGTTCAGCTGCTTGCGGCCGTCCACCTTCTCGACCAGCGTCACCCGCGCCTCATGCCCCGCCCAGTCGGCGAAATCCTTCGCGCGGGTCAGCGGGCGGTCGATGCCGGGCGACGACACCTCAAGCCGATAGGCGTGGTCGATCGGGTCGCGCCCCGCCTCTTCCAGCGCGTCGAACACGTCGGAGATGCGGCGCGACAGATCGGCGCAGTCGTCGATCGTCAGCTGGCGCGTGTCGGGGCGTTCGGCCATCACCTGCAGCGTCGGATCGGACTGGCCGCCGAACATCTTCACACGCACCAGGTCGAAGCCCAGAGCCTGCGCCTCGGGTTCGATCAATGCGGTGAGTGCGGCGATATCGGCCAAGCCAGTGTTCCCAAACGACCATGCAGCCTCGCTGCCGGCCCGTTTCGGGACCAGCCTCGGCATGTTTCACGATGTCGAGAAGGCGATGGCCATATAGGCCGAAGCGCGGCCGGGAGCAAGGGCGATCACCGCCCCCGCGGCAACGATCCGTTAACCAGTTCCTTCTAGCCTTTCTTCATGTTCCAGGCACCCATCGTCGCGGCAGGCGCGCCGCCCGTCACCCCGGCCGCGTTCCGCCAGCGCATGCTGGTTGAGACCGGGCAGCGCTATGCGACGTTCCGCAAGACGCTCGCGCCGCGTTACCACCGGGTGCTGATCGATATCGCGCTGGGCTACGCCGCGCTCGCCGGGCTGCTGGTGCTGGTCGGGCAGGCAAGCGGGTTCTGGGGCGGGCTGGCGGCAGCGTGCGCCGGGGCGGTCGGCATTGGTTTCCTCGTCGCCTATCTCCAGCTGTTCATCCACGAGGGCGCGCACTTCAACCTTTCCGCCGACAAGCGCACCAATGATCGCATCGCCGACTGGCTGGTGTGCTGGCAGGTCGGCACGTCGATCGCCGCCTATCGCGCGACCCACAGCGAGCATCACCGCCACCTCGGCCGCGTCGGCGATACCGAGGTGTCGTATCGCCACGCGCTGACCCCGCGCTTCGTTGCGGAAATGCTGTTCGGCGTCCACGCCGTCCGCGTGTTCGCCGCGCGCAAGGACCAGCCGCGCGCCCGTGCCGCCGCGAAATCCTCCACGCCGCTGCTGCGCGGCCTCTACCTCCACACCGCGATCGTCGGCACGCTGCTGGTGCTCGGCTGGTGGCCGGCGGTGCTGGCCTGGCTGGGCGGCATCGCGATCGCCTTCCCCTTCTTCGCGACGGTACGCCAGCTGCTCGAGCATCGCCCCACGCCGGGCATGGTGGACGAGGGTGATTCGGTGACCCGCCTGTTCGGCGACGGCCCGTTCGCGCGAATCTTCGGAGGGGCCGGGTTCAACCGCCACCTGCTCCACCATATCGAACCGCAGGTCAGCTACACGCGGCTCGCCGATCTCGAAGCCTTCCTAAAGACCACCTCGATGGCGGCGGTGCTCGACGCCCGCCGCGCCACCTATCTCGGCACCTTCGCCGAACTGATCCGGGAAACCCGCCGATGACCTGTCTCGCCTGCGGCAGCACCGCCACGCGCCACTGGGCGACCGCGAAGGACGTCGAATATTGCTCGACGCCGGAAAGCTTCGACTATCTGCGCTGCGCCGATTGCGACGCGCTGTCGATCAGCCCGGTGCCGCGCGGACGGCTGGGGGAAATCTACCCCGATACCTATTACAGCTTCTCGCCCGGCAAGCTCAGCGTCGCCGAACGGATCAAGCAGGCGCTCGACCGCCGTACCTTCGCCAAGCTGTTCGGCGGCGTGGCGGGCGACCAACTGTCGGCGCTGGACGTCGGCGGCGGCGCGGGCTGGCTGCTGACCCAGGCGAAGGCGGTCGAGCCGCGCCTGGCGCATACCCAGGTCGTCGACATCGACGGATCGGCGCAGGATGCGGCGCGTACCGCCGGCCATGATTTCTTCCTCGGCCGGATCGAGGATTTCGAGACGGACGCGCGCTTCGACGTGATCCTGATGCTCAACCTGATCGAGCATGTCGACGATCCCGTCGCGGTGCTGGCCAAGGTGCGCGGTCTGCTCAAACCCGGCGGGCGGGTGCTGGTGAAGACGCCGAATCACGACAGCCTCGACGCGCGCCTGTTCCGTGAGCACAGCTGGGGCGGCCTGCACGCACCGCGCCACTGGGTGGTGTTCACCCCCGAATCGTTCCGCAAGGCGGCCGCAAAGGCATCGCTGGCGGTCGAGCGCCTGTCGCTGACGCAGGGCGCGCCCTTCTGGGCGGTCAGCGCGCTCGAATGGTTGTCTCGCAAGGGCGCGGTATCGATCCGCCGCGACCGCCCGATGTGCGACCATCCGCTGTTCGGCCCGCTGCTGGCGATCTTCGGCGGGATCGACCTGATTCGCGGCCGGTTCCAGCGCACCTCGCAGATGTTCGTCGAGTTGCGCGCAACCTGACGCGCGTTAGGACGTTGCCCGGAACATGATTTCCGGGAGATGATGATGCGCCTTGCCGCCCTTGCCGTTGCCACGACGCTGATTGCCGCCTGCACCGACACGCCGGGCAATGCGCAGAACACCCCGCAGTCGCCGCACACGACGACCACCCTTCCCTTCACCGTCACCGAGGTTGCGAAGTTCACCTCGCCCTGGGCGATGACCTTCCTGCCCGACGGGCGGATGCTGGTGACGGAGAAGGCGGGGGAACTGCTGCTCGTCTCCGCCGACGGCAAGACCAGCCGGACGATCGCGACGCTGCCGGTCGATTCGGCGGGACAGGGCGGCCTGCACGACGTGGTGCTCGTGCCGGGCTTCGCGCAGAACCGACAGGTCTATCTGAGCTATTCGGTGGCGGGAGACGGCGGCAAGGGTATCGTGCTGGTCCGCGGCACGCTGACGGGCGATGCCGGCGCCGAGCAGCTGACCGGGGTGACCGAACTGTTCCGCGCGACGCCGTTCGTCGAAGGAAACGGCCATTATTCGGGCCGCATCGCGATCGCGCCCGATGGGCAGCACCTGTTCTTCACCAACGGCGAGCGCCAGAAGTTCGACCCGGCGCAGGATCCCAAGGCGACGCTGGGCAAGGTGCTGCGCCTGACGCTCGACGGCAAGCCGGCGGGCGATCCGGGCCTGACCGCCAGGGGCTTCCATCCCGCGATCTGGTCCTACGGGCATCGCAACCTGTTGGGCATCGCGTTCGATCAGGCCGGCAATTTGTGGGAACAGGAGATGGGGCCCAAGGGCGGCGACGAGGTCAACCTCGTCCTGCCGGGCCGCAACTATGGCTATCCGATCGTGTCGGACGGCGATCATTATGACGGCCGCCCGATCCCCGACCACGCCACCCGCCCCGAATTCGAGAAGCCCAAAGTGGTCTGGAACCCGGTGATCTCGCCGGGCGGGCTGATCGTCTATTCGGGCGACATGTTCCCCGAATGGAAGGGTGACCTGTTCATCGGCGGCCTGTCGAGCCAGGCGCTGGTCCGCGTCGACGTCACCGGCACTGACGCGAAGAAGGGCGACCAATGGCCGATGGGCACCCGCATCCGCGAAGTCGAACAGGGGCCTGACGGCGCGCTGTGGCTGCTGGAGGACGGCCAGCGCGGCGCAGGCGGCAAGCTGATGAAGCTGACCCGCAAATGAGGCGCGCGGGCGTCGTGCTGCTCGCCGCCGCGCTTGCCGCGTGCGGCGGCGACGGCGGCTCCGGCAATGTCGTGACGCCGACGCCCAGCCCGACGCCCGCGCCCGCGCCCTCGCCCACGCCCACTCCGTCGCCGCCGACCACCAGCGTCACCTCGACCACCGTCGCGACCTTCGCCGCGCCCTGGGCGATGGCGTTTCTGCCCGACGGCCGGATGCTGGTGACGGAAAAGGGCGGCACGCTCAATCTCGTCACCGACGCGGGCGGCAAGTCGATCGTGGGCGGCGTGCCAACCGTCGTCAGCGCCGGCCAGGGCGGCCTGCTCGACGTCGCCCTCGACCCGCAGTTCACCGCCAATCGCCGCGTCTATCTGAGCTTCACCGAAAGCGGCAGCGGCGGTACCGGGCTGGCCGTCGCGCGGGGCACGCTCAACACTGCGGCGACGGCGATCGAGGCGGTCAGCGTGATCTGGCGGCAGGCGCCGAAGGTTGCCAACGACACACGCCATTTCGGCGGACGGATGGCATTTTCGCCCGACGGCTTCCTGTTCGTGACGGCGGGGGAGCGCCATCAGGGCGCGCCGGCGCAGGATCTGGCGACCACGCTCGGCAAGATCGTCCGCCTCAATCTCGACGGGACGATGCCGTCGGGCAATCCCTTCGCCGCGACGGCCGGTGCCCGCGCGGAGATATGGACGCTCGGCCACCGCAACCCCTACGGCTTGGTCTTTACCACCGACGGCCGGCTGTTCGAAAGCGAGATGGGGCCTGAGGGCGGCGACGAATTCAACCTGATCACCCGCGGCGCCAACCATGGCTGGCGGACGGTATCCGAGGGCAATGACGGCGAGGTGCTGCCGCGCCATTCCACCCGGCCCGAATTCGCCGCGCCGCTGGTCAGCTGGACGCCGGTGATCGCGCCGGGCGGGATGATCCAGTATACGGGCACGCGCTTCGTCGGCTGGAACGGCGATTTCGTGCTGGCCGGGCTGGTGTCTCAGGGGCTGGTCCGCGTGCGGGTGACGGGCAGCACCGCCGCCGAGGTCGGCCGCATCGCGCTGGGCGCGCGCATCCGCGAAGTCGAACAGGGACCGGACGGCGCGATCTGGGTGCTGGAGGACGCCGCGACCGGCGCCCGGCTGCGCAAGCTGGCGCCGTCCTAAGGGCGCCGCAGAAGCAGGGTCAGCCGTGCCGAGGCGATCGGGCGGTCGCGATCCTCCTGCCACGCGGTCGCATCGACGCTGGCGATGCGTGTGCCCAGCCGGCGGATATCGGCGACGGCGAAGGTCGTCAGTTCGCGCCCCCCGCGCATGAAGTCGATCGTCAGGTTGACCGGCTTGATAGTGACGGTCTCGTCGGCCAGCGCGTGCCGCACACCGGCGATCGCCGCCATCTCCAGCAGCCCGCCGATCGCCCCGCCGTGGAGGAAGCCCGGCCGCCCCAGCACCGATCCGCCGAACGGCATCACCAGCCGCGGGCGCCCATCGTCCTCGCGCTCCAGCGTCAGTCCGAGCAATGTCGCATAGGGGGGCAGGATCATGCCGGGGTCACCATGAAGGTGCCCGCGACATGCGCCAGCGGTTCGGCCGGGTCGCCGTCGTGCGCCGTTCCGCGCACGAACGCGATCGAGTGCGTCAGCCGATAGCATTCTCCTCGCCCGATTACCGTCCGACCCGGAGTCGCCGCGCGAAGGTAGTCGATCCTGAGGTCGAGCGTCGCATGGGGCAGGAAACCACCGCGCTTCAGCCACACCGCCGCGCTGGTCGCCTGATCGAGCAGCGAGACGATCGGCCCGGAGGCGATCACACCGCTCGCCACGTCACCGATCTGGTCGGGTGAATAGGGCAAGGCCAGTTCGACCCAGTCCGCGCCATGAGCACGATAACCGATGCCCAACGCCGCACCGTGATGCTGTGTGTCGATGAACTTGAAGAAATGCTCGGGATCGAAGGGGCCTGCGGGGATCATCGCCGCCGCCTATCGCGCCGGCGCCCGGTTTACAAACCGGCATGTTGTGATGCCGCCCATGCGCCCGACGAAGGGGGTGGGCGATCGACGCGCGGTCGCCTAGGCTGCGGCGATGAGCGACCAGAGAGTGACCATCGCGATCGATGCCGGCGTCGCCGACGTCCGCCTGTCCCGCCCCGACAAGATGAACGCGCTGGACCCGGCGATGTTCGACGCGATCATCGCGACGATCGACCGGCTGGCCGGCGAACCGGGGGTCCGCGCGGTCGTGCTGTCGGGCGAGGGCCGCGCGTTCTGCGCCGGGCTGGACATGGCGAGCATGGCATCGGGCGGATCGGGCATCGACCTGGAAACGCGCACGCACGGCATCGCCAACCGCGTCCAGCAGGTCGCCTGGGGCTGGCGCGAACTGCCGATGCCGGTGGTCGCCGCGATCCACGGCATCGCGTTCGGTGGAGGCCTGCAGATCGCCAGCGGGGCCGATGTGGTGATCGCGCATCCCGCGACGCGCCTGTCGGTGATGGAAATGAAATGGGGCATCGTCCCCGACATGGCCGGGTTCGCGCTGTGGCGCGGCCGCGTGCGTGACGACCAGTTGCGCGAGCTGACCTATACCGCGCGCGAGTTCGACGGAGCGGAAGGGGTCGCACTGGGCTTCGCCGCGCGCACCGCCGACGATCCGCATGCCGCCGCGATGGACCTCGCCCGCGCCATCGCCAGCCGCAATCCAGAGGCGGTTCGGGCGGCCAAGCGGCTGGCGAACCTCGCGCTCGAATCCGACGCCGGAACGATCCTGGTGGGAGAAAGCGACGAACAGGCGAAACTGCTGCGATCGCCCAACCAGATCGAGGCGGTACGCGCCAATATCGAGCGGCGGATGCCCGACTTCGCCGACTGATTGCGCTTGCGGGCGGCGCGGCGCCGCGCCACATCCGGCCCGGACATCACCGGAGTAAGATTCCCCATGCGCGAAGCCGCCATCGTCGCTACTGCCCGCACCGGCATCGGCAAAGCCTATCGCGGTTACTTCAACGCGACCGAGGCGCCCGCGCTGGCCGGCTTCGCGATGAACGGCGCGATCGACCGCGCGGGGATCGACCCGACGCGGATCGACGACATCTTCTGGGGCGTCGGCAGCCAGTGGGGCGAACAGGGCGGCAACGCCGGCCGGATGGCGGTGTTCGCGGGCGGGCTGCCGCAGAGCGTGCCGGCCTTCACCCTCGACCGCAAGTGCGGCTCGGGCCTTACCGCGGTGGCGCTCGCGGCGCGCTCGATCATCGCCGGAGACATCGACGTGGCGCTGGCCGGGGGCATGGAATCGATCAGCCATACGGTGACGAAGGGCGCGCCGCGCACCAGCGTGTCGTCGGTGATAGACAAGGTGCCGCACGCGACGATGGCGATGATCGAGACCGCCGAGGTGGTCGCCGAACGCTATGGTATCAGTCGCGAGGCGCAGGATCGCTATGCCGCGGAAAGCCAGCAGCGCGCCACTGCGGCGATCGCGCGCACGGGCGAGGAGATCGTGCCGGTCACCGTCGACAAGGCGCTGTTCGACCGCGAGGGCAACCCGGCGGGTACCGAGAGCGTCACCGTCACCACCGACGAAGGCATCCGCGCCGGCACCACCTATGAAGCTCTGGCGGGCCTGAAGACCGTATGGTCCGGCGGCACGCTGGTGCCCGAGGGGCATCACATCACGGCGGGCAACGCCAGCCAGCTGTCCGACGGCGCCGCCGCGCAGATCCTGATGGACCGCGCCACCGCCCAGGCCGAGGGCAAGGAAATCCTGGGCATCTATCGCGGTTTCCAGGCGGCGGGCTGCGCGCCCGAGGAAATGGGCATCGGGCCCGTTTTCGCCATTCCGAAGCTGCTCGATCGCGCCGGGCTGTCGGTCGCCGACATCGGCCTGTGGGAACTGAACGAGGCGTTCGCGTCGCAATGCCTCTATTGCCGCGATCACCTGGGCATCGATCCTGAGAAGTATAACGTGAACGGCGGCGCGATCGCGGTCGGCCACCCCTTCGGCATGACCGGCAGCCGCCTGGTCGGCGCCGCCCTGCTCGAGGGGCGGCGGCGCGGGGTGCGCTATGTGGTGGTCAGCATGTGCACGGCGGGCGGCATGGGCGCGGCGGGGCTGTTCGAGCTGGTCTGAAGCGCGGCCCCGCCCGCGCTGGTCGCGAAAGCGACAGACCGGCGCGGCCGGCGGCGCCGAAGCGCCGTCCGACAACACGGCTTCGCCGTGTCGCGCCAGCCGCATACCTTCACCCCGCCAGAGCCCGCGCCGCGCTCGCCTCCTTCACGATATGCAGCGCCCGGGACTCGCCGCTTGCACGGCGGGAATTCGCCGGTCGGACAGTGCGAGCTGGGTCGGCCTGTCACGCACGATGGTGGGCGACAGACGCATCCCGCATCGGCGCGTCGCCGTCGGATGGATTGCCGTGATCGAATGCCTTCCCCACCGCGTTGCCGGTTGGCGCCTCGACACCGATTGACTCGCGATGGTCAAAGAGAACAAAATAAGAACTCAATGGTTTCCCGAGTCGATGTCCACGCCCCTTGCCCAGCTCCGCGAGACGATCGCCGCCATCGAGGCGCGGGGCGGCGCGGCGCATGCGATGCTGCCGTTCGGAATCGACGCGATCGACCGGAGACTCGCCGGCGGCGGCTTGCGTATCGATGCGCTGCACGAAGCGGCGGCGGCCGGGTCGGGCTGGGGCGAGGATGCCGCCGCTACCCTGTTCCTCGCCGGGCTCGCCGCGCGACGGCCGGGGCCGGTGCTGTGGGTGGTGCGCCGCCGCGACCTGTTCGCGCCCGGCCTCCATCAGGCGGGGCTGGCGCCCGAACGGCTGATCCATGCCGAGGCGCGCGACGATGCCGAACTGCTGGCGATCATGGAGGATGCCTTGCGCCACCGCGGCCTTGCCGCCGTGGTGGGCGAGGCGAATGCGGCGGGACTGGTCGCCACCCGCCGGCTGCAACTCGCGGCCGAGGGCGGCCCGGCGCTCGCGCTGCTGCTGCGCCGCCCGGCGAAGCTGGGGCAGGACCCACTCGCCACACCGTCCGCCGCCGCGACCCGCTGGCGGATCGCGTCCGCCGCGTCCGCTCCGCTGCCGGTCGCCGGGATCGGCCGCCCGCGCTGGCACGCCGAACTCGTCCGCCAGCGCGGCGGCGATCCCTTCGCCATCATCCTAGAGGCCGCCGATGAAACGGGTCGCTGCGCTCTGGCTGCCCGACTGGTCGATCGACCGGCTGCTGCGCGCCGAGCCGACGCTCGCGCCGCCGCCTGAACCGGTCGCGGCTGACATCGTCCCGCTCCACGCGCTGGCGGCGGCGGAACGCGCGAAACAGTGCGACGCCCCGCGCGACAGCGGCTGGCGCCCCGGCGCGCGCTGGGCGAAGGCGCCAGCGCCCAGGGACCAGACCCGCCGCGACATCGAGATGCAGGTCGCCGCCCTCCCCGCGCACCAGCGTCCGCCGATGCGGATGCTCGGCCGGTCGAGCGAGGCGGCCGACCACCCGTTCAAGGACCATCCGTTCAGGGCGATGCCCAGCGACGAAGTGGTACGGCCGATGCGTGAGATGGCGCGGCGCACCGAGGCGGCCGAGCGTCCGTTCCGCCGCCTGCCTGCCGACGACGGCGCGCCGGCACGCAGCCTGAAGGCGCCGGTGCCGGCGGGGCGCTATCCCGGCGACGGCTCGCATCCCGACGAGCACATGCGGCACGGATCGAACGCCCCGCACAGCGCGCCGCCGGGCGTCGCCGCCTCGCTGAAAGCAAGTCGATCGATCCCCATGCTGCCGCGATCGGCACCGGCCGCCGATGCGCAACCGATCGTCATGGTCCACAAGACCGGCAGCCGGGTGGAGGTGGCCGCGGCCTCCGCCGCCGCCCGCGCGCTGGGCATCGCTCAGGGCATGGCGCTGACCCAGGCGCGCGCTTCGGTGCCCCGGATCGTCGTGCGCGATGCCGATCCGGCCGGGGATGCCCTCCACCTCCAGGCGCTCGCCATGCTGCTCGCCCGGCGCTGGACCCCGACCGTGGCGATCTCGGGCAGCGATGGCTTGCTGCTCGACCTCACCGGCGTCGCCCACCTCCATGGCGGCGAGGTGCGGTTCGCACGGCGGCTGGTGCGGTTGCTGGAGCGCGCCGGTTTCGCCGCCCGTGTGGCGATCGCCGACACCGCCGGCGCGGCCTGGGCGCTGGCACGCGCGGCGGAGGGCGCGGTCGCCCTCTGCCCGCCCGGCGGCCACCGCGCCGCGCTCGTCCCGCTGCCGGTCGCGCTGCTCAGGATCGACGACGCCCCCGTCGCGCTGCTGCACCGGCTGGGGGTGGAGAGCATCGGCGCGCTCGCCGCCCTGCCCCGCGCGCCCACCGCCCGGCGCTTCGGCGCCGCGACGATGCTGCGGCTCGATCAGGCGCTGGGCGCCGCGCCCGAACCGCTCGCCCCGGTGATCCCTCCGCAGGACGTCACCGTCACCCAGCGCTTCGCCGAGCCGATCGCGACCCCCGAGGCGCTGGCGCACTGGATCGCCGCGCTGGTCCCCCGGCTGACCGGCGAACTGGCCGCCGCCGGCCTTGGCGCGCGCAGGCTGCTGCTGGCCGCCGACCGCGTCGACAATGTCGCGCAGGTGATGCGGATCGGCCTGTCGCGGCCAAATCGCGATCCGGCGCACATCCTGCGGCTGATCGTCCGGCGGATCGAGGAGATCGAGCCCGGCTATGGCATCGACGCGCTGCACCTCCACGTCCGCCGCGCCGATCCGCTCGGCCCCCAGCCCTTCGATCGCGATCTGGAGGATGCAGCGCCCGGGCTGGGCGAACTGATCGACACGATCGCCAATCGCGGCGCGCGCAGCTGGCGTTACCGGGCGGTCGAAAGCGACGTGCCCGAACGCTCGGTCGGGACGGTGCCCGCGCTCGATCCGCCGGCGCGCGGCGGCCTGGCCCTGAAGCGCGACGACGTGCGCACACTCGACAGGCGCGCCGCGGACCACCCGTGGCACCCGCGCTGGCCGCGCCCCGCCCGCCTGCTCGCACGGCCCGAGCCGGTCGACGGCGTGCTGGCCGAACTGCCCGACCAGCCGCCCCGGCGCTTCACCTGGCGCGGAACCTCGCACACCATCGTCCGCGCCGACGGACCCGAACGGATCGCCGGCGAATGGTGGAAGCACAGCACCGAACGCGGCGCGGTGCGTGATTATTTCCAGGTGGAGGACGAACACGGCCGGCGTTTCTGGCTGTTCCGCCGCGGCGACGGCGAACGGGCGGAAACCGGCGACCAGCGCTGGTACATCCACGGCTGCTTCGGATGACCTGGTCCGAACTCCAGGTGACGACGCACTACAGTTTCCTGCGCGGCGCATCGAGCCCGGAGGAACTGATGATCCGGGCGAGCGCGATGGGCATGCCGGCGCTGGGCATCACCGATCGCAACTCGGTCGCCGGCGTGGTCCGCGCGCTCTACGCCAGCGAACAGCTTCGCAAACAGGGCCACCACGCCCCCCGCCCCGTCCACGGCTGCCGGCTCGATCTGGTCGACGGCACGTCACTGCTGGTGTGGCCCGAGGATCGTGCCGCGTGGAGCCGCCTCACCCGCCTGCTCAGCATCGGCAAGGGCCGGGCGGACGCGCAGCGCGGCGAGAAGGGCAAATGCTTCCTCCACTGGGACGATGTCGCCACGCATGCGGCCGGGCTGGTCGCCGCGCTGGTGCCCAGGGCGCTGCCCGACGCTGTTGTGCTGGGCTGGATGGCCGATCTGTTCGCGGATCGTGGCCATGTCTGCCTGACCCACTGGCGCCGTCCGGGCGAGGCGCTGCGCCTGCACGAGATGGCGCGCGCGGCGGAGCGCTTCGGCCTGACCCCGCTGGCGACCGGCGACGTGCTATACCATGCGCCCGAGCGGCAGATGCTGCAGGACGTCGTCACTGCGATCCGCGAGAAGACGACGATCGACGACCTGGGTTATGCCCGCGAACGCAACGCCGGCCGCCACCTGACGCCGCCCGAAGAGATGGTGCGCCTGTTCCGCCACCACCCGCAAGCGCTGACGGCGGCGGAGGCGATCGTCGAGCGGTGCCGGTTCGACCTGCGCAGCCTGGGCCACCAGTATCCCGAAGAGATGCTGATGATCGCCCGCACCCCGCAGCAGGCGCTGGAGAAGCTCGCATGGCGCGCTCTCAACGCGATGTACGCCCCGAGCCCGCCACCTGATGCGTATCGCGCGCAACTCAAACGGGAATTGCGGCTGGTGGCGGGCTGGAGCTTCGCGCCGTTTTTCCTCACCGTCTATGCGATCGTCCAGTTCGCCCGCAGCCAGCATATCCTGTGCCAGGGGCGCGGATCGGCGGCCAATTCGGTGATCTGCTTCGTGCTGGGCATCACCTCGATCGACCCGATCGAACACCAGCTGCTGTTCGAACGCTTCCTGTCCGACGACCGCCAGGAGCCGCCCGACATCGACGTCGATTTCGAGCATGAGCGGCGCGAGGAGGTGATCCAGTGGATCTACAGCACCTATGGCCTTGAGCACGCCGCGCTGACCGCCGTCGTCAGCCGGTTCCGTACGCGCGGCGCGATCCGCGAGGTCGGCAAGGTACTGGGTTTGCCGGAGGACATGACGGCGGGGCTGGCCGGACAGGTATGGGGCTGGTCGAACGACGGCGTGCCCGACCGCCACGTCGAGGCGCTCAATCTCGACCGGACCGAGCCGCGCCTCGCCCTCGCGCTCGAGCTCGCCAGGGACCTGGTCGGCACCCCGCGCCACCTGTCGCAGCATCCCGGCGGCTTCGTGCTGACGCGCGACAAGCTTTACGATCTGGTGCCGATCGAGCCCGCCGCGATGATCGACCGCCAGGTGATCGAGTGGGAGAAGCTCGACATCGAGGAACTCGGCTTCATGAAGGTCGATATCCTGGGGCTCGGGATGCTGGGCTGCATGCGCCGCGCCTTCGATCTGCTCGCCGAGCATCGCGGCCTGAACCTCACTCTCGCCAGCAGGACATTGCAGGAGGAGGACGAGGCCACTTTCGAGATGATGCGCAAGGCCGACACGCTGGGCGTGTTCCAGATCGAGAGTCGCGCGCAGATGTCGATGCTGCCGCGAATGAGACCGCGCGATTTCTACGACATCGCCATCCAGGTCGCGATCGTGCGGCCGGGGCCGATCCAGGGCAACATGGTGCACCCCTATCTGAAACGCCGCGAGCAGTTGCGTGCCAACCCCCGGATCGAGTTCGACTATCCCAGCCCGAAGCTGAAGCAGGTCCTGGAAAAGACGCTGGGCGTGCCGCTGTTCCAGGAACAGGCGATGCAGGTCGCGATCCTGGGCGCAGGCTTCAAGCCGCACGAGGCCGACGGGCTGCGCCGCGCGATGGCGACGTTCAAGATGACCGGCGGGGTCGGCGAATATCGCGACCGGCTGGTGAACGGCATGCTCGCCAACGGCATCACCGAGGAATTCGCGCATCGCCTGGTCAAGCAGATCGAGGGCTTCGGCAGTTATGGCTTCCCGGAAAGCCACGCGGCCAGCTTCGCCAAGATCGCCTATGCCTCGTCATGGATGAAATGCCATCATCCCGATATCTTCTGTGCCGCCCTGCTCAATTCGCAGCCGATGGGCTTCTACGCGTCCGCGCAGATCGTCCGCGATGCGCGCGAGCATGGCGTCGATATCCGCCCGCCCTGCGTGCTGCGAAGCGAATGGGACACGATCGTCGCGGGCGATCACCTGCGCCTGGGCCTCAGGATCACATCGGGGCTGTCGAGCGCGGACGCGGGCCGCATCCTGATTGCGCGCGGGGAACGCCCATTCACCTCGGTCGGCGATGTCTGGCGCCGGTCGGGGGTGAAGGCGGCGGCGCTGGAGAAGCTGGCGCAGGCCGACGCCTTCGTCGGGCTGGGGATCGACCGGCGGCAGGCGCTGTGGGCGGTGCGCGGCCTGGGCGAGCGTCCGCCACCCCTGCTGGCGTTGCTGGAAACGTGCGAGCCCGATCCGGTGCTGACCCCGCTCACCGCCGGGCGTGAGGTGGTGGAGGATTATCGCGCGACCCAGCTGTCCCTGCGCGCCCACCCCCTGCACTTCCTGCGCGGCGAACTGGACCGGCGCGGCATGGTGACGTGCGCCGCGCTGAGAGAAATCCGCGACGGCAGGCGCGTCGAACTCGCCGGCATCGTCCTCGTCCGCCAGCGGCCGGGCAGCGCCAAGGGGGTGCTGTTCCTGACGCTGGAGGACGAAACCGGCGTCGCCAACGCCATCCTGTGGCCCGACCGGTTCGAAGCGAACCGGCGCACCGTCATGTCCTCCGCGATGCTCGGCATCACCGGTCGCGTCCAGACCGAAGGCAGCGTGATCCATGTCATCGTCGATCGCCTGACCGACCTGACCCCGCTGCTGCGCCGGGTCGGCGACATCGACCTGCCGTGCCTGACCGCGCCGGGCGACGGCGCCACCCATCCCGGCGCGCCCGATCGCGGCGATCCAGGCTGGCGATCGAAGGGACGGATCGACTATCACTGGGCGCCGCGGGACGACGGATCGATCCCGATCCGCAGCCACGACTTCCATTGAACTCGCCGCCGGGCGTTCAGGCGTCGCCGATCGTCTGTGACACCGCCTTGAGGAAATCGGTCGCCAGCGCGGTCGGCGGGCGATCGAGCAGGAACATCGCGTGCACGTCGAACGTGAGGCGCGGCTCCAGCGGGCGCATCGCGAGGCCGGGCGCGAGCGAGGCGCGGGCGGTGAAGCTGTCCACCACCGTCACCCCCAGCCCGGCACGGACGAGCGCCGTCGCGATGTAGAAGGTGCGCGCCGACACGCTGTCGTCGAACTCGATGCCCAGCCGTTCCTGTTCGTGGACCAGCAACTGGCCGATCGGTCCGCTGGCGGCGACGCTGATGAAACGGTGGCCGGCGAGCGCTTCCAGCCCCAGCCGGGCAGGGGCGTCGGGGATATCGACCTCGCGGTACAGCACCGCCAGTTCGCCGCGGCCCAGCCGCCGGCTGCCGACCGGCGCGTTGTGCGGTACTTCATAGGCGATCGCGATGTCGGTCGCGCGCTCGTAGAGCTTGCGCACCAGATCATCGTGGTGGACGGTCTGCAGGTCGAACTTGACGTTGTCGCGGCCGGGCAGGAACCGCGCGACCGCCTCCGGCAAGGCACCGAGCGCAAGCGACGGAAGCGCCGACACGCGCAGGATCGACCCTGCCCCCCGCCGCAGGTTGCGCGCACCCTGGCGCAGCGCGTGGACCCGGTCCTGGATCTGGCTCACCTCGCCGAACAGCGCGTGCGCGTCGTCGGTCGGGATCAGCCGCCCCCCGGCGCGTTCGAACAACGGGAAGCCGAGCAGCGATTCGGCATGGCGCAGCGTCTTCGACACCGACGGCTGCGATACGTTGAGCGCCCGCGCCGCGCCGCTGACCGACCCGTTCGAATAGACCGCGTGGAAGATCTCGATATGCCGCAGGTTCATGAGCGGCATCGTCGCGCGGTACGAGTCCGGCGGCAAGCCCCGATCCGGCCGCCGGACGCGCCGTTCGTCACGGCGTGCGCAGCAATATCCGGCCGTGGCGCTCGGCAACCGGCTTGCCGTCCGCGATCGCCGCGCGGCCGTTGACGAAGACATGCTCCATCCCGACGGCATAGGCATGCGGCTGCTCATAGGTCGCCGTGTCCCGCACCTTCGCCGAATCGAACACGATTACATCAGCGAACGCCCCCGGCCGCAGCATGCCGCGATCGGGTATCGCGAAGACCTGCGCGGTCAGCCCGGTCGCCGCGTGGATCGCCTGCGCCATCGGGATCACCGGCTTGTCGAGCACATAGTTGCGCAGCTTGCGCGGGAAGGCGCCATAGGCGCGGGGGTGTTCGGACGTCTTGCCGAATTCCGGCAGGCCGCCGTCGGTCGATGTCATCGTCCACGGCTGGCGCATGAACGCCTCGACGTCGCCCTCGCTCATGTTGAACGATATGGTCGGCGCGCCGCCGCGCCTCAGCATGTCGATCGCGGCGTCGAGCGGGTCGAGCTTCATCGCCGCCGCGATCGCATCCAGCCGCTTGCCCTCCAGCGACGGATCGGGCGCGAAGCGGCGGATCATCAGCGCGCCCGCGCCGCCGCGCCTGACGAGGTTCGGCACCATCTCCGCGCGGATCCTCGCCCGCTGGGCGGTGTCCTCCAGCCGCTTCGCCAGCGCGCTCGCGCCGCCTTCCTGTGCCCAGCCGGGCACCAGCGCCGCCATCAGGCTCGAACCCGACGCCGCATAGGGATATTGATCCGCCCAGATCGACAGCCCCTCGGCCCGCGCTGCTTCGATCCGCGCGATCACATCGGCCGACTTGCCCCACACCTGCGGCCCCAGCACCTTGATATGGGTGACGACGCCGGGAATCTTCGCGGCGCGCGATACCGCGATCACCTCGTCCACCGCCGCGACGACGCCGATGTCGTAATTGCCCTCATCGCGGATGTGGCTGATGTAGACGGCATGGGGGAAACGGGCCGCGGCCTTCGCCAGCCCGACGATCTCCGCCGTATCCGAATATTTGGCCGGGATGTAGAACGGGCCGTCGGACAGCCCCCAGGCGCCGGCGCGCATCGCCGTCGTCACCAGCCCTTCCATTCGGGCCTGTTCGCCCGCCGTCGCCTTGCGGTTGGCGTTGCCCATCACCGCCTCGCGCACCGCATTGTGGCCGATCAGCGGGATGACGTTGACGCCGGGAATGTTGGTCCTGAGGTCGGCGATCTGTTGCGTCAGGTCGGCCGGGCCGCCGCCGTCGGGGTTGATGAGCAGCGTGGTGATGCCCTGATGGAGCATCGGCAGCGCCGCCGCCAGCTTCGCCGTCTGGATGTTGGGCGCGGCATGCGAGTGCGGATCGATGAAGCCGGGCGCGACGATCCGCCCCTTCGCGTCGATCGTCGTCCGCGCCGTCACGCCGGCCGGCACCGTGCCGACCAGCGCGATGCGATCCCCCTTGATCGCGACGTCGGCGACGCGGCCAGGGGTGTCGCTGCCGTCATAGACGGTGCCGCCGCGGATGACGACGTCATAGTCCTGCGCGAAGGCGGGGGTGACGGTCGCGAGCAGCGCCGCGACCGGAAGGACGAACGCCTTCACCCCGCCCCTCACATCTTGATCCGCACGCCGAAGCGGTACGTCCGCCCGAGCAGGTCGTAGATCGACTGGTTGGTCGCCGGCGTCGCATAGGCGCTGCCAGCCGGCCCGGGGGCCACGACCGACGGATCGCGATCGAGCAGGTTGTTGACGCTCAGGAACAGCTGCGCCGTGCTGCCGCTGCCGAATGCCACGTCCTGGGTGATCGAGGTGTCGAGGTAGAAGGCGCCCTTGATGCTGTTGTCGTTGATCGTACGGTTGAACGCCGTGGATGTCGGGCAGCCGGTGGTGCATTCGATGAAGCTGTTGTCGTAGACACCGTCGCTGACCCCGCGGCCGATCAGGGTGAAGCTGGTCCCGCCGTTCGTATAGGTGCCCTGCACGCGGTACAGGAACTTCGGCGAAGTGCCGGCATCAGAGCCGTTCTGCCCGACGCGATCGACCGGCGTGTCGATGCCGTTGTTGAAGTAATTTTCGAGGTACCGGGTCGCCATCCCGCGCAGCGTCAGATTGCCGCTGCCGATCCGCGTGCGGTAGGATGCCTCGATATCGATGCCCCGCGCCTTCTGCTCGGCGAAGTTGAACGGGCTTTCGAACACCTGCAGGTTGTTGTTGAACGCGTTCGGCCCACGGACGATCGCGGTGCAGAACGCGGTCACGCCGGCGTTGCAGCGTTCGACGATGGTCTGCGCGGCGACCGAGCCGATCGCGCTCTCGATCTTGATTTGGTAGTAATCGACCGACAGCGCGAGACCCGGAAAGAAGCGCGGCTGCAATACCGCGCCGACGCCCCATTGATCCGCCCTTTCGGGCTGGAGCAGCGCGTTGCCGCGTGTCGTGCCAGCAAACGTCACGGTCACCGGCTGACCGGCCGCGTCACGGTCGATCAGCGTGTTGATCCGCGTCGAACCCGCCGTGTACAGCTCGCCGAGGTTGGGCGCCCGGATATCGCGCGATCGGGTCGCGCGCAGGCGCAGGTCGGGGATCGGCTCGAACGTCGCGCCGGCTTTCCACGTGGTGACATAACCCGAAGTGGAATAGTCGGTCCCGCGCACCGCACCGTTGAGGTCGAGGCCCTTCACCACCGGCACCGCGAGTTCGATATAGCCTTCGGTCACGTGATACGCCCCGAAGCTGGGCAGGAAGTTGCCGACGAACCAGCCGGTCTGGAACTCGGTTGGCACCACGCCCGACACCGCCTCGCGCCGATGTTCGCCGCCCACCGCGACGCTGACCGCGCCGGCCGGCAGGCGGAAGGCGTCGAACGACAGGTTGGCGGCATAGACGTCCTGTTCGAACTTCTGCTGGCGGAACGGGTTGCCCAGGATATAGTTGAGCGCTGCCTGGGAATTAACGTCGATGCCCAGCCGGTTGAACGGCACGCAGCCGTTTGTCGGCGCGGTCAGCGTCGAACGGCAGACGATCGTGCCTGCGGCCACGCCGATCGCGTTGCCTGCGGGCGCGAACACCGCATCCTGCGCCAGCGCGAGGCGGGCGTTGTTGGTGATGTCGCGCGCCATCTCGCGCGTGCGGCTGACGCCCTTCTGGTAATAGACGTCCCAGCGCGCCGTGCCGGCCAGCATCTCGAAGCTGCCGTTGGCGCCGACGACATAGCGTTGCAGTTCGCGCGCGGTGTCGTTCTTGCGGATCGGCAGGTCGGCGTTGGTGGTGCCCAGCGTGAACTGCGCGACCCCCAGCGTCGCCAGCTGGTTGCGCACCGCCGTCGGGATGAAGGCGTTGTCCGACCGGATCGTGACGTTGTTCTGGTTGAGCTGCACGCCCAGCCAGCCGAGGTTGTCGGACTTGGCATAGGATGCCTGGCCGAACAGCGTCACCCCTTCGAGCACCTCGAAGCTGAGGCGTCCGAACGCGCTCCTGCGGTTCTCCTCCGGGTCGAGCGACTGGAAGTCGTTGACCTGTGTCGCCTGCCAGTCGCCGCCGATCTGCCACGGATCGCGGTTGGTGCCGAAATTATACTGGCTGACCGCGCCGCCGACGCCGAACTGCGTGCCGCGCAGCGCCGTGTTCAGGATGATACCGCCGCGCGTGGCCTGGCTGAGACCCGCGCCCGACACGATCAGGCGTTCGGGCTGGCCATTGCCCGTAACCACACCGTTCACCAGCGTTGTCGCATAGGCCGGATTGGTGATGTGGTACCAGCCGCGGTCGTTCCAGTCGCGCGGAACGCCGTGAAGCCCTTCCTTCACCGACAGTTCGCCGCTCAACAGGATGTGGCCGCGCCCGTTCGCGAAGCCGGTGCCGGCGCTCAGGTTGACGCGGTAGCTTGCCGCATCGCCATAGGTGGTGATGCCGTATTCGGCCGAGCCCTTGATGCCGCTGAAGGTCTTGTCGAGGATGAAGTTGACCACGCCCGAAACCGCGTCGGAGCCGTAGGCGGCGGATGCGCCGCCGGTGACGATCTCGACGCTCTTGATGAGCCCCTGCGGGAAGGTGTTGATATCGACCAGGCCGCCCAGCGTCGATCCGACCGAACGCTGGCCGTCGAGCAGCACCAGTGTGCGGGCCGAACCCAGCGCCCGCAGGTTCAGCGCATTGACGCCCGCTGTGCCGGCCGAGATGTTCAGGTTCGAGGTGGCCGGTGTCACGCTGCCGACCAGCGACGGGATGTCGTTGACGTAATCGGCGATATTGGCCGAACCCGCCGCTTCGATATCCGCGGTGTTGAGCACCGTCAGCGGGGTCGGCGCCTGGTATCCGTCGCGCTGGATGCGGCTGCCGGTGACGGTGACCTCACCCTGGGTGGTTTCGGCATCGGGCGCGGCCGGCGGCACATCCTGCGCCATCGCGGTACCACTCGACAGCAAGGCGACGGCAAGCGCCGCGGGTGAGGCGATCCAAAGTGATCTGGTCATGTTGTTTTCCCCTTTTTTTGCTTTGATTGTCCCGGATGCCGATCATGCCAGTCGTTGCCGGCGGCATCCTCTCCCTGAAAAATCCGGTGTCAGCCGCACGTCCCCGGCTTTGGCCGGCGCGGCAGCGGGCGGCCACCCGCCGCCCCGGTCGGCTCGCCGTTCTCGATCGCCACCTGTCCGTTGACCACGACCGTGCGCATGCCCGTCGAAAAGCGCGTCGGGTGCGCATAATCCGCGCGGGGCGCGAACCGCTGCGGATCGAAGGCGACGACATCGGCGAAGGCGCCGGCCTTCAACTGCCCGCGCCCGTCCAGCGCGAACAGACGCGCGGGCACCGCGGTGCTGCGATCGATGAAGCCCCGCAGGTCGATGACCTTCTTGTCCTTCACATAGGTCGCGTACTTGCGCGCATAGGAGGCGTAGTAGCGCGGGTGGCCGCGCGAGGCGTCCGAACTCGTCACCACCCAGGGCTGGCGCATGAACGCGGCGATGTCCGCCTCGCTCTGGTTGAACGATGCGACGCCGGTTTCGCGCTGTTTCAGGATCGCGATGGCGGCATCGATCGGATCGACCCCGCGCTCCTTCGCGATCGCCTCCAGCGTCTTGCCCTCGGCACCCGTCGGACCCGAGGTGATGAGCAGCGACGCCGGCCCGCCGCGCCGGCGCAAATTGTCGGCGATCTCCGGTCGCATCCGCTTCATCGTCGCCGCATCGTCGAGCCGTTTGAGCAGCGCTGCGCGCCCGCCGTCCTGCGCCCAGCGCGGGATCAGCGCGGCGGACAGGCCGGTGCCCGACGCCGACCAGGGATATTGATCGGCATGGACGGTCTGCCCCGCCTTCTGCGCGGCCTCGACCATCGCGATGATCGCGCCCGCCTGGCCGTGGACATCGACGCCAAGCGCCTTGATGTGACCGATGTGGACCGGGATGCCGGTATCGCGCCCGATCGCCAGTGCTTCCTCGACCGCGGCCTTCAGGCCGATCGTATAGCTCGATTCGTCACGCAGGTGGCTGTCGTAGATGCCACCCTTCGCCGCCGCCGCCCGTGCCAGCGCAACCACCTCGTCGCGCTTCGCAAAGCTCTGCGGTGCGTAGAACAGCCCGGTCGACAGGCCCATCGCACCCTGGCACATCGCGTCGGAGACCAGGCCGGTCATCTTCGCCAGTTCGGCCGGGGTGGGCATGCGGTCGGCCGGGCCGATCACCTGGCTGCGCACCGCGCCCAGCCCGACGTAGCTGGCGAAGTTGATGCCGTAATCGCGGTTCGACTGGCCGAAACCCTCGTCGCCCGCGCCGGCTCCGCTCGCCATGCCGAAAGTGCGGCGGATGTCGGGATCGCCGCCGCCGTCGACACCGATGAAGGCGGTCGTCACCCCCTGCGTCAGGAACGGCAGCACCAGCCGTGCCGCGGGATCGCCCGATGCCAGCGCGTCGCCGACATGGGTGTGGGTGTCGATGAAGCCCGGCGCGACGATCAGGCCGGTCGCGTCGATCACCCGCTTCGCGCCACCGGGCGCCTTGGGGCCGACATAGACGATGCGGTCGCCACGAATGGCGACGTCGCCCCGGAACGGCGCCGCGCCGCCGGGATATATGGTGCCGCCACGAATGACGACGTCGGCCGCACCGTCCTGGGCCCCGCCCGGCGTCGCCAGCAAAGCGGCGGCGGCGAGCGCCGTCCCGATCGCGCCCGTCGCCAGCATTCCCAGCCTCTTTGCTCGCATCATCGTCTGCGACTCCCTAGCGTTGCATTGCGTTGCGGTGCGATCGATCGGCGACGCGGCTCATGACGCCGTGTCGCCCCAGAAACCGGGGGCGGGCGGCGTCAGCACGCCGCGCACGCCCTGAACGCCGCCGGGCCGGTCGGCGGCGAGCCACAACGGCCCGTCGAGATCGACGAAGGCGGATCGCGCGGCCACCACCAGCGCCGGTGCGATCGACAGCGAGGTGGAGATCATGCTGCCCGTCATCACCCCCAGCCCGGCGGCGGCGGCGGCATCGGCCAGCGCCAGCGCCGCGGTCAGCCCCCCTGTCTTGTCGAGCTTGATGTTCACGACCTGATATTTGCTCGCGAGCGCGGTCACGTCTCCGGCGACATGCGCCGATTCATCGGCGGCGATCGGCACCAGCGGGCTCAGCCCCTCCAGCGCATCGTCCTCGCCCGCCGGAAGTGGCTGTTCGAGCAGGTCGATGCGCAGTTCGGCGAGCAGCGGCTGCAACCGCTCGACCTCGCCGATCGTCCAGCTTTCGTTGGGGTCGACGATCACCCGAGGATCGGGCGCGGCGTCGCGCACCGCGCGGATTTGCGCCTCCGGATCGCTGCGATCGACCTTGATCTTGATGAGCGGCACGTCGGCCAGTGCGCGCGCCGCCGCCGCCATCGCCGGTACGGTATCAAGGCTGACGGTCATCGCCGTCGGGGTCGCCGCGACCGCCGCCCGCCCGAGCAGCCCGGCGACGCTGCGCCCGGCGAGCTTCGCTTCCAGATCCCACAGCGCGCAATCCACCGCATTGCGCGCCGCGCCCGCCGGCATCAGCGCCTGAAGCTCGTCGCGCGTCACCCCCCGCTCGATCGCATCGCGCACCGCTTCAATCTCGGCCAGCGCACCCTCGATCGATTCGCCATAGCGCGGATAGGGCGCGCCTTCGCCACGGCCCGTCACGCCGTCCGCGCCAATCTCCACCGTCACCACGTCGGCGACGGTCCGCACCCCCCGCGAAATGCGGAAGGGGACAGCTAGAGCGAAGCTGTCGCTGCGCGCGGCGAGGGTTCGAAGCATTCGGTGATCCGGTCAATGATCGGGTCGACGCCCATGGCAAACGGGTCGGTGCACGGCAGGCCGAGCGCGTCGGCGGTTTCGGCGCACAGCCTTTCCGCGGCGGCGCGCGGCATCTTGGAGGTGTTGAGCGCGACGCCCACCGCCTGCACGTGCGGGCTGGTCAGCCGCGCGACGCGCAGGTTCGCCTCCAGCGTCTCTGCCAGGCCGGGCATCGGATAGTGGGGCAGACCGCGCATGTGCGGACGCACCGGATCGTGGCACAGCACCAGCGCGTCCGCCTGTGATCCATGGAGCAGCCCGGTCGAAACACCGGCGAACGACGGGTGGAACAGCGATCCCTGACCCTCGATCAGGTCCCAGCCGCCATCGTGCCGCTCCGGCGACAGTTGCTCGATCGCGCCCGAGATGAAGTCGGCGATCACCGCGTCAAGCGGCACGCCGCCCCCGGCGATCAATATGCCGGTCTGGCCGGTAGCGCGGAAATCGGCCTTCAGGCCCCGCGCGCGCATTCCCTGTTCCAGGCACAGGGTGGCGTACATCTTGCCGACCGAACAATCGGTGCCGATGGTCAGCAGCCGGCGGCCGGCGCGGGGTTTGCCGTTGCCGACCGGAATGTCCGGGCGCGGATCGCGCACGTCGTGGAGGGTGCGGCCATGCTCCCGCGCGGCGGCGACCAGCACGGGTTCGTCGCGCAGCCGGCTATGCAGGCCAGATGCCACGTCGAGCCCCGATGCGATCGCATCGGCGGCGTCGCGCACCAGATCCTCGCCCATCGTGCCGCCAGCGTTGGCGATGCCCAGCACCAGCGTCTTGGCGCCCGCCGCGACCGCCTGGTCGAAGCCCATGCGCGGCAGGTCGAGCGTGAACGGACAATCGTCGTGGCGGAACTCGCCGACGCAATCGTCACGGCGGAACACGGCCATCCCGCGCGAGGTCTTGATACCAACCTCGTCCTGCGAATGGCCCAGGTAAAGAAGATAGGGACCGGCGATCATCGACACACCTTCGGTTCGTCTCGCCACGGTTATGGCGCAACATTACTCGCGCGGCGCGTTCGATTACGCCGGCCCGGCATAACCGCGGGCTATGCCCGGATATATTCGCCCGACTCGCCTCGTCGGCCGCACCTGCTCAGGTCGTCGCATCGCCCCACAACGTGGATTGCGCCCGACGCCCACGCCCCGCAGGATCAGCCGCGATGCGCATCCTCCCACCGCTGTTCCTGCTACCCCTGCTGTCGGCCTGCGGCGGCGGGCGCAGCGAGTTGCCCGAACGGCCGCGCGGATCGACCCCGATCACCATCAACCAGCCGCCGAGCCGCGAGACCCAGGCCTGTTTCGCCGACCTGCAGCGGGATGCCGTGCGCTTCTCCCCCCTGCCCGACCGCGATTTCGGCGGCGGCTGCACGCTGAACGGCACGGTCCAGCTGATCGATTACGGCGTGCCAACCACCAACCTCAAGGCGATGGCCTGCCCGCTCGCGCGGACGTTCGTCGGCTGGGTGCGCAACGGCGTCGTGCCGGCAGGGCGCGAGATACTGGGCAGCGAGGTCGTCCGGGTCGAGAGCATGGGCAGCTACGCCTGCCGCAACCGCGTCGGCACGTCGGCAGTGCGGCTGAGCGAGCACGCGACCGGCAACGCGGTCGATGTGTCGGCCTTCGTGCTGGCCGACGGCCGGCGCATCACGATCGAACAGGACTGGCGGAGCGCCGATCCGGCGGTGCGCGAGTTCCTCCAGACCATCCGGCGCTCGGCGTGCCGGCGGTTCCGCACGGTACTGTCACCCGACTATAACGCGGCCCATCACAACCATCTCCATTTCGACCATGGCGGCGCCGCATTGTGCCGGTGACGATTCCCCGGTAATCCCCACGAAAATGACAGACACGACAAAAGTCCCCGCGCGCGTATTTCCCCGCGCCAAGCAAGACGCCGAGACCGCAGCGCACGGCGTCCATACCCCGCAGACCACGCACCCCGCGTATCGCCTCGCCTTCCAGGACATGGATTTCCTGCTGCGTGAGGATCTGCGGCCGGTGCGCTTCCAGCTTGAACTGCTCAAGCCGGAACTGATCCTCGACGAGGCGCGGATCGCATCCACCTTCGTCTTCTATGGATCGGCACGCATTCCCGAACCGGACAGTGCGCGCGCCCTGCTCGACGCGGCGCCGGCCGACGGCCCGGCGCGAAAGATCGCCGAAAGGCTGTTCGAAAAGTCGAAATATTACGACGTCGCGCGCGAACTGGCGCGCATGGTCAGCAATTTCCCGGTCGACGAGGCGGGGATGCGCCATTTCGTCGTCTGTTCCGGCGGCGGGCCGTCGATCATGGAGGCCGCCAATCGCGGCGCCGCCGATGTCGGCGCCGATTCGATCGCGCTCAACATCGTCCTGCCGCACGAACAGGCCCCCAACCCCTATGTCACGCCGGGACTGTCCCTCCAGTTCCACTATTTCGCGCTGCGCAAGATGCACTTCCTGCTACGCGCGCGCGCGCTGGCCGCATTTCCGGGCGGATTCGGCACGTTCGACGAACTGTTCGAGCTGCTCACCCTGATCCAGACGGGCAAGATCAAGCCGGTGCCGATCCTGCTCTACGGCCGCGAATTCTGGGAACGCGTCGTCAACTTCCCCGCCCTGGTCGAAGAAGGCGTGATCTCCGAGAAGGATCTGTCGCTGTTCAGCTATTGCGAGACGGCCGAGGAAGGCTGGGCCTGCGTGCGGCGGCATTACGCCGAGCATGACCCCACGATCTAAGCGGGCGGCCGGCGATTAGCGGCGGCAGATCACGGATTCGCCACGCCGGGCAGCGGGATGCCCGGCGTGGCGCGATCTCAAGCGTTCAATCGCTCCGCATGCCAGGCGACATGATCGGCCATGAAGGTCGAGATGAAATTATAGCTATGATCATAACCCGGCTGCATCCGGAGTGTCAGCCCGATGCCGGCACGGTCGCAGGCGGCGCGTAACAGTTCGGGCTTGAGCTGCTCGGCCAGGAACGAATCCGCCTCTCCCTGATCGACCAGCAGCGCATCGATCCGCGCGCCGTCGTCGATCAGCGCACAGGCGTCGTAGCGGCGCCACGCGGCCTTGTCGTCGTCGCCCAGATAGCCGCCCAGCGCCTTGTGCCCCCACGGGCAGTCGATCGGCGAGGCGATCGGCGCGAAGGCCGACACGCTGCGGAACCGATCCGGATTGCGCAAGCCGATGGTCAGCGCGCCGTGCCCGCCCATCGAATGGCCGAAGATCGACTGGCGCGTCAGGTCGGCGGCCGGGAATTCGGCGGCGATCAGCGCGGGCAGCTCATCCTCGACATAGGATTTCATCCGGAAGTTCGCCGACCAGGGCTCCTGCGTCGCATCGACATAGAAACCCGCGCCCTGCCCGAAATCCCATCCCTCATCGTCGGGAACGCCCTCGCCGCGCGGCGAGGTGTCCGGCGCGATCAGGATCACGCCATCCTTCGCGCAAGCGGCACGATACTCGCCCTTGTCCATCACATTGGCGTGGGTGCAGGTCAGGCCCGAGAGATACCAGAGCACCGGCAGCCGCGCGCCATCCTCATGTGGCGGCACATAGACGGCGAAGGTCATATCGATGCCGGTCACGGCCGAGGCGTGGCGATACACTCCCTGCACGCCCCCGAACGTCTTGCTTTCGCTGACTTTCTCTACCTTCACGCTAGACACCCCACTGACAGGAACGTAAGTGGAACGCGATGACCCAGCTCGACGTCCGGGAAAAGCTCGCGATCCTCGCCGACGCCGCGAAATATGATGCCTCGTGCGCGTCGTCCGGCACCTCTAAACGCACATCGGCGGGTGGCAAGGGCATCGGATCGACCGAGGGGATGGGCATCTGCCACGCCTATGCCCCGGACGGGCGCTGCATCAGCCTGCTCAAGATCCTGCTGACCAACAGCTGCATCTTCGACTGCCATTACTGCATCAACCGCAAGAGCTCGAACGTGCGCCGCGCGCGCTTCACGGCGCAGGAGGTGGTGGCGCTGACCCTCAGCTTCTACCGGCGCAACTATATCGAGGGGCTGTTCCTGTCGTCCGGCATCATCGCCTCATCCAATTATACGATGGAACAGATCGTGGAGGTAGCGCGATCGTTGCGCGAGGATCATGATTTCCGCGGCTATATCCACCTGAAGACGATCCCCGATGCCGATCCCGAACTGATCCACCAGGCCGGGCTCCATGCCGACCGCCTGTCGATCAATGTAGAGTTGCCCACGGTCGGCGGTCTGAAGCGGCTGGCGCCCGAAAAGGATGCCGGCCGGATCGAGGGAGCGATGGACGGCATGAAGGCGGCGATCGTCGATACCGCCGACGCGCGCAGGAAGTACCGCTCCGCCCCCCGCTTCGCCCCCGCCGGCCAATCGACCCAGATGATCGTCGGCGCCGATGCCGCGACCGACCGCGATATCGTCGGCAAGGCGGCGATGCTCTACGATCGCTTTGCCTTGCGCCGCGTCTATTATTCGGCGTTCAGCCCGATTCCGGAGGCGTCGGCGGTGCTGCCGCTCAGGCGCCCGCCGCTGATGCGCGAACATCGCCTGTACCAGTCAGACTGGCTGATGCGCTTCTACGATTACCAGCCGGGCGAGGTTGCCGACGCCGCCGACCCCGCAACAGGCATGCTGCCGCTCGACATCGACCCCAAGCTGGCATGGGCATTGAAGCATCGCGACCGGTTTCCGGTCGACGTCAACCGCGCCCCGCGCGAGATGCTGCTGCGCGTGCCGGGGCTGGGCACCAAGGCGGTCGGATCGATCCTGACCACGCGACGCTGGCGGCGGCTGCGACTGGAGGATGTCGCGCGACTGACCGTGTCGATCGCCAAAATTCGGCCGTTCCTGATCGCCGAGGGCTGGCGCCCGACGCTGATCGACGGCCGCGCCGACCTGAAGCCGCTGGTCGCGTCGAAGCGCGAACAGATGGAATTGTTCGGTTAGGGCCTGATCCAGCCGCCCTGAATCGGGCCCGTTCTTCGGCGGAGGCCGGAGCGCTGGCGATCACGGGCATCGACGGCCAAGGTTCCGGCCTTCACCGGAACACGCTGTTTCAAACCGGTCGGATCAGACCCTAGCGGCCCTGCGCGCGCCAGCGGCGCACGGTGCGCGCGATGATCTGGTCCTCGCCGCCGGTCTCGCGCCACAGCTGGGAGAACAGCGGGTCGCCCGAGGCCGGGCGCTTGTCCTCGACCAGATCGTCGAACAGCACGCGGATCGGCGTCGCGACGCCTTCGCCGCAGACGATGCATTCGCGGTTCCTGAGCGCGGGGATCGAATCGAGGAAACCGCGCGCGCCCTCGGGCATCGCCGCGCGGACATAGGCCTGGTCGCGATCGTTGTTCAGGCGCATCGAGATGATCGTGCCGCACTGCGACAGCACGCCTTCGGCGAGATCGGACGGACGCTGGGTGATGAGACCCAGCGACACGCCGTACTTGCGGCCTTCCTTGGCGATGCGGCTCAGGATCTTGCCGACCGACGACGAGTCGGCGTTGCGTTCGTTCGGGACGTAGCGGTGCGCTTCCTCGCAGACGAGCAGGATCGGGCGCTGCGGTTCGTTGCGCGACCAGATCGCATAGTCGAACACCATCCGGCTGAGCACCGCGACGACGACCGACGTGATCTCGTTCGGCACGCCCGACACGTCGATGATCGAGATCGGCTTGCCATCGGCGGGCAGGCGGAAGATGCGGCCGAGGAACTGCGCCATCGTGTCGGCGACCAGCATGCCGGAGAACATGAAGGTGTAGCGCGGATCGCCCTTCACCTCGTCGATCTTGGTCTTCAGGCGCAGATAGGGCGCGGTGTCACCAGCCCGGTCGAGCTTGCCCATCTCCAGCTGGATCAGATTGACCAGGTCGCTGAGCAGGTACGGGATCGGCGAATCCACCGTCAGCTTCCCGAAATCCTGCGCCAGCCGGTTCTTCATCTTGGCCGCCAGCAGGCATTTGGCCAGCACATCGGCGTCGAACTGACGGTCCGAGCCCGAGGAGGTCAGGAACACCTCGCAATGTTCCTCGAAGTTCATCAGCCAGTACGGCATCTGCAGATTGCCGACGTCGAAGATCGCGCCGGTCGTCTTGAACGCCGCCGAATATTCGCCGTGCGGATCGATCATGACGATGTGGCCCTGCGGCGCGAGCTCGCAGATGCGGTGGAGGATCAGCGCGGCGCTGGTCGACTTGCCGGTGCCGGTCGATCCCAGCAGCGCGAAATGCTTGCCGAGCATCGCGTCGACATACAGCGCGGCGCGGATGTCCTTGGTGGGATAGACGTTGCCGATCTCCACATGCGCGCGATCGTCGGCTGCGTACATCTGCTTGAGGTCGGCGGTAGCGACCGGAAATACCGGGGTGCCGGGAGCCGGAAAGCGGGTGACGCCGCGACGGAAGCGATACAGCTTGCCGGTCAGCTTTTCCTGATCGCCCTCGCCGAGGAAATCGACCTGGGCGACGACCGCGCCGGCATGGGTTTCCGACATCCTGAGCGAGCGGACGTTGGCGACCAGCCAGGTCGCGCCGACGCGCATCTTGATCTGGCTGCCGACCTGGCCGGATGAGGCGACGGTCGGATCGGGATCACCGGCGATCGCATCGAGACAAGCCAGTTCGAGCAGCACGGTGCTCGACGATCCCGAGACTTCGAACACCGCGCCGATGCCCGCCGCCGCGGGCGCGGGGGATGCCCCACCGCCGCTTCCGGCCGGCATAGCGGCGTCGAAACCGCGTCGATCCAGTGCTTCCGCCATCTTCAGGCCCCTCGTTTGACGGACCGGTCTGGCCGATGAGCCCTTAAGATTGCGTTTGCCTTGCTTGCTCGCGCAGGGTCAGAAACGGCGCGCGATCGCGCCCGCGCCCCATCCGAACGCCACCGACAGCGCAACCGCGACGAGGCCGTAGGCGAAGGACGAGCGCTCCGCCGCACGCGCCACGAACCGTTCGAAGCCGGACTTGCGGATATCGATATCGCGCACCGCCGCGGCCAGCACGCGCCCGTCCTGGATCAGGAAGGTCTCCGCCGTGAAGCGCCCGACCGGCACGCGCGCGGGAATGGCGAGCCGCGCGCGATAGAGGACGCCGTCGGTGATCTCGACCGCGCCCGCGTCCTCGTAATAGAGTCCGTTGCGCTTGCGGAGATCGACCAGTCCGGCATCGAACCGGGCCTGATCGTCGGCCACGGCGCCACTCGCTGGCGAAAGCTGGAGGCTGGGCAGCCCCAGTTCGTAGATCGCCCTGGTGCGTTCATCGACGATATCGGCGATCGGCCGCGACGAGGCGATCGCGTAGAAGCCCGGCGCCGAGCGATAGCGCATGCGTTCGGCATTGACCCAGATGCCGGCGACCTTTTCCTTCTCTCGCACCAGGATCGATTCGGCGGGGCCCTTGACGACCACCACCACGTCGGTGCGCCGGTCGGTGTCGGGCGCGGCCCCGCGCGGATACAGAATCGCGCCGAACAGCAGCAGGTCCGCGCCGGTGAAGGAATAGGCGATCTCGATATCGCGCTGCGACACGTCGGGCACCAGCACGGGCTTGGCCGCGCCGATCAGCAGCGGGGCGACGAGCAGGGCGAGCATCGCCCTCACGACGCCTCCACCGTGAATATCTCGTCGGGGCGCCACGCCAGCCCCAGCAGCATGCGCACCGCGACCAGCAGCACGACGATGGCGAGCGCGAGCCGCAGATATTCGGGCTTCATCCGCTGTGCTAACCGCGCGCCCACCTGTGCGCCGGCGACCGAGCCGATCAGCAACAGGCCGGCGAGCACGATGTCGACCGCCTTGGTGGTCAGCGCGTGCGTCATCGTCGCGGCGGCGGTGACGAACAGGATCTGGAACAGCGACGTGCCGACGACCACCTGGGTGGACATGCCGAGCAGGAACAGCATCGCGGGCACCAGGATGAAGCCGCCGCCGACGCCGAGCAGCACCGTCAGCACGCCGACCGCGAAGCCCAGCAGCAACGGCGCCAGCGGCGAGATGTAGAGGCCCGACGCATAGAAGCGCCAGCGCAGCGGGAGCGCGGCGACGAGCGGGTGGTGCCGACGCTTGCTGGCCTTGGGCGGGCGCCCCGCGCGCATCGCCCCGATCGATTGCAGCGCCTCGCGCAGCATCAGCGTGCCGATCGACCCCAGCAGAACGACGTAGAGCACCGCGATGACCGTATCGATCTGCCCGCTCTTCTGCAGCACCCGGAACAGCCCGGCCCCGGCGACCGATCCGATCACCCCACCGGCGACCAGCACCATCCCCATCCTGATATCGACGCCGCCGCGGCGCAGGTGCGCGGACACCCCCGACACGCTCGCACCGGTCACCTGGCTGGCGGCCGAGGCGGCGGCGACGGTCGGCGGGATGCCGTAGAAGATCAGCAGCGGCGTCGTCAGAAATCCGCCGCCGACACCGAACATGCCGCTGAGCAGCCCCACCCCGCCGCCGAGCAGGATGATGACGAGCGCGTTCACCGACAGGTTGGCGATCGGCAGGTAGATATCCACGGCCGCTGCCGATAGCGGCTTTGGCGGCGATGTGCGACCGCTGTCGGGCTAAAAATCGCTGCCAAGGGTAAGCGCCGGCCCCGATCCCGGGCGCGCGCCGCCACCGACGCGCTGGCGCCAGTCGACCGCCAGCCGCATCGTCCGCCCCGCCACCGGCAGCCGGGCGCCGACGCTGGGTCCGATATCGAGCCGGGCGACTCCGCGCTGCGCCCCGCCCCACACGCCGCCGCCCGCGTCGATCGCGATGTCTCCGAACCGCGCGACCGGACGGGCGACGCGGGCGCTGCCATCGACGTAACGCTCGATCCCGTCGCGCAGGATCGCGCCGGCCTGCCCATAGCCCTCCAGCCGGAGCCCGGCGGGGAGCGGCAGTTCCGACACGCCGCCGCTGATGCCGAGCGCCGGCCCGCCCCGGCCACCGTCGAGCGCAAGGCGCTGTTCGGCGACCAGCCGGATCGGCACGGCGGCGGGTCGCCACGCGACCCCGACCGACAGTTCGCGCCCTGCTCCTGCCGCGGGAGCCGCGATGCGCGCGGTGGCGGCGACGCCTCCGCGCAGGGCGTAATCGACCCGCACGCCGCCCTGTGTCCCGCCGAGCTGCGGCGCGAGCGCGGACGCGCCGAGCCCGGTGCCGCCGCGCGCGATTATCCAGCTGCTGACCGAGAAGCGGGACGGCGCGCGCGAATGGAGCGCAGGCGCGATCACGATGGAAGGCCGAGCAGCGGCCGCAGGCGCGGGAATGTCGAGCGACGGCGTCATCGCCAGTAGCGCGAGTTGCACCGGCGCCGCGCCGGGTGGGATAGCGCCCGCCGGTTCCGCCACCGACCGGATATTCGGCAGCGCTCCCGCCGGGCGGACGCGAGCCAGCATCGCCGGGACGGCCCGATACTCACCGCCGTTCGCGGGACGGGCGGACAACGCCGGTGCAACCTCCGGCCGCGCGATCGGGACGGCGGCGATCGCCGCGATCGGCAGCGGCATCACCTCGCGCACCGCCTCCGGCAGCGACCCGGTCGCCTGCCAGACGATCGCCACCCGGATCGCCACCCAGCCGCCGGCAACCGCGCCCAGGAACCACAGCGGCCGGCCGCTTTCCACGATCATGGCGGGGTGGCCGGCCTGGGAAACTGATGCGCGGTCTTGTCCCATCGCGCCGGGGCGCCGCGCAGCATCGCGACGTAGCGGAACAGCGCCCGGCGCGCCGCGATCATCGCCACGATGTTGCCGACCATCATGCGCGGGATCGACAGCCATGCCTCCGTCGCGCCGTAGCGCCGCGCGACGAAGGCGGCGCGAAACACGAGTCGCCACAGCAGGAAGAAACCGTTGATCGCCAGGATCACCGCCAGCCACCCCTCGATCGCGGGCGGCCGACCGAGCATCCTTCCCGCCAGCCACAGCAGCAGCGAGGCATAGGCGGCGGCGAGCACCAGCATGGCGAGCGGGGCGCGCCGGTCGCGCATCCGCATCCACAGCTCGCCGATCCCCGCGCGATGCCCCCAGCCGGTGCGATCCCAGCCGGCGAGCGCGATGCCCAGCATCCAGCGCGTCTTCTGGCGAACCGCCGTGTCGAGCGCGGCCGGAAAATAGGCATGGACGCCCACCGGCCGCGCACCCGGCCGTTCCGCGATCTCAGCAAGGGCGGTGCGGCCACCCATCGCGGCAATGGTCAGGCCAAGCTCGTAATCCTCGGTGAGGCTTGCCGGATCGAACGGCGTCCCCCCGCGCCCCCTGGCGATGCGATCGAGCATCGTCCGCGATACCGCGCAGCCGACGCCGGCCAGCGGCAGGCTGGCGCCGATCGTGCTCCTGACCGCCAGAGTCTTGCCGTGCGCCTCGGCGAACTCGTCCAGATAGGTGCCGCCGACCATGTGTGCGCCCGGGCGCGGCAGCGGAAGGACCGGAAGCTGCGCGGCATCGGCGGTCCGCAGGTGATGGGCGAGGACGATCAGTTCGCCTTCGTGAACGACGTCTTCCGCATCATGGAGCAGGATCGCCTCGAAGCGCACGCCAAGCAAAACCTCCTCCCGCTGCATCGCGCGCCACAGGCCGTTCAGGCAATCGGCCTTGGTGGTCGGCCCGGCGCGGTCACCGACGATCAGGCGGACGCGCGCATCGCGTTGGGCGACCTGCGCCACCGCATCGATCGTCGCCGGATCGTTGGGATAGGTTCCGACGAAAACCGCGAGGTCCGGCGCACCGAGACGTGCGCCGAGGGTCGACAGCATCGGACCGATCACGTCCGCCTCGTCCCACGCCGGCACGAAGATCGCGAACCGCATGTCGGCCGGCGGCAGATCGCCCAGCGACAGCCGCGTCTGGCCGCGACGGCGGGCCTGGATACGGCGCCACAGATAGATGCAATCGACCAGCAGTTCGTCGACCCCGCCGATCAGCAGCCCGACCGCGGCGAACAGCATCAGTTCATGCGTGGCCCCGGCAAGCAGCCCGGCCGGCGATATCCAGTCCAGATCGATTGCCCCCGATTCGGATCGCGCATCATCCATATCGGATCGGAGCTCGGCAAGTCCCGGCAATCGCGGCCGAAATCGCGTGCTGGACTTGCCCGCGGCGGCGCTCCACCTTCGCGGCGAAATTCGTGCCTGGGGAATGCCTGTGAAGCTCGCCGCCCGTCTTGCGCTGCTCGCCGCCGCTCTGCTGCCGTTCGCCGCGCATGGCGATGCCTCGCCCAAGGTCACGCTGGCGACGCCCGGCGTCGGTAATGGCGCGATCGAACGGTTTACCCTGCGCTTCTCCGCGCCGATGGTGCCGCTCGGCGATCCGCGCGCCGCCGCGCCTGCCAAGGTGACCTGCCCGGTCGGCGGCGAGGGCCGCTGGGTCGATCCATCGACCTGGGTCTATGATTTCGCCACCGGCCTGCCGGGCGGGGCCAGTTGCCGGTTCGAGCTGAACGAGACGCTGAAGAGCAGCGCCGGCTATGCGGTGTCCGGCACGCGCGGTTTCACTGTCGATGCCGGAGGCCCGGTGGCGCGCGCGGTGATGGCGGGCACCGACGGATCGAGCGAGATCGAGGAGGACCAAGTCTTCCTGGTCGCCGCTAACATGCCGGCCAGCCGCCAGTCGGTGGGCGCAAACGCCTATTGCGCGGTCGATGGCCTGGGCGAGAAGGTGCCGGTCGAGGTGCTCGATGCCGACGTGCCGGGCAAGCTTTTGTCCGAACTGGGCAGCGACAACTGGCCGGTGCGCAGCTTCCTCGAGAATGCCGGGCTCGCGGCCGATCTGCCGGAAAAGGCGGAAGACAGGGCGCGGGCGCTGGCGAGCGTGGTCGCACTGAAATGTCGCCGTCCGTTGCCGCCCGGCCGCGACATCGCGCTGGTATGGGGCGCGAACATCGCCGGCGCCGGCGGCCGCACGGCGGGCACCGACCAGCGGTTCGACTATAGCGTGCGCAAGCCCTTCACCGCACGCTTCGAATGTAGCCGCGTCAACCCGCAGGCCGGGTGCAGCCCGGTACAGGAAGCGTGGGTCCGCTTCACCGCGCCGATCCCGCGTGAGGCCGCAGCAGCGATCCGCATCGAGACGGCCGGGGGCCAGGTGCTGAAGGCCGGCTTCACCGACGACGACAAGTCGAAGGTGATGGTCAGCGACATCCGTTTCACCGCGCCGCTGCCGGAGGCGACCCCGGCGAAGCTGATCCTGCCCGATGCGATCAAGGACGAGAGCGGCCGCGCGCTGTCCAATGCCGAACGTTTCCCGCTCGACCTGCGGTTCGACGCCGCGCCGCCGCTGGTGAAGTTCGCCGCCCCCTTCGGCATCCTCGAAGCGAAGGAAGGCGGCGTGCTGCCGCTGACCGTCCGCGCGGTCGAGCCTCAACTCGCCGGGCGCACCACGTCGGTCTCCGGCCAGAGCCTGCGGGTCGATGCGTCGGACGGCGAGATCGCAAAGTGGCTGCGCACGATCGACGACGCCGACGATTACGACGTCGACGAGAAAGAGGTGAATGGCGAGACGATCCGCACCAACAATACCGGATCGCGCGCCATCCTGCCCGCCGGAAAGGGCGCGCCGCTAAGCATCGACCTGCCCGGCAAGGGCAAGCAGTTCGAAGTGGTCGGCGTGCCGCTGGAGAAGCCCGGCTTCTACGTCGTCGAGCTAGCCTCGCCGACGCTCGGCCGCGCGCTGCTCGGCCGCGACGCGCCGCGCTATGTCGCGGCCGGCGCGCTCGTCACCAACATGAGCGTGCACTTCAAATGGGGGCGCGAGGGCTCGCTCGCCTGGGTGACCGCGCTCGACACCGGCAAGCCGGTGGGCGGCGCCGACGTGCGGGTGACCGACAGCTGCACCGGCGCGCTGCTGGCGCGCGGCACCACCGACGCGAGCGGCCGGCTGGCGGTGTCGAAGGGACTGCCCGAGCCCGAGACCTGGGGCAGCTGCGAGAAGCCGGGCGACACGCCCGGACCGCACCCGCTGATGATCTCGGCCCGCAAGGCCGGCGACTTCGCCTTCGACCTGACGAGCTGGGGCGAGGGCATCCGCCCGTTCGACTTCGACCTGCCCTATGGCTGGGAGAGCAAGACCGAGATCGTCCACACCATCTTCGATCGCGCGCTCGCCCGCGCCGGCGAGACGGTGAACATGAAGCATATCGTGCGGCGCCCCGTTGCCGGCGGATTCGCGATCAGCCCCGCCTTCACCGGCACGCTGAAGCTGTCGCACCGCGGATCCGACACGGTGTTCGACCTGCCGCTGAGGATCGACGCCAGCGGCACCGGCGAAACCAGCTGGACCGCGCCGCAGGGCGCACCGATGGGCGATTACGACCTGCGCATCGTGACGGGCACGGGCGCGGACGAGAAGACCATCTACACCGACCAGTCGATCAAGCTCGACGAATACCGCCTGCCGACGATGAAGGCGACGGTGACCGGGCCGAAGGAAGCCGCGGTCAAGCCCAAGACGCTGCCGCTCGACCTGTTCGTCGGCTACCTGTCGGGCGGGGGCGCGTCGAACCTGCCGGTGGACCTGCGCATCGGATATTTCCCGCGCAGTTCCACGCCCAGAAACTGGGACGCCTACACCTTCGGCGGCGATGCCGTGGCGGAAGGCGTGAAGCCGATGAACGGCAATGGAGAGGAAGAGGTCGCCCCGCTGCCCCCCACGCAATCGCTGCCGGTGACGCTGGGCGGCGACGGCGGTGGCCGATCGACCATCGAGGTGCCGGCGATCGACGCCAATACCCAGATGCTGGTCGAAATGGATTATCAGGACGCCAATGGCGAAGTGCTGACCGCCTCGCGCAGCGTGCCGCTCTGGGCCTCCGCAGTGCAGCTCGGGGTCAAGGGCGACGGCTGGCTGATGAAACAGGACGATCTGCGCCTGAAATTCGTCGCGCTCGACACCGACGGCAAGCCGATCAAGGGGCAGAAGGTCTCGGTCGCGCTCTACAGCCGCGAGATCCTGACCGCGCGGCGGCGGCTGATCGGCGGCTTCTATGCCTACGACAATCGCATGAAGACGACGAAGCTCGGCGCGCGTTGTTCGGCCAGCACCGACGCGCTGGGCCTCGCCGAATGCCAGCTCGATCCCGGCGTGTCGGGCGAGGTCTATGCCGTCGCCACTACCGAGGACGTCGACGGCAATGTCGCCCGCGCGGTGAAATCGGTGTGGCTTGCCGGCGACGACGACTGGTGGTTCGGCGGCGACAACGGCGACCGGATGGACCTGGTCGCCGAACAGCAGGAGTACAAGGCCGGCGAGGCCGCGCGCTTCCAGGTGCGAATGCCGTTCCGGTCGGCCACCGCGCTGGTGACCGTGGAGCGCGAAGGCGTCATCTCAAGCTTCGTCACCGAACTGTCGGGCAAGGATCCCGTCGTCGAGGTGCCGATGCCCGGCGCCTATGCCCCCGATGTGTTCGTCAGCGTTCTGGTGGTGCGCGGGCGCGTCGGCGGGTGGCGGCTGTGGCTTGCCGACCTCGCGCGCAATTGGGGCCTGCCGTGGCTGAACCGCGAGGGCGCGGCGCCGACCGCAACGGTCGATCTCGCCAAGCCCGCCTATCGGATCGGCATGGCGCACGTGAAGGTCGGCTGGGAAACGCACCGCCTCAATGTGGCGATGAAGGCCGATCGCGAGCGATACGCCGCACGCGAGACCGCCAACATCGCGCTCGCCGTGCAGACGCCCGACGGCAAGCCCGCCGCGTCGGCCGATGTCGCCTTCGTCGCCGTGGACGAGGCGCTGCTGCAACTCGCGCCCAATGAATCGTGGAAGCTGCTCGACGCGATGATGGGCGAACGGCGCTCGGCCGTGCTTACATCGACCGCGCAGATGCAGATCGTCGGCAAGCGCCATTACGGCCGCAAGACCGCCGCGCCCGGCGGCGGCGGTGGCGGCGACCTCTCCGGCCTCAACCGCGAGAACTTCCAGCCGGTGCTGCTGTGGCGCGGCAAGGTGCCGCTCGATGCGCAGGGTCGCGCGACCGTGCCGGTCCAGCTCAACGACGCGCTGTCGTCGTTCCGCATGGTCGCGATCGCCACCGCCGGCCCGGCCATGTTCGGCACCGGCGAGACGAGCCTGCGCACCTCGCAGGACCTGCAGCTGTTCGCCGGCGTCCCCCCGCTGGTCCGCACCGGCGACTGGTATGCCGCCGGCTTCACGCTGCGCAATGGCAGCGATCGGCCGATGACGGTGACGGCGAACGTCGAGGTCACCCCGCGCGTTGCGCAGGGGCGTCCGCTGACCGTGACGATCCCGGCCGGCGGCGCGATGCCGATCGCGTGGAACCTGACCGCGCCGGGCCAGCAGGGGCAACTCCGCTGGAAGGTGACGGCACGATCGAGCGACGGCAAGGCGGTCGATGTGCTGACGGCCGTGCAGGACGTCGCGCCCGCCGTCCCGGTCGAGACATGGGCGGCGGTGCTGACCCGCGTCGGCGATGCCACGACCGTGCCGATCCAGCGGCCCGCCGGTGCGCTGCCCGGCTATGGCAGCGTCGATATCGCGCTGGCCGACACGCTCGCGCCGCCGCTCGCCGGGGTGCGGGACTATATGGCGGCCTATCCCTACGGCTGTTTCGAACAGCGGCTGTCGCGCGCGGTCGCGTTGGGCGATGCCGGCATGTGGCAGACCCTGGCCGGCGAAATGCCGGCGCACGTCGATGAGACCGGCCTGCTGCGGTATTTCCCCAGCGGATCGCTGCGCGGGTCGGAGGCGCTGACATCCTATGTCCTGTCGGTCACCAGCGAGGCTGGCCTGCCGCTGCCCGAGGGTCCGCGCGGCCGCATGATCGAGGCGCTGAAGGCGGTGCTCGACGGTCGCCTGCGCCACGAGGATTACGGCGACGTGCGGTTGCAGAAGATCGCCGCCTTCGCCGCGCTGGCCCGCGCCGGGGCCGCACAGCCGGGAATGCTCGGCCAACTCGGCATCGCGCCGAACGAGATGCCGACCGCCAGCCTCGCCGACTATCTGGTCGCGCTGGGCAAGGTGCCCGGCATCGCCAATGCGCCGGCATTGCGCCAGCAGGCGGAAGGCGTGCTGCGTACCCGCCTGGCCTATGAAGGTACGCGGCTGGACCTGACCGACAGCGCGAATGCATCCTGGTGGCTGATGTCGTCCGCCGATGAGGCGGCGATCAAGGCCGTGATCGCCGTCACCGGGCGGCCCGGCTGGGAGGACGATGCGCCACGCATGATGGCGGGCGCGGGCTTCCGGCAGGCGCGCGGCCATTGGGACACGACCACCGCCAACGCCTGGGGCACGATCGCCGCGCGGCGCTTCGGCGAGGTCTATCCGGCCAGCGCGATCGCCGGGATCACCACCGCGTCGCTGGGGCCGGCCAGCCGGACGGCGAACTGGCCGCTTGCACCGCAATCGCGCCTGTTGTCGCTGCCCCTGCCCGCTGCCCAGACGCCGCTCAGGCTGGCGCAGGCTGGCGGTGCGGGACCGTGGGCAACGGTATTGGTCCGCGCCGCCGTGCCGCTCAGCCAGCCGCTCGCGGCGGGATATCGCATGACCAAGCGGGTCGAGGCGGTGCAGGCCAAGACGAAAGGCGTCTACACGCGCGGCGACGTGCTGCGCGTGACGATCGACGTCGAGGCGGCCGCAGAGCGTAACTGGGTGGTGGTCAGCGATCCGCTGCCCGCGGGCGCCACGGTGATCGGCGGCATGGCGAACCAGTCGCAACTGCTGGCCGACCAGGCGACCGAGGGCGACGGCGTGCAGCCGAGCTATATCGAGCGCGGGCGTGACGCGTGGCGAGCCTATTTCGCCTGGGTGCCGCGTGGGCGCTTCACCGTCAGCTACGTCGTGCGGCTGAACGGCGCGGGCCGGCTGCAACTGCCGCCCAGCCGGGTCGAGGCGATGTATTCACCCGCGATCCGCGCGGCGGTGCCCAATGCGACGATGGTGGTGGCGCAGCGGTGACGAGTTCCGTGACCGTTCGCCCTGAGCCTGTCGAAGGGCTGCCCTTTTCTTCGTGCCGCAGGCCTCGCGGCTAGGAAGAAAGGCAGTGCTTCGAGAGGTTCAGGGCAAACGGGGGATGTGGGTAGCGCTCGGCGCGATCCTGACGGTGGCGCTACTCGCCGCCTTCGCTGACTGGATCACCCGCCCGCCGCCGCTGCCCGGTTACGCCGCCGTACGCGAAGCGTGGAAGCCATCGGAGGCCTGGCTCTACGATCGTCACGGTCGGCTGATCGACAGCGCCCGCGTCGATTTCGCCCGCCGCCGCCTCGCCTGGACGCCGCTCGATGACATCGCCCGGCCGGTGCGCGACACACTGGTCGTCGCCGAGGACCGCCGTTTCGAGAACCATTCGGGCGTCGATACGCTCGCGCTGGCCGGGTCGCTGCGCGATCGCGTCCGGGGCCAGCGCGCGCGCGGCGCCAGCACGCTGACGATGCAGCTCGCCGGCTATCTGGCGCCGTCGCTCGCCGCGCCAGGCGCGCGCGGCCCCCTCGACAAGCTGCGCCAGATGCGCGCCGCCTGGGCGCTGGAGCGCGCATGGTCAAAGGACGAGATACTGGAAGGCTATCTGAACCTCGCCGGCTTTCGCGGCGAGGCGCAGGGGATCGGCGCCGCCGCGCTCGGGCTGTTCGGCAAGACGCCCGCCGCGCTTTCCGCCGACGATGCCGCGCTGCTCGTCGCGCTGCTGCCAAATCCGCAGGCACGGGCGGATCAGGTCGCGCGGCGTGCCTGCCGGCTGGCACGGGCGGAGGCCTGTTCGCGTTTCGCCGGTGCCGCCGCGTCGATGCTTGGCCCGACGCGCAGCCTCGCGCTCGACCCCGGCCTCGCCCCGCATCTCTCCGCCCGTATGCTGACCACGCCCGGCCTGCGCGTGACCTCGACGCTCGATGCCCGTATCCAGCGCCTTGCCGCGACCGCGCTCGCCCGCCAGCTGATCGGGCTGGGCGGCACCCGCGCACGCGATGGCGCGGTGGTGGTGATCGACAACGCCAGCGGCGATGTGCTCGCCTATGTCGGCGGCGTCGGCGGTGCGTCGACCGCGCCTCAGGTCGACGGGGCCAATTCCTATCGCCAAGCCGGATCGACGCTGAAGCCGTTCCTTTATGCTCAAGCGATCGAGCGCGGCTATCTGACCCCCGCCTCGATCCTCGACGATTCGCCGGTCCAGCTCGACACCGCGTCGGGCCTGTACGTGCCGCAGAACTACGACCGCGCGTTCAAGGGGCCGGTGTCGGCGCGCACCGCGCTGGCGGGCTCGCTCAACGTGCCGGCGGTGCGGACCTTGCTGCTCACCGGGGTGGACGCGTTCCGTGACCGGTTGTGGGACACCGGCTATCGCGGCCTCGTCGAGGACGGGCAATATTACGGGTTCAGCCTGGCGCTGGGATCGGCCGAGGTGACGCTGCTGGAACAGGCCGCCGCCTATCGCGCGCTGGCGAACGGCGGGCGATGGTCGCCGCTGCGGCTGAGCGCCGATGCGCCGCGCGAAGCGTCGCGCAAGGTCACCAGCCCGCAGGCGGCATGGCTGGTCGGCGACATGCTCGCCGACCCCGCCGCCCGCGCCGCCAGCTTCGGGCTCGATTCGGCGCTGCGCCTCCCCTTCTGGGCGGCGGTGAAGACCGGCACGTCCAAGGGCATGCGCGACAATTGGTGCGTCGGCTACACCCCGCGCTTCACCGTCGCGGTGTGGGTCGGCAATCTGGAGGGCGATCCGATGCGCGCGGTATCGGGCACCAGCGGCGCGGCGCCCGTGTGGCGCGACGTGATGCTGGCGCTGGGCGACGGCGGCACGCCGGCCCGGCCAGAAGGGATCGAGACCCGCCCGATCAGCTTCGCCGGCGCGATCGAGCAGCCGCGCCGCGAATATTTCCTGGCCGGCACGGGGCAGGCGGTGCTGACCGCCGCGCCACCAGCCGCGCGCCGCCCGCGCATCACCAGCCCTGTCTCCGGCAGCGTCTACGCGCTCGATCCGGACATCCCGCCCGCCCGCCAGCGTCTGGCGATCGGCGTGTCGGGGGAGGTCGCCGGGCATCGGTTGTGGCTCGACCGTCGCGATCTGGGCGCCGCCGATGCCGGGCCGCTGATACTCGCCGGGCCGGGGCCACATCTGATCCGGCTGACCGATCCGGCGGGGCGGACGATCGACCAGGTCCGCTTCACCATGCGCTGATCGGGGGCGCTGATCGACCGGGCCTGACACAAATGTAACGCCCGCGCGAACCATTTCCGGGTTCGTGCGTTGCGCGCCTTGGTCCTACCCCCTTTCGGGACCGGTGCGTTTTGCGGAAACGCACACGGCCGCGTCGACGCTTACCTGCGACGCGGCCGCTTGCGTTCCGACCCTACCAGTAGAAGTTGCGGATCACCCGGACGACGGTGCCGCGCCGGGTATCGACCAGCAACGCGTCGTCATAGTGCCGCACCCACTGCTGATAACGCGCGGCGGGGGCCAGTCGGTAGCGCCACGGATCGGCGATCCAGTGACGCTGGGCGTAGTAGGGCGCGCCGATCCGCACGCCCGCGCGGAAGCTCTGGTAGCGGAACGGGGCGTTCCAGCTGCCGCGCGAATAAGTGCCCCGGTTGCGATCGCGCCAGCCGCGCCAGTCGTCGTTGCCCCAGCGGCGATCACGCTCGTTGACCGAATGACGCTGGTCGGCGCGGGCGTCGCGCAGGTCGCGGCGTGCCTCGCGAACATCGCGGCGATCACCGCGAGCGTGGGCGCGATCAAGGTCTCGGCGGGCGTCGCGCACCTCGCGGGCATCGCGACGCACCTCGCGCTGAGACTGGGCGGCGGCGGGCACCGCCATGGCCGGCATCGCGACGGCGGCGATCAGGCCGGTGATGATGAACTTGCGCATCTCGTACCTCCATGTCGGCGGCCGGGCCTGGCAGGCCGGCCGGTATCGACGGAGCTACGCGTCGCGCGCTGAACGCGGCGGGAACGGGATCGTCAGCGAAACGAAAGCTGCGGGACTATGGCCCGCCCGGCGCCCCGGCGCCCGGCGCGCCGACGGTGCCGATATTGCCGAACAGATCCTCGAAGAAGCCGCGCTCGCGGCCAAGCGTCGGCGTCTTCTTGCTCGACGGGCTGATCGAAGCGACCTGTTCGAGGCCCAGCCGGTCTATCGCGGCAACGTTGCCGGCCTGGTCGAAGCGGATGCGCAGCGTCGTCTGCGTCACCGGCTTGGGCTGGTTGAACGCCAGGTTGCGCGTGTCCCGCGCGACATAATACCAGTCGCCGCTATTGAACTGGCCGGCGATGGTCGGGCGGCCGAGCACCTGTTCCACGCTCGCGCGGTTATCGACGCCCGGCTGGATCGAGTTGATGAGGTCGGCGTCGAGGATATAGCCCTGATGCCCGCGCAGCGGCGTGCAGGCCGACGCGGCAACGCCGGCGAGGAGCAGAAGGGCGGCGGGACGGAACATGATACTCTCCGGCAACAAGGCGGCGCGGCGTTGCAACCGCGCGCGTTCGCCTCAATATGCGCGCAAACGCCCCGCGACAAGCGCGGGTATCGGGAGCATGACTTGGGACTGATCGATCGCCTGTTCGGGCGCAAGGACGACGCGGCGGCGCTGTACGCGGGAATCGTGGAGCGCGCACGCCGGCCGCACTGGTATGAGGACGGCGACGTCGCCGACACGATCGACGGCCGGTTCGACATGATCGCCGCCGTCCTGACGCTGACGCTGCTGAGGATCGAGCGCGATCCCGCTGGCGACCGGCTGGGCGTCGCGCTGGCCGAACGATTCGTCGACGACATGGACCCGCAACTGCGCGAGATAGGCATCGGCGATATCGTGGTCGGCAAGCATATCGGACGGATGATGTCGATGCTGGGCGGGCGGCTGGGCGCATACCGCGACGGGCTGGCGGCGGGGTCCATCGACGAGGCGCTGGTGCGCAACCTCTATCGCGACGCCCATCCGGGCGAACCAGCGCTGGCGCATGTGCGCGACGCGCTGCTGCGGTTCGACACGGCGCTGGCGACAACCCCGCTCGACGCGTTGGCGAAAGGCGAGTTGCCGGCATGACCGGCGCGGTCGAATTCTCACGCCCGCGCCGGCTCGACACGATCGGCGAGGGCGCGGTCGCGGTCGCGATCGCGGCGGACGAGGGCGAGCGGATGGCGCTCGCCGCGCGCTTCGGCCTGACCGCGCTCGACCGGTTGACCGCGGACTACACCCTGCGCCGCGACGCGACCGGGATCATCGCGAGCGGCACGCTGTCGGCTGCGGTAGTCCAGCCGTGCATCGCGACGGGCGATCCGGTGCCGGCGACGATCGACGAACCGTTCGACATCCGTTTCCTGCCCGAGGCGGCCGACGACGCGCTGGCCGACGAGGTCGAGCTCGACGGCGGCGATCTCGACACGATGTTCTATTCGGGCAGCGCGATCGACCTGGGCGAGGCGGCGGCGGAGACGCTGGCGCTGGCGCTCGATCCCTATCCGCGATCGTCTCGTGCCGAGGCAGCGTTACGCGAGGCAGGCGTGCAGACCGAGGACGCGACGAAGCCCGCCGGGGCCTTCGCCGGGCTGAAGGACATGCTGGGCGGGAAGGACCGAGCGGACCGATGATCGCCGCAATCCTGATCGCCATCCTCGCCGTCTGCCTGATCGTCGCGCTGTCGGCGCGGCCGCGGCGCACGCTCATCGCGCTGCCGGTGGCTCTGGCGACGGTCGCGCTGCTGGTCGAGGGCGCGGGGTTCCAGCCGCGCGGGGCGGTCGTCGCAGGGCTCATCGTCGCGCTGGTCGTGGCGACCGTCACCCGCCGCCTGCCCAAGGCCCCGCCCCCGCCGCCGGAGACGATCGCCGCCGACCGCGCGTGGGACCGGCTGTACCGGGCCGGCGGGCTGCTGACGCGCGGGCGAATCACCGCGATCCGTCGGCGGCGCGACCTGCTGGTGTCGCGCGGCGACATGGTCGATCATTTCTCCAGCTTCGGCGAACTGCGGCTGAAACTAGAACGCCGCGTGCCCGAACTGATCGACAATTACCTCGACGAAGCCTCGACCGCGCCGCGCCTGCGGCGACAGGTGCTGATGTACGAGCTGCTGGGCGAGGTGGAAGGGCTGGTGCGCCGCGCCGAAACGGTCGATCCGGCCGCGATCGCCCGGGGTAACCGCCGCACCGCGCTGCGCAAGCACCTGCGGTCCGGGGACGAGGACAGCCTTCCCTAGGGTCCTGACCCTAGCCCGTCTTATTTCCGCGTCCTCGCCGGCCGCTTCCCGCTCCGCCGCCAGCCGAGCAGCATGCCGGCGATCAGCGCGCCGCCCAGGCCGACCGCCGCACCGATCCTCCCGAGCGGCAAGGCGCGCAGCCGATCGATGACGCTGTCGGTATCCTCGACCACGACCGGCAGGTTGGCAGTTTCATCCGCAGCCGGCTCGGGGTGCGGCGGTTCGGCGATCGGATAGGGCGAGCGGTTGGCTTCGGGGATCGGCGGGCTGTGGGTCATGGCGTTCGGCATCTCCATCGGTACGGCCACGCAACGCATGGCTCGCACGTTCGGGTTCCGCCTTTCGCAAAGCCGATTGGTTTGCCGCCGTAACTGCGCTAGGCGCGCGCCATGACACGCGTCGGCATCATCATGGGATCGACTTCCGACTGGGAGACGATGCGCCACGCCGCCGAGATGCTCGATACGCTGGGCGTCGCTCATGAAACGCGCGTCGTGTCCGCCCACCGCACGCCCGACCGGCTGTACGACTATGCCACGTCGGCGGCGTCCCGCGGGCTGAAGGTGATCGTCGCGGGCGCTGGCGGCGCGGCGCATCTGCCCGGCATGGCGGCGGCGATGACCCACCTGCCCGTGCTGGGCGTGCCTGTCGAGAGCAAGGCGCTGAAGGGCATGGACAGCCTGCTGTCGATCGCGCAGATGCCCGGCGGGATCCCCGTCGGCACGCTGGCGATCGGCAAGGCGGGCGCGATCAACGCGGGCCTGCTGGCGGCGGCGATCCTGGCGACGGCCGATCCCGCGCTGGAGGAACGGCTGGTCGTCTGGCGCGCCGCGCAGACCGAGGGCGTGGCGGAGACGCCGGAATAGGGCGGAGGCCCCAGGTCCCGTTCGGGCTGAGCCTGTCGAAGCCCTGCCCTTCTTCGTGACGAGAAATACAGCGCTTCGACAAGCTCAGCGCGAACGGAGTCGAGACCATGACCGCCCTCCCCCCCGGATCGACGATCGGCATCCTCGGCTCGGGCCAGCTCGGACGGATGCTGGCGGTCGCCGCCGCGCAGCTCGGCTATCGCACCCACATCTACGCGCCGGAAACGGGGCCGGCCAACGACGTGTCGCCACTGATGACGCGGGCGCGCTACGACGATGCCGCAGCGCTCGCCGCCTTCGCGCGCAGCGTCGACGTCGTCACCTATGAATTCGAGAATGTCGCCTTCGCGCCGATCGCCGCGCTGGCACCCATCGTGCCGGTACGCCCGCCCGCGATCAGCCTGGCGACGGCCCAGGACCGCGCGAGCGAGAAACGCTTCGTCGAGGGGCTGGGCGGCCGCCCGGCGCCGTGGCGCGAGGTGACGTCGCTGGCCGACCTCGACGCCGCGATCGCCGCGATCGGCTGTCCCGCGATCCTCAAGACCTCCCGCTTCGGCTATGACGGGCACGGCCAGGCGCGCATCGCCTGCCCCGATCAGGCGCCGGCGGCATGGGAACGGATCGGCGCGGCGCCGGCGGTGCTCGAGGGGTTCGTGGCATTCGACCATGAATTCTCGATCGTGCTGGCGCGTGGGGTAGACGGCACCATCGTCAGCTACGCGCCGCCGCATAATGTCCATGTCGACGGCATCCTGGCGACCTCGACCGTGCCCGCCCCGGCGGAAGTCGCCGCGCAGTGGACCGAGGCCGCCGCGCTCGCCGGCCGCGTCGCCGCCGCGCTCGACCATGTCGGCATCCTGACGCTGGAGTTCTTCGTCGGCGCGGACGGCCCGGTGTTCAACGAAATGGCGCCGCGCGTCCACAATTCGGGCCACTGGACGATCGAGGGCGCGGTGACGTCGCAGTTCGAGAACCACATCCGCGCGATCTGCGGCCTGCCGCTGGGATCGACCGACATCGTCGGCCACGGCGCGGAAATGGAAAACCTGATCGGCGCCGACTGGGAACGCTGGCCGCAGGTGCTGGCCGAACACGACGCCCATCTGCACCTCTACGGCAAGCACGAGGCCCGCGCCGGACGGAAGATGGGGCATGTCACGCGGGTGAAAAGGTAGAGACGGCGGCGATTGGGTGGGAGTGGATATTTAGACCAGCCTCCGGCGTAAGCGTGAGGTGATCTCGCGAGTAAGGTCGGGATCGGCCTGAAACCGAATTAGGGCAGATCTCGCCTCCGGCCTTTTTGACCTCATCAGGTTTCTAACCAGAAATAGGCGGCTTGATCCAAGCGAGGTATCCGACAGCAAATCAATTAGGCTGCCCAAGTCTTTGGGTCGCGCCAAATCCGATATAGCCGCCATGGCGCCTTGAACTGCGCGATCTTCCAAAACATGGGATTTGATAAGACCCAAGAGCCTATCCCATATGATCGGCCTCGCTGTCTTGTGCCCAAACGCGCGCCCGATCCATTCCAAAAGCCATGGCGTGTACGGTTTTGTTATGTGTTCGAGCAAAACACGGTAAATCCGTTCGTTCAAATTTTGCATCTGCAACAAGTGGTGGACCGAATCTACGGTAACACCAGCCGCGGATAAATCATTCAATAATGGCTGCTGCTCTTTCCTCCGCTGTTCGGCGATCTCGGCAAATTCACGATCTTTCGCCTCGTGCACAGCCTGATACTCAGGGTCGGTAGCGAGTTGCGCGAGCAACTCCCCAGCGGTCATGCCTCCACGCTTGTTCTTCATGCCACCAATGCCTCCGGCTGGCCCAGCGTTTGCCAATTGGAGCTAAGCCCGACAAGGTGCCACAACGAAAAGAGCGCGCCGCTCGCACGACGCGCCCTTCTCTCAAACCATGCTCTTCAGCCCGGTCAGCCCAGCCGCGTCCCCGTCATCGGGAAGCTGCCGAAAGCGCCCGCCGTCACCTGGCCGGTCATCGCGTCGCCGTCGACGGTCGCCTGCGCGGTCAGCGTCATCGGCATCGGAATGGTGATGTCGAGGCTCCACGACAGCGTGTCGCCGTCGACCTTGCCGTTCTTGATCTCCGTCGTGCCCATCGCGCCGGAATATTGCCCGGTGAAGGCGTCGCCCGACGAAGTGATCGTCAGCGTCGCCTTCTGGTCGCCCATCGGCGACTTGACGAGGGTATCCCAGCTGCCGTCGATATTCGCCATCGCGTCTCTCTCCCTTACTTCGCCGCCGGTGCCGGTGCCGCCGCGGGGGTCGCGGCGGGCGCCGCCGGCGCTCCGCCCACCACCTCGACAGGGATACCCAGCGAGTCAAGCTGCGGCTTCACCACTGCGGCGTCGCCGACGACGATCCACGTCAGCTTCGACGGGTCGATCGCCGCGCGCGCGGCGCCGTCGATCGCCTGCGGCGTCATCGCGCGATAGCGCGCTGGCAGCTTGACGTAATAATCGTCCGGCCGCCCGAAGCGCTCGATCGACATCAGCCCGCCCATCAGGTCGCCGGCGGTCTCGAAGCTGCCCGGCAGCGACAGGACAGAATTGCGGATCGCGCGGTCCGCTTCGTCGGCAGTGGCGCCCTTGTCGCCCAGGAAAGCGACGATATCGGCCTTGGCGGCGGCGATCGACGGGCCGGTCTTGTCGGCCTGTACCGGCGCGATCACCAGCATCGGCATGCGGTCCTTCACCGTCTGCATCGATGTGCCGGCGTAATAGGCCCAACCCTTGGTCTCGCGCAGGTCCATGATGAGGCGCGACGTGGCCGACCCGCCCAGCACGTCGTTGGCGATGCTCAGCAACAGGGGATTGTCGGTACCCTTGGTCGGCAGCACCTTGCCCGCGATGATCATCGACTGCGGCGACTGCGGCTTGTCGATCAGCAGGATGCGTTCCTTCGATTCGGGAATCGCGGCGGTGAAATTCTTGGTACCCTTGGGCGTCGTTGGCACCGCCCAGGTGCCGAAACGGCTTTCGAGCAGCGGCTTCATCTCGGCGAGCGTGGTGTCGCCGACGACGAAGATCGTCCCGTTGTCCGGCCGGATCCACTTGCCGTGGAACGCGACCAGATCGTCGCGGGTAACGGCTTTCACACCCTGCGGGGTGCCCGAACCCGTGAACGGCACGCCGTAGGGATGCTGCGCGCCGTAGATCGCCGGCGGCAGCATACGCAGCGCGATGTTCTGCGGCTGGGTCATCTCGGTCGCGATGCGGGTGACGAGCGTGCCGCGCAGCCGCTCGACCTCGGTCGGAGCGAAGGCGGGGTTGCGGACGATATCGGCGAACAGATCGAGCGAGGCGGCGAGGTTGGGCTTCAGCGCCGACAGCGACACGGTGGTGGCGTCCATGCCCCCGGACGCGCCGATCGAAGCACCCAGCCGCTCCTCCTCCTCGGCGATCTGCGTTGCGCTGCGCGTCGTCGTGCCTTCATCGAGCAGCGACGTCATCAGCGCGTGGGTGCCCAGCTTCGCCTTGTCGTCGGCGGAGTTGCCGGCATCGAACGACAGCGCGACGCGCACCACCGGCAGCGTCGAGCGCCGCGCGAACACCACCTTCATCCCGTTTTTGAGCGTGGTGCGCTCGATCGCGGGGAACTGGAGCGCGGCGACCTGGCCGATCTCCGGCTGGACACGCGACGGCGCGGCGCTGGCGGCCGCCTGCGCGGGGGCAGGCGCGGTCGCCGCCTTGGGCACCTCGACCGCGGCGACGTCGTTGCCGGCCAGCGCCTGATCGGCGGCGGACCGCTCGCCGGGCGCGAGCGTCAGCTTGAACACCGGCCGCCCCAGCCACTTGCGGGCGACCGCACCGACGCTCGCCGGAGTGGCCGACGCGATCGTCTGCAGGTCGCGCTTATACTCTCCCGGATCGTTCGAATAGACCGCGCCCTCGGCCAGCGCGACGGCCTTGCCGCCGAACCCGCCGACCTGCTCCAGGCCCTTCACGCGGCCGGCGAGGCGCGTGGTCGCCGCGCGCTGCACCTCGTCGGCGGTCGGGCCGTCCTTCAGGAACTGGGCGATGATCTCGTCCATCCGCTTGCCCGCGACGGCGGCGTCGACACCGGGCCGCACGCGCGCGCTGATCTCGACGAACGACAGGTTTTCCTGCTGCTGGACGCCGGCGGACACGCCGACCGCCAGCTTCTCCTTGCGGACCAGCGCGTCGTACAGGCGCGAGCTGCCCAGCCCGCCCAATATGTCCATCGCCAGCGTCAGCGTGTTGCTTTCCTGGTCCACCGCGCCCGGCGCGGTCCATTCGCGCTTCAGCTGGGTGGTGGCGACGCGGTCGTGCATCACCTTTTCGACCGGAGCCGGCAGCGTCGGGATCGGGACGTTGGGGCGCACCGTGTCCGGCCCGCGCTTGATGTCGCCGAAATATTTCGCGACCTTGGTCCGGGCGGTGGCGAGGTCGATGTCGCCGGCCAGCACCAGCACGGCGTTGTTGGGGCCGTAATGGTCACGGAACCAGGTCTTCACATCCTCCAGGCTCGCCGAATTGAGATCGGCCATCGAGCCGATCGTCGAATGGCGATAGGGGTGGCCTTCGGGCAGCAGCGCGGCGAGTTCGGCATAATCGACGAGGCCGCCGGGCTCGTTCTCGCCCATGCGCTTCTCGTTCTGCACGACGCCGCGCTGGGTATCGAGCTTGGCCTGGGTGACGGCGCCCAGCAGGTGGCCCATGCGGTCGCTTTCGAGGAACAGCATGCGATCGAGCGCGCCGGTCGGCACCGTCTGGAAATAATTGGTACGGTCGAACCAGGTCGTGCCGTTCCAGTCGGTGGCGCCCATTTCCTCGAGCCGGCCGAAGAACGGGCCGTCGGCGTTTTCAGACCCGTAGAACATCAGATGTTCGAACAGGTGGGCGAAGCCGGTCTTGCCCTTGGGCTCGTTCTTGGAACCGATGTGATACCAGATCGCGACGCCGACGACCGGCGCCTTGCGATCGGTGTGGACGATCACGCGCAGCCCGTTGGGCAGGGTGAAGGTCTCGTACGGAATGTTCACCTGCGCGACGAGCTGGCCGAGCGAGGCGGGCCTCGCGGCTGCCGGGGCGGCGGTCTGTGCCGAGACGGCGGCGGGTACGGCGATGGCGGCGAGCGAAACGGCCGCGAGGAAAGTCTTGCGCATCTATCTAGGGTCCGCATCTGGGAGGGAACGGGATGATCGGCCATTAGCGGGCGGGTGCCGTCCACGGCAAGAAAGCGCGGTGCAGTTCGTGGCGGCCATCTTGCGTCCGACAGGTTCCTGATCGAAACCTGTCGCCATCAACTCCGTTCGCGAAGGCCCGTTTCATGCGCACCACCCTGTTCGCCCTGCTGCTCGCCACCGCCGCCGCGCCCGCGCTCGCCCAGTCCGCGCCCGAACCCGCCTTCAGCGCCGATCGGGTGCGTGCACACGTCACCTTCCTGGCCGACGACCTGCTGGAGGGGCGGAATGCGGGCGAGCGCGGCTATGACATCGCCGCGAAGTACGTCGCGACCCAGTTCGACGCGCTGGGCCTGAAGCCGGGCACGCCCGACGGCTGGTATCAGGTGGTGCCGTTCGTGAAGACCCAGTTGAAGGCCGGGGCCCCCGCGACGATCACGATCGGCAGCAAGCGGTTCGACAACGGAGTCGACATCGTGATGGGGTCGAGCGCGAAATATCCCGATCAGAACGTCACCGCGGAGGTCGTCTTCGTCGGCTGGGGCATCGATTCGCCGGAGAACGGCTTCAACGACTATGCCGGGCTCGACGTGAAGGGGAAGGTCGTCGCCTATCTCTCCGGCACCCCGCTGGGCGGCAATAGCGAGATCAACGCGCATCTCGCCTCGCGGCGCGGCCGGATGGCGCAGGATCATGGCGCGATCGGCACGATCAGCGTGATGACCCCCGCGTTCGAGAAGCAGATTTCCTGGGATCGCCTGCGCGCCTATGGCGGTGAGGCGCAACTGCGCTGGATCGACAAGGCGGGAGAACCGCATTCGATCGCGCCGAAGCTTCTGGTCGGCGGAACGCTCGGTCCCGTGGCACGCGAGGCGCTGTTCGCCGGTGCCAGGACGCCGCTGGGCCGCGTTATCCAGCAGGCCGAGAAGCCGGGCGGTCGCCCCAAGGGCTTCGCGCTGCCCGCCAAGGTGACGTTCGAACGCCACAGCGTGCTGGAGAAGATGACCAGTCCGAACGTCGTCGCGATACTGCCCGGCAGCGATCCGGCGCTGGCGGGCGAATATGTCGTGCTGATGGCGCACCTCGACCATGACGGGTTCAACGAAAAGGCCGAGGGGCCGGACAAGATCATGAACGGTGCGATGGACAATGCCGCCGGCACCGCGACGATGCTGGAAGTCGCGCGCGCCTTTGCCGAAAGCGGCACCCGGCCGAAGCGATCGATCCTGTTCGCCGCCGTTACCGCCGAGGAGGACGGGCTGCTGGGGTCCGAATATCTCGCCAGGAACCCGGTGACGGCGGGCGGCAAGGTTGTCGGCGTCGTCAACCTCGACATGCCGATCCTGACCTATGACTTCACCGATGTGATCGCGTTCGGCGGCGAACATTCGACGCTGGGCCAGACCGCCGCGGCCGCGGTCGCCAGGGCCGGCGTCACCCTGTCACCCGATCCTATCCCGGAGGAAGGGCTGTTCACCCGATCGGATCACTACAGCTTCGTCACCGAAGGCGTGCCGTCGATCTTCCTCGCCACCGGCTATGCGGGTCCGGGCAAGGCGGCGAACGAGGACTTCCTGAAGAACCACTATCACCAGGTCAGCGACGAGGTGAAGCTGCCGATCGACTGGCAGGCGGGCGCCAAGTTCGCGCGGATCAACTATCTGATCGCCCGCGAGATCGCCGACGCAGCCCAGGCGCCGCGCTGGTATTCGAACAACTTCTTCGGCGACACCTTCGCAAAGGGTCAGCCCAAGGCGACGAAACCCGGCAAATGACCCCTTGTGTTGCTGAAAAGCCACACCATCTTCGCGCGGTACGACTGACCAGGGGATAGCATGAACCTCGAGAAATTCACCGATCGCGCGAAGGGCTTCCTGCAATCGGCGCAGACCGTCGCGATCCGCATGTCGCACCAGCAGATCGCGCCCGAGCATATGCTGAAGGCGCTGCTGGAGGACGAACAGGGCATGGCTGCCGGCCTGATCGGCGCGGCGGGCGGCGACGCGAAGAAGGCGGTGGCCGAAACCGATCTCGCGCTGGCGAAGGTGCCGGTGGTGTCGGGCGGCGGCGCGCAATCGACGCCGGGGCTGAACAACGATGCCGTCCGCGTGCTCGATACCGCCGAGCAGATCGCGCAGAAGGCGGGGGACAGCTATGTCACCGTCGAACGGCTGCTGGTCGCGCTGGCGCTCGGCCTCAACACCGCCGCCGGCAAGGCACTGCAGACGGCGGGCGCTTCGGCCGAAAAGCTCAACGCCGCGATCAACCAGATGCGCGGCGGCCGCACCGCCGACACCGCGGGCGCCGAGGACCGCTATGACGCTCTGAAGAAATTCGCGCGCGACCTGACCCAGGCGGCCCGCGACGGCAAGCTCGATCCCGTGATCGGCCGCGACGAGGAAATCCGCCGCACCATCCAGATCCTCGCGCGGCGGACCAAGAACAACCCCGTCCTCATCGGCGAGCCGGGCGTCGGCAAGACCGCGATCGCGGAAGGGTTGGCGCTGCGCATCGCCAACGGCGACGTGCCGGACACGCTGAAGGACCGCCGCCTGATGGCGCTCGACATGGGCAGCCTGATCGCGGGCGCCAAATATCGCGGCGAGTTCGAGGAACGGCTGAAGGGCGTGCTCGACGAAGTGCGCGCGGCGGACGGCGAGGTCGTGCTGTTCATCGACGAGATGCACACGCTGGTCGGCGCGGGGAAGACCGATGGCGCGATGGATGCGTCGAACCTGCTCAAGCCCGCGCTGGCGCGCGGCGAGCTTCACTGCATCGGCGCCACCACGCTCGACGAGTATCGCAAGTACGTCGAGAAGGACCCCGCGCTCCAGCGGCGCTTCCAGCCGGTCTATGCCGACGAGCCGACCGTGCCCGACACCATCTCGATCCTTCGCGGCCTGAAGGAGAAATACGAGCTGCACCACGGCGTCAGGATCACCGACGGCGCGATCGTCGCCGCGGCGACGCTGTCGAACCGCTACATCACCGACCGCTTCCTGCCCGACAAGGCGATCGACCTGATGGACGAGGCGGCGAGCCGCATCCGCATGGAGGTCGAATCGAAACCCGAGGAGATCGAGAACCTCGACCGCCGCATCATCCAGCTCAAGATCGAGCGCGAGGCGCTGAAGCGCGAGAGCGATGCGGCGTCGCGCGACCGGCTGACCGTTCTCGAAGGCGAACTTGCCAACCTTGAGCAGCAATCGGCCGAACTGACGACGCGCTGGCAGGCGGAAAAGGACAAGATCGCCGGCGAGGCGCGGCTGAAGGAGCAGCTTGAGGCGGCCAGGCTGGAGCTCGAGCAGGCGCAGCGCGCGGGCGACCTCGCGAAGATGTCGGAGCTGAGCTACGGCACCCTGCCCGCGCTCCAGAAGCAGCTCGACGACGCACAGGCGCAGGCCGGCGCGGCGATGCTGCGCGAGGAAGTCACCGCCGACGACATCGCCGGCGTCGTCGCGCGCTGGACCGGCATCCCGGTCGAGCGGATGATGTCGGGCGAGCGCGAGAAGCTGCTCGACATGGAGACGACGATCGGCCGGCGCGTGATCGGTCAGGCCGACGCGGTACGTGCGGTCGCCACCGCTGTACGCCGCTCGCGCGCCGGGTTGCAGGACCCAAACCGGCCGCTCGGCAGCTTCCTGTTCCTGGGGCCGACCGGCGTCGGCAAGACCGAACTGACCAAGGCGCTGGCCGAATTCCTGTTCGATGACCCGACCGCGATGGTCCGCGTCGACATGAGCGAGTTCATGGAGAAGCACGCCGTCGCCCGCCTGATCGGCGCGCCGCCGGGTTATGTCGGCTATGAGGAAGGCGGCGTGCTGACCGAGGCGGTGCGCCGCCGCCCCTATCAGGTCGTGCTGTTCGACGAGGTGGAGAAGGCACACCCCGACGTGTTCAACGTCCTGCTCCAGGTGCTCGACGACGGCCGCCTGACCGATGGTCAGGGCCGAACGGTCGATTTCAGCAACACGCTCATCATCCTGACCAGCAATCTGGGCAGCCAGTATCTGGCCGGGCTGGGCGACGGCGAGGATGTCGCGTCGGTCGAGCCACAAGTGATGGAGGTGGTGCGCGCCCACTTCCGCCCCGAATTCCTCAACCGGCTCGACGAGATCATCCTGTTCCACCGGCTGGCGGCCGAGCATATGGCGCCGATCGTCGATATCCAGGTCGCCCGGCTGGGCAAGCTGCTGGCCGATCGCAAGGTGACGGTCGCGCTGACCGATGCCGCCAAGGCGTGGCTGGGCCGTGTCGGATATGATCCCGTGTACGGCGCGCGACCGCTGAAACGCGCGGTCCAGCGCTACCTTCAGGATCCGCTTGCCGACCTGATCCTGAAGGGCGAGGTGAAGGACGGGTCGGTCGTGCAGGTCGACGAGGGCGACGGAAAACTGAACCTGAGCGTCACGTGATGCCGCCGGGGGCCGGCAGCGGCGATCCATATCGGAGGCAGGCGCGGCACGCGCCACCGCCTCCGGCATGAAAAGGGGGCGGCACGAACCGTGTCGCTTCCCATTTGAGATGCCTTGCGCTGCCGTGAGGTCAAGTCCTTGCGACCCTCACCGAAGCGCAGGCCGATCGTGAACCGCACGTAGCGCGGCGTCTGGCAGCCGAGCGGCAGGCCGCAATCCGTGTTCGGGCTGCCGTCCGCATTCTCGCCGAACTCGTTGTAATCGAGCTTTGAACGGAAGTTGACATCGACCTGCGTGCGCTGAATCGAACAACATGTTCGCACCGACGCGGAAACCGTCGAACACCTCCGCCGTGCCGAACAGCTCGAAGGCGTGGGCGCGCTGGTTGGCGGGCGCACCATTGGCGCCGTCGAGCAGGCCGGGCCGGTCAAGGTCCTGCGTCAGGCGGGCGTCGTCCTGACCGTCGCCGAACTTGACGGCGCCTTCGTAATTGCCACGCAACCTGGCGCAGGAGCAGTTGCCGCCCAGGCCCCAACCAGTCCCCGTACGCCTTGTTGAAGGCGAACTGTGGGCTGTTTTACTTGCGGACAACCGCCGAACAGCATCGGCCGCGGCGCGGACGATACCGGGTTAACCATCAACCGGGGCGATGTTTCAGGGCATCGGTCCAACGAGCAATAGCGGATCGATCCGCGCATCGTTCCATTTCATGCCCCAGTGCATGTGCGGGCCCGTCGCGCGGCCGGTCGCGCCGATCGCGCCGATCACCTGCCCCTGCCGGACGCGGTCACCGACCCGCACGTCGATCCGCGACAGGTGGAGGAAGGCGCTGTTCAGCCCCATCCCGTGATCGAGCATCAGCAGCCGTCCCTCCAGCGTGAAGTCAGCCGGCGCCGCCAGCGTGACCACGCCGTCGGCGGGCGCGACGATCGGCGTACCGGTCGGCCGCGCGACATCGACGCCCGAATGATAGGCGCCAGGCTCGCCGGCATAGACGCGCTGCGCCCCGAACAGGCCGGAAATGCGGCCGGTGGCGGGCCATACGAAGCGCTGGCGCCAGCCCTGGCTGTCCGACGCGACCGTGCGAGCGGCGGCGATCTGGGCGAGTTCGCCCGGGCGGCGTCGCTGGAACTCGGCCGAAGGCTGCGACACGCGCGGCAGCGTCGGCAGCCGCTCGATCCGCCAGTCGCGCGGAGCGACCGCCAGCGTCTCGCGCGCCTCGCCTCCGCCCGCCAGCGTGGCGCTCAGTGTCGCTACCGGCGCGGCATCGCGATCGAAGGCGATGAGGAAGCGACCATCGGCCGCCAGCGCGACCGGCTTGCCGTCGAGCGACAGCCGGACGCTATGCGACGGCGCGGTTCCCAACACCGCCCCGCCCTGGATCATCGCACCCTCGAACGCGAAGCCGGCGCGCGCCGGGGCCTGTGTGGCGCGCTCGGGCGGCGGCTGGACCCGCGCTGGCGGGATTTCCGCTACCTGTGGAACCGCCGCGCAGCCGCCCAGCACGGCGAGCGCCGCCACCCGCGCAGCCCTCATCGCGGGGCGAGCGCCTCGCTGGCGAGCTGCGCGCTGGCATAGGGTTCCTGCGTGGCGACGCTCCAGTAGCGCAATTCCTCGATCGGGATGCGCGCACCCGAACGGCCGCAGACGACATGATCGCCCGCCGCGAGCACGCGAAAGCCGTTGGCCATGTAATGGACCTTGGCCGGCCGGTCGGATTTGGACATCAGCATCGTCGCGTCTCTCGATTGGGTTACAGCAGCGTCGGCTGCTCGGGCTTGGTTGGGTTATGAGGCTTCGCGCCCGGCCGCTCAAGCCGGACGTCGACGGCGCCGTCGCGGAAATGGAGCGTCAGGCCGCTCGCCGCGCGCGCTGCGACGGCGTCGGAGACGACCGCCCCGCCCGGCCGCGCGGCGACCCAGGCATAGCCGCGCTCCAGCGGCTTTTCGGGATCGACGCTGACCAGCAGCCGGCCGAGATCGGCCAGCCGGTCGCGCGCCCGCGCCAGCCGCGCGTCGAGGATCGCCGGCCGGAGCGCGCCCGCCGTGCGATCGAGCTCGCGGCGTGCCGTGCCCACCCGGCGTTCGAGCGCGAGGCCGAGCCGCTGGGCGAGATCGTCGGCACGCTGGCGCTGCGGCCCCAGGATCGCGTCGCGTTTGGGCATGATCCGGGCCAGCGCCGCCAGCCGCTCCCCGCCCCGTTCATGATAGCGACGTGCGCAGCGTTCTGCGCGCAAGGCATGGCTGGCGATCGTGTGCCGCAGGTCGGACAGCACCGGCACCGCGATCTCCGCCGCTGCCGTGGGTGTCGGCGCGCGCAGGTCGGCGGCGTGATCGCACAGGCTTGTGTCGGTCTCGTGGCCCACCGCCGAGATAATCGGGATCGAGCAGTCGGCGACGGCGCGCACCACGACTTCCTCGTTGAACGCCCACAGATCCTCGATCGATCCGCCGCCACGCGCGACGATGACGAGGTCCGGACGCGGCACCGGCCCGCCGGACGTGATCGCGTCGAAGCCGCGCACCGCCGCCGCCACCTCCTCCGCCGCGCCGACGCCCTGCACCTTCACCGGCCAGACCAGCACATGCGTCGGGCAGCGGTCCTCAAGCCGATGGATGATGTCGCGGATCACCGCACCGGTCGGCGAGGTGACGACGCCGATCACGCGCGGCAGGTACGGCAGCGCCTGTTTGCGCGACGGATCGAACAGCCCCTCCGCGCCCAGCTTGGCCTTGAGCTTTTCGAGCAGCGCCATCAGCGCGCCCTCGCCGGCCAGTTCCATCCGGTCGATGACGATCTGGTATTTCGAGCGGCCGGGATAGGTGGTCAGCTTGCCGGTGGCGATTACCTCGACGCCGTCGGCCGGACTGAACGGCAGCGCCGCCGCCGCGCCGCGCCAGATGACGCCGTCGATCACGGCCGCATCGTCCTTCAGCGCCAGGTAGCAATGGCCCGACGCGGCGCGCTTCCACCCCGAAATCTCGCCGCGCAGGCGGACGTGGCCGAACTCGCCCTCCACCACGCGCTTCAGCCTGGCCGACAGTTCGCTGACCGACATGTCGGGCGCGTTGCTGCCCGGCCGCTCCTCGGCTACCAGCCCGGCCGGGTAAGCGTCGTCGGGGAAGGGGTCGGCCATGAATGTCCTGTTGCTTGGGTCGGGCGGCCGCGAACATGCGCTCGCGTGGAAGCTGGCGCAATCGCCGCGCCTGACACGTCTGTTCGCCGCGCCGGGCAATCCCGGCATAGCGGCGCACGCGACCCTCGTCGACCTGTCGCCCGACGATCACCGCGCCGTCATCGACTTCTGCCGGCGCGAGCATATCGGCTTTGTCGTGATCGGGCCGGAGGCGCCGCTGGTCGCTGGTCTTGCCGACAATCTGCGCGCGGTTGGCGTCGGCGTGTTCGGCCCCGGCAAGGTCGCCGCCCAGCTCGAAGGGTCGAAGGGGTTCACCAAGGATCTCTGCGCGCGGGAGAATATCCCGACCGCGCGCTACGAACGCGTCCACGCGCTCGACGGCGCGCGCGCGGCGGTGGGCGAATTCGGCCTGCCGGTGGTCATCAAGGCGGACGGGCTGGCGGCCGGCAAGGGCGTGACCATCGCCACCACGGCGGAGGAGGCCGACGCCGCGCTGGTCGCCTTGTTCGACGCGAACGGGGCCGAAGCGGTGATCGAGGAATTCCTGGAGGGCGAGGAAGCCAGCCTGTTCGTGCTGACCGACGGCACCCACCTGCTCCCCTTCGGCAGCGCGCAGGATCACAAGCGGGTGGGCGACGGCGATACCGGCCCGAACACCGGCGGAATGGGCGCCTATTCTCCCGCGCGCGTCCTGACGCCCGAACTGGAGCAACGCGCGATCGACGAGATCGTCCGCCCGACCGTTCAGGCGATGGCGCGGATCGGCCACCCGTTCCAGGGCGTGCTCTATGCCGGGCTTATGCTGACGGCGGACGGCCCGAGCCTGATCGAGTATAATGCGCGGTTCGGCGATCCGGAATGCGAGGTGCTGATGCCGCGGCTCGACGGCGATCTGCTCGAAATCCTGATGGCGACCGATGCCGGCACGCTGGATGCGGTCAGCGCCGCGTGGCGTGAAGAGACCGCGCTGACGGTGGTGATGGCTGCGAGCGGCTATCCGGGCACGCCCGATCGGGGCGGCGCGATCGGCGGCATCGGCACGGCCGAGGCTGGGGGAGCGATCGTGTTCCACGCCGGCACCGCCGATCGCGACGGAGCGCTGGTAGCGAACGGCGGGCGCGTGCTGGCCGTCACCGCGACCGGCGCGACGGTGGCCGAGGCGCAGGCCGCCGCCTATCGCGCGGTCGACAGCATCGATTTCCCGACCGGCTTCGCACGGCGGGATATCGGCTGGCGCGAGGTCGCGCGCGAAGGCTGACGCTCTTCAACCACGCCAGCCTGACGATCCGCCGTCAGGCGCTGACCGCGCCGGTCACCGCATCGCTGTTGTGGCGCAGCGCCTTCAGCACGGTATCGACGATATGCTCGGCATTCAGCCGCGCCTCATCATATTGTGCGTCGGGCTTGTCCTGGTCCTGGAAGACGTCGGGCAAGCGCATCGTGCGGAGTTTCAGCCCGGCATCGATCAGTCCGCTGTCGCTGGCGAAGGTCAGCACATGAGCGCCGAGGCCACCGACCGCCGCCTCCTCGATCGTCACCGCGACCTCATGCGTGGTCAGCAGGCGGCGGATCATCTCCTCGTCGAGCGGCTTGGCGAAGCGCAGGTCCGCGACCGTCGTCGACAGCCCCCGCGCCTCCAGCGCGTCGGCAGCCTTCAGCGCCTCGGCCAGACGGGTGCCGAGCGACAGGATCGCGACCTTCTTGCCCTCGCGGACGATGCGGCCCTTGCCGATCGCCAGCCGTTCGGGCGTTTCGGGCAGCGCGACGCCGGTGCCGTTGCCGCGCGGATAGCGCACCGCGATCGGCCCGCTGTCGTGGAGCACCGCGGTGTGAGTCATGTGGACCAGCTCGGCCTCGTCGGCGGCGGCCATGACGACAAAATTGGGCAAGGTCGCCAGATAGGTTATGTCGAAGCTGCCCGCATGCGTCGCGCCGTCGGCCCCGACAAGACCGGCGCGGTCGATCGCGAACCGTACCGGTAAATTCTGGATCGCGACGTCATGGACCACCTGGTCATAGGCGCGCTGCAGGAAGGTCGAATAGATCGCACAGAACGGCCGCATCCCCTGCGCGGCGAGGCCGGCGGCAAAGGTTACGGCATGTTGTTCCGCGATGCCGACGTCGAACGCGCGGTCGGGATAGGCCTTGGCGAAACGATCGACGCCGGTGCCGGACGGCATCGCAGCGGTGATCGCGACGATGCGCGGATCGCTCGCCGCCTCGCGCACCAGCGCGTCGCCGAACACATTCTGGTAGCTTGGCGGCCCCGGAGGCGCCTTGGCCTGCGCGCCGGTGATGACATCGAACTTCTGGACGCCGTGGTATTTGTCCGCCGAATCCTCGGCCGGGGCGTACCCCTTGCCCTTCTTGGTCACGACATGGACCAGCACCGGCCCTTCCTTCGCGTCGCGGACATTCTCCAGCACCGGGATCAGGTGATCGAGGTTATGTCCGTCGATCGGCCCGACATAATAGAAGCCCAGCTCTTCGAACAACGTGCCGCCGGTCACCATGCCGCGGGTGAATTCCTCGGCCTTGCGCGCGGTCTTGTGCACGCGGCGCGACAGCTTGGCGGTCAGCTTCGACGCCAGGCTGCGCAGGCCGAGATACTCGCTCGACGACACCATCCGCGCGAGATAGGCGGAAAGCCCGCCGACCGGTGGCGCGATCGACATGTCGTTGTCGTTCAGGATCACGACCAGCCGGTTCCCCGCGGCCTCCGCATTGTTCATCGCCTCATACGCCATGCCGGCGGACATCGATCCGTCGCCGATCACCGCGATCGCCTTGCCGTCGGCGCCGGTCAGCTTGTTGGCGATGGCGAAGCCCAGCGCCGCCGAGATGGAAGTGGAGGAATGCGCCGCGCCGAACGGGTCGTATTCGCTCTCGCTGCGCTTGGTGAAGCCCGACAGCCCGCCGCCCTGGCGCAACGTGCGGATACGGTCGCGCCGGCCGGTCAGGATTTTGTGCGGATAGCATTGATGGCCGACGTCCCACACCAGCTTGTCGGCCGGCGTGTCGAAAACATAATGGATCGCGGTCGTAAGCTCGACCACGCCGAGCCCGGAGCCCAGGTGCCCGCCGGTCTGCCCCACGGCGGAGATCGTCTCGGCGCGCAGTTCGTCGGCGAGCTGGCGCAGCTGCCTGGGATCGAGTCGGCGCAGGTCGTCGGGGGTGTTCACCGTATCAAGAAGCGGCGTATCGGGTCGGTCTGACATTACCCCCGTGTACCCGCGTCGAAAGGACGTGTCGATTGATACCGCTTAACCATAGACTTGCGGTCGAATCCGACCTGCCGGCGCTGCGCGACCTGATGGCGCTGGCGATCGATACGCTGCAATCGGACTTCCTGTCGCCAGCGCAGGTCGCGGCGAGCCGGGCGGTGATGGGACTCGACACGCAACTGGTCGCCGACCGCACCTATTTCATCGTCGAGGGCGAAGGGAGGATCGCCGGCTGCGGCGGCTGGAGCCGGCGCGCGACGCTCTATGGCGGAGATGACTCGGCGGGCCGCGAACCGCGCCTGCTCGATCCGGCGACCGAGGCGGCGCGGGTACGCGCGATGTACACCCACCCGGATTTCGCGCGCCGCGGCGTCGGGCGCCTGATCCTGTCGCTATGCGAGGGTGCGGCGCGAGCGGAGGGGTTCGGCGCGGTCGAACTGATGGGCACGATGGCGGGCGAACCGCTGTACCGCGCGTGCGGCTATGTGGAGGTCGAACGGCTGGTGGATATGGTGGACGGCGTGGCCGTGCCGCTGGTGCGGATGCGGAAGGCGCTGGCCGCCCTGCCGCTCTGATCGTCCCGGTCACAGGTGGCGCTGAATATCCCGACTGACATGCAGGACGCGTACGATCATCAGAAGATCGCCGAGATCGCGGAAATAGATCATGTGCGAGCCGGTCGAGAGCTTCAGATAACCGGGGCGCACATCGACTGGCCGGCCGCGCCGCTCACCCGCCGCGGCGGCGACGCAAGCATCGCGGATCGCGTCGGTGTAGCGATCGGCCTGGTCGGCACCCCAATGTTCCGCGCTGTAATCCCAGATATCCTCGATGTCCTCGGCGGCAGCCGGTGTGAGGACAAGCGCCTTCACCGCGCGGCGGCTTCCGCCCGCTTGCGCGCCTTGAACGCGTCGAAATCGAACGGAGCCGGCTCGCCCGATGCCTCTCCGGCGATCAGCGCGTCCTGAAGCGCGCGAACCTTTGCCTCATTTTCCTCTAGCAGCCGCAGGCCCGCCCGCACGACCTCGCTCGCCGAGCCGAAACGTCCGGCCCGGACCTGATCGTCAATGAAACCGCTCAGATGGTCGCCGATCGTGACCGAGGTGTTGCGCACCATATTTGATTGGTCCCTCGAATACCGACCACTATACCAATAATTAGCGCGAACTGTTCGGGCAAGCGCCGCCGGCCGGACGCGCCTTTAACCTCGCCGCAGCTTACGCCGCGCCCTCAGCCGGCGCGTCGCATTCCCCGCACTTCCCCCGCACCTCGATCACCGGCCGCACCGGCTGGAAGCCCGCGCCCTTCGCCGCCGAGCGCACCGACCGCGTGATCGCGTCGTCGTCGATGTGGGTGGTCTGGCCGCAGCTGTCGCACACCAGGAAGATGCAGTCGTGCAGGCAGTCGGGATGCGCGTTCGCCACATAGGCGTTGGCGCTTTCCACCCGCCGCGCCAAATTCGCGCCGACGAACAGGTCGAGGATACGGTACACGCTGTTCGCCGCCACCCGCCTGCCCTGCGCCTTCGATACCGCGTCGGCGATGTCGTAGGCGGAGGCCGGCTTGTCGAACCCCGCCAGCGCGTCGAACACCTGCGCGCGCATCGCGGTCCACTGCTCGCCGGCCTTGACCAGGGTAGCCTCTGCGGCGTGCGCCAGATCGGCGCCATGATGTTCGTGATGATGGTGGTGGTGGGCCATGACGATCGAATGTAGGCCCGCCGGGAGCCCGCGGCAAGAAGAGCCGCTGGTGCAGCCTATGCTTGTCGCCCTATGGATTTCGCCGCGCCGCCGGGCTAGCGTCGCGCCGTTTTCACGAGGCATTGGGACTGGGGATTCGGCGATGCGCAGAGCGACGACTTCAGCCGTGCTGTTGGCCCTGCTCGCCTGGACGGCGGGCGGCGTTTCCGGCGCGGCAGCCACACCGCCACCGCCCAAGAAGGCCGCCGCAAAGCCCGCCGTCTGCGCCGACGGCAAGCCCCGCAAGCGCGGTGGCTTCGGCAGACTGCTCGGCAGCGTCGCCGGCGGGGTCGCGTCCAGCGCGGTCGGGCGCGCGGGCGGGCGGATCGTCGCCGGGCTGGCCGGCAGCACGATCAACCTTGCGCTCACCGACGCGCTGTCCTGCAAGCTCGAACCCGCCGAGCGCGAGCGCGCGGCGAAGGCGACCAACGATGTGCTGGAAAAGCCGGTCGGCACCACCGCCGCCTGGTCGAGCGACACGCGCGCCGACGTGTCGGGATCCTCGACCCTCACCGCGCAGAATCGCCTCGCCGACGGATCAATGTGCAAGAACGTGCGCGACGTCGCCACCGTCAACGGCGAGGAAATGGTCATATCGAAGCGCATGTGCAAGGCGCCGGGTGGGACGGGCTATGTGATGCAGTCGAGTGCGGTCTGAATTCCCGTTGATCGCCGCGATGCTCGCCGTCGCCGCGATGCCGGGCACGGCGCGGGCGCAGGCGATGCATTCCACCTGCCCGCAGATCACGGTCGGCGCCGCCCAGGTCGGCGGCGAGGCGCCGATGACCTTTACCCGGCGCGCGATCGACGGCCGCACCATCCTGGTCGCCGAGGGCGGGGTCGTCGCGCAGACGCCCGCCGCGCTGTCGGCCGCGCTGGCACAGCCGGGGACGATCGACGAGATCTGGCTGCGCTCGCCCGGCGGCCATGCGATGGCCGGAAACCAGGCGGCCGAGGTGATCCGCAAATCGGGCATCCCGGTGCGCATCCCGACAGGCTGGTGGTGCATCAGCGCGTGCAACTTCCTGTTCTTCGGCGGCGCGATTCGCATGATCGACGCCGGCGGCCAGTTCGGCGTGCACATGGCGACCGTGGTCAACGACAACCGCTTCGTCGATCGCACGGTGGCGGCGTCGCGCAAGAAAAGTCCCGACGCGCTGATGGCGCGGATCGCGGAGAACGAGCAGCAGACGGCGATGCTGACCGCGTCCGACATCGACGTGGTGCTGCGCATGGGCATCTCGCGCAAGCTGCTGTCGGAGGTGATGTACACCCAGCGCGCCGACACCTGGCGCGACGGCCGCCCCGGCCGCGAGAGGCCGCCCGTGTTCCGCTGCCTCAGCCAGGCGGAAATGCGCCGCTACAACGTCATCAACGTCGATTGAGCCACGCCCGCCATCACCCGACAGGCTTTGTAAGATTCTGACGGGCGTTGTAAATTTCGCTCAGCCGCCCGTACGCCTAGCCCTTCCCCGTCAATTCCGACGACAGGGGATGGGTCATGGCGAAGTTTTTTGGAAAGGCCGTCCTGGCGGCGGGCGTAGCTCTGTGCTGGACGGCTAGCCCGGCGGCGGCGCAGAAGGGCGCGGAACCGGTGCTGGCAAAGTGCGAGCAGAGCCTGGGCTCGATCGCGATCGTCGACGGCGATACCCAGGGCTGGACCAAATACGGCCTGTCGAGCCCGCGTGACCTGATCGCCGCGATGGCGGCGCAGAGCGGCTGCTTCACCCTGCACAACGCCGCCAGCGGCAAGCCCGCCGATTTCCTGATGAACGCCATCGCCGGCGACAAGGAGGAAGTCGATCAGGGCATGAACATCGCGCGGACCGCGCTGGTCGAAGGCGCGGTGCGCTCCGGCGCGCTCGGCGCGGTCGCCGGCCGTGTGCCGGTGGTCGGCGGCATGCTGGGCGGGATGCTCGGCGGCTTCGGCGGCAAGAAGAAGACGGTCGCCGCCGGCCTGCGCATCATCAGCCCGGCGACCGGTCAGACGCTGGTCACCGGATCTGGCCAGACCAGCAAGACCTCGGTCTCGATCGGCGGCTTCGGCGGCTACGGCGGCAATCCCTGGGCCGATGCGGCGCGCGCGCAGATGGGCGCGATGGGGTATGGCGACTTCGCCAACGGCGGCTATGCGACGTCGAAGGACGGCAAGATGCTGACCTCCGCCTTCGTCGAGGCGTTCAACGGTGTGGTGGCCCAGGGCGGCGCGCTCGCCTCGATGAAGCGCTGACCTCTACCTCCCGTGCAGTTCACAGGCGCCGTCCGGCATCCCGCCGGGCGGCGCTTTGCTTTGCGCGGCATCGGGTCCAGGCTGGGGCCGAAGGAGACATCCCCCATGCGCCTCGCCCCCAAATCGCTCGTCGCCGCCCTCCTGCTCGCCCTGCCCGTCCCGGTCGCCGCGCAAACGCTGATCGTCGGCAACAAGGGCGAGGACACCGTCAGCTTCATCGACCTCAAGAGCGGCAAGGAACGCGCCCGCGTGCCGACCGGCCGCATGCCGCATGAAATCGCCGTCTCGCCCGACGGCCGGCAGGCGGCGGTGGTCGCCTATGGCGGCACGACGATCGACGTGTTCGACGTGAAATCCGCGACGAAGCTGCGCACCATCGACATCGCGCCCAACGCGCGCCCGCATGGCCTCGTCTGGCTGAGCGACGGCCGGCTGGTGGCGAGCGCGGAGGGCAGTAGCTCGATCGCCGTGATCGCCCCCGACGGGACCGTGACGGGCATAAAGACCGACCAGCAAAGCTCGCACATGGTCGAGGTCTCGCCCGATCGCGCCCGCGCCTATGTCGCCAACATCCGGTCCGGCACGGTCAGCGTCATCGACCTGACCGCCGCGAAGAAGCTGGCCGACATCGCGGTCGGCGGCCAATCGGAAGCGATCGCGCTGACGAAGGACGGCCGGCGGCTGTTCGTCGGCGATCTCGCGGCGCCGCGCGTTAGCGTGTTCGACACCGCCAGCCTGAAGAAGCTGGGCGAGGTGGCGATCGATCCCGTCGCGATCCGCCTCGCCGCCAGCCCGGACGGCAGATGGATCGTCAGCAGCAACATCGCCAGCGGATCGCTGTCGGTTATCGACGCCCGGACGCTCAAGGTCGCGCGGACGATCACCGTGGGCGGCTCGAAGGAAACCGGCCAGGTGACGATCCTGTTCTCGCGCGACGGCAAGCGGCTCTACGCGGCGGAAACCGCGCACGATCGTGTCGCGGAAATCGACATGGCGACCGGCAAGGTGCTGCGCCGCATCGCCGTCGGCAAAAACGGCGACGGGCTGGCGATCGCGTCCTAGGGTCAGGACCCTAAAAGCCCGCCTCGACCGCTGCCAGCGCGGCGCGGAAACGGTCCTCGCCCTGCCCGGAAACCGGCGCCCAGCGCACGCCGCGGCGTTCCAGTTCGGCCTTCGACAGATCGAAGAAGCGCTGTCGCAACTCGCGCGTGCCGAACATCCGCGTGCCGTCCTCGATCCACGGCAGGTCGATGTCGAACAGCAGGTAGAGGTCGGCTGTCGCATCCCAGGCGTCGAACCATGGGTCGCGCGTGCCGAACAACATGTCGGCCCACACCGCCGACATCAGCGGATCGGTATCGAGGATTACCGGATCGCCTCCGCGCGCGATCGCGTCGCGGGTGCGCTGGTCATGCCCCTGCGCGATGGCGACGAGATCGGCCATCGTGAAATCGATTCCATTCGCCTCGGCATAGGTGCGGCCATATTCCTCGACCAGCGCGCCGCCCAGCCGCGCGGCGAGGCGCGGCGCGAGCGTGGATTTCCCGGTGCTTTCGGGTCCGTGGAGGCAGATGGTGCGGGTCATGACGTTCCGATGGCGAAATGGGCGTCGATCGCGGCGATCGCCCGCGAAAGGCGATCGTCGAACGGGCCGGCGATGGCCGCCCATGCCACGCCGCGCCTTGACAGTTCGTTGCGGCAGATGTCGGCGAAGCGCCGCCTGACCACATGATCGCCGAAAAGCCGCGTCCCGTCGTCGATCCAGGGCACGTCGCCCTCCAGCATCAGATAGAGATCGGCGGGCATCCCGCCCGCCTCGAGCCGCGGATCGCGCCGGCCGTGCAGCATCTGCCCCCAAACGATCGTCATCAGCCGATCGGTATCTAGGATCAGCAGCCGGTCGCAGTCGCCGCGCATCGACATGGCCATAGCGTCCTGTGTGCGGGCGATGTCGATCAGATCATCCGGCGACGGCGCATTGCCATGCTCCGCACACCAGCTCCGGCCATATTCGGGAACATGAAGCGTGCGGTAATGTGCCGCCAGCGCGGCGGAAAGCATCGACTTGCCGGTGCTCTCCGGGCCGTGCAGGCAAACGGTCCGGGCAAAATGCGCGCGCACCGGGCGCGGCAGGCTGGGCCAGTGCGCCCACGGATCGGCGCGCGCCGCGGTCCCCGAAACCGGCCACGCCAGCCGTTCGGGATCGACCGGGTGGAACTTCGCGCCAAGCTCGGTGGCCAGCCGGTGCCCATAGGCTTCCGACGCGAAGACCCGATCGATCGGATCGGGATGCGCGTCGCGCACGATCCCGCGCCAGATCGCCCAGAAGTCGGGATGGTCCTCGGGTGCCTGCGGCACCACCGCGCCGTGGCCGACGACGCGTGCGTCCGGCACCAGCGCGCGCATCCACGCCAGCCGCTGTTCGCCCGGAATGGGATCGTCGGGCAACCAGCAGACCAGGATGGTCAGTTCGTCGACCAGTGCGCGCGCCGCTTCGCACAGCAGCAGGTGGCCGTTGTGCGGCGGCAGGAACTTGCCCAGCAGGAAACCGCGCGTCATCCCGCCCTCTGCGCCGCCTCGACCCGGCGCCATGTCGCCAGCCCGACGGCCGCGAGCACGAGGAAGCCGGCATAGAGCGCCGCCGTCGGCAGCAGCCCCTTTGTGGCGTAGAGACCGATCGCGACCACATCGACCGCGATCCACACCACCCAGTTTTCCAGATAGCGCCGCGCGAGCATCAGTTGCGCCGCCACGCTCGGCGCCGCGACCAGCGCGTCCCAGTAGGGCAGCGATGCGTCGGTGAAGCGGTGCATCGCCCAGCCCAGCGCCGCCGCCCCCGCCAGCATCGCGCCGCCCCATCTCAACCGGCCACGCGTATCGAGCCGCTCGACCACGATGTCGCCCATCGCGCCGGACGCCCGCGCCCAGGCGATCCAGCCATATGCCTGCGCGCCGATGAAGAAGAGCTGCAATGCCGCGTCGCTGTAGAGCTTCACGTCCCAGAAGATCAGCGCGTAGAGCGCGACCATCGCGATGCCGACCGGATAGTTCCAGATGCTGCGACGGATGATGAGCGCGATGTTGGCGACGCCCAGCGCGACGGCGATCATCTCCAGTTGGTTCATCGCGCGGCCCGCTATCAGGCCGGCGCGCCAAGCACCAGCGCCTTGCCCTCCTCGCTTCAGCCGCTAGCATCACCGCAAAACCGCAGGAGAGAAGCCCCAATGCGCCATATCGCGGTGATCGGTTCGGGCCCGGCCGGCTATTACACGGCCGAGGCGGCGCAGAAGATGTTCGGCGACGCGGTGCGCGTCGACATCATCGATCGGCTGCCGGTGCCGTTCGGGCTGATCCGCACCGGCGTGGCGCCCGATCACCAGTCGATCAAGGCGGTCAGCCGCCGGTACGAGGCGACTGCGCTGACCGAGAGCGTCCGCTTCGTCGGCAACGTCAGTGTCGGCCGCGACGTGGCGATCGCGGAACTGCTCGAACTCTACGATGCGGTGGTGCTGGCCACAGGGGCGCCCGCCGACCGGCCGATCGGCATCCCCGGCGACGACCTGCCCGGCGTGGTCGGCTCGGCCGCCTTCGTCGGCTGGTACAACGGCCATCCCGATCACGCCGCGCTCGCCCCCGCGCTCGACGGCGGCGGCGCGGTGGTGATCGGTAACGGCAATGTCGCGCTCGATGTTGCGCGCATCCTCGCCAAGACCGAGGATGAGTTGGGTGGATCGGACATCGTCGGCCACGCGCTCGACCGGCTGAAGGGCGGCCATGCCGGCGACATCACGATCCTGGGCCGGCGCGGGCCGCATCAGATCGCGATGACGCCGAAGGAACTGGGCGAACTCGGCCACCTCGCCCGCGCACGGCCGGTCGTGGATGCCGCCGACCTGCCCCCGGTCGAGGACGACGCCGCCCTCGATCCCGGCCAGCGCAAGTCTGTGACGCACCTGCGCGACTTCGCCGGCCGCGACGATACCGGCGACGCACCGATCCGCATCGTCTTCGATTTCTTCGCCCGCCCCGTCGCGATCGAGGGAGAAGGCCGCGCCGAGCGCGTGATCGTCGAACGCACCGCGATCGGCGCCGACGGATCGGCACGCGGCACCGGTGAGACCTATGCCGTGCCGGCCACCCTCGTCGTAAGCTGCATCGGCTATCGCACGCCGCCGATCGAGGGCGTCCCCTATGACGAGGCGGCCGGGCGCTTCGCCAACGACGAGGGCCGGATCGCGCCGGGCCTCTACGCGGTCGGCTGGGCGCGGCGCGGGCCCACCGGCACGATCGGCACCAACCGCCCCGACGGCTTCGCGATCGTCGACAAGATCGCCGAGGACAGCGCCGGCGGCAGCGACAAGCCGGGCCGGCCTGGGCTGGACGCACTCCTGGCCGAACGCGGCGTCGATGTCGTCACCTTCCGCGACTGGCAACGGATCGACGCCGCCGAGGTGGCCCGCGCCCGCACCGGCGCCCCGCGCGAGAAATTCGTCGCGGTCGACGACATGCTCGATGCGCGCGGCTGATCGTCCGGACCGCGTCGAACAGCCCTTGCGCGCTCACCCCCCCCTCGGTATAGGCCGCGCCTCGCCACGCCGGGCTTGTCCCGGACGGCGCCGGTCGGGGAATAGCTCAGCCTGGTAGAGCACTGCCTTCGGGAGGCAGGGGCCGGAGGTTCGAATCCTCTTTCCCCGACCAATTTTCCCGCATTTTCATAATCATTTACGTCGGAGTATAGCCGTTGCGCGCGCGTAACGGTGAACCCTTTCGCCGTTGGCGCGTTGCCCAAGGCACCCCAAGCTAGCGGAGCAGTGCGCCGATGGATCGCCGGCACGACGACCCATATCCCCGCCAGACGCTGCGGCTGCGCGACGGCGTCGCGATCGTCGTCGGGATCGTGCTGGGCGCGGGCATCTTCCGTACGCCTTCGCTGGTGGCGCAGGGCAGCGCGAGCGGCGAGATCATGCTGCTGCTATGGGTCTCCGGGGCCGCGATCGCGCTGATCGGAGCGCTTTGTTACGCCGAACTCGCCGCCGCCTATCCCGATGCGGGCGGCGACTATCACTTCCTCGGCCGCGCGTTCGGATCGCGGCTCGCTTTCCTCTACGGCTGGGCGCGACTCGCGGTGATCCAGACCGGGTCGATCGCGGTGCTCGCCTATGTGTTCGGCGACTATATCGCGGTGATCGTGCCGCTGGGCCCGCAGGGGCCGGCGATCTGGGCGGCGATCGCGGTCGTCGCGGTAACCGCAGTCAACTGGGCGGGCGTGCAGGCGGGCGCGGGCGCGCAGCGCTGGCTGACGCTGGTCGAGGTCGCCGGGCTGGCGATGGTGATCGTCGCGGGCCTGTTCCTGGCGCCCGGCGTCGATGCGGCCGCGCTGCCCGCGCCCGATCCGACGCTGTCGATCGGGCTGGCGATGGTGTTCGTGCTGCTCACCTTCGGCGGGTGGAACGAAGCGGCCTATGTCTCGGCCGAACTGCGCGGCGGCGGACGCAGGGTGGTGCCGGTGCTGTTCATCAGTCTCGGCATCCTGACCGCGCTCTACCTGCTCGCCAACCTCGCCTATCTGCGCGCGCTCGGGCTGGGCGGCATCGGCCGGTCGCAGGCGGTGGCGGCCGACGTCATGGGCGCCGCCTTCGGACCGTCCGGCGCGGGCCTGATCGCCGTCGCCGTCGCGATCGCCGCGCTGACATCCGCCAACGCCACCGCGATCACCGGCGCGCGTGGCGCCTATGCACTGGGCCGCGACATACCCGCGCTGGGGCGGCTCGGCGCCTGGCACGCCGCCAGCGGATCGCCGCGCAACGCGCTTGCGGTACAAGGTCTCGCGGCGCTCGCGCTGGTCGGCGCCGGGGTGTTCGCGCGCGACGGATTCCAGCTCGCGGTGGAATATACCGCCCCGGTCTTCTGGGGCTTCTTCCTCTTGAGCGGCATCGCGCTGTTCGTGCTGCGCCGGCGCGATCCCGCGCGCGAGCGGCCGTTCCGCGTGCCGCTCTATCCCGTCGTCCCCCTGCTGTTCTGCGCCGCCAACGCGTATCTGCTCTGGTCGAGCCTCGCCTATACCGGCTGGGGCGCGCTGGTCGGCGTCGGCGTGGTCGCGGCCGGCGCGCTGCTGCTCCCCTTCCTCACCCCCCGCCCCCCGCAACCGGAGATCGAGCCATGAAGACCCTGAAGCTGTTCGGCACGCTGGCGCTGATGACGTCGGCAATGGCCTGCGCGCAGGCCCAGCCCGCGCAGGAGATCGCACCGACGGCGGCGCCAACCTCCGCCGCCTCACGCACGCCCGACGTGATCTATGTCCCGACGCCGCAGCCGGTGGTCCACGCGATGCTCGAGATGGCTGGCGTGAAGAAAGGCGACGTGCTCTACGACCTGGGCAGCGGCGACGGCCGCATCCCGGTGACCGCGGCCAAGCGCTACGGTATCCGCGCGACCGGCATCGACATCGATCCAGAGCGTATCGCCGAGGCGAACGCGAACGTGAAGTCGAACGGCGTCGGCAGTCTCGTCACGATCAGGCAGGCCGATCTGTTCACCAGCGATTTCAGCGACGCCAGCGTCGTGACGCTCTACCTGCTGCCGTCGCTCAACGTGAAGCTGAAGCCCAAGCTGCTCGCCGAGCTGAAACCCGGCACGAGGATCGTCAGCCACGCCTTCGACATGGGGGACTGGATGCCCGAACAGACCCGCGAGGTGGAAGGCAACACCATCTACATGTGGACGATCCCCGCGCGGCCGTAGCGTCAACATAGCGTCAACATTGCCGCGCTTGACGGGTGCGGCAAAACCCGCGCAACATCGCGTCCATGACGTCCGATCCCGCAAGCTTCTTCCGCGACATGCTGGGCCAGTGGGAGACGATGGCCAACCAGTTCGGCGGCCAGGCGATGCGCACGCCAGAGGCCGCGCGTGCGATGGGGGCGGCGACCACCGCCACCGCGCAGGTGCAGGAAGCGACGCGCGAGGCGATGGGCCGCGCGCTCGCCGCCTACAACATGCCGAGCCGCGAGGAGGTGTCGGGCCTGTCCGAGCGACTCGCCGGTGTCGAGGACCGGCTGGCGCGGATCGAGGGGCTGCTGGTCAGGCTCGCCGGTGACGATGCGCCCGCGCGGCCCAAACCGGCGCGGACCAGGACGCCGGGCAAGGACAAGGCTTGAGCCAGACGGCGACCGCCGATGATCCGGTCGCGGCCGCTTCCCGCGAGTTCGAGCGCGCGATGGCGCGCAACATAAAGGGGCTGGGCTATTTCGCCTCGTCCGCCCCGGTACTTGGCGCCACCCCGAAGGACGTGTTGATCCGTCGCGGCACGATGCAGCTGTATCACTATCGCGCGACGAGCGACGAGGTGTACCGCACGCCCCTGCTGCTCGTGATGGCGACCACCAACCGCGGCTATATCTTCGACATGGTGCCGGGGCAGAGCCTGGTCGAGTTCCTGCTGAACGCCGGGTACGACGTGTTCATGCTCGACTGGGACGTGCCACGCACCGACGAACGACGGCTGGGCATGGCGGATTATGTGCTCGATTTCCTGCCCGCCGCCGTCGCGCGGGTGCTGGAGGAAACCGGCGAGGATGACCTGACGGTCGTCGGCTATTGCTTCGGCGGGGTGCTGTCGCTGCTCTACACGGCGCTCCATGCCGACGGGCCGGCGCGCAACCTCGTCTGCTTCACCACGCCGGTCGATTTCCACGCGATGGAGATGTTCCAGGCCTGGGCCGACCGCCGCTTCTTCGACGTCGACCGGCTGGTCGACGCGTTCGGGCAATGCCCCGCCGACATGCTCTATTCGGCGTTCGACATGCTGCGCCCCGGCGCGCGGCTGGCAGGCAACATTCGGCTCTACGACAATCTATGGAACGACGAATATGTGAAGGGCTATCGCATGTTCGATCGCTGGGCCGCCGACATGCTGCCGCTGGCCGGCGAATATTTCCGAGAGATGACCAAGCAGCTGATGTGGGACAATCGCCTGATGACGGGCACGATGGAAGTCGCCGGGCGGCCGGTCGATCTGGGCGCGATCACCCTGCCCTTCCTGCATGTCGTCGCGGAACACGACCATATCGTGCCGCAAGCCGTATCCGCGCCGCTGATCGGCAAGATCGGATCTGCGGACAAGGAGGAGATCGTGCTCAAGGGCGGGCACGTCAGCCTGGTCGCCGGCGCCAACGCGCAGAAGCGGCTGTGGCCCCGCCTCGACCAGTGGCTTCAGGGGCGGTCGCTGTGATCCGCGCCTTCGCCCCCGATGATCGCTCGGCGATGCTGGCGTTCGCGCAGGGCCTGCCCGAACACGACCTGCTGTTCCTCGGCCGCGACCTGCGCCACCCACGGGTGATCGAGGCGTGGGCAGCGGCAGTCGCCGAGGGGGATATCGACAGCCTGTTGTTCGAGGAGGACGGCCGTATCCTCGGCTCGGCCGCGCTGGTGCGCGATCCTCTCGGCTGGTCGGGCCATGTCGGCGAAGTGCGCGTGCTGGTGGCGAGCGACACGCGCGGGCGCGGCGTGGGCCGTGCGCTGCTTTCCGAAATCATCCGGCTGGCGGAAGCCCGCGGGCTGCGCAAGCTGGCCGCGAAGATGACGCCCGACCAGTCGTCCGCGATCGAACTGTTCGAAACCCACGGCTTTCGCGGCGAGGCTATGCTGCGCGACCAGGCGATCGACCGGCGCGGGCAGCTTCACGACATCGCCATCCTCAGCCTCGACATGATGCGGATGGCCGAACGTCAGGCGGCGTTCGGGGAATGAGCGTTTCAAACATTTCGTTCGGGCTGAGTTTGTCGAAGCCCTGCCTTTCTTCGAGCGACAGGTACGCGGTGCGAAAGAAGGACAGCCCTTCGACAAGCTCAGGGCGAACGGGTTGAGGTGAGGGAAAGAACAGCGGCTGTGAACCGTTATGTCGCGGCGCAGCAATCGGAAGGATACAGATTTGGCGATGACAGATGGCGATACGGTGCCTGCACCGTCTAAGTTCCTGGCGCTGACCGAGCTGCCGCGCGCGCTGTTCGAGCTGTCGACGCTGCCGTGGGCGCTGCCCGCGCTGATGGCGGGTCCGCGCGGCGACGGCCATCCGGTGCTGGTACTGCCCGGCTTCATCACCAGCGACGTGTCGACCGGCATCCTGCGCCGCTTCCTGACCGCCAAGGGCTATGACGCGCACAGCTGGAACCTCGGCCGCAACCTGGGGCCGAAGGCGATCGGGCGCGAGGGCGAGAAGCTGATCGCGCGGCTGGAGGAAATCCACGCCGCCACCGGCCAGAAGGTCAGCCTGGTCGGCTGGAGCCTGGGCGGCGTGATGGCGCGGCTGCTCGCCAACTGGCGGCCCGATCTGGTGCGGCAGGTCATCACGCTCGGCTCCCCCTTCGGCGGCGACCCGAAGGCATCGAACGTGTGGCGCACCTATGAAGCGCTGACCGGCGACCGTATCGAGGGCGAGACGACCACCCGCCTGCGCGCGCAGAGCGCGGTCGCCCCGCCGGTGCCGACCACCGCGATCTTCACCAAGGCCGACGGCATCGTCGCGTGGCAGAATTGCCGCGAGGGCGAATGCGACACGACCGACAATATCGAGGTCTATGGCAGTCATTGCGGGCTGGGCGTCAACCCTGCCGTGCTCCACGCCGTCGCCGATCGCCTCGCGCTGGCGGAAGGGGAATTCGTGCCCTTCGAACGCAAGGGGCTGGGCCGCGTCGTCTATCCGTCGAGCGGCCACCGCCACTGACGGGCCGCTCGGCCGGACGTCAGCCCTTGGCGCGCGCGGCCTTCACCGCCTCGCGCAGCTGATCCTCGCCGATCGCGCCGGAAATGACGCGGTCGCCGATCACCCAGGCGGGCGTGCCGGTGATCCCTACCGCGCCGGCGGTGCGCAGGTTCCTGTCAAGCTCTGCCGCCACCTGCGGCGATCCCACAGCGGCGCGGGCGGCGGCGATGTCCAGTCCGGCCTTGGCGGCCGCCTCGGCGATCGTCGCGTCACTGGGCCGCCCGGCGGCGAACAATGCGTTGTGGAACGCCAGGAACTTGCCCTGCTGCCCCGCCGCCAGCGCCCAGGCGGCGGCCGTGCGGCTTTCCGCCGACAGGATCGGCAGCTCGCGATAGACCATCCGCACGCCCTTGTCCGACGCGATCAGCCGCTCGATCTCGGGCAGGCTGGCGCGGCAATAGCCGCAGGCATAGTCCATGTAGGTGACGACGGTAACGTCGCCCTGCGGGTTGCCCGCGATCATGCCGGGCCACGGATCGAAGATCGCGGCACGGTGCTGCGCGACCAACTTGCCCGTCTCGCGCTCCTGTAGCCGCGTCATCGCCTCGGGGATCACCTCGGGGTTCGCCAGCAGGTAGCCGCGCACGTCGCCCGTCGCCGGACGCAGCATCTGCAGGCCGAACGCCGCCGCGCCGCCCAGCGCCCCCGCCGCCAGCAGCAGCAGGGCGAAAATCCAGGGTCGGATCGTCACCGCCGCCGCTCCCGCCGTCGTTCGTCTTCCCAGGCGGTTTGCGAGACCATCAAAATATCCTGTGCGCGGATCCAGTCCGATGTGCCCTTGGGCAGGCCCGCCAGCGCCGCCCGCGACGACGCGAGCGCCGTGCGCGTATCGCCGGTCAGATTGGCGCGTTCGGCGGTGGCGAGCGCGGTGCGCGGCACATCGCCCTTGCGTTCGTAGACGGTGCCAAGCTGGATCCAGGCCCAGGGATTCTCGGCATCGCGCTGCACCGCCAGCCGCAGCACCTTCTCCGCCTCCGGCAGGTTGGCCGGATCGTCGGTCGCGACCAGCGCGTGGCCGAATGTGGTGGCGATCAGCGGCGCGTCGCGCGACGCCCTGGTCGCTTCGCGCAGCGGGGCTAGCGCGCCGTTGGGGTCACCACCCTCCATGACGATCTGGCCCTGGAGTTCGAGGATATAGGGATCGTGCGGCAGCGCCTTGACCAGCGCCGCCGTCTCCGCCTTCGCCTGATCCGGGTAACCCGACAGATGATAGGCATAGGCGCGCGCGTAATGCGCCGGCACCGACCGGTCGCTGAGCGGATATTTGACGAGTGTCTGGCGCGGATCGTTGACATAGCCGCGCAGCTTCGCCTGCACCCGCTTGAACCGCGCCTCGATGCCCGGATCGGACGGCGTGTTCCAGTTGGGCGCGCCGCGCGTCACCTGATCCAGCGCCGCCATCCGCTCGCCCGACAGCGGGTGGGTGCGGTCGTAGCTCCCCTCGCTCTGGGTGATGGCATAGCGATATTCCTGGTTCTGCAGCTTCTTGAAGAAGGTCAGCAGCCCGCGCCCGGTGATACCGGCAGTCGCCAGGTAGCGCGCGCCGGCGGCATCCGCGCTCGATTCCTGCACGCGGGTGAAGGCCAGGAACTTGCCCATCGCGGCGCGCTGCCCGGCGGCCAGGATGCCCGCGCCGGCATCCCCCGCGCCGGCCGCGATCGCCGCGACGCCCAGCACCAGGCTGAGCAGCGAGACGCCCATCGCGCCCTTGAAGCCTGCGTCCTGCAGGACGATGTGGCCGTTGGCGATATGGCCGACCTCGTGCGCGATGACGCCCTGCACCTCGTTTGCGGTGTCGGCGGCATCGATCAGCCCGGTGTGGAGATAGACGGTCTGCCCGCCCGCCACAAAGGCGTTGATGCTGGGATCGCGCAGCAGCACGATGCGGACGTTGCGCGGGGACAGGCCGGCGGCGGTGATGATGTCCGCCGACATGTCATGGAAAAGTTGTTCCGTCTCGGCGTCGCGCAGCATCGACTGGGCGTGCGCCGGCTGGACGGCGAGCATCGCGGCCACCACCAGTGCGGCCAGCGCCCGGCGCATCGCCTCTATCATCCGCTTACCCGCCATTGCCAGCGCTCCGTGCCGCCGCGCGGCTGAACCTCGCCTGAAGCCGTCCCGCCGCACGGGCGGCGGGACGGCTTCCGGGATCAGGCACCGAAGGTCCGCTGCCACCATCCGCGGCGCGGCGTACCGGTGCCATCGTCGAGTTCGGCATCATCGGCGCCTATATCGGCAGCAGCGTCAGCCGAGTCGCCTTCCGCAGTGACGCCGGTTTCGGCTTCGGCCGGGGCAGCCACCGCCTTCTTGCGCGTCGTCCGGCGGCGCTTGGGCGCTTCCTCGACCGGTGCTTCAGGGGCTTCGGCGGCGGGCTCCGCTTCCGGGGCGGCCTCGACGACGGGCACGGACGCTTCGGCAGCGACGGCCTTGCGGCGCGTGCGCTTCGGCTTGGCCGGCGCTTCTTCGGCGACGGGCTCGGGGGCGACCTCGACCGGAGGCTCGACGGCAACGGCCGGAGCCTCGGCATCAGCCTTGCGGCGGCGGGTGCGCTTGGGCTTGACCGGCGCCTCGGGCTCGACGGCAACCTCGTCCGGCGCTTCGCTCACCGGCTCGGCTTCGACCTCGCCGGCATCGACCGCGACCTCATCGGCGGCCTCGCCGTCGATGTCCCGCGCGCTATCGCCACGACGACCGCCGCGACGGCCGCGTCGGCGGCGCTTGCGACCCTCGCCATTGCCTTCCTCTCCGGCTTCGACCTCGACGGCCGGCGCGTCCTCGGGCGCGGCGGCGGCATCCTCGGCGTCCTCGCCCTCGGCGGTGGCATCGGCATCGGCGTCGGTATCGCCACGCTCACCCTCGTCGCCACTCCGGCCACGACGGCCGCGACGGCGGCGGCGGCGGCGGCCACGGCCCTCGCCCTCATCCTCGGCGCGTTCGCGACGCGGAGCGCGGGCCTCGCGCGGCTCGTCTTCGCCCTCGTCCTCGTCCTCCTCGACCTCGTCATCCTCGTCCTCGGGCAGATCGTCGTCGAAGTCCTGCATCGGCGCATCGAAGCGCGGCGCGTGCGCCGGCGGCGGGCCGCTCGCCTCGACCGACATGCGCGCGCCCTCGACCTCGCCGTCGGACATCACCTCGACGGTGACGCCATAGCGGTCCTCGATCTCGGCGAGTTCGGCGCGCTTCCTGTTGAGCAGGTAGAAGGCCGCTTCCTGGCTGGCGCGCAGCGTGATGACGGAACCACGCCCGCGCGCCGCCTCGTCCTCGATCATGCGCAGCGCGGAAAGACCCGCCGACGACGCGGTGCGGACGAGGCCGGTGCCCTCGCAATGCGGGCACTGGCGGGTCGACGCCTCAAGCACGCCGGTGCGCAGGCGCTGGCGGCTCATCTCCATCAGGCCGAACGAGCTGATGCGGCCGACCTGGATGCGCGCGCGATCGTCCTTCAGCGCCTCCTTCATCGCCTTCTCGACCTTACGGACGTTCGATCCGTGATCCATGTCGATGAAGTCGATGACGACCAGCCCCGCCATGTCGCGCAGGCGCAACTGGCGCGCGATCTCCTGCGCGGCTTCCAGGTTGGTCGCGGTCGCGGTCTGCTCGATATTATGCTCGCGGGTCGATCGGCCGGAGTTGATGTCGATCGAAACCAGCGCCTCGGTCGGGTTGATGACCAGATAGCCGCCCGACTTGAGCTGGACGACCGGGTGGTACATCGCCGAAAGCTGATCCTCGACGTGCGCGCGCTGGAACAGCGGCACCGGGTCGCTGTAATGCTTCACCCGCCGCGCGTGGCTGGGCATCAGCAGCTTCATATATTCCTTGGCCTGGCGATACCCTTCCTCGCCCTCGACGATCACCTCGTCGATATCCTTGTTGTAGATGTCGCGGATCGCCCGCTTCATCAGGTCGCTGTCGCCATAGACCAGCGCCGGCGCGGCCGATGCCAGCGTCGTTTCGCGGATGCCGTCCCACAGGCGGGCGAGATAGTCGAAGTCCCGCTTGATCTCGGTCTTGGTGCGCTGAAGGCCCGCGGTCCGGACGATGCAACCCATCGACGGCGGCAGCTTCAGCTCCGCCATGATCGTCTTCAGCCGCTTGCGATCGCCGGCATTGTTGATCTTGCGGCTGATCCCGCCGCCGTGCGCGGTATTCGGCATCAGCACGCAGTAGCGGCCGGCGAGGCTGAGGTAGGTGGTCAGCGCCGCGCCCTTGTTGCCGCGCTCTTCCTTGACGACCTGGACCAGCAGCACCTGGCGACGACGGATGACGTCCTGGATCTTGTAGCGGCGGCGCAGATTCATCCTGCGCTCGCGAAGCTGATCGACCGCGCTGTCGTTGGCGTGGCCTCGGCGACGGCGGCGACGCGGAGCGCCATCGCCCTCGCCGTCCTCGTCGCCATCCGCATCGCTCTCGGCGGATTCGCCGTCCTCGTCCTCGTCCAGATCATCGTCGGGCGCCTGCTCGACGTCGCCGCCCTCGTCACCGTGGAACTCGTCCTCGGCCTCGGCGCGCAGCGCGGCTTCCTCGGCGGCGTGCTCGGCCTCCTCGCGCAGCAGCGCGTCGCGATCCTCCTTGGGGATCTGATAGTAATCGGGGTGGATTTCGCTGAACGCCAGGAATCCGTGGCGATTCCCGCCGTAATCGACGAACGCCGCCTGCAGCGACGGCTCGACGCGCGTCACCTTGGCGAGATAGATATTGCCCTTGAGCTGCTTGCGCTCGGCGGACTCGAAATCAAATTCCTCGATTCGATTCCCTTTGACGACGGCCACCCGGGTTTCTTCCCGGTGGCGGGCGTCGATCAGCATACGCATGGTCATGAAAAAGTCTCCGGGCGCGCGCCGCTCCGTAGGGAGGGCGTGGCGCGCGCGATTGTGAAGCCCGCGATGCCGGCCGGGGCCGATGCGTCGCGGATGAAAAAGCGATGGTTACGAATGCGTCTGCTGTCAGTGCATGCACGGAGCCTTGGTCCAGTGCGCCGCTCGCGCCCACGCGACCGCCGGGGGCGGTTCGGTGGAGGCGGAGCGGGATATGCCTCATGACAGCGTCAACCTGAGTTAGCGCGCGGCCGGTCGGCCGCGGACGATCTTCGACGGGGTCGGAAGGCGTGCGCACGGCATGCCCCCTTGTCGCCGACTTGGGGTGCCTAGCATCGTCCTGCCACCCCGGCAACCGCCGCGGCTTCGACGATCCGTTCTGAAGCCCGTCCGGCAAGTCCTTGCAGGATTGCCGGCAAATATATGCCGAACGGCAAATTAACCGCATAGCGCAACCGTGTTTTGGCAAGCCGGCGGCTAGCGGACGGGGCTACACCAAAGGGAACTGCCTCGTTCATGTCTTTTGTCTGGACCGCTCCCGCGGCGACGCGGCATAGGTCGTTCGTGCTCACGCTCCTCGCCCTCGTCGCCGGCCTGTTCGCGGGCGTGCCGAGCTGGGCGGGCGCGATCCGCGACATCAGCATCAGTGGCGATCGGGTCGTCCTGCGCTTCGACGATCGCGTGGCGGAGGCGAGCGCCTTCGTCCTGGCGGGGCCGCAACGGATCGCGATCGACGTGGCGGGCGCGCGGCCCGGGGCGCGCGCCGACGCAGCCGGGCCGGTGGCCGGAGTGCGCCAGGGCTGGCAGGATGGCGGCGCGCGCGTCGTGCTCGACCTCGCGAAACCGGCGATCGTCACCGAAGGCAATTTCGCAGCCGACGGCCGCACCCTGACGCTCCAGTTGCGCACCGTCGATGACGCGCGCTTCGCCCGCGCGGCGGTGGCGCGGCGCCTGAGTTTTCTCGCCCCGCCCGGCCTCGCCGACGCGCGCCCGCGCAGCCACAGCGTGGCGATGGCGGTGCCCGCCGCGACGCGCTCGTTGCCCCTGCCGCGCGTCGAGGGCGCCGCCGGCCGGCCGCTCGTAGTGATCGACGCCGGCCACGGCGGGCATGATCCGGGCGCGATCTCGCCCGACGGCAAGCTTCAGGAAAAGGATCTGACGCTTAAGGTCGCCAAGGCGATCCGCGACGAACTGGTCGCCTCGGGCCGCGCGCGCGTCGCTCTGACCCGCGAGGACGACCGCTACCTCGTCCACCGCGAGCGGTTCGAGGTCGCGCGGCGGATGGGCGCGGTGCTGTTCATCTCGATCCACTGCGACAGCGCGGGCAATCCCGACGCGACCGGCGCGACCGTTTATACTCTGAGCGAGATCGCGTCGGACAAGGAAGCCGCCCGCCTGGCCGCGCGCGAGAACAAGTCCGATCTGCTCGCCGGAATCGATCTGGGCGGGGCGACGCCCGACATCTCGTCGATCCTGATCGACCTGACGCAGCGCGAGACGATGAACACATCGGCCAGCTTCGCCCGCGTGCTGGGCCGCGAGGCCAGACCGCTGATCCCCACCAAGGCGAGCTTCCACCGCATGGCATCGCTGCTGGTGCTCAAGGCGCCCGATGTGCCGTCCATCCTGTTCGAGACGGGCTATATCTCCAACCAGCGCGACGCCGATTTCCTCAACTCGCGCGACGGCCGGCAGAAGGTGGCGGAAACGGTGCGCCGCGCGGTGGAAGTCCATTTTGCCACGCGCCTCGCCTCGCGCGGCGGCGGTGGACCCGGCCAGGATATCACCGCCGAGCAGTGATGCGCGTCGGCGGCGCGACCCGCCGCAACCATCTTCCCCCTCGCGCGCAACCTGCTAAACCCGCGCGCAATGGCCGATACCGACACGACCGACCTGAGGCTGCGCCTGCAGCGCGAGCCCGGAACGGAGCCCGGGCGGCTGCGCCGGGCGTGGGCGAAACGCTGGGTGCGCATCCTCGCCTGTCTGGCCGGCGCGGGCCTCGCCGGCATCCTGATCCTGTGGTTCATGGTCGCGCGCGACCTGCCGTCGATCGAGAAGCTCCGCGCCTATGAACCGCCGCTGCCCACCACGGTGCGCGACGGCGCCGGCATGCCGATCCACAGCTATGCCCGGCTGCGCCGCGTCCAGCTGAGTTACGACGAATATCCCGACCTGCTGGTCAAGGCGTTCCTCGCCGCCGAGGACCGGACCTTCTTCGAACATTCGGGCGTCGATTACCCCGGTATCGTCGCCGCGTTCATCACCAACCTGAAGAGCGACAAGCGCCCGATCGGCGCCTCGACCATCACCCAGCAGGTCGCCAAGAACCTGCTGGTCGGCAACGAGGTCAGCTATATCCGCAAGGCCCGCGAAGCCCTGCTCGCCTACAAGATCGAGGATGCGCTGACCAAGCAGCAGATCCTCGAGCTGTATCTCAACCAGATCGAGCTCGGCCGCAACGCGGCGGGCGTGGAGGCTGCGGCGCACGCCTATTTCGACAAGGACCTGCGCCAGCTGACCCTGCCGCAATTCGCCTATCTGGCGATTCTGCCCAAGGGGCCGTCGAACTATACGCCGGAACGCGGCTATGACCGGGCGATCGGTCGGCGCAACTGGGTGCTGGGCGAGATGCTGCGCAACGGCTTCATCTCCCAGGCGCAGCGCGATGCCGCCGTCGCCGCGCCGCTCGGCACCGCGCCGCGCCAGACGCCGAAGTTCGAACGCGCCGGCGGCTATTTCGTCGAGGAAGTGCGTCGCCAGCTGCTCGGCCGCTTCGGCGAAACCGACAAGGATGGGCCGTACAGCGTCTATTCGGGTGGCCTGTGGGTGCGCACGTCCTATGATCCGCGACTCCAGGTCTATGCGCAGGACGCGCTGCGCGCCGGCCTGTTGCGCTACGACGCCGGGCGCGGCTGGTCGGGCGCGATCCGCAATGTGGAGATCGATGGCGATCGATGGCAGCAGGCGCTCGTCAACACCAACATCGGGCTCGATTACCAGGACTGGCAGGCGGCAATCGTGATTTCGCGCGACGAGGGCGCGGCACGGGTCGGCTTCGCCGACGGCGACACCGGCACGCTGCCGCGCGGCAACGCCCAGATGCCGGTACGCGGACAGGGCGGCACCGCCTTCGCCGCGCTCAAGGCGGGCGACATCATCGCGGTCGCCCCGGCGGGCGGCAGCCAGTGGACGCTGCGCAGCATCCCGCGCGTATCGGGCGGCTTCGTGGTAGAAGAACCGGCCACCGGCCGCGTGCTGGCGATGCAGGGCGGGTTCGACAGCCGGCTCGGCTCGTTCAACCGCGCGACGCAGGCACGGCGCCAGCCGGGGTCGACGATCAAGCCCATCGTCTATTCCGCCGCGCTGGCGAACGGCATGTCGCCCGCCTCGATCATCGTGGATGACAGTTTCTGCGTCGATCAGGGCTCGCGGCTGGGCAAGAAATGCTTCCGCAACTTCGGCGGCGCGCGCGGCGCCGGCCCGCGCACGATGCGCTGGGGAATCGAACAATCGCGCAACCTGATGACGGTGCGCACAGCCGCGACCGTTGGCATGAGCAACGTTACCGACATGATCCAGAAGATGGGCGTGTCGACCGAACGCTATCCGCCCTATCTGTCCTACGCGCTGGGCGCGGGCGAGACGACCGTGCTGCGCATGACCAACGCCTATTCGATCCTGGTCAACAACGGTCGCGCGCTCAATCCGACGCTGGTCGATTACGTCCAGAACCGCCGGGGCCAGGTGATCTGGCCTCAGAACTGGCGGGCATGCGAACGCTGCAATGCGGCCGACTGGGATGGCAAGGCGATGCCTCGCCCGACGATCCGCTGGCGCCAGGCGGTCGACGCGATGACCGCATACCAGATGGTCCACATCACCGAAGGCGTGATCCAGCGCGGCACCGCCACCGTGCTGCGCGACCTGGGCCGCCCGATCATGGGCAAGACCGGCACCACCAACGGCCCCACCGACGTGTGGTTCGTCGGCGGCATCCCCCAGATGGTCGCGGGCATCTACGTCGGGTTCGACACGCCGGCGAACCTCGGCGGGCACATTCAGGGCGGCACCTTCGCCGCGCCGATCTTCAAGGCGTTCGCGCAGAAGGCGTTCGAGGGGCTGGAGGTGCTGCCGTTCCGTGCGCCGGCCGGCATCCGCATGGTCCGCATCGATCGCACGAGCGGCCAGCCGGCCTATGGCACCTTCCCGACATCGTCCGATCCCAAGGCGGGCGTCATCTGGGAAGCGTTCAAGCCGCAGAGCGAGCCACGCCGCACCCGCCGCGCGACCGACGACCTGCCCAAGGCCCAGGCGACGCAGGCGGCGCCGGCCGAACGGCCGCGCGACAGCGATTTCTTGCAGCGTGAGGGCGGAATCTACTAGGGCGAGTACCCACGTAACGGGGCAACCCTTCAGTTTCTCGGAGTTTACCATGCGCGCCGAAGCGCAGGCTCATGTCATTACGATCAACGACGCGCTCGCGCTGCTGCGCCGTTTCCTGAACTGGGACGAGGCGCTGCGCCGGCTCGACGAGCTCAACGCGCGCGTCGAGGATCAGGCGCTGTGGAACGATCCCAAGGCCGCGCAGGAAGTGATGCGCGAGCGTCGCCGCCTCGACGAGGCGATCAGCGCCACGCGCAGCATCGAGAGCGAGCTGAACGACACCGTCGAGCTGATCGAAATGGCCGAGGCGGAGGGCGACGCCGAGATGGAGAGCGAGGCGGTCGCCAGCCTCGCCACCCTCGCGACGCGCGCCGAATCGGACAAGGTCAAGGCGCTGCTGGCCGGCGAGGCCGACGCCAACGACACCTATATCGAGATCAATTCGGGCGCCGGCGGTACGGAAAGCCAGGACTGGGCCGAGATGCTGCAGCGCATGTACACGCGCTGGGCCGAACGCCGCGGCATGAAGGTCGAGCTGATCGACTATCACGCCGGCGAACAGGCGGGGATCAAGTCCGCGACGCTGCTGGTGAAGGGCGAGAACGCCTATGGCTATGCCAAGACGGAAAGCGGCGTGCATCGGCTGGTACGCATCAGCCCCTATGATTCGTCGGCGCGGCGCCACACCAGCTTCTCGTCGGTATGGGTCTATCCGGTGATCGACGACAATATCGAGGTGGAGGTCAACGACAGCGACCTGCGCATCGACACCTATCGCGCGTCAGGCGCCGGCGGCCAGCACATCAACACCACCGATTCGGCGGTGCGCATCACCCACCTGCCGACCGGCATCGTGGTGCAGTGCCAGAACCAGCGATCGCAGCACAAGAACAAGGCGGAGGCGTTCAACCAGCTCCGCGCCCGCCTCTACGAACGCGAGCTCGCCGAGCGCGAGGCGGTTGCCAACGCGACCAACGCGACCAAGACCGACATCGGCTGGGGCCACCAGATCCGCAGCTATGTGCTCCAGCCCTATCAGCTGGTGAAGGATCTGCGCACCGGCGTCACCTCCACTGCGCCGTCGGACGTGCTCGACGGCGATCTCGATCCCTTCATGGCCGCCGCGCTGTCGCAGCGCGTGACCGGCGAAGCGGTCGAGGTGGAGGACGTCGATTGAGGCCAGCCGCGGTCCTGACGCTTGGTCTCGCGCTGCTGGCGGCAGGATGCGACGGCGCGCCCGTCGGCATCGCCAACAAACAGGCGGCGGAGCCTCGCTTCCCCGCCGCCGACCGGCCGGTCGCGAAGATCGTCAGCGCCCGCTGGTCGACCGAGGAAGCCCGCGACCGGCTGAACGAGGCCGAGACGGTGATGGACCGCGCCCGCATCGAACCGGGCATGACGGTCGCCGATATCGGCGCCGGCGAAGGCTATTATACCATCCGGCTGGCGAGCCGCGTCGGCGCGAAGGGCCGCGTGCTGGGGCAGGACATCATCCCGGAGGTGCGCGACGCGCTGGCGCAGCGCGTCAACCGCGAGCAGCTCGACAACGTCAGCGTGCGCCTGGGCGAGCCGGACGACCCCGAGCTTCCCGAAAACAGCTTCGACCGCGTGCTGATGGTCCACATGTACCACGAGATCGAGCAGCCCTATAAGTTCCTGTGGAACATGCGGCCCGCGCTGAAGCCGGACGGGCTGGTGATCGTTGTCGACGCCAATCGGTCGACCCAGAATCACGGCACCCCGCCCGCCCTGCTCGAATGCGAGTTCGCCGCGGTCGGCTATGTCCGTGTCGAGCAGCAGACGATGCCGTCGGCGGGCGGCTATCTGGCGATGTTCCGCCCCCAGGGGCCACGCCCCGCGCCGGAGGCGATCAAGCCGTGCCACACCGCCAACACGGCGGCGGGCGCCGCGCCACCCGAATAGTCCCTACAACAGGCCCTTCGCGCGCAGGCTGGTGATTCCGGCGCGCGTCACCACCAGATGATCGAGCAGCCGGATGCCGATGGGTTCGAGCGCGCGCGCCAGCCGCCGGGCATGCGCCAGGTCGTGCGCGCTCGGCCGGGCGTCATCGCTCGGATGGTTGTGCGCGACGACGATACCGCTCGCGCCGAAGCCCAGCGCGTCGATCACCAGCCTCCGGGGTGCGAGATCCACCCAGTCGCGCCCGCCGCGCACCAGCCGCAGGCCGAGCACCCGCCGGTCCCGCGCCAGATAGGCGATCCCGGCCACCTCGCCGTCCGCCAGCGCCAGCCGGCCGAACAGCCTGTGCGCGCACGACAGCCGCTCGATCCGCGGCTCGCCCCCTCCGTCCCCCATCGGTCATGGTCTGGCCGAACCGCCCGGCGGCGGGCCAGCCCAATCGGGTCGGTTTCGGCGCCGTTTCGGACACAATGCAACGCGGTTGTGCGCGCGGCGCGGCGCGGTAGAGATAACGCATGGCCGATCATTACGAAGATCAGTATCTCGACCTGCTGCGCCGCGTCTGGGACCAGGGCGACGAGCGCCACGACCGCACCGGCGTGGGCACCCGATCCCTGTTCGGGCCGACAATGCGCTTCGACCTGTCGGACGGCCGCGTCCCGCTGCTCACCACCAAGCGCGTCGCGTGGAAGACCGCCGCGCGCGAGATGCTGTGGTTCCTGTCCGGCGCGACCAACATCCGCGAACTGGTCGCGCAGAAAGTGCATATCTGGACCGACTGGCCGCTGGACGCCTACCGCCGCGAAACCGGCGAGCAGATCGATCGCGATACGTTCGAGGCGCGCATCCTGGCCGACGACGATTTCGCCGCGCGCTGGGGCGAGCTGGGGCCGGTCTACGGCAAGCAATGGGTCGCCTGGGACACCTACGAACCCGCCGGCGATGGCCTGTTCCGCCGCGGCACGCCGGTGAACCAGATCGCCGAACTGGTCGACGGCATCCGCCGCAATCCCGCCTCGCGCCGGTTGCTGTTCACCGGCTGGAACGTCGCCGAACTGAACGGCATGGCGCTGCCGCCGTGCCACATGACCTATCAGTTCCACGTCGCCGGCGGGAAATTGTCGGGCATGTTGTGGCAGCGCTCGTGCGACCTGGGGCTCGGCTTCGCCTTCAACGCCTTCTCCGCCGCGCTGCTGATCCGCATGCTCGCCCAGCAATGCGATCTCGACGCGGGCGAACTGGTGTGGAGCTGCGGCGACGCGCACGTCTATCTCAACCACGCGCATCTGGTCGCCGAACAACTGGCCCGCACCCCGCGCGGCGAGCCCCGGCTGGAAATCGCACGCCGCCCGGACAGCATCTTCGACTACCGCATCGAGGATTTCGCGGTGACCGGATACGATCCCCACGCGCACATCGCGGCGCCGGTGGCGGTGTAGCACGCGACGCGGGCGGGCGCGTTCGTCGCACACCGATTGACTCCGCCGGCATTGGATTCGACTGTTCCCGCATCTCTAGGGGAAGAACCATGTTCAGCCTGATGCTTCTCGCGATGCTAGCGGCCGGCGATCCGACCGCTGCCGTTCCGGCGCCGGCCAAGCCCGCCAAGGAAGACAAGATCATCTGCCGCTATATCGAGACCACCGGATCGCGCGTGGCCGGCGAGCGCGTCTGCATGGCCAAGTCACAATGGACCCGCGCCGCGCAGGCGACCAGCGAAGGCCTGGGCCGGGCGATCGACAGCTTTTCCGCGCAGGGCGTGAAGGTTCCCTGACCGGCGACGGACTGGCGGCTCGCTGATCTCCGCCGACCGCTATCTGGCCCGCGGCGTCGAGGCGCTCGTCCATAACCGTCATGCTGAACTTGTTTCAGCACCCACCGCACAAAGGGCAGCCGAAGTGCCGTTGGAGGCCTGGCCCCTGAAACGAGCCCGGAGTTCCGACGCGAGATTGGCTGGCTTCAGCTGCGGAAATGGCACGGCCGACACGCGCCACGCCGTCAGACGGCCCGACTGCGCCGGCCCGCTGCCCGCCGTGGCGAGTCCGCGATTTGCTCGCGCAATCGCAAGGCGCCCGCAAAATGAAAGAGGCCGCCGGATGGTCTTTCGACCACCCGACGACCTCCGACATGGTCAGCGGCCGGAGAGCTCCAGCCCGGGAGACCATGCGGGCCTCTGCCTCGATCGACGGGCGGCGTTGATTGGGGGAGGATACCCCCCGCGCCCTGACGGATGGACAATGTCCATCCGCGCGATCGAATTAGAAGCGCGTCTCCCGAACGAACTGAACCGACCCCATCGCTGAACCATGAGACATCGGATCACCTCCTTTCGCTTGTTGAGCACGACGCACCGGACATCCGGCACATCGGGAATGTGAATCGTCCGGCGCGCGCTTTCAAGTCTTGTAATGTGCGGGGAAGTCGTCAGAATCCTTCGGCTCGCGATCGCGGTCGAAATCTCCGGCCTTGCCCGCCGCCCGCACAGCCCCTAGCGCCGCGCCCATGTCCGCCCGCCGCTCGCTCCGTCGCCTTCACGTCTGGCTCGGCTTTCTGGTCGGCCTGCCGATGGTCTTCTGGACGGTCAGCGGCCTGTGGATGGTGGCGCGCCCGATAGAGGAGGTGCGCGGCACCGCATTGCGCACCGCCCCCGCCGAACTCGTCCTGCCGACAGCGATCGTCCCCCCGCCCGCCGCCGCACCGCTGCGCGCGCTGGTGCTGTTGCCACTGTCGTCGCGCCGGCGCCTCCCGTGACCGCGTCCGCGCTCGCCCAACTCGGCCCGGCGCTGCCGTGGCTCGACCTGTTCGGCATCGCCGTGTTCGCGACATCAGGCGCGCTCGCCGCGACGAAGGCGAGCCAGACCTTCGTCACCGCGGCCTTCTTCGCGCTGATAACCGGCGTCGGCGGCGGATCGGTGCGCGACCTGCTGATCGGCGCACCCGTCTTCTGGACGCATGATCCGCTGGTCGGCGTGGTGTGCCTGGGCGCAGCGCTGCTGATCTGGCTTACGCCGCAGAGATGGTGGCACGGACAGGCGCTCGACTGGTTCGACGCGGTCGGGCTCGCCGCCTATGCGGTGTTTGGCGCCGCCAAGTCGATGGCGCTGGGCATCCCGCCGGTTCCGGCGGCGATGATGGGGGTGGTGACGGCCTGCGTCGGCGGCATCATCCGCGACGTACTGGCGGGCGAGCCTTCGATCCTGATGCGGCCCGAACTCTATGTCACTGCCGCGGCACTCGCCTCGGGGCTCTACGTGCTGCTGACGTTCGCCGGGCTGTCGATCTGGCCCGCCGCCGCGATCGCCGCCGGGGCAGGCTTCATGCTCCGCGCGGCGGCGATCGGCTGGAAACTCAGGCTGCCCGCGTATCGGGGGCGTCGCTAGGGGCGAGCAGCCACGCCAGCGCTTCCTTGCGGGTGGCGTATATGCCTATGTCGGCCCGCGCCTCGCGCAGCCGCGCCGCCTGAAGCCGGGCGAGGGCGGACGGCGTGCAATAGGCAACGCGACGCGCCCATAGATGGCGGATCGATGGATCGATCCACGCCGCCTGTATCACGTCCACCGTCGTCCCGGGCGAGACCTTCAGACCGGTGATATCGTAGAGGGTGACGTGCTGGCCATAAGGCGGACCAAACGTGCGCGCGGCCACGCGCACCTCATCGGTCAGTGCCTGGGCCAGGTCCGGCGTGATGAAGCCCGTCACCCGAACGTCCAGCAGCAGTTTTTCCCGATCGACGCGAATCTCGTACATCACACCACCTTAGGCAGAAAGCCCTGCCAAAACCTTGCCCCGCACGGACAAAACTCAACCGCGCACGACCCCGGTCTCGGCGAAGGGGCGCAATTCCGGCGGCGGCACGCGCGGTTCGTTCAACTGGCATTGCCAGAAGCCGACGTCGATCCAGCGCCCCTGTTTGAAACCGATTTCGCGGTACACGCCGGCGCGGCGGAAACCGACGGACTCATGGGTCTTGATCGACTGGTCGTTGGGCAGCGAGATCACCCCGATCGCCTGCGCGAAGCCCTGCGCACGCAGCGTGTCGACCAGCGCCTCATACAGCAGCCGCCCGACACCCTGCCCCTGCACCGCACCCGCGACATAGACCGAGGTTTCGACGGTCCAGCGATAGGCCGGACGATCACGAAACCGCGACGCATAGGCATAGGCCAGGATGCCGCTGTCCGCCTCATCACCCGCCGTCGCGACGATCCACGGATACAGCCCGTCCGACGCCGCCATCCGGGTGCGGATCGCCCGCGCGTCGGGTGCGTCGGTCTCGAAGCTGACGGTGCCGCCCAGCACATAGGGAGCGTAGATGGCGGCGATCGCCGCGGCATCCTCCGGCCGAGCGGGGCGGATCGCTACCATCCCAGCCGCACCCGGATCAAATCCGCCAGCGTGCGGTCGGCGGCGGAAGGCGCGGCGGGCGACAGCGCGGCGCATTCCAGGCAGCGCGCCTGCATCGTCGGCGCCGCCACCAGCCGACGCATGTCCCCCAGCGCCTGGGCGAACAGCGCGCGGCGATCCGCGGCGATCCGCGCGATCGGATCGCGCGCCTGCTCGCCGCCGGTCTCCTCGCTGTCGCGTGTCCACGCCTCGGCCAGCTTCGACGTCCAGCTCGGTTCCTTTTCCAGATAGACGGCATGAACCTTGGCCGGATCGAGCTTCGCGCGGCGCGCCGCCTCGGCGATCGCATCCTCGATCCCGCCGAACCGGTCGACCAGCCCCAACTGGCGCGCGGTGCCGCCGTCCCACACCCGGCCCTGGCCGACTTCGTCGACCCTCGCCGGCGTCATCTTGCGCGCGCCCGCCACCAGGGTGACGAAGCGGCGGTATCCCTGTTCGATGCTCGACTGGATCACCGCGTCGAGTTCGGGGGTGAAGCCGCGATAGACGTCGGGCTGGCCGCTGAGCGGCGTGGTCCGCACACCGTCCGCCGTCACCCCGATCTTCGCCAGCGCATTCTCGAAACTGGGCAGGATGCCGAAGATGCCGATCGATCCGGTGATCGTGTTCGGTTCGGCGAAGATCGTGTCGCCCGCCGTCGCCACCCAATAGCCGCCGGACGCCGCGAGCCCGCCCATCGACACGACCACCGGCAGGCCCTTGGCCTTGGCCCGCAACACCGCCTGGCGGATCTCCTCCGACGCCAGCGCCGACCCGCCCGGCGAATCGACACGCACGACCAGCGCCTTCAGATTGCCCTTGGCCAGCCCTTCGCGCACCAGCCTGGCGATCGTCTCGCCCGCGGCGATGCCCGGTCCTGCCTTGCCGTCGACGATCTCGCCGGCCACGGTCACCACGCCGATCGCGTCGCCGCCCTTCGGCGCGGGGTTCGCCGCCACCCAGTTGCGCAGCGTGATCGCGCGGAAGCTGCCCGCCTCCTTGCCGGTCCCGGCGCCCGCCAGTTCGGTGACGCGGGCGTTGAACGCCTCGCGATCGCCCAGCTTGTCGACGATCCCCAGCTTCAGGTTCATCGCCGCCATGTCGCCGCCCGCCGCGACCACCAGCTTGTCGGGCCGGGCGACCAGATCGGCGATCTGCGCCTTGGGCCGCGCCTTGGCGACATTGCCCTTCCACTGTTCGAACAGCGCGCCGTACAGCGCCTGGTTGGCGGCACGCGCCGGCTCGGACTGGCCGGTCAGCAGATAGGGTTCGACCGCCGACTTGTACTGGCCGACCTTGTAGACGTGGACGTTGACGCCCAGCTTGTCGATCAACCCCTTGTAGTAGAGCTGCGACCCGCCCGGCCCCGTGAACAGCGCGCCACCCATCGGGTTCATCCACACTTCGGATGCGTTGGCCGCGATCAGATAGCTCGAATCCATATAGCCGGTGGCATAGGCCAGCACCGGCTTGCCCGATGCGCGCACGCGGCCGACCGCCTCGGCCACGTCGGCGACCACCGCCGGATAGCCGCCGGCGAAGCGATCGAGATCGAGCACCACCGCCTTCACGCGCGCGTCACCGCGTGCCGCATCCAGCGCGCGTATCACGTCGCGCAGCCGCTGTTCCCGCATCACCTCGCCACCGATCCCGCCGACGCCGGCGAACGGATCGACCTCGGCCGGCTGCTCCACGACCCGGCCGTTCAGGTCGACCACCAGCGCCCCGTCGCCGATCGCCTTGGCCCCAGGCCGCGCGTTGAGCGCGGCGAACAGCGCCCCGAAGAACAGCAGCATGAAGGCCAGGACCAGAAAGTCCTTGATCCCGACCAGCAGCCTCCAGGCCCCCCGAACCAGCTTCACCTTGGCGTTTCCCCGCATCGCAATGACGCCAATTGCCTAGCCGAGCCACCCGGGCAGGGCAACGGGCCGTACCAGGCGCGCAAGGCCGGGCATGACCCGCCGCGATTGCGGTGCGCTTCCCCACGTTCTAGGGCGCGCGCCACCATGGACGTCCTGCCGCCCGCCGCCGCGCTGACCGCGACGCGCCCCGCCACCGCGCGCGGCGAGCTGGGCGCGCTCGTCCGGCTTGCGGGACCGCTGGTGGCGGCGAACCTGCTGCAGATGGCGGTCTATGCGGTGGACGTGGTGTTCGTCGCCCGGCTCGGCGCGCGCGAACTGGCCTCGGCCACGCTGGGCGTGTTCCTGTTCAGCCTGCTCGGCTGGGGGCTGGTCGGGCTGACCAGCGCCTGTGCGCCGATCATCGCCGCCGAACTGGGCCGCCGCAAGCATGCGGTGCGCGAGGTTCGGCGCTCGTTCCGCATGGCGATGTGGCTTGGCGTCGTCGCCTGCCTGCCCGTCATCCTGATCCTCGCGCATGGCGAGACGGCGCTGTTGCTGGCCGGCCAGGACCCGGACGTCGCGCGCCGCACCGGGGCGTTCCTCGATATCCTGCTGTTCGCGACCATCCCCTTCGTCCTGTCGGGCGTGATGCGCACCACCGCCGCCGCGCTCGGACGGCCCGGCTGGGCGATGGCGGTGACGGCGGCCGGCGTCGCCATCGCGATCGTCGCCAACTGGGCGCTGGTGTTCGGCCACCTCGGCTTTCCCGCGCTTGGCCTCGAAGGGGCGGCGATCGCCAGCCTGGTTACGACCATCATCATGGCGGTGGCGTTCGCAGCGATCCTGGTGTTCGACAGCAAGCTGCGGCGCTACCGCCTGTTCGGTCGCTGGTGGCGGGGCGAATGGTCGCGGCTGGGCGAAATCGTGAAGCTCGGCGTGCCGATCGCGCTGACCATGACGTTCGAAGGCGCGCTGTTCGGCGGCGCCGCGTTCCTGATGGGCCTTATCGGCGTGAACGAAGTCGCCGCCCACGCCGTCGCGCTCAACATCGCCGCCGTCGCGTTCCAGGTGCCGTTCGGCATCGCCCAGGCCGCGACGATCCGCGTCGGGCTGGCCTATGGCGCGGGCGATGCCGAATGGGCGGGACGCGCGGGCAATGTCGCGCTGGCGTTGGGCATCGGCTTCATGGCGCTGACGGCGGTGGCGATCTGGCTGGCCCCGCGGCTGTTCGTCGGCGCCTATCTCGATCTCGACGATCCGGCCAACGCCGTCGTGATCGCGCTCGCCGTCAAGTTCCTCGCGATCGCCGCCGCCTTCCAGCTGCTCGACGGCGCGCAGGCGGTAGCGGCAGGCGTGCTGCGGGGATTGCAGGACACGCGCATCCCCATGGTCATCGCGCTCGTCAGCTACTGGGGCGTCGGCTTCGGTACCGCGATCCTGTTCGCCTTCCAGCTTGGTTGGGAAGGCGTCGGCGTTTGGCTCGGCCTCGCCGCCGGGCTGCTCGCCGCGTCGATCCTCCTCGGCTGGCGCTGGGGGGTACGCGAACGGCTCGGCCTCGTTCCGCGCACGACCTGACGCGCCCTTGCCTCCGTGCGTCACGCACGCGTCAAAAATTTGTTCCATCGCCCGTTGACGGCGCCTGGCCCGCTCCACATATCCGCCCGGCTGGCACTCGATTCCATCGAGTGCCAACATGCATTCACTCCGCTTGAGTAAAGGGAAAGCGCATGAACTTTCGTCCGCTGCACGACCGCGTGCTCGTCCGCCGCGTCGAAGCCGAGGAAAAGACCTCGGGCGGGATCATCATCCCCGACACCGCCAAGGAAAAGCCGCAGGAAGGCGAGGTCGTCTCGGCCGGCGCCGGCGCCAAGAACGACAAGGGCGAGGTTTCGCCGCTCGACGTGAAGGCCGGCGACCGCATCCTGTTCGGCAAATGGTCGGGCACCGAGGTCAAGGTCAACGGCGAAGACCTGCTCATCATGAAGGAATCGGACATCCTCGGCATCATCGGCTGAGCGACGTCGATACCTCCACAAGTCTCAACTTTCTCAACTTACGCATTTGAAAGGGTAGCCACATGGCAGCCAAGGACGTGAAATTCTCGCGTGACGCACGCGAGCGGATCCTGAAGGGCGTCGACATCCTGGCCGACGCGGTCAAGGTCACGCTGGGGCCGAAGGGCCGCAACGTCGTGATCGACAAGAGCTTCGGCGCGCCGCGCATCACCAAGGACGGCGTCACCGTCGCCAAGGAGATCGAACTGAAGGACAAGTTCGAGAACATGGGCGCCCAGATGGTGCGCGAAGTGGCCTCGAAGACCAACGACATCGCCGGTGACGGCACGACGACCGCGACCGTTCTGGCGCAGGCGATCGTGCGCGAGGGCATGAAGTCGGTCGCCGCCGGCATGAACCCGATGGACCTGAAGCGCGGCATCGACCTGGCGGTCGCCAAGGTCGTCGAGGACGTCAAGGCACGCTCGAAGCCCGTCTCGGGCTCGAATGAAGTCGCGCAGGTCGGCATCATCTCGGCCAACGGCGACAAGGAAGTCGGCGAGAAGATCGCGGAAGCGATGGAGAAGGTCGGCAAGGAAGGCGTCATCACCGTCGAGGAGGCCAAGGGCCTCGAATTCGAGCTGGACGTCGTCGAGGGCATGCAGTTCGACCGCGGCTATCTGTCGCCGTACTTCATCACCAACCCGGAAAAGATGTCGGTCGAGCTCGCCGATCCGTACATCCTGATCCACGAGAAGAAGCTGTCGTCGCTCCAGGCGATGCTGCCGATCCTCGAGGCCGTGGTGCAGTCGGGCCGTCCGCTGCTCATCATCGCCGAGGACATCGAGGGTGAGGCGCTCGCCACGCTCGTCGTCAACAAGCTGCGCGGCGGCCTGAAGGTCGCGGCCGTCAAGGCGCCGGGCTTCGGCGATCGCCGCAAGGCGATGCTGGAAGACATCGCCGTCCTGACCAAGGGCGAGGTGATCTCGGAAGATCTGGGCATCAAGCTGGAAACCGTCACGCTCGGCATGCTCGGCACCGCCAAGCGCGTCACGATCGACAAGGACAACACCACCATCGTCGATGGCGCAGGTGAAGCCGATGCGATCAAGGGCCGCACCGACGCGATCCGCCAGCAGATCGAGATCACGACCAGCGACTATGACCGCGAGAAACTCCAGGAGCGTCTGGCGAAGCTGGCCGGCGGCGTCGCCGTCATCAAGGTCGGCGGTGCATCGGAAGTCGAGGTGAAGGAGCGCAAGGATCGCGTCGACGACGCGCTGCATGCGACCCGCGCGGCGGTCGAAGAAGGCATCGTCCCCGGCGGCGGCACGGCGCTGCTCTACGCGACCAAGGCGCTCGACGGCGTCGAGGGTGCGAACGAAGACCAGACGCGCGGCGTGGACATCGTCCGCAAGTCGCTGACCGCCCTCGTCCGCCAGATCGCGCAGAACGCCGGCCATGACGGTGCCGTCGTCTCGGGCAAGCTGCTCGACGGCAACGATACCTCGCTGGGCTTCAACGCGGCGACCGACACCTATGAGAACCTGGTCGCGGCCGGCGTGATCGACCCGACCAAGGTGGTCCGCACCGCGCTGCAGAACGCAGCCTCGGTCGCCGGCCTGCTCATCACGACCGAAGCGGCCGTGAGCGAGTTGCCGGAAGACAAGCCGGCGATGCCGATGGGCGGCGGCGGCATGGGCGGCATGGGCGGCATGGATTTCTGATTTTCGACCGGGGCGGCGGTGCCGCCCCGGACAGAAAATCGGAACGGCCAGCCGGCGACGCAGCCCGCCGGTCTGACGTCCAGCAGCGGCTTTGCCGCTGCCAGCCTGCGCCGGGTGACTTCATCGTCACCCGTCCGATACAAAGAACAGCAAGGGGCCGACGGAGCGATCCGCCGGCCCCTTCGCCTTTCCCGCCGCCCGCCGCAAACCCGTTCCCCAATCGTTCCCGCCCCGCTAAGCAGGGCGCCGATGCTTCCCCACCCCGCCCTCCACGCCAGCCACGGCGGCATCTGGATCGCCGATGCGGACGGCACCCGCGCCCTGTCGCGGGGCGAGGCGGTGCGGGCGGCGGCCGACACCCCGCTGATCCTGCTCGGCGCTCCGATGATCGGGCAGCGGCTCGGCTTCCCCGACCTGTCCGGCCTCGACCTGCTCGAACTGTTCGCCTTCGTCCATCCGGCGCGCTTCGCGGTGCCGACGCCGAAGGGCCTCGCCGCCGCGCTCGGTCTCCCCGCCCCGTCCACCGACGCCGCGGTGGCGCCGTTCCTCCGCGACGCCGCCGCCGTGCTGCTCGACACACTGGCAACCGACTGGCCCGAGCGCGAGGGGGCGTGGACCGCCGCGCAGAGCCTGCTGCGCCTGCGCTGGCCCTGGGCGCCGGCCGTCACCGCGCGGCTCCCCAAGCCGCAGCAGGCGGAGCGCTGGCTGTTTTCGAAGCTGCCCGAATGGGAGGAGGCGCCGCCGCGCCCCGCCCCCCGCACCGTCGCGCTCGACGACGCGCAGGTGGCCGATCGCCTTGCCCGACTGACCGGCGACGCCGCCGAAAGGCGCGACGGCCAGCGCGCCTTCGCCGCTGCCGCCGCCCGCGCCTTCGCCCCGCGCCAGACCCGCGACACACCCAATCTGGTGCTGGCCGAAGGCGGCACGGGAATCGGCAAGACGCTGGGCTATCTCGCCCCGGCCTCGCTGTGGGCCGAGCAGGCCGGTGGCGCTGTATGGGTATCGACCTTCACCAAGGCGCTGCAGCGGCAACTGGGGCACGAGACCGCCCGCCTCTACCCCGCCCCCGCCGAGCGCCGCGCCCGCGTTGTGACGCGCAAGGGGCGCGAGAACTATCTCTGCCTGCTCAACCTGGAGGACGCACTGCAGGGCGGGTTCCAAGGGCGGGCGGCGATCCTCGCCCATCTCGTCGCCCGCTGGGCGGCGTATAGCGCCGACGGCGACATGGTCGGCGGCGACCTGCCGGGCTGGCTGCCCACCCTCTTCCGCCGCAACGGATCGACCGCACTGACCGACCGGCGCGGCGAGTGCATCTACGCCGGCTGCCCGCATTACCGGAAATGCTTCATCGAGCGTGCCGCCCGCGCCTCCGCCCAGGCGAGCATCGTCATCGCCAACCACGCGCTGGTGATGGTCAACGCCGCACGCGGCCGCGAGACGGCGACGCGCCCGACCCGCTATGTCTTTGACGAAGGCCACCACCTGTTCGAGGCCGCCGATTCGATGTTCGGCGTCGCGCTGTCGGGCAGCGAGGCGATCGAGATCCGCCGCTGGGTGACCGGGCCGGAAGGAACGTCGCGGGGGCGCCGGCGCGGCCTTTCCGCCCGCCTTTCCGATGTCGCCAGCTACGACGAGGAAGGCGGCCGCGCGATCGCCGATGCCGTGGAGGCGGCGCGCGCCCTGCCATCCGACGGCTGGCTCCAGCGGCTGAACGAGGGCGATCCGTTCGGCCCGGTCGAGGCGCTGCTCGCCGCCGTGCGCGGCCTTGTCTATGCCCGCGCGGCCAAGGACGAGGATGCCGGCTATGCGCTGGAGACCGAACTTGCCGAGCCCGATCCCGCGCTGGTCGAGGCCGCCGGCCCGGCGGGGGCGGCGCTCGACGCGTTGGTCCGCCCGCTCGTCACGCTGGGGCGACGACTGGAGGCGGTGCTGGCGGAAGGGCCGGACTGGATGGACGGCCCGGCGCGGGCGCGGATCGAGGGGGCGATCGCCTCGCTCGGCTGGCGGACGGAGACGGTCGGCGCATGGCTCGCGCTGATCGCGCGAATCGGCGGCCCGGCCGATCCCGATTTCGTCGATTGGCTGGCGGTCGACCGTGCCGAGGGCCGCGAATGGGACGTCGGCCTGCACCGCCGCTGGCTCGACCCTTCGCGCCCGTTCGCGGAAACCGTGCTCAAGCCCGCACACGGCGCACTCGTCACCTCCGCGACGCTGCGCGCCGGCGGCGACTGGGACGTGGCGGAGGCGCGCAGCGGCGCGATCCACCTCGGCCAGGCGCCCGTCCATTTCGACGCGGCAAGCCCATTCGATTATGCCGCCAATTCGCGCGTGCTGATCGTCACCGATGTGAAGCGCGGTGACCTTGCCGGCCTTGCCAACGCCTATGCCCGGCTGATCGTCGCAGCCGGCGGCGGTACGCTCGGCCTGTTCACCGCGATCCGTCGACTACGCGGGGTCCACGCCCGCATCGCCGACGCCCTGGCGCGCGAGGGGTTGCCGCTCGCCGCGCAGCATGTCGATCCGATCGATACCGGCACGCTGGTCGATATCTTCCGCGACGACGCACGCGCCTCGCTGCTCGGCACCGACGCGCTGCGCGACGGGGTGGACGTGCCCGGCCATTCGCTGCGGCTGGTGGTGATGGAGGGCGTGCCCTGGCCCAAGCCCAGCGTGCTCCACGCCGCGCGGCGGCTGGCCGGCGGCGGCAGCGCCTATGACGATCGCATCGTCCGCGCACGCCTCGCGCAGGCGTTCGGCCGCCTGATCCGGCGCGCCGACGATTCGGGTGCGTTCGTTCTGCTCAGCGCCGCGATGCCGTCCCGCCTGCTCGGCGCGTTCCCGCCCGGCACCCCGATCGAACGGCTGACCCTCGACGAGGCGATCGCCCGCGTCGCGGCGATTCCGGTCAGCGCCAGTCGAGCACCGACCAGTTCCGCGCCTGCGCCATCATCCTGAGCGGGCCGTGCGCGTTGACCGCGAACGGTTCGTCGGCCCATGCCAGCACCGGCGCGTCCGACACATGATCGCTGTAGAAACGGATGCGGCAATCCTGCCGGTCCAGCCCCTGCCCCGCCATCCACGCCTCGATCATGCGCAGCTTGGCCGGGCCGTAGCAGTTTTCTCCGGCGATCCGCGGCGTCAGCGCGCCGGCCGGGTCGTGCTCGCTCTCCGTCGCGATCACGTCATCGAAGCCGAGCCGTTCGGCGATGGCTCGGGCGTAGAAGGCGTAGGACGCCGTCGCCATCACCAGCCGATACCCCGCCGCGCGGTCCGCGGCGATCCGCGCGCGCGCCTGATCCAGCACCCCGGTCGCCACGACGTGATCGGCGAACGCGGCGCTCAGTTCGGCCACGCGCTCCGCCGCCACGCTGCCGCCGAGCAGCCATTTCTGCGTCGTCTGCTTTAATTCGGCACGGTCGATCAGCTTGGCGAGATAGGCGAGACCGGCGATCGCCGCCCATGGCGCGAGGGCCATCCGCCACCGTGCCCGGCCCCGCATCGCGAAGGCCAGGAACGGCGTCCACGTCGGCGTCCGGGTGATCGTCTTGTCCATGTCGTAGATGGCGAGCGCAATCGTCATGGGAACTCTTTAGGCAGTCCCGCAGTTGCCGCGCCAGCGGATTTGGGGGATGAGCGCAACGTAATGGCGACGGCGGCGGACTTTTCTGAAAGCGACGGGACGCTGCGGTTCAGCGGCAGTCTGGCGCTCGCCGACCTGGGCGACCTGCCCGACCGGCTCGATGCCGCCCGGCCGGCGCGCGTCATCGACCTGTCGGGAATCGACCGGATCGACACCGTCGGCGCCTGGGTGGTGCATCGCTACGCCGCGCGACACGGTGCCGCGATCGAAGGGCTTTCGGACGATGGCCAACACCTGCTCGACCAAGTCGAGCGCGCCGACACGCCGATCGCCTCGCCCCGCCATCCGCCGTCTGCCTTTCTACGCGTGCTCGGCGAGATCGGCGAGGCGACCACCATCGCCTGGCGCACGATGGTGGGTCTGCTCGGTTTCTTCGGCGCGACCGTGCTCGCCTTCTGGTCACTGATCCGCAATCCCTCACGCTTCCGCTTCAACGCAGTCGTCACCCGTTTCGAGGTCGTCGGCGTCTCAGCGCTCGGCATCATCGGCCTGATGAGCTTCCTGATCGGCATCGTCATCGCCCAGCAGGGCGCGGTCCAGCTTCGCCAGTTCGGCGCGGAAGTGTTCACGATCAACCTGATCGGCCGCATCACCCTTCGCGAACTGGGCGTACTGATGACCGCGATCATGGTCGCCGGGCGTTCGGGCAGCGCGTTCGCCGCCCAGCTCGGCACGATGAAGCTGACCGAGGAGATCGACGCGATGCGCACCATCGGCGTGTCGCCGATGGAGGCGCTGGTGGTGCCGCGCACGCTGGCCGCGATCATCCTGATGCCGCTGCTCGGCTTCTACGCCTCGCTGATCGCGATCATCGGTGGCGGCCTCTTGTGCTGGATCAGCCTCGACATACCCCCGATCACCTTCGTTCAGCGCATCCGCGAGGTCGTACCGATCACCGACCTCTACGTCGGCCTCGTCAAGGCGCCGGTCTTCGGCGCGATCATCGCCATCGCCGGCTGCTTCCAGGGGATGCAGGTGGAGGGCGACGCCGAACAGGTCGGCATGCGCACCACCGCGGCCGTCGTCCAGGCTATCTTCCTCGTCATCGTGCTCGACGCTTTCTTCGCGGTGTTCTTCACCTGGGTGGGGTGGAACTGATGGCGCAGAGGCCCAGCATGACGCGCAACGACCGCGAGGGGCCGATCATCACGGTCGAGGGGCTGAAGAACAGCTTCGGTACGCAGGTCGTCCACGAGAACCTAGACCTTCAGGTGCGGCGCGGCGAAATCCTGGGCGTGGTCGGCGGATCGGGCACCGGCAAATCCGTCCTGATGCGCTCGATCATCGGCCTGCAGACTCCCGACGCCGGCACGATCCGCGTGTTCGGCGACGCCGACACCGACGAGGAAGGCGAGGACGCGATCGCCGTGCGCAAGCGCTGGGGCGTGCTGTTCCAGGGCGGCGCGCTGTTCTCGACACTGACGGTCGCGGAAAACATCCAGGTCCCCTTGCGTGAATTCTATCCCCGGATGGATCCGGTGCTGATGGCGGAGATCGCCGCCTACAAGGTGATGATGACTGGCCTGCCGGCGGACGCGGGCCCGAAATACCCCTCCGAGCTGTCGGGCGGCATGAAGAAGCGCGCCGGGCTCGCCCGCGCGCTCGCGCTCGATCCCGAACTGCTGTTCCTCGACGAGCCGACCGCCGGGCTCGACCCGATCGGCGCCGCCGCGTTCGACGAGCTGACCAGATCGCTCCAGCGCACGATGGGGCTGACCGTATTCCTCATCACCCATGATCTCGACACGCTCTATGCGATCTGTGATCGCGTCGCGGTGCTGGCGGACAAGCGCGTGATCGCGGTCGGCACGATCCCGGAACTGCTTCGGCTCGACCATCCGTGGATCCAGGACTATTTCAACGGCCCGCGCGGCCGTGCCGCGACTGCGGCCGTGAAGCGCCATGAAGGCGCCACCAATTCAACGCAGGTGACAGGCTGATGGAAACCCGATCGAACCACGTCCTGGTGGGCGGCGTCGTGCTGATCCTGCTGCTCGTCCTCGCGCTTTTCACCGTCTGGCTGTCGCGTTGGGGGGTGACCGAGGACAAGGAATTCGACATCTTCTTCAAACAGGCGGTCGATGGCCTCGCCAAAGGCTCGCCGGTCGCCTTCTCGGGCGTCCCCTCTGGGCAGGTGAAGGACATTGCGCTCTACAAGCCGGATCCGCAGTTCGTCCGCGTCCGTATCAGCGTGAAGAGCGAGACGCCGGTACTCCAGGGCACCACCGCGACGATCCAGGGCATCGGATTCACCGGCGTGAGCCAGATCCAGCTCGACGGCGCGGTCAAGGGCGCCCCGCCGCTGGTTTGCCCGGAGACCAATCCGCAGGCGACCTGTCCGTTCGGCGTGCCGACCATCCCGCCCAAACAGGGCGGTCTCGGCGCGTTGCTCAATTCCGCGCCGAAGCTGCTCGAACGCATCTCGACGCTCACCGAGCGCCTCACCGAACTGCTCAGTGATCGCAACCAGAATTCGATCGCCGCGATCCTCGCCAACACCAACCGGCTGACCGACGCGCTGGCCGATCGCGGGCCGGAAATCGCCGCGACGCTGGCGGAAACGCGCGTCACCCTGCAGAAGGCCGGCGTCGCCGCGCAGCAGATCGGCGATCTCGCCCAGACCACCAACGGCGTTCTCGCGGACGACGTCAAGCCGGCGATGGCCAACCTCAACAAGGCGATCGGATCGGCGCAGAAGAGCATGGAATCGCTCGATGCGATCATCACCGATGCCAAGCCGGGCGTGCAGGGCTTCAGCCGCCAGACCCTGCCCGAGGTCAACCAGCTGGTCCACGACCTGCGGGTGATGGCGACATCGCTGTCGTCGGTCGCCGAAAAGATCGACCAGCGCGGCGCCGGATCGCTGATCGGATCGCCCAAGCTCCCCGATTACGAGCCCCGCAAATGAGGTTCCCCATGAAAGCCACCGCCGTTGCCCCCGCGCTGCTCGCCCTCACGCTCGGCGGCTGCCTCAGTTTCGGCGACAAGCCGCCGGCTTCGCTGCTCACGCTCACCTCGGCGCAGCCGGTCGCGGTGGGCCAGACGCAGACCGCGACCGGCGGCACGGTGACGATCGCGGTTCCGGCGATCCCGCAGGAGATCGCGACGCTACGCGTGCCGGTGCGCGCGGGCGACACCAGCGTCGCCTACGTCAAGGACACCCGCTGGGTTGAGCCGCCCAACCGCCTGTTCGCCCGGCTGGTATCCGACGCCGTCACGACGCGCACGGGCCGCGTCGTCGTCGGCACCCGCCTGATGGGCGAGCCCGGCATCAGCCTGGCCGGCGACCTGCGCAGCTTCGGTGTGGACGCGCCGACATCGAGCGCCGTCGTCACCTTCGACGCCGCCCTGCTGCGCGGCCTGGGCCAGCCCATGGAGAAGCGCCGGTTCGAGGCCCGCGTCCCCCTCGCCACGATCGACGCGTTGAGCGTCGGCCCTGCCCTCAACCAGGCAGCCAACCAGGTGGCGGGGGAAGTCGCCGACTGGATCGGGCGCTGACTCGCATCGTCGGAACCAGACTCCGGGGCGCGTCTTCCCGCACGAGGCGGCAGGCTTCTTCTTGGTGCGGCCCGTCCGGCTTGCCCGAGGACGGGGACCAACTTACACCTGTGTAAATGACCGACCCCGAAGCCGCCTGGCGAAGCCGTTACCAGCATCCCGGCACCTGGGACAGAAGCTTTCCGCCCGAGACGATGGTCGCGCTGTTCGAGGCGAGCGCCGCGCGCGCGCCGGACGCGCCGCTGCTCGACTTCCTCGGCCGGCGCTACAGCTATGGCGAGACGCTGGACGGGGCGAACCGCGTCGCACGCGGGCTGAGCGCACTGGGGTACGGCCCCGGCGACCGCATCGGCCTGTTCCTGCCCAACGTGCCGCATTATGTCGCGGCCTATTACGGCATCCTCAAGCTGGGAGCGACGGCCGTCAATTTCTCGCCGCTCTACACGGCCGATGAACTGGCGCATCAGGTCGAGGATTCGGGCACCCGCCTGTTGTTCACCCTGTCGGCCACCGCGTTGCTGCCGACCGCGCTCAAGGTGCTGGAGCGCAGCGCGCTGGAGCGGCTGGTGGTGGGATCGGTCGCCGGCGCGCTGCCCGCCACCAAATCGGTGCTGTACCGGCTGTTCAAGCGCGGCGAGGTCGCGGCGCGGCCCGACGATCCGCGCATCTCCGCCTTTTCGACGCTGATCGCCAACGACGGCGCGTTCCCACGGCCCGCGATCGACCCCGAGACCGACGTCGCGCTGATCCAGTATACCGGTGGCACGACGGGCGTGCCCAAGGGTGCGATGCTGACGCACCAGAACCTGTCGGCCAACGCCCGGCAGATCGCCGCGCTCAACCCCGAGCCCGACGCGGTAGACACGATCCTGGGTGTGTTGCCGTTCTTCCACGTCTTCGCCAACACCTGCGTGCTCAACCGCACCGTGCTGACCGGCGGGCAGATCGTGATGCTGCCGCGCTTCGACGCCGGCCAGGTGCTGGCGGCGATCGACCGCACCCGCCCCAGCGCCTTGCCCGGCGTCCCGACGATGTACCAGGCGCTGCTCGATCATCCGAAACACGCCGGCACCGATTTCTCGTTGCTGCGCTACTGCATCTCGGGCGGCGCGCCGCTCTCCGTCGAGCTGAAGGCCCGGTTCGAGGGCGAGACGGGCGCGACGGTGATCGAGGGGTACGGTCTGTCGGAAAGCTCCGGCGTCGTCTCGTGCAATCCCTATGCGGGGCCGCAGAAGGCCGGCACGATCGGCCAGCCGATCGCCGCCACGCACGTAAAACTGGTCGATAAGGAAGACCCCACCCGCCCGCCCCCGCCGGGAGAGCCAGGCGAGATCGTCGTCGCCGGTCCTCAGATCATGAAGGGCTATTGGCGCCGCCCCGACGCCGATGCCGAGGTGTTCGTGACCGACGCGGGCGGCACCCGCTGGCTGCGCACCGGCGATGTCGGCACGATCGACGAGGACGGCTTCATCCGCATCGTCGACCGGCTGAAGGACATGATCGCGGTCGGCGGCTTCAAGGTGTTCCCGAGCCAGATCGAGGCGGTGCTGCACCAGCACCCGGCGGTCAAGGAGGCTCTGGTGATCGGCCTGCCCGACGCCTATCGCGGCGAACATCCGCGCGCCTATGTGACGCTGATGGACGATGCGGAGGCGACCGGCGAGGAGATCGCCGAATGGCTCAACCCGCAACTGGGCAAGCACGAGCGCGTCGACCAGGTGGTGGTGCGCCTGGCGCTGCCTAAGACGATGATCGGCAAGCTGAGCCGCAAGGATCTGCTGGCGGAGGTGATGGCGGAGGGCGTCTAACCCCCCGGCACCATCACGGCCTTCAGGTTCATGAATTCGTGGAGGCCCCAAGGGCCGAGTTCGCGGCCGTGGCCCGAGCGTTTCACGCCGCCGAACGGCGCTTCGGGGGTGGAGGCGAGCATCGCGTTCAGCGCGATCATTCCGGCGTCGATATCGCGGACGAAGCGCGCCTGCTCGTCCGCGTCGGCGGTCCAGACACTCGATCCGAGACCAAACGGCGCGGCGTTGGCGAGCGATATCGCCTCGTCGATGTCGCGCGCCCGAAAGACCATCGCGACGGGGCCGAAAATCTCCTGCTTCGCGAAGTCGCCATCCGCCGGCACCTCGACCAGAACGCCGGGCGTCATCCACGCGCCGGGGCGGTCGATCCTCTCTCCCCCGAACAGCAGCGTCGCGCCTTCGGCCTGTGCCTGCGCCACCTGATCGAGCACGGTGTCGCGCTGGGCGATGCTGGACAGCGGTCCCATCGCAGTGGCGGCGTCCATCGGATCGCCGACGACGAGCGACCGCATGCCTTCCGCGAAATGATCGAGGAAGGCGTCATACACGTCCGCATGGACGATCATCCGCTTTGCGCAGATGCACGACTGGCCCGCGTTCTGCGTCCGCGCGGTCACCGCGACGCGCGCGGCCCGCGCCACGTCGGCGGACGGCATGACGATGAACGGGTCCGATCCGCCGAGTTCGAGCACGACCTTCTTCAGGTTACGCCCGGCCGCCTCGGCGACCTTGATGCCCGCCCCCTCGCTGCCGGTCAGCGTCACCGCAACGACGCGATCATCGGCGATCAACCGATCGACCCGGCCCGACGGGATCGCCAGGTTCTGGAACAGCCCCTCTGGCGCCCCGGCCCGGTGCACCACCGCTTCCAGCAACGCGGCACAGCCTTGCGTCAGCGAGGCGTGCTTCAGCAGCGCGACGTTGCCGGCCATGATCGTCGGCGCGAGGAAGCGGACGACCTGCCAATAGGGGAAGTTCCACGGCATCACCGCCAGCACCGGGCCCAGCGGCTGCCAGCGCGCGATCGCCCGGCCGGTCGCAGTCGCCACTTCCGTATCGGCGAGCAGCACGGGGCCATGTTCGGCGTAGTAGCGGAAACCGCTCACGCATTTTTCTACCTCGGCGATCGCCGATTTCAGCGTCTTGCCCATTTCCCGCGTCGCCATTTCGGCCAAACCGCGCTTGTCGGCCTCCACCGCGTCGGCGATCCGCGCGAGCAGCGCGGTACGATCGTCAAGGGACGACAGGCGCCAGTCGCGATATCCGCGTGCGGCGCGATCCAGCCGCGCCTCCACCTCGTCGTCGCTCAGCGCGAGATGGGTGGCGAAGGTCTCGCCGGTGGCGGGATTGATGCTTTCGAACATGGTGTCCCCAACGTCGCGCGATCGGGCGAGGTTGCAAAGCCGCCCGCCCCTGCCGCATAGGCGCATCATGGCAGAGGACAGCGCAATCGCCGAGCTTTCGTTCGAGGCGGCCCTGAAGGAGCTCGAACGCATCGTCGGGCGGCTCGAAAGCGGCGAGGCGCAACTCGACGAGGCGATCGCGCTGTACGAACGCGGCGACGCGCTGCGCCGGCAGTGCGCGGCCCGGCTCGACGCGGCGCAGGCGCGGATCGAGGCGATCCGTACCGATGCGCAAGGGTCGGCGGTCGGCACCGCCCCCTTCGCGGCCGGATGAGCGCGCCGGTGGCGACCGCCTCGATCGGGCTAGAAACGGCGATGCGCGAGGTCGCGGGCGAAGTCGATCGCCAGTTCGACCTGCTGCTCGCCGTCCCCGACGATCCCCGCGCCGAACTGTACAAGGCGATGCGCCACGCCGCGATCGGCGGCGGCAAGCGACTCCGCCCGCTGCTGACCTTCGCGACCGCCGATCTGTTCGCGGTCGATCGCCAGTGCACCGCGCGCGTCGCGACCGCGATCGAAGCGATCCACGTCTATTCGCTGGTCCATGACGATCTGCCCGCGATGGACGATGACGACATGCGGCGCGGCAAGCCGACCGTCCACAAATTATACGGCGAATCGACCGCGATCCTGGCCGGCGACTGCCTCCACGCGCTCGCCTTCGAATGGCTGGCGGACGAGGGCGCGCATCCCGATCCGTTCGTCCGCGTCGAGCTGATCGCCTGCCTGGCGGCCTCCGCCGGACCGGCGGGCATGGCCGGCGGCCAGATGATGGACCTGGAGGCGGAGAAGGCCAGCTTCGACCTCGCCACCGTCACCCGGCTGCAGGCGATGAAGACCGGCGCTCTGATCGCCTGCGCGGTGGAGGCCGGCGCGATCCTGGGCCGCGTGCAGCCCGACGGACGCCGGGCGCTGCGCGGCTATGCCCGCGATATCGGCCTCGCCTTTCAGATCGCCGACGACCTGCTCGACGCCGAGGGCGACGAGGCGGTGGCCGGCAAGGCGCTGCGCAAGGACGCGGCGGCGGGCAAGGAGACATTCCTGTCGCTGCTGGGCGTGACCCGCGCCCGCGAACAGGCAGCGATGCTGGTCGACCAGGCGATCGAGCATCTGCGCGCTTACGGCCCCGAGGCCGACGTGCTGCGCGCGGTAGCGCGGTACATCACGGAACGGGACCATTGACGATCAAGGTGATCGCCTTCTGGGGCATCACGCTGGTCGGCTTGTGCATTGTCTTCCTTGGCGGCGTCCTGGTCTGGGCGGAAGCGGAGCGCCGCGATTGGGTCGTGACGAAAGCTGTCGAACAGGGCGCCTGCGAAGGAATGACAGGCACCAACCTCCAGACATCGGCAGGGCCACGGTCAAGCCGTGAACTCCGAACGGGTTCGAGGGCCTGCCTCGATCAGGTGAGGCAGATGCTTTCCGACGCTTTGAACTACACCTGTCGCGCAGGCGGGGGTTTGACGGTGTGTGTCCATCCGCTCAATGCACCTGACAGCACGACATATGTCCGAGCCATCATCGGCGAACGCCATCTCGTTCTTGAGGTAATTTCAACATGACCATTCGCATCGGCGTCTATCCCGGCACGTTCGACCCGATCACGCTCGGGCACATGGACATCATCCGGCGCGGGGCGAAGCTGGTCGACCGGCTGGTCGTCGGCGTCACCACCAATCCGTCGAAGTCGCCGATGTTCTCGGTCGAGGAGCGGATGGCGATGGTGCGGCGCGAGGTCGATGCCGTGGGCGGCGAGATCCACGTCGTCGGTTTCGATTCGCTGCTGATGGACTTCGCCGAGCGGGAAGGCGCCAGCGTGATCGTGCGCGGCCTGCGCGCCGTCGCCGATTTCGAATATGAATATCAGATGGCGGGCATGAACCAGCAGCTGAATGCCCGTATCGAGACGGTGTTCCTGATGGCCGACGTCTCGCTCCAGCCAATCGCCAGCCGGCTGGTAAAGGAGATCGCGATGTACGGCGGTGACATCGCCAAGTTCGTCACCCCGCCGGTGAAGGCGGAGGTCGATGCGCGCGTCCGCGAGATCGGCCTGAAGGGCGATCGCGGCTGACATATTCCCGCCCTTTCGGGCATTCATTGTGCGGCAAGCCGCGTTGCTGTTATGGCGCGGGCGTGATGCGGGTTGGGGTTTTGCAAGAATGCGTTTGATTTCGGCGATGTGCGCGGGACTGGCGATGATGACGGCCGTTCCGGCGGCGGCGCAGCTGCTGACCGTACCGGGGCGGGCACCGGCACCGGCGACCACCGACAAGGACAACCTCTGGCTGCTCGACCTGTCGAACGGCGGGCGGGTGACGATCTGGCTGCGGCCCGACGTGGCGCCGCAGATGGTCGAGCGGATCAAGACGCTGACCCGGCGCAAATTCTATGACGGCGTGCTGTTCCACCGCGTGATCGAGGGGTTCATGGCGCAATCCGGCGACCCCAAGGGCGACGGCACCGGCGGGTCTGACCTGCCCGACGTGCCCAAGGAGTTCAACTATTTGCCCCACGTGCGCGGCGCCGTCTCCGCAGCGCGAGAGGGCGCACCCGAAGGCGCCACCCAGGAGCAGAAGGACAAGGCGGAGAACAGCGCCAACAGCCAGTTCTTCATCATGTTCGTGCCGCGCCTGTCGCTCGACCAGAAATACAGCGTGTTCGGCCGCGTGCTGGACGGCATGCAATATGTCGACGCGATCGAGCGGGGCGAGCCGCCGGAGAATCCGACGCGCGTCCTCCACGCCTGGATCGCCGCCGACAATCCGCCGGCCTATGCCTCGCCCCCGCCCGCGCCGGTGATGGTCGCGCCGGAGACGCTGCCGCCGGGCCCTGGCCGCAGGGTGCCGCCGGCGCGGTGACGCGCGCCAGATGAACGTCGACCTTTTCGATTTCGAGCTGCCGGCGGAGCGGATCGCGCTGCGCCCGGCGAGCCCGCGCGACGCGGCGCGAATGCTGGTGCTCGACGGCGCGGAAATGCGCGACCTGAGCGTCGCCGATCTGCCCTCGCAGCTTCGCGCAGGCGACCTGCTGGTGTTCAACGACACGCGGGTGATCCCGGCACAGTTGGAGGGGACGCGGGGCGAGGCGAAGATCGGCGCGACGCTGCACAAGCGCGAGGGGCCGCGCCGCTGGCGCGCGTTCATCCGCAACGCCAAGCGACTGCGTGACGGCGACGCAATCGATTTCGGCCACGCCGTCTCCGCCATCGCGGGCGACCGGGCGGAGGACGGCAGCTTCGCGCTCGATTTCGCTGGCGAAGAACCCGTCGAACTGCTGCTCGAACGCGCCGGGCGGATGCCCCTGCCCCCCTATATCGCCGCGAAACGCCCGACCGACGCGCGCGACGCCGACGATTACCAGACGATGTTCGCCGCCGAACCTGGCGCGGTCGCCGCTCCCACCGCCGCGCTGCACTTCACGCCCGATCTGATGAAGGCGCTGGAAGGTGCGGGGATCGGCCATACCACGCTGACCCTGCACGTCGGGGCGGGCACCTTCCTGCCGGTCAAGGCCAGCGACACCGCCGATCACCGGATGCATGCCGAATGGGGCCGCATCGACGCCGCGACGGCCGACCGCCTCAACGCCGTCCGCGCCGCCGGCGGCCGGGTGATCGCGGTCGGCACGACCAGCCTGCGCCTGATCGAAAGCGCCGTCGGCGACGACGGCATCGTCCGCCCGTTCGAGGGCGATACCGCGATCTTCATCACGCCCGGCTACCGCTTTCGGGGAATCGACGGGCTGGTAACCAACTTCCACCTTCCGCGATCGACGCTGTTCATGCTGGTATCGGCACTGATGGGGGTGGAACGTATGAAAGATGCTTACGCTTACGCGATTGAAAACGAATACCGTTTTTACTCGTATGGCGATGCATCGCTGCTTTTACCTAGTGCCGATCGACATTCAGGGCAGACTCAGCCGAAAATGGCGGTTTTGCTTGAACCGGAACGCAGCGTACTTTCCGGTACGTGAGCACCGGAAGCGCGTGAAGCCGCCATTTGAAGGCCGAAACGGCCTGAATATCGATCGGTCCAGGGTCCTTGATCCCGGCATGTGATGGCTGGGCTTGCCGAAAATGCCAGATGCGGATCACGCTGAGTAATTCAAAGTCGACCAGTCCGTTGCCTCCAGACTGTCAGCCGGGGGCGGAGGAAGCATCTATCAATTCTCGGTGAAAACTGAGAAATCTCCCATGTTATTTTTCAACGTAACTCAATAGTTCTTTATATCAAATTATTTTTATAAGTGAGCTATATATCAAAATATAGGATTTTTTAATTATTTTCACTTTTCAGATAGGCAGTGCCGTAGTGTACTTGACCATTGCGAGTGCAAATCGCGATGATCCTGTCTTCACAGAAGGGTGAACGAATAATATTTTCATAATAAAATTTTCATATTCTTCTACGCTTCTTGTTAGTATCCTTAGCAAATAATCCCACTCACCCGACATTGAAAAACACTCGACGATCTCTGATCGGCTTTGGACGAAACCGCGAAAATTTAAATAGGTCGCCGGTTCATGGTCATGTAGGCGGATGTCACAGAAAACGTTTACCGTGAGTCCCATCTCTTTTGGATTCAGCAGGCGCACCGCGCCGCCCAGAATGCCCCGCTCCTCCAACGCTTTGATGCGCCGCCAGCAAGAGGCCTGCGACGCGCCTACAGTTTCCGCGAGTGAAGCGGACGATCGGGTGCCGTCGCGCTGCAGAGCGCGCAAGATACGGACATCGACATCGTCCAGGTTATTCACATTTCATCCTTATCGTGAATTGAATGTTTCAATAGACTGCCGCGCATCGGCATAGCTGACAAGCCCGCTTCGTCCAGAAGGCGGTAGATTCCGGCCATGAACGATCTCGCCCCCATTACTGCGGCCTCCGCATTCGCCGCTTTGGTCCCGCAGCCCGCGGACGCACTGCTCGCCCTTATCAAGGAGTTTGCATCCGACCCGCGTACGGACAAGCTGGATCTCGGCGTGGGAGTTTATCGAGACGAATTCGGTGTCTGTACCATACCTGCGGCGGTCAAGGAGGCGGAGCGCCGGCTGCTCGTCGAACAAGCGACTAAGGGTTACCTCGGGAGCGACGGCGACATCCGCTTCGTCGCCCGGATAGCCCATCTCGTCCTTGGCGAGGATGCCGAAATCGGCGGCCCGCTGATCGGCGTCCAAACCCCCGGCGGCGGCGGTGCCCTGCGCTTGGCGGCCGAGCTGTACCACCGTGCCAGTCCAGGGGGACGCATATGGATCGGTACGCCGACATGGCCGAACCATGCACCGATATTCAACGCGTCCGGCGTTCCAATCGTTGCGCACCCTTTTTACGATCCGGTCACAAGCGAGCTGTTGTTCGACGAGATGATGGCGGCGCTGGAAGGTGCGGCGGTGGGCGATGCGATCCTCATCCACGGCTGCTGCCACAACCCGACAGGTGCCGGATTTTCGCGTGCCCAGTGGCAAAGGCTGATCGGCATCATCGTTGAGCGGCGGCTGCTGCCGATCGTCGACCTCGCTTATCACGGGCTTGGAGACGGCCTTGACGCCGATGCCGAGTCGACCCGCGCGATATTCGCCAGCGTGCCCGATGCGATGCTGGCGTACAGCTGTGACAAGAACTTCGCGCTTTATCGCGATCGTGTGGGGGCGTTGTTGATCCAGGCCCCGACGGCGGAGGCGGCCGGGATCGCGCGCGGGAACCTGCTGGCTATCGCGCGTGCAGCCTGGTCGATGCCCCCGGATCACGGCGCGGCAGTGGTGCGGATCATCCTCGACGATCCGGAACTCGCGGCCTCGTGGGAAGCCGAACTGGCGACCATGCGTAGCCGGATCAATGCCGTTCGCGCGGTCCTCGGCGCGGCGCATCCGCGTCTCGCGTCCATCGGGCAGCAGCGCGGCATGTTCGCATTGCTGCCGCTCACGCCTGCCGACGTCACCCAAGCCCGGCACGACAGCGCCATCTATATGGCAAGCGACGGACGCATCAACATCGCCGGGCTGCGGGAGGATACAGTACCGTATCTGGTGGACGCGATCCGTCCCTGGCTGGATCGCGCGGCCGCGGATGGCGGGAATTGACGAGGTGCATCGCGACATGATGAAGCGGGTCGCTTCACTGGTCCCCGATCCTTTCGTCGCCGCAATCCTCGCCACGGTCGTGCTGGCGACGCTGCTCCCGGTGCACGGCGGCGGTGCGCGGGTGGTAGGCCTCGTGTCGAGCGCCATGGTGACAATGCTGTTCTTTGTCCACGGGGCGAAGCTGTCGAGAAGTGCGGCGTTCGCGGGCCTGCGTCACTGGCGGCTACACCTGGCCATTCTCGGCGCGACCTTTCTGCTGTTCCCGCTTCTGACGCTCGCGCTCACCGCGCTGCTCCCCAAGACGCTGCTGGCCAAGCCGCTGATTATTGGGCTGCTCTATCTGTCCGTGCTTCCCTCGACCGTGCAGTCGGCCATCGCCTTTGTCTCATTAGCGCGGGGCAATGTCGCAGCGGCGATCGCGTCGGCCTCTGCCTCGCAGATGCTGGGCGTACTCGTCACGCCGCTGCTGGTTGGGTTCACCATCGGCCGATCGGCGCATGCGGACGGCACGGCGGCAGGCGCCATCGTGCTCCAGATCCTGCTGCCGTTCATTCTCGGGAACCTGCTAGAGCCCTGGATCGGCGGCTTTATCCGGCGGCACAAGACGGCGGGAACGCTGCTCGATCGGGGGACGATCATGCTGGCGGTCTACAGTGCGTTCTCGGCGGCGGTAATCGGGGGGCTGTGGCGGCGGGTTGATGAAGGAGCACTCATGGTGGTGCTGGCAATCTGCCTGCTGCTGCTCGGGCTCATGCTCCTGACTACCGCGCTGCTCGGTCGTGCGATGGGGCTCGCTCGACCGGATGCGATCGCTCTGCAGTTCTGCGGCACCAAGAAGTCGCTGGTACAAGGCGTCCCCATGGCGCGGCTGATCTTCCCCGGTCCTGATCTGGGTCTGATCCTGCTGCCGCTCATGATTTTTCATCAGGTTCAATTAATGGCATGTGCCGGGCTTGCCCGTCGCTATGCTGCGAGAGGTGATCGCGATGTGCATGGATGATCTTTTTCCTCAAGCCGGTCGGGAGCGTATGATCGTCCCGCCGCCTATCGCGCTGATGGGCACCGGCATCGATAATCCCGAGCCGCAGATGATGGCCCGCATGGACCAGGATCATGTGTTCATGATGGGCGACAATCCGTTGCTGCCGCGTATGCCCGAGCGACCAAAGCTCATGGATTTTTTCCGCCTCCGCTTCATGGATATGACCTTCCGCCATCTAATGATGAGCGGCAAGCGTGCGCTGGATGACGGCTACGACGGCAAGACTGTGCTGGCATGCTTGCTGCACGACATCTCCAATGCCTGCCTGATCCGGTCCGATCATGGCTATTGGGGCGCCCAGATGATCGCGCCGTACGTGGACGAAGAGGTCGCCTTTGCGGTGAAGTATCATCAGTCGCTGCGCTATTTTTCAGATGAGGCCGCGGGTTACACCTATCCCGAAAGCTATAATCGATTTTTTGGCGCTGATTTCCAGCCGCCGGAATATATCAGGCGGGACGCCGAGTACGCACGCAACCATGAACATTATGGTATCGCGCGCCAGGTTACGATCAACGATATCTATTTCTTCGACGGGTACACCCCAATCGACCCCGAGATATTTGCCGACATAATCGGTCGGCATTTTCGCGAACCGGAAGAGGGGCTGGGCTTCGACGGCTCGCCGAGCGCACACATGTGGCGGTCGATCATATGGCCGAACAACTTCCTCTGATCGCGATGAGGCACGCGACCCGGTGCTTTACTGTCGCTGGCCGGTAAAGCTTGCGGTGGTTGCCGGGTTTGCCGGAGGCGCTGACGTGCTTCCCTGAAATGTGACCGATTTTGAGTGGAGTCCGACACGAAGGAGTCGGACGAGGATGAAGCGCGGCTGGTTCAGCGAAGAGCAGATCATTGCGATCCTGAAGGAACAGGAAGCGGGCATGGCGACAGCGGATGCGTCCCGCCGCCACGGATTCCGTTCGGCGACATTCTACAGGTGGAAATCCAAATATGGCGGCCCGCAGGCATCCGAGGCCGGACGCTAGCGCAGGATAGGCGAATAGAATGGCCGGCTGAGGACGCTGCTGGCCGATGCAAGCGCGCCTTGGGCACCAGGGCACCTATGGTGTTGCCGGATGGACCGAAGAGCGCTGGCCCGTGCCCGGTTCGGGCTCGACGCCTGGCGGCGCGACTCCCACCACGTGAGGCCACACTCGAAACCGGGTGGGTACCCCCGCCGGGATCGCCGGCCAACCTGGCTGGGGCCATGCCCTCAGACAGGTTGGCATCACCTCAAACAACCATCATCGAGGAAGCGGACTCTGCCTCTGAATGGCAACAATCACGGGAGTACGTCAACGTCAGATGCCACCGATTCATCCGATCGAGAGCACCGCTCTTCATTGGCCCGCAAGATTTATTCAAAGCTAAAATTTGATTTTGGCTGTAGTGAAAAAGTACCGTCTGACCTGCTCCCCAGAATTCATGCCATTGGTAAGTTAGCTCGTCAGATGGAGACGAGCGATGCGGCGAAGCCGATTTACCGAGGATCAGATCATTGGGGTGCTGCG
>NZ_JAMHWM010000030.1:0-1621 GCF_035910975.1 Sphingomonas sp.
AGCAACTCGCCACTCGCTCTCGCGCCAGGCGTGAATCACCAATCGACTTTGGTGCAAATCGTGCTAGCCTCGTCACGCGATGATTGATCGCGACCAACAAGATCGCAAACTTTGGGAGGCCAGCGACGTGAGCATTCCGACGACCCTGCCACTTTTGGGCGCCGCCGCCGCGCTGCTTGCCTATTTCGTGGCGCGGCTCTCCGCGGCTCAGTCGGCGAAGGTGCCGGTTCGCGTAGAGACCAGGCGGCGTCGCCCGACTCGCTGAACGTCACACTTCTGACGGGTTCGTTTTCAGACCGCCGGAGCCCGTGAGGGCCGGCGGTCTTTTAGTCATGCCGATTGCCGTTTCCCGCGAACCGCTTAGCTCAGCCGGTGGAACTGGTGGGTGAACACCGCCACGCCGAAGATAGGCACGAACAGGTTCAGGATCGGGATCGTCAGCGGCACGGCCATGAGTATGCCGGCGATCCAGATGCGCCAGAAATGCCTCTTGCCCATCGCCGTGGCGGCCGCGAAACCGAGCCGCCGCGCCGCGACGAGCTGGAAATATTCCCGCCCGAGCAGATAACCGTTCAGCAGTACGAAGATGACCGGGGCGAGCGGCGGGAAGGCGAGATAGAGCGCGAAGGCGACGATATTGACGCCGGCGACGATGCCCGCGAAGCGCAGCGCGTCGCCGATCTGCTGGCCAATCGGCAGGTCCGTGACCGGCGGAAGCGCCGGATAGTGCCGCGCCTCCACCGCCGCGGCGATCGCATCGAGGAAGAAGCCGACCACGCCCGCGGCGACCGGCACCATCAGGAACACCGATAGCGCCAGCATCAGCCCTACCGCGGCCCAGGAGACGAGATCGTCGACGAAGCTGACCTGCCCCACCCAGGGCAGCGTCACCGTTCCGGGCAGAATCCAGCCGAGCGTGAGCATGACGGCCCAGAACACCAGCGCCAGCGCGACGATGGTGAGCGCGAGGGAGCCGAACAGAACGCGCAGAAATCTGGGATCGCCCATCTGGCCGAGCGCCCGGCCGAAATCCACGATCAAGCCCATCACACTCCCCCGCCGCGGCTCCCGGTTCAATCCGCCCCGGTCAACCCGTTTCCGTCAGTCAGCCCAGGTGACGATCTTCGCGAGGTCGGGTCGCGGCCGATCCGGCACCTCGCCCACCCCGGTCCCGATATGGATGAAGCCCACGATCCATTCGTGGTCGGCGAGGCCGAGCTCCTTCTCCCGAAGCTCCACGTCATAGGCGGGCCAGCCGGTGAGCCAGTTCGCGCCCCAGCCTTCGGCCAGCGCCGCGTTCAGGAGCGACAGCGCCACCGCCGCGGCGGACAGCGTCTGCTCGACCTGCGGCACCTTCTCGCTCTCGACCGGGCTCGCCACCACCGCGACCGCGACCGGCGCCTGTTCGAACGCGAGCGCGCCCTTCTCGCCATCCTGGCCCGTCACCTCGGCGCGATCGCGGATCGCGCGGGAAAAGCGGCCAAGGGCGACGCCGCGCAGGACGATCAGGCGCCAGGGCTCGAGCTTGCCGTGATCCGGCACGCGCACGGCGGCGGTCAGCAGCCGCTCCAGCGTCTCCCGATCCGGCTCGGGCAGGCCGAGAAGCCGGGCGGGCCGCGAG
>NZ_JAMHWM010000031.1:0-1025 GCF_035910975.1 Sphingomonas sp.
GCGGTATACAGGCCGCCAACGGCGCCCGCTGCCGCCGTTCCGCCGCCGGCTACCACCGCCCCCGCGCCGGTCAATGCCGTGCCGCCGCCCAGCGCCGCGCCAGCGCCTGTTCCGAACGCGAGCCCGCCGGCCTGCGCCGCGCCGATTGTCCCTGCGGTGATCCCGCCGGCCGCGGTGATCCCGCCGCCCACGCTCGCCAACGTCGCCCCGCTGCCGAAGATGGCGGTGTACAGAGAGCCCAGGTTGTTCGCCGCGCTACCGAGAGACCCCAGCGAACCAAGCGCCGACTGCGCCCCGCCAGCGGCCCCGCTTGCCGACCCGGTAAGCCCGATGGCGTTCGTCAGCGAGCCGACGCTGGCCTGGATGATCGGCTTCAAGACCAGGTTGTTGAACATGCCCTTGATCGAGTCGCGCAGGGTCTGGAAAAACGACTTCCCAGACTCGGCCGCCCGGAACAGTGAGTCCGTAAGCCCCTGGCCGATTTGGTCATAGGCTTTCTGCCACTCTTCGGCTGACTTCTTCGCTGCGTCCGCGCTTTCCTTGGCGAAATCGGCCGCGACGTTTGCTTGCGCGTTGCCAATCCTGGCTTCCTTCAGCGCCTCAAGCGCGCGAATCTGCCGCTTGATCGCCTCGACTTCGTCGCCGGAGTCGGCCACGGTCGCCTTGTTCTTCAACGCCTGGATCTGGTCATCGACGCGCTTGTTCGTCAGCAGCGCCAGCGCCACGCCGGTGACGCCGATGGCTTCGGTCTCCTGCTTAAGTGCTTTGACCTGGGCCTCGACTGCCTCGGCCTCGCCGAGCAACGAATCGACCGTGGACTTGCGCGCAGCATCGACAGCGACCGCCGCGGCCAATTCCGACGCCTTCGCTTCGGCAAACCCTTTGCGCAACTCGATGGCGGCGACCAGGCTCTTTGCCTCTTCGTTGAGCGCCCGAACCTCAGCCAGTCGTGACGTGCCGTTCTTGCGTGAAAGTTCTTCTTCCTTTTCTTTCAGCTCGATCGACAGCTTTTCCAGCGCAGTCAG
>NZ_JAMHWM010000032.1:0-167406 GCF_035910975.1 Sphingomonas sp.
TCCCGCCCTACAGCCCGGACTTCAACCCGATCGAGCAGGCCTTCTCCAAGCTGAAAGCCCATCTGCGAAAGGCCGCCGAACGCACCATCCACGGCTTGTGGAATGCCATCGGCCGCATCCTCGATCTCTACTCGCCGCAGGAGTGCGCCAATTACTTCGCCGCCTGCGGCTATGATGCAGACTGATCGAAAACCGCTCTAACTGAACGAACCCGCCGGCCCGCGACAGTCACGCGACACTTTTGCGGCTTTCGCGACAATCGCCTGCGACACGCGCCGCCCACCTTCTGCTCATCCCGACCAAGGGGTGTGACAGAGGAGTGAAGACGATGAAGACCTTCAAGCTGATGATCGCCGGCCTGGGCATCGCCATCGCCGCGGTCCCCGGTGTCGCCAGCGCCCAGCCGTGGCAGTCGGTCAGCGCGCGCCAGGCGAACCTCGACCATCGTATCGATCAGGGCGTGCGCAGCGGCCAGTTGAACCGTGCCGAGGCAAAGCGGCTCCGCAACGAATTCCGAGGCCTCGTCCGGCTTGAACAGCGCTATCGTGCGGGCGGATTGAACCAGTGGGAGCGCCGCGACCTGAACCGCCGCTTCGATGCGCTGTCGGCCAAGGTTCGCTACGAACGGCGGGATCGAGATCATCGTGGGGATCACCGCCGTCGCTGATGATCGGCGCGAATGAGGAAACGGCCCCCGCCGGCGACAGGCGGGGGTCTTTTCGCGTCTCAGCGCAGCGGCTTGCCCGAATCCTTCCAGCGTTCGAGCACCTGTGAATCGTCGGCGAACTGTTCCTTCACCGCGCCGCTCGCGACATGTTCGGGCTGGACCTGAGGCGTCGGGGTGGGGGGCTGGGCGAGCAGCGCGGCGGCGGTCGCGGCGACTGCGGGGTCGGCGGTCGGCGTCACCGGCGCGGCGGCGATCTTCGTCAGCGGCCCGGGCATCGGCTCGCCGCCCAGATAGACCTGGCGGAATGCCGCCGGCGTGCCCCACCAGCCCTTCCAGCGGTGGAACAGGTGCGCGCCGAACACCCCGGTCATCACCAGGCTGCGGTTCCACGACGGGGTGACCGCATAGGTATGGTAATGCGTCGCCAGCCCGACCGGCGCGAAGACATGGCCGGCCAGCGCCCGCGCCGCCGCCCGCCGTGCCCGTTCCCAGGCCGACTGGCTCGGAACCCGCGCCATCGCGCCGTCGCAGGCGTAGCTGAACTGGCACACCGGCCTGTCGCTGCCCTGATAGATGACGCCGCACACCGTCGCCGGAAATGTCGGATGGCGTACGCGGTTCAGGATGACCTGGGCGACCGCCGCCTGCCCGTCGTCGGGCTCGCTCGCCGCCTCGTAATAGATCGCTGTCGTCAGGCACTGCAGCGCCCGCGCCTTGTCGACCTGGCTGCCACGCAGCACGAATGGGGCGGCGGGACGGATGCCGTCGTCGTGGCCCAGGTCGACCGCGTCGGCGGGCAGGTCGGGCAGATCGACCGTGCCGGTCACGCCTGGCACCGGCGCCTCGGGTTCGTCGGCATAGAGCAGAGCGGCGCCCGGGAAGTGATCCTGCGCCTCATATCCGCGCGGTGGCGCTGCGCGTTCGCGGTCCGCAGGGCCATCGGGCGGGGCCAGCCCGGCATGCGCGGAAAAGCCGGCGCCGGCCAGCGCCACGCCCAGCGCGGCCAGCGCGCCGCGACCCGATCCGGAAAACCAACGAGCGATCACGACCAAGCCCGTTAGCGGCAAACCTCAACGATTTCGCCAGCGTTTTCGGGCGCGTCCCGGCGTGGCACGCAAGATGGTTAAGTCAACGGATGGCGGTGTCAGTCGTCCTTGTCGCCGTTCTTCTCGCGGTTGGCATAGAGAAGTGCCGCCGCCACCGCCGCCGATCCGATGCCCACGCCCAGCCCGATCGCCTTCAGCGGCCACTGGCCCTTCTTCGGCTCCGGTCTGGCCTTGCGCGCCTTGGCGTCCTTCGCCGCGGCGACGATCTCGTTGGGGGTATCGTCCGACACGCTCACTCTCCTTTTGCCGTGCGATATTCGGCGCGGAAGCCATTGGCAAATGCGGAAAGCCGCCGTTCAGCGATCGCCGCGCGCAGATCCGCCATCAGCGCCTGGTAAAAGGCGAGATTGTGCTCGGTCATCAGCATCGCGCCCAATATCTCGCCGGCGCGGACGAGGTGGTGGAGGTAGGCGCGGCTCCACGTCCCGCACACCGTGCAGGCGCATGTCGGGTCGAGCGGCCCGGTGTCCTCCGCGAACTTCGCGTTGCGGATGTTGATCGGCCCGCCCCGCGTAAACGCCTGCCCCGTGCGACCCGATCGTGTCGGCAGGACGCAATCGAACATGTCGATGCCCCGCTCGACCGCGCCGACGATATCGTCGGGCTTGCCGACGCCCATCAGGTAGCGAGGCTTTTCGGCGGGCAGCTGTTGCGGCGCATAATCGAGGCACGCGAACATCGCCTCCTGCCCTTCGCCCACCGCGAGGCCGCCGACCGCATAACCGTCGAAGCCGATGGCGATCAGCGCATCGGCCGACGCCTTGCGCAGCCCTTGGTCGAGCGCGCCCTGCTGGATGCCGAAGATCGCGTTGCCGGCGGCATGATGCTCTGCGGCGAAAAAGGCTTCGTGGCTGCGCTTTGCCCAGCGCATCGACCGTTCCATCGCTGCGGCCTGCACCTCGCGGCTGGTGGTCGTCGGCACCAGTTCGTCGAACGCCATGGTGATGTTCGACCCCAGCAGGCGCTGGATCTCGATCGAGCGTTCGGGGCTGAGCATGTGGCGCGATCCGTCGAGGTGCGACTTGAACGACACGCCCTCCTCGCTGCGCTTGGTCAGGTCGGCCAGGCTCATCACCTGATAGCCGCCCGAATCGGTCAGGATCGGGCGGTCCCAGCCCATGAAGCCGTGCAACCCGCCCAGCCGCGCCATCCGCTCGGCGCCGGGGCGCAGCATCAGGTGATAGGTGTTGCCCAGGATGATGTCGGCGCCGGTCGCCCGCACGTCGGCGGGTTTCATCGCCTTGACGGTGGCGGCGGTGCCGACCGGCATGAAGGCCGGCGTACGGATATCGCCGCGCTGCATCGCGATCGTGCCGGTGCGCGCGCGGCCATCGGTGGCGGCGATGCTGAAGTCGAAACGGGGAGGCATGGAGCGGGCTGTTAGCGGGAAAACGCCAATTCCCAAATCTCGCTCTGGTTCTCCGCATAGAGTAGCGCCTGCCGCGCGGTGATCATCCCCATGTCGCCGGGGCGGAAGGTGCGGAGCGCGAAACCGGCGATCAATGCGCGTGGATGCCGCACCCGTCCTCGCCCGTCTCGATCTGCACGGTCGCTTGGCCGATACCGAAATCATGGTCGAGCCGGTGCTGGAGGTCGTTCAGGAAGGCGTCGCCGGGATGGCCGCCGGGCATCACCAGATGCGCGGTCAGCGCGTTCTCGGTCGTCGACATCGGCCAGATGTGCAGATCGTGCAGGCGCGCGACGCCGGGCAGCCCTTCCAGCGTCGCGGCGACCTTGGCCGGATCGATCCCCGGCGGCACCGCCTGCAACGCCATGCCCAGCGAATCGCGGAACAGCCCCCATGTGCCCCACAGGATCACCCCGACGATCACCAGGCTGACCAGCGGGTCGATCCATACGAAACCGGTCCACAGGATCAGCAGTCCGGCGACGACGACGCCCGCGGAAACCAGCGCATCGACCGCCATGTGCAGATAGGCGCCGCGGATGTTGAGGTCGCCGTGCCGCCCGCGCGCGAAGAGCAGCGCGGTCCCGACGTTGATCGCGATGCCGATCGTTGCCACCACCACCACCGTCATGCCCTGTACCGGCGGCGGATCGCCCAGCCGGCGCAGTGTTTCCCACAGGATCGCGCCGACCGCGAGCAGCAGCAAGATCGCGTTGGCGAGCGCGGCGAGGATCGACGAACTCTTCAGCCCGAAGGTGTAGCGCGCCGATGCCGGCCGCTTGGCGAGCGTCGCGGCGCCCCAGGCGATCAGTAGCCCCAATACATCGGACAGATTGTGTCCCGCATCCGCCAGCAGCGCGACCGAATCGGCGAGGATGCCGAACGTCCCCTCGACGATGACGAAGCCCAGGTTGAGCGCGGTGCCGATCGCGAAGGCGCGGCCGAAATCCTTGGGCGCGTGCGAATGGCCGTGGCCGTGCGCGTGATCGTGGTTGTGGCTTGCCCCCATGTACGGATGCTTAGCGGGGCAGGGCCATGATATGCTAGCGCCTGCGCTTGCGCGGGTTCCCGCGACGGTCGAGTTCGGGGCGGCCCAGCGGGTTGGCGCGTACCGTCAGCAGTTCGGCACGCGAAACGGCGCCGTCCTTGTCCGCGTCAAACCGTGCGAAGATCGCCTCCATCCGGTTGGAGAATTCCTGGAAGGTGACGCGGTTGTCGCCGTTGCGATCGATCTCGAACGGAGTCGGCACAGCGTTGCGATCGCCCAGCCAGCGCAGCGCCCAGTCGGAATATTGGATATAGCCGATGCCGGCGTCGCCGCGCTCGCGCCAGGGCGGATCGGCCGAGGTCGTTTCGACCACGGCCTGGCGAAACTCCGCCAGCGACGTTCGTCCGTCGCGGTCGCGATCCGCGGCGGCGATGAACAGCGCGACCGGCTCGGCCACGATCGTCGCGGGTGCGGGCCGGTACGGTTCGGGCTTCGGCTCGGCGGGCGCGACCTGGCTTTGCGCGGCGAGCAGGAGGGCGAGGATCATCGGTACGACCTTTCGGGTAACAACAGGCTGGCATCGCCATAGCTGTAGAATCGATACCCGTGATGAATGGCATGCGCATAGGCCGCCTGCCTATGTTCCAGCCCTGTCAGGGCCGATGCCAGCATGAACAAAGACTGGCACGATACCTGTAAGTGCATTGCTTCATAATGATTTTTTACAAAATTCAAGCGCCGTTTCCATAATCGCTCACCCATTTCCTGTTCGAGCGGGTCAACGCGGTTCGGACGTTTGATATGGTCAAGCATCTTGCCATGTCTGCCGACGGCTCCAGTGGCCTCACGTCCGCCACATATCGCATGCGGTCTTTGCGAAGAAATAAAACAGAAAGCCCCCAACATGCCTGGCCTGCCGCCGGTTTGGTGCACATCGAAATAGGCTGGATCAGGCTACACCAGCGTCCACACCAGCCTCCAAAAAGCCAGTGGTGAACCGGAAAATCTCGCTCCCGCAAATCCCTGACCCTAGAACAGGCCCCGCTCGGCGGCCTCGGCCATCGTCGCCCGCGTGCCGAGGTCGTAGAGCGAGGCCAGCCAATCGCCTACCGTCGCCACCACGCCTGGATTCTGGCCCAGCGCGCCGAACAGCGGCGTGATCGACAGCAGCGGCGCGGCATCTCGGCCGCCTTCCCGCGCCTTTTCCGCGAGCAACTCGGCCATCGGGTGGGTGACCGTGACCGGCCGTCCATCCTCGCCCTCGCCGCGTGCGCGCCGCAGCCACGCCGCGAGCCCCAGCGCGAGCAGGTCGAAGGGCTCGCCGGCCGCCACCCGGTCGCGCAGCGGATCGAGCAGGACGTTGACCGGCGCATCGCTGTTGACGCGCTGCGTCGTGTCGCGGATCGCGGGATTGGCGAAGCGGGCGATCAGCGTCCGCTTGTATTCGGCGAGATCGATGCCCGGCACCGGCATCAGCGTGGGTCCGGTCTCGCGATCCATCAGCGCGATCATGTAGCGGCGCAGCAACGGGTCCGCGATCGTCCCGCCGATCGTCTCGTAACCGGCAAGCTGGCCCAGCGCGGCGATGGCGAGGTGGCTGCCGTTGAGCAGCCGCAGCTTCATGAACTCATAGGGCGTGACGTCCTCGACGAATTGCGCCCCGACCTTCTCCCACGCCGGGCGGCTGGCGACGAAGCGATCCTCGATCACCCACTGGCTGAACAGCTCGGCGTGGAGCACGGCGTGGTCGTCGAGCCCCGTCGTCGCAGAGAAGGCGGCGATCTCCTCCGCCGTCGGCACCGGGGTGATGCGATCGACCATCGTGTTGGGAAAGCTCGCCTCCGCCTCGATCCAGTCGGCGAGCGCGGCGTCCTGACGTGCCGCGAGCGCCACGACGGCGGCCTTCAGGACATTGCCGTTGTGCTGGATGTTGTCGCAGGAGAGGGCGGTGAAGGCCGCCTGCCCGCCCGCGCGGCGACGGCGAAACGCTTCGACCAGCAGGCCCGGCAGGGTGCGCGGGGCGGTGGGGCTGGCGAGGTCGGCGGCGATCGCCGGGCTGGCGAAGTCGAGCCGCCTGGTTGCGCGATCGAGGTGATAGCCGTTTTCGGTCACCGTCGCGCTGACGATCCGCGTCCGGGGATCGTCGATCGCCGCGAGCAGCGCGGCGGTTGTCGTCGAGGCGTCGATCGCCGCCACGATCGATCCGATCAGCGCGCGCTTCTCGACATCGCCCTCGCGCTCGACCAGCGTGTACAGGCATTCCTGCGCACCGAGCGCCTCCAGCAGCGGCGCGTCGTCGGGCCGCAGGCCGGCACCCTGGATGCCCCAGCCGAGCGCGTGCCGGTCGATCCCCATCAGGTCGTGCGTGTACCGCGCCATATGCGCGCGGTGGAAACCGCCGAGCCCGACATGCACGATGCCCGGCGTCACTTGGGCGAGGTCGTAGGCAGGCGTCTCGAACCCCGGCGGCAGGGCGGGCGGGGGCGATCGGCGAAGCGGGATGTGCGTCATCGGGAAACCTTGTCGTCGGGGTCAAAGGATGGGTCGGCGGGGGCGGGGTCGGGCAGGCCGGCGGTCGCCGTCGCCGGGCCTTTCATCGCTTCCCGCCATTCGTGGATCAGCTGCGCGCGACGGGCGCGGTCCTGGAGGCTGAGCAGCAGGGGCGTGACCGAGGCCTGTGCGAGCAGTTGCCGGGCTCGCGCGCGCCCGGCCGCCGCGGGTTCGCCGGGCGGGGCGAGGTCGCGCAGCGCAATCTCGCGCGCCTCGGGCGACACCAGGAAGGCGGCGAGCAGTTGCGCGGAGGCCGGCGAGCGGGCGGCCCTGGGCATCATCAACGATACCGTCTGAAGCGCCTGATAGTCGCTTGGCAGTACGACGCGGATGCGGCTGCCCGCGCGCTGGGCGGCATAGGCATAGGACAGCTGCACGTTGTAGGCGAACAGGATCTCGCCGCGATCGACCGCGTCGACCATCACGTTCGAACAGCAATAGAGCCGGACGTTCGACCGGCCGAGCCCCTCCAGCAAACGGCCGTAGAGCGCCTTCTGGTGCGAATCCGCCGCCGCGAAATTATAGCCGTCGGCGGAGGCTTCGACGTCGTAGGTGCCGACCCTCCCTTCGTTCGCGGGCAAGCGGCGCAGCCATTCGAGCAGCTGGCTGTGGTTGGTCGGCACCGGTCCGGGCAGCCCGACCGAGCGGCGGGCGAAGACGAACACGGCCGGCTCGACGGTGAAGGCGATCACCTGATCGCGCCACGACGCGCGCGCCGGCGCGGCGGCGGCGACGGCGGCGGGCAGGGTCTGCGCGCAATCCTCGTTCGCCAGCCGCACGAGATGGTCGGTCGAGGAGGTGAGGTAGAGATCGGCCGCCCGGCCGCCGCGATGGCACGTCTCCAGCGCGCGATCGAGGAACGCGTTGCTGCGCGACTGGATATAGGCGATCGCGATCGTCGGCTGGTGCCGCTGGAAGGCGAGCAGGAAGGGGCGCATGAACCCGGCATCGATCGACCCTGAGAGGACGAGGGGCAGCGATTCCTCCTGCCGGGGGGCCGCAAAATAGGTGACGATCGCGCCATCGGGCGGCTCGAAATTCCCGGCCGGGCCTTCCGGCGCCCGCCAGATCGCCCAGGCCAGCGCCGCGGCGAGCAGGCCGAACGCGGCGGCGAAGACCACCACCCGCCTCACGCCGCGTCCCCGGCCGGCGCCACGCGGCGCAGCGTCATGCTGATCTCGAACAGCCCGTCACCGGTCGTGGCGAAGGCGAGTTCCGAGCCGTGGCCGCGCGCGACATCGGCGGCGATCGACAGGCCGAGCCCCGCTCCGTCGCCATCGACGCGGGGCATGTGGAACGGGCGCGCGGCGCCGTCCCACAGGTCGGGGGCGATGCCGGGGCCGTCATCGGCCACGCCGATCGTCGCACTGTGCTCGTCGGCGCGCACCCGCACGCTGAGCAGCGAGGTCGCGCCGTGCGTCACCGCATTGCTGACGAGGTTCACCAGCGCCTCGTGCAGCAGCATCCTGTCGCCCTCGACGAAGATCGGCATGCGTGGCGCATCGAATTCCACGGCCAGGTCGCGATCGAGCGATTCGGGGATCGCGTCGCGCATCGCGTGCCGGATCAGGTCGGCCAGCGCGATCCGATCGTGCGGCACACGGTCGGCGCGATAGCTGACCATCGTCTGGCCGAGCAGCTGGTTGGTCAGCCGGCTGAGCTTGGCGATATGGGTACGGATGCGTTCGACCCGCGCCGCGCGCGCGGCGTGCGTACGGTCGGTCAGCAGCAGTTCGGTCTGCGCGCCGATCGCGGTCAGCGGGGTGCGGATCTGGTGCGCGGCGAAGCCGGCGAAGCCCTGCAGCCGCGTCATGCGGTCGTTCAGGCGGTGGAACGCCATGTTGATCGCTTCCACCAGCGGCCGTGTCTCGACCGGGCTGTCGACGACCAGCGGTTCGGTGTCCGCCGCGCGCCGTTCGGCCAGCGCCCGCCCGATCCGGTCGACCGGCAGCAGCGCACGGCGCACCGCCTGGAGCGACGCGAAGCATCCGAGCGCCCCGACGAACAGGATGATCGCGCCGATCTTGCCCATCAGCCGCACGACCAGGCGGGAGCGCGCATCGAGTGTCTGGACGACGACCACGCTGCACCAGCCGTTGACCGTCGGCGACGCGACGAGGCGATAGAGCGTGACCATCCGCATCCGCGTGCCGTCGTGATCGCGATAGCCAAGAATCGGCGCGCCGTCGGCCGGGCGCGGCGCCTCCACGGCGAGCGAAGGATAGCCGGTCAGCAGGTCGCCCGCCGGCCCCCGCACGGCGTAGAAGAAGCGGTCGCCGGTCGACTGGGCGAGCGTCTCGAACGCCGAATCGGGCGGGAGTACGGTGACGCGCTCCTGATCGACGCTGATCGCGCCGCTGATCTGCGTCGCGGCGCTCATCAGCAGGCGATCATAGGCGTCGGTCGCTGCGGCGGTGGAGAAGAACCAAGCCGCGATCATCGCGGCGACGCCGCCGATCGCGAATACGGTGACCAGCAGCAGGCGGAGCCGGCCGAAGATCGAATCCGGCACGATCGGCGATTGCACGCCCGGACGGATCATGTCGCGACGATGCGATAGCCGACGCCGCGCTGGGTCGTGATCTCCACCCCGGCGCCGGTCAGCTTGCGACGCAGCCGCGCGACCGTCACCTCGATGCTGTTCTCGGTCGGCTCGGCGTTATAGCCGAACAGCTGGTCCAGCAGCTGGGCCTTGCTGAACACCTGCATCTGGCGGGCGAGGAATATCTCCAGCAGCGACAGTTCGCGCCGCGTCAGGCTGATCACCTCGCCGTCGATCCGCGCGGTCCGGGCAGTGCGATCGAATACCAGCCGCCCGCACGTCAACTCGTTGGTCCGCTCGCCGGTGTGGCGGCGCAGCAACGAACGGATGCGCGCCTGAAGCTCGCGGAAGTCGAACGGCTTGACCAGATAGTCGTCGGCGCCGAGATCGAGCGTGCCGATGCGGTCGTCGATGCCGGATCGGGCGGTAAGGATCAGCACGGGGGTGTCGTCACGCCGCTCGCGCAGCCGTTTCAGCAGGATGATCCCGTCCATTTCCGGCAGCATCAGGTCGAGCACGACCAGCTGATACTTCGACTCGCGCAGCCATTCGTCGCCGGTCTTGCCGTCGTGCGCCCAATCGACGGTGTGGCCCATGCTCTCGATATTCTCGACGATCCCCTCGCCGACATCGCGGGTGTCCTCGACGACCAGGATGCGCATCGCCCCGGCCTTGGCTCAGGACCGGCGCGGCGCGGCTTGTGGCGTGTCGCCGCACATCGAAACCATGTCCGCGTTCCTCCCCGTGGCGGCCGACATGCCGGCCCGCGCCCGTTCCTACCCCACATAGCTGACGCCAACCTGTCTTCAATCAAAGTCGTGGCTGTCAGGATGCCGACAGGTTGAGCGCCGATATTCACTGCCGACAAGGACGCGCCGGACAGGAGCGCCGGGAGGACGGAGCGGGTGTTGGGGGGAATGCGAACAATCTGTGTCGCCCTGGCGGGGCTCGCGCTGTCCGTGCTGTCGGCATGTTCGGACGGCGGCGGCGAACGCACGACGCTGACGGTCGCGATCGTCAACAACGGCGACATGGTCCGCCTCCGCGAATTCTCCCGCGAGTTCGAGAAGGACAATCCGGCGATCCGCCTGAAATGGGTGGTGCTGGAAGAGAACATCCTGCGCCAGCGCGTGACGACCGACGTCGCCATCCGCGGCGGGCAATATGATATCGTGATGATCGGCGCCTATGAGGTGCCGGTGTGGGCCGGGCGCAACTGGCTCGCGCCGCTCGACGATCTGGGCGATGCCTATCAGGCCGCGGACCTGATCGCCCCGGTGCGCGACGTCGTGAGCGACAGGGGCGTGCAATATGCCGCGCCGTTCAACGGCGAAAGCTCGATCACCATGTACCGCACCGACCTGTTCCGCCAGGTCGGGCTCGCCATGCCCGAGGCGCCGACCTGGGAATTCCTGATCGACGCCGCCTCGAAGCTCCACCGGCCGAAGGAGGGCGTCTACGGCCTGTGCCTGCGCGGCATGGCGGGGTGGGGCGCGAACATGGTCGTCATCACCGCGATGGCCAACGCCTATGGCGCGCGCCTGTTCGACGAACAGTGGCGGCCGCAGTTCGACACGCCCGAATGGCGCAGGGCGGCGACCACCTATGTCGGCGCGATGCGTGCCTATGGCCCGCCGGGTGCCTCATCCAACTCGTTCAACGAGAATCTGGCGCTGTTCTCCCAGGGGAAATGCGCGATCTGGGTCGATGCGACGGTCGCCGCGCCATTCCTGAGCGATCCGAAATCCTCTACCGTGGCGCCAGACACCGGCTTTGCCGGGCCGCCGGACGAAGGTCTCGGGCGGTCGTCGAGCTGGCTGTGGACCTGGGCGCTCGCCATTCCCAGCAGCTCAAAGAAGAGCGACGCGGCAAAGGCGTTCATCCGCTGGGCCGCCGGCCCGGCATACCAGCAGCTGGTCAGCCGGCGGCTCGGCCCGCTCGCCGTTCCGCCGGGCACCCGCAAGTCGCTCTATGCCAATCCGGACTATCGCAAGGTCGCGCCGTTCGCGGACATCACGCTGAAGGCGATCAGCGCCGCCAACCCCCGCTCGCCGACCGTGAAGCCGGTGCCCTATGTCGGGGTGCAATATGCCGCGATCCCCGAGTTCCAGGGCATCGGCACCGAGGTTGGCCAGCAGTTCGCCGCCGCCGTCGCCGGGCGGATTTCGGCGGAAGACGCACTGGCGGAGGCGCAGGCCGCGACCCGTCGCCACATGGCCGCCGCGGGATATTACAAGTGAGCGCGCCAGCTTCCCCGGCCGCGAGCCGCGCCTATCTGCGCCTGCAGGGCCGCCTGCTGATGGCGCCGGCGATCCTGCTGCTGCTGGTCTGTGCGATTCTGCCGCTGATCCCGACGATCTATTATTCGCTGATCGAGTATCGCCTGCTGGGGGGCGAGGGGCGGGGGTTCGTCGGCCTTGCCAATTACACGCGGCTGGTGACGGATCCGGGCTTCCTTCCGGCGCTCGGCAACACGCTTTTGCTCACCGGCCTGGTGCTGGCGATCAGCATCCTCGCCGGTCTTGGTGTCGCCCTTCTGCTCGAACGGGTGGTCGTGGGGCGCAGCGCGCTGCGCCTGCTCGTCATCTCGCCGTTCTTCGTGATGCCGCCGGTCGCGGCGCTCCTCTGGAAGAACCTGATGATGCAGCCGGTAGCCGGGTTCCTGGCCTATCTGTCGGGCCTGGCGGGCATCGACGCGTTCGACTGGTTTTCGCACGCGCCGCTGGTGTCGATCAGTCTGATCGTCGCGTGGCAATGGCTGCCGTTCGCCTGCCTGATCCTGCTGACGTCGCTCCAGTCGTTCGATCGCGAGCAGCGCGAGGCGGCCGAGCTGGACGGCGCGTCGTCCTGGGCGATCTTCCGCCTGCTGACGCTGCCGCACCTCGCCCGGCCGATCGTGATCGTGCTGATGATCGAGACGATCTTCCTGCTCAGCCTGTTCGCGGAGATTTTCGTGACGACCGGCGGCGGGCGGGCGAGCAACAACCTCGCCTACCTCATCTACTCGCAGGTGATGCTGCAATATGACGTCGGCGTCGCTTCGGCGGCGGGTGTCGTGGCGGTGATCTTCGCCAACATCCTCGCCTTCTTCCTCATCAAGCTCGTCGGCCGGTCGCTGGAGGCATGATGCGTCGCTATCGCCCCTCCACCATCGCCGTGAGCGTCCTCACCTGGGCGGTGGCGCTGGCGATCGCCTTCCCGCTGCTCTGGGCGCTGCTCGCCAGCTTCAAGCCCGAGCTGGAGGCGATCGCCTTCCCTCCGCGCTTCATCGATTTCGACTGGACGCTCGACAATTACCGCGCCGTGCTCGCCGGCGGCGAATATCCATATGCGCTGCGCAATTCGATCCTGATCGCCGGCGGCGCCTCGCTGCTGGCGCTGGCGCTGGCGGTGCCGGCGGCCTGGGCGATGGCCTTTGCCCCGACCCGGCATACGCGCGGCATCCTGCTGTGGATGCTCTCCACCAAGATGCTGCCTGCGGTCGGCGTTCTGATCCCGGTCTTCCTGTTCTTTCGCGACTGGGGGCTGCTCGACACGCGGATCGGCGTCATCCTGCTGCTGACGGCGGCGAACCTGCCGATCGCGGTGTGGATGCTCTACGCCAATTTCAGGGAAATTCCGGGCGAGATCCTGGAGGCGTCGCGGATGGACGGCGCGTCGATCTCGCAGGAAGTGCTGTGGGTGCTGACGCCGATGGCGCTGCCGGGCCTCGCCTCGTCCTTCTTCCTCATTTTCACGCTGGCATGGAACGAGAGCTTCTGGACGCTCAACGTCACCAGCACCGACGCCGCGCCGCTGACCGCGTTCATCGCGGCCTTCTCCAACCCGGAAGGGCTGTTCTGGGCCCGGCTTTCGGCTGCCTCGATGCTGTCGATCGCACCGGTGCTGGTGATCGGCTGGCTGTGCCAGCGTCAACTGGTGCGCGGCCTGACCTTTGGAGCCGTCAAGTGATGACCCACGAAAGACCCCGCCGATGAGCGATATCGTCCTCGAAGGCGTGACCAAGCGTTTCGGCGACCATCTGGCGACAGATCATGTCGATCTGGTGATCCCGGACGGCAAATTCACCGTGTTCGTCGGCCCGTCCGGCTGCGGCAAGACGACGCTGCTGCGCCTGATCGCGGGGCTGGAGGACGTCGATGACGGCCGGCTGCTGATCGACGGCGTGGACATGGCGCACACCGCGCCCGCCGCGCGGGGCCTGGCGATGGTGTTCCAGTCCTACGCGCTCTATCCGCACATGAGCGTTCGCGCCAACCTGGGCTTCGCGCTGCGCGTGAACGGGCGACCCAAGGCGGAGATTGCCGAGCGGGTCGAGCGGGTGGCGGCGATGCTCGATCTCGCGCCGCTGCTTGATCGCAAGCCGGCGGCGCTTTCGGGTGGTCAGCGCCAGCGTGTCGCGATCGGCCGGGCGCTGGTGCGTGAGCCGAAGGCGTTCCTGTTCGACGAACCGCTGTCCAACCTCGATGCGTCGCTCCGTACCCAGATGCGCTTCGAGATCCGCCGGCTGCAGCAGGAACTCGGCATCACCGCGATCTACGTGACGCATGACCAGGCCGAGGCGATGACGATGGCCGACCAGATCGTGGTCTTCCGCGACGGGCGGATCGAACAGGTCGGCGCCCCGCTCGACGTCTATCGCCGCCCGGCCAACCGCTTCGTCGCCGGTTTCATCGGATCGCCGCGAATGAATTTCCTGAATGGCGCCCATGCCGCCGCGCATGGAGCGGCGACGATCGGCATTCGCCCCGAACATCTGGCGATCGCCGCCGATGGCGCGCTGCCGGCCGTCGTGCGGACGCTTGAGCATCTCGGCAGCGAGGCGCTGATCCATGCCGAAACCAGCGACGGGATGATGCTGACCGCTCGCTGTTCCGAGGACGTGCGGGTCGCGCCCGGCCAGAGGATCGCCTTCGACGCGGACCCGGCCCTGGTCCACCGCTTTGATCCCGAAGGTCGGGTTGTGGCCGTTGATCATCAAAAAGATTCACGATGACGAAAATAATGATCAAGATGTCATCAAATTTTCACACAGTCTTATCATTCGCCGCATGACAAAAATGCAAAAACAAACATAATAAATATGAAGTTGTGTTTATAGTAACAATGCAATTGTTCCATTTTACGTTGGCATTTCGCGTCTAAGCGTCAATTCAATTTCGTGATCTTGGCGGCCTGTTTGCCGCATTGCAGCTCTATGTCCATTTTCAGGGAGGTTCCGATGTCCGTGTTCCATGCCCCGCTTCACGCAAGTGTCGCGACCTTCGCCCTCGCGCTGGCGATGCTTGGCGCCAGCCAGCCGGCGTTCGCGCAATCGACCGACTCCGCATCGACGACGACCGCTTCGCAGGACGGCGACGGACAGGGGGGCGGAGAGGTCGTCGTCACCGGGTCGCGCATCGCGCGTCCCGATCTGGTCAATCCGATGCCGGTCGGCGTGGTCAAGATGGACGATGCGCTGCGTTTCAACGGCAACGACATCTCCGCGATCCTGACGCAGAACCCGGCGCTCGGCTTCGGCGGCTCGACGCTGAACAGTGCGTCGAACGGGCTCGATTCGGGCGCCCGGTTCATCAACCTGCGCAACCTGGGGACCAATCGTTCGCTGACGCTGATCGACGGCAAGCGTCGCGTATCGGGATCGACGCGTTCCTCGGCGGTCGATATCGGGACGATCCCGCTGGGCATGATCGATCGTGTCGAGATCATCACCGGCGGTGCGGCTGCGGTGTACGGCGCCGATGCCGTCACCGGCGCGGTGAACATCATCACCAGGAAAAGCATCGACAAGACCACGATTTCGGTGACGGGCGGCCTGTCCGAACGCGGCGACGCCGGTCAGGGTCAGGCGTCGATCTCCACCGGGTTCAGCTTTGCCGACGGTCGGGGGCGCGTGTCGTTCGGTGCGACCTATTCGCGGACCGACTCGCTCTACATGTACGATCGCTATGACTGGACGCAGCAGCCGTTGCTGCTGCCGAACCTGGCGAACACCGGGACGGCCGACGGCATTCCCGATCGCATCCATGTGTGGAACTACCGCCAGCATTATTACGCCTACGAACCCAATTTCTGGCTGGGCACGGTCAATGGCCAGGCGGTCAACACGCGCTTCATGCTGACGGACGGCGGCACGGTGCGGCCGATGGTCCACGAAATCTACATGGATCGCGCGCCCACGCAGTTCGCGCTGGGCAGCGGCGGCGACGGCCGCAACCTGGTTGACATGAACCAGTTGCGCGGCGGCGAGAAATCCGTCTCGACGCAGGGCCGCGCCGAATTCGACATCGCCAGCAACCTGACCTGGGCGGGATATTTCAGCTATTCGAAGAACAATTATAACGGCGCGGGCACCTATTACCGCGATGATACCCGCACCACCTTCATGGGTGTCGGCAGCGCGAAGGCCTATCTCGACAACCCGTTCCTGCCTGCATCGATCCGCGCTGTTATGCAGCAATATGGCCTGACCTCGGTCAATATCGACCGCACCTACGGCAATTTTCCGGTGCGCGACCAGCGCCACTATCGCGAGACGTTCACGTTAGGCACCGAACTCGCCGGCAAGATCGGCAGTTCGCTCAACTGGAGCGCCTTCTATCAATATGGTCAGTTCAACGACCACGCGGTGGAAGGCGATGTTCCCGTCAAGTCTCGCTGGCTGGCGGCGCGCGATGTCATCACCGGGCCCAGCGGCCTGCCGGTATGCCGCGATCCGGCGGCGCGGGCGGCGGGGTGCATCCCGCTCAACATCTTCAGCACGGCGACGCCAACCAAGGAACTGCTCGACTGGGTGCTCGATGACCGCGACGAATATCGCAAGATCACCCAGCAGTCGCTGGGGGCCGAAATCAACGGCTCGCTGTTCCGCCTGCCCGCGGGGGCGGTGAAGTTCGCGCTGGGCGCCGAGTATCGCAGGGATACGCTGGAGAACCGGGACGATCCGCTCGCCCTGTCGGGGGAACTGGTCTACGGCGGCGGCCCCAGCGCGCGCTCGCAGCTGAATGTCGAAGCCGACGTCAAGGAGGTCTTCGCCGAACTGGTCGTGCCGGTGTTCGCGGACAAGAGCTTCGCCCGCCGTTTCGACGTCGAGCTCGCCTATCGCTATTCCGACTATAACACCGTGGGCGGCACCCATGCGTGGAAGGCCGGCACGATCTGGGAACCGGTCCGCGGCCTCGCGCTACGCGCCGTCCGCTCGCGCAGCGTGCGCACGCCGAACTTTGGTGAACTCTACGAACCGATGGTGACCAACACCACGCTCGGGTCGATCGTCGATCCGTGCGAGGCGGGCGACATCGGCAAGACCCCGACGCGCGAGGCGAACTGCCGCGCGCTGGGCGTCACGACGCCGCTGCCGGACATCAAGACCGGCCCGCATGTCACCACCGGCGGCAATCCCGCGCTGCGCCCCGAAACGTCGAACAGCCTGACAGTCGGCGTGGTCTGGCAGCCGCGCTTCATCCCGAACTTCGACGTCACGGTCGATTACTGGGACATCAAGATCAAGGATATCATCTACCAGCTGAGCTATACCCAGATCATGAACCTGTGCGTCGATCTGCCGACGATCGACAATCAATATTGCGCGGCGCTGGGCCGCAACCAGACGCCGAACGTGCCGACCCAGCAGCACGGCATCCTGTTGCCGGCCGGCGCGCCGCTGTATGTGAACGCCCAGCAGGGCAACATCGCCCAGATGCGCGCGCGGGGCATCGACGTCAGCATGAACTATGCGCTCGACGTCGGCGCCGGGCGGGCCGGGCTGCGGCTGGCCGGCACCTATCTGCTCGACCATGTCTTCAACACGACGCCCGGCGCACCGGCTGGCGATATCTTCTATGACGGCCAGTATAATTATCCGAAGCTGCGCGCCAACCTGGTCACCAGCTACGATATCGGCCGCTTCGGCGTCGCGCTCAACACCCGCTACCAGCATGGCGGCAAGGGCGACAACATGGCGACCGCCGAGCAATATGACATCAACGACGTGCCGTCGCGGACCTATTTCGACCTGTCGGCGCGCTATGGCTTCGGTGCGCATACGCTGAATTTCAGCGTCAACAACCTCACCGACACGATGCCTCCGTACCTGGCGTTCGGTGAACCGGGCATCTATGCGGCCAGTTCCGTCTACGATCTGGTCGGGCGTTCCTACAGCCTGACCTACACCCTGAAGTTCTGAAGAGGTTCGGGCCCGCGCCCTGCGGCCGGGCCCGGCACGGGAGGGGAAGGGAAGACATGGTGAAGATAGGACGTCGCCAATTGATCGCCGCTGCCGGCGCGATTGCGCTCGCGTTGGGCGTGCCGGCCCTCGCGCAGACCGGCGGGGTGCGGGCGCCGGCCGCGACCGACGAGCGCGCGCTGCGCTCCGAACTGACGAAAATGTATTCCGAACACGCCATCCTGCCGATCCCGATCCATCGCGGCGGCGGCATGCACCTGCCGGAAAACACGATCGAGGCGTTCGAATACACCTGGGCGCGCCACATGGTGCCCGAAGCGGATATCCGGACGTCGAAGGACGGAGTGATCGTCGTCATCCATGACGACACCGTCACCCGGACGGCGCCCGGCACGCCCGAGGATATCCGTCGCAAGAGGGTCGACGAACTCACCCTCGCAGAGCTCAAGACGGTGGATGTCGGCGCCTTCCGCGGGCATCCGGGGCAGCGTATCCCGACCCTTGACGAAGTGTTCGCGGTGATGGCGAAGGATCGCCGCAAGTTCCTGCACCTCGACTACAAGAGCATCGACCTCGACGTGCTGGCCGGCATGGTGCGGCGGCACGGCGTCGAACGGCAGGTGATCTTCACCACCAACCGCCACGACCTGATCCTGGAATGGCGCCGTCGCCTGCCGCGATCGCAGACGATGATCTGGATGGGGGGCACCCAGCAGGAAATCAACGCGACGCTCGACGCGCTGCGCGCCACCAGTTTCAGCGGCGTCTACATCGTCCACATGCACTATCGCCCCGTACCGGGCACCGGCGCCTTCAACATGAGCGACAAGTTCATGCTCGACGTGCAGGCCGAACTCGCCGCGCAGGGCATCGTCGTGCAGGTCCAGCCGTGGAACATCGAGGACCCGCTGATCTACGAGCGGCTGTTCAGCATCGGCATTCGCAATGTCGGCACCGATTTCCCCGACATGCTGCGACTGATCCGCCCGCGATTCTTTCGGTAGGATCAGGGCCCGATCACGACCGCGATCGTGATCGGGCCCTGATCCGCTTCTGGCCGGACGTGCCCGAGCCGTCGCGGGTCACCGCTTGCCGGCGGTCTCCAGCCCCAGCGCCGCGGCGATGCCCTTCCACGGCACCAGCTTGAAGTTCTGGTGCTCGGGCGGCGATACGTTGCGACCGTCCTGCGCGATCATGAAGCCGCCCTCGAAGCCGGGGCCCGCGCTGCTGCTCGTCACGTCGAGTCCGTCGGTCTCGGACACGCCGTCGATACCGGCGGCGGCGTTGGCGCCGACCACGAACGAGCCCACATAGGCGTTGTTGCCCTCGCGCCGGAACACGGCATAGCTGTCGTTGCCCTGGCTCGACACGATCAGATAGCCGCGCTTCGCGTCGAGCCTGTACAGCGACATGCCCTCGACATCGTCCTTGAGCGCCGGATTGTCCTTGATCGCCGCCATCATCCGGCGCGGTTCGCCGCCGCGCGGCTCGGCACCCTGGCGCCAGATGCCGACATCCTCCTCGCCGACATAGAGCACGCCTGCTTCGTCGTCGGCGACGCAGCCTTCGACCTGGGTCGTGAAGGGCAGGTCGCGGACGAGCTTTGCCTGCACCTTGCCCGCCGGCGTCGCGACGAGTTCCCACTGGCGCATCTTGCCGTCCGTCTGGTTGACGAACACATAGGTCCGGCCGCCCTTCGCGCTGCGATACATGCACAGGCCGTAGGGATCGTCGAACCCGGTCGTCTGGATACCGTCGGCGACGTCGGTCAACTGACGCGTGGCGGGATCGAGCGTGTAGATCGAGATGCCCTTGGTCGTACGGTTGCTCGCGGTGACCAGGGTCACCGGCTTGCCGCCCAGCCTGAAGCCTTCGCGCAGATCGACATTGTTCATGCGGCCGTCGGCCAGATACTGAATCTTCTTGCCCGACATGTCGTAGACGTAGAGGCCCGACTGTTTCTGGGTGCCGATCACCACGCTGCGCGACGGATCGTTGCGGTCGATCCAGATCGCGGGATCGTCGGCGGCATCGCCGCCGGTCTCCATCGGTTCGGTCTCGACCGTCGCGTGGACCAGCGGCATGCGCTTCGGCGCGGCGGGGGCCGGGCGCGCGGGCAGCTTCGCGGCGTCGAGCACCGCCTGCCACGACGCGATCTTGAAATTGGGCATCTCCGGCGAATTGTCGTCGTCGGCGACGATCAGCAGGCCGCCGGCGGCGGTGACGCTGCCCGGATCCTCGACCGCATCGGCGCCGGCCGCCATCGCGACCGAGCCGAGATAGGCGAAATCGGCCTCGGGATCATAGAGGTTCAGCCGGTTGGCGCTGGCGTCGGCGACGATCAGCCGGCCGTCGGGCGCCACCGCGACGCCCTTCGCCTCCTCGGTGATATGGCCCAGGCGGACGATATCGACGATTTCCGGCACGATCTCGGCCTCGGGCTCGACCACCAGCCGCCACACGCCGACCACCTCTTGCGAGATATAGACCGATCCGCGATCGTCGGCGGCGCAATATCCGGTCTCGGATCCCAGCGCCATGCGCCGCGCCAGCCGCGCCTCCATCCCCGCGCCGCCGGCCGCGGGATACAGCGACCATTGCTCGATCCCGCCGTGATCGCCGAGCAGGAACAGGTAGAGCGTGTCGTCGCGGTGGCTGCGCGCCAGGCACAGGCCGGCGACGGTCAAGTCGGGCTTCAGTCCGGCGAGCGCGAGCGGCACGGGCGCGGCGCGACCGTCGGTGACGCGGAACAGGCGCGGCATGTTGCTCGGCCCGTCGAGCGCGGCGAGCAGCGCCCCGCCGCCCGGCGCCACCCCGGCGCGCAGGTCGACCGCGCGGATGTTGCCGATGGCATGTGTCGCGATACGCTGGCCCCGCGCGTCGAACACGTCGAGTCCCGCCGATTCCGCGCCGGCCAGGATCACGCTGCGTGCCGGATCGGCCGCATCGACCAGCACCGCCGCGCCGTCCGTGCCCGTGCTCTTGGTCGCTGCCGTTTCCGCCGATGCGGCGACGGTGGGCGGCGGGGGCGTCTGTGCCGTCGCGGTGCTCGCGGCCAGTGCCGCCGCCAATGCCATCAGGCTGCTACGCATTCGTCTCTCCCCTTCATATCCATGGCTTCGATGATCGGCGCGAACGTCGCTGCGCGCAGGCTGGCGCCGCCGACGAGTACGCCATCGACGTTCGGCGTCGCCGCGATCGCCGCGGCGTTGGCGGGCCCGACCGAGCCCCCGTACAGGATGCGAACGGCATCGCCGCGCGGCCCGCACCGCTTCGTCAGCGTTTGGCGCAGCGTGGCGTGCATCGTCGCGATCTCGTCCATCGCCGGCGTCACCCCGCTGCCGATTGCCCAGACGGGCTCATAGGCGACGGTCAGTCGGATCGGGTCGCAAGTCGCCGGTATCGACGCGAGCAGTTGTTCCGCGACGCCGCCATCGCCGCGCGCGGTTTCGCCGACGCACAGGATCACATTCAGATGTTGCTGCGCGGCGGCGACGCGGGCGGCCACCGCGGCATCGTCCAGCCGCTGCGCGGTGCGCACCTCGTTGTGACCCAGGATCACCCATTGCGCTCCGGCATCGGCGATCATCGCCGCCGATACCGCGCCGGTGTGTGCGCCCGATTCAACGGGATGGCAGTCCTGGGCGCCGATCGCGACATGCGACGCGGAGGCGACCGCGGCGGTCAGCAGCGGGAAGGGCGGACACACCACGACATCGATGTCACGCGCCGCGTCGATCGCGCGCAACTCGGCGAGGTCGGCCGTCAGGCCGTGCATCTTCCAGTTGCCGACGACCAGCCTGCGCGGCATCGTCCGTCTCTCCCCCGAGCTTCTCCAATCGAATAATAATTCCATATTGACTATCAAACAGAATGTCTATTCAAAATATCGCCATGCCATCGCACACCATCGCAACAATGATCGCCGCCGCCGAAAACGCCGGCGCCGGACTGGTCGAGGATCAGGCGCGGATTGCCGAGCTGACGATCCGCAGCAAGGCCGGCGTCGCCGACATGTTCAGCGAGGCTGACCTGCGCGCGGAGCAGACGGTGCTCGACGCCCTCTCCGCCTACCGCCCCGACTATGGCTTCCTGGGCGAGGAAGGGGGGCTGCGGCCCGGGTCGGACGCGGAGCATGTCTGGATCGTCGATCCGCTCGACGGCACCACCAATTTCCTCACCGGCAGCCCGCTGTTCGCGGTCAACATCGCACTCGCCCGCGAAGGGCGGGTGATCGCGGGCGTCACCCATGTGCCGTTGCTCAACGAAACCTTCTGGGCAGAAGACGGCGCGGGCGCGTGGCTCAACGATCGCCGCATTCAGGTTTCGACCCGCGCGACACTGGGCGAAGCGGTGCTGGGCGTCGGCATCCCGTTCGCGACCAAGCCGCTGCACGGGCAGTTCCTCGTCGAGATGGAGCGCCTGACCAACAGGATCACCGGCATCCGTCGGCTGGGGGCGGGGGCGATAGACATGGCCTGGGTCGCCTGTGGCCGGCACGATGCTTACTGGGAACAGAGCGTCAGCGCGTGGGACATGGCGGCCGGCGACGTCATCGTACGCGAGGCGGGCGGGCTGGTCACCGATACCGCCGGCGGCCCGCTCGACCTGATGGGCGGCACCGTGCTGGCGTCCACGCCGGCGATCCAGCGCGAGGTGCTGGAGGCGATCGCGCGGGTCTAGGGTTCGACCCAGCGCCGTTCGGCGTGCGAGGCGCGGATCGCGTGGGCGACGCGTTCGGTGCGCAGCGCGTCGGCGAAGTTCTTTGCCGCGCCGGGGATGCCCAGCACCGCGTCGATCGCCGCCTTCACCTCGATCGTCTTGAGGTCGTTGTAGCCGATCTGATGGCCCGAGGCGGGGCAGAATGCTCCGTACTCGCCATGGCCCGGCCCCGCCATGATCGTGGTGAAGCCGCTACGCAGCCCGGCGCCCTCGCGGTACAGCTGGAGTTCGTTGAAGCGTTCCTGCGTAAAGGCGATCGAGCCCTTCGTGCCGCTGATCTCGAACGCCAGTCCCATCTTGCGCCCCGTGGCGATCCAGCTGGCCGACAGCGTGCCCGTGGCACCGGAGCTGAAGCGGACGACCGCGTCCATCTGGTCATCGACCGCCACATCCCGCGCGGCACCCGTCGCATCGCGCCGGACAGGGTGGGCGGTGTGCAGCCGGCCCGACACCTCGGCCACCTCGCCGATCAGGTGCCGCGCCAGCGCGATGATGTGGCTGCCGATGTCGGCGAGCGCGCCGCCGGCCTGCGCCGGTTCGCAGCGCCAGTTGAAGGGCGCGTCGGCGGTCGCCATGAAATCCTCGGCGTGGATGCCGCGGAACGCGGTTACCTCGCCGATCTCGCCGCCGGCGACGATCTCGCGCGCGAGGGCGATCATCGGGTTGTAGAGATAGGTGTAGCCGACCGCCGTCGGCAGGCCACTCGCCGCCGCCGCATCGGCCATCGCCTGCGCTTCCGCGAGCGTCGCGGCGAGCGGCTTTTCGCAATAGACCGGCTTGCCGGCGGCCAGCGCCGCCAGCGCGATCGGCGCGTGGAGCAGGTTGGGCGCGGCGATCGCGACCAGATCGATCGCCGGATCGGCTACCGCCTCCCGCCAGTCCCCGGTCGATCGCGTGAAGCCCAGCGCCCGGGCGGCTCCGGCGGCCTGTTCGGGATCGCGATCGGCGAGAATTTCGAGAACCGGTTCAACCGGCAGGTCGAACGTCCGGCGGACCGCCGCGAACGCCATTGCGTGGGCGCGGCCCATGAAGCCCGATCCGACGAGGGCGATGCGCAAGGGCCGTGCCGTCATGCTGCCTCGACCTCCTGATAGCGGGCGCGCAACTGATCGAGCGTCTTGCGCCGGATCGGCACGCCGTCGCGCAGCTTGTACCAGGTGGTCTGGCTGATCCGGTAGGTCTCGAACAGACCCTCCGCGGTCGCCTTGGGCAGGCGTTCGCGCAGCGCGGCGAATTCCTCGGGCGCGATCGTCGCCATCTCGAACCGCATCACTTCGACTCGTAATAGCCGCCGCCGCGCCCGGCGCGCTCGCGGCGTTCGAGTTCCTTGCGATCGATCGCGGTGCGCCACGTCGATCGGCCGTTGACCAGATCGGCCGCCTTGACGACCACCGGATCCCACACCGCGCCGCCCAGCACGTTGCGCACGCTCATCTCGACCACCGGCTCGGGATCGAAGCGAAAGTCGAGGATACCGAAATTGGCGCTGCCCACCCATGGCGCGCGCAGCCGCACCTCAGGCGTTTGATCGACGAAACGCGGGTTGAGCATCTGCGCCAGCCCCGAGCTGACGAGATCGTAGAAATCATAGCTGCCCTTGTCGCCCCACGGCACGCAGTTCATCTCGCCCATGTGCACGTCGCCGGAAATGCCGAAACAGCCGGTGATGCGGTTGTCGCGGATGAAGTTCAGGATCTCGTCGCGCTCGTCGAGGTACATCGCCCAGCTGTCGCCGCCGCTTTCCGCCCGCGACCAGCCGGTGCTCGACGCCAGTATCTTGAACACCGCCTTCGACGCCTTCAGCTCGCGCTTCAGCCACGCTTTCTGACCCGCCCCCAGCATCGTCTTGGCGGGACCGTTCGGCACCTTGGGCGGATCGCGGTGATAGCGGCCGTCGAGCATGAAGATATCGACCGGCCCGAAGCTGTAGCGAAAGAACACCCCCGGCGTATCGGCCGTCCCGCCGGCGGGGTTGGCCCACCAGCGATCGAACAGCTTCAACGTCATTGGCTTGACCGGGCTGGTGCCGTCCGAATCGTTGAAGCCGAAATCATGGTCGTCCCAGATCGCCAGTTGGGGCACCGACCGCAACAGCGGCTGGAGCGAGGCGACGCTGCGCTGGCGGGCGTAGAGATCGGTGAAGGCGGCTTCAGTATCGCTGTCGGCGTAGATGTTGTCGCCCAGCCACAGAAACAGGTCGGGCTCCATCTGGCGGATCGCCTCGAACACCGGCTGCACCGCGTCGAGCTGGACCCGCGCGCACGACCCGAAGGCGATGCGCAGCGGGCGGCGGTCGGCGGGCGCGGTGCGGACCCGGAACGGTAGCGGCTGGTTACGATCGCCGATGCCATCGGTGCGGATGCGATAGAAGTACTCGGTGTCGGGTTTCAGGCCGGGAATCGTGATCCGCGTCGTCAGGTCGTTCGCCGGATCGGCCCGCACCGGGGTTGTCGTCTTCGCGTCCGAAAAGTCGCGGTTGGTCGCGTAATCGACCGCGACGTCGAATACGCCGGTCGCGCGCGACCAGATCGTCACGCTGTCGGGCGTCGTCGCGCCGACCATCGGCCCCTGAAGCAGCCGGGGATAGCCGAGCGTCGCGGCCAACAGCCGCTTCGGCAGGGCGAACAGGGTGCCGAGCGCGCTCGCGCTCCACAGGAAACCGCGTCGGTTCATCATGCTGTCCTCAATCGCGCAGGCGGGTGCGCCACAGGGTGGCGGCGAGCAGGGTGGCGACCACCGACGACCCGATCCAGAAGGTGATGACGGGGCCGAAATCATAGGTGCGTTGATCGCCGACCACGCGCATCCCGGCATCGATCAGCGCGCCGGAGACCTGTTCCTGCACTGCCGCGGCGACATAGCTGAACACCCCGACGAAGCCCAGCGCGGCGCCGGCCACCCGCTTCGGGCAGATGTCGATCGCGAACAGCCCGCCGAGCGAGGTGACGAGCCCGGTCATGCCCAGCCCGAACAGGATCAGCGCCAAGACGGTCGTCAACGTGTCTCCCGGACCGTAGAATAGTAGCAGCAAACCGACGATCTCGACGATACCGAACAGCAGATTGGCCGGTGGGCGCCGTGCCCCGAACAGCTTGTCGGATATGAAGCCGTAGCTCAGCGCCCCAACGATCCCGGCGAGAGTGCTGGCGGTCAGCATCGATCCCGCCGCCGCCAGCGAATAGCCGCGCTCTTCCTGCAGATACAGGATGCCCCAGCTGTTGATCGCATAACGGGTGACATAGGTCGCGGCGCTCGACAGCGCGAGAATCCAAACCGCAGGGATGCGCAGGATCGACAGCTGGGTGGCGAAAACGCCGCGCTCGGGCGTTTCGGTGGCGGCGGCGGCATAGTGATCGTTGCGCCAGTCGGCGACGGCCGGCAGGCCCAGCGCGCGTGGCCGGTCGCTCAGCGCCAGATAGGCACCGATCCCGGCCAGGATGGTGGCGATGCCCGGTCCCCAAAAGCCCCAGTGCCAGCCGCCGAGCGCGACCAGCGCGGCGACGCCAGAGAAGGTCAGCCCTTCACCGATCGAATGGGCGGTCGACCAGATGCCGTAATAGCGTCCGCGCTCGCGGTTGGAGAACCAGCTCGCCAGCGCGACGACGCTCGACGGTGCACCATAGCTCTGGAACCAGCCGTTCAGGCCCCAGATCAGCAAGGTCGCCCAGAATACCGTGGAGACACCCATCGCGATGTTGCACAGCGCCGAGAGGACCAGGCCCACCGCGAAGAAGCGCTTCACATTGCTGTGATCGGCGACGAAGCCGTTGACCAGCTTGCCGACGGCATAGGTGTAGAACAGCGCCGAGCCGATCATGCCGAGTTCGAGCGGGGTGAAGATGCCGCCGTCGATCAGCGGCTTCTTCACCACGTTGATCGCCAGACGGCAGGTGTAGCTGACGGCATAGGCCAGCGTGATCGCCAGGATCACCCGCATCCGCTGGCGATGATAGATGCGATCGACGTCCACGTCGTCGCGCAGCGGCAGGTCCGGTCCCGTCGCGAATGCCCTCAGCATCGGCCCTCTCCCCGGCCATTTATTCTATTTTATATTAGATATGGAAATTACATTCCAGTCAATCCGATTCTCGCTCTGCGTCATCCCATCGTCGGGATGACGAAGGCGCTGTCGCCGGTGGAACCGCCGTCGGGCCAGCGCTGGGTGATGGTCTTGACCTTGGTCCAGAACCGCACGCCTTCCATGCCGTACTGGTTGGTGTCGCCGAAGCCGGAGCGCTTCCACCCGCCGAAGCTGTGGTAGGCGACCGGTACGGGGATCGGCACGTTGATGCCGATCATGCCGACGTTGACCCGCGCTGCGAATTCGCGCGCGGCATGGCCGTTGCGGGTGAAAATCGCGACGCCGTTGCCGTACTGGTGCTCGCTCGGCAGCTTGAGCGCGCTCTCGAAATCGGGCGCGCGGACGATCTGGAGGACGGGTCCGAAGATCTCTTCCTGATACGATCGCATCTGCGGCGTGACGCGGTCGAACAGCGACGGGGCCAGGAAATAGCCGTCCTCATGCCCCTGCAATCGGAAGCCGCGTCCATCGACGACCAGTTCCGCACCCTCGTCGATGCCGGTCTGAATCCACTGTTCGATCCGCGCCTTGTGCTGCGCGGTGACGACCGGGCCATACTGCGCCTCCGCGTCGGTCGATACGCCGACCCGCAGCCTGCCGATCGCCGACACCAGCCGCTCGCGCAGCGCATCCGCCGTGCGTTCGCCGACCGGCACGACGACCGGCAGCGCCATGCAGCGCTCGCCCGCGCTGCCGAACGCCGCGCCCGACAGGTCGGCGACCACCTGGTCCAGATCGGCGTCGGGCATGACGATGCCGTGGTTCTTCGCCCCGCCCATCGCCTGCACGCGCTTGCCCGCCGCGACGCCGCGCTGGTATACATAGTGCGCGATATCGGACGACCCGACGAAGCTGACCGCGGCGATGGCAGGATGATCGAGGATGGCATCGACCATCTCCTTGTCGCCGTGGACGACCTGCAGGATGCCGTCCGGAAGGCCCGCCTCGCGCATCAGTTCGGCGAGGCGCACCGGCACCGACGGATCGCGCTCGCTGGGCTTCAGGATGAAGGCGTTGCCGCACGCGATGGCGGGCGCGAACATCCACATCGGGATCATCGCCGGGAAGTTGAACGGGGTGATCCCGGCACCGATGCCGACCGGCTGACGCATCGAATAGACGTCGATCCCCGGCCCCGCCCCTTGCGTATATTCGCCCTTCAGCGCGTGGGGGATGCCGCAGCAGAACTCGACGACCTCAAGGCCCCGCTGGATATCGCCCTTGGCGTCGTCGACGACCTTGCCATGCTCGGACGCGAGCAATCGCGCCAGTTCCTCCATGTTCGCTTCGAGCAGTTGCTTGAAGCGGAACAGCACCCGGGCGCGGCGTTGCGGGTTGGTCGCCGCCCAGCCCGGCTGCGCCGCCTGCGCCGACGCCACCGCGCGGTCGAGCACCTCGCCCCCGGCCAGCGCAACCCGCGCCTGAACCCGGCCGGTATTGGGGTCGAACACGTCGCCGTGGCGCGCGGAAGCCGCGCCGGCGCCGCCGGCGAGGAAATGATCGATCAGACGCATGCCGGTCTTCCTACTGCCGCACGATCCAGTCGTGCGCGGGGTCGTTGGTGAACTTCCAGGCGCGGCGCGGGCCCGCCATGACGTTCAGGTAGTAAAGGTCGTAGCCGTGCGCGGCGCCGACCGGGTGATATCCGCGCGGCACCAGTACCGCGTCGCCGTCGCCCACCGCCATCGTCTCGTCGAGCGAGCGGTCGTCGGTGTAGACGCGCTGGAAGGCGAAGCCGCCCGGACGCTTCATGCGGTGATAATAGGTTTCCTCGAGCAAGGTCTCGACCGGCCAGGCATCGACGTCGTGCTTGTGCGGCGGATAGCTGGACCAGTTGCCGCCGGGCGTGATGACCTCGACCACCAGCAGGCTCTGCGCGATATCCGACGTGTCGGGTAGGATGTTGCGGACGTAGCGGGTGTTGGTGTCGCGCCCGCGCATCTCCTCGCCGACCTCCTCGGGCGCGATCAGCCTGACCGCGCCGCCCGGCGCGGCCGGGGCGGTGCATACCGCCAGCTCGACCGCGTCGATCGCCGTGACCGCGTAATCGGTGTCGGCGGGGAGGTAGAGCGAGGTGGGCGATGCGGCGAAAATATCTTCGCGCCCGCCGATGCCGGAAAAGCGCTCGCCGCCCGCCGTCACGTCCGCGCGGCCCGACAGCAACACCAGGCACGCCTCGCGCCCGGTCTCGCGTCCGGCATGGCGTTCCCCCGCCGCGAGCCTGACGACGCGGAAGCCGACGTGCGCCCAGCCCGCACTCTCTGGCGTGATGTCGATCGTCACCCCGCGCGCGTCGGGCGGGTGGGGGTGGACCAGCAGGCTCACAGCACCAGCTCCGCCTCGGCCGCCAGCCGCTTCAGCGTGTCGAGGCCGAGCTGGCTGTAGTCGCGGGGGTTCGCGACCGCCGGATCCTGCTCCGCCTCGATCACGATCCAGCCGGTATAGTCGATGTCGGCCAGCGCGCGCATGAAGGCGGGATAGTCGTAATCGCCGTCGCCCGGCGTCGTGAACATGCCGCCCACGACTCCGTTCAGAAAACTGGTGCCGTCGGCCAGGAACTGGTCGTACTTCGCGGTGCGGACGTCCTTGCAGTGGACGTGGTTGACGCGCTCAGGCCGCGCGCGGGCGACGGCGATCGGATCGATGCCGCCATAGACGGCGTGGCCGGTGTCGAGCACCAGCCCGACATGATCGCCAGTCGCGTCAAAGAAGCGCTGCAGTTCCTCGTTGGTCTCGACGACGGTGCCGAGATGGTGGTGATAGGCGAAGCGCATGCCGCGATCGTTGACGTGCGCCGCCACCGTATCCAGCCGCTCGCCGAAGCGCGCCCAGTCTGCCGCCGCCAGCACCGGATGCGTGTCGAGCCGGCTGCCCCAGCGATCACAGTGCACCGCATTCGATGTCTCGGCGAGGATGAACACGCTCGATCCCATCGCTTCGAGCAACGTCATATGCCGCTCCATCGCCGCGATCTCCGCCGCCGCGTCGCGGGTGAGCAGGTTGGCCGAGTACCAGCCGCCGACGATGTCGAGGCCGTACCCCGCCATGATCGGCTTGAGCGTCGGGGCGTCGCGCGGAAACTTGTTGCCCAGCTCGACGCCGTCGAAGCCGATGTCCTTTACGTCGGTCAGCAGCATGTCGAGCGTGGTGTCGGCGCCCAACTCGGTCATGTCGTCGTTGCACCAGGCGATCGGGCTGACGCCCCAGCGAATGCTCATGCTATCTCTCCGGAAATGCGCTTGTCATAGTCGGCGCGGGCGGCGCGCACCTCGGCGCGGTCGGACACCTCGGGCACGGCCACATCCCACCAGTGGCCGCCGGCGTCGGTGGTGATCGCGGGATCTGTATCCATCACGATGACGTAGCTGGCAGGCGATGCGCTGGCGCGGGCGAGAGCCGCCTCGAGTTCGGCGACGCCCGCCACCTTCTCCGCGGTGGCGCCGAGGCTGCGGGCGTGAGTCGCGAAATCGATGTCGGGCAGCGCGACATGCGCGGCGTCGGCCAGCAGGTTGTTGAACGGCCGCCCGCCGGTGCCCTGCTGCAGCCGGTTAATGCAGCCGTAGCCGCGGTTGTCGAGCAGCACGACGGTGATCTTCAGCCCCAGCATGACCGAGGTCGCCAGTTCCGAATTCATCATCAGATAGCTGCCGTCGCCGACCATCACCACGACGTCCCGCGCCGGATCGGCCAGCTTTACACCCAGGCCGCCGGCGATCTCGTATCCCATGCACGAGAAACCGTATTCGACATGGTAGCTGCCGGGCACGCGGCTGCGCCACAGCTTGTGGAGCTCGCCAGGCAGGCCGCCCGCCGCGCAGACGACGGTACGATCATCGCCACCCGTGCGCCACACCGCGCCGATCGCCTGCGCGTCGGATGGGAGGGCGCCGGTAGGAGCGGTCGCGGCGTCCCACGCGCGGTTCCAGTCGGCCACCGCATCGGCGTTGGCGGTGATCCAGCGATCCTCGCACTGCCACTCGCCCAGCGCCTCGCCGAGCGCCGACAGCACCTCGCGCGCGTCGCCGATCACCGGTTCCGCACCGTGCTTGCCGCCGTCGAACGGCGCGACGTTGACCTGCACCAGCCGCTTTCCCGCGAACAATGTGCGCGATCCGGTGGTGAAATCCTGAAGCCGGGTGCCGACGCCGACGATCAGGTCGGCGGCTTCCGCCGCGCGATTGGCCGTGCTCGTGCCGGTCACGCCGATCGACCCGAGCCCGGCCGGGTGGTCCCAGGCCAGCGCGCCCTTGCCGGCTTGCGTTTCGGCGACGGGGATGCCGGTCGCGGCGGCGAGATCGGCCAGCACGTTCTCCGCGCGCGAATAGAGTACGCCGCCACCCGCGACGATCAGGGGAGCCTTGGCGGCCCGCACCGCCTCGACCAGCGCGGCCAGTTCCGCCGTGTCGGGACGCGGACGGCGGATTCGCCACACGCGTTCGGCGAAGAAGTTTTCCGGATAATCATACGCCTCCGCCTGCACGTCCTGGCACAGGCAGAGGGTGACGGGTCCGCATGCCGCCGGATCGGTCAGGACCGCCATCGCACGTGGCAGGGCATCGAGGATCTGCTCGGGCCGGGTGATGCGATCGAACAACCGGCTGACGGGCCGGAAACAGTCGTTGGCGCTTACGGTGGCGTCGGCGAAATCCTCGATCTGCTGGAGCACGGGATCGGGCCGGCGGCTGGCGTAGACGTCGCCGGGCAGGAACAGCACCGGCAGGCGGTTGACGTGCGCCAGCGCGGCGGCCGTCACCATGTTGGTCGCGCCGGGGCCGATCGAGGTGGTGCAGGCCATCGCCCGCCCGCGCCGCGTCTGCTTGGCGAAGGCGATTGCGGCGTGGGCCATGCCCTGTTCGTTATGCGCGCGGTACGTCGGCAGCACGTCCTCGCTGGCGGCCAGCGCCTCGCCGATGCCGGCGACGTTGCCATGGCCGAAGATCGCCCACACGCCGGCGAAATAGGGTACGATGGCGCCGTCGTGCGCGATCCGCTGGGCGGCCATCCACCGCACCAGCGCCTGCGCCATCGTCAGCCGGATCGTCGTCATGCCGCGCGCCTTCCATGCCGCGCCGCCCGCCACGCATCGGCGAGTACGCTCAGGTTGTCGCCCAGCGCCGCGACCGCGCCCTCGTCGTCGATCTCGCCGCGCAGCCACCGGGCGGCGACATCGTGGAAGATCGTGCGCCCGACCGCAAAGCCCTTGACCAGTTCGAACGGCGCCGCGGCGGCGATTCCGGCGAGCAGCGCTTCGATCGGCGCCGAAAGTCCGAGCAGCACGATGCCGCGGCAATGCGGATCGCGACGCAGGATCGCCGCCTCGGTCGCCGCCCAGGCCGCGGCGTCCTCGGTCGGCTCCAGCTTCCACCAGTCGGGATAGACGCCCAGATCGTAAATGTGGTCGATGACCCGCGCGATGGTCTGGCTGTCGACCGGGCCGTGCTTGGACGCGATGATCTCCAGCAGGAATTCATGTCGCGTGGCCCGGCACGCATTGGCCAGGCGCAGAATCTGGCGGTCCTGCCGCTCGATCATCTCCGCATCGTCGTCGGGGTGATAGAAGACCAGGCACTTGACGACATGATCGACCGGCCAGTCGCGCAGCGTCATGCCGACGTCGGGCGATCCTTCGAAGGCGATCGGCCGCGATCCCGGCACCTCGATCGGTCGCCCGATCCAATAGGGCAGGTCTGCCGCCTGCTCGAGCGCGCGGGCACCAAACCGGCCGTCGAGCAACACGCCGAAGCGCGGGTCGCCTTCGGCAAGCTGGTCCACTGCACGCAGTGCCAGCGCCTTGAAGCGCTCGATCGCAGCATCGTCGCCCACGCCCAGTTCGGCGATAAGATCGTCAAACTGGCTGCGATGGTCGATCGCCAGCACGGTCAGTTCGTCGTGGACGCCCCGGCGGCTGGTCGACCAGTGGAGCTGTTCCAGCGCCGCGCTTTCGCGCAGGCGGTGCGGCCAGCGGCCGGCGAGGAAGGTCTGCAATTCCTCCCACGATGCCATCGCCGGCGCGCAGCCGTGGCGCGACACGACGATCGCGCCGCAGGCGTTACCGAACTCGCACGCCGTCTCGACCGGCAGGTGCCGCAGCCAGCCGCGCAGGAAACCGGCCATGAACGCATCGCCGGCGCCCAGCACATTGAACACCTCGATCGGGAAGCCACGCCCGACCACGCCGTCGTCGAGCGAGGCCGGGATCGCGCCCGGGAACGCGACGCAACCGTCGGCACCGCGCTTGCAGACGAGCAGTGCGGCCGTCCGCTCGCGGATCGCGCGCAGCGCCGCCAGCGTGTCGGTGCTGCCGCCCAGGATGTGAACCTCCTCCTCGGTGCCGACGATCAGGTCGCACAGCGGCAGGATGCGCTGGAGTGCGGCCGTCACTTCGGTACTGGCGACGAAGCGATCCTCGCCATTTTCCTTGGAAGCGAGACCCCACAGCACCGGGCGGTAATCGATGTCGAACACCAGCCGGCCACCCTGCGCCTTCATCAGCTCTGCGGCCTTAAGGCTGGCGGCGAACACGTCGGGGCGGGACAGGTGGGTGCCGCTCAACAGCAGCGCGTCGGCGCGGGCGACGAATTCGGGATCGATATCGTCGGCGGTCAGCGCCATGTCGGCGCAATTCTCGCGGTAGAAGATCAGCGGGAAGGTGTCGGGATCGCGGATGCCCAGGATCGCCAGCGCGGTCAGCCGTTCGGGATCGGTGCGCACGCCGGTGATGTCCACGCCCTCGCGAGCCAGTTCCTCGCGGATGAAGCGGCCGAAATGGTCGCCGCCGACGCGGGTCAGCAAGCCGGTGCGCAACCCCAGACGCGCGCCGCCGATCGCAGTATTGGTTGGGCTGCCACCGATATATTTGGCGAAGCTCGCCATATCCTCGAGCCGGCCGCCGATCTGCTCGCCGTACAGGTCTATGCCCGCGCGCCCCAGCGTGATGATGTCCAGGCGCCCGGCGCCCCCCTCGTCCCTGCGCTGCGCCATCACCAGATCCAGACCGCCCCCATTTGGTCTGTAACGTCTATTCCATCGCGTTCCAGTTTGCAACATACGTTTCAATAAATTCGTCGCGGGAACCGGCGTTTCATTTGGCGGTCGAGCGCCGCTTGCGACCGGTGACGTCGCGCGATGCCTCGAACGCGAAATTGATCGCCAACGCCTGCGCCAGGCACATCGAGGCGGAGAGCGAGCGGAACTTGTGGACCTCGGATTCGCGGACCTGCAGCACGATGTCCGCTGGCTGGGCGACCGGGCTGACCAGGCTGTCACTGATCGCCAGCACTTTGGAGCCACGCGCACGCGCCGCCTCGACCAGAGCGACCGTCTCCTCGGCATAGGGCTGATAGCTGACGGCGATCAGCAGGTCGTCGGGCGCCATGGTCTGCACCTGCCGCAGGGCGAGGCCCGCCACGCCATCGACGAACACCGTGCGCTTTTCCGCCTGCAGCAGCGAATAGGCGAGGTAGGATGCGACCGGAAACGAGCGACGGAAACCCGCGACATAGATGGTGTCGGCGTCGCGGATCGAATCGACCGCGGCGCGCATGTCCGATCCGCTCACCGTCTGGAGAAGGTTGTCGATCGCGAGTGTATTGCCCTCCACGAACTCGGCCAGCAGGTTGGCCGGATCCGCGCCGGTCGCGCTAGTCGTCTCGTCGAGTTGACGGACCCGTTCGGAATATCCCAGTGCGGCATTGTTGCTGAGCAGGCCGTCGCGGAACAGCTTCTGCATCTGGCTCGCGCCCTCGAACCCGAAGCTCTTGGCGAAGCGGACGATGGCGGACGGCTGCACGTCGCACCGTGCCGCGATGACCGCCAGCGTCTCCAGCGCGACATCGTTCGGCTCGTCGAGAACATAGCTGGCGATCTGCTTCAATCGCTTGCTGAGCGTGTCGTAGCGCCGGACGATTTCCGCGCGGAGCGCCTCGGCCGTCGTGGGGGCGGTGGAGGGCGGCGCATCGGCCATGCAGCAAAATCCTTCGTCTGATCGCCGAACGGAATATCTGTTCGATTTTTGGAACACAACTATCGCGCAACCCGCGCGCGGACGCTATGGAATATTTCGTCCAAAACTATGGAATATGGAAATTTCGATGTGGGGAGAGATATAATGTTCGATGTCGCACTGGTTGGGGCGGGCCGGATCGGCCGGATCCACGCCGCCAACGTCGCCGCCAATCCGCGCCTGCGGCTCGCCTATGTCGTCGATCCGATGGCCGATGCCGCCGCGGCGCTGGCTGCGGAGCATGGCGCGCAGGTATCGACTCTCGATCAGGCGCTGGCCGATCCGGCCGTGCGCGGCGTGATCGTCGCGAGTTCGACCGACACCCACCTCGATTTCAGCATGGCCGCCGCGCGTGCCGGCAAGGCGGTATTCTGCGAAAAGCCGCTCGACCAGGATCTGGCACGCGCGCGGGCGGCGGAACAGGATTTCGCCGCGCTGGGGGTACCGATGCTCCTCGCCTTCAACCGGCGGTTCGACGTCAATTTCGCGACGCTGCAGGCGCGGCTGGCGGGCGGCGAGATGGGAGCGCTGGAGACGCTGCACATCATCAGCCACGATCCCGCGCCGCCGCCGGTCGATTACGTCAAGGTATCGGGCGGCATCTTCAAGGACATGGTGATCCATGATTTCGACATGGCGCGCTGGCTGCTGGGTGAGGACGTGACCGAGGTGTTCGCCGCCAGCGCAGTGCTGATCGATCCCGCGATCGGTGCGGCGGGCGACGCCGACACCGCGAAGACGATCCTGCGCACCGCATCGGGCCGGCTGTGCGTCATCTCCAGCAGCCGGCGCAGCGGATACGGCTATGACCAGCGGATCGAGGCCTATTGCGCGAACGGCATGCTGCGCGCGCAGAACCAGCTGGAAAGCACGGTCGAGCGCTGGGGCGAGGGCGGGGCGTCGGCCGACCGTTTCCAGAACTTCTTCCTCGATCGCTACGCCGTCGCCTATGCGCGCGAGATCGCCCATTTCGCCGACGTGATCGACGGCGCCGCGCCGCTGATCGGCTATCGCGACGGGGTCGCGGCGTTGGCACTGGCCGAAGCGGCGGCGCAGTCGGCCCGCGACGGCGCGGTGGTGCGGCTCTGACGCAAAGAAAGGGGGACCGGAGCGCCGGTCCCCCCAGGAGGAGTTGATATCGGCGCCGCGGGGATCGCGGCGTCGGGATCAGTAGGTCAGGGTCAGGCCGACGCGGAACGAGCGGCCGTATTTCTCGCCTTCGCGGAAACGGTTCGGCGTGGCGAAGTAATAATAATCCTGCGCGTCGGTCAGGTTGTTGCCCTCGGCGAAGACCTCGACGAACTTCGCCGGTCGGTATCCGATCCGCGCGTCGATCGTGGTGATCTTGCCGAAATAGCTGTCCGACAGGCCGGTGGCGTCGGCCGAACTGAGCCCGCCGTCGGTGTCGAGATAGGCGGAGCGGTAGGACAGGGCGACGCGCGCGGAGATACCGTATTTCTCGTAGTAGAGCTGCCCGCTGGCGATCGTGTCGGCCTGGCCGACCAGCGGCGTCTTGATCGTGCGGCCAGGCACCTTCAGGTCCGAACTCGACAGCGTCAGGTTGGCGTTTATGCCGAACCCGTCGAGCGGCGAGGGCAAGAAGGTGAAGGGCTTCTGGATCGCGAACTCGACGCCCGTCAGCGAGCCTTCGTCGCCGTTGCCGAATGAGTTCACCGTCGCTCCGGTCAGCGCGACACCGCCGAACGTGCCCGACTGGTTGAGCGCCGACGTGGCGAAGATCGGGTTGGTCAGGCGCTTGTAGAATACGGCCACTGACAGGCCGCCTTCGCCCCGGAAATAATATTCGAGGCCGGCGTCGAGGTTCAGCGACTTCTGCGGCAGCAGATTGGGGTTGCCCAGCGATACGGTGTTCGCCCCGACATCTACCGTCACGGTCGGTGCCAGGTTGACGAAGGGCGGCCGGCCGATCGCCGTCGTCACCGCGGCGCGTGCCTGCAACTGCGGGCTGACCTGGTACTTCAGGTTCACGCCAGGGAACCAGTCGGTATATTCGTAGCGGCCGAAGGAATCGAAGGTGCTGTTGAGCGTCGTCACCCCGGCGCGATAGATGATCGCCGACGTGCGTCCCTCGGTCCGTTCCATGCGGACGCCCGGGATGATCGTCAGGCTGTCGGACTTGATAGTCGCCATGACATAGCCGGCGATGACCTTTTCCTTCACCCGATAGTCCGACGTGGTCGATTGCGAGATCTGGTCGTTGGCGTTGACCGTGAACTGCGTGGTGTTGGTGTTGTTCGCGAACACGAACGCCTGCGCCGAGGCGAGGCTGATCTTCGGTCCGAAGGTGTAGGCGCCGTCGAACGTCGTCGCGATGGTGTCGCCCAGGTCGTTGGCGATCGTCCGCGAGCCGGCGGTCGCGGAAACCGCGCTGAACGTGCGGCCGGTCTGATCCTGGAACCGGTCGCGGTTCAGATATTTCGCACCGATCTTGAACGAACTGCCGTCGCCCAGCCCGTCGAACGGGATCTTCACGTCGATGCGGAACTGATCGAGCGTCTCGTTGGCGTTGCGTGAAACCTGGCGATAGCTGTTCAGCCGGTAGTTGGCCGGGTTCAGCGCCGCCGCATTGGCGGTGAGCGAGGTCAGCAGCCGGTCACCGTTGACGAAGGTCGCGCCGATGCCGGTAGAGGCTGCCGCGCGATATTCCACCTCGTCGCGGATCGGGTCCTTCTTGTGCGACTTGGCGTGTGTGTACTCTGCCTTGAGCTCGACGGCGCCCAGCCGGAAATCGCCGCCGCCCGACAGGGTGGTGGTGTCGGTGATCTCCGACCGGCTGCGCAGCAGGCGTCGCGCCGTCGTTGCGCTGATCGTGCCGCCAGTCGCGCTCAACGCCGAATAGCCCGGCGGCAAGGTGGTGGTGTCGGCAATATTGTTGTCGCCGGGGAAGAACAGTCGCAGCCGTTGCCGCTGCTCGACGTCGGAGAATTGCGAGTAGAGGAAGCGGCCGTAGAGCTTCACGTCGTCGGACGGGCGGAAATCGAGATTGGCGACCGCGCCCTTGCGAGTGCGGATCGCGGGATCGTAGATGCGCTGGTCGAGCTCGACCGGCAGGTCGATGTTGTTGACCAGCTGGCGTCCGCCCGACAGCACGTTCTGCGAATAGGAAGGCCGGCGCGAATAATTGCCCGCGACGACCAGCCCGATCGACCGGTTCGCGCCGAACCGGCCACCGACCGAAGCATCGCCCTCGCGCGAGCGGGTGTCGGTATCATCGAAGAAGCCGACGACGCCGCGCGCGCTGCCGAACAGCGACCCTTTCTTGTCGAAGGCGGAAACGGTGTTGATATCGACCTGCCCGGCGATCGCGTTGGCATCGAGATCGGGCGTCAGCGTCTTGATGACGGTGACCGATCCGATCAGCCCGGACGGAATGTCGTCGAGCTTGACGTTGCGACTCTCGGGTTCGGGTGCCGAGGCGGTCTGGTTGTTGATCGTGACGTTGGCGAGGTTCGGCTCGATCCCGCGGATGATGAGGTAGCGGCCCTCGCCCTTGTCGGTCGCCACCGACACGCCGCTCAGGCGCCGCACGGCCTCCGCCACATTCTGGTCGGGCAGCTTGCCGACGTCGTTGGCGGAGACGACTTCACTGGTCACGTCCGAGTCGCGCTTTGCAAGAAGCGCCGCGAGATCCGACGCGCGCTGGCCGGTGACGACGACTTCCGGCGTGTCATCCTGTGCAGGCGCGGTCTGCGCGGCAGCGGGCATTGCGCTTGCGATAGCCACCGCGAGCAGGCTTGCGCCAACCATCGCGCGCTTGGCGTCCCCCCCGGAAAATCCGTTCATGCCTTCCTCCCCAAAGCGTCGTTCATGGATCGGCTGTGCTGCCGTTTGACGGTGCTATACGAACGAATATTCCATCATGCAACAGAAATAGAATTAATCTTGCATTTGAGGATGGCCGCCAGCGGGCGCGGGGGTGCGGTCCGCGCGAAACAGGTCTGCACATGCCAGTATTCAGGGAGGCCGTGCTTCGTCCGTCCGACGAACGGCGAATGACAGGCTAGGTGTTTGGTCCAACCGCCCTGAATGGGGCCTGTTCTCCGGCGGGAGCCCGAGCGGTGGCGATCACAGGCTCCGGTGGCCACGGTTCCGGCCTTGGCCGGAACACATCGGATGAACAATCTTCTGACCCTAGGGCCGATCGACATTCGGGCCATTTCGGCCGCGCAAGTGGCGGTTTCGCGCGCTTCCGGTGCTCACATACCGGACCTACGCTGCGCTCCGGGTCATGCAGAGTCACCCATTTCGGCTGCGTCTGGCCTGAATGTCGACCTGCCCTAGGTGAAGAAGGTCTGGTAGAGCAGCGTCACGTTCAGCGCGATGATGATCGTGCACACCGTCCAGGCCGTCCATTTTATCCAGCCGCCGTTGGCATGTGCCCCCATCTTCGCCCGGTCGGAGGTGAAGCGCACCAGGGGCACGATCGCGAAGGGCAGTTGGAGGCTGAGCACCACCTGGCTGGCGACCAGCAGTTGCGCCGTGCCGCTTTCGCCATAGATCATCGCGACGATCGCGGCGGGGACGATCGCGATCAGCCGGGTTATCATCCGCCGCAGCCACATCGGCAGGCGGATGTCGAGGAAACCCTCCATCACGATCTGCCCGGCGAGGGTGCCAGTGACGGTCGAGTTCTGGCCCGAGGCGAGCAGCGCGATGGCGAAGATCGTGCTCGCCGCACCGACCCCCAGCATCGGGGTGAGCAGGTGATAGGCGTCCTGGATTTCGGCGACGTCGGTGCGCCCGGCGGAATGGAACGTCGCCGCCGCCAGCACCAGGATCGATCCGTTGATGAACAGCGCGAAGAACAGCGCGACGGTCGAATCGATCGTCGCCATCTTCACCGCCTCGCGCTTGCCCGCTTCGCTGCGGTCGAACGCGCGGGTCTGGACGATCGAGGAATGAAGGTAGAGGTTGTGCGGCATCACCGTCGCGCCGAGGATGCCGATCGCGACATAGAGCATCATCGGGTTGGTGACGATTTCGCTCCGCGGGATCAGGCCGTCGGCGATCGCCGCGATGCTGGGCTGGGCATAGGCCAGCTCGATCCCGAAGCAGATCGAGATGATGACCAGCAGTGCAATGACGAACGCTTCCAGCTTGCGGAAGCCATAGCGTTGCAGCCCCAGGATCAGCAGCACGTCGAGCGCGGTGATCGCGATGCCCAGAACCAGCGGGATGCCGAACAGCAGTTGCAGCGCGATCGCCGTGCCGATCACCTCGGCCAGGTCGGTGGCGATGATCGCCAGTTCGCACAGCACCCACAGCAGGAAGTTGACCGGTCGCGAATAGTGCGCGCGGCACGCCTGGGCGAGGTCCATGCCCGCCACGATGCCCAGTTTCGCACATAGCGACTGGAGCAGCATCGCCATCAGGTTGCTGATGAGGATGACCGACAGGAGCGTGTAGCCGAACGCCGACCCGCCGGCGATGCCGGTGGCCCAGTTGCCCGGATCCATATAGCCGACCGCGACCAGATAACCCGGCCCCATGAACGCGCCCAGCCGGCGCCAGAACGGCAGGCCCAGGCCGGGCACGGGGACGCTGCGATGTACCTCCGCCAGGCTCGGCGTCGGCGGGCTCATCGTGTCGCTGGCCGATGGCGGTGGCGCCATGTTCCCCGTTCCCCGTCTATCGTGCCGGCGGCCATAGGTCCGGCCGGCGCATCGGGCAAATCCCGGCGCGCGCGCGCGGCTATTTCTCCCACCAATAGGGCAGACGCTTCGTCGTTCCCGTTTCCACCTCGTTCATCGTCGCGGCGTCGTAGAGGCGCCCGCCGAGCATCACGCGGCTGATCCTGTCCGAATTGCGGATGTCGGCGGTGGGATCGGCGTCGAGGATCACCAGATCGGCCAGCTTGCCCGGCTCGAGGCTGCCGATGTCCTTCGCCATGCCGAGCGACTGGGCCGACGCGATCGTGCCGGCCTTCAGCGCCTCGATCGGGGTCATGCCGCCGCGCACGAAGCTCCACAGCTCGAAATGCGATCCGATGCCGGCCTGCTGCCCGTGCGCGCCGATCGCGACCTTGACGCCGCGCTGCGCCAGTCGGCGCGCCTCGCGGGCGTTGGCGCCGTCGACGAAATCCTCCTCGGGCGCCTTGGTGACGCGGGTCAGCTTGGCGGCGAGGCGATCGGGCGGCGAGTGGCGGAGCAGCGGGTGCTTCCACACGTCGATCGCCTGGTCCCAATAGGGCTCACCGGCGAGGCCGCCGTAGGTGACGACCAGCGTCGGCGTGTAGCCGACCGTCGTCTGGCTGAAGAAGCTCAGCACGTCCTCATAGAATTTATCGAGCGGGATATTGTGTTCGAGCGTCGAATTGCCGTCGGCGATCAACGTCATGTCCATGCCGTAGAGCGAGCCGCCCTCGGCCACGACGAGCATGTTCTCGCGGCGTGAAGCCTCCACCACCTGCTGGCGCTGGTCGCGGCGCGGCTGGTTGTAGTTCTTGACCGAATGGCCGCCCTGCGCCTTCAGCCGGCGGACGTGGGCGAGCGCGTCGTCGAGGCTGTCGATCTGGGCGTAGACCCCCGCCGACTTGGCGCCATAGACGATCTCGCCGGTCGAGAAGGTTCGGGGAGCGAGCAGGGTGCCGGCCTGCTGGCGCTCGGCGGCAACGAAGATCTCGCTCGCGCGGCTCGACGGATCGTGGATCGTCGTGGTGCCCATCGCCAGGTTCTGGATCGCCGACCAATTCTGTTGCGGCACGATCTCGTCGTCGCCCTGCGGGCCATGGGCGTGGGCGTCGATGAGGCCGGGAATGATCGTCTTTCCGGCGACGTCGATCGTCCGCGTTCCCGCAGGAATCGGGGTGGAGCCGCGCGGGCCGACGGCGGCGATGCGATCGCCCGTAACGACGATCACGCCGTCGTCGATGATGCCGCCGGCATCGTTGGCCATCGTCACGATGCGCGCGCCGGTCAGCGCATAGCTGCCGCTTGGCTTGGCCGCGGCGACCGGCATCGACAGCGACACGCCCGACGCGGGCGGCACGAATTTCGCCGCGCCATCGTCCGCCGGGGCCGCGCGGAACATCGCCGCGCTGTCCGCCGAATAGAGCGTCGGGCCTAGCGACCAGTGGAGGCGCCTGCCGTCGTCCGACCAGTGGATGTAATTCGCGCCGCCGCCACTGGCGCGGGTGACGGGCAGCGCCTTGCCGTCCATGTCGGCGCCGGCATCCTGCACGCCGGGCATCAGCGGCATGACGAAGGCGGCGTAATTCTGGCGGAAGGCGACCGACTTGCCATCCGGCGCGACGACGAAATCATTGACCAGCTCGCCCGAGGCGTGGACGCGGCGGGCGTTGCCGTCGAGGTCCGACGAGACGAGCTGGCGCTTCCCGCCGCCACTGCCGATCATGAACAGGCGGTCGCTGACATCGGCGAACTGGGGCGAGGCCATGCCTTTCGCCACGCGAACAGGCGCGCCGCCGGTTGCGGCGACACGGTAGACGCCGGGGTTTTCCGACCAGTCGGGGGAGGTGACGCTGCCGCCCTCGCCCTTTTCGAACACGATCGTCCGTGCGTCCGGGGAAAATTGCGGATGGCGGTAATGGCCCGGTTCGGTCGTGACGTCACGCGCCACGCCGCCCGACGCGGCGACGGTGCGGATGCGGCCCAACCTCGCGTCGGTCCAGCCGACGAAGGCGATCGTGCGGCCGTCGCGCGACCAGCTGGGGAACAGCTCCAGGTCGGAGCCCTGCGCGTTGGTCAGCCGGCGCGGCGTGCCGCCCGCCAGCGGCTTCACCCACAAGCGGCCAAGCGTCTCGAACACCACCTGTCGCCCGTCTGGCGAGACGGCGGCGAAGCGGGGCATCTTCGTCTCGAATGTCGCCGGCGCGACCGGAATCTGCGGGTGGGGCGAGGCGATGGCGCCGCGCGTGTCGCTCACGCGGAACGGGATCACCGCCGCGCCCGATCCGTCGGCGCCTACCCGCCGGATCTTGCCGCCGGCCCAGAACACGATCGTCTTGCTGTCGGGCGTCCATGCCATGTTGGGATAGACGCCGTGGACCGCCCAGGTCTCCTGCAGATCCTGGTCGAGCTGGTCGTAGATCTTGCGCTCGATGCCCGAGGCGAGGTCTTTCACGTAGAGCTTCGATTTCGCCCGCTCGCGCCGGACGAAGGCGATCGACTTGCCGTCGGGCGAGGGCGTGGGACGCACCGATCCCCCGACGCCCGATACTGCGGTCGAGGTCTCGCCGGTCGCGAGGTCATAGCGGTCGATGTTGAACAGGTCGGCGTTCGAATTCTGGGCATATTCGAAGATCGGGCCGGACGTGATGTTGCGCGTGAAGTAGATCGACTTTCCGTCGGGCGCGTAGACGGGCTCGCCCAGCTCCTTCTGATGCTGTTCGTTGGGTCGCTTGACGAGCTGGACGCCGGTGCCGCCCGAGACGTGGTAGAGCCAGATTTCGCCGGTGCCGGCCGAACGCCCGGTGGTGAAATGCTTCTTGGCGGCGATGAAGCGGCCATCGGGCGACCACGCCGGCTGGTTGAGCAGGCGGAAGGTCTCCTTCGTCACCTGGCGCTTGTCGCCGCCGTCCAGGTTCATCACCCAGATATTGTCGCCGCCGCCGCGATCGGAGGTGAAGGCGATGCGCCGCCCGTCGGGCGAGAAGCGCGGATGCGCCTCCCACGCCAGCCCCTCGGCGACGCGGGTCGGCGTGCCCCCGGTGATCGGCATCGTGTAGATGTCGCCGAGCAGGGTGAAGGCGATCGTCCGTCCGTCGGGGGACACGTCGAGATCCATCCAGCTGCCTTCGTCGACGTTGATCGGCACCTGGCGGATGGTCGCGCCGGGAGGTGCGTTGACGTCCCACTTCGCCGGTTTTGCGGGCACGGGAGACGCCGCGGGCTGGGGCTGGGCAGCGGCGTTCGACGGGGCGGGCGAGGGCAGGGGCTGCGGCTGGGGCAGCGGATCGGCTGCCCTGTCCTCGGGCGCGCGGGTCTGCTCGACCGGCTTGTCCCGCGGCGTCGGCACCTGGGCGGAGGCCGCGCCGAGCACGAACAGGGTGGCGAGGACGGTGGCGACGCTATGCTTCATGAAAGGCCCCTCTTGCTATCCGAGGAGCTTAGGTGCCGGCCCGCGGTATCGCAATCGGACGACAGCGATGTGCCGCGGGCGCGGGCCGAAATGCGTGTCAGGAACCGGTGAACGGCCCGTCATCCGCACCGCCGAAGCCGTTCTCCGCGGCCCCCGCGGCCAGCTTGCGGACATCGGGCGCCCGCCACGGACGGCGCGAGGGACGGGTGTCGGCGCGGGGATCGGACGGCGGCTTGGACATGGCTTTTCTCCCTGGTTGCGAAAGTGTCAGAGGACGAAGTCGGCGGCCGTCCAGATGTGATCGGCAGGCGCTGCGACCCCGATGACGATGTCGGCGACGCTATCGCCGTCGATGTCGCCCTCGACGATCCAGATGCCGCCCGCGTAGCTGGCGCGCAGTTGGCCGATGCCGGAGAAGGCGGCACTGCCGATGAACTCGAATGCGCCGTCGGGGCGGCCGGAGACGATGAACGACAGGTCGATCCGGTCGCCGGCTGTGAAATCGGCGATCGTGTCGCGTGCAGTGGCGGTGGACTCGCCGACCGCGCGGTAGAGGAAAATGTCGTTTCCAGCCCCGCCGCGCAGCACGTCTGCGCCGAGTCCGCCAAAGATCGTGTCGTTGCCGGCACCGCCGGTCAGCACGTCGTCGCCCGCGCCCGAGATGATCCGGAAATAGCTGGCAAGCTCGGCTGATCCGTCGAAATCGAGCGTCTCGTTCGCCCGCAGCCGCGCGCCGTTGATCGTCATCTGCGTGCCGTCGGCGACGTTGCCGTCCATCAGCGTCAGCCTGTAGCCGGCCGGCGTCGCGAGCGGCCCCCAGCGGGTCTCGACCGAGGAAAGCAGCGCGATCGTCTCGACGTCGACGAAGGTGCCCGCCGCGAAGACGACGCCGGCCGAATAGTCGCCGCGCAGGCCGACCTGATCGTCGCCCCCGCCGCCGTTCACCTTGTCGCCGGCGCCCCAGCGGCCGTCCGGTCCGAAGTAGAAGGCGTCTGCGAGCGACCCGCCCTTCACGTCGTCGATGCCCTTGCCGAGGTAGAACAGCAATTGACCATCGATTTCGGCGCTGCCGTCGAAGGTCAGTTTCTCGCCCGCGAGCAGGCGGGAGGCGTTGATCGTCAGCAGCCCGCCGGCGGGCACGTTGGCATCGACGATCTTCAGGTCGTAGCCGTAGAGGTTGGTCCCGCTGTCGCCGAAGCTGGTTGTCGAACCGGAGATCAGCGCGAGCGTCTCGATCCCGAGCAGGTTGGTCGCGCTGAAGGTGTAGCGGTAGTTGCCCTGCAGGCCGACCTGGTCGTCCGTGCCGCCCTGGCCGCGCGCGACGTCGCCCGTGCTGAGCTGGGCGCCGAAGTAGAAGGCATCGCTGTCGCTGGTGCCGGTGACGTCGTCCTCGCCGCCCTGGCTGACATCGACGATGCCGGGACCGACGACCACGATGACGTCGTTCCCGATCGTGCCGGGCCGCATCGCGCTGGCGTTGCCGGCGATCGCCTCGGCCATCGAGACGCTGCCGGCGCCGATCACCTCGACCCGCTCGACCGAGGTGAGGTAGGCGACGGCGTTGGCCGGATCGCGCAGATCCGTCATCCGCACGCGCCCGTCGCCGAGCTGGACGAATTCCCAGTTGGCGAGCGCGCCGTCGATCACCACGGTGTCGGTGCCGCCGTCGCCGAACAGCTGGTCGGCCGTGCCCTTTCCGGCAATCAGGAAGTCGTTGCCGTTGCCGCCGTAGAGGGTGTCGTTGCCCGCGCCGCCGTTCAGCGTGTCGCCGAACTGGGTGCCCGAGATGACGTTGTCGAGGATATTGCCGGTCAGCTTCTGGCCGAACAGATCGCTGGTGCCGGTCAGCGTCTCGACATTGGCGGCGAGCGTATAGACGCCGAGCGCGGTGCGGACCTCGTCGATGCCCGCGTTCGCTGCCTCGTCCACCCAGTCGCCCAGCGAATCGACGATGTAGACGTCGTCGCCCAGTCCACCATGCAACCTGTCGTCGCCGGTGCCGCCGTCGAGATAATCGTTGCCCCCGTTGGCATAGATCTCGTCGTTGCCGCCATTGAGGACGATATAATCGTCGCCATCGCCGGTCCTGAGGCCGTCGTCGGCGTTGCCGGTCGTGATGACGAACTTCTCGATGTTCTTGAAGCTGACGAACAGGCTGGTGCTGCCGTTGTAATAGCTGCCGCTGAACCCGCCCGTCGGGTCGGGATTGGCGCCGTCGTAATTCGAAACCCAGACGTTGTGCTCGCTCCAGTCGATCACCAGCGTGTCGATGCCGTCACCGCCCTCGATCCGGTCGCTGCCGTTGTAGACGGTGACGATGTCGTCGCCGGCGCCCATCTTGAACAGGTCGTTGAGCGCCAGCTTGCCGCTGACGATGGTGTCGTTGCCGCTGCCGGTGACGAAGGTGCCGACGGTTTCGAAATTGGTGATGCTGCGCCCGACGCCGTCGCTGTAGGTGTTGGTCACCATGTTCCAGGTGATCGCGGTGGTGTCGGTCGCGTAATTGGCGGAGATCCGGTCGGTGCCGGTCCCGCCGTCGGCGCGATCGACGCCCGATCCGACGTTGACGACGTCGTCGCCGCCGCCGAGATCGACGATGTCGTTGCCGTCTGCGGTGGTGATGTCGTCGGCACCGCTGCCCGTCTTGATCTCGAAGTTCTCGATCGAGGTGTAGACGACGGCGCCGCCGCCCGACGGCGTGTCGTAATAGCCGTTCCAACCGCCCAGCGTCGTATTCGCGGCCGGCGCGGTGTAGGTGCGCTTGTAATTGCCGTTGGCGCTCCAGTCGATCACCAGCGTGTCATTGCCCGCGCCGCCGTTGACGGTGTCGACGCCCTCGAACACGGTGATGCGGTCGTCGCCCGCGCCGGTGTTGATCGTTTCGTTGGCGCTGGTCGCCGTGGTGACGATCACGTCGTTGCCGCTGCCGGTGGTAAGTGTGCCGAAATATTCGAAGTTGCTGAAGGCGCGCTTGTCGTTGGCGACGCCGTCGGCGCCTTCGCTGTAGGTGTTGGCGGTCAGGTTCCAGTTGATCGCCAGCGTTTCGCTCGCGTAGTTCGCGCTGATTCCGTCGCGGTCCGCGCCGCCGTCGGCGCGGTCGAAGCCCGATCCGACATTCACGAAGTCGTCGCCGCCGTTCAGGATGACGATGTCGTCGCCGTCGGCGGTCGTGATGTCGTCGCCGCCGTTGCCGGTGGTGATCTCGAACCGCTCGATCGAGGTGTAGGTGACGGCGCCGCCGCCCGAAGGCGTATCGAACGCGCCGTTCCAGCCGCCGAGCGAGCCGTTCGGCGCGGGTGCGCTGTAGGTGCGCTTGTAATTGCCGTTGGCGCTCCAGTCGATCACCAGCGTATCGAGACCGCTGCCGCCGTTGACGACGTCGCTACCTGCGAACACCGTGATGCGGTCGTCGCCCGCGCCGGTATTAATGATTTCGCCGGCATCGACGGTCGTGGTTACGATGACGTCGTTGCCGCTGCCTGTGGTCAGCGTGCCGAAATATTCGAAGTTGCTGAAGGCGCGTTGGTCGTTCGCCGTGCCATCGGTGCCTTCGCTGTAGGTGTTGGCGGTCAGATCCCAGTTGATCGCCAGCGTTTCGGTGCCGTAGTCGGCGGTGATGCCGTCGATATCGGCGCCGCCGTCGGCGCGATCGAAGCCCGATCCGACATTCACGAAGTCGTTGCCGCCGTTCAGGTTGACGATGTCGTCGCCGTCGGCGGTCGTGATGTCGTCACCGCCGTTGCCGGTGGTGATCTCGAACCGCTCGATCGAGGTGTAGCTGACGCTTCCGCCGCCCGACGGCGTGTCGTAATGGCCGTTCCAGCCGCCCAGCGACGCATTCGCGACCGGAGCGGTGTAGGTGCGCTTGCCGTTGTTGTTGGCGCTCCAGTCGATCACCAGCGTGTCGAGCCCTGCGCCCGCGTTGACGGTGTCGCCGCCCTCGAACACCGTGATGCGATCGTCGCCCAGGCCGGTGTTGATCGTCTCGTTGTTGGCCCCGGTCTTGGTTACGATGACGTCGTTGCCGCTGCCGGTGGTCAACGTGCCGAAATATTCGAAATTGCTGAAGGCGCGTGTGTCGTTGGCGACACCGTCGGCGCCTTCGCTGTAGGTGTTGGCGGTCAGGTCCCAGTGGATCGCCAGCGTATCACTGCCGTAGTTCGCGCTGATCCCGTCGCGGCCGGCGCCGCCGTCGGCGCGATCCAGGCCCGATCCGATATTCACGAAATCGTCGCCGCCGTTCAGGATGACGATGTCGTCGCCGTCGGCGGTCGTGATGTCGTCGCCGCCGTTGCCGGTGGTGATCTCGAACCGCTCGATCGACGTGTAGTAGACACTGCCGCCGCCCGAAGGCGTGTCGTAATGGCCGTTCCAGCCGCCCAGCGTCGTATTCGCGGCCGGCGCGCTGTAGGTGCGCTTGTAATTGCCGTTGGCGCTCCAGTCGATCACCAGCGTGTCGAGACCGCTGCCGGCGTGGACGACATCGCCACCCTCGAACACGGTGATGCGGTCGTCGCCCGATCCGGTGTTGATCGTTTCGTTCGCGTCGGTGGCGAGCGTGACGATAACGTCGTTGCCGCTGCCGGTGGTGAGTGTACCGAAATATTCGAAATTGCTGAAGGCGCGCTTGTCGTTCGCGGTGCCGTCATCGCCTTCGCTATAGGTGTTGGCGGTCAGATCCCAGTGGATCGCCAGCGTCTCCGCGCCGTAATTGGCGGTGATGCCATCGCGGCCGGCGCCGCCGTCGGCGCGATCCAGGCCCGATCCGATGTTCACGAAATCGTTGCCGGCGTTCAGGTTGACGATGTCGTTGCCGTCGGAGGTGACGATATCGTCGGATCCGCTGCCGGTCGTGATCTCGAACCGCTCGATCGAGGTGTAAGCGACGCTCGGGCCGCCCGACGGCGAGTCGTAATAGCCGTTATAGCCTCCCAGTGTCGGATTCGCGGCCGGCACGTCGTACGTCCGCACGCCATTTACGGCCGCACCCCATTCGATGATCAGCGTGTCGAGGCCGCTGCCCCCGTGAATGACATCGCCGCCGCCCGTGCCGGTGCTCAGGAAATCGTCGCCGCCTTCGCCGCTTGTGATGCTGCCATGGGCATTGCCGACCAGCCGGTTGCCGAGTTCGTTGCCGACCAGGTCGACGCGGCGGACGTCGTCGGTCAGCTCGACGTTCTCGATCTGGACGAGATCGCTGCGATTGAGATCGTAGGTGTGGACCGTCGGATTGTTGAACGGCCCATTGTAGATCGCCGCCGTCGCCAGCATGATCGTGTCGTTGCCGCCGCCATCGACCTCGCCCGCCGCGGCGATGCCGCTGCGGAAGGCGGCGACCGTGCCGATGCGGTCACCCAGTTGATCGAAATAATAGGTGTCGTTGCCGGCATAGCCCCAGAAGGTGTCGGCGCCGAACAGACCGTTCAGCACGTTGTCGCCGGCATTGCCGATCAGCAGGTTGTTGCTGCCGTTGCCGGTGCCGACGGTAGCGGTGCCGAGCAGTTGAAGGTCCTCGATGTCGCCGCCCAGCGTGTAGTTGACGCTGGATTTGACGATATCGTAGCCACCGTCGTCGATGACGGTGTCGTCGGTTGGCTGGGTCGGGTTGCCGCTGAAATTGTCGATGAAGTAGATGTCGTCGCCCAGGCCGCCGCGCAGCGTGTCGGCGCCGCCATTGCCGTCGATCACGTCGTTGCCGCCGAGCCCCTCGATGACGTTCGCGCCGTCGTCGCCGGTCAGCGTGTCGCCATAGGCGGAGCCGCGCAGATTCTCGAAGCCGGCCAGCAGATCGAGCGCGCCCGAAGCGTCGGTCGCCTGGTTGAAGCGCAGGTTGGCGGTAACGCCCCCGCCATCCTCCTCATAGGATACCCAGTCGCCGCTGCCGCCCTCACCGGCGAGCCGGTCGGCCCCGGCGCCGCCCATCACCGTGTCGTTGCCACCGCCGCCGACGACGATGTCCTCGCCGTCGCCGCCGCGCAGGATATCGTCACCGCCCAGGCCGACCAGCGAATCGTCGCCGCCTTCGCCCCACAGCTTCGATCCGGCTTCGGACGCGACCAGCCAGTCGTCGTGTGTCGTGCCCCTGGCATCCTCGACCGTCGACAGGCCGCCCGACTGTACGAAGCTGTCGATGGTGCCGTATCCGTCGCGCGCGGTGAAGGCGGCGACCGTCTCGCCGCCGAGCAGGCGGCCGGTGCCGCTCAGGTTGACGCGCACGCCCCCCGGCGCGCCCGCGTAGAGGATGACGTCGCGATCGGCACCGCCGTCGAAACTGTCGTCGCCCGCGCTGCCGAGCAGGGTGTCGTTGCCGGCGCCGCCGTCATGGCTGTCGGTGCCGTCGCCGCCGAACAGCACGTCGTCATTGTCGCCGCCGAACAACTGGTCGTCGCCCGCACCGCCGAGCAGCGCGTCCTCGCCGTCGCCGCCGTACAGCAGATCGTCGCCCTGGTCGCCCGACAGCGTATCGTCGCTGCCCTCGCCGTGCAGGATGTCGTTGCCGGTGCCGCCGTGCAGCAGGTCGCCGCCATCGCCGCCATGGATCAGGTCGGCGTCGGCGCCGCCGTCGATCACGTCGTCGCCGGCGCCGCCGCGCAGGATGTCGTTGCCACTATCGCCATAGATCAGGTCGGCGTCGCCCTCGCCGTCGATCGTGTCGTTGCCGACGCCGCCCCAGATGCGGTCGATGCCGCCCGCGCCATACAGCGTGTCGTCGCCGATGCCGCCGCGGATTTCCTCCAGCGCGGTCGGTACGACCAGGTTGAGCGTCGCGCCGGTCACGCTGAAGTTGCCGTCACCGCCGCTCGCGTGACGGATGGTGACGCGGTTGGCGCCCGGCGTCAGCAGCGTGGGATCGATCACCAGCGCGGTGGTGCTGGTGGTGCCCGACGAGAGATAGCCGACCAGCGCGCCGTTCAGCCACACCTCGTTGCGCTCGCCCGGCGTGCCGATGCCGGGTGCGTTCACCCCGGTCGCCGCGATCGTCAGCGTCGCGTAGAGGATGGCGGGCGTGCCGGCGAGGTTCAGGTCGAATTCGACCGGGTTCGCCGCCGTCCAGTTGCCGGTGACGCCGATATCGCCGTCGGGGCTGCCGGTGCCGGCGTTGTTCTGGTTGTCCGCCGTCAGCGTGACGGTGAGCGTGGTGGTGACGCCCGAATTGTTGCTGCCCCGGATCGTGTCGTTGTAGTCCGAACCCTCATAGCCCTCGATCGACGAGAAGCTGTCGCCCTGCGCATGGCCGCTGGCGGTGCCGGCCACGCGATCGAGGGTGATCGCGCCCGGCGCGTCGCGGTAGCTGGCATAGTCGAAGCCCGCACCGCCGCTCAGCGTATCGTCGCCCGCGCCGCCATAGAGGATGTCGTCGTCGTCGCCGCCGTTCAGCGTGTCGTTGCCGTCGCCGCCGCGCAGGATATCGCGGCCGGCATCGCCGTTCAGCGTGTCGTTCCCCAGGCCGCCCGTCAGCGTGTCGTCGCCGCCCGCGCCTGACAGCGTATCGTTGCCGTCATTGCCCTCGATCAGGTTGGCGAGGCCGTCGCCGGTGATCGTGTCGTTGTGTGCCGAGCCATAGACGTTCTCGATCCCCGAGAAACTGTCGCCCGCCGCCTCGCCGCCGGTGCCGCCGGTTGCCAGATTGAGCGCGACGCCGGCGGTGGCGAATTCATAGCTGGCGGTATCGATCCCGTCGCCGCCGATCAGCGTGTCGCTGTCTAGGCCCCCGATCAGCCAGTCGCCGTCGCCGCCGCCGTCCAGCGTGTCGTTCCCTTCGTTGCCGACGAACACCTGGCGGCCCGCGCCCCCGGTCATCGTGTCGGCATAGGTCGATCCTTCGACCTGCTCGATGCCGGCGATCGTGTCGTTGATCGCGTTCTGGCCGGTGCCGCCGGTCGCGGTGCCCGCCGTGCCGGTCATCGTCACGGTGATCGCGGCCGGCGCGTTGCGATAGTTGACGATGTCCCAGCCGTCGCCGCCGTCGATCGTGTTGCTGCCGCTGCCCCCGGCCAGCAGGTCGCCGCCGCCGCCGCCGATCAGCGTGTCGTTGCCGGCCATGCCGGAAAACACGTCGCGCCCGTTCGTGCCGGTGAAGCTGTCGTCGAACCTCGATCCCTCGAACGCCTCGATCGAATCGAACAGGTCGCCCGCCGCGTCGCCGCCGTGGACGCCGGTCGCCAGGTTGACGGTGACGGCGGCCGCCGCGTTGGCATAGGTCGCGACGTCGTCGCCAGCGCCGCCGTACAGCTCGTCGGCGCCAGCGCCGCCTTCCAGATAGTCGTTGCCGTCGCCGCCGTGGAGCTTGTCCTGCCCGCCCTGGCCGCGGACGATGTCGTTGCCCTCGTCGCCCGACAGATTGTCATTGCCGCCACCGCCGACGAGATAGTCCGATCCGATGCCGCCGGTCAGCCGCGCGTCGAGCGTGACGCCGCGATCGAGGATCAGGTCGTCGTCGCCCGCGCCGCCATCGCCCTGGATGCTGGTCGCGCCGCTGTGCACCCAGTCCTTGTTGAACGCGCTGACGACCAGCCGGCCGTCGCCCAGTTGCGACACCTCATAGGCCTCGGGACCGTCGGTGGTGTTCGCAATCTGGCGCAGCCCGGCATTCTGGCCGGTGTGCAGCCATAGCGATCCGCCCGATACGCTGGCGAGTGCGGGATCGGGTTCGTTGGCGGCGTTCGCGCCCTGTTTTCCGCCGAAGGTGACGAGGGTGAGCCGGTCGCTGTTCCAGTTCACCCAATAGATCGGGCCCGAATAGACATAGGCGCGGAAGCCGGCGGAGATGCGGCCCGACACGTCGAAGATCGCGAAGGGGTTTGCGGGGAAGCCCGGCGCACCGATCAACTCGTCGATGTACAGCTTGCCATCGGCGCCGGTCAGCGCGTCGTTGAGGTTCAGGAACACCTCGCCCATCAGGCTGCCGCCGCCGCCCGCGCCGATCACGCCGGCGTTGAAATCGAGCGCCAGTTCGAGCGCGGCGCGGATCGTGATCTCCGGCTTGTCGATGCCGCCCGATCGCTGATCGTCGAAATAGAAGCCGTTGAAGATCGCGGTGGGATCGGTGAAGCCGCCGTCCATATACTGGCGCAGGCCGCGGGTGTCGTAGCCTGCCGCCAGATCGATGAGGATCTGGGCGGCCGCGTTCAGCTTCACCGCGACGATCGGCACGGGCCAGATCGGCACGGTCAGCACGTTGACCGGGTTGCTCAGCGCACCCGACTGGGTCAGCCCCAGCGCGATGTTGATCGCCGGCAAGTCGAGCTTGAACAGGTCGATGTTCTTGCCCAGCAGCAGGTCGATCACGCTGGCCGGGTTCTCGAGCAGCGGGAAGCGCAGCAGCGGATCGCCGACCAGCTCGATCAGAAGCTGCTTGCCGGTGGCGCCGGGCGAGATCGCGCCCTGGTGGGTCGCCATGAAGGACGCCTGCGCCGCCGAGCTGAGGCTGTCGATGAAGTTGGCGATGCCCGGCGACGCGTTCTGGAAGCTGCCCCCTCCGGTGCCGAGCGTCGACAATGCCGTGACCGCGCCCTGCACATCGGTCAGCACACCCTGCCAGTTGCCGATCGGATAGCCTTCGTTGGAGAAGGTGCGGCCGGTGAAGTAATTGGCGAAATCGACCACGCGCGCGAGCGTGTCGATGATCCCTTCCAGCCCCGCGAGGTCGATGTCCTGGTTGAGAAAGTCGGCGGTGATCTGGAGGAAATCCAGCATCGTCACCTTGCCGTCGTCCGTGACGTCGAGCGCATCGACCATCGACGGCAGCAGCAGGCCCGACACGTCGGTGCGGAAGATCGCCAGCGCCTCGTTGATCGGCTTCAGATAGGGGGTCAGCTGCGCCAGGATCGGGGTGACGTAATTTTCGACAAAGGTGCCGAAGCCATATTCGACGTTGGTGAAGCTGACGCCTGCCGTGCTCCAGCTGTTGGTGCCCGAACCGTTGAGGATCGCCTGGTTGAAATCCCAGTCTACGTGGAAGTCGGCGTTGATGTGCGGCAGCGCCGCATCGCCCATGTCGGCGGCCAGGTGCAGGTCGAGATCGACGGTGCCGGTCGCGCGGAAATCGATGATGTCGGCGCTGAAGCTGCGCAGCACGCCTGTCTGGTTCCACGACGTGCCGATGCTGAAGCTGAGCGTGTCGGCGTCGGTGGCGGGATCATTGTCCTGGATATTGGTGACGGCGAAGCGCATCGGCCCCAGATTGCCGCTGACGCCCAACCCGTTGAGGTCTACCTTTGCGCCTAGCGACAAATTGGTGCCTGCGGTGTCGAGCCAGAAGCCGATGCCGTCGATACCCAGCCGGAAATCGAGGTCGAAACTGAGCGCGGCGTTGGCCTGGCCCGACAGGTTCAGGCCCAGCCCGCTCATTCCCAGATCGGCGAGGGTGAAGGGCAGGTTCAGCGTGCGCCCTGTATCGATGGTGATGATGATGTTGCCGGCATTGTCGACGCTGGCGAGCGCGGTGCCGATATGGCCATAGGTCTGGTTGAGCGAGGTCAGCGCCTGCTGGAGCTGCTGGTTCAGGCGGCTGGCGACGGCGGCGGTGTCGAGCGAGGCCAAATCCTCGGCGATGGCGACCGCGTTGACCGCGTCCTTGAGCGATGTCTGCAGCCGGACCAGCGTCTCCAGCACCTGCGCGTTGGTCGAAAGCGTGTCGCCGATGATCGGCAGTTTCTCGGCAAAGGCCTCCAGCTTGATGAGCTGGTCGATCCGCGCGAGCGCGGTTTCGATGCCCGACTTCAGATTATCCAGCTTCGCCTTGGTAACTTCGCCCGCCATGGTCGCCCCCGAAAGAAAGACTTTCGTTATTCGTCAGGGTCGAGGGGAACGTGCGCGACCACGGCAACCCGGCGTCCGTGCGAGACGGAAACCCCCTGATTGAGGCGCGAAATACGGCCGGTCCGGGGATGGAGTCGAGCGGTCGGCGAAACCTTACTGACAAAGTAAGGGAGTGAAATCGTCGCTGTTTCAATGCGGTACGCTGCTCGCTCGCCGCGCCGCGCGCGCGGTCAGCCGGTGCCGTCAGGGGTGAAGACCGCCAACTCCCTGAAACCGGCCGCTTCCGCGCCGCCGGCCACGTCATGCTCACCCCAGCGCACCCATACATGCGCCGTCAGGTTGCCGCCCGCCCGCGCGACGCCATAATGTAAGGTTGTCGCGATGCCGCGCCGGCGCAGCATCGCCTGCGCCGCCAGCCCGCGTTCGATGCAGACCGCGCGGAACCGGGCACGGCGTGCGGCGGCGGCGACCGCCCAGCCGACCAGGGCGACCTGACGGCCGGGATCGGCGGGCGGCCGGGCATCGACGCGACGCCGCGCGATCGTGGCGATCGTGCGGAAGGGGGCGAAACGCACCACCAGCGATGCCGCGACCAGCCAGACGAAGGCTTCCGCCGCCGCGCGCCGTTCCACGCCGCTGCGCCGGTTCACCGGTTGCTCCCGTCGAACCGGCGCACGAAGCGGGCGGCGGCAAGCGCTCGGGTCAACGCGACCCATTCGATGTGATCCGCCTTCGCCACCCCCGGCCAGCCGGTGATCGCGCGGTCGATCCGGTCGAGATCGACCCAGCCGGGCACCCGCCCGCTCGCGCGCAGGCTCACCACATCCGCCGCCAGCGCGGGCAGCGCCGCCTCGATCGCATGCGCCCAGTCGCTCGACTGGCGCCCCTTGCGATGCTCGTCGCGGACGATCGGGGGCAGCAGGTCGTGCGCTAGCGTCCGCGCTATGGCGCGGGGCAGGCCGCGATGCTGGAACTGGTCCTCGGGGATCGACAGGCACAGCTCGACCAGTCGCCGGTCGCTGGTCGGATCGCGGGTGTCGATGCCGTAGAGGCGGCGCGATGCATTGGCGAAGTCGCCGGCCAGCCCGGCGGCGCGGCGCAGGGCGAGCAGGCGGAGCGCGCGGCTGTCGGTGGGGTGCAGGTTGCGCTGGTCGGGGCCCTTGCGCTCCAACCGGTCGGTCAGCCCGAGCGTGTCGGCGAACTCGGTGCCGATCACGCTGATGTTGCTCCAGTGGCTGCCGCCTATTCGTTTGATTCGGCGATGCCAGGATCGCGGCAGCGCTGCGGCGATGAGTCGCCGCGCCGCCTGCGCCATGGTGAGGCCCAATGTGTTCCGCATCGCCAGCGCCTCGCCCACCGCGCCCGGAACCCGGCCTGCGCGCAGCAGTTGCGCCAGCAATAGCGTGCCGTCGTAGCTGAAGCTCATGTTGCCGGCCGATCCCGTCAGCATCACGGTGATGCCGCGGTCACGCGCCTCGCGTTCGATCGCATTGTGCCACACCATGTTCGCCACATTGAGCAGCGGCGTGTCCTGCGCCGGCTCGCGCAGGTCGAGCATCTCCGCAAGCGCGGTGTCATGGTTGGATATCGCGACATGATCGACGTTGCGATGGCGTGCCGCGACGGCGGCGGCATGGCCCCACTCGTCACCGAACCTGCCGGGCGCGTCCGCCACTTCCCGCGCCGGGACGGCGGTAAAGGCGGTCAGCCCGCGCCCTTCGTCCGCCAGCCGGCATGCGGCCAATGCGGTTACCGTCGCGCTGTCCAGTCCGCCTGACAGGTTGCTGCCGATCCGCGCATCCCCCGCGACGCGATCGGCGACCGCGCGGTCGAGCGCATCGCGCACCGCCGCAGCATAGTCGCGGTGATCGGCGAGCCGCAGCATCGGCAGGGCCTGGGGCCGCCACCAGTCGGCGATCGTCAGCCCGGTATCGTCCCAAGTCGCCTGCGCGCCCGGCGGCACGCGGCGGATGCCGGCGAACAGCGTGCGATCGGCGTCGTCGGGATCGAGCAGCGCCAGCCATTCGCCGGCGCGCCGCTCGTCGAGCAGCCGTTCGATGGTCGGCTCGGTGAACAGCCCGCTCGGCTCGCTCGCGACGAACAGTTCGCCGCCTCGTTCGTGGAAGAAGAGGGTGCGGTAGCCGCCGGGATCGACCGCCAGCAGGGCGCGCCGCGCGCGGCTGTCCCAGATCGCGAAGGCATAGTCGCCGATGATGTGCGTGGCCGTCTGGTCGCCGTAGCGGGCGTGGAGTACGAGCAGCAACGCGGCGTCATCACGTGGCGCGTCGTAGCCCAGCAGTGCTGCGAGGTCGGCGCGATTGTCGATCCGGCCGTCGAAGATCGCGACGCGCTCGCCGGGGCCGGTGGCGAAGATGGTGCCGTCGGCGACGCCGACGCCCGCGCCCTCGCCGCGCCAATGGCGCCGCGCCTTCTCGCCCCCCAGCGCGACACCGCGCAGCATCCGTCCGGCCGTTACCGGCCGGTCGCTGGCGAGCGAGAGATGCGCGGCGAACCCCATCGCCGGACTTCTAGGCCAAGTTCAGGCGGCGAACAGCCCCAGCGGGCCGCGCCCGCCGCTGGTCCACGTCGACCAGTTGGGCAGGACATAGGACAGGTCCGAATCTACCACCCCGTGCCACCGCGCGATCGCGCCCAGATACTCCTCCTGCGCGATGGTCGGCACAAACCGTCCTTCCGAAGAGATGTCGTCGGTGCCGCCGATCACGGTGGAGGGATAGATGCCGTGCGCCAGCTTCGGCCGCAGATTGCCCGACACGACCAGATGATTGCTGCCCCAGGCGTGGTCGGTACCCATCTGCGCATTGCCTTTGAACGTCCGTCCGAAATCGCTCATCGTGAAGGCGGTGACGTTCTCCGACATGCCCATCGCCTTCATCGCACGATAGAAGGCGGCGAGCGCCATCGCCAGGTCGCCGAGCAGGTTCGCGTGGGTGCCGGCCGAGGTGTCGGTATTCACCTGGCCCGAATGATTGTCGTAGCCGCCCTGCGTCACGAAGAAAGTCTGGCGATCATGGCCGAGCGATCCGCGCGCTTCGATCAAGCGGGCGACGCGCAGCAACTGGCGCGAGACGTCGCTGGTCAGCGTCGCGCCGGTCGTCGGGTTGACGAAATGCGCATCGACGCTGCTCGTCGCGGTCAGGATCGTGTTGGCGACGGTCGCCTGTGTGTAGGCGGCAGTGATCTGTTTCGCGGTGACGTCGGCGATCGTGCCCATGCCGGCGGCGCCCGCGAAGGCGTCGATCGCGGCGTTCTTGGGCGTCGAGCCGGCGGTGAAGCCGGTGCGGCTGAGCGTGCCGGTCGACGGCAGGATCAGCGGCGAGCTCGTCTGGCCGATGACGGCGAGGTTCGACCCGCCGAGCGAGATCAGCGACGGCGTCGCCGGGCGGCTCGCGCGATCGGCCAGGCGACCCATGAAGCCGTCATAGTTGTCGGTCCGTGCGCGCAGGCCCTGCCAGTGCGCCTGCTCGTCCGAATGACTCATCAGATTGGTGGGGCGCAGATCGCTGCGGCTGCGGTAGGTGTCCTTGGTCAGCGGCGCGTAGAGCGTGCCGGCGTTGAGCACGAGACCCAGCGCGCCTTCCGCCCAGACCGCGTTGAGCGCCGACATCGCCGGATGCAGCGCATAGGCCGATCCCTCCAGCGCGGTCAGCCGGTTCTGCGCCAGCGCAACGCTGCCCCGGCTGGTGGCATAGCCGGCGTAGCGGCTGTCGGTGGGGACGACCATGTTGTAGCCGTCGTTGCCGCCGAACAGGAACACGCCGACCATCGCGCGGTAGCTGCCGCTGGGCGCCGCGGTGGCGGTACGCGCGAGCTGGCCCAGCGCGGCGGCGGCGCCGGTGCCGGCGATGAAGGTGGCGAAATCGCGACGGGTGATCTTCATGTCCGCGCCCTCCTTACCGGTCGACCAGGAAATGCGGGCTGGTGCCCACGATGTAGAGCAGCATCTGCGCCCGTCGCCGCGCCTGTAGATTGGCGTCCGCGTTGGTGATCGCGGCGGCCGCCGCCCGCAGCGCCGCCTTCTGCGCATCCGTCATGGTGTTCGCCATCAGCAACAGGTCGATCCGCGCGATCATCGCGTCGGTATCGGTGCCCATCGCCTCCCACGCGCCCCATTCGGTCTTGCTGCCGGTCCATCCCGGAATGCCGGGATTGGTGGTGAACTCGCTACGCGTCTGGTCGCCCGACACCGTCCAGTTGTAGATCAGGTTGTGCACGCGGACGACGTTCGACGTCGTCAGCAGCTTCGACGGCCCGCTCTTCAGCGTGACATTGCCGGGCAGGGGATAATCGGGCGGATAGAAGTTGAACACCGACGGCGATCGGAACACCGCCTGTGCGATGCCATTGTCCTGCGTGACGAAGGGATAGCCATCGGTCGTCATGCCGACCGCGCGCATCAGCGCGATCATCGCCAGCACCGGTTCCTTGACCTTGCCGTCGTTGGTGCCGGTCCGCGCCGCGCCGCGCGCTTCCACATCGGTCAGGATCGCGCGGACCACCGCCTTCATGTCGCCGCGAACGCCGCTGCCGTTGTCGGCGAACCGCGCCGCGACGCGCCCGACATAGGCGGGGGAGGGGTTGGAGGTGACGAGTTGCTGGATCAGCGCCTTCGACACATAGGGCGCGGTGGAGGCGTGGTTGAACGCGGCGTCGACGGCGGCCTTGACGCTGTCCTGCTGGCTGGCGCCCGCGGGCACCGTCGCGCCCAGGAAGCTCTTGGCGGTGATGTCGTAGCGCGACGCGATGACGATCATGGCTTGCGAATAATCGCGCGCATTGTTGTCGCTGGTCGCCGCGCCGTTCAGCCTGGGATAGGTCCACCCTGTCAGCGCGCGGGCGACGCCCTTGATGTCGTCGGGTGTATAGGTTGGGATTGCTGCACCCGTCGCGTCTAGCCGCCGGGTGCCGTCCATGTTGAGCTGGTCCGGCCCCATCGAGAACAGCTGCAGCATCTCGCGCGCGTAATTCTCCGACGGGGCGGTGCGGTTGCTGTCCGCCATGTCGAGATAGTCGCCCATGTAGCTCGACATGGTGACGTTTTGCAGGATGTCGCGGTAGTTGCCGAAGGCGCCGGACAGCAGGATCTGCTGATAGGCGGCGATGCCCGTCGTCTCGTTCACCTCGGTTTCTGAGGCGACGAGGATCTGGCTTAGCGCGAAGGCGACGCGCTGGCGCAACTGGTCGGGGGCGACCATGGCGTCCGCGTAGAAGCGCATCGCGACGGGCTCACGGCTGAAATATTTGCGGTTGCACGCGGTGTCGGTGCTGCCGGTGCAGAAATTCTGGAGAACCGCGGTCGACGACGCGATGTCGTCGTAGCGGCTGCCTGTCGCTGATAACTGCTCGTCGATCCAGCCGTTGATGCCGAGCGTCACGATGCGATTGACCACCTCGGTGGTCGGTCCGAACGTCGCCTGGCGAGCTAGACGCGCGGCGTCCTGCTGGCTGACGGCCGCCGGGGTCGGGGTTGGGGAGGGAGTCGGGGTCGGCGCGACCGATACCAGACCGCCACCGGAGCCGCCCGAACTGCCGCCGCCGCACGCCGCGAGCACCGATAGCGCCGAGAACGAAACGGCCAGACGCAACGACTTGCGCGCGCTTCCACCCATGATGCGATACCCCACCCGGCGCGTCCCGAACGCCGGCCCGACGCGATCATTAACCTGAATCGCGTCGCCCATAAAGCGGAAGACAGGGATAACCGGCTGTTTAGACTTGCTTTTCGGCGCGCTGAAGAAACGCTCTGGCTCAAATGGGACCGGTTACAGTGTGGGGAGGCCGAACCTGTGGGCGCCGATCGGGCGTGGACGCGGAGCGCCGGGCAGGAAAAAGGGCGACCCGTTGCCGGATCGCCCCTTGCGAGATGGTTTTGGCGCCACCTGGTCGGACAGGACGGGATCCGCAGTCCTGCCGTCCGAAACGGCGGGTCCGCGGATTGCTCGCGCAATCCGCAGGCCGTTTTAGCGCTTCGAGAACTGGAAGCTGCGGCGGGCCTTGGCCTTGCCGTACTTCTTGCGTTCCACGGTGCGGCTGTCGCGGGTCAGGAAGCCGGCCGCCTTGACCGGGCTGCGCAGCGCCGGCTCGTAACGGGTGATCGCCTGGGCGATGCCGTGCTTGACCGCGCCGGCCTGGCCCGACAGGCCGCCGCCCTTGACGGTGGCAATGACGTCATACTGGCCCTCGCGCCCGGCAACGCCGAACACCTGGTTGATGACGAGGCGCAGCGTCGGACGCGCGAAATAGACTTCCTGATCGCGGCCGTTGACCGTGATCTTGCCGGTGCCCGGCTTCAGCCAGACGCGGGCGACGGCATCCTTGCGGCGGCCGGTCGCATAGGCGCGGCCGTACTTGTCGAGCTCCTGCGCGCGCAGCGGCGTGGTCGGCGCGGCGGGCTGGACGGGCGCGTCGGTGACGGTGCCGGCGGTATCGGTCGAGATCGTCTCGCCCGAAGCGATGGCGCCGAGATCGGAAAGGGACTGGCGATTGTCGGACATTATGCGCCCACCTTGTTCTTGCGGCTCAGCGCGGCCACGTCGAGGACTTCGGGGTTCTGTGCGGCGTGCGGATGCTCGGTGCCGTTGAAAATGCGCAGGTTGCGCATCTGCTGGCGACCCAGCGGGCCGCGCGGGATCATCCGCTCAACCGCCTTTTCGAGCACGCGCTCGGGGAAACGGCCGTCGAGAATCTTGTCGGCCGTCACTTCCTTCAGCCCGCCCGGATAGCCGGTGTGCTTGTAGTACACCTTGTCGGTGCGCTTCTTGCCGGTGAACTGCACCTTGTCGGCGTTGATGACGACGACATTGTCGCCGCAATCGACGTGCGGGGTGAAGCTGGTCTTGTGCTTGCCGCGCAGCAGGTTGGCGATGATGACCGCGGCGCGGCCGACCACCAGATTTTCGGCATCGATCAGATGCCACTTCTTTTCCACTTCGTGCGGCTTGGCCGACTTGGTGGTCTTCATCAGCGCCTTCATGGGCCTTGGACCTTTTCAAAAATGCGACACGCCGCCCGTGGTGGAGCGGCGCGAACGGCGGCCCAATGCAGGGGCGGGGGCAAAAAGTCAAGCAAAGTGCGGCTTTGCTGGCGGGTATCTAAATACCTTCGTGAAAATCAGGGCGCTTGCCGGGCAGGGGCGGGCGATCAGCGCGTGCTTTCGGCGATCCAGGCGGCGACTTCATCGGACACGTCCGCCGTCGTCGTCTCGATCACCGGCAGTTCGTAGCTGTGCAGCCGCAGCACCTCGGCGCGCAGCCGCACGGCGCGGACCGGCGCGGTCTTGAACGTCGCCGGCACCTCCTGTCCGCGCTCGACCGCGCCCTGCCAGCGATAGATCGATCTGCACGGCGGGTGGATCGTCACGCACGCGGCCAGCCGATCGGCGATCATCTGCGATCCGATCCGTTCCGCCTCGCCTGCATCGGCGAAGGTTACATGGACCAGCGCGATGTCGCTCACGCCCGCCGCTGTCCCAGGCCGTGCGCGCCCTGCACCGCGGCGACCAGCACCAACGCGCCGACCAGCTGGTGCAGCGCCGCGATCCAGATCGGCACGCCCATCATCACCGTGGCGATGCCCAGCAGGATCTGGATGCCCACGCTGCTGTGGATCAGCACCGACGAACGCCGGTCGCCGCCGCGCTTCGCAACGCGGGCCAGCCACATCAGCCCGCCGAACGCGACGAACGCCCACCAGCGGTGGATGAAATGGACGACGTAGGGATCGTTGACGATCGCATCCAGGAACGGCCGCGACGCGAACTCGTCGGCCGGGGCCATGCGTCCGTTCATCAGCGGCCAGTCAGCGGCGGCGAGCCCGGCGTCCAGCCCGGCCATCAGGGCGCCGTAGATCAACTGGACGAACAGCAGCGCCAGCGCGACCGCGCCGACGAATGTCATCCGCGCCGGCCGGCTGTCCGCCGAACGCGCCAGCGCGGTCAGGTCGCGGGCCACCCACACCAGCGCCGCCAGGATGACGAGCGCGAGGTTGAGGTGCACGGCCAGGCGGATGTGGCTGACGTCGGTCCGTTCGGCGAGGCCCGACGTGACCATCCACCAGCCGATCACGCCCTGCAGCCCGCCCAGTGCGAACAGCCCGACCAGCGGCCAGCCATAGCCGCGCGGGATCGCCTTCCTGACCCAGAACCACAGCAGCGGCACCGCGAAGGCGACGCCGATCGCGCGCGCCAACAGACGGTGAAGATATTCCCAGAAATAGATGTTCTTGAAAGCCTCCAGCGACATGCCGCGATTGATCTGCTGATATTCGGGGATCCGCTTGTATTTCTCGAACTCGGTCAGCCACTGCGCCTCGTTGAGCGGCGGGATCGCGCCGGTCACCGGCTTCCATTCGGTGATCGACAGGCCCGATTCGGTCAGCCGGGTGATGCCGCCGACGACGACCATCACCACGATCAGCGCCGCCACCGCATAGAGCCAGCGGGCGACGGCGAGCGGACGGGCGGTCGGCGGATCGAGCGGAGGGCGCAGCATGGCGCCCGCGTTAGCGGACCGCGCACGCGCGGGAAAGGCGAGCCGAAATTTCTCCACTTCCGACGAAATGTGATATTGTAACCTTGATATGATCGGCCTAGATGGCAGGAAGGATGCCGTACACGACTCGCCTGGGCTGGTTCTCCGGGCTCGACCGCTTCGCGATCGGGCTGTCGGGGCTGTGCCTGGCGCATTGCCTTGCGACGGCGGTGCTGGTCGCGTTGGCGTCGGCGGCGGGCGCGCTGCTGGTCGATCCGATCTTCCACGAAGTCGGACTGGCGCTGGCGATCCCGCTCGGGGCGATCGCGCTGGGGCGCGGCATCTGGGAACATGGCTATATGATGCCGTCCGCGGTCGGCTCGCTCGGGCTCGGCGTGATGGCCGGCGCGCTGACGCTGCCGCACAGCGATGTCGAGGTGCTGTACACGCTGATCGGCGTCGGCCTGCTCGCGCTGGGGCATGATCTCAATCGGCGCGCGGTGATCTGACGCCCGCGATTGCCCTAAGTCGCTCGTCAATCTAGGGCGCACCCCATGACCCCCCTCGACAAGATCCGCAATTTCTCGATCATCGCGCATATCGATCATGGCAAGTCGACGCTTGCCGATCGCGTGATCCAGCGCACCGGCGGCCTATCCGAACGCGAGATGTCGGCCCAGGTGCTCGACAACATGGATATCGAGAAGGAACGCGGCATCACCATCAAGGCGCAGACCGTGCGCCTGGAGTGGAAGGGCCATGTCCTGAACCTGATGGACACGCCGGGCCACGTCGATTTCGCCTATGAGGTGTCGCGGAGTCTCGCGGCGTGCGAGGGCGCGCTGCTTGTGGTGGACGCGGCGCAGGGGGTCGAGGCGCAGACGCTCGCCAACGTCTACCAGTCGATCGAGCATGACCACGAGATCATTCCGGTCATCAACAAGATCGACCTGCCCAGTGCCGAGCCGGAAAAGGTCAAGACCGAGATCGAGGAGATCATCGGGCTCGACGCGTCGAACGCGGTGCTGTCGTCAGCCAAGTCAGGGATCGGCATCGAGGAAATCCTCGACGCGATCGTCGAGCGCATTCCCGCGCCCCGGGGCGACGTCGACGCACCGCTGAAGGCGATGCTGGTCGACAGCTGGTATGATCCGTACCTGGGTGTCGTCATCCTCGTCCGCGTGATCGACGGCTCGATCAAAAAGGGCCAGCAGATCAAGTTCATGGCGGCAGGGACGACCCATCTGGTCGACCGTGTCGGCGCGTTCCGGCCCAAGATCGAGCAGTTGCCCGACCTTGGCCCCGGCGAGATCGGCTTCATCACCGCGCAGATCAAGGAAGTGGCCCAGGCGCGCGTCGGCGATACGCTGACCGACGCCAAGCGCCCCGCCGCCGAGCCGCTGCCGGGTTTCAAGGAAGTCCAGCCGGTGGTGTTCTGCGGGCTGTTTCCGGTCGATGCCGCCGACTTCGAGAAATTGCGCGAGTCGATCAGCAAGCTGCGCCTGAACGATGCGTCGTTCAGCTTCGAGATGGAGACGTCGGCTGCGCTCGGCTTCGGCTTCCGCTGCGGTTTTCTGGGGCTGCTCCACCTGGAGATCATCCAGGAACGGCTGATGCGCGAATATGATCTGGACCTGATTACGACCGCGCCGTCGGTGGTCTACCAGATCGAACTGACGCATGGTGGCGGGCATATCGACCTGCACAATCCGGCCGACATGCCGGAGCCCAACAAGATCGAGACGATCTCCGAGCCGTGGATTCAGGCGGTCATCTATGTGCCGGACGAATATCTCGGCTCGATCCTGAAGCTGTGCCAGGACCGCCGCGGCATCCAGAAGAATCTGACCTATGTCGGCGGGCGCGCGCAGGCGACCTATGAATTGCCGCTCAACGAGGTGGTGTTCGACTTCTACGACCGGCTGAAGTCGCTGTCCAAGGGCTATGCCAGCTTCGACTATGAGCAGATCGGCTATCGCGAGGGCGACCTGGTCAAGATGGGCATCCTGGTCAACGAGGAACCGGTCGATGCGCTCAGCATGATCGTCCACCGCTCGACCGCCGAGACGCGCGGTCGCGGCATGGTCGAGCGGCTGAAGGAACTGATCCCGCGCCACATGTTCAAGATCCCGATCCAGGCCGCGATCGGCGGCAAGGTGATCGCGCGCGAGACGATCAGCGCGCTGCGCAAGGACGTGACCGCGAAATGCTACGGCGGCGACGCGACACGCAAGCGCAAGCTGCTGGACAAGCAGAAGAAGGGCAAGGCGAAGATGCGCGAGTACGGCTCGGTCAGCATCCCGCAGGAAGCGTTCATCGCGGCCTTGAGGATGGGCGACGACGCCTGAGACCAGGGCGGGGATTGCGCAGCAATCGCCGAGTTGGACGAAGAACGCGTCGCGCCCGGCCGGCGGCGCGATGAGCGCCGACCGACGACGCGGCTTCGCCGCGTCGCCAGCCTGAGGGAAGCGTCGCCGAACGCGACGCTCCCCCCGTCCGTCACTTCTTCCGGCCGGATACCGTGCCGACCACATCGACCCGGCTGGTGTCGATGTGGAAGACATAGTTCATCTCGGTCGCGCCCGGCCCGAAGAACGCGCCCTCGAAGCCCGAACTGTTGATCGCCGACGGACCCCCGGTGAAGGTGCCCGAGAAGCCCGGTCCGCCCGCCGTCAGCGCGCCTGTGCCGGTATAGCTGCCCAGGTCCATGTCGGGCTGGCGCGCGCTTTCGTCGATGCCGATCAGACGCAGTACCGTACTGATCGAACCGGAGCCGAAATTGATGTCGAACGTGCCGGTCGATTTGGGCAGGAAGTTGTACCCTGTGGTCGTCACCGGATCATAGCTGGTCGCCGCGATCGCGCCGTTGATGTCGTAGCTGCCCGATCCGGTCTTGGGCATGTCGGCGGTCTTGGTGGTCTGACCGATGATGTGGAACTGGAACTTGTTCTTGACCGACAGGAAGTTCCGCGCGTCGAGGATGTTCCAGTCGACGATCCGCGAATAGGTGAACTTCACCCCGTTCAACACGGGCGTCGCGACAACGATATCATGCTGCAGGTTCAGTCCCGGAATCGATCCCGGAATGATCTTGCGGAAATGCTGCGCATCGGCCGTCGATTCGGGCAGCTTGTCGGCGGTGCCGACGGTGACCGTGTCGCCTTCGGTGTTGGCCAGCGTGTAGTTTCCGCTCGCCGGATCGAAATCGATCACCGTCGACTGGCCGAGCTTCTGCGACGTCATGTTCGCGAACGTCACCGCCGGCGGCAGAATCTCGAACTTCGACCGCACTGACTGGAACTTCGTCGCCGTCGTGATGCTGGCCATGGGCGTATAGTCGCCGCCGGGCGTCGGCGTCGGAGTAGGCGTCGGGGTAGGCGTCGGCGTCGGGGTGGGCGTCGGCGTCGGGGTAGGCGTCGGCGTCGGGGTAGGCGTCGGCGTCGGAGTCGGAGTAGGCGTCGGCGTCGGCGCGGAGGACGACGGCGTGTTGACACGCGGCGTATCGGTGGTGCAGCCGGCCAGCGAGATCGCGATCGCGACGACCGAAGCCTGGGTGACGGTGATGGACTTGCGCATGATATTCCCCTTGTTTGTCAGAAGGCTGCCGTCAGACCGAATTCGGCAGCGACGCGGTTGAAGTCATAGATGTCGAGGGTCGATCGGTTCGATTCGAAGCGGAGCCGGGCGAGCGGCGCGAACGTGCCCACGCGCAGCGCACGAAACGTGCCGGACAGGGTCGCGGTAAAGCGATCGTCCTTGCGCCTGTCGAGATAGAGGAACGCTCGGGCGTCGGCCTCCAGCCGGGTGTAGCTCATCTGGAGCAGCGCGGTCGTCTGGCCGAACTCGCGGAACAGATAAGGTGTGATACCGCCACCGGTCAGCGAATAGACCGGCTCGCGCGCCACCTCGCGGAAGCCGGAGATCTGCAAGCCTCCGCCGAACCGGGGGGTAAAGCTGCGCTCGGTCGCGGCGGCCAGCGAATAGCGGGTTGCGTCGCGCAGGTCGGTGATGCGGTTGCTGTCGCGCACCAGCGAACCGTCGATCCGCAACTGCGCGCGCTTGCCCAGCGGGTGCTGCCAGTTGCCGGTCGCGCCCAGGCTGGCGGTGAACGGGCGCCAGCCGTACCAGCGCCAACCGGCCAGCGCCGCGATGCTCAGCTTGTCGCGGCCCATCCGGATCTGCGGCCCGGCCTGGAAGGTGAGCGACATGTCGTCGAAGCGCGAGCGTGTGTAGATGTCGGCATCGGCCGAAGCGCGCAGCAGAAGGTCGGCCGAGCCGGAGAGCGGCGTGCGTGTCCATGCCTGGCCGCGCAAGGCGACGCCGATCCCCGATGTCGCCTGCGCGTCGCGATCGAGCGTGAAGTCGCCGATAATCGTCCCGAAGGTGTCCGATCGCGTCGCGCGGTTGACGTTCGAATCGGATGCGAGAGCGACTTCCAGATTGGCGCCCGCCGGCTTCTGCGCTTCCAGCGCGCCGGCAAAGAAACGCACCATGCGATCGACTTCGGGCGGCAGGCCCGCGGCCTGCGCCGCGCGAATCTCGCGGGCGGCAGCGCCGACGTTGCCGAGATTAGCCTGCATCCGCGCCAGTTCGAGCCGGACGCTGGCGACGCCCGGCTTCTCGTCGAGGATGCGGCGCAGCTCGACGGCGGCGTCGCGCCAGCGCTTCTGTTTGTCGGCGAGCATCTGCGCCAGGCGGAAGCGCGCCTCCGTCCTCAGTTCGATGTCCGGGTTGGCGGCCAGCGCGCGATACGCCTTCTCGGCCAGAGCATAGTCGCCGCGCTCGCTCGCCTCGGTGGCGACGTCGAACAGTTGCGCGGGGGTCAGTTGCTGCGCCTCCGCTGTAGCGGGCGCATTCTGGGCATGCGCCGGCAACCCGGCCAATGCGGCCATGGCGGCTAAGATAGTGGCAACGCGACTGCACACAGAAGATTCCTCCGACCCGGACACAAGGATGCGGCACGGCGATCCTCCGAAACAGTGACAAATCGCGTCATGACACGCGCGACGAGCCCGATCCCCGCCGAGACAGGCGCATGATGGCAGGCCGGTCATTTCTTTCAAGAAACGAAAGTTTGACGCGTTTTGAGGATGTCTTCCGCGATGGAATCACGGCGGAACTACCCGTTTCGACCGAAATTTGACTTCCGATATTCCGCACGGCGCCATCCATAACACGCTCTTAAGTTTGCACATGGATAACGGCGGCCGAGCGGAGCTGGGGATTGATGGAATGTTGAGGCGTATCGCCGTTGCCGAACTTGCGCTGGGAATGTTCGTTCACTCGCTGGAATGTTCGTGGCTGGACAGCCCGTTCTGGCGGACCCGCTTCCTGCTCGACGATCCGGCCGATCTCGCGCTGTTGAAAGGGTCGAGCGTCGCCGAGGTGGTGATCGACGAGGCTCGCGGTCGCACGAGGGCGGTTGCCGCCCCCATCATGGAAACCGAAGCGGTAGTCGAAGCGGAACTCCCGGCCGCGATCGTCGTCGAGCGCCGCGTCCGCATGCGCGTTCCGCGGCCCGACGAACTCGAACAGGCGCGCCGCACGGTCGAGAAATCCAAGGTCGCCGTCACCGCGATGTTCGCAGAGGCGCGGCTGGGCCGTGCCGTCCGCGTGAGCGATGTGGCGCCGCTGGTCGAGGAAATCGCCGAATCGATGGCGCGGGATCGTTCGGCGATGCTCAACGTCACGCGGCTCAAGACCAAGAACGAATATACCTATCTGCATTCGGTCGCGGTCTGCGCGCTGATGATGAACCTGGCGCGGCATCTGGGCATGGGCGAGGAGCAGGTGCACAGCGCGGGCATCGCGGGCCTGCTTCATGATATCGGCAAGATGGCGATGCCCGGCGGCGTGCTCGACAAGCCCGACCCCCTCGACGACGACGAGCGCCGGATCATGCGCAGCCACCCGAGCCAGGGCCACGAACTGTTGCGCCGCAGCGCGGACGTGAACGCGATCGCGCTCGACGTCTGCCTCCACCATCACGAACGTATCGACGGTCGCGGCTATCCGTTTGGCCTGACGGGCGACCAGTTGAGCATCTATGCCCGCATGGGCGCGATCTGCGACGTCTACGACGCGGTCACCTCCGTCCGTCCCTACAAGCGGCCATGGTCGCCGAACGAGGCGCTGGCGCGGATGCTGGAATGGGAGGGGCATTTCGACCGAAAGCTCCTCGAAACCTTCATCGCCAGCATCGGCATCGCGCCGTTGCGCAGCGTCGTGCGGCTGCATTCGCGCCGCCTTGCGCTGGTGATCGGCTGCGAGGAAGGAGCGCCGTCCTCTCCGCGCGTGCGCGCCTTCTACGATATCCCGCAGGCCCGCTTCATCCCTTATCAGGACGTCGCGACCGACAATGCCGCAGGCGGCGATCCGATCGTGCGTACCGAGCGCGGCGAGCGCTGGTTCCGCGAGCGCTGGCGCGAGATCGAGGAACTCGTCGGCAGTGGCGTGGCGATCCCCGCCATCGGCCTGCCGTCGATGGACGCACCGCGCCGCCCGGCCTTTGCGAGCATCGACCCGGCCCGACCGGCCGTGACATCGGAGGCCGGGGCATGAGCGGCGCGATCGACCTTCAGCACGCCACGCGCGGATCGCTGCTGCCGGCGTGGCTGCGCGGCGGCCGCCCGGAAACGCGGCCGACGCCTGACCGTGGCACGGCCGCGTCCGACCCGCGACAGGCGGCCCGTCGCCAGCAGTTCGACGACATCGGCGACTTCCTCTTCGCCCACGATCTCGACCTCAGCGCGCATAATTTCCGCGTCGCGCAGGAGCAGCTGTCGGGGAGCCCCGGCATAAACGCGACGATCGCCCAGTTGCTGCGCGACAACGGTCGCCTGACCGATGAGATGCTGGCCCGGATCGATGTCGGGCAGGGCGACGGCATTCGCCCCGAAGTGCTGTCGGATGTCGCAGGCGCGCTGGCCGGGCGGCTCGCCGAGGTGCTGGCGGTCGTCGGGCACAGCCGCGATTCGGCGCGGGATTACGGCGACGCGCTGGACCGCCAGATGCAGAGCGCGGGCGAAGACCCGATCGGTACGCTGCACCGGTTGATGCTGCTGACCCGTGACGTCGTCGAGGCGACGCGGACGATGGAGGAGCAGCTCGACGATGCGCGTCGCGAGACCGACAAGCTGCGCGCCAAGGTGCAGTCCGCGCGGCGCGATGCCGAACGCGACCATCTGACCGGCCTGCCCAACCGGCGTTGGTTCGACGCGCGCCTCGCGATGCTTGCCGGGGGCAGTGCAGTGATCGCGCTGTGCGACATCGACGATTTCAAGGCGGTCAACGACGGTCACGGCCATGATGCGGGCGATCGCGTGCTGACCTTCGTCGCCCGCCTGCTGAAGACCGAACTGGGCGGCAGGGCCGAGGTTGCGCGCTATGGCGGCGAGGAGTTCGTCTGCCTGTTTGAAGGATCGACGCCCGACGAGGCGCGCGACCTGCTCGACGATGTGCGCGTGCGGCTGGCCAAGCGGTCATTGGTCAACCAGGATACCGGCGCGCCTATCCCGACGCTGACCTTCTCGGCCGGGCTTGCGCCGGTGGGGGAGGATGTGCGGGGATCGCTGCGATCGGCCGATCGCGCATTGTACGAGGCGAAACGGCTGGGCAAGGATCGTATCCTGATCGCCGACTGACGCGTCGCGTCAGCGCGCCTCCCAGATCGGAGGTCGACCGGCGATATAGGCCTGCGCCGGGGCGTCGATCGGAAAGCCCTGCGCCGCCGCGCGCGCGACGATGCGACGAATCCCGCTGTAGGTGCGCAGGCTGGTGTCGATCGCTGCCGGGCTATCGAGCCATTCGATCGAGATCATCAAGCCTTCGCGCACGCGCCGCAGAGGCCGTCCGGGCCCGGCCATATCGGCCAGCCGGCGGCGCACGGTCGTTTCCGAGATCGCCAGTGCACGGGCGATCACGCTGGCGCGGACGGCGTGATCGGCCGTCAGCGCACCGGTGCTCCCCGCCGCGCGACCGGCGTGGAGGCGCAGCATGTTGGTGTGCAGGACGGTCGAGAACAGCACGAGATCGATCCAGCCGCCGTGGATCTGGCGATTGCTGTCAAGCGCAGTCAGCATCAGGTCCGCCGCGGCCTGCACCCCGACGCCGTGCGAATAGGCGATCGGCCCGCGCCGCGGCGCGTCGCCGAGATGCGGCAGGCTGTCCTCGACGAAGCGGACGAAGCTGTCATGCGTCAGCGTCATCAGCGCGGCGATCGCCGGCACGGTCCATGCAGCGGCCGCCACCGTCACGCCGCGGGGGATACGCATCGCGTGGCCTGCCACGATCAGCGCGTTGACGTGACGCCGTACCGTCTCGAACGGCCGCCCGAGCGACAGCGCGAGTGAATAGGTCGAGATCGCCGCCGAACGATCGGCGTTGCCGAGGCTTTCTCGGACGATCAGCGAGAAAATGATGAAGCGGTCGAGATCGCCGTCGAATGCGCGGAGGCCGCCGGCGACGATCGTGGTCTGCATGTCTGCCAGCAACCGCGTCAACGGCCGGACCGGGCTGGGGATGTCGGATTGTGGACGCGACGCGGACGACATGAAGTCATCAGCATGGCATGCGCCCCGACCGTGTGGGAACGGTTACAATGATGTTTTCCACCAAAACGAGTATCGTCGCGGTGCTTGCCCGCGGGACTGCGCCCGCTATCGTGTCCGCCACGGGGCGACGTGGGGGATCGGGATGAACGTGGATATCGAACGGATCGCGGCCGATCCGCGCTATCGTGCGCTCGTCAGCCGGCGCAGCCGGTTCGCCTGGGCGCTTAGCGCGATCGTTCTGGTCGTCTATTTCGGGTTCATCGCGTTGGTCGCCTTCGACAAGTCGCTGCTCGCCGCGCCGCTGGCCGGCGGCGCGACGTCGATCGGTATCCCGATCGGCATCGGTATCATCCTGCTGTCGATCGTGCTGACCGGCGTCTACGTCCGCCGCGCCAACGGCGCGTTCGACGCCGAACTCGCCGCGATCCGCGCGGAGCATGGCGCGTGAGGCGCGCGATCGTCTGGCTCGCGCTGGCCGCGATCCCGGCCGCGGCCTGGGCAAACGCGGCGTCTCCCGACCGGCCGACCAACTGGGCGGCGGTATCGATGTTCGCCGCCTTCGTCATCGCGACGCTGGGTATCACCCGCTGGGCTGCCGGGCGGACCAAGACGGCGTCGGACTTCTATACCGCCGGCGGCGGGATCACGGGGTTCCAGAACGGGCTGGCGATCGCCGGCGACTATATGTCGGCGGCGTCGTTCCTGGGCATCTCCGCACAGATCTATGCCGACGGCTATGACGGCCTAATCTATTCGATCGGCTTCCTGGTCGGCTGGCCGATCCTGCTGTTCCTGATGGCGGAGCGGCTGCGCAACCTGGGCAAATACACGTTCGCAGATGTCGCCAGTTTCCGATTCGCGCAGACGCCGGTCAGGATGTTCGCGGCGATTTCCACATTGCTGGTCGTTGTCTTCTACCTCATCGCGCAGATGGTCGGGGCGGGACAGCTCATCAAATTGCTGTTCGGGATTCCCTATCCGGTCGCGGTCGGCATCGTCGGGCTGATGATGACCTGTTACGTCCTGTTCGGCGGGATGACCGCGACGACCTGGGTGCAGATCGTCAAGGCCGTGCTGCTGCTGGGCGCCGCGAGCTTCATCGCCGTCGCGGTGCTGTGGCGGTTCGATTTCTCGCCCGAGGCGCTGTTCGCCCGCGCGGTCGAGGTGAAGGGGACGGCGTCGATCATGGGGCCGGGCGGGTTCATCAAGGACCCGGTCAGCGCGATCTCGCTGGGCATGGCGCTGATGTTCGGCACCGCCGGACTGCCGCATATCCTGATGCGCTTCTTCACCGTGCCCGACGCGAAGGCGGCGCGCACGTCCGTGCTGTGGGCGACGGGGTGGATCGGGTATTTCTACCTGCTGACCTTCATCATCGGCTTCGGCGCGATCGTGCTGGTGGCGACCGACCCCGGCTTCCTGGAGGCGGACGGATCCTTGCGCGGCGGCGGCAACATGGCGGCGGTGCATCTGGCGCAGGCGGTGGGCGGCGATCTGTTCCTCGGCTTCGTCTCCGCCGTCGCCTTCGCGACGATTTTGGCGGTGGTCGCGGGGTTGACCCTGTCGGGCGCGTCGGCGGTCGGCCACGACCTCTATGCCAGCGTATTCCGGCGCGGGCGGGCCGATTCGGCGCAGGAACTGCGCGTGTCGCGCGCGACCGTGCTGGTGCTGGCGGTGGTCGCGATCGCGCTGGGTATCGCGTTCGAGAAGCAGAATGTGGCGTTCATGGTCAGCCTGGCGTTCGCGCTGGCGGCGTCGGGCAATTTCCCGGTGCTGGTGCTGTCGCTGCTGTGGAGCGGGTGCACGACGCGCGGAGTTGTCGCGGGCGGGCTGACCGGCGTGCTGCTGGCGCTGGTGCTGACGATCCTGTCCCCGGCCGTCTGGGTGACGGTGCTTGGCAATGCGGCGCCGGTCTTCCCCTATGGTTCGCCCGCGATCTTCTCGATGCCCGCCGCGTTCCTCGTCATCTGGCTGGTGTCCATCACCGATCGTAGCGGGCGTGCGGCGGTCGATCGCGCGGGCTTTGCCGCCCAGCAGGTGCGGCAGGAGACCGGGATCGGCGCCGAGGGGGCGACGGCCCACTGAGGCGCGGCGATCAGAGCTCCAGGCTGAGCTCGAGATAGCCGTAGAGCGTGTCGCCGGTCGCGGCGGCGTTGGGCGCGTCGCGCAGGAAGCGTCCGCGCGCCAGCCACGCAGCCCCGCCGGTCAGCCGCAGCCGGTCCTCCACCAGCCAGTGGCGCACGCGCCCTTCGACCTGTGTGCCGGCGTGTCGGCCGGAAGCGCCGGCGGGATCGCGCACGCCGCTGTTGCCGAAGGCGTCGGTCGCGCGCGCCAGCCATAGCGGGCGGACCGCGAGATAGCCATCGGTGCGGTCGCCCGGCTCGACCTCGACCCGCGCCTCCGCGCTCAGCAGGTTGGCGCGGGCGACGAGCGAATAGAGGCTCGACGGCCCGAATTCGAACGATCCGTCGCCGAAGAATGTGTCGTAGCGGCCGAGCGTATCGCCGCGCCCGTCGCCCGAGGCATAGTCGGCGGCAAGCTGGAGGCGTGGCGACCATGCCCCGCCAAAGCTGTAGCCGGCCTGCGCTCGGATAAAGCCGGCGGCGACGCGGCGATCGCGCACGTCAGCGGGGCTGGATGATCCGCGCGCGCGACCGCCCTGCACGCCGACTTCGACCTCGTGATCGAAGGCGCCACTCGCCGGCTCGCGGACGTGGCGCAGGCCGACGCCCCACAGCCGCCTGTCGCGCGTGTCGATGCCCGCCGCGTCGCGTTCGTAAAGGCGTACCGCCGTCACCTCGAACGCGCCGGTCTTCGCGTCGCCCAGCGTCGCCACGCCGCCGAAGAACTGGAAACCGAACCGGTCGCGGTCGAGCACCACGCGGTGGCGTTCGATCCCGGCGTCGTCGTCGGGCAGGCGGACGGAGGGCATCGTCCAGAAGGCGGTGATTGCCGCCGGCCCCGCCTTTGTATCCAGCCGCGCGCCGGTGAAGCCGTTGTTGGTGTTGCGGAAGTTGGTGCGCGCCGCGAAGCGCCGTCCGCCGAGGTCGAGCGTGAACCGGCCGATCTGGAGGCTGGTATCGGCGGACAGTCGCAAACGCACCCATGCCTGGATCGGCTCGAGCGCGTTGGCCTCGTCCTCGTCGACCGCGCCGGACGACGCGGCATGGGCGCGGGCATCCTGCACCTCGCCGCCCAGTTCAACCGCGCCGGCGTCGTACACGACCGACAGGTTGACGCGGGTCAGGACCGCGCTCCTGTCGGCCTGCGATCCGGCGCGGAAATCGCGCGACACGGCCTCGCCGCGCACGCGGGCGCTGGCCTCCACGGTCAAAGGGCTGTCCTTCGCGGCGGCTGGTGCACCGGCGAGCGCGAGCGCGAGCATGGGGTAGCATACCCCGCGCCCGACGATATAGGCTGCGCGTCCGTCCCGGCCGGAAGCCCTCGTCATGCCCGTCACGCTGCGCATCCTCTTGTTGTTACTGTTTTGTGTCGGTGCGCTTGGCGCAGCGCCGCCGCCGCGGCAAGGCCCGTTGGTGCTTGCCGCGGCGAGTTTACAGGAATCGATGACGGACGCGGCCGATGCCTGGGCGCGGGCCGGCCATCCGCGCCCGGTGGTGTCGTTCGCCGCCTCGTCCGCGCTGGCGCGGCAGGCGATGGCAGGCGCGCGCGCCGACCTGTTCATCTCCGCCGACGAGGAATGGATGGATGCCGTCGCGGCGAAGAATATGCTGCGGCCGGGCACGCGGCGCGACCTGCTCGGTAACCGGCTGGTGCTGGTCGCGCCGTTGATGTCGGCGCGGGGCTCGGTGCCGCTGGGGCAAAGAGGCGCGCTGGCACGGGTGCTGGGCGAGGGGCGGCTGGCGATGGCCGATCCCGATGCGGTGCCGGCCGGACGCTATGGCAAGGCCGCGCTGGAGAAACTGGGCGACTGGCCGTCGGTCGCCGGGCGGATCGCGCGGGCGGAGAACGTCCGCGCCGCGCTGGCGCTGGTCGAGCGGCGCGCGGCGATGCTGGGCGTCGTCTATGCGACCGATGCCCGAGCGTCGAATAAGGTGCGCGTGGTCGCGGTGTTCCCCGCCGACAGCCACCCGCCGATCCGCTACCCGATCGCGATCCTGGCGCGCTCCGCGCATCCCGACGCGGCGGGCTTCCACGCCTTCCTGCTGAGCCGTCGGGGACAGGCGATCTTCCGCCGCCACGGCTTTTCCGCGCCGTGACGCTCACGCCCGACCAATGGGGCGTCGTGCTGTTGTCGCTGAAGGTCGGCGGGGTGGCGACGGCGGCGACGCTGCCCGTCGCGTTCGCGATCGCCTGGGTGCTGGCGCGGTGGCGGTTTCCGGGCAAGCTGCTGATCGACGCCGCGGTGCATCTGCCGCTGGTCGTGCCGCCGGTCGTCACCGGCTGGCTGCTGCTGATCGCCTTCGCACCCGGAGGGCCGCTCGGCTTCGCGAGCGACGCGGTGCTGTTCCGCTGGACCGGCGCGGCGATCGCGAGCGCGGTGATGGCCCTGCCGCTGATGGTCCGCGCGATCCGCCTGTCGATCGAAGCAGTCGATGCGCGGCTGGAGAATGCCGCACGCACGCTGGGGGCGGGGCGTTGGCGGGTGTTCGCCAGCATCACCCTGCCGCTCAGCATCCCCGGCATCCTCGCCGCCGCGATCCTGGGCTTCGCGCGGGCTCTGGGCGAATTCGGCGCGACGATCACCTTCGTCAGCAACGTGCCGGGCGAGACCGAGACGCTGCCGCTGGCGATCTACGCCGCGCTCAGCGTGCCGGGCGGGGAGGGGATTGTGTGGCGGCTGGCGGCGGTATCGGTGGCGCTATCGCTCGCCGCGCTGGTCGCATCGGAACTGCTCGCGCGGCGGGCGGGACGGGGGCAACATGTCCTTTGACGTCGACGTGACGGCGCGGGTGGGGGAGGTGGATGTCGCCTGCGCCTTCGCCGCCGACAGCGGGCTGACCGTCCTGTTCGGGCCGTCGGGGGCGGGCAAGACGAGCGTGCTCAACATGATCGCCGGGCTGCTGCGCCCGGCGCGCGGCCATGTGCGGGTCGGCGGGCGGACATTGCTCGACGCGGATGCGGGTATCGACCTGCCCCCCGAGGCGCGGGCCTGCGGCTATGTGTTCCAGGATGCCCGGCTGTTTCCGCACAAGCGGGTGCGGGCGAACCTGCTCTACGGGGCTGGGGACGACGCGCGACTGGCAGAGACGGTCGATTTCCTGGGTATCGGCCATCTGCTCGATCGCTGGCCCAAGACGCTGTCGGGCGGCGAGGCGCGTCGCGTCGCGATCGGCCGCGCGCTGCTGAGCGACCCCGATTTCCTGCTGCTCGACGAACCATTGTCCTCATTGGATGCCGCGCGGCGGAGAGAGATCGAGGACGTCGTCCTGCGGCTGCGCGACGAGAGGCGGCTGCCGATCGTGATGGTGACGCATGACGCGGGGGAGGCCGAGCGGCTGGGGACGCGGGTAGTGGCGATCGGCGAGGCATAAGGCGGGGCGGAGCGGACCGTGCGACACCGCCGGACGCAGGCCATGTTCGCCGCGCGCATCCGGTGATAGCGTTGCCAGCCGGCGCGACGACATTGGGGGCAGAGCGGCGATGAGCGGATTCGAGTTTACCTTTTCTCTGTTCGGCCTGCTGCTCGGGCTGGCGCTGGCGGAAGGGCTGGGCGGCCTCGCCAAGGCGCTCAAGGCCAGCCGGCGGGTGCGGATCGGCTGGCCGACGGCGCTGCTGGGCCTGTTCGTGTCGTGCGATGCCGTGACTTTCTGGATGTACGGCTGGGCGATGCGCGACACCCTGCCGCTCAACTGGCCGGTGCTGTTTGGCGGCTTTGTCGTCACCGCCATCTATTATGTCGCCGCGTCGCTGGTATTTCCCGACGAACCCGATGAGTGGGGCGACCTGACCGCGCATTTCGACAAGCAGCGCCGCACGGTGCTGGTCGCGATCCTGCTGTGCAACACGGCGCTGCTCGCCACCGCCGCGGCCCTCGTCGGCTTGCCCGGCGCCGGCAGCCCGAGGACGATCATCCTCACTTGGTCGTTCTTTCCCGTGATACTGCTGGCGATTGCGGCGCGCGACCGGCGGATCGTGCTGGCCTGCCTGGCCTGGCTGATCCTGCTCTATCCGTTGTCGGCCCTGTGGCACTGATTGGCGTGGCACTGATCGGCTGACCGGCCCACAAAAAAGCCGCTGCCCGGCATCCCGGACGGCGGCTTTCCTGTTTTCAGCCGAGTGGCCGAACGCCGAGTGATCAATCCTCGGTGTTCAGATACTCCCCGGCATCCGCATCGGTGCCGTGACCCGAGGACACGACTTCCGCGAGCGGATCGTTGCCGGTGCCGGCGGCGTCGCTCGCCGAACGGGCGAGTTCGGCTTCATGCTCCTGCGCGGCCGAATCCGGGGCGATGATCGTCGCCGCGGCCAGTGCGCGCTGCTGCGCCCGGAGCGCCGCGTCACGCGACGTAGCCGCCACGCGCATGCGGTTCATGCCCGCGCCGGTGCCCGCCGGGATCAGGCGGCCGACGATGACGTTCTCCTTCAGGCCGTTCAGATTGTCGATCTTACCCTGCACCGACGCTTCGGTGAGCACGCGGGTCGTCTCCTGGAACGAGGCGGCCGAGATGAAGCTGCGGGTCTGCAGCGACGCCTTGGTGATGCCCAGCAGGATCGGCTTGCCCTGCGCGCGGGCCTGCTTCTTGTCGAGCTTGGCGTTGGCTTCGTCCATCTCGTCGCGATCGACCTGTTCGCCCGCCAGCAGCGTGGTGTCGCCGCCGTCGGTGATCTCGACCTTCTGCAGCATCTGGCGAACGATCACCTCGATGTGCTTGTCGTTGATCTTCACGCCCTGCAACCGGTAGACTTCCTGGATTTCGCTGACCAGATATTCGGCCAGCGGCTCGATGCCGAGCACTTCCAGGATGTCGTGCGGATCGGGCGATCCGCCGATCAGATTGTCGCCACGCTTGACGTAGTCGCCTTCCTGGACGTCGATCACCTTCGACTTGGGCACCAGATACTCGACGATATCGCCGCCGTCCTCCGGCATGATGCCGATCTTGCGCTTCGCCTTATAGTCCTTGCCGAACACGACGCGGCCCGAGACCTTCGCGATGATCGCGTTCTCCTTGGGTTTGCGCGCCTCGAACAGCTCGGCGACGCGCGGCAGACCGCCGGTGATGTCGCGGGTCTTGGCCGATTCGCGGGCGACACGGGCGAGCACGTCGCCTGCCTGCACCTGCGCATTGTCCTCGACCGACAGCACCGCGCCCGCCGCCAGCATGTAGCGTGCGGCATCGGCATCGCCGCCTTCGCCGGTCAGGGTCAGGCGCGGACGCAGATCCTCCTTGGCCTTCGCGCCGGTCGTGCGGTTCTCGGTGACGACGCGCTGGGTGATGCCGGTGGCCTCGTCGGCCTGCTCGGTCATCGTCTTGTTGTCGATCAGGTCCTGGTATTTAACCGTACCCGCCGTTTCCGTGATGACCGGCATGGTGAACGGATCCCATTCCGCCATCCGGTCGCCCTTCGACACGATGTGGCCGTCGTCGAACAGGACATAGGCGCCGTAGGGTACCCGGTCCGCCGAAAGCTCGCGGCCGTCCATGTCCCTGATGACGATCTCGCCCGAACGGCCGAGCACCACGCGGCGACCGCGCTGGTCCAGGATGACGCGCAGGTCGCGGAACTCGACCGTGCCGTCGGCATGCGCTTCCAGGTTCGACGTTTCGTTGAGCTGCGCCGCACCGCCGATGTGGAAGGTGCGCATGGTCAGCTGCGTGCCCGGCTCACCGATCGACTGGGCGGCGATGACGCCGACCGCCTCGCCGATGTTGACCGGCGTACCACGCGCGAGATCGCGGCCGTAGCATTTGCCGCACACGCCGATCTTCGCCTCGCAGACCAGCGGCGAACGGATCTTCATGCCGGGGATGTTGAGCGCTTCGATCTGCGCGATCATCGGTTCGTCGAGCAGCGTGCCCGTCGGGATGACGACCTTGCCGGTCTTGGCGTCGACGATGTCCTCGGCCGTGGTGCGACCCAGGATGCGCTCGCCCAGCGACGCGATGGTCGAACCGCCCTGGACGATGGCCTTCATCTCCAGCGCGCGATCGGTGCCGCAATCCTCCTCCATCACGACGCAGTCCTGCGACACGTCGACGAGTCGGCGGGTGAGGTAGCCCGAGTTGGCGGTCTTGAGCGCGGTGTCCGCAAGACCTTTTCGAGCACCATGGGTCGAGTTGAAATATTCAAGGACGGTCAAGCCTTCCTTGAAGTTCGAGATGATCGGCGTTTCGATGATCTCGCCGGACGGCTTCGCCATCAGGCCGCGCATGCCGGCCAACTGCTTGATCTGGGCCTGCGAGCCACGGGCGCCGGAGTGGGCCATCATGTAGATCGAGTTGATCGGCGCCTCACGGCCGTCATCGAGGCGCTTCACCGCCTTGATCTCGTCCATCATGGCCGCCGCCACCTGGTCGCCGCAGCGGCTCCAGGCGTCGATCACCTTGTTGTACTTCTCCTGCTGCGTGATCAGGCCGTCCTGATACTGCTGCTCAAAATCCTTCACGAGAGCCTTGGTCTCGTCGACCATCGCGGTCTTCGAACCCGGAATGATCATGTCGTCCTTGCCGAACGAGATGCCGGCGCGGAACGCGTGGCGGAAGCCCAATGCCATGATGGCGTCGGCGAACAGCACCGTCTCCTTCTGGCCGGTGTGGCGATAGACCTCGTCGATGACGTCGGTGACGTCCTTCTTGGTCAGCAGGCGGTTGACCGTCTCGAACGGCACCTTGTGCGACTTGGGCAGCGTTTCGCCCAGCAGCATGCGGCCCGGCGTGGTCTCGAAACGCTGCATGCGCTCGACGCCGTCCTCGCCGACCTGCGGCACGCGGCTGGTGATGCGGGTGTGCAGCGTCACCGCGCCGGCGTTCAGCGCCTGGTGGACCTCGGTCATGTCGCTCAGCAACATGCCCTCGCCCGGCTCGGCGGTCTTCTCCATCGACAGGTAGTAGAGGCCCAGCACCATGTCCTGCGACGGCACGATGATCGGCTTGCCGTTGGCGGGCGACAGGATGTTGTTGGTCGACATCATCAGCACGCGCGCTTCCAGCTGCGCCTCAAGGCTCAGCGGAACGTGAACGGCCATCTGGTCACCGTCGAAGTCGGCGTTGAACGCCGAGCAGACCAGCGGGTGGAGCTGGATCGCCTTGCCCTCGATCAACACCGGCTCGAACGCCTGGATGCCGAGGCGGTGGAGCGTCGGCGCGCGGTTGAGCAGCACGGGGTGCTCGCGGATCACCTCGTCCAGGATGTCCCAGACTTCCTTGCGCTCCTTCTCGACCCACTTCTTGGCCTGCTTCAGGGTCATGGACAGACCCTTGGCATCCAGGCGGGCGTAGATGAACGGCTTGAACAGTTCGAGCGCCATCTTCTTGGGCAGGCCGCACTGGTGCAGCTTGAGTTCCGGCCCGGTCACGATGACCGAACGGCCCGAATAGTCGACGCGCTTGCCGAGCAGGTTCTGGCGGAAGCGGCCCTGCTTGCCCTTGAGCATGTCGCTGAGCGACTTTAGCGGACGCTTGTTGGCGCCGGTGATCGTGCGGCCGCGGCGGCCGTTGTCGAACAGCGCGTCGACGGCTTCCTGCAGCATGCGCTTTTCGTTGCGGACGATGATGTCCGGCGCGCGCAGCTCCATCAGCCGCTTCAGGCGGTTGTTGCGGTTGATGACGCGGCGATACAGGTCGTTGAGGTCCGACGTCGCGAAGCGGCCGCCGTCGAGCGGCACCAGCGGGCGCAGCTCGGGCGGGATCACCGGCACGACGTCCAGGATCATCCATTCGGGGCGGTTGCCCGATTCCAGGAAGCTCTCGACGACCTTCAGCCGCTTGATGATCTTCTTGGGCTTAAGCTCCGACTTGGTCGTCGCCAGCTCTTCGAGCAGGTCACGCTTCTCGCCTTCGAGGTCGAGGTCCATGAGCATGATCTTGACGGCTTCCGCGCCGATGCCGGCGGTGAAGGCGTCCTCGCCGTACTCGTCCTGCGCGTCGAGCAGTTCGTCCTCGGTGAGGAGCTGGAACTTCTCCAGCGGGGTCAGGCCCGGCTCGGTGACGATGTAGCTCTCGAAATAGAGCACGCGCTCAAGCTGCTTGAGCTGCATGTCGAGCAGCAGGCCGATGCGCGACGGCAGCGACTTCAGGAACCAGATGTGCGCGACGGGGGCTGCGAGTTCGATATGACCCATCCGCTCGCGGCGGACCTTCGACACGGTCACCTCGACGCCGCACTTTTCGCAGACGATGCCCTTGTACTTCATGCGCTTGTACTTGCCGCACAGGCACTCGTAATCCTTGATCGGACCGAAGATGCGCGCGCAGAACAGGCCGTCACGCTCGGGCTTGAACGTGCGATAGTTGATCGTCTCGGGCTTCTTGATCTCGCCGAACGACCACGAGCGGATGCGGTCGGGGGACGCGATGCCGATCTGGATCTGGTCGAAGGTTTCCGGCTTGGCGACCGGATTGGCGAAGTTGGTCAGTTCGTTCATGGGTTAAGACCCTTCCTCGAAATCTTGCTCTCCTCTCCCGCCGGGAGAGGAAGGGGCCCGCCGGCGAAGCCGGTGGGAAGGTGAGGGTAGGGCAATTTGCTGCCCTCACCCTTCCGCCGGCTCCGCCGGCTCCCTCCCTCTCCCAATGGGAGAGGGAGTTGCACCCGTTACTCCGCCGCCTGCGCCAGCGGCTCGCCGTCTTCGTCGACCTCGTTGTTCTTGAGTTCGACGTTGAGGCCCAGCGAGCGCATTTCCTTGACGAGCACGTTGAAGCTCTCCGGAATGCCGGCCTCGAACGTATCGTCGCCCTTGACGATCGCTTCATAGACCTTGGTGCGGCCGATCACGTCGTCGGACTTCACCGTCAGCATTTCCTGCAAGGTGTAGGCCGCACCGTAGGCCTGGAGCGCCCAGACCTCCATCTCGCCGAAGCGCTGGCCGCCGAACTGCGCCTTGCCGCCCAGCGGCTGCTGGGTGACGAGGGAGTACGGCCCGATCGAGCGCGCGTGGATCTTGTCGTCGACCAGGTGGTGCAGCTTCAGCATGTAGATGATGCCGACGGTCACCATGCGGTCGAACGCATCGCCGGTGCGGCCATCGTACAGCACCGACTGGCCCGACGTGTCGAGACCGGCCAGCTCCAGCATGTCCGACACGTCGCTTTCGCGCGCGCCGTCGAACACCGGGGTGCCCATCGGGATGCCGGTGCGCACGTTCTGGATCAGCTCGACGACCTGTTCCGGGCTGCGCGCCTTAATCTCCTCGGCGTAATGATCGCCGTAGATCTCGACCAGGCGATCCTTGACCGCGGCGGGCATCTCGCCCGCCTGCGCATCCGGGTTCGCCTCGCGCCAGTCCTCCAGCGCGCTCGCGACCTGCATGCCCAGATTACGGGCGGCCCAGCCGAGGTGCGTTTCGAAGATCTGCCCGACGTTCATGCGCGACGGCACGCCCAGCGGGTTGAGCACCAGATCGACCGGCGTGCCGTCCGCCAGGAACGGCATGTCCTCGGCCGGCAGGATGCGGCTGATGACGCCCTTGTTGCCGTGACGGCCGGCCATCTTGTCGCCCGGCTGCAGCTTGCGCTTCACCGCGACGAAGACCTTGACCATCTTGAGCACGCCCGGCGGCAGCTCGTCGCCCCGCTCCAGCTTCTCGCGGCGATCGTGGAACTTGTCCTGGATGCGCTTGGCGGCTTCGTCATACTGCGTCTTGACGGCTTCCAGATTGGCCTGGACGGCGTCGTCGGCGACGGCGAACTTCCACCATTCGTGACGATCGACGCTGTCGAGCAGGTCTTGGTCGATCGCCGAACCCTTCTTCAGGCCCTTTGGCGTCGCGGTGGCGACCTGGCCGATCAGCATGTCCCTCAGTCGCGACCAGGTCGCGCGGTTCAGGATCGTGCGTTCGTCGTCCGAGTCCTTCTTCAGGCGCTCGATCTCCTCGCGCTCGATCGCCATCGCGCGCTCGTCCTTGTCGATGCCGTGGCGATTGAAGACGCGGACGTCGACGATCGTGCCCGACACGCCCGGCGGCAGGCGGAGCGACGTGTCGCGCACGTCGGACGCCTTTTCACCGAAGATCGCCCGGAGCAGCTTTTCCTCCGGCGTCATCGGCGATTCACCCTTGGGGGTGATCTTGCCGACCAGGATGTCGCCCGGTTCCACTTCGGCGCCGATGTAGACGATGCCCGCCTCGTCGAGGTTGCGCAGCGCTTCCTCGCCGACGTTGGGGATGTCGCGGGTGATGTCCTCCGGCCCCAGCTTGGTGTCGCGGGCCATCACTTCGAACTCATCGATGTGGATCGACGTGAACACGTCGTCCTTCACGATGCGTTCGCTGATGAGGATCGAGTCCTCGTAATTGTAGCCGTTCCACGGCATGAACGCGACGAGCGCGTTGCGGCCCAGCGCCAGCTCGCCGAACTCGGTCGACGGGCCGTCCGCCAGCACGTCGCCGGCCGACACCACGTCGCCCACCTTCACCAGCGGACGCTGGTTGATGCAGGTCGACTGGTTGGAGCGCTGGAACTTCATCAGCGTGTAGATGTCGACGCCCGATTCCCCGGCATCGACGTCACCCGTCGCGCGGATCACGATGCGCGCGGCATCGACCTGGTCGACGATACCGGCGCGGCGCGCGGAGATCGCCGCGCCCGAATCGCGCGCCACCGTCTCCTCCATGCCGGTGCCGACGAACGGCGCCTCGGCACGGACCAGCGGCACCGCCTGGCGCTGCATGTTCGATCCCATCAGCGCGCGGTTGGCGTCGTCGTTCTCCAGGAACGGGATCAGCGAGGCGGCGACCGACACCAGCTGCTTGGGGCTGACGTCCATCAGCGTGATCGTCTCTGGCAGCGCCATCAGGAATTCGCCGGCCTGACGCGCCGACACGAGTTCCTCGGTGAAGCGGCCTTCGCTGTCCGTTTCGGCGGACGCCTGCGCGACGGTGTGCTTCTGCTCCTCCATCGCCGACAGATAGACGACGTCGTTGGTCACCTTGCCGTCGATCACGCGGCGGTACGGCGTCTCGATAAAGCCGTATTTGTTCACCCGCGCAAAGGTCGACAGCGAGTTGATGAGGCCGATGTTCGGGCCTTCCGGCGTCTCAATCGGGCAGATGCGGCCATAGTGAGTCGGGTGGACGTCGCGGACCTCGAAGCCCGCGCGCTCACGGGTGAGACCGCCCGGCCCGAGCGCCGAGACGCGGCGCTTGTGCGTCACTTCGCTCAAGGGGTTGGTCTGGTCCATGAACTGCGACAGCTGCGACGAGCCGAAGAACTCGCGTACCGCGGCGACCGCGGGCTTCGCGTTGATCAGGTCGTTCGGCATGACCGTCGACACGTCGACCGACGACATGCGCTCCTTAACCGCGCGCTCCATGCGGAGCAGGCCGACGCGATACTGGTTCTCCAGCAGCTCGCCCACCGAACGCACGCGACGGTTGCCGAGGTTGTCGATGTCGTCGACCTCGCCCTTGCCGTCCTTCAGATCGACCAGCGTCTTGACGACGGCCAGGATGTCCTCGGTGCGCAGCGTCGTCATCGTGTCCGGCGCGTCGAGATCGAGGCGCATGTTGAGCTTGACGCGGCCGACGGCCGACAGGTCGTAGCGCTCCGGATCGAAGAACAGGCCGGCGAACAGCGATTCCGCCGTCTCCAGCGTCGGCGGCTCGCCGGGGCGCATGACGCGGTAGATGTCGCTGAGCGCCTGTTCGCGCTCCTCGGCCTTGTCGACCTTCAGCGTGTTGCGCATCCACGCACCGGTCGAGACATGATCGATGTCGAGCAGTTCGATTCGCTCGATCCCTGCCTTGTCGAGCAGTTCGAGGTTCTCGGCCGACACTTCGTCGCCCGCCTCGATGTAGATCTGGCCGGTCTTCTCGTTGACCAGATCATACGCGCTGTAGCGACCGAAGATTTCCTCGGTCGGGATCAGCAGATCGGTCAGGCCGTCCTTGGCCGCCTTGTTGGCGGCGCGGGGGGAAATCTTCTGGCCGTTCGGGAAAACGACTTCGCCGGTCTTAGCGTCGATGATGTCGAACATCGGCTTCTGCCCGCGCCAGTTCTCCGCCGCGAACGGGATCTGCCAGCCACCCGAACCACGGACGTAGGTGATGCGATTGTAGAAGTGGTTGAGGATTTCCTCGCCCGACATGCCCAGCGCGTAAAGCAGGGTCGTCACCGGCAGCTTGCGCTTGCGGTCGATGCGGACGTTGACGATGTCCTTCGCGTCGAATTCGAAGTCGAGCCAAGAGCCGCGATAGGGGATGACGCGCGCGGCGAACAGGAACTTGCCCGAGGCATGGGTCTTGCCGCGATCATGGTCGAACAGCACGCCCGGCGACCGGTGCATCTGGCTGACGATGACGCGTTCGGTGCCGTTGATGAAGAAGGTGCCGTTGCCCGTCATCAGGGGCATGTCGCCCATGTAGACGTCCTGCTCCTTGATATCGATGACCGACTTGGCCTCGGTATCGGGATCGACCTCGAACGCGGTCAGGCGCAGGGTGACGCGCATCGGCGCGGCATAGGTGATGCCGCGCTGGCGGCATTCCTCGACGTCGAACTTGGGGTTTTCAAGCACATAGTCGTCGAAATCGAGATAGGCGGTGCCCGCGAAATCCTGGATCGGGAAGACGCTGCGCAGCGTCTTTTCGAGGCCCGACACATGGCCGGTCGACTTGTCGGAGCGCAGGAACTGCTCGTAGCTTTCGCGCTGAACCTCGATCAGGTTCGGCATCTGCACCACTTCGTGGATGTCGCCGAACACCTTGCGGATGCGGCGCTTGGTGGTGCCGCCCGGTACGATCGCTTTAGTCGCCATGTGTCTTTGTGCCTCGTCAGCCGTCATTTGCCCCGGTTGAGACCCGCGGGGCGCGGACGCAGCAAAGGACGCATCAAAAGGCGCCTGCCTCCCTCACCGGGAAACCGCACCTCTTCAAAGCGTCCTTATGTCAGAACCGCCAGCTTCCATTCGACCGATGCGCTGCGCGAAGGCGCATCATTTCCCGAAACTGTGGTAGGGGAGCGCATATAGGTGCGGCGCAACATCCTGTCAAACGGCGTCGCCGGCTCTTCGTTCAGTCACAAGAGACCGGGGGAGAAGACCGGATCGACTCGTGAGACCCCGGCGCCAGGGGCATGCGGCGGCCGCTGGCGTGCGCATGCTCGATCCCCGCGCTGCCGCGATCTCCCGCAGGCCGGCTGCCGGTCGCGAAGCATCGGACTCAAGTCGGCCGTGACGGTGGAGCGGGTGAAGGGAATCGAACCCTCGTCGTAAGCTTGGGAAGCTTCTGCTCTACCATTGAGCTACACCCGCGAAATCAACAGGTTAGTGTCGATTTATAGCCTTGAGCTTCTCCGGTTTGCAGCCCGGTTTACAGCTCGCCTGCGATCTGGCGGCCGATTGCCACGGTTTGGGCCACGTCGTCAACGGAGATGGTGCGTATTCGGCGCGCTTCGGCCGGAGGCGATCCCATGATTTTCCCGATTTCTCGTCATTCAGACCCCTCAACCTTAGAAAGGGGCGAACGGTGCGGTCGAGACCGTCACGCAAGCGCTCGTACAGGGGAGGCGACTTCGCGGGGGCGGGGGGCGCTCGTCCGCGGGTATTTCCGCTGGCCCTTACGGGCCGCGACGGCGGGTTGCCGCTTCCTGGGTGCGCGAGCGGTTGCTGGATGATGTACCCGTGCGCTGTCCTGTCACGCGCTTTGCGCGCGGTGGCTCAAGGTCTCTGCGTCCAGCGCGAACAGCGACTCCAGATCGGCGTCGTCCATCGCGTAGGCCAGGCGATATCTGGTCCAGGTCAGGATCGGCTTGTAACCCGCGTCCTCGATCAGGGCATCGACTTCCGCGAGCGCGGCTCCCATCGCGGTCAGGTCGAAACCCTCGACCAGCAGGATGGCGTCAGGTCGGGGGATGTCGCGGGAGGGCTGCGCGAACGGCAGCGCCGGAACCGATTTCACCGATCCCAGGTGCAGGCCGCAGAATGCGGTGGTCTGGCTGATCCGGGCGAAGCTCGCCGCGGCGCGTTCCGGGGGCGGTCCGCCCTCGAGGAGGATAACGCCCAGGCAACCACCGATTCCGCCGCCCAGGCTGACCGCGGTCCGGCATCCTTGCCGATACCAGTCCGACATCGCGGGGCGCATGCTGAGCGACCAGGGCGTCGGCCTTTCGACGACGGACAGATATTGCGGGCTCTCAAGCACCTGCAGATCCGCGAGCGGGTAGAGCGTGAAATAGCTCGGCAGGGGGCCTTCGCCGTCCGCGTAGCGTTGCCCGGCGAGAATGCCCGGAATCGTCAGCCGTTCCGGAACATGCTCGCGCGTATGCCACACGTCATAATCGTCGCGTGACGCCGCGCGCTCGTTCCAGAGTGCGAGGAAAGCCGTTCCGGGAAGGGTCATCCTGCTCCACAATCCTCTGCGGACAGGCCCGCCGCACAGACTTATTCTCGTACAGGAACTAAGTTGTCAATATGAACATCATATAATTTGTATATGTGAACGAAAAGGGCTAGTCGGTGTGAAAGGGGAGACGGCCATTGCAGGACGCGAAAGGTGCGGTGAAATCGGCGGATCGGGTACTCGACCTTTTCGAGCTGCTCGACAGGTCGCCCTATGGGCTGTCGCATACCGAGATCGCCGATCATCTGCGCATTCCAAAGAGCAGCCTGAGTCAGCTGCTACGCAATCTGGTCAATCGGGAATATGTCGCGTTCGATCCCGCCGCTAAGGCCTATCAACTGGGGCGTCGACTCAATGAGCTGGCCCAGCGGGAGGGGCGGACACGGGATCTGTCGGCGCTGGCGCAGCCGATACTGGAGCGGCTGACGAAGGAGACGCGCGAATCGTCCTTCCTGAACGTCCGCGATGGTGACACCGCGCGCCTCGTCGCGCGCGAGATCGGGCCGCAGGCACTGGTGACGGTGCTGCAGGTCGGCGAACTCATGCCCCTCCACGCGACTGCGGCCGGCAGGGCGATCCTCGCCTTCTCCGACCCGCAGGCGCGGGCGGAATATATCGCCGCCGCGAAGTTCGACGTGCTGACGAGCAAGAGCGTCCAGACCGCTTCGGAGCTGGTCAAGCGCCTCGATGAGATCGAGCGTGAACGAATATGCGTGGCTGAGGACGAGTTGATCCTCGGCGTAACGGGCATCTCCGCCCCGGTGATCGACGAAACCGGCCAGGCGATCGCCTCATTGACCCTGTCGTTGCCCAGCGTGCGTTTCGATTCGACCGTACGGCGCGAGATGGCGGCGGCCCTGACGCGCGAGAGCCGGGCGCTGGCATCGCAGGTGCTGACGAACCGCGGCCGGCCGGACGGGCGATAGGGTCGTGACCCTAGGCGTTTACCTGGGACCGATCGACAATCAGGTCAGACGCGGCCGAAAATAGGGGTTCTGCGTGATCCGGAGCGCACGTAGTTTCGGGAGGCAGGCGCCGGAAAGCCCGCGAAGCGCCCTTGCGGGCCGAAATAACCTGGCCGTCGAACGGTCCTAAAACGAGTCGGCGAGAAACCGCTCGCGTTGATCGGGAGTCAGCACGGCGCCGGTGAAGTGCGGCAGCTTGAGCAGCGCCTGCCAGCGCAGCATTCGCTCTCCCGTGACGACCTGCGCGCCTTGATCGCGCGCTTCCCGCATCAGGGGTGTTTCGGACGGCGCGGTGACCAGGTCCATGACGATCTGACCGGTGCGCAACAGCGTTCCCGGCACGGGTGTCTCGCCCTCCATCGAAGTGCCAGCCATGCCGATCGGGGTGGAATTGATCACGATATCCGCTGCCCGAACCTCTCGGGCGAGGTCTTTCCAGTCGTGTCCCTCGCCGCCGACCGACTGCGTGAGTGCGGTGCATTCCCGTGGATCGACGCTGACGAGATGGACGGTCGCCTCGGCCGAGAGGAGATCGGCCGCGATCGCCCGCGCGGCCCCGCCGCTGCCGAGGATGCAGACGCGGCGTCGGGCGACCGGCGCTGCTTCCTCGAGTGCGCGGACCGCGCCCGCGCCGTCGGTGTTGCCGCCGTGCAACCGTCCGTCGGTGTTGACGATGAAATTGACCGCGCCGGTGCGGCGGGCGGCGTCGTCGATCGAGTCGAGCAGGGGCATCGCCGACACCTTGAAGGGTATCGTGACGCCGGCCGCATGTATCCCCAGCGCGCGGATCGCATCGCATGCCGCGGCGATATCGGCTACGTGGAATGGCACGTAGACGAAGTCGAGCGCGAGTGCGTCAAACGCCTTGTTGTAGATATCGTAGATGCGGCTCTTTTCATAGCTCGACCCGATGAAGCCGATGACGCGTGTCGATCCTGAAACTGCCATGTCCGAATCCTCTGTCTGTCCGCCAGTCTGTGCCGCGTCAGCCGCCTCGTGCCAAATTCGCTCTTGGGAACGAGTGCATATTGACAAACTAATTCGAGGTTGCGAATAAGTGTGTCAATAAGAACATGTGCGGGAGGTTGGCATGCGCGACAGGCTTGGGCTTTTGGGGTCGATCTCCCTCGTCGGTATTCTGCTCGCGACACCGGCCCTGGCGCAGACGGCGCCCGAACAGGCGGATGATGGCGCGGCATCGCAAGCAGGCGAAATCGTCGTCACCGGCTCGCGGCTGTCTTCCAGTAACCTGAGTTCCGCGCAGCCGGTGGTTGGCGTCACCGCCGACGATATCGCGAAATCGGGTGCGTTGACCGTCGCCGATGCCGCCCGGAACCTGCCCCAACTCGGCAATGCCTTTGGCTCGACCAATCAGGACATCAGTTCCGCCAACCGCGGCTTCAATGTCGGGACCGAACTCATCAACCTGCGCAACCTTGGGGCGCAACGTACGCTGGTACTGGTCAACGGCCGGCGTCATATCGCGTCTGATCCCGGAACCAGCTCGGTCGATCTCAACACGATCCCGTCCGCGATGATCGACCGGATCGAGGTGGTGACCGGCGCGAATTCCGCCGTCTACGGCGCGGACGCCGTATCGGGTGTGGTCAACGTCATCCTGAAGAACCGCTTCTCCGGCACGGCGGTCAATCTGCGCGCCGGCGTCACTTCGGAAGGCGACGGCGCGGAGCGGGCCGGATCGATCATCCACGGGGGCGCGATCGGTTCGGCGCTAGGCTATGTCGTGTCCGCCGAATATTCGAAGCGCGACGCGATCTTCGGCCACGATCGCGACTGGGTCGTCGGCGACGGCAGCTCGAGCGCGTACACGATGGGCGCGGGAAGCTCGGCAACGGGCGGCGGCCGCTTCTTCACGATGGGTCCGACCGGAACCTGGACCTATCCGGTCGGGGGCGGGGCACCTGCGGCGTTCACGGCCGCCACGCCACTCTATCAGCGCGTGCTCGATCGCAACCTGCAGGTGCCGAACGAACGCGCACTCGTGTCGGGGCGCCTCAGCTACGACCTGGGCGGCGGCACAGAGCTGTTTGCCGAGGGAACCTACGCGCGGTCCAGCGCGGCGCTGACGATCGAGCCGTCCTTCTTCCAGTTCGCCGCCAATCGCGGGCCGAACGCCTATGACTTCGGACCGATTCCCACCAATGCGCCGGGGCGCGCCGCCTTTCTCGCCGCCGCCGGCGCGACGACGATCAACACCGCGCAGACCAGCAGCCGTCGCCTGACCGAATATGGCGTGCGCCAGTCGATCATCGATCGCGACCTCTACCGCATCGCGGTGGGCGCCCAGGGCTCGCTCGGCGGGGGATTCGATTATCAGGCCTATTATCAGTTCGGCCGTGTCGATCTCGCGCAGGAGGACACCAACTCGATCGATCGCGACAAATTCTACGCGGGCATGAATGCCTGCGCGGGCGTGCACGCGCTGCCCGGATGCGTCCCGATCAACATCTTCGGGGTGAACACGATTTCACAACAGGCGATCGACTGGACGGTGATCCCGGACGTCATCTCGCGGATCCATGGCAAGCAGCATGTGGCCTCGGCGTTCGTGTCGGGGAAGCTGTTCTCGCTCGGCGGTTCGGAGCCGGTGGCAGTGGTCGTCGGTGCGGAATACCGGAGCGAGTCGACGCGGGCGGATATCCACCCGTCGCTGACGAACGGCACCAACGGCACCCGCCAGATCACGGCGGCAAGCGGATCGACCGACGTCAAGGAAGTGTTCGGCGAACTACGGGTGCCGCTGTTCGGCGATCTGCTCCAGTTCGGCGGCGCGGCGCGCCTCAGCGACTACGATACGGTCGGCAGCAAGTTCACCTGGAACGTCAGCGGTACGTTCAAGCCGGCCGCGTTCGTCACGTTCCGCGCTTCCTACGGCGTCGCCACCCGCGCGCCGGGGGTCCAGGAACTCTATTCGCCGATCGGCACGTCGACGTCGACGCTGATCGATCCCTGCGCCAACGATCGTTCGCCGCAGGACGGGATCGCCGACACGGGCTTTACCCCCCCGGCCAGCTGCACCGCACAGCTCGGCGCGGGCTATATCGTCAGCCAGGCACCCACCGGAGGGGCGGCGGGCAACCGGTCGGGCGGCAACCCGCTGCTCGATGCCGAGACGGGCAAGACGTTGAGCGCGGGCGCGGTGTTCCGGGTGCCCAGCCTGCTCAATTTCTCGGGCTCGATCGACTATTACGACATCCGTCTGACGAACGAGATTGGCCAGCTCAACCCGATCGAGGTGGTCCGCCAATGCTACGTCGATCAGCCCAACCTTCCTGAACTCTTCTGTTCGGCGATCTCGCGCCAGCCGACCGGCAGCCGCAACATCAACATCGTTTCGACCCAGCTCTTCAACATCGCCGCTGAACAGGTGCGCGGGCTGGACGTACAGGGTCGCGTGTCGTGGCCGCTGATGGGCGGGCGGATGACCTTCGACGTCAATTACTCGCGCCTGTTCGAACATTCGCGCCAGGACTTCGCCGGCGGACCGTCGCAGAATTTCACCGGCCGCTTCGACGCGGTCCGCGACCAGCTTCGCGCCATGGTGGGGGTCGCGACCGACGTGGTCACGGTGAACTATCAGACGCGCGTCCTGGGATCTGCCCTGAAGGGCACGAGCGCGGCAAATCTGGCGGCGGTCGACAATCCCGCCCTGATCGGTGACAATTCCAACCACATCCCCGCTTATGTCTACCACGACATCCAGCTGGTGTTCGACGCCGGCCCGACGACGTTCACGCTCGGCGCGAAGAATTTGACCGACAAGAAACCGCCGCTGATCACGTCCTTCTCGAATTCGGGGCTGTCGGGCAGCGCGAGCATCACGGCCGGCGGCATCTATGATATCCGGGGGCGATACCTCTATGCGCAAATCGGCGTGAAGTTCTGACGATATCGCGTTCCCGCGCGATCTGGGGAATGATGACCGATAGCGCCTGATAGGACGCTATCCGGACTGCCCCCCCCTTCCGGATCCGCCTGAACCAAGCCGAGGAGCGAAATGTCGTCAAACCGGGAATGGCGCGAAGGTGGCGTCCCGCTGTTCGGGAGCGTGATCGGCCTCGGCACGTCGCTGCACCTGCACTTCTACGTGTCGACACTGTTCGTCACCGGCCTGGTGGCGGAGTTCGGCTGGTCCCGCGGGCAGATCGCGACGGCGCAAGCCATCGCGATGTGGGGCGTGGTGGCGGCACCGCTCGTCGGGCGCCTGATCGACCGGGTCGGCGTGCGCAACTCGATCATCTTCGGGCAGGTCGCCATTGCGCTCAGCTACCTCGCCCTGTCGGGGTTGCCCGGCCAGCTCTGGATGTACGTCCTTTTCCTGGCGCTGCTGCAGGCGCTGGGGCAGGCGTCGGGGACGGCGGCGCACACGCGCGCGATCGCGGAGCGTTTCTCGGTCAACCGTGGCATGGCGATGGGTATCGCGATCACCGGGATACCGGTCTTCGGCGCGCTGATGGCGCCGATCCTGACCAGCGTCATCGAAGGGTATTCGTGGCGCGCGGGCTATGTCGTGCTCGCTGGGCTGTCCCTGTTCGTCGGCATGCCGATCGCGGCTGCGCTGGTGAAGGACAGGCGTAGCGATCGTTCCGCCGGTCAAGCCGACACCGCGGGCCCGATCTCGAACCACGCGGGCTATCTTGTGCGCGATCTGCCGCGCCTGCCGGCGTTCTGGCTGCTGATGGCCGCGTTGATCCTGATAAATGTGCCGGGCGGGGGGCTGCTGGGGCAACTCGCGCCGCTGCTGCAGGATCGCGGGCTTTCCGCAGTCCAGGCGGCCTGGTTCGTCTCGGCGTTCGCCGGGGCCGTCATCGTCGGGCGGCTCCTGTCGGGCTATCTGCTCGATCGGACCAATCCGGTCGTCGTCGCGGCGATCTTCACCTGCGCGCCGGCTGTCGGCATGTTCATGCTCGCGATGCTGGGGCAACTGACCCCGGCCACGGCTTTCGTCGCGGTCGCGATGATCGGCGTCCAGCAGGGTGCGGAGATCGACCTGCTCGCCTACTTCACCGCGCGCTATTTCGGATTGAAGAGCTATTCGGCGATCTACGGGATCGGATATGCCACGGTCACCATCGCCACCAGCGTCGGCATCACCCTGTTCGGCCTGACATATGACTGGACGGGCGCCTATCAGCTTGTCCTCTATGTTTCGTGCGCGACCTTCCTGCTGGCGGCTGTCTGTTTTCTCGCGCTGGGAAAATCCCCCGTCGTGTCGAGCGAAAGCTGAATACGGGTCGGCATTGTGAGGTTGAAGGCCATCCTGCGGAAAAGCTCCGGGTCGTGGACCTGCTGACCTATGGCGCAACGCGGACGGGCGTTCGGCCGTGCCGGTGGTCCGACCGCTTCCTGAACCCGGCGACGCTTGCGGGAAAAGCCGGCGCGCGGCGTCCTAGGGTCAGGACCCATCGATTGCGACGGTCGCGGTTGCCCGGACGCGCCTGTCGGTCTGCGTCGCGAGCCTTGCGCGTAGCGCCGCTACGCGCTGCGCCCCGCTCCTTGCCGGACGAACACGTCCGGGCAATCATGACCCTCGTAATCAATGGGTCCTGACCCTAAGATGCTTCTGCCCTGTCGGAGACGTCCACACATGAAATTCGGTTCGCTCGCGCTTGCCCTGGCCCTGACGGCCGTTCCAGCGGTTGCCGTCGCGCAAGGGGGAGACGTCGCGCGCGTTCAGGCCGGCGCGCCGTTCCGCGCCGCCGTCGCCGAACTCGACCGGGACTATGATCGCTTCGTCGCCGAACTGATCGAGCTGACCGAAATCCCCGCGCCGCCGTTCAAGGAAGAAGCGCGCGGCAGGGCCTATGCCGCCAAGTTCCGCGCGCTGGGGCTGACCGACGTGGCGATCGACGAGGTCGGCAACGTCACCGGCATCCGTCCCGGCACGGATCCCAGGGCCAAGCTGGTCGTCATGTCGGCGCACCTCGACACGGTGTTCCCCGAGGGCACCGACGTGAAGGTGAAGCGCGAGGGAACGAAGCTGATGGCGCCGGGTATCGGCGACGACACGCGCGGGCTGGCAACGGTGCTGGCATACATCCGCGCGCTTGACGCGGCGAAGATCCGCACACGTGCGCCGATCCTGTTCGTCGGCACGGTGGGCGAGGAAGGGCGCGGCGACCTGCGCGGGGTGCGCCACCTGTTCACGAAGGGTGCGTACAAGGATCGGATCGGCGCCTTCTTCTCGCTCGACGGCAGCGATCCGACGCGGGTCGTCCACGGCGGCGTGGGGTCGAAGCGCTATCGCATCGTCTTCAAGGGACCCGGCGGGCACAGCTACGGTGCGTTCGGCATCGTCAATCCGATAGCGGCGATGGGCCGCACGATCGACGAGATGTACAGGATCGAACTGCCGGCCAAGCCGCGCACCACCTATGCCGCCAGCGTGACGGGCGGCGGCACGTCGGTGAACGCGATTCCGGGCGAGGTTTTTCTGGATATCGACATGCGATCGGAAAGCGCGGAGGCGCTCGCCGCGCTGGAGACGCGCGTGCTGGGCATCGTCGCCAATGCGGTGACGGCGGAAAATGCCGCACGGTCGACCCGGGTCGGCAAGGTGAGCGCCGATCCGCAGCCGATCGGCGACCGCCCGGCCGGGGCGACGCCGCCGACCGACCCGCTGGTGCGGACGACCGCGGCGGCGGTGACCGCGGCGGGCTTCACGGCCACGCTGGAAGCATCCTCGACCGACGCCAACCTGCCGATGAGCCTGGGTATCCCGGCCGTCACGATCGGCGCGGGCGGCAAGGCGGGGCGCGCGCATGCGGAGGACGAATGGGTTGATATCGAGAAGGGCGAGGGCGTGAAGGGCATGTCGGTCGGCCTGCTCGCGTTGATCGCCACCGCCGGCCAGGCGCGATGAGACGCGCCAGCGCCGGTCAGGCGCGATGAGACGATAAGAGGTCTGGCGCGTTCCCTCGCGCATGATCCGACTGTTCCACGTCAGCGACGTACATTTCGGCGCCGAGGACCGCGAGGCCATCGCGTGGTTCGACGCGGCCGTCCATGCCGAACGGCCCGACGCGATCGTGATGACCGGCGACCTGACGATGCGCGCGCGCCGCGAGGAGTTCGCGGCGGCGGCGGCGTGGCTCGAGGCGCTCGACAGGCCGGTGACGGTCGAGGTGGGCAACCACGACCTGCCGCTGTTCAACCTGTTCGCCCGCGCCTTTCGCCCCTACCGCCGCTATCTGAAGCTGGAAGCGATGATCGAGCGCGAGTTGGAGATCGCCGGCGTCACGGTGGTGCCGATGAAGACCACCGCGCGCTTCCAGCTGCGCAACTGGTCGAAGGGCAGCGTTAGCGACCGTGCTCTCGCGCGGACGGTGGCGGGGGTAGAGGCGGCGGAACGGGGCGGGCTGACGATCGTCGCCTGCCACCATCCGCTGATCGAGGCGGGGACGACAGCGACCGCGCGGACGCATGGCGGACGTGACGCGCTGGCGGCGCTAGCGCGGGCGGGAGCCGATGTGGTGTTGTCGGGCCATGTCCACGACCCGTTCGACGTGCGGCACGACGAGGGGGGGCGGTGCGTCCGCCTGATCGGGGCGGGCACGCTGTCGTCGCGCACGCGCGACACCCTGCCTTCGTTCAACGAACTGCGGATCGCGGGGCGCGAGATGGAGGTGCTGCACCGCCATCTGGACTGAGCGGCTCAGTCGATGAAGGCGAGCTCGAAATTGCCCCAGCGGCGGCCGTTGATGCGCAGCGGCACGAACACGCTCTTGACCGCGCGGTAGCGGCCCTGGCCCAGATCCTGGCGATAGGTCAGCAGCATGAAATCGCCGTCGAACGCCAGCGCGCGGCGGGTCGCGTCGTCGAGGAAGTTGCGGCGGCTGCGGCAGTTCTCGGCATTCCACGCGGGATCGCCTGGGCGCTGCGGCTGCGACTTCGAGGTCATGTGCGTCGGCAGATAGCCGTTCGCATCGACCGCCGCGACACCCAGGATCCGCGCCGTATCGGTGAAGGCAATGCGATCGAGCAGCGGCTGGATATGCGCGTCGGCGAAGGCGTTGAAGCGGGTGGCGAACTCGACCGGGTCGGTGCCCGGAATGGGAACATAGTCGGTGTCGAACACCGCCTCCGCATCGACTTCTCGCCGCGCGATCGCGCGTTCGACCAGGCCGCGCATCTCGGCCATGCCGGCCAGCGTCAGATCGACGAAGCGGGTGTCGTCGATGCGAATGCCCGAATGGGCCAGCCGGTCGAGCATCGCGTTTGACAGGCGTTCGAGCCGACCCATGCGGTCATGCGCGCTGGCGAGGTGCTCGGCGTCCCCGCGTGCCTGGACGCCGAAATCGGCCAACGTGTCGCGGACCCGCGCGACGCTGTCGGTCGTCACCTCTGTCGAGCGTTCGATGTCGTCGGTGATGGCATCGACCCGCGCGACGATATCGGACACTTCGGCGACGGTCTGGCTGATCTGGGCGACTCCGGTCTGCGCGAGGCGGCTCTTGCCGACGCCCTCGTCGATCTCGCGCATCACCGTCCCGGCCTCGCGCGTGAAGCTTTCCATCGTGCGGCCGATCTCTTCGGTGGCCTGTCGGGTTTCCAGAGCGAGCTTCTTCACCTCCGCGGCCACGACCGCGAAGGTGCGGCCAGCGTCACCCGCGCGCTGCGCCTCGATCGTCGCGTTCAGCGCGAGAAGGTTGGTCTTGCGCGCGATATCGTCGATCGCGGAGGAGACGCGCTTGACCTGTTCCATCGCCGCCGCGAAATCGGTCATGCGGGTGCCGAGTCTGGCGATGAGATCGGTCAGCGCGCCGAACTCGCCGACGGACCGGGTGATCTGTGCGCTTTCGCGTGTCAGCGTGGCGCGCGCCTGTTCGGCGAGACGGCGGGCCTCCCCGGTCGAGACGGCGACGGCGCGCTGGTCACTGTCCAGCGCGGCGGTGACATCCTCGAGCTCGCCGAACGCGACCAGCTGTCGCGTGAGGCCATCGGAAACGCCCGCGACATAGCCCGCGGCGTCGCTGCACCCGACCGCGAGCCGCCCGCAATTGCGCGCGACGTCGCGGATCGCTTCGTCGTCGAACGAGGGAACGGCATCCGGGGTGCGAAGCGATGTCAAAGCCAAATCGGCGATCCGCCTGAAAGGATTGTCGAAACCTCGATCTAACGCATCGTGGTAAAGGGGTGATTAACCAGCGGTCGCCCGGGCGCGTACACGGCGGAGGTGGCCGACGACGCCAGACAGCAGCATGTCGTCAACGCCCGCGTGCCCCAAGCCGAGATGGTCGGGGCGCACCGCGACCGCGTCGCGCATCGTGATCGTGCCCGAACGCACCGCATTGCGAACGATCCGCCACCACAGTCGCGCGGTTTCCCATTTGACGAGGCGGCGGCTCTCATCGTCCGCGTCTCTGTCGCCGAGATGGATCGCCTGGAGCAGCGTCAGCGTCGTCCCTAGCCGGTGCAGCGTCGGACGATCCGGCACCTCGTCGCCGGCGACGATGTAGCGCGCGAGCATGTCGCCCACCGCGCCCGCATCGTCGCCCAGGCACCGGCGCCAGGCGCGCGTCAACACGCCTGCCGCACTGGCGATCATCGTGTCGCGATGCCGCTGCGACGCACCGCCTTCATGGCTGCGGTAGCGCAGCAGCACATCGTCGATGCGCGCGATCGGTCCGTGAGCGCGCAGCCGGTGGTAGAGGTCGAAATCCTCGGCATAGAGGCATGCGGGGTCGGTGAACGGATCGAGCCGCCGTGCGACCGCGCCGCGGATCATCGCGGTCGACCAGACCAGCGGGTTCTGGATGTGGAGCAGCCAGTCGATCAGCGCGGGCGTGGAGACTGCGGCATGCGCGGTCGGGCGTTCGCGCCCCTGGACATCGAACAGGCGCGCGGCGGCGGCGACCATCGCGACATCCGGATGCGCATCGAGGAAGGCGACTTGCCGCGCGAAGCGATGCGGCAGGCAGATGTCGTCCTGGTCGAGCCCCGCGACGTGGCGCCCGCGCGCCTGCGCAAAGGCCAGATTGCGCGCGCGCACCGGCCCGCCGTTCGTGGTCGCCTCGATCAGACGGACGCGCGTATCGGGCCAGGCGCGCACGACCGCGCGCGTGTCGTCGGTCGAACAGTCATCGACCACCAGCACCTCGAAATCGCCCAGTGTCTGCGCCGAAAGGCTGGCGAGCGTTTCGCCGATCAGGTGCGCGCCGTTGTAGGCGGCCATGATGACGCTGACGGCGGGCGCGACGGTCATGCGGCGACAGCGACCGCTTCGCCGAGCAACTGATCGACGATCAGTCGCCCGACATCGTTCTGCCAGAGCCACAGACCGTTGGCCTGCCCGCGGAAGCTCGCTTCGCCACCCAGCGCGCCCGAGGGCACGAAGCCGGCGGCGAGCCCGATGCCATAGACGCCGGGGACGGGGCGTGCGTCGGCGCCCATGACCCGGCATCGGCCATCGACCAGATCGCCGCCCGCATCGATCGCCAGCGGCAGGGGCGCACCGGCGGCATCCCGCAGCGGCAGCGCGCGGGGGCGATAGCCGAGCGCCGCGACGACCAGGTCGGCCCGATCGAGGATCGCCAGGGCGTCGGGATCGGAGCCGCGCGCGATCCGGTGGAGCGCTACGCGCGGGTCGGGCGCGCGACCATCGACTTCCAGCATGCGCAGCGCGAGTTCGCGCGCTTCAAGCCGGAAGCCGCCGAGGCGATAGACCATGCCGGTTAGCGGGCAGATGTCGTCGGACCCGAAGTCGGTGAAGCCGTCCGCTTGCGCCGCTTCGACCGAAGCATAGGTCGGGCGCAGCGCCTCGCGGTGGAGCAAAGTGATCCCGCCCGCGCCGAACGGAATGCCGGGGCGCGAGCGCAGCAGCAGCGCAACGGCGGACAGCGCGCTGGTCGATCCGCCGATCACCGCGATGAGCGGCGCTCGCTTGCCCGACAGCAGATCCGCAACGCGGTCTAGCCCGCCCAGCGCCAGTACCTCGTCCGACTGGAGCAGCCGATCGCCGACCCGCTCGACCAGCGAAACGCCCGCGACCTGCTGGCGCACCAGCCGGTCGAGCGGCTGGTGACCGCCGGTCGCGAGCAGCAGGTTCCGGGCGCGTGCATCGAACTCGTGGCCGTCGGACAGGCGCTTCAGCCGCACCGACCAGATGCCGTCGTCACCGCGCCGCGCCGACAGCGCCTCGTGGCCCTTCAGGATCGACCCGCCGTGACCCTCGACGATCGCCCCAAGCCGTTCGCCGGTGACGGCGAGGAATGGGCCGGCGGTGGCGAGCGGGACGCCCAGCCGGTCGCGCCACGCATCGATCGCCTGCGCGCTGGGATGGCCGGCGAGCGCGGCGAGCGCGGGTTCGGGATTGTTCTCGACCGCGGACAGGAAGCTTTGCGCGGTGCTGTCCGATGCGATCGCATAATTGCCCAGCCGCCCGCTGCCGAGCGTGTCGCCGCGATCGACCAGCACCAGGTCGCGCGCCAGATCGCCGAGTCGGCCGGCCTTGCTGGCGGCGGTCAGCATAGCGGTTCCCGCCGGGCCGCCCCCGACCACCAGCAGCCGCGCGACGGGCGCGGTGACCGGGCGTGCGGGCGTGCGGGTGACGCCGCAGGTATCGAGCAGGGCCTGGGCGACCTTGTTCGCGTCGCCCGGCGTCATCCTGTCGGTGACGGGCAGCGAGACGATGCGTGCGGCGATATCGTCGGCGACCGGAGTCCGCGTCATTTCCGCCGCCCGCGCGAACAGCGGCTGCTGGCCCAGGTGCGGGCTGAAATAGGCGGCGGCGCCGATGCCGCGCGCCGCGAGCGCGTCGATGATCGCAGCACGGCGCGATGCGAGGGCCGACGGCAGCAGCGCCGACATAAACCCCGTGGCGCGCCGGCGGCCATAGGGGCGTTGGAGTGCCAGCGGGGCCAGCGCCTCGCGATAGCTGGCCTCGATCGCGGCGCGACGTTCGCTCACCGCCTCGATCTCGTCGAGCTTGGCAGAGGCCATCGCCGCCAGGACCTCGGGCAGCTTGGCGTTGAAACCGGGCAGCGAGGCGCTGCGCGGCTGCTCGAACCCGAAGCTCGCCATCGTCCGCAACCGCGCGACGAGCGCCGCGTCGCCGGAATGGACGAGCCCGCCCTCGCCGACAGCGAAGGGCTTGGTTGCCTGCATCGAATGGACGATCGCAAACGGCGCGCCAGCCCCGAAGCCGATGCCCGCGTCGTCGAGCGTGCCGAGCGAGGCGGCGGCATCGACCACCACCCCGACGCCGTGCGTGGCGGCGAGCCGTTCATAACGCGACAGGTCGATCGCGTTACCGAAGGTGGCGTAGGGGACGATGACCGAGATCGCGGCGCCATGTTCGGCAAGCAGAGCATCCTCATGCGCCGCGCACGCCGACCAGTCGGCGGGATCGCTGTCGCACAGCAGCGGCGTGAGCCCCGCCCACAGTGCCGCCTGCGCCGCCGCCGCGAAGGTGAAGGCAGGCATCAGCGCGAAACCTGTCGGGCGTCCGGCGCGGTCGGCCGCCTCGCGGATCGCCAGCATCAGCGCGAGCGTGGCGTTCGCCATCGTCGCGCAATCGCCGCGTCCGGCAAACAGGCGAGCGGTCGCCATATCCTCGAAGCGGCGCACCTCGGGGCCGTTGTTGCTGTAGATGCCGCTCGCCTCGATCCGGGCAAAGGCGTCGGCCATGGTGCTGGCACGCGGCGGGTTCGGTGCGATGAAAGGATGTTTCAGCTTGGTCACGGCGCGCGCTATCGCACGCAACGCGCTAAGAAAGTTTCTACGATCACCGGCGTGGCCGAATTTCGTTTCGTAACCTGCTGTCCCTCGGATATGCTCGTGGCCGGGGCGGGAAACGGGAGCGTCGCATGGCCACCGAGTTTCTGTTGAACGGGCGTAGCCAGAATTTCGACGGCGATCCGGAAACGCCGCTGCTGTGGGTGCTGCGCGACCATTTGGGGCTGACTGGCACCAAATATGGCTGCGGCATTGCGCAATGCGGGGCGTGCACCGTGCATCTCGACGGCAAGCCGCGCCGAAGTTGCGTGACGCCGGTCAGCATGGTCGCGGGGAAGAAAGTGACCACGATCGAGGGTGCCGACACGCGCGTTGCCAGGGCGGTGAAGGACGCCTGGGTGACGATCGACGTGCCGCAGTGCGGCTTTTGCCAGACCGGCCAGGTGATGACCGCGATCGGGCTGCTCAGCGCCAGGCCGAAGCCGACCGATGCCGATATCGACGCGGCGATGGCGGGCAACATCTGCCGCTGCGCGACCTACGGCCGTATCCGCCAGGCGATCAAGGACGCCAGCAAGGCGATGGGAGGCCGGGCATGACCGCGTTTGTGCCCAGTCGCCGCGCGTTCATCGGTGGCAGCGGCCTCGTCCTGGGTATGATGCTGCCGGCGAAGGGGCGAGCGGCGCAAGGCCCCGCGCCGACCCGCTTCCAGCCCAACGCCTTCGTCCGCATCGCGCCCGACAACACCGTCACGGTGATCCAGAAGCATATCGAGATGGGGCAGGGCCCATCGACCGGCACGACCACGGTGGTGGCCGACGAACTCGACGCCGACTGGAGCCAGATGCGGTCCGAATTCTCGCCAGCCAATGACCCGCTGTACAAGAATCTGGCGTTCGGCACGATGGGCACTGGCGGGTCGAGCGCGATCAAGGAAAGCTGGATGCAGATGCGCACCGCCGGCGCCACCGCGCGGGCGATGCTGGTCTCGGCGGCGGCGAAGCGCTGGGGCGTGCCCGAACGCGCGGTGAGCGTATCGCGGGGCGTGGTCTCCTCCGGTCCCCGCCGCGCGACTTTCGGCGAACTGGCGGTCGAGGCGGCGTCGCTGCCGGTGCCCAACGACGTGGCGCTCAAGACCCCCGACAAATTCACCCTCATCGGCCGCGACCTGCCCAAGATCGACAGTCGCACCAAGACCGACGGCACCGCGGGCTTCACGATGGACGTGCGCCGCCCGGGCATGGTCCATTCGGCGATCCTGCGCCCGCCCGCGTTCGGCGGTTCGGTCAAGGAGGTCAATGACGCGGCGGCGCGCGCCGTCCCCGGTGTGATCGATGTCCAGACAGTGCCGCGCGGCGTCGTCGTCTATGCGCGCGACACCTGGAGCGCGATGCGCGGGCGCGCGGCGCTGGCGGTCGACTGGGATTTCGCGAAGGCCGAACGCCGTTCGAGCGAGGCGATGTTCGCCGATTACGCCAGGGCCGTCGCGACGCCGGGCAGGGAAGTCCACCGCAACGGCGATGCCGTGGCCGCTCTCGCGTCGTCCGCGCGGACGATCGACGAGACGTTCAAATTCCCCTTCCTCGCGCACGCCCCGATGGAACCGCTCGACCATGTCATCGAGGTGATGAACGGCCGCGCCGACGTGTGGGCCGGCAGCCAGTTCCAGGTCGGCGAGATGACCGCGATCGCCGCCGTGCTGGGCGTGCCGTTCGACAGGGTGACGCTGCACCAGCAGTTCGCCGGCGGCAGCTTCGGCCGGCGGGCGACACCCGACATGGGTGACGGGGTCGAGGCGGCGATGGCGTGCAAGGCGTACGGCTTCAAGGCGCCGGTCAAGCATGTCGCGTCGCGCGAGGGCGACATCACCGGAGGCCGCTATCGCCCGCTGACGCTGCACCGCGTCCGCGCCGGGCTCGACGCCGCGGGCAACATCGCGGCGTGGGACCAGGTCGTTGCCGCGCAATCCTTCTTCATCGGCACGCCGATGGAGCCGATGGCCGTGAAGGACGGTATCGACGGATCGATGACCGAGGGCACCGAGGACGACTACGCCTTCCCGGCGATGCGCGTCGGCCAGCACATCATGGCGAACGGCGTGCCGACACTGTGGTGGCGGTCGGTCGGCCACACCACCACGGCGTTCGTGAAGGAAGTGCTGGTCGATGAACTGCTGGAGGCTGGCGGCAAGGATGCGATCGCCGGGCGACTGGCGATGATGAAGGATGACCGGCTGAAGGGCGTGCTGCGCAAGGTCGTCGAGATCGCCGGCAGGACCAAGGCGCCGGCGGGCCGCGCGCGCGGTGTCGCCGTGCACAAGAGTTTCGACAGCTATGTCGCGCAGATCGCCGAGGTGTCGAAGGGCGCCGATGGCCTGCCGAAGGTGCACAGGGTGTGGTGCGCGGTCGATTGCGGCACGCCGGTGAACCCCAATGTGATCCGTCAGCAGATGGAGGGCGGCATTGGTTTCGGGCTGGGCCACGCGCTTTATGCCGAGATCACCCTGGGCGAGAACGGCCGGGTCGAACAGTCGAACTTCGATACCTATCGCTCGCTCAGGATGGCCGAGATGCCCGATGTCGAGGTCGCGATCATCCCATCTGCCGAGAAGCCCAGCGGCGTGGGCGAGCCGGGCGTGCCGCCGATCGCGCCGGCGGTCGCCAACGCATGGCGGCGATTGACCGGCCGCAAGGTGCGGCGATTGCCCTTCGCGCATCCGGAGAACAGGGCATGACGCGCTATCTCGGCCTCGCCGCGCTGGCGGTATCGGCGCTTGCCGTCCCCGCCGCGATCGTTGCCCGCGCCGAGCCGCAGGCGCCCGCCGGGCTCAAGCCGGTCAGCGCCTTCGCGTCGATCGCCAACCCGGCCCAGCGATCGGCGGCGATCTTCACGGAGATGGGCAAGGTCTTGCAGCATCCGCGCTGCGTGAACTGCCATCCGCGTACCGATCGCCCAAACCAGGGCGACGCCGGCCTGCCGCACGATCCGCCGGTCACGCGCGGCGCGGACGGCCACGGCGTGCCCGGCCTAGAATGCGCGACCTGCCACGGCCCGCGCAACGTGACCTTCGCCAACGGTGAGGGCAGCATTCCCGGCGATCCGCAATGGCACCTCGCGCCCGCGTCGATGGCGTGGGAGGGCAAGTCGCTGCGCCAGATTTGCGAGCAGTTGAAGGATCGCAAGCGCAACGGCGGCAAGTCGCTGGCACAGATCCACGAGCATAACGCCCACGACGGTCTGGTCGGCTGGGGCTGGAAGCCGGGACTCGGCCGTACTCCGGTGCCCGGCACGCAGGCGCAGTTCGGCGACCTGACCAAGGCGTGGATCGACAGCGGCGCGCGCTGCCCGGCGTAACGGGAGCGTTTTTGGGTCTGACGCCGTAATCCTCGCCGTCGCGGGGATGACGAGCGCAAAGGCTATGCCGCCAGCGCGCGTTCCGCGTCGAGCGCGTGGAGGAAGTTGCGCAGCCGGTTTTCCTCCAGCGTCGCGATCAGCCGGTTGTTGTGCCACGGCAGCAGGTGCGCCGCGAGCGCCTCCGCCCAGGGCGCACCGGTGTCGAAGATCACGCCCAGCCCCAGCGCGCCGGGGATGTGGACATAGCACAGGTCGTCGCCTTGCCCGCGCGCGCCCTCCAGGAAATCCTCCACGGCCGTCAGCACGCCGTTCATCGGCCCGCCTTCGTGCAGCGCCATCGCCAGCGTCTCGCCGCCGGTCAGGCCGCGTCCGGGCATCAGCCCGTCCCAGTCGATCGACGCGCCGGCATCGCGGGCGTGCGGGTGGCGGTACGCCTCGGGAATGCGATCGGGCGCATAATAGAAATCGCGCCGGCCGCACGGCCAGCACACGTCGTGGAGCAAAGCCAGTACCGGCTTGCCCGCCGCGCGCGCCGCGCCGCGCACCAGCGCCAGTTCGTTGTAGACCGTGTACCAATTGTGGTCGCCGTCGATGATATAGGCGTCGGCGGCGGGCAGCTTCGCGAGCGCGTCGATGCTGGGTTCGGCGACGTGGGTGACCTCGGGATGGTCGGCGAGCCATGCCAGGAAGGCGTCCTGCACTTCGGGATCGACGCTGGTCAGCGTCCCGCCATTGGCCGCCGCATAGGCGGCGAGCGTGTCGGACATGCCACCGTAATCCGCGCCCACCTCGACGATCGATTGCGCACCGGCGATGGTCAGCGCATCGACGATCAGATCGTCGAACATCGCCATGGAATAGGGATAGTGCGACATCAGGCGGCGACCTTCGTCTGGACCACGGCCGCATCGGCCGCGGTGCGGGGGTGGAGGGGGCGGAAGATCAGGCTCAGCACCTGCCTCTCGCGGCCGGACGGCGGCACGATCAGCAGGCCGGTCTCCTCGGCGGCGTAGAGATCGGGCGCGAGTTCGCGCATCGCGTCGGGCACCATCATCGCGGGCGTACGATCGACCGCGCGGTCGATGTCGTGGCGATCGGCCGGGGTCCAGGTGGCGTCGCCCAGCTGAACCGACGACCACAGCTTCCCGAGCTGGATCGCCACCGTCAGGCCGGGGCGGGTGACCGGAATGGCGAGGCGATACCAGCCCTCGTGCGTCGGAAAGGCGGTGATCGGCACCACCGCCTGTTCTGCCGCGTCGAGCATCAGCACCGGCACGTCGATGCCGCCGACCTGGAAATCGGAATTGCGGATGTCGAGGCCGAAACGGCTGGTGGTGAACAGCGAGATATTGAGCGGCAGGCCGTGGCGCGCGATTTCCGCAGGCACGTACATCCGCCCGGTTTCGTTGACATAGGACAGGCCGCGCCGGCGCAGCCCTTCTTCGGCCCCGGCCGGGTCGAGCAGCCGCTCGATCTGGCTGGTGGCAAGGTTGTTGTCGTGATCGAAGGCGCGGAACAGCTCGATCTCGCGCGGCAGCGGCAGGAACAGCAGCCGCGTCAGGATCGCGCTCGCCATCCGGCGGCGGGCGAGCATGTCGTCGGACGCGGGAACGCTGTGCATCGCCGCGCGGGCATGGATCGCGAAATCGACGCTGGCCGACTGGATTCGTTCGCGCACCGCGTGCTGGCCGGGGTTGAGGACATAATCCTCGCGGATCGGGTTGCCATCGGGGGCGAAGTCGATCGTCGATCCCTGTTCGACATTGCACATCTGCTCGACCACCGCGACGCAGGTGGCCAGCGCGTGCATCGCGCGGGTCTCGATCAGGTCGATGCCGATCAGGCCGCGCTTGTCGAGGCCGGACAGGAACTTCTCGCGCAGGAACAGGTAGCGGCCGGCTACCGTCAGCCCCATTTCGCGTTCCAGCATCGGCGCGATGACGTTCTGGACCGATCCGTTGTAGCCGATGTCGACGAACATCACCGCCTCGCCATCGGCCACGCCTGCGCGGCGCAGATGGGCGAGCGTGCGGGACTGGAAACCCTTGGCACGGCGGAAGATGCGGCGGCGGATATCGCCTTGCCGCACCAGCTTCGCCAGCGCGGCCATCTGGCCCTCCACCGTCGGCTTGCGCAGCGCGGCCGACACTTCGCCGGGTTCGAGCATCAGCGCGCGGACGAAGCCGGCCGGGCTGACCGCGTGGACGTTCTCCTCGACGAAGCGGTCGAGCGCGGCGTCGTCGGTCAGCGTCGCGCGGGTGGCGACGATCCGGCTCAGCTCGACCTTCGCCGCGCCGCTGTCGGGATAGAGCGCGTCGTATACGCGGCAGGGCAGGTGGCCGTCGCGCATCAGGAACAGCGGGCGCACCGGTTTGCCGATCCGCTTCGCCATCGCCTGCGCCTCGGCGTGGATGAATTCGGCGAAGGCGTGCATCGCCGGGCCGATCACGTCGTGGCCGACGACGTCGGCGATGTCGTCGCTGGCGCGCATCGCAACCGCCGCGCGGTGCGGCTGATAGGCGGGGATCGTCACGCGGACGGCGGGATCAATCATCACGTTGGCGACCATTTCCAGCCGCAGCCGCTGCGCGGCCTCCGCATCGAATTGTTCGAGATGGACGGCGTGGATGCCGGCCGCGAAGGCGCCGTCATGGTCGGCCGCCTTGTTGTCGCCGACGTGGAGCAGCTGATCGGGGCGTGCGCCGATCGCCTTCAGCACCGGCGTGAACAGACCCGACGCCTTGGAGCAGCCATGCTCGCACGACATGAACACATGGTCGATCATCGCCAGCACGTCCTCGCCCGCGCTGCGGCGGAGAAGATCGCGCAGGCGGCTTTCCGACAGATACATGTCGCTGACGATGATGATCGACAGGCCGCGCGCCTTTGCCGCGCGCATCAGCTCGACGGTCGGCGCGAAGGCGAAGCAGTGGCGCGCCTCGATCGCGAGTTCGCCGTCGATCGCCTGCGCCACGGCGGCGTCGTCGCCGTTGACCAGCAGGCGCTTCCACACCGCGTCGAGATGGATTTCGTGGCTGCCGGTCGTCACCCTGGCGAGCCGCTGTTCGTTGCGCTCGGCCCAGCTGCGCGGCTCGATCCCGCCGCCGGGCAGGTCGATCTCGGCGAACACGTCGCGCGGGGCGTGGGTGTTGCGCCACAACAGCGTGTCGAAACAGTCGAGCGACAGCGTGGTGATCCCGTCGGGCGCGCGATCGAGCAGCGTCGCCAGTTCGTGCGCGCGGATCGTCATCTTCGTCGGCATCGCTGTCTCGCACCTGTCGCTCATGGTGAGCGAGATATTGACGGGAAAGGTTAACGAAGCGTTGGCGATTGCCGGGCGCGTTCCTGGGGCCTAACCCTAGGCGATAAAGAGGGGGGCATCGGGATGCAGGGCAGCGGACTGTTTCGGCGCAAGGACATCGCGCCGCCGGAAGGCGAGGGGCAGCAGCTCGCCCGAACCCTGTCGTGGCCTCATCTCGTCGCGCTCGGCGTCGGCGCGATCGTCGGCACCGGCATCCTGACGCTGATCGGTGTCGGCGCCGACAAGGCCGGGCCGGCCGTCATCATGTCGTTCGTCATCGCCGGCGTGATCTGCGCCTGCGCCGCGCTCGCCTATGCCGAAATGGCGACGATGATCCCGACGTCGGGCAGCGCCTATACCTACAGCTATGCGGTGATCGGGGAAGTGATCGCCTGGGTGGTCGGGTGGAGCCTGATCCTGGAATATACGCTGGTCGTGTCGGCGGTCGCGGTCGGCTGGTCGGGTTATGCCGCGCCGTTGCTCAGCGGGTATCTGGGCGTGCCGATGAGCCTGATGCAGGGGCCGGAGCTAGGCGGTATCGTCAACCTGCCCGCGATCGGCATCATCGCGGTGGTCGCCGGGCTGCTGCTGGTCGGCACCAAGGAGAGCGCGACGCTCAACGCGCTGCTGGTGGTGGTGAAGGTGATCGCACTGATCGTCTTCGTCGCGGTCGCATTGCCCTATTTCAACCACGCCCATCTGGAGCCGTTCAGCCCGTTCGGCTTCGCCAAGTCGATGGGTCCGGACGGCGTCGAGCGCGGGGTGATGGCGGCGGCGGCGATCATCTTCTTCGCCTTCTACGGCTTCGACGCGATCGCAACGGCGGCGGAGGAGACCAAGGACCCCGGACGCGACCTGAAGATCGGGATCGTCGGATCGATGTTCATCTGCATCGCCATCTATGTCGCGGTCGCGGCGGCGGCGGTGGGGGCGATCAGCTACACGCGCTTCGCCAATTCGCCCGAGCCGCTGGCGCTGATCCTGCGCGAGCTGGGCCAGCCGGGCGCGGCGCAGTATCTCGCAGCCTCTGCGGTGATCGCGCTGCCGACGGTGATCCTGGCGTTCTTCTATGGCCAGAGCCGCATCTTTTTCGTGATGGCGCGCGACCGCATGCTGCCGTCGAGCCTTGCAAAGCTCTCGTCGCGCGGGGCGCCGGTGCGGATCACGCTGTTCACCGCCACGGTGGTCTCGCTGCTTGCCGGTTTCGTGCCGCTGGGCGAGCTTGCCGCGCTGGCGAACGCGGGCACACTGGCGGCGTTCGTCGCGGTTTCGGCCTGTATGCTCATCATGCGCCGCCGCGCGCCGGACATGGCCCGCGCCTATCGCACGCCATTGGCCTGGGTGGTGGGGCCGGTCGCGATCCTCGGCTGCCTCTACCTGTTCATCAGCCTGCCGCAGAAGACGCAGCTGTGGTTCCTGATGTGGAACGCGGCCGGGCTGGTGCTGTACTTCCTGACGATGGGAATCCGGCGGAAGGCGGAGGCGTAGGGGCTGCTCAGGCCGGCAGGATCCCCTCCCACTCCGCGCGATGATCGTCGTCATGGCCGGCCATCCCCGGCTTGGTCAGCAGCCCGCGATCATTGGGTACATGGCTCATGATCGCGCGTGCCGGGTGCTCGTGCCAGCCCAGGTTGAACGCCCAGCGGACGGGGAAGAACTCCATCGTCGCATAGGGCAGATTGTCGTGAATCCACCACGCCAGCCGCTTCCAGTCGCCGGGCTGGTCGAAACGGCTGGCGAAGCTCGGCACGACGATGCTCGCCGCCGCGCCCATGTGGCCCTTCGCGTCGCGCCGGTCCCAGATGTGATAGGCGTAGTTCCGCTCGTTGGGCGCGCAATTGTAATTCTTCGAATGGCCGAGCGCGTTGACCTCCGCCGAGCGATAGGCGGATCGGATCGCGATCCGGCCGAACGCGTCCTGCAAAGGCTCCAGCAGTTCCTCGCATAGCCGGGTGCCCGCCGCGATCGCCAGGTCGGGATCGTCGGGGACGTTCGACAGGCCGTGGACCGCGGCGATATCCGAATAGAGGAAGTCGCGCATGAAGAAGGACCTGGACAGCTGTACGCGGCCAAGCTCGGTCAGCGCGGCGACCGTCTGGGGCTTCCTCACCTGATCCTGCCTCCCCTTCGTTCCGGGTCGGGGGCATAGCATCGGGAAGATGAGGAATTCGAGTGGCTTGCGTCGCGGAGCCGGGGCGGCTCGTCCTGAACCGGGACGTGTTCCAGGCTATTCAACGTGTCCGCTGCCAGACCTGCGTGCGGCAGAAGGGGCCGAAACACCCCTTCACCTTGAGCGTCGCGCCCGTTGCCGCCAGTTCGGAGCGATAGGTCCGCCCGCTTTCGGGGTCATAGATATGGCCGGCCCAGCGATCGTCCTTCGCGGTGAAGCCGGTCAGGATCGAGAGCCCTTCGATCGGCCGCGTGCGCATCGCCGGATCGGGATTGTTTGCATCGACCACCGGACCGCCGGGGCGTGGCTTGAGCACCCGCGAGATCTGCCCGCAGAGCTGCGCGCCGCAGGGCGCGATCTCGACGATCGCCTTGCCCTCCGCCGTCAGCCAGCGGCCGGTCACCGGGGCGGGCGTCGCCGCCGCCGCGCCCGCCGCAGCGAGCAGGGCGGCGGCGACCAGCCACCTCACGCCGCGAGCTTGCGCAGCACGTACTGGAGGATGCCGCCGTTCAGGAAATACTCCAGCTCGTTGACGGTATCGATCCGGCAGCGGGTCTGGAACGTCTCGACCGTGCCGTCGGCGCGGGTCAGCGTCACCTCGACGTCCTGGCGCGGGCGCAGGTCGGCGACCTTCATGATGGTGAAGGTCTCGTCGCCGGTCAGGCCGAGCGTCTCGCGGGTGACGCCATCGGCGAACTGCAGCGGCAGCACGCCCATGCCGACCAGGTTGGAGCGGTGGATCCGCTCGAAGCTCTCGGTGATGACGGCGCGGACGCCGAGCAGGTTGGTGCCCTTCGCGGCCCAGTCGCGCGACGAGCCGGTGCCATATTCCTTGCCTGCCACGACGACCAGCGGGGTGCCATCAGCCTTGTGGCGCATCGCCGCGTCATAGATCGGCATGACCTCGCCGTCGTAACGACTCATGCCGCCCTCGATGCCGGGCACCATCTCGTTCTTGATGCGGATGTTGGCGAAGGTGCCGCGCACCATCACGTGGTCGTTGCCGCGCCGCGCGCCATAGCTGTTGAAGTCCGCCTTCGACACTTGGCGTTCCATCAGCCAGGCGCCCGCCGGGCTGTCGGCCTTGATGCTGCCGGCCGGCGAGATGTGATCGGTGGTGATCGAATCGCCCAGGATCGCCAGCGGCTTGGCCTCGACGATGTCGGCGACCGGCGCCGGCGTCATCGCCAGCCCCTCGAAATAGGGCGGGTTGGCGATGTAGGTGGAGGCGGCGGGCCAGCCGTAGGTGTCCGAACCCTCGACGGCGATCTTCTGCCAATGCGCGTCGCCGCGATAGACGTTGCCGTAGCGAGCCTTGAACATGTCCGAATTGACGTTGGCGTCGATCGTGGCGCGCACTTCGTCGTTTGTGGGCCAGATATCGGCGAGGAACACGTCCTGCCCGTCCGAGCCCTGACCGATCGCGCAATCGGTCATGTCCTCGGTCACCGTGCCTTTCAGCGCATAGGCGACGACCAACGGCGGCGAGGCTAGGAAGTTGGCGCGCACGTCGGCGGAAACGCGGCCTTCGAAATTGCGGTTGCCCGACAGGACGGACGCGGCGACGATATCGTTGGCGTTGATCGCGTTCGAGATCGGCTCCGCCAGCGGCCCCGAATTGCCGATGCAGGTGGTGCAGCCATAGCCGACCAGGTTGAAGCCCATCGCATCGAGATCCGCGGTCAGCCCCGCCTTGTCGAGATAGTCGGTGACGACCTGCGAGCCGGGCGCCAGCGAGGTCTTGACCCAGGGTTTCGGCTTGAGGCCCTTTGCGCGCGCCTTGCGGGCGACCAGGCCGGCGGCGATCAGCACCGAGGGGTTAGAGGTGTTGGTGCAGCTGGTGATCGCGGCGATTACTACGTCGCCGTCGCCGATGTCGTGGTCGCGGCCCTCTACGGGGACACGCTCCGCCCGCTCCTTCTTGTAGACCTTGAACAGGTCGCCGTTGAACACTTCGTCGACCTTGCCGAGCGACACGCGGTCCTGCGGGCGCTTCGGGCCGGCGAGCGAGGCGACGACATCGCCCATGTCGAGCTCCAGCGTATCGGTGAAGACAGGATCGGCCATGCCATCGAGCCGCCACATGCCCTGCGCGCGGCAATAGGCCTCGACCAGCGCGATTTCATCATCCGGACGGCCCGACAGGCGCAGATAGTCCATCGTGCGTTCATCGATCGGGAAGAAGCCGCAGGTCGCGCCATATTCGGGCGCCATGTTGGCGATCGTCGCGCGATCGGCCAGCGACATTTCCGCCAGGCCGGGGCCGTAGAATTCGACGAAGCGGCCGACCACGCCCTTGGCGCGCAGCATCTGGGTGACCGTCAGCACCAGATCGGTCGCGGTGATGCCTTCGTTCAGCTTGCCGGTCAGCTTGAAGCCGACCACTTCGGGGATCAGCATCGACACCGGCTGGCCGAGCATCGCGGCCTCCGCCTCGATCCCGCCGACGCCCCAGCCGAGCACGCCGAGGCCATTGATCATCGTGGTGTGGCTGTCGGTGCCGACCAAAGTGTCGGGATAGGCGATCGCACGCCCGTCGCCATGATCGCCGCTGGCATCCGAAGACCACACGCCGCGACCGATATATTCCAGATTGACCTGGTGGCAGATGCCCGTCCCCGGCGGCACCACCGAGAAATTGGCGAGCGCCTTCGATCCCCATTTCAAGAATTCATAGCGTTCGATGTTGCGGCTGTATTCGAGCGCGACGTTCTCCTCGAACGCCTTTGGCGTGCCGAATTCGTCGACCATCACCGAGTGATCGATGACGAGGTGGACGGGCACCTGCGGATTGATCTTCTGCGCGTCGCCGCCCAGTTTCGTGATCGCGTCGCGCATCGCCGCCAGATCGACGACGCAGGGGACGCCGGTGAAATCCTGCATCAGCACGCGCGCCGGGCGATACTGGATCTCGCGATCCGAACGCGCATCCTTCTGCCAGTCGATGATCGCCTGCACGTCCTCGACGGTGACGGTCTTGCCGTCCTCGAAACGGAGCATGTTTTCCAGCAGCACCTTCATGCTGAACGGCAGGCGGCTGATGTCGCCATATTTCTCGGCAGCGGCCGCGAGCGAGAAATAATCATAGGCCTTGCCGTCCACGTCGAGCGTGGCGCGAGTCTTCAGCGTATCATGGCCGATGGCAGTCATGGAGCGAGCGGTCCTTCCCTGTTCAGGCCCGGCAGGCGGCAGGGGAGGCGGCGGTTAAGGCCGCGCGGCGCGCGAGGGGGCGGTGGCGATTTCGCGGGCGCGATAGCAGGGGCGGGGGGGATGGGGAAGGGGTGGGAGGGCGGGCGAGATGCTCGCGGCCCAACGCTCACGTGTCGCGACCGTCAAATCTGTCCCGCTTGTTCAAAATGCCCCGTCGCGACCATCAAGCGAACAGTTGGCGAAGGCGCCGCGCGAGCGATTTGCGCGGTTCAGCCTGCCGGAGGCTTTCCAACGTGGGATAATCAACGTCCCAGGCAAGTGCCGACTCCGAAGGCTTCTTTTCTCCCTCATGTGTCAGGGCATATACTTCCGCCTGAATAAGAATAATGCGATAGGTCTTTATATTATAATAATCTACAATAAATCTCTCAAATACCCCGGCGGCTACAGAGTCTGGTTCACGATTTTCATTCAATGGAAATATGATGCGATGGCAATAATATCCTAAATCAGCATATTCCGAAGGTTCAACGCGGATAGACCTGACATCTTCCACCAAAACTTGAATAAAAGAACAAAATGAGTCGAAGCAAGTTCGATATATGATGCAATCGGGATTGCGCCATTCAGCTTCTGGTCGCTTGTCGTTCCTGACCACCTGTAGGCTTGTGATAAACCTGCTCCAGTTTATCTCAAAAAATGTCGGAGCGGCGATAGGGCTGTCCCAGGGAGCCTTCCTTCTCGACCGCGCTCTGATTTGATCGAACAACGGCTGAAAAGAGGGTGGGATTCTCACCGGACCTTCGCGCCAGTCCAGAATGCGGGTGATAAGGGCAATGTTGGGATCATCCGCCATATCGGATAGCAAAGAGCGGACAAACTCCGAGCGTTTCCAGCGATGCTCCTCTTCGTGCATCAGGCGGGAATTCCTGATCTGTAACCAGACAAAAAGGAACCCGAGGCTGGTAACGGTAGCCGAAAGAATCGAACCCGTTATCGACGCAAAGGCGGATGGATCACGGACAATGTGGCCGAAGCAGTCGCCGATGACGGAAAGGTCGCAGACAGAAGATAATTTTTCAGTGCCGGCCGCAGTATGCGTCGTCATACGGACCCCATGTTCCAATAGCCCATGTCCCTGGAAGCCGTTGCCCAGAAAACACGGCGCCTAGAGGATTGTTTTGGAAAAGACGTGAGACGTCGTGGCAAAGCCATGTCGTTCGAAGAAATGGTGGGCGCGGGTGTTCCCAAGGCCGCTTTCAAGGAAGATCCATTGAACGCCCCCGCGTTCCCGCACTCGGCGTTCGACTTCTTCGAGCAGGCGTGAACCGATCCGTTGCGATCGCCGCGCGGGATCGACAGCCATGTCTTCGAGAACCGCGAATCGCCGACGGCTGGTTTCTTCCCAGGCGAGGACGACCATGCCGGCGATTTCGCCCTGACCGTCGAGGGCTATGAGCAGATCGCGGTCATCGTCCAGATCGAGGAAGTCCTTTTCATAAAGGCCCGCCAGATCGCTTGCCCAGACCTTGCCGTCCGGACTGAGGCCGGTTTGGATTTCGCCGTGGCTGATGTAACGGGGATCGGCGCCGATCACGCGACCGGCAAATGCCGCCGCCGCCTTCGCGACCGCGCGAGACTTGTCCCACTTGAACGTAAGCTCGGAATCTGCAGGCAGGTCGGGCACGGATCGGCTCCTTGAAAGCTGGCTTTCGCATCCCGGCGGGCGGCACCAGTGGCGCGGCACAGTAAGGCGAACGAGGATGGCGGCTCAACCATCAATAACGCGGTGATGTGATGAGAATGCTTCGCTGCGGCGCCGCGGGAGAACATGGCGGCGGGCGGCGTGGCTTATGTCGAGCGTTGCGCAGGTCTTCGCCGCGCCTGGGCCAGGGGCGCGATCGCGGTCGTGGCGGCCCGCTCTTCCTGTCCATGCAGGCAGGCGCCGCTTGAGATTGAAAGTCGGCGCCCACGAAGCCGCCCGGGTGTTCCCCCCGTGCGACGACAGATTGCGTCGGTGCGTCCGGGAGCTTGTGACAGCCGGGGTGTTCCCAAAATGTTCTTTCCTACATGCCCCGGCCTGTATATCTGGGCTGCCTCGTTTCGATGATCGGAGAGAGGCGGCATGGTGGTGAAGACGGTTCCGCGCCGGTGGACGGCGGATACGACCACGGCATTCGCGCTGGCGCTGGAGGCCAGCGGCAATGTGCGCGAGGCGTGCGAGCGGATCGGGCGCGATCCGGGGACGGCGCACCAGCGGCGGCGGGTGGATGCCGACCTGGATGCGCGGTGGGAAGCGGCGCTGACGGCGTATCAGCACGCCTGGCAGGCGCGGGCCGGGGCGGCGGCGGACGCGCGGGCCGACCGGCTGGCGATGAAGCGCCACGACGGCTGGTCGCCGCTGCGCCGCCGCGCTTTCCTGCGCGCGTTGACCGAGACCGCCGATGTGCGCGAGGCGTGCCAGAGGGTGCGGATTTCGCAGACGTCGGCGCATAACCTGCGCAAGGCCGATCCCGAATTCGCCGGCGCGTGGGATGCCGCGATGGACCGCGCCGCGCCGATGCTGGAACAGGTGGCGTGGGAGCGCGCGGTGGAGGGATGGGAGGAACCCATCGTCGTGCGGGGCGAGGTGGTGGGCAGCCGGCGGCGCTATTCGGACACGCTGTTGCGGACCCTGCTGCTGCGCGAGCGGCACAAGCCGGTGCCGGCGGGCGCACCGGGGCTGGCCGAGCTGAAGCGCCGCGCGCAGGAGGCCGCGCGCGCGGCGGGCGGCGGATATTTCGATCACGGGAGCGCGCAACGGACCGACGCGCTGTTGCGCAGGAATCTCGACGGACTTGCCAAGCGGCTGAGGGCGGGGGCCGCCGCTAACGGCGAGCCGTCGCCGGAATGGTTGCCATGTGACCAGGACGAACGAGCGACGCGGCGACGACCGCAGAAGGCTTCGTTAACCAAGTTGCGCTAGCGCGGGCGGGTGAAGTGGTTTCCAGCCCGCATTGCAGCCTCCGCGCCGGCTTCCGGGCCGGCCTCCGCGACCGGGGCGGCGCCCGAACGGGCGCGGCGCATATCCGCGCGCAACATCCTGATGTGGGCGACGATCGCCGCGATGGTGATCGGCGCCCTGGGCCTGGCACAGCCGCTGGAGGATGCGCTGGCCGCGCTGCGCAACAAGGCGCGGTTGCAGAGCCCGTCGGGCCAGATCGTGGTGGTCGGCGTCGATGACCGCAGCCTGGAGGAACTGGGATCCTGGCCGTGGCCGCGCCAGCGCCATGCCGAGATCGTCGATCGGCTGAAGGCGGCCGGGGCGAAGCGCATCTTCTTCGACGTGTCGTTCGCGACGACGACGACCAAAGCGGCCGACGACGCCCTGGCCGCCGCGCTGAAACGCGCGGGCAACGTCGAACTGGCCGCGATGCAGGCGCGCGATCCGACCACGGGCGAGCGCCGCTTCAAGTTGCCGCGCCCGGAATTCCGCGCGCATGCCGGCACCGTCAGCGTCGCCGCCAACTATGGCAGTGCCTTTGCGGTGCGCACGATGACCTATGCCACCGACATGTCGGGCGAGATCGCGCCATCGATGTCCGCGCTGCTGGCGAACCATCCCGGCCCGCCCGACGAGACCTTTGCGATCGACTATGCGATCAGCCCGATGCGCGTGCCGCACGTCAGTGCGCTCGACGTGTTGGGGCGAAACTTCGATGCGAGCACGGTGCGCGGGCGCGATGTGGTGATCGGCGCGACCTCGACGGAAATGGGCGACGTCTATTACCTGCCCGGATTCGGCCAGATGAACGGCGTGTTCGTCAACGTGGTGGCGGCCGAGACGCTGATGGCGGGGCGTGGCGGGCACCTCGGCTGGCTGATCCCGGCGATCATGGCGATGCTGCTGTCCGCGCTGCACCTGTTCGCGCGCAACCGCTGGCTGGGCCGCGCGGCGCTGGCCGCCGGCATCTTCGGCGTGACCCTGTTGCCGCTGATCGCCGAACAGCGGGGCGTTGCCTATGACGTGTTCCCGTCGCTGGTGCTGGTGGCGGGCAGCGCGATCGCCTGGGCATGGTCGAACTTCCGGCGATCGTACAAGGTGCGCGGCGACATCAACGCGGTGTCAGGCCTGCCCAACCTGAATGCGCTGCGCGGCGAGACGCCGGTGCCCGGCGCGGTGGTGGCGGCGGCGCGGGTGCGCAACTTCGCCGAGATCAGTTCCGCCCTGCCACCGCAGGACGAACGCGCGCTGGTCGAACAGATCGTCGGGCGGCTGGCGCTGGGCGCGCGCGGCGCGCGCATCTTCCAGGGGGACGAGGGCGTGTTCGTGTGGACCACGGCGCCCGAGGTGGCCGGTCCCGACCAGCTCGACGCGCTGCACGCGCTGTTCCGCAGCCCTGCGCTGGTCGACGGACGGCCGATCGACCTGTCGGTGACGCTGGGGATCGATGCCGATGACAGCCGCAGCCTGGCCAACCGCATCGGCGCGACGCTGGTGGCGGCGGACGAGGCGGCGGGCGAGGGGCTGCGATGGAAGGCCTATGACCCCGCCAAGCTGGCCGACGCCGAATGGAAGCTGTCGCTGCTCGGACGGCTCGACGCGGCGATCGACACGGGCGAGATCTGGGTCGCGTACCAGCCGCAGATCGACATCGCGAGCGGCCGCATCACCGGGGCCGAGGCGCTGGTGCGCTGGTCGCACCCTGAGAAGGGCGAGGTCAGCCCGATGGAATTCGTGCTGGCCGCCGAACAGCACAACCGCATCGACAAGCTTACCGCCTTCGTGCTGGGCGACGCGATCAAGGCGGCGGCGGCGTTCCACGCGCGCGGGATCGTGTTCGACGTCGCGGTCAACATCTCCGCGCGGTTGCTGGAGAAGCCCGGCCTGGTGCCGCTGGTTCGCGACCTGTTGGCCGACTCGGGCCTGCCGACGGAGCGACTCACGCTGGAAGTCACCGAATCGGCGGCGCTGACGAGCGGCCGGCAATCGATTCGCACGCTGGAAGAGATCGGCTCGCTGGGCATCAACGTGTCGATCGACGACTATGGCACCGGCTTCTCGACGCTCGAATATTTCAAGAAGATTCCGGCCACCGAAGTGAAGATCGACAAGAGCTTCGTCGCGTCGATCGACCGCAACGCCAGCGACCGGCTGATGGTGCGATCGACGATAGAATTGGCGCATTCGCTGGGCCGCAGCGTTGTGGCGGAAGGCGTCGAGACCAGCGAAATCCTTGCCGAACTGGCGACCCTGGGATGCGACAAGGCGCAGGGGTATCTGATCGGGCGCCCGATGAAGCTGATCAACCTGAGCCGCATGGTCGCCGAAGGGAAGCATGCGTGGGCGGCATGATGGTTACCAACTTGTAAATACTGTCCTGTTCCGGTACATGTGTCTGGGCGTGCCGTCCTGCGGCGGTGCGTCCTGGACACAGGGGAGCAGACATGAAGAAGAATCAGCGCCCGGTGCGCGGTTTCTGGGACTGGGTAATGACCGGTAACTGGGACGGCGGCCAAGGCAACACGGGTGTGAACGGCTAAACCGTTCTTACCAAAGCCTTAATTCTAAGAGCCCCGGTTTCGGCCGGGGCTTTTTTCTTGCCTCGCGGAGACGTGCGGACGGGTTGCCGGAACCGCCCGCGTGCCCGATCATTGGCCGCACGAACCATAGCGAAGAGGGTGACGGACATGATTCGGAATTTGGCGGCGGCGACGGCCCTGGTGTTGCTGACGGCGGGATGCGCGACCAGCGACGGGCCGAGCGCGACCGATGCGGCGGCGACCCCGCCGGGCGGCGCCAGCGCGACGCTGCGCACCGCCGACGGCACCGAGGTGGGCCGCGTCGTCGCCACCGAGACGGGCCAAGGCATCCGCATCGCGCTCGACGTATCGGGCCTGGCGCCCGGCGTGCGCGGCGCCCACGTCCACACCATCGGCCGATGTGACGCGCCCGATTTCGCGAGTGCCGGGGCACACTGGAACCCGACGTCGCGCCAGCACGGCACCCAGAACCCGGCGGGGCCGCACGGCGGCGACCTGCCCAACCTGACGGTCGCGGCCGACGGGCGCGGTACGCTGACCGGCACGCTGCCGTCGGGCACCATGGCGGGGCTGCTCGATGCCGATGGCGCGGCGTTCGTCGTCCATGCCGGGCCGGACGACATGAAGACCGATCCGTCGGGCAATTCGGGCGGCCGCGTCGCCTGCGGCGTGTTCCAGGCGGGGTGAGGTCGGCTCGGGGGCGTGCCGGGCCAGATCGGCATGCTCCCGTCACCGTTCGGGCCGGGCTTGTCGAAACGCGGCTCTTCTTCACACCTTCAGGCATGTGGCGGCGAGGAAGGGCACCCCTTCGACAGGCTCAGGGGGAACCGGTGTGTTCGGGTCGATCAACCCGACAGGCGAAAGCGCGCGACAGGCTCGTAACTCGCGCCGCCGCTGCCGAGGTGGCTTTCGTAGAGCAGGAAATGGTCGAGCGTGAACGCCGAGCTTGCCAGCATCGCCTGATCGGCGAGGAAACGATCGACGCCGGCGGCATCGCGGCCGAGCCGGGCGAGGGTGACGTGCGGCAGATAGGCGCGCCCTTCGGGTTCCAGCCCGGCGCGGACCAGCGCATGGTCGATCTTTCGGTGAAGCGCGGCGATCGCGTCGCGCGGGGTGACGCCGGCCCACACGGCGTTCGGCCATGGGCCGCTGTCGAACCGCCCGACGCCCTCGATCGCCAGCGTGACGGGCGGGGCGTGTAGCCCCTCCAGCGCGGCGGCGATGTCTTCCGCGAGATGCGACGCCACCGGGCCGATGTAGCGCAGCGTGATGTGGAGTTGCGCATCGTCCTGCCACCGGGCGCCGGCGATGCCGCCCATCGCGGCGATCAGGCGCGCGCGGACGTCTGCTGGCGGGCGCAGGGCGACGAACAGGCGGTGCATGCGAGGTCCCTACGCGGCGCGGCGGGACGAGGCGAGGCCGGTTTTGCTTGAAAAATTAACGCCCGACCGCGATATTCCGTCTCATCCGGCAGAACGGCCGGGCAAAGGAGCTGTCAGGAAAATGGCAAATTGGTCTGATCCCCGGACGACAGGTGCGAATTTCGCACATGCCGCCGCCGGTACGCGCGACGCCGCGTACGACGCGGGGCTGCGGTCCTACATGCTGTCGATCTACAACTACATGGCCTCGGGCGTGCTGCTGACCGGCATCGTCGCGCTGGCCTTCGCCTATTCGGGCATCGCCGCGCAGGTGATGGCCACCCCGCTGCGCTGGGTCATCGCGCTGTCGCCGCTGGCGTTCGTGATGGTGATGAGCTTTGGCATGCATCGCCTGTCCACCGCGGCGCTGCAGGGCCTGTTCTGGGCCTTCGCGACGGTGATGGGCCTGTCGATGTCGGCGATTTTCCTGGTCTATACCGGGCCGTCGATCGCGATCACCTTCTTCTCGACCGCGGTCGCCTTCCTGTCGCTGAGCCTCTACGGCTATACGACCAAGCGCGACCTGTCGGGTTTCGGCACCTTCCTTATCATGGGTCTGGTTGGCCTGATCGTCGCGATGCTGGCGAACCTGTTCTTCCAGTCGCCGGCGCTCAACCTGGCGATCAGCGCGATCGGCGTGCTGATCTTCGCGGGCCTCACCGCCTATGACACGCAGCGGATCAAGGGGCTGTACTTCCAGGTGGCTGGCACCGACATGATGGGCAAGGCCGTCATCATGGGCGCGCTGTCGCTGTATCTCGACTTCGTCAACATGTTCCAGTTCCTGCTGTCGTTCCTGGGCAACCGCGAATAACGAACTGGAAAATGTGAGCTTTCGGGGCCCGGTGGAGAAATCCGCCGGGCCCTTTCTTTTGTGCGGCAGGCGCCGGAACGCGTCGGGCGGCCGGTCGTTCTGAACCTGCAACAAGAGAGAGGCCCGGGAGACGGCTATGACCCAGATCCAGGACATGATTGACGAAACGATGACGGCGGCGCCCGACGAGGATGCGCCCGATCGCAGCCAGCAGAAGGACGCCGGCACCGACCGGTCGATCGAAAAGCGGCTGCAGCGCAACCCCGAGAGCAAGGAAGCCCGGCTCGACCGTGCGCTCGACGAATCGATGGACGCGAGCGATCCGCCCGCATCGACCCAGCCGGTTCACAACCACGGCCCGGCGCCGTCGTCCGGCTATGACGAGGACGCCGAGAAGGCCCGCCAGCGCGACGCATAGGCGTTTCGATATCGGCCGATGGCGGCGACCGTCCGAAGGGGCGGTCGCCGTTCATGTTTCGGGCGGCTATTTCTTCAGGATGTCGAGCGCCGCCATGGTCAGCGCCTCGGCACCCGTGGCGATCACCGCTTCGGCATCGGGCGCCCAGCGCGGGCTGTGGAGCGCGGGGAGCGCGCCGCTCTTGCCGCCGTTCGTCGCCGCCCAGCGATTTGCCGGGACGCCGCCGACCCAGAACAAGGTCGACTGGATCGACTTGTCGGCCAGCCAGTAGCGGCTGAAATCCTCGCCGACCATGCCGGGGGGGACGGTGGTGACGCGATCCTGGCCGAAGCGCGCGGCGAACAGGCGGGTCAGCGCCGCCGTCTGCGGATCGGTGTTGAAGGTCGCGGGGGTCGCGTCGACGCGCGAGGTCACCACGGGCAGGCGATCCTCGGGCAGGCCGGCGGCGATCGCCTCGCCGCGGGCGATCCGCGCGATGCCGTCGAGTAGCAGCTTGCGCGTCTCCGGCGCATAGCTGCGCACGGTGAGCAGCAGCTTCGCCTGATCGGGGATGATATTGTGCGTCGCGCCGGCCTGGAAGCTGCCGACGGTCACCACGCCGGCCTCCTGCGGATCGAGCTCGCGCGCGACGAGCGTCTGGAGCGCGGTAACGATCCGCGACGCCAGCACGATCGGATCGCGCGTCAAGTGCGGCGCGGCGCCATGGCCGCCCATGCCCTTCACCGTCACGTCGACCGAATCGACGTTCGCCATGATATAGCCGTCACGTGTGCCGATCGTGCCGGCCGGCAGCGACGCGCTGTCGTGGAAGGCAATGGCGAAATCGGGCTTTGGAAAGCGCGTGTAGAGCCCGTCGTCGAGCATCGCCTTGGCGCCCGCGCCGGTTTCCTCCGCGGGCTGGAGGATCATCACCAGCGTGCCGGACCATTTGTCCTTCATGCCCGCCAGGTTGCGCGCGGTGGCGACCCAGGCGGTCATGTGGGTGTCGTGGCCGCAGGCGTGCATCACGCCGGTTTCCACCCCGTCGGCGGTGGTGACGCGCACCTTCGACGCATAGGGCAGGCCGGTGTCCTCGGTCAGCGGCAGGCCGTCCATGTCGGCGCGAATCAGCAATGTGGGGCCGGCGCCGTTCCTCAGCACCGCGACGACGCCGGTGCCGCCGACCTTTTCGGTCACGGTGAAACCCGCCTTTCTGGCCTCCGCGGCGAGCTTCGCGGCGGTCTTCACCTCCTGCATCGCGAGTTCGGGGGCGGCGTGGAGCTCGCGGTAGAGTTGCGTCAGCTGCGGCATCTGCGCGCGGGTCGCGTCGGCGACCGGATCGGCATAGGCTGGCGTGGCGAGAGCGAGCGCCGTCGAGGCGAGGAGGATGCGGATCATGGGCGATCTGTCGCGGGGCGCGGGGCCGCTGTCAAACCGGCGCGGCGTGATTGCGGGAGCGGCGGTACTGGCGCTGTGGCCGCGCGCGGCGGCGGCGCGGCGGGGCTTCGCGATCGACTGGCAGGGCGCCGCGCCGGACCCGGCGGTCGCGGCGTTCCTGGAAGGGCAGGTCCGCCTGGTCGAGGCGCTGCCGGTGTCGGGGGCGGCGATGGACTTCTTCCGCGGGCAGGTGATCCACGTCGATCGCGAGCGCGGCACCCGGACGCGCGCGGTGCCGGCGATCCACTTCGCCCGGGTGGTGCAGCCGGCAGACAATCCGGTGCTGCTGCACGAACTGGTCCATCGCTGGCAGGTCGAGCGGATGCGCGGTCCCCGCGATCCGCGGGTGGTGGCGCTGTGGGAGGCGGCGAAGGCGAGCGGGGACTGGCCGGCGCAGTCCTATATGCTGAGCAACCCGTTCGAATTCTTCGCGATGTGCGCCAGCGTGGTTCTGTACGGGCGTGCGGCCCGGCCGCCATTCACGCGCGTGGCGGTGAAGGCGACGCTGCCGGCGGTGTATGCGCTGGTGGTGGAGGAGTTCGGCGCTCGCGGGCTGGCGTAGGGTTCGGATACGCCGGGGACCGCCACGTCGTCAGACGTTGCGAGCTTTGCTCTCACCGCTGCCCGACGTGGCGACTCTTGCGATTGCTTGCGCAATCGCAGGGCGCCCGCTTTTAGTGCGCCAGGCCCATGTCGCTGACCTTCTCCACCCAATAGGGGAAGAACGCCGGCTTGCGGTTCGACCAGCCGCTGGCGGTCGCCGCGGCCTCGCTGATCGACTGAAGCAGCTTGCGGCGCAGGTCCGGGTGCAGCGTCGGCAGCGCCGCCGCCGCGCAGAAGGCGGCCGGCAGCCACGGGCGGACTTCCGCGCCGAGCAGCCGTTCGTAGAGGAAGCGATAGGCCGAGAAGGTCGGCAGGCGACCCTGGCCCAGATCGAAGGCGCTGACCGTGACGAGCGGGGCCATGAACGGCTCGACCGCGTCGAGGCCGCTGTCGTCGGGCACCAGCGCGCGCAGTTCGGGCAGGCGATCGTACATGCGGGCCTGCGCGCGGATGCTCGCCGCCTCCACCACGTCGCGGGACCAGCGGCTCATCGCGTCGTCGCGATCGAGCCCGATGTCCAGCGCACGGCGGATGTACCGCTGCGTCGCCGCCGAAAAGCCCGCGAATTCCTTCATTTCGGCCAGCGTCATCGCGCCTTCTGCCGGTTTCATGCGTGAAGTCATTATGCCCACCCCACCCAGTCGAGAACCGGATCATGCGCCCGAATGGTTAACCGTCCCCTTAACCATCCGTTCGTCCGGTGTTCATCAGTCGAACACGGAAATCGCTGCGTCGCAACACGGCATGCGATGAACCGAGTCCGGCCGCGCAATCGGCGATTCGGGTGCGGCTTTCGCGCAACAACTGCGGTGAAGCGAGGCGTTGCGGGGACGAGCCGATTGCGGTTCCGGAACCTCCATCACTTCGTCGGGATTCACCTGCGGTTCATCGCCCGGCGCTTCGCCACCGGCGCACGCCCGGCTACCCCCGCTCCATCGAAGGTTCAGACGAGACCGGGGGGTCTTACACGACATGATGGTTCGGGCGTTCGCGGCGGCTGCCGCGCTGCTTTTCTGCACGATCGCGGCCCCCAAGGCGGAAGCGCGCTTCTGGCAGTGCGCGCCCTATGCGCGGCTGATCTCCGGCGTTCAGATCTTCGGCAACGCCCATACCTGGTGGAACCAGGCGGCGAGCAAATACGCCCGTGGCAACACGCCCCGCGAAGGCGCGGTGATGTCTTTCGCATCGTCCGGTCGCATGCGGCTGGGCCATGTCGCGATGGTTTCGCGTGTCGTCAGCGACCGCGAGGTGCTGCTGACCCATGCCAACTGGTCGAACCGCGGCCGGGTCGAAACCAACGTCCGCGCGATCGACGTGTCGGCGGCGGGCGACTGGAGCCGGGTCCGCGTATGGTATGCCGGCAACGGCGATCTCGGCACCTCGACCTATCCGGTCAACGGCTTCATCTATGCCGACGACGCGCCGGCCAACACCGGCCCGCTGCCCGGCGTGACGATCGCCGCCGCATCGCCGATGCCGGTGGTGCCCAACATCCAGGCCCGCGCCGCGGCGTTCACGCTCGACCTGGAATAGGCCGGATCAAACCGCGCGGGGACTGAAGTTCAGCGCGATGCCGTTGATGCAGTAACGTTTGCCGGTCGGCGCCGGCCCGTCATCGAACACATGGCCGAGGTGCCCCGCGCAGCGGCGGCAATGGACCTCGACGCGCGTCATCCCCAGGCTGCGATCGGTCTCGGTCGCGACGGTGCCCCGGAGCGGCGCCCAGAAGCTCGGCCAGCCGGTGCCGCTTTCGAACTTCGTCTTCGAGGTGAAGACCGGCAGGGCGCAGCCGGCGCAGGCGAACACGCCGGTACGCTTCTCCGCGTTCAGAGGACTGGTGAAGGGGCGCTCGGTGCCCTGCCGGCGCAACACGTCATAGGCCGCCGGCGACAGCCGCTTGCGCCAGTCGGCGTCGGACAGCGTGACCCTGTCCTGCGCGAGGGCTGGGAAGACGGCGGCGAAGGGTGCCAGCGCGGCGCCGGCGATTAGGGTGCGGCGGGTCGTGTCCATGCCGGCCGATGTAGGAAGCGCGCAGTGCTTGCGGTAGGCCGGGTGCCGTACCGATGGAGACAGCGGCGCGCCGGTCAGTAGCGCACGACCTCCACCGGCAGCTTGCGGTATCCGTGCACGAAGCTCGCGAGCACGCGCTCCGGCTCTCCGGCCGCCTCGACGCGCAGGCGGCGTTTCGCCATTTCCTCGAGCAGCACGCTGATCTGCAGTTCGGCCAGCCGCGCGCCGACGCAGCGGTGGATGCCGTGGCCGAACGCCAGATGGCGCCGCGCGTTGGGACGATCGACGCGGATGCTGTCGGGATCGTCGAACACGCTCTCGTCACGGTTGGCGGAGATGTACCAGAGCGCGACCTTGTCGCCTTCACGGATCAGGTGCCCCTCCACCTCATGATCCTGCGTCGCGGTGCGGCGCATGTGGGCGAGGGGGGTCTGCCAGCGGATGATCTCCTGCGTGGCGTTGTGGATCAGCGACGGATCGGCCTCCAGCTTCGCCCGCTCGTCGGGGAATTGCGACAGGCCGTAGGCATAGGCGGTCATCGAATTGCGCGTCGTGTCGTTGCCGCCGACGATCAGCAGGATCAGGTTGCCTATGAATTCATGCGGGTCCATTTCGGCCATCGCGTCCGAATGGATCATCATGCTGATGAGGTCGGGGGTGGGATCCTTGCCCAGCTTCGAATTCCACAGTTGCTGGAAATAGGCGCCGCATTCGAACATGTGCTTCAGCCGTTCGGCGCGCTTGGCCTCGTCCTTGTAGATTTCGATGTCGCCGGCCCAGTCCGACCAGAAGGTCAGCTTGCGGCGATCTTCCCACGGGAAGTCGAAAAGCAACGCCAGCATCTGGGTGGTCAGTTCGATCGAGACGGTATCGACCCAGTCGAATTCGCGGCCGATGGGCAGTTCGTCGAGGATGTCGGCGGTGCGGCGGCGGATGTCGTCGGTCATCCGCGCCATTTCGCTGGGCGTGAAGGCGGGGGCGACGGTGCGGCGCTGGCCGGTATGCTTTGGCCGATCCATCGCGATGAACATCGGCAGCTTCACGTCCACGCCCTCGCGAAAATCGGCGATGGTGATGCCGCCGGCTTGCGACGAGAAGACGTCGGGCAGCGATTCGATGTACGTGATCGGCTTGTAAGACGCGATCGACCAGAAGGGGCCGTAGTCGGTCTGGTCGTGCCAGTGGATGCCGCCCCTGGCGCGGATTTCGGCGAAGGGCGCCTGCCACACGTCGTCGCGGTAGAGTTCGGACCGGCTGACGTCGAGCGGGTCCGGCGCGCGCGCGGCTGCGGACTGCGGGGCAAGCGTCGCCATCATCGTCTCTCCTTTTTGGGAAAGGATGACGTAACTTACATGGATGTCAATAGCTCCCGGTGCTCCCGCGCAGGCGGGAGCTCGGTATGGCTATGCCGCCGCCTCGGCCTTCTTGCGCTTCCAGAACGCCGGGCTGCCCGATTGCAGGACGCCGCGGCGGAACAGGCGGGCGCCGAGCCAGACGGTGGCGGCGACCCACAATGCCTGCCAGCCGAGCGCGAGGAGGTGGGGCCAGATTTCCGGGCTGTTCGCCGCGCGCGCGGCCATCGCGAAGGGGGAGCTGAACGGGAAAATCTCGGCGAAGCGGGCGAGGGTCGATTCGGGGCTGGACGCGGCGGCCTGGCTCATCCCGAACATCGCGACCTGGAAGATGGTGATCGGCAGCGACAGCATCTGGATCTCGCGCGGCGTGCTCGCCTGCGCGCCGATGCCGAGGAACACCGCGCCCAGCAGCAGATAGGCCATGGTGAAATAGGCGAAGAACAGGAACGGGAAGGCGGCACCGGTCGCCGGACCGACATCGGCAAAGGCGCGGCCGATGTTGGGCGGCAGCATCTGGCCGAGGTTGACGACGATCGTCCCCCAGAAGCCGACGAACAATATGGCGACCCCGAACATGCCGATCAGCTTGCCCAGGAACACGCTTTCGAGCGGCACGGCGGCGGCGAGAATCTCGATCACCTTGTTCGAGCGTTCCTCCGCCATCGTGCCGACCGCTTGGCCCGCCAGCATCAGCGTGAGGATGAACAGGCCGAAGACGGTGAAGAAGGCGGCCCGACTACCGCTCGATGCGGAGGCCCGGCGTGCTTCGGTCTTGAAGGGCTGGATGGTGGCGGTCGACAATCGCGTATCCGAACCCAATCGGCGATCACGCATCACTTCGTCCGCCAACAGCGCCAGATAGGTCGCGCGGCTGACGTAACCTGGTGCATGAAGAACGGTCGGCTTGTCGAGTGGGCCGTAGAGGACGGCGAGGGTTTCCACGTCGGTGCGGGCGAACGCTGCTCTGGCCTGAGCGGCCGGATCGCCCTTCGGCGCCTCGATCAACAGCGTCGGGGTGCCTCCGCGTCGGGGGCGGGGCGGAGCGAACGGGCGAGAGGACGCCTTTGCCTCGGCATCTTCGTCGCGGCGAGCAAAGGCCTCGGCCAGCCGCCGGTCGGCAGCGATCATTCTCCGACCGTCTTCTGCGCTGGCGAGCACGATGATCCGCGACTTTTCGGTCGCGCTGGACGCCATGGACGCCGCGCCCAATCCGCCGACAAGGCCGAAGCCGAGCATGATGAGCGGAGCGAGCAGAAACAGGAGGAACGTCGGCGTGAACACCGTCGCGATGAAATCGCGCCGCGCGACCGTCAACGTCTGGCGGATCGTCTTGCGCGCGCTCATGCCGCCTGCTCCAGCGCTTCGCGGCCGACGATCTTGACGAAGGCGTCGTGCAGGCGCGCGGGCTCGATCGAGAGGCCGGAAATGCCGTAGCCGGCGTCGATCAGCTTCACGAGTGTCCCTTCGATGCCTTCCTTGGGCAGGGTGAAGACCCAGCCGTTTTCCCCTTCCGCCTGCGCATCGGCGGGCAGCAGGGCGGCGATGCCGTCATTGGGGTGGTGCGGCACGTAATGCGCCCTGACCGGCAGGGTGGCGCGGGCGTCGTCCACCGTCCCCTCGAACCGGGCCTTGCCGCCGGCGATGATCGTCAGCCGGTCGCACAGCCGCTCCGCATGGGCCATGACGTGGGTCGAAAACAGGATGGTCGCGCCGCGATCGCGCTGGGCGACGATCAGTGCCTCCAGCCGTTCCTGGTTGACCGGATCGAGGCCGGAAAACGGTTCGTCCAGCACCAGCAGATCGGGTTCGTGGACGACCGAGCCGAGAAGCTGGACGAGCTGGGCCATGCCCTTCGACAGCTTCTTGATCTTCTGGTCGGCGGCGTGGCCGAGGCCGGCGGCCTCCAGGCTTTCGCGGGCGCGCTTGCGGCCCGTGCGCCAGTCCAGCCCGCGCAGCGCGCCCATGAAGGCGATGGCGTCGACCGCCTTCATGCCGGGATAGAGGCCGCGTTCCTCGGGCAGGTAACCGACCTGGTCGCTGGCGTCGCGCGGATGGGGGCGGCCGAGCAGCGCGCGTTCGCCCTCGTCCGGTTCGATGATGCCGAGCAGCATGCGCAAGGTCGTCGTCTTGCCCGCGCCGTTGGGGCCGAGCACGCCGTAGATCGCGCCCGCGGGCACGGCGATATCGACACCATCGACGACGCGCCGCCCGCCGAAACGCTTGACCAGGCCGTTCGCGGTGACGGCCAGAGAGCTGCTCACAAATTCACCCCTTCACATCCGTATCCGTGGTAGCGGGCGGGGGTGCGCGAAGACAAGCCGATCGAACTGCGATTGAAAGAAAAGGCGGTGCAGCTGGGCTTTGCCGCGATCGGAATCGCGCGCGCCGACGCGGCGCCGGCGGCGGGCGTGCGGCTGCGCGAATGGCTGGCGGACGGCGCGCACGGCGAGATGATCTGGATGGAGGAGCGCGCGCACCATCGCGAGCGCCCGGCGGGGCTGTGGCCCGAGGTGCGCAGCGTGATAGCGCTGGGGATGAGCTATGCGCCCGGGCGCGACCCGCTGGCGCTGGAGGGGGTGGGGGATCGCGGACGCATTTCCGTCTATGCGCAGGGGGCCGATTATCACGATGTGGTAAAGCGCGCGCTGAAAGCGCTGGCGCGCTGGCTCGTCGAGGCCGCGCCGGGGACGGACCTGAAGGTGTTCGTCGATACCGCGCCGGTGATGGAGAAGCCGCTGGCAGAGGCAGCGGGGCTGGGGTGGCAGGGCAAGCACACCAATCTGGTCAGCCGCGACCATGGCAGCTGGCTGTTCCTTGGCGCGATCTACACCACGCTGGAGCTGACGCCCGACCGGCCGGGGCGCGACACCTGCGGATCGTGCGACGCGTGCCAGCGCAGCTGCCCGACCGATGCGTTTCCCGCGCCCTACCGGCTCGATGCGCGGCGCTGCATCTCGTACCTGACGATCGAGCACAAGGGGCCGATCCCGGAGGAGTTTCGGGAAAGCATCGGCAACCGCATCTATGGCTGCGACGATTGCCTGAGCGTGTGCCCGTGGAACAAGTTCGCGGTTGCCGCCGCGGCGAATCTGGCGTTCCAGCCGCGCAGCGAGCTGATGGCGCCGCGCCTCGCCGACCTGCTCGACCTCGACGATATGGCGTTCCGCCAGGTGTTCGCGGGATCGCCGATCAAGCGGATCGGACGGGGGCGGATGGTGCGCAACGCGGCGATCGCGGCGGGCAATTCGGGGGATGCGCGGCTGGAGGCGCCGCTCAGGCGGCTGCTGGAGGATGAGGACGCGGTGGTGGCGGATGCGGCGACGTGGGCGCTGGAGCGGCTGGGGCAATCCCGTTCGCCCTGAGCCTGTCGAAGCCCTGCCCTTCTTGCGCGCAGCATGGCGTGCGGCACCAGGAAAAGGGCAGGGCTTCGACAGGCTCAGGGCGAGCGGGGGTTAGGCTTGGGCGCTACTTCCCCCCGTCCCGGCGGCTGAGCGCGGCGACGCAGCTGGCGCGGTCGATCGTGCTGCCGTCGCGCTGGCGGGCGTCGACATGGGTGACGACGGGTTCGCCGCGGCCATCCTTTGGATAGAGATAGGCGTCGAGCACGCAGATGCGGCTGCCGAACTGGAGCTTGCGGCCAGCGCCTTCGACCACGTCGGCGTCGGGGGTGCCGAATGCTTGCGACAGGCCGCGCGCCGTCTGGCCCATCACGCGTTCCAGCCCGACGGTGCTGATCGGGCGCTGCGTCGGCAGCGGTATGTGCGGGGCGGGCTTCACCGCGGCGGGCGCGGTCGCGCAGGCTGCGAGCGGCAGGGCGAGCAGGGCAAGCGGCAGGAACTTCACTGGGACAGCCTCCGGTGGAACAGGTGCGTCGCCATCGCGGCGCCGAGCACAGGCGCGAGCAGGTTGACGAACGGGATCAGGAGCAGGCCGGTGCCGACGCCGCCGAGCGCGAAGCGCCGCCCGCGCGTGCCGGCGCGAAAGGCCGGCAGCTCACCCGGCGCGCGGTGGCGCGCGGCGACCATGTCGCCCAGGTCGCGGCCGAGCAGCAGCGCATTGACCAGGAAGAAGCCGATCGGCGTGCCGATGCCCGTCGCCAGCAGCAGCAGGTAGAGCGGGATCGCCGCGACGTTGACCAGGAGCGTGCGGGCAACCGATCCCGCGCTCATCGCCAGCGATCGGGTGAAGGGGACCGGGCGGGCTGTCACCAGCGCGGTCGGGTAATGTCTCGCCTCGACGGCGGCCACTACGTCGTCGGCGAAGATGCCGACGACCGCGATCGCCAGCGCGCGAAACACCAGCCAGCCGAGCAGCGCGCCGGCGAGCACCGAGGCGACGCCGATCATCTCCGCACCGCCTTCGCCCAGCCCGGCCCAGCGCGCGATGCCGGCGCCGGCGAACCACAGGCCGACACCGAGCGTGGCGAGCAGCGCCAGCGTTAGCGCGAGCGACTTCGCCAGCACCGCGAGGATGGAGCGGTCGCCGAGTTGGCGGACGGAAAGGATGAGCGCTTCGAACACAGCCCGCGGACGATAGCGCCCTGCTTGTCGAAGCGGCAAGGGTCGCCTAGGGCGCAATCTATCCTCCGTTCGCCCTGGGCCTGTCGAAGGGCGGCTCTCCACTGGCGGTGCGCTTTGCGGCCACGTGCCCTTCGACAGGCTCAGGGCGAACGGGAAACTGGCTACAAGGAACAGAGCACGTGACCACCCCGACCTACGACGTCGTCGCCATCGGCAACGCCATCGTCGACATCCTGGCGCAGGCCGAGGACCAGTTCATCGCCGATGAAGGCATGACCAAGGGATCGATGCAGTTGATGTTCTCGCCCGAAGAGGCGGATGCACTGTACGGCAAGATGGGACCGGGCAGGGAGATCAGCGGCGGTTCGGCGGCAAACACCGTCGCAGGGATCGCCGCGCTGGGCGGCAAGGCCGGCTTCATCGGCCAGGTCGCCGACGACCAGCTTGGCAAGGTGTTCGCCCATGACATCAAGGCGGCCGGCGTCGATTTCACTACCCCCGCACGCGCCGGCGAGCCGACCACCGCGCGCTGCCTGATCTTCGTGACGCCCGACGGGCAGCGCACGATGAACACGTTTCTGGGCGCGTCGCAGTATCTGCCCGCCGAGGCGCTGGACGCCGACATGATCCGCGGCGCCAAGATCCTCTACCTCGAAGGCTATCTGTGGGACCCGGAAGAGCCGCGCGCGGCGATGAAGCGCGCGATCGAGATCGCGCGCGAGGGCGAGACCTGGGTCGCCTTCACGCTTTCCGACGTGTTCTGCATCGATCGCCACGGCGACGATTTCCGCCGCATGGTGGAGGATGGGACGATCGACATCCTGTTCGCCAACGAGAACGAGCTGATGGCTCTGTGGAAGACCGACGACCTGGAGGCGGCGATCGCCAAGACGACGCCCGAAGTCGGCGTGCTGGTGGTGACGCGCAGCGAGAAGGGCGCGCTGGCGATGTACAAGGGCCGCCGCTACGAAGTCGCCGCGCAGCCGGTGCCGGCGGTGATCGACACGACGGGCGCGGGCGACCTGTTCGCGGCGGGCGTGCTGCACGCGCTGGCGACCGATCGCCCGCTCGACGGCGCGCTGGTGCAGGGCGCGATCTGCGCCGCCGAGGTCATCAGCCATTACGGCGCGCGGCCAGAGGCGGACCTGAAGGCGCTGGTGAAGGAAAAGATGCCCTATTGATCGGATGATCCCGCGCTCCACGGGGCGCGGGGCCGGGGCACAAAGAAGAAGGGCCGGGGAGCGATCCCCGGCCCTTTCCTTTTGCGTGCCGCCCGGATCAGCGGGTGCCGGGCACGTCGGGTTCGATCTGCGTCACGGCCTCGGTCTCGTGGCTTTCCACCATGCCGCGACCCAGATGGCTCGCGCGGCGACCATAGGCGAAGTAGATCACCAGCCCGAGCGCGGCCCAGGCCGGCAGGACGATCATCGCTTCGAACGGCAGGTTGACGAACAGGAACACGCAGCCGGCGACGGTCAGCGGGCCGAGCAGCGTGAGCGCGGGCGCACGGAACTTGCGCGGACGGTCCGGCGCGGTCTTGCGCAGGATCATCACCGCGATGGCGACCATTGCGAAGGCATAGAGCGTGCCGGCGTTGGCGATGTCCGCCAGCTTGCCGACAGGCAGGAATGCCGCAGCGAACGCCACAGCCGCGCCGGTGACGGCCGTCACGACATAGGGCGTCTTCCACTTCGGATGCACCTTCGACAGAGCCTCCGGCAGCAGGCCGTCGCGGCTCATCACGAAGAAGATGCGGGTCTGGCCGAACATCAGGATCAGGATGACCGACGGCAGCGCCAGGAAGGCGGCGATGCCCAGCATGTTGCCGACGCCCGACCAGCCGATCTGGCGCAGCACGTGCGCCAGCGCCTCGTTCGAGCAGACCAGCGGCAGCTGGTCGGCGGCGTAGGTGGCGCACTGGCGCGCGAGTTCCTCCGAGCCGGCCGGGAACGGGACACCGTTCGGCCCCATGATCGGCTGGCCGCCGACTGTGCCGATCGCGCCCGCCGCGACCAGGATGTAGAAGACGGTGCAGAACAGCAGCGATCCGACCAGGCCGATCGGCACGTTGCGCTGCGGATCCTTGGTCTCTTCAGCGGCGGTCGAAACCGCGTCGAAGCCGACATAGGCGAAGAAGATCGTCGCCGCCGCGCCGACCGCGCCGAGGCCCGAGCCCAGGCCGCCGAACACGCCGGCGGGCAGGAACGGGTTGAACTTGTCGGTCGAGAACTCGCTCGACGGCAGCGTCAGGAAGATGAACGCGGTGAGTGCGGTGACCTTGATCGCGACCAGCACGGCGTTGACCCGCGCGCTCTCCGTCGTGCCGATCATCAGCAGCCAGGTGATGAGCAGCGCGATGACGACGGCGGGCAGGTTGATGATGCCGCCCTCGACTCCGCCGAGCGCAAGCGGTGCGCCGGAAAGCGCCGCGGGCAATTGCAGCCCCAGGAACTCGTTCAATATCGTGCCGGTGAAATAGCCGGACCAGCCGACCGACACCGCCGATGCGGCGACCGCATATTCGAGGATCAGCGCCCAGCCGACCGTCCAGGCGAGCAGTTCGCCCATCGTCGCGTAGCTGTAGGTATAGGCCGATCCCGCGACCGGGATCATGGCGGCGATTTCGGCGTAGCAGAGGGCCGCCACGATGCAGATCGCGCCGGCGATGGCGAAGGCCAGCATCAGGCCCGGACCCGCCTTTTGCGCGCCGGCGGCGGTCAGCACGAAGATGCCGGTGCCGATGACGCAGCCGATGCCGAACAGGGTGAGCTGGAACCAGCCCAGCGAGCGGTGGAGCGATTTCTTCTCCGCCGTCGCCAGAATGGCGTCGAGTGGTTTTACCCGCCCAAATATCATGTACGCGTTCCCCCCGGGGAGGGCGGTCCGTCCTGCGGCCGCCGATTTCAGATGGGCGGCGAGCCTAATGGCAAATCGGGGGAGGGCAATCCCTTATCGCGCGAGCAGCGGGCCCATCGGTTTGCCAGCGAAGACATGGACATGCAGGTGCGGCACTTCCTGCCCGCTTTCGCGCCCGATGTTGGCGAGCAGGCGGTAGCCGGGCTGGACCAGCCCGGCGTCGCGCGCGACATTGCCGACGGCGCGGACGAATCCGGCGATTTCCGCATCCGATCCGCGCGCGCTGAAATCGTCCCACGACACATAAGGCCCGCGCGGGATCACCAGGATATGGGTCGGCGCCTGGGGATTGATGTCGTGGAAGGCGATCGCCCAGTCATCCTCATAGACGCGCTTCGACGGGATTTCGTCGCGCAGGATCTTCGCGAAGATATTCTGCTCGTCATAGGGCAGGGTGGCGTCGATCGGCATTCAATCCTCTTTCGAAGGGCGCCCCGCCTTTTCCACCAATCCCGACACCCCTTCGCGCCGCGCGAGTTCGGCGCGGACGTCGTCGAGGGTGAGGCCGGCGTGGTGGAGCAGGACGGTCAGATGGAAGATCAGGTCGGTCGCCTCGCCGACGAGGGCGGCGCGGTCGTCCGCGATCGCGGCGATCACCGTCTCGACCGCTTCCTCGCCGACCTTCTGCGCGATCTTGGCGCGGCCCTTGCCGGCAAGACTGGCGATGTAGGAGGTGCCGGGATCAGCGGCCAACCGACCGGCGATGGTGGCTTCCAGGGTGGCGAAGGCGTCGCTCATGCCGACCGCTTGGGGCGGGCGGGACGGTGGTGTCAATCCTTGCGGCGTGCCCGCGCCCGCATCGAGCGCCGGGCGAGCCATACGCCGAGCACTGCGCAGGCGAACAGCGCGACGTCCGAGAGTTCGAAGCCGTCGTGGATCACCTCGCCGGTATGCGGCGGTGCGGCGAATAGGGTGTCGGGCGACACGAACGCCACCAGCGCTGCGACGAGAGCGAAGCGGATGGTGGCGTTCATGTGGTTGCTGTCCATGTGTATCGCCCGACGCGGCTTCCCATAGTCCGTTTTCGTGAACGTCCGATGAAGGCGGTTTCAGGAACGGACCGGAACCCCGGCCGCCGCCAGCGCGGCATGGGCGTCGGCGACCGACGCCTCGCCGAAATGGAAGATCGAGGCGGCGAGGACGGCCGACGCGTGCCCCTCGACGATGCCGGCGACGAGGTGCGCAAGGCTGCCGACGCCGCCCGAGGCGACCACCGGCACATCGACCTGGTCGGCGATCGCGCGGATCAGCGCGAGATCATAGCCGTCCTTCGTCCCGTCGCGATCCATCGAAGTCACCAGCAGTTCCCCGGCGCCGAGGCGCGCGAGGTTGAGCGCATGTTCGACCGCGTCGATGCCGGTCGCGCGGCGGCCGCCGTGGGTGAAGACTTCCCAGGTGTCGCCCACCCGGCGCGCGTCGACCGAGGCGACGACGCACTGGCTACCCATGCGCCCGGCAATGTCGGCGATCAGTTCAGGACGGGCGACGGCGGCGGAATTGACCGCGACCTTGTCCGCCCCCGCCAGCAGCAGCGTGCGCGCATCCTCGACCGAGCGGACGCCGCCGCCGACCGTCAGCGGCATGAAGCAGACTTCCGCGGTGCGGCGCACGACATCGACGATCGTGTCGCGCCCCTCGTGGGATGCGCCGATATCGAGGAAGCAGAGCTCGTCGGCGCCGGCGGCATCATAGGCCCGCGCCTGCTCGACCGGATCGCCCGCGTCACGCAGATCGACGAAGTTGACGCCCTTCACGACGCGCCCGCCGGCGACGTCGAGGCAGGGGATGACGCGCGCGCGGACGGTCACCTCTAGCCCTCTCCCCGCTTGCGGGGAGAGGGGGTGTCCTGCGCCACCGCGATCGCCTGCGCCAGGTCGAGCCGCCCGTCGTACAGCGCGCGGCCGGTGATGACGCCTTCGATGCCGGGCTTGCCCTTCAGCGCGTGGATGTCCTCGATTCCCGCGACCCCGCCCGAGGCGATGACGGGGATCGCCACGGCTTCGGCCAGCGCCGCCGTCGCCTCGACGTTGCAGCCCTTGAGCAAGCCGTCGCGGCCGATGTCGGTGAAGAGCAGCGCGGCGACGCCGGCATCCTCGAAGCGGCGGGCGAGATCGGTCGCCGACACGTCGGACACGTCGGCCCAGCCCTGCGTCGCGACGAAACCGTCGCGCGCATCGACCGCCACGACGATGCGGCCGGGCAGGGCGTGGGCGGCGTCCCGCACCAGTTGCGGGTCGCTGAGCGCGGCGCTGCCGATGACGACGCGCGCGACGCCGAGATCGAGCCAGGCGTCGATGCTTTCCCGGTTACGGATGCCGCCGCCCAGTTGGACGCGGCCGGGGAAGGCGGCGACGATGCCGCGCACCGCGTCGCCGTTGACCGATCCGCCGGCGAAGGCGCCGTCGAGGTCGACGACGTGGAGGTGATCGGCCCCGGCATCGCCGAAGGCGCGCGCCTGGGCGGCGGGATCGTCGCCGTAGACGGTGGCGCGGGCCATGTCGCCCTCAGCCAGACGGACGACCTGGCCGGCCTTGAGATCGATGGCGGGGAAGACGATCATGCCGGGCTTTCCGTAAAATCCTCTCCGAGCTTGCTCGGGGAGGGGGACCATTGCGCAGCAATGGTGGAGGGGCTGGCGGAGTACGCTCCAAGCCCCTCCACCCCCGCGCTGTCGCGCGGCGGTCCCCCTCCCCCAGCAAGCTGGGGGAGGAATTGGGCGGTCACGGTCGCCATGTCAGGAACCTCTCCAGCAGGGCCAGACCATAGGCCTGGCTCTTTTCGGGGTGAAACTGGACGCCCAGCAGGTTGTCTCGGCCGATCGCGGCGGTGACGGTGCCGCCATGGCTGGTGGTCGCCAGCACGGCGTCGCCGGTGAAGGCGAAGCTGTGGAGGAAATAGGCCTCGCCGGGCGCGATCAGCGGGTGGCCGGCGATCGGCGCCACATCGTTCCAGCCCATGTGCGGCACGCGGATGCCGGGGGCAGGGGCGATCGCCGCGACCTCGCCCGCGATCCAGCCGAGGCCGGCATGTTCGCCCATCTCATGCCCCGTGGTCGCCATCAACTGCATGCCGACGCACACGCCGAGGAACGGAACCCCGCCGGCCAGTGCGCGCGCCTCCAGCGCCTCGATCATGCCGGGGATCGCGCGCAGGCCCGCCGCGCAGGCGCCGAACGCGCCGACGCCGGGCAGGACGATGCGATCCGCGCGCGCGACCAGGTCGGGGTCGGCCGTCACCGCGACATCCGCCGCGCCCGCCGCCTTCAGCGCATTATGGACCGAGTGGAGGTTGCCCGCGCCGTAATCGATCAGCGCGAGCGTCACAGCGTCCCCTTAGTAGACGGGATCGCGTCGGCCTTGCGCGGATCGATCTCCACCGCTGTGCGCAGGGCGCGGGCGAGGCCCTTGAACGCGGCCTCGGCGATATGGTGGTTGTTGTCGCCGTAGAGCGTGTCGATGTGGAGCGTCAGCCCGGCGGTCTGCGCCAGCGAATGGAAGAAGTGCGGGAACATCTCCGTATCCATCTCGCCCAGACGTTTCTGGGTGAAGGGCAGGTTGCCGACGAACCAGGGGCGGCCGGAGATGTCGAGCGCGACGCGGGTCAGCGTCTCGTCCATCGGGCTGAGCGCGTCGCCGTAGCGGCGGATGCCGCGCTTGTCGCCCAGCGCCTTCGCCAACGCCTCGCCGATCGCGAGACCGGTGTCCTCCACCGTGTGGTGCTGGTCGATGTGCAGATCACCCACCGTCTTCACGTCGAGATCGATCAGCGAGTGGCGCGAGAGCTGTTCGAGCATATGGTCGAAGAAGCCGACGCCGGTCGAGACGGTGTAGGCGCCGGTGCCGTCGAGGTTGACGGTGACGTCGATCGAGGTTTCCGACGTGCGGCGGCTGATCGTGGCGGTGCGCATGGGGAGCCGCCATAGCGCAAGCGGCGTCCGGCGCAATCAAGCTCGGCTTGGCGCGGCGCAAGCTTGACCGCCGGTCATTTCGCCGCCAGCAAGGCGGACATGACCGCACCCGTCGCCGACAGCCTGATTCCGTACGACGAGATCGTGCAGGAGGCGCTGCGCGCCGTTGTCGGCCGCGTGCTTGGCTCGATCGCGGAGACGGGCGGCCTGCCGGGCGAGCATCATTTCTACATCACCTTCAAAACGCAGGGTGCGGGCGTCGATATCCCCAAGCGCCTTATCGAGCGGTTCCCGGACGAGATGACGATCGTCATCCAGCACCGGTTCTGGGACCTGAAGGTCGATGACAAGGGCTTCCAGGTCGGGCTGTCGTTCAGTCAGGTGCCGTCGATGCTCATCATCCCCTTCTCGGCGATCACCGGGTTCCACGACCCGGCGGTCAATTTCGAGCTGCGTTTCCAGGCGAACGACGAAGACGGCGTCGAGCCGCACGAGGCCGCCGAGAACGACCAGCCCGCCGCGCGCGTCGAGGACGGGTCGAACGTCGTCGCGGTGGATTTCAAGCGGAAGAAATAGGGGGCGAGGCGGGTAGCGACAGCCAGCCGCCGCTTGCGAACCGATGCGAACCGCCGGCCGGCTAGCCGGCGTTATTGCCGTGACGATGCCGGGGCGTCTTTTGGCCTGTCCTGTGACAAATCGTCCCACCCGGCGCCTCCGGGCGTGACGCGGGCCGTCGCAGCCCCCATATCGTTCCGATCCCGAACCGGAGCCGAGCCATGCCCAAACTGCCCGATGACGCGAAGGCGCGGTTTCGCCGCATGATGACGTGGATCGCGATCGCCGCGGTCCTGATGGTGGCGGGCGCGCTCTGGTATCTCTCGCTGTTCGAGCCGCTGCGTCTGCACATGGTGATCGCGACGATCCTGGGCGTGTTCTTCTCGGTGCTGCTGGGGTCGGGGCTGTTCGCGGCGGCGTTCTTCAGCGATCGCAGCGGACACGACCAGCAGGTGACCGACGCGACGCAGCAGGAGGGGAAATGACCGCGACGCGCACCGAGAGTGATTCGATCGGTGCGATAGCGGTTCCCGCCGACGCTTACTGGGGTGCGCAGACGCAGCGATCGATCGAGAATTTCCCTTTCCCGCCGACCGAGCGGATGCCGATCGCGATCGTCCATGCGCTGGCACTGGTGAAGCAGGCCGCGGCAATGGTGAACCGCGCGGCGCTGGGCGACGAAAAGGCCGACGCGATCATCGCCGCCGCGGCCGAGGTTGTCGCGGGCAAGCTCGACGACCAGTTCCCGCTGGTCATCTGGCAGACCGGCAGCGGCACCCAGACCAACATGAACGTCAACGAGGTGATCGCCGGCCGCGCCAACGAGATGCTGGCCGGCACGCGCGGCGGCAAGACGCCGGTCCACCCCAATGACGACGTCAACCGGGGGCAATCGTCCAACGACAGTTTCCCGACCGCGCTGCACATCGCGGCGACGATCGCGGTGCGCGAACGGCTGTTTCCCGCGCTCGACCGGCTGCACGCCGCACTGGCGGCGAAGGCGGATGGCTGGGCCGGGGTCGTCAAGATCGGACGCACCCACCTGCAGGATGCGACGCCGCTGACGCTGGGGCAGGAATTTTCCGGCTACGCCAACCAGCTTTATCGCTGCCGCCGCCGGATCGAGCCGGGCGTGGAACACGGCACCCAGCGGCTGGCGCAGGGCGGGACGGCGGTCGGCACCGGGCTCAATGCACCGCAAGGCTTTGCCGAGGATTTCTGCGCCGCGTTGCGCGATATCACCAGCATCGCCTTCATTTCGGCCGAGAATATGTTCGAGGCGCTGGCGTCGAACGATCCGCTGGTTCACCTGTCGGGCACCCTCAACACGCTGGCGGTGGCGCTGACCAAGATCGCCAACGATATCCGCCTGCTCGGCTCGGGTCCGCGTTCGGGCATCGGCGAGCTGGTGCTGCCGGCCAACGAGCCGGGCAGCTCGATCATGCCGGGCAAGGTCAACCCCACCCAGTGCGAGATGCTGACGATGGTGGCGGGGCAGGTGATCGGCAACCACGCCGCCGTGACGGTGGGCGGGATGCAGGGGCATCTGGAACTCAACGTGTTCAAGCCGTTGATCGGCGCGGCCGTGCTGCGCTCGATCGACCTGCTGGCGGTCGGGATGGAATCGTTCGCGCAGCGCTGTGTCGCGGGGCTGGTGGCCGACGAACGGCGGATCGGCGAACTGGTCGATCGATCGCTGATGCTGGTCACCGCGCTGGCGCCCGAGATCGGTTATGACAATGCGGCGAAGATCGCCAAGCACGCGCACGAACACGGCCTGACGTTGAAGGAGGCCGGGCTGGCGCTGGGGCTGGTCGATGCCGCGACGTTCGACCGGCTGGTGCGGCCCGGCGATATGGTGTGAGGGAACCGAAGCCGTGTTCCAGCGCTATACCGCCCGCGTAACGAAGGGGATTGTGTATGATCGGCAGGATTATCGGTGCTCTGGTCGGCCGCGAGATCGATCGGCGCGACGGTTCGGGCGGCGCCAAGGGAGCGGTCATCGGCTATGCGGCGGCGGGCGCGTTGCGCCGGCTGGGTCCACTCGGCCTGATCCTCGGCGGCGGCTATGTCGCCAAGAAGGCCTATGATCGCCGCAAGGCTAAGCGCCCGACTGCCAGGTCCTGATCGCCTCGACCGGCGACACCAGCATCAGCACGTTGAGCGCCAGATTGTCGCGGATCACCCACAAGGTCAGCAGTTCGAACGCCACGCCCAACGCGACCGTCGCCCACACTGGCGCGCGGCGGGCGAAGGCGAAACCCAGCGCCATCCACGCGACGTCGGCGACCGAGTTGATGATCGAATCGCCGGTATAGCCAAGCGCGATCGTCGCCTCGCGATAGCGGTTGATGATGATCGGCGAATTTTCCAGCACTTCCCACGCCGCCTCGATCGCGACGGCCAGGATCAGGCGTTCGCCGGGCGGACGCCGGCGCAGGACGAGCCAGCCGAGCGCGTAGAACAGGAAGCCGTGGATGATGTGGCTGGGCGTGTACCAGTCCGCGATATGCTGGCTGTTGCCGTCGTCGAGCGCGGGATGCCACAGATCGACATAGCCGCAGGTGCAGATCGGGCTGCGGCCCATCGCGTAGAGTGCTGCGGCCATCGCGGCTAGGATCAACGCGACGACCAGCCAATGGCGAGGACGGATATCGGCGAGCGAGGGTGCGGGCATCAATGGAGCCTACCGGAGCGTGCAGCGGTATCAACCATCTCTCGCAGTTGACCGGTCGCCACTCGCACGTCACTAGCGCGCCATGCCCGACCGCTCCGACTCCGATCCGCACGGCTTCAAGCGCCGCGGCCTGATGTTCGTGCTGTCCTCGCCGTCGGGCGCGGGCAAATCGACGATCGCGGGCAAGCTGATGGCGGCGGAGCCCGATCTGTCGGTGTCGGTATCCTACACCACCCGCCCGATGCGCCCTGGCGAGGTCGATGGCCGCGAATATCATTTCATCGATCTCGACCGGTTCCGCGAAATGGTCGACAACCATGAATTCCTCGAATGGGCGCACGTCTTCGACCATCGTTACGGCACGCCGAAGACCGATGTGTTCCACATGCTGGGCGATGGAACGGACATCCTGTTCGACATCGACTGGCAGGGGGCGCAGCAGCTCCACCAGCTGGCCGGCGGCGACGTCGTCCGCGTGTTCATCCTGCCGCCGTCGATGCCCGAGCTTCGCCAGCGGCTCGAACGCCGCGCGACCGACAGCCTGGAGGTGATCGACGCCCGCATGGCGCGCGCCGCCAACGAGGTCAGCCACTGGGACGGATATGATTATGTGCTGGTCAACGACGACGTCGAACAGTGTTTCGAACATGTCCGCACGATCCTGGCCGCCGAGCGACTCAAGCGTTCGCGCCAGACGGGGTTGATCGGATTGATCCGCAGGCTGACAAAGACCGCCTGACGGGGGCGGCGCGGCGGACGGGATCGAGATCGGTCCGTCCGGGTTGAACCCCCGCGAACAGGCGGAGGTTTCGAGATATGGCGCGGATGATTCTCGGCAGCGTGCTGGGCGGGGTCGCGATGTGGCTGGTCGGCTTCATCTTCTGGGGCACGCCCCTGTCGCGGATCGCGCTCAGCGCGCTCGACGACGCGACCGGCGCGGCGGTGCAGGCGGCGCTGAAGCAGCATCTGGAGGCGGCGGGCAGCGGCGCCTATCCGGTGCCGTGGCCGGGCACCGACATCGGCACCACGCTCTATGGTCAGGGACCGAGCGCGCTGGTGTTCTTCCACTCGGGCGGGCTGCCGGTGGTCGATTCGGGGGCGCTGGTCGGCGGGCTGGTGCTGGCGATCATCTGTTCGCTGCTGATCGGCGTGGCGCTTCATGCCCTGCGCGATCGGGTGACGACGTTCGCCGACCGGATGAAGCTGGTCATCTGGTTCGTGCTTGCGGCGACGCTGTGGACCGACATCGGCCAGCCGGTGTTCAACCACATGCCGTGGCGTTATTTCGCCTATCTGTGGGTCAGCGACGTGGCTGGGCTGATCGCGGCCGGCGCGGTGATCGCGCGCTGGTTCCTGCCGCGAGCCTCGATGGCGACGACGGCAACGCCGCCCGTCGCCTGACCCCCGTCAGGGCAGGGGTGCCAGCTTCAGGACCGCCATCGGTGCGTCGCGGGTGAGTGGTGTCGCCTTCCATGCGATCGACCTGCGGCCGTCGCTGCCGGGTGTCGCGCCGTCCTCGCTGTTCTGGCTGACGATCCCGGCATCGGTGACGAGGGTGAAGGTGCCGTCGAGCCGGTCGGTCGCGCCCTTGCCCCCGGTCGGGTCCATCATGCCGCCAAGCCCGGCGTCCTGGCGTTCATTGGCAAAGGCCGGCGCCTTGACGCGAACCGCGTCCTTCCCGCGCAGTTCGATGGCGAGGAAGGGGATGATCGCCTGCGCATCGACATTGAAGGGGTAGATGAAATTGTGCGTCAGCCGCCCGCTGATCGCATAGTCGATCGCGAAGCGGCCCTCGCCCAGGTAATCGACGCGATTATAGCCCGCTTCCTTGCGTAGCGCCTCGGCGATGGTGGCGTTCTTGCGCTCACGTTCTGCGGCCTTCTTTTTGTCGTCGGCGCGATCCTCGGCAGTCTTCTCGCCGTCTCCGGAAGCCAGGGCGCGCTCCATGTCCTCCGCCCATACCTCGCCGGCATAGGTGAAGGTGAAGCTGCGGTCGGCAAGCACCGTCAGGGTCGATACGAACTTGCCCGGCGTTATGACGCACCCCCACAGCAGCAGCGGCGCGAGCAGCGCGAGCAGGAGCGGCTTGAGGCGGTCGGTCATCGCATGTCCCCCGGCAATGTCGCCGCGTTCTAGCGCCGATGCGTGGCCACCGCATAGAGGGCGATCGCCGCCGCGTTTGAGATGTTGAGGCTTTCGACCCTGGGCGAGATCGGCAGTTTGGCGAGCTGGTCGCAATGCGCGGCGGTGTTCTGCCGCATGCCTTCGCCCTCTGCGCCCAGCACCAGCGCGACCTTCGGCGGGCCGAGCGCGTCCGCCAGCGCCGTTTCGGTATGGCCGGTCAGGCCGATCCGCCAGTATCCCGCCGCCTCGATCTCCTCCAGCGCGCGGGCGAGGTTGACCACGCGGACCCAAGGCACGGTCTCCAGCGTACCCGACGCCGATCGCGCGAGCGCGCCCGATTCGGGTGGCGAGTGGCGATCCTGGGTGACGATGCCCAGCGCGTCGAAGGCGGCGGCCGAGCGCAGCACCGCACCGACATTGTGCGGGTCGGTCACCTGATCGAGCACGATCAGCGGGCGATTGTCGCCCTTGCCCTGTTCGAGCAGGTCGCCCAGCCAGATGTCCTCCAGCGGATCGACCTCGATCACCAGCCCCTGGTGCGGCGCGTCGCCGGGCACCAGCCGCGCCAGATCGGCGCTGTCGGCATAGGTGACGGGCAGGTCGGCGGGCAGCTTGCCGAGCGCCGATGCCGCCTCGTGCGTCGCCCACAGCTTGCGTACGCGGCGCTCCGGGTTCGCCAGCGCAGCCATTACCGGATGGCGGCCCCAGAAGCGCGGGCGATCGGGGCTGCCACGCTTGGCGCGATGGCCCTGTTTCAGGGTGCGGCGGCTCATCGGGCGATGGCGGCGTTGCGGGCCGGCTGGCGCATCGTCTTCCTTAGCGGTTGCAAAATGATCGGGCTCGCTTGCTATGCGCGGCGATCCCCCGGCGCAAGGCGCGCGACGCGGCGTTGACAGATGGTCCGCGTGGCGGCATTGGGCGCGCTCGCTTCACCACGAGCGACCCGCCCCTCAGGGCGCTGACCTGGGGACAGGTGGCCGAGTGGTTAAAGGCAGCAGACTGTAAATCTGCCCGGGTTTCCCGTACGCTGGTTCGAATCCAGCCCTGTCCACCACCCCCAGTATTGTCGAAACTCAGGCGGGCGGCAGGGGCCAGCTGACCGTCGCGATCAGGCCGCCCTGCTCGCGATTGGCGAGCGTCAGCGTGCCGTCGGTGGCCTCCACATGATCGCGGACGATCGACAGGCCGAGCCCGTGCCCGCCGCCAGTTTCGTCGAGGCGAACTCCGCGCGCGAGCGCACGATTCGCTTCCGCCTCCGACAGGCCGGGCCCGTCGTCACCGATCGTGATGACGGCGACGTCGGACGGGTGTCGTCGCGCCGCGATGCTCACCCGTGACCGGGCGTGTCGCACCGCATTCTCGATGAGCGCGCCCAGGATCTCGCTCAGATCGGGGCCGGCGACCGGAAGTTGCAGGTCGTCGGGAATATCGACGTCGAAGATGATCCGTTCGCCCGCTTCGGTCCGCTCGATCACCGCGAGAACGCGCTCCACCGCGGCCAGGGCCGGAGTCGAGGCGAGGGGGGCCGTCTCGCGGGCCAGCGCCGCGCGGGCGCGCGCCAGTTCGCCCTCCAGCGCGGCGCGTGCCGCCCCGATCGCGCGGTCGAGGCCGTCGGCCGCATCGGTCGCGCCGGCTTCGCGCGCGCGCCGGCTCTGCGCCGCCATCGCCGCGAGCGGGGTCTTGAGGCTGTGCGCGAGATCGGAGGCGCGGGTGCGCGCCCGAGAGAGATCGGTCGCGCGCGCATCCGCCAGCGCGTTGATCGCGTCGATCAGCGGACGGACCTCGGCGAGATGCGTGCCGTCCAGCCGGGCGCCCGGGTTGCGGCGAAGGCGGTCCAGTTCCTCGCGGACGCGCGCGAGCGGGCGCAGGCCAAGCCCCACCTGGGCATAGGCGGCGAGCATCAGGACGGCCCACAGCAGCGCGAGCGACCCGATGACCTCGCGGCGGAACTCGCGGCTGGCCTGCACCAGCGAATCGTCGTCGCCGGCAAGCTGGACGAGCACCGCCCGGCCGGTCGGGTCGGGGCGCACCAGTCGTTCGATGAGCAGCAGTCCGTGCGTGTACGGTCCCGGCGTGCGCCGCACCGCCCAGCTCTGCGTTGGTGCGGCCGCCGGCCGGTCGAGCGACTGATCCCACAGCGACGGGGAGTGGACGGCGCCGCGCGACGTCGACACCTGCCAGTATAGGCCGCCGGCGGGCTGGTTGAAGCGACTGTCGGTCGGATAGCCATCGATCTGCGGGCGCCCCTGCGCATCGATCCGCAGGCCGCCGAGCAGTTCGGCGGCCCTGACTTCGAGCGACAGGGCCTCGCGGCGTTCGATATGCCGGTCGAACAGCAATGTCAGGCCGAAGGCGGCGACCGCCAGCGCCAGCAGGATCGCGAGCCCCGCCGCGGCGAGCAGGCGCAGGCGGAGCGACCGGAAATTCATCGCGCGTCCGAGATCAGATATCCCAGTCCACGGCGCGTCTCGACGATGTCCGGGCCGATCTTGCGCCGCAGTCGGGCGAGCAGCGCCTCGATCGCATTGGTGTCGGCCGCGTCGGCGACGCCGTGGAGATGTTCGGCGATGAGCTGGGCCGAGGTCACCTGCCCCGGACGGTGGCCGAGATATTCCAGGAAGCGGTACTCGAGGGGCGACAGGCGCACCGTCCGGTCATCGATCAGCGCCGCCATGCGGCCGGTGTCGAGGGTCAGCCGGCCGATGCGGAACTGCGGCGCGCCATGCCCGGCCGCGCGGCGCAGCAGCGCGCGCACCCTTGCGATCAGTTCCGGCATCACGAACGGCTTGGCGAGATAATCGTCGGCGCCGGCCTCTATCCCCTCGACCTTCTCGATCCATTCGCCGCGCGCCGTCAGGATGAGGACGGGGAAGTTGCGCCCCGCCGACCGCCAGCGACGCAGCACGCTGAGCCCGTCGAGCCGCGGCAGGCCGAGATCGAGGATGGCGGCCGCATAATCCTCGGTATCGCCGAGGAACCAGGCCTCGTCGCCCTGGGTGGAAAGCTCCGCGACATAGCCGGCGTCGCGGAGCGCGCGGACGAGGTCTTCGCCTACGTCCGGATCATCCTCCACCACCAGCAGGCGCATCAATCATCCTCGATCTTGATAAGCGCGCCGGTACGCGCGTCGAGTTCCACCTCGCGCACACGCCCGGTGGCGGTCAGGATCTTTATCTCATATTTCAGGCGGCCGTCATCATGCTCCAGCTCGATCTTCACCACGTCGCCGCGGACATGCGTCTGGGCGAGTTGCAGGATGCGCGGGAGCGGCAGGAGCTGGCCGCGCGCGACGGCGGAGCGGATCGCCTGCGCCTCGGCCGCGCGGCGCTGGTCCTTCTTGCTTTCCGCCTGCGCGCTCGTCGTGATGCCGATGGTGCCGGCCACCAGGATCGCATGGCGGACAAGGGTGCGGACGTGTCTGCTTCGGGTCATTCTGCCGCTTTCCCACGCCGCCGCTGACGTTTCGCTGACGGCCGCCGCACGAACTTCGTCAGCGGGCCCCGTCTAGCCCGTCGTCTCCCAACACGAAAAGAGGAGAACGACCATGTCCCTGTCCATCACCCGCGTCGCCGCGATCGCGACCGGATCGCTGCTGCTCGCTGGAACCGCACCCGTCGATTCGGCCACGGCGCAGCCACGAGCGTCTGCGGCGCCGTCGATGAGCTTCGCCACGCTCGAGCAGAAGGCGATCGGCATGGGCATTCGCCCGACCGAGCTGAAGATCGGTCGCCGCGTCGCAGAGATCGAGGGGCGCGACGGACAGGGCCGCGAGGTCGAGGTGAAACTCGATCCGCGCAGCGGCCAGGTGCTGAGCCGCAAGTTCGACGACTGACCCCGCACGGCCCGGCCGCTCCCCTCAGGGGCCGGGCCACCCCACTAGCGGTCCCTCGATCGAAAGCCTGTCCATGCATTCTTCCTTCCGCGCGATGACGCTGGCGCTGTGTGCCGTGTCGGTTCCGCTCGCCACGCCTGCGACGGCCCAGGACGCCGCCGTCGTGCAGGAGCGGCCGGGCGTCACCGTTTACCCGCCCGCGCATTTCGAACGCTCGCAGCCCAACACCGCGCTCGACATGGTGAAGCTGCTGCCCGGATTCCGCGTGCAGGAGGGCGATTCCGACCGGCGCGGCTATTCGGGTGCGGCGGCCAACGTGCTGATCGACGGCCAGCGGCCGGCGTCGAAGCAGGAGACGGTGGAGGAACTGCTCAAGCGCATCCCGGCTAGCTCGGTCAGTCGTATCGAGCTGGTCCAGGGCGCGGAGGCCGGGTTCGACATGCAGGGCTATGCGCTGATCGCCAATGTCGTCCGCAAGGGCGGAGGGACGCTGCGCGGCCGGATCGAGGGCGAATATGCGAATTTCCGGCACGGCCTCGACGCGCCCCGGCTGGCGGGCGAGGTCGCCTATGGCAGCGGCGATCGCCTGGCCGAGCTGTCCGGCGCCATCTATCGCGAGATCGACGACGAACATGGCTTCGGGTCGCGCAACCGCTATGCCCCCGATGGCTCGCCGACGCGGCTGGCCGCCTATGCGCAGCCCGAGGGCGAGACCGTCAGGCAGGTCACCGGCGGCTATCGCCAGCCGCTGCTGGGCGGCACGGTGCGTCTGAACGGCCTGTTCAAGGACAGCCGCAAGTTCGCCGATATCGCCAATTCCATCACCTTTCCCACCGTCCGCGAGACCAGCGGAACCGAGCGCAAGCACAGCCGGGCGACCGAGGGCGGGATGCACGCCGAGCGACAATTCGGCGCCGGCACCAGTGGCGAGCTGGTCGCGATCCGGCGCGATACCCGCGTCCGCGCCGTCGACCGATCGATCGAGGGCGCCGACGAGGAGGTGAACAAGGAAGCGTCCGACGCCAGCGAGACGATCCTGCGTGTGGCGCTGCGTACCAGCCTGGGGGGCGTCGCGCTGGAGGGTGGCGTGGAAGCCGCCCGCAACGTGCTGCACAGCCGTACCGCGCTTACCGAGAACGGCGTTGCAATCCCGCTGCCTGCCGCCGATGTCACGATCGCCGAGAACCGGGCGGAAGGCTTCGTCACTGGCAGCTGGCGGCCTGCCGCGCGCCTAGCCGTCGAGGCCGGATTGCGCGGCGAGGTGTCCCGGCTGACGCAAAGCGGCGACAGCGATCTCGCCAAGTCACTCGCCTTCCTCAAGCCGCGCTTCCTGGCGACGTGGTCGCCGCCCGGCGCCAACCTGTTCCGCCTGCTGGTCGAGCGCGAGGTGGGGCAGCTCGACTTCGGCGATTTCGTCAGCAGCGCGTCGCTCAACACCGGCACGGTGACGGCGGGCAACAAGGACCTGGAACCCGACAGCCTGTGGCGGTTCGAGCTCGCCTGGGAACGCCGGATCGGCAAGGGATCGCTGGTGCTGACCGCGCGGCACGAGCGGATCAGCGACGTCGTCGATCGCATCCCGGTGGTTGCGGGCGGCACGCTGTTCGACGCGGTCGGCAACATCGGTTCGGGCGTCAGGAACGAGGCTCAGGCCGACCTGAACCTGCCGATGGACGGGGCCGGGCTGCGCGGCGTGACGATCCAGGGGCACATGATCGCCCGCCGTGGCCGCGTCGTCGATCCGATCACCGGCGAGCGCCGCGCGATTTCCAAGGACCTGCCCCTCGAAGGCTCGGTCTCGCTGACCCATGACCTGCCGCGATGGCATTTGCGCTGGGGCGTCAACTATGTGGTCGCCACAAGGGAGCAGCAGTTCAAGCTCGATGAACTGGAGATCGACCGGCTTGGCGAACGGATCGACGTCTTCGTCGAATACAAGCCCGACACCCGCTGGACGCTGCGCCTTTTCGCCAAGAACCTGAGCGACAGCGCGGCCGTTCGTGATCGCACCGTCTACACTGGCCTGCGCGGCATCAGCCCCGTTCGCCATCTCGACCGGCGCGAGTTGCGGAGCGGGGCCTATGCCGGCGTCACGATCCAGCGGTCTTTCGGAAGCTGAACAACGCGGATCAGGCCGCGCGGGTGCGACCGGCGGCGGGCAGGCCGATCGCGACCAGCGCGTGGTAGAGCGCGACCAGCCCGGCGAGCATCAGCGCCTCCTGCCCGAACTGGCGGATCGTCCAATAGGGCGACAGCGCGGTATGGAGGCCGCCCAGCACCAGCGACCAGACCGCTAGCGTCGCCTTGTACGCGACGAAGCCGGTGCCGAACGCCGTCGCGAGGCGGACCGCGCCGTGGCTGGCCGCCGTCGCCCGATCGCCCCAGCGTGCCGCCGCCATCGCCGCGAGCGCGGCGCTGAGCAGCGCGACGCCCCAGGCGAGGGTGGTGGGATCCCGCGGATAATCGAGCACGCAGAAGCCGATCACTTGGCTCGATGCCCATGACAGCGCGACCAGCGCGAAGCCGGCGCGGGCCGGCAGCCGGGTGGCCGCGATCGCCGCCAGCGCCGCGAACGGCGTGGCGCATGCCAGCGCAAGCGTGGTCACCGCGCCGGCGACCGCGAACACGACCACCCACAGCATCAGAAACGCCCCCGGAGGCCGGCGTAGATGCTGCGTCCGAGCGTGCCGTAGCCGCGCGCCGTCTGGTAGCTTTCATCGAACAGATTTTCGACGCGGGCGAACAGGCGGACGTTCGCGCTGATCGGCACGTCGCCGCGCAGATCGACCAGCGTGTAGGGCGCGAGGCGCACGGTGTTGGCCGCATTCTCGAAGCTTTCCCCCGACCAGCGCAGCGCCGCGCCGATCGAGCCGCCGGCGTCGAACGCATAGTCTATCGATGCATTGGCCGTGTGCCGCGGCCGGCGGGCGAGCGACTTGCCGAAACTCGCGCCGGGGGTGCGATCCTCCGCCGCCACCCAGCTATAATTGCCGGCGATCAGCAGCGGCTTGACCGGGCGGACGCTGGCGCTCGCCTCGATGCCCCGTGCGGCGGCGCGGGCGATGTTGGCGTAGTAGCCGAAGCGCGTGCCCGTCGGGGTGATGCACAGCGGCTGAGGGTTGGTGAAGCTGCAGCTGAAGAAGCCGATCTGGTCGCGCGTCTGGCGTTCGAAATATGTCGCCCCGGCGGTTACCGCGCCGTCGACGAACCGCTGTTCGAGGCCGGCTTCCCAGCCGTGCGCGTCTTCGGGACGCAGCGTGGTGTTCCCGTATTCCGAAAAGAGCTGGTAAAGCGACGGCGCCTTGAAGCCCTCGCCATAGCTGGCGCGCGCCACCGTGCCCCAGGGCGTGACATAGACCGCGCCGGCCGATGCCTGGGTCTTCGATCCGAAGCGGTCGTGATCGTCGTGGCGCACCCCGCCGCTGAGCGTCAGCCCGGCGATCGGGGTGGCGTTCACCTGGCCGTAGACGCTGGTGATCCCGGCACGCGCGCGCACGGTGCCGGAAAAGGGATCGTTGGTGCGGAACCGCGCGCGTTCGTCCTCGACGCCGAACGTCACGTCCCAGCCGTCGGCGATCGCGACGCTGCCCTGATATTCCAGCCGTTCGTTGCGGCCCAGCCCGTCGAACGTCCGTGCGGCCGGCGGGGTGGGGTTGTAGTTCGACCGGTCGACGCTGGTGTAGCCATAGCCGAAGCGGTTGCGGAAGCGCCCGCCGAACAGCGCGACGTTGAGGCCGGCATAGCCGACGAATTCACGGTTGAGGGTGTATTCGGGACTATCGACGCCGAAGCCGTCGAGGTCGGCGCGCGCGTTCGAATAGAGGCCGCGCACCTCGACGCTGACGCCAGACGTGACGTCGAGCAGTGCGCGGCCCGCGACGCTGCGGTTGCGATAGCCGTCGGGCTCGGTGCCCGATGCGATCGCGGAGATGCCGTCGGTGGTGAAGGCCTGTCCGGCGATGCGCCACGCCAGCGGCCCGTTGCGGCCGCCCAGCGCGGCGCGTGCGCTGACGGTGTCGCGCGACCCGGCCTCGACATCGAAGCTGCCTTCCAGCGGCCTTTCGCCGAGTGGCGTCACGATGTTGACCACGCCGCCGATCGCCTGGCTGCCCCACAGGATCGACTGCGGCCCGCGCAGCACCTCTATGCGGGCGGCGTCGCCGGTCAGCAGGTTGGCGAAATTGTAGCCGCCGCCGATCGCCGACGGATCGTTGAGCTTGACGCCGTCGAGTACGACGACGGTCTGCTCGCTCTCGGCGCCGCGGATGCGCAACGAGGTGGCGGTGCCGTAGCCACCGTTGCGGGCGATCGACACGCCGGGGGTGCGCAGCAGCAGTTCGGTGACGCCCAGATCCTGCGACCGGTCGATCGCGTCCTTGTCCAGCACCGTCACCGATGCGGTGACGCGATCGGCGGGCAGGGGGATACGGGTGGCGGTGACGACGACGGCGGCTGCGCCGTCCTTCGCCTCGGTAGCGGCGGCGTCGGGCGCGGGCGCCTGCTGCGCGAGGGCAGAGGTGGAGGCGAACAGGCCGGCGATGAACAGCGATGACTTCAGCATTCGGGTAACTCCCACAGACGATCGGACCCGCGGATCGCGTGGGGAGAAGCGGCGGGCGCGCGCCTGCCGGCCCTCCCCGCGCAAACGCGCGGGCTGGCGATGTCGTCACTCGGGCATGTTACCCGTCCGCTCGGCGCACCCTGGCCGGACGAAAGACGACTGCTGCAGGCAGGTCTCCTGGCTCACGGGTCAGTGCCGGTCCTCGCCGCCTTCTCGGGATCGCTCCCAATGGCATGTGGCGTGGTGGCTCGCCGCTTACAGTTGCAGGGGCAGCCGGGGTATCGCACCCCGTTCCCTTTTCATCCCCGTCTCCGGAGAACCTTCAGCAGTTGGCGCCCCTACGCCTCGTCCGCGGGCCGGTCAATGCGTGCCAGCGGAACGACCAGGCCATCGGCGATCCGCGCGCTGACGCCGTAGACCGAAGCCAGCCGTTCAGGGGTGAGTACCTCCAGCGGCGCGCCATCGGCGACGATCCGTCCGGCATCGAGCAGGACCAGCCGGTCGCAATAGCGCGCGGCGGTGGTCAGGTCGTGGAGCACGACGACGACGAACAGCCCGGCATGCGCCTCGCGCCGCAGCAGTTCGACGACGTCGATCTGGTGGCCGGGGTCGAGCGCGGCGAGCGGTTCGTCGACCAGCAGGGCCGGTGCCTCGACCGCCAGCGCACGGGCCAGCAGCGCGCGGGCGCGTTCGCCGCCCGACAGTTCGGTCGCGGGCCGATCGCGAAAGCGCAGTACGTCGGCGCGCTCCATCGCGCGCTCGATCGCCGTGGCATCCCGGGCCCCCACGCGCGACATCGGCGCGAGATGGGGCAGGCGGCCGAGCGACACCAGGCGCTCGACCGAGATCGGCCAGTGCACCGTCTGCCCCTGCGGCAGATAGGCTATGCGGCGCGCGAGATCGCGGCGCGGCACGCTGGGCAGCGGTACGCCGTCGATCGCGATGCCGCCGCTATCGGGCGCGACCAGCCCGGTCATCGCCCGCAGCAGGGTCGATTTGCCCGCGCCGTTGGGGCCGATCACGCCGACCAGGCTGCCGGGCGCGAGCGTCAGCGACAGCGCGTCGAGCACCAGTCGCCCGCCCAGCCGGACGTCGATCGCGTCGCAGGCGATCGTCACCACAGCCGTCGCCCCCCAAGAAGATAGGCCAGGAACACGGGCACCCCCAGGAAGGCGGTGACGACGCCCAGCTTGAGTTCGGTGCCGGTCGAGATCAGGCGGACGCCGATGTCGGCAAACACCAGCAGCGCCGCGCCGCCGAGCATCGACGGCAGCAGGGTCGCGGACGGGGACCGGTCGGTCAGCGGGCGCACCAGATGTGGCACGATCAGCCCGACGAAACCGATCGACCCCGATACCGCCACCGCCCCGCCCATACCGATCGCGATGCCGAGCAGCAGCCGCAGCCGCAGCCGTGCGACGTCCACGCCCAGCGTGCGCGCGCCGTCCTCGCCCAGCGTCAGCGCGTCGAGCGCGCGTCCGTCGGCCAGCAGCAGCGCCGCGCCGACGGCGACGCAAGGCAGCGCGATCCAGACATGATCGATCGACCGGTTCTCGATCGATCCCATCAGCCACGTCATGATCTCCATCGCCGCGAACGGATTGGGCGACAGGTTGAGCGCGAGGTTGATGCCTGCGATCGCCAGCGTCGACACCGCGGTCCCGGCGAGGATCAGTGTCAGCGGCGTCTCCGTCCGGCCGGCGAGCGCGAACAATATCGCGAGCGAGGAGACCGCGCCCGCCACCGCGAGCGCGGGCAGCACCAGCGGATGAAGCTGCGCGAGGCCGTAGTAGATCGCCAGCACCGCACCCAGCGCGGCGGCGCTCGACGTGCCGAGCACGGCGGGGTCGGCGAGCGGGTTGCGCAGGTAACCCTGCAGCACCGCGCCGCCGAGCCCCAGCATCGCGCCGACCGCGATCGCGATCAGCGTGCGGGGCAGGCGCAGTTCGATCAGAATCGTGGTGGCGACGGGATCGCCATGCCCGGCGACGACGGCCGCGAGCCGCGACAGATCGATCGGGATGGTGCCGAACAGCAGCGACGCAAGGCCGGCGACGAGGACCAGCAGGCTTAGCGCCGACAGCAGCAGCGGGCGGCTCATCGCTTGCCCTCCGCCCGCAAGCGGCTAACGCGGTCGGGATGATCGCCAAAGCCCTTGTCGTCGCGCTGGCGGGCGCGCTGGTATCGAGCCCGGTGGCACCGCCGTCCGCCGCGCCTGGCGATGCCGCCCCGCGCCGGATCGTGTCGGCCGATCTGTGCGCCGACCAGCTGGTGCTGCATTTGGCCGATCGCGGGCAGATCGCCGGGCTGAGCCGCAACGCCGCCGATCCGTCGCTGTCCGCCGCCGCGGCGCGTGCCCGCGGGCTGCCGATTTTGCGCGATTCGGCGGAGATGCTGCTGGTCGCCGATCCGGACATGGTCGTCGCGATGCCGGGATGGCGCGGGATGCGTGGCGGGCGCCAGCCGCGCCTGATCGAGGTGCCGAGCGCCGAAACCTATCCGGCGATCGTCGAACGGTTGCGCGTGGTAGGTGACGCGACCGGCCATGCCGGCCGGGCTGAGGCGCTGGTCCGAGCGATGGACGCGCGCCTCGCGAAGCTGCCACGCGATGCGGGGCGGGGGAAGGTTGCGGCCTATTACCAGCGGCGCGGCTACATGACCGGAACGGGCACGCTGGTCGACGATCTGATGCGGCGGGTGGGGCTGGTCAATCTGGCGGGAAGGCTGGGCAAGCCGGTGCTGTCGCAACTGACGCTGGAGGAGATGGTGGCGGCGAAGCCCGACTATCTGATCCTCGAAAGCGCGACCGCTCGCGTGGCCGATCAGGGTACGGAGATGCTGCACCACCCGGCGCTGCGCGATATCCCGAAACTGTGGCTGCCCCAGGCGTGGACGGTGTGCGGCAGCCCCGAATATGTGCTGGCGGCGGAGAACCTGGTTCGCCAGATGACGCGCGGTCGCTAGCGGGACGTCCCCCGCCACAGCCCTGTCTCCGGCATCGCATCGCATCGTCACGTCGGCCCGCCTTCTTCCGATGGGCGGCCCGCGCCGCCCGTCGTTGCACCCCGTCGCCGACCGGACGAACCGTGCCGCGGCCTCGCCTGGGCCGAAGCAAGAGCGACCCGCGCCGGCAGGTCTCCTGGCTCGCGGGTCGTCGCGCGGTGCATGCCTTCCCGGGGGAGCATCCTCCCCAGTGGCTGTCACGGGCGTGTCCGCCCCGACGCTGCATCGCGCTCGCCGCTCACAGTTGCAGGGACAGCCGCGGATCGAGCGGCGCGAACCGTCCCTACCGCGTTCCCGTTTTAAGCCTCTGGGGCACCGGCACGTTCTGAACGCCGCTGGAAGCGGCGCGGGCGGACCCTAGGACAAGTGGGTGCGGGGGCCAATGGCGGATTGGGGAAAGGCTGAGAAGGCGCCGCGGCAAAGCCGCGTCGTCGGTCGGCGCGGTGGCGCCGCCGGCCGGCCTGTCGCGGCTCGTGGTCGAACAGCGTTCGACCTACGCGCGACAGGCTGGAGCGGGTGAAGGGAATCGAACCCTCGTCATAAGCTTGGAAGGCTTCTGCTCTACCATTGAGCTACACCCGCTTCGTCGCGTGCTTTGGCGGAGAAGCGCGCGGCGGGCAAGTCTGCTGATGCCGCTCACCCCTCGAACCGGTTGAACCGTACGCTGACGGACAGGCCGGGGTCGGCGCCCTCCAGATCGACCCTGGCGCCGTGCCGCTTGGCGACGGCGGTGACGAGCGCGAGGCCGAGGCCGTGGCCGGCGACGTGGCGCACCGTCTTGCCGCGCTGATAGCGGCCGAGCACGATGTCGCGTTCCTCGTCCGGGATGCCCGGCCCCGAATCGCGGACCATCAGCCGGGCGGCGCCGCTCTCCTCCGCCACGACGACCTCGACGATGCTGCCCGGCGGCGAGAATTTGATCGCATTGTCGATCAGGTTGGCGGCGAGGCGGATGACCAGCATCTTCTCGCCCAGGATGGTCACGCGGTCGAGACGGGTGCTGAGGCGGATCGGCCGCGCGTCGGCGACACTCGCATAGAGTTCGACGGCGGCCGCCACCGCTTCGTCGAGCCGCATCGGGGCGAGGCCGCCGGTCGATCCCGCCTCCACCTCGGCGATGTCGAGCAGCGCCTCGAAGGTCTGGAGGATGTCGTCGGTTTCGGCCGATGCGGCGGCGGCGAGGCTGCGCGCCTCGTCCAGATCGGGCGCGGCGGCGGCCTGGTCGATCGAGTTGCGCAGGCGTGAGACGGGGGTGCGCAGATCGTGGGCGATGCGGTTCGACACGTCGCGCAGCCCGGCGACGAGCGAATCGATGCGTTCGAGCATGTCGTTGACGTGGCGGGCGAGGGCGGAGAATTCGTCGTCGCGCGTCCCCGCCGGCGCGCGCGCGGCGAAATCGCCGCCGCGTACCCGGTCGCACGCCGCGTTGATCGCGGCGACGCGCGCGCGCAGTTCCCGCGTCGCCAGAAAACCGACGATGCCGGCAATGGCCAGAGCTATGCCCAGTACGATCGCGCCGATCGTCAGCAACCGCCGGGTCAGCGAGCCCTGGACCAGGCGGCGACCGATCCACAGATCGGTATCGGCATCGATGCGAATGCGCCGCGCCAGGCCTGCCGGCGCGCTGCTTTCGTAGAAGCGGCCCTCGCGCCGCAGCATCACCGTGTCGGGCAGGCCGGCGACGACGCGGCCATCTTCGGTCAGCCGGTACAGCCGCTCGTCGTCGATCGCCGAGCGCGCCAGCACGATCGCGAAGGCGCGGGCGCGCTGGCTGGCCGGATCGCGACCGATCTTGTCGAGCGTTTCGGCGACGTCGGTGTCGATCAGCGCGATCGCGCGGTCACGATCGGCGGCGCGGACAAGGAGTGCGCTGCCCACCGCGAAGCCGCCGCCGAGCAAGGCGATGACGAACAGATAACCGACCAGCAGACGCTGGATCGTCGAGACCTGCCGGGCTTCCCGCATGTGCGACCGCGCGGGAGGTCAGCCGTGCGCGCTGGGCTGGGCGTGGACGATGAAGCCCTGCTTGCGCACGGTATGGATGATCGGGAAGCCGACCCCGGCGTCGAGCTTCGCGCGCAGCCGCGACAGGTTGACGTCGATCACGTTGATCTGCGGCGGGATGCGGTATTCGGGCCAGCAGGCGTTCCAGATCATCTGGCGCGAGACGACCGATTCGGCGTTTTCGGCCAGAAATTTCAGGATCTCGAATTCCTTCGGGGAAAGGTCGATGAAGCCGCCCTTCCAGTGGACGGTGCGGGCCTTCACCCGGATTTCGAGGTCGCCCAGCACGATCACTTCCGGGTGCGGATCGGCGACCGCACGGCGCAGCAGCGCCTTGACGCGCGCGACCAGTTCCTCGCCGTCGAACGGCTTGGCGAGATAATCGTCGGCGCCGGCATCCAGCCCCTCGATGCGGTTGCGCGTCGAGCCGAGGTTGCTGAGCGCGAGGACGGGGGTCTTCACCTCCAGTTCGCGCAGCTTCTCCAGCGCCTCCAGCCCGTCCATGCCGTCGTTCATTCGGTCGAGGATGATGAGATCATAGGCGCTTCCGGCCGCCATCTTCAGTGCGTCCTCGCCGCGCGTCACACGGCTGACGTCGTCGTACCCGGCATCGGTCAATGCGCGCAGGACACGCTGCGCCGCTTCGCCATCATCCTCGAGCAGCAAGAGCCGCATCGCGCTGTCCCCCCGTGTCATCATGCCTTACGGTTTCTTACAGGCAAGATGGAAAAGCGACTGACGAGAGCCGTAAGTTGAACGTCAGGCGGTTGTGCGGCACATTCTGGCGGATTTGACGAAGAGGGGATCATGGTTCGTTACTGCCTGTTCGCCGGTGCCGTGCTGCTGACCGCGATGGCGCCCGTGCCCGCCGCCGATCCGGCCGCGGAACCGCAACCGATCGCCGCGTTTGAGACGCTGAAGCTGTCGGCGGAAATCGCGCGGGCTGGCGAGAAGGCCAGGGACCCGTGGCTGATGATCGCCGCCGCCCGCCTGCGCGCGACCGCCGAGGTGCAGCCCGATGCGAACGCCGCCGGCCGCGCCGAGGACTGGCTGGCCAGGGCCGAGGCGCTGGGCGGCGATGATCCGCGCGTCGGCAGCGTGGTGGCGGACCTGCGCGCGATCGGCTTCAAGGGGCGCGCCGCGGGGCCGCGTGTCAGCCAGGAACTGCTGCGCGGCGGCGAGCGCCGCAGCTTCACCGAAACCTTCAAGGCGGGCCGGCCGGCGGTCGTCTATATCGAGGGTGACGGCGACACCAACCTGACGCTGCGGGTCGGCGCGGCGTGCCACGACATCCGTCCCGGCGACGTCAAGATCTGTTCGTGGATGCCCACGAAATCGGAGCAGGTGACGGTGGAGATCGGCAATTCCGGCCGCGTCCAGAACCGCGTGGTTCTGGGGATCAATTGAGGCGGTGACGCGCACGACGCGTTATTCCCGCGAAAGCGGGAACCCGTTCCCCGGACTGGCCCGGCGCTTCTGCCGGAGGTGGGCTCCCGCTTTCGCGCGGATGACGAAAGGGGTAGTCGCTGCCCTTGTCGGCCTGCTTCTCGCCACCCCCGCCCACGCCGACCGCGCGCTGCTGATCGGCGTCGGTTCCTACCCCAACCTGCCCGCATCGCTGCGTCTCCAGGCGCCGGAGGAGGATGCCCGTCGTCTGGCCGCCGCGTTGACCAGCGCCGGTTTCCCCAGGGATCGGCTGGAGCTGATGACCGCGACGGATGGCACGCCGCCGACGCGCGCGGCGGTGCTGGCGTCGCTCGACCGGCTGGCGGCCGAAGCGGTGCGCGGCGAACAGGTACTGGTCTATTTCTCCGGCCATGGCGCGCAGGCACCGACGCTCACTCCCGCGCTGGAGCCCGACGGCTTCGACGAACTCTATCTGATGCTCGACGCGCGCGCGTGGGACGGCGGGGCGGGACGCGTGCCCGGCGCGGTGCTCGACAAGGAACTCGCCGCGCGCATCTCCGCGATCCGCGCCAAGGGCGCCGACGTGTGGTTCGTCGCCGACGCGTGCCATGCCGGCGGAGTGTTCCGATCGGGCGGGGCGGACATCCGCACCAAGGCGCTGGATACCAAGCAGCTATCGATCCCCGCGCGCGTGTCCGCGCCCGGCGACGCCTTGCCGCCCGGACTGGCGGAGGCGCCGGTTGATCCGGCGGGCGCGGGGCGGCTGGCGGCGTTCTTCGCGGCGGCGCCGGGCGCGCTGGCGATCGAGCGCCGCCTGCCGCTGGGCAGCCCGGATGCTCGACCACTGTCGCAGTTCAGCTATGCGCTGGCCCGCGCGATCGCCGCCGGTCGGGTGCGGTCGCTGCGCGACCTGGCGGTGGCGATCGAGGCGACCGACGCCGGGATCGGCGGTGGCGCGCCCAAGCCCAGCTTCGAAGGGTCGCTCGACATGGGGGTGCTCGGGCTGACGCCGGACCGGCCGCGCCGCTATCCGCTCGCCCGCGCGGGCCGCACCCTGTCGATGCCCGCCGGGATCGAGGAGGGCTTCGCGGCCGGCGACCGCGTCGCACTCTATATTGCCGACACGCGCGTGGGGGAGAGCGTCGTGCTCGAATCGGGCATCGGCGCCAGCCGGCTGGCGATGCCGCCTGGCCTGCCCCCCGGCGCGGCGGAAGGCGCGGCGGCGCTGCAGATCGTGGGCGATGCCGAGCATCAGGCCGCACTGTTCGCCGCGATCGCCCCGCTTTCGGCGCGCGGCGCGGCGGAGGGGCTGGAGGTGACGGGGCGGCTGTGGCGGCCGGGGGCGAGCCGGGTGTGCCCCCCGCTCAGCGCCGACGATCCGCCGGGCACCCGGCCCGTGTCGATGCTGGCGCTGCCCGCGCTCGGCCAGTGCGACGTGCTGATCGCGACGATCGCCAACCGGGGCACCGTCGCGGTCGATGTGTCGCCGATCTATTTCGAGGCCGACGGCAAGGTGACCGGCCTGGGCTATGTCGGCGGCGGCAGCGCGCGGATCGGCCCCGGCGAACAGCGCCGCATCGCCGTGCGCGCGCTGACCCAGGACAAGCAGGGCAAGCCGTTGCCCGAAGGCGTCGAGCGGGTGGCGATCGTCGCGCTGCCCGCCGTGACGCGCAGCCCCCGCGACCTGCGCGGCGCGGTGGGGACGGTGGTGACCCGTTCCGGCGCGCTCGCCTCGCTCGACGTGGGGGCAGGGGCGCTCACCTACCGCTGGCGCGTGGAGAAGCGGTGATCGCTGCTCCAAAGCGGGCAGGCCGGGGTCTGGCGCTCGGTTCACCGCATCGATAAAGGGCCGCCGCTATGGCGCGCATCCAGACACCCCAACGAGTCCGCGGCACGCAGGACATCGCGTTCGACGAGGAACGCCGGTTCGCCCGCGTGATCGAGGCGTTCGATCGCGTGCGGCGGCTTTATTGCTTCCAGCGCATCGAAGTGCCGGTGTTCGAGGATACGCAGGTGTTCGCCCGGTCGATCGGCGAGACGACCGACGTGGTGTCGAAGGAAATGTATTCCTTCCCCGACAAGGGCGGCGATTCGCTGACCCTGCGGCCGGAATTCACCGCCGGCATCGCGCGCGCCTTCATCACCAACGGCTGGCAGCAACACGCGCCGATGAAGATCGCGACGTCGGGCGCGGTGTTCCGTTACGAACGCCCGCAGAAGGGGCGGTATCGCCAGTTCCACCAAATCGACGCCGAGGTGATCGGCGCGGCGGAGCCGGCGGCGGACGTCGAACTGCTGGCGTTCGCGGATCAGCTGCTGAACGACCTGGGCATCGCGGACGGCGTGACGCTCCAGCTCAACACGCTGGGCGATGCCGAGACGCGCGATGCGTGGCGCGCGGCGCTGGTGGAACATTTCGCGGGCGCGCGGGCCGAGCTGTCCGAGGACAGCGTGGCGCGGCTCGACAAGAACCCGCTGCGCATCCTCGATTCGAAGGACCCGCGCGACCGCCCGATCGCCGACAGCGCGCCGGGCATCGACCAGTTCCTGACCGCCGAGGCGTCGGACTTCTTCGCCGCGGTGACGGGCGGGCTCGACGCGGCGGGGGTCAAGTGGACGCGCAACGACCGGCTGGTCCGCGGGCTGGACTATTATCGCCACACCGCGTTCGAGTTCGTCACGGATCGACTGGGCGCGCAGGGCACCGTGCTGGCGGGTGGGCGCTATGACGGGCTGATCGAGAGCCTGGGCGGCGCGCCGACGCCGGGCGTCGGCTGGGCGGCGGGGGTCGAGCGGCTGGCGATGCTGGTGGACGAGCCTGAGGTCGGACCGGCACCGGACGTGGTGATCGCGGTCGAGGATGACGGGGCGCTGGCGCTGGGTCAGAGCGCGCTCGTAGCCTTCCGGAAGGACGGTCTGTCGGCGGAAATGATCGCGACGGGTTCGCCCAGGAAGCGATACGACAAGGCGATGAAGCTGTCGGCGAAGGTGATCGTTTCGGTGACCGTCCGCGATGGGCGCTCCGTCGCGAATGGTCGGTCGGTCGTAGGCGCGCCGGAACATGGTCGCGTGGAAACGCTTCTTCGCGCGATGGCGGAGGCTGCTTCGTGACGTCCGTCGTCCTCCCGGCGAAGGCCGGGGTCCAGCACCGGCCGGCTCGTAGCTGGGCCCCGGCCTTCGCCGGGGTACGGTGCGGATGAGGATCGCCCCCGAACGCATCGCGCAGATCGAGGCGCGCAAGGATGAGTTGCAGGCGCTGATGGCGACCGGCGACCTGTCGGGCGATCGCTTCGTCCAAGTTTCCAAGGAATATGCCGAGGTCGAGCCGGTCGCCGCCGCCGCGGCCGAGGTGCGGCGGTTGCGCGCCGAGGCCGAATCGCTCGCCTATATGACGCAGGACGGCGACGCCGAGTTGCGCGCGATGGCGACCGAGGAACTGCGGGCCAATGAAGGCGCGCTGGAGACGGCCGAGCGGGCGCTGGCGCTGTCGCTGTTGCCGCGCGACGCCGCCGATGCGCGGCCGGCGATGCTGGAAATCCGCGCTGGCACCGGCGGGGACGAGGCGTCGCTGTTCGCCGGCGACCTGATGCGCATGTACCAGCGCTACGCCGACGGCCAGGGCTGGCGGGTCGAGCTGATCTCGCATTCGGAAAGCGACGCGGGCGGGTACAAGGAAGTCGTCGCCAGCGTGACGGGTACCGGCGTGTTCGCCAGGCTGAAGTTCGAAAGCGGCGTCCACCGCGTCCAGCGCGTGCCCGTCACCGAAAGCGGGGGGCGCATTCACACATCCGCCGCCACCGTCGCGGTGTTGCCCGAAGCGGAGGAGGTGGACGTCCAGATCGACGAGGCGCGCGACCTCAGGATCGACGTCTATCGATCGTCGGGGCCGGGCGGCCAATCGGTCAACACTACCGATTCGGCGGTGCGGATCACCCACCTGCCGACGGGCCTGGTCGTCATCCAGCAGGACGAGAAATCGCAGCACAAGAACAAGGCCAAGGCGCTGAAGGTGCTGCGAACGCGCCTTTATGAGGCGGAACGCGAGCGGCTGGCGGCCGAGCGATCGGGTACGCGCCGCGCGATGGTGGGATCGGGCGACCGTTCCGAACGCATCCGCACCTATAATTTCCCGCAGGGGCGGGTGACCGATCACCGCATCAACCTGACGCTGCACCGCCTGCCCGAGATACTGGAGGGCGAGATGGGCGAATTGATCGACGCGCTGATCGCGCAGGACGAGGCGGAACGGCTGGCGAGCCTGGATGGATGACGACGGCAAAAAGCCCTCTCCCCTTCAGGAGAGTGGGTTGGGAGAGGGGGAGGGTGTCTCGCAGAGGATGCCGCCTGCCGTACCGCCCCTCTCCCCGGCCCTCTCCCCAGAAGGGGAGAGGGAGAATGCGCGACAGGCGATTGGTGCCGCCGCCAACCGCCTCGCGGCACTATCCCCCACGCCCCGCCTCGATGCCGAACTGCTGATGGCGCATGCGTTGGGCGTGACCCGCGATACGCTGCTGCTGTCCCGCCTCGACGATGCCGCGCCCGATGCCTTCGCCGCGCTGGTCGAGCGCCGCCTGCGCCATGAGCCCGTCGCCTATATCACCGGCACGCGCGATTTCTGGACGATCACGCTGGCGGTCGGCCCCGGCGTGCTGGTGCCGCGCCCGGACAGCGAGACGCTGATCGAGGCGGCCGTCGATCACTTCGCCGGCACGGCGGGGCCGCGATCGGTGCTCGATCTCGGCACCGGATCGGGGGCGCTGCTGCTCGCCGCGCTCGACCAGTGGCCGCAGTCAGGCGGCGTGGGTATCGACGCCTCGGACGCGGCGCTGGTGATCGCGGCAGGAAACGCGGCGCGGTTGGGCATGACGGATCGGGCGCGGTTCGCGATAGGCGGCTGGACCGGCAACGGCGCTGTCCACGACCTGATCCTGTGCAATCCGCCTTATATCGGCACCGGCGAGATACTCGGCGCCGAGGTGCGCGATTGGGAGCCGGCGTCGGCGCTGTTCGCGGGCGAGGACGGGCTCGACGATTATCGCGCGATCGCGCCGGTGCTGCGCGGCCAACTCGCGCCCGGCGGGGTGGCGTGTATCGAGATCGGATCGACCCAGGCGGAGGCGGCGTCGGCATTATTCGCGGACCAGGGTTTCGAGTTCAGCGTGCGCCCCGATCTGGCCGGGCGGCCGCGCTGTCTGGTGCTTGCTTGAAGCGTCCGTGCGGGCGCACAATATAATGCTTGGCGGGGCCGGCCCTTGTCGCTAAGAATGGCGGCGGGGCAGGCAACAGCTACCAAGTCGCTGAAATGGCATGGTCGCGATGACTGGGGCCCGCTCAATCAAGCTACAAGAGCCGCTGACGTCCGGCGGCCTTTGGCGGGACGCTTCGCCTTGGGAAGGCGGGGCTGTCCGGGGGGATGTCACGCATCCGCATTCGGGCCGCTTCGGCGGGTCCCGGCAGATGCCAGTATTGGGACAGGACAGACCATTTTGATGAACAATCGTCAGGCCGGCCGCCGTCGCGGCCGTGGCGGGCAGCGTCAAGGGGGTAACCCCGGTCGCCCGGACAACGGGAATCGCATCGATAACCGCGCGCGCGGCAATGCCGCCCAGCTGCTCGAGAAATACAAGAATCTCGCGCAGGACGCCCAGCGCAGCGGCGACCGCGTGACCACCGAATATTACCTTCAGTTCGCGGACCATTATTTCCGCGTGCTGGCGGAGAACCGCTCGCGCTTCGAGGAGCAGGGGCAGGGGCGGCGCCAGCGCGAGGACGAGGGCGACGAGGACGGCGGCGAGGACTTCGGTTTCGAAGGCGAGCCAGCGAACCCCGCCCGGTATCAGCAGAACGACGGCGAACGCGCCGAGCGTGCCGAACGCGCGGAGCGTCCACGCCGCGACCGTGATCGCGACGAGCCTCGCGAGGCGCGCCCGCGCCGTGACCGCGACGAACATCGCGCGAACGATGAGGCGCGTGACGAGGGCGCGGTGGCCGAGGATGCCGGCGAGGAGCGCCCGCGCCGCCAGGCTCGCGCGCCCCGCGAAAGCTATAACGAGCCGCGCGAGGAACGCCCGGTTGCCGCCAACGACGAACCGCGCCGCCGCGGCCGTCCGCGCCGCGAGCCGGTCGCCGAGGTCGCGACCGAAGGCTTCGACGCTGCGCTCCTGCCGCCGGCCATCTCGACCGAATCGGCGACGGGCGACGATGGCGTTGCCGAGCGTCCGCGCCGCGGCCGTCCGCGCAAGGTGCGGAACGATGAGGGCGAGGCGGTGCCGCCGGCCGCCTGATCCCCGATCACGCGGGAATGAAAGGAGGCCGGGTCCGCGCGTCGTCGCGGGCCCGGCCTCTTTCTTTGCGCGTTTGGTCGGCGCGCCGATTGCGCCTAGGATGGCGCGACAGGCAGCGGAGAGGAGAGAGGCGATGACGATCGCGGTTATCCTGGGCGGCAAGGGCCATGATGTCGTGGCGATCGACGCGGGCGCCACCATGGGCGAGGCGGTGCAATTGCTCGCCGAACGGCGGATCGGCGCGGTGCCGGTGCTGGATGGCGGCCGTGTCGCCGGCGTGTTTTCCGAACGCGATGTGATTCGCTGTCTCGCATCGGAGGGCCCGGCGGCGCTCGAACGGCCGGTGCGCGACGCGATGACCGCCCCCGCCATGACGGTGTCGCCTGGCGAGCCCGTGCTTGGCGCGCTCTCGCTGATGACGCGGCGGCGAATCCGCCATCTGCCGGTGCTGGAGGGCGAGGCGCTGGTCGGGATCGTCTCGATCGGCGACCTGGTGAAGCATCGTATCGACCGGATCGAGGCGGAGGCATCGGCGATGCGCGACTATATCGCGCACGCCTGAGGGGCGATCAGCGGTTGCGGATCAGCGCTACCGTCTCGACCACCGTGTCGCGGGCAAACAGGATCAGCCAGGCGGCGTAGATCGCGCCCCCCGTCGCCACCAGCGCCGCCAGCCGACCGGCCGGTCCGATCGGCGGCAGCGCGCGATCGACCAGCAGGACGACCACCGCCATCGCCAACGCCGCAAGTACCGGCACCGATGCGGCGCGGAACAGGTCGGCGACGCTCGCGTCGAGCACCGGCAGCGTCCGCCGCACGCAGATCGTGAGATAGAGCGGGTAGGCGGCGATCCACGCGATCGTCAGGCCGTGCACGCCCCACTGCACCCCGATCAGGAACGCCGTGGCCAGGATCACCGCGCCGGTCGCGGAGTTGCGCGCGCTGATCTCCGGGTGGCCGCATGCGTCGCTGGCCGGGGCGAGCAGGGCCTGCACGGTCATGAACGGCATGGCGAGCGCGAGCAGCGCGACCACCGGCCCGGTCTCCAGCCACTTGGGCCCGAGCATGACATGGACGAGCGGATCGGCGACGACCGCGAGCCCGAGATAGAAGGGCATGCCGAGCAGCAGCACCAGCCGCACCGATTTGAGGAAGGCGTCGGCGACCGCGCCGTCGCCGCGGCGGATCTGGGCATAGGCGGAGAAGGCGACCTCGTTCAGCGCGGGCACGAACTTCGACACGAAGATCTGCGCGAGGAACAATGCAGTCGTATAGATGCCCAGCATATGCGCGTCGAACCAGCGCCCGGCGATGAACACGTCGGCCTGGCTCTGGATGAACCAGAACAGCTGGCCCGTCGCCATCAGCCCGCCATAGCGCGCCATCGCCCCCGCGCCGCGGAAATCGAAACTCGGCCACATCCACGCGCGGGCGGCGTGCATCATGCCGACCGCCTTCACCAGATACATGGCGAGCGGCGCGGCGACGAGCGTCCAGACGCCAAGCCCGCCCAGCGCGCCCGCCAGCGCGACGACCGCGCCGGCAAGAGAGGACGCCAGGTTGACCGCCGCCTGCCGCTTGAAATCCATCCGCCGGCTGAGCAGCGCATAAGGAAGCGCCACGAACGGCGTCGTTATATATATGAGCGACTGCACGCGCAGCAGGTCGGCGACCTCGGGGTGGCGGAAATAGGCCGCGGCCAGCGGGGCGGCGAGGAACTGCATCGCGCCCAGACCGAAATTCAGGATCATCAGCATGCCGAACAACTGGCGGACCGATCGCTCGTCGGCCTCGGCCTTCTGGATCAGCGCGCTGGCGAGACCGTAGCCGTTGAGCATGTTCAGCAGGACCAGAACGACCTGCGTCATCGCGAACAGGCCGTAATCCGAGGGGCTGAGGATACGAATCACCAGGAAGGTCGATCCCCAGGCGATCATCTGGCCGACAATCTGGGTGCCCGAACGCCAGATTACCGCGCTGCGCACCTGCGAGCGCAGCGATTTACCCCCGGTTTCGGCCGGGTTTGCGGGCTGATTCGAGTTGATTCGCGCTGATTCGGTCACCAGAGGTGGGTAGCCCATGGTGAATTACGATGCCGTAAATCGTTATTTTTCAATGCAATAGGCGGCATCTGCAATAAAATTGCAAAAAGTGTTTGACGGGAATCGAGGTCGGGCATAGAAGCCACTCCACCGACGCGGTGAGCCACACGGTTCGCTTCGACGGTCACCAAAAACCAGGCGCCCAGGTCGCCCTCCCAAAAGAGGGTGACGGAAGGCGTCGGTTTTTGACGCTCTTTGACATTGTTGGTCAAGATGAAGGGACATGTGGGCGGCGGCCCCGGGTCCAGCATTCAAGGTGCTGGATACTCGGAAAACCAAGCCGTTCCATTGAGTTCCGCGTCGTCAGGCTTGCCTGGCGCGGGGTTCTCTACATGTCCTAATACATATCCACAGTAATATGTATTTGTGCAGGAACGGCTCCTTGAAATGAGCTGCGCCGACGTCGGTCATTCCACCGGCGCTGGTGTAGAACATCAAACTTGAGAGTTTGATCCTGGCTCAGAACGAACGCTGGCGGCATGCCTAACACATGCAAGTCGAACGAGACCTTCGGGTCTAGTGGCGCACGGGTGCGTAACGCGTGGGAATCTGCCCCTTGGTTCGGAATAACTCAGAGAAATTTGAGCTAATACCGGATGATGACGTAAGTCCAAAGATTTATCGCCAAGGGATGAGCCCGCGTAGGATTAGCTAGTTGGTGAGGTAAAGGCTCACCAAGGCGACGATCCTTAGCTGGTCTGAGAGGATGATCAGCCACACTGGGACTGAGACACGGCCCAGACTCCTAC
>NZ_JAMHWM010000033.1:0-9742 GCF_035910975.1 Sphingomonas sp.
GCCATGCCAACGCAGGCGGATGCATCGAGCATCCACGCGGCGAGCACCGTCACGAGGCCGGGCAGAACCTCGACATGGACGTACTGTCCCGTCTTCCGGTTATCGCGCCGCTCGACACGGACGCGACGGCCAAACAGAGCATGCCACGGGTAGTGGACGACAGCGAACTGCCCGACATGGGCAGAATGAACGGGTGATGACTCTCGGCCGGAAGAACTATCTCTTCGTCGGCTCGGAGGCCGGGGGGAGGGCCGCCTCCATCGCCTACACCCTGATCGAAACCGCCAAGCTCAATGGCGTCGATCCGCAAGCCTGGCTGGCCGACACGCTTGCTCGAATCCCCGACTACAAGATCACCAAGATCGACGAACTGCTCCCCTGGCGCTGGAGCCGGTAGCGGTCAGACCGGACGGTTACCTCCGCAGCGACGTGAGAGTTCAGGCAACCGCTCCGGTTGCGAGGTCGATCACCACGGCGTGCTTGCTCTCCTCACGCACGGTCAGTGTGTAACCGAGCTGCACCGGCGGTCGGTTCCGGCGCAGCCAGTCGAGCGAGGGTGCCTCGTTGGTGACGACGATGTGCGGATGTCGGCCCCCCGCTACGGCCGCGTCCACGATCATCGCGAGGAGCGCGGTGTCTGGATTGTCGTGCCGGCCGTTCGCCGACAAGAGGTAGATGTCGGCGGGCAGCCGCTCGAAGAACTCGCTCGTGGCGTTGCGGTCGCTCCCGTGGTGCTGGACCTTCAGGAGGCGCAGCGCGCGCGTTCCGCCCGCCGGGAGGAAGCCGGTTCGCTCGAGGCCTTGCAGGATGTGGTCGCCGCGGGCGTCGCCGGTGAAAAGAACGGCGCCGTCTGGGGTCTCGCCGAAAAGCACGATGCTGCTGAGGTTGGGGACGCTCGTGTCGGCGTTCGCCATCGCGGCGACATCGCCTATCGCGAAGGAATCGAAGTGCTTCTCGATCCACTCGATCCACTCCTTGCGGAGCTGGGCGAGGTTTTCCGGCGTCGGCCCGGCGACGGCGATGCGGCTGCCGCCGAGGGTCCATGCGGGAGCTCTGCCGCCGTTCGCCACGATGCGCGCGCCGCCGAAGAAGCCGTTCAGCGGGATGCCGAGCTTGCTCGCCATGCGCGGGAGCTTCGCGCCCTCGGCGATCCCGAGCATAGCGATCGAGCCGTTTGCCGCCGTGACGCTGGCGCGCCCCGCCTGGCTCATCATCGCCTGGAGGTTAGCAAACAGCGCTCCGTCCGCCTCGTCGAGCGTCGAGCCGAAGCTGTTGTGCCAGAGGTCGTCGATCGCCACCGGATCGGCCTCGCCGTCGGCGCGGGCACGCTCGATCTCGGCAAGAAGGTCGAGGATCCCGGTGATGTGGTCTCGGTCGACGTGGCTGACGATGACCGCCTCGAGCCGCCCTCCGCCGCCGAGCGCGGAGCGAAGGTGCGGCATCAGCCGCGTGTCGAAGGTGCCGGCGATGCCGCCGTCGACGAGGGCGAAGGCGCCGCCGTCCTCGATGAGTAGGCAGTCGCCTTCGGCGGCCTCGATCGCATGGACACGCATGGTCAGAAGACTCCCACGGTGGCGCCGCCGACGGGATAGGTGGCGACGAAGGCGAAGTCCTGTGGCAGCCGGATCAGGCTGTCGGCGAAGATCGCCAGCGTGTGCGACCCAGGCTGCACGTCGGCGCGGATCACCTGGACGTTGTTCTGAGGATCGCGCAGGAGGATATTGGTCTGCCCGGAGAGGTTCTGGCGGGGATCGCTCGCGGGAAAGTCGAGCAGCCGCACGCCTCTCTCGTTGCCGACCCAGTTGAAGGTGCCTCCGCCGCGGCGGGTGTCGAGGATGATCCTGAGCTGGTTCTGCAGGCTCCGGCCAGGGTAGTCGGTCCAGGCGAGAGCGATGCGGAGCTCGCCCGGCTTGTGGACGTCGAACTCCCAGCGGAAGCGGCCCTTGCGCGTGCTGAACCGGAAGCCCGGATCGCGCTGCCAAGTGTCGATAAAGAAGACCTCGAAGGCCGGCGCAACCGGATCCGGCAGGGTGAGCGCCATATCGATGCGGCCGAAGCCCTGGTGGAAGTTCGGCCGGCCGTCCGGCAGCGCGGCAGCATCGCCGCCGGAAAGCACCGTCGTGCCGTTGACGAGCGTCGCCTTGACCAGCGCCGCGCTCGGCGCCGGGTGAGCCTGCGCCTCCCGGTAGTACTGCCGGACGAGGGCCGCGCAGCCGGCGACGATCGGGCAGGCCATGCTCGTCCCGCCCATGAAGGCATAGTGCCGGTTGTTCGGGTAGGCACCCCAGAAGTGGGCGAGCGGCGCGTTCTTCGATCGGGTGGCGGCGATGTCGGTGCCGGGGGCGACGACATCGGGCTTGATGCGGAAATCGTCGCACGGTCCGCGCGAACTGAAGGCGGCGAGGCTCTGCGGGTCGCCCGACACGGTCTCGCCGGCGATCGGCGCCGCCGCGAAGTCCTCGGGCCAGCCGCTGCGCCAGGTCATCGTCGCATAGCCGCCGCTCGTCCGGCTGCTGCGGCTGGCGCCGACGGTGATCGCGTTCTTGGCGCTCGCCGGCGAGCCGAGCGAGGGGAAGTCGACGAAGCCCGGCTTCGCGGAGAGGCCGGGCCGACAGCTGCCCTCGTTCCCGGCGGCGACGACCGCCACGAAGTCGGGATTGGCGAAGACGAAGTCGTCGATGTCGAGCGCCATGCTGTCGTAGCGCGACTGTATATAGGCGCCCCAGCTGTTGTTGTGGACGCGTACGCCGGCGTTGTAGGCCGGCTGCAGCAGGTCGGCGAGCGTGTCCGGCAGGCCGCCGAGGCCGCCGTTGGCGTCGAGGACCGACTGGAAGTGCAGGTCGGCCGCCGGTGCGATGCCTCGGAGTGGCGCACCGGCGCCGGAGGCGGTGCCGTCGCCGACGATGGTGCCGGCGACGTGGGTGCCGTGGCCGTCGGGGTCGGAGCCGTCGCCCGGCCGGCCGAGGGCGATGACGGTGACCGTCTTCGCGGCGAAGTCGGGATGGCTCTCGTCGAGGCCGGTGTCGGCGACGCCGACGAGTTCGCCGCGGCCGTCGTAGGGCAGCGTTCCCGGTACCGCGCCGGGGCGCCCGAGTCCGACGATCTCGCGCGCCATGTCGCAGCGCAGGCGAGCGGCGCGGGCGGCGGCGACGCTGGCGACGCCGGGGAGCGCGGCGACGCTGGCAACGTCGGCAGTGTTGAGGGTGAAGCGCACCGCCCGGCCGGCGCTCATGACGATGGTGCCGCCGAGCGCGCCGATCGCGTCGGCGACCGCCTCGCGCTCCGCCGGTTCGTGGCAGATCGCCTCGAAGCGCCCGGCGGTGACCGGGCCGGGATCTCGGGAGCTCTCGAGGACGGCGCCGCCGGGGTCAGCGCGACGGACCGCGAGATTCCGGGTGCCCGGTGGCTCGCCGTCGGCCTGCTCCTCCTTCAGGGCGAGGTTCTGCGCCGCCGGCTGGAGGGTGTCGGCGACGCCGTAGGGTTGCGGATCCCGGACGAAGGGGAGGCGCCGAAGGGCCTCGCCGTCGCTCGCGCGCACCACGAACCGGCCGGACGGGTCCCGCTCGACGATCTCGGCGCCGACGGTGGCGAGAACGTGGATCGTTTCGTCGCTGACCTCGAGAACCTCCGCGAGCCAGTATCCGGGCGCCCCCCCGGCGGCGGCGGCGTCCGCGTGACCGCCTTGCAGCGACGGCTGGCCGGGAGCCAGCGCGGGGGTCTGAGGCGCCGGCGCCGACTCCAGCGTTCCGCCGGCCGCGGCACCGCCCGTGGGCACGGGGGCCAGAGCCTGAACGACGATGCCGCGGGCGGCGAGGCGCTCGATCGCCTCCGCGTCGGCCGTCCCGGTCACGAGGCCGTCGTGGATGTCGCCGTCGACGGCGCCCGCCGCCTGCTCGTCGGCGAGGGCGGAAACTTCCGCCTCGTGCATGGGGTAGGCCTTGATGAAGAAGCGCATGGCAGATCCTCAGGTCTGGGCCGGCCTCGGCGGGAGGGTCATCTGGCGGGACTGCCAAGGCAGCGCGTCCGCGCCGGAGAAGGGGAGCCGCCACGCCGGCGGCAGCGACGGTCGGCGACGTTCGATGGTGCCGAGCAGGACCGCGGCCGCCATCGCCGGCAGGTGGTAGGGCAGGCTCGTGGCGAGAAGCATCGCCGGTCCGCAGATGGCGGCGCAGAGGGTGCCGTTGCGCAGGCCCCAGCGCCCCGCGTCGCCCAACATGGCCGGGCCGAAGGCGCGGACCGACGGGCGGGCGTGGCAGGCGTTGAGGCAGCGCTGCCGCGCCGGCGCGCAGTGCCAGACGGAGACGAGGAGCGCGCCGGCCGCGAGCGTCGCGGGGGGCGGCGCGGGGATCGCAAGGACGACGATGCCGAGCGCGAGCCACGGCGTGGCGAAGGCGGCGGCGAACGCCGCGATGGCGTGCCAGCGCCGCCGGGGAAGCGCCGCGGTCCAGAGCAGGCCGCCCTCGGTGCGGAGGAGGGGCGCCATCGCCAGCATCATCGCGAGCCATGCGATCGCTCCCGGCCGGTGACCGGCAGCGGCTCCGGTGTCGGCACCGGCATTTGGCACCGGCCAGGCGATTTCCGCGCCGGAGCACAGGGCGACCATCCGGGCGGCCGGCGCGTGACCAGCCCCGGACACGGCCATCATCGCCCAGCCGAGGAGGCTCGCGGCGAGCAGCCACGGGGCCGGGCCGCGGCGAAACCGTCGCAGGAATGGAAGCGGCGGGCGCACCGCCCGCTACTCGCCGAACTTGAAGACGCTGACGCGGCGGACGGTGAACGTCGAGGCCTCGCTCGCGGGATTGGAGGGAACGAACTGGACGTCGAGCCTGGCGAGGTCGTCGCCCGAGAGGTGCAGGGCGTCGACGATCCCCGAGATCTCGAAGACCTGGTTGAAGCCGTTGCCGGCATGCGGCCCGCTGGCGGCGGAGGCGTCCGACACCCCGAAGAGCGACAGCGTGCCGGCGAGGCGGTCGGGGAAGTCGGCCGGGCGGGCATTCGGCGGGATGTCGACGTAGACGTAGTAGACCGCCGCATCGGCCGTCCCGCGGACGCCTTCGACCTTGAGGAAGAGCCGCGCCGGCTCCTGCGTCGCGCCGGGGCCGGCCGCGGCGGCGCGAGCGAGGCTGGTGCGCAGCGTGCGGACCCCAGCTTCGTCGAGCCGCACCTCCGTGCGGGTGCGACCGGCGACGCGGACCTCGCCATCGCTCGCACCAATGAGTTCGGGTCCGCTCGCGGCCATCTGTGCCTCCCTGACCGCGGTGGCACCGGCGGGTGCCACCGCCCTTCCGCCGAGCCCGGCCATGCGCATCGCGACCCGCGGGGCCAGCGTCGGCGGCGTCTCGTCGTCGTAGCTGTAGTCGAGCGGCTGGCCGCGGGTGTCGGTGACCGCGCTTGCGTTGAACTGCCAGAACGTACCGTCGCTCAGCGGCATGGCGAAGGTGCGGTCGGTCGGGCCATCGCGCCAGTCGCCGTCGGTCGGGTCGGCGTGGCCGGGCATCGCCTTCCAGATCGACCAGAGGCGGTCGATGTTGGCGTGGTGGAGCCAGAAGATCGGATCGAGGCCGGCGGTGATCGGCATCGACATCAGGCCGAGGTTGAACCACTGGTTCGGATCCGTCCCCGGCTCGGCGCCGCCGATGTCGCCGTGGATGTTGTTGTGCGGCAGCGACTCGAGAGCGCCGTTCGCCGTCTCGGTCTCGGGCCCGTGGTGGAAAGGCGTCACCGGTCCGCCGAAGCCCGGCGGGATGTCGTCGTTGCCGCCGGTGTAGGTCGTGGCGCCGAGGGCCTGCAGCGAGACCGAGAGCGACGGCACGGTGATCGGCAGCGTGCCGTCGCCGAAACGCCGCGGGACGAAGAGCGGGTTGTCCGACCCGTCCGGCAGCGTCTGCGCCGCGAAGGCCTCCGGCAGCACCCGCGCGGCCGCGGTGCCGTCCTTGCTGTAGTTCCAGTAGGGCAGGGCCCAGTCGGCAGGCCCACCCTCGGCGACGACCGCGCTGCGGACGATCTCCTCGAAGGCATAGAGGTAGCCACGGTGCCAGGGCAGAAAGTACCAAGTCTGATGCTGGCACTGCGCCCAGAGGGCGAGGAGGTCGGCCTTCGGCATCGGGGTCTGGTCGTCCATGAAGCCGAACTCAGTCCAGACCACCGGGTGGAAGCCGTGTATCGCGGCGAGGAACCACCAACTCGTCGGGTCGGTGAAGGGCCGCTCCTTCAGGTTCCCGACCGCCTTGGCGTACCAGAGCGTGGTGTCATTCCACGTCGCGCCGAGGCTGCGAATTTCCTTGCGAACGAAGGGCATGGGTGATCCTTCCACTTTCGAAATCGTCGATGAAATGGTCGTACCAAGGAGACGCCGAAAAGGGGCCGTGTGATTCGTTACTGAAATCTGGTCGAACTATATCAGTACGCGTTTAAGTTTGCGTCCATCGACTTCGGCGTTAGGTGGACGGTCGGCAGCTTGATGAACTTGTGGAAGACGACCTGCCCGCACCGCGATGTCGGCCTGGAAGGCCTTAGCCTCCTGCGCCAGGTCAGTGGCGTCAAAGTCGGACGAGATCAGCGTGTTTTCCGTCTGCGCATTCTGATTTCCCCGATCTTGCCCCAATCGCGTCCACGATGCCGTAGTATGGTGCGCCGTCTGAGCTCCAAATCAACTGACGCAGCCGGCGACCAAATGGCGGCTAACGGGATACTGCAATGCGAGACTGCTGAATCGCGAATGGCCGGAAAGGGCGTCCTCGGCCGTTCGCGTATACCGACACGATGGGCGACTTGGCGAACAATTCAAGCGGTTCGATGAACGAATGGACTACGCCGCGCTGCGAAACAGTCCCATACGGCCCTCCATGGCGCACAGACGACGGGCGAAGTCTGGCGCTGGCGGCTTCCGCAAGTTAACATGAAATCCTGCCTCCGCAACCAAACTTACGCTACAGCATCCTACAATAGCCCAAAACTACGATTTCCTACGACGAGGGTGTGTGCGCCCGCCGCAGGCGCCAGGATCGCCGAGCAGTCCTCCGACGCTTGACTTTCGGGCGCGCCCCCGCCGCACTAGTTCCGTGTAATGGTTCCTCGCTTCCGCTCGGTGGGGCGGGCCCAAGATGGAATTCCGGCGAGATCGAGAAGTCGCTCGCCGAGGATAGCGACCTGATTGTACGGTCTGCCGGGCAGGCCGCCTAGCCAATGGGAGGCCGGCAGAAGCCGCCGCGCGGGGAACCCGTGCCTTCGACGAAGCGGAGCTGGAAATGCTCCCAGCTGCCGATGCGGCGGCATGAATATCGGTGGCACCGGCGAAGCCGCAGGTTACAATGGCTTCCTTTCATCTTGCCAGATGCCACGGATCACCTTGGGGGGAAATGATGTCGGTTGATACTCTTCTTGCGCAAGTTGCGTTCGCCCTACTTGGTGGCATCTCCGCTGAAATCCTGCACTGGTATGGCCTGTCCAGGCGCCCCGGCGCCTTGCCCAAGTATTCCAAGGCACCGATCTATTGGATCACCACGCTCGGCATGGTCGCGGTCGGGGGCATCATGCCGGCGCTCTACATCAACGGGACGGCTTCTGCCTTGCTGTGCTTCCATCTCGGCGCGGCGACACCGGTGACGCTTCAGAAAGTAATCGCCGCTGCGCCGAAGGCGGTTACCACGCTGGGCCCGGAGGAGACATCGATGACGGACTTCTTCCGCTGGTAGGGTAGGCAGTCGGTGGCGCGGCTCGGTAGGATCACTTTCGTGGCGCTAGACGGCGCCACGCCGGAACATCTTTCGCTCGAGCCTGTTCCAGATGCCGCAGTCGTAGCCGGGGTTGTGAACAACTCTTTCTCGCCATTTGCCGAGGCCTCCGCGTTCTGTGCAGCGGCCTACCGAGCCGATATCGCTGACGCGCCGGCGGGCACGCTTCACCTGATTTATCTCTACGGTCACGCATGGTTGGACGTCGACGCGGGTATCACGGTTTCCGTTCGCGAGGGGCCCGAGGACGCGATCGTGCTGTGGGGCCAACAGCTGCTCGACTGGCTGTTGAAGGCTGTCGACCCGGACCGGGCGGTGCTGATCTTCGATTGTTGCCATGCCGGAGCGTTCGCGCCCTTGCTATGGGCCCTCGGCACGCGCGCCCCGCGACTGTCAGTCTTCGCGGCGGGGGCGAACGAAAGTGCGATCGCATTCAAGAGCGAACGGGCGAGTCGCCTCAGCCTGGTGCTGGCCGCTCTGCTGTCGGGCAATCAATCTCGTGTCGATCTCGTGGCGGTGATCGCCAAGGCGGCGGAAAGCGTTGCCGCCGATGGGGTGATTGCCGGTCAGGATGTCGATTATCACATGCGCGGTGAGGCCATCCGCCTTGACCGTCGTACAGTATCGACGAACGCGCGCAGACAGCGGACGGTCTCAAGGATCCGTCGCGCGCTGATCGGTAGCGGCGCCGTTGCCGCGCTTCTTGTCGTGGTCGGCGCATGGTTCTACTGGCAGCATGTGGTGATCGAAGTCGACCTCGGCGAGATCTCCACGATTGCCTCCAATGTACGTGTGGTGACGACTGCCGAGGCTCCCGACGGCAATCGCCGCACGGTCCTGTCCGAAGAGGCCGCACAAGGAGCTTCGGTGCGCGGCTGGGTGCCGGCCGGCGATGTCATCGTCCGGGTCGAGGCAAACTATGCCGATGGCTCGGACCGGTATCTGGCCTTCCACCTCGCTCTCTCAGGCAGCTTTGACCCGGTCGGCAAGTTTCTTCGGCTCACCATCCCGGCGACCGATGAGATAGAAGCCCATCCGGGCATGGCATTCATCCCTCCTGGGAACTGGCTGCACGAGCGCGACCTGGAGAAACGCCAGCTTGTCGCGGGCTACTGGATCGACGTTAGACCGCCCACGGTAAGCGAATACACGCCGCTCGCCGAACAGTTCGCAAGGGAAGGGCTGCTCGGACCGAGGGGCTCCTTCCTGCTAAATTCGATTCGCAACGCGTCCGCCGTTGACGCGGCCGGCTTTGAACCGCTTGCCGGGCTCGGCAAGGATCTATCCGATATCTTCGCGGTCATTGAGAGCGCCGAGAGCGACCAGGTGACAGGGGGCGGCGATTTGGCACCGGGTCTTGGCGAGATTGCCTGCAGCACTTGTCCGGCGCCGATGACACGCGAGGAAGCCATTCTCTACTGCACCCATCGCGGCAAGCGTCTTGCCACGGACCTCGAATGGGAACTTGCGGTTCGTGGCACGGACGGGCGGGTATTTCCATGGGGAAACCGGATCGATCAGGCGCGCGCCAACATTCCAGGCCTGCCAGCAGTGGGCGAGCCTCCTCCAGCGTTGAAGCCTGTCGACGCCTACCCGGACGAACGTAGCCCGTTTGGCCTTGTCGACACGGTGGGCAATGCCGGAGACTGGGTCATCAACACGACCGGGTCCTACGAGGCGGTCTATATGGGCGCGACGTACAGGTTCAATCCAGAGGACGCGACGTCGTTTCGCAAGTCGCCGGTGACGGACGAGGAATCCCTTATCCGCGAAATCACGGCGCGCTGCGTAGGCAAGCAGCAGGCAGACTAGGTTGAGGACTCATTGCGCCCACTCCGTGACGGCGGCGACGAGAGCGATCGCTGCGAGATAATTTGCGGCGTGGCGATCGTATCTGGTTGCGACTCGGCGCCAGTTCTTGAGGCGGCAGAAGAAGCGCTCGATGACGTTGCGCCGCCGATATGCCTGTCGATCGAGCGGATACGGCGCTTTGCGGGAAGCGGTCGAAG
>NZ_JAMHWM010000034.1:0-2720 GCF_035910975.1 Sphingomonas sp.
CGCAGGCGCAGCGCGTCATAGACCTTGTTCGGGTTGGCCCCGCGATCGATCCCCTCCGAGGACCCGAGCTTGAGCTGGCACGGAGCGTCGTAGCAGGCGTGACACGCCACGCAGCGCGCCTCGAGGATCGGGCGCACCTGCGTGTCGAAGTCGACCGCGCCGGCGGCCAGGCTGGCGACCTGGCGCTCCTGGACCCGGCGCGCGCCATGACGGCGATCGAGCCGGTCCTCCTGGAGCACCGCGCATCCGGCCGCGACCGAGAGCATGACGACGAGGGAAGCGTTGAAAGCGCGCAAGGCCCGTAGCCTAACACAATCCGAGGTTAGTCTACCCGGAGGTTATCGCCGAGAAGAAGGAATGGCAGGACTTGCCACATCGGGCTCGCCTTTGCCCGCTCACCATACCCGTGCTCTCTTGCCCAGGTTCGCATCACCCGGAGTCCGATCATGCAAGCACTCGTATTTCACGGCCCAGGCCAAAAGAGCCTCGACGACCGCCCCAAGCCGGCCCTCCTGGGCCCCGGCGACGCGATCGTCAAGGTCACCCGCTCCACGATCTGCGGCACCGACCTGCACATCCTCAAGGGCGACGTCCCGACCTGCCGTCCTGGCACCACCCTCGGTCACGAGGGTGTCGGCATCGTCGACGCCGTCGGCCCGGCCGTCACCAGCTTCAAGCCGGGCGACCGGGTCCTGATCTCGTGCATCACCGCCTGCGGCCGCTGCGAATGGTGCCGCCGGGCCATGTATTCGCACTGCACGACCGGCGGCTGGATGCTCGGCAACAGCATCGACGGCACCCAGGCCAACTTCGTCCGCATCCCGCACGCCGACACCAGCCTCTACCCGATCCCGCCAGACAGCGACGAGGAGGCGCTGGTCATGCTCAGCGACATCCTGCCGACCGGCTTCGAGTGCGGCGTGCTCAATGGCAAGGTCCAGGTCGCGTCCAGCATCGCCATCGTCGGCTCCGGGCCGATCGGCCTCGCGGCGCTGCTCACCGCCCAGCTGTACTCGCCGTCGCAGATCATCATGATCGATATCGACGACAACCGCCTCGCGGTCGCGAAGCGCTTCGGCGCGACCGACACCGTGAACAGCGCCAGCGGCGACGCGCCCCGGCAGGTGATGGCCCTGACCGCCGGACGTGGGGTCGACACCGCCATCGAGGCCGTCGGCATCCCCGAGACCTTCAAGCTCTGCGAGGATATCGTCGCCCCCGGCGGCACCATCGCCAACATCGGCGTCCACGGAAAGAAGGTCGACCTGCATCTGGAGCGCCTGTGGTCGCACAACGTGACGATCACCACCCGCCTGGTCGATTCCGCGTCGATCCCCATGTTGCTCAAGATCGTCTCGTCGAAGCGTATCGACGCCCGCCAGCTGATCACCCACAGGTTCGACTTCAGCCAGATGCTCGCGGCCTACGAAACCTTCGCCGCCGCCGCCGATACCAAGGCCCTGAAAGTGATCGTGGAAATGTGAACAGATTCAGCGCATCCCGCGCACTTATCCAGAACACCGCGAGCGGGCGCATCTCTGCTGCGTCGCCGCGGGCGCGAAATGATACCGTCCGCGCCACCATGGGTCACGCTCGCCTCCTGCTCCCCGCCTTGCTCCTCGCCTGCGCTCACGCGCCGGCGCCCGCGCAGACGCCCCCAGCGCCCTCGCTCCGGGCGACCAGCGGACCCGTCTCGCGCCCCACACCGATCACGACGCCGACCGACAGCGACGGCGACCGCGTCCCGGACGGCTCGGATTCCTGCCCCAGACAACCCGGCTCGCTGCGCGACGGCTGCCCCGTGGTCGACCGCGACGGCGACGGCATCTCGGACCGTTATGACAAGTGCCCCGATGTCCCCGAAGTCCGCGACGGCCGGGCCGACGGCGACGGCTGCCCGATCTGACGCTCACCCATTGCGCGTCGACCTCGCAGTGGGTTTCGCGGACCCTGGCAATCGGTATCCTCGCGGTGCGGCGATATCGTGTCTGATGCCGCGCTTTGCCTGGTCAGGAGTATCCATAAAAATTGATGGCGTCGTCACCTCCGCGCTCACGCGCGCCTGACTAGAACCTGCCGCGCAGCCCGACGCCGACAAAACCCGGCGCCAGCAAGGGCTGGAGCGCCTGCCGATTCGCCCGCTTGCGCTTCATCCCGATCACCAGCAGCGGCACGCCGGCCCCGAGCAGCAGCGCCCCGAACACCGCCCCCGACACCGCCAGGCGGTTCGCACCCGTGCCCTTGGCGAGCAGGTCCTGGCAGCTCGCCGACGGGTCATCCTTCGTACACATCGCGTCGTAATCGCGGCTCAAGCCGATCCCCGAAACCCCGCCGTACACCGAGGCCGCGATCGACAGCCCAGCCACGCCGGTCAGCACCGCCCCGGTGATCACCAGCGGCTTCCACGGCTTGCCCGTCGGCGCCGGCTCGGGCATCGGCGCCGGCCCCGTCGCCTCCGGCCCTTCCAGTGGTTTTGGCTTCGCCACCGAGGTCCGCGCCGCCTTCTCCTCCGCCGCCGACAGCCGCGACTTGAGCTCCATCCGCGCCGCCGCCACCTTCGGTCCCAGCGGCGTCTCGGTCCCGTACGCCCGCGTGTACCCCTCGCAATACGCGTCGACCGCCGCCGACGCCTCGCGCAGGTCCTTCAAGTTCCCGCCGTCCTGGATCCCACGCACAAGAGCGTCGACGATGTACTCGTAGATCCCCGCCCGCTGATCGCG
>NZ_JAMHWM010000035.1:0-1094 GCF_035910975.1 Sphingomonas sp.
CTCAACGGGAGCTCCGCCATATCGCAGACCGTGAGCGGCGCGCTGTACGACAACGGCGCGCCGCTGATCATCGGCGGCGACACCAACGTGAATTTCTGGATCGGCCACATCGACGAGGTCATCTACGAGACCGGCGCGCGGTGGACGGCGAACTTCACCCCGCCTGATGCTCCGTTCCCGGACTCCTAATATCCAGTATCGAATCTGCCCAAATCTGCCCAGATTGCAATTAGGAATTCGGCCCTGGCGCATCACTCCATCCTCATCGCCATATCAATCGCCGCGCGCATCGACTCGGGGTGCGCGAGCACGCATTCGGTAGGCAGTTCCACGTTGCCGATCTGGTTGTTCGGATCGGCCAGCCAGTCGAGGCGGGCGGCGTCGGCGCGCAGACAGTCCCGCTCGGACAGGACTCGTTGCGCGGCGTCCCATAGCGTTTCGCCGTCATGATCCTGCCCCAGCGCGTCGCCTACATACTCGATGTAGGCGTTCTTTTCGTCCTCGATCACTGCGAGGTTCGACCGCAGGCGTGCGATCTCTGCGCGGAAATCTGTTTGTGCGTCGAGGGCGCGTTCCGCCGTTTCCAAATCCGTGCGCAGCCTCTCCACCTCTGCCCGCGCCTCCCACAGCGCCGCCACCGTCGCGGCAATGGACTCGCCAGCCTCCTGCGCTTCGCCTGGGTCATCGGTCAGCGGGTAACACTCATACCGCGCCATCGTCTCGCCAATCTCGGCTGCATGCCTGCTCGCCGAGCACGTCACGGCGGCAGACCGGGCGGCGCGCAGGCGTTCCAGTATGTTCATGGCGCGCTCCGTGCGGCGGGGAGTTGCGAATCCCAGTCGCACAACGCTTTGATCTTGGCGACCGTGTGTGGGCAATCGTCCGGGCTTTCGCCGCCGAGCCAGTACACAAGGCAGGATCTGATCGCCTCGCGCAAGTCCGCCCGCTCAGCGCACACCGGCGTTTTGCGGCACGTCGGGCCGCAGGTATGCACGCCGGCGGCAAGCTCGTTTTCGAGTTCGAGGATGTGGGCGGTCAGCCGCTCGATCTCGTCAAGGCATTTGCGCACAACCTCGCCGCCGGGGTCTGGTAGC
>NZ_JAMHWM010000036.1:0-2662 GCF_035910975.1 Sphingomonas sp.
GGCTCCGTTCGATGATTTCGCGGACCGAAGGCGTGAGCACGGCGGCCAGCGCGCCGAGCACAAAAAGCACGAGGACGATTTCCAGCAGCGAAAATCCGCGCGCGTTGCGCCCACAATGATCGGGTAACGGCTTCATGCTTCAGCGGGCGCTGACGCCTCCCAATAGCGCGAAGAGCGGGAGAAAGAAGGAGAGCGCGATCACCCCCACGACGGCAGTGAGTGTGGCGAGAATGGTCGGCTCCAAGAGCGCGAGCGCAGTCGCGAGTCGGTCGCGCGCCTGCGCCGAAGCGTAGGTTTCAATGTGGCGCAGCGCCGCTCCGAGTTGGCCGGTCGTTTCACCCGACTTGAGGGCCGCGATGAAAAACGCGGGAAACCCGTGCGAAGCGGGCAGCGCCGCGTGCAGAGGCCGGCCCACAGCGACGCCGTCGCGCGCGACGTGAATCTGCCTCGCGAGCACCGCGTTGCCCGTAAGGTCGGCGCCTTGCTCAAGCGCATCGAGAAGCGGGATGCCCGCTTCCACCAGCAATCGCGCGTGCGCCGCGAATCGCGCCGTCGCGACGCAGCGAATCACCTCGCCCCAGACGGGTGTGCGGAGGAGCAGCGCATCGCGGGTGAACCGAAAGCGGCGCGAGCCACGCAGGAACCAGGCGGCACCGACAACCGCGAACGTTCCGCTCGCCAGCAAGGGCCAGCTGTGGCGCAACCACTCGCTCGCGGCGATGAGGACGCGCGTCAGCACCGGCAGGTCGAGATGCAGCGTCGAAAAGATCGCCGCGAACTGCGGCACCACGCCACCGAGCAGGAATACGATCAGCCCCGTGGTCGCCGTCAGCACGACCGTCGGATAGATGAGCGCGCGCCGTGCGGTGCGTCGCAACTCCTCCGCGCCGGCGAGGTGCTCGGCGAGCGAGTGCAATGCCACGGGAAGTTGCGCGGAGGCTTCACCCGCGGCGATCACTGCCGCGATGTGCGGCGGAAACTGCCGTGCGAAGAAACGGCACGCCTCATGGATCGGTCGACCGGCCGCAACCTCGCGATGAATGTGCGCGAGCATGCGCTGCGCGTCGCCCGTCGGGGCATCGCCGGCGAGTTGCGCGAGCGCCACATCCGCGGTCACCCCGGCGCGGAGCTGCAGTTCCAATTGATGCAGCAGCGCGACGAAATCCCGTGACGAGAGTCTCGCCCGGCTGAGGCCGGCCGGCGGCTGGGCCGCGGCGATGTGCAGCGGCCACAGATTCCGCCGGCGGAGCGCCTCGCGCAGCGAGGCGGCGTCGCGCGCATCCTCGGTGACGGCGAAGCGACGACCCTGCGGCCCAACAACAGTGGCGGCGTAAAGCGGCATGGTTGTGTTCAAAGCGGAAGCCGGATGCGCACGGATTTTTCCGCGACCGGCAGTCGAAGGAGATGTCCGGCGTGCCGGACCAGGACGGCGTTGGGCTCGATGCCGACCAACGTCAGCGACTCGATGGTTTGTTCGGGCTGGACGGTGCGCTGGTTGATCAAGGCGCACGGGGCGGCTCCCCCGATCACGCCCTGCACGTGCAGAGTCACTTCGCGGATCGCGTCCGCCGGCAGGCTCCGCACGGCGAACGGATTCACGTCGTCGCCATCCCGCGTCTGGATGAGGAGAGCCGTGAGATCGATCAGCCCGTCGGCGTTCGGCAGGATGGCCGGTTCAGCGGACGGTGGCGGAACGATTGGCGCGGGCGGTGTGGGCGGCGGTGCGGGCTCCAATTTCACCGACTCGGCCGCGACCGGCTGAAGGATGGCCGGCGGCAGCACGGCCGGAACCGGCACCGGCGGAACGGGTGGCGCAGTTTCCAGTTCACGCACGCGCGCCAGCAGCGCTTCGTTCTGCGCGATCAGCGCCTGGATTTGTTGCTGCTGCCGGAGTGTCTTTTCCTGTAGCTCAAGGGACGGCACGGACAGCGGCACGGGCGCAGCAACGGGAGGTGGAGTTGGACGAGGTGCCGACTGGCAGCCAGTCACCGCCACCAACATGGAAAGGAAGAGAAGGCTAAGGCGCATGGGTTGAAAGAGAGGCGGCGCCGTGACGGGCCCGCCCGAGGTCGAGGGTTTCGGTGACGTAGAGATAAAACGCCTTGCCGGCGGGCACGCGGACGTAGACGCCGTCGCGATCGATCGACTGGCGGATCTGATTCGCATATTCGCGGAGGACGGCGCCCGTGCCCGCGAGCGCGGCATTGCGCGTGGTCGTCGTGGGGGTAAGCGTTTCGCCCAAGAGCGTGGCCGTGGTGCGCGTATCCTGGAGCGCCGCGGTGGCGGTCGACAGGAACGCTGCGGCGAAAAGCTGCACCTCATGCCAATCGTTCGTGCGAAGCACGTCGCCCCGCAGACCGGCGGAACCGTCATGCAAGCCCCACGTGCCGGTGACCGAGTCGCGTTCACGATTCAACGCGAGCCCCTGCACCGCCAGCTCGTCACCGTGGTCGGCGCCCGGCGAGCGCCAGACGATCCGCCACGTTCCCTGCGCCGCGAGGCGCTCACGCGCCCGGTCGGTCGAGGCACGACCATGCACTTCAGCCCCCACCGGCACGATGAGTCGGCCGTCGTGCCAGACAGCTTCCTTCACGAGTCCGATCACCGGGGTGTCCAAGCGGTTCGACTCGATGGTGAGCACGGTTTCGCACGGGATGAGCCG
>NZ_JAMHWM010000037.1:0-4084 GCF_035910975.1 Sphingomonas sp.
CGACGATCGAGATGCTCTCGCCCGTGCGCAGCGTCTCGTCGACGATGCGCAGCTTTTCCTCGGTCGTCCAGCGCCGACGACGCGCCGCGCCGGTGATGACTTCGATCCTTTGATAGTCGTCCGACATGAGCCTGTGCTTGAGGATAGCCTCAAGCCTCCCTGCCTATGCCGAGGTGTCCGGTCGAAACGGGGGCCAGTGCAGAACGGAAGGAGGGGTAACTCCGATCGCGCCTATGGCGGGCAATCTCGTTTCTGGAAGGGTCGATTTCTTGACCCCTGCTTGACCGCATCAAAGCGAAAGCCCCGGGCTGGTGCGCCGGGGCTTTGGTATGTCGCTGATATGTCGTGTTGTCTTTGGTTGCGGGGGCACGCAACTACCGATACCGACATTCGCTTCACACCGCTGTTTAGGTGGCATGGCTGACGGACAACAGGTTGTGTCGGAGCAGTTGGCGGAGGAAAGGAGACTGGGATCTAGTATTGTCTTGATCGCCAGTATCTTTCCAACGAGACCATCATCCGGCCGTTGGCGCAATCCTTCTCGAACGGAACGACGAGTGGACCGTTCAGCGCTCCCCTGCGATGACCATTGAGACCATCCTCCAGTCATCTCGGACGTGAACTTGTCGAACACCCAGGACACAATCACGATCAAAGTTGGGCTGAGGGAAGCCTCCTGCGCCCGCGGGTAACTGCACGGTTTTGGGCTTGCCAGGGGCGTCACCCCAAACCGAAGACACGGCAGGCGCATGTGCGCCGCTTCCGCCCGGCGCGGAACCATCGCGGACCAAGCACCAACTTGCCCCAAAGTCGATTTCTGCTACTCTGTCTTCGAGCGCAGAGGGGTCGTGCTCTCCCCAAAGAAGCGCCACGTGCAATTGGATTGAAGGCAATTTATGCCACGGGCAACTACGCTTTACATGTTGCCTTTCGCGGGTGGCGGTGCCGGCCAGTATCACGTATGGCAAGCTGGGCTTCCGGCCTGGATAAGGATCAAGCCGGCGCATCTGCGCGGCCGGGAAGCGCGCATGGCCGAGCGGCCGTTCACCTCGATCGCCGAGCACGCGCGCGAGTTGGTGGTGCGCGACAAGCTGGGTCTTATCGACGGTCCGCTGGTGCTCTTCGGGCAAAGTTTCGGCGCGCTGGTGGCCTACGAGCTTGCAAGCCTGCTGCCGAGGACGGCGATGCTCGTCGTCGTCTCCAGCCCGCCACCCGACCATCCGCAGCGCGGCGTGCCGCTACACCGGCTGCCGCGCGAGCTGCTGGCCTCGCGCTTGCAGCGGATCGGTGCCTATCCTTCGTCGAAGGAGCTGTTTGACCTGACCGAGCCGGCGCTGCGGGCCGATCTCGAGGCCTGCGAGACCTATGACCGGCGGCGGCTGTCGGTGCTGGGCTGCCCGGTGGTCGCCATCGCCGGCACCGGGGACGCCATCGCCTCGCCAGAAGTGATGCTCGGCTGGAGCCGGCTGTCGTGGGCGGCGTTTTGCCTCCATGCGGTCCCGGGCGGCCACTTCCATGCGCAGGATCACCGCGACCGGTTCCTCACCCTGCTGGCGCAGGTTCTGGCGCCGCTTCGGAATGACGCGCCCGAAACGAGGGTATGGGCATGATCCCGGAACGGCAACATGCGCTGAGGCCGGAGGTCCATCCCATGAGCTACGCTCAGGAGCGGCTTTGGCTTCTGAACCGGCTTTGGCCCGACTCGACCGCATACAACATCCATGTCTGCGTCGAGCTGGGCCCGGACGTCACACCCGGCATGGCCCGCGCGGCGCTGCGCGATCTCGCCGCCAGCCAGGACTGTCTTCGCACCTCCTTCGATTTCATGGGCGGCGAGCCCTGCCAAGTGATCTGGCCCGAGGTCGAGCTGCCGCTGAGTGTAGTGACGATCGGGGGGACGCAGGCGGTGCAGCAGCTGGCGGCCCTCTCGGCGCGCGAATGCCAGACCGTGTTCGATCTGCGTACCGCACCCCTTTTCCGGACGGTCTTCGTGCAAGGCGATACGGGGCGCCCAAGCCTCAGCCTGACCATGCATCACATCATCTCGGATGGCTGGTCGATGGACCTGATCGTGGGCCATCTGGGCGCTGCGCTGAGCGCGCGGGAGCGGATCGTGCCGCCGCCGTTCCGATACGCCGACTACGCCGCCTTGCAGCGGGCCGAGCATTCGGCAGCGGCGCTCGCCGTGTGGAAAGCGGATCTGGAGGGCGCGCCCGGCGTGGTCCGGCTGCCGGTCGGTGGCGCCGATCCCGACGCGGGAACCTGGGACGGCGGCTATATCGGGCATAAGCTGGACAGGACGGCGCTGCAGGCCGCCAAGAGGCTCGCGGCTTCGTTGCAGACATCGCTTTTCAGTGTGCTTTTCGCCAGCTTCAGCGCCTTTGTGCATCGCTTGAGCCTGATCGACGACATGGTGATCGGCGTGCCCGACGCCAACCGCGACGATCCCCGCACACATGAGATCGTTGGCTTCTTCGTGAACACGCTTCCGGTCCGCGTCGCGATCGATGGAACAGCATGTTTCGCCGACGCGGTGGCGCGGGCGCGCGACCGGATGCGCGAGCTCCTCGCCCGGCCGAAGCTCCCGTTCGAGAAGCTCGTCGCCGACCTGGCGCCGGGCCGCACCGATACCCAATCGCCGTTCTTCAATCTGATGTATGTGCATCAGACCGCGCTGGCCGACACGGCGTCGGGCGCGGCCTGGGACGAGGACGCGGCGCCGAGGGGGTTGCAGTCGACCTCGGCCAAGTTCGATCTGACGTTGTTCTCGCAGGAAGTCGGCGCCGATCTGCTGCTGGCGTTCGAGTTTCGCCGCCGCTTTATCGACGAGGCGTCGGCCGCATGGCTGTTGTCGCTGTTCGCTGGCTTTCTGGCCGAAGCGGTGGCGGCGCCGCGGACCGCGCTGGACGATATTCCGCTGGGCGATACCGCGCGCAACCTCGCCGCGCAGAAGCGCGCCTGGGGCCGGGTGCGCGCGACGGTCGATGGACAGGACGTCGCCTCGGTCTTCCGCGCCACCGCGGCGGCGCAGCCCGATGCCGTGGCCTTGCGCTGGCCGGGGGGTGCAATGACCTATCGCGCGCTCTGCGGCCAGAGCGATGCGGGCGCCGCTGCGCTGCGGGGGCTGGGCGTGGTTGCCGGCGACCGCGTGGCGATGGTCGCGGACCGGCGGGCGGACACGATCGTCGCGATGCTGGCGGTGCTCAAGGCCGGCGCCGCGTACGTGCCGCTGAACCGGGCCGAGCCGAAGGGGCGGCTGGCGCGGCAGATCGAGGATGCCGAGCCGCGTCTCGTCCTGGCGGACGATCCTGAGATCGTGGCAGGCATTCCGATTGCGACGCTGTTCGCGGCCGGGGCCGCTGCCGCAGTACCGCACGCAGCGCCTGCCGGCGCGGGAAACCGCATTGCCTATGTGATGTACACGTCCGGCTCGACCGGTGTGCCCAAGGGCGCAGTGATCCGCCAGTCGAGCGTCGTGTCGCTGGTCCGCGACCAGTGGTATCTCGATCCGTCGCGCGACCGGGTGATCCTGCACTACGCGCCCTTGTCCTTCGATGCGGCCACCTTCGAGATATGGGGCGCGCTATTGAACGGCGGCACGCTGGCGCTGCCGCCGCCCGGACAATTGTCGTTCGGCGAGATCGCCGGGGTCATGCGCGAGGCGGGCGTCACGACCGCTTGGCTGACCAGCTCGCTGTTCTGCGAGATGGTCGATGCCGGCGTGCTGGCCGCCTTGCCGACGGTGCGGCATCTCCTGACCGGCGGCGAGCCGGTCTCGCACCGCCATATCGCCCGGGCGATGGCGCAGATGCCAGGCGTGGCGGTGACGAACGGCTATGGCCCGACCGAGACGACGACGTTCGCGCTGTGCCACAGGATGACCGTGCCGCCTGCCGGCCCGGTGCCGATCGGGCGCGCGATCGACGGGGTGCGGCTCTCCATCGTCGATGCCGCCGGACGACCGGTGCCCGCCGGCGTGCCGGGCGAGCTCGTCATCGGCGGCGCCGGCGTCGGCCTGGGCTACTGGCGCCTCCCGGACCTCACCGAGGCCGCCTTCCGCCCCGACCCGGAGGCCCCGGGCGCG
>NZ_JAMHWM010000038.1:0-7020 GCF_035910975.1 Sphingomonas sp.
CGCGCCCGGGGCCTCCGGGTCGGGGCGGAAGGCGGCCTCGGTGAGGTCCGGGAGGCGCCAGTAGCCCAGGCCGACGCCGGCGCCGCCGATGACGAGCTCGCCCGGCACGCCGGCGGGCACCGGTCGTCCGGCGGCATCGACGATGGAGAGCCGCACCCCGTCGATCGCGCGCCCGATCGGCACCGGGCCGGCAGGCGGCACCGACTGGAGGCGCCCCGCTATGGCCGTGACCGTCGCCTCTGTCGGCCCGTACATGTTCCACAGCTCCGCCCCGCTCGCCAGGCAGCGGCGAGCAAGCTCGGCCGGACAGGGCTCCCCGCCCAGCACGATGGTTCGCGCCGTGGCCGGGTCGTAGCCAAGCTCGAGCAGCGTGGCCATCAGCGATGGCGTGACGTCGAGGACCGTGGGCGGCGCACGCCAGCAGGTCCGAACGAAGCTGCCCAGATCGAACTGCAGGCCGAGGCCCACCAGCCGCGCTCCGGCTGCGAGTGCGCCCAGGACCTGCGGCACCATCGTGTCGAATGCCGGCGCGGCGGAAAACGCCACGCGGTCGCGGGCCGTCAGTCCCAGCGCCTCGATGTACCAGCCGACCTGCCAGGCGGCCGAAGCCTGCGAAACGGCGACGCCTTTCGGCCGCCCGGTGCTTCCGGAGGTATAAATCACGTAGGCCAGCGGCCCGGCAGGCGCCGCCTGCCCATAGCCGGCCGTGACCGCCAGACCCTCGTTCTGCCCGGTCGCAGCGCCCATGATCGCCTGCGGACGGGCATCGTCGAGAATCGACCGGCGGTAGTCCTCGGGCCAGGCGGCGTCGAGGGGAAGGAACGCCGCGCCGGTCCGGATCGTGGCGACGAGCCCGGCGACGAATTCCGGCGTCCGGCCTCCCACCAGCGCCACCAGCCCGCCCGGTCCCACCCCCAGCTCCGTCAGCTTGCCCGCAAGCTCCCGGGCGCGGGCGGCAAGCTCGCCAGCGGTGATCCGGAGATCCTGCGTCTCCAGTACAACGCGCCCGGCGTCCGCATCGAGGCCGTCCAGAAGCCCGGCAAGCGTGCCCGGCTCGCCGGCCGGCCGCGCCTCGATCTTGGCCGGCGGGCCAAGCGCAAGCCGCTCCAGCGGCACATCGGGACTGCGCACCGCCGCCGCCAGGAGCGCGGACAGCGCATCGACGATCGACTGGCCGGCGATCTCGGCGAGATCGGCGGCGACGAATTCCAGCTGCACGAACAGCCCGTCCGTCGCCACCCCGAAGTCGAAGGCAAGGTCGTACTGATACGTTCCGCGCGTGATTGTGCCGCGGCGGATCGCCTCGAGCGTGCCGATCGGCCGGCTGGCATCGCCGTTGATCTGGCAAGTCACCTGAAAGATCGGAGTCGAATTGGCATCGCGCGGCGGATTGACCGCGCGGACGATCAGCTCGAACGGGACCCGGCCGTGGGCGATCCCCTCGCGCAGCGCCCGGGCAGTGGCCTCCACGAGGCTCTCGAACGTCATCCCGGGGACCGGCCGGACGCGAATGGGCAGCATGTTGACGAAAAGCCCGATGATACCGTGTGTCTCGGGATCGTCGCGGTTGGCATGCGGCACGCCGATGACGATGTCGTTCCGCAGGCTGAAGCGATGCAGCGTGGCGAAGACCGCCGCCAGCAACAGCGAGAAGAGCGACACCCCGCGCTGTGCCGCGAAATCGGCGATCGCGCCGGCCGGGCCGGCCTCGATCACCGAAAACACCCGGCCGCCCCGCGACGCCGGGCTAGGCGGGCGCAGGGGGCCTTCCAGCGCCTGGACGACCGGCCTGAAATCGGCATGCGCCAGCCTGTCGCGCCAGTAGGGCAGATCGCGGCCTTCCAGTCCGGGCTCGGCCGCTCGTTCGGACAACGCGCCGTAGCTGACCGCAAGCGCCGGCAACGGCGCCGCGACACCGGCCGCCGCGGCGCGATGGAGTAGGCGCAGTTCCTTCTCGAGCACCCGGATCGACCACAGATCTCCGATGGCGTGGTGCAGCGTGACCAGAATCGCGGATTTCCTGGGCAGCCGCACCAGCGCGACGCGGAACAATGGATCGGTCGCCAGATCGAGCCGCAGGCGCGTTTCGGCCGCGATGACGTCGCGCACGCGCCGGTCGGCCGCAGCCTCGCTGTCATTGCGGCAATCCATGACGAACAAGGTCGGCATCCTCTCCGGATGCACCACCTGGACCAATCCTCTCGACGTCGTCCGCAGGTTGGTGCGCAGCGCCTCGTGCCGGGCGATCAGCTGGGCGAGGGCGGTCCGCAGGGCCGGCTCGGCGATGCCGGCGGGAAAGGAGAAGGCGGCATGGATGTTCCGGCTCGGCGCGTCGGGCTGGAGATGGGCCTCGAACCAAAGCCGCGTCTGCGGATGCGAGGCGGTCCAGATCCGGGCGGTCGGCGCACCTTCGGCGGTATCCGCGCCGGGCCTGGCGAGGCCGCTTGTCTCAGACACTTGCCCTGTCGTCCTCGGACGCATAGCGCGCCATCGCCGCGATCAGCTTCCGGACCGTCGGCGACTCGAAAATCTCGTTGACGGGCACGGCGCGGTCAAACGTCGCCCTCACCTGGCCGATCAGTTGGACGCCGAGCAGAGAATGCCCGCCTAGTTCGAAGAAGTTGTCGTCCACCCCCAACCCGTCGATCCCGAGGAGCCGCTCCCAGATCGCCGTCATCTTGTGCTCGTGTTCGGTCTCTGGCGCGGCATAGGCCGTCGACAGCGGCGGGCGCTCGTGCCCGGCCGGCTCGGCCGGACAGGTGTCGTCGGCCGCCGCGCCGTCCGGCGTCTGTCCAGCACCGTAGAGCCAGTGCGCCATCCGCATCTCGAGATCGCCGGCCGAGACCACCACCGAAGGCGGCAGGCCGCCCGCCGCCGTAGCCGCGATCACCTCGACCGCTCGCTCGACGGTGAGGCCCGCCTCGCCCTCGAGGGTGAAGCCGTCCCACTGGACGGCGTTCCAGCGTGTCGGGCCGTCGGCGCGGGCGAGCAGGCTTGCGGTAGCATCAAGATAGAGATTGGCTCCGGCGTAAGGTGCAAAGCCAAGCCCCCCGAGCGTGCCCGAAATCGACGAGAACAGCACCGCCCATTTCGCCTCGCCGTCCAAGAGCGCCACGAGGTTGTCCGTGCCCGCGACCTTCGGGGCGAACTGGCGCGCCACCAGCGCGGCATCGACCTCCGCCAGCGGGCGAAATCCGTCCTTTGCGGTCAGGCCTGCCGCATGGATGACCCCGTCGATGGCACCGACTTCGACGCGAAGCCGCTCCAGGGCCGCGGCCAGCGCCGACCGGTCCGAGACATCGCAGGCGACGGCGACAAGACTCGCCCCCGCCGCGCCCAGACGGGGGCGCAGCACCTCGACCTGCGCAAGATCGGGCGCTCGCGAGACTAGAGCGATGGTCTTCACGCCGCGTTCGGCAAGGCGGACGGCCATCTCGCGCCCCAGCCGGCCGAGCCCGCCGGTGATCAGGATGTTGCGAGCCGCGATCGGGCCTTCCGCCGGCGCCAGCGGCAGCGGGTCGATGCGCCGGACCCAACGGGTCTTCCCCCGGATCGCGTTCGCCAAGTGCAGGTGGTCGCTCAGGCACGCCACCGCGATCTCGCGGGCCGCACCCGCCGCCTCGTCCGCGGCGCCAGCCCAGTCGATGATGGCCGTTCGGAGGTTCGGGCACTCCTGCGGCACGCATATCGCCAGGGCTTCGAGCGGTGCTATGCCGGGCGCCAGACGTTCGGTTCCGACGACGTCGAAAAGCCCACTCGTGACCTGAAGCACGGTTACCGGGCGCCCCTGCGAGCGGGCGTCGAGCGCGCGGTAGAGATCCAGCAGCGCGCCGAACCCCGCCGCCGAGTCGGGCGCCGACCCCTGCGCGGCGTCGTCGCACAGCATCGCCACCACGCGCGGCTCCTGCGCCATGGCGCTGATCGCCGCGGCCGCCGGGTCGATGCGGTCGCAGGTCCAGCCCTGCGCCTCGAAGGCTGCGGCAAGGCCGGCGGCCAGCGGATGCCCGGCCGCTCCGACGATGGTGCAATGCGCCGGCTCGGCGACGGCGCGCGCCCGGGCGCCGGCGACCGCGACCGCCCGCGTCCAGACGTTCTGATAGCAGGCCGTCCCTGAACGCTCGGGCGTACCTGCGGCGGCCGCCGCCGGCGAGGCGGCATATAGCCCGAAATCGACCCAGTACCGCGACCGCTCGAAAGGATAGGTCGGCAGCGGCACCGCGCCGACGCTGCCCTCGCGATACAGCGCGGACCAGTCGATCCGCGCCCCTTCCACCCAAGCCCGCCCGACTGCATGGAGCAGGCCTTGCCAGCCGTCGTCGGTCGCGCCCCGCGGCAGAACCGGTACCACAAGCGAGTTCGTCTCGCGGGCGAGCTGCATCGGATAGGCGCCGAGAAGCGTACCGTGGCCGAGTTCGAAGACGATGCTGCCTTCCTGCGCCAAGAGCCGCTCGGACGCGCGGCCGAACATGACCGGCCGGCGAAGCTGGCTGCCCCAATAGGCGGGGTCCACGGCCTGTGCGTCGGTGATCCAGTCGCCGGTTCCGTTCGACAGGAACGGCACCGAGGGCGGACGGAGCAGCCGGCCTCCGAGGGCTTCGCGCAGACGGTCCGCCGCCTCGTCCATGGACGGCGAATGGAAGGCGTGCGACGTGGCAAGCCGGACGGCATGCAGGCCCGCTTTCCGGGCGGTCGCCTCGACGGCCTCGATAACCTCGAAGTCGCCGCCGACGACGGTCTGCTCGGGGCCGTTCTCGGCCGTGATCACCGCCCCGGCGATGCCGTCGATCAGGCCGCGCACGGTCTCGGGGTGCGCGGGTAGGGCCAGCATCGCGCCGGGCCGCGCCGCCGCCATCGCGCCAGCACGGATCGCGACGATCCCGATGGCATCCTCGATCCCGAAACTGCCGGCAAGGCTGGCGGCGACCAATTCGCCCAGCGAATGGCCCAGCATGCCCTCGGCCGGGAGCCCCAGATGGCCCAAGAGGCGGCCCAGACAATAACCCTGCGCGAACAGGATCGGCTGGACCCGGCCGGTATCGGTCACCGGTTCGGCGTCTGGCGACAGCAGATAGTCGCGCAGATCGAAGCCGATCTTCCGCGCGAACCCATCGGTCAGCAGCTCTAGATCCTCGGCCACAAGACTATGCGCCGCTGCCAGGTCGCGCAGCGCGCCGGGGCGCTGGCTGCCCTGCCCGGGAATCAGATAGGCAATCCTTGGCTCGATGTCGTCTGGCAGAGTTCTGGCTATCGGCCGCAGGCCGCCCAGCGGTGCAATCTGCCGATGCCGGCCGATGACGGCAAAGCCGCGATGTCGCAGCCGGCGCCGGCCGGTCTGCAAGGTATAGGCGACATCCGCGAAACCGGCCGCCCCGGGGCCAGCCAGATATCCGTCTAAGCGCTCGGCGAGGTTGGCGAAAGCGCGCGGCGTGTGGGCCGAGACCGGCAGTAGCACGGCATGGTCGTAGGCCTCGCGGGCGGGCAGCTGGGGCGCCTCCTCGACGATCGCATGCGCGTTCGTGCCGCCGATGCCGAACGAGCTGACGCCGGCGATCCTCGGCTCGGCCCAGTCCGTCAGCGCGCTGCATACGTGGAACGGCGAAGACTCGATCCCCAGCTGCGGGTTCGGCGTCTTGAAATGGAGGCTGGGAGGGATCTTGCCGGTCATGACACACAAGACGGCCTTGATAAGCCCCGTGACTCCCGCCGCGCAGTCGAGGTGCCCGACATTCGACTTGACACTGCCGATGCCGCAGCCGCCGGTCGCGGCGCCGCCCGCCATGAAGACGTCGCGCAGCGCGGCAACTTCGATCGGATCGCCCAGCGGCGTCGCGGTGCCGTGGCATTCGACGTAGCCGATGTCCTTCGGACCGATTCCCGCCTGCGCCTGCGCCATGGCGATCGCGGCCGCCTGGCCGGCGACGCTGGGCGCGGTGAAGCCGACCTTGCCCGATCCGTCGTTGTTCAGACCGACGCCCGAGATCACCGCTTGGATCGTATCGCGGTCGGCCACCGCGTCGCTCAGCCGCTTCAGGACCACCACCGCCACGCCGTTGCCGCCCACCGTGCCGCCGGCCGCGGCATCGAAGGTACGGCAATAGCCATCGCGCGAGGCGATGCCGCCGTCGCGGTAGAAATAGCCCTGCCGGTGCGGCACGTTCACCGTGGCACCGCCGGCCAGCGCCAGGTCGCAGTGAAAGTTCCGCAGCGCCTCGACCGCCGTCGCCACCGCCACTAGCGAGGTCGAGCAGGCCGTCTGCACTGTGATCGCCGGGCCCTTCAGGCCCAGCTTGTAGGCGACCCTCGTGGCAAGGAAATCCTTGTCGTTGTTGATCAGCACATCGAGATCGGTATACGCGGCGCCGGCGCCCGACATCAGGATTCGCAGCCCGTAGCCGCTCAGCGACGCGCCGCCGTAAACCCCGACGCTGTCCGACCGGATCTGCGGATTGTGGCCGGCAAGCTCCAGCGCCTCCCAAGCACATTCCAGAAACAGGCGTTGTTGGGGGTCGATGATCTCGGCTTCGCGCGGCGCGAAGCCGAAGAGCGGCGCATCGAAGAGCTCGATCCCCTCCAGCACGCCGGCGCGGTTCACGAAGTCGGGCATCGTCAGCACCGCCGGGTCGACGCCATCGGCGGCGAGATCCTCGGCGGTCAGGTCGGATATGCAGTCCTTGCCGGCGCACAGCGCCTCCCACAGCTCTGCGACGCTGGGGGCGCCGGGAAAGCGTCCGGTCATCGCGAGGACCGCAATCGGCTCGAGCGGCTCGTCCTGTCCCCCCTGACGCAGCTCGTCCCGAAGATCGGCGGTCATGGTCATGCGCGCCTCCGCTGGCGCCTTTGTGTCACGCGGCGTTTGGCAGTGGTGATGTCGTCGCGCGAGTCGGGGGTCGAGGCGGGGTCTCGGTCGAGGCGCAGGGCCAGGGCGCGGGCGGTCGGGTGGCGGAACATCTCGACCAGAGGCACCGGGCGGCCCAGCCGCTCCACCAGCTGTTGCTGGACCCGCGCCATCAGGAGGGAATG
>NZ_JAMHWM010000039.1:0-479767 GCF_035910975.1 Sphingomonas sp.
GCCGATCATGCTGCCGGGGCGGCACGTCATCAATCTGGGCACGCTGGCGGGTATCCTCGGCCTGATCGCCTTCTACACCATCCAGATCGAGGCGCCCGAATGGGTGTTCTGGACGGTACTCGCCCTCTCCTTCCTGATCGGTTTCCTGCTGATCATCCCGATCGGCGGGGCGGACATGCCGGTCGTGGTGTCGATGCTGAACAGCTATTCGGGCTGGGCAGCCGCGGCGATGGGCTTCACGCTGGGCAACACCGCGATGATCATCACCGGCGCGCTGGTGGGAAGCTCGGGCGCGATCCTCAGCTACATCATGTGCCGCGCGATGAACCGCAGCTTCATCAGCGTGATCGCCGGCGGCTTCGGCGCGGAAGCGGCGAGCGGCGGCGGCGAGGCGAAGGAACAGCGGCCGTGGAAGCGCGGCTCGGCCGAGGACGCCGCGTTCCTGATGTCGCAGGCCGAACAGGTCATCATCGTCCCCGGCTATGGCATGGCGGTGGCGCAGGCGCAGCACGTGCTGCGCGAAATGGCCGACAAGCTGAAGGAACATGGCGTCCGCGTGAAATACGCCATCCACCCCGTCGCGGGGCGCATGCCGGGGCACATGAACGTCCTGCTCGCCGAGGCGAACGTCCCCTATGACGAGGTGTTCGAGCTGGAGGATATCAATTCCGAATTCTCGCAGACCGACGTCGCCTTCGTCATCGGCGCGAACGACGTGACCAACCCGGCGGCCAAGACCGACAAGACCTCGCCGATCTACGGCATGCCCATCCTCGACGTGGAGAAGGCCAAGACGGTGCTGTTCGTGAAGCGCAGCATGGGCGGTGTCGGCTATGCCGGCGTCGACAACGACGTCTTCTACATGGACAACACCATGATGCTGCTGGCTGACGCCAAGAAAATGGTCGAGGAAATCGTCAAGTCGCTCGACTGATGCCCGAGATGCCTCCGATCTGAACCTGTTTCTCCGCGCTTATTGCTACCGGTTTCCTTTTCCATCCGTTTCGGATCAAGTGCGACTCGTCCGAAATGGCGGCAATGCGCATGAAACGAGAGAGGAACAGGGGAGGGTCAGGCAATGAACATCGCCACGGCGACAGAGGATATCCACTACGACGACCGACAATCCGCGCTGGTCGTCAGTGACGACAGCGCAGCGGCAAGTGCGGCCCGCACCGCGGCCCGCGATGCCGGCGTCCGCGTGGTCGGAGCGGTCGCGATGGCCGAGGCGGTTGCCTGGCTGGCTGATGCCGCCGGCCCCGACATCATCGTGATCGAGACTGCCGGCGCCGATTTCGAGACCGCCGACCGCGCGCTGGAGACGATCGACGTCATCGCCCGCGAACGCGCGATCGACGTCGTGGTGGCGATGGCCGACGGCGATATCGATCCCGTCGCGGCGCAACTGTTCGGCCCGCACGCGCGGCTGCTCGACCAGCCCGACGTGGCCCAGCGCGTCGCGGCGCTGCGCTGGGCGGGGGGCATGCGCGGCGCGCGCCTGCACGACAGCTCGCGCGACGCGGACGAACGGCTGCGCCGCCTGAACGAGGAGGTGGCGCGCTTCGCGGACACGCTGGCGAGACTGGGCGCCGAGCGCGCGCCGCCGGGCTTTGGCCAGGTCCGCGACGGCGGCACCGGTTTCCGCACCGAGCCCCCTGACGAGCCGGTCGGGGCGACGGACCCGGCCGAGGTCCGCGATGTGATCCGGGCACGGCGAATGCGCGCCGGGTTCTTTGCCGACGACCTGTTCGCCGATCCGGGCTGGGACATGCTGCTCGACCTGTTCGCCGCCGACCTCGAACATCGCCGGGTCTCCGTATCCAGCCTGTGCATCGCCGCGGCGGTGCCGGGCACCACGGCGCTGCGCTGGATCGGATCGATGGTCGAGGCCGGACTGTTCGAGCGATACGCCGATCCGCACGACCGCCGCCGCGCCTTCATCACCTTGTCGGCCGAGGCGCAGGGGGGAATGCAGCGTTACTTCCACGCCGTACGTCGGGCCGGGCTGGCGCCGGCGTGAGCGGTTGCGGGCGAGGCCGGCTTGACAAGCAGGCACGTCGCGGCAAAGCCGCGTCGTCGGACGGCGCGATCGCGCCGCCGGCCGTGCTCGGCGCGGTGCGCCCCGGCTCCGCTGGGTCGTCTCCTCGCCCGCGCATGGGCGCTTAGCTCAGTTGGTAGAGCATCTCGTTTACACCGAGAGGGTCGGCGGTTCGAGCCCGTCAGCGCCCACCATCGCTAAAGTTTCCGTACCAGCGTGGCGGCGGCGGCGATCCAGGCCGGATCGGTGACGACCTGCTGCCGCCCCCCGGCGCCGAGTGGAAGCAGGTGGAGCCGGTCACCTTCGCGGCCGATCAGCCGGCCGAACATGAACCGTCCAGCCGGGCGCGGGACCAGCACGTCGCGATTGAGCGCGCGCGCGAAGTCAGCAGGGGCGAGGCGCTCGCACCAGATCTCGTCCCCGGCGCGATAATCGCCGATCCCGCCCGACACGGTCACCGCGATCATCGCGCCGTCGGGGCGCGGAGCCACCACCGTCTGCGCCCGGCGCGGTGCGGCAGCCCCGCCCGCGTCGAGTATCGCGGCGACGGCGACATCGGGCCGGTCGGGCAATGTCACCAGATCTGCGGCATCGACGCCGAGCGCGGAGGCAATGCGGTTCAGCCAGGCGACCGACACAGTCCGGGTGCCGGTTTCCAGACGTCCGATCGTCTGCGCCGTCGTCGGCGGCCGACAGGCGCGGGCGACGTCGTCGAGCGTCATACCCTTTGCGCGGCGGACTTCGCGTATCGCGGTAATCATTCGGCCTCCAGATAACCGTATCGGTTAAATCACTTTCCTACATGGCTGACGTTATGGCAAGTGCGGAGAATCGGAACAAAAGGAGAATATATATGCGCGAGCTTGTCGAGCGGAGCTTCGAGGATGGACGGCTGGTAGCGCGCAAGGCCGCATCCGGCGGGCGGACCGTGACGGTTAACCTGGCCGAATCGCCGCTGTCCTGGCTGCGCGCGCGCGGGCATATCGACGCGCGCCAGTATGAGGCGGGCGAGCGATTGCGGGCGGATTATGAAACCGCCGCACTCGGCCCCCGCGTCACGATGCGATGGGATGCCGCCCCGGCTTCGCGCGGAGCGCGCGGGGCGGATGCGCCATTTGATCCGACGCTTGCGGGGATCGCGGCCAAGCGGCGCTTCGATGCCGCGATCGCCGCCGCGGGGCCGGGGCTGAGCGACGTAATGTGGCGCGTGGTGTGCGCGGGCGAAGGGCTGGCAACCGCGGAAAAGGGGCTGGGCTGGCCGGCGCGGGCGGGCAAGCTGGTGCTTGGCCTGGCGCTCGACCGGCTCGCCGATCACTACGGGCTGGGCTGAACGGGTGCCGGGGGGCGGGCGATCAGGCGGTTGTAGGCCCAGCCGATGCCGATCAGCGCGATACCCAGGCCGAGGAACGACAGGATACGGAGCACCCCGCCGAGCGCCGCCACATCGACCAGGAAGACCTTGACCGTGACGAGCGTCAGCAGCGCCAGCGCTGCGACGCGCAGATCGCGGTGGCCGCCGACCAGCCCGCGCCACAGCCAGACGGTGGCGAGCAGCAGGAAGGCGGCCGAATAGCCCCAGGTCTCGCCGCTTTCGAGGTTTCCGGTGAGCATGGTTCCCTGCGCGAACTGACGGACGCCACCGGCCACCGCGACGACGACGAGCAGGAACGCGAACCGCCGCCAGCGCCTCTCCGGCAGGCCGTACCAGACCGCCAGCGCGAGCAGCGCGGGGAGCAGGACCGCGAGGTTGAGGATCGGAATGCTGCCGACGGCCTGGGGGATGACGACGGGGTTGAGGATCAACAGGTCCAACCAGACGAACCGAATGGCGGCAAGCGCGAGCAGCGCCTGACCGGTGCGGAGGAAGCGGCCGTGGCGGATGAGGCCCCAGCCCGCGCCGGCAAATGCCACGGTGATGGCGGCGCGTTCGGCGAGTCCAAGGCTGACGAAGGCCGGGTCGGCAGCGATGCGCAGCACCTGCTTGGCGAGTGTATAGGCGACCAGTACGCCGGCGATCGCGAGCGCGATCGTCACGGGACGGCGGGCTCCGCCATAGGCGCCGGGCAGAGCGAGCAGCGCCGCGGCGGCGAGGACGGGAGCGGCGACCATGCGCACCATGTCGGCAAGCGGGGGCAGCAGCGGCCATATGAGGCGGGTGCCGGCCAGCGATCCCAGCCCGGCGCTGATCCATGCGGCAAAGACCTCGGCGGCTAGCAGCGCGATCGCGATCAGGATGAGGGCGGGCAGGCGCAGGACATCGCGGTCGGCGATCAGGCGCCCCCAGAAGGCCATGGCGACGAGCACCGGAACCAGCGCGACCGGTGCCCAGGACCAGCCGGCGAGTGTCGCGAGGCCGGTCGCGGCGAGCAGGGTCGCCGCTGCCGATCCGCCGACCAGCGCGGGGTCTCGGGCGTCTGCTACATCGCGGTGGCGCCAGGCAAGCAGCAGGGCGGCAGCCGCTGCCGCGAGTTCGAACATGGTCCAGAGCGCGGCGGGAAGAAGGTCGTCGGCGAACAAGTGTGCCGCCAGCAGCGGCCCGGCGAGGCCGACCAGCGCGATGAACGGCCACAGCGTTGCCCGGCGCGAGAAGGCGATGCCGTTGCCCGCGAAAAGTAGCGAGGCGATGGCGGCGGCGACCGGCGTCGCGCTGCGTTCGGGTGCGACCAGGCCCGCGGCGACCAGCACGGTGACGAGGCAGGCGGCGGCGAGCGCCGCCGGCAGCAGCGCGCGATCACGCCATCCGAGCACCAGCGCGGTGGCGGCGAGGACGAGGTGGAAGATCCAGGCGATCGCGCCGAAATCAAGCGTCGGCGCGATGACCAGCAACTGGACCAGGCCGGCGATCATCGGCGCGGCGCGCAGCCAGCCGGCACCCACGCCCGTACGCGGCAGTGCCAGCGTCGCACCGATCGCCAACGCGACGACGAATGCCCCGACCGCGGCGGTATCGCGCCCGTCGAGCAACAGGATCAGGAGGTTCGCCCAGCCAAATCCGGCGACAACCGCCGCGAGTGCCAGCCACACCCAGCCGCGATGCGCCGCCAGGGCGAACAGCGCGGCGATGAACAGCGCGAGATAGGCGAGCAGCGGCCCGATCCCGGCAGCGTCGAAGCCGGCGACCATCGGTGCGGCGAACCCGCCGATCAGCGCCATGATCGCCGTCGGCGGGCCGTGGCGCAGCGCGAGAAACAGCGCTCCGGCCGTGATCACGATCATCAGCACGAAGCCGGCAAACGGGCCGACCAGATGATATTGCGCGGCGGCGACGTACAGCGTGCCATAGGCGCTGGCGGTGCCGGCACCGGCCAGCACCTGGCCGACGCGGGGATCGTCGCGGGTGGCGGGAAGCCGTCGCGCGATTTCGCTGGCGGCGATGAGCGCGACCGAGAACAGAGCGGCGAGCGCGACGCGCACACCAGGCCCGAGCAGTCCACTCTCGATCGAGTAGCGCACCAGGAAGAAGGCGGCGATGACGAGTGCGGCGCCGCCGACCCAGATCGGCAACTGGCCGCCTATCAGCGATTCTAGGTTGCGGGGGGGCGGGGCCGGTTCGGGGCTTGTCGGTTCTTCGGCCTCCACCGGTGGCGGGGCGGTGCGGGCGATCCTTGCCGGGGCGCGTACCACGGCCGCCGCCGCGCGGGGCGCGGGTTCGACCGGTTGTGGCGGTGCCGTTTCGGGGAGCGGATCGACCTGCGGCGGCCCACGCAGTGCAGCGACCTCCGTCTCCAGCCGGGCAATGCGGCGATAGCCGACCACGAAGGCGACCAGCGTCGCGATCCAGAGAAGCGCTGCGAACTCCACGCCGCAGTGATAGGTCGGACGGGGCCGAAGGGGAAACAGCTTCGCGTTGCAGTTTGCAACTTATATCGCTATTGCTCGGCGGAAACTGATCGGAGGATTGCGATGATCGTCTACGGCTCCACCTTGTCGCCTTTTGTTCGCAAGGTGATGGCTTTCCTCGCCGAGAAGGGCCTGGAGGCCGAACTCAAGCCGGCCGGCCTGGGGCGCGGCGGGCCGGATTTCGATGCGGCGAGCCCGTTCCGCAAGATGCCGGCATTCTCGGACGACGACTTCACCCTGTGCGATTCGAGCGCGATCGTCGCCTATCTGGAGGCGAAGCATCCCGATCCGAACCTGATCCCGGCAGAGCCGCGCGCGCGCGGCCGGACGATCTGGTTCGACGAATTCGCCGACACGATCGTGATGGCGGCGGGCGGAAAGATATTCTTCAACCGCTTCGTCGCGCCCAGGGTTCTGAAGCTGGGTGGAGATGAGGAGATCGCCGCGGCGGCCGAGCGCGACGAACTGCCGCCGCTGCTGGAGTATATCGAGCGTGTGATCCCGGCGTCGGGGTTTCTGGTCGAGGACCGGCTGACGCTGGCCGATATCGCGGTGGCCAGCCCGTTCGTGAATTTTCGGCATGTCGGCGTCGCGATCGACGGGGTACGGTTTCCCAAGACGCTCGCCTATGTGGAGGCGATCCTGGCTCGCCCGAGCTTCGCGGCGATGGTTGCGGCGGAGGAGCGGTTCGTTAAAGCGGCGGGGTGATGTGGATCGCCTTCACCAAATGCCATGGCAGCGGGAATGATTTCCCGCTGATCGACGCGCGCGGCCTGGATATCTCGAAGGGCGACTGGCCGGGGATCGCCCGCGCGCTCGCCGATCGCGCCGGGCCGGTGGGCGGCGACGGCATCCTGTTGCTTTGCAAAGGAACAAATGGCGCGGATTTCGGATTCAGGATGCTGAATTCGGATGGCAGCGAGGCGGAAACGTGCCTGAACGGCCTGCGCTGTGTCGGGCGGGCGGGGTTCGAGGCGCTGGGGATCGAGCGGGCCGAGGTTTCGCTGATCGGGTCGCGTGCGACCGTCGCGCATGTCGGTGACATCATGCCGGGGGTATATGGTGTCGAGACGCGTGCGGGGCCGGCATCGACCGACCCGGCGGACGTCGGCATCCGCGTCGCCGCGCCGGTGATCGACGCGGCGGTGGCCGGCCTGCCGAGTGACCGGCGCTTTACGGCCGTCGCGATGCCGAACCCGCATCTGATCGCGTTCGTCGAGCGGGTCGACGATGACGAGCTGTCGACGCTGGGTGCGTGGTGCGAGGCGCGACCCGGCCTGCTCGTCGATCGCGCCAACGTGTCTTTCGTCGAGGTGCGCGACGGCGACCTGTTCGTGCGGACGTGCGAGCGCGGAGTGGGGCTGACCAACGCCTGTGGCAGCGCGATGGCGGCGTCGGTATTCGCCGCGGGGCTGACCGGGCGGGTATCGTTCGGGGCATGGGCGACGGTGCTCAATCCCGGCGGCCGGGTCCGCGCGCGGGCGGACGCTCCGGCGGATGGCGGGATCGTGACGATCCAAGGCAATGCGACGTTCGAATGGGACGGCAGCGTCGAGGTCGATCCCGACCGCGGCACCGCCGGTAACCTGATCGTGACGCGGCGCCGCGACGACGAGGTCGCCGCCTGGGAGGCGCTGGTCGCCGCGATCTGACGTTGCCTTGTGCCCGGCGTCCGCGCATCATCGGCGCGAAAAGGGGAGCATCCGTATGATCCGATACCTACCGGCCTTCGCAATCGTGGCGGCGATCGTCGCTCCGGCCCACGCGCAGACCCCCGCCGCAAAGGCCGAGGTGGCCAAGGGCGTCGAGGCGCGGGCGAAGCTGGGGCAGGTGGTGAACGACACGCTGTTCAGCTTTGCCGAGCTGGGCTTCCAGGAGGTGGAGACCGCGCGCTACCTGACAGCTCTGCTCGAGAAGGAAGGCTTCAGCGTCGAGCGCAATGTCGCCGGGCTGCCGACCGGCTGGACCGCGCGGTGGACGAACGGCAGCGGCGGGCCGGTGATCGCGTTGGGCAGCGATATCGACGGCATTCCCAAGGCAAGCCAGACCCCCGGCATCCCATGGCGTCAGCCGATGGTGGAGGGTGGGCCCGGCCATGGGGAGGGGCACAATAGTGGTTTGGGGCTGCAGATCGTCGCGGCGCTGGCGGTGAAGGACTGGATGGTCCGCACCAAGACGCCGGGCACGCTGGTGATCTGGCCGGGCGTCGCCGAGGAACAGCTGGGCGGCAAGGCCTATTTCGTGCGCGAAGGCGTGTTCAAGGATGTCGATGCGGCGATCTTCACCCATGTCGCCAACCAGTTGGCGACGAGCTGGGGCCAGCCTTCGGGGACCGGAATGGTCAGCGTCGAATATCAGTTCAAGGGGGAGAGCGCACATTCGGCGGGGGCGCCGTGGCGCGGCAAGTCGGCACTGGACGGCGTGATCGCCATGGCGAGCGGCTGGGAAATGCGCCGCGAGCACCTGCGCCCCGAACAGAGATCGCACTATGTCATCAGCGACGGCGGCGATCAGCCCAACGTCGTCCCGTCGGAAGCGGCGATCTGGTTCTACGTGCGGGAGCAGGGGTTCGATTCGATCGCGGCCATGCTGAAGACCGCCGACGAGACGGCGGAGGGCGCCGCGAAGATGACGGGCACCACCGTCACCCGGCGCATCCTGGGATCGGCGTCGATCCAGCATTTCAACAAGCCGATGGCGGAAGCCGCGCAGGCCAATATCGTCGCGGTGGGCCTGCCCAAATGGGATGCCGACGACCAGGCGTTCGCCCGCGCGGTTCAGGCGAACGTCGGCGCGACCGTCAAGGACGGGCTGGAAACCAAGCTCGCCGCGTTCGGCCCGCCACCCGCCGAACCCAGGTCGGGCGGGTCGGACGACATCGGCGACGTCAGCTGGACGGTGCCGACGATCACCATCCGCTATCCCTCCAATATTCCAGGACTTCCCGGGCACAACTGGCGGAACGCGATCGCGATGGCGACGCCGATCGCGCACAAGGGCGTGCAGGCCGGCGCCAAGGCGGTGGCGATGACGGTGGTCGACCTGCTGACGAAGCCGAAGCTGCTGGCCGACGCCAAGGCCTATTTCGCGACCGTCCAGACCAAGGACCAGAAGTACGTCCCCGTGCTGGCAAAGGACGACGCGCCGGCGACGTGGATGAACGCCGACATCATGGCGCGGTACAAGCCCGAGCTGGCGAAACGATATTATGATTCGGAGCGGTACGGGACGTATCTGGAGCAGCTGGGGGTGAAGTGGCCGACGGTGGGGACGGGGCCGGAGAAGTAAGGCGGCGGGCGGTTCCCTGCTCCCGGTCACGGCGGTTGATGACGCGCCCATTGGGAACGACAAGTCCCGCCCCGGCGAAACCAAATGGATGCGTAACAAGGTGGGCAAGACCACTACGGTCAGCCTCTTGGTGAGCGGCGCGGATATGGGCGCCAAGCCGTCCTAGCGGACGATGATGAGGACGAATGTCGGATAGGGTGGCTACCCAACTCGACAAGTTCAAGCAGGCCGCGCGCGACCTTGAGACCGACGACGACCCCAAGCTGTTCGCAGAGAGGCTAGGGAAACTGGTGAAGCACAAGCCATCTAGGGTCGATCCGGACTCAAATTGACGTTGACAGGCTGGGCGTGGGTGCGCGATTTCTGGGGTCGAGTTTTCCCGATTTGCGCGTGGGAGTTGCAAAATTGTACAGGCAGCACGCAGGGCGCGGCACGGACTCTCCGTGGTATCAGGGTTGGGAAATTACCGAGCGTAAGCGAGCCATCTTCCGCGCCACCACGATCGCCGCGCAGGAGGCAAAGCGGGCAGCGTTGCGCGGTGAAGGGGCTGCGGCGGCGCATCCGATATACACCCCCCGGCTGAACCCGGTCGATCTCATGCCACAATACGCCCGTAACGGCCTGACCGCTTTGTCACTGTTCAGCGGTGGCGGCGGCATGGACATTGGCTTTGACCGGGCTGGCTTCGGGCACGTCGCCAATTACGAAATCATGCAGGGCGCGGCAGACGTCCTGAAAGCTGCCCATCCAGACTGGACCGTCTTTGGCGGCGAAGCCGGGGATGTGCGGCGCGTCAACTGGAAGCCGTTCAGGGACAAAATCGACGTTCTGCACGGGGGGCCGCCCTGTCAGCCGTTCAGCAATGCCGGTCGTCAAAACGGCGCGCAGGACGTGCGCGACATGATCCCTGAATTTGTCAGGGCCGTTAAGGGGATTCGTCCACGCGCTTTCGTTTGCGAGAACGTGAGCGGCCTCGCATCCAAACGGTTTGAGGATTACGTTGAGGCTACGATTCTGAGCCCGTTGCGCCGTAGTTATGTCATCCACCAGTTCATCCTCGACGCCGCCGACTACGGCGTTCCCCAGACGCGTCGCCGGGTCTTTTTCGTCGGTTTCAAAAACAAGGAGGACGGGAAGCGCTTCGAAGCGCCAGCACCAACCCATCGGCAGGAGCGATCATCGGAGTTCGCACACAATCTACCCCCGACCATGGGGGTGCGCGAAGCGTTGGGCTTGCCGCATAGTGGCGTTGATGGACTATCCCCTACTTTGCGCAGCGGGTTGACCGGGCCGCGCCATACTACGAGTGTGCTCAGCTCCGTGTCCGCTTTAAAGCTTTGGAACAAACTGGGCGTATGGCCCAACGGCGTCGCTGCGGATCGCGCCGCTGCAAGCGCCTATGTCGCCAGGGACGGTCACTACCGGCTGTCACTTCCGGACTGCCTGGTTCTTCAGGGCTTTCCGGGCGATTGGCCGGTGAAGCCGCCGGTCTATTTCGCTCTGGGTCTTATCGGCAATTCGGTGGCGCCGCCTATGGCTTATCAGTTGGCCCGGTCGGTGGCAGCGGCTTTGCAGCGCGATACTCCCTGACGAGTTGTCTTAGCTCAGAAGCATAATCCTGATCGATCTTGGGCCAAGGGGCGAGAAAGGCATCAGGAATGTGGGGATTGTTTAAGGTGGAGCCGCGCTCGATGATGTAGCGCGCGCGATCTTGGAAGATCTCCAACATATTCTCGGGACTATAGTTGTCACCATCATCCATAGCTGCCGTATACTCGGCCGCGGTCATCTGGTTTTTATGAAGCTTCTTCGCATCCGCCATCGTGTATGCGGCCTTTTTTCCTATTATCTCATACATTATTTCAAGTGTAATGTGCCCGGGCACGTGTTTCGCAAGTTCGAAATCCGCTTTGATGTAGTTCCATTTTTCTTCGATCCACGGTCGCATGGCGTCGGGTGAGCCGTAGCGACAGTAGAGCAACCTCCCGCCTTCGAAGTAGGCCATGATCCAATGCTTGTTCCGCCATTTCGCAATGTGATCTGGGCCCAGATCGCGAACGGTGCTGATGCCACCGCGCTTCGTGGTCACTGACTTCAGCTCGAACTCATATTCGTGGCCGTCGAGCTTGAGCAGGGCGTCCGTACCGTGCCGCACTCGGTCAGGGGCTTGGATCAAATTGAACAGATCGATCAGGCGATTTTCACGCGCATCATCTTGAGCAACGCCAACCACAGAACTCTCCCCTGTTCTCGCGTCGGCGAGCCAAACAGGTAAGCAAGTATGGTGGGCCCCGCAGCCGAGTCAAATTTCCACCACGAGAGCTGGGTTTGTAAAGGACATAATCGCCTAAAAGGTGCCAGATCGGTTAAATCAGCTTGACATCGTCACGCTGATCTGGCACATAACGGGAACGCTGAAGAATTGCGAGTCGGGGCGGGCGGTCATTCGGGAGGGTGATCGCGGCATGGCGAGGCCGTGCCGTTGGTCGGAGGCCAAGCCTTCGCCGGCCGACCCCGGCCGTGACGCGCGATGGGGGCTGTCGCGCGGCCTTCGGCGGATTGCGAGTCGGGAGGGGCGCCCGGCTCGTGGCGGACGGGCCGGGCATCCTTGCCGGATGCGCCGGTCCGTCCGCGTCTTGCGGGGGATGACGATGGGTGACGAGGTGATCCGGGCGAGCGGCGGGCGGGTGTTGCAGAAGCGCGACGGTCGGCTGGCGACCGAGTGGACGGACGAGCAGCGGCAAATGTTCTTCGGAACGCTGGCGCAAAGCTGTCACGCCGCGCGCGCGGCCGAGACGGCGGGGATTTCGCTCGCCCAGGCATATTACAAGCGGCGGACCGATGCGGTGTTCGCCGAGGAATGGCGGATCGCGCTGGAGAACGGCTACGAGCGGCTGGAAGAGGAACTGCTGCGCCTGGCGATCGAGGGGCTGGAAGGGGCCCGCGAGCGGGTCGCGGTGGCGGCCGCCGCGGTCGAGGCGCACCGGCCCGGCGCGGGCATGCCGCGCAAGATAGACGGATCCGCGGACGTGCAGCTGGCGCTGGCGCTGCTCAACCGGCACCGCGCGAGCGTGCAGGGCGGCGGCAAGCCATCGAAGACGGCGCGCCGCTGGACGCCGGAGGAGACAGATGCCTTCCTGCGCAAGCAGCTCGACGCGCTCGCCGCACGGCTCAAGCCGGTGAAGGCGTGAGCGGGCGCCGTGGACGCCGACCGGTCGACACACTGGGGGAATTCGCCAGACTGCCGGCCTTCCACCGCGATCGCATCCTGACCGCGATGCCAATCGCGGCGCGCCGCGAGCTGGCGGTGCGGTGGCGGCGTTGGGCCCATGATGGGCAATATGAGCCGGAAGGGGACTGGCGGGTGTGGCTGATCCGCGCGGGGCGCGGGTTCGGCAAGACGCGCGCGGGAGCCGAATGGGTGCATATGGTCGCGCGCGCCCATCCCGGCGCGCGGATCGCGCTGGTCAGCGGCACGGCGGACGACGTGCGGCGGGTGATGGTGGAGGGGGCGAGCGGGCTGCTGGCGGTGGCGCGCGACGACGAGGCGCTGAAATGGTCGGCGTCGACGGGCGAGCTGCGCTTTCCCGAGGGCGTGGTGGCGACGGTATATTCGGCGGCGGCGCCCGAAGGGCTGCGCGGGCCCGAGCATCATTTCGCCTGGTGCGACGAACTGGGCAAATGGGGTGCCGGCGGCGGCGGCGGCGAGGCGGCGTGGGACAATCTGATGATGGGCATGCGGCTGGGCGAGCGCCCCCGCGTGCTGGTGACGACGACACCGCGCAGCCATGGGCTGATGCGGCGGGTGATCGCGCTGCCCGGCCTGGCCGAGACGAGCGGGCGGACGCGCGACAACCCGCATCTGCCGACGAGCTTCGTCGAGGCGGTGACGGCGGACTATGCCGGCACCCGGCTGGGGCGGCAGGAGCTGGACGGCGAACTGATAGAGGAGGTGGCGGGTGCGCTGTGGACCCGCGCCGGGATCGAGGCGTGCCGGGTGAAGCGGCGGCCGGCGCTGGTGCGCGTGGTGGTGGCGGTCGATCCGCCGGCGAGCGCGGGGGGCGATGCGTGCGGTATCGTCGCGGTCGGGCTGGGGGCGGATGGGCTGGGCTATGTCATCGCCGACGCGAGCGTCGCCGGCCTGTCGCCCGAAGGCTGGGCGCGCGCGGTGGCGCGGTGCTTCGCCCGCGTGAAGGCCGACCGGGTGGTGGCCGAGAAGAACCAGGGCGGCGACATGGTGATGAGCGTGCTGAAGGCGGCGAACGCCGGCCTGCCGGTGACATTGGTCCACGCCAGCCGGGGCAAGGCGGTGCGCGCCGAGCCGGTGGCGGCGCTCTACGAAGCGGGACGCGTGCGGCACGTCGGCGCGTTCCCCGCTCTGGAGGACGAGATGTGCGGCATCGTCGCGGGCGGCGGCTATGAAGGGCCGGGGCGATCGCCGGACCGGGCGGATGCGCTGGTGTGGGGGCTGACCGAGCTGATGCTGCGCGGGCGCAAGAGCGCGCGGGTGCGGACGGTTTAGGCGCGCTCCCCTCCCTGGAAGGGAGGGACGTTTCTTGGGGAGATCGACATGGGTTTGTTCGGACGCAAGTCCGGGCGCGAGGTTTCGCGTCCGGCGTTGGCGCGTGGGGGAAGCATCGCGGCGCTGGGGGACTGGCCGAGCGGGTACGAGGCGCAGGTGCGCGCCGGATACGCCGGCAATCCGGTAGCGCAGCGCGCGGTGCGGCTGATCGCGCAAGGGGTGGGCGAAGTGCCGGTCGAGGCGTCGGACCCGGCGGTCGCCGCGCTGATCGGCGCGCGGCCGGGCGGCAATGCGCTGATGGAGGTGCTGGCGGTGCAGTTGCTGCTGCACGGCAACGCCTATGTGCAGGTGCTGGGCGACGGGCGCGGCGGGGTGGCCGAGCTGTTTCCGCTGCGCCCCGAGCGGGTGAGCGTCGAGGCGGACGCGGGCGGATGGCCGGCGGCCTATCGATACCGGGTGGGCGAGCGGGTCGCGCGGCTGATCGCGGACGACACCCGGCCCGAGGTGATCCACATGCGGACCGTCCATCCGCTCGACGACCACTATGGGCTGGGCTGCCTGGGCGCGGCGGCGGGGGCGATCGCGATCCACAATGCGGCGACGAAGTGGAACAAGGCGCTGCTCGACAACGCCGCGCGGCCGAGCGGGGCGCTGGTGTATGATCCCGGCGACGGATCGGCGCTGTCGGGCGAGCAGTTCCAGCGGCTGCGCGCCGAAATGGAGGCGGGGTTCGCCGGCGCGGCCAATGCCGGGCGCCCGATGCTGCTGGAGGGCGGGCTCAAGTGGCAGGCGATGAGCCTGTCGCCGGCCGATATGGATTTCGTCGGGCTGAAAGCGGCGGCGGCGCGCGAGATCGCCCTGGCGTTCGGCGTGCCCGCGATGATGCTGGGGCTGCCGGGCGACGCCGCCTATGCCAATTACCGGGAGGCCAACAAGGCGCTGTGGCGGCTGGCGATCCTGCCGATGGCGGGGACGGTGCTGAAGGGCCTGGCGCACGGGTTGCGCGGGTGGTTCCCGGACGCGACCATCGACATCGATCTGGACCGTATTTCGGTGCTGCACGACGAGCGCGAGCGGCTGTGGCGCAGCGTCACGGCGGCCGATTTCCTGAGCGTCGCGGAAAAGCGCGAGATGCTGGGCTTCGCGCGCGAGGTGGAAGCGTGAACGCCGCGGTGCTGGCGCAGCTGATGGCGCAGGGAAACAGCGACGGCGCCGACTTGGCGACGCTGCGCGCGATGGTGGAGGAAGCGGGCGACCTGGGCGCTGGCCGGGCGCTGATCCGGCTGGGGCTGGCCGACGATGCGGCACACGGCGACCTGGCCGAGTTGCGCGAGCTGCTGAGGGCATGGCGCGATGCCAAGCGATCGGCGGTGCGATCGGCGCTGGGCTGGGTGGTGCGGATGGTGCTGGCGCTGGTGCTGGTGGGGATCGCGGTGAAGACCGGGTTCGCGCTCAAGTGATCCGCTTCGCAGGCTATGCGGCGGTGTTCGACGCGCCCGACCGAGGCGGCGACGTCGTGCGCCGTGGCGCCTTTGCCGGGGCCGGGCCGGTGCCGCTGCTGTGGCAGCATCGCGGCCGCCCGGTCGGCGCGATCGAGAACATCGGCGAGGATTCGCGTGGGCTTCGAATCGTCGGGCGGATCGATGCCCCCGACCTCGCGGTGCTGGTCGCCGGTGGCGCGATCGAGGGGCTGAGCTTTGGATATCGGACGCTGGAGGTGCGGCACGGGGTGCGGCGCGAACTGCGGCGCGTGGCGCTGGTCGAGGTGAGCCTGGTCGCGCAGCCGATGCAGCCGCTGGCGCGCGTGCATGCGGTGGAGCCGTGCTGAGCTCGCGAGCAGTGGAAGCGGGTCGCGAGCGCGGCACGGCCGGCCGGCGGGTGGCGTAGCCGGCCCGTCCGACGACGTGGCTGCGCCACGTCGCCCCTCCACCACTCGCCCCGGCGAGCGGTCGCCCTCCCCGAGCAAGCTCGGGGAGGACTTTTCACACGAAGGAGAAAGACATGATCGAAGCGAGTTTTGCGGCCGTGGAAGGCCAGGGCGTGCCGGCGGCACGGCCGCTGCTGTCGGGCGCGAGCCGGGCGTCCGGCGGGTTCGAGAGCTTCGTGCGATCGGGCAGCATCGTCGAGATGAAGGCGCTGGCGGGGACCAGCGATGCGGCCGGCGGATATGCCGTGCCGCGCGAGATCGACGCGATCATCGACGCGACGCTGGCCAGCATCTCGCCGATCCGTGCGATCGCCAATGTGGTGACGGTGGGGAGCGCGGGATATCGCAAGCTGGTGACGAGCGGCGGCACGCCGTCGGGCTGGTCGAGCGAGACCGGCGCGCGAACCGAGACCGCGACGCCGACGTTCAACGAGATCGCTCCGCCAATGGGCGAGCTGTTCGCCAATCCGGCCGCCAGCCAGGCGATGCTGGACGACGTGGGCTTCGATGTCGAGGAATGGCTGGCCGGCGAGATCGCGACCGAGTTCGCGCGGGCCGAGGGCGCGGCGTTCGTCAGCGGCAACGGCACCAACCGGCCCAAGGGCTTCCTGCAGCAGGCGACCGCGGCGACCGGCGACGGCGCGCGGGCCTGGGGCACGATCCAGCACGTCGCGAGCGGCGCTTCGGGGACGTTTTCGGCAAACCCGGAGGAGAAGCTGATCGACCTGGTGCAGAGCCTGCGGGCGCCATACCGGCAGGGCGCAAGCTTCGTGATGAATTCGGCGACGCTGGCGCGCATCCGCAAGTTCAAGACGAGCGACGGCCAGTTCCTGTGGACGCCCGGGCTGACGGCCGGGCAGCCGGCGACGTTGCTGGGCTATTCGGTGGTCGAGGCGGAGGACATGCCCGACATCGCCGCGAACAGCCTGTCGATCGCGTTCGGCAATTTCCGCGCGGGATATCTGATCGCCGAGAGGAGCGAGACCCAGATCCTGCGCGACCCGTACAGCAACAAGCCGTTCGTCCACTTCTACGCGACCAAGCGCGTCGGCGGGTGCGTGAGCAACAGCGAGGCGATCAAGGTGATGAAGTTCGCCGCCAGCTGAGCCCGGGTTTGCGCAGGCAAACCCGGGACTCGGCAAGGCCGGGCAGCGGGGCCGGCACGGCCAGCTCCGTCTGACAGCCTTGCCGGCGACCACAAGGCGCGGGCGACGAGCGCCCGCGCCCGACCACGCGGCTGTGCCGCGTCGGCCTTTCCACCGCTCTGCGAGCGGTCCCCCTTCCCCCCGGCATGCCGGGGGAGGATTTTCTTCCGGAGCATCCAATGGCAGACCAGTTCCTATCCTTCGCGGACCAGCCGTCCGCGCCGGCGACGCGGTGCGTGGCGGTGACGCCGCACGACAGCAACGCGCTGACCGACATTCCCAAGGCTTTGTATGTCGGCACCGGCGGCAGCATCACGATGCGCGGCACCGGCGATGGCGGCGACCGCATATGGGCGGGCATCGCCAGCGGCAGCGTGATCCCGTTCCGCGCCAGCCATATCCGTGCGACGGGTACGACCGCGTCGAACATCCTGGCGCTGTACTGACATGGCGGCGTTCGGCTTCGGCCCCACGCTGGGGCTGCGGTGGCGGGGCGGACGGCGGGGGTTCGACTTCACCGGCGGCATGCTGTCCGCCGGAGCGACCCTGGCGCGATCGTCGGACGCGACATTCGTCGACGCCGCCGGCCGCGTGGCGATCGCGGCGAGCGACGTGGCGCGCTTCGATCATGATCCGGTGTCCGGCGGGCTGCGCGGCCTGCTGATCGAGGGCGCGGCAAGCAATGCCGTCGCACGCAGCACGAGGATCGACAGCGCCCCCTGGTCGGCAGGCGGTGTCGCGCTGGCCGGTGCGCTGGCGCCCGATGGCAGCGACGATGCCGTGATGATGACGGATGCAGGCGCCGACTACGGGCTGGTCGGCCAGGATGTCGTGCGCGACGGTCCGCTGACGGTGTCCGTCCATGTCGCCAAGGACGGGGTGGCCCCGGCCACGCGGTTCGTGATGCTGCGGCTGACGCCGGGCGGCGACCTGAGGATCGATACCGCGACTGGAGCGGTGGCGGGATCCGAGGTGACGGGATCGATCGACTTCGGCGATTTCTGGCGATGCTGGATGACCGTCCCGGTCGGCTGCCTGACGCTGAACATCTTTCCGGCGGTGGGCCAGGGCCTGTTGACCGACGGCTATTCCGACGCGGTGACGGGATCGGCGACGCTGTGGGGGGTGCAGGTGGAGGCCGGCACGGCGCCAAGCTCGCTGATCGTCACGGGCGACGGCCCCGGCACCCGTTCCGCCGACGTGCTGACGCTCGACTGGGGCAGCCGGGGCCTGGCCGATGGCGCGGCGGCGATCCGATACGGGTTCGACGACGGATCGAGCGTGGTGGCCGACATCACGATCGCGGGGGGCGTGGCAGCGGTGCCGACCGACCTGCCGCGCCGTCACCTGGCGTGGGCCGAACCGGCATGACGGGCAATCTACGAGGAGGCGGAAAATGACGCGGGAGGAGGCAAAGGCCTATCTGCGGCTGGAAACGGTGCATGAGGATGCGCTGATCGACCAGCTGGTCGCGAGCGCGCGCAGCCTGTGCGAGGCGTTCCTGGGCCGGACGCTGATCCGCCGCGAGGTGGTGGAGACGCTGGCGGCGAGCGGCGCGTGGGAGCGGCTGGGCGCCGGGCCGGTGGCGGCGGTGACCGGCGTCGCGGCGGTGGGGCCGGACGGGAGCGCAAGTGCGCTGCCGGTGGACGCCTATGCCGTCGATATCGATCCGGCCGGCGACGGCTGGGTACGGGCGCGGGGCGGCGGGCGTATCAGCGTGACCTATGTCGCCGGACTGGCGGAGGACGAGGGCGATGTGCCCGCGGCAATCGCGCAGGGGGTGGTGCGGCTGGTCGCGCACCTGCACGCGCACCGCGACGATGCGGCGGAACCGCCGGCGGCGATCGCGGCGCTGTGGCGGCCGTTCCGGCGCATCCGGCTGGGGCTGGAGACGCGGGCGTGAAGGGGCGGCTGGAAGCGCGGGCGTCCGCGATCGGCAGGGCCGCCGTGGGCCGATGGCGCGCGCGGATCGCGGCGCGGCTGGGCATCGTGCCGGGCGTGACCGTGACGGAGAGCGGCGAAGGCGTTGTGATTACGGGACGGCGGTTGCGGCGCCGGTGGCTGGCCGATGCGCGGCTGCGCTGGATCGGGGGCTGGCTGTGAGCGGCGCGGCGAGCGTGCTGCGCGCGGCGGTGGCGACGGCGCTGCGCGAGGACGCGGCACTTCTCGCGCGGCTGAACGGCGTGTTCGAGGGGCCGGCGGTGCGGGCGAGCACGCCCTATGCCGAGGTGGCCGAGGCGCTGGCGATCGATTGGGGCACCAAGGATCGCGTCGGTCGGGAAGTGCGGATCGCGGTGCTGATCCGGCATGCCGCCGAGACGAGCGGGGAACTGGTCGAACTGGCGGAGGCGGCCGAAGCGGCGGTGCTCGCCGTTCCCCGCGACCTGCCCGGCTGGGCGCTGGTCAACATGGTGTTCGTGCGCAGCCGGATCGCGGGCGAAGGGCCGGGGCGGTGGATTGCGAGCGTGGAGTTTCGCGGGCGGATGCTGGCTGCGGGCGGAGCCTGAGGTCGGGCGTAGTTCTGAAGGAGACATGGCATGGGTGCGGAAAAGGGCAGTGCGTTTCTGTTGAAGGTGGGTGACGGCGGATCGCCGCCGGCATTCGCGACGGTGGCGGGGATGCGTACGACGCAGCTTTCCATCAACGGCGAGATGGTCGCGATCACCAGCAAGGGTTCGGGTGGGTGGCGCGAGCTGCTGGGCGGCGCGGGCGTACGATCGGTCAGTGTGTCGGGCGCCGGCGTATTCACCGGCAGCGCGGCTGAAGTTCGCGTGAAAGCGTCGGCGTTGTCGGGGGTGCTCGACGATTACCGGTTGAGCTTCGAAGGGGGCGAGACGCTGACCGGGCGGTTCCTGGTGACGCGGCTGGACTATGCCGGGGATTTCAACGGCGAGCGCAGCTACACGTTGAGCCTGGAGAGTTCCGGCGCGGTGCTGTCCGCATGAGCGATGTGGCCAATTTCGCGCGGGGGGAGGCAACGCTCCGCGTGGCTGGCGAGGTGCTGGTGCTGCGGCCGAGCTTCGCCGCGCTGGTGGCGGCGGAGCAGGAGCTGGGCCCGCTGTTCGCGCTGGTCGAGCGCGCCGCCGAGGGGCGGCTGGCGCTGGGCGAGATGGTCGCGTTGTTCTGGCACTGTCTGAAGGAGCCGCCCGCCGGGCTGACGCGGGCGCGGTTCGGCGAGGGCGTGGCCGATGCCGGGCTGGCGGCGGCGACGCCCGCGCTGCGCGTGCTGATCGGGCAGATATTGAGCGGGCGATGACTTGGTTCGCCGAGGCCGCCGCGCGGCTGGCCGGGCAGGCTGGGGTCGCGTTCGGCTGGGTGCCCGAGACGTTCTGGCGCGCGACGCCGGCCGAGCTGGGCGCGCTGGTGCGCGCGGCTGAGGGCGAGGCGCCCGAGGCGCTGGCCGGCGCGGAACTGACGCGGTTGATGGAGGCATATCCCGATGGATGAGGAAATCGAGCGGCTGGTGATCGGCGTGCGCGCCGACACGCAGGGCTTCGCCCGCGACGTGGCGGCGATGCGCGGCGAACTGGACGGGCCGCTGGCGGCGGGTGCGGAGCGCGCCGGGCGGGCGATCGAGGCGGGGCTGCTGCGCGCGGTGCGGACTGGCAAGCTGGGGTTCGATGACCTCAGGCGCATGGCGGTGTCGGTGCTGGCCGAGATCGCCCAGGCGGCGGTGCGATCGGGCATCGGCGCGATCGGCATGGGCGGCGGGCGCGGCGGCGGACATGGCGGACTGCTGACCGCGATCGCCGGGCTGATCGGCGGATCGGCGGCGCGCGCGACCGGAGGACCGGTCGCTCCGGGCGTCGCCTATATGGTCGGCGAGCGCGGACCCGAACTGTTCGTGCCGACCGCGAGCGGGCGGGTCGAGGCGGGGCGTGCGGCCGGCCCGGCGCGCGAGGTGCGGGTGGCGATCACCGTCAATGCCGGGCCGGGCGAGGCGCCGGCCGCGCTGGCGCGATCGGGCCGGCAGGTGGCGCGCGCGGTGCGCCGGGCGCTGGAAGGAATCGACTGATGGCGCACTGGCTGGCCGAACGCCGCCCGGACGATGGGATCGCGGCGCATATCCACCGCTTCGATCCGCGTTTCTGGACCGTCAATTTCCCGCGACCGATGGTGGCGAGCGTGGTGACGACCGGCGCGGCGGCGCTGCGCGTCGACGCGGTCTTCTATCGCCGAGACGACCTGGCGGGGCTGATCTGGGAGAGCGAGGACCGGCACGACCACCCGCTGCTGACCTATCAGACGGCGCGCGACTATCGCGGGTGCCGGCTGTCGTTCCGCTGGCGATCGGGCGGGGTGCGGCCGCTGGACGCGACGCACGGGCCGGTGCTGACGATCGAGGGGCGCGACGCGGAAGGGACCCTGCGGGCCTGGTACGTCCGGCTGTGGAACTATGCCGTCGGCACGCCCGAGGACGCGAGGATCGCGATCGACTTCGCCGATGTGGTCGGTGGCTACCTTCTGCCTGGCGAGGCCGACCCGGTGTTCGCCGGCGACGTGGACCGCATGTTCTTCTCGCTGGTGCCGCCCGACTATGACGAGACCACCGCGTCGCTCGAAGTTCCCGCGGAAGGCTGGGTCGAACTAAGCGACATCCGCTGCGACGGCCCCGACGCGGTGCTGGCGCTGGGCGAGACGATCGTGCCGGCGCATGGGCTGGAGATCGCGAGCGGTTACGACGACAGCTATCACCTGACGCCCGAGCGACTGCTGCGCAATGCGCTGCGGCTGGGGTATCGCGGGGCGATCAACCACTATGTCGGCATGAGCCATTATTTCCGGCTCGAGCCCTGGGGCGAGGGGGCGCACATGGTCTCGCTCGACGGCGGCGCGCTGAACGTCGCGGCGGCGGCGTGGCACCGTGACTTCGCCGCGCGGGCGGAGGCGCTGGGATATGAGCTGATCTGGTCGCTGTCGTACGAACTGTTCGCGGCGCATTGCCCCGAAGACTGGCAGCAGCGGGCGTGGGACGGTGCTGCCGGACGGACGGGCTGGGAGCCGCCGTCGGCGCTGCTGTCACCGGCCAAAGGCGGCGCGATGGCGTATCTGCGGGCGGTGGCGCTGGCGTTCGTCGGGATCGCGCAAGGTGCCGGGCTGGCGGTGCGCTTCCAGGTCGGCGAGCCATGGTGGTGGACGATGCCGGACGGGCGGCCGTGCCTGTACGACGATGCCGCGCGGGCGGCGTTCGGCGGCGAACCGGTGGAGATACCGGACATGCGCGGGGCGCTGGATGCGGCGCAGACGGAGCTGCTGGATCAGGCCGGCGTCGTGCTGGCGGCATCGACCGCCGCGCTGACGGGCGCGGTGAAGGCGGCGGCGCCGGGGGCGGAGACGCTGCTGCTCGCCTATCTGCCGACGATCCTCGACCCGCTGGCGCCCGAGGCGAAGCGCGCGAACCTGCCGGTCGGCTGGGCGCGCCCGGCCTTCGACGTGCTGCAACTGGAGGATTACGACTGGTGCGCGGCGGGCAATCCGGCGGCGACCGCGCGGGGCGTGGCGGCGGCGGAGGCGCGGCTGGGCTATCCCGTCGGGGACCAGCATTACCTGGCCGGTTTCGTGCTGAACGCGGAGGACCGGCATCAATGGGCGGCGATCGACGCGGCGGCGGTGGCGGCGCGGGCGCGCGGCGTGGCGCGGACGTTCGTCTGGGCGCTGCCGCAGGTGATGCGCGACGGGTTCGTCCATTTCGACGGGGAGGATGCGGTGACGGGGTTCGACGACGTGAGCTTTCCGCTGGCGCTGGGGCGCGAGGCGGAGGTGGCGCCCGAACATGCGACGGCGATCGTCGCGGGCGCGGGCGGGCACGAAGCGCGCAATGCTGCGTGGATGCAGGCGCGCACGCGCTACGATGTGGGACCGGGGGTGCGGAGCGAGCAGGACATCGCGGCGCTGCTGGAATTCTTTCGGGCCCGCATCGGGCCGGCGCGAGGGTTCCGGCTGCGCGACCCGTTCGACGCGCGTGGGGAGGACGAGGTGCTGGGCACCGGCGACGGCGCCACGATGCGGTTCGCGCTGGTGCGCCGCTACGGCGATGTCGCGCGGCGGATCACGCGGCCGGTGGCGGGCAGCGTGACGGTGCGTGTGGCGGGCGTGGCGACGACAGGCTTCACGCTGGAGCCCGGCGGTCATGTCGCGTTCGACGCGCCGCCGCCGGAGGGCGCCGGGGTCACCGCGAGCTTCGACTTCGATGTGGCTGTCCGCTTCGCCGAGGACCGGCTGACCGTGAGCCGCGCGACCTTTCGGGCAGGCGAGGCGGTGTCGGTGCCGCTGATCGAGGTGCGCGAGGGATGAGCTGGCTGGAGGAGGACGTAACCACGCTGGCGATCTGCTGGCGGGTCGAACGGCGCGACGGGGTGGGGCTGGGGCTGACCGCGCATGACCGCGACCTGGTGATCGAAGGCAATGTCTATCGCGCCGCGCCGGGCATGACGCCGTCCGCGATCCGCCGGGGTGACGCGAGCGCGGCGGACACGATGGACGTGACGGGCGCGCTGACCAGCGGAGCGATTACAGAGGCGGACCTGGTCGCCGGGCGATGGGACGGCGCGCGGGTGGCGGTGTTCGCGGTGGACTGGACCGATACCGCGAACCGGGTGCCGCTGGGCGGGGGGACGATCGGCGCGGTCGAGACCGCGAACGGTGGCTTCACCGCCGAACTGCGGGGGCCGGGCGCGGCGCTCGACGCGGCCGGATGCGAGACGACGTCGGCCGAATGCCGTGCCGACCTGGGCGACCCGCGCTGCCGCGTGGCGATGGCCGGGCGGTGCCGGATCGTCCGGGTGACGGCGGCGGACGAGGAGGTGCTGACCGTCGATAGCGCCGAGCCGGTGGCGAACGGCTGGGGCGGCGGGCGGCTGCGCTGGCTCGACGGCGCCAATTCCGGGATGGAAGAGGTGATCGCGGCGTCGAGCGGCACCGAGGTGATGCTGGCGGCGATACCGCGCTTCGCGGTGGCGGCGGACGACCGCGCGGAACTGGTCGAGGGATGCGACAAGAGCATCGCGACCTGCGCCGCGCGCTTCGCCAACGCGGCCAATTTCCGGGGCGAGCCCTATCTGCCCGGCATCGACCTGCTGACCCGGTATGGTGCGTCGTGAGCGCGGGCGAGGCGGCGGCGGCGCGGGCGCTGGACGCGGTGGGCACGCGGTTTCGCCTGCATGGCCGCGACGGGGACGGGCTCGATTGCGTGGGCCTGGCGGGGCGGGCCTGGGGCGTCGCGGTGCCGACAGGCTATGCGCTGCGCGGCGGCGAGGTGGCGACGATCGCGAGGGTGGCGCGGGCGGCGGGGCTGCGCGCGGGCGCGGGTGACAGGATCGGCGACCTGATCGTGCTGGCGACCGGGCCGGGCCAGCTGCACCTGGCGATCCGGACGGCGCGCGGTGTCGTCCATGCCGATGCCGCGCTGCGCCGCGTCGTAGAGCGGCCGGGCATGCCGCCGTGGCCCGAACTCGGCCGCTGGCGGGGGGAGGATTGAGATGGCGACACTGATCCTGACCGCGGTCGGCACCGCCTTGGGCGGGCCGATCGGCGGGGCGCTGGGCGCGCTGGCCGGGCAGGCGATCGACGCGACCTGGCTGCGGCCGAAGGGGCGGCAAGGGCCGCGCCTGATCGAGCTGGCGGTGCAGACATCGTCCTATGGCGCCCCGATTCCCAGGTTGTTCGGGACGATGCGCGTGGCGGGGACGGTCATCTGGTCGACCGACCTGATCGAGCATGCGACGACCGAAGGTGGCGGAAAGGGGCGCGGATCGACCACCACCTACAGCTACAGCGCATCGTTCGCGGTGCTGCTGTCGGCGCGTGCAGTGCAGTCGGTCGGGCGGATCTGGGCCGACGGCAAGCTGCTGCGCGGCGGGGCGGGCGATTTCAAGACGGCGACGCGGTTCCGGCTGTACACCGGCGGCGAGGAGCAGGCGATTGATCCGCTGATCGCGTCGGCGGAAGGCATCGACCTGACCCCGGCGTGCCGTGGCCAGGCCTACGCCGTATTCGAGGATATGCCGCTGGCCGAGTTCGGCAATCGCATCCCCTCTCTGACCTTCGAGGTGGTGGCCGATCCCGCGCCGGTGCGCTGCGGCACGATCGTGGAGGCAGTGGCAGGCGACGCCGTCGATGCGGGCGAGCCGGGCCAGATGGTGACGGGCTATTCGGCCTATGGCGCGACGGTGCGCGATATCGTGAGCGGGCTGTGCGAGGTGAGCGGGGCGTGGTTCGCCACTTCCGGTGGAGCGATGACCTTGCGTGCGGGCGATGGCGCGGCGGTGGAGGTGGCGGACACCGGGGCGGGCGGGCATGGGCGGGGCGTGCGGGCGGTGGCCCCGGCCGATACCGCCCCGCGCGCGGTGACGGTCAGCCATCATGATCCCGCCCGCGATTTTCAGGCCGGGCTGCAGCGCGCGCGCCGGGCCGGGTCGGGGTTGCGCGAACTGCGTATCGACTTGCCGATGGTGCTAGAGGCCGATGCCGCCAAGACGATGGCGGAGGCCGTATTGCGCCGGGCGGACATCGCCCGCGAACGGCGAACGATCGCGATCGACTGGCGGGCGATCGGAATCGCGCCCGGCGACCGGGTGACGATCGCGGGCGAGGCGGGGCAGTGGCGGATCGCCGACTGGTCGCTGGAGGCAATGGTGCTGACATTGGGCCTGGCGCGGATCGCGCGGGCGCCGCTGCCCGTCGGCGCGACGCCGGGGCGGGTCGTCGGGGCACCGGATGCTCCGGTGGGGGCGACTATGGTCCACGCGTTCGAGATTCCACCGCCGCCGGGCCAGCTGCTGTCGGCGCCGCGACTTGTCGTTGCCGCCGCCGGCGAGGGAGCGGGGTGGCGCGGGGCCGAAGTGCAGGTGAGGCTGGACGGCGGCGGCGCATGGATGGCGGCCGGCACAGCCCGTCGGGGGGCCACGCTGGGCCGCGTCGCCGAGCCGCTCGCCGCAGCGCCATCGACGTTGATCGACCGCCACAATGTGCTGGACGTGACGTTGGCCAATGCGGCGATGTCGCTGGCCGATGCCGACGCTGCGGCGCTCGATCGCGGCGTCAATCTGGCGGTGGTCGGAGAGGAACTGCTGCAATTCGCCCGCGCGGTGCGGACCGGACCGACGCAGTGGCGGCTGAGCGGGTTGTGGCGCGGGCGGCGCGGCACCGAATGGGCGGCAGGATCGGGCACGGCCGGCGCGCGCTTCTGCCTGGTCGATCCGGCCGCGATGCTGACGATGGACCTGCCGGCGGCGGCGATCGGCGCGAGCGTATCGGTGATGGCATCGGGCGCGGGGGACGGCGATACGCCGGCGATGGCCGACGCGCTGTTGACCGGCGCATCGGTGGCCCCGCCGTCGCCGGTGCACCTTGGGACCGAGGCGCGCGACGACGGGTCGCTTGCGGTGCGCTGGACACGGCGGAGCCGGGCGGGGTGGCACTGGATCGACGGCATCGACGCGGCACTCGCCGAAGAGCGCGAACTCTATTCCGTCGGCCGGGATGGCGACGTCGGGCCGCCGCTGGCGGTGACGGCGATACCGGAGGCGGAGTTGCCGGCGGGAAGCTGGGAAGGTGTGACGGCGATCAGCGTCCGGCAGGCCGGCGCGCATGCGCCATCGAGGCCCGGCCAATGCAATCTGTGAGGAGACAACCACGATGAGCGAAACCACCGCACGCCTCGGCCTGCCCCTGATCTTTCCGGGACAGGCCCAGAAGGAGATGACGCATAACGAGGCGCTGGCCCGACTCGACGCCATGGTGCAGGCCCGGGTGATCGCGATCGGACAGGAGACGCCGCCCCCCGAGCCGGCGCCGGGCGACTGCTGGGTGATCGGCGAGACACCGGATGGGGCCTGGAGCGGACAGGCAGGCGCGCTGGCGACTTGGACCCCCGGGGGCTGGCGTTTCGTGACGCCATGGCCGGGGTTTCGCGTCTGGGTGGACGACGACCAGGCCGAGGCGAGCTTCGCGGATGGCGGCTGGCATATCGGGCGGCTGGCCGGTACGCGACTCGTGCTGGACGATGTGGAGATGCTGGGTGCCCCGGCAGGCCCGATCGCCGATCCGGCGGGCGGGGTCACGGTGGACGACGAGGCGCGCGCGGCGATAGCGGCGGTGCTGGTGGCGCTGAGGCATCACAATCTGGTCGAAACACCCTGAAATGTGACGTTCCGGCAACAGTCCGCAGCTTTTGTTCGCTTGCGCCGAAACCAACCTCGGTCTAGTGAGTTTGCGCTGTCCGTAGTGACAACCATGAAAGGGGATTTCTATGCGGAAGCTTGCCGTCGTTCTGACGCTTGCATCTACCGCGCTTGCGACTCCCGCCCTGGCCCGCGATAATTCGTGGTACGTGGGCGTTGAGGGCGGCGCGCAGATTGTCGAAGACATCGATTTCGACATCACCACCGCGGCCGGTGTCCGCACCGCCAACGCCGGCACCGCCGACCACCGCTACGGCTTCGATGCCGGCGGCATCATTGGCTATGATTTCGGCATGTTCCGCGCCGAGGCCGAAGTGGCCTACAAGCAGGCGGGCGTCGATGCGTGGCGCTCGTCGCTGACGACGCCGGCCTATGCGGCGAACAACACGCTCTACAACGTGGCTAGCGGCCTGTATAACTATGCCGGCGGCAAGACTTCGGCGCTGAGCTTCATGGTCAACGCGCTGCTCGACTTCGGTGACGACGACGGCGTTCAGGGCTTCCTGGGCGGTGGTGCCGGTGTGGCCCGCGTCAAGGCGGACGGCTATGCGCTCAACACGCGCGGCGCGTTCCTCGACGATTCGGACACGGTCTTCGCGTGGCAGGCCCTCGCGGGCATCCGCGCCCCGCTCGGCGACCACCTCGAGGCGTCGCTGAAGTATCGCTTCTTCAATGCGGACGACGTCCGCCTGGTTGATGTGTCGGGTCGCACGTTCGACGGTCGCTACCGTTCGCACAGCATCCTGGGCGGTCTGATCTACAACTTCGGCGCGCCGGAAGCTCCCACGCCTCCTCCGCCGCCGCCTCCCCCGCCGCCGGTAACGCCGCCGCCGCCGCCTCCGCCGCCCCCGCCGGTGACGCAGGTGCCGTGCACCCCGGGGCCGTACATCGTGTTCTTCGAGTGGGATCGCTCGGACATCACGCCGGAAGCAGCCGGGATTCTGGACAACGCCGTGTCGGCTTACGGCGCGTGCGGCCAGGCGCAGGTAATGCTGGCGGGCCACGCCGACCGTTCGGGTTCGGCGAGCTACAACGTCGGCCTGTCGCAGCGTCGCGCGGACTCGGTCCGTTCGTACCTGACCTCGCGTGGCATCGGCGACGGCGTGATCTCGTCGGAAGCGTTCGGCGAAAGCCGTCCGCGTGTCGACACCGCCGACGGCGTTCGCGAACTGCAGAACCGCCGCGTGGAAATCACCTACGGGCCTGGCTCGGGGATGTAATCCACCGGTTCGGCTCTGCCGGACGAAAGATCGGGGAGGTCGGAGCAATCCGGCCTCCCTTTTCTTTTGTGCCCAGGCGGGGCGACGAAAGGATAGTTGGGGAAATGTGCGAAGGCGTTCGGAGAAGAAGGCGTGTTTCGTGCGGAACTCGCGTTGCCCGCTGCGCCCTGTCGCGCCGGCGACACTTTCAAACCCCCGGTTCGCAATATGGCAGGCTCGCGATCGCGCTGCCCCGCTGGGGTGGGTGACGCGGGCTCCGCAGCCTCCCTGCGCCCTATCCGAAATGGCCCTTCTTCAGCCTTCCAGCGCGGTGGCCAGCCATGCTGGTCGCAATGCATCGCCAAGCGCCTCGATACGGCGGAGTTCGACCATCAGCGCGAGATCGGGATAGCGCGTGCGGGTGCGGTCGCCGCCGTCGCCCAATGGAGCGACGACCAGGCGGCGGTTCACCTTGGCGCGGTGATGCATCCGCGCGGTGTTCTCCTGGCCGACGTAGCAGCCTTTCGCAAAGCTGACCCCGTTCAGTTCGCGCGCGTTGCATTCGAGCCAGAGCGTCGCGTCGCGGCCGAGTTCGCCCACACCCTCCGTCACCCCGAGCGAGAGTCTGTGCGCGCGCCAGCTATCTGACGCGTCGCCCTCCGTCGCGTGCGCGAGCCAGCGGTGACCGAGCGCAGCCAGGCGTGGGTCGGCGGGGCGATCCGTGCCCGCGTCGCCCGACCAGTGGACGGCGAAATCGACGGGCGCGATGTCGATCGCGCGGCGCAGGCGATAGAGCGACAGGCGACGAGCGAGCGTATCCGCCTCGCTCACCTCGCAATCCATCAGGATCGCGCCATCGCCGCCATCCCACAGGATGAAATCGAACAACGCCTTGCCCTGCGGCGTCAGCAGCCCGGACCAGCGCGGCGTACCGGGCGCCACGCTCGCCAGATCCTGCGTGACCAGCCCCTGGAGGAAGCCGCGAACGTCGTCGCCTGAAACCTTCAGGACCGTCCGGTCACGAAGCGTAGTGCTTGGGGTGGTGCTCGCCATGATGCACAGGTAAGCGCGGCGGCGACGATGTGAAGCCCGGAGTTGCCCCGTGACCGACCGCCTGACGATCCGCCGCCCGGACGACTGGCATCTGCACCTGCGCGACGGCGCGATGCTGAGGGCGGTCGCACCGCCGACCGCGCGCCAGTTCGCGCGGGCGATCGTGATGCCGAACCTGTCGCCGCCGGTGACTGACGTCGCGACGGCGGAGGCCTATCGCGCGCGCATCCTGGCCGCGCTGCCGGCGGGGAGCGACTTCACGCCGCTGATGACCTGCTACCTGACCGACGCGACCGATCCGGCGGAGGTACGGCGCGGGTTCGAGGGCGGTGTGTTCACCGCGTGCAAACTCTATCCCGCGCATGCGACGACCAATTCGGCGCACGGCGTGACGAGCATCGCGCACATCGCGCCGGTGCTGGAGGCGATGCAGGCGATCGGCATGCCCCTGCTGGTCCACGGCGAGGTGACCGACGCCGACGTCGATATCTTCGATCGCGAGGCGGTGTTCATCGAACGGGTGCTGAAGGCGCTGCTCGCCGACTTCCCCGCGCTCAAGGTGGTGCTGGAGCATATCACCACCAGCGAGGCGGCCGATTTCGTGCTGGCGCATCCCGATCGGATCGGCGCGACGGTGACGCCGCAGCATCTGGTCATCAATCGCAACGCGATCTTCGCCGGCGGCCTGCGTCCGCACGCTTACTGCCTGCCGGTCGCCAAGCGCGAGGCGCACCGGGTCGCGGTGCGTCGGGCGAGCACGTCGGGCGCGTCGAACATCTTCCTCGGCACAGACAGCGCGCCGCATTTGGTGGGCGCGAAGGAGTCGTCGTGCGGATGCGCGGGCATCTTCTCCGCGCTGACCGCGCTCGAACTCTATGCCCAGGTGTTCGACGAGGACGGCGCGCTCGACCGGTTCGAGGCGTTCGCCAGCGAGAACGGGCCGCGCTTCTACGGGCTGCCGCTCAACGAGGGGACGGTGACGCTCGAACGCATCGGACTGGACGTGCCCGAGCGGCTGATGGTCGAGGCGTCGGAGGTGGTGCCGTTCCGCGCGGGCGAGCGGCTGGCGTGGCGGATGGTGGACGGGGAACCGGTTGCGGGATGACGGTGGCCGTCGCTGCAATAGCCGCGTTCAGTCTGGCCGATACCGCGCCTGCGATCCGACATCAGACCCCAAGCCACTCCAACCCGCCTGGAAGCTCTTCCGCCGCATAGTCGACTTGAAGAACGCGACGGCGGGCCGGCGTCGTCGCAGCCTCTGATGCGTGAAGTATCGGGGTCGAATAGAGCCAAATATCACCGGCCCTCGCAAGGCAGGTCTTCACGCCCCGCCGCCCAACAACTTCGTTGATGTCGCCCACCAAGATGCGCCCGTCAGCATGTGAACCGGGAGCAACCAAAAGCGGCGCGTTCGTCGGAGGGACATCGTCCATGTGAACCCGCAGGGTGGCCATACGGGTTAGGAGATCGAAAGGCGGCGCAACGTGCTGCATGCCGCCTTTAGTGGTCCACGGCCCGAAGCCATCGACGTTAATCCGTTTTTTCACGCAGATCGTGCGGTCCTGATGCCACGCAAGCGACCAGTTCGTTTGGACTGTCTTGTCGAACAGGATTGCTCTTACCGGGCGACTTCCAGGCCCGAGCACCTTCGCCGCGATAAAGCCGATCGGGCCTGTGGGGTCTAGAAACGGCCTCAGTTTTTCGAGCCCGGTAATACGAATACCGGCGTGATCCTCCGGCAAGTGATCCAGCGCCCTAAACAGATCAGATAAGCTGACGGTAACCGCGTCGCGATACCGCTGCGCCCCATCTTGCCGGAACGTGAGCAAGGCGCTGTCGTCGGCGTATCGCATCCGGCTAACTAGGCGAGGAAATGGCTGGTTTCCAGCATTCCATCCGCAACGCCGCCGGATGGCTAACCACCCGTTTCGCGACGCTCCACCGCTATCCCAGCATTGCCGCAGCGGCTTTCAGATCGTCGACGAAGCGGGCGTATTCTTCCTCGGCGCGGTCCTTTTCCGGAATGCGCAGCAGGTAGCTGGGGTGAACGGTGATCCACGCCGTGCCGCCGCCATCCAGCGTGATGGGCCGTCCGCGTTCCCGGCCGACCGTCACGACCTTGCCGAGCAGCGAGCGCGCGGCGGTGGCGCCCAGCGCCACGGTGACATCGGGGCGGATGATCGCGCGTTCCTGTTCGATCCACCAGCGGCAGGCGGTGACCTCGCCGGCGTCGGGTTTTGCGTGGATGCGGCGCTTGCCGCGCGGCTCGAACTTGAAGTGCTTGACCGCGTTGGTGACGTAGACGCCCGTGCGGTCGATGCCGGCATCGGCGATCGCGCGGTCGAAGACCTGGCCTGCGGGGCCGACGAAGGGGCGGCCGGCGAGATCCTCCAGATCGCCGGGCTGTTCGCCGACGAACATCATTCGCGCATCGACCGGCCCTTCGCCGAACACCGTCTGGCTGGCATGGCGGAACAGGTCGCAGCGGGTGCAGCCCATCGCCTCGTCACGCAGCGCCGCCCAGGCGGCGTCCGAATTGCCGCCGGGCGCGGCGCGGGCCTTGTCGATCATCGCCACCTCACGCGCCTGCGCGCCGGCCACGAGTTCGCCGATCAACGCGGTTTCGGGCATGTTCTTCCAGTATTTGCGCGGCATCTCCTTCAGCATCGCGCCGGTCTTCAGGCGCGCCGGGTTGAAGATCGAGGCGTAATAGGTCTTCCACACCGCCTCGATCGGATCGCCCTCGGGAGCATCGGCTTTCGTCGCGCCCGGCCCTTCGGCGAGCGTCGCGCCGTCCCAGTGGAGCGACAGTTCAAGCGTCAGGATCGACCAGCGCATCGTGGTGAAGCGGTTGACGAAGAAGCGGGCGTTCTCGCGGACAATGTGGTGTTCGGGTTCAAACCAGGCGACGTAGCTTTCGCCACCGTCGTCGGCGATCTCGCGGAAACGCAGGAAGGCCCGCATCTTGTGGACGTCGCGGCGGACGGCCTTGGCCATTTCATCGAGACGTCGCAGGTGAGGATCGGCGCGGTCGTCGATCAGTCGCGGCTCGGCGAGGATGCGCAGCAGCGCGGCGTAGAGCAGCGAGAACCGCTGCGGATCGGCGTGGAGAACCACCGACCGCGCCAGATCGACGAAGGCGCGGGGCACGTGAAAGGCCGGCGCGTCGCTTTCAAGCAAGGCTTCATCACCGAACAGGTCTATCGGCCGCTCACCGACCTGCCAGACGACCTGATCGGCGGGGACGCCGGCGGCGGCGAGGTTGCGCGCGGCGTCGCGCCAGCCGTCGAAATCGTCTTCGGTGGCGAGGGTGGCGACCCTCACGCGTGGTGCCTCATTCGCGGTCGTCGCTGCCGGGCGGGCTGGCTTCCGCGCGTTCGAGTTCCCTGGGCTTCCGCGCCTCGAACACCTTTGCGAGCCTGGCTTCCTCGCGCTTCGACAGCCCGTCGTCGGCGGCGGGAAACATCTCTTCCTCCTCTTCGTCGATATGATGTTCGTAGCGGTGGCGCATCTCCTTGAACTTGGCGAGCCAGGCGGAGGACGACATGTCGATGTCGGCGAGTTCGCCCAGGAAATCGGTGATCTCCTTGTGCTCGCTGACCGAATGGACGGCATCCTCGCGCAGATTGGGTTTGGCGAGCATTGTCGCGTAGAGCGATTCCTCCTCGGCGGCGGCGTGGGCGGCGACCTCAGTGCGGAATTCGTCGAACAGCGCGCGGCGTTCGTCGCTGTCGCCGCTGGTTTCGCCGAGCTTTTCGAGCAAGGCGCGGTGGCGATCGTGATCGGCCTTCAGGTCTTCGAAGATGCGGGCGTGGGCCATGGGGGAAACTCCTTCGCGCGCCCAACCGGTGGCGCGTGCGAGGGTTTCACTTGCGAATCGATTGCAATCGAGCCGTTCGCAGCCGGGCAGCGATCAGTCGGCGGTCGGCACCGCCATCAGCCGCGCGAACTTGGTGCGGAACGCCGCGAGCGCGCCGCCCGACAGCTGCTGCACGCTTTCGAACGTCACCTTGCCGGGATTGATCGGCACGCCGTTCTTCCACAGCTCGTAATGGAGGTGCGGACCGGTCGACATGCCGGTCGAGCCGACATAGCCGATCACCTGCCCCTTGCTGACGCGCGCGCCGCTCGCCACCGCGATGCGGCTCATGTGGCCGAAGCCGGTCGCCATGCCGCCACCGTGCGACAGCTTCACGAACTTGCCATAGCCGCCGGCCCAGCCCGCCATCTGTACCACGCCGTCCATCGGCGCACGGATCGGCGCGCCGGACGGGGCGGCGATATCCAGCCCCTTGTGCATGCGGGCATAGCCGAGCACCGGGTGGCGGCGCATGCCGAAGCTGCTGGTCAGGCGTCCGGCGACCGGCATCATCGCGCCAGACGAGGATTTGGCGCCGACGCCCTTGGCGTCGAACCACTGATCCTTGCCGTCCTTCTCGAAGCGCATGAGCTGGAGCTTGGTCGGCCCGCTGAGCCCGGCATATTGCAGCTGGCCGAGCTGGACCTCGCCGGTCGCGGCGCGGGCGCGCTCGACGATCATGTCGAACTGGGTGTCGGCGCCGATGCGGCTGACCGGCATGCGGCTGGCGATAGAGCGGAGGAACGATTCGACAGCCTTGGCCGGCACCCCTGCGGCACGCGCCGAGCGATAGAGGCTGGAACCGACGCGGCCCTGAATGCGCAGTGGCGTGTGGTCGATCGCGATCGGCACCGCGGTGAGCGCGAAATCGCCGCCTGTGCGGGCGACCTGCATGCTGAGATCGAACCTGGCGCGGAATTCGAGCGCGTCGAGCGGGCGGGCGTCGGCCTTGTTCTCGCGACGGCCGAGCGTCAGTGCCAGCTGGGTGCCGGGCTTCAGGTCGGCGAGCGGCATATGCGCTGCGACCAGTTCGGCGATGCGCCTCGCTTCGCCGTCGCCGACGCCGGCGCGCTCCAGCGCGGCAGCCATCCCCGGCCCCGATCCAAGCGTTGCGCTAAGGTCGAGGGAGGGGCGCTCGGGCGTGTCGGTCAGCGGCACGACCTGCGCGGTCGGCGCCATCCGTCGGCCCGAGGTGGCGCCGAGCGCGAGCGCCGAGATGGCGTGGCTGCGCGCCTCGTCCCAGTCGGCGCCGGTCAGCACCTCGGGCGCGGGCGCGACAATCGGCGGGAGGACGGGCGGACGCAGAGCGATGGTGATCGCGATCAAGCCGGCGCAGGTCGCCGCCCCGCGCCACCATTCCGCGCTGCCGATGTTCTGGCCGAGATCGGGGACGAGATCGATGTCGGTAAGGCGATCGCGCAGCCGCACGAGCAGGCCGGCAGGAACGGGCGCTGCGGGAATCGCGCGCCCGAACGACAGCGCCGCAGCGCCGCCGGCATTTTCCAGTCCGTGATCGTTGCGCAGGAACAAAGCCGCGCTACCCCCCGAAATACACAGCAAAGCCTGCCCAAAGCCCCAGGCCCGGACGCCAGCGTTGTGCAGGGCAATTCCTAAAGTCAAATTAACCCGGACTTTGCCGTGGCTTGCTTGCGACGAGGCGTTGCCGTTTGCCGACGAAAACCGGAGCTGCACGAAAATCCTGCGCCATGCCATTGCATCGCGGGCGCGGGCGGTCGATCTTGGGCCGGCGATGAGCAGTTTCGCGCGTTCCGCGGTCACCGCCGTTCTCGGCCCCACCAACACCGGCAAGACGCATCTCGCCGTCGAGCGGATGTGCGGCCATTCGAGCGGGATGATCGGCTTCCCCCTGCGCCTGCTGGCGCGCGAGGTCTATGATCGCGTCGTCCGGATGAAGGGCGAGAAGCAGGTGGCGCTCATCACCGGCGAGGAACGGATCGTCCCGCCGCAGGCGCGCTATTTCCTGTGCACGGCGGAGAGCATGCCGCTGGAGCGGGAGGTCGGTTTCGTCGCGCTCGACGAGGCGCAACTGGGCGCCGATCCCGAACGCGGCCACGTCTTCACCGACCGCCTGCTGCGCGCGCGGGGGCGGGACGAGACGATGATCCTGGGCTCCGCCACGCTGCGCCCGCTGGTCCGCGCGCTGGTGCCCGAGGCGGAGGTGATCGAGCGGCCGCGCTTCTCGACGCTGAGCTATGCCGGCGCCAGGAAGCTTTCGCGCCTGCCCAAACGATCGGTGATCGTCGCGTTCAGTGCCGAGGAAGTCTATGCCGTGGCCGAGGCCGTCCGCCGGCTGCGCGGCGGGGCGGCGGTTGTGATGGGCGCGCTCAGCCCCCGCACGCGCAACGCCCAGGTCGCGATGTTCCAGGCCGGAGAGGTCGACTATCTCGTCGCCACCGACGCGATCGGCATGGGGCTGAACATGGACGTGGCGCATGTCGCCTTCGCGTCGCTGACCAAGTTCGACGGCCGCCGTACCCGCCGGCTGACGGTGGCGGAGATGGCGCAGATCGCCGGGCGCGCGGGACGCCACCAGCGCGACGGCACCTTCGGCGCGCTGGCCGAGGACGGCCCCGGCGCCTTCACGGCCGAAGAGGTGTTCGCGATCGAGGAGCATCGCTTCCCCGACCTCGACTTCCTCTACTGGCGCGACGGTGTGCCCGACACGTCCAGCGTCGGCGCGCTGATCGAAGGGCTGGAGGCGAAGCCCGGAGAGATATTGCTGCGCGCGGCACCCGAGGCGATAGACCTGGCAGTGCTGAAGCGGCTGGCGTCGGAACCCTGGGTGATGGATCGTACGCGCCATCCGGCCCAGGTCGCCAAGCTGTGGGCGGCGTGTGGCCTGCCGGATTTCCGCAAGCTGGGCGTCGAGCCGCACAGCCGCTTCGTCGCGCGCGTGTTCCAGCATCTGACCGAGGGGACGGGGCATATCCCCTTCGCCTGGTTCGCGAGCGAGATCGCGCGGCTCGACACCGTCGCGGGCGATGTCGAGACGATCGCCGGGCGGATCGCCGCGGCGCGCAGCTGGGCCTATATCGCGCATCGCGCCGACTGGCTGGCCGATCCGGGCGAGGCGCAGGCGCGCGCGCGGGCACTGGAGGAAAAGCTGAGCGACGCGCTGCACGATCGGCTGACCCAGCGGTTCGTCGACAAGCGCACCACCGCGCTGCTCCGTACGATCGGCGCCGACGGACGTCACCTGCCGGTGGAGATCGACCCGGCCGGCGACGTGCTGGTGGAGGATCATGTGATCGGCCGGCTCGACGGGTTCCGCTTCACGGTCGCGGCCGATGCGCGCGCGGCGGACAAGCGGTTGCTGCTCTCGGCGGCGGAAAAGCGTCTGGCGGGCGAACTCGCCCGGCGCGGGCGCGCTCTTGCCGACGCGCCCGATGACGATCTTGAGCTGGAGGCGGGTGTGTTGTTCTGGCGGCGCGCGCCGGTAGCGCGGCTGGGGGCGGGCCCGCAGATCACGCGGCCGGCGCTGACGCTCGACCGGGCGCTCGACTGCCTCGACAAGGCGGCGCGCGAGGGCGTGGCGCAGCGGCTGCAGCGCTTCATCGGCGATCGCACACGGCGGCTGACGCCGGTGCTCGCCCGGCTCGATGCGTTGGCGAGCGACAGCGCGGCGCCTGCCGAACTGCGTGCCGTCGCGATCGCGCTGGGCGACGCCGGGGGGCTCGCCGATCGCGCGACGATCGCGGAGGTCGAGCGGCTCTTGCCGCCCGCGCGGCGCTATCTGCGCAACCAGGGCGTCACCCTCGGCACGCTCGACCTGTTCGCACCCGCGCTGATGAAGCCTTCCGCCGCGGCGTGGCGGCAAGTGCTTCTCGCGGCGCGCGGGCGGTATGTCCTGTTGCCGCCGGATGGCGCGACCGTGGTTGCCGGCGCCGCCCCACTGGCGGGCTTTCGCCGGATCGCCGGGCAGCAGGTGCGGATCGACCTGGTCGAGCGGATCGCCCGCGCGGCGCATGATGCACGCGCCGGCCGCAAGCCCTTCGCGCCGGACCCGGCGCTCGCCACTTCGATCGGCCTCGCGCCCGATACCCTCGCGAAGCTGATGGCGCGGCTGGGCTTCCGCCCGGCAAAGGGCGAGCCGCCGCAGTGGATCTGGCAGGGGCGGCCCCGGATGGTCTCACCGAAGAAGCCCGAGCCGCCGCGCCGCGACAATGCCTTCGCGGTGCTGGCGGGACTGGGATCGCCGCATGGCTGACGCGGCGCCGACCATGCGGCTCGACAAGTTCCTGTGGTTCGTCCGCCTGGCAAAGACGCGCGGCTTCGCGCAGGAGGTGGCGGAGGCGCGGCACCTGCGGATCGACGGGCGGGTGATCGAGAAGGCGGCGACTGCGGTGCGGGTCGGCGACACGCTGACCTTCCCGCTGCACGGCCGCATCCGCGTGATCCGCATCGACGTGTTGCCCGTCCGGCGCGGCCCGGCGCCCGAAGCCCGGGCCTGCTACAGCGATCTCTCCCCGGTTGAGAACGTCTCGCAGCAAGGCGCGAGCGATTGACGCGCCCGAAAACCGCCAATAGCGGAAGGCACGTCACAGGGAGCCGTTTGCCATGACCTACGTCGTCACCGATGCCTGCATCCGCTGCAAGTATATGGACTGCGTGGAAGTCTGTCCGGTCGATTGCTTCTACGAGGGCGAGAACATGCTCGTCATCAACCCCAGCGAGTGCATCGACTGCGGCGTGTGCGAGCCTGAATGCCCGGCCGAGGCGATTCTGCCCGATACCGAGAACGGGCTGGAGAAGTGGCTGGAACTCAACACCACCTTCTCCGCGCAATGGCCCAACGTCACGCGCAAGGGCGACCAGACCCCCGCCGACGCCGACGAGCACAAGGGCGAAGACGGCAAGTTCGACAAATATTTCTCGCCAGAGCCTGGCGCCGGCGACTGATCGGTCCCGCATCGGCACGAATGGCCGCGTACGGCCCGCAGGTTGCACTGCAACACTGGTAATTTTGTTACGAGCGTGTTAAAGGACTCGGGACGCGGGCGACTCTCGCCCGATGATCCGGAGACGTTCGAACGCTGTCCCGAACCCGGCGCGCCCTGATTCTCATCGGCGGCGCGCCTGTCGTTTTCGGGCCGGACACAATGAAAGGTTTGCCCCACATGGCTGCAAAGGCGCTGTCCTTCGTCGTCGGCGATTATGTCGTTTATCCAAAGCACGGTGTGGGCCGTGTCATCGAATTGCAGAAACAGGAAATCGCGGGCACCAGCCTGGAGCTGTACGTGCTGCGTTTCGAAAAGGAGCGGATGACGCTCCGCGTGCCGACCAACAAGGCCGAGAGCGTCGGGATGCGCAAGCTTTCCAGCGACAAGACGCTGCGCGAGGCGCTCGACACGCTCAAGGGCAAGCCCAAGGTGAAGCGCACCATGTGGTCGCGCCGTGCCCAGGAATATGAAGCGAAGATCAACTCGGGCGACCTGGTGTCGATCGCGGAAGTGGTGCGCGACCTGTTCCGTCCCGACGACCAGCCCGAGCAGAGCTATTCGGAGCGCCAGATCTTCGAGGCCGCCGCCAGCCGGCTGGCGCGCGAACTTGCCGCGATGGAAGAGGTCGAGGAGCCCAAGGCGCTCGAAAAGATCCTCGACATCCTGAAGAAGGCCGCACCCGCGCACATCAAGGACAAGGTTCCGGCCTGATCCCCGCCTGCGCGGCGACGATGCGAAAGGGCGGTCCTGCGGGGCCGCCCTTTTCGTTTGCGCGGCCTTCGCATGTGTATTATGTAAACAATACACAATCGGGAGACGGATCATGCGGTTTCTGGCAATCCTGGCGGCATTGCCGCTGGCGGCGTGCGGATCTGTGGCGATCGGCAGCGACAAGGGCGACAGGGTGGAGCCGAGCGGCGCCGGCGGCAGCCGTACATATCAGGTGACGGATTTCACCGGTGTCGAACTGGCCGGCGCTGACGACGTCGACGTCAAGGTCGGAAGTGCGTTTTCCGTCCGTGCCGAGGGGCCGGCGGAGGAACTGGACAAGCTGGAGATCCGCAGGGACGGTGACACGCTGCGCGTCGGGCGCAAGCGTGACGGCGGCTGGCTGAAATCGTCCAAGCCGGTCAAAATCCACGTCACCATGCCAGCGATCCGCGAGGCGAGCCTGGCGGGATCGGGCGACATGACGGTTGATACCGTCCAGGGCGGCGACTTCGAGGGTGACCTGGCTGGATCGGGCAATCTGCGGGTCGGGCGGCTGCAGGCTGGGAAGGTCAGCTTCGACCTGGCCGGATCGGGCAACATCGTCGCCGGTGCGGGACAGGCGGAGCGGCTGGAGGTCGACATCGCCGGATCGGGCAATGTCGAGGCGCGCGGCGTGAAGGCGCGTGGCGCCGACATCTCGATCGCCGGATCGGGCAATGTCGCGGCCGAGGTCGATGGCGACGCCAAGGTGACGATCATGGGATCGGGCGACGTGACACTGGGTGGCAAGGCACGCTGCACGACCAGCAAGATGGGATCGGGCAGCGTCCGCTGCGGCTGAGCCGCGGCCGGCGCTTGCGCAAGCTTCCGCACGGTGCGAGCGTGGCGTGATGATGGTCCGCGCCGCGCTCGTCCTGCTCCCCCTCCTGTCGCTCGCCGCGCCCGCGCGCGCCGACGAGCGGCGCATCCTGCTCTCCGCCTTCGACCGCATCCGCGTCGACGGGCCGTTCGAGGTGACGGTGACGACCGGCAAGGGCGCCGGCGCGACCGCGATCGGCGATACGCGCGCGCTCGACGGAGTGAGCGTGCGGTTGCAGGGATCGACGCTGATCGTCGGGCCGAGCGTGAACGGCTGGGGCGGATACCCCGGCACCGCCCGGACGCGCCCGCGCGTCGTCGTGACGGTGCCCGCACTGCGTGCCGCCGCGGTGGTCGGCGGCGGGCGGCTGAGCGTCGACCGGATGGCGGGCCAGCGCGTCGAACTCAACCTGACCGGCGCCGGCACGCTCGACGTGGCTCGCGCCGAGGCCGACCGGGTCGACGGCACGCTGATTGGCACCGGCCGCATGACGCTGGCCGGCAAGGCGATGCGCGCGACCTTCCAGTCCAACGGCGCCGGCGGCATTGACGCCGCCGGGCTCGATGCGCGCGACCTGACCGTCAACTGGCAGAGCGCGGGCGACGGCAGCTTCACCGCGCGCGAGACGGCGGAGGTCATGGCGATGGGCCAGGGCGCGATCACCGTCGCCGGCGGCCCGGCCTGTACCGTCAAGGGCAGCGGGCCGGTGACGTGCGGGCGGAAATAGGGGCGCCCGCACGCTCCACCTTGCCGCCTATTTCGTGTGTTCGTGGACGATCTCGCGGCTGCGGCTGTCGATACCGTCGTTGAACTCCTTCATCAGCGCCTCCGCCTTGTCGGCGTTGCCCAGTTGCCTGCCCAGTTCGGTCATCAACTTCACGTCGTCGGGCGACATCGACCATTCGAGATCGGCGAGCCCGCCGGTCAGCGGCGTGACGGCGATCGTCCGCAAGGTGCCGGTTTCGGTATAGATGACCGGATATGGAACGCCGGCGGCCTTGGCCGCGGGAATGAAGTTCTTCGATATGATCGTCCAGGTCCGCGCGCCGGGTTTCGACGTCATCGTCTCGATCATGAAATAGCGGACGTCGGCGACCGTTTCCGCCTTGAGCGGCATGGCTGCGGGCGCGGGCGCCGGGGCCGACTGAGCCGGGGCTACGGCCGGAATGCACGAAGCAAACAGGGCGCCGGCAAGCGCCGCGATACGACGATCCATGGATTTTCTCCCAGTAGAGAAACGTGGTTACGGCGCGCCGTTAAGTATTCGACGCGGTTTACAGCGCCGAGTCCAACGGAAATGTCACAGCCTGTCGTCCATGTGCGCTTTTGTACGGAATCCGACTAACGCATAGTAGCGCGTAAGATCGCAGTCTTCGATATTCATGGTTGCCGACGCCTTCGCGGGTCGCGATCGTTATGGAATTGATCACACTGTATTCCGTGTCAGTTCGTCACTTTCGGTGGGCAGTTTGTTTCGCGACAGAGTTGCACGACTACCGAACACAATTCGTTGATGCATTCCATGAAGGCGTCAGCACGATGGCGGTATACGTCGAGGTCTGATGCCTCAGAGGCGCCGGCCAATGCGCGCTCAATAACCGCGCGGCGGGTTACCAACGCCATATTTGCTTCGCTACTCCATCGGTAGAATGACTCCAACGCTCCGGGCAGATACGCCTCCAGCGAGAAGCGAATATCGTCAATCTCCTGCCGCAATCCCGCGGGAAATATCGGAGTGAACGCTTTATAGATGCCGGGATCGTTCTTACCTTCGAGAAGGGCGAGATCTGCCAAGATTACGCGATGAGCGGCCAAACGGGTATTGTGTAGGGTCGCAAAGGCCGTTTCGCTTCGCTCTCTGACAAAGCGGCGGAATTCCTGACGATCTTCATACTGCCACAGGGCGCGATCATCTCGCCTCTTGAGAAGACTTGTAACGAAGACACCGGCCAGTGCCGAGCCGGCGGTTAGAATACAGGTTAGGATCGGTACAGCCTGGATCATGCTGCGGCTATCTGCGCTTCAGCTTCCATAAACGACCGATCACGGTAAACGTCATACCCGTGCAAGTCTGGGGCGCTATCTATGCATAGAGGCGGGTTCGGTACATAGACGTAAATGAACCGTTTCGGTGCTAAAGCGAGGGCGCGGTCGGTCTACGGGGCAGGGATCGCAGGCTTGGTTCTGAGCAAGCCGCACTGATGGTTTTGGCGGGGGCCAGTGGAACCCAGCGTCTCATCGCGGCTCTCCCTTTTCATTCAATCAGTCATGCTCGCGCCCGCCCGCGCCAACATAAAGCTCACGTCCGGTGGCGTTATACAGCGCGCTCATCTCTGCCATGCCCTTGAGCGCCGCCGCCTTGCTGGCCTCCGCTGTTTCCGTGGCGCTCGGGCCGGCGGCTAGGAATCCCTCCGCGCCCTGATTCTGCTGCGCCGCAAAGTCCCGCACTTCCTGCGTTATCTTCATCGAGCAGAATTTCGGGCCGCACATCGAGCAGAAATGCGCGGTCTTCGCGCCTTCGGCCGGGAGCGTCTGGTCGTGGTATTGTTCGGCCGTTTCGGGATCGAGCGACAGGTTGAACTGGTCGCGCCAGCGGAATTCGAAGCGGGCGCGGCTCAGTGCATCGTCGCGCATTTTGGCGGCGGGATGTCCCTTGGCCAGATCGGCGGCGTGGGCGGCGAGCTTGTAGGTGACGACGCCGACCTTCACGTCGTCGCGGTCGGGCAGGCCGAGATGCTCCTTGGGCGTGACGTAGCAGAGCATCGCGGTGCCGTACCAGCCGATCATCGCGGCGCCGATGCCGCTGGTGATGTGGTCGTAGCCCGGCGCGATGTCGGTGGTGAGCGGCCCGAGTGTGTAGAAGGGCGCCTCGCCGCAGACCTCGAGCTGCTTGTCCATATTCTCCTTGATCTTGTGCATCGGCACGTGGCCGGGGCCTTCGATCATCACCTGCACGTCCTGCGCCCAGGCGCGGTGGGTGAGTTCGCCCAGGGTGTAGAGCTCGGCGAACTGCGCCTCGTCATTGGCGTCGGCGATCGATCCGGGGCGCAGGCCGTCGCCCAGCGAATAGGCGATGTCGTACGCCTTCATGATCTCGGTGATCTCGTCGAAGCGTTCGTAGAGGAAGCTCTCCTTGTGGTGGCTGAGGCACCATTTCGCCATGATCGATCCGCCGCGCGACACGATGCCGGTCACGCGCTTGGCGGTGAGCGGCACGTAGGGCAGGCGGACGCCGGCGTGGATGGTGAAATAGTCGACGCCCTGTTCGGCCTGTTCGATCAGCGTGTCGCGGAAGATCTCCCACGTCAGTTCCTCGGCGATGCCGCCGACCTTTTCCAGCGCCTGATAGATGGGGACGGTGCCGATCGGCACGGGCGAGTTGCGGATGATCCATTCGCGGGTGTCGTGGATGTTGCGGCCGGTGGACAGGTCCATCACCGTGTCGGCGCCCCAGCGGATCGACCAGACGAGCTTGTCGACCTCGCTCGCGACGTCGGATGCGACCGCGCTGTTGCCGATGTTGGCGTTGATCTTGACCAGGAAGTTGCGGCCGATCGCCATCGGCTCGGTTTCGGGGTGGTTGATGTTGTTGGGGATGATCGCGCGGCCGCGCGCGACCTCGTCGCGGACGAATTCGGGGGTGACGTAATCGGGGATGGCGGCGCCGAAGCTTTCGCCGTCCCGGGCATATTCGCGCAGCATCTCGCGGCCGAGGTTCTCGCGGGTGGCGACATATTCCATCTCGGGGGTGATGATGCCGCGGCGGGCATAGTGCATCTGGCTGACGTTGGCGCCGGCGCGCGCGCGCAGCGGGCGGCGGTTGGGGTTGGGGAATTGCTGGACGCCGCCGGAGCGATCCGGCCCCTTCAGCCCATTGTCCTCTGGCCGCACCTCGCGTGCGTCATAGGTCTCGACGTCGCCGCGCGCCTCGATCCACGGGCGGCGGAGCCGGGGGAGGCCGGCCATGATGTCGATGCGGGCGTCCGGGTCGCTGTAGGGGCCGGAGGTGTCGTAGACGTTGAGCGGCGGCTCTCCGGAGGATGGTTCGAGGTCGATCGCGCGCATCGCGACGCCGAGCGGGCCGACGTGGATCTTGCGCGAGCCGCGGATCGGGCCGGTCGTGACCTTGAGTTCGGTGCGGGCGGGAACGTCTGCCATTGTCACTCTCCATTCGGGGAGAGGGAACGGGGACCGGGGGGACGCCGCTTCCACTCCCTACGCCGGTGTCAACCGGATCAGGTTCGGCGGGTCGCGATCTCGTGATCGCCTCTCAAGCGCCGCATAGCGCTCCCCCGGGGATACAGCGCTTGTAGAGGGTAGAGCGGAGCCGGTAAAGCGGCGCGATGTCCGCGCTCACCGCCGCCCTGATATCCGCGATCGCGATGACGGGAATCGTCGCGGTGCGATACCTGCTGGCGAGCGGCGGGTTCGCGCTCGCCACGCGGCTGACGCGGCCGGGGCTTTACGTCGGGCTCGACGCGCAGATCCGGCGCGAGATCGGGTGGAGCCTGGCTTCCGCCGCGATCTATGGCATCCCCGCCGGCGTGGTCGCGTGGGGATGGCGGGAGCAGGGGTGGACGCTGATCTACACCGACTGGGACGCCTGGCCGATCTGGTATCTGCCGGTGTCGGTGCTGCTGTACCTGATCGTGCAGGACGCCTGGTTCTACTGGACGCACCGCTGGATGCACCGGCCGGCGGTGTTCCGCCGCGTCCACGCCGTCCACCATGCCAGCCGCCCGCCGACCGCCTGGGCGGCGATGGCGTTCCACCCCTATGAGGCGGTGACGCTGGCTGTGGTAATTCCGCTACTGGTGTTCGTCATTCCGATCCACGCGGCGATGCTGGGTCTGGTCCTGACGATCATGACGGTTATGGGTGTGACCAATCACATGGGGTGGGAAATCTGGCCCAGATTCATGTGGAGGGGGCCATTGGGGGCGTGGCTGATCACCGCGAGCCATCATCAGCGGCATCATGACGCTTACGGGTGCAATTATGGGCTGTATTTCCGCTTCTGGGACCGCATGTGCGGCACCGATCGGGGCACGGGGGATTTTCGCGAAGGCGACGTTCGGCGCGGTCGCGCTGGCGATGCTGGGCGGGGCGGCGCCGGTCGCGCGGCTTGAGCTCGACTTCACCAGCCTGCGATCGGCAAAGGGGCTGATCCAAATCTGCATCACCGCCGACGCGCAGCATTTCCCCGACTGCAAGGGCGATGCCCGCGCGCTGACGCGGTCGATCCCCGCCGGGACCCGCGCGGTGACGTTCGACGCGCTGCCGGTCGGCGGCTATGCCGTGGCGGTGATCCACGACGAGAACGGCAACGGCAAGCTCGACACGATGATGGGGATTCCGCGCGAGGGCTTCGGTTTCTCGCGCAACCCGGCGATCGGTTTCGGCCCGCCCAAATTCGGCGCGGCGCGCTTCGCCCTCGACGGGCAGGGTGGCACCCAGGGCATAAGGATGCGGTATCTGCTATGAGCGACGACGAATATATCTATGACGAGGCGAGCGGCGAGTGGGTGCCCGCATCCGGCGGCGCTGCCGCTGCTGGCGACGCGGGAGATGTCGTCGAGGTCCGCGACGCGGTGGGCAATGTGCTGGCCGACGGCGACCAGGTGACGCTCATCAAGGACCTGACCGTGAAGGGCGCGGGCCAGACGCTGAAGCGCGGCACGCTCATCAAGTCGATCCGCCTGACCGGCGACGCGCAGGAGATCGACTGCAAATATGACGGCATCAAGGGCCTGGTGCTGCGCGCCGAATTCGTGAGGAAACGGTGATGATGAAGCCTGTCGCTCTCCTGTGCGTCGCCGCCGCGCTGGCAGGGTGCGCCACGCCGCGTGCCGCCGCCGACCCGCAGGATGCGTTCTTCACGAACCTTTCGCGGCTGTGCGGCAAGGCGTTCGCCGGGCGGCTCGTCACCACCGACCCCGCCGATGCCGACATGGCGGGCAAGCCGATGACGATGCACGTCCGCGACTGTTCGGCCGACACGATCCGGGTGCCGTTCCATGTCGGCGACGATCGTTCGCGCACCTGGGTGGTGACGCGCACCGCCGCGGGGCTGCGGCTGAAGCACGACCATCGCCATGCGGACGGGTCCAGCGACGTGCTGACGATGTACGGCGGCGACACCGATGCGCCCGGCACCGCGACCGCGCAGGCCTTTCCGGTCGATGCCGAATCGATCGCGCTGTTCCGGCGCGAGAATCGCGCGGTTTCCACCACCAACGTCTGGATCGTCGAGGTCACGCCCGACCGGTTCGACTATGCGTTGACCCGCAAGGACCGCCATTTCCGCGTGTCGTTCGACTTGACCCGTCCGGCGCCCGCGCCGCCGCCGCCGTGGGGTGCCCGATAAGTCAGGCCGTGCCGATCGCCCTGGCGACGTCGAGCGTGTCGATCCGCTGGCGAAAGCCCGCGATCTTGCCGTCGCGCAGCGTCCAGATGTGCACCGCCTGCGGGTTCATCCGAATGCCGGTCGCCTTGTTGACGCCCTCGTAGCGGCCCAGAGCGACCACGGTGTCGTCGCCGTCGATCAGTTCGTCCATTCGGACAGCGAACCCGTCCCATTCGCCGATGCAGCGCGCGAACACGCCCGCCGCCACCGCATCGGGCCCGCGATAGCGATTGCCGTCGGCGTAGGGGAAGTTCTCCGCCTCGAGCCATTCGATGTCGGCGTGCATCGCTCCCAGTACGCCGGCCACATCGCCGCGCCCGAACGCATCGTACAGTCTGCGCACTACCGCCACGTTGCCGCTCGCCATGTCATCCTCTCCCTCTGACCGCGTTCAGACAGCGGCAGTGGTTGGCGGAGTCACGAAAGCGCAGGGCGGATGTTGCGATCGCTTGAAATTTTATTACAATGGGCGGAAAGCGAGTCCCGCGCGTTGGCCGGCGTGACCCGCGAAGGAGAGCGCATGTCCGACGCCGCCCGTCGATCCAACCTGCCGCCATTGTCGCTGCACGTGCCGGAACCGCGCTTCCGCCCCGGCGACGCGGTGGATTTCGCCGATGTGTCGGTGCCGCCGGTCGCCGCCGCGCGCCGGCCCGATACCGCCGCCGCCGCGGATGGCTTCCACGAACTGGCCTTCGGGCTGGTGCGGGTGCTCGACTTCGACGGATCGGCGGGCGGCCAGTGGGACCCGCGGCTGACGCCGGACCTGAAGCGCAAGATATTGCGCGACATGGCGCTGACTCGCGCGTTCGACGAACGGATGTTCCGCGCGCAGCGGCAGGGCAAGACCAGCTTCTACATGAAATCGCTGGGCGAGGAGGCGGTGTCGGTTGGCGCGGCGGCGGCGCTGGCCAGCGACGACATGTGTTTCCCGTCGTACCGCCAGCAGGGTATCCTGGTCTCGCGCGGGCATTCGCTCGTCGAGATGATGAACCAGATCTATTCGAACCGGGGCGACAAGTTGGCCGGCAAGCAGCTGCCGATCATGTATTCGGAGCGCGACAAGGGCTTCTTCTCGATCTCCGGCAACCTGACGACGCAATATCCGCAGGCGGTCGGCTGGGCGATGGCAAGTGCGGCAAAGGGTGACACGCGGATCGCGGCTACGTGGTGCGGCGAGGGATCGACCGCCGAGGGCGATTTCCACTCCGCCTGCACCTTCGCCAGCGTGTACCGCGCGCCCGTCATCTTCAACGTCGTCAACAACCAGTGGGCGATTTCCAGCTTTTCGGGCTTTGCCGGGGCCGAGGCGACGACCTTCGCCGCGCGGGCGATCGGTTACGGCATCGCGGGGTTGCGCGTCGACGGCAACGACGCGCTGGCGGTCTATGCCGCCACCGCCTGGGCGGCGGAGCGGGCGCGGACCAACCAGGGCCCGACGCTGATCGAGCATTTCACCTATCGCGCGGAAGGCCATTCGACATCCGACGACCCGACCCAGTATCGCTCCGCCGGGGAGCCGAACGCCTGGCCGCTGGGCGACCCGATCGTGCGGCTGCGCGACCATTTGATCGCGATCGGCGAGTGGGACGAGGCGCGGCACGAGGCGATGGACCGCGAGGTCGCCGACCAGGTCAAGGCCGCGCAGAAGGATGCCGAGAAGAACGGTATCCTCGGCCACGGTCTGCACCAGCCGCTCGATAGCCTGTTCGACGGGGTGTTCGAGGAAATGCCGTGGCACCTGAAGGAGCAGCGGGCGCAGATGCTGGCCGAGGAAGAAGCGAGCGGACGGCCATGGGCGCGGAAGTGATCCTGTTTCCCTCTCCCATCGGGAGAGGGAGGGGCCCGCTCGGCGCAGCCGGGTGGGAGGGTGAGGGCAGTCGGCCGTCACCCAGCCCTGCCCTCACCCTTCCGCAGCTTTGCTGCTCCCTCCCTCTCCCAACGGGAGAGGGACATGAGTGATGCCATGACCGACGACCAGTCGACCACCACCCGCATGAACATGATCCAGGCGATTAACGACGCCATGGACGTGATGATGGCGCGCGACCCGGACGTGATCGTGATGGGCGAGGACGTCGGCTATTTCGGCGGGGTGTTCCGCGCGACCGCGGGCCTGCAGAAGAAATATGGCAAGACCCGCGTGTTCGACACGCCGATCACCGAATGCGGGATCATCGGCGTCGCGGTGGGGATGGGGGCGTACGGCCTGCGCCCCGTGCCCGAAATCCAGTTCGCCGATTACATCTATCCCGCGCTCGACCAGCTGGTGAGCGAGGCGGCGCGGCTGCGCTATCGTTCGGCCGGCGAATTCACCGCGCCGATCACCGTGCGCAGCCCGTTCGGCGGCGGCATCTTCGGCGGGCAGACGCATTCGCAGTCGCCGGAGGGAATCTTCACCCATGTCTCGGGCCTGAAGACCGTCATCCCATCGACCCCGTACGACGCCAAGGGCCTGCTGATCGCGGCGATCGAGGACAATGACCCGACGATCTTCTTCGAACCCAAGCGCATCTACAACGGGCCGTTCAACGGCCATTGGGACAAGCCGGCGTCGAACTGGTCGGGGCATCCCGGCGGCGAGGTGCCGACGGGATATTACAAGATCCCGCTGGGCAAGGCGAATGTGGTGCGCGCTGGGCAAGACCTGACCGTGCTGGCCTATGGCACGATGGTCCACGTCACGCTCGGCTGCGTCGAGGAGGCGGGGATCGACGCCGAGGTGATCGACCTGCGCACGCTCGTCCCGCTCGATATCGAGACGATCGAGGCGTCGGTGCGGAAGACCGGCCGCTGCATGATCGTCCACGAGGCGACGCGCACCGGCGGGTTCGGTGCGGAGCTTTCCGCGCTGGTGCAGGAACGCTGCTTCCACCACCTCGAGGCGCCGATCGAGCGCGTCACGGGCTTCGACACGCCGTACCCCCACAGCCTGGAATGGGCCTATTTCCCCGGTCCTGTCCGCATCGGGCAGGCGCTCCAGAAGATCATGAAGGACTAAGGCGATGGCTCGCTTCGAATTCCGCCTGCCCGATATCGGCGAGGGCATCGCCGAGGCCGAGATCGTCGCCTGGCATGTGAAGGTCGGCGACCGGGTCGAGGAGGACCAGGGACTGGCCGACATGATGACCGACAAGGCGACGGTCGAAATGGAATCGCCGGTGTCGGGCGTGGTGGTGTCGCTGGCCGGCGAGGTCGGCGATCAGGTGCCGATCGGATCGACGCTGGTGGTGATCGAGGTCGAGGGCGACGACGCCGCGCCGGTGCCGGTCAGCAAGGCCGTCGAGGAGCAGGTCGAGGCGGAGACGCCGGGCGTGGAGGAGGTGAAGGAGGAAAAGCCCTCTCCCCTTCAGGGGAGAGGGTTGGGAGAGGGGAAGGCACCCCAGAGTGCGCCGCCTGCCGCACCGCCCCTCTCCCCGGCCCTCTCCCCTGAAGGGGAGAGGGAGAAGAGGCACGTCCTGGCCTCCCCCGCCGTCCGCGCGCGCGCGGCGGACCTCGGCGTCGACCTGGCTTCGGTGAAGCATGACGGCGCGCATGTGCGCCACGCCGATCTCGACGCATATCTGCGCTATTCGGGCGGCCAGGGCTATCACGCCCCCCACGCATCCCGCGCGCGCGAGGACGAGGCCGTGAAGGTCATCGGGATGCGCCGCCGGATCGCCGAGAACATGGCCGCGTCGAAGCGGGCGATCCCGCACTTCACCTATGTCGACGAGATCGACGTGACCGCGCTGGAAGACATGCGCGGCGACCTGAATGCCAATCGCGGCGACCGCCCGAAGCTGACGATGCTGCCGTTCGTGATCGTCGCGATCTGTCGCACGCTGCCCGACTTCCCGATGCTCAACGCGCGGTACGATGACGAGGCGGGCGTGGTGACGCGCCACGGCCGCGTCCACTTGGGGATGGCGACACAGACCGACGCCGGCCTGATGGTGCCGGTGATCCGCGACGCGCAGGACAAGAACGTCTGGCAGCTGGCGACCGAGATCACCCGGCTGGCGGACGCGGCGCGCACCGGCAAGGCCAGGTCGGACGAGCTGTCGGGATCGACGCTGACCGTCACCTCGCTCGGGCCGCTGGGCGGCATCGCGACGACGCCGGTCATCAACCGCCCCGAAGTGGCGATCATCGGACCCAACAAGATCGTCGAGCGCCCGGTGTTCCGGGGCGACGACATCGTGCGCGCGAAGCTGATGAACCTGTCGATCAGTTGCGATCACCGCGTCGTCGACGGCTGGGACGCGGCGAGCTATGTCCAGGCGGTGAAGAAATTGCTGGAGACGCCGGTCCTGCTGTTCGCGGACTGATCCGGAGTCGGATCAGGCCGCTTCCTCCAGCGCCTCGCTCGCTTTCATCCAGCGCGCCTCGGCGGCGTCGATGCGGTCGGTCAGATCGGCGCGGCGCTTCATCAGCTCGGTCATCGTCAGCCTGGCGAGCACGGGCGTCGCCGTCGTCGGATCGAACATCGCGCGGTCGATGGCGGTGCGTTCGTCGGTGAGCTTCGCCAGCTCGCTCTCGGCGGTGCGGGCGGCGTCGCGCAGCGCCTTTTCCGCCTCGCGCGCGGCGGCGGCGGCGGCCTTGTCCTTCTTCTTCGGCTTTTCCGCCCTAGGCGTGTCGGCGCCCGACAGGATCATCGCGATATAATCGTCGAGGCTGCCGTCGAATTCGCGCGCCGCGCCGTCGGCCACCAGCACCAGCCGGTCGGCGGTCAGCTCGACCATGTGACGGTCGTGGCTTACCAGGATGACCGCGCCCGAATAATCGTTGAGCGCCTGCACCAGCGCCTCGCGCGCGTCGACGTCCAGGTGGTTGGTCGGTTCGTCGAGGATCAGCAGGTGCGGCGCGTCGCGGGTGATGATCGCCAGCGCGAGGCGCGCGCGCTCGCCGCCGGACAGCTTGCCTACCTTGGTCGTCGCCTTGTCGCCCGAGAAGCCGAAGCGGCCGAGCTGGGCGCGGACGGCCGCCGGGGTCGCGCCCTTCATCGTCCGCGTCATATGTTCGAGCGGCGTGTCGTCGGTGTCGAGTTCCTCGACCTGATACTGGGTGAAGTATCCGACGTTCATCTTGCCGCTGGCGTTCATCGCGCCGGCCATGGGGGCAAGCTGCGCCGCGAGCAGGCGGGCGAGCGTCGTCTTGCCGTTGCCGTTGCGGCCGAGCAGCGCGATGCGATCGTCGGGGTCGATCCGCAGGTTCAGCCGCTTCAGGATCGGGGTGTCGCCATAGCCGACCTCCGCCATGTCGAGCGTGATGAGCGGCGGGCGAAGTTCGCTGGGGTTGGGGAAGCCGAACGACAATGTCGGGTCGTTCGCCAGCTCGGCGATCGGCTGCATCTTCGCCAGCAGTTTGATCCGGCTCTGCGCCTGTTTCGCGGTGGAGGCGCGGGCGGAGTTGCGCGCGACATAATCCTGCAGCTTGGCGCGCTGCGCATCCTGATTGGCTTTTGCCGCCGCCAGTTGCGCCATGCGTTCGGCGCGCTGCTTCTCGAACGCATCATAGCCGCCGGCGTAGAGCGTGACCTTGCCGTTCTGGAGATGCAGGATGTGATCGACGACGTTGTTCAGGAAGTCGCGCTCGTGGCTGACGACGACGATCGTCGCGCGGTAATCGCGCAGGAAATCCTCCAGCCACATGACGGCTTCGAGATCGAGGTGGTTGCTGGGCTCGTCGAGCAGCAGCAGGTCGGGCTGGGAAAAGAGGAGGGCGGCGAGCGCCACGCGCATCTTCCATCCGCCGGAAAAACTGTCGAGCGGGCGGTTCTGCGCATCCTCGTCGAAGCCGAGGCCGAGCAGGATGCGGCTGGCGCGCGCGGGTGCGGTATAGGCGTCGATCGCGATCAGCCGTTCATAGGCGTCGCCCAGCGTGTCGGGATCGACATCGGTTTCGACCAGCGCCATCAGCGCGGCGCGCTCGGTATCCGCCTCCAGCACCGTGTCAAACGGCGTCTTGTCGCCCGAGGGCGCTTCCTGCGCGATATAGCCGATGCGGGCGCCGCGCGGCATGTCGGCCGAGCCACCGTCGGGCTCCAGCTGGCCGGCGATCACGCGCACCAGCGTCGACTTGCCCGCGCCGTTGCGCCCGATCAGCCCGACGCGGCTGCCCGGCGGCAGCGCCGCGGTCGCGCCGTCAAGGATCGTGCGGCCGCCGAGGCGCACGGTGATGCCGTTGAGGTTGAGCATGGGCGCGCCGTTAGCAGATGCAGCAGAGAAGAAGAAGGCGTTGGTTCAGAGAAGGCGCGAAGGCGCGAAGAAAATACGGGGTTCGCGCAGAGGCGCAAAGAGCGCCGAGATCCAGGTCGCGCACGGCAGCGCGCTGGTATCGATCGCTTGAGATATTTGGCTGCTGGCGCAGCCGCGCAAGTCACCTCGGCGCCCTTCGCGCCTCCGCGCGCAACGCTTCTTCGCGCCTTTTCTGAACAAACCTACTTCTTAAGCGCCGCCCGCGCCGCGTCCTCCAGCTCCTTCATCGCCAGCCGCCACGGGTTGGGGCCGTGGCTGATCCGCGCGACGCCCGCCTCGCCGAAGGCGCGGGCTGACGGGGCGCCGGGAAAGGCCATGACGTTGAGCGGCAGCGGCACCGCGCGGGCGATCCGCTCGACCAGTTTCAGGTCGATCAGTCCCGGCACGAACAGGCCGCTGGCGCCGGCGTCGGCATAGGCGAGCCCGCGCTCGATCGCCGCGTCGGCGAGGTGGCGATCGTGACTGGGCGCGGCGGCCTGGAGGAACAGGTCGGTGCGGGCGTTGAGGAAGAAGCCGGCGGGCACCGCGCCGCGCGCCGTCGCGACGCGCCTGGCCGACTGGTCGAGCGGGTGCAGCCCGGCACCGTCGATCATCCCGTCCTCGAAATTGGCGCCGACCGCGCCGGTTTCGGCCAGCGCGGCGAAGTGATCGGCGAGCAGGCCGGGATCGACCGCATAGCCGCCCTCGAAATCGATCGTCACCGGCAGGTCGACCGCCGTCACCATCCGCCGTGCGTTGGCGAGCGCGAGGCCGAGCGGCAGTCCCTCGCCATCGGGGGCTCCATGCGCGGCGGCGACCGACCAGCTGCCGGTCGCGATTGCCTGCGCGCCGGCGCGCGCGACCGCCTGCGCGCTGCCCGCGTCCCAGGCGTTGAACAGGATCAGTGGATCGCCGGGGCAGTGGAGGCCGGCGAATGCGGCGAAAAGGTCGGTCATCTAAGCCTCCGCTCATCCCGAGCTTGTCGAGGGTGAGACGGCATGGGGCATCGGTCAATACGCTAACCCGCGCCACGCCGTCAGACGGAGCGGCTGCGCCGCACCGCTGCCCGCCGTGGCGAATCCTGGGATTGCTTGAGCAATCCCAGGCCGCCCGCCTAGTGCACGAACCGTGCGACGACATCCCGATACGACCGCGATACCTTCACCTGTCCGCCCGAATCGAGCATCAGGAAACATTCGCCATTGGTGTGCGGCTTAACCTCGCGCACCAGGTCGAGGTTGACGATAGTCGAGCGATGGACGCGCTGGAAACGGCGCGGGTCGAGGCGCTTTTCCAGATCCTTCATCGTCTGGCGCAGGATCAGCGTGTTGTCGCCGGTCTTGATGCACATGTAATCGCCGGCCGCCTCGACCACTTCGATCGTATCGACGTCGACGCGGAAGATCTTGCCGCGATCCTTGATGTTGATGAGCTTTTCGAACCGGTTCGACGCCATCTCACCGCCGCCGTCCATCGAATCGATCGAATCGGGCGCGACCTCGGCCAGCACCTCCTTCAGCTTCTCGACTTCCTCGACGCCGCGCTTTTCGCTCAGGCGCTGGCGTACGCGGTCGAGCGTGTCGCCCAGCCGTGCCTCGTCGACCGGCTTCATCAGGTAATCGACCGCCTGCGCCTCGAACGCCTTCAGCGCGTGATCGCTATAGGCGGTGACGAACACGAACAGCGGCGGTTCGACCTCCATCAGGCCCTGGATCACCGAAAAGCCGTCGAAGCCGGGCATCTGGATGTCGAGGAAGACGAGGTCGGGCTTGTGCGTCTTGATCGCGCTGATCGCCTCGCGTCCGTTGCCGCACTTCTCGATGATCTCGACGTCCTCATGCTCCGCCAGGCGCAGCTCGAGGCCCTGGATCGCCAGGGGTTCATCGTCGACTAGGATGGTTCGGATGGTCATGGTCGTCTTTCCATTGGTCGAAATCGTCAGTGCCCCCCTGATCTTTTCCCCGTTAGAAATTCTATGCGGTCTGTCGCGCCGGTTCCTCCAGCTGATATGGTATCTCGATCTCGACGCAGAACCCCCTGGCCTCGCGCGCGCGGGTGTCGAAACGATGCGCGGGGCCGTATGCCTGCGCCAACCTCTCGCGGATATTGGCAAGCCCGACCCCGGTTGAAAGGGTCGGACGGCGGATTGTTCCTTGCAAGCCGGGTCCGGTGTCCGACACGGTGATCTGCACCCTCTCGCCGACGAGCCGTGCCGAAATCGCGATGTCGGCGCCTTCCTCCTGCGGGGTGACGGCATATTTGATCGCGTTTTCGACCAGCGGTTGCAGCAGCAGCGACGGCAGCCGCGCCTTTTCGACGCGCGGATCGATCTCGAATTCGGTGCGCAGGCGGCTTTCGAAGCGCATCTTCTCGATCTCGAGGTAGAGTTTCAGCGTCTCCACCTCCTGCAGCACCGTGACATGCGCGGTGGGTTCGTTGGCGAGCGTGTAGCGCAGGAACGCCGCGAGCCGGCTGAGCATCGCGTTGGCGCGCTGCGTCTGCTTGAGGAGGACGAGCGTCGAGATCGAATTGAGCGTATTGAACAGGAAATGCGGGTTGAGCTGGTAGCGCAGCATCGCCAGCTGCGCCGAGGACGCCTCGGCCTGCAGCAACTGCATGCGATCGACCTGTTCCTCGACCAGCAGATACCAGTTGATGCCGAAATACAGGGCGGTCCAGCCGGCGAGCACGGTGAAGCTGAGGAACAGCGACCCGATGACCAGCGCCCAGCTTATCCCCGGATCGGCGCTCCTGATGAAGCTGAAGTTGAACGCCTGGATCACCGCATAGACCATCGTCGCGGCGAGCAGGGTGACGAGCGTGAGCGCGATCGCCGACAGTTTCGGCAGCCGCCGATAATAGCCGTAAAGCGTCGAAAGCAGCAAAGTCAGGCAATAGCCGACGATCGCCTCGATGATGAACGACAGCACGCCTTCGATGCTGGCGTTGTTCGAGACACCCGTGACGGTGCGCAGCAGCAGATAGCCCGTCCAGCCGGCCGCCTGGAGGAGCCAGAAGGCGCGGCTCTTCTGCTCGAAGAACGGGCGGGAGAGGATCGCGGGCTGCACCGCGCATCCCTAGCGATGCCCGCGCGTCAGGGCAAAGGGGCAAAGGGGCAAAGAAAAGGGCCGCCGTCCCGGTGGGGACGGCGGCCCGATGCTTTCGGCGTCGCGCGGCTTAGAAGCCGACGATCAGCGAACCGATGAAGGTGCGCGGATAGCCCAGCTGCGCGTTCGGCGGGTTGCCGTAGTTGCTGATCGCGCCCGTCGTGGTGTTGTACGTCGGGCCCTGGTTCAGGTTCGACTGGAAGCCGCCGACATAGAGCTTGTCGAAGACGTTCAGCAGGTTGAACTGGAAATAGGTCTTGTTGCCGAGACCCGCCCAGGCGAGGCCGACCCGCATGTTGGCATCGACCAGCGTGTAGGCCGGGACCTTCGCCGGGAAGATCTCGAACGTCTGGACCGCACCATTGACGGTCAGCGCCTGACGGACCGGCTCGTTGGTGTCGTAGACGTAGCGCGGGCCGGTGCGCTTGGCGTTGAAGCCCAGCTCGATGAAGCCCAGGTTCGCCTGCGCGCCGCCGCCCAGGGTGAAGATCGGCTGGCCGCCCTCACGCTTGCCGGCGGTGGGAGCGAAGATCGGCGTGCCGTTGGCGAGGCGGCCGACCTGGACGTCGTCCTGGATTTCCGACTTCAGGTACGAACCGAAGCCGTACACGTTCAGCTGGCGAACTGGCTGGTACGAAATCGAGCCGTCGACGCCCCACTTCTTCACGCGACCCAGGTTGCGATAGATCGTCCGGTCGAGATCGGGATCGTAGGACGAGGCCAGGCGATCCTTATAGTCGGTATACCAGCCCGAGATCTGCGCCTGGATGTTGCTGCCGCGGAAGCGGAAGCCGGCGTCGAAGTTGTCGGTCGTCTCCGGACGCGGATTGGCCTGTTCCATGTTCGGCGCGAAGAAGAACGAATTGTACAGGTTGTCCGTGCCCGGCACCTGCAGACCCTTCGAATAGTTGCCGAACAGCTGGAACTGCGGGGTCAGCTTGAAGGTCAGGCCGATGTTCGGCAGGATCTTGTCATACTTCAGGATACGACGCTGCGGCCCCTGGCTGGCGAAGGTGACCGGCGTGTTGTTGGCGCCGGTGATGGTCTGCGTCGGGTTGTTCGCCAGCCATGCGGTCAGGCCGGCGGTGTTGGTGCCGAAGCATTCGATGAAGCCCGCCGCGCTCGACGTGGCGCAGAAGTTCAGCAGGTTGCGGGTCATGAACGACGCGGCCAGGCCGGCGTTGACGACCAGCTTCTCGTCGAAATATTCGCCGCGATATTCGGTCGACACCTTGTGCAGGATGGCGAGCGACTTGCGGTCGCGCTTCTGCAGCACGGCGCCGGTCGCATCCTTCAGCGGATCGTTGATCGGGAACACGTCGAACGGGATGCCGTTGGCCTGCAGCAAGCCGAGTTCGCCGGTCTGGCGATGGCGCGCGCGGTCATAGGTATAGTTGAGGCGCAGCGTGTGGAAGTCGTTCACGTCCCAGCGCACGCCGCTGATGACGACGACGCGGCGGGTGCCGGTCTGGCTCGGCGCGAGCACGCGGACGGTGTCGAGCAGATCGCCATCGCCGTTCAGGTCGCGGCCGAAATAGGGGGTGCCGGCAATGTAGCCGATCTGGCAGCTGACCTGGGCGCCGTTCGGCGTGGTGGCGCAGTTGGCGGTGCCACCGGCCGGGTTGACGTCGCGGAAGCCTTCCTGCGCGACGACGGTGCCGCCGCCGTTCGCCTTCACGAACTGGTAGCTGGGATCGATGGTGAAGACGAGGCCGTCGGCCAGCGTGATGCGCGCGGCGCCGCGGAAGTTGCCGGTGTTCGACGGATTGTACCGCTCGTCGAAGGTCGAGCCGCAGCTGTTCGCGGTCTGCGCGCCCGGGCCGCTGGCCTGGTTGGTCTGGCAGCGCGCGATCTCGTAATAGGCGGCCTCGTCACCGACCGGGAAGCGGTTGGCGCTGCCCGAGCCGACCAGGCGCGGGTTCGTCTCGCTGACCGTCTGGTTCGGGGCGGTGCCGGTCACCGAACGCTGGACCAGGTCGCGACGCAGCGGCAGCGAGCCCTGGAAGTTGTTGCGGTTGACGTTGTAGTGGCCCGACACCGAGATGAAATCGCCGTTGTCGCCCAGCGCCTGCCAGATGCGCGCGTTATACTGCTGCTTGCGGATCTTGCCGATGTTGTTGAAGACGACGTCGTTGCGCGCCTGGCTGGCGGACACCAGGATGCGGGTGCCCCACGGGCCGATCGCGCCGGTGTTGAGCATGCCGAAGGTGCGGAAGAAGTCGAAGTCGCCGCGGCTGCCGACGGCCTTGATACCGAACTGCTCGGTCGGGACCATGGTGCGGTAGTTGACGGTCGAACCGGTCGCGCCGGCGGTCGGCGAATCGACGTCGGTGGTGCCCAGGTTGACGTTGACCTGCTCGATCAGCTCGGGATCGAGCTGCTGGTTCGAATAGATCGCATAGTTGCCCGAATCGTTCAGCGGCACGCCGTCGAACGTCTGGCTGATGCGGGTCGAATCGAAACCGCGGATGCTGAGCGTGCCGCCGGCCGAACCGAACGGATCGTTGTTCTGGAAGCTGACGCCCGGCAGCTGGTTGATCGTGTCGTTGATCGACTGGCCCGGCGCGGTGCGGCTGATGAATTCCTGGGTCAGGACCGCCTTCGCCTTGGTCGTGTCGGGCGATTCGAAGCCGCCGACATCGGTGTTGCGCGTGCCGCGCACGACGACGTCGCCCTCGTTCTCGAAGTCGATCGAGCCGGTCGACTGGCCATAGGCCACGCCCGGCACCAGAAGCGCGGCACAGGCCACGCCGGCAAACAGCTTCATCCGCATCTGATATTCCCCTTGTGAGCTATACGCTCGAACACGGCACCCGCGCCGTTCGCGGTGCGCCCTGCCTTCGATATGTGACCAATAAATGACGACGCGTCGAGTCGTCGAGTCACGACGGACTCTTGGTTATGTTGCGTTGCAAAAAAGCATCACTCGGGCGACGTCACGCGTCCGCGTGGATCGCCCGCCAGCCCGCCTCGTCGACCACCTCGATGCCGAGTTCGGCGGCCTTCTTCAGCTTGGACCCGGCGTTGGCGCCGGCGACGACGAGGTCGGTCTTTGCCGATACCGATCCGGCGACGCGCGCGCCCAGCGCCTCGGCCTGCGCCTTGGCCTCGTCGCGGCTCATCGTCTCCAGCGTGCCGGTGAACACCACCGTCTTGCCGCTGACCCGCGACGCGCGCGTCTCGACCAGGAAGGGCGGGGGCGTCACCTCGCCCAGCAGGTCGTCCCAGACGCGGCGATTGTTCGTTTCATGGAAAAAGTCGATCAGCGCGTGCCCCACGGCGGCGCCGACATTCTCCACGCCGATCCGTTCCGCGATCGCCTTGTCGAGGCGGTTGCCGAACTTGCGCGTGTCCTCGCCGAGGGCCGGCCCGGTCGCGTCGCGCAGGGCGATGAGCCCGGAGGCCAGGTCCTCGATCGCGCCCGGTGTCGCATAGCGCCTGAGCAGGTCGCGCGCGGTGACGATGCCCACGTGGCGGATGCCCAGGCCGAACAGCAGCCGCGCGGCGTCGGGTGCGCGCTTCGCCTCGATCGCGGCGAACAGCGCATCGACCGATTTGGCCTGCCAGCCCTCGCGCCCGATCAGCGCGTCGCGGTGCGCGGCGAGGCGGAAGATATCGGCGGGCTCGGCGATCCAGCCGAGATCGATGAACTCGACCAAGGTCTTTTCGCCCAGCCCGTCGATGTCGAGCGCGCCGCGGCTGACGAAGTGCTTCAGCCGCTCCAGCCGCTGCGCCGGGCAGATCAGGCCGCCGGTGCAGCGGATATCGACCTCGCCCTCCTCCGCCACCGCCTCGCTGCCGCATTCGGGGCAATGATCGGGGAAGGCATAGGCAGGGCGATCGACGTCGCGGGTCAGGTTCTCGACGATCTGCGGGATGACGTCGCCCGCGCGCTGGATCACCACGCGGTCGCCCTCGCGCACGCCCAGCCGGGCGATCTCGTCGGCGTTGTGCAGCGTCGCGTTGGACACGACGACGCCGCCGACCGTCACCGGATCGAGCCGGGCGACCGGGGTGAGCTTGCCGGTGCGGCCGACCTGGATGTCGATCCGTTCCAGCGTGGTCTGCGCGCGTTCGGCCGGGAACTTGTGGGCGATCGCCCAGCGCGGCGCGCGGCCGACGCTGCCGAGGCGCGTCTGCCAGTCAAGTCGGTCGACCTTGTAGACGACGCCGTCGATGTCGAACGGCAGGTCGGCGCGCCGCGCCTCGATCGCCGCATAGACCGCGAGCGCGGCATCGACCGTCTCGCAGCGGGTGAAGGCGTCGGCGATCGGGAATCCCCAGCCGCGCAGCGCGGCGACGACCCGGGCCTGTGTCGTGTCGGGCAGCGCCTCCGCCTCGCCCCAACCGTGGGCGAGGAAGCGCAGCGGCCGGCTGGCGGTGACGGCGGCGTCCTTCTGGCGCAGCGATCCGGCGGCGGCGTTGCGCGGGTTGGCGAACTGGCGCGCGTCCTTGCCCGTACCCTCCGCCTCGGCGAGCAGGCGGGCATTGAGCGCGGCGAAATCGGCCTTCGCCATATAGACCTCGCCGCGCACCTCGAACACGGCGGGCGCGTCGGCGGGCAGCGCCTGGGGCACGTCGGAAATGGTGCGGACGTTGGCCGTCACATCCTCGCCCACCGTGCCGTCGCCGCGCGTCAGCGCCTGGACCAGCCGGCGATCCTCGTACCGCAGCGAACAGGACAGGCCGTCGATCTTGGGTTCGGCGGTGAGCGCCACCGGCGCATCGTGATCGAGCTTCAACCAGCGCCGCACCCGCGCGACGAACTCGGCAACGTCCGTATCGGAAAAGGCGTTGTCGAGGCTCATCATCGGCCGCGCGTGCGCCACCTTGGTCAGGTGCGCGGCGGGGGCGGCGCCGACGCTCCGGCTCGGGCTGTCGGCGCGGACCAGTGCGGGGAACGCCGCCTCTATCGCGGCATTGCGCCGGACCAGCGCGTCATAGGCGGCGTCGCTGATCTCCGGCGCGTCGTCGGTATGGTACAGCCGGTTGTGATGCGCGATCGCGCGCGCGAGGGTCTCCAGCTCGGCGGCGGCATCGGTTTCGGCGGTCGGCGGCGGTGCGGTCATGAGGCGGGCGAGGGGTAGGGTCGCCGCGCCCGGCGATCAAGTGCGCGATCGCCGAAGGCTGCGCGTCTTGGGCGCGTTGAGCTGGTCGAGGTTCACCGACTGGACGAACTCGATGCCGGCGCGCCCCTCCGTCGCCCAGCGCAGCGTCGCGTCGACGAACCAGCCATCGGTCAGTTCGATGCGAATCGGCTTACCCGCCGCGTCGGTGGGAAATTCGATGCCGTCGATCATCGCGCCGCTGGCGGACAGGTTGCGAATCCGCACATCGCCGCGCGACCGCCCGATCTCCAGCTGTGCCCAGCGCAGCATCTTGACCCGATTGGCGCGGCTGACGCGGTGGCCGATCGCGGCCGCGCGGGTCTCGCCTTTCGCCGCCCGTGCCAGCACCTCCGCCGCAGGCATCGCCTTGCCATAGACCCAGCCCTGGATGCTGGTGCAGCCCAGTTCCGCGATCAGCGTGATCTCGTCCTGCGTCTCCACCCCTTCAGCCGTCGTCTCCATGCCCAGCGTGTCGGCAAGCGTCACGATCGCCCTGACGATCGCGGCGTTGCGATTGCCGGCCACCGCGGCGCCGCGCACGAAGCTCTGGTCGATCTTGATCTTGTCGAACGGCGCCTTCTTCAGATAGCCGAGCGACGAATAGCCGGTGCCGAAATCATCGAGGCTGAGGCGCACGCCAAGGCCCTTCAGGCTGGCGAACATCTTTTCCGAAGAGACGCTGTCGTTGACGAACACGCTCTCGGTGATCTCCAGCTCCAGCCGCGAAGGCGCGATCCCCGAACTGGCCAGCGTGCTGGCCACGATCGCGGGCAGAGCGGGGTTGGCGAACTGGATCGGCGAGACGTTGACGGCGACGCGGATATGCTCCGGCCAGGCGGCGGCATCGGCGCAGGCGGTGCGCAGCACCCATTCGCCGATCGGTTCGATCATTCCCGAATCCTCGGCGATCGGGATGAAATCGACCGGGCTGATCGCGCCCTTCGTCGGATGGTCCCAGCGCAGCAGCGTCTCATAGCCGACGACGCTTTCGTCGCGGGTCGACACGATCGGCTGGTAGACGAGGTGGAACTGGTTGCCGGTCAGTGCGTGACGCAGATCGTCCTCGAGCTGCTTGCGGCTCTGCGCCTCGGCCAGCAGTTCCTCGCGGTAGAAGCGGTGCACGCCGCGCCCCTCCGCCTTGCCGGCGTAGAGCGCCAGATCGGCGTTGCGGATCAGCGTTTCGGAATTGTCGCCGTCATCCGGCGCGATGGCGATGCCGATCGAGCAGCCGATCGAAATCGACGACCCGCCGATGAAATAGGGCTGCGACAGCGCGGTGATGATGTTGGTCGACAGTTCCGCCAGCCGCTCGCGGTCATTCTCGCCCGGCAGCACGACCTTGAATTCGTCGCCGCCCAGCCGCCCGACCAGACCGGCGTCGCCGACCGCGCGGGTCAGCCGCTGGCCGACCTGCTTGAGCAGTTCGTCGCCGGTCTGGTGGCCGAGCGTGTCGTTGACCGCCTTGAACCGGTCGAGATCGAGCAGCAGCAGCGAAACGGCGCGGTGCGAGGTGACGGTCTGCGCCAGCGTCTGATCGAGCGACAGCCGCATGCGCTGACGGTTGGCCAGGCCGGTCAGCCCGTCGAACAGCGCCAGCCGCGTGATTTCCGCCTCCGACCGGCGCTTTTCGGTCAGGTCGCTGCCGAAACCGATGAAGCCCTGGAAGTTGCCGACCTCGTCGATCATCGGACGGCCGGAGATCGACCACCAGCGCGACTGGTCGCCCAGCACCGGCCGCACCGAATATTCGGAGAATGAGGTGCGTGACGACAGGTGGAAGCCCAGCGTGCGTTCGGTGTCCGGCGATTCGCTGTCGATCTGGAACAGGCTGGTGAGGATCTGGCCGGTCGCGGTGCCGCCGCCGGCCGCGACCTGGGCGGCGACCTTTTCCGACAGATAGGTCACACGGCCTTCGCGATCGCTCTGCCAGAACCAGCCCGATCCCCGCTCCTCGAACTCGCGGACCAGCTTCATCGCCAGCGCGCCGTGACGCAGTTCATCGTCGGCGGCGGGTTCGACGGTGTTCGCCAGGCGGCGCACGTTGCCGCCGATGCTGCGCAGGGATTGGATCATGCTGGCCACGACGGATGCCTAGGGCGCACCGATTAAGATATTCCTCCTGTGCGTCGGCCCTCCCGCCCCGCTCCGACCGAAAATTGCGGCGGCATTGCCGTTCGCCGGCGCGCCGCCTAACGCGTCGGGCCATGGCCACCATGATCCGCACCGCCGACCTGATCGAAAGCGTCGCCGACGCGCTCCAGTTCATCAGCTACTATCACCCGATGGACTATATCCGCGCGCTGGGCGCGGCCTATGAGGCGGAGGCGTCGCCGGCCGCGAAGGACGCGATCGCGCAGATCCTGACCAACAGCCGGATGTGCGCCGAAGGGCACCGGCCGATCTGCCAGGATACCGGCATCGTCAACGTCTTCGTCGAATGGGGCATGGACTGCGTGTTCGACGATACCTCGCGGTCGTTGCAGGATGTCGTCGATGAAGGCGTGCGGCGCGCCTATCTCCACCCCGAGAACAAGCTGCGCGCGTCGGTGCTCGCCGACCCGGCGTTCACCCGGCGCAACACGAAGGACAATACGCCGTCGGTGCTCCACGTCACGATGGTGCCGGGGTCCAGGGTGTCGGTCGATGTCGCGGCCAAGGGCGGCGGTAGCGAGAACAAGTCCAAGTTCAAGATGATGAATCCGTCGGATTCGATCGTCGACTGGGTGCTGGAGATGTTGCCCCAGATGGGCGCCGGCTGGTGCCCACCCGGCATGCTGGGCATCGGCATCGGCGGGACGGCGGAACATTGCGTGCTGCTCGCGAAGCAGGCGCTGATGGAGCCGATCGACATGGGCCAGCTCAAGGCGCGCGGCCCCGCCAGCGACATCGAGAAGCTGCGCATGGAGATCTTCGATGCGGTCAACGCGCTGGGCATCGGCGCACAGGGGCTGGGTGGCCTGTCGACCATCCTCGACGTCAAGATCAAGGACGCGCCGTGCCACGCCGCCGGCAAGCCGGTGGCGATGATCCCCAACTGCGCCGCGACCCGCCACGCGCACTTCACGCTCGACGGCTCCGGCCCGGCGTTCCTGGAGGCGCCGAAGCTCGACGAGTGGCCCGATGTGAACTGGACGCCGGACAAGGCCGCGATCCGCGTCGATCTCGACACGCTGACTCCGCAAGTGGTGCAGAGCTGGAAACAGGGCGACCGGCTGCTCCTGAACGGGAAGATGCTGACCGGACGCGACGCCGCGCACAAAAGGATCGCCGACATGCTGGCGGCGGGCGAGCCGCTGCCCGTCGAGTTCGCCGGCCGCGTGATCTATTATGTCGGGCCGGTCGATCCGGTGGGCGAGGAAGTCGTCGGCCCCGCCGGGCCCACCACCGCCACCCGGATGGACAAGTTCACCCGCACGATGCTCGAACAGGGCCTGCTGGCGATGGTCGGCAAGGCCGAGCGCGGCCCCGCCGCGACCGAGGCGATCAGGGACCACAAGTCCGCCTATCTGATGGCGGTGGGCGGCGCCGCCTATCTGGTCGCCCGCGCGATCAAGGGATCGAAGGTCGTCGGCTTCGCCGATCTGGGCATGGAAGCGATCTACGAGTTCGAGGTGCAGGACTTCCCCGTCACCGTCGCGGTCGATGCCGATGGGCAGAACGTCCACACGCTCGCGCCGCTGGTGTGGCGCGAGAAGATCGCGAAGGAAGGCCTGCTCGAGCGGGCGTGAGCCCCAGGTTGTATCGACATTCGTCGTAGCCGGATCCTGGCGGCGGCGAGATGTACAAATCCGGCGAAATGTCGATCGGCCCTAGCCGATCGGGCGGTCGCGGCTGACTGGGTCGGGGTATCCCAGCTTCGCCAGTGCGTCCTCGGCAAGGGCGCGCGCGGTGGTGATCTTGCCGCCGAACACGCTGAGCAGCGGCGGGCCGTCGCGATCCACCTCCAGCACATAGTCGCGTGTCACCGCCCGCGCCTCGCTCGCGCCGTCGTCGTAGAGCGCGCGGATGCCCGACCAGCTGCCGGTGACGTCGCCGGGCGTGATGTTCCGCGCGAAATACCGGTTGGCAGCGGCGCGGAGATACCCCGCTTCCTCGGGCGAGATCACTGGATCGGCCGGGGTAGCGACCGGGACATCCGTCGTGCCGATCGCGGTCTCGCCCCGCCACGGGAAGGCGAATACCACCCGGCGATCGGGCTGCTGGAGCAGATAGGCGTGGTCGCCCTGATACAGGCGCGGCACGGTGATGTGGCTGCCCTTGACCAGACGTACACCGGCCTTGCCCCTTACCCCGATCGTGCCGAGCAGGTCGGCGACCCACGGCCCCGCGGCGTTGACCAGCATCCGGGCGGAAACCGTCGCGCCATCCGACAGCGTCGCGCGCCACTCGCCGCCTTCGCGCCGGGCGCCGGTCAGCGCGACGCCTTCGCGGACCACCGCGCCGTTCATCACGGCATCGGCGGCATAGGCGCAGGTCAGCGCGGCGTCGTCGACCATCGCGTCCCAATAGACGAAGCCCGGCATCCCCTTCGCGAAGGGTGCTTGATAAGCGCCGTCATCGGCGCGCAGCCCCCGCGCGCGCGGCACGCCGCTCACCCCGCCGATACGGTCGTAGAGCCACAATCCGGCCCGCACCATCCAGGCCGGCCGCGGCGCATGGGCGTGGGGCAGGACAAAGGGCACCGGCCGCACCAGCCCCGGCGCGAGCCGCAGCAGCCGGGCGCGTTCCTTGACCGCCTCGCGCACCAGCTTGAAATCGCGATATTCGAGGTAGCGCAGCCCGCCGTGGATCAGCTTTGACGATGCGGACGAGGTATGCGCGGCGAGTGTATCGCGTTCGACCAGCAGCACACCCAGGCCGTGCAGCGCCGCCTCGCGCGCGATCGCGCAGCCGTTGATGCCGCCGCCGACGATGAGCATGTCCCAGGTCACATGGCCGGCATAGCGGGTGACGGCGCGGGCACGAACCCCTATCTCCCGGCGATGACCAGGCGTCCCCAGGGTTTTCCGACCCGCGAGCAGATCCTCGATTTCATCGCGACCAGCGACCAGCCAGCGGGCAAGCGCGAGATTGCCCGCGCCTTCGGCCTGCACGCGCAGGACAAGATCGCGCTGAAGGCGCTGCTCAAGGACATGGCCGACGAAGGGCTGATCGATTCGGCGCCCGGCCGCGCGTTTCACAAGATGGGGGGGCTGCCGAAAGTGACGGTGCTGCGGATCGTCGATGTCGACGACGGCGGTAACGTCTGGGCGCAGCCCGAGCGGTGGGAGGCCGAAGGGGTGCCTGAACCCCGCCTGCGCGTGAGGGAGCGCAAGCGCGGCGCGCTGGGCATCGGCGCGCGCATCCTGGCGCGCACCGAGGAGATTGGGGGCGGCTGGATCGCGCATCCGATGAAGGTCCTGCCGAAGGGCGAGGACAATCTGATGGGCGTGCTGCGCGAAGAAGGCGGCAAGCTGTTCCTGATGGGCCTCGACAAGAAGGACCGGCGCGACTGGCTGGTGTCGGACGCCGGCGGGGCTGAAGCGGGCGAGCTGGTGATCGCCGAACGTGCCGGTCGTCCGCCACGCATCACCGCGCGCGTGGTCGAGCGGCTGGGCGAGGCATTCGCGCCGCGCAGCTTCTCGATGATCGCGATCCACAAGCATGGCATCCCGCATATCTTCTCAGGCGAACTGCTCGACGAGGCGAAGCGGGTGGCCGCGCTTCCTCTCGGCGACGACCGCGAGGATCTGCGCCATCTGCCGATCGTCGCGATCGATCCGGTCGATGCGCGCGACCATGACGATGCGGTGTGGGCGCAGCCGAACGACGACGGCGGCTGGGACGCGATCGTCGCGATCGCCGACGTCAGCTTCTACGTCCGCCCCGGATCGCTGCTCGACAAGGAGGCCAGGAAGCGCGGCAATTCGGTGTATTTCCCCGATCGCGTCGTGCCGATGCTGCCTGAAATCCTGTCGGCCGACGTGTGTTCGCTGAAAGAAGGCGTCGACCGCGCGGCGCTGGCGTGTCACCTGAAGATTTCCGCCAAAGGCCAAATCGAAAGCTGGCGCTTCTCGCGCGCGGTGGTGCGGCTGGCGGCGAACATCGCCTATGAGGACGCACAGGCGGCGATCGACCATCACATGTCGCCCCAGCGAAAGCTGGGGCCTCAGGCCGCCGGCGAAGCGCCTGCCGCGAGAGATCCCAGCTTTCGCTGGGATGACGAGTTGGTGGAGGCTTCGCTCGTCCCCCTCTGGGCCTGCTGGCGCGCGCTGAACGCCGCGCGGGACGATCGCGAACCGCTTGATCTCGACCTGCCCGAACGCCGCATCGCGCTCGACGAACAGGGGCGCATCCTGTCGGTGGCACCGCGCGAGCGGCTCGACGCGCACAAGCTGATCGAGGATTATATGATCGCCGCCAACGTCGCCGCCGCCAAGGCGCTGGAAGCGAAGAAGATGCCGGTGATGTACCGCGTCCACGAACCGCCCGCGCGCGAGAAGCTGGTCGCGCTGAAGGACTATCTGAAGACGCTGGGTATAGAATTCGCGCTGGGCCAGGTGATCCGGCCGGCGACGTTCAACCGCCTGCTGGAAAAGGTTGGCGACAGCGATTTCCGGCCTCAGGCGATGGAACAGGTGCTGCGCACCCAAACCCAGGCCTATTACGGGCCGCAGAATGCCGGGCATTTCGGCCTCGCGCTGGGCAGCTATGCGCACTTCACCTCGCCGATCCGCCGCTATGCCGACCTGATGGTCCACCGCGCGCTGGTCGAGGGATACAGGCTGGGGCCGGGCGGACTGACGGCGGACGAAGCGAGCAATTTCGAGCGGATCGGCGAGGCGATCAGTGCGCTGGAGCGCCGCGCGATGGAGGCGGAGCGCGAGACGGTCGACCGCTATGTCGCCGCCTATCTCTCCCAGCATGTCGGCGAGGTGATGGAGGCCCGGATCACCGGCGTGCAGTCGTTCGGCTTCTTCGCCACGGTGGAGGGCGTGGGCGGCGACGGGCTGGTCCCGGCGCGCGACCTGGGCAGCGAATATTTCCGCTGGGACGAAGCCGCGCAGCGACTGATCGGCGAACATAGCGGCACCGAGTTCGCGGTGGGCCAGCGGCTGCAACTGCGGCTAGCGGAGGCCAATCCGGTGTCGGGGGCGCTGCGTTTCGAGCTGCCCGACGGCAAGGGATCGGCAGGCGCCCATGAGGATCGCCGGGGCCGGCCGCCGCGCGTCCTGAAGCGGCGCGGCCGGCCCGCCAACATCCGCCATCAGGGCAGGAAGCGGTAGCGCGGCCGCTCCCTAGATCAGGATTCGACGCCTGCCGCGCGGCGCCTGGGCGCGGGTCTGTCGGTCGGGGACGGGCTTTCGGACGGCGACCGAATTCCAGAACAGCCAGTCGTTGACCGCGCTCTGCGGCGTCAGGGTGAGCTGCATATAGCCGCGCCCCGACGTGTCGGCCCATCTGAGTTCCGGGTTGCCGGCGACGATGGTCCGCGCCACCACCTCTGGCGACACCCCGCGCGTCGCCGATTCCAGGCCGCCGGAGGTGACGGAGGTGACGCCGAACTCCACCGCCGCCGCGCGGCCGCCTTCGGCCAGCTCGTACGCCCACGCATTGTGGCTGTCGCCCGAGATGACGATAGTGTCCGCCGCGAGGCCCTGTGCGGAGGCGAGGAAGCGCGACCGCGCAGCCGGATAGCCGCCCCAGTTGTCGAGTTCCTGCGGCAGCCCGGCACGCCCCAGCGCGACGCGGTTGCGGAAACCCGCCTGCGCCCAGTCGGGCACCGACGGCACGAAATCGAGCGCGGCCTCCGGCGTCTTCTGGAAGCCCATGTTGGTGCCGAACGCCACCACCTGCCAGCGCCGGCCCGCACGCGACGAGGCTGCCATCGCTGAGGCCAGCCACGCCTCCTGCTCGCTGCCCATCATGGTGCGCGCGGGATCGCGCCACGCGCCATCGACGAACGCCTTCAGCAGTGCCGGGTCGCCGCGCATCTCGCCGGTCAGTTCCGGCCCCTGCGACCGCGCGAGCAGCCGCGTGTCGGTGCGGTGCAGGCTCATCAGCCCGCCGATGTCGTAGCTGGCCCAGGGCTGATCGCCGACCGGCATCCATTCGCGCCACGCCTGGATCGCGGCCGCGCGACGCACCCACCATTCGCCTTCGTTCGCCTGGTGGTTCTGCGCACCGCCTTCCCAGCTGTTGTTGGCCGATTCGTGATCGTCCTGGATCGCGATCATCGGCATCGCCGCATGGAGCGCCTGCAGGTCGGGATCGGCGCGGTAGCTAGCATAGCGCAGGCGATAGTCGGTCAGGCTCAGTATCTCGTGTGTGGGCAGCATGTCGCGCCCGGCCACCATCTCCGCCTTGACCGGATACTGGCCCGGCGCGTGTTCGTAGAAATAATCGCCCAGATGGACCGCGAAATCACAGTCCGATGCGGCGGCATGGGCATAGGCGTTGAACCAGCCGAACCCGATGTTCGAACAACTGAACACCGCCAGCTTCAGCCGCCGCGCCGACAGCGGAAGCGTGCGGGTGCGGCCGACCGGCGAGATCGCGCCATCGCCGGCGATGAACCGATAATGGTAGCGCGTTCCCGGCTTCAGCCCGGCGACGGTGATCTTCACGCAGTGATCGCGCCACGGCCCCGTCACAAGTTCCCCGCCCCCGGCGATCTTCGTGAAATCGCCGGTTTCCGACAGTTCGACGCGCACCCGCGCTTCACCGCCGTGGGCAGGGACGTAGCGCGTCCATAGCAGCACCGAATGCGCGCCCGGCTCCCCGCTCGCGACATTGTGGGTGAAGCCGGTGGCGGCGAACAGGGCCTGCGCGGCGGCGATGCCGGGGATCGCCAGCGCGGCCAGGCCGAACATTCCGGTGGCGACGAGCTGGCGACGATCGATGGAGAGGGTCATATGCCCCTTGTCGTGGGCAACAATGGCGGCTTCGTGACAGGGGCGGGCCCACACGATAGTCGGTCGGACGAATGACCCGCCTCGCCCGTCCAACACCGCACGCTTCTGCGCTCGCGCTCGCTGCCGCCTTCGTGCTGCTGGCGTGCCTGCGCGGGCTCGACCATGACGAGAGCCAGTATGTCGCGGCGGCGCGGCTCGTCGCCGACGGGCTGCTGCCATACCGCGACTTCGCCTATCTCCAGACGCCGCTCCAGCCGTTCGTGCTGGCGCCGGTGGCGGCGCTGGCCGGCGACTGGAGCTGGGCCGCGCTCAGGATCGTCAACGCGCTGTTCGGCGCGACGGTGGTTATCGCCTGCTGGCGGGCGATGCGTGAGGCCGGCGTCACGCACCGGACGGCGACGGCGGCGGCCGGGCTGCTCGCGGCATGCGACATCCTGCTGTTCTCCGCCGGGACCGCGCGCAACGACGCGCTGCCGGCCGCGCTGCTGGCGCTGGCGCTGATCCCGATCCTGCGGGCCGGGCGAGGGGAGGGCACGCGGACCTCGGCGATGCTCGCCGGGCTGCTGCTCGCGGGTGCGGCGACGGCGAAAATCTCCTACGCGCTGCCCGCCGCCGCGTACGGCCTCTACGCGCTGCTCGATCGCCGGCATCGCCCCGGGTGGATCGCGATCGGTGCGATGCCGGCGCTTGGCTTCATGCTGTGGCTGTGGACGATCGCGCCAGAGGGCTTCTGGTTCGGAACCGTTACATTCCCCGCCCGCGCGCCGGCCGAATATTATCTCGCCGAGGGTCGCGCGTGGAAGCTGTCGTGGGGGGCGAAGGCGCTCGATACCGCGAAATTCCTCGCCCTTGGCCCGGCGATCGTTGCGCTGGCGTATCTGGCGCGGGGGCAGCGCGCGGGCGGCGTCCTGGTCTGGCTGTTCGCGGCGGGCGCGATCGCCGCGCTGCTGCCGGCGCCGACGTGGCGGCAGTATCTGCTCCCCGCGCTGCCGCCGCTGTTCGTGCTGCTGGCGTTGCGCTGGCAGGCGGCGCCGCCGTCGCGGGGGTGGCGGATCGCGATGGGCGTGTTTGCGCTCGCGGGACTCGCGCCATCGCTGGTCGCCGCGACCAGCCGTGACGGGCTGATGACCGCGCACCGCGAGACGCGTGCGCTTGCCGCGCTCGGGCTGTCGGGCCGGGTGGCGACGCTCTCGCCGCAATATCTGCCGCGCGCGCTGGCGCCCGATCCGCGCTTCGCCACCGGCCCCTTCTATTTCCGCAGCACCGGATTGCTCGACGGCGCGGTGGAACGGCGGCTGCACCTGGTCTCACGCGCACGGATCGGCGCGGCCTTCGAGCGCGACCCGCCCGATTTCATCCTGGTCGGCGGCGAGGGCGGCTGGACCAGCGGCAATGCGGGCATCGATCGCGTGCTGGAGGACTGGGCGATCGCGCGCGGCTGGCGCCGGATCGGCCCGCCCGGCGCGCGGCTGCGGCTCTATGCGGCGAGCGCGCGCCGCCCCTCGATCGCCTCACGGTAGTAATCGACCAGCATCGCCGCGTGGTCGCGATCGGTCATCACCTGGCCCGAGGCGTGCCGCGCCGCCGCGCGCAGGATCGCCCGGTCGCGCCGCAGCAGCCGGCGGATCGCGCCGGCGCACGATACCGCGTCGCGCGCGCGATAGGTCTCGGCGAACGGCGGCCGCGCGATATCGGCCGCACCGCCCTCGTCCGGCACGATCAGCGGCAGGCCCGAGGCGACGGCCTCCAGAGCGACCAGCCCGAACGGCTCGGCGTCCGATCCGTGTACCAGCGCGTCGGCGCTCGCCATGATCCGGGCGAAGCGCGGCCGGTCGTGGACCGGGCGGAACAGGCGGATGTGCGGGCTGTCGGCGACCCGCCTGGTCAGCACCTCGCGGTCCACCCCGTCGCCGAGCAGGACCAGCCCGACCGGCGCGGACCCGCCGACGCGCTCGACGGCGTCGATCACCGTCGGCCAGCGCTTCTCCGGATGATGTCGCCCGACGCCGAGCAGCAGGGTCGCGCTGTCGGGCAGCCCGCATTGATCGAGCAGCGCGGCGCGCAGTCGCTCGTCCCGCAAGGCTGGCGAGAAATGCCCGCGCTCGATCCCCAGCGGCATGGCGGCATCGACATTCAGCCCACGTCGCTCGTGCCGCCTCGCGAGTTCGGCGCCGTTGGTCACGAACCGGTCGAACCGCGCGAGGAAGCGCCCCATGTAGCGCGTGTACCAGGCGAACCAGCGCTCGACCCGCGGGGTATCCGCCACGCCCTCCAGCCAGCGCGCGGCATAGGCGGCCATATTGTCGTTGTGCGCGAAGAACACCTTGAGCGCGCGGCCCTGCCAGTTGCCGACGATCCAAGCCGGGCGCCACGGCGACGACGTCTCGACCACATCGGGATCGAGCATGTCGAGCAGCCGCGTCACCGGTTCCGCATCCCAGAACAGGCCATAGCTGCGATCGAACGGCAGGCGCGGCGCCTTCACCCAGTGGATGCGGCCGCCGCCGGGGCGGTCCTCCACCGCGTCGGCACGGCCGGGTGCGATCACGATCAGTTCGTGGCCCATCTCGGCCAGCACCGCCATCTTGCGATCGAGGTAGGTGCGCACGCCGCCGCCGGTGGGCGAGTAGAATTCGTTGACGTCGACGATCCGCATCAGCGCGCCTCCAGCGGCGCGAAGCCCAGGCCGCGCAGATATTGCGCGCGAATCGACACGCTGGTGATGCCGGGGCCGACCGTCACCACCGCCTGCGCCAGTTTCGGCCGGCTGCGCCCCAGCCGCGCGTCGCCGACGAAGCCCGCGCCGTCGCGCCAGAAATTGAACTTGTTCTTCCCGTCGCGGTCATGGGTGAACAGCAGCGCGTAGCGACCCGGCGCGGGCGCGCGTATGCACAGGGTGACCGGCCCCGATGCGGGCGTCGCCGCCCAGGTGCGGCGGAAGGTCTTACCCTCGCGCACAAGATCGCGGTCGTCCTTCAGGAAATCGGCCTCGGTCGCGGGATAGAGTTCTAGCTTCAGCCGACCGGTGCGGTCCTTCAGGCCCGTCACCGCCACGCTGATCGCCGGCCCCTGTCCGGTGCGGCAGGCATCGCTATCGTCGGCGTTGACGCTCTGCGCGGCGATCAGGGCGGCGATCAGGATCACGGCCGCGTCCTCGCGACGATCGCGTGGAGGCCGAACAGCGCCATCACCGCGACATGGACGGCCAGCGTCAGCGCGGCGGTGAAGGCGATCATGTCCGACAGCGCCTCGCCCTGCCCGATCAGCAGGATCGCGAAGTTGGCGAACAGCAGGTCCTTGTTGGGCACCAGCGGCAGCCGCGAGACGAGCAGTCGTGCGGCGGCCAGGAACAGCCACATGCCCAGCGACACGTCCGGCATCGCGAAATGCCAGGCGAACGCGATCATCGCCGATCCGAACGCCAGCCGCGCGCAGTGCATCGAGAACACCCACCGGAGCGTCGGGCGCGGCAGCGAGAAAACCCGGCGCGAGAAGATCAGGAACGGCAGCGATATCGCGAGCGTCACCGCCGCCGATCCCGCGACCATGCGGAACTGGTCGGGCGTCAGCAGCCCCCGCGCGATCGGCAGCGCCAGCGCGAGCATCGCCAGCGTGATCAGGTTGCCGGCGATCGCCGACAGGATCGTCACGTCCTTGACCGCGCCGAACGGCGCCGCGACCATCTTCAGGCGCGCGCGTGCCCACAGATAGAAATAGGCATCGCCCGAATAGCCGACGACGACCTCGTTCGCGACGCGCTTGCGCACCAGCGCGGCGAGACCGGCGGCGGGCAGGCCCCACAGCCGCCGGAAGATCAGCCAGTCAAAGGTCGGCGGCGACATGTAGAGCAGCGCGAAGGCGAGGTAGAATGCCGGGCTGGACGGTACATGGCTCCACAATGCGGCAAGGCCGTGATCCAGCAGCTCGCGCGCCAGCCCGGCGAGCATCAGCATCGTGATCGCGCCGGCAAGTAGTATCGGCCAGCGCCGGCGCGCGCGATCGATCGGCTCCAGCGCGGCGATCTCGCCGGCCACGCCGCGCGCCGAATCGGCGATCGTCGGGACCGTTCCCGGGGAAAGGCTGGCTGGATTCACGCCGTTCACACTCACTCACCACCCCGCGACGGGCCGCGCGCGCCCATAGCCGGGCACGCCCACGTGGCGCAAATCGCTTGGGGCGAACCATGGTTGCATTACGCGACGATTTCATGACGGAAATATCCGCGATGACCGCCCGCCATATCCTCACCTGCGCCCAGACGCTCGACGGCGGCGGGGTCGAACGCGCGATGTTGCGGCTGGCGACGCGCTGGGCCGCGGCCGGACGGCGGGTGACGATCGTGATCGGCTGCGCCGACGGGCCGTTGGCCGACGAACTGCCCGACGGCGCAGAGACGATCGTCCTCGGGCATCGCGGCTATGGCGCGCTCGCCCGCGCGATCCCGGCGATCGTCGAGGACCGCGCGCCCGACGCGGTCTTCTGCCCCGGCAATCATTACACCGGCGTCGCCGCATGGACGCGGCTGAGGCTGGGCCGGCGCTGTCCGCCGACGATAGCGAAACTGTCCAATACGCTCCATCGCGCCGACCACGGGCCGGTCGCGCGCGCCGTGTATCGCGCCTGGCTGCGCGCGCACCCACGCTTCTGCGATGCCGTGGTGGCGATGAGTGCGGCGATGGCGGCGGAAGCGGCGCGCCACCTGCACCTTCCGCCCGATCGAATCGCGGTGATCGCCAACCCGCCCGCGATGCCGCGCGCCGATGCCCTGCCGGTCGCGCTTCCGACCGGTCGCTACCTGCTCGGCGTCGGGCGGCTGGCGGCGCAGAAGCGCTGGGACCGCGCGATCGTGGCGCTGGCCGCCATCGCCGACCGCGACATTCCGCTGGTGATCCTGGGCGAAGGCCCGGAGCGCGCGACGCTGGAGGCGCTCGCCGCACGGGTCGGCGTCGCGCAACGGCTGCTGCTGCCGGGCCATGCCGGCGATCCGCTGCCGGTGATGGCCGGCGCCGCCGCGCTGGTGCTGACGTCGGACTTTGAAGGCGTGCCGGGCGTGCTGCGCGAGGCGCTGTCGGTCGGCACACCAGTGGTGACGACCGATTCGAGTGTCGCGATTCCCGAAATCGTGACGACGCCGGCACTGGGCAGTATCGTGCCGCGCGACGACGCGGCGGCGCTGGCGGCGGCGATCGATCACTGGCTGGCGCCCGGTCGCGCGCGCCCCGCCCCGGTCAGCGCCGGCGGCGATCCGGCGGCGGACTATCTGGCGCTGTTCGACGTGCTTTCGGCCGCATCCTGATCTTCGGCGGTGCGTTCGCCGCGACGCTCCAGCGCGGCCTTGACCATCGCGGTGATCGGATCGGCGAGCGCCAGCCCCAGGATGCCGAACAGCGCGCTCGCCAGAATCTGCGTGCCCAGCGTCAGCGCGGGCGGCATGTCGACCGTCTTCTTCGCGACCAGCGGGATCAGCACATAGCCGTCGAAGGTCTGGACGATGAAATAGGTGGCGATCGCCCAGATGCCGGTCTCGAAGCCGGCGGAAAAGCCCACCGCGACCATCAGCACGCCGGAGATGAACGCGCCGATATTGGGGATGAAGGCGAGCAGGCCGGTCAGGATGCCGAGGATCAGCGCCATCGGCACCCCGCCCATCATCAGCGCCAGCCAGGTGAGGATTCCTTCGGCCACCATGCCCAGAATGCGCCCCGCGAGCAGCCGGCGCAGGGTGAAGCCCATCCGCCGCAGCGTGACGGCGAATTCCTCGCGGTGCGCCTGCGGAATCATCCATTGCAGCCCGCGTTCGTAGACGCGCGGGTCCATCGCGACGAACAGGCCGATCACCAGGATCATGAACAGCGTGGTGAGCGCGCCGAGCGCGGTGCCGACCCAGCTTGTCAGCCGACCGACCGAGCTCATCGCCTGCTGCGCGAGGCCGGTGAAATCGTCCGCCGCCGGCATCAGCCCGTGCGCGGTCGCCCAGCTGGTGACGCGCACCGCCTGCGATTCGAGCGTCGCGCGCAGCTGGTTGACCTGTTCGGCGACCTGGACGCCGGTCAGGTAGAAGGTGCCGGTCAGGAATGCGACTGTCAGCAGGCAGACGATCAGGAGCCGCCACCCGCGCCCGATCGGCAGCACGCGCCCGAGCAGCCGGACGCCGCCGTCGAGCATCGCCGCGAACACCAGCCCCGCCAGGATGATGAGCAGCGGCTGGATCAGGAGAACGACCAGCGCGAGGCCGGACGCCATGCCGAGCCACACCGCGGCGCGCTTGATTTCCTCGCGCGTCGCGGGATCGCGGACCTCGTTGGGGCTGGCGCCGTCGATGACGGGGATGCGCTGGCTGCCGTCGCGAACCGAGACGTCGCCCGGATCGGCCGTGTCGGTCACTGCGCGTCCCGTTGCGGATGGAGCGACAGGCCGGCGCGCCCCGAACGGAACGAGCGCGGCCAGCTGAGCGGATTGAGCGTCGCTGATCCGTCGAGCGAGAAGGTGATGAATTCGGCGCGCCCGCCGATATTCTCCCACGGCACCGCGCCGCCCAGCCCCAGTTCCTGCACCGAAAAGCGGCTGTCCGACGAATTGTCGCGATTGTCGCCCATCAGAAAGACGTGCTTCGCGGGCACGACATAGGGACCGAAATTGTCGCCAGGCGAGCCCGTTACGCTGTCGATCGTGTCATAGGATCGCCCACCGGGCAGCGTTTCGCGATAGATCGGCAGGCTGCAATGGTCGCGCCCGTCGCCGCCCGGCACCAGCGTGTCGCCGAACCCGTTGCAGCGGTTGTTGGGATCGACCGCGATCAGCCGCTCGCCCATCGCGCGGCGCGGCACCGGGCGACCGTTGAGCCAGATGACGCCGCCGCGCACCTGGATGCGATCGCCCGGCAGGCCGATCACCCGCTTGATATAGTCGGTGCGCGTGCCCGGCGGCGTCACGATCACCACGTCGCCACGCTCGGGCAGCGATCCGAACAGGCGCCCCCGCACGAACGGCATCAGGTGAAAGGTCGGGGTGACGAACGAATAGCCATAGGGAAACTTCGTCACGACCAGCCGGTCGCCGACCAGCAGGCCGGGCATCATCGATTCGGACGGGATGTAGAAGGGCTTGGCGACGAAGCTGTGGAAGCCGAGCACCGCGAGCACCAGCCAGACGAGCCCCTTTACCTCGGCCCACCAGTCCGTCCCGCGCGGCTTGGCGGTGGTCGCGGTGTCGTCCGGACGCTCGACGGCGACCTCCTCAGCCATGATTCGGGATCGCCTCAATGATGACGAAGGCCTGCGCCCAGGGATGGTCGTCGGTCAGGGTCAGGTGCACCTTCGCGAGGTGGCCCTCGGGGATCATGGCGTCAAGCCTCGCCTTCGCGCCGCCGGTCAGCGCCAGCGTCGGCGCGCCGGACGGCGCGTTGACCACGCCGATGTCCTTCATGAAGACGCCGCGTTTGAACCCGGTCCCGACCGCCTTTGAGAATGCCTCCTTGGCGGCGAAGCGCTTGGCCAGCGTCCCTGCCTTGGTGAACGGCCGCCGATCCGCCCGCGCCCGCTCGGCATCGGTGAACACCCGCGCTTCGAACCGCGCGCCGAACCGGTCGAGCGACGCCTGGATACGTTCGATGTTGCAGAGATCGGAGCCGAGGCCGATGATCATCGGGGAATTCCTCCCCCAGCTTGCTGGGGGAGGGGGACCGCCGAAGGCGGTGGAGGGGCGGCGCGGCACGCGCCGTACTCCCCAAGCCCCTCCACCATCGCTGCGCGATGGTCCCCCTCCCCGAGACAAGCTCGGGGAGGAATTGCGAAGCCCCTCACCGCGCCGCATCCATCAGGTCGCGCATCCGGCGGACCACAGGGGCAAGGCCGTCGAAGATCGCCTCGCCGATCAGGAAATGGCCGATGTTGAGTTCGGCGAGCTGCGGGATGGCTGCAATCGGCTGGACATTGTCAAAGGTGAGGCCGTGGCCGGCGTGGACCTCGATTCCGTTCTTGGCAGCGAGCGCGGCGGCGTCGGCGATGCGGCGCAACTCCTCCGTCTGGGCCTCGCCCGACAGTTCGGCATAGCGGCCGGTGTGGAGTTCGACGACCGGCGCGCCGAGGAGCACCGCCGCCGCGATCTGCGCGGGATCGGGTTCGATGAACAGGCTGACGCGCACATGCGCCTCGCCCAGCGCACGGACCATCGGCGCCAGGTGGTTGTGCTGGCCGGCGGCGTCGAGCCCGCCCTCGGTGGTGCGTTCCTCGCGCTTCTCGGGCACGATGCAGGCGGCGTGCGGGCGGTGGCGCAGCGCGATGGCGAGCATCTCGTCGGTCGCCGCCATCTCCAGGTTGAGCGGGATCGGCAGTCCGTCGGAAAGGCGCGCGATATCGTCGTCGGTGATGTGGCGCCGGTCCTCGCGCAGGTGCGCGGTGATGCCGTCGGCGCCCGCCTCCGCCGCCAGGAACGCCGCGCGCACCGGATCGGGATAGCCGCTGCCGCGCGCGTTGCGCACGGTCGCGACATGATCGATGTTGACCCCCAGGCGCAGATGCCCCCCCATCACGCCGCCGCCCGGCTGCCGGGCTTGATCGCGGGGATGGCCGCGAGTTCCGGCGGCAGCGCGTCGGCGGCATAGCTCGGCACATCGAGGCGGATCAGCGAGTAGAAGGGCACGTCGAATCGCGCCGCGCCGTTCGAGCGATCGACCAGCGCCGCCGCCGCGACCACATCGCCCCCCGCCGCCGCGATCGCCTTCATCGCCTCTCGCGACGACAGCCCGGTGGTGACGACATCCTCCATCATCAGCACGCGCGTGCCCGGCGTCAGGGCGAAGCCGCGGCGCAGCTCGAACACCCCGGTCGGCCGTTCGACGAACATCGCCGGCACACCCAGTGCGCGGCCCATCTCGTGCCCGGCGATCACCCCGCCCATCGCGGGGGATACCACCGCCTCGATCCGCAAAGCGGCGGGCAGCGTCGCCGCCAGCGCCTCGGCCAGCCGGGCGGCGCGGCGTGGGTCCATCAGCACCCGGGCGCATTGCAGGTAGCGGGGCGATCGGAGCCCCGACGACAGGATGAAATGGCCCTCCAGCAGCGCCTCGGCCGCGCGGAATTCGTCGAGCACCTGGTCCTCGGTCATGGCGCCTCGCATAGGGTCGGCGGATCGCCGCTGCAACACGGTGGTGAAAAAGCGATGCTCGACCGGCTTGAGACTGGGGCATCCCCCGCGTATAGGCCAGCTGCAACGGGCTTTTAGGGGCCGCGCGGCGCGTACTTGTCTCGCCCGCACGAACAGGGACTTTGCTCACCGAGATGCGCATGACTGGTCTGAAGTCGATCCTCGCCGCCGCCGGGCTGGCGCTCGCCGGCACGGCCGCGCTCGCCGCGGCCCCCGCGACCACCGCAGCCCCGGCGTCCGCCGCCGCCGTTCCGGCAACGCCACCCTCGGCCACCGCGCCCGAGGCGGCACCGGCGCTCGCCGCCGCACCGGCCGCGACTCCGGCCGATCCGACGCTGGCCGCCGACGGCACGCCGCTGGTGCGCCCCGTCGAGCATGTCGGCCAGCCGTCCGACCGGTGGCTGGGCATCCAGACCCAGGTCACCAAGACGGGCGAGACCGCGCGCTGGTTCCACGACGCGATCCTGGTGCCGCTGATCGTGGCGATCTCGGTCTTCGTCCTGATCCTGCTGCTGTGGGTGGTGTTCCGCTATCGCGCCTCCGCCAACCCCGTGCCGTCGAAGACCAGCCACAACACCTTCATCGAAGTGGTGTGGACGCTGGTGCCGGTGCTGATCCTGGTGGCGATCGCCGTCCCGTCGATCCGCCTGCTCGCCGCGCAGTACAAGCCCGCCCCGGCCGGCGCCGTGACGCTGAAAGCGGTCGGCAACCAGTGGTACTGGACCTACGAATATCCCGATCACGGCGGCGTCGCGATCACCGCGAACATGCTGAAGGAAAAGAACGAGGTACCCTCCGGCACCCGCTTCCGCACCGACGCCGACGGCCCTCGCCTGCTGGCGGCCGACAACCGCGTCGTCCTGCCGGTCGGGGTGCCGATCCGACTGCTGGCCACGGCCGCCGACGTGATCCACAGCTGGGCGATCCCGGCGTTCTGGATCAAGCTGGACGCGGTGCCGGGCCGGATCAACGAGACGACCTTCACCATCGAGAAGCCGGGCCTGTATTTCGGCCAGTGCTCCGAACTCTGCGGCGCGCGCCATGCCTATATGCCGATCGCGGTGGAGGCGGTGAGCCCCGAACAGTTCGCGGCATGGGTCGCGGCCAAGGGTGGCACGATGCCCGGCGCGGCGACGCCGTCGGCCGCGGGCGTGCCGCAGCCCGGCTCGGACGCCGCCGACGATACCACGACGCCGGCCGCCGCCGCCGTCCCCGGCAACGCCTCGGGCGCGCTGGTCAATGCGACCGAAGCCCCCGCCACCTCCAATCAGGCCGCCACGGCCAACGCCGGAAACTGATCGATGACCGATACCGCGCTCTCCCCGTCCGCCTTCGACGCACACGGTCACGACACGCATCACCATGATGCCGATCACAAGCCCGGCTTCTTCGCCCGCTGGTTCCTGTCGACGAACCACAAGGACATCGGCACGCTCTACCTGATCTTCGCGATCCTGGCGGGCGTGATCGGCGGCGCGATTTCCGGCCTGATGCGGGCCGAACTGATGCATCCTGGCATCCAGTATCTGCCCGAATGGCTGGCGATGATGCCGGGCCACGCCAACCCGACGTTCGACGACGCGCTCCACTTCTGGAACGTGCTCATCACCGCCCACGGCCTCATCATGGTGTTCTTCATGGTGATGCCGGCGATCATCGGCGGGTTCGGCAACTGGTTCGTGCCGATCATGATCGGCGCGCCGGACATGGCTTTCCCGCGGATGAACAACATCAGCCTGTGGCTGCTGACGCCGGCGTTCATCCTGCTGCTCGCCTCGCCCTTCTTCGGCGGCGCCGGCACCGGCTGGACGGTCTATGCCCCGCTTTCCACCTATGGCGAGCCCGGCCCGGCGGTCGACATGGCGATCCTGTCGCTTCACCTCGCGGGCGCATCGTCGATCCTCGGCGCGATCAACTTCATCACCACCATCTTCAACATGCGCGCGCCGGGCATGACGCTGCACAAGATGCCGTTGTTCGTGTGGTCGGTGCTGGTCACCGCCTTCCTGCTGCTGCTCGCGCTGCCGGTGCTGGCCGCCGCCATCACCATGCTGCTGACCGACCGCAACTTCGGGACGACGTTCTTCGACCCGGCCGGCGGCGGCAACCCGGTGCTGTACCAGCATCTGTTCTGGTTCTTCGGTCACCCCGAAGTGTACATCATGATCCTGCCGGGCTTCGGCATCGTCAGCCAGATCATCGCGACGTTCAGCCGCAAGCCGGTGTTCGGCTATCTCGGCATGGCCTATGCCATGGTCGCGATCGGCGTGGTCGGCTTCGTCGTCTGGGCGCACCACATGTTCACCACCGGCCTTTCGGTGAACACCAAGATGTACTTCACAGCGGCGACGATGGTCATCGCGGTGCCGACCGGCATCAAGATCTTCTCGTGGATCGCGACGATGTGGGGCGGCTCGCTGCGCTTCCCGACCCCGATGGTCTGGGCGATCGGCTTCATCTTCATGTTCACCGTTGGCGGCGTGACCGGCGTCGTCCTGGCGAACGGTGGTGTCGACGATTACATGCACGACACCTATTATGTCGTTGCCCACTTCCACTATGTGCTGTCGCTGGGCGCGGTGTTCGCGCTGTTTGCCGGCTTCACCTACTGGTTCCCCAAGATGTCGGGCCGAATGATGAGCGAGGCGCTGGGGCAGCTTCACTTCTGGATGTTCTTCATCGGCGTGAACGTGCTGTTCTTCCCGATGCACTTCCTCGGCCTGCAGGGCATGCCGCGGCGCTATCCGGACTATCCGGACGCCTATGCGCACTACAACGAGGTCGCGACCTGGGGCTATATGATCATGGCCGCCAGCATGGTGATCTTCTTCGTCAACGTCTTCTGGTCGCTGTTCGCGGGCAAGAAGGCGGCGGACAATCCCTGGGGCGAAGGCGCAACGACGCTCGAGTGGACGCTCAGTTCGCCGCCGCCGTACCACCAGTTCGAGACGCTGCCGAAGGTCGACTGACCGCGGCGCGTCCTCGCTGACCACCAAATGCTCACGCCCCGGCAGCGATGCCGGGGCGTTTGTCTGTCCGGCGGAACCGAAAGCCGCGGCTCAGTGGCCGCGACAGGCCAGCGCTTCGAGGATGTCCTCGATCCGCGCGGCATCGCCTGCCGCGATCACATCGCCTCTGCTGCCGGCGTGGAGCGGATCGCCCGCCCAGTCGCACATCACCCCGCCGGCTCCCTCCACGACCGGCACCAGCGCGGCGAAATCATGAAGCTTGAGCCCGCTCTCGACCACGATATCGAGGTGGCCGGAAGCGAGGCAGGCGTAGTTGTAGCAGTCGCCGCCCAGCACGGTCGATCGCACCGCCGCGTCGAGATGTTCGAAGGCGTGCAGTTCGTCGTCGGCGAACAGTGCGGGGGACGTGGTGGCGAGCAGGGCATCGGCCAGCGCCCGGCAGCGGCGGGTCGCGGCCGGCCGGCCGTTGAATTCGGTCGTGCGCCCGGCGACGCCGACCCAGCGTTCCTTCAGGATCGGCTGGTCGATGATCCCCAGCACCGGAAAACCGCCGTCGACCAGCGCGATCAGCGTGCCGAAGATCGGCCGCCCGGCGATGAACGCGCGGGTGCCGTCGATCGGATCGAGCACCCAGTGGCGCCCGCTTGCACCCTCGCTCGCGCCCTCCTCCTCGCCGATGATGCCGTCGCGCGGCGCCTCGGCGGCGAGCAGGCGGCGCATCGCGGCTTCCGCCGCAGTGTCGGCCAGGGTTACCGGTGAGGCATCGGCCTTTATCTCCAGCCCGTGCTCGGCGCGGAAATAGGGACGGATCGCCGCACCCGCCGCATCGGCGAGGGCATGGGCAAGCGCGAGATCGGCGGCGGACACGGGCATCGCCGGCGACTAGCGCGTCGGCCCGGCCGGGGCTAGGCTAAGCCCAGTTTTTCCATCGAAAGGCCATGCCCATGCGCCCGTTCCTCGCCGTTGCCGCCGTCGCCCTTGTCGCCGTCCCCGCCGCCGCGGCGCTCGCGCCGGGCAGCCGCGCGCCGACCTTCCACACGCGCGGCGCGCTGGCCGGCAAGGTCGTCGACGTCAACCTTGCCAGCCTGCTGCGCAAGGGGCCGGTCGTCCTCTATTTCTTCCCCGCCGCCGGCACCAAGGGCTGCAATGCCGAGGCCAAGGCCTTTGCCGACGCGGTGCCGCAGTTCGCCGCGGCCGGGGCGACGGTGCTGGGCATGTCAGGCGATTCGGTGGAGGTGCTGCGCGAGTTTTCGACCCAGGAATGCGCCGGCAAGTTCACCGTCGCCAGCGCCGGACCGCGCGTCGTGAAGGGATATGACGTCGCCTTCGGCCGCCAGATCAAGACGCCCTCGGGCGCGATGATCAATGCCACACGCCGGGTCAGCTACGTCATCGATCGCGGCGGCCACATCGTCTACGCCCACGACGACCCGCGCCCCGACGCCCATGTCACCAGCACTCTCGACGCCGTTCGCGCGCTACGCCGTGGGTAGGTCGCAAACCGATTTTTAGGGGATCGCGGTTAGCTTCGCCCCCGTAACGAAACCGGCACCGCGAAGGGCGCGGGCCGACTTTGGAACGGGGATCGACGATGGCGAGCGCGGCACGAGCGGATTCGACCGGCACCTTATCGCGGCGCCTGTTCGCCCGGATCGGGGAATTTCTGGAGGATCAGCGGCTCGACCCGGATCCCGCCAACTACGCCTTCGCGCACGCCATCCTAAACCATCCCGACGGACCGCTGGCGCGGACCGTCGCGCGGCTTACCGATGGCGGCGTGCGACTGACGCTGAAGGACATCGAGACGCTGGGCTGCGACGTCTCGACCGGGAGCACGTCCGCCGCGGATAGTGAGCAGGGCGGTGGCGCCGAAGCACTGGTCGCGCGGACCCAGATGCAGGTCGAAGGCTTCGAGGATGTCGTGCAGGGCCTGCGTGCCCATACCCAGGGCTTCGGTCGCGATCTCGCCGCCGGGGCCGACGCGCTCCGCCGCAGTCGCGCCGACGCCGGCGCTTCCGACGATGCGCTCGACGAAGTCGCGCGGATCACCGCGGCGATGGTCGAGCGCGTCCATGTCGCGGAAACCGAGCTCGAACGTGCGACGCGCGAGACGGCCGAGTTGCGCGAGAAGCTGGAAGAGGCACGCGACAACGCCCGCCGCGATCCGCTGACCGACCTGCCCAATCGCCGTGCGTTCGAGGAAGCTTTCGACGCGAAGACGGCTGCCGGCGAGACCTTGTGGCTGGCGGTCTGCGACGTCGATCACTTCAAGTCGGTCAACGACCGGTTCGGCCATGCGGTGGGCGATCGCGTGCTGAAGGCGATCGGTTCCGAGCTGGCGCGGACGTGCGAAGGCCATCTGGTCGCGCGCTATGGCGGTGAGGAGTTCATCGTGCTGTTCAGCGGATTCGACGGCGCCGCCGCGCGATCGATGCTCGAAAACGCGCGCTGCGCGATCGAGGCCAAGCGCTACAAGCTGCGGGAAACCGACGCCCCGTTGGGCGCCGTCACCGTCTCCGCCGGCCTGGCGCTGGCCGCGTCGGGTGAAAGCGCGCGCGGGGTGTTCCAGCGCGCCGATGCCCTGCTGTACAAAGCCAAGAGCGACGGGCGGAACTGCGTCCGCGTCGGCTGAGGCACAATCGACGACGTATTTACCCAAGGATTGGTATTATTCACCTGATCCAGTTGGTGCATTTTCCGATACTATTCGCAGATATTGTATAATATCAGTGACTTCTGAATTTGGCACGCCCCGTGCAATTCCCTTTGCATCGGCGCCGGACGATCCGGCCGCCAGAATGAAAAGGGAAATACGTCATGATCGCCACCTTCGGAAACGCCCAGCGCTCGGCCCTCGCCTTCGTCGGCGCGCTGTTCTTCACCGCCGTCCTCGTCGTCGCCTCGTCGCCGGTCGTCGTCGCCTGAACGGGCGCCGCGCCGGTCACGGCGCCTCACGAAAAGGGTCAATCCAATGCTTCGCTCCTTCGCCATCGCCTCGCTGTCGTTCGCGGCCACCGTGCTGCTCGTGATCGGCAGCTCCTCGCCGGGGCCGGGCTTCATCGCCTGACCCCCCGGCGGCGCCCGACGCGGACGATTGCCGCCCGGCCCTGCCTGTGCGTACAGTTCCGCGTCATCCGGGAGGGCGCCGATACATGCCGCAGACCATTGACCGCTTCCGATCCTCGACCTGGGGCTGGCTGCGCGGAACGCTCGCCGGCTGGGCCACCCTGTTGCTCTGCCTTGTCGGGGTGGGCCTGATCATCATCGCGATCAAGTGGATCGCCAACCTAGCCACCACCTATGAGGTGACCGACGACCGGCTGATCCTGCACCGCGGCATCATCAGAAAATCGATCGACGAGATCGAGCTCTATCGCGTCAAGGACGTGCGAATCGATTTCAGCCTGGTCAATCAATGGGCCGATATCGGCACCATCACGATCACCTCGTCAGACGAGACCACTCGCTCCGGCCCGCTGGAGATCCGCGATGTCGAACGCGCCCGCGATCGCCGCGAACAGCTTCGCGCGCTGGTCAACGCCGCCCGCAAGGCGCGCGGCGTGCGCGAGATCGACATGATCCACGAGGATATCTGACGCCCCCGCGCGTCAGCCAATCACTCGACAAGCCGCAGTCCGCGCAGGGCACGAGCGCGCGCCACGTCGCGTTCCACCACCGCGGATGTCAGCCGGCCGATCAGCCGAGTCGCCTGGCGCCAGGGCGTCTCCACCCGCGTGCGCTGACGCGTCCCCGCCAGCCGCTGGCTGCCCCATGACGCGACCAGTGCATCGGCCGAACCGTCGCCGCGCCCGTCGAGCACCACCGACGCGAACGGCAGGCGCACGTCGGGCGACGCGAACAGGGCACCGCCGGGACGATCCGCCGAAGCATCGGCCGGGTCGATCAGCACCGCGCCGGCGACGCGATCGACATAGTGCCGGGGCGACAGCCGCGCCCACCACGACGTCGCGACACAGCCAAGCCCCTCCGCCACCAGCAGCACCGCGCGGTCGGCGCGCAGCACCGCATCATCGAGCCGCGCGGCCCAGATCGCACGCTCGTCGGCCCCCTCAACCTCCAGCGCGAGGTGGTCGTCGCCCAGCCGTGGCCAGTGCAGCCGGCTGGTCCATGCCGGAGCGCGGCCGTTACCCTCGGCGATCGTGATGATCGAGAAGCGGCGGGGATCGCCGGCAATCGCGATGGACATGGACAGCCTCCCAAGGATCGTCGCCCTATACTCGCACAGGCGAACCCATCAGGCAGCCATCAGGTGCCGACAGAGAATCTTGGGGCCGCGAAAGCCCGGCTTCGGATCAGCGCGCGAGGGTGGGGAAGGCGGCGCGAAATGCCGCGACCTTTGGCGCATCCCAGCGGACGATATAGGGGTGCGACGGATTGCGGCGGGCGAAATCCTGATGCTGCGCCTCCGCCGGGTAGAATTGGCCATGTTCGATCCGGGTGGCGATCGGCCGCGCGAACCGGCCGGTTCGGTCGAGCTGGACGATATAGGCGGCGGCGACCGTGCGCTGCGCCGCCGTCTGCGGGAAGATCGCCGAGCGATAGCTGGGACCGCTGTCGGGATACTGGCCATCGACCTGGGTGGGGTCATGCGCGACCGAGAAGAAGATGCGCAGCAGCGTGCCGTAGCTGATGGTGCGGGGATCGAACACGATGCGCACCGCCTCCGCATGACGGGTGCGTTCGGACGAGACCTGGGCATAGGTCGCGGTGTCCTTGGTGCCGCCCGCATAGCCGCTGGTGACCGAGGCCACGCCCCTGACTCCTTCGAACACCGCCTCGACGCCCCAGAAGCATCCACCGGCGAACACCGCGGTCTGCGGGCTGGCGGGGTCGCGCACATCCTGGGCGGGGGCGGGGATCACCACGGCCCGCTCGGCATGACCAGGCGCCACGAAAGCCAGCGCGGCGACGGCGGCGAGCGGCAGGGCAAGGATCGGCTTCGGCATCATGCCGACGATATGGGGTGCGGGGTCGGCGATTGCGCCCCCGCTCGCGCGATCAGCGGCTGGCGGCGGAGGCGGCGGGGATGACTGCGGTTTCGTCCGCCTTGACGGCCTGCACGGAAACGAGCGCGACCGCACCGATCGCAAAGCCGCCCAGGAACAGGCGGAGGAAACTGGGCTTGGCCTTGGCCGTCATGGTCTTGGGTCCGGTCATGATGCGCGGATGCCTTCGCACACGCGGAAAATTGTTGCCACTGACAAGCTTGGTCAGATCGGAAAGGCTGCGTTTCCCGATGTGAACGACGATGCGACCGGCGGCTTTAACCGCCGATGATCGGGCCGTTCATCTGCGGGCCAGCCTTTAGCGGAGCGCCGCGCAGGCTTCCTGGATGCGGCTGCACGCCTCGGTCAGCACGTCTTCCGACGTCGCGTAGCTGATCCGCATCGCCGGGGAGAGCCCGAATGCGGCGCCGTGCACAGCCGCGACGCGCGCGTCGTCGAGGAAATAGCCGATCAGATCCTCGTCGCTCGCGATCAGCTTGCCCTTGGGCGTGGTCTTGCCGATCGTGCCCGACACGTCCGGGTAGACGTAAAAGGCACCCTCGGGCCGCGGGCAGGAGATGCCGGTCGCCTGATTGAGCATCGAGACGACGAGATCGCGGCGCGACTGGAAGGCGGCGGCGCGTTCCTTCAGGAAATCCTGCGGGCCATTGAGTGCCGCGACGGCGGCCGCCTGCGCGATCGAGCAGGGGTTGCTGGTCGATTGCGACTGGAGCTTGGCAATCGCCTTGACGAGCCACGGCGCGCCGGCCGCGAAACCGATCCGCCAGCCGGTCATCGCATAGGCCTTGGAACAGCCGTTGACGGTGAGCGTGCGGGGATAGAGATCCGGGCACACCTCGGCGATCGTACGGAAACGGAAGCCGTCATAGGTGATGTGCTCGTACATGTCGTCGGCGAACACCCAGACGTGGGGATGGCGCATCAGCACCTCGCCCAGCGCCTTCAGCTCGTCCTCGCTGTAGGCGGCGCCGGTCGGATTCGACGGCGAATTGAGGATCACCCACTTGGTGCGCGGCGTGATCGCCGCCTCGAGCTGTTCGGGACGCAGCTTGTAGCCCTGCGCGACACCCGCCTCGACGAACACCGGCGTGCCGCCCGCGAACTGCACGACATCGGGGTAGCTGACCCAATAGGGCGCCGGCACGATCACCTCGTCACCTGCGTCGATCGTCGCCACGAAGGCGTTGAACAGCGTGTGCTTGCCGCCGACGTTTACCGTCACCTGATCGGTCGTGTAGGTCAGGTTGTTGTCGCGCGCGAACTTGTCGACGATCGCCTGCTTCAACTCCTGCGTGCCATCGACGTTGGTATATTTGGTCTTGCCCTGACGGATCGCCTCGATCGCGGCGTCCTTGACGAAATCGGGCGTGTCGAAATCGGGCTCGCCGGCGCCGAGCCCGATCACGTCGATCCCCTGGCGCTTCAACTCGAACACACGGCTCGTCATCGCGAGCGTGGCGGAAGGCTGGATGCGGCCGAGCGCGGCGGAGGGATGCATGAGACGATGTCCGGCTGTGAGGGAACGCCGCAGCCCTTAGACCCGCAGGCGGCGGTTTCGCAATCGCAACATTTGTTACGGCTTGCCCAACTTGCGATGTGGGCCGGCAGGCCTATTCCGGCGTCACCTCGATCGCGATCGCGCCGCTGGGCGACAGCAGCAGCCGGACCTGCGCCGCGCCGCGCAGCCGGAAGGTGGCCGCCTGCAGATCGTTGCGCACGTCGTGGCGGTCGAAGGCATAGCCGAGCGCTTCCGCGCGATCCTTCAGCGTTGCCAGATGCGCGTCGATATCCAGGATGCCGATCATCGGATCGAACGCCATCGTCGCGACCAGATCGGCGGGGCGGGGGGGCGCGGCATCGTCCATCGGCGGCCGGCATGGCGTGCCCTGCGCTTCACGGCAAGCCCGTTGCCGCCATCCCGCCGTCAAGCTAGGCAAGCCCCAGGACTTTTCCGGGGGACAATCATGCGCTTGCTGCTCGCCGCCTCTTTCCTCGCCACCACCGCCCTGCCCGCCGCGGCCCAGTTGCCGGTGCCCGCCGCGATCACCGCCGACGGCGTGCCCGCGCTGCCGGCCAGCCTCGCCGAGGCATTGCGCCCCTATTCGGAAAGCCGCGGCGCATCGCCGGTCGCGTGGAATCCGGTCGACAGGTCGCTCATCATCACCACGCGCTTCGCCAATGTGAACCAGCTGCACAGCGTGACCGGCCCGATGATGGATCGCCGCCAGATCACCTTCGAGGCCGACCGGACGAGCTCGCTCACCTATTCGCCGTCGGGCGACGTGTCCGTTGTGCAGAAGGATGTCGGCGGGGGCGAGTTCTTCCAGCTCTTTACTCTGAAGGACGGCCGGCTGACCCTGCTGACCGACGGCAAGAGCCGCAACAGCCTGGGCGGCTTCACCCGCGACGGCACGCTGATCGGCTATACCTCGACCAAGCGGACGGGCGCGGACAACGACATCTACGTCATGGATCCGCGCAACCCCGGCTCGGCCCGGATGGTGGCCGAGGTCAAGGGCGGCGGCTGGGGCCTCGTCGGCTTCTCGCCCGACGGCAAGCGCGGACTGGTCGGCAACTATACCTCGATCCAGAAGAGCGACCTTTACGACCTAGATCTGGCGACGGGCAGGATGACCCCGCTCAGCGACCTCAAGGCGGCAGTGTCCTACGCGCATGCCGAATATGCCCCCGACGGGACGCTGTGGGTGCTGAGCGACGAGGGGTCGGACTTCCAGCGGCTCGGCATCCTTAAGGACGGCAAGTTCACCGCCGTCGCACCCGAGGCGAAATGGGATGTCGATGCCTTCCGCATCGCCGATGACGGCAGCTTCATTGCCTATCTGGTCAACGAGGCGGGGCGCAGCCGCCTCAAGCTGCTCGATACGAAGACGCGCGCGGTGCGCACCGCAGAACTCCCGGCGGGCGTCGCCGGCGGGCTGGAAATCGCACCGTGGGGCGCGGTGGCGTTCGGCTTCAGCAGCCCGCGCGTGTCGGGTGACGCCTTCGTGCTCGATCCCGCGACGATGAAGGTGACGCAGTGGACCGCGAGCGAGACGGGCGGTTTGGACCCCAGGAAGAACGTCGATGCCGAGCTGGTGACGGTCAGGAGCTTCGACGGCGAGGAGGTGTCGGGATTCCTGTTCCGGCCCGACCCGGCGAAGTTCCCCGGCAAGCGCCCGTTGTTGTTCGATATCCACGGCGGGCCGGAGGGACAGAGCTTCCCGTCCTATCGCGGTTCCGCCAACTATATGCTCAACGAACTGGGCATCGCGATCTTCTACCCCAACGTCCGCGGCTCGACCGGCTATGGCAAGCGCTTCGTCAGCCTCGACAACGGACCCTTCAAGCGAGAGGATTCGGTGAAGGATATCGGCGCCTTCCTCGATCATTTCGCCAAGGACGGCACGATAGACTCGGCGAAGATCGGCGTGCAGGGCGGCAGCTATGGCGGGTATATGTGCTACGCCAGCGCGATCCGTTACGGCGCGCGGCTGAAGGGCGCGAACTGCATCGTCGCGATCTCCAGCTTCGTGACCTTCCTGGAGAACACGCAGAGCTATCGCCGCGACCTGCGCCGTGTCGAATATGGCGACGAGCGCGATCCCAAACAGCGGGCCAAGCTGATCGAGATCTCGCCGATGACGCGGGTGAACGAACTGCGCATCCCGCTGATGGTGGTGACCGGCGCCAACGATCCGCGCGTGCCCGCGAGCGAGGCCGATCAGGTCGTCAAGGCCGTCCGCGCGAACGGCGGCACAGCCTGGCACATCCTGGCCGCCGACGAGGGCCACGGCTTCGCCAAGAAGGAAAACCGCGACTATCAGAATTACGCGACGCTCTATTTCTGGCAGGCGAACCTGTTGGGACAGCCGCCGAAATGACCGAGGCCCCGCTCAAGGCGACGATCATCCCGGTCACGCCGCTCCAGCAGAACTGCACTTTGCTGTGGTGCACCGCGACCAGCCGCGCGGCGGTGATCGATCCGGGTGGCGACCTGCCAAAGATCGAGGCGGCGATCGCCCAGGCTGGGGTGACGGTCGAAAAGATCCTCGTCACCCACGGCCATGCCGATCATTGCGGCGAGGCGGGAACGCTTGCGAAACGCCTGGGCGTGCCGATCGAAGGCCCGCACGAGGCCGATCGCTACTGGCTCGCGCGGCTGGAGGATGATTGCCGGAAATGGGGCCTGCGGGGCGAGGCGTTCGAACCCGATCGCTGGCTCGACGACGGCGAACAGGTGACCGTCGGCGACCTGACACTCGACGTCTATCTCTGTCCGGGCCACACGCCGGGCCATGTCGTGTTCCACCATCCGCCCTCCAGGCTGGCGGTGGTTGGCGACGTGATCTTCCAGGGCTCGGTCGGGCGCACCGACTTTCCGATGAGCGACCCTGACGCGCTGATCGAGGCGATCGTCACGAAACTTTGGCCGCTGGGCGATGATACCGTCTTCCTGCCGGGCCATGGCGGCGTGTCCAGCTTCGGGCGCGAGCGCGCGCACAACCCGTTTGTCGGCGACGCGGCACTGGCCGGAAGGTGAAGCGGCGCGAGGTCCTGGCGGGCGCCGGGCTGCTCGCCGCGGTCGGATGGCTGCCGGCGTGGGCGCGGAGCGGGACGCAGGGCGTGCCCAGCGTTTCGGGAACCGACATCGACCTGCGCATCGCGCACCAGATGCTGACGGTCGACGGGCGCGAGAGCCATGCGATCGGCATCAACGGCACGGTGCCGGGGCCGCTGATCCGGCTGCGCGAGGGCACGAAGGTCCGGCTCAACGTGCGCAACGAGCTGGACGAGGACAGCTCGATCCACTGGCACGGGCTGCTGCTGCCGTTTCAGATGGACGGCGTGCCGGGCGTCAGCTTCCCCGGCATCGCGCCGCGCAGCACCTTCGCTTACGAATTCCCGATCGTCCAGGCCGGCACCTACTGGTATCACAGCCATTCGGGGTTGCAGGAGCAGATGGGCCATTACGGCCCGATCGTGATCGACCCCGCGGGCGCCGATCCGGTCGGCTACGACCGCGAGCACGTGATCGTGCTGTCCGACTTCAGCCGGCTGCATCCCCACGCCATCTATCGCAACCTCAAGATGATGGGCGGCTATTTCAACCGCCGGAAACAGACGCTCGCCGACCAGCTGCGCGGAGAGGGGCAGTCGGCGAAGGAACGGCTGGCCTGGGGCGCGATGCGGATGGACCCCACAGACATCGCCGACGTGACCGGCGCGGCCTATACCTACCTCGTCAATGGGCATGGACCCGAGGACAACTGGACCGCGATGTTTTCGCCCGGCGAGCGGGTCCGGCTGCGCGTCGTGAACGCCTCCGCCATGACGACCTTCAACTTGCGCATCCCCGGCCTGCCGCTGACGGTGGTGCAGGCGGACGGGCTGAACGTGCGGCCGGTGACGGTGGACGAACTGCAGATCGCGGTGGCGGAAACCTACGACCTGATCGTGACCCCGGCGGAGGACCGCGCCTATACGCTGGTCGGCGAGAGCGTCGATCGGTCGGGGATGGCACGCGCGACGCTGGCGCCGGGTATGGGGATGCGCGCCGACGTCCCGCCCTTGCGCAAGCGCCCGCTGGCGACGATGCGCGACATGGGCATGGGCGGCATGGATCACGTTGCGATGGGACACGCCGCCGCGCCGGCCGCCGCCTGTCCGCCCGAACATGCCGCGATGGGGCATTGCAGCCCTTTGCCGGCCGCGACGTCGCAACCGGCAGCGGCGATGGATCATTCGATGCGCGACTTCGCGGTCGCGCCGGGCGTGGCGAAGACGCCGACCGTCCAGACGATCTCGCCGATGCCCGCCGACCGGATGGGCGATCCGGGGCAGGGGTTAGACGACGTCGGCCACCGCGTGCTGACCTATCGCGACCTGGTGGCGCTGGAGCGCAATCCCGACGTCCGCGCGCCGGGGCGGGCGATGCGCATCCACCTGACCGGCAACATGGAACGTTACATGTGGGCGTTCGACGGGGTGAAGCTGAACGAGGTTACGGCGCCGATCCCGTTCACGGAAGGCGAGCGCGTGCGGGTGACGCTGGTCAACGACACGATGATGACCCATCCGATCCACCTGCACGGCCATTTCTTCGAACTGGTGACGGGCCACGGCGACCATGCGCCGCGCAAACATACCCTGAACGTCCAGCCGGGCGGCACCGCGACCTTCGATTTCACCGCCGACGCGGTCGGCGACTGGGCCTTCCACTGCCACATGCTCTACCACATGCACGCGGGCATGATGCAGGTGGTGACCGTGCGGCCCAGGGGCACGGCATGATCGTCGGCCTCGCGATGATGCTTGCCGTCGCACAGGCGCACCACGGCCATCATGCACCGGCGCCCAGGCCGGCGGCGAAGCCCGCACCCAAGGCGAAGCCGAAGCCCCGGCCCGCCGCGCCGCGCCGCGCACCGGCGGCGCGGACGGCGAACCCGCATGCAGGACATGCAATGCCCGGCGCGGCGCCCGATCCGCATGCGGGGCACGTCATGCCCGCTGCGCCCGCGGCCGATCCGCACGCCGGCCACGTGATGCCCCAGGCGGCAGTGGATGCCCACGCCGGGCATGCGATGCCGGCCGGCCCGTCGGGCACCGCACTGCCGGTCGGCGATGCGCCCGCGCCGCCGGCGGTGCCGGCGACCTATGCCGATCGCGTGTGGGGCGCGGCGGCGATGGCGGCATCGCGCGGGCATCTGGCGCATCACCACGGCGGCCAGAGTTTCGCGCAATTGATCGTCGACCGCGCAGAAGCGAGAATCCACGACGGGCGCGACGGCTACGCCTGGGACGGTGAATTCTGGTATGGCGGCGATCTGAACCGGATCGTCGCGAAATCCGAAGGCGAAGGCAGCTTCGGCGGTGGTGCCTATGCTGACGTCCAGCTGCTGTGGTCGCGCGCGATCGACCCCTATTTCGACCTGCAGGCCGGTATCCGTCAGGACATCGCTCGCGGCCCGTCGCGCACCCACCTCGTTGTCGGCGTCGAAGGCCTGGCGCCCTATTGGATCGAGGTCGAGGCGGTAGCCTTCCTGTCGCACAAGGGCGAAGTATCGGCGAAGATCGAGACGCATTACGACCAGCGCATAACCCAGGCGCTGATCCTCCAGCCGCGCGCCGAAATCGCGCTGGCCGCGCAGGACAGCCCGGCGATCGGCGTCGGTGCGGGCCTGACGAAGGTGGAGGCCGGGCTACGCCTGCGGTACGAAATCACTCGCGAATTCGCACCCTATGTCGGCCTGGCGTGGGAGCGAAAGCTGGGCCGGACCGCACGGTACGCCCGATCGGCCGGCGACGATATCGGCAGCGCCAGCTTCGTCGCCGGCGTGCGCTTCTGGTTTTGATCCAGGAGCCGGGACCAAACACCCGGTCGGCATCCACGTAATTCGCTCTGCGGCCAACCCGATTGACCTCTCGCGCCCGAGCGGCTCTGTTGCCCGCCGATGTTGGCCGACATGGAGTTCAAGGGCGTCTGGCGCGACTATCAGGCGCGGGTCCTGGTCGACATGGACGGTCATCTGGACGACGGCCGGGTCCATATCGTCGCGGCACCCGGATCGGGCAAGACGGTTCTGGGGCTTGAGCTGATGCGGCGGATCGGCCGCGCCACGCTGATCCTGGCGCCCAGCCTCACCATCCGCAATCAGTGGCGCGAACGCCTGTTCCCGCTGTTCCTGGACGACCCGCACGGCTGGGACGCGCATATCTCCACAGAGATCGACGCGCCCGCGACGATGACGATCGCCACCTGTCAGGCGCTGCATGCCGTCCATGGCCAGGGGACGGACCGCTTCGAGGCCGTGATAGCGAGGCTGAATGCGCGCGGCCCTGTCACGCTGATCGTCGATGAGGCCCATCACCTCCGCCGCGAATGGTGGAGCGCGCTCGTCGCGTTGCGCAAGCGTCTCGACGACGCGGTGCTCGTCGCGCTGACGGCGACCCCCCCTTATGATGCGCCATTCGCCGAATGGTCGCGCTACGAGGATCTGTGCGGCCCGATCGACAGCGAGATCTCGGTGCCGGAACTTGTCCGCAACGGCGATCTCTGCGCGCATCAGGACCATGTCCTGCTGTCCCGCCCGCGGCATGACGAACTGGAATTGCTGGTCGCGAGGCGCGGCGCGATCGAGACGATGACAGCAGGCATGATCGCCGATCCTGACCTGATCGACTGCGTTGCCGCGCACCCGTGGCTGACCGAGCCGGACGCGCATGAAGGCGAGTTGCTCGACCGGCCCGAATATCTGACGGCGATGATGATCCTGATCCATGCGGGCGGACGGACGATTCCACCGGCAGCGACCGATCTGCTCGGGATCGACGGCGCCGCACTGCCGGCGCTGACCTCGACCTGGCTCGAGCGGCTGTTCCAGGGGCTGATCGACGAGCCGCGCAGCAAAGCGGCTCTGGGAACCGAACGCTGGACTGCGCTGCGCGGCGCGCTCGACGGGCTGGGGCTGATCGAGAACGGGCGTGTCACGCTGGCGGAGACCAGGGCCATCTTCGCCACCACCGTCGGCAGCATCGCCAAGCTGGACAGCATCGTGGAGATCGCGCGGGCAGAGGAGGAGTCGCTGGGCGACGGGCTGCGCCTCGTCATCCTGTCCGATCGCGTGCGCGCGAGCGAATTGCCGCGGCGCCAGGACGCGCCCTTCACGCCGGTGAAGCTGGGGGTCGTCCCGATTTTCGAGACCCTGCGGCGGGCGGGAATCGGACCCGACGCACTCGCGGTGCTGACCGGCACGCTGGTGATCCTGCCGGCAACCACCGTCGACACCCTTGCCATCGCGGCGAAGGCGGAACGGATCGACCCCGCGACCCTGCGCCATCGCCCGATTGCCGCCTGTCCCGGCCATGTGATCGTGGAGGCAGGCGGCGCGACCGCGCAGAGGCTGGTCGGCTTGGTGACCCGGCTGTTCCAGGATGGCGCGATCCGCGTTCTGGTCGGCACGCAGGCGCTGCTCGGCGAGGGGTGGGACGCGCCGGCCATCAACAGTCTGATCCTGGCGAGCAACGCCGGGTCGTACATGTCGTCGAACCAGATGCGCGGACGCGCCATCCGTATCGATCCGGTGCGGCCGGGCAAGGTCGCGGCGATCTGGCACCTTGCGACGGTCATTCCGGGCGCCGACGCCCAAACCGGGGACATGACGCTGCTGGCGCGCCGTTTCGACGCGTTCGAGGGGATCGGGAACTCGGACGGCATGATGATCGAGAACGGCATCGACCGCCTCGGCATCGACCCCGCGACCCCGCCGGAGGAGGAGAATGCCCGGACGCTGGCGCGCGCGCGCGATCGTACCGCGATTGCCGAGAAATGGCGCCGGTCGCTGGGCGGCGCGACCGAGCGCAGCCATGTCCGCCGCGTCGCCGAGGCGAATTACGCGCCGCGCGCCCTGGCATGGCGCGACACGCTTCAGGCGCTGGTCCTATCGGGGATCGGCGGCGGGGCCCTGTCCGCCGCGGGCGCCGTCCGTCATCTGGCCGGCGCCGGCACGCTGACCACAATGCTGATGGCGCTTTGCGGCGCGACGTTCCTCTACTCGCTGCCCGGCCTGTCCCGCGCGGCGATGCTGTGGTGGCGCAACGGCACGCTGGAGCGAAGCCTGCATCAGGTCGCGATGGCTCTGATCGCCGGCCTGCATCATGCCGGAGCGCTGGCACGCGACCAAACCGGCTATACCATTCTGGTCGTCCCGGCCGTGACCGGTCGATACGAAATCATCCTCGACGGCGCGAGCCGCGCGGAGGAACGCGCGTTCCTGGGCGCGCTGGCCGAAGTGCTCGGCCCGGTCCAGAATCCCCGCTATCTGCTCGTGCGCGAAAGTCACCTGTGGGGCAGGCGTCGCGCCGACTATCACGCCGTCCCCTCGCTGCTCGGCGCCCGCAAGGATACCGCCGACCATTTTCACCGGCTGTGGGAGCGCCATGTCGGCGGCTCCGCCCTCATCTACACCCGCACGCAGGCCGGTCGCCGCGTGCTGCTGCGCGCGCGGGTCAATTCCTTCGCGGCCGGCATGCAGCGGGTGTTCCAGCGACGGTCGGTATGGATGTGATACAGGTCGGCGACCGTTGGGCCTCGCCCGGAACGCCGTCCGCGCGGCTTCAGCGGCTCCAGCGCGCGAAGATCGCGGTCGGCAGCACCAGCCCGCGCGCTTCCTCGCGAACGCCCAGTTCGCCGCACTCGACCGTGCCGGGCAGGTCGGCGAAAGCCTGGCGGACGAGTTCGCCGATCGCCAGAGCCGACATGCGCACCGCATAGACGGTCAGGAACAGGAACCGCGATTCGGCATCCAGCAGGCGGCGGCAGTCGGCGATCAGATCGGGCAGCCCTTCCTCCAGCTTCCACACCTCGCCGTTGGGCCCGCGGCCCCACTTCGGCGGATCGAGGATGATGCCGTCGTAGCGGCGCTCACGCCGTACCTCGCGGCTCACGAACTTGCCGGCGTCCTCGACCAGCCAGCGCACCGGCCGGTCGGCCATGCCGGAAAGCGCGGCGTTGGCCCGCGCGGCGTCGACCGATTTCTTCGACGCATCGACATGCACCATGTGCGCACCCGCCGCCGACAACGCCAGCGTGCCGACGCCGGTATAGCCGAACAGGTTGAGGCACTCGGGGTCGCCGGCGTTCCCGGGCGCGCCGTCCAGCATTCCCCGCATCCAGTCCCACACCGGTGCCATGTCGGGGAAGAACCCCAGGTGGCGGAACGGGGTGTTGCTGGCGGTGAAGGTCACCTCGCGCCAATGCAGCGGCCAGCCTTCGCGCGGCACCTGGCGGTCGAAATGCCAGCGCCCGCCGCCGTCTTCATCGGCGCCGGGGATGAACTCGCCGTCGGCGTCCCACGCCTTGTCGGCGGGCGCCCACAGCGCCTGCGGCTCGGGGCGGATGAAGCGGAACCGGCCGTAGCGTTCCAGTTTGCGGCCATGCCCCGAATCGATCAGGCCGTAGTCGGCCCAGGGTTCGCCGATCAGGGTGATCGGGGTCATCCCCGCGCCACCGCCCGTTCGGCGATGTAGGCGCTGACGGCGTCGAAGGTCGCGTCGAGCGTCGCGAAACGCTCCTCACGCTCGAACAGATCGCCGACCCGACCCGGCAGCGACGGGCGGAGACCGGTCGCCCGCTCTACCGCGTCACGGAACTTGGCCGGATGCGCCGTCGCGAGCGTCACCACCGGCACGTCGGCCGGCAGGTCCGCGCGGCGCGCCGCGGCGAGGCCGATCGCGCTGTGCGGATCGATCACCTGGCCGGCGTGTTCATGCGCCCACAGCATCGTCGCCGACATCTCGCCCGGCTCGATCCGGTCGCTGGCGAACAGCGCCGCCGCGCCTTCGGCCTGGGCGTTGGTCAGGCGCATCGCCTTCGATGCCTCGAACCCGCGCATCTGCGTGGCCAGCGCGGGGCCGTCGCGGCCGGCGAGGTCGAACAGCAGCCGCTCGAAGTTGGAGCTGACCTGGATGTCCATGCTGGGCGCCGCCGTTGGCGTGACGGTGCCCGTCGAATAATCGCCGGCGCTGAGCGCGCGGTGCAGGATGTCGTTAACGTTGGTTGCGACGATCAGCTTCGCGATCGGCAGGCCCATCCTGGCCGCGACATAGCCGGCGAACACGTCGCCGAAATTGCCGGTCGGCACCGAAAAGGCGATCGGCCGATCGGGCGCCCCCAGCCGGACGGCGGCGTAGAAATAATAGACCACCTGCGCCATCAGCCGCGCCCAGTTGATCGAATTCACCGCGCTCAGCGAAAAGCGGCCCGAGAAATCCGCGTCGTTGAACATCGCCTTCACCAGCGCCTGGGCCTGGTCGAAATCGCCGCGGATCGCGATGTTGTGGACGTTGGGCGCCAGCACCGTCGTCATCTGCCGTCGCTGGACGTCGCTGACCCGGCCGAGCGGGTGGAGCATGAAGATGTCGACATGCTCGCGGCCCGCCACCGCGTCGATCGCCGCCGAACCGGTATCGCCGCTGGTCGCGCCGACGATCGTCAGGTGGCGGTCGCCGCCTGTCAGGAAGCGTTCGAACAGCAGCCCGAGGAACTGGAGCGCGACGTCCTTGAACGCCAGCGTCGGCCCGTGGAACAGTTCGAGCAGGAAATGGCGCTGGTCGAGCTGGATCAGCGGCGTGACCGCGGCGTGGCTGAACCGGCCATAGGCCGTTTCGCACATCGCGCGCAGCTCGTCCGGGGTGAGCGTGTCGCCGACGAACGGCGCCATGATCCGCGCCGCGGTTTCGGCATAGGACAGGCCGGCGAGGCCCGCGATTTCATCGCGGCTCAGGCCGGGCCATGCCTCGGGAACATAGAGGCCGCCGTCGCTCGCGAGCCCGGCGAGGGTCGCGTCACGGAAATCGAGGATCGGGGCGGAGCCGCGGGTGCTGACGTAGCGCATGGAAGCGCCGCCTAGCCGCCGCGCTCGCGCGCGGCAAGAAAGCTTAGCTTGATGGCGTCGTGCGGCGGCGCAGCGCCAGCCCGTAGATCACCAGTGCGATGCCGGCGAACAGGAACCACTGGACGGCGTAGCTCAGATGGTTGTTGGGGACAGAGCGCCAGTCGGGCGTGCCGTTGGCGGTCAGGCCGACGGGCGGGGTTTCGGCGACGAGCAGCAGCGTCTTCGGCTCGCGATCGAACAGCGTCGCGATCAACGGCCGGGCATCGGGCGCGTGGCTGAGTCGGCCGCTGACCAGGCCGCCATCCCACCGGATCGTCAGCTTTGGATTGCGGGTCGTGCCAAGCTGGACCAGCTCTCCGCCGGCGCAGGTGGCGATCAGCCGGTAGCCGGCGCCGCCCGCCCCGGCGCTCGCGATCGTCACCGGCGCGTGACAGTCGAGCGTGGTGCGGCGAAACAACAAGGCGTCGTCGGCGCGGCCGGGAAAGGCGATGGCCGGCAGCGTGGGATTGCGGGCGAGCAGCGCGAGTTCGGCCTGTTTCTCCGGCAGGCGGACGGCGAGCTGCCAGACGCCGAGCGCGATCATCGCGGCGACGGCCAGGCCGACCAGGATCGTCGGGATCACGGGCAGGCGGCGCGTCACGGCCGGCGATCGACGATGCGGCCCTCGCGGGCGGCGTTGCGATATTCGGCGGCGATCAGCGCGCCCTTGGCCAGCCGCAGGCCGCCCAGCACGCCGGCCAGCACCACCGGCGGCCAGATCAGGACATGGATCCACCACACCGGCTCGGCCGCGAGTTCGAGCGTGACGGCAAGGATCGTCACGGCGGCGCCCACGCCCAGCGTCAGGAACGCCGCCGGCCCGTCGCCGACATTGAAAGCGGCGAAATCGAGCCCGCAGGCGCTGCAACGGTCGCGGAAACCGACGCTGCTCTTGAAAAGGGTCCGCGCCCCGCAGCGTGGACACAGACCCTTTGCAGCCGCCTCGGCCAGGCCGGGCGATGTCACGGCAGCCCCGCCCTTATCCGTGGACCGGCGCGCCCCAGCCGCCCCAGACGTAAACGGAAACGAACAGGAACAGCCACACGACATCGACGAAATGCCAGTACCATGCCGCTGCCTCGAACCCGAAGTGCTGGCGCGGTGTGAAGTGCCCCTTGTACGCGCGCACCAGGCAGACCATCAGGAAGATGGTGCCGATGATGACGTGGAAGCCGTGGAAGCCGGTCGCCATGTAGAAGGCAGCGCCGTAGTTGATCCCCTTGAACGGGAACGGCGCATGCATGTATTCATACGCCTGCACCGCGCTGAAGATCATGCCCAGCACGATCGTCAGCCACAGGCCCTTCTTCACGCCGTCATTCTCGCCGACGCCCAGCAGGCCCCAGAAACCGCGCAGCTCGCCGCCGCGCTGGCCGTGGATCAGCGCATGGTGCGCCCAGGTCACGGTGGTGCCCGACAAGAGCAGGATGAAGGTGTTGAGCAGCGGCAGATCGAACGCCGGAATCACTTCCAGCCCGACCGGCGGCCATTGCGCCACGCCCTCTGTCAGCAGCTCGACGCTGCCCGCCTCGCCATGTGCGCCCGGCGTGTAGCCGACCATCGCGGGGAACAGCGAGAAATCGAAGAACGCCCAGAACCAGCCGACGAAGAACATCACCTCGGACGCGATGAACAGGATCATGCCGTAGCGCAGGTGGAGCTGGACAACCGGCGTATGATCGCCCTGGTGCGCTTCCTTCACCACATCGGCCCACCAGAAATACATGGTGGCGAGCACGCCGGCCATGCCTGCCGCGAACACCCACGGCCCGAATTCATGCCCCTTCATCCACATCAGAGCGCCGACCGCCAGCACAAACGCGGCGATCGAGCCCATCAGCGGCCATGGGCTGGGGGGCAGGATATGATAATCGTGGTTCTTCGCACCGGCCATGATGGCGTCCCTGTTAGGCGTGTTCGCGCCACGCTCTAGGGCGTGCCTCCGTCAAGGGCAAGACGCCCGCGACGCCGCGACTACCCGGCTTCCGGCGCGGCCTTGCCGTTGCCGGTGGGGTAGAAGGTGTAGCTGAGCGTGATGGTGTCGATATCGCGCGCGTTGGGATCGTCGAGCAGCTTGGGATCGACGTAGAAGATCACCGGCATGCGCACCGATTCGCCAGGCTGGAGCACCTGCTCGGTAAAGCAGAAGCACTCGATCTTGGTGAAATAGCGCCCGGCCTGCGCGGGCGAGACATTGTAGGTCGCGGTGCCGGTGACGGGCTTGTCCGACGTGTTGGTGGCGACAAAGAATTCCATGTCGCGCGCACCGACGTCTACGGTGGTGCGCTCCACCTCGGGACGGAATTTCCACGCCAGCTTGGGGCTGACGTTGCTGTCGAAGGCGACGGTGATGCGGTTGCCGGTGGCGCCCGGCGCCGCCTCGCCGCGCTGGGTGGTGCCGCCCAGGCCGGTCGCGGCGCAGAACAGGTCGTAGAGCGGCACGCTGGCGAAGCCGAGCCCGGTCATCGCCGCCACTCCGGCGACGGCGAACAGCGCGGTGCGGTGCATCGGGTTCATAGGTGCATCCCCGCATTGATCTTGGCGATGGTGATAAAATACATCAGCACAACGAAACCGCCGAGCAGCAGGGCGACCACGATCGCGCGGGAGCGCTGGCGACGGCGCAGTTCGGTTTCCTCGTCGGGGGTCATGCCATCCACCTGTCTGCGACCACGGCCGCGAAAATGAGCGCCAGATAGGCGAGGGAAAAACGGAACAACCGCTTTTCGGGGAGCATCGCGTCGCCCTCGCCCGCTGTTCGCAGCGCGACCTGCGCGGCCAGCGCGGCGAAGATCGCGGTCAGCACCACCGCCGATATGCCATAGACCGCGCCGGTCAGCCCGAGCGGCCACGGCGCCACCGCCGCGATCGCCATCGGGATGGTGTAGAGCCCGATCTGCGCGCGCGTGGTCCGCTCGCCGGCAACGACCGGCAGCATCGGAACGCCGGCATTGGCGTAATCGGTCTTCACGTACAGCGCGAGCGCCCAGAAATGCGGTGGCGTCCACAGGAATACGGTGGCGAACAACAGGGTCGGCAGCAATGCGACTTCGCCCGTCGCCGCCGCCCAGCCGATCAGCGGCGGAAAGGCACCCGCCGCGCCGCCGATGACGATGTTCTGCGGCGTGCGGCGCTTCAGCCACACGGTGTAGACCAGTACGTAGAACAGGATCGAGACGAGCAGGATGCCGGCCGCGGCATAGTTGACCGCCAGCCCCATCAGGATGACCGAAAAGGCCGACAGGCCGATGCCGAAATGCAGGGCCGACTGGCGATCCATCCGGCCCGCCGGCAGCGGGCGGCGCTGCGTCCGCTTCATCACCGCGTCGATATCGGCTTCATACCATTGGTTGAGCGCACCCGCCGCGCCTGCGCCGAGCGCGATGCACAGGATCGCGGTGAAACCAAGCACCGGCGAAATCGATACCGGCGCCGCGAGCATGCCGCACAGGCCAGTGAAGACCACCAGGGTCATGACGCGCGGCTTCGTCAGCGCGAGGAAATCGCGCCATTCGGCGGGTAGCAGGACCTGGGTTTGGGCGACGCTCATGGGACTGGTCGGGGCTATAGGGGCAAGAGCCGCGCAGGGAAAGGTGCGGCGGGCCGCGCCCACGTCCCGCCGGCTTGACGACTGGCTGCGTTCAGGCCGATGAAGGGTTATGACACCGCTGGACAAAAAGGGCGCGGCGACGCCCCTCCGCCTTTTGCTAGCGGTCGCCGCGCTGGTCGCAGCGGCCGGGACCGCCGCCGCGGGGGTGATCGGACGGATGACGCCCGCCGAGCCGGTGACCGAGGCGCGAATCGCCGCGTTGCCGGTCCGCGAGCGCGCGGCATGGACCACATATCTGGCGCGATCCCGCGCGGCGATGGCGGCGAACAAGGCCGCGCTGACCGCCGAGCGCCGCGCCGCGAGGGACTGGCCCGCCGCCGGCCCGCCACACGGATCGGCGGCGTCGATGCCGCTCGACCACGCGCCCGACTGGTACGCCGGCGATGCCGCGCGGCGCATTGCGGACAATATCGTGAGCTTCCAGACGCCAGCCGGCGGATGGGGCAAGAATCAGGACCGTAGCGGCCCGCCACGCCGTCCGGGCGAGAGCCTGGTGCCGATCGAGAGGCTGCCCGCCAACGCGCGCGAGGATAGCCGGGCGAACGACGCCGGCTGGCGCTACGTCGGCACGATCGACAATGGCGCGACACTGACCGAGCTGCGCTTTCTCGCGCGCGTCCAGCACGCGCTGCCCGGATCGGCGGGGGCCGGCTATCGCGCGGCGTTCGAGCGGGGCGTGGGTTACCTGCTCGCCGCCGAATTTCCCGGCGGCGGCTGGCCGCAGGTCTATCCGCTGCAGGGCGGCTATCACGACGCCATCACCTTCAACGACGGCGCGGTCGGCGACACCGCGCTGCTGCTGCTGGAGGTCGGACGGGGGCAGGGGGACTTCGCCTTCGTGCCCGCCGCGCTCGCGGCACAGGCAGCGCAGGCCGCCGCGCGCGCGACCGCGCTGATCGTCGCGACGCAGGTGCGGGTAGACGGCCGCCCGACGCTGTGGGGCCAGCAGCATGATGCACTGACCCGCGCGCCCGTCGGCGCCCGCAATTTCGAGCCGGCATCGCTCTCCACCGCCGAAAGCGTCGATCTGATCGACTATCTGATGGCCCAGCCCGAACGGACGCCGGCGATCACGGCGGCGGTGAATGATGGTGTGATCTGGCTGCGCGGCCACGCGCTGGCCGATGTCGCATGGGGCGCGGACGGCCATGGAGGCCGGCGCCTGATCGCCAGCCCCGGCGCGCCGCCGCTCTGGGCCAGGCTCTATGCGATCGATACCGGGCAGCCGGTGTTCGGCGACCGCGACCGCAGCATCCACGACGACGTCAACGAACTGAGCCTCGAACGTCGCAACGGCTACAGCTGGTTCACCACCACGCCGACGAAGCTGTTCGCGCGCCACGCCAGATGGTTCGCGGGCGGCGCGGCGCCCAAGGGAGACTGAAAGCGAGATGTTGTCACGACGCGACAGCCTGACCCTGGCGGCGCTGGGCGGCGCCGGACTGGGCGCCGGCCCATTACTTGCGGCGCAGGCCCCGGCGCCCGACTGGAAACGCGGGTTCAACAACCAGCGCGTGCCCGATCTGGGGGACGGGCGCTTCCTCAATCCGTTGATCTCGGGCGACCACCCCGATCCGACCATCCTGAAGGACGGTCGCGATTATTACATGACCTTCTCGACGTTCGATTCCTATCCGGGGCTGGTCATCTGGCATTCGCGCGACCTCATCAACTGGTTGCCGCGCAAGGCTGCGCTGACCAGAAACATCGGCGCGGTGTGGGCGCCGGAGCTGTGCAGGCACAAGGGCCGCTACTACCTCTACATCCCGACCAAGAACCCGACGACGAGCTGGGTGATCTGGGCCGACCATATCGACGGGCCGTGGAGTGATCCGGTCGATCTGAAGCTGCCCAGCCATATCGACCCTGGCCATGCGGTGGCCGAGGACGGCAGCCGCTGGCTGTTCCTGTCGGGCGGGGATCGCATCAGGCTGGCCGACGACGGGCTGTCGACCGTGGGCAAGGTCGAGCATGTCTATGATCCGTGGCGCTATCCCGCCGACTGGATCGTCGAGGGCTTTTCCCCGGAGGGGCCGAAGATCACCCGGCATGGCGGCTATTACTACATGATAACCGCGGTGGGCGGCACGGCGGGGCCGCCGACCGGGCATATGGTGATCGCCGCCCGATCGAAATCGCTTCACGGGCCGTGGGAGCAATGCCCGCACAACCCTCTGGTTCGTACCACCTCGCTCGACGAGAAATGGTGGTCGCGCGGCCATGCGACGCTGGTCGAGGGGCCGGACGGAAGCTGGTGGTCGGTCTATCACGGGTTCGAAAACGGATATTGGACGCTCGGCCGCCAGACTCTGCTCGATCCGATCGAATGGACGGCCGACGGCTGGTTCCGGATGACCGGCGGCGACCTGTCGCAGCCGATCGACAAACCCAAGGGGGCACCGGCCGGCCGCGCGCATGGCATGGCGCTGTCAGACGATTTCCGCGACTTCGCCTATGGCCGCAAATGGAACTTCTTCCGCCCCGGCCGGGACGAACGCGCCCGCGCGCGGACGCAAGGCGGAGCGCTGCTGCTCGACGCGAAGGGCAAGGCGCCCTCGGACGGGTCGCCGCTGCTGCTGATCGCAGGGGACACCGCCTATCGCTTCGAATGCGACGTCGAGATCGCGCCCGGCGGCACGGCGGGGCTGATCCTGTTCTATGACGACAGGCTCTACTGCGGGCTCGGCTTCGACGAGACGCGCTTCGTCACCCACCAGTACGGGATCGAGCGCGGGCGTCCGGCCAATCCGCACGGCCGCCGTATGTGCATCCGCGTCACCAACGACCGGCATATCGTCACCTACGACACCAGCGGCGACGGCGGACGAACGTGGCGGCGGTTCGATCGCGGGATGGAAGTGTCCGGATACCATCACAATGTGCGCGGCGGCTTCCTGATGCTGCGGCCCGGCCTCTATTCGGCGGGACAGGGCACGGCGCGCTTCCGCGACTTCCGGTTCGAAGCGCTGTGAGAAGCGCCCTCAGTCGCGGCCGAGGCGGATCGCCGCACCGGCCACCAGCGGCCCGCCGGCGACCAGCAGCAGGCTGACCGCGCCGAGCAGCTTGAGAGCGCCGGGTCCGCCTTCCAGCGCGCCCGCCCCGAAGATCACCAGCGGCACGGCGAAAGGCAGCATCACCAGCGCGGCGAGCGACGACGCCCCGCGCAGGCCGGCGACCAGCGCCGCCGTCGCTACCGCGAGCGCGGCGAGGCCCGGCGTACCGATCAGCAGACCGAGCTCGATCCGCCACAGCGTGTCGGCAGGGATCTGCAGCAGCGCGGCGGCGGGCACGCCCGCCAGCATCAGCGCCGGCGCGAAGCCGCACCAGTGGCCCACCAGCTTGGCGAGCGCGACCATCGGCATCGGCATCCCGCGCACCGCAAGCTGATCGAGCACGCCGCTTTCCGCATCGGGGCCGACCAGCCGTTCGACCGGCAACAGCGCGGCGAGCAAAGCCGCGGCCCACACGACGCCGCCGCCGACCCGGCCGAGCAGCGCCGCGTCCGGCCCGATCGCGAAGGCGAACACCACCGCGACGAGCAGGAAGAAGGCGACCGGCAGCAGCATCCCGCCGGTCGTCCAGCCGCGCCGCAGCTCGCGCCAGGCGATGGCGGCGAAGGCGTTCACAGCCGCACCTCGACCGCGTCGGGGACAACGATCGGCAGATGGGTGGCGACCAGCACGATGCCGCCGCCGGCACGATGCCGCGCGACCAGACCCTCAAGCATCGCGACCGATGCGGAGTCCAGCCCGTTGGCGGGTTCGTCGAGCAGCCATATGGCGGCACCACTGGCGATCACGCGGGCGAGCCCGGCACGCTTGCGCTGGCCGGTCGACAGCCAGCCGACCGGCACGCCGGCGAGCGCGGCCAATCCCACATCGGCGAGCGCGCAATCGGCCGCATCCGCCCGCCCGTCGATCGCCGCCCACCAGCGCAGCGCGTCGCCCAGCGTGCGCTCGCGATCGAGCGCCGGTGCCTCGGCGAGCAGCGCGAGATCACCGTCGCGCTCAATGCTACCGGCGCCGGGATCGAGCAACCCGGCGGCGATGCGGATCAGGCTCGACTTGCCGGCGCCGTTGGGGCCGGTGACCAAGGTCGCCATGCCCGCGCCGAGAGCGAGGTCCAGCCCCTCGAACAATGTCCGTCCGCCGCGCACGCAGGCGACGCCGTCCAGCGCCAGTCGGCTCAAGCCTGGTCTTCCAGCGCGTGCATGTCGTCGTCGCTCAGGCCGAAGTGATGCCCCACCTCGTGGATCACGATATGGTGGACCAGAGTCGCCAGATCGTCGCCGTTCGCCATCCATTCGTCGAGGATCGCGCGGCGATAGAGGTGGATGCGATCGGGCAGCGCGCCGCTTTCGAACGAAGATTTCTCGCCGATCGGACGGCCGTGGTAGATGCCGGTCAGGTCGTAGGGATCCTCGATCCCCAGCGAATCGAGCGTCTCGTCGTCGGCCCATTCCTCGACCAGCAGCACGACGCCGGCCAGATGCTCCGCGAACGGCGCCGGGATGCGCGCGAGCGATACGCGGGCCAGCGCCTCGATCTCTGCCGCGGTCGGCGCGGTCCTGTCTTGCCCGGTCATCGCGTCCGACATAGGCATGGGGGCACGAGGGGTGCAAGGAGCGCTGGGAATGATCGAGCAGTTGAGCGAAGCCGAACGCGCCGATGCGCTCGATGGGCTGGCCGAATGGGACTATGATGACGGCCGCGACGCGATCAGCCGCAGCTTCACCTTCGACAGTTTTTCGGAGGCGTTCGCGTTCATGACCCAGGTCGCGCTGATGGCGGAAAAGGCCGATCACCATCCCGAATGGTCGAACGTCTACAACCGCGTCGACATAGTGCTGACGACGCACGATGCCGGGGGGCTCTCGACGCGCGACGTCGATCTGGCGCAGCGGATCGACGCGCTGGTCGACTGAGCTATTTCCCCACCGTTCCGCCGCGCATGTTCTTCCGCATCCTGCCGGGCAGCCAGCGCGCGGCGAAGCGCATGCGGTCGGCGGTCTTGCCGATATAGGCGAACAGCGCGTCGCCGTGGACCGCGCGCCACGCGGCCTCCGCCACGTCGTCCGCGCTCGACAGCTCAAGGCCGGCGCCCGTCACGCGCTCGCGGATCGATTCGTTCGAGCCGTGGGCGGGATGGCGGAGCAGCGGCGTGTCGGTGAAGGCGGGGATGAGGCCGCGCACCCGGATGCCGTCGGCGTGCCACTCGCCGTCCAGCGCCTCGGTCAGCGCGCGAACGCCGAACTTGGTCGCCGAATAGACGGTGAGCCCGGCCGACCCGTAGATCGCCGATGCCGAGGCGGTGTTGAGCAGGCAGGATCCCGGCGTGCGCTGCAGATAGGCATGGCCGATCCGCGCGCCGTTGACCGCCCCGGTCAGGTTGATCGCAATGGTACGGTCGATCTCGTCGAACGGCGCGTCGGCCAGCGGCCCGCCCATCGGCACCCCGGCGTTGTTGGCGAGCACGTCGAGGCGTCCGGCCTTCGCCGTGAAATCATCGAGCGAGGCGGTCCACGCATCGCGATCGCGCACGTCCATCACATAGGTATCCGCGCCGTCGGGCAGCGCCGCTGCGGTGGAGTCCAGCCCGTTGGAATCGACGTCGGCGAGCCCGATGCGCCAGCCCTCGCGCGCGAAGCGCCGCGCGATCGCCTGGCCGATGCCGGATGCGCCACCGGTGATGAAGATCGCCTTCAACTCTCTCCTCCTTCAGCCGAGCGGCTCGACATCGACCGACACATGCATGTCCTGCGCGCCCGATCCCAGCACGACGCCGTCGATCGGCGCGATATCGGCATAGTCGCGGCCGATCGCGATGACGACATGATCCTCGGCCATCCAGATGCCGTTGGTCGGATCGACGCCAACCCAGCCAAGGCTCGCGCCGCACCACAGCAGCACCCAGGCGTGGGTGGCGTCGGCGCCGACCAGCCTTTCCTGTCCCGGCGGCGGCAAGGTGCGCAGATAGCCGGAGGCATAGGCGGCCGGCAGCCCGGCGGCGCGCAGCCCTGTAATCATGATCTGGGCGAAATCCTGGCACACGCCGCCGCGCCGGTCGAACGCCTCGCGCGGGGGCGTATCGACCAGGGTGGCGGTGGGATCGAAGGAAAATTCATGCTGGATGCGCTGCGCCAGCGCGATCGCCGCTTCCAGGCAGCCGCGCGCCGGATCGAGTTCGGCCGCGCACCATTCGCCGATCGCCGGGTCCAGCGGGATGCGCGGCGAGGGAAACAGATAGGCCGCCGGGCTTGCCGCCCCGGCATCGCGGCTCTCGCGCGCGGCGAGAGCGATTTCGGCGAGGCTCGGATCTGACGACGCGGGCACCGGGATCAGGCGATCGACGCTCACCGTCGCGCGGCTGGTGATGGTCAGCGCCTTCGACGGACGATCGACCACCAGCCGCGTCACGTTGGCGAGGCCCGCTTCCGCCCGCGCGGGAGAGGTGCGGCCGCCCGGCTCGATGCTGAGGTCGTAATCCTCCAGCACCTGTCCCGACCACAGGATCGGCTTCAGACGCAGATTGCACCGCGCGAAGCCGACCGGCTGCGCATAGTCAAAGCGCGTCACATGGCGGATGGCGTAGCGCATCATGCGAGCGTCAGCCCCGGCGCGCGCAAGGCTTCCGCCCCCTGCAGGAAATAGCGCCGCGCGACCGCGTTCGACAATATGGCGAGCCGGGCCTGGATATCGCCGAGCATCGCATCGTCCACCTCGACCGCGCGCGCCGTCGCTACCCGCGCGACGAGTTCGGTCGCCAGCGCCTGCTGCGGCTCGGCCAGGCCGTCGTCGCCCAATACCGGCAACTTCGCCAGATGCGCCGCGATCGTATCGGCCTGATAGGCAAGGCCACGCGGGTTGCCCGGATCGAGCGTCACCAGGTCGAGGATCGGCACCCGCGCGATGCCGGTCAGGTAGCGCTGGCGATAGCTGATCTGGCTGTTGGCGAGATCGAGCAGGGTCGACAGGTCGTCGGCGGTCGCCGCCTCGCCGCCCAGCGCGCGGGTGGCGGCGACGATCGTCCAGGCGCGCTCGATGCGGCGGCCGAGATCGTGGAAGCGCCAGCCGTCTGTGCGGCCCATGTGTTCGGCGGAAAGGCCGGCGAGCGCGGCATAGCGGCGCTGGAGCGAGCCGGCACGGTCGAGCGTGCCGCCCTTCGTCGGATAGGGCGCCTCAAGCAGGCGGATCATGTCGGCCGACAGCCGGTCGCGCGAACCCTCGCCGATCGCGCGCGCCTGGCGGTTGGTCATGCGGACGGAGAAGCCAGCCTCCGCCTCCAGCGCGGCGCGGGCAAACTGCGACAGTTCGGACCGGCCGATCGAGGCCGGGGCAGGCGCCGCGCCGGCCGCGACGATCAGACCGACCAGCCGCCACACCGTTTCCGGCGGCAAGGCGGCGCCGGTATCCGCGCCGATCGAATGGCCGAGCAGCACGCGGATCGCGCCGAGCAGCGCCTCGCCGCGCTCCAGATAGCGGCCGAGCCAGAACAGATTGTCGGCGACGCGGCTGGGCAGCGTGCCGGGGTTGCGCCGCAGGTGGACCGTGTCGGCGGGGGGCAGCAGCGAGACGCCCGCGATCGGATCGGGGCCGTGGATGCACACGTCGGCCGACCAGATACCCTCGCCCATCACCGCGGCGCGTTCGTCGGGATGTTCGCCGATCCGCGCGAAGCCGCCGGGCAGCACCGTCCAGCGCCCCTCCGGATCGCGCGCGGCGAATACGCGCAGGGTGAAGGGGCGCGGGCTCAGCCGGTCGTCGGCGACGACGGGCATGGTCGACAGGCGCACCACTTCCTGCCCGACATAATCCTGGGGCCGGCGCGCCATGTCGGCGACGAGTGCGGCACGCTGTACCTCGTCCAGGCTGCTGCCCAGCACCGCGCGCCCTTGCGGCAGGCCGAGCGGCGCGACGTCGAAGGCGGGTGCGATCACCATGCGATCGATATTGTCGCGTACCTCATCGCATTCCGCCGCGCCGCCGCACCACCAGGTCGCGACATTGGGCAGGATCAACCCGGCGCCGGTCAGGCGGGTCGCGAGGCGCGGCAGGAAGGCGCTGAACGCCGCGCTCTCGATCACGCCCGCACCCGGTGCCGACGACAGCACGACATTGCCCGTCGCCATCGCATCGACGAGCCCGGCAACGCCGATCCGCGAGGTCGAATCGAACGCCAGCGGGTCAAGCAGCCGCGGATCGAGCCGGTGCCACAGCGCGTCGATGCGCTTGAAGCCGGCGATCGTGCGGACGTACAGCCGGTCGTCGCGTACCGCGAGATCGGCGCCCTCGACCAGCAGGAAGCCGAGATAGCGTGCGAGATGCGCCTGTTCGGCATAGCTGGGATTGAACCGCCCCGGCGTCATCAGCCCGATGCGCGGTTCGGCGCGGGCACAGACGGCCGCGAGGCCGTCGCGGAAAGCGGCGAAGAACGGCGCGTGGCGCTCGATGTTGAGCCGGCTGTGCAGCCCGCCCAGCGTGCGCGCGACCGACAGCCGGTTTTCCAGCGCATAGCCGACCCCCGCCGGCGCGCGGACGCTGTCACCCAGCACGCGCCATTCGCCGTCCGGGCCACGGCACAGGTCGGCGGCGTAGAAATGGAGATGGTGCCCGCCGGGCGGCGCCAGCCCTTCCATCGGACGCAGGAAATGCGGGCTGCCCGTCACCAGCGCGGCGGGGACATGGCCCTGCGCGACCAGACGCCGGGGGCCATAGATGTCGGCGATCACCGTCTCGATCAGCTCGGCGCGCTGGGCGACGCCCGCGGTGATCCGCGACCATTCGCCGCGATCGATCAGCAGCGGGACCGGGGACAGCGGCCAGCGGCGCTCGGCCGGTTCGCCGGCGACGCGGAAGCCCGTGCCGATATCGCCGGCGTGGCGCTGCACGCGATCACGCGTCTCGTCGAGCGCCTCGCCGCCGGCAGCGGCCAGTTCCTCCAGGGTGGCGCGCCAGGCGTCGCGATCGGGCCCGCGCGCGGTGCACAGCACGTCGCCGCGCGGCCGGTCGCCGCAATAATCCGCCAGCCAGCGCTCGGCGATCGTGCCGGCGTCGAACAGGCTCGCCGTGATCGCTTCGCTCGCCAAACCCCGCCCCCGATACGCCGGGCGACTCCCACCACAAAGCGTGGTGGGGCGCAACAGGCGATAGGCCGTCAGAGGTCGGGAGGCACCGGGGCCGATACACGTCGTGTGCCGTCGCGCGGGCGAAGGTCACAGGCTGGCGGGGCAAGCCTTCAGGCGGGACTCGCAGCGCCGTCGCGCCAGACGTGCGTACACAGTTGCGCGGCGGGCGTATCCTCGTCCTCCAGCGCCGTCACCGTAACCCAGCCTTCGCCCCGCAGGCGCGCGCCGACATCCGCGGGCGTACCCATGGGCAGGAACAGGCGGCGGCGCTCCGGGCGCACGGCGGTCGCATCGACCAGCGCGTCGGGATAGAGCGACACCCCGACCGCGGCCTCCTCGCTGCCGTCGGCGCCCAGCACGACATAGCTGCCGCCGCGCCCGATCTCGCCGGACAGCCCGGCCGCGAACAGCGAGAAACCGAACCAGCTTTGATATTCGAACCCATGGCGCTCGGTCGGATCGAGCGTCAGCGTCACGCCGCCGGGCAGTGCCCCGGCGATGGCGACCAGCCCGTCGATCCGGCTCGCGAGCGCGCCGCCGGTGTCGTGCGCGCGCAGCCGCGCGATCGCGCGGTCGAACGGCCCGGCCGCCTCGATCAGCGGCAGGTAGGCCGGATCGATCGCCGCGACGCGGCCGGCGTCCTTGGCGTCGAGCGCGTCGCGCAGTTCGGTCAGCCGTGCATCGGGCCAGCTCTCCGCCAGCGTCGGCACCAGATCGGGCAGGGTGAAATCGACCGACACGCCGGCAACGCCCGCTGCCGCCAGCGCCTCCACGGCCACCGCCACCACCTCACGCGCGGCGGCGACCGAATCGCGCCCGATCAGCTCGAAGCCGATCTGGCGCATCGCCCGCGCCGGACGCAGCTCGCTGCCGCGCAGCTTCAGCACCGGCCCGGCGTAGGACAGGCGCAACGGGCGCGGGTGGTGCCCCATGCGCGTCGCCGCGATCCGCCCGATCTGCGCGGTGATGTCGGGCCGGATCGCCAGATTGCGCTGCGACAACGGATCGACGAAGCGTACCGCGCCGCGTGCGCCGCCCTCTTTCAGCCGCCGGGCGAGTTCGTCCTCATATTCGGCGAGCGGCGGATCGACCTGCTCATAGCCATAGCCGTGCGCGGTATCGAGCATGCGCCGCTCGACCCGCGCCGCGACGTCGGCGAACGGCGGCAGGCGATCGTCGAATCCTTCGGGGAGAAGACCGGTCATAGGTTCAGAACCCCTACGGGCCGAGCCTGTCGAAGCCCTGCCCTTCCTTTCAACCGTCGGCTAGAAGAAGGGCGGCCCTTCGACAAGCGTGGGCCGAACGGCTGGAGAAGAATGGGCGAAAGTACCACTTCCGCCCAGACCGTCAGAACGCCAGCGCCATCGCGGTCTTTACGCCGGGCAGCGCCTTGACCTTGGCCAGCAGCTCGGGCGTCACCGCCTCGTCGATGCTCAGCAGCAGCACCGCCTCTCCGCCCGCCTCGCGGCGGCCGAGGTGGAAAGTGCCGATGTTGACGCCGCTTTCGCCAAGAAGCGTCCCCAGCCGGCCGATGAAGCCCGGCGCGTCCTCGTTGACGACATAGAGCATATGGCCTTCGAGATCGGCCTCGACCTTGATCCCGAACAGCTCGACCAGCCGGGGAAGGGTGTTGCCGAACAGCGTGCCGGCGACCGAACGCTCGCCAGCGTCGGTCTTCACCGACACGCGCACCAGCGTGTGATAGTCGCCCTCGCGCTCGGTCCTCACCTCGCGCACCTCGATGCCGCGTTCCTTCGCCAGGAACGGTGCGTTGACCATGTTCACCGTCGCCGTCTGGGTGCGCAGGAAGCCCGCCAGCACCGCCGAGACGATAGGCTTCTGGTTGAGCTCGCTCGCGGCACCCTCGGTATGGATCGAGACGCGCGGGATCGCGCCGTGCGAGAGCTGGCCGATCAGGCTGCCCAGTTCCTCGGCCAGCGCCATATAGGGCTTGAGCCGCGGCGCTTCCTCCGCCGACAGGCTGGGGACGTTCAGCGCATTGGTGACGCCGCCCGACAACAGATAGTCCGCCATCTGTTCGGCGACCTGGATCGCGACGTTGACCTGGGCTTCGGACGTCGATGCGCCCAGGTGCGGGGTGGCGACGAAATTCTCGGTGCCGAACAGCGCATGTTCCTTGGCCGGCTCGGTCACGAACACGTCGAGCGCGGCACCGGCGATATGGCCCGAATCGAGCCCCGCCTTCAGCGCCGCCTCGTCGATCAGCCCGCCGCGCGCGCAGTTGATGATGCGCACGCCCTTCTTCGCCTTCGCGAGGTTTTCCGCCGACAGGATGTTTCGCGTCTGATCGGTCAACGGCGTGTGCAGGGTGATGAAGTCAGCCCGCGCGAGCAACTGGTCGAGCTCGACCTTCTCGACGCCGAGTTCGACCGCGCGTTCGGGCGACAGGAAGGGGTCGAAGGCGATCACCTTCATGCGCAGGCCCAGCGCGCGATCGGCGACGATCGACCCGATATTGCCGGCGCCGATCAGCCCGAGCGTCTTGCCGGTCACCTCGACGCCCATGAAGCCGTTCTTCGGCCACGTCCCCGACTGGGTCTGCGCATTCGCCTCCGGCAGCTGGCGGGCGAGCGCGAACATCAGCGCGATGGCGTGTTCGGCGGTGGTGATCGAGTTGCCGAACGGGGTGTTCATCACCACGACGCCCTTGGCGCTGGCGGCGGGGATATCGACGTTATCGACACCGATGCCGGCACGGCCGACCACCTTCAGGTTGGTCGCCGCGTCGAGGATCGCCTTCGTCACCTTAGTCGACGAGCGGATGGCGAGGCCGTCATAGTCGCCGATGATCGCGATCAGTTCCTCCGGCGTCTTGCCGGTGATCTCGTCGACCTCCACTCCGCGCTCGCGGAAGATCTGCGCGGCCTTGGGATCCATTTTATCGGAAATGAGGACTTTGGGCATTTTCATTCACCTCGTCACCCCAGCGAACGCTGGGGTCTCGTGCGTCGAAGCGCACGGATTGTAGAGAAAGGCTCCAGCGTTCGCTGGAGCGACGTATTTGAATTACGCAGCCTTCGCGGTCTCGTAGGCCCAGTCGAGCCACGCCCCGAGCGCCTCGATATCGGCGGTATCGACGGTCGCGCCGCACCAGATGCGCAGGCCCGGAGGGGCGTCGCGATATCCGGCGACGTCATAGGCCGCGCCGGCCTTTTCCAGCGCGCCGGCCATCGCCTTGATGAACGCCTCATCGGCGCCCGCGACCGTCAGGCACACGCTGGTCTTCGATCGCGTCGCCTCGTCCTGCGCAAGATGGCCCAGCCAGTCGCGTTCGGCGACGATGCGGTCGAGCGCGGCGGCATTGGCGTCGGACCGGGCGACCAGCCCGCCCGCGCCCAGCGACTTCGCCCATTCCAGGCTGAAGATCGCATCCTCAACCGCCAGCATCGACGGCGTGTTGATCGTCTCGCCCTTGAACACGCCCTCGGTGAGCTTGCCCTTGGAAACGAGGCGGAACAGCTTGGGCAGCGGCCACGCCGGAGTGTAGCTTTCCAGCCGTTCGACCGCGCGGGGGCCGAGGATCAGCACGCCGTGACCGCCTTCACCACCCAGCACCTTCTGCCAGCTGAAGGTGGCGACATCGATCCTGTCCCACGGCAGATCATAGGCGAACACCGCGCTGGTCGCGTCGGCGAAGGAGAGGCCCTCGCGGTCCGCGGCGATCCATTCGCCATCGGGTACGCGCACGCCGCTGGTGGTGCCGTTCCAGGTGAACAGCACGTCGTTCGACCAGTCGACCGCGCCCAGGTCGGGCAGCTGGCCGTAATCGGCGCGGAGCACGGTGGGATCGAGCTTCAGCTGCTTGGCGGCATCGGTGACCCAACCTTCACCGAAGCTCTCCCACGCCAGCGTCGTGACCGGCCGCGCGCCGAGCATCGTCCACATCGCCATCTCGAACGCGCCGGTATCGCTGCCGGGGACGATGCCGATGCGGTGGGTGTCGGGCAGCTTGAGCAGCTCGCGCATCAGGTCGATGCAATAGGCGAGGCGCGCCTTGCCGATCTTCGACCGGTGCGAACGGCCAAGGCTGTCGGTGGCGAGTTTTGCGGGGGTCCAGCCCGGCGGCTTGGCGCAGGGACCGGAAGAAAAGAACGGACGCGCCGGCTTGATTGCCGGGGCGGCGGGTAGATCAGTCATGTCAGACTCTCCTCACAGAGAGCACGCGCGGCGTTGGGACCGCGTGGCCCGGCGCCGCCCCTAACGATCCTCCGGCCCGCGTCAACCGCGATTGTACCAAACCGCGATTGTAAGTTGCGCGAAAAGCGCCCGTGGCGACAATTCCGCGCACCTCATCGAGGGAGAAGGGTCGTGAAGAAATTTTCCATCATCGCCGCGCTTGCGGCGCTCGCCTTGCCGTCCGCGGCATCCACGCAAACCGCGTTTCCGCTCAAGATGACCGGCCAGCATGGCTCGCTCGTCAAGGGCAAGACCAGGGTCGCGATCGCATCCTACGGGATCAACTTCATCGTCGCGCAGAAGGGCACCGCCGTTGCCGGCGTCGGGCTGAACAGCCGCGTCGTCACCGGCCTGTCGGGGGTTGACGAGGCGACGATGCGGCGGCTGGCCAACGAAGGCTATGCCGACCTGAAGGCACAACTGGCCGCCGCCGGCCTGACCCTGGTCAGCGAGGCGGAGACGCGCGGCGCGATCCAGCAGGCGGGCACGGTGCTGCTGCCCGGCAATACCGAAAGCAACCGTGACGGCGGGATCACCATCGGCAAGGGTGTGAAAAAGGCCAGTGTCGCGTACGGCGCGGACGGCGCGCCGTTGACCGACATTTACCCGGCCAGCGGCAAGGCCGGCGGATTCGGGATGCTGGCGGCGATCGGCAAGGTCAACAAGCTCGCCGCGCCGGGCAAGGCGCTCGACACCATCCTGCTGTTCCCACTGCTGACGGTGGACTATGCCGATACCGAGGCGAAGCAGACCCGCACGCTCACCGGCGCCCGGCGCGGCATCGTCGAGACCAACGTCGCGTTCGGCATCCGCATGCAATCGCCCGTCAACGTGGTGAATCCGGGGTATATGGCCGGCGCCTTCTATCCGTCGAAGGACGTCTGGGTGGATACGCCGTTCAGCAAGGGCGCGACTGAAATGACCGCGATGGCCAACGACAGCGCCTATATGATGAACGTCCTGAAAGAGCAGAAGGCGGGCAATGTCGCCGTCGATCTGCCGGCGTGGACCGCGCTGGTGAAGGATGCCTATCGCGCCTACAATGCGTCGATCGTGGCGATCCTGAAGGACCTGAAGGCGAAAGGCTGATCCGGTTCCTCCCGGCCCTCCGACGAAAGCAGCCGCCGGACCCTTGGGGAGTCCGGCGGTCGCTCCCCGGGAGGAACGGGACGTCAGCGATTACTCGCCGCTGTTCTGCGACAGATAGGTCGTCAGTTCCGCCTTGGTGACCGTCGCCGACTGGTCAGTGTCCGCCGAGGCGAAGGCACCGCTGATCCACTGCACCGTGGCGGGATCGTCCGCCTTGGTCGCCGGATCGCTGGCGGTCTTCAGCGCGACCATCCAGGCACCGAATTCACCCTTGTCGAGCGCGTTGTCGGCGTTCTTGTCGTAGGCCGGGAACTCGGTGTCGACGACCTGTGCGATCTGCGACGCGCCCGTCACCGGAGCATTGGCGTCAGCCGGGGCAGGGGCCGACGCAGCGGCCGTCTGGTCGGGCTGGGCCGGCGGCTGCGCGGGCGTCGTCTGCGGAGCCGGCGTCGCTGCTTCTGGCGGAGTCGGCGCGGTTACCGGAGCACCGGGAATCGGATCGCCCTGGGGCGCGGCGGGCGGCGTATCCTGCGCCGTTGTCGGCGTATCGGCCTCCGTAGCCGGTTCGGCAGCAGGGGTTTCATCCTGCGCTGGAGCAGTGGTGTCGGTGTCCTGCGGCGGGACCGGCTTGTCCTGCGCGAAGGCGGGGGCGGCAAGCGCAATGGCGCTGGCAAACATGACGGTCTTGAGCATCGAATTCTCCTGTTGTGATGTTGCCCAGTACTTCGCGGAAAGCCGCGGACCGGACGGAGGTCTTTCCTTGGACTTCGAGATGTTCAACGATGTTTTTATGTCACGGTTCCGGAATTTCGCATTTTGCGGGCTCGACTCAACCCTGCTACCGGCACGGTTCATCCCGCTAGCCGCTGAGAGGTCCCATGATTCCCCGCTATTCGCGGCCCGAGATGGTCGCGATCTGGTCACCCGAGACCCGTTTCGCGATCTGGTTCGAGATCGAGGCGCACGCGACCGAGGCTCTGGCCGATCTGGGTGTGGTGCCGAAATCGGCGGCGAAGGCGCTGTGGGACTGGTGGGCGACCCGGCCCGTCATCGACGTCGCCGCGATCGACGCGATCGAGGCGGTGACCAAGCACGACGTCATCGCGTTCCTGACATGGGTCGCCGAACAGGTCGGCGACGAGGCGCGCTTCATGCACCAGGGGATGACGTCCAGTGACGTGCTCGACACCTGCCTGGCGGTGCAGCTTGCGCGCGCGAGCGACATCCTGCTCGCCGATCTCGACGCGCTGCTGGCGGCGATCCGGCGCCGCGCGCACGAGCACAAGCTGACCCCGACGATCGGCCGCAGCCACGGCATCCATGCCGAGCCGGTCACCTTCGGCCTCAAGCTGGCGCAGGCCCATGCCGAGTTCGACCGTTGCCGTGCGCGGCTGGTCGCGGCGCGGGCGGAGATCGCTACCTGCGCGATTTCCGGCGCGGTCGGCACCTTCGCCAATATCGATCCGCGCGTCGAGGCGCATGTCGCGGCGAAGCTAGGCCTCGCGGTCGAGCCCGTCTCGACCCAGGTGATCCCGCGCGATCGCCACGCGATGTTCTTCGCGACGCTGGGCGTCATCGCCTCGTCGATCGAGCGGCTGGCGACCGAGGTCCGCCACCTGCAGCGGACCGAGGTGCTGGAGGCGGAGGAGTATTTCTCGCCGGGCCAGAAGGGCTCGTCGGCGATGCCGCACAAGCGCAATCCGGTGCTGACCGAGAATCTGACTGGCCTTGCCCGTATGGTGCGCGGCTACGTCACCCCGGCGCTGGAGAATGTCGCGCTGTGGCACGAACGCGACATCAGCCATTCGTCGGTCGAGCGCTATATCGGCCCCGACGCGACGATCACGCTCGATTTCGCGCTGGCGCGCCTGACCGGCGTGATCGACAAGCTGCTGGTCTATCCCGAACGGATGGAAAAGAACCTCAATCGCATGGGCGGGCTTGTCCATTCGCAGCGTGTATTGCTGGCGCTGACCCAGGCGGGGGTGAGTCGCGAGGATGCGTACCGGCTGGTCCAGCGCAATGCGATGAAGGTGTGGGAGAGCGACGGCGCGCTGTCACTGCTCGATCTGCTCCTGGCCGATACCGAGGTTACAGCGGCGCTGGCCGCCGACGAGATCGCGGCGAAATTCGACCTCGATTACCACCTGGCCCACGTCGACACGATCTTCGCGCGGGTGTTTGGCGATTGAGGGTAGCGCAATCGTTTCGCTGGCGGTTGCGTTTCTTGCAACGGTAATGATCGTGTTTGCGGTTGTAATTTAATTACTGATCGTTGAAATATGGCGCACCGCACAAAAGCGGTGTCGCCGGTGCGATTTCCGCGCCGGTCATTCGGAGATCAACGATGCGCAATCTGGAAACCTCGGCGTTCGGCGCCGCGGCTCTGGTTGCCCAGGCGCTGGTCATCGCCGCGATCCTCGTGGCCTAACCAAGCTCTGGGCACCCCGCCCGCCGCGTATTCCACGCGCGCGGGCGGACGACCAGCGGCCTCGTCACTCCGCCGCAGCGATCACTTTCAGCGTAGGCGCGGTTGCCGATCGCGGCGACATCCGCCCCTCGATCGCCGCGCCGACCTCCACCTGGAGCGAGCCATAGCTGCAGTCGCCGGTGATCCGCGCGCCGCGCTCCACCACCAGTTCGTCGGCGGTCACGCCGCCTTCGATCGTGCCGGCGACCCGCGCCGTCTTAGCGGTGATGTTGCCTCGGATCACGCTGTCCGCGCCCTGCACCAGCGCGGCGCACGACACGTCGCCTTCGATCCGGCCATCGACGTGAAGATCGACGCTGGCGGTGATGCTGCCCGTCAGCACCACATCCCCGCCGATCAGCGAAAACGGCGCCTGTTTGGTGCCGGTGGCCGGCGTGCCTGCGGGCCGCTTGTTATTGAACATCGGCGATCTCCCCGTGGAGCGACAGGAAACGGATCGGGTTGACGGCGACCCCGTCGATCCGGACCTCGAAATGCAGGTGCGTGCCGGTCGATCGGCCGGTCGATCCCATCCGGCCGATCTGCTGCCCGCGGGCCACGACCGCGTCCGGCCGGGCGTCGAAGCCGGACAGATGGGCATAGCGGGTCAGCGTGCCGTTCCCGTGATCGATCTCCACGACCTGGCCGTAACCGGCCCGCTGCCCCACGAAGACGACGCGGCCCGACGCCGCCGCGCGGATCGGCTGGCCATAGGCGCCGGTGAAATCGAGCCCCGCATGGAACGCCGGCCCGCCGGTGAAGGGATCGCCGCGCACGCCGTAGGAACTGGTCACCGGCGTCCCGTCGGTCGGCGCCGCGGACGGCAGCGCCAGCAGATTGTCGCGCAGCACCGACCAGCGCCCCACGGCGTCGGCGAGGCGCGTGAGCGCGGGGGTCATCGTCGCCCGATCGGCTACCGGGACCAGCGGACCGCCCTGCGCACGACGCCCCGCCGTCACCATCTCGTCGGGATCGAAGCCGAGCCGCGCCAGCGTCGCGGCGGCGACGCGGCTGCGTGCATCGAAGCTGGCTGCGAGCCGTTCCGCGAACCGGTCCTGCCGCGCGGCGAGTGCCACAAGGGTCGCACTATCGGGCAGCGCCGTCGTCTTGGTGCCTGCCGGCGCCGGCTTTTCGGGCGGCGGCGCATCGGGTTCGCCGAGGCGCGAGGTCACCAGGCGCTCGATGATGGCCTGCCGCCGCGCTAGGTCTTCGGCGACATTGCCGGAGGTGCGGCGAAAATCGGCGACAGCGCGGGCGTCACGCGCAACGTCGGCCTGTCGCCGCTCGAACGCCGAACGCTCGGCCGCACCATGGAGCTGCAGCGCGAGCATCGTCACCGTGACCAGCGCCCACAGGCCGATCGCGGCCGCGACGGCGCCGGCGACGCGCAGTTGGGCGGTGCGGGTTACGTGCAGAAAACGCACCCGACCCTGCGACCGCAGGAAAATCTCGCGATCGACGAACATGGCATTCACGCGCGCCGGCCACGCGCCGATATTTCGCCTGAAGAACAACAGCGACCCGCCCCCCGAGTTCGGACAGGGGGGGCGTCTATCAACCCGTCCGCGATTCGCCGAATCGTTGCGGAACCGAATCGTTGAGTCGAGCGAGTCGCACGGCGAGCCGATCCGGTCCGTCAGCGCGTTTCGCCAGCGTCAGCCGCCGACCGCCTTCTTCACCCGCGCGAAGAAGCCCTGGCTTTCGGGGCATTCGTCGCCCGTCTCGGTTTCCCGGAACGCCTCGAGCAGTTCGCGCTGCCTGGCCGACAGCTTCGTCGGCGTCTCCACCTCGATCCGCACCACCAGGTCACCGCGCCCGCGCCCCTGCAGCACCGGCATGCCCGCCCCGCGCTGGCGCAGTTCGCGGCCGGACTGGATGCCGGGCGTGATGCGGATCGTGTTGGGCTTGCCGTCCGGGCCGGGAATCTCGATCTCGCCACCCAGCGCGGCGGTGGTGAAGCTGATCGGCGCGCGCGCGTAGAGCGTGGTGCCCTCGCGCTCGAACAGCGCGTGCTTGCTGACATGCAGGAAGATGTAGAGGTCACCCGGCGGCGCGCCGCGCTGGCCCGCCTCGCCTTCGCCCGACAGGCGGATGCGCGTGCCTTCGTCCACGCCCGGCGGCACGTTGACGCTCAGCGTCTTGGTCTTCTCGACCCGGCCTTCGCCACGGCACTTGCCGCACGGATCGGTGATGACATGGCCGGCGCCGTTGCAGCCCGGGCAGGCGCGTTCGAACACGAACGGCCCCTGCTGCGACCGCACCTTGCCATGGCCGTTGCACAGCGCGCAGTCGCGCGTCCCGGTGCCCGGCGTCGCCCCCGATCCGTGGCAGGTATCGCACGCGCTGGAGACATCGACGGTGATCTCGGTGGCCTTGCCGTGGAACGCCTCTTCCAGGCTGATCTCCAGGTCGTAGCGCAGGTCGGCGCCGCGGCGCTGCTGGGGACGGCCACCCTGGCGCCCGCCGCCCATGAATTCGCCGAACACGCTTTCGAAGATATCGGAAAAACCGCCGAAATCGGCCCCGCCGCCGCCGAACGGCCCCTGTCCGCCGCCGCCGCCGTTCTTGAATGCGGCATGGCCGAACCGGTCATAGGCCGCCCGCTTCTGCGGGTCCCTCAGGCAATCATAGGCTTCGCTGACCGCCTTGAACTTCGCCTCGTGATCCTTGCATCCCCCGTTCTTATCGGGGTGATACTTGATCGCGAGCTTGCGATACGACGCCTTGATCGCGCCGTCGTCGGCGGTGCGCGAGACCTCGAGCAGTTCGTAGTAATCGACTTCGGTACTCATCGCTTCATAGCCCTCTCCCCTTCAGGGGAGAGGGTCGGGAGAGGGGGAGGTCTCACCGAGACAATCCGCCTGCCGCACCGCCCCTCTCCCCGACCCTCTCCCCGCAAGCGGGGAGAGGGAGAAGAGTCTTCACGCCTTCTGGTTGTCGTCCACTTCCGAGAATTCGGCGTCGACGACGTCTTCCTTCGGAGCCTCTTCACCGGCGCCGTCGGCAGACGGCGAGGCTTCGGCCTGCTGCTGCTTCTCGTAGATCGCCTGGCCGAGCTTCATCGCGACCTGCGCCAGCGCCTCGGCCTTTTCCTTCATCGCATCGGCGTCGCCGCCCTCGACCGCAGCCTTCGCCTCGGCGACCGCACCCTCGATCTCGGACTTGAGCGAGGCATCAACCTTGTCGCCATGCTCGGCGAGCTGGCGTTCGGTCGTGTGGATCAGCGATTCGGCGTTGTTCTTCGCCTCGGCCGCCGCGCGACGCTTCTTGTCCTCGTCGGCGAAGGCTTCGGCGTCCTTGACCATCTGGTCGATGTCGGCGTCGCTGAGGCCGCCCGAGGCCTGGATGCGGATCTGCTGTTCCTTGCCGGTGCCCTTGTCCTTGGCACTGACGTTGACCAGTCCGTTGGCGTCGATGTCGAACGTCACCTCGATCTGCGGGACGCCGCGCGGCGCCGGCGGGATGCCGACCAGGTCGAACTGCCCGAGCAGCTTGTTGTCCGCCGCCATCTCGCGCTCGCCCTGGAACACGCGGATCGTCACCGCCTGCTGGTTGTCGTCGGCGGTCGAATAGGTTTGCGCCTTCTTGGTCGGGATCGTCGTGTTGCGGTCGATCATCCGGGTGAACACGCCGCCCAGCGTCTCGATGCCCAGCGACAGCGGGGTCACGTCGAGCAGCAGCACGTCCTTGACGTCGCCCTGCAGCACGCCGGCCTGGACGGCCGCACCGATGGCAACGACCTCGTCCGGGTTGACGCCGGTGTGCGGCTCCTTGCCGAAGAAGTCCTTCACCACCTCGCGCACGCGCGGCATGCGCGTCATGCCGCCGACCAGCACGACCTCGTCGATCGCATCGGCCTTCATGCCCGCGTCGGCCAGCGCCTTCTTGCACGGCTCCAGCGTGCGCTTGATGAGATCCTCGACCAGCTTCTCCAGGTCGGCGCGCGTGATCGTCTTGACGAGGTGCTTCGGCCCGTTCTGGTCGGCGGTGATGAACGGCAGGTTGACCTCGGTCGAGGCGGCCGACGACAGCTCGATCTTCGCCTTTTCGGCCGCTTCCTTCAGACGCTGGAGCGCCAGCTTGTCCTTGGTCAGATCGATCGATTCGTCCTTCTTGAACGCGTCGGCCAGATACTGAACGATCTTGGCGTCAAAATCCTCGCCGCCCAGGAAGGTGTCGCCGTTGGTCGCCTTCACCTCGAACACGCCGTCGCCGATCTCGAGGATCGAGATGTCGAAGGTGCCGCCGCCGAGGTCATAGACCGCGATCGTCTTGTTGGTGTCCTTCTCCAGACCATAGGCGAGCGCGGCCGCGGTCGGCTCGTTGATGATGCGCAGCACTTCCAGGCCGGCGATCTGGCCGGCGTCCTTGGTCGCCTGGCGCTGCGCGTCGTTGAAGTATGCGGGCACGGTGATGACCGCCTGGGTCACCGTCTCGCCGAGATAGCTTTCGGCGGTTTCCTTCATCTTCTGGAGGATGAACGCGCTGATCTGCGACGGCGAATAATCCTCGCCGCCGGCCTTCACCCACGCATCGCCGTTCTTGCCCTTCACGATCGTGTAGGGGACCAGTTCGGTGTCCTTCTTGGTCACGGGATCGTCGAAGCGGCGACCGATCAGGCGCTTTACCGCGAAGATCGTGTTGTCGCCGTTGGTCACCGCCTGGCGCTTCGCCGGCTGGCCGATCAGCCGCTCGCCGTCCTTGGCGAAGGCGACGATCGACGGCGTGGTGCGCGCGCCTTCCGCATTCTCGATCACCTTGGGCTTGCCGCCTTCCATCACGGCGACGCAGCTGTTGGTGGTGCCCAGATCGATGCCGATAACTTTTGCCATAGTCTTGCCTGTACCCCCAGGGTTTCAACGCATTGAAATCGCAGCCCGCGCCCCGATGAGAGGCGACGCGGAACCGTTCGCTACCGGCGCGATATAGGTGGGGTCCGCCTTGCCGCAAGGGTGCCGCAACCCCTAGGGACGATTCGGTTTTCCGTGGCTTGGGGAGTGGGTTCCATGCGTTTGGTGATGATGGGCGCGATGGCGGCGGTGTTGCTGGCGGGGTGCGGACAGCGCGCGGAACCGCAGGTGGAGGGTGCGTGGGTACGCCTGCCCGCCGTGGAAGGGCGGCCGGCGGCGGCCTATTTCACGCTGAAGGCAGGCGGCGCGCCGGTGACCCTGCTGTCCGTGCGCACGCCCGCCGCGGTGCGCACCGAACTGCACGAAAGCATGAAGGGCCACGGCGGCATGATGACGATGAAGCCGCTGAAACAGATCGATGTCGCGGCAGGTGCGACGCTCGCCTTCGAGCCGGGGGCCAAGCACGTCATGCTGTTCGACGTGAACCCCGCGCTGAAGCCCGGCGGCGAGATGGTGCTGACGCTCGCCTTCGCCGACGGCAAGACGGTGGAGGCCAAGGCGGCGCTGCGCGGCGCAGGCGACGCCGGTGCCGGCGGCCACGGCGCCGGCCACTAAGGCTCGTCAGTCGACGAACTCGCAGGTCGTCGGCGCCGCGGCGAGGCGGAACCTGTACTGCTGGTTGGCGGGCACCTTGACGAAAGCCTTGCTGCCGTCGGCCAGCGTATAGTCGATGACATAGTCGCTCGGGCGGCGGCACGGCTTGAGTGGGCTCTTGAACGTGGCGCAGTGGACGACGCCCGGTCCGTTGGAAAGCGACACCGTCCCGCCCGCAGAGACGCTGGCGGTGCCGCTGGCGGCGCCCGCGGCGATAGCGGCGGCATGATCGGCGGCGGTGATGGCGGTGCACGGCCGCCCCGGCGCGTGGATCGACGCGAATGGCTCTCCGCAGCCCGCGACCAGGCACCCGCCCGCCGCCACATATATAAGAAGCGTCGTCCGCCGCATCTTTCCCGCCCCTTGAAGGAAGAACCCGCGATCCCGGCGGTATCCTACGCCGTTCGTTCCGGGGATCAATCCGCCTCGTCGCCGTCGTCGTCGATGGCCGGACGACAAGAACCCCGGCGGTCCGTGGACCACCGGGGCTCTGCCTCGCCCTGCCTTGCGGCCGGGCATCTTTGCGGGAAGAGGCGCCCTGTCAGGGGGGTGACGCCACCCCCGCTAAGCCAGGTTTCCCTTAGCGCAGCAGCTGGAGGACCGACTGCTGGCTCTGGTTCGCCTGCGCCAGCATCGCGGTCGATGCCTGGCTCAGGATCTGCGCCTTCGCCAGCGCCGCGGTTTCCGCCGAGAAATCGGCGTCCTCGATGCGGCTGCGGGCGTCGGTCAGGTTCACGGTCGTCGTGGTCAGGTTGTTGACCACCGACTGGAGGCGGCTCTGCGAGGCGCCCAGCGTGGCGCGCTTGCTGGCGACCGACTCAAGGGCGGTATCGACGGCGCCGATCGCGGTCTGCGCGTTCGCCGAGGTATCGACCGCCGTCGCGTTGACGCCCAGCGTGGTCGTGGTGGTCGAGGCGAAGGTCAGGCCGACCGTCACGTTCGCGTCGCTGCCGACCTGGACGTTCACCGTGCCGCCCGAACCGGCGTTGCCGTCGAACAGCTTGACGCCGTTGAATTCCGAGTTGGTCAGGATCGCGGTGATCTGGCTCTTCAGCTCGGTGACTTCGGTGTTCAGGTTGGTGCGGTCCGACGTGCCGTAGGTCTGCGACGCCGACTGGACGGCCAGTTCGCGGATACGCTGCAGCATGTTGCCGACTTCTTCCAGCGCGCCTTCAGCGGTCTGCGCCATCGAGATGCCGTCATTGGCGTTGCGGATCGCCTGGCCCATGCCGCGGATCTGCGAGGTCATCGACTGGGCGATGGCGAGGCCGGCGGCGTCGTCCTTGGCAGAGTTGATGCGCTTGCCGGTCGACAGGCGCTCCATGCTCTGGTTGAGCATCTGGGTGGCCTTCGTCGAAGCGTTTCCGGCGCGAAGCGAGCCCAGGTTGGTTCCGATAACAGTCATGTCATGTCTCCATTCCAGCTGACGATCCCGCCACCCCCCCAACTGCGGAAGTTCGAGCCGTCGAGATGGGTAACGGCCGGTTCTCGGGCGGCTTAAGCGATTTTCTGACATGAATGTTTTTCGGGTGCCACAGCCCTGAATCACGAATCCCGCACGCGATACGCGAGGGCGCCCGCCCGGAGAGCAGGGGCAAAAATTTGCCGGCAGGCAATCGTGTTTTACACGCCGTTAACCATTGCTGGCGCATCTCCATCCTCGTTCAGGGGATGAATTTCAGCGATGGTGTCTCTCTTTCCTTCGGCCGCGGTGCTCCGCCAGAAATACGCACTGGTCTCCGGCCTGCGCGCCCAGGGCTTCGCGATCGGCTCGTTCGAGACCGGCAAGCCGACGCCGGGCGACCTGTTCCTGATCGCGGACGGGGAAACCCCGCCGGTCGCCGGCCGCACGATGGTGGTGGGTGACGGCGCGCTGGTCGCGCTGCCCTTTGCCGACGGCAACCCCGCGCGGCTGAGCTTCGGACAGGACGACGCGGCACTCGGCGCGGGCTTCGCCGCCGCTATGCTCCGCCCCGGCGCACCGGTCGCCGCCGATCCCGAGAGCCTGGCCCTGTTCACCCTGGCCGAGCGGATCGCCGCGTCAGACATCACCGTGCTCATCAATGGCCCCACCGGCACCGGCAAGGAAGTGCTGGCCAAGGCGATCCACAACGGCAGCCCCCGCGCCGAAGGGCCGTTCATCGCGATCAACTGCGCCGCGCTGCCGGAGACGATGCTGGAGGCCATGCTGTTCGGCCATGTGAAGGGCAGCTTCACCGGCGCGTCCTCGGGCGGCGACGGCTTCTTCCGCGCGGCGAACGGCGGCACGCTGCTGCTCGACGAGATCGCCGAGATGCCGCTGGGTCTCCAGGCCAAGCTGCTGCGCGCGCTGCAGGAGCGCGAGGTGGTGCCGATCGGCGCGACCGTGCCCGAAAAGATCGATGTCCGCGTCATCGCCTGTGCCAACCGCGACCTGCAGGCCGAAGTCGCCGCCGGCCGCTTCCGCGCCGACCTCTACTATCGCCTTTCCGTCTTCCCGCTCGCCACCCGCGCGCTCGCCGACCGGCGGCAGGACATTCCCGCGCTCACCGCGGCGATGATCGTGCGGCACGCCGGCAACCGCGCGCAGCTCCCGTGGATCGCGCCCGCCGCGCTCGACATGCTGATGGCCCACGACTGGCCCGGCAACGTCCGCGAGCTGGAGAATGTGATCCAGCGCGCGATGCTGCTGGCGCGCGGCGACGCGATCGAGATCGCCGACATCATCTTCGACCGCCCGACCCCTGCCGCGCCCGTGTTCACCGCGACCGAAAGCTCGAACGACGACGAGCCCCAGACCCTGGGCAAGGTCGTTCAGATGAGCGAGTTCGCCGCGATCCGCGAGACGCTGGCGGCGTGTGGCGGCAGCCGGATCGAGACCGCGAAGCGGCTCGGCATCAGCGAACGCACGCTGCGCTATCGCCTGGCCAAGGCGCGCGAACAGGGCGACACCATCGCCGCCCCGCATAGCCGGAGTGCCGCGCTGTGAGCATCGGGAAGATCGACGGTGCCATGGGCATCGACCGGGTGATGGCGCTGCGGAGCCAGATCCTGGAACGCAACGCGGCGCTGGCCCGCGCGGCCGACGCGCCGTCGGCGCCCGACGCCAGCAAGGCGGCCGGGCCGACCAGCTTTGCCGACACGCTGGCCGATGCGGTCAAGTCGGTCAGCAAGTCGCAGTCCCAGGCCAGCGACCTGAGCGCGCAATATGAACGCGGCGAAACGATCGACATCGCGAAAGTGATGATGGCGCGCCAGCAGGCGTCGATCGGCTTCGAAGCCACCCTCCAGGTCCGGAACAAGCTGTTGAGCGCGTACAAGGACATCATGAGCATGCCGGTATAATCGATGGCCACGCAACTCGCCCCCATTCCGAACGGCGCGGTTCCCGGTGAACCGCGCTTCGCCAATCCGCTGACGCAGATCGGCGGATTCCTGACGCAACCAGCCGTGAAGCGCAGCCTGCCGCTGATCTTCATGATCGGGCTGATCGCGGCCGCCGCGCTCGCCTGGGCAAGCCTGCGCACGCCGCCGCAGAAGGTGCTGTTCGGCGGGCTTGCCGACGCCGACAAGTCGGCCGTCGTCCAGGCGCTGGATACCGCCAACATCGCCAATGCCGTCGACGGATCGGGCAATGTGACGGTCGGCGAGGATGATTACCACAAGGCGCGGATGCTGCTCGCCGGGCAGGATCTGCCGAAATCGGCGCCGGGCGGCTATGCGCTGCTCGACCAGTTGCCGATGGGCGTCAGCCGCGCGGTGGAGGGCGAACGCGTCAAGCAGGCGCGCGAGACCGAGATCGCGCGGTCGATCCAGGAAATCGACGTCGTGGCGGAGGCGCGCGTGCACCTCGCCACGCCGGAATCGACCGTGTTCGTCCGCGACCGCGCGGCGCCGACCGCATCGGTCGTCGTCAAGCTCCAGCCGGGCCGCGTGCTCAGCGACGCGCAGGTGCGTTCGATCGTCAACCTCGTCGCCGCGTCGGTGCCGGGGATGAAGCCCGACAACGTCACCGTCGTCGACCAGATGGGCACGCTGCTCAGCAAGTCGGGTGACGGATCGGGCGCCACCGACGGCGATCGCCGCATCGCCATCCAGCGCCAGGTGGAGGACAAGGTCCGCACCCAGATCGCCCAGTTGCTCACCCCGCTGGTCGGCGCCGGCAATTTCACCGCCGAGGTGCAGGCCGACGTCAACCTGGACGAGACCCAGGCGACGCGCGAAAGCTATGACAAGGAAGGTATCGTCCGGGCCGAACAGGGCAGCTGGACCGGCAACCAGCCGGCCGCCGGCGCGCCCGGCGGCATTCCCGGCGCGTTGAGCAACCAGGTGCCCGCCACGGCGTCGCTGGCGACGCCAGCGACCGGCGGCCAGCAGCCCGCGCCGAACACGCCGGGCCAGACCACGCCTGCCGGCCCGGTGACCGACGCGATGAAACAGTCGGACAGCTTCGCCCGCTCCTACGACCTCGGCCGCGAGGTGTCGGTGACGCGCAATGCGCCGGGTGGCGTTCGCCGCCTGTCGGTCGCCGTGCTGCTGCGCGATCCCGAGCAGGGCCGGCGCACCGCGCTGGAAATCCAGCAGATCACCGGCCTGATCCAGGCGGCGGTCGGCTACAACGCCCAGCGCCAGGACCAGGTCAACGTCATCTCCAAGAAATTCACCCCTTCCGCCACCGCCGGTGCGGAGGAACCCGCCTGGTATCAGGCCGAATGGGTGCCGATGGTGATGCGCAACGCCACCGCGCTGGTCATCGCGCTGCTCGTCCTGTTCCTGGGCGTCCGTCCGATGGCGAAGGCGCTGATGAAGAAGCGCGACGATGCGGCGGCGGGTGCGCGGCTGGCCTTCGCCAATCCGAACGCCGATCCGCAGGCGCCGGGCGTGCCTGTCCAGCCCGGCCAGCCGGTGACGGTAGAGATGCTCGACAGCGCGCGCGGCTATGACGACCGCGTCGGGCTGGTGCGAGGCTTCACCCGCGAGAACCCGGCGCGCGCTGCCCTGGCTGTCCGCGACATGATCAAGACGGAGGGCGCGCAGTGACCGAGATCGCCGGCGGGGGTGCCCGTAACTATACCGGCGTCGAACGCGCCGCGGTGCTGATGATGCTGGTCGGCGACGAGGAAGCCGCCGCGATCCTGCAAAAGCTCGATCCGGAAGAGGTCCGCCAGCTCGGCAAGGCGATGTTCGCCGTCGCCGACGTGAGCGAGCGCGAGGTTGAGGACGTGCTCGACGATTTCGTCGGCCATGCCAAGCAGCGCACCGCGATCGGCTTCGATCCGCGTCCCAAGATCGAGGGGATGATGACGATGGCGCTGGGCCAGGACAAGGCCGACAGCGTGCTCGCACGCATCACCCCGGCGGAGGCCGCGTGCCAGATCGACCTGCTCGACTGGCTCGACGCGCACGAGATCGCCGCGCTGATCGAGGAGGAACACCCCCAGGTCGCCGCGATCATTATCGCCAATCTCGATTCGGGCGTCGCCGCGCAGGTGCTGGAAATCCTGCCCGAGGGCATCCAGCCCGACATCCTGCACCGCATCGCCAAGCTGGGGCCGATCACGCCCGAGGCGGTCGAGACGCTGAAGGCGATGCTGTCGAGCCGCGCCGGCAAGGGCGGCACGACCAGTTCCGCCGCCGTCCAGCTCGGCGGCACGCGTGAGGCGGCGAAGATCATGCAGTCGGCGCGCAAGGCGACCGAGGCGCGGGTGATGCCCAAGCTGCACAAGATCGACAAGGACGTGGCGAAGGCGATCGAGGAGGCGATGTTCGTCTTCGACAATCTGCTCGAGCTCGACGACAAGAATTTGGGCGTGCTGATCCGCAACATCGACAGCGACAACCTCGTCCGCTCGCTCAAGGGCGTGGACGAGGCGGTGCGCGAGCGTTTCCTCGGTTGCATGTCCAGCCGCGCAGCCGATGGCATCCGCGACGAGATGGAATCGCGCGGGCCGATGCGCCTGTCGGAAGTGCTGGAAGCGCAAAAGAACGTCATCGGCATCGCCCGCGGCCTGGCCAAGGACGGCACCATCATCATGGGCGGCGGCGAAGACGATTATGTGTGATCGCCTTAGTCAGGCGCCCGCCTCCGTTCGCCCTGGGCGTGTCGAAGGGCTGTCTTTCTTCGTGCCGCATGGCGCGTTGCTTGAAGAAGAAGGGCAGTGCTTCGACACGCTCAGCACGAACGGACTGACACGATGACCGAATTCCGCGCCGGCTTCGCCAGCCGTCATGACGCCGCCGCCGCCGCGCTGGACGCCGCCTTCTCGCTGCCCAGCGGCTTCGAGGCGCGCGATCCCGCCGCGCGACGCGCGCCGCGCAGCTTCAGCCCGCAGGCCGAGGGGGGACCGCGCCACTTCAGCCCGCAAGACCCCGACGGCAACCCGACCGAGGGCTGGGACCCGCTCGATCCCCAGGCAAGCCGCGAGGGCGGCGACGGCTTCGTCGATCCACTCGTCGCGGCACGTACCGCCGGCCATGCGGAAGGGTTCGCCGCCGGCCTGGCCCAGGCGGCGGCGGATGCGGGCCGCGATCGCGCGCTCGCCGACACATTGGGCGCCGCGCTCGCCGGGGGCGTCGCGCTCGACCGTGACCGCTTCGCCCGCCAGTTGCGCCAGACGGTGTTGCTGCTCGTTAGCCGCCTGGTCGGAGAGACCGGCGTGTCCGCCGAACTGCTGACCGCGCGGATCGAGGCGGCGACCGACGCGCTGGCCGATTCGGCGGAAAGCGCGTTGCTGCGCCTCAATCCCGACGATGTCGTGCTGGTCGACGGACGCTTGCCGAAGACGCTGTTCGCGGTCGGCGACCCCAACGTCGCGCGCGGCAGCTTCGTGCTCGAAAGCGCTTCGACGATCGTCGAGGACGGCCCCGACCAGTGGCTCGACCAACTGTCGCAAGCGATCGAGAAGGTGGCGCCGCCGACATGCTGAACGCCTTCGTCGATCAGTATCTCGACGGCCTCGCCATCGCAGATTTCGCCCCGCGCCCGCGCATTTCGGGCCGGCTGTCGTCCTATGACGGGCTGCTGATGGAAGCGGTCGGGCTGTCGCTGCCGGTCGGCACGGTGTGCATGATCGGCGACGCGGTGGAGGCCGAGGTGATCGGCTTTCGCGGCGGCAAGACACTGCTGATGAACCTGGGTGGCCCGGCCGCCCTGCTGCCCAACGCCCCCGTTCGGCCGATTGGCCCGCCGGGCGAGGCGGAGGTCGGCGGCGCCCTGCTAGGCCGCGTCGTCGATGGCGCGGGCAAGCCGATCGACGGACAGGGCCCGATTCGCGGTGCGGATCGCTGGCCGCTCGCGGGCAAACTGCAATCGCCGCTAGATCGGGGCCGGGTGCTCCAGCCGATGGATGTCGGTGTGCGCGCGATCAACGGGTTGCTGACGATCGGCCAGGGCCAGCGCGTCGGCATCATGGCGGGATCGGGCGTCGGCAAGTCGGTGCTGCTCGGCATGATGGTGCGCGCGGCGAAGGCCGATGTCGTCGTCGTCGGGCTGATCGGCGAGCGTAGCCGCGAAGTCGCCGACTTCCTGGAAACCAAGGTGTTCGGCGAGGCGCGCGCGCGCAGCGTCGTCGTCGCCGTTCCTGCCAATCATTCGCCGGTGCTCCGCATCCGCGGCGCGTTGCGCGCGACCGCCATCGCCGAAAGCTTCCGTGCGGAAGGCAAGCGCGTGCTGCTCATCATGGATTCGCTGACCCGCGTCGCGCATGCGGGCCGCGAGATCGGCCTGGCGCTGGGCGAACCGGCGTCGGCGCGCGGCTATCCGCCCAGCGCCATCGCGATGCTGCCCAATCTGATCGAACGCGCGGGCACGTGTGCGCTTTCGGGTGGGTCGATCACCGCGATCTACACCGTGCTGGCCGACGGCGACGACGGCAATGATCCCGTCGTCGATTCGGCGCGCTCGATCCTCGACGGGCATATCGTGCTCAGCCGGGCGCTGGCCGAACGCGGCGTCTATCCGGCGATCGACATCGGCCCGTCGGTCAGCCGCGTGATGACCGACATCACGCCCAAGGTTCACCAGCACGCCGCCCGCGTGTTGCGCCGGCATCTGGCAACCTATGAGGAAAATCGCGACCTGGTGCTGATGGGCGCCTATCGCGCCGGCGCCGATCCCGCGATCGACGCGGCCATCGCCTATCACCCTGCCGTGATGGACTATATCCGCCAGGATGCCGACGCCGTCGTCGGCCTGGACGAGGCGGTGACCGAGCTAACCGGCGTGTTCGGTGATGGCTGACGCCAAGCACAAGAAGAAGCTCGACCGGCTGCTGCGCGTCCGCACATTGCAGCTGACGTTGAAGCAGGGGCAGGAAGCCGCCGCCCACGCCAAGCTGGACAGCGAGGCGCAGTTGCAGTCGCGCATCGCCCAGTTGGCCGCCAACGTCACCCCGCGCGCCGAGGATGCCGGCTTCGCGGCGTCGTTCGCCGCCGCCGCCTATTATCGCGACCGGCTCCACGCCTCCGCCGTCGCGGCCGAAACGCGCCGCGCGATGGCCGAGGCGGGGGTCGAGCGCGCGCGCGCCGCCACGCAGGAAGCCCGCCGCGACCAGTCCGCGATCGAGAAGCTGATCGTCCGCGCCGAGGCGAAGATCGCGCTCAAGGAACTGCGCGCGATGGAAGACGCGCCGGCCTTTCGGAAGAATCGGCACGCTCCTTGCTGAGAGGCTGACGAAGCTTCGCCACGAGGACGCGCGTACCGATGATCCAGCTTTCGACCCTGTCCGTCCCGGCTGTTGTTCCGGGCGCCACGCCGGCGGGGTTCCCCTTCACGACGACCAGCGATTTCGCGCTCGCGCTCGCCGATCTGGCGGGCGCGGCGGCGCCGCCAGCGCCCGTCGCGGCGCTGCCGCCCGGCGGCCTCACGCTATCGCCGCCCCGGCAGGATGCTGCCGCGACCGGCAAGGATCTGCCGGATGTGCCCGTCGGCGCGCCCGCGCTGCCCATCCCGCCCGCGACGATGCCGATCGCCGCGATCGAGGCTGAGGTCGCCGCGCCCGTGACCCCGGTGGTTCCCGAGATCGAAATGGCGACGACCACGCCGGCCGAGACGTCGCTACCCGTCGCCACGCCGAAGGTGAAGTCGCCGCGACGCATGCCCCAACCCGAAATCCCGGTCGCCGCCGCACCTGCACCGTCTGTGATGCCGGATTCGGCCGAGGGCACGAAGCTTCCGCGCGCGATCGCGATGGACGCGGTCCCGACGGGGACCCCCGCGCCGGAGGTGACGGGCGATGCCGCACCGCCAATGCCGGCGCTGGCTGTGCCGGCCGTTCCGCTCCAGCACGCCGCCACGACGCCAGTCGAATCCACGCCGTCGATCGACCTCGCCGACGTTCCGGTTCCGACACGGCGCACGCGCGGTGCGGTCACACCGCCCGTTGCCTCCACCGTCACACCGACGCGGATCGAAGATCCTGGGGCATTGCAGGCCGATGCGCCCATCGTGACCGCCGCACCGGCCCCGCGTCCGAGCGCAGCAACGGCGGCTGCCCGCGTCGCCCCGCATTCGCAAGCCACGCCGCCCGCGCCGGCCGATATCTCCGCCACGCCGGATAGCACGGCTCGGCCCGCCGCACAGGCGACCGATACGACAGCGCCGTCACCCGATTCGATGCCTCCGCGCCGCGCCGCCGCGCTGGCGCCCGAGGTTCCGGCGAAACTGCCCACAGTCGATACGTCAGCGGATTTTCCCGCGCAGCAGCCGACCGAGCCGGCTTCATTCCCCGCGACGCGCGTCCCGCCGGCCGTGGCCCCGCCCCCCGGCATCGCATCCGGCGCGCAGACGATCACGAAGACGGTCGCCCGACCGACCCAGCCCGGCGTCCGTGTCGTGCCGACCCAGCCAGGCCCAACCACCGCCCGCGCGCTACCGGCCAGCGTAACCGATGAAACCCGCGCGGCCGCACTCTCGCCATCGCCGTCCCCGCTACCGCCGGCCCATGCCTCTGTGCCCGAGGCGGAAGCCCTGCCACCGGCGGTCGCGGCCCGCATTGCGCGCGCCGTCGTTGCCTCGCCGGTTGCTGCGGCAGTCGCCGCGCCACTTGCTGCGCCGATCGTATCGAGCGGCACGCCCACGCCGCCGCTCGCCACCTCGCTGGCACCGGCCACACCGCAAACCCCCGGCGCTGCCCCGATCGCGGCGCCAACCCCGCGCATCGAGGCACCGGCCGTCATCGCGCCGCAACCGCCCGTCACCCGCGATGCCGCCGGTCAACCTATGCCCGTGCCGGTCACGGTCACCATCGTCGCGCTGCCCGTGACGCCGCCGCCCGTGACGGTGCCGCAACCCGCCGGTCAGGCGTTCGCCGCCGCGATGTTCGCAGCGAGCGAAGCGCCCCGCGCGCCCGATGAGCGTGAGGCAGCGCCGGCGCTGTCGCCGCCGTCTGCGATCCAATCGTCCCACGGCATCACGATGCCCGTCGCTCCGCCCGCTTCCGGACAACAGGCGACGCTCGACATGACCAGGGGCGACTGGATGGCGTCGATGATCGACCAGATCGAGGCGCTGCGCGACGAAAGCGGCGCGGTGCGCGAGACGCGGATGAAGCTGGCGCCGGACGCGCTCGGCAAGGTCGAGGTCTCGGTCCACCGCGATGAAACCGGAACGCTCCAGGTGCGCATCGCCGCCGATACGCCACAGGCGCGCGCGCTGCTGGCCGACGCCGCGCCGCGCCTCGCCGAAATGGCCGAGCAGCGCGGGCTGAAGATGGGCGGGGCCAATGTCGATGCCGGCACCGCCTTCGCCGATTCGAACCGCCGCGACGCGCAGGGCCAGCCGGCCCCCGTGCGCCACCGTCCGGCATCCGCCGCCGCCAATGATGCCGGCACCGACACCATCGCCGATTCGCGAATCGCCTGAATCTAGGGGGAACTGAACCATGAGCGACAAGACCGACGCGCCCGATGGGGCGCCCAAGAAGAAAAAGGGCAAGCTGGGCAAGCTGCTGGTGATCGGCGTCGGACTGATCGCGCTGGTCGGCGGCGGTGTCGGCGCCGGGCTGTATGCGGCGTCGAGCGGAATGATCGGCGGCGGCCACGCGGCAGAGGCCGAAGGCGAGAAGATCGACGCGCCGCGCCTGATCCCCAAATCAGAACAGAAGCGCGTCTCGGCCGCCGGCGGTGAAGGCGGCGAGGGCGAAGGCGCGGCAAAGGGCGGATCGCCCACCCCGATGGGCAAGGGCGGCGACAAATACGCCTCCAACTACTTCACGATGGAGAAGGAGTTCACGTCCAACCTGAAGGAGAGCGTGCATTTCATCCAGGTCGGCATCGCTGTCTCGACCCCTTACGACGACCGCGTCATCGGCAACCTGAAGACGCACGAGATCGCGGTGCGATCAGCGATCCTGATGACGCTGGGCGATACCGACGAGGACGCCGTCTTCACCCCCGACGGCAAGGAGCAACTCCAGAAGAAACTGGCCTCCGCGATCAACGCGACCCTGAAGCAGAAGGAGGGTTTCGGCGGGATCGGTAACGTTTACTTTACCAATTTCGTTGTTCAGTGACGCCATGGTTAACGCCGCGGCAACCACGAACGACGAACGCAGGGTGAAGGATCGCCCGGCGGCGGAGCATGCGCCGTCGTTGGGCGTCGCCAACCTCAACCCGTTCGGCGACCTGCACACGCTGCAGCATCTGTCGGCGCGACTGGCGCGCAGCTTCCGCGGCGTGTTCGAACCCGTCCTGCGCCGCAACCTGCGCACCTGGGCCGAGCCGCTGGTCGTCCAGCGTTTCGCCGATTATTCGGCCGAGCGTGACGGGCGGCTGACGGCCTGGCTGCCGATGGCGATGACTCCGGGTGACTGCCGCGCGCTCGCGGTGTTCGACGGCGGTTTCGTGATCGAGACGCTCGACCTGTTCTTCGGCGGTTTCGGCGAACGCCCCAAGACGCTGCCCACCGAATTCTCCCCCGCGGCCGAAGCGATGATCGTCCGGCTGGGTCAGATGATCGCCGGCCCGCTCGGCAACGCCTGGGAACCGCTCGCACGGGTCGCCTTCGCGCCGGCCGGTCCGGAGGCCTCGCCCGCAATGCTCCAGGGCATCGACGGCGACGATGCGATGATCGTCACCCGTTTCGGCATCGCCGCGAGCGAGGACGCTCCCGCCTTCATCGACCTGGTCTATCCGGTCGCCGCGCTGAAGCCGTTCGCGCCGACGCTGACCGGCAAGGTGCTCGGCCGCTCCGCCGCGCCCGAGCCGAAGTGGCGCGCCGGGCTGACCCGCGCCGCGATGAACGTGAAGTTCCCGGTCCGCTCGGTGCTCGCCGAACCGACCATTCCGCTTGCGCAGCTGATGGACATGAAGGTCGGCGACGTCATCCCCGTCAGCTTCGGCGCCGACGTGCCCGTGATGGTCGGCAACGACCGGCTCGGCACCGGCACCGTCGGCACCTCCAACGGCAAGGCCGCGATCCGCATCACATCCCTGCACCGTCTCGACGAAGAGGAAGACCAATGAACGACATGACCGGCGGATTCCCGGTCGACGCATCGGTGGCCGCCAATTTTCGGCTGCTGCAGGATGTCGACGTCAAGCTGACCGTCGAGATCGGATCGACCCAGCTTTCCCTGCGCGAGCTGCTCGCGCTGGGCGAGGCGAGCGTCATCGAACTCGACCGCCACGCCAACGAACTGCTCGACGTGTTCGTCAACGGCACGCTGATCGGGCGTGGCGAGGTCGTGACCGTGGGCGACCGCTTCGGCGTGCGCATGACCGAACTGGTCAGCCCCGACAAGCGCGGGAGCCGCTGACCGCCATGATGTGGTCCTATGTCCTCAAGCTGGTGATCCTGCTGCCGCTCTTGTGCGGCCTGCTGATCGGCTGCCTGTACCTGTGGCGCAAGCTGGAGGCGCGGATGCCGGGCAACACCGGCGAGCGGCTGCTGAAGGTGCGCGAGACGATGATGATCTCGCCCGGCACCCGCCTGGCGGTGCTCGATTTCGAGGGGCGCCGCCTGCTCGTGTCGGTCGGCCGCGGCGGCGTGACCCTGATCGACAAGTCCGACAGTCGCGTCCTTCCGGGTAGCTGACATGACCCTGTCCCAAGTTCTGCTGCCGTCGATGGCGAGCGGTTCGGGCCGCACCCTGCGCGGCCTGCTGATCGTGTTCGCGGTGATGACCGCGTTTCTGGTCGCCTTCCCGGCCTTTGCCCAGGCGGCACCCGCCGCTCCGATCCCGCCAGCAGCGCCCGGTGTCGGCGACGCGATGGACCGCGCGCTGAGCCAGTTGGGCGGCGGCGAGGCGCCGCTCAGCCTGTCGTTGCAGGTCCTCATCATCATGGGCCTGCTCACGGTCCTGCCGGGCATCCTGCTGATGATGACCAGCTTCACGCGCATCGTCATCGTGCTGGCGATCCTGCGTCAGGCGCTCGGCCTGCAGAATTCGCCCCCCAACCAGGTCATCATCGGCCTGTCGCTGTTCCTGTCGCTGTTCGTGATGGCTCCGGTCGTCAACCAGGTGAACGAGAATGGCCTGAAGCCCTATGCCGCGGGCACCATCACATCGACCCAGCTGATCGAGCGGGGGGGCGACGCCTTCCACGCGTTCATGCTGAAGCAGACGCGCGTGAAGGACGTGACGATGTTCGCCGATCTGGCGAAGTCCGGCCCCTATGCGAACCCTAAGGACGTGCCGTTCGCGGTCCTGCTGCCCGCCTTCGTCACGTCCGAACTGAAGACCGCGTTCCAGATCGGCTTCCTGATCTTCCTGCCCTTCATCATCATCGACCTCGTAGTCGCGACCGTCCTCATGTCGCTCGGAATGATGATGCTGTCTCCACAGATCATCTCGCTGCCGTTCAAGCTCCTGTTGTTCGTCCTCGTCGACGGCTGGGCGCTGACGATGGGCAGCCTGGCCAACAGTTTCGTGAGTTAGCGGGCGTGGACGCCGATTATTTCCTGACCGTCGCGCGCCAGGCGATGTGGGTGATGGCGCTCGCCGCCGCGCCGATCCTGATCCCGGCACTGCTGTCGGGGCTCATACTGGGCATGATCCAGGCCGCGACCTCGATCAACGAACAGACCCTGTCGTTCGTCCCCAAGCTGATCGTCGTCGCGCTCAGCCTGGTGATCTTCGGCGCGATGATCCTGGGCCTGCTCAGCGACTTCACGGTCAGCATCTTCGAGCGCATTCCCGAACTGGTCCGCTAGCCGTGTTCGGCTTCGGCCTTGCCATAGAACCCCAGCTCTGGGCGTTGCTCTTCACGATGCTGCGCGTCGGCGCTGCGTTCGTGGCGGCGCCGGTATTCGGCGCGGTCGCCGTGCCGCTGCCGGTGCGCATCAGCCTGGCCGGGGCGATCTCCGTGCTGGCACTCAACACCGGCACCATCACGCCGCCGACCGAGGTTTTCGCGCTCGCCACCTTCGTCGCGGTGATCGCGGAGGTGCTGGTCGGCGTCGCGCTCGGCCTCGTCCTCCAGGTCGCCTTCGCCGCGCCGTTCGTCGCGGGCGAGCTGATCGGCACGTCGATGGGCATCGGCTTCGCCCAGGCGGTCGATCCGCTCAACGGCCGTTCGACCCCCGCGCTCGGCCAGTTCCTGTCGATCCTGCTGACGCTGCTGTTCCTGTCGGTCGATGGGCACCTCGTGCTCGTCGAGCTGATCGTGAAGAGCTATGAGGCGCTGCCGCCCGGCCAGGCCTGGCTGTCGCCCGAACGGTTGCGCGGCATCGCCTTCTTCGGCGGCTACGCGATGCTCGCCGGCCTGCTGCTGGCGCTGCCGGTCGGCTTCCTGCTGCTCTGCCTCAACCTCGTCGTCGGCATGCTCTCGCGCTCGGCGCCCGCGCTCAACCTGTTCGCGGTCGGCCTGCCCGCCAGCCTGCTGGTCGGCGTCGTCGCGCTGTTCCTCGCGATGCCAGCGATGGGCGACTACATGCTGGTCATCGTCCATGAGGCGATCGAGATGACCGGCAAGCTGGTTCTGGCCCAGCCCTGATGGCGGAGTTCGGCGAAAAGACCGAAGCCCCGACACCCAAGCGCCGGCAGAAGGCGCTTGACGAGGGACAGCTGCTCAAGAGCCGCGAGTTCGCCTCGGCATTGGGCGTGCTGGTCGGCTGCGGCTGGCTGGCGATGTTCGGATCGGGCCTGCTCGGCGCGTGCAAGGAACTGATGGCGGCGGGCTTCAGCTTCGGCCGCGCCGAGGTTGAGCATTTCGAGCCGTTCCGCCCGATCGCGGAGGCCGGGTGGAAGCTCGCGCCGTCGCTGACGGTGCTGTTCGCCATCTCGGTCGGTGCCGCGATCCTCAGCCAGGCCGGCCTCGGCGCGCTGCGCTTCAATCCCAAGCTGTGGCAGCCCAAGGCGTCGAAGCTCAATCCGGCGTCGGGCCTGAAGCGCATCTTCGGCGCGAATGGCTGGATCGAGCTCGGCAAGTCCTTGCTCAAGGTCGTGCTGCTCGGGTCGATCGGCGGCTATATGCTGTGGTCGATGACCGAGGCTTCGGTCGGCCTCGTCACCGCCGACTTCCGGCAGGCGATCGAAAGCCTGGGGGGCACTTTCGTGACCCTGTTGTTCGCCATGGCGGGCGGCCTCGTCCTGATCGCGCTGCTCGACGTGCCGATCCAGGCGGTGCGCCTCATCAACCAGCTCAAGATGTCGAAGGACGAGATCAAGCAGGAGCACAAGGAGGCCGAGGGCAATCCCGAGAACAAGGCGCATCAGCGCCAGCGCCAGCGCGAGATACTGAAGGGCGGTTTCCGCAAGGCTGTGGCCGAGGCGCATGTCGTGCTGACCAACCCGACCCATTTCGCGGTCGCGTTGCGCTACGACCAGGGCCGCGATCAGGTGCCGGTGGTGGTCGCCAAGGGACGCGGCCAGACCGCGCTGGCGATCCGCGAGCTCGCCGCGGAGCTGGCCGTGCCGGTGCTCGAATATCCGCAGCTGGCGCGCGGCATCTACTACACCAGCCGCGACGGGCAGGAAATCCGCGACGACCTGTATCTGGCCGTTGCGACGGTGCTGGCCTTCGTGTTCGGCGTGAACCAGGCGGCCGGCGGTCTCCAGCCGTTCGTTACCGTGCCCGATACCGCGCACTTCGACGAAAATGGCGTGAAATCGTCCTAAAAATTCACCGCGTCCGGTCGATCTTAGGGGCGAAGGGAAACTGCGTTGGTCGATTCGATTACCAAGACGCTGGGCGCCGGATCGGGCATCGACATCGGCCAGCTGGTTACCAGCCTGGTCGATGCGCAATATTCGACCAAGGCCAAGCTGTTCGAGACACGCAACGAGACGCTGGCCACCCAGATCTCGACCGTCGCCAGCCTGAAGAGCGGGATCACCGGCTTCGCCTCGGCGCTCGCCAATCTCGTCAAGGGCGGCAGCCTGGCGACCCAGCCGACCAGCAGCAACACCGGCATCGTCAAGGCATCGACGCTGGCGGGCAGCCAGTTGACCAGCCTGTCGCACAGCGTCGAGGTACGCAGCCTCGCTAGCCCGCAGGTCGTCGCGTCGCCGACGCTGGCCGCCGCGACCGAGCTGGGCGCGGGCCAGATCAAGATCCAGTTCGGCAGCTATGACACCGGCGGCAGTTTCATCGCCGACGCGACCGACATCCCGGCGATCGACATCGACGCGGGCGCGGGATCGACGCTTTCCGCCATCGCGGCGAAAATCAACGCGACCGCCGATACCGGCGTGACCGCGTCGATCATCACCGACGGCGGTGGGCAGCGGCTGGTGCTGAAGGGCGCGAACGGCGCCGAACGCGCCTTTACCGTCACCGCGACCGGATCAAGCGACTTCGCCACCGCGCTCAACGTCGCGGCGAATGATGCCAAGATCGCCACCCACGCCACCGACGCGCGCGTCGCCGTCGACGGAGTGGAGGTGCGCCGCACCAGCAACAGCATCGACGACCTGATCCCCGGCGTCCGGCTCGACCTGCAGGCCGCCGCGATCGGCACCCGCGTCGCGCTGGGAACCGCGCCCGCCACCGACGCGCTGAAACAGGCGGTCAACGATGTCGTCGCCACCTTCAACGAGCTCTACAAGGAGCTGGCGGAGGCGACCAATCCGGTCAACGGCCCGCTGGCGCGCGATCCCGCCGCGCAGGAAATGAAGCGCCAGTTGCGCGCGATGACGTTGACCGACCTGACCGGCGCCACAGACGGCAGCCCGAAATCGCTGGCGGAAATCGGCGTCACCACCAACCGTGACGGCACGCTGTCGGTCGATTCTGGCCGGCTGACGAAGGCGCTGGCGACCTATCCGGCGGCGGTCGAGACGATGTTCACCGATCGCGGCGTCGGCGCGAGCGGCCGGGGCCTGTCGGCCGCGCTCAACACCGTGTCGTCGAGCGTGACCAGCTTCAGTTTCGGTCTGGGCGCGTCCGAAATGCGTTATGGCAAGGCGAAGACCCGGCTGGTGGAAGATCAGGGCAAGCTGACGACCGCGCAGGACAAGGCAAGGACGCGGCTGACCCAGCAGTTCGCGTCGATGGATTCGCGCGTCGCCGCCTACAAGGCGACGCAGACCTTCCTGCAGAACCAGATCGACGCCTGGAACAAGAACTGATGGCCCGCTACGCAACCGCCCTGGCGGGCCCCGAGGCGACCTATCGCTCGATCGACCTCGCCGGGCGCACCGGCGGCGAGGATGCCGCGGGCCTTGTCTCTCTGCTCTATGCCGAGGCATCGCGCGCGCTCAAGTCCGCCGCCTGGGCGGCCGAACATGGCCGCTACGACGTGAAGAGCGAGCGCGTCACTCGTGCGATCGCGATCCTGTTCGCGCTGGAAAGCGGGCTCGATTTCAACGCCGGCGGCGAGATATCGCGCACCTTGTCGCGCGTCTATCAGGGCGCCCGGAGCGAGGTGGTCGATGCGAGCCTCGGCACCGATCCCGCGCCGTTCCTGACGGTCGCGGCGACGCTCGACGAGATCGCGGGCGCATGGGAGGCCGCACGCCGGGCGTGACCTTGCCGTGCGGGTCGGCTAGCCGGGTCGCGATGAGCCAGCCGCATATCGTCGCCCTGGGCGGCACCACCCGCCCCAATTCCTCCACCGGTCGCGCGCTCGCGATGGCGCTGGCGATCGCCGAAGGGGCGGGCGCGCGCACCACGCTGTTGACCGGCGATGCCATCGCGTTCCCCAATTTCGAACCCGGCTCGACCGGTGGCGACGCCAATGTCGGGGCGTTCCTGGCCGCGCTGCGTTCCGCGGACGGCATCATCATCGGTTCGCCGGGCTATCACGGCACCTTTTCCGGCATGGTCAAGAACGCGCTCGACCATGTCGAACTCATGTCGGGCGACGCACGCCCCTATTTCCACGGCATGCCGGTGGGCCATGTCGCGACGGCGGCCGGATGGCAGGCGGCGGTGGCGACGCTGATCGGCCTGCGCAGCATCACCCACGCGCTGCGCGGCTGGCCGACCCCGCTGGGCGTGGCGATCAACACGGCGGAAGGGCCCGACGCGATCGACCAGGCCGAGCCGCAGATGCGGGTGATGGTCGGCCAGATGCTGGAATTTCTGGGACGGTAGCGTTCGATCGCCGCGCTGCTAGGATCGCCCGATCATTCGGGGGGTCAGGCATGCGTGGATGGATGATCGGGATGGCGTTGGTGGCGGCTGCGCTGCCCGCCCAGGCACAACGCCGGCCGAACGTTGAGGAGTTGTCGCTCGCCGAACTGTCGGCGCAGATCGCGGATGGACGGATCACGTCGGAGGCCGCGACCCGCGCCTATCTCGCCCGCATCGCCGCGATGGACCGCAAGGGGCCGACGCTGCGCAGCGTCATCTCGATCAATTCCGATGCCATCGCGCAGGCAAGGGCGCTCGACGCCGAGCGACGGGCGGGGCGCACGCGCGGGCCGCTGCACGGCGTGCCGATCCTGGTGAAGGACAATATCGAGACCGCCGACCCGGTGCCGACCACCGCGGGCAGCCTCGCGCTCAAGGGCAATCTCACCCGTCGCGACGCACCCGTCGTCGCGCGGCTGCGCGCGGCCGGGGCGGTGATCCTGGGCAAGGCGAACCTCAGCGAATGGGCCAACATCCGGTCGAACCGGTCGATGAGCGGCTGGAGCGCGGTGGGCGGGCTGGTGCGCAATCCCTATGCGCTCGATCGCACGGCGTGCGGATCGTCCTCCGGCTCCGGCGCGGGCGTGGCGGCGAGCTTTGCTGCGGCGGCACTCGGCACCGAGACCGACGGATCGATCATCTGCCCGTCAGCGGTCAACGGGCTGGTTGGGCTGAAGCCCACGGTCGGTGCGGTCAGCCGCACCCATGTCGTGCCGATCAGCCACAGCCAGGACACGCCCGGCCCGATGGCGCGCAGCGTCCGCGACGCGGCGATTCTCTATTCGGCGATGATCGGCAGCGATCCCGCCGACGCCGCGACCACCGGGGCCGACGCCCACCGCCGCGACCATGCCGCCGGGCTTTCGACTGCCGGTCTGCAGGGCGTTCGCGTCGCGGTGCTGCGGCCCGACATGGCGCCAGACCTGAAGGTGCGGTTCGACGAAGCGCTGGCGGCGATGGCGCGCGCCGGGGCGGTACTGGTCGATGTCCAGCGCCCGCCGACGCCGGGGCTGGGCGAGGCCGAGCAGCTGATCCTCTATACGGAGCTGAAGGCCGATCTCGACGCCTATCTGGCGACCACCCCGCCCGCGGTGACGGCGCGGACGCTGGACCAGATCATCGCCTTCAACGATGCCAATGCGGCGGCCGAAATGCCCTATTTCGGGCAGGAGACTTTCCTGTCGGCGGCGAAGACGAAGGGGCTGGCCGATCCAGCCTATCTCGCCGCGCTGGAGAAGGGCCAGCGGATGGCGCGCGAGGCGATCGACACGATGCTGAAGGCCGCCGACGCTGCCATCCTGGTCGCGCCGTCGCTGGGCGCGGCATGGTTCGCCGATCCAGTCCACGGCGACCGATCGACCGGCCCGAGCGCCAGCCAGTTGCCCGCGGTCTCCGGCTGGCCGCACCTGACGGTGCCGATGGGTCTGGTCCGCTCGCTGCCGGTCGGCGTCAGCTTCATCGGCCGCGCGTGGAGCGAGCAGCAATTGTTCGCCGCGGGCTATGCCTATGAACAGGCCGCCCAGGCGCGCCGAGCGCCGCGCTATTTGCCGAGCGCCGATGCCGGACCGGGCATGGACGGCCATCGCTGAGCCGACTGGGGGTGCCGTTCAGGCAGGCGCTGCCGATCCGACCGGCCCGACGCCCGCCGGCTCACCACGCGAATAGGTGCCGGTCAGCAGGCCCGCCGCCAGCACCCGGCCGCGCATCGCCGCGACGATCTCGCCGCGAGTCGGGGTCTCGCCGGGTTCCTCGACCTCGGCCAGCGCGAAAAGCTGAAAGGCATAGCGGTGCTCGCCATGGCCGGTCGGCGGATCGGGCGGCAGCCAGCCTTCGCGCAGGAAGGAATTGCGCCCGACATCGCCGTGGGCGTCGCCCTCGCCGTCCGCGACGACTGCGCCCTCCGCAAGTTGCCCGTCGCGCCCCGGCAGGCCCCAGACGATCGCATGGACCAGCGGGGTGGGCGTCGGCGCGTCGGCATCCTCGACCAGCAGCGCGAGCGTCACCGCCTCCGCCGGCACGCCCGACCAGTACAGCGGCGGCGACGCGCCCGCGCCATCCGCCGTGAACCGTTCGGGCAGCCGCGCGCCATTCGCGAAGGCCGGGCTGCGCAGGTCGATCGCGGCGAAGCTGCCTAGCCCTTCCTGAGCGATCGCCAGCTTGTCGGTGCCGGCGCGCAGGCCGGACAGCGCCTTGCCGAGCCAGTGTGGGACGTGTTCGAGTATGACGCGCTCCGTCGGTCAGTAAGGATGGAACCAGTAGACGCCGTGACCGAGGTTCCGGTGCCGAAAAAGTTGGCCGGGCGAGGGCTGCGGCGACCGTGGCACATAATATCCCCAGCCACCGTCGAAAAACGCCGTCGTCACTATATCGATTCCGTCATCGTGCACGGAGATGAAATCGGGTTTGAGGGCGGCGATCACGGGCGGGAGTTGATAGGCTGGCTGGCTGGCGAGCCAGTCAGACCCAGGCCGACTCATGAGTTCATGCGCTTCTCCCGCGATTGCGCGCAGGGTGCTCGCGCTCTCGGACGGGGCTGGCCAGCATGACGGCAACAGCAGAAATACCGCCATCGCGATCAACGCCCGCCACGGCATCGCTACAGGTCCAGCTTCTCGTAATCTGCCGGCGGGCTGACGATTTCCATTCGCTCGGCGAGCAGCGGGCGGAAGCTGGGGCGGCTCTTCATGCCAACGTACCAGCGCTTGGCCTGTTCGTGGCTCTTCCAGTCGATCCCGCCGAGATAGTCGGCGACCGAGATTTGCGCCGCGGCGGCGAGATCGGCGAGGCTCATCGTCGCGCCGGCCAGCCAGGTGCGGTGATCGAGCAGGAAATCGATGTAGTCCAAGTGGCCGACCGCCGCGCGCATCGATTCGCGCAGCGCCGAAGCGTCGGGCGCCATGCGGTGGACGACGCGCTTCAGCATCCGTTCGTTGAGCAGGGGCGCCGTGATATCGCGATAGAATTGGGTGTCGAACCACGCCACCAGCCGGCGGATTTCCGCGCGGTTGGCGGCGGTGCCGTTGAGCATCGCCGCCTTGTCGACGGTCTCCTCGAAATATTCGCAGATCGCCATCGAATCGATCAGCGGCGCGCCCGGACGTTCGCTGTCGACCATCACCGGCGTCTGGCCGGCGGGGTTCATGTCCAGGAATTCGTCGCGCCGCGCCCATGGCGATTCGCGCACCGGTTCGTAACCGACGCCCTTTTCCGCCAGCAGCAGCCGGACCTTGCGCGAAAAGGGGCACAGGGGGAATTGATAGAGCTGCCACATGGATACGATCCATAGGCGAAAGTGGCGGGCGCCGGAAAGGGCTGTAAGAACGCGGCAATGCGCGACGCGGGCGATCACAGGGGCAGGACGGTCGCGCTGGTGCTCGGCGGGTTCGCGGCGGGGCTGGCGCTGCCCGATGTTGACCAGGTGCTGCCGTTCCTGGCGCACCGCAGCGCGCTGACCCATTCGCTGCTGCCCGCGCTGCTCCTGCTGCTCCATCCCGAACGCGGCCGAATCGCCTGCGGCGTGGCGCTGGGCATCGGCGTCCATCTGGCGGCCGACAGCTTTCCCAACGCGATGACGGGCTATGCAACGGTCAAGCTGCCGTTCGCGGGCAGCTTGGGGGCGTTATGGTCCTACGTCTGGCTGGGCGCCAACGCGCTCGCGGCGTTGTTGCTCGGCGGGATGATGGCGCTGCGCGCGCTGCCGCAGCCGTGGGGCAGGGCGATCCTGGCGGCGGTAGCGGCGGGATCCGTGCTCTACCTCGCCACGACCGATGGCGGCTGGCCGGTGCTGGCGATCATCGCCTCGCTGGGCGGCATCGGCTGGTATCGTCGGCGCGCTCAATAACCGTCGTAGTCGTCATAGTCGTCATAAGCGGGCGCGCGGCTCGTCAGCACGCCGGCGAGCGGGGCGACAGCGCCGCGCAGGCGGTCGGCGGTGCGGGCGAGTTCGCCCGACATCGCGACGGCGTCTCCCGCGACCATGCCGGCAGTCGCCACCGCGCGGCGCGTGTCGTCACGCAGGCGACGCTCGAAGTGCGGATCGTCGCGCCGCTTCACGTCGCGCAGCGTATCGCCCGGACGGATGTCGTCGCGCCGGCCTGTGTAGCGCGCGAGCGGGCCGACGCGGGTATCGAGGACGATGCCGGCGAGAGCGCCGACGGCAGCGGCGATCCCTTCCTGAACGACGGGGTCGTTCAGCCGGTCGGCAGCCTCCACCCCGGCGCGGCTCTGGGCAGCGGCGGGCAGCGCGACGACCGACAGGACGGCCGCGGCAAACGCGATACGCATGACAAGTTCCTCGAATCGTTCGAACAACGCCTGACCCATAACAGATAGCGTGCCAAAGCTGAACCTGCGCTGTCGATCGTCGCCCTTTCCCGCCCGCCCGCCTTGGGCTAGGCGCGGTGGGTGACGGAGACGATTTCCTGCGATGTCGCGATCGTCGGCGGCGGCCTTTCGGGCGGGCTGATCGCGCTGGCGCTCCGGGCGCGGCGGCCCGACGTGCGCGTGGCGATCGTCGATCGCGGCGCGGCGCTGGGCGGCAACCACATCTGGTCGTTCTTCGGCAGCGACGTTGCGCGCGTCGATCGCGACCTGGTGATCCCGATGATCGCCCATGTCTGGCAGGGCTATGACGTCGCATTTCCCGCGCGCCGCCGCACACTGCCCGCCAACTATTATTCGGTGACCAGCGAGAAGCTCGACGCCGCCGTGCGCGCCGCCTTGCCGCCCGAGCTTGTCCTGACCGAACGCAAGGTGCTGGGCGCGAGCGCCACCGCCGTCGTGCTGGCCGACGGCGAGCGGATCGAGGCGGGCGGCGTGATCGACTGCCGGGGCGCGGCCGACCTGTCGGCGTTCGATCTCGGCTGGCAGAAGTTCGTCGGACAGGAACTGCTACTCAAGCGCCCGCACGGCGTGGAGCGGCCGGTGGTGATGGACGCGACCGTGGACCAGATCGACGGCTATCGCTTCGTCTACACCCTGCCGTTCGCCGCCGACCGCATGTTCGTCGAGGACACCTATTACAGCGATACGCCCGACATTGATCGCAACATGCTCGCCGCACGGATCGGCACCTATGCCGCCGCCAAGGGGTGGAAGGTCAGGGCCGTCGAGCGCGAGGAGGCGGGCGCGCTGCCGGTCGTCATCGACGGCGATTTCGACCGTTATTGGGCGAGCGGGGGCAAGGGCGTGGCCAAGGCGGGGGTCCGCGCCGGGCTGTTCCACCCGACCACCGGCTATTCGCTGCCCGACGCGGTGCGCACCGCCAGCCTGATCGCGGGCGCGGGCGACCTGTCGGGCGCAGCGCTGGCGACGCTGACCCACGATCACGCGCGCGCGGCGTGGAAGGCGCGGGGGTTCTACCGGATGCTCGACGCGATGCTGTTCCGCGCCGCCGAGCCGGCGGAGCGATATCGCGTGCTTGAGCGCTTCTACGGCCTCGACGCGCGGTTGATCGCGCGTTTCTATGCCGGGCGATCGACCCTGACCGACAAGGCCCGCGTGCTTATGGGCCGCCCGCCGGTGCCGGTCGGCCGCGCGATCCGCGCGATCCGGGGCCGGCGATGACGATCCGCAGCGCGGTGATCGTCGGCGCGGGGTTCGGCGGCCTCGCGCTCGCCATCCGCCTGCAATCGGCGGGCGTCGCGACAACGGTGGTGGAGGCGCGCGACCGACCCGGCGGGCGGGCGTACGTCTGGGAGCGGGACGGCTTCACCTTCGACGCCGGCCCCACCGTCATCACCGCGCCCGACACGCTGAAGGAACTATGGGCGCTCAGCGGCCGCGACATGGCCGAGGACGTGACGCTGCTGCCGGTCAATCCCTTCTACCGGCTCAACTGGCCCGACGGCACCAGTTTCGACTATACCAACGACGACACGCTGCTCCGCGCCGAGATCGCCAAGCTCAACCCCGCCGACATCGCTGGCTATGCGAAGTTCCTCGACTATTCGGCCGGCGTGTACCGCGAGGGGTATGAAAAGCTTGGCCACGTGGCCTTCCTCGACTTCAAGTCGATGCTGTCGGCCGCGCCGAATCTGGCCAGATACCAGGCGTGGCGATCGGTCTATGCGATGGTGTCGCATTTCGTGAAGGACGAGAAGCTGCGCCAGGCGCTCAGCTTCCACACCCTGCTGGTCGGCGGCAATCCGATGACGACCAGCGCGATCTATGCGCTGATCCACAAGCTGGAGCGCGACGGCGGCGTGTGGTTCGCGCAAGGCGGCACCAACCGGCTGGTCGCCGGCATGGCGCGCCATTTCGAGCGGTTGGGCGGCACGTTGCGCCTGTCCGCCCCGGTCGCCTCGATCGACACGCTGGGCGACCGCGCGACGGGCGTCACGCTGGCCGGCGGCGAGCGGATCACGGCCGACGCGGTGGCATCGAACGGCGACCTGATCCACACCTATCGCACCCTGCTGGCGGGATCGCGATCAAGCCAGCGGACCGCGGTGAAGCTTGAACGCAAACGCTTCTCGCCCTCCCTTTTCCTCGTCCATTTCGGGATCAAGGGGACGTGGCCGGGGATCCCGCACCACATGATCCTGTTCGGACCGCGTTACAAAGGGCTGCTGAACGACATCTACGAGACGGGGATGCTGAGCGAGGATTTCTCGCTCTACCTCCACCACCCCACCGTCACCGATCCGACGCTCGCGCCGGAGGGGCATTCTACCTTCTACGCGCTGGCGCCGGTGCCGCACATGGGCAAGTTCGTCGGTGACTGGGACGCGCTGAAGCCGGTGATGGAGAAACGCATCCTCGACGAGGTCGGCCGCCGCCTGATCCCTGACATCCACGATCGTATCGTGACGAAGTTCAGCTACGCGCCCGCAGATTTCGCCCGCGACCTGGGCGCGCATCAGGGCAGCGCGTTCAGTCTTGAGCCGATCCTGACCCAGAGCGCCTATTTCCGCGCCCACAACCGCGACGATGCGATCCCCAACCTCTATTTCGTCGGCGCCGGCACGCATCCGGGGGCGGGCATTCCGGGCGTGGTGGGGAGTGCAAAGGCGACGGCGAAGCTGATGCTGGAGGGTTAAGGGCAGGCAGGAAAGGCCGCGAACAGCCTTCTTCTTTCCGCCCAATCACGGTACGGACAAACCCATGAAGCGCCTCGCCATCTACTGCGGTTCCGCAACGCCCACCGACCCCGTCTACATCGAGAATGCCCGCTATGTCGGTCGCACGCTGGCCGAGCGCGGGATCGGCGTCGTCTATGGCGGCGGGCGGCTGGGGCTGATGGGCGCGGTGGCCGATGCGGCGCTGGCGGCGGGCGGCGAGGTGATCGGGGTGATCCCCCAGGCGCTGGTCGATGCAGAGGTCGCGCATCGCGGCTGCACCGAACTGCACGTCGTCGGCACCATGCACCAGCGCAAGCAGGCGTTCACCGACCTGTCCGACGGCTTCATCACCCTGCCGGGCGGCACCGGCACGATGGACGAATTGTGGGAAGCGATGAGCTGGGCGCAGATCGGCTATCATGCCAAGCCAGTCGGGCTGCTCAACGTCGCGGGCTATTACGACGGGCTGATCGAATTCGTGCGGACGATGGGCGATGTCGGTTTCATGCGGGCGCAGCACCGCGACCTGCTGATCGTCGACCACGGCCTCGACGGGCTGCTCCAGCGGATGGCGGCGTTCACCCCGACGACGACGGTCGGCGCGATCGGCGCGAAGGATCTGTGACGGTCCGCGCCGCGCTGGTCGCCGCGGCGGGCACGACGATCGCGCACGGATCGAAAAGCTTCGCGGCGGCGAGCCGGCTGTTCGATCGGAGGACGCGCGAGCGGGCCTGGCTGCTCTACGCCTGGTGCCGCGCATGCGACGACATCGCCGACGGACAGGAGCTCGGCCATGGCCAGCAGCGCGTGGCCGATCCGCAGGCGCGGATCGCGCGGATTCGTGACTGGACCGCGATGGCGCTCGCCGGCAACGCGACAGGCGATCCGGCATTCGACGGGCTGGCGCTGGTCGTCGACGAAGCCGGCATCCCGCGTGCCTTCATCGAGGATCATATCGCCGGCTTCCAGCTCGATGCCGACGACTGGCGTCCGCGCAGCGAAGCCGATCTGCTGCGGTACTGCTACCACGTCGCCGGCGTCGTCGGCTGCATGATGGCGGTGGTGATGGGCGTGCCGCCCGGCGACGAGGCGACACTCGATCGCGCCTGCGACCTTGGCATCGCCTTCCAGCTCGCCAACATCGCCCGCGATATCGAGGAGGATGACCGTTCCGGCCGCTGTTACTTGCCCGAGGAATGGCTGGTCGAGATGGATTTCCCGCCCGGCCAGCACATGAAGCCGCCGTTCCGCCCGCGCCTGACCGTCCTCGCCCGCCGGCTGGCGGCGATGGCGGGAAGGTACGAGGCGAGCGCACGACACGGCACGCTCGCGCTGCCCTGGCGTTCGGCCTGGGCGGTGCTGGCGGCGGCCGACATCTATGGCGGTATCGCGCGCAAGGTCGCGGCGGCGGGTGACCATGCATGGGATCACCGCGTCACCACCAGCCGGGCGGAGAAGCTGGCGGCGATCGCCCGCGCCGCGCGACAGGCGACGGCGCGCGCGCGCCTCTATCCCCCGGCGCCGCCCGATCCGGCGCTGTGGAGCCGCCCGCGTTAACCTTTTGTTGACCGGGCGCGGGCACGATTCCCGGCATCATGAGCCTGTTGTCCGTCCGCCTCTCCCGCGCGCTCGATCGCGAACCGGTGCGGGTCACCGCGAAATCGCGTGCGGACCTGTTGCGCGCGCTGCTCGCCAGCCGCGCGGCCGGGTCGGCTGCCCGCGATCTCGCGCTTGACGATCCCCTGGCGCCGCCCACCGCTTGCCCGTGGCCGCTGGAACCCTCGTTGACGCGGCGTTAACCATCCCGGCCTAGCATCGGCGCGATGCGAAAGGATCGACGATGACCGACAGCGCCGGACGCCGCGGGACCGTGCGAACGATCCTGGCGGTCGACGACAGCCGTACCAACCTCGACGTGCTGGGCGCTCGGCTGGGGGCGCTCGGGCATCTTATGGTGTTGGCCGGCGACGGGCGCGAGGCGCTGGACCTGATCGCCGGGCGCGGCATCGATCTCGTGCTGCTCGACATGGTGATGCCGGGCATGTCGGGCATCGACGTGCTGACCGAATTGCGCGGTAGCCGCGACACTGTCGACCTGCCCGTCATCATGGTGACCGGGCGCAGCGAGCCGCAGGCGGCGGTCGAGGCGCTGGCCGCCGGCGCCGACGACTGGATCGCCAAGCCTTTCTCCTTCGACGTGCTGGCGGCCCGGATCGAGCGTATCCTGGCACGATCTACCCGCCTTGCCGACCTCAAGCGTTCCAACGCAGCGCTCGACGCGCGGATCGCCGCGCGGGCGATCGAGCTGGGCGAGGCGCGTGCCGAACTCGCCCGCACCCGTGCCGACCGCGCACGCCTTGTCGCCTCGATCCAGGCGCTGCACGACGAGGTCGAGCGGCTCAGCGCGCGCTGAGATCGGCCTTCACGAAATCGGCGCAGCGTTCGCCTATCATGATCGTCGGGGCATTGGTGTTGCCGCTGACGAGGCGCGGCATGATCGACGCATCGGCCAGATAGAGCCCGTCCGCGCCCCGTACCCGGAGCGCGGGATCGCACACCGCATCCGCATCCGACCCCATCCGCGCGGTGCCGACGGGGTGATAAACCGTGTCCCCGCGCGCGCGGATCAGCCGTTCGAGCGCGATATCGTCCGTCAGGTCGATCGGATAGCGGTCGCGCCCGGCGAAGGCGCGCATCGGCGGTGCTTCCAGGATGCGGTACATCGCGCGGACGCCGCGCAGCATCACATCCATGTCGCGGCGGTCCGACAGGAACGCCGGATCGATCAGTGGCATCGTCCGCGCATCGCCATTGGCCAGCCGCACGCTGCCCCGGCTCTCGGGCCGCAGCACGCAGACGTGGCAGCTGTAGCCATGTCCCTTCACCTGCGCGCGGCCGTGATCCTCGACCATGCCGATCACGAAATGGAACTGCACGTCAGGGGCGGGCAGGCCCGCCAGCGTCGACAGGAAGCCGCCGGCCTCGGCGAACGGCGTGGTCATCGGCCCCGTCCGGTTGCGGAACCAGCGCCACATCGCCGAAAGACCGGCGAGCGAGCCTTTCAACGATCGCCCCATGAACGCGCCGACGTCGGTTTCGAACGACGCGACATAATCGATGTGGTCCTGCAGGTCGGCGCCCACCGCCGGCCGGTCGATCCGCACCGCTACGCCGTGTTCGATCAGGTGCCGCGCCGGCCCTATGCCCGACAGCATCAGCAGCTGCGGCGTCGCGAACACCCCGCCCGCCAGAACCACCGCGCCGCGCGCGCGGATCGTCCGGGTCTCGCCGCCGCGCGTGTAGGCGACACCCCAGGCGCGGCCATCCTCGAACAGCACGCGCTCGACTGTCGCGTCGGTGATCGTCGCCAGGTTTGGACGCGGTGTCAGATAGGCGCGTGCCGCCGTCCAGCGCTCGCCGTCCTTCTGCGTCACCTGATAGAGGCCCAGCCCCTCCATCGACGCGCCGTTGAAATCGGGATTGACCGGGATCTGCAGGCTGGCGCCGGCATCGACGAACGCCTGGCTGCCGGGATGGGCGAAACGCTGGTCGCTGACCCATAGCGGGCCGTCGGCGCCGTGGAAGGCGTCGGCCCCGCGCACGTTGCGTTCGGCGCGGCGGAACACCGGCAGCACGTCATCCCAGCCCCAGCCGTCGCAGCCGAGCGCCGCCCAATTATCGTAATCCCAAGGCGCGCCACGGATATAGAGCATCGCGTTGATCGCGCTCGATCCGCCCAATCCCCGCCCGCGCGGCTGATATCCGCGCCGGCCGTTCAGCCCGGCCTGCGGCACCGTCTCATATTGCCAGTTTGTCGCCGTCGTCTGGAACGGCATCGCGCCGGGCATCGTCGTGCGCCAGCCGGCGTTGCGCCCCCCGGCCTCGATTACCGCGACGGTCAGGCGCCCGTCCTCGGCAAGCCGCCCGGCCGCCGCAGCACCGCCCGATCCGGCGCCGATCACGACGATGTCGGCTTCGTCCATTTCTGCCCTCCCGTTCGCCACGCCGTCAGACGGAACGGCTTTGCCATTCCGCTGCCCGCCGTGGCGAGTCCGCGATCAGCTATCGCTGATCGCCGGCCGCCCGCGCGCTCACCCGCCAGATCACATTGCCCACGTCATCCGCAACCAGCAGCGCGCCGGCCTTGTCGGTGATGACGCCGACCGGGCGGCCCTTCGCCTGCCCTTCGCCGTCGAGGAAGCCGGTCAGCACGTCGATCGGCTTTGCCTGCGCGTCGGGAAATCCGTTGGCGGCGAAGGGGACGTACAGCACCTTGTAACCGGCCGCCGGCTTGCGGTTCCACGATCCGTGCTGGCCGACGAAGGCGCCGTTGGCAAAACGCGCGCCCAGCTTCGCATCGGCGGCGAAGGTCAGCCCCAGCGAGGCGGTATGCGCGCCCAGCGCGTAATCGGGCCGCTTCGAATATTCCTGAAGGCCAGGATTGCGCGGCTCCACGCGCGCGTCCGGCCAGCCGCCCCAATAATACCAGGGCCAGCCGAAATTGTCGCCGAGATCGACCGCCGTCATGTAATCGGGCGGCAGATCGGACCCGAGCATGTCGCGTTCGTTGACCACCGTCCACAGCCGGTTCGACTGCGGCTCGATCGCGAGGCCGACCGGGTTGCGCAGGCCCGCGGCGAACAGGCGCTTGTACTTCGTGTCGGGGAACACCTCCAGGATGCCGGCGCGGTTGCGCTCCACATCCATGCCGTTCTCGCCGATGTTGGAGGCCGAACCGACGCTGACGTAGAGCGTGCGGCCGCCCGGCGCCGCGACCAGTCCGCGCGTCCAGTGATTGCCGCCGCCGGGATAGGTGACGACCACTTCGGGCTTCGCGTCGATGCGCGTCGCGCCCTCGGCATATTTCACCCGCACCAGCGCGTCGGTGTTGGCAACGTAGAGCCAGTCGCCGACCAGCGCCATGCCGAACGGCGAGTTCAGCCCGGTCATGAACGCCGACCTGGTCTCCGCGACGCCGTCGCCGTCGCCGTCGCGCAACAGGGTGATGCGGTTGGCGGACGGCGTGCCCGCTCCGGCGCGGCCCATCAGCTTTTTCATCACCCAGCCGGTGATCCCGCCGCCCTCGCGCGGGGGCGAGTTGCTTTCGGCGACCAGCACGTCGCCGTTGGGCAGCCGGTACATCCAGCGCGGATGATCGAGCCCGCTGGCGAAGGCCGCGACCTGAAGCCCCGGCGCGGCGGCGGGCTTTTCGCCCGCGCTCCAGCCGACCGCCTTGGCGATGCCGATCGTCGGCAACCACTGGCGGCGCGGTGGCGTGATCTCCGGCCGCGGGCCCATCACCGCCTCGACCGGCAGCCGCGCCTCGTCGGGCCGGCTCAAATACCAGAAGGCGCCGCCCGCCAGCACGAGGATGATGGCCAGGACGATCAGGACGTGTTTGCGCATAGGGCGAAACTACGGGGCGCGGGCCCCGGACGCAATCATCTCCCGCCGTTCTCCCGCACATGCTGGAACCAGAGACGCGAAACGGCCGCGGAGCTTTCCCCTCCGCGGCCGCTCCTGTCGTCCGTCGTGCCTCAAGCCGCCAGATCGAACCGGTCGGCGTTCATCACCTTGGTCCAGGCCCTCACGAAATCGCGCGCGAACTTCTCCTCATGGCCCGTCTCGGCATAGACTTCCGCGACCGCACGCAGTTCGCTGTTCGATCCGAACGCCAGGTCGGCGCGGGTGGCGCGCCACGTCTCGCCGCCGCTGGTGCGATCGGTCGCGACATATTCCTCGTCGTCGCTGCCCTCGACCGCCTTCCACACGTTGGTCATGTCGAGCAGGTTGACGAAATAGTCGTTGGTCAACTGGCCCGAGCGTCTGGTGAAGTGGCCGTGGCCGCGCTCGCCGTGGTTGGCGCCCAGCACGCGCAAGCCAGCTAACAGCACCGCCATCTCCGGCACCGACAGGCCGAGCAGGCTGGCGCGGTCGAGCATCATCTCTTCGGTCAGCACGCGAAGCTTCTTCGGCAGATAGTTGCGGAAGCCATCGGCCTGCGGCTCGAGCGGCGCGAAACTGTCGACGTCGGTCTGATCCTGCGTCGCGTCGCCGCGTCCGCCGGTGAAGGGCACGTCCTTTGCGCCCGCCTTTTCCAGCCCGACCACACCGCCGAGCACGATCGCGTCGGCCATCGACAGATCGCCCCGCAGGCCGTCGAGGGTGTCGAGCACACTGGCGAGCATCGCCGGTTCGTTGACGTCCCAGTCCTTCTGCGGCGCGAGCCGGATGCGCGCGCCGTTGGCGCCACCGCGATGGTCGGACTTGCGATAGGTCGAGGCCGAGGCCCAGGCGGTCTTGACCAGTTGGCTGACGGTCAGGCCGCTCTGCGCGATCTTCGCTTTCACCGCCGCGACCTCGGCGTCCGAGGGTGTCGTGCCGGCGGGGACGGGGTCCTGCCAGATCAGGTCCTCGGCCGGCACTTCCGGGCCCTGGTAGCGGGCCTTCGGCCCCATGTCGCGGTGGGTCAGCTTGAACCACGCGCGGGCGAAGGCGTCCTTGAACGCCTCGTGATCGCTCCGGAACTTCTCACTGATCTTGCGGAATTCGGGATCGACCTTCAGCGCCATGTCGGCGGTGGTCATCATCGTCGGCACGCGCTTCGACGGATCGTGCGCGGCGGGAGCCATGTCCTCCTCGCGCTGATCGATCGGCTGCCACTGCTGGGCACCGGCGGGCGAGCGGACCAGTTCATATTCGTAATCGAGCAGCAGGCGGAAGTAATTCTCGCTCCACTCGGTCGGCGTGTTGACCCATGCACCTTCCAGGCCGCTGGTGACGGTATGCTCGCCGATGCCGCCGCTTTCGTGGGCGCTGACCCAGCCGAAACCCTGCGCGGCGAGATCGCCGCCGGCCGGCGCGTTGCCCAGCAGCGAGGCGTCGCCATTGCCGTGCGCCTTGCCGAAGGTGTGACCGCCGGCGGTCAGCGCGACGGTCTCCTCATGGTTCATCGCCATCCGCTCGAACGTCGCCTTGATGTCGCGCGCCGACAGCAGCGGATCGGGGTTGCCGCCGGGGCCCTCCGGATTGACGTAGATCAGTCCCATCTGGATCGCGGCCAGCGGCCCGTCGAGTTCATCCATGCCCTTGTCGGGATCGATGCGGGTCTGCACGCCTTCGTTCACCCACTGGTCTTCCTCGCCCCAGTAGATGTCCTTCTCGGGCTGGTAGACGTCGGCGCGGCCACCGCCGAAGCCGAACACCGGGCCGCCCATCGATTCGATCGCGACGTTGCCGGCCAGGATGAACAGGTCGGCCCAGCTGATCGACTGGCCGTATTTCTGTTTGATCGGCCACAGCAGGCGGCGCGCCTTGTCGAGGTTGCCGTTGTCGGGCCACGAATCGAGCGGGGCGAAGCGTTGCTGTCCGCTGTTGGCGCCGCCGCGGCCATCCCCCGTCCGGTACGTACCGGCGGCGTGCCACGCCATGCGGATGAAGAACGGGCCGTAATGACCGTAGTCGGCCGGCCACCACGGCTGGCTGTCCGTCATCAATGCGGTCAGATCGGCCTTCAGCGCGGCATAGTCGAGCGCCTTGAACGCCTGGGCATAGTCGAAATCGTCGCCCATCGGGTTGACCGCGCCGTTGGGCGCCAGGATGTCGACGGCGAGCGCCTGCGGCCACCAGTCGCGGTTGGTGCGGCCGAGCAGGCCGCGCACGCTATGGTCGAACGGGCAGCCGCCGCCGTTCCCGTCGATCGATCCGGTTTTCGCGTCCATCGTCATCGTCTCCTCTTCCCCGGCCCGGCTCTTCACCGCCCGGTGCGGGCGGACGGCAAGGCTCATGCGATCGAGCGGCGCCCCGGCGTGCGCCCGGCGCATCCGCACCGGCGCACGTCCGCGACGCGCCTTCAACGCATGGCTACCGGGTTCGGCCTGATCGACAAAACGCGAAATTGCGAAGTCTTTGATCGCCTCTCACGATCAAGCTGGGAATTGGGCTATTCCTCTACGCCTTCCGGTACCGGACGGGGCGGATGCAGCCGCAGCTTGGACACTCGCTTCGCGTCCGCCTCGACCACCTCGATCTGCCAGCCGCTCGGGTGGATCAGGCATTCGCCCGCCTCGGGCACATGGCCCGCCAGCACCACGGCGAGGCCGCCCAGCGTATCGACGTCCTCGTCGATCTCGGCGAGGCGCGGATCGATCGCCTCCGCGATGTCCTCCAGTTCGGCGCGCGCATCGGCCTGCCACGCACCGCCACCCAGCGGCACGATCAGCGCTTCGGGCGCCTCGTCATGCTCGTCCTCGATCTCGCCGACGATCTCCTCGATCAGATCCTCGATCGTGATGAGGCCCTCGGTGCCCGAATATTCGTCGAGCACCACCGCCAGGTGCGTCCGGCTGGCGCGCATCTGGGCGAGCAGATCGATCGCGCCCATCGACTGGGGCACGTAGAGCGGCTGGCGCATCAGCCCCCCGATCGTGTCCGGCGGGGCGGCGCCCGTCGCCAGGATCGCGAAGACGTCCTTGATGTGGATCATGCCGACGATCGTATCGAGCTTCTCGCGATAGACCGGCAGGCGGCTGTGCCCGGCCTCGGCGAACAGCGCGACCAGGCTGGCGAAGGCGGTGCCTTCCTCGACCGCGATGATATCGGCGCGCGGCACGCCGATGTCGCCCGCGTCGCGTTCGCCGAAATGCAAGAGATTCTTGAGCATCTGGCGCTCGATCGGCGCGAGATCGCCGGCGATCGGCCGGTTCTGCTCTTCGTCATGCCGCTCGATGACTTCCTCGAGCTGGTCACGCAGCGTTTCGGTCGATTCGTCACCGAAGATCAGGGTCCGCAGACCCTTCCATATGCTGCCATTGTCGGAGTCGCCGTTGCCGGCGCTACTTCGGTCTTCTGCCATGGTTAGGCGTCAATCCTCCCGGATCAGATAGGGATCGGCGATGCCGAGGCCGCGAAGCACGTCGCGCTCCAGCCCCTCCATCGCCTCGGCCTCCATATCGGTGCCGTGATCGTGGCCTAGCAGATGGAGCGTGCCGTGGACAATCAGGTGCGTCGCATGATCGGCGACGCTGATGCCCTTGTCCGCCGCTTCGGCCGCGCAGACGCCGTGGGCGAGGACGATATCGCCCAGCAGCACCTCGCCATCGTCGGACCCTTGCGTGACGGTATCGAGCAGGTCGGGCTGGACCATCGGGAAGGACAGGACGTTCGTCGGCCTGTCCTTCCCGCGGTACTGGCGGTTGAGCAGGTGGACTTCGTCATCGGAGGTCAGGCGGACGGCGACCTCGATCTGCACCTGATGTTCCAGCCAGTCGCGCTGCGGCGTCCGCTCGATCGCGGCCAGCGTGGCGCGGGTGGCGAGCCGCTCCCAATCGGGACCGTCAGGCCAGGGGTCTTCTCGCAGGACGGCAACGTCAAGCATCGCTGCCCTCATAGGCTTCGACGATCCGCCCGACGATCGGGTGGCGCACCACGTCGGCGGTGGAGAAGCGGCTTACCGCGATCCGTTCGATCCCCTCCAGCCGGGCGACCGCATCGTTGAGGCCCGAGGCGGCGACGCCGCCGGGAATATCGACCTGTTTGGGATCGCCGCAGACCACCATCCGGCTGCCCTCGCCGAAACGCGTCAGGAACATCTTCATCTGCATCGGCGTGGTGTTCTGCGCCTCGTCGAGGATGATGAAGGCATCGGCCAGGGTGCGCCCGCGCATGAAGGCGATCGGGGCGATCTCGATCTCTCCGCTCGCGATCCGCCGTTCGACCTGCTCGGCGGGCAGGCAATCGTGCAGCGCGTCGTAGAGCGGGCGGAGATAGGGATCGACCTTTTCCTTCATGTCGCCGGGCAGGAAGCCCAGCTTCTCGCCCGCTTCCACCGCCGGGCGCGACAGGATGAGGCGCTGGACGCTGCCGGTGATGAGCTGCGACACCGCCTGTGCGACCGCGAGATAGGTCTTGCCCGTGCCCGCAGGCCCCAGCGCGAAGATGACGTCGTTGGCGATCAGATCGCGCATGTAGTGCGTCTGGGCGATGGTGCGGGGCACGATCGTCTTCTTGCGCGTGCGGATCATGATCGGCGGAATGCCGCCACGTTCGGCCGAGATGATCCCGTCCAGCGTCGGCTGGGCGGCGAGCGCGATGACCGCATCGACCATGCCGGGATCGATGTCCTGCCCCTGGAGGATGCGGGTGTGTAGGCCGTTCAGCACGTCGCGGGCGAGCGCGACCTGTTCGGCCGTCCCCTCCACCTGCACCCGGTTGCCGCGGGCGGTGATGTAGACGCCCAGCCGGTTTTCCAGCGCGACCAGGTTGGTGTCATATTCCCCGAACAGCTGCGGGAGCAGTTCGGGACGGTCGAAGGTCACCTCGGCACGGCTGCGTTCGCCGGACTGGGCAGGGACGGGCTTGCGGCTCATCGGGCTCCTTGAGGACCAGGCGCGCGAAAGTTGATAAAGTTGAGACTTGCCACGCGCGCGAGGGCGGCAAATCGGGGCGGGGGCTGGCGGGGGTAACGAGGGAGGGAGCGGGTTCGCTGCATCGTCGGGCGCGAATGTGGCAGAGGCGGCGCGTGTAGGACAGCGATAAAGTGCGCGGCGACGCGATTTCCCCGACAGGCGTGACGACGGTGCCACAGCGGAACCGGCGGGCCGGCCGACCGCTTTGCATGGCGAAGGAGACACGCCCGTGCCCAAGACCATGCAGGACGTCGCCGAAATCATGCGCGACATCGATTTCACCATGCTGTCGACCAAGACCGCCGACGGCGGCATCGCCGCGCGGCCGATGAGCAACAACCGCGACGTCGATTACGACGGAGACAGCTGGTTCTTCGCGCTCGACACCACCGATACGGCGCGGGAGATCGCCGCAGACCCGAACGTCGGCCTGACGCTCCACGGTAACAAGGGGCTGCTCGGCAAGCCGCCGGTGTTCGTCGCGGCCGAGGGAAAGGCCGAGCTGATCCGCGACAGGGCGGCGTTCGAGGCGCATTGGGTCAAGGATCTTGATCGCTGGTTCGAACAGGGCGTCGATACGCCGGGTCTCGTCCTCATCAAGGTCCATGCCGATCGCGTGCATTACTGGGACGGCGAGGATCAGGGAGAGATCAGGCCGTAGCGCCCGGCTTCGCCACGCGTCGCGATCCGGCGATCCCGACCGCCAGCCCGGCGAGGATCATCGCCATGCCGGCAACGTGATAGGGGTGCAGCGCCTCGCCGAGCAGTCCGGCGGCGAGCAGCGCGCCGAATACCGGCATCAGATTGATCGCCTGTCCCGCCGCGCCGGCGCCGATCGTCGCCACCGCCTGATTGAAGAAGAGGTAGGCGACCAGCGAGGGCAGGATCGCGACATAGGCGATCGTGCCGATCGTGGTCGGGCTCCACCGCACCGTCGCGCCGCCGAGCAGTTCGAGCGCGGTGATCGGCGCGAGCGCGACGACCGCGACGAGGAAGGTTGCCGCGAGGAAGCTCAGCGGATGCACCGCCGGCCGGGTCCTGAGCAGGCTGGTGTAGATCGCCCACAGGCCCACCGCGATCAGGATGACGACGTCGCCGCGCCCGAGCGCCAGCGACCTGAAGGCGTGATAGTCGCCTCGGAAGACGATGACGGCGACCCCCAGCGTCGCGAGCGCCACCCCGGCCACCGCGAGACGGCCCGGCCGGACGCCGAAGATCGCGCGATCGAACGCCAGTACCAGTCCGGGGATCAGCGCCTGGAGCAGCAGGCCGTTGCTGGCGGTCGTATCGTGCAGGCCGAGATAATAGAGCGTGTTGAACGACGCGACACCGATCAGGCCGAGCACCACCACCTGGCGCCATCGCGCGACGAGCGCCGCGCGGTCGCGGCGGAGATGCGTCCAGGCGAACGGCAGCAGCAGTGCGAGCGCCCCCGTCCAGCGCAGCAGGCTCAGGGTCGCGGGCGGGATGTCGTCGCGCACGACGCGGCCGGCGATCGCGTTGCCCGCCCAGAAGAACATCGTGCACGCGAGCATGGCGTAGGCGCGGTAGTCAGCGCGCATCGACGTCGGCTCAGGCCGCCCTGGCGAGGACCGGGACGCCCGTCAGCGAATTCGGCCCCGCCGCCGTGATCTCCACATCCAGCAGCGTGCCGACCGGTGGTCCGTCCTCGACGATCACCGATTGCAGCCAGGGCGACTTGCCGAGCATCTGTCCGGGCCGCTTGCCGGTGCGCTCGATCAGGATCGTACAGCGGTTGCCCACGGTATCGGCGTTGAACGCTGCCTGATCGCGGCCCAGCGCGTCCTGCAGCCGGGCGAGACGATCGACCATCACTTCCGCTGCGACCTGATCGGGCAGGTCGGCGGCCGGGGTGCCGGGACGCGGCGAATATTTGAAGCTGAACGCCATCGCGTGGCGTACCTCGGCGACCAGGCTCAGCGTGTCGGCGAACTCGGCCTCCGTCTCGCCGGGGAAGCCGACGATGAAATCGCCCGACAGCGCGATATCGGGCCGCGCCAGGCGGACGCGATCGAGGATGCGCAGATAGCTGTCGCGCGTATGGCTGCGGTTCATCGCGCGCAGGACGCGATCATTGCCCGATTGCACCGGCAGGTGGAGGAACGGCATCAGTTTCTCGACGTCGCGGTGCGCGTCGATCAGCCCCTGCGTCATGTCGTTGGGGTGGCTGGTGGTGTAGCGGATGCGCGCGAGGCCGGGAATGCGATCGAGCGTGCGGATCAGGCTGCCCAGATCCTCGCCGCCCTCCGCCCAGGCGTTGACGTTCTGGCCCAGCAGGGTGATTTCGCGCGCGCCGGCATCGACCAGCGCCTTCGCCTCGTCGACGATGGCGGCGAACGGCCGGCTGATCTCCGCCCCGCGCGTGTAGGGGACGACACAATAGGTGCAGAACTTGTCGCAACCTTCCTGGACGGTGAGGAAAGCCGACGGGCCGACGCGGCGGCGGGCGGGAAGCGCGCCGAACTTGCTGAGCGCGGGCATATCGGTGTCGATCGCCGCCTTGCCCTTCGCCGCATCCGCCACGAGCTGGGGCAGGTTGTGATAGGCCTGCGGGCCGACGACGACGTCCACCTTGGCGCGGCGAACGATCTCCGCGCCTTCCGCCTGCGCGACGCAGCCGGCGACGGCAATCATCCGGTCCGGCCGGCCTTTGCGCATGCGGCCGATATCCGAATAGACCTTTTCGGTTGCCCTTTCGCGGATATGGCAGGTGTTGAGCACGACCAGGTCGGCATCGCCCTCCGACGTGGCGGCGGCATAGCCGGCGGCGGCCATCGCCTCGGCCATGCGCTCGCCGTCATAGACGTTCATCTGGCAGCCGAACGACTTGACGTGGAAGGTTTTCGGGGAGGTCATGGTGCGGCGCCCTTAGCCGCAAATCGTCCGTCTCGCTAGCCGAGCGCCGCGTCCATCCGCGCCCGCGCCGCCGCCGCGACGGCCTTGCGACCGGGAAAGGCGGCGGGATCGAAGGGTTCCAGAAAGGTCAGCGTCGCGGTGAAGCCGCCGGGCCGCGACAGGATGCGGCGGGCGTTCACCGTGCCGTGTTCGCCGTCGGGCCAGTAGATGTCGGCCATCGCCGCGCCGTAATCCACCAGCACCGGCTGGACCACCAGCTCGGGCGGCGGCGGATCGAGCACCGCCAGCAGCGAGGCCTTGAACGGCAGCAGCGTCCGGCCGTCGCCCGTCGTACCTTCGGGAAAGATGGTGATCGCCCAGGTTTCCGCCAGCGCATCGCGCAGCGCGGCGATCTGGTCCGCGACGCCCATCCGCGCCGCGCGATCGACGAACAGCGTCTTGTTGAGGCCACACAGCCAGCCGATAACCGGCGTGCGCTGGAGCTCTCCCTTGGCGACGAAGGCGCTGCCGCTGCGCCCGGCGAGCAGCGGGATGTCGAGCCAGCTGAGGTGGTTCGACAGGAACACGACGTTGCGGCGCACCGGCCACCCGATCGTGCGACGTCGCGCACCCGCGATCCACGCCACGGCGGCAAGGAAGTACATCGGCCAGGGCGACGAGATGCGGACCAGCCGCCAAAGGCCGTGGAACGGAAGCGCGAGCAATAGGACGAGGATGATGCCGCCGAGGCGCGCGCCGAAGCGGAGATTCGCCGCAAGCGAATAGCGCGGCTCGAGGGCGGCGATCGTCATCGAATCGCCGATGTCGCCGCGACGAGGCCGCATCGCCGGACAGGCACGAGGTCCGCGGGCCGGGCCTGCGCGTCGCGAAGCCAGCACGGGCTGGCAGCGTGCACGCTACGCCTTGCGATCGAGACTGACGCCGTACAGCTCCATGCGATGATCGACCAGGCGGAAGCCCAGCCGCTCGGCGATCTGCTTCTGGAGCAATTCGAGTTCGGGATCGACGAATTCGATCACCCGGCCCGTCTCGACGTCGATCAGATGGTCGTGGTGCGTGTCGGGCGCGGGTTCGTAGCGGGCGCGTCCGTCGCCGAAATCATGCCGGTCGAGGATGCCGGCCTCCTCGAACAGGCGGACGGTGCGGTACACCGTCGCGATCGAGATGCCCGGATCGATCGCCGAGGCGCGTTCATACACCTTCTCGACGTCGGGATGATCCTCGGCTTCGGACAGGACGCGCGCGATGACCTTGCGCTGTTCGGTGATGCGCAGGCCCTTTTCATGGCACAGGGCTTCGAGATCGATCTTGCGGGGCATGGAACGGATGTAGTGCGAACGCTCCCCAGTTGGAAGCGCAAGCGACTCGCAATTCAATCCAGCGTCAGCGCGTAGGTATGCGCGTCGTGGCGCTCGCCGGTGGACCCCCGATAATAGTCGCGGCGCGCGCCGACCTGGACGAAGCCGTGCGCGCGATAGAGCGCGACGGCGGAATTGCCGGCGCGCATCTCGAGATTGAGCCGTTCGCCGTCGCGGTCGCGGGCGTCGGCGATGACGCTACGCAGCAGGGCAGCACCGATTCCGCGGCCGCGCGCCGGCGGGCGGACGGCAAGCAGCAGCAGCTCCGCGTCGCCCGCGACGACCCGCGCCATCGCGAAGCCGGCGACCGCCGCGTCCTCGTCCCGCGCCAGCGTCAGCCACACGCCGGGCAGCGCGAGCATTCCCAGGCATTGCGACGACGACCATGCCTCGCCGAAACGCGGATCGAACGCGGCCGCCATTACCGCGGCGACCGCGGCCATATCGGTCGCGGCGCCGGCGCGAAGCTCGACGAAGCGCGGCTGCGGCGCGGTGCTCATGCCCGCTGCGGCACCTTGGCATCGGGCGCGCGGCCGTAGATCGGGCGCGGCGGCAGCGCGCGCAGCGGGTCGGGCAACAGGATGGCGCGGGCGGCGTCGGGCAGCGCTTCGGTGCCCGACCCAAGATACTTCACCCCGCTGCCGATCGCGGGACGGCCATCGAGTGCGGCCAGGGCCGCCTCGGGCGAGAGCGAGGCAAGCGCGCCTGCGGGCGCTGTCGGGCGGTCGAACGCCTGCATGAACACCTCACCGTGCCCGCCTTCCAGGACGACGGCAAGCTGCGACCAGTCGGCATGGTCCGCAAAGGCGGCGGCGGCGACCAGCGTCATCGACGAATAGCCCGCCACCGGCACGCCCCAGCCGATGCCCAGCCCGATCGCGGCGGCGATCCCGACGCGCAGGCCGGTGAAGCTGCCGGGGCCGCAATCGACCAGCACCGCATCGGCGCGGCCGCCGCCGGGCAGCTCGGCGATCATCGGCACCAGCCGTTCGGCATGGCCGCGCCCGACGACCTCGTGGATCGCCGCAACGATACGGTCGCCGTCGAGCAGCGCGACCGAACAGGCCGCGGTGGCGGTATCGATGACGAGAGTCGTGCTCAAAGGACGGTGTTGAACTTCTCGAACGCCGGGCGCGGGCTGCGATCGAAGATCGTCGCGGCATCGAGATGGCCGAAGGTGGCAACGAAGTTCGACTTGACCGACGTGCCGTCAAAGAATTCGGCATCGACCTTGGCGTTATCGAAGCCCGACATCGGCCCGACGTCGAAGCCAAGCGCGCGCGCGGCGACGATGAAATAGGCGCCCTGCAGCGAGGAGTTGCGCAGCGCGGCGACCTCGCGCGCGGCGGGATCGGGGAACCAGGTCTTCGCGGTCTGATCGTGCGGGAACAGCCAGGGCAGTTCCTCATGGAAATCGACGTCCATGCCGATCACGACCGCGGCCGGGGCAGCGCGGATCTTCTTGGCGTTCGATCCGCTCGAATGCTTGGCCAGCCGGTCCTTCGCTTCGTCCGACACCAGCCAGACGAAGCGCGCCGGCTGCATGTTGGCCGAGGTCGGCCCCATCTTCACCAGCTCGTAGATCGCGTGGATATCGTCCTCGCTCACGCGGCTGTCGGGCAGATAGCCGTTGGCGGTACGCGCGCTGCGAAAGATCGTGTCGAGCGCGGTGTCGGTCAATTTCTCGGACATGGATGCTCCTTGAAGGCGGATCAGACCGCGCGAACCTCGGTCACTTCGGGGACATAGTGGCGCAGCAGCTGTTCGATCCCGTTCTTGAGCGTGGCGCTGGACGAGGGGCAGCCGGAGCAGGCGCCCTGCATCTGCAGGTAGACCTTGCCCTTGTCGAACCCGCGATAGACGATGTCGCCCCCGTCGTTGGCGACGGCGGGGCGGACGCGGGTGTCGATCAGCTCGCGGATCTGGGCGACGATATCGGCATCGGCGGGATCGTCGGCGAAATCGTCGGCCGGGACCGAGATGGCGGCGGCGGAACCGGGGCGGAACAGCGGCATGTTCGCGCTGAAATGATCGAGCAGAACGCCGAGCACGTCGGGCTTCAGCCCCGGCCAGTCGACGCCGGGCGCGGCGGTGACGCTCACGAAATCGCGGCCGAAGAACACGCCGGTCACGTCGCCCAGGCCGAACAGCGCCTCGGCCAGCGGCGAGGCCTCGGCCTCCTCGGGCGTCGCGAAGTCGCGCGTGCCGCCGTCCATCACGGCGCGGCCGGGCAGGAACTTCAGGGTCGCCGGGTTGGGCGTGGCTTCGGTTTCGATCAGCATAGGGGCCATGTGGGCCGCGCGCGGGCGCGGATCAAGCCGGGATCGGGAAACGATCGGTTGCTCAGGCACCCCAGTCGCGCATCGCCTGTACCACCGCCGGGCCGTTCTCCCACGGGACGAAGTGGCCGGCGTCCACCTTCACGACGGTCAGGTCCGGCACCAGCGCGCCAAGGCCTTCAAGCTGGACGGGGCGCAGCGCGGTGTCCCTCAGGCCCCAGATCACGAGCGTCGGCGGGACGACCGGCGGAAACGGGCCGTCGAGGAAGGCGGGGCGTTCCGGCGTCTCGCCGATGCCCGGCACGATGACGGCACTCGCGCGGTACCAGTTGAGCATCGCGGTCAGCGCGCCGGGCTGGCTCCACTGGTCGATATAGGTCGCGCGCTCCTCCGCCCCGACCTTCGACGTGTCGACGTGCGGCGCGAAGCTCTTGTCGTAGAAGCCGTCGATGCCGATGCCGGCGACGAACGTCTCGAAACCGGGGTTGCGGAACGCGGTGATATACTGGCTCGACGCACGCTGCTCCGCATCGTCGAACAGCGATTTCTGGAAGACGAACGGGTGCGGCGCGTTGACGATCACCAGCTTTGCCACCCGATCGCGATGCTGGAGCGCGGCCATCCAGGCGATCGCGCCGCCCCAGTCGTGGCCGACGAGGGTGAAGCGGTCGATGCCGAAGCGATCGGCCAGCGCCAGCAGGTCGGCGACGGGCCTGTCGGGCGCGTAATGCTCCACCCCTTCCGGCTTCGACGAGCGCGCGAAGCCGCGCTGGTCGGGCGCGAGGACGAAATGGTCGCGCGCCAGATCGGGGATCACGTCGCGCCACGTGCGATGCGATTCGGGAAAGCCGTGGAGCAGGATTACCGGCGGATCGGCCGGATCGCCCGCCACCGCGACGTCGAGTTCGATGCCGGTCGGAAGCGCCACGCGCTGCAGGTCGAAATCGGTCATCCTCTTCCTTTCACAAGCCGTTTTGCCGATAAGCGAACGGCCCTGGTTACGGATAGCTCACCGTGTTGGGCACTTCGGGGATCGGGATGAATTCCTCGCTGTCGCCGGGCACGACCGGAAACTCGCCCGCCTTCCACGCGCGCTTGGCCTCGTTGATGCGATCGCGGCGGGAGGAGACGAAGTTCCACCACACGTGGCGCGGCGTCATCGCCTCGCCGCCGCACAGCATCACCCGCGCGCCGCCCTCCGAGCGCAGGGTCGCCGCGACTCCGGGGCGCAGGACGTAGAGGTGGGTGCGGTCGAGCGGCACGCCGTCCAGAGTCGCCGCGCCGTCGCACAGATAGACCGCGCGCTCGTCCGCCTCGGCGTCGATCGGGATGGCGCCGGTCGGGCCGAGCAGGATGTCGGCGTAGATCGTGCCGGCATGGGTCGTCGTCGGCGCGGTGCGGCCCCACAGCGACCCCATGATGATGCGCGCGGTGGCGCAGCCATCCTCGATCACCGGCAGTTCCGCCTTGGTGACATGTTCGAACGCCGGATCGACTTCCTCGACGCGTTCGGGCAGCGCGATCCAGGTTTGGATGCCCGAAAGTTCCGGTCCCTTGGCGCGTTCGTCGCCGGGCGAGCGCTCGCTGTGGACGATGCCGCGCCCCGCCGTCATCAAATTGACCGCGCCGGGTTCGATCCGCGCCTTCGTCCCCAGCGAATCGCGATGGTCGATCGCCCCGCCGAACAGATAGGTGACGGTCGCCAGGTTGATGTGCGGGTGGGGCCGCACATCGATGCCCTGGCCGGCGTCGAGGATCGCCGGCCCCATCTGGTCGAAGAACAGGAACGGCCCGACCATCGTGCGGGATTTGGCAGGAAGCGTGCGATGGACCTTGAACCCGCCCAGATCGTGGGTGACCGGCGTCAGGATGGTTTCGAACAGATCGTCGTTGGTCATGCGGCGCCTCCCGGCGCGCGGGCCTTGATGGCGAGGGCATGGATACGGGTTTCGAGCAGGTCGGCCAGCGCCCGGTTGACCAGCCGCTGGCGTGCGACGCGGTTCTGCCCGGCGAAGGCCTCGCTTTCGATATCGACCGAGAAATGCGTCTCGCCCGTGCCGTCGTCGCCCATGTGGCCGGCGTGATGGTGGCTGTCGTTGGTGACGATCAGGTGCGACGGGGCGAGCGCATCCGTCAGGCGGGCGGCGATCACGCTTTCGAGCGGTTCGGGGGCGAGCGGAGCGGTGGCGGCGTCGGTCATCGGACCTATATAGGCCGTTTTCGCAAGGGAATGGGAGTGGGCGGGGACGAGCCGAAACGCGAGCGGCCGAAGGCGCGGTTCCACGGCCGGGTGGAAGCCGAAGGGCGGCTCTGCGCCGAACCGGGTTGCACCGAGCCGGGCGAGTTCCGCGCGCCCTTGCTGGAGGACGGTGGCACCGGTCGCGACGGGCCACGCCCCTATCGCTGGCTGTGCCTCGACCACGTTCGCGCCTTCAACGCGGGCTACAACTTCTTCACCGGAATGACCCCCGACGAGATCCACGATGCCCAGCGGCCGTACGCCGGGTGGGAGCGCGAGACCCGCGCCTTCGCGTCGTCCGGCGCCGATCAGGCGCCGAAATGGTCGGACTTCGCCGACCCGATCGACGCGATCGGCGCGCGGTTCAGGGAAAGGATGGCCGAGGCGAAGGGGCGGGCCGACGGCAAGCCGCTGTCGGGCGAGGATCGCCGCGCGCTGCGCACGCTGGACCTGTCACCCGATGCCGACCGCAAGGCGCTGCGCAGCCGCTATTCGGAGCTGGTCCGCAAGTTCCATCCCGACCGCAACGGCGGCGACCGCCGGCACGAGGCCGCGCTGCAGGCGGTGGTCGAGGCGTACCAGCACCTGAAGTCGGCGCCGGCTTTCGCCTGACCGGCCGCCGGCGTCAGTCGCCGAACGCGCGGGCGATCAAATCGCGGGTCGACGAATCGAGATCGCCTCCGCCCTCGCCCGCCGCGCGGGCCATTTCCTTACCCAGCTCGACGCCGAACTGGTCGAACGGATTGATGCCGAGCAGCGCGCCCGACACGAAGGTGCGGTGTTCGTAGAAGGCGATCAGCGCGCCCAGCGTCCGCGCGTCGAGCTGGTCGAGCAGGATCGTCGTCGACGGGCGGTCGCCGGGATAGGCGCGGGCCGGATCGGCGGCGTTCTCGCGCCCCTTCATCAGCGCTGCCCCTTGCGCGAAGGCGTTGAGCAGCAGCTGTTCGTGATGATCGGGGGCGAGCGCATCGCCCGCCTCGATCGCGGCGACGAATTCGACCGGCACGACATGGGTGCCCTGGTGGAGCAGCTGGAACACGGCGTGCTGCGCGTCGGTGCCGACCCCACCCCACACGATCGGCGACGACGGCCGGTCGAGCGGCACGCCCTGCGCCGTCACGCCCTTGCCGTTCGATTCCATCTCGAGCTGCTGGAGGTAGCTGGGCAGCAGCCGCAGCCGCTCGTCATAGGCGAAGGTCGCTCGCGTCTGGCAACCGCGCACCTGGGCGTAGAACAGGTCGGCGAAGGCGGCGAGCGCCGGTGCGTTCTCGTGCAGCGCGGTCAGGCGGAAATGGCGGTCCATCTCCGCCGCGCCCTCCAGCAACTGTTCGAACGCGTCCCAGCCCAGCGCCATCGCGGCGGGAAAGCCGATCGACGACCACAGCGAATAGCGCCCGCCGACCGAATCGGCGAAGGGCAGCACCCGCGTTTCGTCGACCCCCCATTCGACCGCCGCGTCGGGCGCCGCGGTCAGCGCGATGACGCGACCATAGGGATCGTCCACCCCGTCTTCGCGCAGCCACGCCAGCGCGCTTTCGGCATTGGTCATCGTTTCGGTGGTGGTGAAGGTCTTCGACGCGACGACGACGATCGTCGCCTGCGGGTCGAACGCGTCGAGCGCCTCCTCCAGCGCGACGCCGTCGATGTTCGAGACCACCGCCACGTCGTAGCGGTCGGCGTCGCGGCCCAGCGCGTCGACCAGCAGGTCCGGCCCGAGCGCCGACCCGCCGATGCCGATGTGCAGGATGTGGCGGACGGGGCCGAGCGCCTCGCCCTCGATCGCGTCGATCAGCGCGCGCATGCGGGCGCGGAGCATGGCGGCGCGGGCGACGTCCTCCTCGCTCCCCTCGCCGCGCTCGGCGGTGTGGGTGACGGCGCGCCCTTCCGTCACGTTGACCTTGTCGCCCGCGAACAGCGCGTCGCGCTTCGCCGCCAGTCCGGCGGATTTCGCCAGCCCCTCGAACGCGGCGAGCGCGGCGGCATCGAGGTGCGTCTTGGAGAAATCGAAATGGATGCCGGCGACATCGACCGAGAATTTCGCCACCCGATCCGTATCGGCCGCGAACAATTCGGTGAGCCTGGGCGGGTTGAGCGCTTCGACCTTCGACCAATCGACCATATGCACCTCGCTGACAATTGCCGCCGCTCTAGCCTGCAACGCTTGACGCGCAAGGCGTGGCGACACAGGACGATCGAATGGCCGAACCGACCACCGCCGCCAAGCCCGTATCCAAGTCCGAATGGCGCGATACGCTGAGCTTCCTCGTCAAGCTGGCCATCGTCGTGTTCATCTTTCGCAGTTTCGTGCTGTCGCCCTTTTCGATCCCCAGCCAGTCGATGCTGCCGCGCCTGATGATCGGCGACTATCTGTTCATCACCAAGTGGAACTACGGATATTCGCGGCACAGCCTGCCGTGGTCGCTGCCGCTGATCCCCGGCCGCATCTTTGCCGGCACGCCCGAACGCGGCGACGTGGCGGTGTTCAAGGCGCCGCCGGACGATGCGCAGGACTATATCAAGCGGGTGATCGGCCTGCCCGGCGACACGATCCAGATGGTGAGCGGCCAGCTGGTGCTGAACGGCCAGCGCGTGCCGAAACAGCGCATAGCCGATTTCGTCGTGCCCCTGACGCCCAACTATCCCGCATTCAAGGAATGCCCGGCCGCATTCCAGACCAGCGATGCCGGGCGCCAGGTGTGTCGGTACGAACAATATCGCGAGACGCTGCCCGGCGGGCGCAGCTATAACGTGCTCGATCGCGGCAACCTCGACGAAGCCGACAATACCGCCGTCTACACGGTGCCCGCCGGCCATGTGTTCATGATGGGCGACAATCGCGACGCCTCGGCCGACAGCCGCTTTCCGGCCAGTCCGGGCGGGGCGATCGGCATGGTTCCGATCGGCAACATCCAGGGCAAGGCGCTGGTCGGTTTCTGGTCGACCGACGGCAGTGCCGAGTGGATCAAGCCGTGGACCTGGGTGTCCGCCGCGCGCTGGAGCCGGATCGGGGAAGGCTTCTGAGCGGCCTGGACCTGGACGCCTGGCTGGCCGCGACCCTCGGCGCCGCGCCGCGCGACCGCGCCCGTTTCGTTCGCGCGCTGACCCACGGCAGCCAGTCGGGCGACAATTACGAGCGGCTGGAGTTCCTGGGCGATCGCGTGCTGGGGCTGACGATCGCCGACTGGCTGTACGAACGCTTTCCGAACGAGCCCGAGGGCGCCTTGTCGAAGCGGCTCAACGCGCTGGTGACCGGCGCGGCGTGCGCCGATGTCGCGCGCGCGCTGGGCGTGGTGCCGCACCTGAAGCTGGGCAAGCAGGCGCGCGACGACGGCGCCGCCGACAGCGACAATGTGCTGGGCGACGTGATGGAGGCGCTGATCGGCGCGCTGTACCTCGACGCCGGCTTTGGCGCGGCGCGTGATTTCGTGCGGGGGCTGTGGGCCGACCGCATCGACCACCAGGGCAAGGCGCCGCAGCATCCGAAGTCCGCATTGCAGGAATGGGCCGCCGCCAAGGGCCGCCGCCCGCCCGAATATGCGATTCTCGACCGCTCCGGCCCGCATCACGCCCCGCGCTTCACCGTGAAGGTATCGATCGGCAAGCTCGCCGAGGCGACCGGCGAGGGCGCGTCGAAACAGGAGGCGGAGACGGCGGCGGCGGTCGCGCTGCTGGCGGAGGTGGCGGGGTGAGGGTGCGGGACAAACGCCCTTCGACAAGCTCAGGACGAACGAAATGAATGAAAGTCTTTCCCCACAATCCTGCGGCCTGATCGCCGTGGTCGGCGCGCCGAACGCCGGCAAGTCGACGCTGGTCAACGCGCTGGTCGGGCAGAAGGTGGCGATCGTCAGTCCCAAGGCGCAGACCACGCGCGCGCGGCTGATGGGGATCGCGATCGAGGGCGACACCCAGTTGCTGCTGATGGACACGCCGGGCATCTTCGAACCGAAGCGCCGGCTGGACCGCGCGATGGTTTCGGCGGCATGGAGCGGCACCGAAGGGGCGGACCTGATCGCGCTGGTGATCGACGGCAAGGGCGGCGTCGCCAGCAAGGTCACCGAAATCATCGAATCGCTGAAAGGGCGGCGCGAGCCCAAGCTGCTGATCCTCAACAAGGTCGACATCGCCGACAAGCCGCGCCTGCTGGTCACCGCGGAGAAGCTGAACGCGCTGCTGGCGTTCGACGACACCTATTTCGTCAGCGCGACGACCGGGGACGGGGTGCCGGAACTGAAGGCCGCGTTCGCCGCGCGGATGCCGGCGGGGCCGTGGCATTTCCCCGACGATCAGGTCGCCGACATGACCGATCGCATGCTCGCGGCCGAGGTGACGCGCGAGCAGCTGTACCTGCAGCTCCACGCCGAGCTGCCCTACGACAGCGCGGTCGATACCGAGAAATACACCGAGCGCGACGACGGGTCGGTCGAGATCCACCAGCAGATCCTGGTCGCGCGCGATACCCAGCGCGCGATCGTGCTGGGCAAGGGCGGCAGCCGCATCAAGGAGATCGGCGCGAAGGCGCGGGCCGAACTCAAGACGCTGCTGGGCGTGCCCGTCCACCTCTACCTCCACGTCAAGGTGAACCCGAAATGGGAGGAGGATCGCGGCCTGTATCGCGATATCGGGCTCGACTGGGTGGATTGAGCCGTGGCCGACCTGCCGATCCGCGTGGCGGCGCTCTATCGCTTCGCTTCATTTCCAGACCCCGCCGCGCTCAAGCCCGGCCTGCTGGCGACATGCCTTGAACAGGGCGTCAACGGCACGCTGCTGCTGGCGGGCGAGGGGATCAACGGCACGATCGCGGGCAGCGACGACGGTATCGCGGCGGTGATCGACCATATCCGCACCTTCCCCGGTTGCGCGGGGCTGGAGGTGCGCGAATCGCGTGCCGCGACGCCGCCGTTCCACCGGATGAAGGTGCGTGTGAAGCGCGAGATCGTGACGATGGGCGTCGCGAGCGTCGATCCGGTCGCGGGGGCGGGCGCCTATGTGCTGCCCGCCGACTGGAACGCGCTGATCGCCGATCCCGACACGATCGTGATCGACACGCGCAATGACTATGAGGTGGGCATCGGCACCTTTGAAGGCGCCGTCGATCCCGCGACCGCCAGCTTCCGCGAGTTTCCCGACTGGGTCCGCGCCAATCGCGACCGGCTGGAGGGCAAGCGGATCGCGATGTTCTGTACCGGCGGCATCCGGTGCGAGAAGGCGACCGCGCTGGTGAGTGCGGAAGGGTTCGACGACGTCCATCACCTGAAGGGCGGCATATTGAACTATCTGGAGACGGTGCCGGAAAGCGAGAGCCTGTGGCGCGGCGAGTGTTTCGTGTTCGACGAGCGCGTCGCGGTGACGCACGGCCTGGCCGGGGGCACCCACGCGCTGTGCCGCGCCTGCCGGATGCCGGTGAGCGCGGCGGACCGCGCTTCGCCGCTCTACCGCGAGGGCATTGCCTGCCCCGCCTGCCATGATCGCCGGGATGACGCGCAGCGCGCGGGCTATGCCGAACGCGCGCGCCAGGCGGCGCTGGCCGAGGTGCGGGGCGAACGGCATGTCGGCGCGAGCTATCCCTTGCGCGGCGACGACTTGCCGTAAACGTCACCCTTGTGCGAGGCTGGCCGCCAAATAGGAGAGGCCATGTCCGCGATCGACGTTCCGCCACCGGCCTGCATGCGCGATCCCGAGCTGGAGATGCTCGCCGACAGCGCCGGCCGCTTCTTCGAGAGGAACGCTCCGCCGGAGCGCGTCGCGCGGTGGCGCGAGGACGGGCAGGTCGAGCGCGATTTCTGGCGCGAGGCGGGCGCGGCGGGGCTGCTGGGCGTCGCCATCCCGGCCGAATATGGCGGCGGCGGCGGCGATTTCCGCCACGACGTGGTGCTGGTCGAACAGGTCGCGAAGCACAATGTCGACGGTTTTGCGCTGTCGCTGCACAATGTCATCATCCTGCCCTATATCCTGGCGCACGGCACCGAGGATCAGAAGCGCCGCTGGCTGCCCATGCTGTGTTCGGGCGAGCGGGTATCGGCGATCGCGATGAGCGAGCCCGGCGCGGGCAGCGACCTGCAATCGGTGCGCACCACCGCCGTCAGGGACGGCGACGGATACCGGATCAACGGCGCCAAGACCTTCATCTCCAACGGCCAGATCGCCGACCTGATCGTCGTCGTCGCCAAGACCGATCCGAGCGCCGGCGGCAAGGGCGTGTCGCTGCTGATCGTCGACACCACCGAGGTGGAAGGATTCCGGCGCGGCGCCAAGCTCGACAAGATCGGGCAGGATGCGCAGGACACGTCGGAGCTGTTCTTCGACGACGTGTGGGTGCCGGCCGACCATCTGCTGGGCGGTGTCGAGGGGCGCGGTTTCGCGCAACTGATGGCCGAATTGCCGCGCGAACGGCTCATCATCGCGGTGGGTTCAGTCCAGACGATGGATAAGGCGATCGCGGCGACAATCGACTATGTCCGCGAGCGCAAGGCGTTCGGCCAGGCGGTGATCGAGTTCCAGAACACCCAGTTCGCGCTGGCCGACGCCAAGGCGAAGGCGACCGTCGCCAAGGTCTTCGTCGGCGACTGCATCGAACGCCAGATGGCCGGCACGCTCGATCTGACGACGGCGGCGATCGCCAAGTTGCGGGTGACGGAGACCGAGTGGGAGGTGCTTGACGTCTGCCTCCAGCTCCACGGCGGCTACGGCTATATCAACGACTATCCGATCGCGCGGATGTGGCGCGGGGCGCGGGTGCAGCGGCTGTACGGCGGGACCAGCGAGATCATGAAGCTGTTGATCGCGCGGTCGCTGTGATCCGGCCGCGCGGCGACGGCGTCAGACGGTGAAGCTTTCGCCGCAGCCGCACGCGCCCTTCGCATTCGGGTTGTCGAACACGAAACCGGCGGTGAAATCATCCTCCACCCAGTCCATCCGGCTGCCGACGAGATAGAGCACCGACGCGCCGTCGATGTAGAGCGTGCCGCCGGGTGTCGCGATCGCCTCGTCGAACGGTTTGGCCTCCGTCACATAGTCCACCGAATAGGCGAGCCCCGAACAGCCGCGGCGCGGTGTCGACAGCTTGACGCCGAGCGCGCCGTCGGGCGCCTTCGCCATCAGATCGGCGACGCGCGCCTGCGCACGATCGGTGAGGTTCAGAACGGCCGGGCGCGGACGGGTGGTGGCCATCTTACAGCATCCCCAGTTCGAGCTTGGCCTCGTCGGACATCTTCGACGGGTCCCACGGCGGATCCCAGACGAGGTTGACGTCGACGGTGCCGACGCCGGGCACGCCGCCGACGCGCAGTTCCACTTCGGCGGGCATCGATTCCGCGACGGGGCAGTGCGGCGTCGTCAGCGTCATGGTGACGACGGCGTGCCCGTCATCGGTCACCTCGACGCCGTAGATCAGGCCGAGTTCGTAGATGTTCACAGGGATTTCAGGGTCGAAGATGTCCTTCAGCGCGGCGATGATCGCCTCATAGGTTTCGCCGCCCGGCTCGCCGGCCTTCAGCCCCTCGGGCTTCTGCGCCAGGAAGCCGGTGAGATAGTCGCGCTTGCGCTCATAGCCATCGCGCGCGTCCTCGACCCGCGCGCGCGGCGGGGCCTCGACGCTCTCCACTTCCTCGACCTTCATCCGAATATCCTCGTGACCCGTTCGATTCCCCGCGCCAGTGCCGCGACGTCATCCAGCGAATTATAGACGCCGAAGCTGGCGCGCGCGGTCGCCGGAACGCCGAGCAGGACCATCAGCGGCTGGGCGCAGTGATGGCCGGCACGGATCGCGACCCGGCTTTCGTCCAAGATGGTGCCGATGTCGTGCGGATGCACCCCCTTCACCGCGAAACTGACGATGCCGGCGGAATCCTCCGGTCCGAACAATGTCACCGAATTGATCGCGCTCAGAGCGTCGCGAGTCGCCTGCACCAGCGCGGTTTCGTGCGCATGGATGCGCTCCAGCCCGACCCCCTCGACATAATCGATCGCGGCATGGAGCCCGAGCACGCCGACGATGTGCGGCGTCCCCGCCTCGAACCGGGCGGGCGGGGGGGCATAGGTGGTGCGTTCGAAGGTGACACGATCGATCATCGCCCCGCCGCCCTGGTACGGCGGCATCGCGGAAAGCAGGTCGGCGCGGCCCCACAACACGCCGATGCCGGTGGGGCCATAGAGCTTGTGGCCCGAGAAGACGTAGAAGTCGCAGCCGAGCGCCGCCACATCGACGGTCATGCGCGGTACCGCCTGGCAGCCGTCGACCAGCAGCTTCGCGCCGACGCCGTGGGCGAGAGCGGCGGCGCCGGCCACGTCGAGCACCGAACCGAGCACGTTCGAGACATGGGCGAGCGCGACCAGCTTATGCGCGGGGGTGAGCATCGCGGCCATCGCATCGAGGTCGATGCGGTGATCGTCGGTCAGCGGCACGACGTCGATCGCCAGCCCGTTCGCCTCCGCCACCATCTGCCACGGCACGATATTGCTGTGGTGCTCCAGCGCGGAGAGCAGGATGCGGTCGCCGGCGCGAAGCTGCGTCCCCGCCCAGCATTGCGCGACGAGGTTGATCCCCTCGGTCGCGCCGCGGACGAAGACGATTTCGTCTTCCTGCGCGCCGATGAAGCCGGCGACGCGGCGACGTGCCGCCTCATAGGCCAAGGTCATGTCGGCCGAGCGCTGGTACACGCCGCGGTGGACCGTCGCGTAATCCCGCGCATAGCCGCGCGTGATCGCGTCGATGACCGGCTGCGGCTTCTGCGCGGTTGCGGCGGTGTCGAGATAGGCCCAGCCGGCCGGGATCGCCGGGAAATCGGCGAGCGCGTCGAGCGGCGCAAACTCCTCCCCGGCACGGGGAGGGGGACCGCGGCGCGCAGCGTCGGGGTGAAGGGGGAGCGCCGCGAGCGACTCGCCAGGCGGCATGCCCCCTCCACCAGCTTCGCTGGTCCCCCTCCCCGTGCCGGGGAGGATCTGCCGCACCTCGCTCACAGCGCCGCCTCCAGCCACGCATCGGCATCTGCGGCGAACGCATCGCGCACCGCTTCGTCGCCGATCCGGTCAAGCGCGTCGGCGACGAAGGCGCGAGTCAGCAGCGCGCGGGCGCGGGCCGGCGGGATGCCGCGCGATTCGAGGTAGAACAGTGCGCGCCTGTCGAGTTCGCCAACCGTCGCGCCATGCGCGCATTTGACGTCGTCGGCGAAGATTTCCAGTTCGGGCTTGAGGTTCACCGTCGCGGTACGCTGGAGCAGCAGGCCGCGCAGCGACTGTTCGCCGTCGGTCTTCTGGGCGTGACGCGCGACCTCGACCGCGGCGGCCAGACTGGCGGTCGATTTGTCGGCGGCGACGGCGCGCCACGTCTGGTGGCTGTTGCCGTGGGCGGCGGCGTGGCGGACGCGCACCGCGCATTCCTGGCGAAGCGCGTCGCGGGTGAGCAGCGCGCCGCCCATCTCCGCATAGGCTTCCTCGCCGACCATATCGATCTGCGCGTCGAAGCGCGTGCCCGCGTTCCCCGCGCCGAGGAAGGTGGCGACATAGCTGGCGCCCTGTCCCACCGAAACCTCGTCGCGGGTCGAGACGAAGCCGCCGTCCGACAGCACCCGCACGGCGCGCTGGAGGCGGGCGGAGCGACCCAGTTCCACCTGCGTCAGCCGGTTGGCCCAGCCGGTGCCGACGAAGGTTTCGACCAGGGTGATCGCGCAATCCTCCGCGCCGACGATCCGCAGCGGCAGGTGCGCCTCGCCACCCGCCGCGACGTGGAGCAGTTCGATCATCACCGCACCGCCGGAGCGGACGTTCAGCTCATAGCCCTGCCCGTTGGCGAACAGGCCGAGTGGATGATCGCTGGTGATGCTGGCCGACATCAGCGGATCGTCGCCGACCTCGCTCCAGTCGGGATCGAGATAGCCGTCGATGAAGGTGTAGCGCGGGCCGTCCAGCCCGACGAACATCGTGGCGCGATCGATCCCGGTCGCCAGCTGCTCGATCGTCCGGGCGCGTTCGAGCGCCGGCAGGTCCGCCCACCGCCACGCCTCTTCGCGGCCGGTGGGGAGCGCGAGCGTCGCCATCACCCGCCCCTCCGCTTCGCCGCCAGCGCGGCGATGCCGGCCTTGCGCTCGCTCGTCACGCAGGCGGTCAGCTCCTGGTTGAGCGCGGCCTGCATCACCTTCTTGACGTCGGGGCGCACCGCGCGGTCGTTCGCCGCCTGGTAGCGCGCCTGATATTGCGGGAAACAGCGTTCCATCGCGGTGCAGCCGATCCGGTCGATCTCCGCATCGCCGGTCGATTTGCGGATGTCGCATTTCGTGCCCGACTTGGTGAAGCGCACACGGCCGCTCCAGTCCTTTTCCAGCCGCTGGCCGATCACCGTCACCTCGTCGGCAGGCGCGGGCGCGGGCGCCGCCTGGAGCGCGAGGAGCAGGGCGAGGATCATGCCGCCACCGCGCCATAGCCTTCGCGCTCCAGCTCGTGGGCGAGCTCCGGCCCGCCCGAGCGGGTGATGCGGCCGTCGGCCAGCACGTGGACCCGGTCAGGCTTCACATAATCGAGCAGCCGCTGGTAATGGGTGATGAGCAGCACCGCCTTGGTCGGTTGCCGCATGATCCGGTTGATGCCGTCGCCGACAATCCGCAGCGCGTCGATGTCCAGCCCCGAATCGGTCTCGTCGAGGATCGCGAAGGCGGGGCCGATGATCCCCATCTGCACCATCTCGTTGCGCTTCTTCTCGCCGCCGGAAAAGCCGACGTTGACCGGGCGTTTCAGCATGTCCTGCGGCAGGCCCAGCGCATCGGCCTGGGCGCGCGCGAGTTTCAGGAATTCCGCGCCCGACAGCGGCTTTTCATCGCGCTGCTGACGCTGGGCGTTCAGGCTTTCGCGCAGGAACTGGACGTTGGACACGCCGGGAATCTCGACCGGATACTGGAAGCCGAGGAACAGGCGGGCGGCGGCGCGTTCGTGCGGTTCGAGCGCGAGGAGGTCGATCCAGCCGCCGTCGCTGTCGGAGGGCGACCCACCCTCTCCCGTTCGTGCCGAGCCTGTCGAAGCACCGTCCTTCCTCTCCCCGTCGGTCGAAGAAAAGGGCGGCCCTTCGACAAGCTCAGGGCGAACGGGGACAGGACGGTCCGCGCCAACGGACGGGCGGAACAGGACGGACCCTTCGGTCACCTCATACCCCGGCCGCCCGCCCAGCACATAGCCGAGCGTCGACTTGCCCGCGCCGTTCGGCCCCATGATCGCATGGATCTCACCCGCGTTCACGGCGAGGGTCAGGCCCTTGAGGATCGGCTTGCCGTCGATTTCGGCGTGGAGGTTATCGATTTTGAGCATCTCGTCGCCCCTATTTGTACTGCAGCACTACCCGCCGGCCTTTAGCCCATTCTGCTTTCAGCGCATCGAAGCGCGGGGCAAAGCAATCTGGGAAGCCATTGGCCGTAGGCATCTTTGCAACCTTGGGCGGCAAGCAGGTTAGGGCGGTTTCGCATAGCTGTTTATCCAGAAGTGCGTTGCCCGAACTCGTATCGACTTTGCACGATGCACGTTGGCCCTTCATTTGAGGCGCAGCAGAGAAGCGAAACTGACGAACCATCTCGTCGAGTTTCGTTCGGTCGATTGGATCGGGCACCTGCAACAATGCCAAAATCAGCACAATCATCCCACACTCCCCTCAAGTGAAATCCTCCCCTGCAAGGGGACCGCGCCCGGCAGGGCGTGGTGGAGGGGTATCGCGCTACCGATAGGAGGACACCCCTCCGTCAGGCCTGCGGCCTGCCACCTCCCCTTGCAGGGGAGGATCTGGCGGGTGATCGTCAACCGACCGATCCTTCCAGCGAAATCCCCAACAGCTTCTGCGCTTCGACCGCGAACTCCATCGGCAGTTGCTGGAGCACCTCGCGGGCGAACCCGTTGACGATCAGCGCCACCGCCGCCTCCTGATCCAGCCCGCGCGACATGGCGTAGAACATCTGGTCTTCGCTGATCTTGCTGGTCGTCGCCTCATGCTCGATCTGTGCCGAGGGATTGCGCACTTCGATATAGGGTACGGTGTGGGCACCGCACTGGTCGCCCAAGAGCAGCGAGTCACACTGCGTGAAGTTGCGCACGCCCTCCGCGCCCGGCGCGACGCGGACGAGGCCGCGATAGGTGTTGTCGCTCCGCCCCGCGCTGATCCCCTTCGACACGATCGTCGAGCGCGACCCTCGTCCGTTGTGGATCATCTTGGTGCCGGTATCGGCCTGCTGGCGATTGTTGGTCACCGCGACCGAATAGAATTCGCCGACCGAATCCTCGCCGTTCAGCACGCAGGACGGGTATTTCCAGGTGATCGCGCTGCCGGTCTCGACCTGGGTCCACGACACCTTCGAACGGGCGCCCTGGCACAGCGCGCGCTTGGTGACGAAATTATAGATGCCGCCCTTGCCGTTCTCGTCGCCGGGATACCAGTTCTGGACGGTCGAGTATTTGATCTCGGCATCGTCGAGCGCGACCAGTTCGACGACCGCGGCGTGAAGCTGGTTCTCGTCGCGCATCGGGGCGGTGCAGCCTTCGAGGTACGACACGTACGCGCCCTTGTCGGCGACGATCAGCGTGCGTTCGAACTGGCCGGTGTTCTCGGCATTGATGCGGAAATAGGTGGAAAGCTCCATCGGGCAGCGCACGCCCTCTGGCACATAGACGAACGTCCCGTCGCTGAAGACCGCGCAGTTGAGCGTCGCGAAGTAGTTGTCGCGCTGCGGCACGACCTTGCCGAGCCACTTGCGGACGAGCTCGGGATATTCGCGGATCGCCTCGGAAATTGACAGGAAGATGACACCTGCCGCCTTCAGCTCCTCGCGGAACGTCGTCGCCACGCTGACGCTGTCGAACACCGCGTCGACCGCGACCTTGCGCGCGCCCTCCACCCCGGCGAGCACCTTCTGCTCCTCGATCGGGATGCCGAGCTTTTCGTAGACGCGCTTGATCTCGGGATCGAGCTCGTCGAGCGAGGCGATCGTCTTCTTCGCCTTGGGCTCGGCGTAGTAATAGGCGTCCTGATAGTCGATCGGGGGCACGTTGAGCTTGGCCCAGTCGGGCGCCTCCATCGTCAGCCACAGGCGGAACGCCTTCAGCCGCCAGTCGAGCATCCATGCCGGCTCGTTCTTCTTGGCGCTGATGTAGCGGACGGTGTCTTCGGTGAGGCCCTTGGGCGCGAACTCCTGCTCGATGTCCGAGCTGAAGCCCCATTCATACTTCTTGTTGGCGGCGGCGAGCGCCTCGGCATTCTTCGTCGCCATTACGCGGGCACTCCGGCGGACAGGGTGGCGAGCGTGACGCCCGCGAGCGCGCCGCGGACGGCGCCGTTGACGTGGGACATGTGCGGCTTGACCCGGCAGTTGCCCTCGACCGCGCAATCGTGCGCACCGGCCTCCACACAGGCGGTGAGCGCGATTGGGCCCTCGATCGCCTCGACGATGTCGGCCAGGCTGATCGTCGCGGGCGGGCGGGCGAGACGGAAGCCGCCGCCGGTGCCGCGCGCGCTCTCGATCAGGCCGGCGGCGCTCAGGCGGCTGACCAGCTTCTGCACGGTCGGGAGCGGCAGGCCGGTCTCCTCGGCGATCAACGTCGCGTTCAGCCGGCCCGACACGCCGCAGTGGCGCGCGGCGGCGGAAAGCATGACGACGGCGTAATCGGCCTGGGCGGTGAGACGCATTGTTGCGAACCATTCTCAAATCGGATGGAATCGATCCGATTGGGCAGATAGGGTGTTGCGTCGCAGTGCACAACCACGTTCGCCCTGAGCCTGTCGAAGGGCTGCCTTTCTTCTTCCCGCCGCTTGAAAAGAAGGGCAGGGCAACGACGGGCTCCATCAAAGTGCTACTTTGATGGGAACCCCGACAAGCTCAGCCCGAACGGTTTTTGTCCATGCCCTGGTATCACCCGCTGCTCTTCGCCCTCGACGCTGAAAAGGCGCATCGCCTGACGATCCGCGCGCTGGCCGCCGCCGGCGGGCGGACGGGCGATGTCGCCACCTCGCCGCGCCTGGCGCAGGTGGTGGCGGGCGTCCATTTTCCCAACCCGGTCGGGCTGGCGGCCGGGGTCGACAAGGACGGCGAGGCGGTGGCGGGCTTCTTCGGCCTGGGCTTCGGCAGCGTCGAGGTGGGGACGCTGACGCCGCTGCCACAGCCGGGCAATCCGAAGCCACGCCTGTTCCGGCTGGTCGAGGATCGCGCGGTCGTCAACCGCATGGGGTTCAACAACGGCGGGATCGACGCGGCGCTGGCGAGGCTGCCCCGGCAGCGCGCGGGCGTGCTGGGGGTCAACGTCGGCGCGAACAAGGACGCGACCGACCGGATCGCCGACTATGCGACCGGGGTGCGGCGCGCCGGGCGGATCGCCGATTATGTGACGATCAACATCAGTTCGCCCAACACGCCGGGCCTGCGCGACCTGCAGCACGGACAGGCGCTGGCCGACCTGCTGGCGGCATCGCGCGAGGCGGCGGCGCTGACCCCGTTGTTCCTGAAGGTCGCGCCCGACCTGGAGCCGGCGCAGATCGACGAGATCGCCCGCGCGGCGATCGATCACCGCATCGACGCGCTGATCGTCAGCAACACCACGGTGTCGCGCCCGACGCTGCGATCGCGGCACGCGGGCGAAGCGGGCGGCCTGTCGGGCGCGCCGCTCAGGATGCTGGCGCGGGCGCGACTGGTCGATTTCCGCAGCGCGACCGGCGGCGCGCTGTCGCTGATATCGGTCGGCGGGATCGACAGCGCGGATGAAGCCTATGCGCGTATCCGCGGCGGTGCGAGCCTGGTCCAGCTCTATTCGGCGCTGGTCTATGAAGGGCCGGGCCTCGCGCGGCGGATCGCCACCGGGCTCGATGCGCTGCTGGCGCGCGACGGGTTTGCGAGCGTGGCGGATGCGGTGGGGACGGACGCCTGACGCAATCCGTACCGCGCTCCGGCGGAGGCCGGAGTGCAGGCGGCATCGGGCTGCGGCTGCCGGCGCTCCGGCCTTCGCCGGAGCACGACGACAAGTGGTTGCGTCCGGTTGACGTGGCGAAGGGCCGGCCTAGGGTCGTTCGCCATGAGAGCTATCGTCCTCGCCCTCCTGCCGCTGGTCGCGGCGTGTTCCACCGTCGCCGATCGCCCCGTCGCGGTGTCCGCCCCGGTTGCGGGCACACCGGCCGCGGGAGCTCCGGCCGCGCCCGCCCCGGCGGTCGACGCACCGGGCATGGTCAGCGCCGCCGATCCGCGCGCGGTGGCGGCCGGGGTCGAAATCCTCAAGGCCGGCGGCAACGCGACCGACGCGGCGATCGCGACGATGCTGGCGCTGGGCGTCGTCGAACCGCAGAGTTCGGGGCTGGGCGGCGGCAGTTTCTGGGTGCGGCACGCCGTCGCGGGCGGGCTGGACACGATCGACGCGCGCGAGGCCGCGCCGATGGCGGCCGGACCACGACTGTTCTACGATGATGCCGGCAAGCCGCTCGGCTATCGCGAGGCGGTGGCCGGGGGGAAATCGGTGGGCGTGCCCGGCGCGGTGCGCGGCATGGCGATGGCGCACCGGACCGGCGGCAAGCTGCCCTGGGCGCGGCTGTTCGACCCGGCGATCCGCCTCGCACGCGACGGGTGGCAGCTCACTCCGCGCTTCGTCGACGGGCTGGCGCGCAACGGCGGGCATATCATGCCCGAACTGCGCGCGATCTTCTCGCCCGGCGGCGTCGCGCTGCCGGCGGGGGCGACGATCCGCAACCCGGCGCAGGCGGCGCTGCTTGAGCGGCTGGCGAGGCTGGGGCCGGACAGTTTCTACGTCGGGCCGGATGCCGAGGCGCTGGTCGGGGTCGTTCGCAGCGCCGTGCGCCCCTCGACGATGACGACAGGCGACATGGCGAGCTATGCCGCCAAGCCGCGCGACCCCGTCTGCGTGCCGTACCGGACGTACCGGGTGTGCGGCATGGGGCCGCCGTCGTCGGGCGGCCTGACCGTGCTGATGATCCTGAAGCAGCTCGAACGCTTCGACCTGGGGCGACTGGGCAAGGATTCGCCCGTCGCCTGGCATTTGTTCGCCGAGAGCTCGCGCCTCGCCTATGCCGATCGCAACCTCTACATCGGCGATCCCGATTATGTCCGCGTGCCGGTCGCCGGGCTGCTCGATTCCGCCTATCTGGCGCAAAGATCGGCGCTGATCTCGCCCGACACGACGATGGCGACGATCGCCGCCGGCACGCCCCCCGGCGCGCCGCAGCGGCAGCGCGCCGAGCCGGCCGAGACACCGGGCACCACAAGCCTGTCAGTCGCCGACCGGATGGGCAACGTCGTCGCGGTGACGACGACGGTCGAGGGGGTCTACGGTTCGGGCCTGACGGTAAACGGCATCGTGCTGAACAACGAGCTGACCGATTTCGACCGCGTGCCGGACAGCGGCGGCTGGCTGGTCGCCAACCGGGTCGAGGGCGGCAAGCGCCCGCGCAGCTCGATGGCGCCGACGATCGTCTATGATGCACAAGGCCGCGTGCGGCTGTCGATCGGCGCGGCCGGCGGCCCGACGATCATCGCCCAGATTGCCAAGGCGGTGATGGGCGTGGTCGACTTCGGCCTGTCGGCGCAGGACGCGATAGCGATGGGGCTGCTCTATGCGCCGGGACCGGGCGGGGTCGCCGAGGCGGGCACCGAGCGCGCGGCGATGGTCCCCGCGCTGCAGGCGCTGGGCGAGCGGGTGACCGTCGCGCCGCTGGGGTTGAAGGCCAACGCGGTCGAATGGGTCGGCGGGCGCTGGGCGGGCGGCGCCGATCCGCGCAGCGAGGGCGTGGCGGGCGACGAGACCGGCCATGTCACCCAGATCAAGCGGTTCAGCCGCGATCCCAACCGGCCGCCCGAATAGCCGGCCCGCGCAGATTTCGGACAGCGGCGCCACGACAGAGCGACCGCACCACAGGAGAGACATCTTGGCCGTTCGCACCTTCGAACATTTCCCCAGCCTGGTGACGATGTTCTTCACCCGCGCCGCCGAGCGGGGCGACGCGCCGTTCCTGTGGGCCAAGGAAGGCGGCAAATGGGTCTCGACCAGCTGGGCCGAGGCGGCGCGGCAGGTCGCGAGCCTCGCCACCGCGCTGAAGGCATCGGGCCTGCGCGCCGGCGACCGGGTGATGCTGGTCGCGGAGAACCGGCCCGAATGGTGTATTTCCGACCTCGCGATCATGGCCGCCGGATGCGTGACGGTGCCGACCTACATCACCAACACCGAGCGCGACCACCAGCATATCCTGGAAAACTCGGGCGCCTGCGCGGTGATCGTTTCCACCGCCAAGCTCGCCAAGGTGCTGATGCCCGCCGTTCTGCGCGCCTCGACCGCGCGGGTAGTGATCGGGATCGAGGAATTGCGGCTGGGCCAGCCCGGAACCATCGACTTCCACGACTGGCGGACGCTGATCGCCGAGCATCCGTCCGATCCCGCGACCGTCGCCGCGCAGGCGACGATGCAGCGCGGCGATCTGGCCTGCATCATCTACACCAGCGGCACCGGCGGCGCCCCGCGCGGGGTGATGCAGCACCACGGCGCGATCCTGCACAATGTCGCGGGCGCCCTGACCATCATCGCCGAGGATTTCGGCTGGGCCGACGACGAGGTATTCCTGTCGTTCCTGCCGCTCAGCCACGCCTATGAGCATACCGGCGGCCAGCACCTGCCGATCGGGCTGGGCGCTCAGATCTATTACAGCGAGGGCCTCGACAAGCTCGCGTCGAACATCGAGGAGACGAAGCCCAGCTTCATGGTCGTCGTGCCGCGCCTGTTCGAGGTGCTGCGCACGCGTATCACCAAGGCGGTGGAGAAGCAGGGCAAGCTTTCCAGCTACATGCTCGACCGCGCGGTCAGCATCGGCGGCAAGAGGGCGGCGGGCGGCGTGCCGATCCTCGACAAGCCGATGGACCTGCTGCTGGGGGCGGTTTTCCGCCCCAAGATCGCAAAGAAGTTCGGCGGGCGGATGAAGGCGATGGTGTCGGGCGGCGCGCCGCTCAACCCCGAAGTCGGCCAGTTCTTCGATTCGCTCGGCCTCACCTTCCTGCAAGGCTATGGCCAGACCGAGGCGGCACCGGTCATCAGTTGCAACCGCCCGGCGGCGGGGCTGAAGCACGACACCGTCGGGCCACCCCTGCCCGATACCGAGGTGCGCATCGCCGAGGATGGCGAGATCCTGGTGCGCGGCGAACTGGTGATGCACGGATACTGGCGCAACGAGGAGGAGACGGCGCGCGTCCTCAAGCCAGACCCGGCGGAGCCCGGCAAGGGCGCGTGGCTGCACACCGGCGACATCGGGGTGATCGACGAGCAGGGCAGGATCAAGATCACCGATCGCAAGAAGGACATCATCGTCAACGACAAGGGCGATAATGTCGCGCCGCAGAAGATCGAGGGCATGCTGACCCTGCAGGACGCGGTGGTGCAGGCGATGGTCTATGGCGACCGCAAGCCATATCTGACCGCGGTAATCGTGCCCGATCCCGAATGGACGCAGGAATATTGCGCGAAATCGGGCACCGGATGCGATTTCGCGAAGCTGAAGGACGACCATGATTTCAAGGCGGCGATCGGCGCGGCGGTGGACCGCGTCAACGCCGAGTTGTCGCAGATCGAGCGCATCCGCCGGTTCATCATCGCCGACGAACCGTTCGCGATCGAGAACGAGCAACTGACCCCCAGCCTGAAGATCCGCCGCCACGTGCTGCGCGAGGCCTATGGCGCCCGGCTCGACGCGCTGTACAAGGGCTGAGGCGAAGGCGGTGCGGTTCCTGATCGCGCTGATCGGCGCGCTGCTGCTCGCCGCTCCCGCGTCGGCCCGCTCCCCCATCGATGGCCAGTGGGTGCTGGCGGTCGACCGGTTCGGCACCGCCGAATATTGGACGCTAAACCTGGAGGCGAGGGGCAGCGCGGTCAGCGGCGACCGTAGCGGCGCGGCGCTCAGCGGCACGCGGCGCGGCGCGCGGATCGACTTCACCGTTACGGATTCGCGCGGCGGGCGCTTCGCATTCGCCGGAACGGTCGCGGGCGCGCGCATCACCGGGACCGCCGACTATCCCGACCATAACAAGGCGGGTGCCCGACTAACCCACGGCTTCACCGCGCGACGTCTGCCGGACCGGCCGCCGGGCGGGCCGCGGACGCATGACTTCGCACCGACCGACTATGCCAACGCCTTTTCGGCAGACCGCGCGCCGGTGCTGACGATCTGGCCCGGCGATACGGTGCGGACGCGGACGATCGATTCGGGCGGCGTCGATGCGGCGGGCGCGACCGTCGCGCTGTTCGGCAATCCGCAAACCGGGCCGTTCTTCATCGCGGGGGCAGAGCCGGGCGATACGGTGATCGTCCATATCCTGAAGCTGACCCCCAACCGCGACTGGGCCGACAGCCTGGATTCGATCGTCTCGCGCGCGCTGACCCCGGCACTGGCGGGGAAGGCCGGCGACCTGGGCAAGGCGGTGCGCTGGCGGCTCGACCGCGCCGGCGGCTTCGCCACGCCCGAAGGTGCTGTCGGCGCGCTCGCCGGCCACCGCGTGGCGCTGCGCCCGATGCTCGGCGGGCTGGCGCTGGCGCCCCCGTTCGGGTCACCGCCGATGTCGACCGGCGACACCGGCCGCGCCGGCGGCAATATGGATTTCCCGGAAGTGATCGCCGGCAACCGCGTCCTGCTGCCCGTCTACCAGCCGGGTGGCCTGCTCTACCTGGGCGACGGCCACGCGCTGCAGGGCGACGGCGAGACCAGCCAATATGCCCTGGAAACCTCGCTCGACGTCGAGTTCCGGGTAGAGTTGGTCAAGCGCAAGGCGATCGCGATGCCGCGCGTCGAATCGCCGGGCGAATGGATGGTGCTGGGTCAGGCCGGATCGCTCGACGAGGCGCTTCGCGCCGCCACCTCCGGTCTGGTGACATGGCTCCAGCAGGATCGCGGCCTGTCGCTGTCGGAAGCGGCGCAGGTGATCGGCACGTCGATCCGCTATTCGGTGCCCAATCTCGCCGGGCGTAGCGTCGGGGTGGCGGCGCGGATCGACAGGGCGGCGCTGCCCACGGCGCGACCCTGACGACGAAAGGTGGAAAGCAGGGTCGACCTGGCCCCACCCCCCGCCTAATGCCCCATCCGACATGACCGCGCCTTCCCCCGACGATCCGACGACCAACCGCGCGCCGATCGGCTTTCGCGAATTCGTCGCGCTGATCGCGGCGATGATGGCGCTGACGGCGCTGGGCATCGATTCGATGTTGCCCGCGCTTCCGGTGATCGCTGGCGAGCTGGGCGTCACCAACCCCAATGAGCGGCAATATGTCATCACCGCCTTCATGATCGGCTTTGCCTTCGCGATGCTGGTCTATGGCCCCGCGACCGACCGGTTCGGGCGGCGACCGGTGCTGGCGGTGGCGCTAAGCGGCTATGTGCTGACCAACCTGCTCGCGGCGTTCGCGGGCAGTTTCGAGCTGCTGCTCGCCGCGCGCGTGGCGTCGGGGGCGATGGTGGCGGGTGCGCGGACCGTCACCGTGGCGCTGGTGCGCGACTGCTACGCCGGGCGCGCGATGGCGCGGGTGATGAGTCTCGCCTTCATCTTCTTCATGATCGCGCCGGTGCTGGCCCCGGCGTTCGGCCAGGCGGTGTTGGAAGTGGGTAGCTGGCGGTGGATCTTTGGCGGGATCGCGCTGGTCGCGGCGATCATCCTGCTGTGGTTCCTGGCGCGGATGCCCGAGACGCTGGCGCCCGAGGATCGTCGGCCGATGAACCTCGCCGCGCTGGGCACCGGCGCCGCGCGGGTTGCGCGCGATCGCTATGCGCTGGGTTATACGCTGGCGGCGACGATGCTGCAGGGCGGGCTGTTCGGTTTCATCGGATCGATCCAGCAGATTGTTTTCGAGGTGTTCGGCGTTCCCCACCTGCTGGCGCTGATCTTCGCGTCGGTCGCGGGCACGATGGCGATCGGTTCGTTCGCCAATTCGCGGATCGTGATGGCACTGGGCACCCGTGTGATCTCGCACACCGCGCTGATCGGGTTCATCCTGTTCGCCGCGATCCACCTGCTGCTGGCCCTCACCCATGCCGAGACGCTCGCCAATTTCATCATTGTCCAGGCGATCATGATGATGTGCTTCGGCCTGGCGACCTCCAACTTCTCAGCGATGGCGATGGAGAATATGGGCGACATCGCCGGCACCGCGGCGAGCGTGCAGGGCTTCGTCGCGACGCTCGGCGCGGCTGTGATCGGAGCCTATATCGGCCAGAGCTACAATGGCACGACGGTGCCGCTCTACACCGGCTTCACCGTGATGGGGGTGACCGCACTCATCATCGTGCTGATCGCCGAACGCGGCCGGCTGTTCGCCCCGGCGCATGACCCGGCGGCTCGTCGCAACGACGTGGAACAGGGCTGAGCCGATACCGTTCGATCTCCTGTCCGGCATGCCGCCGGGAAAGGAGAGACGATCATGGGCGGTCATCAGGTGCCCGAGCGCGGGCCGATCGACGACGGTTATGACGGGGACGGATACGACGAGAGCCAGCGCGCCGAAATTCTGGAGGCGACGCGCGACGGGCCCGGCGACGGCACGATCCTGACCGACCTCGCGCCCGATCTGGGCGGGGAGCCGCTGGAAGACGACGATCCCGATGCGATCGAGATGCTGGCCGACGAGACCGCCGAGGAGGACGAGGACGTCGCGCAGGACGAAGCCGACATCGTCGAGGACGACCTGCAGCAGGATTTCGAGGACGGTGCTGACGACGCGGACGCGGCGCTGGGCGATGGCGACGCGGTGGCGCTGCGCCCGTGACTTGACGCCGGCCGGGGCAGGGGCGCAGCATCGCGGCGATGACCCGCGATCCCCGCGTCGATGCCTATATCGCCGGACGCGCCGCGTTTGCGCGGCCGATCCTGATATGGCTGCGCGAACGCGTCCATGCCGCCGCGCCGGGCGTCGAGGAAACGGTCAAATGGGGCGTGCCGGCATTCGTGTTCGGCGGACGGCCGCTCGCCAACATGGCTGCGTTCAAGGCCCATGCGACCTTCGGCTTCTGGAACCGCGCGGAAACCGCGACCGGCCGTGAAGGCGAGGCGATGGGCCAGATGGGAAGGATCACGGCGCTGGCCGACCTGCCCGGCGCCGCGACGTTCGAGACGCAGGTGCGCGAGGCGGCGGCACTGATCGCGAGCGGGACGGTGGCGAAGCGGGCGACGAAACTGCCCCGGCCCGAGGCAGACGTGCCCCCCGCGCTGGCCGGGGCGCTGGCGGAAGATGCGGCGGCAAACGCGACCTTCACCGGCTTCCCGCCGAGTTGCCGTCGGGAATATTGCGAGTGGATTGCGGAGGCGAAACGCGACGAGACCCGCAGGAAGCGCGTCGCGCAGACGATCGAGTGGCTGCGCGAAGGCAAGCGGCGCAACTGGAAATATGAGAATTGCTGAGGAGACCGACCATGCAGGCCTTGCTTCTGGCCATCATCGCCAGTCCGGCGACAGCGCAGACCGCGCCGCAGCCGGTCTGCGGGCCGAGCGCGCAGGAAGTCCAGGCCCGCAAGCGCCTCCCGTCGCTGAAGCTCGGCGACCAGCCCCCGGCTGCCGAGATCAAGACCGTCCTGCGCCATGATCGCAACGGTTGCCTAGACCCGCTGGTGACGCGCCACGGGATCGGCGCCAATCCCGAGAAGGCGCAACTCCTGTCGCGATCGCCGCGCATGATTCCGCGCCTGTTCATACGCTAGGGCAGGGCGGCCCACGACGTCGGCTTGACAAGCCGGCCCCTCGATGAGACGTTGCAACATCACGATCAGGAGGATGCCGTCATGCGTGCCGCCGCCCGTTACCGCCAGCCCGAGCCGCTGTCGGCGATCAACATCACCCCGATGATCGACGTGATGCTGGTGCTGATCGTCATGATGATCCTGACCATCCCGGTGATGAGCCACAAGGTGCCGATCGACCTGCCCGGTGCCGGCGACTTCGTTCCTCGCGCGCCCGACCAGCCGCATCGGCTGGCGATCGCCGCGAGCGGGGCGCTGTCATGGGACGGGCGGGCGATCGCCGATGCGCAACTGCCCGTGCTGCTCGAAGGGGTGACGCGCGATCCCGCCGCCGTGCTGCACATGCAGACCGATCCGGCGGCGCGCTACGAACGGTTCGATACGGTTCTGGCGACGGTCAAGCGCGCCAATGTGACGCGGCTGGGCTTCGTCGGCGACGCCGCGCACGCGGACTGGGACAGGAGCGCCACGCGGTAGGAAGCGCCGCCCCGATCGGCTAGACTTTCGCCCATGACGCCCTTCGCGATGCGCTTCACCGCCCTGCCCGAGCACATCGACGAGCTGGGCCATGTCAACAATGCCGTGTGGGTGCGCTGGATCCAGGACATCGCCGTCGCCCACTGGCGCGCGGTGGCCCCGCCCGAACATGCCGAAGCCTATGTCTGGGTCGTGACCCGGCACGAGATCGATTATCGCGGCAACGTGGCGGCGGGCGACGTGGTGACCGGCGAGACCTGGGTCGGCGCCGCGCCGCGCGGCGCGCGCTTCGACCGCCACGTCCGCTTCACCGGCGGCGACGGACGGGTGAAGGTGGAGGCACGGACGACTTGGGCGATCCTCGACCGCGCGAGCGGACGGCTCGTGCGGGTGCCGAAGGAGGTGGCGGCGCCGTTCCTGGGGTGAGGTGTCTTGACGGGTGGCATCTCAGTGCAACCTCGGAAAATGTGAGACTCCACGCCTTCGACGGTCTCATTTTCCCCGAGGAAACGCGCTATCCGCCGGGGCCAAGGCTGAAGCCGGTATCCGACCGAGGTCGGAAGGAGCCGCCTCTCCCAGAATTCTAAGCGAAGGACTCGACGACGATCAGGCAGGATTCGAGGCTTGCGGGATCGTCGATGCCCCCGACTGATACGCCAAGTTCTCGCGCGAAGAGGTGCACGATTGCTTGCCACGCGCCTCATCCGGAAACCGTGACGGGCGCAAACCCCAAGCGACCATCTCGACCACTGTCGCCGCCGCCGCCTTGCGGCCACGATCACCGGTTCGCCCGGCCCCGCCCCCGTTCCCGCATGACAGGTTGGCAACCGCTGGTTATGGACACCCCGTGCATTCGTTGCGTCGCCTCGTCCTGGTCAACCGGCCGCTCGCCTGCGCCATCATCGCTTTGGCTTTAATGATGAAACTCGTCATGCCCTCGGGGTTCATGACGACCGTTGTGAACGGCCAGATCGTCGTCAGCGTCTGCTCTGGCACCGGGCCGACGACCATGGTCATAACGATTCCGGATCTCGAGCACCAAAAGCCCGCCGGCAACGACCATCAAGGGAAAGTCGATCAACCCTGCGCTTTTGCGGGCTTGTCGATGCCGTCGCTTGGGGCAGCGGACCCGCTGCTGCTGGCGATCGCGACCCTGTTCGCGCTCGCGCTGGGCATGCGGGCGACTCCCGCTTCGACGGCGACCACCCCAGTCTATCTGCGTCCACCCCTCAGGGGTCCACCGGCAATCTGATCGTATCCGCCGCATGAACGGCTGAGGTCGCACGCGCTGATGCGCGTCGCGGGCGAGCGCGACATGCATCCGCGTCAGATACGGCGCAGCCGATCGCGCTGGCGGTTTCGGCTGCGCTTCGCCGGAGAATCTTATGCCAACGCTTGTACTGCGAGGTCGCGCGTGACCTCGCGAGTCCGCATCCTCTTGCGCCAGTTCCACCTCTGGCTCGGGCTCGCGCTCGGCGGCCTGTTCGCTCTGCTCGGCGCGACCGGCTCGGCCTTGGTCTTTTATGTCGAGATCGACAGCGCGCTGCATTCCCGTGCGATGCAGCCGGGATCAGGATCGGCGGCGGGATGGTCGTCGCCCGTATGGGACAGAGCACTCGCGACCGGCCGGGCGCAAAGGCCTGATCCGCACGGCAGCTGGTCGTTCGAGGTGACGGGCGAGCCAGGAGCCCTGCCGGCCCGTTTTTACCCGTCCAACCGGCACAGCCACCACGCCGAGCGTGAAATGCTGTGGTTCTCATCCGATGGGCGAAGGATCGTCCGCGCGGAGCCGTGGGGCGGCTACCTGATGAGCTGGCTCTACGACCTCCACATGCATCTCCTCGCCGGCGAATCCGGCCGGCAGGTCGTCGGCTGGTCCGGCTTCGCCATGCTGCTTTTGCTGGTGAGCGGGATCATCGCGTGGTGGCCGCGAGCGGGATGGCGCAAGGCCTTCGCGTTCAAGCGCGACGCGGTGGCACTGCGCCGCCTGCGCGATATCCACAAGCTCTCGGGCCTGTGGTCGATGGCATTGCTGTTCATCCTGGCAGGAACCGGGGCACTGCTCGCGCTGCCGGTGGTGAAGACACGGCTGTTGAGCGCAACGATCGTTGCGCCAGACACCGTGCCCGACCCACGATCGGGCGCCGCGGACGGAACCCAGATCCCGGTGTCGCAGGCACTTTCCACGGCGCGCGGCGCCCTGCCCGGTGCTCGCCTCGCCTTCATCGACGTGCCAGGTGCCGGCTCCGAGCCGTTCAGGATGCGCGTGCAGGTGCCGGGCGATCCGCACGAGCGCTTTCCAAGCAGCTTCATATTCGTCGACCAATATTCCGGTCAGCTTCTCGCCGTCCACGACGCACGGCATGGCAATGCCGGGACCACCGCCGCCAAATGGATCCGCGTGCTCCACGACGGGTCGGTCGGCGGCCTCGCGACCCGCATCCTCGCCGTGGCCCTCGGCCTGCTGCCTGTCGTCCTCTTCGTGACCGGTCTTCTCCACTGGCGCCGCCGGCTTGTCCGCCGTGCCCATGCAACCCCCACAAGGAGTCATCCATGAAAACGTCTATCCTCGCTCTCGCCACCTGCCTCACTGCATCGCCGGTTCTCGCACAGACCGCAGGGAGCGCAGAGAACGCTTCGGAGCGTCCGGACCGGGACGTCGTCGTCACCGGACAGCAGCTGGAAGAAAAGACCGAAATCTCCGGGCGGCTCGGACTCACGATCCGCGAGACGCCCGCGGTGGTCGATGTCATCACGCAGCAGGATTTCCAGCTGCAGGGCGTCCGCTCGGCGATCGAGGCGATGAACGCGGCACCGGGCGTCGCGTCCGGCAACCTGCCGGGGTCGATCGGATCGGTGTCGATGCGCGGGTTTCATCGCGCGGTGAACTACCTCTACGACGGCGTACGCATGGCCAATTCCGACGTCGGCCTGCGCAACTGGGACGCATGGTCGTTCGAGCGGATCGAAGTTATCAAGGGCCCGGCATCGGTCACATCCGGCGAGGGCGCGCTCGCCGGCGCGATCAACTTCGTGCCGCGGCGCCCGCACCTGGACGGCGTTGGCGGGGAGGTGCTCGCAAGCTATGGCAGCTTCGACACCATGCGAATTGCGGCTGACCTCAATCTGCCGCTTGGCAAGACCGTTGCCATACGCGGAAACGTATCTTTCTCACGTTCATCGGGCTGGATCGACGACACCGACAGCCGCACCTTCGCCGCCACCGGCTCATTGCTGTTCGAGCCGAGTGATCGCCTGTCGTTGGTCGTCTCGGTCGATCATTTCGAGGACCGCTTCAAGACCGCCTATTACGGCACGCCGGTTATTGCGCGCGTGTCTGCGCGCGATCCATCGTCGGCGGTCTCGGGCAGTTCGGGGATGGTGCTCGACAGGGCAATGCGGCGAACCAACTACAATTATGGCGACGGGAATGACGGATCGGTCACGACCTGGTTGCGCGCTCGCGCGGACTATGGGTTGAGCGACCAACTGAAAATTGTCAGCGATACCAGTTACTATGACAGCTTTCGCGATTACAGGGACGCCGACGAATATGGCTTCAGCGCCTCGACCGGACTGATCGGCCGCGGCGCGACCTATATCAGCCACGATCACCGATATTGGAACCAGCGGTTGCATCTCGCCTTCGATGGCCGGATCGGCGGGCTGCGCAACCGCTTCACGATCGGCGCCGAATATGGCGAGACTGACTTCTACACCGCCCGTCGGTTCGGCAGCGGAGGAGCGATCGATCCGTTCAATCCGGTGCGCGGCACCTTTCCGACCGATACGCCGGCCAATTTCGCAACCCGGCAGGACGTGACGGCGACCGTCGGTTCGCTCGCGATCTTCGCTGAAAATGCGCTCAACATAAGTGATCGATGGCTGCTTGTCGGCGGCATCCGCTACGACAACGTGACGCTCGACCGCCATGTCCTCAACGCGACGAGCGGCGCTGTGCAGCGCTACGGCCAAGCCTATCATCCGATCTCGTGGCGCGCGGGCACGGTCTACAGCGTGACGCCGCGCACCCAGGTCTTCGCGCAATACACCCATGCGGTGACACCGGTCGGCGGCCTGTTGTTCCTGAGCGCCGCCAATGCCGCGTTCGAGCTTACCACCGGCCATAGCTACGAAGCCGGCATCAAGACCTCGCTGACCGGAAGCGGCGTGGAACTGACCGCATCCATGTTCAGCATCCGCCAGGACGATATCGTGACGCGGAATCCGGCCAACCCGGCAGTCGCGATCCAGGGAGGGGCGCAGCGTTCGCGCGGCGCGGAAATTTCGCTCAACCTGCCGGTAACGCCAAGGCTGACCGTGACCGCGAGCGCAACCGTGCTCGACGCGGAATATCTCGAGTTGATCGAAGCTGGCGGCGTGAACCGTGCGGGCAACCGGCCGCAGAATGTTCCCGAGCGGCTCGCCGATTTTGTCGTCACCTGGTCGCCAAGAGCCTTGCCGATCACGCTGACTGGCAGCCTGCGACACAATGGCGATTTCTACACCGAGTCCGCCAACGTCACCAAGGTGAGCGCCTTCGCGACCATCGACGCATCGGTATCGTGGAACGCGCAGTTCGGCACGCTGACCCTGCGCGGGCGGAATCTCGCCGACGCATTCTACGCCGATTGGTCCGGCTATGCCCCGGGGCTGGTGTTCGTCGGCGCGCCGCGAAGCATCGAGCTGTCGTTCAGCAGGCGGTTCTGATCCGATCGGAGGCTGTGCCGTCCGAGCCGCACCCGTTGCGGCTCGGGCGGAGGACGGTCTAGCGCTCGCGTCGGACCGGATAGATATGGTGATAGGGACTGCGATCCGGGAGTTGCGCGGCGAGCCAGGCCAGCCGGGCGGATGGGTCCGCCGCGAAGGCGGGATCCGCGGCGAGCCTGGCTTCGAACGTCGCCCGGATCGACGCATTCCGCGCAAGCAGCGCCTCTGCGAGTGGCGCGAGCACAAAGTCCTCGGCGCCGGACGGGGACGAAATCATCTCGGGAAAGAAGCCCCATGCAAGAAAGGCGTCGGGCGCTTCCGGTTCCAGCAGCGCGGCGGCGAGCCGGCCCAGCGGCTGGTCGGCGGGGACCCGTACCGATCCGGCCGGCAGGGTTTCGGACACCGTCTCGTGTCGGAACGACGCCTTCAACGGCAGCCGGCCATCCTGGGCGCGGTGCCCGACCGGGTTTTCCAGCCGGACGCGGTCCAGTGTCAACGTGCGCGGCGCCTTCAACGCCGCGAACTGGATACCATGGAGGCGCAGTCGATCGATCACTTCGGTCTGCTCCTGGGGCACCCACCACGCCTTCGGCAGCGTGACGGTCTCGACCGGATCCTGGCCTATGATCGGCATACGGAAGGTGACCGGCTTTCCGGTCCAGCGCTGTTCCAGCCGACCGCTGGCCGGCGAGCGATATGTTTCGAACGCGACGCCCTTGAAGGTCTCGACCCAGTCGACCGGCTGCGCCGCCGGTTTCCACCGTACCAGCATGTCCGCCGGGCGGCTGGCCCGGTCGCGGATCTTTGCCGCGACAATGCGCTCACGATCCTGCGCTGCCACCTTCAACGCAGCTTCGATCAGTACATAGGTGCCGAGCACACGCTGGCGATAGGGCTTGAGCATGTGGTTCTCGACCAGCACGGTCGGCACGCCGATGAAATCACCATAGCCCGTCGAATAGCGCGGGCCCTCGGGCGCCTGCCGGATACCCTTTGCGGGCTCGCGCGTGTCGATCGGGCTGGGATAGATCGTCGGCAGGTGCCCGGCTCGCTCGAGGGCAGCCATCGCCTGCGGTCCGAAGCGGTTCATGAGCCAGTCGGCGGTGGCGCGATGATAAGCGTAGCGGCCCCAGCCGGCATAGGTGAAGGTGATGTCATACTGCATGTCGAAGCCGCCACTGACATGGCAATCGATGTAGAGAATCGGATCGAGGCGGCGCAGCAGAGCGATCATCGCGCGCGTTTCCGGCGCGTCGGCCTTGGCATAGTCCCGGTTCAGGTTGATGTTGCGCGCGTTGCCGACATAACCCTTCTCGCGCGGGCCGCGTAGCGCCGGGAAGTTCCACCGGCTCGCGCGCTCATGGCCGTCGATGTTGTAGATCGGCACGAATACCAGATCGACCTGATCGAGCAGGGCGTCCTTACCGCGCAGGGCAATGTCGCGCAGCAGCATCAGCCCAGCGTCCTTACCGTCGATCTCGCCGGCATGAATGCCTGCCTGCACCAGTACGACGGGCTTGCTCGCCCTGCCTTTGCTCGCGCGTACCATCAGCAGGTCACGCCCTTCGCCGGTTCGTCCGAAGCTCTCGATCGAAATGAGCGGTGATGCGGCGGCGAGCCGCTCAAGCCACGCGCGCGTCTCGGCATAGGACGGCGTGGTGGCGAAGCGTGCGCGTTCGGCGGGCGTGATCCAGGGGTCGTCGCGACCGGCGACCAGCCGCTCGCTTGCGCCGGACCAGGGCAGCGCGGGCGGCAGCACGGACGCGGGCAGGTCGACAAGCGACGCGGGTGATTGTGCGTGGGCAGGCGCCGGAACGAGCGCTGCAAGACCGATGAAAAGAAGGGTACGCATATGACCTGTGACTGGGGATTGATCGGGAGGCTAGAAGTCGGTGGCGAGGAACAGCAGCATGCGCCGCTTGTCGGTCAGGCCGTAGCTGTTGCTGCCGACGACATTCCACGCGAAGGCATCGGTGATGTTGGCGACCTGGAAGCGCAGCGTCGCCGGTGCGTCGCCGATCCTGAAGCGGTAGCGGACACCCAGATCGACCAGCGTATAGCCTGGTACGAACACCTTGTTCTCGCGCGAGGCGGCGCGCCGTCCGAAGTTCGCGATCGCGCCGTCGATCGAAAAACCGGGCAGGAAGCTCGGCCTCCATTCGATATTCGCGCGCAGCACCCGAGCGGGTTGGTTGAGCGGAAGTTCGCCGACCCTGCCCAGTTCGACGCCCAGGCCAGTGACGCGCGGACGCATCAGCACCGCACCCGCGATCAAGCTGACGCCGTCGAACGGATTGCCGGCCAGGCTGATCTCGGCGCCGCGATGGCGGACGTCGCCGAGGATCGTGAAAACGCTCGCCTCGTCGGTGTTGAAATAGGGCTTGCGCACATCGAACACGCCGGCAACCAGTTTCATGTGATTGTCGAGCGTCCAGCGAATGCCGGAGTCGGCTTGGCTGGTGCGGATCGCGGGCAGCGCCTCGTTGCGGTTGGCGGCATTGATCGGCGCAATGCCGCTCTCCTCGAGCCCGCGCGTATAGCCGCCATAAGCCGCCAGTCGGCCGGTCAGATAACCTGCTGCCGAAATATTGAAGAGCCAGGGAGCGTCGCTACGCCGGGCGTCGGACCCGATGCCGGGCAGGTCGATCGTCTTGCGATAGCCGGTCCGCTGAACGCCGAGGCTCAGTTCTCCGACGTCGCGCCAACGGCCCTCATAGGCGATACCGAACGTCGTCTGGCTGACGCGGTCGCGTGTCTGTTCGCCGAACCCGAATACCACCGGTCGCGGTACGGGCACGATGTCGCCGAGCCGCCGGAGTCCCAGGTCGATGGCGGCCGCCGCGCCGCCGTAGAGGCTGTCGAGCCGACGCGCGCGGGCGGAGGCATGTAGGGTGTGAAGTCGTGACCCTTCCGCGAAGCTTCGGCTGACGCGCAACTCCCCGCTCAGCGATGCATAGCGCTGTCCGGGGTCGGGGATGACCCGCTCGATCGTGATCCCGTCTCGGGAGGTGTCGACGAACAACTCGGCGAAGTTCTGCGCATTCTCGGCCGATGATCGGAATACGCCCCCCGACACCGCCCAGTTCTCGCCGACGCGGGCTTTGACGATCATCCCGGCGTTGATGCTGCGGCTGTCTCGGAACGCCCATTGCTGGCCGAAATAGCGGCGGCGCGGGGCATCGGGCGGGACGAACGCGCCGCCAGCGATGATCGTCGGGGCGACCTGTTCGTCGCGGCCGATCGACATCGACCAGAAGGGGATGACCTCCATACCGTCGCGCGGCCGCCAGCGCGGGATCACCGCAAAGCGGCTGTAACGCGCGTCCGAGCCGTCATAATATTCCTCGTGCGCATGCGAGGCGCTCAACGCCACGCCCAGCCCCCGGCCGGCAATCGGCAGTCGGGCGTCGATCTCGATCGATGGCGCGCCGTAGGCCAGACTGCCCGCGACGACGCTGATCCCGCGTTTCTCGCCAACGCTGCGCAGGCGGTAGTCGACAATGCCGGTCGGCGCCGGAAACGGATATCCTTGCGCACTCAACCCCACGCGGATCGTCGAGCCATCGACCAGCCGCTGGGAGATGACGCCCTGGCGATCGACGTAGACGCCCTCGATCCGCACATTGCCGGCGGTAACCGGCGAGAAGCCACGCACCTGGCTGGGTGAATAGAGGCCGATGCTTTCACTCCCGACCGACGAGCCGAATGCATCTTCTGCCTCCGTCACGGCATTGTCGTTGGCGCGCTGTGCTTCCGCAGGCGACGTCACCGCAATCACCGCCCAGGAAGCCAGCGCGGCACCGGATCGCTTCATGCCGGATCGACCGGAACCCGGCCGCGCGCGCATGCCTCTTCCGCAAACTTCGGAGCGCGATCGAAATCCGCCTTGCCGAACGGCAGGTCGCGGAAGAGGTAGCCGTAGTAAAAGGTCCGGACACGCTTGTGATAGGCGCGGATACAATCCTGATACGCAAGCTGGCCGGTGAGATCGCTGTCCGCCAGCCGGGTGAGCAGCGCCTGAACGCCCACCGACGGCAGCACCCAGCCGAGCGAGCGCCCTGCGCTCTCGCGCGCTTCCAACCCCTGGCGATAAGCCTGGACGCGGTCGGCGACGCTCTCGTCGCCATTCTGATGGAAGGCGAGATACCATTTATAGTGGAACTTGTGTCCGAGCGGCGGCGAGTTCGCCCATTCGGGATGTTTCGCGAAAAAGCGGTCCATCGTGTCCTCGCGCGGGATGTCCCAGGCGCGGTTCACCGCTTCGCGTTGGGCAAGAGCGATCTCGGCCCCTTGGCTGACAGGAATCGCCCGGTTGATCGCGACGTTGGCGAGCGTCGGCACGACCAGCACGAGCACCAGCCACGCGGCGGCAAGGGTCGCGGCATTCGCGACCGAACTCCAGCGCAACCGGCCAACCAGCGCGGCAAGCGCGATCCAGAACAGGAGATAGGCGACGATGAGCGTGAGGACGATCGCGATCGTTGGAGGGGCGACGCCCTCGATGACGGCACAGAGTGCGAAAGGTCCGCCGAGCACGAGCCAAAGCAATCCGAGGCGCAGCAGCGTGCGGCGCCGCCAGAGCGCGCGACCGCCATTCGGCAATGCCTGCAGCGCGCGATGCCGACCCGCCTCGCGCTCGCCGGAGACCAGATCGTGGAACAGCGCGATCACGAACAGCGGTGCGAGGAACACCAGCACGAACGCGAAGTCGAACCGCCCCGGCAGCGCCAGCTCTGGATTGAAGGTGTCGCCGTCGTAGATCTGCGCCTCCAGCCCGAGCGAACGCACCCGCAGGATGTAGGGCGAGACATCGCGCATCCCGAGCGCGGCGAAAGCGAGCGGAGCTGGCGCGTTCCACGTCGGATGAAAGCTATAATAGGCCGCGCTACCGGCATCCTTGGCCTTTTCGATCCAGGCGGCGATCGCGCCGATGTCTTCAGCCTGCGCCGCGGGGATCGCGGCGATCGCGGCGCGCTGGCGAGATACCTCGGTCATCCCGGCGGCAAGCGCGGCGATGGTGAGCATACCGAGCAAGGCAAGCGCGATGACGGTCAGCCGCTGACGCAGCAGCAGGCGGAATTCATGGTTGACGAGGCTCATCGGCGTGCTCCCAGGCGACGTGTCGCAACCGCCAGCAATGCGGTGGCGGCGGCGAGCCAGGCAAGGATGATGGCAAGGCCGGGCAGCGCACCCTGGGCGAGGTCGGCGCCCGCCGGCGGCTCGAACGTGAAATCGGGCATGGCCGTCCAGTTGCTCGCCGCGACGCGCTTCCGGGCGTCCGCACCGGCATCCTGCGCGGTGTCGTCGACGAAGCTGACGTCGTCCGCCTGAAGCTTGTTGAGCCGCTGGACCAGCGCATAGCGATAGGCCTCGGCTTGCTCGAGGAACCGGCGGTGTCCTGTGAAGTCGGTGCCCGCTGCCGCCATGGACAGCGATCTGATGGCGATGGCGGGGCTGAGCACGCCCGCCGCCTCGACCAGCCCGTTCTGGCGCGCCTGCGAGGCGTAGCTTTCGCCTGCATAGCGATCGAAGAGCGAGGATGTGAGTCGCTCGCCCTCCACGCCGAGTACGCCCTTGTAGTTGACCGGCAGATCTTCCACGCGGGTCACGCCGTAGCGATCGAGCACCGATTGCTTGAACTGCGCGAAATGCGGATCGTCGGGGTTGTGGCTGTCGCCCATCTTGCGCAGGTCGCGTGCAATGGCGACATCGGTCTGCAGGCGATTGTGCAGCGGCACCGCTGCACTGGCGATGTCGGGCGCGACGCGCGGCAGCAGCACGACCATCACCGCCCAAAGCGCGACCAGCGCGAGCAAGGCATCGCGGCTCCGATGAACGAGCGCCGATACCGCCAGGATGCCGACGACCCACAGTCCGAGATAGGCCAGATAGCCCAGCGCGATCGTCAGCATGGGCAGCGCGAGCGCGCCCGGTTGACCGGCGATCAACACGAAGCCGATCATCGCCGGCAGTCCGGCGAGCAGCGCGACGATACCGAGCGCGAGCAGCTTGCCCACGACCAACTGCCGCCGGCTGGCGCCCTGCAGCATGAGCAAGCGGAGCGTGCCGCGCTCGGTTTCGCGCGAGAGTGCGCCGTAACCGAGGAAGACCAGCAGGAGTGGAGCGACCACCTGGAGCACGAAGGCCGGAGTGAGCTGTCCGAAGCGGACGAGCAGTGAACTCTGTCTCACGTCTCCGAAATTGGCGGTGTTCTGGCGATGGCCTTCCAGGAACATGCTGTTCCCGGTGAAGCCGTCTACTCCGGGATCGAACGCGGCGAGCGGACCAAGCGGGCGGAAGATGAACGTGCCATAGTGCACGACGCGGTGGGGGTGGCGATCAGGTTGCGCATCGAACGCTGCGTCCGCGGCCTGCGCATGGCGGGCGCGCAGTTCGGCGATACCGCGCTGGTGCGACCAGCTGCTCGCCACCGCCACGAGCGTCAGCAATACCAGCAGGACGAAGGCAATGACGGCGACGCGGTTGCGCGCCATCAACCGCAGTTCGTCGCGGGCGATCAGGCGGGGGATGCTCATGCCGCGACTTGCTCCGAACCGACCTGGAACCGCTCGTGGAGCGCGCGGACATCGAAGCGTTCGGCCCCTTCGGCGGCGACATCATAGGTGACGCGGCCATCTTCCAGGAAGGCAATGCGGTCGGCGACGTCGGCGGCGGACAGCAGGTCGTGCGTGACCATCAGCACCGCGGTGCCACGACCGCGGACCTCGGTGACCAGCGCGTTGAAGTCGGCGGTGGCGCGCGGGTCGAGTCCGGAGGTTGGCTCGTCGAGCAGCAATATCGGCACCTGCCGCAACAGCGCGACCGCAATTGCAACCTTCTGGCGCATGCCTTTCGAAAAGCCGCCAAGCCGCTGGCCCCAGGCGCGTTCCTGCAGGCCGGCGGCCGCAAAGGCTGCGGTGATTTCGCCAGGCGCGGGCCGCTCGCCCGACAGCGCAAGGAGATATTCGGCGTTTTCGGTCGCGCTAAGATGCTCATAGAGCGCGACATTCTCAGGCAGATAGGCGATGCGCCTTCGCGCCGCGTCCGGGTCGCCGCCGGGGTCGATCCCGCAAACCGATATCGTCCCCGACTGCGCAAGAACGAAACCCAGCAACGCGGCGAGCGTCGTCGACTTGCCCGCGCCATTGCCGCCGAGCAATGCGGTGATGCTGCCACCGGGTACAGAAAGCGTCAGGCCTTGCAGTACCTGGTGGGCGCCATAGGCAAGCGAGACATCCTGCACCCGGATGGCGGACGGATCATTGGACATTGCGGTCTCCGGACGGCGGAAAAGATCGGGCGAGCATGTCGGGCCGTCTCAAATCTTGAGCTTGAGCGTGGCGAGCGCGGTGCGCGGTGCGCCGGGCATGACCCACATGCGGGCGTAGGAATTGACGAAAAAGCTTTCGTCGAAGAGGTTGTTGACGACGATCGACGCCTCGATGTTGTCTGTGAAGGCGTAGGAACCGAACAGGCGGGCGGTGGTGTAGGAGGGAAGCCGGAAGGTCGTGCCGACCTCGCCTAGCCGCGAGCTCACATGAAGCATCGCGCCACCCAATTTGAGGTCGCGCCCGCCGATGGCAAACACCCGCGACGCCTGAGCACTCAGCGTGTGCTTCGGCACGTTGAGCAGCCGGTCCCCGGGGCTGATCGCGACGCCGTTGGCATTTCGCGCGCCCGAGACCACCTCGGCATCGAGATAGGTGTAGGACAGCAGTGCATCGATCGCGCCCGGGAGGCGCCCCGACACCTCGAACTCGATGCCTCGGCTGCGCGCCTTGCCGACGGCGATCGCGAACCCCGGATTGGCAATGTCGCTGGTCAGGATGTTGGTCTTGCGCAGCTCGAACACGGAAGCGGTCGCGCTCAGGCCGCCGATGTCGAGTTTGGCCCCGAACTCGATCGATCGCGATGTTTCCGGATCGAAGGTCTCGCCCGACACGCTCGCGCCCGTGTTCGGTCGGAAGCCCTCGCCATAGGCGGCATAGAGATGGAACGGCTCAGATACCCGCCACACGATGCCGGCCTGCGGGCTGATGCGGGTCTCGGACTGCCGTGCGATCGTCGCATTGAGCCGGTTGTTGATCGTCTGGGTGAACTCGTCGTAGCGCGCGCCGACGCGCACCTCCAGCCGATCCCCGATGCGGATCTGGTCCTGCAGATATGCACCCCACGAACGCTGGATGATCGAGCGATTGTTGAGCGGGCTGAGGACCGGCGTCGGGAACCGGCCATAGACGGGGTTGAAGATGTCTATCTCAAACCCTTGCTGGGCAGTCGGCGTCGTCGACAACAGCGGCGCGCGATAACCGGCGACGAACAGCCCCTGGTCGAACGCATCCCGGTCCGCACCGATGATCACCCGGTGAAGGCCGAGCGGGCCGTCGAACCGGCCGCCCAGTTCCGCGCGGTAAACCTTGTGGTCGGCGTCATAGTCGCGATAGCGCACCTCGCGGGTCAGCGTGCGCCCGTCGACGAACAGCCGCTGTCGCGCGGCGGCGAGTTCCGCATCGGCCGAGCTGCCCTTCAGTTCGGTGTCGCGCAGGCCCACGCCGACCAGCAGGCTCCAGTCGGCGGAAAAGTCGTGCTGGAGCTGAAACTGGTGACCGAGCGCGGTGGCGACGTTCGGACCCAAATTGGGTTCTCCGAAGAAGCGGCTAGGCGGTACGATACCCAGATTGCTGCCGAGCGCGAATAACCCGCGATCGAGCGGAATCTCCGTGCGTGTCGCCTCCAGCTCATAGGTCAGACTGGTGTTCGCTCCGAGGCGCAGCAGGACCGACGGGGACACGCCGTACCGCTCGGAACGGATCGTGTCGCGGAAACTGTCCGCCGCCTCGTAGAAGCCGACCAGGCGTATCGCCGCAAATTCCGTTACGGGCAGGTTCGCATCCGCCTCGACGCGCCTGAAGTCGAAGCTCCCATATGTGGCTTCGAGCTTGCCGGCGAATGCCGATGTCGGCCGCTTGGTGACGATGTTGATGCTGCCACCCGGTTCACCGCGACCAAACAGCGCCGCGTTTGGGCCTTTCAGGATCTCGATCCGCTCGATGCCGGACGCATCCCGCGGCCCGGCAAAGCCGCGACCGGCGTTGAAGCCGTTCGCCAGATAGCCGCTCGGGTTGTTCTCGTCGCCGACGAGCCCGCGGATGGCAAAACTTTCCCAAAGCCCACCGAAATTGTTCTGGCGCGCGATGGAGGACGACAGGTCGAGCGCATCGGCAAGGCGCGTGATCTGCGCCTCTTCCAGACGCTCCTCGCCGAGCAGCGTGATCGCCTGCGGAATGTCAGCAGGCGCGATAAGGCCGCGATAGGCCTGGCGTTGCGCGGTAACGAGGATGTCCGCGTTCTGCGGGGCTGCCGGCTCCTCGACCGTGCTCGCGCTGGGAACAGGGGTCTCACCGGCCGATGTCGAATTCATGGAACGCGCCGCTGACGGCGTTACCGGAACCGCCAGGGCGGCGAGCGCAGTGCCGACAAGTAAACCAAGCTGCATGTGAATATCCCCCAAGTTTCTATTTCGCGATCGGGCCGCCCGTCATGCCGAGCGGTGACGCGGGCAGGCTGCGCTTCGTGGGCAGTCGCCAGTTGATGATGTGGCCGATCGCGAGGACGAGACTGCCGCCAACGCTCAGCCCGGTCTCGTAGAGCGCGGGCAGCCCTGCGGCCGCGCCGATGCCCAGGCACGCGAGACTGGCCACGCTCAATCCGATCGGCAGCCAAATCCCGTGTCGCCGGAACCCGCGGAGCATCGCAACCGCGCTGATCGGAACGACCATGCCGAACGCGAGAAGATGGAAGCTCTCCGGCACGTCTAGCAGTTGCGCCAGCGCAGGCCCTGCCGCGATAAGCAGCGGCAGGAGCAGGCAGTGGGCAAGGCATGCGCATGACGCGCCGATCGCGAGGCGATCGAAAATGGGCATCGACCCGCGCGCGCGCCGACCGGCCCGCGCTGCAGTGCTGGAAATGGACATGACGAAGTCCGATAGGGATCGCCTTCCGGCGATCGGAGCGACAGCCGGCACGCGTCGTGCGGGCATACGACGGGCCTGGAATCGGCGCGGAGCCGCCAGACCGCCTCGGCCCGCAATCGCGGACCGAAGCAGGATCAGCCGAGCGGGGGTTCCAACAGCGGCGGCGAGCTTCGACCAATCAACGAGGCTGGCGCGGCAACGAACCAGGCAACCGCCCGTGTGATGGCCCGCGTGGCCAGCGCCTGATCGTTCGGAACCAGGATTGCCGACAGCGTCGCGGCGGCGAAATCGGCCAACGACCCGTGCTTTTTCGCCGCGGCGTCGGCCTCGTTCTCGAGCTGTGCAACGAGCGCTTCCGACGCATCCGTGCTGGCGAGCGCCATCGCATGCGCCTGAGCGTCGGCGTGCCGGCATACCGAGAACGGCGCCGCGAACACGCCGCTCACGACAAAGGCGATCACCAGAAAGATATGCGACGCTCTGTGCATGAGTGATGAGATAACATTAACTTCGACCAACTTGCAAGGGGCGGCAAGGCGGGTTGGCCGGGCCACTGCCACCGGGCAAGTCGCCTGAGCCCTCCCTGTGTGGTCCCGGCATTTGACGGTGCATCCTCCGCAAGTAGGTGGAAGGATGGGCTATGGGCCAGTTTCTATATGAGTCTACAGCCTAGCTTGAAGATATTCAGCCGGACCGAGCTATCGGCAACCTACCGCACCTCGACGAACCGCTCACCCGCCGCCAGCAGCCGCTCGATCTGGTCCCATCTCGGCTCCAGCCACGCCGCCAGTGCGCGGTTGGTGGCGTTCCCGCACCGCAGCGCGAAGCGATCAGGCAGCCGCAGCGTCACGAAATCCTCGTCCTTGCTGACCAGGATCGCACCGTCCGCCTCCACGCGCGTTGCGATCGCGCTGTCGCTCGCCGAGACCATTCCGATATCCACGACATGCGCCGCCTCAAGCCCGCGCTCGCGCACACACGGCACCAGCGCCAGCGACAGTTGCGCGTCGATCAGGAAGTTCATTCGGCGGCGATGACGACCGGGTGATCAGCCAGCCCGGCCGTATAGGCCAGCCCCGCGCGCACGTCGGCTTCGCTGACATAGGGGAAGGCGGCGGCGATCTCCTGCGCGCTTGCCCCGCCCGCTAACGCCTCCAGCACGTCGCTGATCCGCATCCGCGTGCCCGCCGCGGTCGGCCGCCCGCCGCAAATCGCCGGGTCGATCGAGATGCGCGGATGGCCGTCGAGCGTCATGCCGGCAAAGTGCGGTTATTTCCGCTCCGGTCAATTTTATCAGCCGAACGCGTTGGCGCTGGCGCATTATGGCCAACCGTCCGCAGGAAAATTGCCTCTCTGGAAAAGTTGGAAATTCCCCTATAACTGGTCGCCCCTCTTTTGTTCTCATGGAGGGTCCCATGCCGATCGACATCAGCCACCTGCCGCACGCGCCCGCCTGGTTCGAGCCCATCCCCAGCGATCTCGAACCGCACCGCCACACCCCCGACAACCCCCGCCGCGCCGTCCACGAATGGCTCGGTCACATCGCCGCCGGCCGCATCGGTACGCGCACCCCCACACCCCCGCAGGTCGCCGCCAACCGCGACGCCACCGCCGCGCTGTTCGCGCGCATCGCCCGGGAGCGCCACGCATGACCGTCCATACGCCGATGGAGGGCCTCACCGCCCCGCGCCGCGCCGCCAAACCGGGCGCGCCCGTCACGCCCGCGCGCTATCTCAACCCCGCCGACATCGCCGACGACCGGCCCGACGCCATCGACACCGGGGTTCCGATCGAGGATTTCGCCGCCGAGGCCGCACAGGACGGCCCCGCCTTCACCCCGTCGCGCCGCCACGACGGCTGGACCGCCGATCGCCAGCGTGCCTTCCTCGATTACATCGCGCAAGGGTGCACCGTCGACGATGCGGCCACGCTCGTCGGCCTTTCCGCGGCGTCGGCCTACGCCTTTCGCCAGCGCGCCGCCGGCGCCGCCTTCGCGGTCGGCTGGCAGGCCGCGCTGCTGCTCCAACGCAATCGCCTCGCCGACGATCTCACCAGCCGCGCCTTTCGCGGCCAGATCGAGACGGTGATCCGCCCCGACGGCACCCAGGTCGAGCGCCACCGTTATGACAACCGCCTCGCGCTCGCTTTGCTCACCCGGCTCGACAGGATCGCCGCCGCAGACCTGCCCGATCGCACCGGCGATGCCCGCGCCGCGCGCCTCGCCGCGCAGGATTGGGAACGCTATCTCGATCTCATCGCCGACGAGGCGTCACCGGCCCGCGCCGGCCTGTTCCTCGCGCTGCGCGTCACCGAGGGGGAGGCCGCCGCGATCGCGCCGATCGCCGCGCTCGCCCGCGCAGACCTCTATCGCCGCACCCGCGCCGGCCATGCGGGCGAGATCGACACGTCCGATCTCGATCCCGCCACCCGCGCCGAATGGACCGCGGAGCAATGGGCGCGCGCCGAGGCCGCCGGGCTCGTCACGCTCGCCGCGCCGCCCCCGGAAGCCGAGCCCGAGCCCGAGCCCGAGGACGCGCGTGGCAACTCTCAACTTTCTCAACATTCGCCCGGATCCGTCCCCGCCGATCCCGTGTGGTGGGATGACGTTCGCCAGGGCTGGCGGACCCGTTTCCCGCCGCCCGACGGCTTCGACGGCAACGAACGGGGGCAATATGACGCCGAACGGTACGAACGCGACCTGACCGATCATGAACGCGATGCGTGGGAAGCCGCGTGCGAGGCGTCGCTCGACCGCCTGATCGCCGCCGACGCGCCCGCGCGCGACGCCTTCTTCGCGAGCCTGGCGGGCTTGCAGGCGGACGCGGATTCGCCCAGGATGTCCGACAATGAAAACGGTTCCAGAGGATGCGGTGATGGTCGGACAGGCGGCGCGGGGAACGGATAGCGGCGGCGGCGTCACGGGGTCCGGCGCGGGCGCGGCCTTCGCCACCGTCACCACCCTGTTCTTCGCCTGGGGCTTCATCACCTCGCTGATCGACCCGCTGGTCGCGGGCGTGAAGGGGATCTTCAACCTCACCGATCTCCAGGCCCAGCTCTCCGCCTCGGCCTTCTTCATCGCTTACGGCCTGATGAGCTTTCCCGCCGCGGTGCTGCTGTCGCGGATGAAGTCGGTGCCGACGGTGCTGGTCGCGATCCTGATGATGATCGCCGGCTGCATGGTCATGCTGCTCGCCGCCAACATCGCCGAATACAGCCTCGTGCTGCTCGGCCTGTTCGTGCTCGCCAGCGGGATCACCATCCTCCAGGTTGCCGCCAATCCGCTCGCCGCCGCGCTCGGCCACCCCAGCCGCAGCCACTTCCGCCTGACGCTCAGCCAGACGTTCAACTCGCTCGGCACCTTCCTGGGGCCCTGGATCGGCGCGACCCTGTTCCTCCAGGGGGTCGAGGTGAAGGAGGGGACGGTCATCACCGACGCGGTCCGCGATGCGGCGCTGGGCGGCATCGACCGCGCCTTCTTCTGGATCGCCGGGCTGCTCGTGCTGCTGTTCTGCTTCATCTTCGCCATGCGCCGCGTCGTCACCGCCGCCGCGCCGGCTGGCGCGCCGCCCAAGGGCTTTGTCGCCGCGATCCGGGAAGCGGTGTCGTCGCGCTGGGCGCTGCTCGGCGGGCTCGGCATCTTCCTCTATGTCGGCGCCGAAGTGGCGATCGGCACGATGATGACCCTGTTCCTCCACTCCGACGCCGTCTGGGGCCAGTCCGACGTCGCGTTCGGCGTGCCGCTGCTGGGATGGGCGATGGGCAGCGACGGCGTGCCCGGCGTGTCGCTGCAAGAGGCTGGCAAGGCCGTGTCCTTTTACTGGGGCGGGGCGATGGTCGGCCGGATGATCGGCACGATGCTGCTCACCCGCGTCCGCGCCTCCACGCTGCTCGCCGTGTTCGGCACCGTCAACGTCGCACTGGCGCTCTACGTCTTTTCGGTCGGCGGGGTTGCGGCGGGCTTCGTCGCGCTGTCGATGGGGCTGTTCAACTCGATCATGTTCCCGGTGATCTTCACCCTGACGCTGGAACGCTCCACCGCCAGCGAGGAAGCGACCTCGGGCTTTCTGTGCTTCTCGATCATCGGCGGCGCGGCGATCCCGCCGCTGACCGGGCTGGTCTCCGACGCCGCGGGCTACACCACCGCCTTCCTGGTGCCGGCGGCCTGCTACGCGCTCATCGTGCTGTTCGCCCTCGCCGCGTCACGGGCGATGACGAAGTCCGCCCCGCCCCCGGCTGCGGTGATCCACTAGGTTCAGGACCTACTAGATTGCTTGAGTGTGCGGCTCGGGGTGGTTCGTTGGTGGTGCGAGGAGGCGCTGCCATGAGCGATCCGGTCTGGTTGTCGGAGGCGCAGATGCGCCGGATCGAGCCGCATTTTCCGCTATCGCTCGGTGTGCCCAGGGTCGATGACCGGCGGATCGTCAGCGGTATCATTTTCGTGATCCGCAACGGGTTGCGCTGGCGCGACGCGCCAAAGGAATACGGGCCGCACAAGACGATCTACAACCGCTTCATCCGCTGGAGCCGTCTGGGCGTGTTCGACCGGATCTTCGCTGCGCTGGCGGCCAGGGGTGGCAAGAGCGACACGCTCTTGATCGACGCAACCCACCTCAAGACGCTCTGCACGCCTGACGCCCTATGAATACGTCGCCAGGATCCGAACCCCAGAGCAGGATCGCTTCATCGTCAACCCGACCCACCTTTTGCCGGGACTGAACAGCTAGGACCTGACGGCGCGACTGGCGGCGGGCCACAGCAGTGCGAGCGCGACGCTGGAAGCGGCGAGCGTGGCGAGCGCGGCGCCCAGCGCATCGAGCCGCGGCATCAGCAGCGCGGCGGCCACCGCCAGCACCACGACGGCGGCGAGACGGATCCGGAAAGCGGCGCCCGCCCGCCCGGTGCCGAGCAGCACGGGTTCGAACCCGATCCCCATCACGTCGATCGCAACCGCGAGGCTGAGGATCAGCACAAGCGGCCAGGCCCCGGCATAGGCGTTGCCGCCGACCAGCCGCAGGACATGCTCGCCCGCCAGCGGCACGAACAGGCAGATCACCGCGCCGACTGCGACGGTCAGCCGCGTCGACTGGCGGAACAGCCGTTTCAGGTCGTCGCGGGTCGCGCCGCGATCGGCGCGGCTGAATTCGGGGAACACCCCGCGCGAGAACATCTCCGCGATCTGGGCCAGCGCCTGGCTGAGCTGGAAGGCGAGGCGATAGGCGCCAGCCGCAGCGGGGCCGGTCACCAGCCCGACCAGGATCACCATTCCCTGCTTCGACGCGGCGTTGAGCGTGGCGGACACGTTGGTCAGCAGCGCGAACTGCCACAGCCCCGGATGCTCGGCGGGCGCCGACAGCGTTCCGGCCCAGCCGCGCATCAGCCCCGGCGCGACCCGCCACACCGCGCGCCAGTGGACGATCGCCGTCACCACCTCGGCCGCGGCCCAGGCGATCAGGAAGCCGCGCACGCTGGGTCCGGTCGCCACCACCGCCAGCGCGCCGACGAAACGCATGATCGGGGTCGCCGATTCAGCCAGCGCGCCGATGCCATAGCGGTCGTGAAGGCGCAGCACCCCGATCGCGCTGGAGCGGACCGACAGCATCAGCACCGCGCAGAACAGCATCGCGTCGCGCATCATCGCGCCGTCCCAGCCGAACCGGCCGGAAAGCAGCCACAGCGCAGCGGTCACGACGACGCACCCGACCACGGCCCCGCCGATGTCGAGCATGGCGCAGAACCGCACCAACCGGCCAAGCCCCGCGGTATCGCCGCTGCTCAGTTGCGGCACGCCGTAGCGCACCACCACCTGCCACGACTGGAAGAGCACTACCGCCGCCACCGCCTGGCCGACCGACAGGATCAGCATGAAATCGCCGAAACCGTCGAGCCCCAGCGTCCGCGTAGCGAGGCCGAGGTAGACAAGACTCAGGACCGCGCCGACTCCCTTGCCGGTCAGCAGCCAGCCCACGTTGCGCAGCGCGCGGGCGAACGGGCTGCGGGGGGCGGGCGCGTCGGTCACGCCGGTCCCCTTAGCGGCGCGGGAGGCCGCGTCAAAAGGAAGGTTGCCCGAGGCACCATGCGCTTCCTACATCGTGGCCATGCCGATCACCGTTGGTTTCCTCCTCAATCACGACGCGCTCCACCAGATCGGCCATGTCGCGTCGGCGATCCGCGCACTGGCGGAGGACGCCCGCGCCAGCGTGTGCGTGCTGACATCGACCGACGCGCAGCAGGCCAGGGTCTGCGAGCTTATCGGCGCCGAGGCGGCGGCGCGGGTTCGGTTCGTGGCACTAGACCTCAGTACCGTTGCCCGGTTGCTCGACAAGGGATTGCGGCGCGTGCTGCCGTTCCGGCGCGTCGCGGTGCTGTGGGAGAACCGCGCCGAGTTCGCCCGGCTAGACGTGCTGGTGGTGCCCGAATCGACCTCGCTGATCCTGCGGGACACATTCGGGCTGAAGCGGTTGTGCTTCGTGCGCATCCCGCATGGATCGGGCGACCGGTCGATCAGCTATCGCAAGGTCGGCAAGGGGTTCGACCTGACATTGGTGTCCGGCGAGAAGGTCCGCCGCGGGATGATCGACAACGGCGTCGTCACGCCGGATGCGATCGAGGTGGTCGGCTATCCCAAGTTCGACACCGTAGATATCCGCGGTCCCCGCCCCCCGCTGTTCGACAACGGCCGGCCGACCGCGCTGTACAATCCGCATTTCGATCCCCGGCTGTCGTCCTGGTATCCGATGGGTGAGGCGGTGGTGGACTGGTTCGCAACCCAGGCGCATCGCATCAACCTGACGGTCGCGCCGCACGTCATGCTGTTCAAGCGGCGGCTGCACTCGTCAGTGGAGCACCGCAGGATCGCGCGGCGCCGCGACCTGCCCGCGCGGTGGCGGGGGTTGCACAACGTGGCAGTCGACACCGGCAGCGTGCGATCGACCGACATGAGCTACACGCTGGGCGCCGACCTCTACATCGGCGACGCGTCGAGCCAGATTTACGAATTCATCGCGCGGCCGCGCCCGGCGATCTTCCTCAATCCCAACCGTCTCGACTGGCGCGACCGCCCGGAATTCGAACATTGGCGGCTGGGCGAGGTGGTGGAGACGATCGAGGAACTGGACGGCGCGGTGACCCGCGCGCTCGCCGATCCGCACCGTTTCGACGACCTCCAGCGCGCCGCGTTCGACTGGACCTTCGACCGTGCGGACCTGAACGCGGGCGCACGCGCGGCGGAGGCGATCCTGACGCATTTCGCCGGATTCAGGCCGCGGGCGTAACTTTCCGGCCATCTTCACGTCACAAATCTGTAGCGAAAGCGTTGGGGAAACGGACAGACCCGACGAATCACGTGAAGAACAGCATCTACGACATATTGGCGCTGCCGCGCCTGGCCTGGGAACCGGCGGGAGGTGGCGGCACCTCGTCGCTGATCGCGCTGCGGCCTTTCGCGCTGGGACGCGCCGCGCCGGGCCTGATCGGATTGATCCGCAACCCTCGCGCGCGCCACAATCTGGGCACCGACGCCTGCGTTGCGCGTCGCGACAACGTGCTCGCGGCCGCGCCGGCCAACCGCGCCGAACTGCGCGACGTGCTGGCGAGCTTCGCGGCGCGCGGCATCGATCTGCTGGTGATTGACGGAGGGGACGGCACGATTCGTGACGTGCTGACCTGCGCGGGCGACGCCTGGGGCAGCGCCTGGCCGCGCATCGCCATCCTGCCGTCGGGCAAGACGAACGCGCTGGCGGTCGATCTGGGCGTGCCGGCGGGCTGGACGTTCGACGACGCGATCAAGGCCGCGACGGACGGGCGGATCGTCAAGCGCGCGCCGCTGGAAGTCGGCCCGCGCGGCGGCGGCCTGGCGGTGCGCGGGTTCCTGTTCGGCGGGGGGGGCTTCGTCGCCGCGACCGAACTCGCCCAGCACACGCACAAGGCGGGCGCGTTCAACGGGCTGGCGGTCGGCCTAGCGCTGGCCGGTGCGATCGGATCGACGCTGTTCGGCGGTGCGGACAACCGCTGGCGGCGCGGCAGCCGCATCGCGCTGCGCTATACCGATGGCGTGTCGGCGATGCATGGCGCGGCGATCCACAGCGACGGCAACCGTTATGTGATGCTCGCCTCGACGCTGGAACGCTTCCCGATGGGGCTGAAGCCGTTCGGCACCCCGCGGCCGGGCATGAAGACTTTGGTGGTGGATGCGCCGCCGCGCCTGCTGGCGTGGAGCGCGCCGGGGGTGCTGACCGGCAGCGAGGCGCCGGCGTATGAGGCGCGGGGCTATCACCGCATCGACGCCCAGGCGGTGGAGATCGACCTGGAGGCCGGCTTCATCCTCGACGGCGAGATGTTCCCGGGCGGCGCCTATACGCTGCGCCGCGCCGCGCCGCTGCGCTTCGTCGCGCCGTGAGCCAGCCGCTTTCGGCGCTGGTGGCAGCGTCGCTCGACCGTTCGATGATCGATTGCGTACGCGGCATCGCCGCGACGCTGGGGCGGGAAACCGGCGCGCGGGCGGTGCTGTTCTACGGCTCCAACCTGCGCACCGGCGCGCTCGACGGCGTGCTCGATTTCTACGTGCTGCTCCCGGGCCCGCGCGAAAGCGGCATCTGGCCGCGCGTCGGATATCGCGAGTTTGATCACGGCGTGCGCACCCTGCGCGCCAAGATCGCGACGATGCGGATCGGCACGTTCCAGGCGGCGGCGGCGGACGAGACGCTGGATACGACGATCTGGACCCGTTTCGTCCAGCCCAGCGCGATCGCCTGGGCGGCGGATGACGCCGCGCGCGACGAGGTGACGGACGCGATCGCGGCGGCGGCGGTGACGGCATCGCGCTATGCCGCCGCGCTTGGGCCGGACAGCGGAGACGCCGCCGCCTACTGGCGCGCGCTGTTCCGCGCGACCTATGCCGCCGAGTTCCGCGTCGAGGCGAGCGGGCGCGAGGAGCAGATCATCGGCGTCAACCGCGCGCATCTCGACGCCCTGCTGCCCGCCGCCTGGAGCGCGGGTGGCGTCGCCTTCGCCGATGACGGTACTAGCCTGCGACCGCGACTTTCCGCCTGCGATCGCACGCGCGTGCTCGCCCGCTGGCGTACGCGGCGGCGGCTGGGCAAGCCGATCAACGTCGCCCGGCTTATCCGCGCCGCCTTCACCTTCGACGGCGCGGCGCGCTATGCCGCGTGGAAGATCGAGCGGCATACCGGCGTCCATGTGCCGATTACCGGCTGGCACGAACGCCATCCCGTCCTCGCCGCGCCGGGCGTGCTGTGGCGGGTGTGGCGGGCGAAGCGGTGAACGCTCCTGCGGCGCTGATCCTCGCCGGATCGCGCGGTGGGATCGATCCGGTCGCCGCCGACGAAGGCGTCAGCCACAAAGCGCTGATCGCCGTTGGCGGACAGCCGATGCTGGCGCGCGTCGCTGAGGCGCTGCGCGGCGCGGGCATCGCGCGAATCGCGGTGTCGGCGGATGACCCCGGCGTGGTCGCGCTGGCGGGCGAACTGGGGCTGGCGGTGCTCCCCCCCGCGGCCGGGCCGAGCCGCAGCGTCACGGTAGCGCTCGGCGAGCTGGGTACCCCGTTGATCGTGACCACCGCCGATCACGCGCTGCTGGAACCGCGCTGGGTGATCGATTTCCTCGCCGATGTGCCGCCGGGTGCCGATGTCGCGGTGCTGCTCGCCGAACGCGCGGTGGTAGAGGCCGCGATGCCCGGCACCCGGCGGACGTGGCTGCGCTTCGCCGACGGCGCCTGGTCGGGCTGCAACCTGTTCTATCTCGCAACGCCGCAGGCCGCGCGCGCGATCGACCTGTGGCGGACGGTCGAGGCCGATCGCAAGCGGCCGTGGCGGATCGTGCGGCGGTTCGGTGTCGGCACGCTGCTGCGCTATATCGCCGGGCGGCTGACGCTGGCGGAAGGCGTGGCCCGGCTCGGGCGGACGGCGGATGTCGCGGCGGCGGCGGTGCCTGCGCGCGCCGGGCTGGCGGCGGTCGATGTCGACAAGGCCGGCGACCTCGCCGACGTCCGCGCGATCATCGCCAGTCGAGGATAGGCCAGCCGCGCTCCGCCGCCAGCGCACGCAACGGTGCGTGGGGGTTCACCGCGAACGCCTCGTCCGCCCAGTCGAAGGTCGGGGCGTCGGTCGCGTGATCCGAATAGAAGCGGACGTGCGATTGCGCGCGATCGATCCCCTCGCGCGCCATCCATGCCGCGACCATGCGCAGCTTGTCCGGACCGTAGCAGTTGGCGCCGTCGATCCGCGAGGTCACGCGGCCGCGCGCGTCGATCGCAGCCTCGGTCGCCACAACATCGTCGATCCCCAGCGCGGCGGCGATCCGCGCCGAATAGAAGCGGTGTGCTGCGGTGGCGACGACGATTCGGAATCCCGCCGCCCGGTCCTCTGCGATCCGCGCACGAGCCTTGTCATAGATGTGCCGCGCGACGAATGCGTCGGCAAAGCGCTGCGCCAGAGCATCGGCCCTGTCCTGCGGCAGCGGCCCGACCAGCAGCCAGTGCATCGCCTGCTTCAGGCTGCGCCGTTCGATCAGGCCGATGCGATAGGCGAGCATCGCCGCGATCACGACAGGCGCCAGCAGCAGCCGCCACGGCGCCGCCGTGCGCGCGGCATACAACAGGTACGGCGTCCAGGTAGGGATGCGCGTGATCGTGCGGTCGAGATCGTAGATGGCGAGGCGGTGCATCACGCGGGACATAGCCAGCCCGTTCGCGAGCGGGAATGACGAAATACGGCGAGGCCTGTAGAGGACACGGCAGGAGATTTTCCGATGCGCCTGTTGCTTGCCCTGATCGCCCTGTTCGCCGCTCAGGCGTCCCACGCCGAAACGGTCGCCACCGCGCAATCGCCCGGCAAGGTGATCGCCGTCACCGTCGCGATCGATGCCGACGGCCGCGCGACCTACGCCGTCAGCCGGCGCGGCAAGCCGGTGCTCGCCCCCAGCGCGCTCGGCTTCCTGTTCACCGACGCGGCCAAGATCGACAGGAACCTCGAACTCGCCGATGCGACGACGTTGGCCAGCGACACGCGCTGGACCCAGCCGTGGGGCGAATGGACGACGATCCGCGACAATCATGTCGAGCTGCGGGTACGGCTGCGCGAAAAGGCGCTGCTCAAGCGCGAGATGACCGTCGTCTTCCGCCTGTTCGACGACGGGATCGGCTTTCGCTACGAAGTCCCGAAGCAGCCCAATCTGGGCGAGGCGCGCATCGCCGAGGAACTGACCAGCTTCGCCTTCGCGGGAGGCGCCACCGCCTGGTGGATCCCGGCCTATGAATGGAACCGCGAGGAATATCTCTACCGCAAGACCCCTCTCGCCGAGGTCGGCACGGCGCAGACGCCGATCACGCTGAAACTGGCGGACGGGATGCACGTCGCGCTGCACGAGGCGGCGCTGGTCGATTATTCGGGAATGAACGTCACGAGGGTCGACGGTTCCACGTTGCGCGCCAGCCTGACGCCGGGATCGGACGCGCCGAAGGTCGTGCGGACGGCCCCCTTCGCGACCCCGTGGCGAACGCTGGTGATCGCCGACGACGCGCCCGGCCTCTACATGAGCCACATCACGCTCAACCTGAACGAGCCGAACAGGCAGGGTGACGTCGCCTGGGCGAAACCGGGCAAGTTCATGGGTATCTGGTGGAACATGATACGCGGCGTCTGGTCGTGGGACCTCACCGACCGCCACGGCGCGAGCAACGCCAATGTGCGCCGCTACATCGATTTCGCCGCCGCCAACGGCATCCCCAACCTGCTGGTAGAAGGGTGGAACGTCGGCTGGGAAACCAACTGGGCGCGGCAGTATTTCACGAAGCCCACCGCCGATTTCGACGCGCCGGCACTGGCCGCCTATGCGAAGTCGAAGGGCGTGCGGCTGATCGGCCACCACGAGACCGGCGGCGGCGTGAGCTGGTACGAGGATCAGATGGACGCCGCCTTCGCCTATGCCGCCAGCCTCGGCATCGGCGCGGTCAAGACCGGCTATGTCGCCGACGCCGGCCAGATCGAGCGGGTCGACGCCGACGGCCGCAAGCGCCGCGAATGGCACGAGGGCCAGTGGATGGTGAACCACTCCCAGCGCGTGGTGGATACCGCCGCGAAGTATCGCATCGCGATCGACGCGCACGAGCCGGTCAAGGACACCGGCCTGAGGCGCACCTACCCCAGCTTAATGACGCGCGAGGGCGCGCGCGGCTATGAATATATGAGCTGGGCGGTGAAGAACACGCCCGAGCATGAGGCGAACCTGGTCTTCACACGGATGCTCGCGGGTCCGATGGATTACACGCCGGGACTGTTCAGCCTGAAGGGATCGAACGACAGCGACGTGCCGGCGACGCTCGCCAAGCAGCTGGCGAATTATGTCGTCATCTATTCGCCGCTGGTGATGGCGGCGGATACGCCGGAGACCTACGCGAAATACCCTGAGGCCTTCCGCTTCATCCGCGACGTGCCGACCGACTGGTCCGACACGCGGGTGCTGGCGGGCGAGGTGGGCGACCATGTGACGATCGTCCGCAAGGATCGCGCGTCGGACGACTGGTATCTGGGCGCCGTGGGCGACGAACAGGCGCGCACGACCGGGATCACGCTCGATTTCCTCGACGCCGGCCGAACCTATACCGCGCAAATCTATCGCGACGGGCCGGACGCCGATTATCGCACCGCCGGACGCCATTCGATCGCGATCGAGGAGCAACGGGTCGGCAGGGGCGACCGGCTGACGATCGCGCTGGCGCCCGGCGGCGGGCAGGCGATCCGGTTCGCCGCGAGCGCGCGCCGGCGATAAGGCCTATTCGGCCGGCGATCCGTCGCTGATCGTCAGCATGTCGTAGCGATCGGCGAGTTCCAGGTGGACACGGCGCGCCACCGGGTCTTCGCTGCGGTCGGCCGCACGCCGCTCCTGCTCGGCGCGTCGCGTATAATAATCGTGTGAAAGACGTGGTCCGGTCATGACGGGAGACTCCGGCACGCAAGCGGGGAACTTTCCAGTTGTTCTCTGTCGGCGGCGCGCTTGAAGCCGGGGCCCGCCGATGCCCTTTCGTTAGCATGCGAATCAAGGGCTGTCCTTGATCGAAAGCAGTTGCCGCGCGTGTAACCGCGCCGCCCACCCTCCGCCGCAAACGGGGTGGCGCGACGGGTGGCTTTTCGCTACGGGCGATGCCCATGAACGGTGAGGGCATGCCGCCGCGCGCGGTCGATTATTCGCGCGTCTTTTCCCAGGCGATCGACCGGCTGCATGCCGAGGGCCGCTACCGCGTGTTCATCGACATCCTGCGCAACAAGGGCATGTTCCCCAACGCGCGCTGCTTCGCGGGGCACAACGGGCCGAAGCCGATCACGGTGTGGTGCTCGAACGACTATCTCGCGATGGGCCAGCACCCCAAGGTGATCGCGGCGATGGAAGAGGCGCTGCACGATGTCGGCGCTGGTTCGGGCGGCACGCGGAACATCGGCGGCAACACCCATTATCATGTCGATCTGGAGGGCGAGCTCGCCGACCTGCACGGCAAGGAAGGCGCGCTGCTGTTCACGTCGGGCTATGTCTCGAACGAGGCGACGTTGTCGACGCTGGCCAAGGTGCTGCCGGGCTGCGTCATCTTTTCCGACGAACTCAACCACGCCAGCATGATCGCCGGCATCCGTAATTCAGGGTGCGAGAAGCAGGTGTGGCGCCACAACGACCTCGCCCATCTCGAACAATTGCTGGCCGCCGCCGATCCCTCGGCGCCCAAGCTGATCGCGTTCGAGAGCGTCTATTCGATGGACGGCGACGTCGCCCCGCTCCACGCGATCTGCGACCTGGCGGACAAGTATAACGCGCTGACCTATCTCGACGAGGTCCATGCGGTCGGCATGTACGGCCCGCGCGGCGGCGGGATTTCCGAACGCGACGACGCGGCGCGCCGGATCACCGTGATCGAGGGCACGCTGGGCAAGGCGTTCGGCGTGATGGGCGGCTATATCGCCGCCGACCGCACGATCATCGACGTGATCCGCAGCTATGCGCCGGGCTTCATCTTCACCACCAGCCTGTCGCCGGTGCTGGTCGCCGGCGTGCTGGCAAGCGTCCGCCACCTGAAATCATCGAGCGTCGAGCGCGAGGGGCAGCAGGCCGCCGCCGCGACGCTCAAAGCACTGTTCGAAGGCGCGAACCTGCCGGTGATGCCGACCGAAACGCATATCGTCCCGCTGATGGTCGGCGATCCGGTGAAGGCTAAGCGGATCAGCGACATCCTGCTCGCCGAATACGGCGTCTACGTCCAGCCGATCAACTATCCGACCGTGCCGCGCGGCACCGAGCGGCTGCGCTTCACCCCCGGCCCCGCGCACGACGAGGTGATGATGCGCGAGCTGACGCAAGCGCTCGTCGAGATCTGGGGCCGGCTGGAACTGAAGCTGGCGGCGTAAGAGCCCTCAGTCCCGGCAGTAACCTTCGCCGGGCTTGACCGTCAGGCAGTCCTTCTTGCCGGCCAGCCATTTCAGGCCGGTCGCGTCGCCATCTGTGTGGACTGCCGTCTCGGCGACGCCGCCGCGCATGAAGCGCAGACCCTCGGCCGTCACCGATCCGTCGAACCGGCCCTTCATGTCGGCGTCGAGGCCCCACACAATATCGAGTGTCACGCCGCCGCCGGGCTTCGCGGTCACGTTCAGCATCATGCCCTCGACCCCGACCCAGCGGCCGACATAATCGGCATCGGTTCTGGCCATCATCGCGCCGGCGGCGTTGGTTCCGTTCGCCGCCGACACCTCGGGCGCCAGGTCGCCCTCGGCCGGCATCACGTCCTCGGTGCCGTTGACCTCCACCGCGCTGACGTTGTTCGCGACCGGGAGGGGATCGGAACAGGCGGCGAGCAGGCCGGTGGCAGCAAGGATAAGGGCAGGGGCTTTCATGGGCGGTCTCCGACGGGTTGGGACGGTTCAACCCCGCAACCGTGCGGGACGTTCCGGCGCTTTCCGGGTGGCGCTTCCCGGCCGGTGGCGCTAGAGGGCGCGCGACCCCAGAGTCAAAGGACCATCGCCGCCTCCATGCGCATCGCCATCGCCGCGGATCATGCCGCGTTCGCCCTCAAGCAGGAGCTCAGCCGCTGGCTGGCCGAGACGGGGCACGATGTGCTCGATCTCGGGCCCGACAGCGACGCCCGCGTCGACTACCCAGATTTCGGCTACCGGTTGGCGCGCGCGATCAGCGACGGCGCGGCGGAACGCGGCGTGGCGCTGTGCGGATCGGGCATCGGCATCTCGATCGCCGTCAACCGCGAACGCGCCTGCCGCTGCGCGCTGGTCAGTGAGCCGCTTTCGGCCGAACTCGCTCGCCGGCACAATGACGCAAACGTCGTCGCGCTCGGCGCGCGCCTGACAGGCATCGACATGGCCAAGGCGTGCGTCACCGCCTTCCTGAACACCGAATTCGAAGGCGATCGCCACACCGCGCGCGTCGCCAAACTGTCCAGCCCCGACCTCGATGGAGACGCCGCATGAGCACCAACCCCGTCATCGCCAATGATGTTCAGCCCGACGGCTTCTTCACGCGCGGCCTGGCCGATGCCGATCCGGCGGTGTTCGCCGGCGTCGCGCACGAACTGGAGCGCGAACAGACCCAGATCGAGCTGATCGCGTCCGAGAATATCGTGTCCAAGGCGGTGCTGGAGGCGCAAGGGTCCGTCTTCACCAACAAGTACGCCGAAGGCTATCCGGGCAAGCGCTATTATCAGGGCTGCCACCCGTCGGACGAGGTCGAGCAACTCGCGATCGACCGGGCGAAGCAGCTGTTCGATTGCGGCTTCGCCAACGTCCAGCCGCATTCGGGCGCGCAGGCCAACGGCGCGGTGATGCTGGCGCTGACGAAGCCCGGAGACACCATCCTGGGCCTCAGCCTCGACGCCGGCGGCCACCTGACCCACGGCGCGAAGGCGGCGATGAGCGGCAAGTGGTTCAATGCCGTCCCATATGGCGTGCTGCCCGACAGCCACCTGATCGATTATGACGAGGTGGAGCGGCTGGCCGTCGAGAACAGGCCGACGCTCATCATCACCGGTGGGTCGGCCTATCCGCGTCAGATCGATTTCGAACGCTTCCGGGCGATCGCCGACAAGGTGGGCGCGAAGTTCATGGTCGATATGGCGCATTTCGCCGGGATCGTCGCGGGCGGGCTGCACCCCTCACCGCTGCCCTGGGCCGATGTGGTGACGACGACGACGCACAAGACCCTGCGGGGCCCGCGCGGCGGCATGGTGCTGACCAATGACGAGGGGGTCGCCAAGAAGATCAATTCGGCCGTCTTCCCCGGCCTTCAGGGCGGTCCGCTGATGCACGTCATCGCCGCCAAGGCGGTCGCGTTCGGCGAGGCTCTGCAACCCGAATACAAGGGTTATATCAAGGCGGTGGTGGAGAACGCCAAGGTGCTGGCCGCGACGCTGAAGGAACGCGGTGCGGACCTGGTTTCGGGGGGCACCGACACGCATCTGGCGCTGGTCGATCTGACGCCGCTGGGCGTCACCGGGCGGGACGCGGACGAGGCGCTGGAACGCGCCGGCATCACCTGCAACAAGAACGGCATCCCCAACGATCCGCTGCCCCCGGTCAAGACCAGCGGCATCCGCGTAGGCAGTCCGGCGGGTACCACCCGCGGTTTCGGCACGGCGGAATTCCGCGAGATCGGCAACATGGTCGCCGACGTTCTCGATGGGCTGAAGGCGAAGGGCGAGGCGGGGGATCAGAATGTCGAGGCGGACGTTCGGACCCGCGTGCGCGCGCTGTGCGCACGTTTCCCAATCTATCAAGGATAAGCGATCCCGTGAGCATCGAAGACACGATCAACGCCGTGCCCGAAACCGTCCGCAACACGCCGGGCCTGGGCAAATCGATGGCGAAGTGGGCCGCGCTGGGCGCGGTGGTCGCGATCCCGCTGCCCTTCACCATGCCGCTGGGCGCGGTGGCGGGCGCGACCTACGCCTATTGGAAGCGCAACCGGAAACCGGCGGCCTGATCGGCGGATGCGCTGCCCCTTCTGCGCCCATGAAGACAGCCAGGTGAAGGACAGCCGCCCCACCGAGGATGGGGCGGCGATCCGGCGGCGGCGCCAGTGCGAGGCGTGCGGCGCGCGCTTCACCACCTTCGAACGCGTCCAGCTGCGCGAACTGACGGTGCTCAAGTCCGAGGACCGCCGCGAGCCGTTCGAGCGTGACAAGCTGATCCGTTCGGTCTCGATCGCGTGCCGCAAGCGGCCGATCGACGCCGGCCGCATCGAACAACTGGTATCGGGCATCCAGCGCCAGCTGGAGACCGCCGGCGAGCCCGAAGTGCCGTCGGCGCGGATCGGCGAACTGGTGATGGAGGGGCTGAAGGGTGTCGATTCGGTCGCCTACATCCGCTTCGCCAGCGTCTACAAGGACTTCACCGAAGCGAAGGACTTCGAGGAATTCGCCGGCAGCGTCGAGGAAGCGGGACGGGAGTGATCTAAAAGCCCGTTCGTGCTGAGCTTGTCGAAGCACCGCTCTGTGATCCGCAAGCGAGGCCGCCGCGGCACGAAGTACGGTGCTTCGACAAGCTCAGCACGAACGGTCACGGTGGCTGCTTCTAAGCCGCGACCGCGACATCCTCGCCGATCGCGGCCTCCAGCAGCCGTTTCTCGATCGCCTTCAGCCGCTGGCCGGTGATCTTGTCGCCGGTCAGGTCGGTCACATAGAAGGTGTCGACGGCGCGCTCGCCATAGGTGGCGACATGCGCGGACCGGATCGTGACCCGCGACTGGAACAGCGCGTTGGCGAGGTGATGGAGCAGCGCGGGGCGGTCGCGGGCGTTGACCTCCACCACGGTGAAGCGGTTTGACGCGTTGTTGTCTATCAGCACATTGGCCTGGACGGCGAAGGCGTCGGCGCGCGGACGTGGCGGCGCCTTGGCCTTCAGCCGGTCGCGCAGCTTCACCCGGTTCGCGAGCGCATCGGCGATGCCGGTTCGAATGCGTTCGAGCTGGCCGGGGTCGGCGAACGGCCGGCCCAGCGGGTCCTGGACCAGGAAATTGTCGAGCGCCATGCCGTCGCGCGTGGTGTGGATGCGCGCATCGATTATGTTGCCGCCCGCCGCGTGGATCGCGCCGGCGATGCGATAGAACAGGCCCGGATGGTCGGCGGCATAGACCGTCACAAGCGTCGATCCGCGCTCGGTATGCGGGCTGGTCTCGATCGACAGCTCGGTCTTGCCCGCCGCCTCGATCAGGCGGAGGTTGCGTTCGAGAACATCGGTCGGCTCGGCCACCCAATAGGCTTCGGGCAGACGGCGCACGACCGCCGCCAGACGCCGGTCGTCCCAGCCGAGCGCCGCGGCGATCTCGGCCTGCTTGGCGGCGACCCGCTCGCCGCGGCCGCGCTGCTTGTGGCCCAGCCGCAGCACCTCCTCGGCGCCTTCGTACAGGTTGTGGAGCAGCTGGCGCTTCCACCCGTTCCAGATGCCGGGGCCAACCGCGCGGATATCGACGATGGTCAGCACCATCAGCATCATCAGCCGCTGCGGCGACTGCACCTGTTCGGCAAAGTCGAGGATCGTCTTGAAATCCGACAGGTCACGCTTGAACGCGGTCGCCGACATCAGCAGATGGTATCGCACCAGCCAGGCCACCGTCTCCGTCTCCGCCGGGGTCAGGCCGAAGCGCGGGCACAGACGCTCCGCCACCTCTGCGCCCAGCACCGAGTGGTCGCCACCCCGCCCCTTGGCGATGTCGTGCAACAGGACGGCGACATAGAGCGCGCGGCGCGCCACCACCTGCGGCAGGATCGCGGTGGACAGCGGGTGATCGTCCTTCAGCTCGCCCCGCTCGATGCGGCTGAGCAGCCCGATCGCACGGATCGTGTGCTCGTCGACGGTGTAGTGATGATACATGTCGAACTGCATCTGCGCGACGACGCGGCCGAAATCGGGCACGAAGCGGCCGAACACCCCCGCCTCGTTCATCCAGCGCAGCACCTTTTCGGGATCGCGGCGGCCCGCGAGCAGATCGACGAACAGCTCGTTGGCCCGCGAATCGCCGCGTACCCCGTCGACCAGCCGCGCGTCCCGCGACGCCGCGCGCATCGCCAGCGGATGGATTTCGAGCGCATTCGCCTCGGCCAGCGTGAAAATCTCGATCAGCCGCACCGGATCGGTCCGGAAGAAATCGTCGGACGGCAACGCGAGGCGCCCGCGATCGAGCACGAATCCCTTGAGGTTCGCCGGCCGCCGCCGGATCGTCGGCAGGCCGAAGCGGCGCCCGCGCGCGGCGAATTTCTCGTCGAGGTGGGCGAGGAACACGCCCGTAAGGTCACCGACCGCCTTGGCCTGGAGGAAGTAGAATTGCATGAACCGTTCGACCCGCGACTTGCCGGGCCGATCGGTGAAGCGCATCCGTTCCGCGATCTCGCGCTGGAAATCGAAGGTCAGCCGGTCCTCGGCCCGGCCGGCGATCAGGTGGAGGTGACAACGCACCGCCCACAGGAAATCGTCGGCGCGGTGGAAGCGGCGATATTCCTCGCGCGTGAACAGGCCGGCATCGACCAGCTCGGCGGCGCGCCCGACATGGTAGGCGTACTTCCCGATCCAGAAGAGCGTGTGGAGGTCGCGCAGCCCGCCCTTGCCCTCCTTGACGTTGGGTTCGACGACATAGCGGCTGTCGCCCATCCGCGCGTGGCGGGCGTCGCGTTCGGCCAGCTTCTCCGCGATGAACGCGCGCGCCGTATCGGCCTGCACCTCCGCCTTGAAACGGCCGATCGCCTCGTCATGCAGCGCCTCGTCGCCCCAGACGTAGCGCCCTTCGAGCAGCGCGGTGCGGATCGTCACGTCCGCCTTCGCCTGGCGCACCATCTCGTCCAGCGAGCGTGACGAATGACCGACCTTCAGCCCCATGTCCCAGAGGGCATAGAGCATCGATTCGATCACCTGCTCGCTCCACCCGGTCTGTTTCCAGGGGGTGAGGAAGCCGATGTCGATATCCGAATGCGGCGCCATCTCGCCACGGCCGTAACCGCCGACGGCGACCAGCGTCATCCGTTCGGCGGCGGTGGGATTGGTGTTGCGATAGAGCCGCTGGACAGTGAAATCCCACAGCAGGCGCAGCAGCTGGTCGGTCAGGTAGGCGCCGGCATTGGCCGCCTCCAGCCCGCGCGACGGATGCTCGGCGAGGCGACCCGCGATCTCCGTTCGGCCGGCGTCGAGCGCCGCCTTGAGCAGCACGGTGCCCTCGCGCCGCAGCGCCGCCGAATCCTTCGCCTCGATCGCGGCCAGCGCATCGGCGACCGATCGCCGATCGATCAGCGCGCGGCGATTGGGGACGTGATCGAAGCGGGACATCGTTCGGCCATACCTGTCCTACCTCCGTCATCCCAGCGAAAGCTGGGATCTTGGGCAGCCAAGGCAGGTCTACTCACTTGAGACCCCAGCTTTCGCTGGGGTGACGGCACTGCGGCTACCCCGCTTTCGCCACGCCGACGAGCGCTGGTCGCAGCAGGCGATCCTTGAGCACATAGCCCGCCTGAATTTCCTGCACGACCGTACCCGCCTCGGCATCGGCGGTCGGCACCTCGAACATCGCCTGGTGGCGGTTGGGATCAAGCTTTTGCCCGATCGCCTCGATCCGGGTGATGCCGTGGCGGGCGAAGACGCTGTCGAGCTCGCGGCCCGTCGCCTCCAGCCCGGTGACCAGGCCTTTCAGCTTTTCGTCGTCGCGCAGTTCGGCCGGAATCGCCTCCAGCCCGCGCGACAGATTGTCGGCGACGGACAGCAGGTCGCGCGCGAAGCCGGTGACGGCATAGGCGCGCGAATCCTGTGCTTCCTTCTCGGCGCGGCGGACCATGTTCTGCGCGTCGGCGCGGGCATAGAGTACGGCGGCTCTGGCCTCGGCCAGTTCGGCCTCCAGCTTCGCCACATGATCATGGTCGGCGACTTCGGGGGCAGCGTCGGCGGTGTCGCCGCGCAGATCGACGGCATCGGCGGTCAGGCCGGCGTCTTCGGTCTTGGTGTCTTCGGTCATGCTGTCCGTTCTAGAGAATTGGCGTCACGCCAGCAATCGCGCGAGCGTCGCGGCGGTGAAATCCACCATGGGAACAACTCGTGCATAGTTCAACCGCGTCGGGCCGATCACGCCGACCACGCCGACCACCTGACCGTCGAGCGCGCGGACCGGCTGGGCGATCACCGACGATCCGCTGAGTGCGAACAGCTTGTTCTCCGATCCGATGAAGATGCGCGCCGCCGCGCCCTCCCGCGCCGAATCGAGCAGGCGGGCGATTTCCTCCTTGCCCTCCAGCTCGTCGAGCAGGCCGCGCACCCGTTCGAGGTCGGCCGCGGCGCGCGGATCGATCAGGTTCGCCTGGCCGCGCACGATCAGCACCGGGCGGCGATCGCCGTCCTCGCTCATCACCGCGATGCCGCGTTCGACGAGCGCGCGGGTCGCGTCGTCCAGCGCGGCACGCTCGGCGGCGATCTCGCCGGCGATGCGGCGGCGCACATCGGAAAGCGTCTGCCCCACCGTATGCGCGCTCAGGAAATTGGCCGCTGCTTCCAGCGCGCCGGGCGCGAGGCCGGGCGGCAGGTCGATCACCCGGTTCTCGACCGATCCGTCCTCGCCAACCAGCACCGCCAGCGCACGATCGCCGCCCAATCCGACGAAGCTGAACTGACGCAGCCGCGGCTCGCGCTTGGGGACCAGGACGAGGCCCGCGCAAGCCGACAGGCCCGAAAGCGCGGCGGTGGTCGCGGCGATCGCCTCCTCGACCGGCCCGCGCGCGCTGGCGCCGGCGTGGATCGCGGCGCGTTCCTGCTCGCTCGGCGCGACCGCGTGCATCATGCCGTCGACGAACAGCCTCAGGCCCGTCTCGGTCGGCATCCGCCCGGCGGAGGTGTGCGGCGCCGCGAGCAGCCCGGCTTCCTCCAGATCCTGCATCACCCCGCGGATCGATGCCGGGGAGAGGTTCAGCCCCGGCAACCCCGCCAGCGTCTTAGAACCGACCGGCGTGCCCGAATCGAGATAGGACTGGACGACGAGCCGGAAGATGTCGCGCGCGCGGTCGCTCAGCTCGGGAAAAGGGGGCGTCACGCGAGGCAATCTAGGCACAGGCACGCCGCGCGGCTAGGGCAGCGGAAAATCACGGAGATTCTCATGCGACCTTCCGGCCGTGCGCCCGACGAAATGCGCGCCATCACCATCACGCCCGGCTTCACCCGCCATGCCGAAGGGTCGGTGCTGATCGGCTTCGGCGACACCAAGGTGCTCGTCACCGCCTCCGTTGAGGAAAAGGTGCCGCCGTTTCTGCGCGGCAGGGGCGAGGGCTGGGTTACCGCCGAATATGGCATGCTGCCCCGCGCCACGCACACGCGCGGCAGCCGCGAGGCGGCGAAGGGCAAGCAATCGGGCCGGACCCAGGAAATCCAGCGGCTGATCGGCCGCAGCCTGCGCGCCGTCACCGACCTGAAGGCGCTGGGCGAACGCCAGATCGTGCTCGACTGCGACGTGATCCAGGCCGACGGCGGCACGCGCACCGCCTCGATCTCCGGCGCGTGGGTCGCGCTGCGCATCGCGGTCGACAAGCTGCTGGCAGAGGGCAAGCTGACGACCGACCCGATCCTGCACAAGGTCGCGGCGGTCAGCTGCGGCATATACCGGGGCACGCCGGTGCTCGACCTCGATTACCCCGAGGATTCGAATGCCGAGGCCGACGCCAATTTCGTGCTGCTCGACGACGGCAAGATCGCAGAGGCGCAGGCGACGGCGGAAGGCGCCTGTTATGACGAGGAAGGGCTGCTGCGGCTGTTGCGCCTCGCGCGGATCGGCTGTTCGCAGATCTTCGCCGCGCAGGACAAGGCTTCCGGCCGGTGAGCGGAGAGGGTCGCGATCCCCAGGCGATCCGGCGGCTCGCGCCGGGTCGGCTCGTCATTGCCAGCCACAATGAAGGGAAGGTGCGCGAGATCCGCGACCTGCTCGCGCCCTATGGCATGGACGTCGTTTCCGCGAAGGAGCTCGACCTGCCCGAGCCCGAGGAGACGGGCACGACCTTCGTCGCCAATGCTGAATTGAAGGCGATGCAGGCGGCCGACCTGTCGGGCCTGCCCGCGCTCGCCGACGACAGCGGGCTGTGCGTCGAGGGGCTGGGCGGCGACCCCGGCATCTTCTCCGCGCGCTGGGCCGGGGAGGCGAAGGATTTCGACCTGGCGATGCGGCTGGTCCACGAGCATCTGGCCGCCAAGGGGCCGGACACGCCGCGCGACGCGCATTTCATCGCCGCGCTGGCGCTCGCCTGGCCCGATGGCCATGTCGAATGGTTCGAGGGGAGGGTGGACGGCACGTTGGTATGGCCACCGCGCGGGGCCAACGGCTTCGGCTATGACGCGATGTTCCTGCCCGTAGACGGCGAACAGACGTTCGGCGAGATGGAGCCGCAGGCGAAGCACGCGATCAGCCACCGCGCGGACGCGTTCCGTCAGCTAGTCGCGGCCGTCTTCTGAAACGAAAAGCGGCCCGGCAGGGGAACTGGCCGGGCCGCAGGATGCGCCAGATCTGGGAGCTTCCAAGCGCAGATCGGACTATATCCTACTCTCGAAGTAGGAAAATGGTAGCGGTGCTTTGGCCGGCGATAGCTCCGCTATCCGGCCGGCACCGCCACCCTTTCTCAGTGCGCGTTGGTGACCGTGGTGGTCGTCGTCTCGGTCGTGGTCAGCGTCGCGTCCACGCCGTTCGCCACCGCGTCTGCGCCGTTGAGCGTATCGACCGCGGTCAGGTTCGCATCGACGGGCGCTTCTTCGAGCAGCACTTCGTTGGTGGTGACGGTGGTGTTCTCGGTGGTGGTGGTGCCGCCGCAGGCAGCCAGACCCAGCGAGGCGGCGGTCAGCGTGGCAATGACGATCGACTTCTTCATGCTGTATTCCCTTCCGTGTTCGTAACCGGCGCGGTCGCCTGTGCAGCGGCCGTCCCCCACTCGCCAATTGAGTGCCGCGGTGGTCTAGCGCCATTCCCACCTTGTTGATGGGATAGAAATTCTTTTGGGCTCGACAGCATGCGACGGCATCGCGCAGTGTTACCGTCATGATCGGACGGATGATTGCGCCGCTGACCCTTGCCGCGGCCACCCCCGCGCTGGCCCATGCGCAGGCTCCCGAACGGCCGCCATGCCGCGAGGTGGGCGACGTTGCCGTCCTGACCATTGACCCCGCGACCGCCGCTCGGCTCGCCCCGATCGGGCTCGACCGCGCCGCCATCTTCGAGCGGATGCGCGAGACGTCGATCCCCGAGACGATGGGCTGCTGGGCGATGCCGGTCGGCAATTTCGACAGCCAGTTGATCTCGGTCGGCATGTCGCAGTGGAACTACGGCACCGGCAGCCTGCAACCGTTGCTGGCGGCGTGGCGCAAGGGCCTCGGCCGCCACTATCGGCGCACGCTGAAGGCGCTCGCGCCGACCTATGGCAAGCTGCTGTTCTCGAAGGACTGTCGCGCGGTGCCGGTGCGCCAGCGCTGCCGCGACGGCATCCTCGCCGCGCATGGACCGGACGGAAAGATCAACGCGGTGCTGATGGCGGAGCTGACCGCGATCTTCGAAAGCGACGCGATGCTTCAGGTCCAGCTCGACTCCTATCTGCGCCTGCTCGACGAGGTGCGCGGCGAACTCGTCCGCATCTGGCCGCAGGGCCCGTACACGATGCGCAAGGTCCGCTGGGCGATCGACACCCGCGTGCAACAGAAGAGCTTTCCGAACGACGAGGACATCGCCCGCCTGCGCGGCAAGCTGGCGGTACTGCCCGAGGCGGAGAGGCCGGCGAAGCTGCGGGCGATTCTCGGCTGGTATCAGGGCCTGGCGCAATCCGCCGACCAGGACGGGATCGGCCGCGACTGGGCGTGGAACGTCGCGCAATGGAACTGCCTGATCGATCGCGGGCGGATCGACCCCGAACAATATGAGATGCTGCACCTGACGTTCCTGCGCAGCCGTACCGCGACGGGCAATTCGGGGCGCTGGCAGGCGCTGACCTTCTCGCGCCGGGCAAAGATCGTGCTGGGAACCGGCAGCGTCAGCGGGGTACGCGACGGCGGCTGTGAATAGGGTCGCGCGACGCCGGTTGCCCCGGCCGAATCCCCCGCTATCGTCGCGCCCGTGAAAGCGCAGTTCGCAACCCTCGACTGGGTCGTCGTCGCCGCCTACGTCGGGGTGCTGATCCTCGGCGGCTGGGCGTTCTCCCGCCGCAAGAGCGGGGACGCCGACGATTATTTCCTCGCCAGCCACAGCGTGCCCGCATGGCTCGCCGCCATCTCGGTCCTGTCGGCGACGCAATCGGCCGCGACTTTTCTAGGCGGGCCGGACTATGGCTATCGCAGCGACTATACCTACCTTGGCGGGGTGCTCAGTTCGGTGCTGGCGGCGGTGTTCGTCGCGCGGGTGCTGATCCCCCGTTTCTACGCGGCGCGCGTCACCACGGTGTACGAGTATCTGGAGCATCGGTACGACCGGCGGGCGATGCGCTGGGCCGGCGGCATGTTCCTGGTCGGCCGGGTGCTGGCGATGGGCGCGCGCGTTTATCTCGCGGCGATCGCCATCGCGATGGTGATGTTCTCCAGCGTGGACGCGACCAGCATCATCCTGGCCGCCGCCGCGGTGATGGTCGCGGCGTTCCTGTTCACCTTCGTCGGCGGCCTGCGCGCGGTGCTGTGGAACGACCTGATCCAGTTCGCGATCTACATCGGCGCGGCGGTGGCGGTGGTGATCTTCCTGCGCATGTCGATCCCGGCGAGCAACGGCGAGATCGTCGAGGCGCTGCGCAACAGCCCCGGCGGCGTCAACAAGCTGTTGCTGTTCGACACATCGACCGATCTGGCCAAGCCGTTCACGCTGCTGACGATCTTCACCGGCCTGTTCCTGCTCAACGTCGCCAATGCCGGTCTGGACCAGGATACCACCCAGCGGCTGCTCGCCTCGCCCGACGCCAAGACGGGCGCGCGCGGCCTGTATCTGTCGGCGCTGATGTCGATCCCGATCATCGCGATGTTCATGACGATCGGGGTGCTGCTGCACATCTTCTACGACCGGCCCGAGGTGATGGGCACCGCCAACGCCGCCGCGGCGACCTTCTCGGGCGAGAAGGTGACGATCTTCCTCCACTATATCCTGACCCAGATCCCGCCCGGCCTGCGCGGGCTGGTGACGATCGGGGTGACGGCGGCGGCGGTGGCGACGACCAATTCGGCGCTCAACGCGATGTCGTCGGTGCTGATCTCGGACTTCTACCGCCCGTGGCGCGAGAAGCGCGGGAGCGCGCCGCAGATCCATTACGTCCGCGCCGGCCGCTGGGGGATGGGCGTGGTCGGCATCGCGATGTTCGCGATGGCCGTGCTCAGTTTCTACTGGCAACGCTATACCGACACCCCGCTGCTCGAATTCGCGCTGTCGGTGATGAGCTTCGCCTATGCCGGGCTGCTCGGCATCTACATCGCGGCGGTGTTCACCACGCGCGGCACCACGGGGTCGGTAATCGCCGCGCTGATCGGCGGCTTCGTCGCGGTGCTGCTGCTCCAGCCGTGGTTCGGCGCGATCGCCGGCTACACGGTGCCGAAGCTCGCTTTCCCTTACCAACTCTGCTTCGGGACGGCGGTGGCGACGCTGATCGCCGTGCTGCCGCGCGGGGTCAGCCGCCCGACGGCCGCCGCTCCACCCGCGGGGCCGGCCGGGTGAGCAGCGCCAGCGCGATGGTGAGCGACAGCGACAGCAGCGCCGCCGCCGTGATCGCGCCGGCCAGCGATCCGGTGCTGGCCACCGCGCCCAGCACGCCGCCGCACAGGAACCCCAGCCACAGCACCAGATAGGGCGCCCACGCCAGGCGAGCGCCCGTCCCCATCAGCGCTGCCGCCATATGCTGGCCGCACCGCACCAGCGTGCCGGTCATATAGGTCAGGCCGATCGATACCTCGCCGTCGCGGTGGAACACGCCGTTTTCCGCCCCCATGGCAAAGGCAAGCAGCAGCAGCGCGGGCATCGGCTGGCCCAGCCATGCGCACAGCGCGGCCGTCGCCAGCGCCAGCGTGGCCAGCGCCATCACCGGCGGCTTGTGGCGGCGGTCGAACCGGTGGGCGACGACGGTCGCGGCGATCACCCCCGACAGGAACATCAGGATCAGCCCGCCGGCCATCCGGGCCGCCGCCCAGTCGCCGTGTCCGATGCCAATCCCCAGCCGCGTCGTATTTCCGCTCATGAACGAGGCGAAGAAACCGACGAGTTCGATCCAGGCGACGGCATCGACGAAGCCGGCGAGCGCCGCCAGCGCGGTCGCCATGACGATCATCGCGGGGGACGTCCGGGTCACGCCCGTCCGATAGCCGCTCCCCGCGCCCTGATGCCACCCCTTTTCGGCGAACCGTCCCGGTTGCGCAAAGTCGCCGGGGCGCATAGCGCTGGTGCGGCATGATCCGGCGCGCGCTTCGCATCCTGTTCTGGTCGCTGCTCTGGCTGGTCGCGCTCGCCGGGCTGGCGGTGACGATCGTGCCGCGCTTCCTCGACCGCATCTATCACGACGGGCCGGCGACCGGCCATTTCGACGGCGCGCGATTCCTCAATCCCGGCATCGACGACACCCGCCACGTGCCGACCGGCGGCAGCCGCGCCGGCTTCCTGTGGAAACAGGCGACCGGCGACGATGACCGCCCGGAATGGCCCGCATCGGTGCCGGTCCGCCCGTCGAAGCCCGCGCCGCGCGTCGAGGGTGACCAGATGGTGGTGACGTGGATCGGCCACGCCACCGTGCTGGTGCAGACGCACGGCCTCAACATCCTGACCGATCCGGTGTGGAGCGACACCGCCGGCCCGTTCGGCATCGGCCCGCGCCGGGTGACCGCGCCGGGCGTCGCGTTCGACGACCTGCCGAAGATCGACGTCGTGCTGGTCAGCCACAACCATTACGACCACCTCGATCTCGCGACGCTGAAGCGCCTGTGGGACCGGGACAGGCCACGCATCGTCACCAGCCTGGGCAACGGCGCGATTCTGAACGGGGCGGGGATCGATTCGACCGCGCTCGATTGGGGCGGCAGCGTGCCGGTGGGACCGCAGGCACGCGTCCACGTCACCCGCAACCACCACTGGACCAGCCGCTGGTTCGTCGATCGCAACCGCGCGCTTTGGTCCAGCTTCGTCGTGGCGCTGCCCGGCGGCAACCTGTTCTTCGCCGGCGATACAGGCTTCGGCGACGGGCGCTGGCCGGCGGAAGCCGCGGCGCTGGGGCCGATCCGCCTCGCGCTGATCCCGATCGGCGCGTTCCGCTTCGAACCCGGCCAGATGCGCACCGGCAGCCATATCGGACCCGTGGAGGCGGTCGAGGTGTTCCGCCGGCTGGGCGCAGCGCGGGCGATCCCGATCCACTGGGGTACCTTCCGCCTGAGCTATGAGGCGCGGGACACGCCGCCGCGCCTGATGGCGGCGGCGCGCGACTGTGCCGGGATGGCGCCGGATCGCTTCGCGGCGGCGCAGGTCGGCCAGCCGGTCAGCGTGCCGCCGATCGACGCCCCGCTACCACCAAGCCCCGCTACCGACGCGGCCGCGATGGCGCGCTGCCTCGACACGCCCGCGGTGCGCGCGTTACGCTGATCGGCAGGATCCATGTTCCGTCGCGGCGCGCCCCCCTATTACGTCACGTCCCCCGACCGGCTCGGGCTGGCCCTGGCGTCGGGCTCCGGGATCATGGGGGTTCTGGCGGCGGTGCTGTCTGCGTTGGGCGGCGAGCGGGCGCCAGCCGCGATCGGCGTGATCGCGATCGGCGGCGCGCTGATCGCCTGCGTCGGGATCGTGCTGGTGTTCGGCCCCGTCTGGTTCGCGCTGCACCGGGCGGAACGGCGCGGGCCGCTGACCGCCGCGGCGGTCGCCGGCACGCTCGCCTTCGGCCTCACCACCATCGCGCTGATGATCGGCAGCGATCCGCGCGAGGCTACGCTATGGGCGATGGCGGCGATCACCGCCCTGCCGCCCGCGCTCGCCGCTGCCGCGACCGGCGCGGCGATGCAGCGGATCGCCTATCGCCGGCTGCTGTGAACGGTTATTCCGGTCCGACGCGGTACGCGCACACCTTGTTGCCCGCCGGATCGCGGAAATAGGCGCCGTAGAACTCCTGGTCGCCCACCCCGCCGCGCAGGCCGGGCGCGCCCTCGTCGCTGCCGCCCGCGCCCAGCGCCACGGCATGGAGGTGATCGACCCCCGCCCGCGTCGGCAGCGGCAGCGCAAGCATCGTGCCGTTGCCCGGGTGCGCCGCGCCGCCGTCATAGGGTCGGGTCACCGCAAGCATCGGCTTGTCCCGCCCGGCGCCATAGAGGGTGAAGCCGCGCCCGTCTGGCAGCGTCGTCAGCCGCTTGCCGCCAAGCGGAGCCGTCACCGCGTCCCAGAACGCCAGGCTGGCGTCGATATCGTTCGCGCCGATCACCGAATAACCGATCATGTCGCCGTCCCTCCCCGTCAGGCGTCGCAGGCGCCGAGGCGCTTGCCGGCGACGGTGGACCGCACGGTCATCTTGCCCGCACCGGGCACCGCCATCTCCATGACGTTGCCGACCTTGTATTCGGTCGCGGCGAAATCGCCGCTGGTCGTCATTTTGACGGCATCGGGCTGGCCGGCGGGCGAACAGGTCATCACCGCGTCGATCCGCCCTCCCGCCATGCTGAACCGGTCGTAGCGGCATTCGCCATTGTCCTTGCCGGAGAACAATTCGCCGGTCGGCTTCTCCGCCATCTCCTTCGTCACGCAGCTTGTGTGGACCTGCCCGGTGCCGGACGCCATCTGCTGCTTCATCATCGCCGCGGCCTGCGGCGGCATGCCGGGCGCCTCCGCCGAATCGATCGTCACGCGGGTTTCCCACTTGCCGGGTTCCATCTTCACCGCGCCCTGCGCGGCGGCGGCGACCTCGGCGATGGAGGCATTCTCGGCGGTGACGGTCGGCTCGCCGCCGCAGCCGGCAAGCGCCAGCAGCAGGCCCGCCGGCAGGACGATGTTACGCATGATATCCCCTCTCGATCGCGTTGCGCGGATGGGCGAGGATTCCCATATTCTCGCGCGATGGCAATCCAGATTCGCACCAGCCTCGACGAGCCGGAAACCGGCCAGTCGTTCGTGCCCCACCGTCCGGCGCGCCCGCCCAAGGCGGAAGGGGGCAGGCGGTTCGAGATCGTCAGCGATTACCAGCCGTCCGGGGACCAGCCCACCGCGATCGCGGAGCTGGTGTCGGCGGTCGAGGCGGGGGAGCGCGACCAGGTGCTGCTGGGCGTGACCGGATCGGGCAAGACCTTCACCATGGCGCAGGTGATAGAGCGGGTACAGCGCCCCGCGCTGGTGCTGGCGCCCAACAAGATCCTCGCCGCGCAGCTCTATGGCGAGTTCAAGAGCTTCTTTCCCAACAACGCGGTCGAATATTTCGTCAGCTATTACGACTATTACCAGCCCGAGGCCTACGTCCCCCGGTCCGACACCTACATCGAGAAGGAAAGCTCGGTGAACGAGGCGATCGACCGGATGCGCCATTCGGCGACGCGGGCGCTCCTCGAACGCGACGACGTCATCATCGTCGCGTCGGTTTCGTGCCTGTACGGCATCGGATCGGTCGAGACCTATTCGGCGATGATCTTCGACCTGAAGAAGGGCCAGGTCGTCGACCAGCGCGAGATCATCAGGAAGCTCGTCGCGCTCCAGTACAAGCGCAACGACGCGGCATTCCAGCGCGGCAATTTCCGCGTGCGCGGCGACAATCTGGAGATATTCCCGTCGCACTATGAGGACACCGCGTGGCGCGTGTCCTTCTTCGGCGACGATATCGAGGAGATCGTCGAGTTCGATCCGCTGACCGGCAAGAAGGTCGCGTCGCTCGACTATGTCCGCGTCTATGCCAACAGCCACTATGTGACGCCGGGCCCGACGCTGAAGCAGGCGATGGAGGCGATCAAGTTCGAGCTGGCCGACCGGCTGACCGAGCTGGTGACCGAGGGCAAGCTGCTCGAGGCGCAACGGCTGGAGCAGCGTACCAACTTCGACCTCGAGATGATCGCCGCGACGGGATCGTGCGCGGGTATCGAGAACTACAGCCGCTTCCTGACCGGGCGCATGCCCGGCGAACCGCCGCCGACCCTGTTCGAATATCTGCCGGAAAACGCGCTGCTGTTCGTCGATGAAAGTCACCAGACGGTGGGCCAGATCAACGGCATGTCGCGCGGCGACCACCGGCGCAAGATCACGCTGGCCGAATATGGCTTTCGCCTGCCGTCGGCGATCGACAACCGCCCGCTCAGGTTCAACGAATGGGACGCGATGCGTCCGCAGACCACCTATGTCTCCGCGACGCCCGGCGACTGGGAGATGGAACAGACCGGCGGCGTCTTCGCCGAACAGGTGATCCGTCCGACCGGGCTGATCGATCCGCCGGTCGAAATCCGGCCGGTCGAGGAGCAGGTCCAGGACCTGATCCAGGAGTGCAAGGCGACCACCGACCTTGGCTATCGCACCCTAGTCACCACCCTGACCAAGCGGATGGCCGAGGACCTGACCGAATATATGCACGAGGGCGGCATCAAGGTCCGCTACATGCATAGCGACGTCGAGACGCTGGAGCGGATCGAGCTGATCCGCGACCTTCGGCTGGGCGTCTACGACGTGCTGGTCGGCATCAACCTGCTGCGCGAAGGCCTCGACATTCCCGAATGCGGCCTCGTCGCGATCCTGGACGCGGACAAGGAGGGGTTCCTGCGTTCGGAAACCTCGCTGATCCAGACGATCGGCCGCGCCGCGCGCAACGTGGATGGCCGGGTGATCCTTTATGCCGATCGCATGACCGGCAGCATGGAACGCGCGATCAACGAGACGAACCGCCGCCGCGAGAAGCAGCAGGCGTATAATATCGAACACGGCATCACGCCGACGACCGTCAAGAAGAACATCGGCGACATCATCGCCCATGTCGCGTCGAGGGATCAGGTGACGATCGAGATCGACGAGGACCGGCCGCACATGGTCGGCCACAATCTGCGCGCCTATATCGAGGCGCTCGAGAAGAAGATGCGCGACGCCGCCGCCAACCTCGAATTCGAGGAAGCCGGGCGTCTGCGCGACGAGATCCGCGGGCTGGAGCAGGAGGAACTCGGTCTGCCCGCGTCGGACCACAAGGCGCCGCTGATGGGCCGCAGCAACGAGGGCAAGCCGGGCACCCGCAAGACCCGCTACGGCAAGATGCAGAAGATGCGGATGGGGGGGCAGCGCAAGGGGCGGTGATGCCCTCGCCGGTAGCCGACGGCCTTCGCCCCGGCGGATCACGCGGGTCCGCGCTTAAATAGGGCGGGAGTCCTCGCGCGCCCGGCCGCGCCGGTCAGGTGCCGGCGTCGCGATACTTCTCGCGCATCGCCATGTGACGGCGATAGCTGGTATCCATGTGCCGGCGTGCGGCGTCGCGCGCGGCCTCTGTATCGCGATCGGCGATCGCCTCACAGATGGCGCGATGTTCGGCGTTGATCGTGCGGGCATAGTCGCGCGGCGTCATCGCGCCGACCCCGTCGAGGTAGAGCCGCCGCGGCGGCACCAGGCGGATGCCCAGGAAATCGGTGAAGCGCACGAAATAGGCGTTGCCGGTCGCGCCGGCGATCGCGGCGTGGAACCGGGTGTCGATCGCCATCGAGCTGTCGAGATCGTCGCTCGCGTCCATTTCCGCGACCAGCGCGCGCAGGATCGCGACCTGGGCGTCGTCGCGACGCTCTGCGGCGAGGCCGGCCATCTCGGTTTCCAGCGCCATGCGCATCTCCAGCAGGCGCAGCACGTCCTCGATCGCGACCAGATCCTCCGGCACGACCTGGAAGGCGCGATACTGTGCGTTGGCGGGCACATAGGCGCCCGATCCGCGCCGCGATTCGAGCAGGCCCTGCGCCGCGAGCCGGGCGAAAGCCTCGCGCACGACGGTGCGGCTCACCCCAAACCGCTCGGTCAGGTCCTTTTCGGTAGGAAAGCGCGCGCCGGCCCGCATTCGGCCCGATTCGATCTCCGAGACGAACTGGATCACCAGATCGTCGGCCAGCGACGCCGCCTTGGTCGGGACGCTCATGCCGACAATGCCCCGTCGGGATCGCGCAAGGCGGCCCCGGCGTCGCGCAACGCCCGGTAGCGTTTGAGCGAGGTCGTCATGTGCCGCCGCGCCGCGCGGCGGGCGGCGGCGGGATCGCGCGCCAGGATAGCGGCATGGATCGCCTCATGATCGCGATTGATGGCGCGGGCATAGCGCCGGTGCGTCGCCGGATCATTGGCGTGAAGGTACAGCCGCCGCGACGGCACCAGGCGAACCCCCAGGAAATCGGTGAAGCGGACGTAGTAATCGTTGCCGGTGGCGCGGGCGATGGCGGCATGGAACGCGGCGTCCGCTGCGATCGAGGCATCGACGTCGCGGCTGTCGTCCATCGCCGCCAGTGCCGCGCGGATCGCGGCCAGATCGCTGTCGGTGCGGCGTTCGGCGGCGAGGCCGGCCATCTCCACCTCCAGCGCGATGCGCATTTCGAGCAGGCGCAGCACATCGTCGATCTCGGCGACTTCCTCCGCCGTCACCTGGAACGCGCGGAAGCGGGCGCCGTCGGCGACATAGGCGCCCGATCCACGGCGCGACACCAGCAGGCCGCGCGCCGCCAGCCGGGCGAACGCCTCGCGCACCACGGTGCGGCTGACGCCGAAATCCTCGGTGATCTCACGTTCCGTGGGAAAGCGCGACCCGGGCGGCATCGCGCCGCGATCGATCCGTTCCTCGAACCGGGCGACGAGATCGTCCGCGAGCGATGCTGCCTTGGTGACGGCCATGATGGTCACGCTAACAGTCCATCCTCGTCACTGGCTAGCCCTGCTGCGCGGCGCGGCGAAATCGGGTGACTGCGCCGCGACATGCGCGTCCCACGCGGCACGGGTCGCGAACGCCGATCCACGATCCCAGGCGGCGCCGGCATAATAGACCAGCGGGCGACCCGGCGTCGCGCGGACGAGGATCAGGTAATTGTCGGCATCCTCGGCGAAACCCGCGAAGGCGCCGGGATCGACCATCACGGCCGCCGCCATCGTGCCGCGCGCGGGATCGGTCGGCCCCCACCAGACGAGCCGGGCGCGCGGCGCGTCCTTCGTCACCTGTCCCAGCTGAAAGCCGCCGATCGGACGTTTCGAGATGCCGATGCCGACGATCAGCGGCCCCGCGCGGTTCGACGTGAGCGTCGAGACCATCTGCGTGAAATGCGTTCCCGCCGGCAGGGTGAAGCGCCGCGTCTCGCGCACCCAGCGGCCGACATCGACCGGCCATGAGGGGTAATCGACGGTGAAGTCCGCGACCTGCGGCCCCGCGCTCAGGATGCGGGCGCGGACGTAGTTGCGCGACGTCCACAGCTTGTTGTCCTGCCAGATGCCCAGGCCCCCGGTGCCGCGCCCGGTCCCGACATTGTAGAAATCGAGTCCCTCGCCGTGATCGGCGTGCTGGTCACCTGTGCGCAGCTGGCGGTCCATGTACGGCCAGGGCACGCGCCGGCCCCAGGCGTCGATGCCCGACGACGACGGCGGCTCGATCGCCTCCAGCGCGCGGCCGTAGATGCGGTGGGCGGTCAGATCATTTTCCCACAACAGGTCGTCGTGGCGGTAGCCGGCGATCACCACCGCCGCGCGGGCCGTCCTTTCCGCAGGCGTCGCGGCGCGCATCGGCGCACGTTGCTGCGCCGGTGCGGCAACGCCCAGCGCCAGCGCGGCGAGTCCGAGGACGGGCTTCACCAGTTCCACAGCGTTCCATCCTCCAGCCGGTTCACGGGCAGGAACGCGCGCCTGTACTCATGCCTGGCGGCCAGTTCCTCGTCGATGTCGACGCCCAGCCCCGGCGCGTCGCCGGGGTGCATCATGCCGTCCTCGAACGAATATGCGTGCGGGAAGACCGCATCGGTTTCCGCCGTATGCCGCATATATTCCTGGATGCCGAAATTGGGCACCGACAGGTCGAAATGGAGCGCCGCGGCCATCGCCACCGGCGACAGGTCGGTCGCGCCGTGGCAGCCGGTACGGACCTGATAGAGATCGGCCAGCGCGGCGATGCGGCGCAGGTGGGTGATGCCGCCGGCATGGACCACGGTCGCGCGGATATAATCGATCAGCTGGTTCTGGATCAGGTCCTTGGCGTCCCAGATCGAATTGAACACCTCGCCCACCGCCAGCGGCGCGGTGGTGTGCTGGCGGACCAGGCGGAACGCCTCCTGATTTTCGGCCGGGGTCGCGTCCTCCAGCCAGAACGGGCGATAGGGCTCCAGGTCCCGGCCAAGCCGCCCCGCCTCGATCGGGGTCAGCCGGTGGTGGATGTCATGGAGCAGGTGGACATCCCACCCCAGAGCCTCGCGCGCGGCGGCGAACAGTTCGGGCACCACGCGCAGATATTTCGATGTCGACCAGATATTTTCGGTCGGCAGGTCGGCATCGGCGGGTTCGTAGAAATAGCGGTCGTTCGACACGCCGTAGGTCGATCGCATCCCCGGCACGCCGCACTGCAACCGGATCGCCCGGTAGCCTTGGCGCTGATAGTCGAGTGCGGCGTCGATCGTGTCCTGGATCGTCGCGCCGTTGGCGTGGCCGTAGACCATCACGCCGTCACGCGAGGCACCGCCGAGCAACTGGTACACCGGCAGGCCGGCGATCTTTCCCTTGATGTCCCACAGCGCCACATCGACCGCGGCGATCGCGGTCATGGTCACCGGCCCGCGCCGCCAGTACGCGCCCTTGTAGAGATACTGCCAGATATCCTCGATCCGGTGCGCGTCGCGCCCGATCAGGCAGGGGATGACGTGATCCGCCAGATAGCTCGCCACCGACAGTTCGCGGCCGTTGAGCGTCGCGTCGCCGACGCCGGTCGTGCCGTCGTCACATTCGATCTTCAGCGTCACGAAATTGCGCCCCGGACAGGTGACGATCACCCGTGCCGACGTGATCCTTGGCATCGCGTCCCCCGATGGGCCTTTTGGCCTGAGTTGTGTGACAACCTTATTGACAGCCTCGCCGGAAAAGGAAAGAGATATGCTACCGGTGTCAAGCACAATGACGCGCAATTGACCTGTGGGAGAGGGGTGTGAAGCGAGGCTTGGGGTGGCTGTTGACGGGCGCGTTGCTCGCGATGCCGTCGGCGCTGGCCGCGCAGAATCGCGGCATCGCCGAACCGGGGCGCTGGCCTGCGATCGCCGCGTCGCCGCGCGATGTCGCGATCGAACACCGGATCGATCGGCTGCTCGCGGCCATGTCCGTCGAGCAGAAGGTCGGCCAGATCGTCCAGGGCGACATCGCCAGCACCACGCCCGAGGATGTCGCGCGCTATCACCTCGGTTCGGTATTGAACGGCGGCAGTTCCTCCCCCGGCGGCGATGAATTCGGCCCGGCATCCGCCTGGGTAGCGGCGGCCGATGCCTATTATGATGCGTCGATGCGCCCGTCGGGCAGGCTGCCGCGCATTCCCGTCATGTGGGGGTCCGACGCCGTCCACGGCCACAACAATATCGTCGGCGCGACGCTGTTTCCGCACAACATCGGCCTGGGCGCGGCGCGCAATCCCGACCTGATGCGCCGGATCGGCCAGGCGACCGCGATCGAGCTGCGCGTGACCGGGCTGGACTGGACCTTCGCGCCGACGATAGCGGTGGCGCGCGACGATCGCTGGGGGCGCACCTACGAGAGCTTCGCGGAAGATCCGGCGGTCGTACGCGACTATGCGACCGCCTTTGTGGAGGGGCTTCAGGGGCGACGCGGTGCCACGGACTGGCTGCGCGGCCCCCATGTGATCGCTACCGCCAAGCATTTCGTCGCCGACGGCGGCACGCTGGACGGCCGCGACCGCGGCGACGCGCAGATCGACGAAGGTGAACTGATCCGCCTCCACGCCCCCGGCTATGTCGCCGCGTTGAACGCCGGAGTGCAGAGCGTGATGGCGAGCTTCTCCGGCTGGAACGGCGTGAAGATGCACGGCAATCGCAGCCTGTTGACCGGGGTGCTGAAGGATCGCTGGGGCTTCGACGGCCTGGTCGTCGGGGATTGGGACGGGCACGCCAGGGTGCCGGGGTGCACGCCGACCGACTGCCCTGCCGCGATCGCCGCCGGCCTCGACATGTACATGGCGCCGGGCAGTTGGAAAGGCGTGTGGGACTCGACGCTCGCCGCGGTGAAGGCCGGCAGCTTGCCGATGGCGCGGCTCGACGACGCAGTCCGCCGGGTGCTGCGGGTCAAGCTGCGCGGCGGATTGTTCGAGAGCGGACGACCATCGTCGCGGCCCTATGCGGGGCGCTACGAACTGCTCGGCGCCCCCGAACATCGCGCGGTGGCGCGGGCTGCGGTGCGCGAATCGCTGGTGCTGCTCAAGAACGCCGGCGTGCTGCCGCTCAAGGCCGGCGCGCGCATATTGGTCGCCGGTGACGGTGCCGACGATGTCGCGAAGCAATCGGGCGGATGGACGCTGACATGGCAGGGCACCGGCACGAAGCCTGAGCATTTCCCCGGCGCAACATCGATCTGGGCGGGGCTGCGCGACGCGGTGACGAATGGTGGGGGCAGTGCCGAATTGTCGATCGACGGCCGTTATACGACAAAGCCCGACGTCGCGGTCGTCGTGTTCGGGGAAGACCCTTACGCCGAATTCCAGGGCGATCGCGCCGACCTGTTGTTCGACGATCCGAAGGATTCGCTGACACTGCTCCGGCGGCTGAAGGCGGCGGACATTCCCACCGTCGCGCTGTTTCTGTCGGGTCGGCCGCTGTGGGTGAACCGCCACATCAACGCCGCCGACGCCTTCGTCGCCGCCTGGCTGCCGGGCTCCGAAGGTGGCGGGGTGGCCGATGTGCTGTTCGGCAGGGTCGATTTCACCGGAAAGCTGCCTTTTTCCTGGCCAGCCGATGCGACCGGACGGCCAGTCAACGTCGGTGACGCGGACTATCGCCCGCTCTATCCCTACGGCTTCGGCCTGACGCTGAAAGACCGGACGCCCGCCACGCCGATTGCGGAAAGCCCCGGCATCAGCATCGACGCCTCGCCGGTCGGCACGCTGTTCGCGCGAGGCCGGGCAACCGGCGCGCGGCGGTTCCAGATCGACGGCACCGGCGACAGCCCGCAGGCGATCACCGGCGCCACCGACAATGGCAGCATCGCCGTCCGCCCGGTCGATCGTGACGCACAGGAGGATGCCCGCGCAGTCCGCTGGAGCGGCCGGGGCCGCGGCACGCTGGCGCTGGCCTATGCGCGGCCTGCGGACCTTTCCGTCGGCGGCCCGCTGACGATCGCGGTCGAGCTGAAGGTCGATGTCGCGCCCGCCGGACCGGTCACGCTGGACCTGCGTTGCGGCTCCGATTGCAGCGCACGCCTCGACGTCACGAAGCAGCTTGCCGCGCTCGCCGGGCGCGGGTGGACGACATGGCGCGTGCCGCTCGCCTGTCTGCCCGAGCTCGACCGCTCGCGCGTCACCCAGCCGTTCGCGCTGTCCACTTCCGCCCGGCTCGACCTGACGCTGTCGTCGGTCGCCCTCGTCCCGCACAAGGATTCGCCATGTTCCTGAGCCTGCTCGCCCCCATCGCAGTCGCCGCCGCGGCACAACCCGCTGCCCCGCGCCCGGCCGAGATCCTGGCGGTCACGCGCCGCGTCGCCGACTGGCAGCTCGCCCATCGTACCACCTTCGATCACATGCCTGCGGCGCGTGCCAGCGTGCGCAACCCGCGCGACTGGCAGCAGGCGACCTTCTGGGTCGCGCTGACCGAGCTCGCCAGCCGCGACCGGCGCTACCGGCCGTACCTGCTCGACCTCGGCCGCGCGGAGGACTGGCGGCTCGGCAAGAACCCGTTTCACGCCGACGATCAACTGATCGCCCAGGCGTGGATGTGGGCGGCGCGCAACGGCGCGGGCAAGGCGGTGGTGACATCGACGATCGCCTATTTCGAGAACGTCCTGGCAAAGCGACCGAGCGGCAGCCTGGAATTCGTTCCCACCCGTCCGGGCGCTGGCACGTCGGTGTGCACCGATCGCTGGTGCTGGTGCGACGCGATCTTCATGGCGCCGCCGACATTGCTGCAACTCGCCAACATGACCGGCGACCGGCGCTATGCCGATTTCGCGCACCAGGAATTCCGCGCAACCACCGACTATCTCTACGATCCGTCCGAACGGCTTTACTTTCGCGACAGCCGCTTCTTCGACCGGCGCGACGACAAGGGGCGCAAGCTGTTCTGGAGCCGGGGCAACGGCTGGGTGATGGGCGGCCTTGTCCGCATGCTCCAGGCGCTGCCGGCGCGCGATCCGACGCGGCCCTATTACGAGAAGCTGTTCCGCGACATGTCGGCAAAGCTGGTCACCCTGCAGAAAGCGGACGGGTATTGGGCGCCATCACTGCTCGACACCGATGCCGGCACCCCGCCCGAGACGAGCGGAACGGCGTTCTTCGTCTACGCCTTCGCCTGGGGCATCCAGGCCGGGCTGCTCGATGCCAGGACATATGAGCCAGCGGCGTGGAAGGGGTGGGCGGCGTTGGGCCGCGCGGTGCAGCCCGACGGCATGCTCGGCTGGGTCCAGCAGGTCAGCGATCGGCCAGACGCGGTCGCGCAGAAGGATACGCAATATTACGGCACCGGCGCCTTCATCCTCGCCGGCACCGCACTCGCCGATCTCGCCGGCCGGCGAACACGGCGATGAGGCGCGTTCTCGCGCCCGCCGCGCTGCTCCTGCTGCTAGCCGGCGCCGCGCCCGCTGATCGCTGGGCGGGCAGGCCGCACGGCCCGGTCTACCGCGACCGGGTCACGCCGATGGACACGACGGTGCGCGACCGCCTATCGCCGCAGGTCGAACGGCTGATCGAACAGCTGCTGCGGGAACGCCGCGCGATGACGCTCGACGGGGTGAGGGTGTTCGAAAGCGGCGACAAGTTCCTGCCCGGCAAGATCGCCTATGCGATGGCCCATCGCGTCACCGTGCTGGACAAGGGCGATCCGCGCATCGACCGGCGTCTGGGGGACTTCGCCGACATCGCCGACCTGACGGTCGACGACGTCAACGACAGCTGGGGCATCTATTACTATGTCTCGGCGCTCAACATGCTGCATGAGCGCGGGCTGCTGGCCCGTGCCGTACGCCCGGCGACGCTGGCGAAACTAAAGGCGAAGCTCAACTGGCGGCGGTTCGTCGGCGACGATCTCGCCCTCATCGACCTGCCCAACAATTATTACGGCGTCGCCTTTTCGATCGCGCGGCTGCGCTACCGGCTGGGCTGGGAGGATGCCGGAGCGGGTGATGCGCTGTTGGCCAGGATGCTCGATCACTATCGGAAATATTCGGGCGAGTTCGGCTTCGCCGACGAGACCGAGGGCAAGGGCCGGTTCGATCGTTACTCGGTGCTGCTGGTCGGCGAGATCGCACAGCATATGCTGGAAACCGGGCTGACCCCGTCGTCCGAGGTCAGGGGCTGGCTCCGCCGCTCGATCGACGTGATCCTGCCGCGCTTCAACCTGAACGGCGAGGGCTTCGAGTTCGGCCGCTCGATCGGCCCGTACGGGGAAACCGCGATCCTCGAGGTGCTGACCGCCGCCGCGCGGTTGAAGGTGCTGACGCCGACCGAGGAACGCATGGCCTATGCCTTCTCCAGCCGGATCATGGCGCGTTACATGGATTTCTGGATCGACCCGGCGATCGGATCGGTCGACATGTGGGGCCAGGGGCGGCGCACCGATGCGTATCGCGCCAAGCACCGCATCTTCGGCGAGAACCTCAGCCTCGCGCGACAGTATATCTATACCAACGCGATCTGGAACGAGCTGGGCTATCGCGGGCAGGCGCCCGATCCCGGCTATGCGCGGTGGCTCGACACCCTCCCGCGCGTGACGACCACCTGGTTCGCGCGCGGCGAGTATGACCGCGCGCTGCTGACGATCCGCGATCGCGGGCGTGTGATCGGCCTGCCGATCATCAACGGGGCGCAGGGGCAGCACATGAACAGCCCCTATTTCCCGATTCCGCAATCGCCCGGCATGCTGCAGGGATCGGCCGACGGCGCCTTCCCCCAACTGCTGCCGCGGATCACGCTGGCGGACGGGGCGGTGCTTCAGCCGCTGGCGTTCTTCAGGGGCGTTACCGTGACCCGCAACGGCGCGGCGACCGAGGTGCGCTGGCGGCAGGATGCGCTCGACCGGATGGGCGCCAACGACGCGCGCGCCGACACGCGCGTGGCGATCGAGACACGCTATCTTTTCTCGCCCGGCCGGATCGTCCGCGAGGACCGCATCCTGCCGCAGCGAGGCGTGGCAATCCGCGCGATCAACCTGGAATTCGCGAGCTTCTCGACCCGCGTAAAGCGTCCCGGCAAGGATCGCGTCACCTTCGGCGCGGGCGAGGTCGGCAGCTTCGCAACCACCGGCTTCGACGGCTGCACCGCGCGCCCGGCGGACGATCCGCTCTATCGCTCGCCGACCGGGCCGTTCGCGACGGTGGTCCGCTGTATGCGCGGCGGGTCAGCCGCCGGTGCCCCGGCCACCCTGACCTGGACGTTGTCGTACAACCAGGCGCGATAGCCGTTGACACTCCGGCACGCAGTTGTAATACATCTTTTGACACCGGTAGCAGTCGGGTTGCGCGCGTTCGCGCCGATTATCAGGGAGGAATCGATGGGCAAAGCTGCATTCACGCTGTTCCGGGGAGCGCTGCTCGCTTCCGCCGCCGCCGTCGCGGTGCCCGCGATGGGCCAGGCCGGGCCCGCCGCGGACCCGCAGGATCAGCCCGTCGGTTCGGCCCTGGCCGATCCCGTCGCGCAGGCGGCCCAGGCAGCGCAGGACAGCGATGTCGTCGTCACCGGCGCGCGCGATACGCAGCGCACCTCGATCGAATTCAAACGCAATTCGAGCATGATCGTCGACGGCATCGTCAGCGACGAGATCGGCGCGACGCCCGACAACTCGGTCGGCGACACGCTGGAGCGGATCACCGGCGTCACCGCCGATCGCTTCAAGGGCAATGCCAACGAACTGTCGGTGCGCGGCCTCGGCCCCACGCTCAGCTTCTCGACGTTCAACGGCCGCGAGGTATCGACCGCCGGCCCGGACCGCTCGGTCGCGTTCCAGCAGTTTCCGTCCGAGCTGGTCAACGGCGTGCTGGTCTACAAGTCGCAGCAGGCCGACCTGCTCGAAGGCGGTGTTGCCGGCGTCATCGAGCTGCGATCTCTGAAGCCGCTCGACTATGGCAAGCGCCGCATCCAGTTCGAGGTGCGCGGCGATTTCCAGCCCAAGGATGACGACGTCTACGGTCACGACGGCCTCGGCTACCGCGCCAACATCTCCTACACCGACCAGTTCAGGACGGGCATCGGCGATATCGGCATCTCGATCGGTTACCAGCGTCAGGATACCAGTGCGCCGGAAGATTATTACAACGGCAATTCCGTGTTTCAGGTCTGCAACACGATCGCCAACAATCCGTCGCAGGTGACCGGCGCCGCCGCGGCGCTGGTCGCGTCGGGTGCGGGCGCCAACTGCGCCTTCGCCACCGGCCCGCGTTCGGTCGCGCCATCGACGGGCGCGACACCGGTGCTGGTCGGCGAGACGCGCGGCGACTATTATTTCGCCAATTCCTCGCGCAGCTTCCGCACCCAGGCGACGTCCGAAGTCCGCGACGGCCTGATCGGCGCTCTGCAATGGCGCCCGCATCCCGATTTCGAGATCGCTTTCGACGGGCAATATTCGAACCGCGCCAGCCTGGAGGATCGCAACGTCCTGCAGATCACGGAAGGGCTGCGCGGCCTCCAGCCGCTGGTGATCGGCAACGGATCGAACGGCTATTCGACCGGCGCGCTGATGAGCTATCGCGGCAATTCTAACCTGGAAAACCAGCTCGAGACCCGCCAGCGCAACGAGGAATATATCGGCGGCGGCCTCAACCTGCGGTGGACGCCGGATCGCTGGACGATCTCCGCCGACGCCAGCTTCTCCAGCTCGCACCGCACCGAGACACAGAAACAGACGCGCATGCGCTCGACGACGCGCGTGCCCTACACGCTGACCTATGAAGGCGAGAATGTCGTACCCACCGTCGATTTCGGCGCGTTCGACATCACCAGCCACGCCAATTTCCTGGCGCCCGCCGCCAACGCGGTCTACGCGCGCCGCCGCTTCGCGACCGACCGGCGCGACGAGATCTGGGCGGGCCGGTTCGACGTCACGCGCGACTTCGATGGCTTCATCCGTTCGGTGAAGGCGGGCGGGCGGTTTTCCGACCATCACCGCACCAACGACAATGCGCGCAACAACGACCTGAACACCCTCGTTGCGCTGAACGGCCAGACGCCGGCGCAGCTCATCACCCAGGCGAACCAGAACTGCCGCGTGCCGTTCACCACGCAAAGCTACATGAAGGGCGAAGGCACCAACGTCACCCGCTGGGCGACATTCGACAACGATTGCCTGTTCCGCACCTTCACCGGCAGCGACGACGCGCTGCCCACCCCCGCCGACGGCCGCGACCCGAGCGACATCGACGTGCGCGAACGCATCTGGGCGGCCTATGCGATGGCGAATTTCCGTTCCGACCTCGGCGCCACGCCGATCAGCGGCAACGTCGGCCTGCGCTGGGTGAAGACCGACATCACCTCGGTCGGTTTCCGCCAGGCGTATCTCATCACGGTGGATAGCGGCGCCGACAGCTACACCGTCGCGGTCGATCCTACGGGCACGCTCCAGACCAACACGGCGAAGGGCAGCTATAATTACCTGCTGCCCAGCGCGAACGTCGCGTTCGACGTGTCTCAGCAGCTGAAGCTGCGCCTCGCCGCGTATCGCGCGATCGCTCGTTCGGGAATCGAGAGCTTCGGTGCGGGGATCAACCTCAACCCGTCGACCGGTACCGGGGGACTCAACACCATCATCTTCAACGCGACCACGGGCAATCCGAACCTGAAACCGCTGCGGTCTTGGAACGCCGATGCCAGCGTCGAGCTCTATGCGTCGAAAGACACGTTGATCGCGCTCGCCGGCTATTACAAATGGGCGACGGGCGCGGTGATCGGCCGGTCGGAAGCGATCCCGACCAATATCACCGTCACCACGATCACCGATGGCGGTCCGCGCCAGACGCAGAATTTGACGATCAACCCGGTCGCATCGGCCAACGACACCGAGACGCGCCACGTCTACGGCATCGAAGGGACGCTGAACCACGCCTTCACCTGGTTGCCCGCGCCGCTCGACGGGTTCGGTATCCAGGCGTCGGCCAACCGGGCGTTCGCCAACTTCGAATACTCCGACACGTCGAGCAACCCAATCTCGGCCTATCTCGACCCGTCGAACCTGATCGGCCTGTCCAAATGGTCGGCCAGCGGATCGGTCTATTACGAGAAATGGGGCCTCTCGCTGCGCGCGAACCTTCGCTACCGCTCGGGCTATTACAAGCCCAACGGCGGCACCAACCGCGAGATCCGCGACGGCACCTATCTGAACCTGTCGGCGCAGTACAACATCAACCGCAACGTCCAGCTGAAGCTGCAGGCGCTCAACGTCACCGGCGAGAAGGACGTGATGTACAAGGCCGGCTACGACAGCATCGCCGAGGTGTCGAACGGCAGCACCCAGTATTTCTTCGGCTTCCGCGTCCGCCTGTGACGCCCGTGAACCTTGGCTGGACCATCCTCCTCCCGGTCCTTGCCGCCACCGCCGCCGCGGGGCCAGCCCTCGCGGCGGCGGATTTTTCGGTTCCCCGTCTCGAACGCGCCTCGATGTGCCGGGGCGTCGATGGCCATGCCGCCGGGTTCGGCGGGCGACGCACCTTCGTGCTCGATCCTGCGCAGCTGACCGCGACGAAGGCGGCACGTGACAGCGATCCCGCCGTCCGCGCCGCCTACGCCCAGCTGATCGCGCGCGCCGACGCCGCGCTGGCGCGCAAGCCCGGATCGGTGATGGACAAGACGACCATCCCGCCATCGGGCGACCGCCACGACTATATCAGCCTCGGCCCCTATTGGTGGCCCGATCCCGCCAATCCCAAGGGGCCATACCAGCGCCGCGACGGCGACGTGAATCCGGAACGCGACGGCCGCCGCTTCGATCGCACCGCGCTCGGCCGGATGAACGGCGACGCCGCGACATTGGGCCTTGCCTATTACTTCAGCGACGACGCGCGCTATGCGACACAGGCGGCGGCGGTGGTGCGCGCCTGGTTCCTCGATCCGGCGACGCGGATGAACCCCAACATGACGCATGCCCAGATGGTGCCGGGCCGCGCCGACGGGCGGCCGGAGGGTGTGCTCGACACGTCGGGCATGATGGCCGTGATCGAAGCGGTCGGGCTGATCGCTCCCTCAGGCGCGCTGAACCCCGATGAGGTAAGGGCGCTGGAGGCGTGGTTCGGACGCTATCTCGACTGGTTGCAGTCGAGCCCCAACGGCAAGGGCGAGCGCGCCGCGCGCAACAACCACGGCATCTGGTACGACGCGCAGGCTATGAGCTTTGCGCTGTTCGCGCGCCGCCCCGATGTCGCTGAAAAGACCCTGCTGGCCTTTCCCAAGACGCGGATCGCCACACAGATGACGCCGGACGGCGCCCTGCCCGCCGAACTCGCCCGCACGCGCAGCTTCCATTACTCGATCTACGCGCTGGCGCCGGCCTATGACGTCGCGGCACTCGGCACCTGCCTCGGCTACGACCTGTGGCGCTATGCCGACGCGAAGGGCCGCGGCCTCAGGCGCGCGACCGACTATCTCGCCCCCTATCGTGGCCGGGCGGAAGCGTGGCCGGGCAAGGAGATGACATGGCCCGCCGAGGCGCTCGACACGCTGTTGACCCGCGCCGAGGCGATCTGGGGGCCGGGCGCCTATCCGGCCGAAGCGAGCGAGGCGGCGCTGCTGCAATATCGCCCCGCGAACCCGCGCTGATCGTTGCACTGGCCGCGGCGGCCGGGCTGGTTGCCAGTCCGCCGGCATCGGCGCAGGTCGCGACCGAGCGGTTCGGCACAGCCGAGGGCGGCCGGCCGGTCGATCTCCATCGGCTGGTCAACGCGCGCGGCATGACGGTCGAACTCACCGGGCGCGGCGCGGCGATCGTGCGGATCGCGCTGGCGGAAGCGGACGGGCGCCTGACGGAGATGGTGGTCGGCCCGCCAGCCCTTGCCGGGCTGATCGCCAGTGCGCGGCGCTATGGCGCGATCGTCGGACGCTATGCCGGCCGTCTGCGCGGGTCGGTGGAGATCGCCGGGCAGCGCCATGACCTCGCGGTCAACGCGAGCGGCGTCACCCTCCATGGCGGCGATCCGGGCTTCGACCGCGCGCTGTGGAGCGCCCGCCCGTTCGAGACCGCCGACACGATCGGCGTCGCCTTCACCCATGTGAGCCGCGACGGCGACCAGGGATTTCCGGGGACGCTGAGCGTCACCGCGCGCTACACGCTGGCGCGCCACGCCGACGCCCTGACCCTCGATATCACCGCGACGGCTGACCGTCCGACGATCGCAAACATGACCAACCACGTCTATTTCGATTTGTCGGGCGGGCGGGGCCTTGGCTGCCAGACCCTGACGGTCGACGCGCCGCGGCGGGTGGCGATCGATGCGCGCAAGCTGCCGACCGGCACGCTTCCAGCGGTGGCGGGCACACCGCTCGATTTCACGCGCGGTCGCGCGCTCGCCGGGGTGATCGCGGACGGCGGGGTCGACGAGATGCTGGTGCTGGGCCGCAGCCGTACCGCCCGGCTGACCGATCGCCCGACCGGGCGGGTGCTGACGCTGACCACCGACCAGCCGGGCCTGCAGGTCTTCACCGGCAACGGCTTCGACGGCACCGATCGCGACAGGGCGGGGCGGCCGATCGTGCGCCATGCCGGGATCGCGCTGGAACCCGGCAATTTCTCCGATGCCCCCAACGTTCGCGGCTTTCCCGACGCGCGGGTTGCGCCGGGTCGATCCTATCGCTGGCGCGCGACATGGCATTTCACGCGCGAGGCGGCGCAGCCATGCCGGTGATCGGCCGGCACGCGCTGCCGGCAATGCTCGCCTCGGCAAGGTCTGGACGGCCCCGGCCTGCATCGCCTTCATGCCCCCATCGCGACGGGCGCGTCAGGCCGCGAGCAAACTGCGCGCCTCTTCGTGAAAGGCGAGCGCCAGCCGCGACGGCTTCGACTGGGCCGAGGTGACGAAGGCATAGTCGTGCAGGATGTCGGGCGCGAATGGCCGCGCGACCAGCGGCGGCGCGAGATAACGGCGGGCGAGTAGCGCATTGACGATGGCGATACCCACGCCCCGCGCGGCGAGCGCGCATGCCGATCCATGCGTATGCGTCTCGATCGCTACGGTCGGGCGCAGGCCGGCGCCGGCAAACACCGTATCGACCTGCGATCGCCACTGCCGTCCCGATCCCAGCAGGATCAGCGGGGCGCCACGCAGCAGCTCGGGTGTCAGCACGCTCTCCCGCGCCAGCGGATGCCCCTCCACCAGCGCACAGATCGATCCGCTGGACACCAGCGGCGTGCAGTGCAGGTCGGCATCGTCGACCGGCATCTTCATGAAGCCGCAATCGACCACGCGGGTCGCGATCATCATCTTCGCGGTCTCGGCGCTGCGCGAATCGAGATTGAAGCGCACGCCGGGAAATCGCGCGAGGAAGCTGGCGACGATCTCCGGCAACAGCCCCTCGGCGAAGCTGGGTGGTGCCACCACGCGCAGTTCGCCCACCGCCGATGTCGCGATGTCGGCGACCAGGCTATCGACGCGGCGCAGCCCGGCGAGCGCAAGCTCCACCTCCGCCGCCAGCAATATGCCGTCCTTGGTGGGAATCAGCCGCCCGCGATCGCGGTAGAACAACTCGAAGCCCACGCTCGCCTCGACCTGCGCCAGGATGCGGCTGACCGCCGGCTGCGTCATACCCAGGTTGCGCCCCGCCTCGGTCGCCGAGGTCGTCCGCATTATCTCCGCGATTGTCGCCAGCGCACGCACGCTGAGGCCGCGGGCCGGCTGGCGCGGCTCTCCGCTCATCGTCCGCGCTCAGGGGATGACGGGCAGCACCACATGTGATGCCCGCGCGCCGCCCAGATGGATAGTGTTGCGCGCGACCTGCGGCGGCGCGTCCGCATCACGCCAGTCACTGTTGGGATTGACGTCGAAATGCGGGAAGTTGCTGCTCGACACCTCGATGCGGATGCGGTGGCCGGCCAGGAACAGGTTGCTGGTCGGGAAGCTGGCAATGGTGATCGCATGAACCTCGCCCGGCGTCATCGGTTCGGGATGCTCGAAGGAATTGCGGAACCGCGCGCGCAGGATGCCATGCGCGAGGTTCATCGCATAGCCCTGCGGATAGTCCGCGCTCGCCGGATGGACATCGACCAGCTTGATCGTGAAATCGGTGTCGATCGCCGACGAACTGACGAACAGGTGCGCGACCACGCTGCCGGTCACCTCGACGGCGGCGTCGAGCGGCGCGGTCTCGAACACCAGCACGTCGTCGCGGTCGGCCAGCGCGCGGCCGGGATGGCGCGCGCCGAACAGCGTGGCCGTCTCGCGCTGGTCATAGGCGCCGGCGAACATCAATGGCGCGCCCGACGCGATCGCGCCGCCGATCGTCGGCACCGGATCGGACGGATCGAAATCATAGGACAGCGTCGCTTCCGGTGCCGCCTCGGCATCCAGGCGTCCGTCGGCATGCAACTCCAGCCGCGTCGGCATCGTCCGCGCAGGCGGCCATTCGCCCTCGTCGCGCCAGTGCCCGCCGTGATCGAGCCGTCCCTCCGCCGTCCGCCGTCCGCTACCGCCCCCCATCACGAAGATGCGCACCGGCGCCGACAGCGGATCGGGTGTGTCGAGCCCGCGCAGGTGGCGATCGAACCAGGCGCGGCGCAGCGCGAAATAGTCGGCGCCGACCTGCCCGTCGAGCACGGCATCGGGGCCGAAATCGACGTCGCCGGCATGCGAGACGGACCGCTGCCCGTGCGTCCACGGCCCCAGCACCAGCCTGACCGGCCCGCGCTTGATCGGGGCAAGGCCGGTGAAATTGTCGATCGCGGTCTGCGAATAGGGATCATACCAGCTCGACAGGTGCACCATCGGCACGTCGGCGAAGCGATCATATGAGCCGCGCGCATAGAGCCCGTTGCGGCGCCAGAAGGGCGAGAAACGATCCTCGTCCCATTGTTCGACGACGTAGCGTTCATATTCGGGCGCGGCGGCGAGCGGGGAGTGGCCAATCCGCCACCGCCGCCCGATCCAGTCGCCGATATCCTCCGCCTCCAGCGCGGCGCGGCGCGACGGATCTGCCTCGGTCTCCGGCGCGAGCAGCGCGTGCTTGCGTGCCCAGGTCAGCTGCTTCAGCTCGAACGCCCCGCCCTGCCGCGCGCCACCGTGGAACGCGCTGGAGAACCCCCCTGAATCGAGGAACATCGCCGCCAGCCCCGGCGGATCGAGGCAGGCGAGCGCCGCCTGGACATGCGCGCCGTAGGACAGGCCGAGCGTGCCGATGCGACCGTCGCACCACGGCTGGTCGCGCAGCCACGCGAGCGTATCGACACCGTCATCGCCTTCCGACAGATATTTGGTGAAGGCGCCTTCCGATCCATATCGCCCGCGACAATCCTGCAGGACGAAGGCATAGCCCGCGTCGGCGAACCAGCGCGCGATCTCCGGCTTGGATCGCGGCTCGGGCGCGGCGCGGGTGAAGTCGCCGTGGTTGGTGCCGCGCTTGTCATAGGGCGTGCGTTCGAGCAGCACCGGGAACGGTCCGTCGCCCGCCGGCAGATAGACGTCGGTCGCCAGCCGCACGCCGTCGCGCATCGGCACCATGATGTCGGCGATCATCGCGCGACGGGCATCGCATAGGTCGCCGGCGCGCCGGGGCCGACCGGCAGCGACAGCGCGGTCCAGCCGGTCACCAGGATCAGGCCGGTCAGCCCGATCGCGATCGAGAAGGGCAGCATCATCGCGATCAGCGATCCGACGCCGAACCCCTTCACCCAGCGCTGGCACATCACCAGCACCAGCACGAAATTGGACGCGACCGGCGTCACGATGTTGAAGATCGAATCGCCCATCCGATAGGCGGCGGTGGTCATTTCCGGGCTGACGCCCAGCAGCATCAGCAGCGGCACCGCGATCGGCGCCATCACGCTCCACTTCGCGCTGGCCGATCCGATCAGCAGGTCGAACACCGACGACATCAGCAGCAGCATGACGAGCAGCAGCGGCACCGGCAGCGCGATCGCGCGGAGTTGCTCGGCGCCCTCGATCGCCATCACCGGCCCGAGGTTCGACCAGCCGAACAGCGCGACGAAATGCGCGGCGAAGAAGACGATGACGACATAGGGCGAGAGATCGCGGATGCCTTCACCCATCATCCGCACGACGTCGCGGTGCGACCGGACCGTCCCCGCCGCCGCGCCGAAAGCCCAGCCACAGGCGAGGAACAGCAGGAAGAAACCGGCGATCAGCGCGGTGTAGAAGGGCGACAGCCGCGCCGCGCCCTCTGCCGTGTCGTCGATCAGCGGGCTGTAGCCGGGCATCAGCGCGAGCGCGGCGAAACCGGCGATCACGACCAGCGCGGCGATCCCGGCGCGTCGCAGTCCGCGCCGCTGCGCCTCGGTCAGCACATCGACCGGCGCGGCGAGCCCGGCGTCGGGGCCGTCAGCCCGCCAGCGCGCCAGGCGCGGCTCGACGATGCGGTCGCACACGAACCAGACGACCGGGACCAGCACCAGCCCGAGTACCGCGGTGAACCACCAGTTGCCCAGCGGGTTGAGCGGGTAGGCCGGCACGATCAGTTGCGCCGCCGCCTGGGTGATGCCCAGCATCAGCACGTCGAACTGGCCGGGCAGCAGATTGGCGGCGAACGCGCCCGATATGCCGGCATAGGCCGCCGCGATGCCGGCCAGCGGGTGGCGCCCCGCCTCGGCATAGACGATCGCCGCCAGCGGGATCAGTACGACATAGGCCGCGTCCGCCGCCTGGTGCGAGAGGAGGCCGACGAAATAGGTCGCCGGTGTGAGCCAGCGGATCGGCAGGTTGCGTACCGCCCGCGCGATCAACACGGTGAACAGCCCGGCGCGCTCGGCGACCGCTGCACCCAGCATCACCACCAGCACGAAGCCCAGCGGCGGGAACGCCGCCAGCGTCTTGGGCATGTCGACCAGCAGGCGGCGCATGTTCTTTTCGGAGAACAGGCTTTCCACCGCGATACGCTCGCCCGACGACGGATTGATCGCACTCCACCCCGCCTGCGCGGCGATGGCGGAGGCGATCATCACGCACGCGATCAGCGCGACGAAGATGAACGCCGGGTCGGGCAGCGCATTGCCCAGCCGCTCGATCCGGTCGAGCCAGCCGCGCCGCCCGCCTCTCCCCTGCTCGTCCACGATGGTCAGCCCCCGATCGGTCGGTCGGCCTACATCTTCACCGAGAAGCGCGCGTAGAGGAAGCGACCCCGCGCGTCATAGGTGTAGATGTCATAGTTGATCGGCGCATTGGCGTAGGACGCCGGCGGCTGGCGGTCGAACAGGTTGTTGACCCCCAGCCCGAAGCGCGCGCGGCCGTCCTGCACGTCGAAGCCGACTTCGGCATCGATATAGGTGACGGAACGGGTCCGCGCGTCCTTCACCGCGTTCACCACGTCGGTGGTCGGGCCGATATAGCGCGCGCGCAGCACGACGTCGGCGGCTTCGCTGGTCCAGTTGAGCGATGCCTGTCCCTTCCACCGCGGATAGGTCGATCGCGGCTGGTCGCCCTTGCCGGCGCGGTTGTCGACGATCGTGCCGCCGGTTGCCGGATCGGGCGAGACGGTGCGGAACGAGCCGAGGTAGCTCGCGTCGACCACCGCGCCGAACCGGCCGATCCCGGTCGAGAAATCATAGCGCAGCGTCGCATCGACGCCGTCGGTGCTGATCGAATTCAGGTTCTGCGCGCCCTGCAGCAGGCGCAGCACCGCACCGGTGCCGGCGTCGCGCTGGACGAGGTCGCAGAACACCCCGGCCCGCAGCGCGCAGAGCTGCAGGATCTGCGTCGCCGACTGGGCGGCGATCGCGTCCTTGATCTTGATGTTGTAGTAATCGACCGTCAGCGACAGCCCGCGCATCGGCGTCAGCGCGACGCCGGCGCTGATGCTGTCCGACGTTTCCGGCTTCAGGTTGCGGTTGCCGCTGATGACGCCGGGGATCAGGCCGTTGAGGTTGTAGTTCGCCTGGTTGTAGGCCGCCGGAATGCCCGCGCAGCCGGGCCGCGCGGGGTTGGCGCCGCCGTTGCACGGATCGGTGCCCTGGAAGCTCGTCTCGCGCGCGCCCTGGTAGAGTTCGAGGATGGACGGAGCGCGGAACCCCTGGGCATAGGTGCCGCGCAGCAGCAGTGCCTCGAACGGTCGGTATCCGGCGCCGGCCTTGAACGTCGCCTTGCCGCCGACCGTCGAATAGTCGGAATAGCGACCGGCGAGGCTGAGATCGAGGGCCTTGCCGAGCGGCGAATCCTTGAGCAGCGGGATCGACAGTTCGCCATACACCTCGTGCAGGTCGTAGCTGCCGACGGTGGCGGTGCGCGTCTGCGCCGTGGTGCGCGCATAGAGCGAGGGATTGAGGTAGAGCGAGGCCGAATTGGCGAAGGCGTCGGGCCGGTCGACGCCCTTGTTGCGGCGATATTCATAGCCGACCGCAAGGCCGACGTCCCCGGCCGGCAGCGCGAACAGGGTGCCCGTCGCGTTGACGGTCGCGTTCCACAATTCGGTCTGGTTCGATTCGCGCGTGGTGAAGCGGACATATTCGGCCTGCGCCGCCGTCATCGGGCCGAACAGGTTGACCGGCACGCACCCCGCCGTCGCCGCGCAGGTCGCCGGATTGCCCAGCCCCAGGAACAGATTGTCGTAGTTGATGCCGTTCAGCGCGGACGATTGGATCGCGTTCTTCGAATAGCTGGCGAACACGTCCCATTTCCAGCGGTTGCCGAACAGCTGCAGGGCGCCGTCGAGCCCGCCGGCGACGCGCCACGTCTCGACATCCTGGATGTTGTCGCGGTTGCCGACGTCGGTCATCACCCGGCGGATGCGGAACGCCGAGGTAGCCGCGAAGCCCAGCGCGTTGGCGGTCGGCACGCCGTTGGCGGTGCCGAACGGGTTGAACGCCTGGGTGTTGGGGATCGAGAAGCCGCGCACCGTGCCTGCGGTGCCGCCGATATCGAGCAGCACCGGCGAGAACAGCTGGTTCGACTTGCGGCGGTTGTACAGCCCCTCGACATGGAACTCGATGTCGTCGGACAGGTCATAGCCGAACCGGCCATAGGCGCCCCAGCGTTCGGACGGGCCGGTCGAATAGATGCCCTGCGCCTGGGTGTTGTAGAAATCGCCGGGCAGCGCCGCGGTGCGCAGCGAATTGTCGGCCAGCGCACCGGCGCCGTACGGCGTCCCGGTGAAGGTAACCGGGGATGCCGCGCTGGCGAAGCCGGCCGCCGTTCCGAAATAGGCGTTGGCGGCGAGGCCAGGCAGGATGAACAGCCCCGCCGGGCTGGTGCCGACCGCGGTCGCGGGAACCAGCGTCTGCGTCGTGAGCGCGCGCGCGTCGGTGCGGATCGGCTCGGACTTGAAATAGCTGCCCGACAGGATCAGCGAGGCGCGGTCCCAGCGCTTACCCGCGGTCAGAATCGCGGTATATTCGGCACCGTCACCCCTGTCGGTGGTCGCCGCGCGGGCCGACGCGCGCAGGCCGTCGAACGGGCGCACCGTCTTGATATTGACCACGCCCGCGATGGCGTCGGCGCCATAGATCGCCGACGCGCCGTCCTTCAGCACCTCGACCCCGTCAATCATCCCCATCGGCATGGTGTTGAGATCGACGAAGTCGCGGAAGCCGCGCTGGCCGACACCGTCGACCCAGCGATGCCCGTCGACCAGCACCAGCACGCGGTTGCCACTGCCTTCACCGCCGCCCAGGTAGCGCAGGTTGATCGATGCCGCGCCGTAGGACGTGCCCTGGGTGCCGTTCGAATTGAGGCTGACGCCGGCCGACGGCAGCTTCTGGAGCAGTTCGCCGGGCGATGCCGTGCCCGATTTGGCGATATCGTCTGCGGTCAGCGTCAGCAGCGGGCCGAGCGTCGCGGTGTCGCGGCGCTGGATGCGCGATCCGGTGACGATCACCTCGCCGTCGTCGGCCGGACTGGCGGCGGTCGCATCGTCGGCGGTGACGACCGGCGCACCCTGCTGGGCGGCGGCCGGCGCGGCCAGCGCGATCGTGCTGGCGGTGAGCAGGGCGATGCCCTTCAGACGGTTCGCTAAGGTCATCTTCAATCTCCCCCCTCGGTCATCGCCGATTCGCCGCCAAGCTAGCCGCATCGACGCGGCGCGAAACGGGATGATGCTGCTTCATCGGGCCATATCGCGGATGATATGGCGTTGCCGCCCTGCGGCGTTGATCGATATGCCCTGTCGGCGAAAGGGGAGCGGGGATGATCGAAGGCTTCACTCGCCGGGGGGTGCTGGCAGGCGCGATGGCGCTCCCGGTCGCGCCGGCGCTGGCGCAGCGGCGGCGGCCGATCCGCGCGATCCTGCTCGGCCAGTCGCTGATCCACGAGGATCTGTGCGCGGGGCCGTGGCCCGGCCTCGACGGCATCCGCGCGGCGCTGGCCGGCGCCGATGTGGTGTTCACCGATCTGGAAACCGCGATCGAAGGCCCCGGCGCCGGACCGGCGACACGCACCGGCGAGACGCTGCATACCGCGCCTGCCTATGTCATCGACTGCCTGAAGTCGCTCGGCGTGTCGATCGTCACCACCGCCAACAACCATGCGTGGGATCTCGGATCGACCGGCATCCTGACCGCGATCGATGCGCTCGACCGTCGCGGCATCATCCATGCCGGCACTGGCCGCGATATCGATACCGCCTTCGCGCCCGCGGTCCAGCAGACGCCGGCCGGCGCCTTTGCGCTGGTATCGGCCGCGACCGGCGCGATCCGCGACGGCGCGGGCGCCACACCCAACCGCGCCGGCGTGGCCGAACTGCGGCGGCTGGCGTCGGGCGAGCTTGATGCGGGCGATGTCGCGCGATCGCTCGATGCGATCCGCCGGGCTCGTGCCGACGGCGCAACGGTGTTGTTCTGCCTGCACAACCATCATTGGGAGCCGGTCCAGTCGGACACGCCGGCGTTCCAGCGGGCCTTCGCGCGCCAGTGCATCGACGCTGGCGCCGCCGCCTTCGTCGCGCACGGCACTCCGCTGATGCAGGGGATCGAGCGCTACAAGGGGGCGCCGCTGTTCCACGGCCTGGGCAATTTCATCTTCCAGACCCGCAAGGTCGACGGCTTCTACAAGGAACCGACCTGGCGCTCGCTGATCGTCGACGCGCGCTTCCGCGACGGTTGCTTCCTGTCGGCGACGCTGATCCCGGTGGGGCTCGATGCGAGCAAGCATGGCGGAGAATTCTCACGCGGCACGCCCGGCCTGCTGGCGGGCGCCACCCGGCGGCGGCTGTGATTTTGGGATTCCCGCTCGCAAGGCAAGGGGCATCGGCCCTCCGACCACGCCATCGGCAGCACGGGATTCCGCCAATACGACGGGCGTGACCGTCGCACGGCGCGTGCGTTCCAGCGTTCAGCGGGTTGAGCCGCTCGGCCGCATCGGCCATGAAGCCTCCATGCGTTTCCTTGCCTCCGCCGCGCTGATCGCCTCGATGGTCGTGCTGGCCAGTTGCGTGCCGCAGCCCAGGGCACCGGCCCCCGCTCCCGCGCCGCCGCCGCGCCCGGTCCCTGTGCCAAGGCCCGCACCGCCGCCGGCGGCGCCAGCTTCCAGCGACTGGCGCGACTGGCCGATCACGCCGGGGACGTGGAGCTATGCCTCGCGCGGCGCCGGGGCGACGGCGAGCTTCGGCCAGCCCGGCACCACGCCGCTGCTGACCCTGCGTTGCGACAAAGGGGCCAACGCCGTCCATCTGATCCGCGCGGGCGACGCGCGCGGAACCGGCTTCACCGTCCGTACCTCCACGACGATGCGCGCGCTGCCTGTCGAGCCGACCGGATCGGGCGCGACCACGGCGGTACTGAAGCCCGACGACCGGCTGCTCGACGCGATCGGGTTCAGCCGGGGGCGCTTCGTATTGGAAAGTCCTCCGCTCGGCACGCTGGTGGTGCCAGCCTGGCCCGAGATCCTGCGCGTGGTCGAGGATTGTCGGGGCTAGGGTCAGGACCCATTATTCGTGGTGGTCGTGATTGCCCGAACGTGTTCGTCCGGCAAGGAGCGGGGTGCAGCAGGTAGCGGCGCTACCTGCAAGACCCGCGACGCAGCCGGCGGGCGCGTCCGGGCAACCGCACAAGCGGCGGGCGGAGCAGGCCAAGGCTCCGACGAGGCGCAGCATCGTCGGACAGGCTGCGGAGGGGGATTTAGGCCCAGGGCGTCGTCGCTCGTCGGTCACGATGCACAAGCATCGCTCCGTTCCTCGCTTCTAGCCCTGAACCGAAATCCGCTCCGTCACGACCACCACGAATAATGGGTCCTGACCCTAAACACCCAACGCGGTTCGTAACATCGGGCGAGACTGTCGGAACGCCTGTTCAAGTGTTGCGCGATCGCGGTAATCGTTGCGGCGACCTGGCAAATATAATGTATTCGTCCGATTGAATCTCAGCATCGCCCGCTCTCGTTGTCGGAAGGGGAGGGGGCTGTTCTCCGCCCCATTACTCAACCATTGGCGCTATCGCGCGGCGATCCAAATTGCCCAGGTCACGCATCGCCGCCGGGTAGAAACGAAGGCCGTCGGTGACGAGGGTTTCCGCTTTGCCGTGCCGCCTCAGTGCCTTTTCAGGAAGGTCGGAACCGCCGATTTGTCGCGTTTTCCGGTGACATGGCTCTCCAGAATTTCGCACTGCTGATCGATGGCGCGCCAGAGATACACCATCTCGCCGTTCAGCCTGACCTACAGTTCATCAAGATGCCATTAGAACGGCAGCCACTTGGATTTCTCGCTGAAGCGCATGTAACCGATGTTCGCGCCCAGCCGCCAGCCGACGCCAAGGCGGATCGGGATCAGCACGATGTTGCCGCGCCGCAGATAGGTCGCGGCGAACCCGCCGACGAAGAACACGCGGCCCTCGCCCGCCGGAAAGCGCTTGTAGATGTCCTGCGTGTCATAGAGGTTGTAGGCCAGCACGAAGACCTTGCTGGCGTCACCCCCAACGTCGAAGCCCAGCGACGGCCCGGTCCAGTATATCTCGCGCTGCCCCTCCACCCGGTGGGTCATCACGCCCGAGCCGTAGCGCAGCCCGACGACGAAGGCGCCGCCTGCCTCGCGACCGGCGATATAGGCGTTGGGCTCGCCCTGCTCGCGCAGGATACGCTCGACCATCCCGGCAAGCCCTTCCGCGCCCTTGCCGAACACGCCTTCGGCGGCGGCGAGCAGATCGTCGCGCTTGTAGGTCGGCGCGGCCTCGGCCGCTGTGGCGCGGGCGGGATCGATCGCCGGGGTGGCATAGGCGTCGGGCGGGGGGAGGTCGGTGCCCGGATCGACCGGCATGTCCGGTGCGGGGCGATAGGGGGTTGCGGGTGCCTGCTGGGCAGCCGGCGGGCGCGGCGCCAGATCGGCGTCGATCGCGCTGTTGGGATCGACGCTGCGTACCTGGGCGGCGAGCGGCGTCGCGACGAGCGAGAGCGCGACCGCGATGCGCCCCATGACCTTCAACAGTCGCATGATTTCAAACCCCCAACCCGACCCGCCGCCGACTATGCGCGCGCCGGATTGCCCGGCAATGAACGCGCGACGAACCGAATCGAATTCGGGGTCGAGCCGAGTCGAAAAACCGCGTGACGACGCGGTTGATCCCCCGGCGCCCCATCGCTATAGCCGCGCTTCCGCCGCATCCGGAGACGTGGGTGAGTGGCTGAAACCAACGCTTTGCTAAAGCGTCATACGGGAAACCGTATCGAGGGTTCGAATCCCTCCGTCTCCGCCAATTGCACTCCCCGAGCGTAGCCTTTCGAAGCCGCCTCACGTTCGGAAACACACGAAAAACAGCCATTTTGTCCACCGGTTCGCGAACGGTTGCGCCGTTCGTGTCCGTTCGTATTCGCTCTTTCCCTTCCAAAATCGGGGTCCTAAACGGGGTCCCAGATGAACGGAGCGCGAACATGAAGCTTACCCACGCGAAAATTAGGGCGGCGAAGCCCCATCCCAGCCCGTCCAGCGCTCGCCGCCGCGCCAAATATGGCGACGGACGGGGTCTGTGGTTGCTGGTGGACCCGGAGGGCAACAAGACATGGGCGTTCTTCTACACAGTGGATAAGCGCTCGCGCCAAATTGGGCTGGGCAGATTGAGTGTCCGCGACGGCGACGAAGGGCTCACCCTCGATCAGGCCCGCGACAAAGCGCAGGACTATCGCAGATTGGTCAAGGGAGGCATCGACCCCGCGCCAGTGCAGCGCGAGCGCCGGGCCGCGCCGCCGCCCCATGCGCCGGTGATCGAGCAGACCGGCCCGACATTCAAGGAACTGGCCGAAACCGTCGTCAAGCAGCAGACCGCGACGATGACGAACAAGAAGGCGGTGGCGCAATGGACCTCCACCCTCGAAAGCTACGCCTTCCCGACGCTCGGCACGAAACCGATTGAGACTGTCACCGCCTCCGACGTTCGCAAGGTGCTGGAAGCGATCTGGCAGGAGATACCGGAGACGGCCAGCCGCCTTCGCCAGCGTATCCTCAAGGTGCTCGACTACGCGGCGGAGCATGGTCACTTGGGAGAGGACGCGCTGCTCAAAATCAGGCGATCCGCGCTCGCGCTCAAGAAGGTGACGAGCGACGATGACGAGGGCCACGCCGCTATGCCCGCCGACGAAGTTCCGATGTTTATGGTTAGGCTGGCGGATCGGCCCGGCTTCGCAGCGCGAGCGCTCCAGTTCTTGATGTTGACCGCGACGCGGTCCGGGCAGGTGCGTGGCGCGACTTGGGATGAGATCGACCTCGACAAGGGGCTTTGGGTCACGCCGCGCGCTCGCATGAAGAAGCGCCATAGCGATCATCGCGTGCCGTTGAGCGCGCCAGCCTTAGCGCTGCTTCGGGCATTGCCCCGCGACGCGGAGAGCAACCTCGTTTTTCCATCCCCCACAAAGCCCGGCAACCCTGTCTCAGATGGAACGCTCGGCAAGATTATGCGCGACATGGGCGTGACCGACGCCGTTCCGCACGGCTTTCGCACCAGCTTCTCTACATGGGTGGCGGAGCGAACCGGCTTCGATAGCCAACTTGTCGAGGCGGCGCTTCACCACGCTGACGAGAACAAGGTGAGGAAGGCATATCAGCGCACCGACTTCCTCGACAAGCGCGGGCCGCTGATGGAGGCGTGGGGCGCGTTTGTCACCGGCACCGGCTCAGGCGATAACGTCGTGCCCTTGCGGGCCGCGCAATGACCGATAATGAGACGCCACGCCAAGCTACCGCGCGGATTGTCGCGCGTTACGCGGACGCCGCACATTGTCCTGATTGGACAGGCGATGGCTCTACGCCGCCGTGGGACACAGTGAGCGCAGCCGATAAGGCGGGCTTCGAGGTGTTCGTTAATCGAGCGCTCGATTGGCTTGAGGCGGAGGTTCGGCGGGTACGGATAGCGGAGATCGAAGCGGCAGGCATCCTTGAACGCGCCGCGCCGCTGCTCTCCAAGGCTTTAGAGCGAGCCGGGCCGGGGTTAGCGAACCGCGCCGCCGGAATGCGGCTCATCAAACCCAATCTGACAATCAACGACATGGTCAGATTAGAACGGCGCGCGGAGAACGGTCAGCTTGAGCGGTCTGGCCCTACATCGTCCGATGACGCGGAGCGGGCGCAAACGCCGACCGCGCGAGCCGCGCGAGACGTGGACTGGATGCGGCTCGCAATCTTTCCCCGCTTCTGGCCGGGAAATGAGCGACGCACCTTGTCGCCGAAGGCCGAAGAAATTGCAGCGAGGCGGCAAAGCACGACGGCGAAGGCCGTGAAGAGTTGGCGTGAAAACGACAAACCTAGATAAGCACCCTTGCATTCCTATAGTTTCGAGTGTTTCTAATACTTCTCCTGTCCTCTTTTATCTGCGGAAGTATTCTTTAATTTCTCTCTATCGACAAGCCGATAGTGAGATAAGCAATGCAACCGATGTTCTTGCGGATGAAGGACGTTTCGACCTTAATCGGTTTGAAGCCTGCTGCGATTGATCGAGCGATCCGCGCGGGAGCTTTCCCCCGTCCTTTTCTCATCGGCGTCAAGGCGAAGGGATGGGATCGGGAGGAAATTGAGGCTTGGAGACGGCAACGCGCCGCCGACCGCGCTAACTATGCTGACCCGGCTGTTCCGACGCCCTTGAGCGATGGTGAGCGAGCCGCGCGATACGAAGCCGCGCGCGGTTGAGCGCGGGTCGTGGGCGGCGATGACGAATGCGAGTTCACCGGGCCGCTAGTCGTCCTCCGCGCGGAAGGCGACGCGATCCTTGTGCTGATCGAACCGCCGTTGCCGGACGGCGATCATCGTCGCGCCTTCGCCGCGAAGGAAACCGCCTGGCAATACGCGCAGTCTCTTTGGACCTCTGCGCGCACCGGCGTGCGCGACGAAACCATCGGCAACTTCGGGCACGTCGGGCCGCGTAGCGCAACGCGAGAAAGATAGGTCTTCGATCTGAATTACGGTCAGGGTTTATCAAAATCGGAAAGGATATTCCGATGACTGAGATGTATCTAACTTCAAAGGACGCCTCGGAAGCAAGTCGCTCCGGCGTCGGTATTTATCAGGTTCACGACGACGCCACGTGCCAGTCTTGGCTGCCGCAGATTAAAGGACGCGGCAAGTCCCGGCGTTACAATCGCAACCAGCTTCTTCTCTTGTCGATGCACAGTGACCTCGTGCGCTGGGGCGCTTCGATCCCGTTCGCGGGGCGGTTGGTATCGCGGATGGCGGAGACGTTGCTGTTCGCGCCGGGGGCGGGCGAGCTGGTGATCGAGTTCCATGTCAACGGCGCGAGCTTCTTCTACGGCGTGGAGCGGCATGACCTAGGTTTCGAGCGAAGCGACGCCGCGCGCGCCGCCGGTAGCGCGCGCTTCAAGGTGACGCTGGACCTCGCCGCCTATCGCGAAGCGGTCGACTCCGCGTTCGCGATCTATGGACGTCCGGTCGGCGACGACGATGCGGGGTGAATCACGGCCAGACAAACCCGTCGCCGGTCGCTTCGCGGCGGCACAGGGCGCGGGCTTCTCGGTCATCCCCCTCGGAGCGCGTAGCAAGGTGCCGGAGGGCGAATGGGCGCGTTACCGCGATGCGCCCGCCACCGCCGACGACGCGGCGCGTTGGGATCGAACCGACAAGAACGTCGGCATCATTACCGGGCAACCGTCCGGGGTGTTCGTGTTGGACCTCGACGGGCCGGACGGCATCGCCGAAGCACATCGTCGCGGCTGGGTAGTTCACACCGCTAAGGTGCAGACCGGCAAGGGCGAACACCACTTTTACAAGCTGCCCGATTTCAGGATCGGCAACAAAGCGGGCGTCGCGCCGAACGTCGATATTCGCGGCGACGGCGGGCAAGTCGTCGGCGCGGGCAGCGTCCATCCGAATGGCAACCTTTACGCTTGGGCCATCCCGGCGGATCAGATCGCCGACGCGCCCGCCGCGCTGCTCGACGTGTTGCGACCGCAGCGCCGCCCGCGATCTGCGAACCGCCGCCCGGTCAACGGCGGCGGTGAGTTCGATCAGATTATCAACGAGCTTCTCAACGCCGGGCAAGGCACGCGCAACGATCTATTCAATCGCGCGGCTTTTCGCGCCGGACAAATGTCGGCGGCGGGTCTGTTGGACGCAGTTAACGCGGAGGAGCGGCTTGCCGACGCCGCGCGGGACGCGGGCCTAGACGAACGCGAGATAGATCACATCCTCCCGCGCGTCATAGACGAAGGCATGGCCTCCCCGCGCAACAGCGATGGCGAGGAACCGATTAGCCAGGTCGTGATGGCGAATATCTGGGCGGAGCGGCGCGCGCGCGACCGGCGGCACGATCATACCGCCGGCAAGTGGATGCACGTCGATCCGACAAGCGGCGTCTGGCGCGCCGACGATTGCCGCGCCACGTTTAACGAGATCGGAACCGTGATTCACGAGTTCGGCGCGGGCGCGCCGCGATATTCTAACGCGGGCTTCATCGGCGGCACGGAAACGATCGCGCGCGGATTGCCAGCCGTCGCCGTGACTCACGAACATTTTGACACCGACAAAATGATGCTCGGCACACCCGCCGGTCCCGTCGATCTACGCACGGGCAAGACGCTCAGGCCCAATCCGTCCCTGCTCATCAGCAAGAGCGCGTCCGTCGCGCCCGCCGCCGGTGAGCCGACGAAATGGCTGACCTTCCTCATGCAATCGACCGGGCAAGACGCGCTCATGGTCGAGTTCTTGCAGCGCGTGGTCGGCTATATGCTGACCGGGCTGACCGTTGAACAGGCGCTGTTCTTCATCTACGGCGACGGCGGCAACGGCAAAGGCGTGTTCATCAACGTCATTCGCCGCATCATGGGCGAATACGCCGTGACGGCGGCGATGGAGACGTTCACCGCGTCTCGCAACGAGCAGCACCCTACCGGGCTGGCGATGCTTCGCGGCTCACGGCTCGCGACCGCTAGCGAAACCGAGCAGGGCCGTCCGTGGGCGGAAAGTCGTCTCAAGCAGCTCACCGGCAGCGACGAGATCAGCGCGCGGTTCATGCGGCAGGACTTCTTCAGCTACGTGCCGGAGTTCAAGTTGCTTATCATCGGCAATTTTCATCCGGTGTTGAATACCGTTGATGACGCGATGAAGCGGCGCTTCAATATCATCCCGTTCACGCGCAAACCGGAGTTTCCCAATCCTCACCTCGAACAAGAGCTAGAGGCGGAGTTTCCGCAAATCCTGAGTTGGATGATCGAGGGTTGCCTGAAATGGCAGTCGGACGGGCTGCGGCGACCCTTCGCCGTGATCGACGCCACCGCCGATTATTTCGATGACCAAGATGTGTTCGGTCAGTGGCTGGAGGAGTTCTGCGAGATCGCGCCGGGACACGCCGCCGGTTCGCAAGAGCTATTCCACAACTGGACGTTGTTCGCGGACGAAATGGGCGAGCAGGCCGGGACCATGAAGGGCTTCGGCTCGCTCATGTCGAAGCGCGGGTTTCGCAGCGCGCGTGCCACCGCCGGCAATCGTGCGCGCTTCTGGAAGGGGTTGAAGCTCCAGACGGTGCTCGATCCGCGAACCGGGGTCGATGTGACCAAGACGCCGGTGAACGCGCCGCAGCAGGTAATGTGATGCCCGTCGTCTCGCCTCCTTCGACCGCGACCCGGACGGCGGCTAAACGCATGAGTTCGCATAGCGAATTGCCCGTTAGCCGGTCGATCCGTCCGGATACGTCCGCTTACGCCACCAGTTTCCCGTTACGCTCTTACGCGGGCGCGGGCGGGCGCGCGATAACGCCTATAAGGGAATACCCGGTCGTATCCGGACGTGACCTCGCCGAATTGGCGAATATCCCAACCTCTTCAACAAGTTACCTGCCGTCCGGATCGTCGCCCTATCCGGACGGCTCACCCCCACGGGCGTCGAAGGAGAAAGATATGGCAGATGATCGCGGCGATAGCGCGGATCGCGACAGCTACTTGGCCGCCAATCCGGGCCAAACGGCGCGCGACTACAAGGGCAAGGGCTTTGATGAGTTCCACCCCTTCCTAAAGCACCACGTCACACCGGGCGAACGGGCTTGGGACAAGCTCAACCCAATCGAAGTGCGGCGGGCCGCGACGACAGAGAAGGCCCGGTTCCTCTCGCGTGGCGAGAGACAGGCCGCTGGGCGTGATCCTGGCTTGGTTTGGGACGAACGCAGCCGATCCTACCGCCTCCGCGCCGACATCCCTCCCGCACCACCGGAGGGGCCGGGGGGCCATGAAAGTTTCGACCAGGCCCGCTTCCAGACCGGCGCTGGCCAACGGTGTGATTGAAGTGACCGTTTTTCCATCGGAGAATAGTGATGTCTGACAAGAAGAAGCCCCAGCGGCCTCGCGTGGATAGTCCGTCCAGCGTGTCGTCCGCGATCCTCGCATCGGGCCGCATCGTGCGCCCGCCCGCTGGCATGAAGCTCACCGCCGCCGAAACGGCTGTGTTCGCCGAAGTCGTCGCCGAAATCCCTAAGGTCGATTTGAGCGATCATCAAATCCGCTTGGCGGGCATGTTGGCGCGGGAAATTCATAGCCAGACAGTCGAAAGCCAGACCCTAGCGCGAGAGGGCAAGGTGATCGCCGATCGCCACGGCGTTCCGATGCAGAACCCCCGCACGAAAGTCGTGCAGCAATGCACCGCGTCCGTCCTGTCGCTGCGTCGAACCTTGGGCCTCACGGCTCGGGCGTTGGCCGGTGGCGACAGTCGTCGCGTCGCGATCCGGCGCGCCCATCATCTCGCCAGTGAACATATGCTCGACAATATGGACGATGACGACTTGCTCGCACGTCCGCCAGCCGACCACGATGAACCGCGAAGGGACAACTGACCGTGACCCACGATGAAGAAGTCGCGTCGGTAAAGGTCATCGACTTTTGCCGAACGCATTTCCGCCGGTTGGGGGCGGAGGAGTTCACGAAGCTCGGTGCGCGCTCCGACGACATCGCTATCGCCGCGACCGCCGCCGCCGTCGATCTAGCCCAACATCACGCGGGCGATCCCGTCGCCGCAATCGCTTGGGTGCGCCGCGCGCTCGAAGTCATCGAAGCCGATCTGCCTTTGACCGTGGAGACACTGCAATGAGTGGCCTGGCTTCTCTCATTACCGCGCCCGCCGCCGTGCGAGCGGCGACTCTAGCACTGCTGGATGAACTCAGCGCACCTCTCGCGCCGCGCGCGTTGGAGCGCGCGTTACAGGACGGCGGTTTGACCCGGACACAGGCGCGCCGCGCGATGCACGCCCTTCGCGACGTTCACGTCGTCGCATTGGTGCCGAAGTGCTCCCCCGCGCCCTAATCGGGCCTGTCATGGCGATGGCGCGCGGGCCTGCCCGTCCGTCCCTTGAACGTCACTTAGTCCGCGTCGCCGTCGCCAACGTCGCACCACCGCAAGCGCCTCGTGATCCGCTGGCGCGCGATCTAGCGCGGCGCGTGGTGGAGGAGTTGACCGCGTTTCTAGCGGAACCGGATGACCCCTTGCTGAGCGTTATCGGCGAAATGAACCGCAAGGTGTTCCCTTCGCCCGTCGTCGCGCTGGCGACCGATCCGGACATTGATACTCTCGCGCTGTTCGTTGATGCGCGGGCGGAGGCGTTGCGTTCCCGGTCGGGCCGTGGGCTCACTCCCGGCGACGACGCCGCCGAACGCCGCGCGATCATGGGCGTTGTCGAGAAACGGCTCGCGCGTCGATACCTTCGACACCTTCGCGAATAAATCTCGCGGCGCTGCCGTGACCGCCAACCCCGGCAAACTCGATGGCCGATACCTCCTCCCGACCAAGGAGGATTTACAATGCACATGACCGCACTTCCCCGCGCCCTGACCCGCTCCGGCGGGCGCATCATGGCCAACGGCTCGCAGAACCCCGAAACGCTGTTCCGCGAACTCCGCACCGCCGTCGAAGCTCATATTTCGCGGAACAGTGAGCAGGTCACCAACATCGAGGCGGCGTTGCAGGCCGTACAGCATCAGGTGAACGGCGGCGCGGGCGGCGGCGCGATCACTGTCCTGCCCGTGGACGGACCTTACACCAGCGCGTTCGCGTCCTACGCGCGGCGCGGCGACGGCGTGGATGCGCTCAAGCTCGCCAACGCGAGCGGCGACCGCGCGACGGTTCACGCGGCCATGTCGGTCGGCACGGCTACGGACGGCGGCTATCTCGCGCCGGTCGAATGGGACCGCCAGCTTCACGAGCGCCAGCGCGCGACTTCGCCGATGCGTCGTCTCGCCAACGTGCAAATCACGTCGGTCGGCGCGTTCACGAGCCTGTGGAACGGTGACGAATGGGGTTCGGGCTGGGTCGGTGAGACGGCGGCGCGCCCTCAGACGACCACGGCGACGCTCGCACCGATCCCGTTCGGCACCGGCGAAATCTACGCCAATGCCGCCGCCACGCAGCGTCTGCTCGATGACGCCGCGATCAACGTGGATAGCTGGCTGATCCAGTCGCTTGACCGTGAGTTCACGCGTCAGGAGAACATCGCCTTCCTGTCCGGCAATGGAATCAACAAGCCCAGCGGCCTGCTGACGTTCGCGGTCGGCGGCTCCAACGCAGCAGCGCACCCCGGCGGGCCTATCGCGGTCGCCGAAATCGACATCGATTACGACGGGCTGGTGGACTTCCTGTACGGGTTAGGCGCTCCCTACCGCCAGAACGCATCCTGGCTGATGTCGTCGCTGACCGCTGCGGCCATCGCGAAGCTGAAGGACGCCAACGGCACGCCGATCTGGCGCGAGGGCTTGATCGTCGGACAACCAGCAACTCTCTTGGGTCGCCCGGTTGAGATTGACGAGGGTATGCCGGCACCGGTTGCGGGCAACCTCGCCATCGCGTTCGGCGACTTCAAGGCGGGCTATCTCATCAATGACCGCATCGGGACGCGGGTGCTTCGCGATCCGTACACGAACAAGCCGTTCGTGATGTTCTACGCGACCAAGCGTGTCGGCGCGGGCGTACTTGATCCGAATGCGATCCGGCTGCTCAAGGTCGCGGCGTAAGGGTTCCGCGCCAGCGTTACGGGCTGGGGCGCTGGCGCGGCGGACGGCGGGATGGAACTAACGCTCTCCCGCCGTCCCTCAGCTATTAAAATGCCAATAGATCGGCCTCAGGAGGGCCGCAGAGCCAATCAAATTTATTTTCGGAGCGCGAGTGCGTTTCGTACTCAAAGCGTTCTTTGGGCCGTTCTAGCCGCTCTACGGGCATGCGGCATATTTTCGATGTCAACCCTGAATTTGACATTTCCACAGCTAAGCACGAAATCTGTGGAGAAGTCGGTGCACAGGGTGCGCCGCCTTTTTCGTGAGTCAAGTGCCACTAGTCGAAGGAGGGCATCGTCAATGACCGCATTCCCGCCTCTCGCAGTCGCCAACGCCGTACTTGAGGAAGCGCAAGCGCAAGGCAAATCCTTGACGATTATGCAGCTGCTCAAGCTCGTATACATCGCTCATGGCTGGTCGCTCGCGCTGTTGAAAGCTCCTCTTGTAAATGAGGAGCCAGAGGCGTGGCAGCACGGCCCTGTGTTCCCGGCGATCTATCGCGAGTTCCGCCGGTTCGGGTCGCAGCGCATTTCTGGGCTGGCTTCTGGACCTTTCGGTTCCGTTCCTCATGCCGATCTCTCGGAGCCACAGCGCTCCGTCGTGCGATCCGTAGTGCAGAACTACGGCGATATGCACGCCTTCGCGCTTTCACGGATGACGCACGAGGTAGGCACGCCTTGGTTTGACACTTATCGTGGCGGAGCGGGCGTCTCGGATGACATTCCTAATGCAATAATTGCCGAACACTATACAAAGCTCTCCCATGAGCGACGAGCGAACGCCTGACGAGCGCATTGGCGACATAATCAGGCAAGCTGCCGTTGGTGAAAGCGCGACGTCAGGCAATCTATCTCAAGAAGACATCAAGGCGCTCGCAGATCGGGTGGACCTTCTCACCGCTGACTTCGGCAGGTGGGAAGGGTACAAGGCGGCGTCAGAAGAATACATCAGCGCCTTCAAGACCGAGGTTGATTGGCACTGGCGTATCCGTCTTGCCGTCGCGGTTGCCTGCGGCGTCCTCGTGCTGTTCCTCGCAACCGGACTAGTGCTCGGAGTGCTTTGGGCTGGCCCCCTTTTCCGGCCTGACCAGTCCCATGCTCTTACCGCATTGATCGTGGGCTGCATCACGGGTTGTGTGGTGGTGACAATCGCGCTCGTCAAAGGCGCATTCTCTAATTTAGTTGATCGCAACGCAGGTCTCCCCATGCCGGAGCATATGAAGGAAATCGTGGAAGCCGCGAAGAACATCGTCGGCGGAAGCGGCCATTAACGCGCGTAGTCAGACGGCGTTCGCGCTCACCAAAATATTCAAAATGGATGCATCGGCTGCTTTGGAAGTTGCGCGCGCGTAACTATCTATAGCCTCTACTTGATTGTCTCTGACAGATGAGGGGAGGTTTCGATGGCCAGATGCACCGCACCAACGAGGGGACACCGATCAGCCGCTGCGGCAGCCGACTGCCCCGCGTGTGGCGGTCGGTCACGGGGATATGGAGGTTACGGCGGCTACAGCAGCTACAGTAGCTATGGCTATCATCCGTCACCTTCACCGTCGCCTTCTCCCTCCTCATCTAGCAGCAGTGGCGGCGGCTCAGGCAAGCGCAGTTCGAAGCCACGCTGGTCGTCCTCAGGTTCAGGAGTGTGGTACACACCCGAACAGGTCCGGGCGCTTACGCCGGTTCGTGAGGCTGTCGAAAACCTTGCGGCTACGCAGCCCGACTTGAGAGATGTTTTCCTGTGTCACGCTTGGGATGACCGTCAGGGTGCCGCCAAAGATTTGCATGATCTGCTTGAAGCGCGGGGAGTGCGGGTCTGGTTTAGTGAGAAAGACCTAGGCCTAGGTGTTCCTATGATGCGGGCGATCGACAAAGGGCTAGTGAACTCCCGTGTCGGCATCGTTTTAGTCACCCCTGCAATGCTGAGCCGCCTGCCGGCGGAGGGGGTAGCCGATAAGGAGCTATCAGCGCTGTTGCGCCGCGAACGGCTTGTCCCAGTGGTTCACGGGACGACTTACGAGGAGCTTGAGAAGGTCAGCCTTATGCTGGCATCGCGGGCAGGCTTGAGCACTGGCGAAGAGTCGATGGCGGAGGTTGCGGCGAAGATCGCTGAGCTAGTGAAGGCTTAGCGGCTCAGGGTCCGAAACGGGGTCCGGCCCACTCGCACCGAAATCACCCTCAGTGATTTCATGCGGTTAGGAACGAATATGGCGGCCTCCGTCTCCGCCATTGCTCCGTGATTTCATTGGATTTTTCTGAAATAGAGCTTTCCGGCCAACATACCGGCCATTATTGATTCGGGCTTGCGTGGGCAATGATTGAGACAACAGCGGTCGTTGATGCGGCCGCTTCGACGCAAAGCGCGGCGAGTTGCCGGGTTGCGGTTCGGCGATGTTGAAGGTTCAGTGCTAACGCAAGCGATGCGCGATGATGCGCCCGGACTTCCTTGTTGCTCGCGCTGGGAAAGACGTGGGCGATATACGCTTCAAGCATCCGGTTCGCATCGGTTTCGCTTGGCCGAACGCTATCTAACGATTCGTGGATTGAGGGATCATAGACCGCCTGCGCCAGCGATATGATGACTTCGCGGCATAGCAGACCGATCGCTTGGCAATCTTCTTCGGCGGATGCGGTTTCAAGCTGCGCCCGCGCCTTCGACAATGCACGGTCAACCCGTTCCCATCCCGTCGCCTCGCGCGGTTCCGATGGTAGCGACGATCGCTCTGCTACAGCTTCGATAGCCGGGCCGAATAGCTGGCGGACGTAGAACCGCCGGTCCTTGTATTGCGGTAGTTCTGCGCTCCAATGGCGATACCATGCCCACAAATCGGCGTGCGGGTTATCGTATGTGACGCCTTCGGGGATCGCTTGTCGGATGCGGACTTCTCGCGCCCGATAATAGTCGTCAACGTCCTGAATGCGTGCGCCGCCGGTCGCAACGTCGATCATCATTGCGCGATGGATCAACAATTCCGACAACAGCGCAGCCGCGCCGGTTGCGTTGGGGCCGTCCAGTGTTTCGACGCGGATATCTTCGTGTTGCCGACTGGCTTGCAGCACGCTCAAAATAGCTTCGGCGATCCGCTTCCGATCCTGCTGCGACAACGATCGCAATGCTTCCACGATAGGCGCAGGGGCGCGAACGATGATTGCTTCGTCTGCCAGGTCCGAAAACCAATCAGGCGCGGTTTCGAATTGTTCGACCGATGCCCGGCAATGCCGCAGCAACATCGATAGATCCAAGCGTTGGAGACTTTCGAGAAAGCCGCAAGCGTTATCCGTCGTGTTCTCCATTTGATCCTTATGCCGGTTACGGCGATTCCGATCAATCTTCCGGCAAGGCGCAAAAAGAAGCTCGATCCTATGGCGGGGACCGGGCCTAGGTGGCGCGCGCCGGAAGAAACGAAGCCCCGGCCGGCAATGGCGCTAGGGGACCGGGACTTTGCCCCATCACAAGCCGTGGACGGAAGCCTGTGAGAATCAACCCGACGCTGAAGGTCACAGCGCCGGGGAGGGGTTACGGAAGCACTGGAAGGCGTCCGGCTATGATGGCGCGATCGGCGGCGCTAAGGGCTTACAGGGCGACGGCGACAACGGGATAGGTGCCCACATTCACCGCATCGGCCCCGGCGCGCTCCAACTCCAGCCGTCGATGGCAGCTTGATCAGTTTCGCATCCAAAAGCCGTTAGGTCGCTACCGGCCCAATTGCCGTCATTTGGCCTGGGGTCAGGACTCGCTGGTCAAAGCCAGAAGATGACGGTTGCGGCGAGGGCGATAGCTGAGAAGAAAATTGTGGGGCGCCGATCGTAGCGTGTGGCGACGCGGCGCCAGTCCTTCAGACGGCCGAACATGATCTCGATGCGGTTGCGGCGTCTGTAGCGGCGTTTGTCGTATTTGACCGGGGATGCAGGGCTTTATGCCTTTCTCCTGCAGTGCGTCCCTGAACTAGTCAGCGTCATAACCCCGGTTGGCGAGCAGCCATTGTGCTTTGGGCAACTCGTCCAGCAGAGCAGCAGCGCCGATATCGTCGCTGACCTGACCAGCGGTCATGAAGAAGCTCAAAGGGCGACCGTCCGCATCGCTGACGGCGTGAAGCTTGGTATTCATGCCGCCTTTGGTGCGGCCGATCAGACGCCCGAGATCCCCCTTTTTACCCGCAGGCTGGAAGCCGTGCGGTGCGCCTTGAGATAGGCCGCGTCGATCATTACCGTCTTGCGCTCCGCGCCCGCAGAGGACAGCCCTTCCATCATCCGGGTGAAGACGCCCATCCGACCCCACCACTTCCAGCGATTGTAGAGCGCCTTGTGCCGCCCATATTCTCTCGGCGCGCCCCGCCAGCGCAGCCAATTGCGGTTCACGAAGATGATCCCGCTCAACACCCGCCGATCATCCACCCTCGGCTTGCCATGGCTCTTCGGAAAATAGGGCTCAAGCCGCGCCATCTGTTCGTCCGTCAGCCAGTACAAATCGCTCACATCCAGTCTCCTCACGGAGCCTGAATAAGATCGCGCCGCTCACATCAATGGGTCCTGAGCCTAGCTCGGCACTTGCACGACGGCTCTCGGCGGGAGGTAGCACACAAAATCCGACCTGATCACAGCTCCGTAGACAAGGTAAATTGGACAGTCCGCGGCGCTAATGGCCGGAACAGGCCGTCGGCGGTCAGCTGCGGGCTGATGAAGCTCAGCGTGTCCTTGTCGAACAGATTGTCGATGTTCAACCGCGCCCGCACGTTCTTGACCGGGCCGAGGCGGAAGCCGTCGCCGATGTCGACATAGGCGTTGAACACCGTGAAGCCCGGCACACTGAACGTGTTCACGAAGTTCGCATGGCGTTGCGACGTGTAGCGGCCCGAGATGTTGGCGACGAGCCAGCTGGCCGGCTCCACCGTGACCCCGCCGGCGACGATCCATTTGGCGCTGTCGGGCAGGTATTTGCCGGACAGGGCGGCGACGTTGGGGATGTCGTCCTGGAACTTCGCATTGTTGTAGGTGGCGTTGGCACTGAAATAGGCGAGGCCGTTCAGCGCCGACGGCTTGAAGGTGCCGGTGAGCTCCAGGCCATAGGCGCGCGCGCGGCCGACGTTCTGGAAGAAGGTTTCGACGACGTTGGTCGTGCCGGGCAGGATGCCGGCGACCGACTGGATGCGGTTCTCGAACGCGGTGTAATAGCCGGCGAGCGAGGCGAAGAACTGGCTTTGGTTGGTGCGGATGCCCAGTTCGAAATTGCGCGCTCGTTCGGGCGCGGGGGCGGGCACCTTCGCCGCCGACGAATTCAGCGCGACCGAGAAGATGTCGTCCAGCCCCTTGGGCAGCGCGTAATTCTCCGCATAGGACACGAAGACCTGGGTGCGCGACGACAGGCGATAGAGCAGGCCCGCGGTCGGCAGAGAATGGTCGGAGTAGTGCGCGCTGTTGAACTGCGGGCCCCAGCCGGGCAGGGCGACGCCGCCGACCAGCCGCGCATAGTCGTTGAAGTCGCGATAGCCGCGCTGCTGATAGTCGAGGCTGAGCGATTTGACGCCCAGATCAAGCACCAGCCGGTCGTCGGCCAGGCTGATCGTGTCGCGCAGGAACAGCTGCGTCGTCTCGCGCTTCGATCGATAGTCGCGGCGGCGGAATACCACTTCGTTCCACAGTACTTCGCCGGCCGGTGACCCGCCGGTCAGGTTGTAGCGCAACTGGGTGCGGTGATATTTGTCGAGCTCGGCCCAGATACCCGCCTGGATCGTGTGTGCGCCCGCCTTCCATTCGAGGCGCGAGGTGATGCCGAAACGGTCGCCGCCGACTTCCGACAGGCCATATTGCGATCCGCGCGGCGCGACCACGGCCTGGCCGACGGCGATCTGGCGCTGATAATTGGTCAGGCTGTTGGTATAGGTGTCGGGCGAGACGCCGTAGCCGTCCTTGTCCTCCCAATAGCCGGTCGTTTCCCAGGTGACGCCCGGCGCGACGCCGACGTGCAGCGTGGTGCCGTAGAGCCGGTCGTTACGGATGTTGACCGCGGTTCCGTAATAATAGGCGTAGCGCGGGTCGGAGAAGGCGACGCCGGGCGCAGTCGCTAGAGGCGGATAGCTGGGCAGTGTGCCGATATAGCCGCGCCACCGCCCCAGCTTGCCGCCGGCATCGGGCGTCGTCGACAGATAATCGGCGCGCGAGAGGGTCGGCGAATCATAGTCGAAGAAGTCGTTCGACACGAATTTGAAGCGCAGCCAGCTGTCGCGGCCGAGGTCGGCGATCAGCTGCGCCTCCCAATGCTTGCGGTCGATCGTGCCGGCACCGCGCCACAGATCGCTCGACAGCTTGGTGTAGCTGACATAGCCGCGGAGCGGCCCGACGCGGCCGGAACTGGCGCGCACGAAGGTGCGGCGGACGCCATATTCGCCGAAGGTCTGGCCGACGAACAGGCCCAGGTCCTCCTGCGGCGCGATCGATTTGTACTGCACGATCGGGCCGAGCGAGGCGTAGCTGGGCAGCGATACGCCGCCAGCGCCGGGCGATGCCTCCACAACTGCCAGGTTTTCATTGTCAACGTAGCGGAACACCGGGCTGCCGCCGAACGGATCGCTGCGCCCGGTCGGGATGCCGTCGACGATGAAGCCTATCTGGTCGAGGTTGAAGGCGCGGACCTGCACGCTGTTGCCGAATTCATACAGGCCCAGCGACCCTTCGGTCTGGACGTTGAAGCCGGGCAGGCTTTCCAGCATCTTCAGGCCCGAGATGCCGGCTGGGGCCGACAACAGCGCCTCGCGCGTGATGGCCACGGTGTTGCTCACCTTGTCCTCGCCGATCGCTTCGGAGGCTTCGGAAGTGCGGCGGCCGTGGACGACGACCTCGCCGGATTCGGTCGTCTGGTCGGTGGCGTCCTGGGCGAGCGCGGGCGTCGCCACGAAGGCGCCCCCGAGCATCAGCAGGCGCAGCATGGCAGTCTTGGAATTGGCAATCGACACGGATGGTTCCCCCATGGGATGGTGGTCGCCCCTTGGCGGGGCGATCGTTAGATGCTCGGATCGGTGGTGATCAGCGTTTCGCGGCGGCCTGTGCAGCGGCCCACACCCGTAGGAAATTGCCGCTCCAGATCGCGGCGATTTGCGGTTCGGTGTAGCCGCGGCGGACGAGCTCGGCGGTGACGTTGCCGGCCTCCGCCTCGCTGTCGAAGCCGGTTACGCCGGCGCCGTGATCGAAATCGGTGCCGATGCCGACATGCTGCCAGCCGATCCGCCTCGCGATGTGATCGAGGTGGTCGATATATTCGGCCAGCGTGCCGCGCGGGCGGTTGCGTGACAGATCGTCGAGGGCTGCATCGCGCTTGTCGGCGGGCAGCGCGGCGGCGCCGTCCGAATAAGTGACGAAGCTGGCGGGCAGGCCGTGCCGCGTGCGGACGGTGGCTAGGCGGGCGCGATCGGCATCGGTGATGCGGTGAACATAGGCGGAGAAGGGCGTGACCTGGACGATCCCGCCATTGGCCTTGATCGCATCGAGTTCGGCGTCGCTCAAATTGCGGGCGTCGTCGATCAGCGCGCGGGCGTTGCTATGCGTTGCGGCGACCGGCGCGCGCGTCAGTTGCAGCGTCTGGGCAAAGGCGGCGTCGGACAATTGGGACACGTCGATCAGCGCGCCGAGATCGTTGAGCCGCGCCACCGCCTGCCGCCCGAGCGGGGAAAGCCCGCCATGTTCGGAGGCCGGCGCGTCACCCGGTCGCGACGAATCGGCGAAGTCGTTGTGGCCGGCGTGGGTCAGGCCGAACACGCGCGCGCCTTCCCGGTAGAAGGTGTCGAGTTGTGATACATCCTTGCCGAGCGACCGCGCGTTCTGGAAGCCGACGATCACCGCGACCTTACCCGCGCCGTGCAGCCGCGTGACGTCGGCCGGGGTCAGTGCCAGGCCGACGCGGGTGGGGTTGGCGGACGCGAACCCCCTGATCTTCGCGAGTTTCGCATCGGCGTCGCGACGCGCTGCGGCCACCCCGGCGGCGTCGCGCGGGCCTGGCCCGACCGCCACCGACAGCACGATCGCATCGACGCCGCCGGCGGTCAGGTGTGGCAGGTCGACGCGCGATCCGCCCTGCGGCAGCGCATAGCGCGACGGCGTCAACGGCAGCAGCACATCGGCGTGCCCGTCGAGCGACAGGACACGGGCGTGGATTTCGGCGGCGTCGACCGTGGCCGGTTCCTTCGCGGTCACGGCGGCCGGCAAAAGCGCGAGCGCCGCGGTTGCGCCAAGCAGGCTGTTCAGGATGAATGGACGCATCGCCGTCGGCTCCTTCGTTCTCTCATGGAATGGTGTCGCTGCATCAGTTCGGTGCGGCGCGCCTCAATCATCCACTCAATCAATCGGAATTTGGCAGGAATAAAAACTTTAGAGCGATGAAGTTATCTCCCACTGACTCAATGGGAATTAAAATCGATGCTTGGGGTCGCCGCTACCCGGCCCCGGAGAGTATCGATGGCGTACCGCGTGAGCATATTGGAAAAGGCGCTGATCCCGCCGGGCGAGACGCCGGCGGCGACGCTGGATCACGCGCTGGCCGCCGCGGTGCGCGCCGACCAGCTGGGCTATCATCGCTACTGGTTCGCCGAGCATCACGGCATCGACGGGCTGGCGAGTTCCGCGCCGGAGACACTGGCGGCGTTCGTGCTGGCACGGACCAAGTCGATCCGCGTGGGGACCGGCGGCGTGATGCTGCAGCATTATGCCCCGTACAAGGTGGCGGAGACGTTTAACCTGCTCGCCGCGCTGGCGCGGGGCCGAGTCGATCTGGGCATCGGGCGGGCGCCTGGCGGGCTACCGCACGCGACGCGGGCGCTGCGCTCCAATCACGATACATCCGACTTTCCCGAGAAGCTGGCCGAGCTTGACGCGTTCCTGACCGGTGCGCGACCTGACAACGTACGGTTCGCACACGCCGTCGCCACGCCAATGCCCGATATCGCGCCGCAACGCATCCTGCTGGGCGCGAGCGTCGAGAGCGCGCGCCTCGCCGCCCGGCTGGATTGGGACTATTGCTACGCCGGGCATTTCGACGGCGATCCGGGGCGGATCGCGCAGGTGTTCGACACATATCGCCGCGCGACGGGAAGGACGCCGCTGCTGGCGCTGGTCGCTTTCGCCGCCGCCACCGAAGCCGAGGCGAAGCGCCACGTCGGCCAGTTGCGCCTGTACCGCGTGCGGTTGTCGACCGGGCAGACGGTGAACGTGTCGAGCCCGGAGCTGGCCGCCGAATTCGCCCGCCAGGCTGAGGTCGCCGACTATTCGACCGAAGAGATCGTGCCCAACGTGCTGGCGGGCACCGCCGATCAGGTGCGGGCCGAACTCGACCGCCTGCACGACGAGTTGGGCGTCGAGGAATTCGTAATCGACACCCCCGTTCCCGGCTTCGCCGAGCGCCGCGTGTCTCTGGAAGCACTGGCCCCGCATGCAGCCGCGTCCACTCACCCCAGGGCCGTAGCGGCCTAGTTTCCGGAGGTATCCATCATGAGCGCGCGGTCGATACCCCTTGGCATTATGCTACACGGCGCGGGCGGGCACATGCACGCATGGAAGCATCCCAGCGGCCCCGCGGATGCCAGCGTCAACCTGACGTTCCTGACCGAGCGGGTGCTGAAGGCGGAGGCCGCCGGCATCGCCTTCGCCTTCGTGGCGGATGGCCTCTACATCAACGAGAAGTCGATCCCGCATTTCCTGAACCGGTTCGAACCGATCACCATCCTCTCGGCGCTGGCGACAGCCACGACGAAGATCGGTTTGGCGGGCACGCTGTCGACATCCTATTCCGATCCCTTCACGGTCGCCCGGCAGTTCGCCTCGCTCGACCTGTTGAGCGGCGGGCGGGCGGGGTGGAACGTCGTGACCTCTCCGCTGGAAGGATCGGGGCGCAACTACAGCCGCGAGCATCCCGACCATGCGCTGCGCTACCAGATCGCCGACGAATATCTGAGCGTCACGCAAGGTCTGTGGGATTCGTGGGACGAAGATGCCTTCCCGCGTGATCGCGAAACGGGCACCTTCTTCGACGACGCGAAATTCCGTCGGCTGGATCACAAAGGGCGGTTCTTTCAGATCGAAGGGCCGCTGAACATCCAGCGATCGCCGCAGGGCCAGCCAGTGATCTTCCAGGCGGGATCGTCGGACCCGGGGATCGGGCTGGCCGGGAAATATGCCGATGCGGTGTTCACCGGACCCGCGACGATCGAGGAGGCCAAGGCATTTCGCGAGCGCGTGCGCGCCAGTGCGGTGGTGCATGGCCGGTCGGCCGACGCCGTCCGTATTCTGCCCGGCATCGGCCCGATCACCGGCGCGACCGATGCCGAAGCGGAGGCGAAGTACGAGGTCATCCGCAACCTACTGACGATCGACGATGCGCTGGCGTATCTGGGGCGCTTCTTCGACCATCATGATTTCAGCGTCTATGATCTCGACGCGCCCTTCCCCGAGCTGGATGGCATCGGTCAGAACAGCTTTCGGTCGACCACCGACCGCATCAAGGCCGAGGCGCGCGAACAGGGGCTGAGTCTGCGCGAGGTGGCGCTGAAATCGGCGACGCCGCGCCCGCACTTCATCGGCAGCGGCGAGCGGGTGGCGGACGAAATCATCCGCTGGATCGATGCGGGCGCCGCCGACGGCTTCATCCTGGGCTTTCCGGTGTCGGCCGAGGGGCTCGACGATTTCCTGACGCATGTCGCGCCGGTGCTGAAAGCGCGCGGGCGGTTCGACGGCGTACTGGAAGGCGCGACGCTGCGCGACCATCTGGGCCTGCCGTTCAAGGCGAGCCGCCATGCCGATGCCGTGCCGGTCGACGAGCGATTGAGCGCATGACGGTCGCCCTGTCCAACGCGCCGCCGGTGCTGACGGCGATCGAGGCGTTCATCGACGACGCCATCGCGGTGCGCCACGACCTGCATCGCCACCCCGAACTGTCGTTCGGCGAGGAGCGGACCGCGGGGCGCGTCGCCGAATTGTTGGTTGATTGGGGCTACCGTGTGACGACCGGGGTCGGCGGGCACGGCGTCGTCGCGACGCTGACGCGCGGCAACGGCGCGAAGGCGCTGGGTATCCGCGCCGACATGGATGCGCTACCGATCACCGAGACGAGCGGGCTGGACTTCGCCAGCAGCGTGACCGGGCGGATGCATGCGTGCGGCCACGACGGGCACACCGCGATCCTCCTCGCCGCTGCGCGCTATCTGGCGAAGGACGGCGTGTTTTCCGGCACGCTCAACCTGGTATTCCAGCCCGCCGAAGAGGTCGGACAAGGCGCGCGGCGGATGATCGCCGATGGGCTGTTCGGCCGCTTCCCCTGCGATGCGGTGTTCGGGCTGCACAACTGGCCGGGACTGCCGGCGGGGCGGCTGGGGTTCGTCGACGGGCCTGCGATGGCGTCGGTCGACTGGGCGGCGATCCGCGTGATCGGCAAGGGCGGGCACGGCGCGGCGCCGCATGAGACGATCGATCCGGTGGTGGTCGCCGCGCATATCGTGACGGCGCTGCAGACGATCGTCGCGCGCAACGTCGCCCCGCTGGACACCGCGGTCGTGACCATAGGGTCAATCCACGGTGGCGAGGCGGCGAACGTCATTCCCGACAGCGTCGAACTGAAGCTGACCACGCGGACGTTTCGCCCCGAAGTGCGCGAGGACATCAACCGGCGCTGGCCCGAACTCGTGCGCGGCATCGTTGCCGGCTTCGGCGCGACGGTGGAGATCGAGACGCGGCCGGGTTTCCCCAGCGTGCTCAACCACCCGGCGGAGACGGCGTTCGCGCGGCAGGTGGCGCTCGACCTGTTCGGTGACGACGGTGTCATCGCTGATCTGACCCCGCGCACCGCCAGCGAGGATTTCGCCTTCCTGCTACAGGAACGGCCCGGCAGCTTCCTGTTTGTCGGCACCGGCGAAGGCGAGCCGCTGCATAGTCCGCGCTACCGTTTCAACGACGCCGTCATCGCCCCTGCCGCCGCCTACTGGGCGCGGCTGACCGAGACTTTCCTGCAATGAACCATCCCGCAGGCCAGCTGCAGCCCGGCGTCGAAATCGACCTGATCGTCCACGCCTCGCCCACCGATCCCGACGCGCGGCCGTTGGTCGATGACCTGATCCGCGAGTATAGCGCACGCTATCACGACGTGTTCGAGGAACCCGACGCCGCCGCGCAGGAACTCGACCGCTATCCGCCGGCGGATTTCGCGGCGCCGCACGGCGCCTTCCTGCTGATCCGGCGCGGGGGCGAGACGATCGGCGGCGGCGCGTTCATGCGCCATGCCGATCCGGGTACCGCCGAGTTCAAGCGCATCTGGACCGACCCACGCCACCGCCGTCGGGGGCTGGCGCGGCGCATCGTCGAGGCGCTGGAGGTCGAGGCGCGGCGGCTGGGTTATCGCCGCGTCTACCTGACCACCGGCTTTCGCCAGCCCGAGGCGGTCGGGCTGTACCGCCGGCTGGGCTATACCGCGCTGTTCGATCCCGACGGCGATCTTGCCGCGATCTTCAAGCTGCCGTTCGAAAAGGCGCTGGCATGACCGCCGCCACGTTGCCGCGGGTCGACGGGGTCCAACGGGGGGCACGTGCGGGGGCGACGGGCTATGTCGTCGTTCCCGCACGCTACCCGGCGCGCACTGTCGGATCGGTCATCGCCGGGATTCTGATCGTCGCGGTCGGCTGGTCGGTGCTGGGTAACCCGCGCTGGGGCTGGCCGGTGTTCGCCCAATGGTTCCTCGCTGAGCCGGTGATCGTCGGGCTGGGGCGGACGCTGTTGCTGACCGCGCTGGGCACCGTGTTCGGCTTCACGCTGGGCACCGCGCTGGCGCTGGCACGGGTGTCGGGCTCGCCGCTGCTGGCAGGCGTGTCGTGGAGCTATATCTGGTTGTTCCGGTCGATCCCGCTGATCGTGTTGCTGCTGCTGCTCAACAATCTGGGCTATCTCTATACGACGATCAGCGTCGGGGTGCCGTTTACCGGCATCAACCTGTTCTCCTATTCGACGACCGAGCTGATCAGTCCGTTTGCAGCAGCAGTGCTGGGCCTGACGCTCAACCAGGCGGCGTTCTCTTCGGAAATCATCCGCGGCGGCATTCTGTCGGTCGACCAAGGGCAGCACGAGGCCGCCGGCGCGCTAGGCCTGCCGCGCCGCCGCCGCATCTTCGGGATCATCCTCCCGCAGGCGATGCGCACGATCCTGCCGTCCGGGTTCAACGAGATCATCGGCCTCGCGAAGGGGACGTCAGTCGTCTACATCCTGGCGCTGCCCGAGCTGTTCTACACGGTGCAGGTCATCTACCGCCGCAACCTGGATGTCGTGCCGCTGCTGATGGTGGCGACGGTCTGGTACCTGATCATCCTGACCGCGCTGTCGCTGGTGCAGCGAAGGATCGAGCGGCATTATGCCCGGGGCACGACCCGCGATGCCGCGCGGTCGAGATCGCGACCACCCATCACCGCGCCGAAGCCTGTGGCGCCACCGCGACCGGTCCCGTTCACGCGCGGCGGCGAGATCGTCATCGATGACGTCAGCAAGGCCTTCGGCGATCTGCCTGTCCTCGACGGCATCTCGCTGACCTGCCCCGCCGGCAGCGTCACCGCGATCTTGGGCCAGTCGGGATCGGGCAAGTCGACGCTGCTGCGTACGATCAACCATCTCGAACGCGTCGACGCCGGCGTCGTCGCGGTTGACGGCGAGCTGATTGGCTACCGCCGAGACGGGCATGTCCTTTACGAATTGAAGGAACGCGACATCCTGCGACGCCGCACCGGCATCGGCATGGTGTTCCAGAACTTCAACCTGTTCCCGCACATGACCGCGCTGGAGAATATCGTCGAGGCCCCGGTCGCCGTGCAGGGCCTGTCGCGCGAGGAAGCTGAGGCGCGCGCCCGCGACCTGCTGGCCCGCGTCGGGCTGGCGGACAAGGCCGATGTCTATCCCCGCCACCTGTCCGGCGGCCAGCAGCAGCGGGTGGCGATCGCCCGCGCGCTGGCGTTGCGGCCCAAGGTGCTGCTGTTCGACGAGCCGACCTCGGCACTCGATCCCGAACTGGTCGGCGAGGTGCTGGACGTCATCAAGGAACTCGCCCGGTCGGGCACCACGCTGGTGATCGTGACGCATGAGATCGGCTTCGCGCGCGAAGTCGCCGACACGATCGTATTCCTCGACGCCGGGCGCGTGGTCGAGACCGGTCCGCCCGACCAGGTGCTGACCACACCTCGCCATCCGCGCACCGCCGAATTCCTGTCGAAGGTGCTGTGACGATGCGGATCGCCATCCTGTTTGGTACAGTCGCCGTTATGCTGGCCGGATGCGCTCCGCCGACGCCGGAGCCCGGCCCCGAGACGCTGCCGCGTATCCGAACCGAACGGGTTGCGGCGGCGGCGGCGCTGCTGCCCGCCGGCACGCTGGTGCAGCCGGGCGTGCTCACCGTCGCGGCGACGGTGGGGCAGTTGCCGCTGGCCGATTATTCGCACGACGGCACGTCGGTGGTCGGGGTGGAGAGCGATATCGCCCAACTGATCGCCGACGGGCTGGGGTTGCAATTGCGGATCGTGCCGGTCGCCTGGGCCGACTGGCCACTGGGGCTGACGTCGGGGAAATATGATGCCGTTCTGTCGAATGTGACGGTGACCGAGGAGCGCAAGGCCAGGTTCGATTTCTCCACGTATCGCGACGACAAGCTGGGCATCTACGCGCGCAGCGACAGCCCGCTGAAGTCGGTGCGCGAGGCGAAGGACATCGCCGGACTGAAGATAACGGTCGGTGCCAGCACCAACCAGTCGCAGATTCTGGATCGCTGGAACGCCGCCAATGTCGCGGCGGGGCGCAAGCCGGCCGAGCCGCAATATTATGACGACGCCGGGCTGGCGCGGCTGGCGGTACTGTCGGGCCGCGCCGACGTGTCGTTCGGGCCCAACGCGATCTCCGCCTACGAAGCGCGCGACGGCAAGACCCGCAAGGTCGGCGAGGTGCCCGGTGGCTGGCCGCTGACCGCCTATATCGCGGTCGCCACGCGCAAGGGATCTGGGCTGGCCCCGGCGATCACCGCGACGCTCAACGCCCGCATGGGCGACGGCAGCTATCGCCGCGTGCTCGAACGCTGGAACCTTGTGTCGGAAGGCATCGCGCGGTCCGAAACCAACCCGCCCGGCCTGCCGAGAGGCTGAGGCCAAAGCCAATCTCGTCGGCGGCAAAGGCTTTGTTTTCATATCACATCAAATCAATGGGATATTATCGGTGCCGATCGGAGGTGATTCATGTCGCTGAAACTGTTCGACGTCGTGCCGGATTTCACCCAGGCCTCGACCATAGGGGAATTCCCCTTCTACCCCTGGGCCGGGCGCGACTGGGTGGTGCTGTTCAGCCATCCGCGAGATTTCACGCCGGTATGCACGACCGAGCTGGCCGCGGTCGCGCGGCTGAAGCCTGAATTCGATCGGCGCGGGGTGAAGGTTGTAGGCCTGTCGGTCGATCCGGTCGCGAGTCACCATGCCTGGGCCAACGACATCCTGCTGTCGCAGGGCGTCGAACTAAACTTCCCGCTGATCGCCGATGAGGATCGGCGCGTGTCGCAGTTGCTCGACCTGATCCATCCCAATGCGTCGGACACGGTGACAGTGCGGACCGTGCTGGTGATTGATCCGGCGCGGCGAGTGCGGCTGACGCTGACCTATCCCGCATCGACCGGGCGCAATTTAGCCGAACTTCTGCGGACGATCGACAGCCTGAAGTTGACCGATGACCACAAGGTGGCGACGCCGGCCGACTGGGCGCAGGGCGACGACGTCATCATACTGCCGTCGGTCGGCGAGGGCGAGGCGCGCCGGCTGTTCGGCGCCTGGCAGACCCACACACCCTATCTACGCACCGTGCCACAGCCGGTAGCGGCGGAATGATGGTCGCGTCGGTCGTCGACGGTCTGCGCGAAGCACGCGCCGCGTGGCGCGCGCGACAGGATGAGGCGCGCGACGTCGGCAGCTTCCCGTCGCGTGGCGCCGTTGCCGGAATCGTCGCGACCTTCGCCGCCGCACTCTACCCGCGCCGGCTGGGCGGCTTGCCCACAGGAGCCGTCGAGGATGAGGACCGCTTCGTCGCCGCGAAACTGCTCGCCGGGCTGGGCGACCTCGAACGCGAAGTGTCCGCCGAACTCGGTTACTGGCGGCACGAAGCCAGCAGCGATTTTCCCGCCGATCAGGCCGCGACGATCGTCCGCCTGTTCGCCGCCGCACTGCCCGAAGTGCGCGAACAGATCGACAGCGACGTCGAGGCTGCCTTCCTTGGCGATCCCGCCGCGCGCAGCGTCGACGAGATCCTGCTCTGCTACCCCGGCGCCATCGCCAGCCTGCACCACCGGCTGGCGCACCAGCTCTATACGCTGGGCGCGCCGATCGTGGCGCGGCTGATCTCCGAACTGGCCAACGAAGCGACCGGCATCGACATCCACCCCGGCGCAACGATCGGGCGCAACTTCTTCATCGATCACGGCACCGGCGTCGTCATCGGCGAGACCGCGATCATCGGTGATCGCGTGCGGCTGTATCAGCATGTCACTTTGGGCGCGCGCAGTGCGCCGGGGCTGGCGGCGCGCGCGGCGGCGGCGCTGCGCCCGCGCCATCCGATCGTCGAGGACGACGTCGTCATATACGCCGGGGCGACGATCCTGGGCCATGTCACGATTGGCGCGCGATCGGTGATCGGCGGCAACGTCTGGCTGCTGTCCGATGTCGCCGCCGACAGCGTGCTGATCCAGCCCGAGGCGGTGCTGCTCGACGACCGCAAGGCGCTATCGCTGCGCGATGAGCTGGAGGCGGCGGCATGATCGGCGCGTGCAAGCCGGTGCTGGGCATAATGTGCGTGAACGAGGTCGCCGGTCGCCCGATCCAGGCGGTTGCGACGCGCTTCGTCGAGCCGGTCGCGCGACTGTGCAATGCCACGGTGCTGCTGGTGCCCGCGGTGCCCGGCGCCAGCGATGCGGTGGCGATCGCCGGCATCCTCGATGGCCTGTTGCTGACCGGCGCGCGCTCGCACGTCGCACCGGCGCAGTATGGCGCGGCGGAGGGCGATGGCGACGCGATCGTCGATCCGGGCCGCGATACCGTGGCACTCGCGCTGGCCGACCGGATGATCGGCGCGGGCAAGCCGGTCTATGGCATCTGCCGCGGGTTGCAGGAAATCAACGTGCTGTTCGGCGGCACGCTGTCGGGCGTCATCGACCCCGCACGCCACCACCGCGGATCATGGGAGGGCGATTATGCCGCACTGTTCGCTCACCGCCACGCGGTTCAGCTGGCGCCCGGCGGCGTACTCGCGCGCTCGACCGGCCAGCGCCGGCTGGAGGTCAATTCGGTCCACCAGCAGGGCATCGACCGGCTGGGTGGCGGGTTGATGGTGGAGGCGACCGCCTGCGACGACGGGCTGGTCGAGGCGATCCGCGCGCCGGGCTGCGGCGCCGATGTACTGGCGGTGCAATGGCATCCCGAATGGGACGTCGCGCACTGCGCGGGCAGCAGATCCTTCTTCACCCTGCTGGGCGGGTCGATGCGGCGCGGCGCGGAGATGCTGCAGTGAGTCATAGTCAAACGCAATCGGGATTCCGGCTGCCGAGTTTCGGTATCCAGGTGCTGGTCGGCATGGTCGCGGGCGTCGTGCTCGGTCTGGCCGCGCGCGAGTTCGGCGCCGCCGATGGAGCGTTGGCGGTTACGTTGCGCACGGTGGGGCAGATTTTCGTCCAACTGCTGAAGACGCTGGTCCCGGCGCTGGTTTTCACCGCGATCGTCGGGTCGATTGCGGCGCTGCGCGACGTCCGCAACGCCGCGCGCCTCGTCGGGCAGACGTTGCTGTGGTTCGCGATCACCGCGCTGATCGCGGTCGTGATCGGCATCGTGCTTGGGCTGGCGATCCAGCCGGGCGCGCGCTCCGGCGTATCGGCGGCGGCAGCGGCCGTGCCGGCGGCCAGCGGGTCGTGGCTCGATTTCCTGAAAGGACTGGTCCCCGCCAATCTGTTCGGCCTCACCGCCAACACGACGCTGCGCGATGGCGGGGCCAGCACGGTGCTGGGCTTCAACGTGCTGCAGATCATCGTCGCGGCGATCGCGATCGGTGCCGCTGCCGTGCGCGTGGGTGACGCGGGCGCGCCGTTCTTGGCGTTCAACGCGTCGGCGCTGGCGATCTTTCGCCGCCTGCTGCGCTGGGTGATCGCGCTGACCCCGATCGGGTCGGCGGCGCTGATCGGCGATGCGGTGGTGCGCTATGGCTGGGAAACGCTGTCGTCGCTCGGCGCCTTTGCCGGGGCGATCTACCTCGGGCTCGGCCTGGTGCTGTTCGTGGTCTATCCGCTGGTGCTGGTCGCCAACGGGCTGAGCCCCGCCTGGTTCTTCCGCAACGCCTGGCCGGCGATCCAACTTGGCTTCGTTTCGCGATCGTCGGTCGGCACTTTGCCCTTGACCGAGGACCTGGCCGAACGCGCGCTGGGCGTGCCGCGCAGCTACGCGGCCTTCGCCGTGCCGCTCGGCGCGACGACGAAGATGGACGGATGCGCCGCCATCTACCCGGCCATATCGGCGATTTTCGTCGCGCAATTCTTCGGCCTGCCGTTGCACCTGTCGGACTATGTGCTGATCGCGCTGGTCTCCGTCCTCGGATCGGCAGCGACGGCGGGGCTGACCGGCGCGACTGTCATGCTGACGCTGACGCTGTCGACGCTGGGGCTACCGCTCGACGGCGTCGGCCTGCTGCTGGCGATCGATCCGATCCTCGACATGGGCCGCACCGCCGTGAACGTCGCCGGGCAGATGCTGGTGCCCACCATCGTCGCCCGCCGCGAAGGATTGCTGGGCGACACGCCATATCCCGAACCCGGCAAGGAGTCCGCCGTTGCAGCCTGAACACCACCATCCCGTCGTTTCCAACAGCGCGATCGACCAGGAATGGGCCGATCTGCTGTCGCCGACGCGCCGTACGGTGATCGCCGGCGGCGGTCTGGCGTTGGGCGCTGCGGCTATCGGCGCAGCGCCGGCCCACGCGGTTGCGGTGCGCCAGGCAGTGCTGGGGGAGCCGGGCTTCCGACCCGTCCTGCCACCCCGGGACGAAGGGCGCAGCCCCTGGGGCTATGAGACCGCGAAGGAGACGCCGGCGCGCCCGTCGAGCATTCGTCCCGAAGGCGGTCACGGCCTGCCCGATCGGCCGCGCCCGTACACCGAAATCTACAGCTATCATGCCCACGTCTATTTCGACGAGGACAGCTATGTGAAGGCGGCCAAGCTGCGGCAGTGGGTGATCGAGCGGTTTCCGGTCGAACTGGGCAACTGGAACCTGGAGCCGCGCGGGCCGCACGTCACGCCGTCCTTCTACTTCGGCTTCACCAATGATTTGATGTCGGTGGTGATCCCCTGGCTACAGCTCAACAGCCTGGGGCTGACGATCCTGCTGCACCCGAATTCGGACGATCCGCGTGCCGATCACCTGCACTATACCTTGTGGGTGAATCGGTCGCAGCCGGTGAATGCCTTTGGGATGAAGCGCCCGGGCGAGGCCGATGCACCGCCGATCGAGAAGATCCTGCCCAACATCACGCCGACGGTTCGGCTGGAGGTGTGATCCTGCCCGAGCCGCCGGGATCAGCGCCAGCCGGGTCAGCAGCATCGGCGGTTCGCCGGTGATGTAGGTGTCCACCGGCACCGGCAAGCGTTCTCGCAGGGCCGTCCCGACCGCCGATCGTAGCGACAGGGTTGTCGCGTCGTGGTTGGCGGTCGGGTCGGACATTGCGATGTTCCTGTCGATTACCAGCACAGGCAGGCGCGGGCGTAGAGGTAGCGCCCATTGAAGCCGAACGACGAGTAGAAGGGGAAGCCGACCAAGCCGGTGCCGTTGTTCGCGGCGATGGTCGCGTCGGGATAGACGTCGAGCAGATTGTTGACGCCTACCCCCAACTAGCCACACTTGCGAGGCGAGTAGCGGAGTTCCAGGTCGCTGATGACATGGCGCCCGGTGTGGATATCGGCGGGCGGCGTCGTGCCTGGCTGGGTGACATCGCCGTAGGGTCAGGACCCATTACTGGCAATGGTCGTGACGGAGCCGATTTGGCCGCACGGGTAGGAGCAAGGAGGGCGCGACCCGAAGCGAGGTGGCTCGTTCTTGCCTGATCGACAATGCGCAATCGGCAGTCGATTATCTCAGGCTCCGGCTATCGAGCCGGAGCCGAGAGGAAATCTGGGCTCTATTTCTGGATGCACGGGGGAGACTTTTGCGAGATGAGAGACTCAGTGCTGGCACCATCAACCAGGCGCCACTCTATGTCCGTGAGATCATCGGGCGCGCGATTGAGCTTGGAGCATCTAGGATAGTTCTCGCGCACAACCATCCATCTGGCGATCTGACGCCCAGTCCAGCCGATATCGAAGTGACACTGTTACTGGCCAATGTCGGCCGTCTGCTGGGTATTCGTCTGCTCGACCATCTGATCGTGTCGAGCGCGGGGGTATCGAGTCTCCGCCAGCTTGGACACTTATAAGTCCATCAGCCAAAGGGATCGCGGTTCCTGGATATGCCTATGCCCGTCACACGGCGCCACGCTTCAACTCCGCACTCGCACCCACCACCACCCAGTCCTGCTCGTCCCAGCGCGCGGCGACCCCGGCGCCGAGCGTCAGGGTCCCAACCGTGGCGGCAGGCGACTGCCGCGCCTTGAGCAGCGCGTCGATCACCCCGGGGCTGAGGAACGCGAGCCGCAGCACCCGGGTCATGTAGGAGGGCTTGACCCCCTCGCGTGTTGCGAGCGTCGATATGTCGAGCTCGCCCTTGCGCAGCTCTGTCCACCAGCGGTGCGCCCTGGCAACCAGCCGGACCAGCGCGGTATCGACCGCTGGCACCAGCGGGGCGCCGACGGGATCGACCAGCTTGACCACCCGCCCGCTACGGCTGATCCGGGTCGGGGCGGTCAGCGTGAGTGCCTGACCTGCTCGGGGGCGGTTGCTCCGAGCAGCCGGGCGATCCCGGCGGTGTGGCAGAGGACCTCCACCGTCTGCGGCAGTATCCGTACCTTCGCGATCAGTGCGTCGAGGAACGCCCGGTTGCGCGCGAGCGCGCGCGTGCGCATGCCGCCCCGGTCGAGGCTGAGCCCGGCCAGCGGCAGCGACGCCGCGACCGCCAGCGCCAGCGGATCGGCCAGCGCCTCGTCGATCCGCGCGATCACCAGTGCCTCGAGCTCGCGCGCCGGGATCCGGAGGTTGGGGCCGGTGTCCCTGCCACCGACATAGTAACGGTAGCGCACCCCTCGGCGGCTGGCATGGTCAGCAACCAGCAGACGCCCCGCGCCATCCTCGACCTTGCCGGCGAGCAGGCTCGCGTCGCGCGCATAGGCGCCGCTGCGGTGCCCCTGCAGGTTCTCGGCGAGCGTCGCCTGGACCCGCTCCCAGCTGTCGGGATCGATGATCGGCAGGTGCAGGCCCTGATAGCGTTCGCCCTTGTGCTCGATCATGCCGATGTAGATCGGGTTGGACAGCAGCTTGTAGATCTGCCCCCGCGACCAAGCCACCCCGCCATAGGCCCGCCCCTTGCCGTTGACCCGGGCCGGGGTCGCGATCCCCTCGTGGACGAGCTGTTCGGCTACCCCGCGGACGTTGCCGAGCCGCAGGTAGCGCTGGAAGATATCGCGGACCTGCTCGGCCTCATGGTCGACGATCTTCAGGCTGCGCCGGTCGGGCGCATAGCCGACCGGCGGGTTGCCGCCCATCCACATGCCCCTCGCCTTCGATGCCGCGATCTTGTCGATGCGGCCCGCGTCGACCTCGGCGAGCAGCCGCTGGAGCGCGGGGCGCTCGAGCGTGTCGCCCGACAGGCCGCCATCGTCGTAGATATCGGGAACCGCGCTCCACCCCTCGCTCGCCTGGCTGAGGATATTGGCAGCACAGGCCTCGCGCTGTGCGTCCAGGCTGTTGAGCCCCTGCTCGAGCCCCTCCTCGCTCGACTTCCTCGTATAGATCGCGCAGCGCACCGCGTTCATGCCGCGGCGCGCTTCTGCTTGAGCCCGAAGAACGCCGGGCCCGACCAGCGCGTGCCGGTGATCGCGCGGGCGACCTCGCTCAGCGAGCCATAGCTCCGCTCATCCCAGCGGATCAGCGCGTCCTCGCCGATGGCGACCATATGCGCCTTGCCCCGCCACTCGCGCACCAGCCGTGTGCCGGGCTGGACGGCGGCGCTACGGACCTTGCCCGCGTCGAGCTCGGCCAGCGCCTGCCTGCCGGTACGCGACAGGCCACCCAGCGCCCGGGCCTGGATCTCCCAGGCGAGCGCCAGCCGCAGCAGGCTCGGGCTGATCCGGGGATGCGGCTCGCCGGTCAGCCGGGTCCACAGCGCGCGCAGCTCGCCCGGCGGCAGCCCGGCCAGACGGCCGAGCTGCGCGTCCAGGTTGGCGGTCATGCCGCGGCCAGGCTGTAGCAGGTCTGCTCGCCGCGCTTGCCGCGCACCACGTCATGGCCCTGCTTGCGCAGCCCGGTGAGCGCCGCCCGGGTGGTGTGCGGCAGCCAGCCGGTCGCGGCGATCAGCTCGGCGATGGTCGCCCCGCCCTCGCGCGACAGCAGCACGATAACCGCATCGCGCTTGCTGATACGAGGGCCGGTCGCCTCGGTGCTGGCCGGCGTATCGGTCGGTGTGATCTCCTCCCCCACCCCGATCGCCGCCAGGCCGGCTGCGGTGACGAACGTGCCGATCGCGTCATCCCCCTCCCGGCGACAGGCCAGGGTCACATCCCGGGTCGCTCGCTCCTCGGCGAACCCTGCCTTGATCAGCCCCGCCAGCGCTTTGGTTACGCGCGGGCCGGTGCTCATCGTGCGGGGCAGCGGGTATATGCTCCCATCCTCGCGCTGTGACGCGCTCGACAGCAGGATGGTCTGGGTATCGTTGAGCTTGGGCATCGGTGGTATCCTCACAGGGACACGGCACCGCGCCGCTCCCACCACCCGCAGCCCCGACGATCCGCGATCGTCCGGGGCCCCGCGCTCGTCGCCGGCTATCCGCCGGCAACTCTGCTGCTGGGCATGCTGTCGCTCCGGGTGGGGAGGAAGTCGAATGGAATGTGACGTCAGCTGTGCTAGCGTGGGTCTTCTTGGAAGACGGCAACGGAAACGGGGCTCTGACCGTTCCCTCCGACCGTCGAACTGCTCGAGTTAGAAATCAAATTTATCCGAGCGGCAGGTGGACACGTCGGAAAAAGCGAACAGCCGCATCTACGTCTTCGGGAAGGCGATGGATTTGAAGCGGGACGACGAACATATCGTGGCGTGGGTCGCCCGAAACATACTGCCGTATGAGGCGCATGTCCGCGCGCGCCTCCGGCGTGTGGGCGCCCCCGAAGACGAGATCAGCGACATCATCCAGGACACCTATGTAGGACTGTCGAGACTGGACAGCGTGCAACACATCCGTAACGGACAAGCCTATTTCATGTCTGCGGCGCGCATGGCGCTGCTCCAGCGCGTCCGGCAACGCAAGATCGTGCGTATCGACGCGATGAGCGACATCGAGGCGGCGACGATTGCGGACGATGGACCAGGTCCGGACCAGATGATGGAAGGCAAGCAGGAGCTCGCCCGAGTCCTCGGGATTATCGCCGGACTGCCGGAGAGGTGCCGTCAGATCTTCGAGATGCGGCGTGTCCAGGGCGTCCGCCAGAAGGAGGTGGCGACCAGACTCGCGATCCCGGAACATATCGTCGAGGCGCAGGTGGCGCGTGGACTGCGCCTAATCCTGAAGGCGCTCGCCCAAGACCGCGGTAACCCGATCGCGAAAGAGGAGCAGCGGCGTGCCCGGCATTGACGACACCGAACGCGACCCCGCCTATTGGGCCGCGCGGCTCGACCGCGGTGGATTGGGCCACGTGGAGCAGATCGAGTTAGAACAATGGCTCGCGGCCGATGAGCGGAACCAGGGCGATCTGCTGCGAGCGCGCGCCGCGCTGGTCTATGTGGCACATGATTTCGCCGCAGCCGATGCGGCTAGACCGTCGCAATACCGCTCATCGGGGTTCGCGCTTCCGTGGCTTGTCGCCGCCGTCGCGTCCCTGCTGCTGTTCGCCGTGATCGGCCTGCCGATGATGGCTCGCCCGGACGCCGAGATCCAAACTGCAGTGGGGGAATTACGCAAAGTTCCGCTGGCTGACGGATCGGTTGTGACGATCAACACCGCGAGCGCACTGCAAGTGCGCCTGTCGCCAGACCGGCGCGCGCTTCGCCTGGAGCGCGGCGAGGCCTTGTTTGAAGTCGCGAGCGATACGGCGCGGCCTTTCGTGGTGGAGGTGGGCACCGTCAGCGTCCGCGCGGTCGGCACCACCTTCTCGGTGCGCCGCCGGGATACCGGCGTGGAGATCCATGTCGTGGAGGGTGTCGTGGAGACGTGGATCGAGGGTGCCGAATCGCCGAGGAAGCGAGTTCATGCCGGCGAGCGAGGGTTCGTGTCGCTGCGCGCCGCCGACATCGCGGTTTCGGCGGACCAGGGCGCTAGTCTGGCCTGGCGTGACGGTTTGCTTGAATTCAACGACACGCCGCTCGCCACCGCGGTCAGCGAGATCAATCGGTACAACACCCGCAAAATCGTGCTCGACGACCCGGCGCTCGGCCAGCAGACACTGGTTGGAAGCTTTCGGGCGAATGATCCGGAAGGCTTCGCGAACGCGGCGCGCGAACTGTTCGACGCGCGCATCTTCCGCGACGATAAGACAATCCGGATCAGCCCCTCGACCCGATAGCCGATACGATAAAGTGCGACGCTGCCGTCGGAAAATCGGCGGCCGTGCATCTGACCTGGGGAACGGCGACGAAATCGCCGCCACACGGGGGGAGGGAAATCCATCATGCGTTCGAGCGGCAACCTTGGTTTCGGGCGGGGGCTTCTGCTGACTTCGACGGCGGTCGTCGCCTGTGTCGCGAGTAGTTCGGCCTACGCCCAGACGCGGGCGTTCGACCTGCCGGCCCAACCCGCGGCTGCTGCACTGCGGGCCTTCTCGAAACAGGCCGGCGTGGCGGTTCTCGCCCGGGGCGACATCTTGCGCGGCAAACGCACCAACGCCGTGCAGGGAAGCTATTCAGCGCAGGATGCGCTGCACATACTGCTGAAGGGCACCGGACTGGTCGCCTCGTCCAGCGGCAACATCCTCATCGTGCGCGCTGCAGCTGCGCCTGCGCCGGCGGCGATACGCACCTCGACCGGGGCGAGCCAGCCGCTCGCCGGAAATGGCGACGTCACGCAGCAGGCCCAGGCCCGGGCGGTTGCCGGTCAGGATGACGAGGAGGCATCCGCTACCGAGATTACCGTCACCGCCTCACGCGCCGCTAGAAGCGGTTTCGACGCACCGACACCCACGACGGTCGTCGGGAGCGAGGCCATCGATCGCCGGCAGAGCGGCAACATCGCCGACATCCTTAACGAGATCCCGGCACTGGTCGCGACTACTACACCGTCATCCAATGGGATTCGGCCCGCCAGCCCCGGGGGATCGAGCGCGGACCTGCGCGGGCTGGGTGCGCGCCGCACGCTCGTACTGGTCAATGGCATGCGCCTTGTTCCGCAGGCTCCGGCACTGATCGCCAGTTCGACCTTCGCGCCGGACCTCAATCAGGTACCGACGCTGATGATCGACCGCGTCGAAGTAGTGACAGGCGGCGCGTCGGCGCAATGGGGGTCGGACGCGGTCAGCGGGGTCGTCAACATCCTGCTCAAGAAAGGGTTCAAGGGGCTGGAAGCGCGACTGCAGAGCGGGATCAGCCAGGTCGGCGACGCCGGCAACGTGCGGCTGGCGATGCTGGGTGGCGCCGACTTCGCGGGCGGTCGCGGCCATGTCACCGCGGGATTTGATTATACACGGACCAGTGAGGCGGGCGACATCTACTCCCGCGACTGGGGCCGCCAGGAATATGGGCGCGTCGCCAACAGCGCCTTCGCCACCAACGGCCAGCCCGCGACAATCATCGCGCCAAACGTACATGACGTCTCGTCGCCCGGGGGCAAGATCACCGGACCGGCCAACTTCTCGCTGCGCGACATGCAGTTTCTGCCGGGTGGAATTCTCGCGCCCTTCACCGCGGGAAGTCTGGCGAGCAATGTGCAGATGATCGGCGGAGAAGGCGTCTCGCTGGCCCGCGGCCTCGCACTCGCGCCGGGTTCGGAACGGTTTGCGCCCTATGCGCGGGGCGAATGGGCGATCGGCGACGAAACCACCCTGTTCGTCGAGGGCGCCTATACCGTGACCCAAGGTGTGACCACGCTTCTTCCCTCGCGGGACACCGCGATCCGCATCGCGCGCGATAACGCCTTTCTTCCGGCGTCGGTGGTGACGGCGATGGGCACCCTCACTAGCTTCACGATGAGCCGGACAAACTCCGATTTCGGCAACGTCCAAGTCCGCGTGCGGAACGAAACGCCGCGCGCCGTGCTGGGCGTCGAAGGCAGTTTGCCGGGCGGCTGGAAGTGGGACGCGCATCTGGGGTGGAGCGAGAACCGCTATCGCAGCGAAGTCTCGAACAACCGGGTCAACCAGAACCTGATCTTCGCGACCGATGCGGTGATGAGCAACGGGCAGATCGTTTGTCGCGCGACGCTGGCCGGCGCCTCGTTCAATGCGGCCGCTGCGGGCTGCGTGCCGATCAACCTGTTCGGCGACGGCTCACCCTCGCCCCAGGCGCTGGCCTATGTGACTGCGACGTCGCGGCAGAGCGCCGACTATGCGCAGCATCTGGCGGCCCTGAACGTAATGGGCGAACCCTTCTCGACCTGGGCGGGGCCGGTGTCGGTCGCCCTCGGCGCGGAGTATCGGCGCGAAGCGATCGACGTGAACGCCGATGCGATCTCCAACAGCGGCGGCTATGGCAGCGCGAACGCGGCTACTTATGCCGGCAGGTTCAACGTCCGCGAAGCCTATGTCGAGGCAATTGCACCGGTTGCGCGCGACATTCCCGGCGCCCGTTCGCTCGACCTGAACGGCGCGATACGCGTGGCCGACTATAGTTCGTCGGGCGTCCAGACGACCTGGAAGCTGGGCGCCGTTTGGGCCCCGGTCGACGGCATCCGGTTGCGGATCGCCCGCTCGCGCGACATTCGCGCACCGCAGATCCACGAGCTCAGCAATCCCGGCAACGTTACGTTTCAGTCGGTCACGATCAACGGCGTGAGCGCGTCGTCCATCCCGCAGAATTCGACCCGCGGCGATCCCAACCTCGATGCCGAAAAGGCCGATACCCTGACGGTGGGCGGCGTGATCGAACCGGCGTTCCTGCGCGGTTTCTCGCTGTCCGCCGACTATTTCCGCATCAAGCTGAAGGATGCGATCACCAACATCACTGGGCCGGCGGCGGCGACCCGGTGCAACGCCGGCGGCACCTATTTCTGTTCGCTGTTCACCTACGCCGGGACCGTGCCGGTCGCCTATAACTCGACCTATCTGAACGCCGCGAGCCTGACGGTCGAGGGGATCGACTTTTCCGCCCGGCACCGGCTGCGCCTGGCCGAGGGCCAGATCGACGTATCGCTGAACGGCACCTACACCTTCCACTATCTCGACGATCCGGGGTTCGGGGCGCCCGTCCTGGAACTGGCGGGCGACGATTCGCGGCCGAAGTTCCGCGCGACGCTGGTCGCGAGCTACTCGAACCCCAAGGGCTATGTCTCCGCGCAGTTCCGCTACGTCGCGAAGACGACGATCGAGAACCTCGCGGTCCCCGGCACCGCGACCTCGATCAACCTCAACGAGGTGCCGGCCTATCTGCTCGTAAACCTCAACGCCGGGTACAATATCGACCGGTCCTTCAGGGTGTTCGCTGGCATCGAGAACCTGCTCGACAAGGATCCTCCGCCCAACCCGAACGTGTCCCAGTTCACGACGACGCCGGGCATCTATCACGACACCATCGGGCGCTATTTCCGGGTTGGGGTGAGCCTCCGGATCTGAACGCGCCAGCCGCGCTGCAACCCGACAATCTGAACAGGAGTGAACGTTGAAAACAGTGTTTCATGCAATGACCGGCTGCGCGATGCTGGCGCTCTGTCCTCTCTCGGCGGTCGCGCAGGCACCGGCCGAACGCCCACCGGCGCCGGGCACGCCCGCGACCATCCCGGTCCTGTCCAAGGAGATCATGCCCGGCTTGTTCCTATTCACCGGGCGCGGCGGCAATGCGGTGGTTCGCGCCACGCCCGACGGGCTGATTGCCGTCGACAACAAGGTGATGCGGGAAAGCGTGTTCAACGAACTACGCGACGCGATCGCGAAGCGTGCCGGGGACCAGCCAATCAAGGTCGCCTTCATCACCCATCACCATGCCGACCACGGCGGAAGCAACGCCCGGATCCGGGCGGACGGAGCCGAACTGATCGGACACAGCAACCTGCCAGCCATCCTGACGACCTACACCTCCACGATTGCGCCGCGAAACCCTGCGCCGCCGTCAATCACCTTCGAACGCGAGCACCGGGTGACGCTCGGCGGAGTTGAGGCGATCGCCTATCACTGGGGCCCCGGGCACACCGGGGCCGACATCGCTGTCTATTTCCCGGACCAGCGGGTGGTCGTGGCTGGAGACATGCTCCACATGGCCGGCGACCCGGCAATCGATATCCTGGATGGGGGCGGCAGCCTGATCGGTTTCCGCGACCGGATCGACGACCTGCTCAAGCTCGACTTCGTCTTGGCGATTCCAGGCCACGGCGAGAACGCCGTCACCCGCGACGAGGTGAAGCTCTATCGCCAACGGATCCAGCAACTGATCGATCGCGGGATCGCGGCGGTGCGCCGCGGCGTGAAGCCCGACGACCTGCGCGACGCGATGCGGAGCGACGATCTGGGGTTCCGGCTCGTCGGGCACTTCTGGACCGACCCGCGGTACATCGCGCCGATCCACGCCGAACTGCTCAACGCGGCCGGTCAGCCCTGATCGGAGTTCGGTGTCGAGGGATAGTGCACAGGGCCGGAGGAGCGCTTTCCACAACGTTTGGATCAGGAGATCTAGTTTTGGGCCGAGGGCAGGGAGCGCGCGCTCGACCCGCCGTAGGAAACTGCAAGAGCCTATCTCTCGTTGCTGGCCGTATCGAACTCAAACCGCACGGTGACATTTGGAGCCATCCCGGCGGCCGCGTCGCCGATACCCACGGCGAAGGCGTCTCGATCGACGATAGCGCTTCCGCTGACATGGGTGACGGCAGCGCCGCGCCGCAAGGCGAAGTCGATCCGTTGCGCGGTCCGCCGTCCCTTCAGTCGCAATATTCCATCCGAGCGACAGCGGCCGCTTCCTAGCGACCTGGCTCCCTTTGCGGAGAACACCGCCTCCGAATGCGCGGACGCCGCTAGAAAGTCCTCGCCCAGCAACATGCTGTCGGGCGCTGTCAGGCCAACCTGGCAGCCGAACCGAGCAGCTGGTAGCGAGCGGATGAGCCGCAAGTCCCGCGCCCTTCCGCCCAGCCCGTTTCGAAGGTTCAACTCGTCACCCGAGGTGATCCGGCTGGTAGTGATGATGTACGTTCGGTTTCCGCTGTCTCTGAGGAACGTCGAAGGCCTACTGGCTGAGCGCGGGATCGACATCTGCCACGAGACGGTGCGATTCTGGTGGAACAGGTTAGGGCCGATGTTCGCCGGCGACATCCGGCTTCAGCGGGTTAGCCGGATGCGCGGGTTCCGGCACTGGCGATCGCATCTCGACGAGATGTACGTGAAGCTCAATGGCGAGATGGTCTACCTATGGCGAGCGGTCGATCACGAAAGTGAGGCGCTCGAGAGCTTCGTCACGAGGTCGCGGGACAAGGCCGCGGCGCTCACCTTCATGAGGAGGGCGCTCAAGCGCCACGGGTCACCCGAGACGATCACCACCGACGGTCTGCGCTCATACGGCGCTGCGATGGACGAACTCGGCAACCGCGCCAGGCAGGAGGTCGGCCGCTGGGCCAACAACCGGGTCGAAAACTCCCACCTGCCCTTCCGACGACGCGAGCGGGCGATGCTGAGGTTCAGGCGAATGACGTCATTACAGAAGTTCGCCTGGGTCCACGCCAACGCGCACAACCACTTCAATCTGGAACGCCACCTCCTCGATCGACAAACCTACAAGGACCGCCGCTCCGCCGCTCCGCCGCACTGGCCGAGTGGTCGCTGATCGCGAGCTAGTCCCCTCCCCTCAAAGATGCACCCGCATCATCGGGAGAGCGGTTCGCATTAGACTGACAGCACCTCGCGATCCCCTGACCAAGGTGGAGCTGGCTCGCCTGATCCTGCCGTCGCTAGAGGAGAACAGGCAGTCTTGGGCACAATTTGGGCCGACGTCCGATCTCGCCCGCACTCAGCCCCATAATGAAGCGGCACACGCGGTCTGGATCTCCGAGCGCTTGTCCGTCATCGTTCCAAATAACCGGAAAATCGCGGCGTTCGTCAATGAGTACAAAGCGCTTTTTGATGTTGGCGAGCAAGTCACTGTTGCTTCTTTCCTCATCCATGTTCGCAGCTACGAACAATGGGTGGATGATGTGATTCCTTACGTGGCAGTGAAGCGCTTCCCGGCGGAATTTGATGAAATGATCAGGAAGGTTGTCGATGGCGGGGCATGGCGCGAGTTTCCCGTGGCCGAGCTATTATGGCCACTTCGACTATTTTGAACGAGTAATGCAGCAGCACCGAAGGGTTGCGTCCCTCATGGCGGAAGGAAACGGCGTTTACCGCCTGATCCGCGCCAACGGTGACACGCTGCGTACCTTCATCTGCGAATGTTACGCTTTTGGCGTTGCAGAATATATGGAGACCGTCGCGCAGCTTGGCCACCTCAACGCTGTGATTATCAATTCCGCTTGGTGCGGCTACTCGCCTGATGCCAGGCGGCATTGTCGCGACGACAATGTCGGGCTGTTCCGGATCGGCGAGTTCATGGGCGCACTGCACAGTGACGAATATTGGGCCTATCTTACTGACCAAGAAGCTAAATATTTTGGGGAGCGGGGCTGGCTGTGACGCTCGGTGTCGAGGTCTATGGTTTTGGGTCAGCCTTCGCTCATGGCGCTGATCCTAACGACATCGATCTGCTGATCGTCCATCCAGACACCGATCCGGCCTCATGCAAGCTTGCCATCGCGTGCAAGCGAGGACTTGTAGAACATCTGTCACGGGCGCATGTGACGATGCTCTCGGCGTCCGAAGCAGCCCACTTCCAGTTCATCCGAACGGCACGGGCATTCTGCCTTCAAGCGGTTCGGAACAGACAAATGGAACAAGATCTTGCGGCTATTCTGCTCGAAATTCATAGGCGCCAGCCAAAGAGTTTTGCCGTAACTGGGCCGTGATAATGCTCGGTCATCGTAGCGCCATAGCGTAGACATAGTGCTCATCTTCATCGGGCGTGGCCCGCCAATGCTGACCGGAATCAATATTTTGATGCCGCTGGCGCGGTTCCGGCCGACATCCCGGCCATCTTTGTACCCAAAGGGTCGAGGCGGGTTTGAACTCGAACTTTGCCCGGATGTTTTTCGCGCCCCCGCAACGATTGCCGACCGTAGCCTGGGGGGCGTGACGTGGCCGACTAGAATGACACGCGAACGACATAGAACGCCGAAGCGTGATTCGTCGGATAAGCCGAATGCCAGGGCCGTGCCTCGTTGATCAGAGCCGGAAGATGACGGTAGCGGCGAGGGCAATCGCCGAGAAGAAGGCCGTTGGGCAGCGGTCGTATCGTGAGGCGCCGCCGAGCCAGTTCTTGAGGCGCCCGATATCATCCTTTTTCCCGCAGCCTGTAACCCGTGCGAGGCGCCTTCAGGCTGGTCGCATCGATCGTCGCCGCCTTGCGGAGGCGCGCGGGCGGCAGCCCGCACTTCCCTCAACCGGGTGAAGACGCCCATCCGCCCCCAGCGTTTCCGTTGGTTGTACGGCGTCTTGTACGGACAATATCCTTCAGGGCATCCCGTCAGCGCAGCCCGTTTCGATTGACCAGGATGATCCCGCTCGACGCGCGACGACCGTTCACCCGCGCCCTGCCGGTGCTCTTGGGGAATGCGGTTCGAGCCGCGCCATCGTCCCGTGCGTCAGCCGGCAAAGGTCGCTCGAATCCAGTCTCTTTGCGGAGACTGAACCCGATCCCGTCACCCTCCGTCGCGGGCGCCGGCTGTTGCGCCTCAGGCTGCCTGCTTCGCCCGGCTCGCGCGCTTGCGCTCATGCGGGTCCAGGTAGCGCTTGCGCAGGCGAATGGTCTTCGGCGTCACTTCCACCATCTCGTCGTCGTCGATGTAGGCGATCGCCTGCTCCAAGGTCATCTTCTTGGGCGGGGTCAGGCGGATCGCGTCGTCCTTGCCCGACGACCGGACGTTGCTCAGCTGCTTCGCCTTCATCGGATTGACCTCCAGGTCATCCGTCTTGGCGTTTTCGCCGATCACCATGCCTTCGTACAGCGCCTCGCCGTGGCCGACGAACAGGATGCCGCGCTCTTCCAGGGTGTTGAGCGAATAGGCATTGGCCTCGCCCGAGCCGTTGGAGATTAGGACGCCGTTCTTGCGGCCCTCGATCACGCCCTTGTACGGCCCGTATTTCTCGAACAGCCGGTTCATGATGCCGGTGCCGCGCGTGTCGGACAGGAATTCGCCGTGGTAGCCGATCAGGCCGCGGCTGGGCGCGCTGAAGGTGATGCGCGTCTTGCCGCCGCCCGACGGGCGCATGTCGGTCATCTCCGCCTTGCGGAGGTTCATCTTCTCGACGACGGTGCCGCTGTGTTCGTCGTCCACGTCGATCACGACGGTTTCATACGGCTCGGTGCGCTGGCCGTCTTCTTCACGGTACAGCACGCGCGGGCGGCTGATGCCCAGTTCGAAGCCTTCGCGGCGCATCGTCTCGATCAGCACGCCCAACTGAAGCTCGCCGCGACCGGCCACTTCGAAGCTGTCCTTGTCGGCAGCCTCGGTCACCTTGATCGCGACGTTCGATTCCGCCTCGCGGAACAGGCGGTCGCGGATCATGCGGCTCGTCACCTTGCTGCCCTCGCGGCCCGCCATCGGCGAATCGTTGACCGCGAAGCGCATCGACAGCGTCGGCGGGTCGATCGGCTGCGCCTGGATCGCGTCGCTCACGCTGGTGTCGGCGATGGTGTTGGAGACCGTAGCGACGGTCAAGCCGGCGAGGCTGATGATGTCGCCCGCGCTCGCTTCATCGACCGGCACGCGCTCCAGCCCGCGGAACGACATGATCTTCGACGCGCGACCGGTTTCGATCACGTTGCCGCCCATGTCGAGCGCGTGGATCGGCTGGTTGACCTTCACCGTCCCGCTGGTGACGCGGCCGGTCAGGATGCGGCCGAGGAAGTTGTCGCGATCGAGCAGCGTGACCAGGAAGGTGAACGGCGCGTCCTTGTCCAGCGCCGGCGGCGGCACATGATCGACGATCTTCTGGAACAGCGGCGTCAGCGTGCCCTCGCGCAGGCTGGGGTCGTCGTTGGCATAGCCGTTGCGGCCCGATGCGTAGAGCACGGGGAAGTCGAGCTGTTCGTCGGTCGCTTCCAGCGACACGAACAGGTCGAACACTTCGTCCAGCACTTCCTGGATGCGTTCGTCGGGACGATCGACCTTGTTGACGACGACGATCGGGCGCAGGCCCAGCTTCAGCGCCTTGCCCGTCACGAACTTGGTCTGCGGCATCGCGCCTTCGGAACTGTCGACCAGCAGGATCACGCCGTCGACCATCGACAGGATGCGTTCCACCTCGCCGCCGAAATCGGCGTGGCCGGGGGTGTCGACGATGTTGATCCTCGTGCCTTCCCATTCGACCGAAGTGGGCTTGGCCAGGATGGTGATCCCGCGTTCCTTTTCCAGATCGTTCGAATCCATCGCACGTTCTTCGACGCGCTGATTGTCTCGGAAGGTGCCGGATTGACGGAAAAGCTGATCGACGAGAGTTGTCTTGCCATGATCGACGTGCGCGATGATGGCGATATTGCGCAGATTCATCTGGGAAATCCCTGGGGATATGCCGCGGCCGTCGCGGTATTGGGCGCGCCCATAGCGGAATTGCTGCACTGCGGCTAGGGTTTCGTGGAAGGAGTCCGCAATGTTCCCGATCCGTCTGCACGTCATCGTCGGCAGTATCCGTGAAGGCCGCCTGTCCGGGCCCATCGCCGACTGGGTAATCGGCGTGCTGGGCGGCCGCGATGATTTCGCCGCCGAACTCGTCGATCTGAAAGACGTCGCCCTGCCGATGCTGTCGGTGTCGAAGCCGCCGGCGGCGGGCTATGTCGCCGATTATCAGCGCGACTGGGCGGCCAGGGTGGGCCAGGCCGATGCCTATCTGATCGTCACGCCCGAATATAATCACGGCGTCAGCCCGGTGCTGAAGAATGCGCTCGACCATGTCTATGGCGAATGGGCACGCAAGCCGGTCGCGTTCGTCGCGCATGGCGGGATGGGTGGCGCGCGCGCTGTCGAGCAGTTGCAGCAGGTCGCGGTCGCGCTGGCGATGGCGCCGATGCCCAACGCGCTGCATCTGCAGGGCGCGGGAAAGAAGCGCGAGGGCGACCGTTTCCTGGGCGACGAGGCCGATGCGCGGCGACTGAACGGCGTTCTGGACGATCTCGCCTGGTGGGCGACCGCGTTGCGGGCAGCACGCGCTTAGGGCTGGCGGCGCTTGTGTATTATAACTATATGACAGTTGCAGGCGGCGGCGAGGCTCGCCAGAAATGGGATACCCCGATGCCGCGCTGCTGGAGATGACGATGGCGACGACGACCGAGACCAAGACCGCCGAGGCGCTGACGCTGACCCCGCCCGATCCGGTGCCGGTGGTGCAGGCGGAAAAGGCCGCCGGCCTGGTGCCGGTGGACGAGGGCACCCGGTCGAAGCTGGAGCAGCGGGTCGAGGCCTTCGTCACCGATCTGGTCGCGCAGGACGTCAATTCACCCGAATTCGGCAAGCGTGTCGATGCGATCACCGCGATGGGCGCGAAGGAAATCCGCGAGGCCGCCGGCCAGTCGAACCGCTTCCTCGATCGCCCGGTGAAGGCGATGGACAAGGAAAGCGGCGTCGGCGCCGATCTCGCCCAGCTACGCCGCGTGATCGAGGATCTCGATCCCGGCAAGCAGGGCAATCTGATGACGTCGAAGAAGCTGTTCGGGATCATCCCGTTCGGCAACAAGATGCGCGACTATTTCGACGGCTACAAATCGTCGCAGACGCATATCTCGACGATCCTGAAATCGCTCGCCTCGGGCAAGGACGAGCTGTTGATGGACAATGCCGCGATCGACGTGGAGCGGCAGAATCTGTGGAACTCGATGGGCCGGCTGGAACAGATGGTCCATCTGTCCAAGGCGATGGACGGCGCGCTGGAGGACAAGGCCAACGAGCTCGACCACACCGATCCCGCGAAGGCCAAGGCGCTGCGCGAGACCGCGCTGTTCTATACGCGCCAGCGCACGCAGGACCTGCTGACCCAGATGGCGGTGACGGTGCAGGGCTATCTGGCGCTCGATCTGGTCAAGAAGAACAATGTCGAGCTGGTCAAGGGCGTCGACCGCGCCAGCACCACCACCGTCGGCGCGCTGCGCACCGCGGTGACCGTCGCGCAGGCGCTGACCAACCAGAAGCTGGTGCTCGAACAGATCACCGCGCTGAACACCACCACCGCGAACATCATCGATTCGACCGGCAAGCTGCTCAAGTCGCAGACCGCGCAGATCCATGAACAGGCCGCCGCCTCGACGATTCCCATCGAGACGCTGCAGCGCGCGTTCCAGAACATCTACGACACGATGGACGCGATCGACACGTTCAAGCTGAAGGCGCTCGACAGCATGAAGACGACGGTGACGACGCTGTCGAGCGAGGTCGAAAAATCGAAGGGCTATATCGCGCGGGCGGAAGGCCAGGCGCAGGCCGCCCTCGCCGGCCCGGCCCAGGTCGATCAGTTCAAGCTCGAGTCGCTCTGACCCCATGACCGAGGTCGACGATCAGATCGCCCGCGCCGCCGAAGTGATCGACCGCACCCGCGCGAACAGCCGCGGCGGGTCCACCCGCTCGCGCCGGGCGCGCGAGGGGGAGGTCGTCCGCCGGCTCGGCCGTATCGCGGTCGCCGACCTTGCGATCATCGTCGCGGCGGTCGCCGTCGGCTTCTTCATACCGCTCGGCATGTTCGGCGCGCTCGCGGTGATGCTGTTGCTGATCGTCACCACCGTCATGCTGGCGATGGCGCCGACCACGCCGGAGGTGCGGGCGGAAACGCTCCCCAACGCGCCGCTCCGCGCGTTGCCGCTCCAGACCGAGGCATGGCTGGACCGCCAGCGCCCCGCACTCCCCGCGCCCGCGCAGACGCTGGTCGACGCGATCGGCGTCCGGCTCGATACGCTCGCGCCGCAACTGACCGCGATCGACGATGCCGCGCCGGTCGCGAATGAGATCCGCAAGCTCATCGGCGAGCAGTTGCCCGAACTGGTCAAGGGATGGCAGCGCGTGCCCCAGCCGCTGCGCGGCGTGCCGCGCAACGGCCGTACCCCCGACGAGCAACTCGCCGACGGCCTCAAGTTGATCGAGGGCGAGATTGGCGGCCTGTCCGCCCAGCTGGCGCAAGGCGATCTCGATACGCTCGCGACCCGCGAACGCTACCTCCAGATCCGCTACCGCGAGGATGGCGCGGAAGGTTAGCGTGCCGGTGCCAGCCGCGTCAGCGATATCGCGGCGTAGTGGCCGATAACGATGCCGTCCTCGCCGCCGCGCGCCTGTGGATGGGCGCGCCGCTGGCGCTCGCCACGGTGGTATCGACCTGGGGCTCGGCACCGCGGCCGCGCGGGAGCCACATGCTGGTCCACGCCGACGGACGGTTCGAAGGATCGGTGTCGGGCGGCTGCGTCGAGGCCGACATCCTGGCGACCGCGGCCCAGGTGATCGCGGGCGCGACGGCGGTGATCAGGCGATACGGCGTGGCGGACGCGGCGGCGTGGGAGGTCGGGCTGCCGTGCGGCGGCGAGATCGCCGTGCTGGTCCAGCCGGTGTCGGTGGCGGGCTTCGATCCCGACCTGTTCGATCGTATCGACCGGGCGCGCGGCGAGGGGCGGGCGCTGACCGTCGCCACTGACCTGGCGACTGGCCGCAGCGCCCTTCACCAGACGGACGGCGGCGAGGCGTTCCTCAACAGCTACGATCCGCCGCGAACCCTGCTGATCGTCGGGGCGGTCCAGATCGCACAGGCGCTCGCCCGGCTGGCAACGACGCTTGGCGTTCGCACCGTGGTGATCGATCCGCGCACACGCTTCCTGACAGGGGAACGCTTTCCCGACGTCACGCTCGACGATCGCTGGCCCGATGACGCGATTGCCGCCCGCGCGCCCGGCCCGGCGACGGCGGTGGTGACGCTCAGCCACGATACCAAGATCGACGATCCCGCGCTGATCGCCGCGCTGGCGACGGACGCCGCCTATGTCGGCGCGCTCGGCAGCCGGCGCAGCCACGTCGCGCGGCGCGGGCGGCTGGCGGCGGCGGGTCTGTCGGCTGAACAGATCGATCGCATCGACGGTCCGGTCGGGCTGGATATCGGCGCGCTCGGCCCGGCGGAGATCGCGCTGTCGATCGCCGCCGCCATGATAGGGGCATTCAATGATCGCGGCTGAGGATGTCGCCCTGATCCTGCTCGCGGCGGGGCGCTCGTCGCGCTTCCCTGACGGCAACAAGCTCGAGGCGGAATTCCTCGGCAAGCCGGTCGGCCTGCATGTCGTGACCGCGCTCAAGGACGTGCCGTTCCGGACTCGCTTCGTCGTCGCCGACGGGTGCGCGCTTGATTTCGCCGGCTACCGCGTGATCCACAACGACGCGCCGGATCAGGGCATGGCGCGATCGGTGCGGCTGGGCGTCGAATATGCGCGGGGTGCGGGCGCGAAGGCGGTGCTAATCGCGCTCGCCGACATGCCGCGCGTCACCGCCGCGCACATCTATCGTCTGCTCGACGCGGCGGACGCCGATGACGCGGTGGTCGCATCCAGCGACGGCGTCCGGCCCGGCCCGCCGGCGCTATTCGGGGCGGGGCGGTTCGATTTCCTGCTGAGCCTGGAGGGCGACGCGGGCGCGCGCGATCTCGTCCGCGCGGGAAAGCATGTCGTCACCGCGCCGGCCGAACTGATCGACATCGACACGCCGGAGGACCTCGCCGAACTCCGCCGCCTTGTCCACGCGCCGGAGGCGATTACCCGGCCGGAGGCGCGGCGCTAGGGTCAGGACCGATTATTCGTGGTGGTCGTGACGGAGCGGATTTCGGTTCAGGGCTAGAAGCGAGGAGCGGAGCGATGCTTGTGCATCGTGACCGACGAGCGACGACGCCCTGGGCCGAAATCCGTCCGCCGCTTGTGCGGTTGCCCGGACGCGCCCGCCGGCTGCGTCGCGAGTCTTGCAGGTAGCGCCGCTACCTGCTGCGCCCCGCTCCTTGCCGGACGAACACGTTCGGGCAATCACGACCGCCACGAATAATCGGTCCTGACCCTAGCCTCTCGCCCGATCTTGGCGGGCAATCATTCGTGCCGCAGCGCGTCGATCGGGTTCAGGCTCGCCGCGCGCCGGGCCGGGAAATAGCCGAACACCACCCCGATCACTGCCGATATCGCGAACGCGATCAGGTTGATCTGCAGGTCGAACGTCCACGGCACCTTCATCAGCGGCGTGATGCCGGCGATCGCGATCTGCGCGATGCCCAGCCCGATCAGCCCGCCGAGCATCGAGAGCACCACCGCCTCCACCAGGAACTGCAACAGCACCTCGCCTGCCACCGCGCCGATCGCCAGGCGGATGCCGATCTCTCGCGTGCGCTCGGTCACGCTCACCAGCATGATGTTCATGATGCCGATGCCGCCGACGATCAGGCTGATCGCGGCCACCGCCGCGACGATGTTGGTCAGCATCGTCGTCGTGCCGGTCAGCGTGTCGCTGATCTGCTTGGTGTCGAAGATGTTGAAATCGTCCTGCTTGGGCGGCGTGATGTTGCGGCGTTCGCGCAGCAGGTTCTCGATGCCGGCCTGCACCGTGCTGGTCGAGAAGGCGGCATCGACACCGACCAGCATCAGGCGGATGTCGCGGTTGCCGGTGAAGCGGCGCTGCACTGCCTTCAGCGGCATGATGACGACGTCGTCCTGATCGCCGCCGAAGCCCTGCTGGCCGCGCGTCGTCAGCACGCCGATCACGTCGCAGCTGATCCCGTTGATCCGCATCCGCGTGCCCACCGCGCGACCACCGCGATACAGGTTGGTCAGCACGGTGTTGCCGATGATGCACACCGCCTTGCCTGCTTCCTCCTCGGTCGGCGAGAAGGTGCGGCCCTGCTGGAGCGGCCAGGGCTGGACCTGGAAATAGGCCTCGGTCGTGCCGTTGACCGTCGTCGACCAGTTGGAGCCTTCGTAGATCGCGGTCCCGGTCGCCTGCGCCTGCGGGGCGACGGCGGTGACGCCGGTCACCTGCTGCTGGATCGCCTCGACGTCCTCGGGCTTGAAATCGGGCGGACGCGGGCCGCCGCCGCCGCGCCCGAAGCCCTGGCCTGGACGAACCTGAAGGATGTTGGTGCCGAGCGCGGAGATCTGCTGCTGCACGGCGCTGGTCGTCGCCTTGCCCAGCGTGACCATCGTCACCACCGCGCCGACGCCGATCACGATGCCCAGGATCGTCAGGAACGACCGCAGCAGGTGCCGGCGGATCGAGCGAATCGCGAGGATGAAGGTGGTGCCGAGCATCAGACGGCTGCTCCCGTATCGCGCCGCGGCAAGGCCGCGTCGTCGGACGGCGCATTCGCGCCGCCGGCCGGTCTCGCGCGACCCGCTTCGCGGTCAACGCGCTCGACCAGCCCATCCTTGAAGTGGACGATCGTCCGCGCGAAAGCCGCCATGTCGGGTTCGTGCGTCACCATCAGCACGGTGATGCCGTTGTTGACGTTGAGGTCGGTCAGCAGTTCCATGATCTCGACCGAGCGTTCGCTGTCGAGATTGCCGGTCGGTTCGTCGGCGAGGAGCACGTCGGGCTGGGTGACGATCGCGCGGGCGATGGCGACGCGCTGCTGCTGGCCGCCGGACAGTTCGGCCGGCGTGTGATCCCACCAGTCCTTCAGACCCACCTTGTCGAGCGCGGCCATGCCCATGTCGTGGCGCGTTTTCTTGTCCTCGCCGCGATAGAGCAGGGGCAGCTCCACATTCTCCAGCGCGGAGGTGCGCGACAGCAGGTTGAACCCCTGGAACACGAAGCCGAGGTACTTGCGGCGAAGGAGAGCGCGCTGGTCGCGGTTCAGCCGTTCGATATGGTGGCCCCGAAAGGTGAAGCTGCCCGCGCTCGGCACGTCGAGACAGCCGAGGATGTTCATCGTCGTCGACTTGCCCGATCCCGACGCGCCCATGATCGCGACGAAATCGCCGGCCGCGATGTCCAGATCGACGCCCTTCAACGCCTGGAACGCCGTCGCACCGGTGCCATAGGTCTTGGTGACGCCGCGCAGCGAGATTATCGAACCTTCGGCGGGCGGGAGCGGGGCATTGCCCTCTGTCCGCGATACTGCGCGTGCCGGTGGCCTACTGACCACGTTGACCGCCGCCCGAGCGCTGCTGGCCCGATCCGCCCTTCTTCTGGGCGTCGGCACCCGACGCCATCTGGCCGGTGATGACGGTCATCCCCTGCTTCAGGTCGCCGCCGATCACCTCGGTCATCTGGCCGTTGGTGTCGCCGGTGACGACGCTCACCTGGCGCGGCTGGCCGTCGTCGCCCTTCACATAGACGCTCTGCTGCGCCCCGCGCCCGGTGCGGACCTGGCGTTCGGCGCCGCTGCCCCCGCGCCGGGGACCGCGCATCACCAGCGATCCGGCGATGCCGGCGTCGCCGGCCGCCGTCGTCGGGCGGAAGCGCAGCGCGGCATTGGGCACCAGCAGGACGTTCTGCTTGGCGGTCGTCACGATGTCGGCGGTCGCCGTCATGCCGGGACGCAGCGTCTGGCTGGGATTCGCCACCGACAGGTCGGCGGCATAGGATACCACCTGGTTCTGGGTCGCGCTCGTCGTGGTGCTGGACGCGCTGGCGGTGCTGACCGTCAGGTTCGATCCCAGATCGACGCGGATGATCTCTGCCGGAAAGGTCTGGCCGGGGAAGGCGTCGACGGTGAAGCTCGCCTTCTGGCCGACCTTCACCTCGCCGACGTCGGCCTCGTCGATCGCGACCTGCAGCTTCATCTGGCTGAGGTCCTCGGCGATCACGAACAGCGTCGGCGTGTTGAACGACGCCGCCACCGTCTGGCCCGGATCGACCTGCCGTGCGAGCACGACGCCGGATACGGGCGAGCGGATGATCGCGCGGTTGCGCTGGGTCTGCGACTGCGCGAGCTGCGCCTGCCCGGCAGCGACATTGGCCTGGGCGACACGCAACGCGGCCTGCGCGCGCTGCACGTTGGCGCGGCCGGTCTCCAGCTCGGTCTTCGACGGCACGCGCCCGCCCGACAGGCGCGACACTTCCTCCAGCCGGTTGAGCTGCGCCTGCGCCTCGGCGACGGTCGCGCGCGCCTGTGCCACCTGCGCCTGGTTGGCGGCCAGCTGCGCCTGGCTCGCGCGGATCTGGTCGTCGATCTGCTCGGGATCGATCAGCGCCAGCGGCTGGCCGGCGACGACGCGGTCGTTGACGTCGACCACCACGCGCGTGACGAGGCCGGACAGTTGCGATCCGACCGTCACCTGGCTGGTCGGCGCCAGCTTGCCCGTTGCAGACACGCTGACCGTCAGGTTGCCGCGCTGCACCGCCTCGGTCGAATATTCGGGCGCGGCATCGCCCGCGAAACAGCGTGACAGCAACAGCCCGAGCAGGACCACGACGACGATCGCCGCCGCCCATTTGGCATAGCGCCGCCACGGCCGCGCGGGCTTCACGCCCAGGAATTCATCGGTGTCGGGTGCGGTGCCGGCCATCAGCGATCCTGTGGAGCTTGCGGGGCGGGGGCGGACGAATCCCATCCGCCGCCCAGCGCGAGGAAGAGTTGGACGAGCGCAGCGGCCTCGTCCGATTGCGCCTGGACCAGCCCGTTGCGCGCGCCGAGCAGCGAGGCTTCGGCCTGGTTGAGCGTGATGAAGTCGGTGAGGCCCGATCGGTACTGTAGCCGCGCGAGCAGCGCCGTGGTGTTCGCCGCGTCGAGCGCGACGGTGAACGCGCGCTGCCGCGCCCGCGCGGTATCGAGCGCGACCAGCGCGATCTCGACATCCTCCAGCGCGGCGAGCACCGTGCCCTTGTAGGCCGCGAACGCGCCTTCGGCGGCCGCCTCGTTCGACCGTATCTGTGCGCGCGTCGCGCCGCCGTCGAAGATCAGTTGCGACACGCCGCCGAACAGCGTGCCGACGACCGTGTCGAACAGCCCGCCGAGCGACCCGGCGTTGGTCGCCAGGTTGCCCGTCATGCGGAGCGCGGGATAGAGTTGCGCCCGCGCCACCCCGATCCGTGCCGTCGCGGCGGCCAGGCCGCGTTCGGCCGCCAGCACGTCGGGCCGCTGGCGCAGCACGTCGGCCGGGATGCCCGCGCCGACCTGTGCCGGGCCCTTCGGGATCGGTCGCACGGCCTCCATCTCGGCCTTCAGAGCGCCGGGCGCCTGTCCGGTCAGCACGCCCAGCCGCGACACCGCGCTGTTGTAGCTGGCCTCGATCGACGGGATCGACGCGGCGGTCTGCGCGCGCTGCGACCGCGCCTGTTCTGCATCGAGGCTGGAGACGAGCCCGGCCTGCACACGAAAGCCTGCGATCTCCAGATTGTCGTCCTGTAGCGCCAGGCTGGCGAGGGCGTTGCCGAGCTGCGCCTGCGCGGCGCGCGCCAGGACATAATTGCGCGCGATCTCCGCCTGGGTGGAGATGACGAGCGCGGCATAATTATATCCCGAGGCCTCGTAATCCGCGCGGCTCGCCTCGACGCTGCGGCGCACCTCCCCGAACAGGCCGAGCTGATAGGCGACGCTGGCCCCGGCGGAGAAGCTCGACGAATTGCCGCGAGAAATGTCGGTGACGGTGCCGTCGGGCAGCACCACTGTCGATGTGCCGCCGATCAAATTCTGGCTGCGCGTGTAGCCGCCCGACGCGTTGACCGTGGGGAGCAGCTGCGCGCGTGACTGGACCAGCGACTCGCGCGCCTGACGCAGCCGGGCGACCGCCTGCGCGACGTCCAGATTGGTGTCCGCCGCACTCGCTACCAGCCGTTGCAGCAGCGGATCGTCGAACCGCGTCCACCACTGGGTCAGGTCTTCGCGCGTCTGTGCCGCCGGCACCGAGAAGCCGACCGGTACGCCCAGCTCCTCTGCCGTGCGGATGCGGTGATCGGGGCCGACCGTGCAACCCGCCAGCGCCGCAGCGGTAGCGAGCAGCAATGCTATCCTGCCATGCGTCATCCCGTCCGGTGTGGCCGCGCGGGTCCGCCGCGTCCACCGCTAATGTGTCGCCGAATGTCGCAAGTGCAGGAGCGTCGTTCACACTTGCCTTCGCGCCGTGCTTCGCCGCAAAGCCTGTCGTAAGCGAGAGTCGGGAGAGGATTGGCATGGCCGAGGGCGAACTCTATCCAGTGCCGGATGCATGGGCGCGGCAGGCGCGGGTGGATGCGGCGGGCTATGCCGATCTGTACGCGCGATCGATTGCCGATCCGGCGGGGTTCTGGCTGGATCAGGCGAAGCGGCTCGAATGGCTCGTGCCGCCCAGCGTCGCCGACGAAAGCTCGTTCGACGAGGCTGATTTCGGCGTGCGATGGTTCGCCGACGGGCGGCTGAACGTCGCGGCCAACTGCCTTGACCGCCATCTCGCGGCGCGCGGTGGTGACATCGCCCTGATCTGGGAGCCCGACGATCCTGCCGAGGATGCGAAGCGCTTCACCTACCTCGAACTCCACCAGAACGTCTGCCGCTTCGCCAATGTGCTGAAGGCGCAGGGGGCCCGGAAGGGCGACCGCGTCACCATCTACATGCCGATGATTCCGGAAGCCGCGTTCGCCGTTCTCGCCTGCGCGCGGATCGGGGCGATCCATTCGGTGGTGTTCGGCGGCTTCTCGCCCGACGCGCTGGCCGGGCGCATCCAGGATTGCGATTCGAAGCTGGTGGTGACCGCCGACGAGGGCCGCCGCGGCGGCAAGCGCATCCCGCTGAAGGCCAATGTCGATGCCGCCGCCGCACGCGCGCCCAGCCTGGAGCGCGTGATCGTCGTTCAGGCGACCGGCGGCGACGTGGCGATGCACGATCGCGATGTCTGGTATCACGAGGCCGCAGCGCAGGTGTCCGAAGACTGCCCGGCCGAATCGATGGGGGCGGAGGATCCGCTGTTCATCCTCTATACCAGCGGATCGACGGGGAAGCCCAAGGGAGTGCTGCACAGCTCCGGCGGCTATCTGCTGTGGGCCAGCCTGACCCACGAATGGTGCTTCGACTATCGCCCCGGCGACGTGTGGTGGTGCGCCGCCGACATCGGCTGGGTGACGGGGCACAGCTACATCCTCTACGGACCGCTCGCCAATGGCGCGACCACGCTGATGTACGAAGGGCTGCCCAACTGGCCCGACGCCAGCCGCATCTGGCAGATATGCGACCGGCATCAGGTGCACACCGTCTTCACCGCCCCCACGGCGTTGCGCGCACTGATGAAGGACGGCGACGATTTCGTCACCCGCACCGATCGCTCGTCGCTGAAGCTGCTGGGCACCGTCGGAGAGCCGATCAACCCCGAGGCGTGGCGCTGGTATCACGACGTGGTGGGCGAGGGGCGCTGCCCGATCATCGATACCTGGTGGCAGACGGAGACCGGCGCGGCGATGATCGCCCCGATGCCCGGCGCGACCGACCTGAAGCCCGGCTCCGCCACGAAGCCAATGCCCGGCGTCGCGCCGCAACTGGTCGACGAGGGCGGGCAGGTGCTCGACGGCGCGATCAGCGGCAATCTGTGCATCACGCGCAGCTGGCCGGGGCAGATGCGCACCGTGTGGGGCGATCACCACCGGTTCTTCCAGACCTATTTCACAACCTATCCGGGCAAGTATTTCACCGGCGACGGCTGCCGCCGCGACGCGGACGGCTATTACTGGATCACCGGCCGGGTCGATGACGTCATCAACGTCAGCGGCCACCGCATGGGCACCGCCGAGGTCGAGAGCGCGCTGGTGCTCCACCCCAGGGTGGCTGAAGCCGCAGTCGTCGGCATGCCGCACGACGTGAAAGGGCAGGGCATCTATGCCTATGTGACGCTCAACGCCGGGGAAGTGGCGTCCGAGGAACTGCGCGCCGCGCTGCGCCAGTGGGTGCGCACCGAGATCGGCCCGATCGCTACCCCCGACGCCATCCAGTTCGCGCCGGGCCTGCCCAAGACGCGATCGGGCAAGATCATGCGCCGCATCCTGCGCAAGATCGCGGAAGGCGACGTCTCCAGCCTCGGCGACACCTCGACACTCGCCGACCCGGCGGTGGTTGATGATCTGGTGGCGAACCGGGTGGGGTAGAGTCTGATCCAACCGAGTTGAAACACCGTGTGTTCCGGCGAAGGCCGGAACCGTGGCGACCGGAGCCTGCGATCGTCAACGCCCCGGCCTTTGCCGGAGACCAGGCCCGATTCAGGTCGGCTGGATCAGATTCTAGCGCCCCCCGAACGTATAGCTGATCCCCACCCCGCCCGCGAGCTGCCCGCGTGATCCGAAGCGGCGAACGACCGGAGAATCGGCGGCGTCGCCGATCAGCCGGTCGTATTTGGCGAAGCCGAACACGCCCCACGGGCCGTCGCCGAACTGACGCAGCAGGCTGGCGGTTCCGCCGACCATCGTCACCCCTCCGTCGGGGGTGAAGGCGGGCACCCCGGTGCGCAGCGCCTCCGCCGCGGTGACCCCGAAATAGCGGCGGGCGTATCTGTTGTCGGCAAAGGTCACGCGCGGGCCGATCGCGAACAGCCATTTGTCGGCGTCGCGCGCGATGTAGTCGACCCCCACCATACCGGTCACCGCCTTGTGCCCGCTGACGCCCTTGCGCGCCTCGGCCAGGAAACGGATGTTGCCGGTCCGGTAGGCGACTGCACCGCCCAGCTCGACCGAGAACTTCACCTCGTCCAGCCCTCCGGCGTCGCGCGCGCGGCGCTTGCCTTCGAAGCCGATCGCCGGGCCGAACGAAAAGCCGTCGCTGTCGATCAGCGCGATGCTGGTGCTTTCGTCGGGTGCCTCATAGTCGAACTGCGACGCGCGGGTGCGTGACAGGTCGACGTACGGACGGATGGCGTAGCGATCCGCACCGGGGAAGGCGGGTGTGACGGCGGGCCCGACGATCACGCGCGTGCGGCGCGGCTGCTCGCCATCCTGCGCGGTGGCGGCAACCGGGGCCACCGCGATCGCGAGGCCGATCGCAACCGCCCCCGCGCGATGGGGGAGGGGGCGGTGGTGTCGGAGATGCGGCATCGCGGAGTCCTTGATCGTTGCGCGGGGGGCACAACGCTGCTCCCGCCCGAGCGATCCACCGCAAGGGCCGACGTGCAAAAGATATTTCCGGATAGAGGTTCGGCGGGGGCGAGTCTGGCTCGCCCCGCCTGACCCTAGATTCGTTCCTTCGTGATATCGACGCCCGCGGCCTGCGGCTCGGCAAGCCCGGCCTGGCCGGCGAGGTCGTCGTCCTTCAGCGTGTCGAGGTGCATGAGTTTCTTGATGAGCGGACTGACGACCAGGACCGCCAGGGCGATGCCGACCGTCCACCAGCCGATCGTCGAATAGACCGCCAGCGTGCCTTCCTTCGTCATTTCACCCGATTCTCCGCCTGTCGCCTCGCCGATCTTGCCCGCGACGAAATTGCCGACAGCGGTCATGTAAAACCACGCGCCCATGATGAGAGACGCCAGGAACTTGGGCGCGAGCCGGTTCATCGCGCTGAGACCGACCGGCGACAGGCACAACTCGCCCGTGGTCTGGAACAGGTAGATGAGGAAGACGAAGATGACGGGCGTCAGCACCGCCAGCCCGACCGACTGAGCGCCCCATACGAAGACCAGAAACGAAATCCCGACCTGAGCCAGCGCCAGGCCGAATTTGGCCGGCGCCGATGGCTCCCAGCCGCGCTTGCCAAGCCATACCCATAGCGCCGCGAAAACCGGCCCCAGCAAAACGATGTAGATCGCGTTGATCGATTGAAACAGCGATGCCGGCACGCCACCACGATCGACAAAGCGATCGGTATAGAGGTTCAACGATCCGCCGGCCTGTTCGAACAGGCCCCAGAATAACGGGTTGAGCGCTATCAGGAACAGGATGGCAAACATGCGATCGCGTGCATGGGGTTCCAGTTTGAAGGATTCATAGAGGACGTAGCCGAGCAGGCTGACGCCCGAGATGATCAACAGCGTCTGGATCACGTCCACGTACTGGATCAGTCCCCACATCACCGCGATCGCCGCAACGCCGATGCCGTACAGCGACCATTCCCGAGACTTGGACAGGGGACGGGGGGCCTCGCCCGCGCCTTGCAGCAGCGACTTGCCAAGCACGAACACGACAAGCCCCAGGATCATCCCGATGCCTGCTGCCCCGAAGCCGTATGACCAGCCGTAGGTCTCGCCGAGCCAGCCGGCCAAGACAACGCCAAGCGCGGCGCCGACATTAATGCCGACGTAGAAGATGGTGTAAGCACCGTCGCGCCGCACGTCGGTGCGAGGGTAGAGTTGGCCGACCATCACGGATATGTTGGCTTTCAGGAAGCCCGATCCGACGATGATGAAGGCGAGCGCCAGCCAGAAAACGTTGATCGCGGTGGAATCCTGCCCACCATCTCCCTCTACCGCCATCAGCAGATGGCCCAGGCTCAGCAGGATGGCGCCGAACAGCACCGCCTTGCGCTGCCCCAGCCAGCGATCGGCCAGGTAGCCGCCGAGTACCGGGGTGATATAGACCAGGCTCGCATAGGCGCCGTAGACAAGGTTGGCCGGACCATCCGCGAACAGCCAGTGCTTGGTCAGATAGAAGATCAGCAGCGCGCGCATGCCGTAGAAGGAAAAACGCTCCCACATCTCGGCGAAGAACAGGACGTACAGTCCTTTCGGATGTCCGAGTACCTCAGGCTTGCTCGTGGTCGCGATATAGCCGCCACCGAGGAGCAGCATCGCAAGGAAGCCTAGCGCGATAGATGGAATGATGGGCACGTTTGGATACTCCCCCCCGGTATACGGGTCGCCAAGGCGGCTGTTCGCCTTCAGGCATGATCCGCAAGCCTAGCGGACCGGGCGATCTTGCCAAGGGGTGTTGTCGCCCGGCAATGCGGCCTTTAGGTCCGGGCGATGTTCAACGACCTCACCTCGCCGATGGCGATGCTCGCCACCCGCCGTTCGGGCAAGCCGCGCGACATGATCGCGCCGGGGCCGGATTCGACCCAGCTTGCCAGCATCGTCAGTCTCGCGCTGCGCGTGCCCGATCACGGCAAGCTCGCGCCATGGCGCTTCGTCGTCGTGCCGGCGCACCGCCGCGACGCGTTCGCGGGCGTGCTCCGCAACGCCTATCTGGCGACCCGGCCCGAGGCCAAGCGGCTGGAGATAGAGGCGATCGACCAGTTCGCGCACCAGGCGCCCGCGCTGGTCGTCGTGCTGTCCTCGCCCCGCACCGAAAGCCATATCCCGGCGTGGGAGCAGGAACTGTCGGCTGGCGCCGCCTGCATGCAGCTGCTCAACGCGGCGACCGCCTACGGCTTCGTCGGCGGCTGGCTGACCGGCTGGGCGGCGTTCGACGACCGGGTGCGTGATGCGTTCGGCGCACGGCACGAACGGATTGCCGGCTTCGTCTTCCTCGGATCACCCTCGAAGCCATTGGAGGAGCGTCCCCGCCCGACAGTCGATGCGGTGCTATCGATCTGGGGCGAATAGGACTGGACGGCGCGGCGAAACGCTGTATTATGACAGCATGGCAGCCCTGGATCACGACGACAGCCCCGTCTACCTGAAACTCCGCGCCGGCATCGCCGCCGCGATCCTGCGCGGCGAGTATCGCGCAGGCGACCAGCTCCCCTCGGTTCGCGCCTATGCGGCAGAACGGGGCGCCAATCCTCTGACGGTGGCGAAGGCGTATCAGAGCTTTCAGGACGGCGGCTATGTTGAGGTCCGCCGCGGCGTCGGCATGTTCGTGCTGCCCGGCGCGGTCGAGGCGCTGCGCGCCGCTGAACGCGACCGGTTCCTCAAAGGGCAATGGCCGCGCGTGAAGGCGCATATCGATCTGCTCGGCCTCGATGCGGTGGAACTGCTGGAACGCGAGACCGCCTGACATGTCCGTCATCCCAGCGAAAGCTGGGATCTCGTGCAATCAAGGCCCGGCGACGCCCAGAGGCCCCGCTGCCAGACTACCGCTACTTCTTCTCGCACCCCTTGCCGGTCTTCGCGCACAGCGCCTTCAGCACGTCGCGCTTGAAATCGAGCCCGCCCATCGTCTGCGTCGCCGTCGCCATCGCATTGGGTTCGGCAGCGCGATAGCGGCGGGCCGCGTCGGTGCGTGCGAAGGCCAGCACCGCGCGCAAATCCGCCACCGAGAGGGCCTGCGCATAGGCGAAGCCCATCCGCTCGGTCACCCGCGCGACGCCCGCCTTGCCGGTCTGGGCGGCGATCTCGCGCAGCCGCGCCTGTTCGGCCAGCGTCAGCCCCGGCGTCTCGCGCACCAGCTCGTCGGTCTGCTGCTCGATCAGCAACGGCGCGATCCGGCCGAAGGTGCCCGCCTGCGCGACCTCGACGCCCAGCTTCAGCGCCTCCGCGCTCGGTGCGGGCGCCGCCGCCTGGAGCAGCAGCGCCAGCACGATCATTTCGCCATCCCCAGCTGCCACAGCACGAACGCCATCTCCTCGGCCGCTTCCTTCAGGCTCTCCCACCGGCCGGACTTGCCGCCGTGTCCGGCGCCCATGTTGGTCTTGAGCAGCAGGATATTCTCGTCGGTCTTAGTCGCGCGCAGCTTCGCCGCCCACTTCGCCGGTTCCCAATAGGTCACGCGCGGATCGTTTAGCCCGCCCGAGATGAACAGCGGCGGATAATCCTGGCGCTTCACATTATCGTACGGCGAATAGCTGCGGATCAGTTCGAACGCGTCGCGGTCCTCGATCGGGTTGCCCCATTCGGGCCATTCGCCTGGCGTCAGCGGCAGGCTGGCGTCGAGCATGGTGTTGAGCACGTCGACGAACGGCACGTCGGCCACCACCGCGCCCCACAGATGCGGGTGCGAATTGACGACGGCGCCCATCAGTTCGCCGCCCGCCGATCCCCCGGCGATGGCGATGCCGCCTTCATGGCTGAAGCCGCGTTCGATCAGCCCCTTCGCCACATCGACGAAATCGTTGAACGTGTTGGTGCGCTTCGTGAGCTTGCCGTCGTGATACCATTGCTGGCCCAGGTCGTCGCCGCCGCGGATATGGGCGATGGCGAAGGCCATGCCGCGGTCGAGGTACGACATGCGGCCGGTCGAGAATCCCGGCGGGATCGCGTGGCCATAGGCGCCATAGGCGTAGAGATAGAGCTTGCCCGATCCGTCCTTCGGGAAGTCCTTCGGATAGACGACCGAGCACGGCACCTCGACGCCGTCGCGCGCGGCGATCTTCAGCCGCTCGGTGCGATATTTCGACGGGTCATAGCCCGACGGGATCGTCTGGACCTTGCGCGTCGTCATCGCCCCGTCGGAGAGCGCATAGTCGAAGACCGTGCCCGGCGTGACCATCGACTGGTACGACAGCCGCAGCGTATCGACCGCATATTCGGGATTGTCGCCCAGATCGGCGACATAGCTCGCCTCGGGGAAGGCGATGCGGCGCTTGGGCCGTCCGTCGTAATAATGGATCTCGATCTGGTCGAGCCCGTCCTCGCGCCCCTCGACCACGAAGAAATCGGCGAAGGTGGCGACGCCGGTCATGTAGAAATTGTCCGACGGGCCGATCAGCTCGGACCAGTCACCCGGCGCAGAAACCGGCGCGGTGACCAGCCGCCACATCGGATCGGTGTCGTTGGTGTGGATGTAGAGCGTGCCGTCATGCTCATCGACGTCGTACTCGCGGCCCGGCTGGCGCGGCGCGACCAATATGGGTTCGGCGAACACGTCGTCGGCGGGCAACAACCGCACCTCGCTCGTCACATGGTCGCCGGTCGCGATGACGATCCATTCGCGCGACGACGTCTCGCCGACCGACACGCGGTAGCCCTCGTCATCCTCGTGATAGAGTTCGACGTCGTCCTTGGGATCGGTGCCCAGCCGGTGGTAGCGGGCGTTGTCGGTGCGCCACTGGTCGTTGGCGAGCCCGTAGAGGAAGCCCGCGTCGTCGGCGGTCCACACGATGTCGCTGAGCAGGCCGGGGATCTCATCGGGCAGGTGTTCGCCGGTTTCGAGGTTCTTCACCCGCAGCAGGAAGCGTTCGGAACCATTATCGTCATAGGCATAGGCCAGCAGCCGTCCGTCGTTGCTGACCGAAAGGCCGCCCAGCCGGAAATACTCCTTGCCCTTCGCCAACGCCGGCTCGTCGAGGATCAACTGGTCGTCACCGCCCGCTACCGGCTTCCTCCACCAGCGCCGATACTCCCCTCCAGTCTCGAAATCGCTCCAGTACAGCCAGTCGCCGTCCTTCTGCGGAACGGTCGCGTCATCCTCCTTGATCCGCCCCCGCATCTCCTGGAACAGCGTGTCGGCCAGCGGCTTGAGCGGCGCCATGACGCTCTCGAAATAGGCGTTCTCCGCCTCCAGATACGCCAGCACCTCGGCGTCGGTCACCTTTGGGTAGCCGGCGTCGCGCAGCCATGCCCAGTCGTCGGTCAATTCGATGCCATGGTGGGTGGTGGTCGATGGTCGGCGCGCGGCGACGGGGGGCGTGAGATCGGTCATGGACCCCCGCCTAACCGAAGGATTAGAAGGACGCCATGTCCACCTATCGTGACCGCCTCGCCGCACTCCGTGCCCAGCTCGCCGAACAGCGCCTCGACGGCTTCGTCGTACCGCTCACCGACGAACACATGTCCGAATATGTCGGCAGCTATGCTCGCCGGCTCGAATGGCTGACGGGGTTCCAGGGCTCGGCCGGCACCGCCGCCGTGCTGCCGGCGGCGGCGGCGATCTTCACCGACGGGCGCTATACGCTCCAGGTGCGCCAGCAGGTATCGGGCGACGACTGGGATTATGTCGCGGTGCCGGGCACATCGGTCGCCGAATGGCTGCGCGCCAATGCGCCTGCGGGTGCGCGGATCGGCTATGATCCATGGCTCCACACCCGCGCCTGGGTGGAGGAGGCGGCGAAGGCGCTGGCCGGACAGGGTGCCGAGCTGGTCGCGGTGGAGACCAATCCGGTCGACGCCGTGTGGCCGGACCGGCCGCAGCCGTCCGACGCGACGCTCGCCGTCCAGTCCGACGACCTCGCCGGCAAGTCGTCGGCCGCGAAGCGCGCCGACGTCGCCGACTGGCTGGCGTCGCAACAGGCCGATGCTGCGGTGCTCTCCGCGCTCGATTCGATCGCCTGGACATTCAACGTGCGCGGTGCAGACGTGTCGCACACCCCGGTCGCGCTCGCCTTCGCCATCGTCCACGCGGACGGCACCGCCGATCTCTATGTCGCGCCGGAAAAGATGACCGACGCGGTCGCCCAGCATCTCGGCAACGCCGTGCGTGTGCTCCCCCGCACCGCCTTCGCGCCGGCGCTCCACGAGATGCGCGGCAAGCGTGTCGCGGTCGATCCCGAACGCTCGGTCGCGGCGGTGTTCGACGCGCTGGGGCAGGGCGGGGCGACGATCCTCGCGATGCGCGATCCCACCGTCCTGCCGCGCGCGATCAAGAACCCGGCCGAAACTTCCGGCCATCGTGCCGCACAGGCCCGCGACGGCGCGGTGATGGCGCGGTTCCTGCGCTGGATCGAGGCGGAGGCGCCGAAGGGCGGCCTGACGGAGATCGCCGCGTCCGATCATCTCCAGCGGCTTCGCGAGGCGGCCGGGGCGGTCGATCTGTCGTTCGACAGCATCTCCGCGACCGGCGAACACGGCGCCAGCCCGCATTACAAGGCCGATGCCGACAGCGACGCGCGGATCGAGCGCGGCCAGCTCTACCTGATCGATTCGGGCGGGCAGTGGGCCGACGGCACCACCGACATCACCCGCGTGGTGCCGGTCGGCGAACCCACCGCCGAAATGTGCGATCGCTTCACCCGCGTGCTCAAGGGGCATATCGCGATCGCTACCGCGGTGTTCCCCGACGGGACCATGGGCGCGCAACTCGACAGCTTCGCGCGACGGCCGTTGTGGGAGGCGGGGCTCGATTTCGCGCACGGCGTCGGCCACGGCGTCGGCGCGTACCTGTCGGTGCATGAAGGGCCACAGCGCATCGCCAAGCCCAATTATCCCGGCGGCGGCCCGATGGAGCCGCTGCGCGCCGGCATGATCCTCTCCAACGAGCCCGGCTATTACAAGGCGGGCGAATACGGCATCCGCATCGAGAATCTGGTGCTGGTCGAACCGCGCGAGATCGCCGGGGCGGAAGGGCCGATGCTGGGGTTCGAGACGCTCACCTTCGCGCCGATCGAGCGCGACCTGATCGATACGACGCTCTTGACGTCGGCCGAACTCTCATGGCTCAATACCTACCACGCCGAGGTCGTCGACAGGATCGGCCCGGCGCTGGATGGAGAGGATCGCGAATGGCTGATCCGCAAATGCGCGCGCGTCGGAGCTGCGGCCTAGGCGAATCGTGCGCGCACGTCGCCTGCGCGCTGCTGGCGCTGGTCGTCATCTACCTGCTCGCCGGACTGGTCGGCGACGCGGCGGTGGCGGCGACGCGCTATTTCTCCGGCTGATCCAGCGGGGTCGGCCGGTCGTCGCCTTGTGGCGCGCCCTGCGCCGCCACGGCGCGCGCCTGCGCCTTGCGCCGGTGCAGGTTCGCCCTCAGTTCGGTGGCCAGCCGGGCCCTGCGTTCGTCGTTCGTCATGGCGTCCGCAATAATCTGTCGCGTATCGCCTTGACAATCACCGGCCGATCCGCTCTTGAGCCGCCTCCCGTCCGGGCCAGTGCTGCCGTAGCTCAGTGGTAGAGCGCATCCTTGGTAAGGCTGAGGTCGTGAGTTCAATCCTCACCGGCAGCACCATTTTCTCCTTCTAAATCATAATGTTAAATTCACCCCTCTGGGGCATCCGTTATGGGCTCGAAATGGGGGTAGCGAAGAGGGTAGCTAAAGCTGTTCGCTCCACTTTGGCATAGCACTGCTTTGTTCTCCTTCCCTTCCTCCATTGGTGGCACCAGTGTAGTACAGGTCCCAACAAAGAGGTGGAGCGGATGTCGGAACGATGGCTGGGGCTGAGCGCCTCGAAAGAAGGCGTGACCTACGTTGATGTGGAAGTCCCGGACGACGACGGCCCCATAGTGGTGCTCGATGATGATACTTGGAAGGTACAGAAAGGCGACCGAGCCGCGGCCTACAGTGTCCTGCATCAGCAATGCGCCGACTACATTCGCGAGAATGGCATCGAGACCGTGTTTGTAAAAGCGAGCGCGGTCACGGGCAAGGGCGCGGCGAAGTTGGGCATGTTGGAAAGTGCCGAGGTCCGCGGCGTCGTGATTGCGGCTGGGGCATCCGTCGCATCGGTCTCACAACTTAAGAAGGGTGTTATCAGTCGCACCTATGGCGACCGAAAGGTTGATGAGTACGTCGCCGACGACACTTTCTGGGCCGAGAACACCACTGGCGGCAAGCTTCGGAAAATGAGCCGTGAGATCGCGATGCTGCTCATCGCGGCGAGGAACGCCTGATGGTGGGTTACGTCTCGGGTCTCCAACTGGGCACCAAGATCGGCAATGGGCACTTCGGGGAAGTGTTCCACGGCGTCGATCCCGCTCACGGTGCCGTCGCGGTGAAGGTCTTGAGCCGCGAGGCACAACACGATGATGATCGGTGGCAGCTTTACAAGGGCGGCTCACTGAACGAGGCCCAGCATCTCTCAAAGGCCACCCACCGCAATGTCGTCCAAGTTCATCACGTGGTCGAGGGCGACAACGGGGACAGCGTGGTCATCTGCATGGAATACTGTGCTGGCGGCTCGCTTCAGAAGAAGTTCGAGAGCGGCCCCATGTCGCTGCGAGCCGTGAAGAAGGTCGCCACCGAGGTGCTGCTAGGGCTTGGGGCGCTGCATTCGCGCAGCATGCTTCACCGTGACATTAAGCCCGCCAACATTCTCCTCGACCGGCATGGAGTCGCGAAGCTCGCTGATTTCGGCTTGGTCACGGACGATCTGCTTTTAGGTTACGGCTCTCAGGCGGGGTACAGTGATCACATCGCTTACGAGTGCTGGCACAACGGCCCGACTAGCGCGAAGAGCGACATCTGGGCGGTCGGCATGACACTCTTTCGTCTTTTGCACGGCAAGGTTTGGTACGAGGAGGCGCCCAATCCTCGCCTACTCATCGAGAACGGGGGCTTCGCGGACACCCTGAAGTGGCTCCCGCACATACCCAAGGCGTGGCGAACGTTTATCCGCCGAACACTCAATGACAACCCGGCGGGGCGTTTCCAGAATGCCAACCAAGCCCTTGCCGGCCTCGCCGCACTCGGCGTCGATCCGCTGTGGACCGTCGAGGTCAAGCCGGAAATGGTAAGGTGGGAGCAGGCAAAAGGACAGCGGCGCATACACGTCGAATGGGAACGCATTTCATCGCGAAAACATCGGTGGCGTGCGTGGAGTGATCCAACTGGCAACGGCCGATCTCGATCACTAGACGGCTCCGGCGGCATCGTCGGGCAAGCACACGCCGTAGCGGGCCTCCGCTCTTTCTTCGGCGCCTAGCTTGACCGCAATCGCCGTGGGAGAAGGAAGCCACCTTTGAAGTCGGCGTTGCTGAGCCGCTTAAGGCCCAGCTGCGACGCCGCAATCATATGGCGGTCCTTTGAACACTTCTTGCAATAGGCGGCGTCGGCCACAACACCCGGCGCGGGTCGCCAGTAGCGGCCGCAATGACGGCATGTCGGCAGACTCAGGGTCAGATTAGGCGACTTGCGACTCATCGGCTCCCCGCCATCATGTGGACCAAGCTGTGAACAAAAGGTGAATCATCTGTGGATGAAAGTCAAGACCTGGCTACAACGCGTAGGGGCTCGCGTCCGCGGATTTTGCGCGACACGACTCGCACATGCGGTTTCCGACGCCGTGGCTGTCGAAGACTCGGCGGCAGCGAAGGCACGAGCGCCGCGTCGTCTCGACCTGCTCACCGTCTGGCCCGCGGTAGACCCGGTATGGCCCGAAGGTCATGCGCCGCCCACCGCCGACGGCAGCTCCGCGACCATCTGCTGGAAGCCCAGCGCGACCGCCTGCCGGTGAGTCGCGCCCTGCCGGGCGGTGTAACTCGGCACCGGCCCACGCATGGCGTCCACCCAGATGGTGCGACCGCTGTGCTGGTGGCCGATGAAGCCGAAGAACGCCGCCAGCTCGGCACCGGGGATGCCGTAGAGCGCGGCGAAGTCTAGGCAGCTCTGGACGGTGGGCCAGCGGTCCTCGCGGGTCAGTCGGGCATGTTCGAGGCAGGCTATGTGCGCCGCCCGGACGAGCGGGTCGAACAGCGCTCCGTACCCGGCCGCCAGCGCGTCGGCGTCGCGCCTCACGCCGCCGCAGTGTGGCGTTTGCGGACCTCGGTCGCATAAGCGCCACAGCGCGCGACCTCGGAGGCGTGGGCGAAGTCGCGCAGCGCGGGATCGCTCGACAGGCACTTGGCGAGCGCCTGCTCGGGCGTGCAGCCCAGCTCGGCGCTCAAGTCGGCCGCGCGCGCGAACATCGCGTCCTCGTACTGGGTGACAGTGAAGGCGGGGTTGCTGCCGGTCGCGACGGCGGCGGCGTTCTTGCGGATATCGGTGGTGGTCACGTCGTCTTCTCCTGCTCGTTTCATGAGGACCGAGACCGCGCCGACTTGGGCCGGGCGGTCGACCGAGCTGATCTCGCGGAGGCGGAGGTTGCCCACGCGGAAGCGCTTCTTCGGGGTGGTCACGACTGATCTCCATTGATGGGGGTGACGGTGCCCGAGCCCGAGGCGTGCAGGTCGAGCGCGGACGTGCTGATCACGAAGTCGATGAAGGGCGGGGCCATCGTCGGCGCGACCTTCACGCCCAAGAGGCGGCCGAGCATCGGCGCCTCGGCGACCACGTCCTTTGCGGCGGTGAACTGGAACATGCGGTCGCGCGAACGCCGCAGCTCGTTGAGGTCGGCCTGCACGTGCTGGACGTCGGACTTGTAGAAGCGGTCGTTCGCGGCCTTGAGCGCCTCCAGTGCGCCCTCGGCCTCGCGGATCGCGGCGACGAAGTCGCGGGCCGCGCGCTCGCGCTGCGGGACGGCGTCGGCTCGCTCCTTCTCGATGCGGCGGCGCTTTAGGCTCCCGATCATGCTGTCTCCTCCTCGAATTGCGGCGCGCCCGCGGTGTCGGCGTCCACGCGACCGCGGACCTCCTGGACCAGCAGGGCGGCCTGTTGTGCGGTGAACCCTGCGCCCATCAGCTCGACACTTCGCGCGAGCCAGAAGGCGGGGTCGAATGGGGCCGCGGCGCGCTCGTGCTCGGCCCGGGCGAGGTCGAGCCTGTCCTGTAGGGTCTCGGGCTCGCGGCGTCCGTCGAGCATGGCGTCGAGCCCTTCGAGGCGCTCGGCGATGCCGTCGGCGCGGTTCCGGGTGTCGAGGTCCGGGTGTCGCAGCAGGGCGAGACGCAATCGGCGGCGGGCGTCGACGCCCATGAGGCGCAGCCCGACGAGGAAGGCGAGGTTGTCGAGGGCGGCGTCGGGCGTCACCGGTCGACCTCCACGGCCTCTGCCTCGATCAGGCGTGGCGGGTTGAATGTCTGAGCGAGGCGCAGCGCCACTGACGTCACCGCGTCGCCCAACAACCCCGCGTCGACGTCGTGGACGACGCGCTTGTTGACGTTCAGCGCGGCGGCGTCGCGGTAGGCGGGCAGCAATGCGCGGGCGCGCAATTCGAGGAGCCGGTCGCTGTACTTGCGGACGGTGCCGACGACTTGCTCACGATATTTGCCCCCGTAGACAGGCTCGTCGACTCCCTCGGTCGACCGGCGATAAATCTCGTGCTCGACCTCGGCGCGGGCCTCCTCGATTGCCTCGCCCCATGCCAACGCGAACTCGGGATCGCGCTGGCGCTCGTCGGCGAAGGTGGAGAGGCACCCGGTCGCGCTGGCGCTGTGCGGCGAGGCGGCGCGCGCCGCGCGGTTCGCGATGCCGTGGCGCGCGAGCTCGGCGATGAAGGCGGCCTTGCGCTCGGCGGACAGGGGGATGCCGTTTGCCATCCGACAACGGTAGCTGGCGACCGGTGTGAACGCGCCGGTTAAGTGATGATCTATCCCCGCTCGGCGACCACCTCAGCGGACGAAGCGGTCGAAGGTGTCCTCGACCTCCTCCTCGATCCAGTCGAGCGGCATGAAGCCCAAATCCTCGAACACGAGGAGCGAGATGGTCATCTCGTACTTGTCCGCGAATAGCGCCACCTCGCGCGCCGGGCGGTTGGCCCAGACACCCGGCGGCAGGTCGACGCCGTCGGCCGCGATCAGAACGTCGCCCATCGCAGCGGCCGACGCTGCTGGCAGCTCCATCCCGGGCGGGAAGAAGAGACCGGCGCGCTCGGCCGCGGCGCTGCGCCGGAACCAGTTTACGTAGCCGTTGGTCGCGACGACCACCGCCGCGCATCGCGAGGTGCTCTCGGTCCACTTGAGCGCCGCGGCGGTCAGCGAGACGCCGTAGCGGTCGGCGCAGTGGCGCAGTAGGTCGAGGGTCATCCGCTGATTGCCGACCTGAGCGCGGAAGTCGTCCAGCGGCATCAGGAGGTACGACGAGAATAGGTCTGCCTCTCGTTCAAGATCGAGGGTGCCGCCGAGGACGTCGGTCGCGCCGCACTCGAAGCCCCCCGGCGCCGCCGTGCGGTGGCATAGGTAATGGCCCCATTCGTGCCCGAGGGTGTAGTTGATGCGGCCGGGGGAGCTGATCGACGGGTTGTATAGGATGGCCCATCCGCCCTTCTTCCGGAGCGGGTACAGCGCGCCCTCGAAGGTCGAGACGTCGGCCTCGACGATCTTGAGCACGGGGTCGTTGAATCGCTTCGAGTACTCGTATGCGATCTGCCGCACGTCGACGGGGAAGCGCGGCCCCCACGCCGAGACGAGCATGTTCGCCCACGCGCGGGGGGTCTTTGGCTCAGTCTTCGTCATCCAGCACGTCCAAGATGCGCTTCAGCTTCGCCTTCACGCCGGGGTCCGCCTTCTGGTACTTGCGGTAAAAGGCCGTGTCCTCGACTGCCTCAGTCGGGCGCTCCTGCGAGGCGTCGATCAGGAACGCGGCCGTGACGCCGAGAGCCTCCGCGATCTTGTCGAGCTTCTCCGCGGACGGCCGCGCGACCTCCTTGTTCTCGATCTCCCACATGTAGCTTTTCGAGCTCTCCGTGGCCTGCGCCAACTGGTCGAGCGTGAGTCCTTTGGCGCGCCGAAGCTCGTTGATCTTGATGCCCAGCAGGGATGGCATCGGTCCTCCATTTGTGATTGGCTCGTTCGGTGATAACCTGACGGCGAGTGCTTGACAACCGAACTCGTGATGCCCATACAACAAGTATGGCAGTACCGAACTTTTGCCGGAAGGAGGTCGATCATGAGCAAGGGCAAGAGCGGTGGCTCCTATCGGAGCGCGATTTCGGGTCGGTACGTCACGACCGCACACGGGCGGCGCAGCCCCAGCACCACGGTGCGTGAGGCTGGCGGCAAGAGCGGCAGCACGGGGGGCTCCTACCGGAGCGCCATCTCCGGGCGCTTCGTGACGACTGCGCACGGCAAGCGCAGCCCGAGCACCACCACCCACGAGAAGTAACTCGCTGCGCCGTCCGGTGGGCGGCGCAGCCCTTTCTGGAGATTTGAAATGGCGGTCACCTACCCCTGCTACTGGGAGCGCAAAGACAACGGCGGCTACTGGTACTGGATTTACTACGCGTCGAACGGCAAGGCCATTGCGCGCAGCAGCGAGAGCTACGTCAATCACTCGGATTGCACCTATTCGATCTCGCTGCTGAAGGGCTCGGCTTCGCACCCGACCTTCCACACGCCCTGAGCGCCCGCCCAAGGCGCGACCCCGGCGGCTACCCCGGGGCGCGGATGCTGACGTGACGCACCACGTATCGCTGGACGTCGCGCGCCCGGCCTCGCCCTAGCCGAGGCTCGGCTCCGACCGATTGTCGCGCGTCCGCGCGCGAAGGCGCACCGGTTTGGGCGGTTGGCGCCGTTCGTGGGCGTCGCCCAACGCGGAAGCGTAACCCCCCTCTTCGCGAGCGTAAGCCCGGGGGGTTACGCCGAAACCCACGTTTCCCGCCCAACGCGGAAGCGTAACCCCCCGTAAGACCCGTTTCTCTAAAGGCGAATAGGAGGGGGACCGCCGGTTCTGGGCTCGGTCCCGACCGCGAGGAAGCATAGGCGAAGTGGGGTTACGGGGGTTACGGGGGTTACGCGCCAGCAAGAACCGCGGATTACCTGGGCTAATGCCGTAACCCCCCGGGCCGCCGCTCGCGCAGGCGGGGGGTTACGTCAGTACGGCTGGTCGTCGAGGCCGAGGCCCGGCTGCGCGGCCGTCGGCGCACCGCCCTCAATCCGGCCGGTCCAAGGTCCCGTCGCGGTGCCATGTTCATCGCACGCACGCTCTACGACGATCCGCCGGAGCCGCTCCTCCTTCGTGCCGCGCAGATAGCATGACTCGGGGTTGCCGCCGAACCGCGCCTGCCCTCGCTCGAAGCCGAGCTCGCGCATTGAGGCGCCGAGACGTGCCTCAAGCTGCGGCGTCCTCAGGCCGACGGGCGTGCCGATGACGCCCCAGACGTCCTTGCTTAGCACCTTCCCGTTCAGGTCGCGCACAACGTCGGCGAGGACATGAACGAACGGATCGACGAGCCGCCGCTCCTCCTGCTCCACGGCGGCCGCCTGCCACAACGAGCGGTCGAGCCGGATACTCGCCCCGCCTGCCTCCCGCTGCGCGGCCTCGGCCCAGAGCTGGTCGCGGTCGCGCGCCAGAGCGTCGAGGTCGATCTCGCCGACGCGCACGGGCCAGAACCGGCGGTTCCCGGTGCTGTCGCTTAAGTACTTGTCGTCGTTGGTGGTGCCGACGATGATGAAGTGTCGCGGCGCGGAGTGCGGGAGCCGTCCCCAAGCCATTCGGGACCGGTCAATCCGTCGCGATGCGAAGGCCTTGAGGCTCTCCAAGCCCTTCTTGTTCATGCCCGCGAGCTCGGCCGCCTCGATGATGAAGCGCCCGCGGGTCCTCTCGATGACAACCTTCGCGTCCGCGCCGAGCGGCAGGTCATCCGAGAACCAGTCTTCGTGAACCGCGAGGATGGACAGCGCGGTCGACTTCGACTTGCCCTGCTCGCTCTCAAGGACGACAATCTCGTCGAATTTGCACCCCGGGTGGCGAATGCGTCGAACGGCCGCCGTGAGCATGATCGCGCCGACGTGGCGGGCGTACTCACTTTCAGTCGCCCCGAGATGCGTGACCATCCACCGGTCGAGGCGCTCGACGCCGTCCCACCGCAGTCCGTCGAGGTACTCCGCGACCGGGTGGAAAGCGTCGCGGCGGGCGGCGTCCTCTATGACCGTCCAGAAAAAGTCCTTCTTCACGTGGACGTTGTGCTCCTCGATCACGCGGAGCCAAAGGCGCGCCGTCGCCGCGTCGTCGAGGTGCGGTCCGAAGCCGGGCAGGCCGTCGAGGACCGGGAGGTCGGCGAAGATGTCGAAGCGCACGGTCACGCCCATCTTCGACAGCGCCAGCCGGACGTTGTGCTGGTTGGCGTAGGGCCTGCCGTCCTTGTCGGTCTGGAAGGCCCCGCCCTCCGCCTCCACCATCTCAATCGCGCGCTCGACCTGCCGCCAAGCGTAGCCGATGGTGTCGCGTCCGCCCTTGTCGATGACGTGCTCGGATATGGTCCAAGTGTCGTCGCTGATGATGCCGACGATCAGCCCGGCGGGCACGCCGCGCCGGTGCAGGTTGCAGCAAAGATCGCAGACGACCTTCGAGCGGTCGCCGTCGAACTTGTCCGGGTCGCACCCCTGCACGATGAGCATACGCAGGCGGTCCGCATCGTCGATGCCCCACTCGTCGAGCTCGGCGATGTCAGTCAGGCGGCAAACCTCACCGCGCTCGGCGGCTCGCTTCTCGACGCGACCCGCCGTCGCGGGAGCGTCGGCGTCGACCGCGCCGAACTCGGCGAGTGAGTAGGCTAGGTCGGTCATATCTATTACGCGGGTGTCGCGATCGACGCGCCCCGCCTCGCGCTTCTTGTTGTCCGGCAGGTTGATCGTTCCGTAGACGCGGAGCAGTCTGTCGGCATTCCAAGTTCCGGGGTCCGCGCCTAATTCGCGCATGATCCACCGGTTGTGCGCCTCGATGTCCGCGGCCCGGTTTTCGTCGCCGCCGAGGAAGAACGCCGCATCCAGCTTCCAGAGGAGATGCAGCCCGTTACCGGAGCGAGCAATCAAGCTTGGCGGCGGCACGGTCGATTGCGACCGGACCCGGGCGAGCGCCGTCTCTATCCAACCGTCAATCTCGACCGGCGCCAGCGTCTTCGGAGGGTCGAGGTCCGCGTGGAGGTGGACGGTCTCCGTGAGCTGCTTCTTGCTGGGCTTCTTTGCGACGCCGTCTTCGACCTCGCCCACGGTGTAGAACAGATTGACCCGACCCGACCTCCCGCGAATGAAATCGCGAACCTCGTCCGCGCTCCGCAGCCAAGTTGTCGGCGTCCCGTTTCCGTCCGGCGCGATGGCAGTTATCGGCCAAGGGCCGCCCGGGCGCTTCCATTCGAGGAAGCTGACCGCGTCCTCCGCATTCGTCCTCGGCTCTTCGGCCATCATCTCGCACTCGCTCTTCGGCCGGGGCCGGAGCGGGTCGGTTCACGGTAGCGTCCAAGCGTTCAATGGAGAGGCCTCCGCCCCGCCGTCCGGGGGCGCTATACCCGTCCCCGGTGCATTGGTCTGCGCCAACTCGTGAACTCGGTCCCGCCCCGCTCTAAGGCATGGTGGGGTGGGACCTTCTTCAGGCGGCCTCGGCCATCTTCTGTTCGAGCCACGCGACGACCTCGGCCCGGCGCCACACGACGCGGTTCGGCCCAATCCTTACCTGCTTGGGAAACTCGCCGCGCTTCGCCAGCGCGTAGATCGTCGACTGCGAAAGCGTCGTCATCTGGACCACGCCGCCGATGTCGAGCACGACCTTGTCCTCGGTACTCATCTTCCGTCCTCCTCGCTTCGCTTCCGAGCGAAACCGAGGGACCTAATAGGTACACGGACAGGCGAGCTCATAGCGGTATTCGTGGAACTATCCCCGCTCCGGGCGCTGCGTAGGCTGTGCACGCGGCCTACTCCCCCGCTCTACTTGCGGGCGGCCCAAGAGCGGCCCCACAGCTCAAGCGCGGCCCGCTTCTCGTCGAGGTAGCTGTAGCGGTTGTACGTCCCCGCGACGCCCTGCACGACGTGGCCGAGGACGCGCTCGATGTGCTCCTGCGGGATGCCGAGGCGCGCCATGTGCGTCGCGACGGAGCGCCGGACGTCGTGGACGGTCCAAGCGGGGAGCCGTCCCAGCCCGGCCTTCGCCCCGCGCTTAGTGACGAGCTCGTCCAGGCGGACCTTCGCCTTCGAGAAGCCGCTGACCGGGCGGGCACCGCTGGTCGTCGTGAAGACGCAGTCGCCGCCGTTCCATTTGGGCAGGGCCTGCACCATCGCCCACGCGGGCGCCGACAGCGGGAAGACGTGCGGCCGCTTCGTCTTGTACCGCGACGCCGGTATCTCGACCGCGCGGTGCTCGTCGTCGACCCAGCCCCGCTCAAGCTCCGCCACCTCCGAGCGGCGCTGACCGGTCAGGATGAGCAATCGGACCATGTCGCCGAACGGGTACGCCGCCTCGCCCGCGGCGTCCCAGACGCGCCCCAGCTCCTCCATCGAGAGCACGCGCTCGCGGGCGACGTAGCCGAGCTCCGGTCGCCGCATCCCGGCGAGCGGGCTGGCGGCGATGTGGCCGCGGTCCGCCGCCCAGTTGAACATCTTCGTGAGGTGCTTGCGGAGCTCACGAGCGCGCGCCTCCCCCTTCGCTGAGACAATGTCGTCGAGCAGGTCGTGGACCTCGGCGCGGGTGATCGTCTCGATCAGCCGCTCACGCCAGACGGGCAGGGCGCTGTCGGCAATGATGCGCTCGGCGGCGACGCGCCCGAGTTTGCTCGTCGGCCCCTTGGGCTTGGCGGCGGCCCCGCCGACGGCGACAGCCTCAATCGCCGCCGCGCGGTCCTTCGCGAAGCGGCCCTCCTTGGTGTTCTGTTTGACGTGGAGGTCGACGAACCGCTCGAACACCGCGGCGAAGGTGCGGACCTTCCGCTGGGCGAGCTCCTCGCCCCGCTGCGCGGCGGGGTCGATGCCCCGGTCCGCGGCGTCGAGTGCCTCCCGGGCCTTGTCCCGCGCTCGCTCAAGGCTGACCAGCGGGTAGGCGCCGAGGGTCATCCGCTTCATCGTCCCGCGCGTCTCGCCGTCCCCGGCCCCGGCGACGCGATAGAGCAGCGACCAGCTCTTCGCGCCCTTGTCGCTGACGCGCATGCGGAGCTCGCGGACGATGGTGTCGGCTATCTCGACCCGCCGCCCGGCTGGGGCGGCGAGCTTCTCGACGCGCTTGTCCGTGAGCCGCTCCCGGGCGGACTGGTGCCCCACCTTGACCATCTCTGCCGACGTCACCATTCCGCGTCTCCTCGCTCCCGGGGTAGCTCCGGGGTAGCGGAGCGGGCCGGTTTGGGTGAGAACAAATCGTGCTCTCTCGGAACCGGATTTAGCTGGAGCCCGCGGAAAAGCTAGGGTTTTCGGGAGCGCTCGGATTGTATGGAAGAGGTTCGCTGGTTCTTGGTAAGGCTGAGGTCGTGAGTTCAATCCTCACCGGCAGCACCATTTTCTCCGAGCAGAACCAGAGTACCTACCCCATTTGGGGATCACCCTTCGCAGATGTTTTAGGTCTAAGAGGATACTAGGCGTCGACGCCCAAGTCCGCTCGCATCGCCGATTTCATGTCGCGGTCAGCTTTCTCTCGGCCCGCTCGATCATCGTTCGTTTCAACGATCCGCCGCACTGCGTCACGCACGACGGCCGAGCCGACCAACTCGCACCGCATCTGCCAATATGCGAAAAGCTTCGACGCTTCGTCAGTCCCTTCTACGGCGGCTCGATGATATGCTTCCAGCAACCCAACGAAGGCTGCCTGCTTTTCCCGGAAGCTACGCTCGTCTTTCATGGCCCTTCGGGCTAACCACGATTGGACAAGTGTTGTGACTATCGATCCGAGACCGAACGCTGTCAGTAGCGAGATGATCTGCGTCATGGCGTAGAATGCCTCGTCGTGGTTCTGCCGAGCGTACCGCCGAAAATCGTTGGCAAAGCAGCGATCATTCCTCCCACGGGTGAAATGATCCGCCCTTCAGGTACATGACCGTGACCGGCACCGTGGTGACGCCCTGGCCGACCCACACCCGCACCTTTTCCGCCGCCGGCTTGTTGCCCAGCATGACGTTGAGCAGCGAGATCTTCGGGTTGCCCGATGCGCCGCCGCCGTCGGCCCGGTCGGTCTTGCCGTTGCCGTTGGTGTCGTGCCGCACGTCGATGGCATACCATCCCGACGCGGTCACCGGCATGCACACGCGTACCGTGCCGCCCTGCGGCGTCGGGATCTCGGTGCGGCGCAGGTAGCGTTTCTTGTCGAAATAGGTCGACGGGCTGCCGCCGAAGCTGCGCACGCGGATCGTTCCGCTGCGGTCCTTCAGTCCGGTGATCGTCACCAGCATCGCGGGGCCGCTGCAGGCGTCGGCAGCCTGGGCGGGGGCGGCGGCGAGCAAAAGGGCGGGCAGTGCGGCAATCATCGATTCGGCAACTCCTCTGGCCGCATTTTCATAGCGGTTCGCCATGAATTGCAGCTGACGGATGCCGTCATGGCCGGGGTTTGTGCCGATGATGTGGCGCCAATCGGGCGTCGCCCACTCGAGTCGTTCCCTAAAGGCGGCGCGCCTCGCTTACAGCTTCGGCGGCGTTGAGCGCGGCGAGCAGCCGCGTCAGGTGCGCGGCATTGCGCACTTCCAGATCGATCGTGTTGGTGTGGAAAGTGGTGTCGCGGTTGTCGAGGCGCAGGCCCAGGATGTTCGCCTTCTGCGCGCCGATCAGCGTCGCCACCGCGCCCAGCGCGCCGGGCTCGTTCTTCAGCGTCACCGCGATCCGCGCGATGCCGCCTTCGGCTCGCTCGCCCCAAGACAGATCGACCCAGTCCCCCTCATCGCCGATCTGGGGGCAGGCGATGTCGTGGACGGCGATGCCCTCGCCCTCGCGGCGGATGCCGACGATGCGGTCACCGGGCACCGGCCGGCAGCATTCGGCGAGATCGAAGGCGACGCCGGGGGTCAGGCCGGTGATGGTGATCGCGTGGCGTTGCGGCGGGGCATGATGCGCGTCGTCGCCGCCACCCGATCCCGGCATCAGCGCCTCCAGCACCTGCGCGTCTGACAGTTTGCGCAGCGCGATCGCTTCGAGCAGTGCGTCGAGATCGGCAAGGTTGAGCCGCTTGAGCGCTTCCGCCACGCCTTCCGCGCCGACCGGCACCGGCAGGCGTGCGACGATGTCGTCGTACAGCTTGCGGCCGAGTTCCAGCCGCTCGTCGCGCGCCTTCAGCCGCTGGTGCCGGCGGATCGCGGCGCGCGCCTTGCCGGTGATCGCGAAGTTGAGCCAGTTGGGCTGCGGAATCTGCCCTTTGGACCGCAGGATCTGGACGCTGTCGCCGTTCTGGATCGCGGTGCGCAGCGGCACGACGCGCCCGTTGATCTTGGCACCGACCGCCTGGTCGCCCAGATCGGTGTGAACGGCGTAGGCGAAGTCGATCGGCGTCGCGCCCTTGGGCAACTGGATCAACTCGCCCTTGGGGCTGAAGGCGAAGATGCGATCGGCATACATCGCCATCCGCGTGTGTTCGAGCAGTTCCTCCGGGCTTTCCGCCGCTTCGAGGATTTCGACCAGATCGCTGATCCACGGCACCTGCGTGTCGGGGCGCACCGCCCCCTGCTTGTACGCCCAGTGCGCCGCGATGCCGAATTCGGCCTGGGCGTGCATGTCGCGGGTGCGAATCTGAACCTCGACCCGCGTATCCTCGCCAAAGAACACCGAGGTGTGCAGCGAGCGATAGCCGTTGCGCTTGGGCGTCGAGATATAGTCCTTGAACCGTCCCGGCACCATCGGCCATTTGCGGTGGATGAGGCCCAGCGCCCGGTAGCACTCCTCCTCGGTATCGACGATCGCGCGAAACGCCATGATGTCGCTGAGCTGTTCGAGGCTGACGTGGCGCTCGGACATCTTCTTCCAGATCGAATAGGGGTGCTTCTGGCGCCCGCTCACATCGGAGTGGATGCCGCCGCGATCGAGCAGCGCGCCCAGGCCCTTGGCGATCTTCTCGATCCGGTGGCCGTCGCTCTCCAGCGCCTCGAGCCGGCGGGTGATCGATTCATAGGCCTCCGGCTCGAGTTCGCGGAAGGCGAGCGTCTGCATCTCCTTCATGAACTCGTACATGCCGATCCGCTCCGCGAGCGGGGCGTAGATGTCCATCGTCTCGCGCGCGATGCGACGGCGCTTGTCCTCCGACTTGATGAAGTGGAGCGTGCGCATGTTGTGCAGACGGTCGGCCAGCTTGACCAGCAGCACGCGGATGTCGTCGGACATCGCCAGCAGGAACTTGCGCAGGTTTTCCGCGGCGCGTTCACTCTCGGTCTGCGCCTCGATGCGCGACAGCTTGGTGACGCCGTCGACCAGCCGCGCGACGTTGCCGCCGAACAGGCGCTCGATCTCCTGCGGCGTCGCGACGGTGTCCTCGACGGTATCGTGCAGGATCGCGGTCGCGATCGTCTCGTCGTCGAGCCGAAGCTCGGTCAGGATGCCGGCTACCTCGATCGGGTGGCTGAAATAGGGATCGCCGCTCGCGCGCTTCTGCGTGCCATGCGCGTTGACCGAGAACACATAGGCACGGTTGAGCATGGCCTCGTCGGCCTCCGGATCGTAGCTCAGGACCCGATCGACGAGTTCATATTGGCGCAGCACGGCACCCTCTAGATGGAGTGCCGTGCTGCTGCATTGCAACGCTTTTGTTGTTTACTTGACCCGCGCGTTGCACTTTGCGAGCGCGTCGTCGCCATAGGCCGTGCCGCCGACGGTGAAGGCCGACAGGCCGCCGACGCGCTGGGCGACCAGTTCGCACAGCACCGCATCGCGCTCCGAAACCTTCGGGGCGGTGCACAGGCCGTCGGCACATTTCCACAGCGCGGTCCGGGTGACGACGCTCGACTTGGTCACCGCGCTCTTGGGCGTCGCAGTGTAATAGGCGCCACCCTGCGCCAGGGCCGGAGCCGCGCCGAGCAGCGCGAGCGACGCGGCCGCGATCGAAGCCAGAACCTTCATCTTGTCCTCCTGGGGTTGCAATCAAGTTGCAATCCGCTACCTATGCCGGTGCGTAGCAAGTTGCAACTAGAAACTAGTGCTGCGCTGCAACGGGATAAAGCGCTTCGCGGCCAAGGCGTTTTGCGATAGGTTTGTGGGATGGGCGAGAAGCTGCGCGAACAATTGCGGGATATGGCGACCACGTGCAGCCTGCCCGCCGCGCTGGAGGCGATGGGTGAGCGCTGGGCGTTCCTGATCCTGCGCGCTGCCTTCAACGGCCTGTATCACTTCGAGGAGTTTCAGTCGGAACTCGGCATCGCGCGCAATATCCTGGCGAACCGCCTGGCCCGCTTCGTCGAACACGGCATCCTCGAGCGGACCACCTGTGCCGACGATCGCCGGAAGGTCGAATATCGCCTGACCGAGAAGGGTTATGCGCTGCTGCCGACGATGGTGGCGCTGCGCCAGTGGGGCGAACGCTGGGAAACCGGCGTTCCGGCGAGTCCGGTGCTGGTCGATGCTCGCGACGGCCGGGCGATCCGCGCGGTCAAGGTGACCAGCCACGACGGCCGCGTCCTGGAAAAGGGCGACCTGAAATGGGTGTTGGCCGAGGATGTCTTCGATGAGGTGGCGGCCGAGTAGCGGACCCGCCGCATCAGGCCTGCTGCTGCTCCACCAGCGTGGCAAGGAAAGCCCGTACTGCGTCGGCCAGCGGCATCGGCCGACCCGTCGGCAGGTGGACGTTGACCACCACCATGTCGATCGTCGCGCACAGATCGCCCGCGCCGTTGGCGAGCTCGAACCGCTGGATCAGACTCGAATTGCCGATCCGGTCGATCCGCACCGACACATCGACGGTGTCGCCCCAGACGAACGGTTTCAGATAGTCGATCTCGCTGCGGCGGACGTGGAACTCGGTTTCGGTCCACGCCGTGCCGAGCGTCGCCTCCGCCCCGGTCCACTCCCAATAATCCGTCGCCGCGACATCGGCATATTCGAGGTAGCGGGAGTTGAAGACGACCTTCTGGCCGTCGATCTCGGCGTAACGCACGCGAAATGCCGTCGAGAAGGCGAAACCGGGGCGGGGCATGGATTTCAGCCCGCCGCCTTGGTGCCGGTATTGACCCCCATCGATTGCAGATACTTCTTCACGTTGCGGGCGGCCTGGCGCAGGCGCTGTTCATTCTCGACCATCGCGATGCGGACATAGCCTTCGCCATCCTCGCCGTAACCGACGCCGGGCGCCACCGCGACCTTGGCATGGGTCAGCAACTGTTTGGAAAATTCCAGGCTGCCCATCTCGCGCAGCGCCGGCGGCAGCGGCGCCCAGGCGAACATCGACGCCTTGGGGCTCGGGATGTCCCACCCGGCGCGGCCGAAGCTCTCCACCAGAACGTCGCGGCGCTTGTGATAAAGCTCGCGGTTGCGCTCGACGATATCCTGCGGGCCGTTGAGCGCCGCGCACGCCGCCGCCTGGATCGGGGTGAAGGCGCCGTAATCGAGGTATGACTTCACCCGCGTCATCGCAGCGATCAGCTTGCGGTTGCCCACCGCGAAGCCCATCCGCCAGCCGGCCATCGAATAGGTCTTGGACAGCGAGGTGAATTCGATCGCGACGTCCATGGCGCCGGGCACCTGGAGGATCGACGGCGTCGGATTGCCGTCGAAATAGAGTTCGGAATAGGCCAGGTCGGACAGCACCCAGACCTTGTTCTCCTTCGCCCAGGCGACGAGCCGTTCGTAGAAGGCGAGATCGACCGTCTCGGCGGTGGGATTCGACGGATAGTTGACCACCAGGATCGACGGGCGCGGCACGGTGAAGGCCATCGCCCGGTCGAGGGCGCGGAAATAGCCCTCGTCCGGCGTCGTCGGAACGCTGCGGATCGTGGCCCCGGCGATGATGAAGCCGAAGGTGTGGATCGGATAGCTGGGATTCGGCGCCAGCACGACGTCGCCCGGCTCGGTGATCGCGGTCGCCAGGCTGGCAAGCCCTTCCTTAGACCCCATCGTCACGACGACTTCGGTCTCGGGATCGACATCGACGTTGAAGCGGCGGCCGTAGTAATTGGCCTGGGCACGCCTGAGCCCCGGAATGCCGCGCGACTGCGAGTAGCCGTGGGCGCCCGGCTTCTGCACCACTTCGACCAGCTTCTCGATCACGTGCGGCGGCGGCGGCAGATCGGGATTGCCCATGCCCAGGTCGATGATGTCCTCGCCCGCCGCACGCGCCGCTGCCCGCATCGCGTTCACTTCGGCGATGACATAGGGGGGCAGGCGCTTCATGCGGTAGAATTCTTCGGACATCACACTCCCTTTCGGTTGCGGGGGCACCCTTACGCCATAAGCGCGGTCGCGGGAATGACGTGCGCGCACGACTGCGCTAGAAAGTGTGGGCCCCAAGAGAGGAAGGTCATGACCGACACGCCGAAGACCCCCAGCCTGGAGGACATGCAGCACTGGACCTGGGTCCTGGGGCGCGCGCAGCAGATGATGCTTGAGGCCGGGCTCGACGCCGCGCAAGCGATGCCGAAGGTGCAGACCCCCGCCATCCCCGCGATGACGCTCGACCCCGCGCAGGTGATGCAGGCATCGGCCGATTTCTGGTCCGACACGATGAAGCTGTGGCAGCGGTTCCTGGACCCCGCCCATGCGGAGCCGTTCGCCGAGACGGCCGAGCAGGCGCGCGACCGCCGCTTCAAGGCGCCCGAATGGCGCGAGCAGCCGGTTTTCGATTTCCTGCGCCAGAGCTATCTGACAATTGCGGACCATCTGCTGAAGGGCGTGGATCAGGTCGACGGGCTTGAGCCGAAGCAGAAGGAGCAGATGCGCTTCGCCACGCGAGGCTTCGTCGATGCGATGAGCCCGTCCAACTTCGCCGCGACCAACCCGGAGGTTATCAGCAAGGCGATCGAGACGGGCGGCGAAAGCCTGCTCAAGGGCCTGCAGAACATGCTCGCCGACCTGCAGCGCGGGCAGCTGACGCACACCGATCGCGAGGCGTTCGAGGTCGGGCGCAACATCGCGACGACGCCCGGCAAGGTCGTCCATCGCACGCGCCTGTACGAACTGATCCATTACGCGCCGACGACCGAACGGGTACTGGAGACGCCGCTCGTCATCTTCCCCCCGTGGATCAACCGTTTCTACATCCTGGATCTGACGCCGGAGAAGAGCTTTATCGGCTGGGCGGTGGCACAGGGCCTGAGCGTGTTCGTCGTGTCGTGGAAATCGGCCGACGCATCCCTCGCCGACGTACTGTGGGACGATTATGTCGCGGCTCAGATCGACGCGATCGACACGATCCGCGATCTGCTCGATGTGCCGGCCGTGCACACGATCGGCTATTGCGTCGCGGGCACCACGCTCGCCGCGACGCTGGCGGTGCTTACCGCGCGTGAACAGGCGGACAAGGTCGCCAGCGCGACCTTCTTCACCGCGCAGGTCGATTTCTCGGGCGCGGGCGAACTCCAGCATTTCGTCGACGACGATCAACTCACGGCGATCATGAGCCTGGCGACCGACGGCTTTCTCGACGGGCGCTACATGGCGGCGACGTTCAACCTGTTGCGCGGGCGCGACCTGATCTGGAACTATGTCAGCAACAATTACCTGATGGGGGCCGATTACACGCCGTTCGACCTGCTGCATTGGAACGGCGACGTCACCAACCTGCCGGCCGCATGGCACCAGAGCTATCTGGCCGATCTCTATCGCGACAACCGGCTGGTGGTGCCGGGATCATTGAGCGTGCTGGGCGTGCCGCTCGACCTGACGACCGTGAACACCCCGGCCTATATCCAGGCGGGCCGCGAGGATCATATCGCCCCGGCCGAAAGCGTGTGGAAGGTGACGCATCATTTCGCCGGGCCCCTGAAATTCGTCCTGGCGGGATCGGGTCATATCGCCGGCGTCGTCAACCCGCCGGCAGCGGGCAAATACCAATATTGGACCAATGACGCCGCGGCCGAAACTCTGGCGGATTTCGTGGCGGGGGCGACCGAAACCAGGGGTAGCTGGTGGCCCGACTGGATCGGCTGGCTGCGTGATCGGGGAGCCGATACGGTCAAGGCGAAGGGCGCGCGCGTACCCGGCAGCGGCAAGCTGGCAGCGATCGCCGACGCGCCAGGTGAGTATGTGAAGACGCGCTGACGACGCCTTCCATTACGGTTATGTTGCATCGCACAAAATTCCGCTTGCAATCCGCAAGCGGGGCCATTAATTGTGCACTGCAACAAAAACCGATGGTGCAGCAATGGCGAGCAAGACCCCGAACGAAACGACCGTCATCGATGCGGTGAAGCCGATCGTCGAAGCGCAGGCCGAGGCGGTCCAGAAGACCGTTCAGGCCGTGGCCGAGAAGGTCGTGCCTGCGGCCAAGGCCAGTGTCGCCGAAGCAGTCGAGGCACCGGCGAAGGTCGTGCGCAATGTCGGCCGTCCGGCGAAGGCCAAGATCGCCACCGTCGGCAAGACCGTCTCCAAGGCGGTGAAGGCCGCGGCGCCGGTCCCGAGGATCAAGAAGGCGGCGAAGTCCGTCGTTACCGCGGCCCGCAAGGTCGCCACCCCCGTAAAGAAGGAAGTGACTTTCATGGCTACCAATTTTGAGACCCCGAAGTTCCTCACCGACATGAACGACCGCGCCAAGGCGTCGTTCGAGAAGTCGCAGAAGTTCGCCGCGGAATTCGGCGACTTCAACAAGGGCAACGTCGAGGCGATGGTCGAATCGGGCAAGATCGCGGCCAAGGGCTTCGAGACGCTCGGCCAGGACAATGCCGACTACACCCGCAAGTCGTTCGAGGGCCTGACCGCCACCGTGAAGAGCCTGGGTTCGGTGAAGTCGCCGACCGACTTCTTCAAGCTGCAGGGCGATTACATGCGCTCGGCGTTCGACGCCGCGGTCGCCCAGACCTCGAAGAACACCGAAGCCTTCATCAAGCTGGCGAGCGATGCGGCCCAGCCGATCTCGAACCGCTTTGCGGTCGCCGTCGAGAAGGTGAAGACCGCCGCGTAATGCGCGGGCGCCCTGCGATTGCGCGAGCAATCGCAGGAGACGCCACGGCGGGCGGCGGTGCGAGCGACGCTCGCTCCGTCCGACGGCGTGGCGCAAGAGTCCAGTACAAGCGTACCAGGGCGGTCACCGGAAACGGTGGCCGCCCTTTTTGCTTGCAGCCGTTCGCCCTGAGCTTGCCGAAGGGCCGTTCTCCGATACCCGCGCGATCATTCGGGGCACGAAGGTCGGTGCTTCGACAAGCTCGGCACGAACGGAGGCGGAGTGAAAGGCACCCATCTTCCCTTGCCCCCCACCGCCCGCCGACATATTTTGCTCCGCGTGACATACCCGCTTCCCCCATTCGCTACCGACAACGACCGGCCTGGCGACACCGATGACGACGCCCGCATCGGCGTCGCGACCAAGACCCGCGCCAGGACGAAACAACCGACGCCGTACCGCGTGCTGATGCTCAACGACGATTACACGCCGATGGAATTCGTCGTGCTGGTGCTCCAGCGCTTCTTCCGCATGGACATGGACCAGGCGACGCAGGTGATGCTTCACGTCCACCAGAAGGGCGTCGGCGTGTGCGGCACCTTCAGCTATGAAGTGGCGGAGACGAAGGTTGGCCAGGTGATGGACTTCGCCCGCCAGAACCAGCACCCGCTGCAATGCACGCTGGAGAAGGCGTGACGCGGGCGGCGAGCGATTTGCGCAAGCAAATCGCCGACTCGCCACGTCGGGCAGCGGTGCGGCGCAGACGCTCCGTCTGACGGCGTGGCGTTGATCAGCGATTAGCTACCTTTGCCAATGATCTCCGGCGCCCTACACGTCGGCTATGCTTTGGAACATCATAGACAACCGCACGCGACCGTATCGATGGCGCGAGGTGAACGCTATCGTCGAGGCGGTCGAATATGACAACAGTTGTGCGGATGCCGACCAAGCTCCTGCAAGTGACCCAGCGATTACCGTAGATTACGATGCTCTGGAGGCTGTCTCGGTTCAAAAGGCTATAGCATGGGCAAACGGGCAGCTATGTCCCGTCACGTTGTATCTATATGATCTTGGCGGCGGTTTCGCTAGCGAAGAGCACTTCAACGAGATGGGAAAGCGCTTTACCGAAGACGGCGACAATAGCGGAAGGAAGTAACCGCACCGGGTCGAAGCCCCCTCGCATCCGCCTCACGCTTCCCCACTTGCCGCCATCCCTCCACCCGCTAAACCTTCCTCCGACAACCGGGGGGATGTGCATGGCGAGCGTAGGGGAAACCGACACCACAGACGCGCCTGAGCCTGCGCCCAAGGACGTCAAACTCGTCATCTCCGCCTCGTCGCTGGGCACGGTGTTCGAGTGGTATGATTTCTTCATCTACGGAACCCTCGCAGCATCCGGCATCATCGGGCGGACCTTCTTTCCGGCCGGGTCCGAACTCATGCAGACCCTGCTCGCGTGGGCGGGGTTCGCGGTCGGCTTCGGCTTCCGGCCGCTGGGCGCGGTGCTGTTCGGCTATCTCGGCGACAGGCTGGGGCGGAAATACACCTTCCTCGTCACGATCACGCTGATGGGCATCGCGACGGCCGGCGTCGGCCTGGTGCCCAGCTATGCCGCGATCGGCATGGCGGCGCCGGCGCTCATCATATTCCTGCGCATCCTCCAGGGACTGGCGTTAGGCGGCGAATATGGCGGGGCTGCGATCTATGTCGCGGAGCATGCGACCGCCGGCAAGCGCGGCTTCTACACCAGCTTCATCCAGGCGAGCGTCGCGGGCGGCTTCATCCTCAGCCTCGTCGTCGTCCTCGTCGCCAAACTGTCGATGCCCGACGCGGTGTGGAACGACTGGGGATGGCGCCTGCCGTTCCTGTTCTCGATCCTGCTGCTCGCGATCTCGCTATGGATGCGCTTCAAGCTCAACGAAAGCCCGGTGTTCCAGGCGATGAAGGCGTCGGGCAAGATGGCGAAGAACCCCTTCGTCGAAAGCTTCACCTATCCCGGCAACGGCAAGCGGCTGACGCTGGCGCTGTTCGGCATCGCCGCGGGCCTGACCGTCATCTGGTACACCGCGATGTTCAGCGTGCTGTCGTTCCTGCAGGGGCCGATGCGCGTCGCGGAGACGCCGGCCCAGATCATCGTCGGCGCGGGCGCGGCGATGGGCATGGGCTTCTTCATCCTGTTCGGCTGGCTGTCCGACAAGGTCGGTCGCAAGGCGCCGATCGTGATCGGCTATGGCGTCACGCTGATCCTGCTGTTCCCGTTGTTCTGGCTGATCGGCCATGCCGCCAACCCCGATCTTGCCCGCGCCGCCCAGCGCGCACCGGTGATCGTCGCCGGCCCGACCTGCGCCTATGATCCGTTCGCGGTGAAACAGGCCGATCAGTGCGGGCAGTTGCTCGACTATCTGTCGAAGAAGGGCGTGCAATATACCAAGGCGCATGCGCCCGCCGTCGCGGTGACGATCGGCGGCGTGCCGCAGGCCGATACCGCGCCCGCGGCGCTCGACGCGGCGCTGGCGGAAGCCGGCTATTCGCTCGACAAGGTGACGCCCAAGGGAGCGGACATCGCCTTGATCCTGATCGGCATCCTGGGCCTGTCGCTGTTGTCGGGCATGACCTATGGCCCCGTCGCGGCGGTGCTTTCCGAGATGTTCCCGCCGCAGATCCGCTACAGTTCGATGTCGATCCCCTATCATGTCGGGACGGGGTATTTCGGCGGATTCCTGCCGTTCATCAGCCAGTATATCGTCGCGCGCACCGGCGACCCCTATGCCGGGCTGTGGTACACCTGGGGCGTCGTGCTGCTGGCGCTGGTGGTGACGATGCTGCTGCTGCGTGAGCGCGACCTCATCAAGGATTGACGACGGCGTGCGGGGCGGTAGCGCGGGTCCGATGGACTGGACCGCGCCTGCCCGCCTGATCCTCGACGGTGCCGCGCTCGTCGCCAACTGGCGCGCGCTCGCCGGGATGAGCGGGCCTGCGGCGTGCGGCGCGGCGGTAAAGGCCGACGGCTATGGCCTTGGCGCGGTCGAAGTGGTGCGGCGGCTGGCGGCGGCGGGATGCCGCGACCTGTTCGTATCGAACTGGGGCGAGGCGCGGGCGCTATCCGGTTGCGGGCTCCCGGTCGCGGTGCTGCACGGGGTGCGGGGCGAGGACATGGCGCTGGCGGCCAGCCTGCCGCTGGCTCGGCCTGTCCTGAGCACCGCCGATCAGGTGCGGTGCTGGAGCGAGGCCGGCGGGGGCGTGTGCGACGTGATGGTCGATACCGGCATGAACCGGCTGGGCATCGCGCCGGCGGAGGTGGCGGCCGGGCTGCTCGACGGGCTGGCGATCGACACGCTGATGAGCCATCTCGCCTGCGCCGACGAGGATCATCCGTTCAACGACCGCCAGCGGGACGTGTTCGCCGCGTTGGCGGGGCGGACGGCCGCGCGCAGGATGAGCCTGGCCAATTCGGCGGGCATCGCGCTGGGCAGCGATTACGCCTTCGATCTCACCCGGCCGGGCCTCGCGCTCTACGGTGGCGTGCCGCGTGGTGAACTGGGCGGAGTGATCCGGCCGGTCGCGCGGATCGAGGCACAGGTGATCCAGCGGCGGGTGGTGCCTGCCGGGGATAGCGTCGGCTACAACGCGACGTGGACCGCCGCCCGCGACAGCGACGTCGCGCTGGTCAATCTGGGCTATGCCGATGGCTATTGGCGCGGCTTTTCGGATCGCGGCCGGGCGTTCGCTGGCGATGCCGCGGTGCCGGTGATCGGCCGCGTATCGATGGATCTGACCGCGCTCGACATCACCGGCGTGGCGGTGGGGCAGGGCGACTGGATCGCGTTCGACGCGGATCTGCCCGCCGCCGCCGCCGCCAGCGGGATGTCGCAGTACGAACTTCTGACGGGGCTCGGTCACCGTTTTGATCGTATCTGGCAGGACTGAACTTCACGTCGGCCCGCTGCCGGCCCGCCGAACCGCCGCATAAAAAAAGGGCCACCCGAAGGTGGCCCTTTCGAAGGTCTTTGGTGTTGCCGAACCTCTAGAAGTTCAGGTTCACGCCCGCGTAGAAGTAGCGGCCCACCACGTTCCAGATACCGCCACCGGCGCCGGTGCCGTTCTGGCCGTTCGGCGGCTGGGTATCCATCAGGTTGTCGACGCCGAAGTAGGCGCGATAATTCTTGTTCACACGATAGCCGATCTGGACATCGTGATAGTCGGTCGCCGGGTGCGCACGGTCCTTGTAGACGTCGAGATTGGTCGGACCGCGACCCTGGTGGGTGTACTGCGTTTCCCAGCCGAAGATCGCCTGCTTGCCGAGATAGGTCATGTCGTAGCCGACATCGAAGCCCTTGTACGCCAGGTTGACCTGCATCGTGCCGCGCCAGATCGGATCGCCCAGAGTGCCGAACTGGCGAGTGGACTGTTCCGGAGCGGTGATGAAGGTGAAGGTCTCGCGATTTTCGAGCCAGCTGATGACCGCGCGATAGCTGTACTTCAATCCGTTGCCGAACGTGTGGTTGTACCGGATGTCGGCATCGATGCCCGAGGTCTTGTACTTGGCGTAGTTGAAGCCCTGCGAAATCACCGACGGGCCAAGCAGCGGCAGGATCACCGGCGCGCCGATGCCGGCGAGGTTACGACCCGTCTGGCCGGCAAAGGTTGCGTTGGCTACCTGATCGGCCGACGTGCGACGGAATACGACCGCGCAGAATGGATTGTTGATGCTGACCGGATCGTCATAGCACTGGTTGATGACCGTCTGCGCCGCCAGGCTGGCGATCACGTTCGACACCTTGATCCGGTAGTAATCCAGCGTGACCGAGAAGCCCGGCAGGAAGCGCGGCTGGAACACCGCGCCGACCGTGAGGCTCTTGCTGGTTTCTGGCTGCAGCAGCGGGTTGCCCTGCGTGGTGAACTGCGGCGTCGTCGACGCCGTGTTGGTCCACGGCACGGTGCGAACGATGCCCTGATCGTCGGTGTAGGTCAGGGTCGTCGGCACGCCCGCCGCGGCGCAGTTGCGGACGCGGTTGGGGTTGGACGTAATGGCCGCGCCCTGGTTGCAGGGGTCGGCCAGGGTGAAGAACGACTGCGCCGGCGCGCCGTACAGGTCGCTCAGGTTCGGTGCGCGGACCGCCTTGGCCAAGCCCACGCGAACGCGGAAATCATCGACCGGGGCAACGACCAGGCCGGCGTTCCACGCGAACACCGCCTTGTCGATGTTGCTGTACTTAGAATAGCGCGCGGCGCCCGTCAGCGTAACTTCCTTCAGGAAGCTGTCACGCAGCAGCGGGACCTTGATTTCGCCGAAGCCTTCCTTGACGGTCACGGCCGCCGGATCGAACGGCGCGAACGCGTTGAGGAAGGTGTTGCGGCCCGAGCTGTTGAGCGCGGTCGCCGCCACAGGCTGCTGCGCGGTGAACGCGTCATAGGCCTGATAGGCGTCCTCGCGGCGATATTCGCCGCCGACGGCGAACGAGACCGGCCCGCCGGGCAGTTCGAACAGGCTCGAGGTGTCGCCGGCCAGCGAGGCGACGACGTTGATCTGTTCGGCCCATTCCCGACGCGAGGAGGTGTAGAGGACATAATCCTTCGCCGCCTGCGACGCCTGGTTGATGCCGAACGGATTGTACGCGACGCAGCCCGGCATGTCGTTGGTGGTGATCGCGTCTGCGTTCACCGCGCACACGATCTGGCCCGACGCATTGGTCGTAGCGTTCAGCGCGGCGTTGAACTTCGCGATATCGACGTTGCCACCGGTCTCGTAAAAGGTCTTGGTGCGACCGTAGTTGAACGCGATGTCATACGACAAATTGCCCGTCTCGCTCAGCTGGCCATCGAAGCCGGCGACGATGCGATAGGTCTGGCGCTTGTGGTCTTCCGCGCGCGTGCCGAGGTCGTTGTTGAACTTCAGCATCGAGAAGGCGGTGGCACCCGGTGCCAGAATCGTCGCGAGGGTGGCGCGGTTGGCCGCCGACAGGAACGGGTTGTTGACGCTGAACGTCGCGGTGAGCGGCGATCCGCTGAGGAACGTCGGCTGGGTCGACGTCTGGTTGTTGGTGATGTGCGCGTACTTGCCCTCGAGGTAGAAGCGCGCGGCCGGCGAGAATTCATAGTTGAACAGCAGGTTGGTCGCGTACCGCTCCAGACCCGGCAGCAGCATCGCGCCTTCCTGGCCGGTCGCGCTGCGACCGCCGAACAGGCCGCCGCCAAGGTAGCGCAGATCCCGCTCGGGATTGTCGCGGCGCAGGACGCCGTCATCGCCGAACGCATAGCCGTTCGAGAATTCGAGGTTCGGCGTCGACTGCGAGAAGGCGCCGGTGCAGACTGCGGCGCGGCGGGCGAGCAGGGCCGCGTTCGGGATGCCGACCAGGTTCGGACATGCCGTCCCGATCCAGCCGCCGAGCGAGATGTTGCCGAACGTGCTGCCCGGATAGGCGTTGAACAGGCTCTGGTCGGGGATGCCGTCGCCTTCGGGCGGTTCGTTGACCAGTACGCCGTTGACGAGCTGCGACGTCGGGTCAGTGGCGTAGAGGCCCGGAATGCCGGTGAGCGCGCCGGTCAGGTCGTTGCGCGCGCTCTGCAGCACGGTGTTCGAACGCGCGAACTCGGCCGAGATCGCGATGTTGCCGCGGCCTTCGGCGAAGTTGCGGCCGGCGACGACCGAGCCGAGATAGGCGCCGCGATCGCCACGCGACGAGACGCCGCCCTGGAAGCGGGCTTCGAGGCCCTCGAAATCACGCTTCAGCTTGAAGTTGACCACGCCCGCGATCGCGTCCGAACCATAGACGGCCGAGGTGCCGCCGGTGATGATGTCGATGCTTTCGAGCAGGGCATTCGGGATCGTGTTGACATCGACGACATACTGGCCGGGAACCGACGAGACGTGGCGGCGGCCGTTGACCAGCACCAGCGTGCGATCGATGCCGATGCCGCGCAGGTCGAGCAGGTTCAGACCGGCGGTGCCGATCGAGCGCGACGAGTTCTGCTGGCCCCAGGTGGCGCGCAGCGACGGGAGGCGGTTCAGCGCGTCGCCGAGCGACAGGTTGCCGTCATCGACCAGTTCGGCCGCGGTCAGCTGGGTGATCGGCACCGGCGAATCGAGCGCGGTCGCGCCCGCGATGCGCGAACCGGTGACGAGGATGGTGTCGCTGGAGTCGCTGGTATCCTGACCGGTCTGCGAGCCCTGATTCTGCGGGGCCGACACGGTCGTCGAACCCTGACCTGCGCCCTGCGCGAGAGCGCCAGAACCGACAAATAGGGAACCGGCGAGCGCGGTCGCGCCCAGCAAGCGAGAAATCTTCATGGTGCAATGCCCCTTAACGACGGAAAACCCGTTCATCCCACAGAAAGGGAAGGGAACTGCTATCGCAACCTGATTCTTACGAATGGTAAGCGCGGCGGACGGTTTTCGCCATCGCTGTTGCAACAAAGTGACATTGCCCACCGCGCGAGGCTAAATAGCTTAACATTTTGTGACGCAATAACGCCTGGACAGGTCAAAAGATTGCGTGAGCATTACTGTTCTAGAACGGTATATCGCGCACGGATTGTCGTGCTCCAGGGGCCGTTCGACCGATCGCCAGGTTCGACGTGCCGGGCGACAAAATCCCAAGGCTGGTGCGGGCGATCAGTCCCGCTCGACGCACATCGCGATGCCCATGCCCCCGCCGATGCACAGCGTCGCCAGGCCCTTCTTCGCGTCGCGGCGCTGCATTTCATAGATCAGCGTGGTCAGTACCCGAGCGCCGCTCGCGCCGATCGGATGGCCGATCGCGATCGCGCCGCCGTTGACGTTGACGCGGTCCGCCGCCCAGCCCATTTCGCGGCCGACCGCCAGCGCCTGCGCGGCGAAAGCCTCGTTCGCCTCGATCAGGTCGAGGTCGCCGACCGACCAGCCGGCCTTGTCCAGCGCCTTCTTCGATGCGGGCACCGGGCCGATGCCCATGATCGACGGATCGACGCCCGCCGATGCCCAGCTCCTGATCCGCGCGAGCGGGGTGATGCCGCGCGCCTTCGCCTCGTCGGCCGACATCACCACCAGCGCGGCGGCGCCGTCGTTCAGACCGCTGGCGTTGGCGGCGGTGACGCTGCCGTCCTTCTTGAACGCGGGGCGCAGGCCCGACACGCCGTCGATCGTCGCGCCGGCGCGGATATATTCATCGGCGTCGACGACGGTATCGCCCTTGCGGCCCTTGATCGTCACAGCGGCGATCTCGCCCTTGAAGCGCCCGTCCTCGCGCGCCTTTTCGGCCAGGTTCTGCGAGCGGACGGCGAACTCGTCCTGCTCGCCGCGCGCGATCTGGTATTGTTCGGCCAGGTTTTCGGCGGTGATGCCCATGTGGTAACCGTTGAAGACGTCGGTCAGCCCGTCCTTCACCATCGTATCGACCAGGCTGACGTCACCCATCTTGGCGCCCGCGCGCAGCGCCTGGGCGTGGTTCGACAGCGACATCGATTCCTGCCCGCCGGCCACCACGATCTTCGCGTCGCCGTTGGCCACCGCCTGAAACGCGAGTGCGACCGCGCGCAGGCCCGATCCGCACACCTGGTTGACGCCCCAGGCCGGCACTTCCTTGGGCACGCCCGCCGCCATCGACGCCTGGCGCGCCGGGTTCTGGCCCTGGCCGGCGGTCAGCACCTGGCCCAGGATCACCTCGTCCACCTCCTCGCCCTTCACGCCGGCCTGCGCCAGTGCTGCCTCGATCGCGACGCGGCCAAGCTCATGCGCGGGGGTGGTGGCGAACGCGCCGAGGAAGCTGCCGACGGGGGTGCGCTTGGCGGCGGCGATGACGATGTCGGTCATGGGACTCGGGCTCCTCGAAGGTGTTCGGCGGCTATCTAGGCCGGGCTACCGCTGTAATCCAGTCCGTGAGGGGCTCCCACAACACCGCCCGCGCCCTGCCGCCGACGACCATGCCGACATGGCCTGCGCCGACCTCGCGCCGGTCGCCCAGCGCGACGCTGGTCGCGGCCGGCACGATACGATCGGTCAGCGACACGAAATCGACGATCGGGCAGGTCAGTGCGGACGGATCGACGCGCTCGCCCGCCACCCGCCACTCACCCGTCCCCGGCGTATCGGCGGCGATGAAATCCTCGAACATCTGGCGCCCCGCGGCCAGCGTCAGCGGTGCGCCGGCGTTGGCCCAGTCCTCCAGCCGGACGAAGGCCGCGAGCGTGCGTTCGTCGGCATCGGCCAGTGCCGCGAACTTTCCGATCGTTCGTGCCGGATCGAGCCGCCAGAAGCCCGATTGCAGCACCTCCATCGGCACCATGCCCAGCGCCTCGCACGCGGGCTCCGCCGCGGCCCACAGCGCAGCGATCTCCGCCCGTGCCTTCGGGCCGAAGCCCGTGAAGCGCCACGGCGCCGCGATCAGGCCCAGCGCGCGCGCGCCCGCCGGCCGCGCGGCCGCCAGCGCGATCGTGCCGCCCAGGCAATAGCCGATCAGGATTGCCGGCTCACCCAGCGCGTCGAGCAGCGGCAGCAGGCGGCGTTCGACATGGCCGGTCACATCCTCGTCGCGGTCGCCGGCGTCGGGCATGCCCCAATCGACCAGCAGGGTGCGGAAACCCGCCGCCGCGACATGGCGCAGCAGCGAGGCTTGGGGATCGAGATCGAGCACGAACGGCGGGTTGATGAGCGAGGGCACGAACACCACCGGCGGCCCCGCTCCGCCGTGATCGCGCAACACAGTGCGACCCGCGCGTGCCGCTTCGGGACGGTCGAGGTCGCGCGGCGGGCGGTGCGCCGACTGATATCTTGCCAGGCCCGCCAGTGCGGCGCGGCGGCGTTCCGGGGATTGTGCGGTTTCGCTGCGCAGCATGTCGAGGAACAGCGGCAGCGGGCGCGGGCCGTGTTGCGGTGCAATAGGGTTCGGTGGTACGCCCTGCGGCATCACAATCCTTCGTTCGCGTTCGGGGGCGCGTCAGCCATGAAGAAGACCGCCACGGGCACCGGCCCGGTCATCATCAAGAAATACGCCAACCGGCGGCTCTACAATACCGAATCCTCGTCCTACATCACACTCGAGCATCTCGCCGCGATGACGCGCGAGGGCCGCGATTTCAAGGTGGTCGACGCGAAGAGCGAGGAGGACATCACCCACACCGTGCTGACCCAAATCATCATGGAGGAGGAAGCGCGGGGCAGTTCGATGCTGCCGGTCAATTTCCTGCGCCAGCTGATCGCGCTGTACGGCGATTCGATGCAGGCGATGGTGCCGGGCTATCTGGAAGCGTCGATGGAAAGCTTCCGCCGCAACCAGGAACAGTTCAAGTCGGCGGTCGAGGGCGCCTTCGCCAACTCGCCCTTCGCGGAGATCGCCAAGCGCAACATGGCGATGTTCGAGGCCGCGGCCCAAGCGTTCAAGCCCGGCGCCAAGGGCGTGCCCGACGCGGCGGCGGCGCCGGCGACGAGCAAGGACGACGAGATCGCCGCGCTGAAGGCCGAACTCGCGCGGCTGCAGGACAAGGTCGCGAAACTCTAGGTTCAATTCCTCCCCGAGCCTGTCTCGGGGAGGGGGACCATCGCGCAGCGATGGTGGAGGGCCTGGGGTGTCCGGCACTTGCCGCGCCGCCCCTCCACCGCCTTCGGCGGTCCCCCTCCCCCAGCAAGCTGGGGGAGGATCGCCTTTACCGCTTCGGCTTGACGAACTTCAGCGTCATCCGGTCGCTCTCGCCGATCGCCGCGTATTTGGCGCGATCGACGTCCTTCAGGCGATAGCTGGGCGGTAGTGTCCAGACGCCGTCGGGCCAGTCGGCGGTATCCTTCGGATTGGCGTTGACCTCGCTTGCTCCGGCAAACCTGAACCCGGCGGCTTCCGCCAGCTTCCGGACGGTCGAGGTCTTGATATAGCCGCTCTTCTGCTCGCGCGCGGCGTCGGCGCCCTCGGGCAAGCGGTGATCGACGATGCCCAGCGTGCCGCCGGGCTTGAGCATCGCGAATATCTGCCTGAAGGCCTCCGCCGAATAATCCTGGCCCTGGCGCTGGTACCCCATCTTCCAGTTGTGGACGTTGCGGAACGTCAGCACGACGTCGGCCGACCCGTCGGGAACGCGCGGCGCGCCCGCGTCGAAAGCGGGGAAAGCTCCGTTCTTTACCTTTGCATAGGTGGTCGCATCCTTCGCCTGCATGCGGCCCAGCCAGCCTTCCTGCGCCGGCCACAGTCCGACCGCCCAATAGGTGCCGCGCGCGGCCAGATAGGGGGCCAGGATCTCGCTGTACCAGCCGCCGCCGGGCCAGATCTCGACGACCGTATCGGTCGGCTTCACGCCGAAGAAGGTCAGCGTCTCGGTCGGGTGGCGATATCGGTCGCGCGCGACATTCGCGGCCGTGCGGGTGGAGGCGGCGACGGCTTTGGCGATCTCGCTGCGGGGGTTGGAGGCCTGCCCGGTCGCGACGGTGGTCACCGCGGCGGCGACGGACAGGACGGCAAGGGTTGCGAACGCGGGGCGCAAGGCACATCTCCCGGATTGAGGATCGGACTGCGGACGATAGTGAAAGGCGAGGGCGAAGGATGCAAGCCTATTGGAGCGGTGCGGCGGCCTGTGCGGCGGTCGCGGTGGCCGGCATGATCGCCGATCGCAGGCGCGTGCGGCGTGACGATCCCGACCGGGTCGGCGTGGTCAACTGGACGACGGTCCAACTGGCGGCGATGTTCGGGGCGGTGCTGCTGGGCGCGCTGGCCGTCACGGCGCGATGAAAGTCAGGTCGCGTCGCAGGAATACCACCGTGCGATACCCGGCGCGCGGAACTGCGTAGACCGGCCGATATCCCTGCGCGAGCGCCGGTTTCAGCACGGCCAGCGTCTGCGGGTTCCAGATCGCCATTTTCCGAGTGGAGGCGACGATCACCGGCGGTCGCCCGGCCAGAATGCGCGCGATCTCGGTCGCGGGATCGACCCCCGTCGCGCCGGCTTCTGTCGTATAGGCGAGAAAATTGGGGAAGGCCTGCGCGCTGGGCAGGCAGGTGCGCGACAGGCTGTAGGTCGCGGTGTCGCCGATGAACACATAGGGGCATTCGTCGCGGGAATTGATCCGCACCACCTCCGCCACCCGCCGCGCGCCGGCGGCGTCGTGCGGGATGAACGCGCGCTCCACCACCATCAGCAGCAGGCCCAGCACCAGCGTGCCGACCAGGATGCGCGGGATGCGGCCGAGCGCGATGCCCGAGATCATCGCCAGCGGCGGCAGCAGCGGCAGGGCATAGTGATCGAAGAAGGTGCCGATCGCCGCGAAGCCGACCAGCGCCGCGACCAGCCAGCCGAACGCCAGCCCGCGCTCACCGACCAGCCGCACCCGCCGCCGTCGCCAGCCGATCGCGGCGCACAGGACCAGCGGGGAAAGCTGCGCGGCGATGCCCAGCAGGCGCATCGCGACCTGGCCGACCGGATAGGCGGGCCGCAGGAAGATCGACGTCACGTTGGCGAACCACCAGGCGTCGAACGCCGCCGGCCCGATCGCGCGATAGGCCAGCATCGCCGCCAGCGTCGGTCCCGCGCCGATCGCGATCCACAGCAGCGCCGCCGGCGCCGCTGCCGGCCAGCCGCGCGCGCGGACCAGCCAGCCGACATGGGCCAGGCCGATGAACGCCGCCTCGAACCCCGCGGTCGGCTTGATCTGGATCGCGATGCCGGCGAGCAGGCAGGCGAGCGCGCCATTGGCGATGATCGACAGGCCCCCGCGCGTCTGGGCGAGCGACGGCAGCCGCAGCGTCAGCCGTGCCGCGCAGGCGATGAACAGGTTGTAGAATACCGGCGCCTGCCCGCCGCGCCCGCCGAGCAAGGGCAGCCAGATCAGATAGGCGATGCCCGCCGCCAGCGCCCCCGCGCGGCTGGCGCCCAGCGCCCGCGCGCCGCTCGCCACGACGATCGCGGTCAGCCCGGCGAAGATCGTCGCGACGATCTGGTATCCCAATATGTCGTCGCCCGGCAGCGCCGCCGCGCCGGCATAGAGCAGGAACAGCCCGATCGGCTTCCTGTCCCAGATATCGACATAGGGCAGCGCGCCGTCGAGCATGCGCTGCCCGACCAGCAGATAATATTGCTCATCTACATGGATGATCGGGCTGCCGAAATCGGCGATCCGCAGCAGCAGTGCCGCGACCAGCAGGATCAGCGCGGTCCGCGCCGTGTCGGGCCGCCGGATGCCCGGCATCAGTAGAAGCGGGCGAGGGTCAGCGCGCGTTCGGTCCCGCGGTCGCACAGCCCCAGCCGCATCACCCGTCCGGGTACGCCGGCCGGCCACATAGCGATCGGGTTGCTGCGATAATCATCGGGCAGCTTCGCGCCGTCGATCGCGCAGATTCGCTCGCCGACCGCCCAGCCTTCTGCGGCTGCGGGCGAGTTCTTCATGACATGGATGACGCGCAGCGCCTTGCCTTCATAGGACAGGATCAGCCCGCTGGTCGATTTGAGCGGCATCGCGTCGACCTGTTTGCCAGGTGCAAGGATCATCCGCTTCGCCGCCGGATCGAGCAAGGCGCGGTAGCGCTGGAGCAGCCCCGATCCGATCCGCCCCGCCGTACCGGTCAGCGTCGAATAGCCGCGCGGATTCTCGATCCTGACTTCCACGTTGCGGGCGGTCATCGGCCCCAGCCGCATCGTCGGGAGCACCACCAGATCGGTCTCGATCGGGCCGGCAAGGCCCACCGCGAAGCCCGATGTCATGCCAGTGTCGGGCAGCCTGGTCGTCACCCACGCCTCTCGCGAGACGGTGGCGTAGGACCCGTCGCCGGTATCGAGCAGCACGGGGCGCATCCGGGCGGTCCCCAGCGTCATCTCGGTCATGAACACGCCCGATTGCGGGGCGATCGACAGCGGCACGGACGTGCCGCGAAACGGCATCCGGCCGCTCGGCAGCATGCGAAAGCGGCGCCTGTCGAAATCGATATCGAGCGCGTGCCTCGCGAGCAGGTCCGCCCCCACCACGACATCGACCGGCTTGGCGGTGCCGGTCGCCAGCGCGGTCAGGTCGGCGATACCCAGCCGCCCGCCGTGGCGTGAAAGGCCGCCGAAGCCGAGCGTCTCGACGCTCGCCCAGCTGATCGCCAGCGAACCGCCGATCGCAGTCGCCTGTCCCGAGGCGACGGGCTTGAGGCCGAGCGCCTGCGCGAAGCCGGTGGAGGCGAGGGTGAAGTTGACGCCGGTATCGAGGATCGCGGTCGCCGGACGCCCGTTGACCATCATGGCGAAGACCATCTGGTTGCCCGGCGTCATGTCGAAGCCGACCCACAAGGCCTCGCTTTCCGGGCTGAGTGTCGGCGCGGGCGACAGCGTGGCGGGCGAGATCACGCGTGGTTTGCTCGCGGCCGGGCGCTGCTGCGCCGCGGCGGGCAGGGCGACGATCAGGGCAAGGGCGGCAAGCCGGAGGACGCGCATCTCCCCCCTGCTGTTAGCGGGTTTGGAGGGCGGCGCAATCGCGAAAGCCCACTCTCGAAAGAGGGGGCGTCAGTCGCCTACAGACACGCCTCCAGATACGCCTGGTCGAAGCCGTACTGGCGCGCCTTGTCGAGAGTGTAGGGGCGCAGGCCCATCGAGCGGTATTCGCCGACGATCTTGCCGTCCGCCGTCTCGTCCAGATACTCGAACTTGAACAGTTCCTGCGTGACGATCACCGGGCCTTCCATGCCGATCACCTCGGTGATGTTGGTCACGCGGCGGCTGCCGTCGCGCAGGCGCTTTACCTGGACGATCATGTCGACCGAATCGGCGATCTGGCGGCTGATCGCCTCCTTCGGAATCTTGATGTCGCCCATCATCACCATGTTCTCCATACGCCCCAGGCATTCGCGCGGGGAGTTGGAGTGGAGCGTGCACATCGATCCGTCGTGGCCTGTGTTCATCGCGGCGAGCAGATCGAAACATTCCGATCCACGAATTTCGCCCAGGATGATGCGGTCGGGGCGCATACGCAGCGCGTTCTTGACGAGATCGCGGATGGTGATCTCGCCCTGACCCTCCAGGTTCGGCGGGCGCGTTTCGAGCGGCAGCCAGTGCGGCTGCTGGAGCCGAAGCTCGGCCGCGTCCTCGATCGTCAGCACGCGCTCGCCAGGATCGATCATCTTGGACAGCGCGTTGAGCATCGTCGTCTTGCCCGAGCCGGTGCCGCCCGAAATGACGATGTTGAACCGGCACGCGCCCGCGATCTTCAGGCACGTCGCCATCTTCTGGGACATGCTGCCGAAGCCCGCCATCATGTCGAGCGTGATCGGCTTATCGGAGAATTTACGGATCGAGATCGCCGTGCCCTTGAGCGACAGCGGCGGCACGATCACGTTGACGCGGCTGCCGTCCTTCAGGCGGGCGTCGGCCAGAGGCGTCGTCTGGTCGACGCGGCGGCCGACCGAATTGCAGATGCGCTGCGCGATCTGGAACAGATGCTCCTCGTCGCGGAACTGGATGCTGGCGAGCTCCAGCTTGCCCTTGCGTTCGATGAAGGTCTGCAGCGGGCCGTTGACCATGATGTCGCTGATCGCCGGATCGGACAGCAGTTCTTCCAGCGGGCCCAGGCCAAGCAGTTCATCGACCAGCACCTTTTCCAGCGCGAACTGTTCGCGCCGGTTGAGCGTCAGTTTCAGTTCGGCGAGCACCTCGCCGATGATGGGCCTGAATTCCTCGGCCAGCTCATCCTTGCTGAGCGTGGCTGCGGCTTCGGGATCGACGCGTTCGAGCAGGCGCGGCAGCACCTGTTCCTTGATGCGGTGGATCGACGATTCGAACCCTTCGCCGCCACGGTCACTGGCGGGCGAGGACGATGCCGCCTGACGTTCGGCGAGGCGCGCCATCGAATCGCCTATCGCCGCCTGCTGTCCGGTGAGCGGTGCGGCGTCGGGCGTCGCGGGCTCGGGAACCGGGCTGGGCAGCGGCACGCTGGAGATCGGCGGGAACTGCTCGCCGCCCTCGGGCTCGGCGGGCCGCGCGGAGCCGCCCTGCATCGGGCGCGCCACGCCGAACGCCGGGCGTACGCCCGGTCCTCCCGTCAGTCCGTTGCGTCGGCCGAATGCGCTCATCTGGTCCCTCGGATACGGATCGCCCGCATGGTCTTGGGCAGGAGGGTTACCGTCCAAGGCTTTACAATTGTCTAACCAAGTTCGCCGATCACAGGAATGGCCCGGTCGCCCGGCGCTTCGCCGACGCCGGCGTGATGCCCGACAGGCTGCGGAAATCGCGAGTCATGTGCGGCTGGTCGGCATAGCCTGCATCAGCGGCTGTCCCAGCCAACGGCTCTGATTGCGGCAGCGCCCGCATCGCGGCGCGGAACCGCAGCAAGCGAAGGTAGCGGCGCGGAGATATCCCGACCGTGGCGGCGAACCAGCGCTGGACCTGCCGGTGCGACAGCCCGGTTTCCGCGACGATGTCGCCGACACTTACCGCGTTCTGCACCGTTCGGGCGATCGCTGGCGGTGGGTCCGGCAGGGCTGCGGCGAGCGCGGTAGCCGAATCGCCATCGAGGAGCGCCCCGATCCGCGAGCAGGGCTCCAGCGCGATCCAGCGACCAGCCAACTCCCGGCAGGGTCTGTCGCTCAGTGCATGCCACGCCCATGGCCACAGGCGGATTCCGGAGAACCGGGTCCCAGGCGAGAAGCTGAATGCGACGCTCCGCTCCGTGAGCCCGGTCGCGAAGCGCGGGGGCTGTTCGGTTCCCCATATCGAACGGCCGGAATGCCGCCGGATGACCTCGATGCATCCGTCGGGCGTCGCCTCATGCTCGATCCATTCATCTCCGGTCGCCTGCAGGGTCCACAATCCCGCGACCCATCCGGTCAGGCGGGTCGGAACCGTGTGTTCGCGATACTTCATCGTCACAGCGTGGCATGTCGTGTCGGTTCAAGCCAGCGGTCCCGCCGCACGCTATCGAAACGGTGCAATTGACGGGAGGGAACGAGGATGCGGGTGATCGCGATAATATTGGGAGCCGGGATAGTGATCGGGGCAGCGCCGGACCCGGGCGCCCCCCTGCCGTCGTGGATGGCCGGCTGCTGGATCGAGGACAGGGCGCCGCGCTGGACCGAGGAATGCTGGACGATTCCGCGGGCCGGATCGATGCTGGGCAGCAACCGCGCGGGCAACGGTGACCGGCTGACGATGTGGGAAGCGATGCAGATCTTGCCCGATCCGGATGGTCGGCCGGTGTTCTGGGCCTCGCCCCGCGGCGCCCCGCGCTCGGCCTTTCCGATGGCGTCGGCAAAGGAGGGCGAGATCGCCTTCGCCAACCCCGCGCACGACTATCCGCAGCGTATCCGGTACTGGCGGGAGGGGGAACTGCTGAAGGCCGAGGTGTCGCTTGCCGACGGCAGCAAGCCGATGCGGTGGAGCTTTCGGCGGATGAAATGACCTATCCATGCTCCCGCTTGCGCGGGGAGCAAGACGGAAAAGGGTCAGGCCGCCACCGTCTCCGCCAGCACGACCAGGCCGGTGCCGTTGACCTCGGCGAAACCGCCCTCGATGCGGATCGTCTCGGGCGCGCCGTTCTGCGTCTTGTAGATCGCCAGTTCGCCATCGCGGATCGTCGACATCAGGGGGGCATGACCTTCCAGCACGCCGAAATCGCCCTCGGTGCCGGGGACGACGACCATGTACACGTCCTCGGACCGGACGAGCTTTTCAGGCGTGACGAGTTCGAAGTGCAGCATGTCTCGATCCTAAACCCCTCTCCCATCGGGAGAGGGAGGGGCCCGCCGCCGACAGGCGGTGGGAGGGTGAGGGTCGGGCGCTTTGCCCAAAGCCGCCCTCATCCAACTCCGGCCAGGCGGCACGCCGCCAAGCCTTCGTATCCTTCTCCCACCGGGAGAAGGATTTACGCGTCCTCGGCCAGCTTCTTGCCCTTGGCGATCGCTTCCTCGATGCCGCCGACCATGTAGAAGGCGGCCTCGGGCAGGTGATCATACTCACCCTCGACCACCGCCTTGAACGACTTCACCGTATCCTCGATCGACACGAACTTGCCGGCGATGCCGGTGAAGACTTCGGCGACGTGGAACGGCTGCGACAGGAAGCGCTGGATCTTGCGCGCACGCTGGACGGTCAGCTTGTCCTCCTCGGACAGCTCGTCCATGCCCAGGATGGCGATGATGTCCTGCAGCGCCTTGTACTTCTGCAGCGTTTCCTGGACCGCACGCGCGGTGTCGTAATGCTCCTGGCCGACGACCGCGGGGCTCAGCACGCGGCTGGTCGAATCGAGCGGATCGACCGCCGGATAGATGCCCAGTTCCGAAATCGCGCGGTTCAGCACGGTCGTTGCGTCCAGGTGGGCGAACGAGGTTGCCGGCGCCGGATCGGTAAGATCGTCGGCGGGCACGTAGATCGCCTGCACCGACGTGATCGAACCCTTGTTGGTCGAGGTGATGCGTTCCTGCAGCGCGCCCATGTCGGTCGACAGGGTGGGCTGATAGCCCACGGCCGACGGGATGCGGCCGAGCAGCGCCGACACTTCCGAACCCGCCTGGGTGAAGCGGAAGATGTTGTCGACGAAGAACAGCACGTCCTGCCCCTCCACGTCGCGGAAATATTCGGCGATCGTCAGGCCCGACAGCGCGACGCGCGCGCGGGCGCCCGGCGGCTCGTTCATCTGGCCGAACACCAGCGCCACCTTCGACCCCTCGGGCGTCGGGTTGCCGTCGGCGTCCTTGGCGATGACGCCCGCGTCGAGGAACTCGTGGTACAGGTCGTTGCCCTCGCGGGTGCGCTCACCCACGCCCGCGAACACCGACGTGCCGCCATGGCCCTTGGCGATGTTGTTGATCAGTTCCTGGATCAGCACGGTCTTGCCCACGCCGGCTCCGCCGAACAGGCCGATCTTGCCGCCCTTGGAATAGGGTGCGAGCAGATCGATCACCTTGATGCCGGTGACGAGGATGCTCGTTTCGGTCGACTGGTCGACGAAGGCGGGCGCCTGCGCGTGGATCGGGGCGGTGGTTTCCGCGCCGACCGGGCCGCGCTCGTCGATCGGCTCGCCGACGACGTTCAGGATGCGGCCCAGCGTCTTCGGGCCGACCGGCACGCGGATCTGCGAGCCGGTGTCGGTCACGGTCTGGCCGCGGGTCAGGCCTTCCGTCGCGTCCATCGCGATCGTGCGGACGGTATTCTCGCCCAGATGCTGCGCGACTTCGAGCACCAGCTTGTTGCCGTTGTTGTCGGTTTCCAGCGCGGAGAGGATCGACGGCAGCGAACCGTCGAACGTCACGTCGACGACGGCGCCGATCACCTGGCTGATGCGGCCGACATTGGTGGTGGTCGCGCTCGCGGCGCTCTTGGTCTTAGCGGCGGTGGCCATGTCTTTGTCCTTGCCTCGTAACTCTTAGAGCGCTTCCGCGCCCGAGATGATTTCCACCAGCTCGGTCGTGATCGCGGCCTGGCGGGTGCGGTTATATTCGGTGGTGAGCTTCTTGATCATGTCGCCCGCGTTGCGGGTGGCATTGTCCATCGCGGTCATCTTGCTGCCCTGTTCCGACGCGGCGTTCTCGCGCATCGCGCGGAACAGCTGGATCGCGACGTTGCGCGGCAGCAGGTCGGCGAGGATCGACTCCTCGTCGGGTTCGTAGGTGACGGCGGCCATGCCGGTGTCGGCGGATGCGGCGACGCGGCCCTCCGGCACCTTCACGGGGATGATCTGCTGCTCGGTCGGCTCCTGCGTCATCACCGACCGGAAGGTCGAGAAGAACAGGTGGGCGACGTCGAATTCGCCCTTCTCGAACCGCGCGATCAGGTCGTCGGCGTAGCCGCGCGCGTCGGCGAAGGCGAGCTTGCCGAGATCGCCCGGCTCGATCCCGTGCGCCATCGCGTCGCGATACTGGCGCTGCAGCACCGCGCGGCCCTTGCGGCCGATGGTGTAGAATTTCACCGTCTTGCCCTGGGCCACCAGTTCGTCGGCGCGCTTCTTCGCAAGGCGGGCGATGTTGGTGTTGAACGCGCCGGCCAGGCCACGGTCGCTGGTCGCGACGACGAACAGGTGGACCTGGTCCTTGCCCGTGCCGGCCAGCAGCTTCGGCGACGATTCACTGACCGTCACCTTGCTCGCGAGGCTGGCGACCACGCGTTCGAGGGTCGCGGCATAGGGACGACCGGCCTCCGCCGCCTCCTGCGCGCGGCGCAGCTTGGCGGCGGCGACCATCTTCATCGCCTTGGTGATCTTCTGCGTCGACTTCACCGAGCCGATGCGGATCTTGAGGGCCTTCAGTGACGCCATCTCATTCCCAATTCGTCATCCCGGCGAACGCCGGGATCTCGTGACACAGACCGCGCGGTTGGCGGCCTGAGACCCCAGCTTTCGCTGGGGTGACGGCTCATTACGCGAACGTCTTGCCGAACTGCGCCAGCGCGGCCTTCAGCTTGTCGCGCACGTCGTCCTTCAGATCCTTCGCATCGCGGATCGCGGTCAGGATATCGGCGTGGTTGGCGCGCATGTCGGCGAGCATCGCGGCTTCGTAGCGGGTCACCGCGGCGACCGGGATCGCGTCGATATAGCCCTGGGTGCCGGCGAAGATCGACACCGTCTGCTCCTCGAACGGCAACGGCGAGAACTGGGGCTGCTTGAGCAGCTCCGTCAGGCGCGCGCCGCGGTTGAGCAGCTTCTGGGTCGAGGCGTCGAGGTCCGAGCCGAACTGCGCGAACGCCGCCATTTCGCGATACTGCGCCAGCTCCAGCTTGATCGAGCCCGACACCTTCTTCATCGCCTTGGTCTGCGCGGCCGAGCCGACGCGGCTGACCGACAGGCCGACGTTGATCGCCGGACGGATGCCGGCGTTGAACAGGTCGGTTTCCAGGAAGATCTGGCCATCAGTGATCGAGATCACGTTGGTCGGGATGTACGCCGACACGTCGCCCGCCTGCGTCTCGATGATCGGCAGCGCGGTCAGCGAACCGCCGCCCTGCGCGTCCGACATCTTTGCGGCGCGCTCCAGCAGGCGGCTGTGCAGGTAGAACACGTCGCCCGGATAGGCTTCGCGGCCCGGCGGGCGGCGAAGCAGCAACGACATCTGGCGATAGGCGACCGCCTGCTTCGACAGATCGTCGAACACGATCAGCGCGTGCATGCCGTTATCACGGAAATACTCGCCCATCGCAGCACCCGTGTAGGGCGCGAGGAACTGCATCGGCGCGGGTTCCGACGCGGTCGCGGCGACCACGATCGAATATTCCATCGCGCCGTTTTCTTCGAGCGTGCGGACGAGCTGCGCGACGGTCGAGCGCTTCTGGCCGACCGCGACATAGACGCAGTAGAGCTTCTTCGACTCGTCGCTGCCCGAATTGACGCCCTTCTGGTTGATGAAGGTGTCGATCGCGACGGCCGACTTGCCGGTCTGGCGGTCGCCGATGATGAGCTCGCGCTGGCCACGGCCGACGGGCACGAGAGCGTCGATCGCCTTCAGGCCCGACTGCATCGGCTCCGACACCGACTGGCGCGGAATGATGCCCGGCGCCTTCACCTCGACGCGGCTGCGCTGGTCGCCGGCGATCGGGCCCTTGCCGTCGATCGGGTTGCCCAGGCCGTCCACGACGCGGCCCAGCAGGCCCTTGCCGACCGGAACATCGACGATGGTGCCGGTGCGCTTGACGGTGTCGCCTTCGCGGATTTCCGAGTCCGAACCGAAGATCACGACGCCGACGTTGTCGGCCTCCAGGTTCAGCGCCATGCCCTGCACGCCGTTGGCGAATTCGACCATCTCGCCCGCCTGGACGTTGTCGAGGCCGTGGATACGGGCGATGCCGTCACCGACCGACAGCACCTGGCCGGTCTCGCTGACCGTCGCTTCGGTGCCGAAATTGGCGATCTGGTCCTTGATGACCTTGGAGATTTCTGCGGCGCGGATATCCATCGTCTTTGCCTTAGCCTTTCATCGCGTGCGCGAGGGAATTCAAACGGGTCTTGATCGACGAATCGATCATCTGGCTGCCGATCTTCACGACCAGCCCGCCGAGGAGCGAGGGATCGACCGAGAGGTCGACCGAAACGTCGCGGCCGACGCGGTTGCGCAGCGCCTGCCTCAGCTCGACCACCTGCGCTTCGCTGAGCGGATGGGCGGAGGTGACCTCGGCCGTCGTCTCGCCGCGATGCTGGGCGGCAAGGCTGCGGAAGGCGCGGACGATCGCCGGCAGATCGCGCAGGCGACGGTTCTCGGCGAGCACGCCCAGGAACTTCGTCGTCGTCGCGTCGAGCTTGAGCGATTTGGCGACCGCGGCCACCGCCCTGCCGGCCGCGACCCGGCCGATCACCGGGCTGGTGGTCAGCGCCGCGAAATCCGCCGATTCGGCCAGTGCCTGCTTGACGGTAGCGAGGCTCGCCTCGACCGCGTCGATCGTCTTGGCATCGCGGGCCAGCTGGAACAGCGCGGTCGCGTAGCGCCCGCTGAGGCTTGCCTGAATACCGCCGGTGCTTTCCACGAGCGCGTCGTTCCTCTTGGGATAAACTGGGTGCGACCCTTGGAAGAAAAGGGGCCGACTCTGCGTGCGGCCCCCGTTCGGGTCGCGGCGCGCCTAGCATCGGGTCGCCCCCCGCGCAACCGGGCAAAGCGTGTTGGTTGACACATCAACCGCTTTGCGTGTTGGGCCTGTCCATGGTTTTGTCGTTCATCGATCGCCTCGACGCCCTGCGGGAAGGGATCGATCACCGCCTCGCGCCCGCGCTTGCCGCACAGGGGCTGGCGACGGGCGAGTGGCGGCTGCTGCGCGCGCTCCACCGGCTGGGGGCCGTGGCGCCGAGCGCGCTGGCCGAGGCGTGCGGGTTGACGCGCGGCGGGGTGACGCGACTGGTCGACCGGCTGCGTGCCCGGCGGTTGGTGGTGCGCGCGGCTGCGGGGCGGGAGGATCGCCGATACCAGACAATCGCGCTGACCGGCGCCGGCGCGTCGCTGGCGGCATCGCTGCTGGCGACCGAGGCGGCGGCGGAAGCGGCGGTGCTCGATCCGCTCGGCGCGCGTCGGCGCGGGCAGTTGATCGACATTCTCGACGCGCTGCGCTGATCGAGCCTAGGGTGGCCACTATAAGGGGGACGATCATGAAGCGCATATCCGCCGTGGTGCTGGCCTGTGCGGCCGCCACCACCGCCCACGCCGAAGATGTCGATCTGACCGGCAAGTTTCCGGCGGGCAGCCGACAGGTCGCGATGCTCGATTCGCTGGCGGTCGAACGCTTCACCGGCCGCGATGGCCCGCAACTGTCGCTCGCGCTCGAACGCGCGCTGCTGGCGGCGGAGGACGATGGTCGTCCGCATTTCGCGATCCGCCCCGACCGGCGCGATGCCGAAGGGGCGGTCACCGGCGCGGTCTCCACCGGCGTGCGCGAGGAGAATTACCGGAAGAAGGAAAAGCGCTGTGTCGAGCGCGGCGACAGGAACAAGTGCGTGCGCGAGGAGGAGCAGGACATCCCGTGCAAGCGCCGCATCGTGGAGCTGACCGCCAGCGTCCGCGTGGCGAGCCGCGAGGCGATCGCCTGGTCGGGCGAGCCGAAGCGCCGCAAGGAGATCAGCTGGTGCGGCGACCAGAAGCCATCCGAAACGGCCGAGACCAGCGTCCAGCGCATGATCGGCGAGATCGCCGGTGAACTGCGCGGCGTCTTCGCACCGACCGTGCGCGGCTACAGCGTGCGCTTTCGCGAGAATACCAAGGGGTTGCCCAAGGGTGCCGCGACCCGCTTCAAGGCGGTGGTCAAACAGTCGCAGCGCGACCTGCCCGGCGCGTGCGCGGGCTGGGAAGCGATCGATCGCGAGGTGGCGGACCATGTCGCCACGGTGTTCGATCTGGGTGTGTGCGCGGAGGCGCGGGGCGACCTGCGCGATGCGCTGACCCGCTACGAACGGGCGTCGGCGCTGCTGGGGCGGGGGAATGAGGCCGAGGCCGATGTCGATCGGGTGCGCCAGCTGATGGCGGCGCGGGAGGATGATGTGGCGCGCGGGCGGTAAAAAGGGCTGGCTGGCGCCACGTCGTCAGGCGGAGCGAGCGTTGCTCGCACCGCTGCCCGACGTGGCATCTCCTCGGCTTGCTGTCGCAAGCCGAGGGTGCCCGCTACACGTCCAGATTCGCCACCGTCAGCGCGTTTTCCTGGATGAACTCGCGTCGCGGCTCGACAACGTCGCCCATCAGGCGGGTGAAGATCTCGTCCGCCACATCGGCCTGGTCGATCTGCACGACCAGCATCGACCGGTTGGCCGGATCGAGCGTGGTTTCCCACAACTGGTCGGCGTTCATTTCGCCAAGGCCCTTATAGCGCTGGATGCTCAGGCCCTTGCGGCCCGTCGCCAGCACCGCGTCGAGCAGCTGCGAGGGGCGCGCGACCAGCGTCTCGCCCTTGCCGACGACGGGGGCATCCTCATCGTCCGCCGCCGCGTCCTCGGCCTGCGCTGCGCCCTTCAATGGCACCAGCTTGGCGAGCGTCGCATAGCTTTCGGACATTTCGGCGGCCAGCGCGTGGAGCTTGCGCCCCTCCGCCGAGCCGAGGAACGCCGCCTCGACGATGTGATGATCGGTCACGCCGCGCCACAGCCGCTCGAAATGGAAGCCGCCATCCTCCGACACGCGCGCCGACCAGCGGGCGTCCTCGTCGGTCTGGTCGAGCCGCGCGGTGACCGCCGCCAGCCGACCCGCGCGCCGGTCGCGCGTCGCCTCGGGATCGAGCGCGCCCGCCAGCGCCAGCGCCTCGACGATCTCGGACGGATAGCGACGGGGGACGAAGCGCATCAGCGTGCGCATCCGCCGCGCGTGATCGACCAGCTCGCGCAGGTCGTCGCCCGACCGCGCGCCGCCCTGCGTTTCCAGCACGGTCAGGGCGACGCCGGCATCGACCAGATACTGGTCGAGCGCCTGATCGTCCTTCAGATACACTTCCGACCGGCCCTTCGACGCCTTGTACAGCGGCGGCTGCGCGATGAAGAGGTGCCCGGCCTGGATGATCTCGGGCATCTGGCGGTAGAAGAAGGTCAGCAGCAGGGTGCGGATGTGCGCGCCGTCGACGTCGGCGTCGGTCATGATGACGATCTTGTGATAGCGCAGCTTCTCGAGGTTGAAGTCGTCCCGGCCGATGCCGGTGCCCATCGCCTGGATCAGCGTGCCGATTTCGCGACTGGAAAGCATCCGATCGAACCGCGCGCGCTCGACGTTCAGGATCTTGCCGCGCAGGGGCAGGATCGCCTGGTAATGCCGGTCGCGGCCCTGTTTCGCGGAGCCACCGGCGGAGTCGCCCTCGACCAGGAACAACTCGGATTTGGCCGGATCGCGTTCCTGACAGTCGGCGAGCTTGCCGGGCAGGCTGGCGATGTCCATCGCGCCCTTGCGCCGGGTCAGCTCGCGCGCCTTCTTCGCCGCCTCGCGCGCGGCGGCAGCGTCGATCACCTTCTGGACGATCGCCTTTGCGGTGGCCGGATTCTCCTCCAGCCATTCGGCCAGCTTGTCGGCCATCAGTGCCTCGAGCGGCTGGCGGACTTCGGAAGAGACCAGCTTGTCCTTGGTCTGCGACGAGAATTTGGGATCGGGCAGCTTGACGGAGACGATCGCGGTCAGCCCTTCACGCATGTCGTCGCCGGTGAGGGAGACTTTCTCCTTCTTCAGCAGCCCGGACTTGTCGGCGTAATTGTTGATCGTGCGGGTCAGCGCCGCGCGGAACGCGGCGATGTGCGTGCCACCGTCGCGCTGGGGGATGTTGTTGGTGAAGGCCAGGACGTTCTCATAATATGAGTCGTTCCATTCCAGCGCGACGTCGATCGTCACGTCGTCGCGCGTACCGGTGATGGCGACGGGATCGGGCATCAGCGGTGTCTTGTTGCGATCCAGCCACTTCACGAATGCGGCAATCCCGCCTTCGTAATAGAGCTCGATCTCCTTCGCCTCCTCGTGCCGCGCGTCGCGCAGGAACAGGCGCACGCCCGAATTGAGGAACGCGAGTTCGCGGTAGCGGTGTTCGAGCTTTTCGAAGTCGAATTCGGTGATCTTGAAGGTCGCGGGGGAGGGGAGGAAGGTGACCTTCGTTCCCTTCTTGCCCTCCGGCGCGGGGCCGACGACCTTGAGCGGGGCCACGGCGTCGCCGTGGGCGAAGCGCATGTAATGTTCCTGCCCGTCGCGCCAGATCGTCAGATCCAGATATTCGCTCAGCGCGTTGACCACGCTGACGCCCACGCCGTGCAGGCCGCCCGACACCTTGTAGGCGTTGTCGTCGGACGTGTTCTCGAACTTTCCGCCGGCGTGAAGCTGGGTCATGATGACCTCGGCCGCCGACACGCCCTCTTCCGGGTGGATGCCGGTCGGGATGCCGCGGCCGTTGTCCTCGACGCTCACCGATCCTTCGGCGTTGAGCTGGATGACGATGCGGTCGCAATGCCCGGCCAGCGCCTCGTCGATCGCATTGTCGCTGACCTCGAACACCATATGGTGCAGGCCCGATCCGTCGTCGGTGTCCCCGATGTACATGCCGGGCCGCTTGCGCACCGCGTCGAGGCCCTTGAGGACCTTGATCGAGGAGGCGCCGTACTCGTTGCTGTTGGGGGTGGTGTCGGGGGTATCGTCCATGCCCAGCATATAGGCAGCGGCCCGACGAAACGGAAGCGAAATGGGCGCGCCGGGCGTCAGCGTCGAAACGCCCCGGGGGGCGGTCGAGCTGTGCCGTGGCGGGGACGATATTTACCTTTCGTTAACCATTTCCGGCGACCTTTTGGTAAGGTTTTCTCAATCAATCGGATATTCCCATGCGACGCGCGTTTCTCGCTGCCTTTCTGCTCGCCCCGATGATGGCGGGATGCGCCGCGCAGACCGGGCGGGGCGGCGGCGCGAGCGTGACGGTCGAGCCGGTGGAGGCGTGGCGCGAGGCGGCGGACGCCGGCGACGCCGAGCGTATCGACGAACTGCCCGCCGCCTGGGCGCGTGCCATACAGCGGATCCCTGTGCGCAGCCGCTCCGCGGTGACGGCGGAAGGCGCGCTGCTGACGCCCGACGCCGCGCTCGATCACCCGGAATTGTCGCCCGGTTCCTATTCGTGCCGCGTGCTGCGGCTGGAGGCCAACCGGCTGCGCAGCTTTCCGGCCAATTTCTGCTACGTCCAGAGCGGCGAGGGCAATGTGCTGACGCTCGCCAAGCAGACCGGCAGCGAGTTGCCCGCGGGACTGCTCTATCCCAGCGCCGATCGCCGTTACGTGTTCCTCGGCGCCCGGCAGCAGAAGCCCGGCGAGACGGCGCTGACCTATGGCGCCGATCGCGAACGCGATGTCGCCGGCGTTGTCGAGCGGGTCGGTTCGTTCCGCTGGCGGTTGGTGCTTCCCGAGCGCGACGGCCGCAGGCTCGATGTGCTGGAACTCACCCCGGTCCCGGTCGAGCGCCAGCCCGGTTAGCTGATCCCGCTGCCCTGCAAGTGATTCGCAACAACCGCGCGGCGCTTGCATCGACGGGGCGTGCTTGCCAAGGGACCCCGCGACATTTCTTCGCGACGTAAAGGACACCTGCCCTTGGCCACCGCGCACCGACCCGCCCGCCCGCGCGCCCCGCACCTCCAGGTGTACCGGTGGAGCCCGGCGATGCTCGTCTCAATCCTGCACCGCGCGACCGGATCGGGGCTGGCGACGGTCGGCACGATCCTGTTCGTCTGGTGGCTGGCGGCTGCCGCTGCGGGCGAGGCGTCCTACGCGCAGTTCCTGTCCTGGTTCACCGGGCCGCTGGCGCCGCTCGGCTATGTGCTCGGCGTCGGGCTGACCTGGGCGTTCTTCCAGCATCTGGCCAACGGCGTCCGCCATCTGTTCATGGATTTGGGCGCCAATTTCGAGCTGAAGGCGAACCGCGTGTCGGCGATCGCTACGCTGGTCTTCTCGGTGCTCGGCACCGCGGCCTTCTGGGCCTATATCGTGATGGGGCGCTGACGATGGGACAGGGAACCGCGATCGGCCGCGTGCGCGGTCTGGGCAGCGCCAAGGAGGGCGCGCACCACTGGTGGCTGCAGCGGGTGACCGCGGGCAGCAACATCCTGTTGATGCTGTGGTTCTTCATCAGCATCGCCCGCCTGCCCGGATACGGCCATGCCGACGTGCTGCAGTGGCTGGCGACGCCGTGGACGGCGGTGCCACTGATCCTGCTGGTCGTCTCGGTCTTCTGGCATTTCCGCCTCGGGCTGCAGGTGGTGATCGAGGATTACCAGCATGACGCCAGCCGCGTCGCCGCGCTGCTGCTGCTCAACATCTTCACGATCGGGATGGGCGCGACCGCCGTCTTCGCCATCCTCAAGATCGCCTTCACGGGAAGCCTGAAATAATGTCCGCCCCAGTATCAAACGGCGCCTACAAGATCATCGACCATAGCTATGACGCGGTGGTGGTCGGCGCCGGCGGTTCGGGCCTGCGCGCGACGATGGGCGCGGCCGAGGCGGGCCTGAAGACGGCGTGCATCACCAAGGTGTTCCCGACGCGCAGCCACACCGTCGCCGCGCAGGGCGGGATCGCGGCGTCGCTCGGCAACAATTCGCCCGATCACTGGTCGTGGCACATGTATGACACCGTCAAGGGCTCCGACTGGCTCGGCGACCAGGACGCGATCGAATATATGGTGCGCAACGCGCCGCAGGCGGTGTACGAGCTGGAGCACGCCGGTGTGCCGTTCAGCCGCAACGACAACGGCACCATCTACCAGCGCCCGTTTGGCGGGCACATGCAGAACATGGGCGCCGGGCCGCCCGTGCAGCGCACCTGCGCCGCCGCCGACCGCACCGGCCACGCGATGCTCCACGCGCTGTACCAGCAGAGCCTGAAGTACGACGCCGATTTCTACATCGAATATTTCGCGCTCGACCTCATCATGGAAGACGGCAAATGCCGCGGCGTGATCGCGCTGTGCATGGAGGACGGCAGCATCCACCGCTTCCGCAGCCATGCCGTGGTGCTGGCGACCGGCGGTGGCGGGCGCGTGTACCAGTCGGCGACCAGCGCGCACACCTGCACCGGCGACGGCAACGCGATGGTGCTGCGCGCCGGGCTTCCGTTGCAGGACATGGAATTCGTCCAGTTCCACCCGACCGGCATCTACGGCGCCGGTGTCCTCATCACCGAGGGCGCGCGCGGCGAGGGCGGATACCTGACCAATTCCGAGGGCGAGCGGTTCATGGAACGCTATGCCCCGTCGGCCAAGGACCTCGCGTCCCGCGACGTCGTCTCGCGCTCGATGGCGATGGAAATCCGCGAAGGGCGCGGCGTTGGCAAGGAGAAGGACCATATCTTCCTTCACCTCGACCACATCGATCCCAAGGTGCTGGCCGAGCGGCTGCCGGGCATCACCGAGACCGGCAAGGTCTTCGCCAACGTCGATCTGACGCGCCAGCCGCTGCCGGTGGTGCCGACCGTCCACTACAACATGGGCGGCATTCCCTGTAACTATCATGGCGAGGTCGTGACGCTGAAGGACGGCGATCCGGACAGCGTCGTGCCCGGCCTGTTCGCGGTGGGCGAAGCGGCGTGCGTTTCGGTGCACGGCGCCAACCGGCTGGGTTCCAATTCGCTGATCGATCTGGTCGTGTTCGGTCGCGCGACCGGGCTGCGTCTGAAGGAACTGGTCAGGCCCAATTCGCCGCACGTGGACCTGCCCAAGGGTTCGGAAGATATGTCGCTCGCGCGGCTAGATCACTTCCGCAACGCCAAGGGCGGATCGCCGACCGCCGCGATCCGCGCCGACATGCAGAAGACGATGCAGCGCCACGCCGCAGTGTTCCGCGATTCGAAGCTGCTCGCCGAGGGTGTCGAGCACATGGACATGGTGTACCGGTCGATGAACGACATCGGCATCACCGATCGCTCGCTGATCTGGAACACCGATCTGGTCGAGACGCTCGAGCTCGACAACCTCGTCAGCCAGGCCGTGGTGACGATGCGCTGCGCGGAAAACCGCAAGGAAAGCCGCGGCGCCCATATGCACGAGGATTTCCCCGATCGCGATGACGCCAACTGGATGAAGCATACCATCGCGACGTTCGACGGCTGGGGCGGCAAGGGCGGCGCGGTGAAGATCGATTACCGCCCGGTGCACGACTACACGCTGAGCGACGACATTGACTATATCGAGCCGAAGAAGCGGGTGTATTGATGGCTGGGCGAGGGCGCTGACGGTAGGGCGCGAATGCTGAAAAGGGTGGTCGCCGTCTTTCAGGGATAGCGGCGGCGCTGGTGAATAACCGTCAGAATGTCGATCTCGCTTTCCGAGGCGATGCGGTACACGATCGTATAGGGCAGGCCGGTCACCGCGAATTCGCGGGTGTCGCGACGTGTCCGTGTCGACCCAGCAGCGGAAACTGGCCGAACATCATCGCCGTCTGGCGAATGCGCGAAAGCACGTCGTCGGCGGCGCGTGGATTGTCTTCGGCGATCCAGCCCCTAATGGCGTGAAGGTCGGCGAGTGCCTGTGGCGTGAAGCTAACGTTCAAAGCCCAGCCGGCGCCAGACTTCTTCGGCCGGAATCATCGCGTCGCGATCCCGCGCCTGGGCGAGAGCGGCTTCGATCTTTGCTCGCTTCCAGCTTTCATAGCCGCGCTCGACGGCGATATCGCCGCCGTCGAGCTTTTCAGCGATCGGGACGGGCGCGGGCTTCATGCCCGGAATATAGCAACGGCTCGTTGATTATGCCAAGAGTCGAGCGATGCTGAGGACGGCATTCGGTCTTGTTCTGTCGCTGGCCCTCACCGGCGCGGCATCGCCCACGATCACCGCGCCGCCGCCCGCGCTCAACGCCGATCCCTTCTACGCCAGGCACATCGACGCCGCCGGCATCCCGATCCTGTCGTCGGCGAACGTGCCCGACGCGGCCCTGCTCGCCGCGCGCTCGATCGTGGTCGAGATGCTCGCCCACCGGCCCGACCTCGCCCGCGATATCGCCCGTGTGGGCACGCGGATCGCGATCATGGCGGAGGACGAGTATACCACCGATCTGCCCGAACAGCGTCACTGGACGCGGCCCGCGCGCGACGACCCGCGCCTGACGCGGTGCGAGCGCATCCACTATGATACGCGGATCGGCGCGATGACCGATCGCGCCTATTGGAACGCCCGCGCACGAGGGATGGGCGGGGTGTTCACCAGCGGCGCGGCGGAGGACCTGCTGGGGCTCCGCTCCTCGCGCTATTATGGCGAGACGATCTTCGTCCATGAATTCGCGCACAATGTGCTGATGGCGGCGGAGCGGACCGATCGCGCCCTGTATGCCGCGGTCGAGCGGGCGTATGGCGACGCGCTGGCGGCGGGGCGGTGGAAGGACGAATATGCCGCCACCACGATCGGCGAATATTGGGCGGAGGGGACGCAATTCTGGTTCAATTCGAACAGGCTGGCGGCGTTCGACGGGCGGCGCATCCTGTCGCACCGCGACCTGAAGGCCTATGATCCGGCGCTCCACGCCGCGCTGGGCCGCGCCTATGGCAAGCGTCACCGGCTAAGCGCCGATCCCTTCTTCGGGCATCCCGCGCGGGTTCCGCTGGGGCCGATCCCGCGCAATACCGCAGAGGTGTGCTGAACGCTTGACGGCGAGGCGCGGCCCCGCGACCCTGCGCGCTTCGGACAAGCGGGGGCGCGGGTGCGGTACTGGGGGCTTTCGATCCTGATGATGGCGGGTGCGGCGGGGGGGCAAGCCTATCAGCCGCCCGCCCATACCGTGGCGCCGCCGCCGATCTTCGCGCGCGCGTCTCCACAGGAAATCCAGGCGGCGGCGGATGGTGGCGCACAGTTCGAGCAGGGGCGCCCGGCGCGCTGGACGCTGGCCGAGCACCGCCGGCTCGCCACCGCGCTCGCCGCCGTCCAGCCGCAGAGGAGGGGCGTGGTCGACGCTTATGTGCTGTCGGTCGCGCTCGACAGCGATCCCGTCTTCGGGCGTGAGGCGCGCGAGGCGGCGAAGGTGCTGTCGCGCCGGTATGACGCCGCCGGCCGCACGATCGTGCTGGCGGGATCGGACGGATCGAAGGACAGCGACCTGCCGCGCGGATCGCCCGACAACATCGCCGCGGCGCTCGCCCGCGTGGCCGAGGCGATGGACGTGCGCGAGGATGTGCTGGTGCTCTACACCACCAGCCACGGCGCGCCGCTGGGGATCGTCTACAATGATGCCGATCAGGGCTATGGCGCGGTCAGCCCGACGCGGCTGTGGCAGATGTTGAGCGACCTGGGGATCGCCAACCGGCTGGTGTTCGTCAGCGCCTGCTATTCGGGGGTGTTCGTGCCGATGCTGTCGTCGCACGGATCGGTGGTCGTGACGGCGGCGTCGGCGGAGCGATCGTCGTTCGGCTGCGTCAGCGACAATGACTGGACCTTCTTCGGCGACGCGCTGGTCAACCATGCGCTGCGCAGGCCCCAGCCGCTGGCGGCGGCAGTGGGGGAGGCGACCGCGACGATCGCGAAATGGGAGGGCGACCACCAGTTGCTGCCGTCCGAGCCGCAGGCGAGCTTCGGCGCCGGCGCGGCGGGCTGGCTGGCGGCGCTGGAGGCGCGCAGCCCCAAGGCTGCCACGGCGCCGGTCGGCAAGCCCGCGATCGCATCGATGAAGGACGTGCCGAAAGGGCGGTGAGCCTTATCCTGTGCCCGTTTGGAAGATGCGGAACCTCCCGCCACCTCGCCGGTGGCGCGGCCCATGTCCGAGAAATCCGGCAACGCCATCCATTCTGGGTTGCTGGCCCGACCGCACGTCCAGCTCCAGGGGCCGATCGACGACGCGCTCTGTTCGGAGTTCAGGTGCCGGCTTGCCGACGCCCCGGCCGAGGGTTGCGCGCTCAAGATGGAGGTCGCCAGCCTGAAGGCCAGGCTGTACGAGATCGAAGATTCGGTGGCGTGCGAGCCGGGGCTGGTGCTCGACGTGATCTGGGGTGATTTCAGCGATCGCTCATTTTTCGCTCATGGCGCGCATCGCGCGATGGCATAGACCGGCGGCGGATTTTCAGGGAGCGGATCATGGCCTTTACCGACCGAGTCGAGCGCACGCCGGCCATCAAGTTCGCCTTCGCGATCTTCATCGCGGCATTGCTCGCGATCCCCCTGCTTACCGTCTACGCGCTCAACTACGACCGCCAGAGCCAGTCGGAAACCGCGCGCAATTCGATCGCCGAAGGATGGGGCGGTCCCCAGGTGATCGCCGGCCCGCTGCTCGTCATTCCCTATCAGGCCGATGCCACCGAAACGGTGACCGAGGGCGGCCGGCAGGTGACCCGCGTCAACCGGGTGTGGCGCGAACTGCGCATCGCGCCCGACATCGCCGACATCCGTTCCACCCTGTCGCCCGAGCGCCGCCAGCGTTCGATATACGAAGCGGTGGTCTATGCCGCGAAGACGAGCGGACGGGCGCGGTTCGCGCTGCCGGCCGATCTGGCGCGCTACGGCGTGACGGCGGATGCGCTGTCCTACGACCGCGCCGAGCTTCGCTTCGGCCTCAGCGACGCGCGCGGTCTGTACGGCCCGCCGCCCAGCGTTTCGGTGGACGGGGCGCGCCGCCTGCTGCAGCCGGGCAAGGGGCCGGAGGCGACCGGTGGTTCGGGGTTTTTCGCCGCACTCGATGCGACGCCCTTGCGCGAGCGCGCGGTCACGGTCGATTTCACCTATGATTTCCGCGGCAACGCCAGCCTGACGCTGGCGCCGCTCGCCGGTGATACCCGCTGGACGGTGACGTCGCCGTGGCGCCACCCGAGCTTTCAGGGCGGCTTCCTGCCGACCGAGCGGCGGATCGGCGACGACGGATTCTCGGCCAGCTGGCGGGTCGGCAACCTCGCGCTTGGCCGCTCGCTTGTCGACAGCGATGCGCCCGCCGCGGTGAGCGCGGACCGGTCGGGTTATGTGGCTGGCGGCGCGGTCGGGGATCACCAGGCCGGCGTCACGCTGGTCTCTCCGGTCGATCTCTACAGCCAGGTCAACCGCAGCGTGAAATACGGGTTCCTGTTCATCGGCTTCACCTTCATGGCGTTCCTGATGTTCGATATCGTCGGCGGCGTGCGCGTGTCCGCTATCGAGTATCTGCTGGTCGGCACCGGGCTGGTGCTGTTCTTCGTCATGCTGCTCGCCTTCGCGGAAGTGATCGGCTTCACCGCCGCCTATCTCGTCGCGGGTGGCGCGATCGTCGCGCTGCTGACCGCCTATTCGGCCGCGGTGCTCAAGAGCCGGCGGCGCGCGGGCTTCATCGCCGGACTGCTGATCGCGCTCTACGCGGTGCTCTACGTTCTGCTCAGCCTCGAGGCCTATTCGCTTCTCATCGGCTCGCTCTTGCTGTTTGCGGCCTTGGCATCGGTCATGTATCTGACCCGCGATCTCGAATGGGGCGGCCGTCCGGCCGCGCCGCCAACCGACGCCTAGGACGGATTTTCATGGCCGAATTCACCCTGCCGAAGAACAGCAAGATCACGGGCAAGGGCCGCACCCACGCGGCCCCGGCAGGCGCCACGCGAGTCCGCAATTTCAAGGTGTACCGCTACGATCCGGACAGCGGCGAGAACCCGCGCTACGACAGTTTCCAGATCGACCTGGACGATTGCGGCCCGATGGTCCTCGACGCGCTCATCAAGATCAAGTCGGAACAGGATCCGTCGCTCACCTTCCGCCGCTCGTGCCGCGAGGGGATCTGCGGATCGTGCTCGATGAACATCGACGGCAAGAACGGCCTCGCCTGCACGACGGCGATCGAGGATATCCGGGGCGAGGTGAAGATCACGCCGCTGCCGGCGATGGACGTCATCAAGGATCTGGTGCCGGACTTCACGCATTTCTACGCGCAATATGCCTCGATCAAGCCGTGGCTGCAGACGGTCACCCCGGCACCGGCGGGCAAGGAGCGGCTGCAGTCACCCGAACAGCGCGAGAAGCTCGACGGCCTGTACGAATGCATCCTGTGCGCCTGCTGTTCGACATCGTGCCCCAGCTACTGGTGGAACAGCGACAAGTTCCTCGGCCCGGCGATCCTGCTCCAGGCCTATCGCTGGCTGGCCGACAGCCGCGACGAGATGACGGGCGAGCGGCTCGACGACCTTGAGGATCCGTTCCGCCTGTATCGCTGCCACACGATCATGAACTGCGCCAACGCCTGCCCCAAGGGTCTCTCGCCCGCCAAGGCGATCGCCGAGATCAAGAAGATGGAGGTCGAGCGGATCGTCTGAGGGTCGCGTCCGTGGCCGCCGACGTCTCGCGGTTCTTCGCCTGGGAGGACGACCCCGATCATCCGGGGTGGCAACGCTGGCGGGCGACCGATCCTACGCGCTTTCCCTCGCTGCTCGGGCCGCTGTCGGTGCGGGTCGATGACGGCGTCGCGCGCGTGCGGATGACGCCCGAGCGGCGGCATTCGAACCTGCGCGATCACCTGCATGGCGGCGCGCTGCTCGGCTTTATCGACATGGCGATGTTCGCCGCCTGCCGGGGACTGGGCGTGCTGGACGCGGGTACGGCGGTGACGCTCGACCTGTCCACCCAGTTCATCGGTGGCGGCGCGATCGGCGTGGCGGTGGAGGCGCGGGTCGAACTGCTGCGCGAAACCGGACGGATGCTCTTCGTGCGCGGTCTGGTGGTCCAGGGCGACGCAACGATCGCGGCGTTTTCGGGAACGCTGCGGAAATCGACGCCACCGAAGGGCGTGGCGTGAATGCCCGCGTCCGTTCGTGCTGAGCTTGTCGAAGCACTGTACTTTCTTCCTGACCGCGCAGCCTGCGGCGCGAAGAAAAGGGCAGCCCTTCGACAAGCTCAGGGCGAACGGTAGGAGGGGGACGAGATGAGCAAACTCCTCGCCCGCTACGACGCGCTGGTCGCCTCGGACGAACTCCGCCCCGATCCCGCGCAGGCCGACGCCGCCCGGCGGCTCGCCGATCTCGCCGACCGCCTCGAAGCCAGCCCGAAGCGCGGCAGCATATTGTGGCGCGCGCTGGGCCGCGCGCCGGAGACGCCGCGCGGGCTCTACCTGTGGGGCGGGGTCGGGCGCGGCAAGTCGATGCTGATGGACCTGTTCTTCGCCTGCCTGGATATCCGGCGGAAGCGGCGTGTCCATTTCCACGCCTTCATGGCCGAGGTCCATGACCGGCTGCGCGCCGAGCGCGAGAAGGAGAAGGGCGATCCCATCCCCCCGGTCGCCGCGGCGATCGCCGGTGACGTCCGGCTGCTGGCGTTCGACGAACTCGTCGTCAACAACATGGCCGATGCGGCGATCCTGTCGCGGCTGTTTACCGAGCTGTTCGCGCGCGGCGTGACGGTGGTCGCGACGTCGAACCGCCCGCCGGCCGATCTCTACAAGGACGGGCTCAATCGCCACCTGTTCCTGCCGTTCATCGACCTGATCGGCGCGCAGATGGATGTGATCGCGCTCAACGGCCCGACCGACTATCGGCTCGACCGGCTGGGCGACGGCGAAACCTGGCACGTGCCCAACGGGCCGACGGCGACCGCGGCGGTGAGCGCCGCTTTCTTCCGCCTGACCGATTTCGACCCGGCCGACCGCGCGCACGTGCCGTCGGAGGAACTGGCGATCCCCGGCGGCCGCACGCTGCATGTGCCCAAGAGCCTGAAGGGCGTCGGCGTGTTCAGCTTCAAGCGGCTGTGCGGCGAGCCGCGCGGCGTGCCCGACTATCTGGCGATCGCGCGGCATTTCCACACCGTCATCATCGTCGGTATTCCGCGCATGGGGCCGGACAACCGCAACGAGGCCGCGCGCTTCGTGACGCTGATCGACGCGCTGTACGAACACAAGGTCAAGCTGATCGCGACCGCCGACGCCGAGCCCGACGACCTCTATGTCGCGGGTGACGGCGCGTTCGAGTTCGAGCGCACCGCCAGCCGGCTGATGGAGATGCGTTCGGCCGACTATCTGGCGCTGGGGCATGGGCCTGGCTGACTTCTATTGATATTGCGAGCGATTATCAGTAAAAGTCGTTAACGTCTCCGCTTTACGCCTTGCCGGGCGCGTGCGATCGGCCTATGGGCCGGCGCGACTTCGCGCGTCTGCTGGTGGTTTTCGGGCGCGCCCGATCCTTCAACGCACGGGAGAGACGTAACGTGGCTCGCAAGAAGATCGCGCTGATCGGCGCCGGAAACATCGGCGGCACGCTCGCGCATTTGGCCGCCCTGAAGGGGCTGGGCGACATCGTGCTGTTCGACGTCGTCGAGGGCGTGCCGCAGGGCAAGGCGCTGGACCTGTCGCAGTGCGGACCGGTCGAAGGCTTCGACGCGACGATCACCGGCACCAATGATTACAACGACATCGCCGGCGCCGACGTCATCATCGTCACCGCCGGCGTCGCGCGCAAGCCGGGCATGAGCCGCGACGACCTGCTGGGCATCAACCTGAAGGTGATGAAGGCGGTGGGTGAGGGGATCGCCGAACATGCCCCCGACGCCTTCGTCATCTGCATCACCAACCCGCTCGACGCGATGGTGTGGGCGCTGCGTGAATTCTCCGGCCTGCCGCACCAGAAGGTCGTCGGCATGGCCGGCGTGCTCGATTCGGCGCGCTTCAGCCACTTCCTCGCCGAGGAGTTCAAGGTCTCGGTGAAGGACATCAACAGCTTCGTGCTCGGCGGCCACGGCGACACGATGGTGCCGGTGCTCGAATATTCGACCGTCAGCGGCATCCCCGTCACCGACCTGATCGCGATGGGCATGTCGACGAAGGAGCGCGTGGACGAGATCGTCCAGCGCACCCGCGGCGGCGGCGGCGAGATCGTCGCGCTGCTGAAGACCGGCAGTGCCTATTACGCGCCTGCGACCAGCGGCATCGCGATGGCCGAGGCCTATCTCTACGACCAGAAGCGCGTCCTGCCGGCGGCGGCGCACCTGACCGGTCAATATGGTATCGACAACCTCTACGTCGGCGTGCCGGTGGTGATCGGCGCGGGCGGCGTCGAGAAGGTGGTCGAAGTCAAGCTGGGCGATGAGGCGAAGGCGAACCTTCAGGTCTCGGTCGATGCGGTCAAGGAGCTGCTGGTGGCGTGCAAGGGGATCGACGGGTCGCTGAACTGACCGGCTTGCCGTGCACCCGCGCAGGCGGGTGCCCAGGGTTATTGAGCGACGACCCCTGCGGCCCTAGGCTCCCGCCTGCGCGGGAGCACGGGAAGGCAGGATGAAAGCCGGCTACGTCTATATGATGGCAAGCCGGCGGAACGGGACGATCTACACCGGTTCGACCAGCGGCCTGATGCAGCGGGTCTGGCAGCATCGAAACCGGGTAGCGGATAGTTTTACGGACGCGCACGAATGCACGCTGCTCGTCTGGTACGAAGTGCATGACGATCTGCAGGAAGCGCGGTTGCGCGAACGGCGGATCAAGAAGTGGAACAGGCCGTGGAAGCTGCGGCTGATCGAAGAGATGAACCCGCGTTGGGATGACCTTTACGATCGGATCGCAGCACCATGATGGTCATGGCAACTGGATCCCGGCCTTCGTCGGGGTGGTAGGAATCGGAGAAGCGAGTGAGCATCCTCGTCAACAAGAATACCAAGGTCATCACCCAGGGCATGACCGGGGAGACCGGTAGTTTCCACACCCAGGCGGCGCTGGATTACGGCACGCAGATGGTGGGCGGCGTCACGCCGGGTAAGGGTGGGACCGAGCATCTCGGCCTGCCCGTCTTCAACACCGTCGCCGAGGCGGTCACCAAGACCGGTGCGGATGCGAGCGTTATCTACGTGCCGCCGCCCTTCGCCGCGGACTCGATCCTGGAGGCGATCGACGCCCAGGTGCCGCTGATCGTGTGCATCACCGAAGGCATCCCGGTGCTCGACATGGTGAAGGTGAAGCGCGCGCTGAGCGGCTCAAAATCGCGGCTGATCGGCCCGAACTGTCCCGGTGTGCTGACGCCGGGCGAGTGCAAGATCGGCATCATGCCGGGTTCGATCTTCTCCAAGGGTAGCGTCGGCGTCGTCTCACGCTCGGGCACGCTGACCTATGAGGCGGTGTTCCAGACGACCAATGCGGGTCTGGGCCAGACCACCGCGGTCGGCATCGGCGGCGATCCCGTCAACGGCACCAACTTCATCGACGTGCTGGAACTGTTCCTGGCCGATGACGCGACCGAGAGCATCATCATGATCGGCGAGATCGGCGGATCGGCGGAAGAAGAAGCCGCGCAGTTCCTGCGCGACGAGGCCAAGCGCGGGCGCAAGAAGCCGATGGCGGGCTTCATCGCGGGCCGTACGGCGCCTCCGGGCCGCCGCATGGGCCATGCCGGCGCGATCGTCTCGGGCGGCCAGGGCGGCGCGGAGGACAAGATCGCGGCGATGGAAGCCGCCGGGATCAAGGTGTCGGCATCGCCGAGTTTGCTGGGCGAAACGCTGGTGAGTGTGTTGAAGGGTTGAATCCAAACCTTCTCCAGAGGGAGAAGGATACGAAGGCTTGGCAGCTTGCTGCCTAGCCGTAGTTGGATGAGGGGATTGGCGCTCTCGACAGCGTGATCCCCTCACCCAGCTTCGACTAAGGCCTTTCAGGCCTAAGTCTGCGCAACCCTCTCCCGACGGGAGAGGGAAGAGAGGTACAGATGGGCTACGAAGGCCAGGATTTCTCGGACATCGCCGGCGGCGTCTCGTCGGCGTTCGTCGACACGCTCTACGCCAAGTTCAGGGCCGATCCGTCGGGCGTCGAACCCGGCTGGCGCGCCTTTTTCGAAGGGCTTGAAGGCGCCGCAACGGGGCCGTCCTGGGCGAAGAAGAACTGGCCGCTGACCGATACGGACGCGCTGACGGCGGGGCTGGACCCCACGCAGATGGAAGTGCCGCCGGCGCCCGCGAAGGGCGGCAAGCCGGCCACGGCCGCCGCGCCGGCCCCTTCGGCCGATGCGATCCGCGCGGCCGCCGATGCCTCGATCCGTGCGATGACGCTGATCCGCACCTATCGTGTGCGCGGGCATCTGGCCGCCAATCTCGATCCGCTGGGCCTGTCGACGCGCGAACTGCCCGAGGATCTGAAGACCGAGTATCACGGCTTTGCCGACGACCAGCTCGACGTGCCGGTCTACCTCGGGGGCGTGCTGGGGCTCCAGACCGCGACGATCCGCGAGCTGGTCGATATCCTGCGCGCCAACTACTGCGGCAACGTCGGCCTCGAATATATGCACATCGCCGATGTCGAGGAGCGCAAGTTCCTGCAGGACCGGATGGAGGGCCGCGACAAGGCGATCCAGTTCACGCCCGACGGAAAGAAGGCGATCCTCAGCAAGGTGATCGCCGCCGAGGGGTATGAGAAGTTCCTCGGCAAGAAATACGTCGGCACCAAGCGCTTCGGGCTCGATGGCGGCGAGAGCATGATCCCCGCGCTCGAAAGCGTCATCAAATACGGCGGCCAGATGGGCGTGCGCGAGATCGTGTACGGCATGGCACACCGCGGCCGGCTCAACACGCTCGCCAACGTGATGGGCAAGCCGTACCGCGCGATCTTCCACGAATTCTCCGGCGGGTCGTCGAACCCGGAGGACGTCGGCGGTTCGGGCGACGTGAAATACCACCTCGGCACCTCCACCGATCGCGAGTTCGACGGGACCAGCGTCCATATGTCGCTGGTCGCCAATCCGTCGCACCTCGAGGCGGCCGATCCGGTCGTGCTGGGCAAGATCCGCGCGATCCAGACGGTCGCCGGCGACCTCGCCGAGCACAAGGCATCGCTGCCGGTCCTGATCCACGGCGATGCCGCGTTCGCCGGCCAGGGCATCGTGTGGGAATGCTTCGGCTTTTCCGGCATCCGCGGCTACAACACCGGCGGCTGCCTGCATTTCGTCATCAACAACCAGATCGGCTTCACCACCTCGCCGCAGTTCGCGCGCTCGTCGCCCTACCCGAGCGACGTGGCGAAGGGCGTGCAGGCGCCGGTGTTCCATGTGAACGGCGACGATCCCGAGGCCGTCACCTTCGCCTGCAAGATGGCGATCGAGTTCCGCCAGACCTTCCACCGCGACGTCGTGATCGACATGTGGTGCTATCGCCGCTTCGGCCACAACGAAGGCGACGAGCCGTCGTTCACCCAGCCGCTGATGTACGCGAAGATCCGTCAGCACCCCGGCGTAAGCAGGATCTACGGCGACCGGCTGATCGCCGAGGGCGTCGTCGACCAGGCGTGGATCGACGAGCAGTGGAAGGAATTCGACCTGCTGATGGAGGGCGAGTTCGAGGCGGGCGCTTCGTACAAGCCCAACAAGGCGGACTGGTTCGCCGGCCGCTGGTCGGGCCTGCACGCGCCGGCCGATGCCGAGAGCAGCCGCCGCAACGTCGAAACGGGCATCGACCGCAAGCTGTTCGACAGCCTGGGCCGCACGCTGACGACGGTTCCTGACAGCGTCCAGATCCACAAGACGCTGGGCCGCGTGCTCGATGCGAAGCGAGAGATGTTCAAGTCCGGCACCGGCTTCGACTGGGCTACGGGCGAGGCGCTGGCGTTCGGGGCGCTGATGTCCGAGGGTTATGGCGTGCGCCTGTCGGGCCAGGACTCCGGTCGCGGCACGTTCAGCCAGCGCCATGCGGTATGGGTCGATCAGACCGACGAGCATAAATACGTGCCCCTTTCGACCGTCGAGCACGGCCGGTTCGAAGTGCTCGATTCGACGCTGAGCGAATATGGCGTGCTGGGGTTCGAATACGGCTATGCGCTGGCCGATCCCAAGACTTTGGTCCTGTGGGAAGCGCAGTTCGGCGATTTCGCCAACGGCGCGCAGATCATGATCGACCAGTTCATCGCCGCGGGCGAGGCCAAGTGGCTGCGGGCCAACGGCTTGGTTATGCTGCTGCCCCACGGCTACGAAGGGCAGGGGCCGGAACATTCGTCGGCGCGGCCGGAGCGGTTCCTGCAACTGTGCGCGCAGGACAATATGCAGGTCGCCAACGTGACCACGCCGGCCAATTACTTCCATCTGCTGCGCCGGCAGATGCATCGCAGCTTCCGCAAGCCGCTGGTCATCATGACGCCCAAGTCGCTGCTGCGGCACAAGATGGCGGTGTCCAGCGCGGCCGATTTCCAGGGCGAGAGCCACTTCCGGCGTATCCTGTCCGATCCGAAAGCCCCGGCCGACAAGGACACGACGCGGCTGGTGCTGTGCTCCGGCAAGGTCGCCTATGACCTGATGGAGGCGCGCGACGCCGCGGGCGATGCGAAGACGCAGATCGTCCGCGTCGAGCAGCTCTATCCCTTCCCCGGCGAACCGCTGGCGGAGCGTGTGCGCCGCATGCCGAACCTGGAAGAGATCGTGTGGGCGCAGGAAGAGCCGAAGAACAACGGCTACTGGTTCTTCGTCGAGCCGCTGATCGAGGAGGCGCTGGCCGCCGCGAAGTGCAAGGTCGCGCGCGCCCGTTACGCCGGCCGTGCCGCCGCGGCATCGCCCGCCACCGGCCTGATGAAGCGCCACCAGCTCGAACAGGGCGCGCTGATCGCCGACGCGCTTGGCCACAATGTCCGCGAAGAAATTCGCCGCACGCAGAAGTCGTGAGGAACTGACCATGTCGACTGAAATCAAGGTGCCCGTACTGGGCGAATCGATCACCGAAGCGACGCTGGGCGAATGGCTCAAGCAGCCGGGCGATCCCGTCGCCGCCGACGAACCCGTCGCGAGCCTGGAGACGGACAAGGTGTCCATCGAGGTGCCGTCGCCGGTGGCCGGCGTGATGGGCGCGCATGCCGTGGGCGTGGGAGACACCGTGTCGGTCGGCGCGACGATCGGCGCGATCGAGGCGGGTGATGGTACGGCCGCCAAGCCGGCTCCGGCCGCAACTTCCGCGCCCGCCCCGAGCGAGGCGGCGAGCGGCGACACGCCGGCCGCGCTCAGCCCGTCGGTGCGCCGCGCGGTGCTGGAAACCGGGGTCGATCCGGCGACGGTCAAGGGCACCGGCAAGGACGGTCGCCTGACCAAGGAGGACGTGCTCGCGGCGAAGACGGCTCCGCAAGCCGCCGTGTCCGCCGTCGCGAACGCATCGGACGGTGGCGATGCCATCGCCGGCCGCACGGCGCGTAAGGAAGAGCGGGTCAAGATGACCCGTCTTCGCCAGACGATCGCCAAGCGCCTGAAGGAAGCGCAGGACACCGCTGCGATGCTCACGACGTTCAACGACGTCGACATGACCGCGGTGATCGAGGCGCGCGCGAAGTACAAGGACCTGTTCGAGAAGAAGCACGGCGTGCGGCTGGGCTTCATGGGCTTCTTCGTGAAGGCCGCGACGATGGCGCTGAAGGACATTCCGTCCGTCAACGCCAGCATCGACGGCGACGAGATCGTCTATCACGACTATGCCGACATCTCGGTCGCGGTGTCGTCGCCGGGCGGGCTGGTGGTGCCGGTGATCCGCGACGCACAGGACCTGTCGGTCGCCGGCATCGAGAAGACGATCGGCGATTTCGGCAAGCGCGCCAAGGACGGCACGCTCAAGATGGACGAGATGAAGGGCGGCACCTTCACCATCTCCAATGGCGGCGTCTTCGGATCGCTGATGTCCACCCCGATCATCAACCCGCCGCAGTCGGCGGTGCTGGGCCTCCACCGCATCGAGGACCGCCCCGTGGTGCGCGACGGACAGGTCGTGATACGGCCGATGATGTATCTTGCGCTCAGCTATGACCACCGGCTGATCGATGGCCGCGAGGCGGTGACGTTCCTCGTCGCGCTGAAGAATGCTATCGAGGATCCGACGCGGATATTGATCGATCTGTGAGGTGGACATGAATTGGCGCGACCATATCCATTCCAATCCCGAAATCCTCGGCGGCAAGCCGGTGGTCAAGGGTACGCGGATATCGGTCGAGCTGATTCTGGAATATCTGGCGGAGGGTGCATCGACGGCGGAAATCCTCGAAGCCCATGACCATCTGACCGAAACGGATGTTCGCGCGGCGGTGGCCTTCACGCATGACCTGCTCGTGAAGGAGGCGTCCGCCGCACGACGCGAAGCCGCCTGACGATGCGGCTGCTTGCCGATGAAAACGTGCACGGCAACGTCGTCATCGCGCTGCGGCAAGCCGGTCATGCGGTCGAATGGGTTCGAGAGACGGCGCCTGGCGCGACGGACACCAATATCCTCGACCGGGCGGATATCGCCGAATTGATCCTCATCACCAACGACAGAGATTTTGGCGACCTGATTTTCAACAAGCGAATGCCGGCGCCCTTTGCGATCCTGTATACCCGGACACCGCATCGCGACTGGGAAGTTACCGCCGGCCTTCTCGCTGCCGAGCTTGAGCGCGGCGTCGCCGCCGGTCACATGACCATCGTTACCAAGGACGGCACGCGCCGCACGCCGTTTCCGATCGGAGAAGATAATGGCTGAATATGACTATGACGTCCTGGTGATCGGTGCCGGTCCCGGCGGCTATGTGGCGGCGATCCGCGCGGCGCATCTTGGGCTGAAGACCGCATGTGCCGAAGGGCGCGAGACGCTGGGTGGGACGTGCCTGAACGTCGGCTGCATTCCGTCGAAGGCGATGCTGCATGCGTCCGAACTGTTCGATCATGCCGCCAACGGCACGATGGCGAAGCTGGGCATCAAGGTGACGCCCGAGCTCGATCTCGACACGATGCACGGGCAGCGCCGCGACGCGGTGAAGCAGTTGACCGGCGGCATCGAGTTCCTGTTCAAGAAGAACAAGGTCGACTGGCTGAAGGGCTATGCCGCGTTCAGGGACGCGCACAGCGTCGAGGTGGGCGGCAAGACCGTCACCGCCAAGAACATCGTCATCGCGACGGGATCGTCGGTCACCCCGCTGCCGGGCGTCGAGATCGACCAGAAGGTGGTTGTCGATTCGACCGGCGCGCTGGAACTGGCCAGGGTGCCCGACCATCTGGTGGTGATCGGCGGCGGCGTGATCGGGCTGGAACTGGGTTCGGTGTGGCGGCGGCTGGGCGCCAAGGTGACCTGCGTCGAGTTCCTCGACCAGATCCTGCCAGGCTTTGACGGCGATATCCGCAAGGAAGCCGCCAAGATCTTCAAGAAGCAGGGGATCGAATTCAAGCTGTCGACCAAGGTGACCGGCGTGACGGTCAAGGGCGGCAAGGCGACGCTGACGCTGGAGCCGGCCAAGGGCGGCGATGCCGAGACGATCGAGGCGGATGCCGTGCTGGTGTCGATCGGCCGCAAGCCCAATACCGACGGGCTGAACCTGGAGGCGATCGGCCTGGCGACCAACCAGCGCGGGCAGATCGAGACCGGCCATGATTTCCGCACCAGGGTGGACGGGGTGTGGGCGATCGGCGACGTCGTGCCCGGCCCGATGCTGGCGCACAAGGCCGAGGACGAGGGTATCGCCGTTGCGGAGAACATCGCCGGCCAGACCGGCATCGTGAACCACGACATCATCCCGAGCGTCGTCTACACCTGGCCCGAGATTGCCGGCGTCGGCCTGACCGAGGAAGCGGCGAAGGAGAAGGGCGAAATCAAGGTCGGGAAGTTCCCGATGATGGCGAACAGCCGCGCCAAGACCAACCACGAACCCGACGGCTTCGTGAAGGTCATTTCCGACGCCAAGACCGATCGCGTGCTCGGCGCCTGGATCATCGCGGTGCCCGCCGGCACGATGATCGCGCAGGTCGCGCAGGCGATGGAATTCGGCGCGACCAGCGAGGACATCGCCTACACCTGTCACGCGCATCCGACGCATTCGGAAGCGATCAAGGAAGCGGCGATGGGCGTCCGGGGCAAGCCGATACACATTTAGCAAAGCTAAATGGGATCGAACCGGCTTGCCCCCGGCCGGCGGCGCCAAAGCGCCGTCCGACGCCGCGGCTTTGCTGCGGCGGGTTTAACAGGAACGTTCTATCCCGTTCGGGCTGAGCCTGTCGAAGCCCCGCCCATTCTTCGGCGCTCGGGCTGCTCGGTGAGCAGAAGGCGGCCCTTCGACGGGCCCAGGGCGAACGGGATAGGGGTTAGCGCTGGACATTGTCGCGCGTTCCGCCCCACATCTCCGCGCGATGGCCAAGCTCTATTTCTACTACGCCAGCATGAACGCGGGGAAATCGACCACGCTGTTGCAGGCCGATTTCAACTATCGTGAGCGGGGCATGCGCACGATGCTGTTCACCGCGGCGATCGACGATCGCTATGCGGCGCGCACGATCACCTCGCGGATCGGTCTCGCGATGCCGGCGATCACGTTCGATCCGGCGACGGATATCGGCGCGTGCGTGGCTGACGAGCATGCCCGACAGAAGGTCGATTGCGTGCTGGTCGACGAGGCGCAGTTCCTCACCGCCGATCAGGTCGCGCAACTCGCCCATGTCTGCGACGTGGTTGGCGTGCCAGTGCTCGCCTACGGCCTGCGCACCGATTTCCAGGGGGCTCTGTTCCCCGGTTCCGCCCGGCTGCTGGCGATCGCCGACGCGCTCATCGAGATCAAGTCGGTCTGCCTGTGCGGGCGCAAGGCGACGATGAACGCGCGGGTCGGCGAGAACGGCCGGGCGGTTAGCGAGGGTGCGCAGACCGAGATCGGCGGCAACGATCGCTATGTCGCGCTGTGCCGCCGTCATTTCGCCGACGCGCTGGCGGGCGTGCTGAGCCTGAGCACGCACGTCGATGCCTGACGGCGATCTGCTCTATCGCATCGCCATCTGGCTGGTGCCGCTGGTGATCGCGATCGTGTTCCACGAGGTCGCGCACGGCTGGGTCGCGCGGGCATTCGGCGATCCGACGGCTGCGCGTCTCGGACGGCTGACGCTCAATCCGATCAAGCATGTCGATCCGGTCGGAACGGTCGGGCTGCCGCTATTGCTGGCTGTGACGGGAGCGCCGGTATTCGGCTGGGCGAAGCCGGTGCCCGTCGTCACCTCGCGCCTGCGCAATCCGCGGCTCCACATGATGCTGGTCGCGCTGGCGGGGCCGGGGATCAACCTGGTGCTGGCGCTCGTCGCCGCGCTCGGGCTGGGCGTGCTGCTGGCGGGCAACGGCGGCGTCGAGCCAACCGGGGGCGTGCGCTTCCTCGTCGACAATCTGTTCAACTTCCTCCTCATCAACGTCTTCCTCGCGATCTTCAACCTTATCCCGCTGCCGCCGTTCGACGGCGGCCATGTGGTCGAGGGGTTGTTGCCGCGCAGCGTCGTGCCGACGTGGCAGGGGCTGGGGCGGTTCGGCTTTCCGATCCTGATCGTCCTGCTGCTGGTGGTGCCGATGATCTCGCCGGAATGGAACGTCGTCGCGCGGGCGGTCGTGCCCATCGTACATATGGTCGCGGGCGCCTTCCTGGGACTGGTCGGCCTCGCTATCTGACCCGCGCGATGCATGGCTGGGTGATTCTCGACAAGCCGCTGGGGCTGGGTTCGACGCAGGGCGTGTCGGCGGTGAAGCGCGCGTTGCGCCAGGGCGGCTACGGCAAGTTCAAGGTCGGACACGGCGGCACGCTCGATCCGTTGGCGACGGGCGTGCTGCCGATCGCAGTGGGTGAGGCGACCAAGCTCGCCGGGCGTATGCTCGACAGCGACAAGGTGTATGACTTTACCGTGCGGTTCGGCGCGCAGACCGACACGCTGGATGCGGAAGGGGCGGTGATCGCGCAGAGCGACGTTCGCCCGACGCTGGCCGAGATCGAAGCGGTGCTGCCGCGCTTCACCGGCCCGATCGCGCAGGTGCCGCCGGCATATTCGGCGCTGAAGGTGGATGGGGAGCGGGCCTATGATCTGGCGCGGGCGGGCGAGGAAGTGCAGCTCGCGAGCCGGGATGTGGTGGTTCATTCGCTTGGCTTGTCCTCCCCTGCAAGGGGAGGTGGCGCGCGCCAGCGCGACGGAGGGGTATCGACCTCTCCGGATAACGCGACACCCCTCCGTCAGCCCTGCGGGCTGCCACCTCCCCTTGCAGGGGAGGGATTGAACGAAGTCATCCTCACCGCCCATGTCTCCAAGGGCACCTATATTCGCAGCCTCGCCCGCGACATCGCGCTGGCGCTCGGCACGGTCGGTCATGTCACCATGCTGCGGCGGACGAAGGCGGGGCCGTTCGGCCTCACCCACGCGATATCGCTGGACAAATTGGATGAAGCCGCTAAGGGGCGCACCCTTGAGACGATACTCCTGCCGCTGAGGGCGGGGCTGGACGACATCCCGGCTCTCTCCCTCTCCCCCGACCAGGCAGGGGCGCTCCGCCAGGGGCGTGTGCTGGTCGGGATTGCCGAAGACGATGGCCAGTATTTCGCGCTGTCGGGGGAAACCCCGGTCGCGCTGATCGAGGTCACCCACGGGGAAGCCCGTGTCGTCCGCGGTTTCAACTTGTGACGACGATGTCGAGGGAAACGATATGACGATTACCGCAGAACGCCGCCAGGAAGTCATCAAGGAACATGCGCGCGCCGAAGGCGACACCGGTTCCACCGAAGTCCAGGTCGCGATCCTGACCGAGCGCATCCGCAACCTGACCGAGCATTTCAAGGGCCACGCGAAGGACAATCATTCCCGCCGCGGCCTGCTGATGATGGTCAACAAGCGCCGTGCGCTGCTCGACTATCTGCGTAAGTCGGATGGCGATCGCTATCTGGCGCTGATCGCGAAGCTCGGGCTTCGCAAGTAACTTCAAGGGCGCCCGCGGGCGCCCTTGTCGCATTCGGGGCCCCGCAATCCGGCGGCGTCCCCGGCAGACGGATACTCCGTCGCACCGGATCGCATGGGCGATCCACAAAGGCCCCGGCCGGCATCTGGCCGCCGGAGTGAAGGAAACGAGAATGTTCGACAAGAAGACCGTATCGATCGAGTGGGGCGGCAAGACGCTGACGCTCGAAACGGGCAAGGTTGCCCGCCAGGCCGACGGCGCGGTGATCGCGACGCTGGGCGAGACCGTGGTGCTGTGCGCCGTGACGGCCGCCAAGTCGGTGAAGGAAGGGCAGGATTTCTTCCCGCTCACCGTCCATTATCAGGAGAAGTTCTCGTCGTCGGGTCGTATCCCGGGCGGCTTCTTCAAGCGCGAGCGCGGCGCGACCGAGCGCGAGACGCTGGTCAGCCGCCTGATCGACCGTCCGCTCCGCCCGCTGTTCCCGGAAGGCTTCTACAACGAGATCAACTGCATCGCGCAGGTGATGAGCTATGACGGCGAGAACGAGCCCGACCTGCTGGCGATGATCGCCGCCTCGGCCGCGATGACGCTGTCGGGCGTGCCCTTCATGGGTCCGATCGGCGCCGCGCGCGTCGGCTACAAGGACGGCGAGTATCAGCTCAACCCGTCGGACGGCGAAGTCGCCGAGGGCGAGCTCGACCTGATGGTCGCCGCCACCCACGACGCGGTGATGATGGTCGAATCGGAAGCCAAGGAGCTGTCCGAAGAGGTCATGCTGGGCGCCGTGATGTTCGCCCACCGCGAGAGCCAGAAGGTGATCAACGCGATTATCAAGCTGGCCGAGCAGGCCGCCAAGGAGCCGTGGGAACTGAAGGCCCAGGTCGACAGCTCGGCCGCCAAGACCAAGCTGAAGAAGCTGATCGGCAAGGATATGGAGGCGGCCTACAAGCTGACCGACAAGCAGGCCCGCCAGACCGCGATCAACGACGCCCGCACCAAGGCGCGCGAGGCGTTCGCCGACCTGAAGGAAAGCAACCCGGCCGAATATCTGGGCACGCTGAAGCTGGTGAAGAAGCTGGAGGCGGAGATCGTCCGCACCGCGATCCTCAAGACCGGCAAGCGCATCGACGGCCGCGACACCAAGACTGTCCGTCCGATCGAGGCGGAAGTCCACTTCCTGCCGCGCGCGCATGGTTCGGCGCTGTTCACCCGCGGCGAAACCCAGACGATCGCGACGACGACGCTGGGCACCCGCGACGCGGAGCAGATGATCGACGGGCTGAACGGCCTGTCGTACCAGCACTTCATGCTGCACTATAACTTCCCGCCCTATTCGGTCGGTGAAGTGGGCCGCTTCGGCGCGCCGTCGCGCCGCGACGTCGGCCACGGCAAGCTCGCCTGGCGCGCGCTGCACGCGGTGCTGCCGACGAAGGAAGAGTTCCCCTACACGATCCGCGTCACCAGCGACATCACCGAGTCGAACGGATCGTCGTCGATGGCGACGGTCTGTGGCGGTTCGCTGTCGCTGATGGATGCCGGCGTGCCGATCAAGCGCCCGGTTTCCGGCATCGCGATGGGCCTGATCCTGGAAGGCAAGGACTTCGCCGTCCTCAGCGACATCCTGGGTGACGAGGATCACTTGGGCGACATGGACTTCAAGGTCGCCGGCACCAGCGAGGGCATCACCAGCCTTCAGATGGACATCAAGATCGCCGGTATCACCGAGGAGATCATGAAGGTCGCGCTGGCGCAGGCCCATGAAGGCCGCGCGCACATTTTGGGCGAGATGGCCAAGGCGCTCGACCATACCCGCGAGAGCCTGAGCGAACACGCGCCGCGCATCGAGACGATGACGATCGACAAGTCGAAGATCCGCGACGTCATCGGCACCGGCGGCAAGGTGATCCGCGAGATCGTCGCGACGACCGGCGCCAAGGTCGACATCGACGACGAGGGCGTCATCAAGATCAGCTCGTCGGACGGGTCGCAGATCGAGGCCGCGATGAACTGGATCAAGGGCATCGTCGAAGAGCCGGAGATCGGCAAGGTCTACACCGGCAAGGTCGTCAACCTGGTCGATTTCGGCGCGTTCGTGAACTTCATGGGCGGCAAGGACGGCCTCGTCCACGTCTCCGAGATGCGTAACGAGCGCGTCGAGAAGGTGTCGGACGTCGTGTCCGAGGGCCAGGAAGTAAAGGTCAAGGTCCTCGAGATCGATCCGCGCGGCAAGGTGCGCCTGTCGATGCGCGTCGTCGATCAGGAAACCGGCGCCGAGCTGGAGGACACCCGTCCCCCGCGCGAGCCGCGTGAAGGCGGCCGTGGCGATCGCGGCCCCCGTGGGGATCGCGGCGACCGTGGCGGCGATCGCGGCGGCCGGGATCGCGGCCCGCGCCGTGACGGCGATCGTGATCGCGGCCCCCGTCGCGAAGGCGGCGACCGCGGCCCGCGCCGCGAGCGTTCGGACAACGACGCCAACGACGATCGGGGCCCCGCGCCCGAGTTCGCGCCGGCGTTCCTGACCGGCGACAAGGACTGACCCAGTTACCGTCCGGGGAAGTGACGGAGAGGATAAGGGGTCCGGCAGCAATGCCGGGCCCCTTTTTCTCGGTTCCCGTATCTTGACCGCCGGGAGGGGCAGGAAGGGGACAGCCACGCCGGGTTGAGGGGCGCGTTTCGGCGAGCCACCGTGTTGCGACCGCGCGCCCATGGTTCGTCGCGGTAACGGCCATCATGCTTGCCTGACCGCCGCTTTTTGCGGTTGCCTCCGCGCGCGATCTCGGGCGGTATGGCGCCATGCGCACATCGACCCGATCCATATTGTTCGCCCTGTCCCTCCTCGCCGCGACGCCGGCTACGGCGCAGGTGCTGCCCGACGGGCTCGCGCAGCGGGTCGCCGCCGTCGCCTCGGTGCCGGCGGGCAAGCTGGGCGTCGCGGCGATCGACCTCGACAGCGGCGCGACGCTGTCGATCAACGCCGACGATCGTTTCCCGATGGCGAGCGCGGTGAAGGTCGCCATCGCTGCAGCCTGGCTCGACGGTGTCGATCGCGGGCGGTGGACCCTTTCCACCATGTACACGCTCGATGAGGGCGATCGGGTGCGGTCGGACGGGATCACCGACACGCTGCCCCACGCTGGCGTCGCGCTGTCGGGCGCCAACCTGGTCGAACTGGCGCTGACGGTCAGCGACAATACCGCGACCGATATGTTGCTGAAGGCGGTCGGCGGGCCGGGGGCGGTGACGCGCTGGCTCGAAGCAAAGGGCATCCGGGATCAGCGCGTCGATCGCAGCATCGCGCGACTGCTGATCGACGTCAGCGGCAAGGCGATCGAGCCGGGCCTGTCCGACGGCGCCGCGCTGGCGCGGTTCATGCCGGTCGAACCGTGGAAGACCGATGACGAGAAATGGCCGGTCAACCCCGCCTTCGACGCCGATCCGCGCGACAGCTCCACGCCGCGCGCGATGGCGGATCTGCTGGCGCGCGCGCAGAAGGGCGAGTTGCTGAAGCCGGGTACGACGCGCTTCCTGTTCGACGTGCTGGCGCGGTGCAAGACGGGGACGCGGCGGGTGAAGGCGATGCTGCCCGCCGGCACGCCGTGGGCGCACAAGACGGGGACGTTGCCCGGTATCTCGAACGACGTCGGGGTGATGACGCTGCCGGGCGGGCGCCGCGTCGCGATCGCGATCTTCTCCTACGGAATCGTCGCGCCTGCCGATCGCGACGCGAAGCTCGCCGAGATCGGGCGGATCGTGTTCGACGGTTTCCAGTTGCAGAAATGAGGGCGGTCGCGCTCCTCCTGCTGCTGCTTTCCGGCTGCGCGGGACGGCCTGCGGAGGTCCGCCCTGCCGAGGTGCAGGTGACCTTCGATGCCAACCGCATAACTTTTGCCAGCGCGCGCGGTATCGCCGATCGCGCGACGGGGCGGCGCGTGACGATCGATGATCCGGCGCGGGTGGCGAGCGTATCGAAGCTGGTCGTCGCGCTTGGCGTGATGCGGCTGGTGGAGGCGGGTCGGATCGACCTGGACCGGGACGTGTCGGACGTGCTCGGCTGGCGGCTGCGCAATCCCGCGTTCCCCGACGTGCCGATAACGTTGCGGATGCTGTTGTCGCACACCTCCAGCCTGGCCGACGGCATCGATTATATCGTGCCGCTGGGCGTGCGGATGCGCGATGCGGTTGCCGATCCCAAGGCGTGGGATGTCGCGCACCCGCCCGGCCGCTATTTCCACTATGCCAATATCAACACCGGCATCGTCGCGACGGTGATCGAGGCGGCGACCGGCGAACGATTCGACCGGGTGATGGCGCGCGAGGTGCTGCGCCCATTGGCCTTGGACGCCTGCTACAATTGGGGCGAGGGGTGCAGCGACGCCAAGGTGGCGCGCGCGGTCGTGCTGTACCGCGCGAACGGCGACGTCGCGCGCGACGATCTGGGCGGCAAGCGGCCGGATTGCCCGGTGGTGGCCGTCGCGGGATGCGACCTCGCCGCCTACCGGCCGGGCGACAATGGCGCGATCTTCTCGCCGCAGGGGGGCTTGCGCATCTCCGCGCACGATCTGGCGAAGATTGGGCAGATGCTGCTCCGTCGAGGGGACGGGTTCCTCAAGCCCGAATCGGTCGCCGCCATCGAAACGGCCCGGTGGACCTTCGACGGCACCAACGGCGACACCTCGCAGGGCTTCTACTGCCGCTACGGCCTCGCGACGCAGACCGTTCCGACCTTGGCGGCGGGGTGCGAGGATGACCTGTTCGGCGACGGTGCGACCTGGGTCGGTCATGCCGGTGAGGCCTACGCCCTGCGCTCCGGCCTGTGGATCGACCGGACGGGCGGACGCGGCATCGCCTTCTTCACCACCGCCGTCGCCGACGGCAGCAAGGGGCAGTCGCGCTACAGCGTGGAGGAGGAGCGGATCGTGCGCAAGGCGGCGGGTGAGACCGCGGTGATGCCAAAGTGACAATCGATGCAACCGTGCGAGCCGTCAGGGTCGGCGCGGTGGCCGCCTCCGTAGTGGTCGCCGGACTGCTAGTTTACATCGGAAATTGGAACGAGCCGGCATCCTTCGTCCTTATGGTGCCGTTCAGCCTTTGGGTCGTCGGCCCCATTCTGGCGCCCGGACTGATCGCGCGCCGATCGCGCCCGACCCTGACCCATACGATGTGCCTGTATATCGTGCCGTCGGTGATTATTGCGGGAATGGTGTATTACGAAGCGGCCTTTACGCCGTCTTCATCGACGGCAGCACTGATCTTCATTTTTCTTCCAGCCTATCAATGGGCTGCGCTTGGCCTGTTGACCCTCCTCGCTATGTTTGCATCCCGTTATAGCGATCCTCGCTGATCCCAGCCCGCGCGGTCAGTCGCGAAACCCCGGATCGATCCGGTCGAGCTTCCTGAGCAGCGCCGGCCACGCCAGCCGTTCGGCGAGCATGCCCATCCCGCCGGGCGACGCCTGTGTCGCGACCTTCTCCGGCGTGCCCTGCGGCGGCATGTTCAGATTCTCGCGGCCCGCCGACAGCATCTTGACCTGCGCTTCGCACGCTCGCTCTAGGAAATAGAGCCGCAGGAAACAGGCCGCCACCGAACTGCCCACCGCCAGCGTGCCGTGGTTGCGCAGGATCATCACGTTCTTTGTGCCCAGATCCTCGACCAGCCGTTCGCGCTCCTCCAGGTCGGTCGCGATGCCCTCATAGTCGTGATAGGCGATGTCGCCGCCGGCGATCATCGATGTCTGGGTGTGCGGCAGCAGGCCGAAGTCCATTGCCGACACCGCCTGGCCGTTGGGGGTGTGCAGATGCATCACCGCCGCCGCGTCCTCGCGCGCCATGTGCAGGGCCGAATGGATGGTGAAACCCGCCGGATTCACCGGATGGGTCGTCGGCCCCACCGGCTTCCCCTCGACATCGATCTTGACCAGCGACGACGCGGTGATCTCCTCGAACATCATGTCATAGGGGTTGATGAGGAAATGATGTTCCGGCCCCGGCACCCGCGCCGACAAATGGGTGAAGATCAGGTCGTCCCAGCCGTAGAGCGCGACGAGCCGGTAAGCGGCCGCCAGATCCACCCGCGCTTCCCACTCCCCCGGCGCCATCGTCTGGGGGCGGTCTTCGGCCAGCGTCGCCATCATCTCTCTCCTGACTTGTGTCAGGGCGAGCATACCGCGATTTCGATTTCGAAGGAAAGTGGAGGACTTCTGTTGCCCGGTGTCCTCCGTACCGCTGGAATCCGCTTCTGTTGCCCGGTGCGGTCCAACCGCGCATTTTGGAATAACCTTAGGCCGCTAGGCCTTGGGGTTACGCCGCAATAGCGAGTGCTTCGTTATCGTTGGCACTTGTGTAATGGGCCGTCGCGGTGGTCCCATTCCGAGCGAAAGACAGCGCTTTTCAACACACGTCGATCCTGGTTCGGCCCCGTCAGAAACGGTGTCCAGATCCACCACCATTTCTGGTGGAGCCGCCGGGTACTGCCCCCGGGTCCGCTGCATCTATTGCACGCAATCCTTTATCGCCATAGCCGGGCGAACCCGGCAGGAAGACATATAGGGACTTGCGCCGCGCTTTGAAAGATCGGCCTTCACAGCGCCACAAATCAGGCGCAGGGGATAGCATATCATGTTGACGCAGCGTTCCCGCTACGCGCTCCGCGCGATGTTGTTTCTGGCGACCCAAAAGCCTGGCGGGCCGCCCGTGCCGATGAACCGCATCGCCGCTGCCGCCAATGTGCCCAGGAAATTCCTGGAACTTATCCTGGCCGATCTGCGCGAGGCGGGTTTCCTCCACTCGCACCGGGGCAAGGCCGGCGGCTACTGCCTGTCGCGGCCGAGCCATCTGATCTCGCTGGGCGAGATCATCCGCGTGATCGAAGGGCCGCTGGCTCTGGTGCCATGCGTCAGCCGGTCGGCCTATCGCCCGTGTCTCGACTGCAAGGACGAAGGGGCCTGCGCGATCCGCCGCGCGATGGCGCGCGTGCGCGATGAGACCGCGCGGATCCTCGACGGCACCAGCCTTGCGGATGCCACCGCCGAGGAACTCGCCGCCGCCTAGGCGCCGCGGTTGGCGCGCAGCTCGTCGCGGATCTCGCGCAGCAGCGCGATGTCCGCCGCCTCTGCCGCCGGTGCCTCTTCCGCCTTCGGCATCACGCGGTTCACCGCGCGGATCAGCAGGAAGATGATGAAGGCGACGATCAGGAAGTTGACCGCCTGGGTGACGAACTCGCCATAGCCGAGCAGCGGCACCCCAGCCGCCTTGAGCGCGGCATAGTCGGTCGAGCCTTCAAGGTTCGCCGGAACGTCGCCCAGCACCAGGAAATAGCTCGAGAAATCGAGGCCGCCGAAGACCTTGCCGATCACCGGCATCAATATATCCTCGGTCAACGACGTCACGATCTTGCCGAACGCAGCGCCGATGATGACCGCGATGGCCAGATCGAGCACGTTGCCGCGCATGATGAACGCCTTGAATTCATTCAACATTGCAGTCTCCCCGCATCAAGCCCGCCCGATTCCCCATTGTAAGGGCGCGACCTGCGCCTAAATGTTGGACCGCCGAGGGTTGGAGGACAAGTCACATGAAGCTTCGCGTCGCTTTTGCCGGGGTTGCCGCATTGTCGCTGGCGGGCTGTGGTCTGAACAGCGTTCCGACCGCCGAGGAGAATGCCAAGGCGCGCTGGGCCGACGTCCAGAACCAGTATCAGCGCCGCGCCGACCTGATCCCGAACCTGGTTTCGACCGTCCGCGCGGCGGGCGCGCAGGAAAAGGAGATCCTGACCGAAGTGACGCAGGCGCGCGCATCGGCCACCCAGGTGCAGGTATCGGGCGACGACCTGACAAATCCGGAGCGGGTTGCCGCGTACCAGCGCGCCCAGGCGGGCGTCACATTGTCCTTGCAGCGGCTCCAGGAGGCATATCCCGAGCTGAAGAGCCAGGCCAACTACACGACGCTGATGAGCCAGCTTGAGGGTACGGAGAACCGCATCACCATCGCGCGCAACGATTACAATGGCGCGGTGCAGGCGTATAACACGCGCATCCGCACCTTCCCCGACGCGATCGGCGCGAAGATTTTCTACGGCGCCAAGCCGCTGACGCCGTTCCAGGCGACGACGCCGGGGGCGGAAGCCGCGCCGAAGGTCGATTTCGGCGCCGGCAGCTAGACTCATATCACCCCCGTTCGGGCTGAGCCTGTCGAAGCCCTGTCCTTTTTCTCTTCCCGGAGATCAGAAGAAAGTGCAGCCCTTGGACAAGCTCAGGGCGAACGGGGCGTGGCGCCTCTGTCTGGCGATTCTGCTGGCGTTGACGGCGCTTCCCGCCGCGGCGCAGACCCTGCCCAAATTCACCGGCTTCGTCGTCGATGAGGCCAACATCCTGCCGCCCGAAGTCGAGGCGGAACTGACCCAGAAGCTCGATACGCTGCAAAAGGATACCAAGCGGCAACTGGTGGTCGCCACGGTGCCGTCGTTGCAGGGCTATCCGATCGAGGAATTCGGTGTGAAACTGATCCGCGCCTGGGGCGTGGGGCTGAAGGACGCCAATAACGGCGCGATCCTGCTGGTCGCGCCGAACGATCGCAAAGTGCGGATCGAGGTCGGCTATGGGCTGGAGCCGTTCCTTACCGACGCCTTTTCCAGCGTGACGATCAACCAGGATATCCTACCGCGCTTCAAGGCCGGTGATATTCCCGGCGGGGTGGTGGCCGGCACCGATGCGATTGTCGGGCAACTGCGCGCCAGCCCGGAAGAGGCGCAGGCGAAGGTCGATGCCGCGATCCGCGATTTCGATCGTGCGCAGAAGAAGCAGCGCAGCGGCGGCGGTGGCGGCTTTCCGATCGCGATCGTCTTCTGGGTGATGGTGCTCGGCTTCGTCCTGCTCTCGTTCGGGCGGCGCGGCAGCCGCAAGGGCAAGAGATATCGCGGCGACGGCGACGGTGCGCTTCCGGTGATCCTCTGGACGATCGCCAGCGAGGTCGCGAACCACGCGGCGCGCGGAGGTTTCTCGGGCGGTGGCGGTGGCAGCAGCTGGGGCGGCGGAAGTAGCGGTGGCGGCTGGGGTGGCGGCGGCTTCTCCGGCGGCGGCGGTGGATCGGGTGGAGGCGGCGGCGCCTCGGGGAGCTGGTGATGCGGCTGAGCGAGGACGACCATCGCAAGGTGAGCGAGGCGGTGACTGCGGCCGAGGCGCACACGTCGGGAGAGATCGTCACGATCGTCGCCGGCGCGTCGGATCGCTATCACGACGTCGCGCTGCACTGGACGGTGCTGGCGATGCTGCTCGTGCTGGCGCTGCTCGCAGTGTTCCCGGGCGTCGCGGCGGGTATCCACCAGACGCTGATCGATGGCTGGGCGCAGGAGACGCCGGCCAGCGCCTATTACACCATCGCGCTGGTGCTTATGGCGCTGACGTTCCTGGTCTGCCGCGTGCTGCTCGCCTGGCGTCCCCTGCGAATCGCGCTGACACCCGGCGCGACGCGCAGTCGCCGGGTCCGCGCGAAGGCGGTTCAGCTGTTCCGCACCGGCGCGGAGAAGAAGACGATCGGCGCGACCGGCGTGCTGCTCTACCTCAGCCTCGACGAGCATCGCGCGGAAATCATCGCGGACGAGGCGATCCATTCGCGTGTGACGCCCGACGTGTGGGGCCATGCGATGGCATCGCTGGTCGCCGCCGTGAAGGACGGACGGCCGGGCGACGGCATGGCGGCGGCGGTAGAGGAGATCGGCGTGGTGCTCGCCGAGCATTTCCCGCGCGGTTCCGACGACACCAACGAACTGCCCGACCGGCTGATCGAATTGTGAGCGTGCCTGACGCCGACGCGGTCGAGGAGACCGTCTGGCAGGGTAAGTGGCTGGTCGGCAGGAAGCGTGGGCGCTGGGAATATGTCGGGCGCGTCGGCGGCACCCGCGCGGCGGTGATCGTCGCGATCGACGGCGATCACGTGCTGCTGGTCGATCAGTATCGCGTGCCGCTCGGGCGGCGCTGCCTGGAATTGCCCGCGGGGCTGGTCGATGCCGGCGAGACGGTTGCCGGCGCGGCGGCGCGCGAACTGGAGGAAGAGACCGGCTATCGCCCCGCGCGGGTCACCGAGATCGGCGAGTTCGCCTCGTCGCCCGGCATGGTCAGCGAAACGTTCACGCTGGTCCGCGCCGAAGGGCTGGAACGTGTCTCAAACGGCGGCGGCGAGGCGGATGAGGGGATAACCGTCCACCGCGTGCCGCTCCCCGAAATCCCGGCCTATGTCGCCGCTCGGCGGGGCGAGGGGATGATGATCGACGTCAAGCTGCTGATGCTGCTGGCCGGCGATATCCTCGCCGGTTGAGCCTTACCGGAAATTGTCGGCGTAGGCCTGCAGCTTGAGCGTGCGTTCCGGCGCCGGGATCACGTGGTACGTTACGCCCTCGCGCTCGGCATAGGCCTTGGCCGCGTCGAGCGTCGGGAAGTTCAGGCGCAGTTGGATGCGCGTGTCGCGCGAACCGGCCCAGCCGGTCAGCGGGTCGGGGCGCTGCGCATCGGCCGCCTCATATTCGAGCACCCAGCGATCGGTGCGGGCGCGGCCGGACTGCATGGCGTTCTTGGGACGCTGATAGATGCGGGCGTGGGACATGGGCTTTCCCTTATCGCGATTGCGCGCGGCGCGCATCCGCATTTTTGGTGCGCAGCGTGGCCGATGCGGACGCCGGATCGTCGGGCCAGGGATGGCGCGGATAGCGGCCGCGCATCTCCTTCGCGACCGCCGACCAGCTTCCGCCCCAGAAGCCGGGCAGATCGCGCGTCGTCTGGATCGGCCGGCCCGCGGGCGATGTGAGGCTGAGCACCAGCGGCACTCGGTCCGAGCCGACCGTGGGGTGCTCGGCGAGGCCGAACAGCGCCTGCGGGCGCAGCTCGACGGTGGGGCCGGCGTCGGCGGCATAATCGATCTCGTGGGTCGATCCGGCGGGGGAAGTGAAGCGCGGCGGTGCGAGGCGGTTGACCTGTTGCAGCGCATCCCAGCCGAGCAACCCTTCGAGCGCGCCGGTCAGCCCCTCGACCTGATCGAGGCGGCGCTTGCCGCCAAGCAACGGCGGCAGCCAGTCGTCGAGCCGCGCGATCAGGCGTTCGTCGGACAATGCGTCGATGCCGGCATAGGCAGCGCGGGTGCGCAATGCCCCGGCCGGCTTGCTCCAGGGCAGCATCGACAGGCCGTGGCGGCGGACACCCTCGAGCAGCGCGGCGGCGATCTCCCGCGCGTCCGCGACCGCGTCGGGGCCGGAGGCGAGTTTGATCGCGCCGAGGCGGGTCTCGCGCGCGGCGGCGACGCCACCGGATGCGGGATCGAATTCGACGAAGCGGCGGGTGACGATGTGGTCCGCGAACAGCATCTCGACGGTCGCACGGTCGATCTCCACGGCGGATAGGATGCGCGCGCCGGCGGCCATGCCGGCGGTTTCCGCGACGGCGAGCCACTCGGCGCGGGCGAGCGGGGATGTCGGATCGAGCCGGAAACCGCGCCCGCCCGCCGATGCCCAGGTCTCTCCCGATGCGTCGCGTCGCCTGGCGATGCGATCGGGGTAGGCGAGCGCGATGGCGACGGGCAGGCCGGGTCCCGGTGCCGATCGCCGGGACGACGTGGACACCAGTCCGGCCCATCGTTCCGCCAGCCGCCGCCCGCTCTCCGCCCGCTGGCCGCGCTCCCCGCGCCAGCGCCGCAGTCGTAGCTCCAGATCGGCGTCCTGCCCGCCCAGTCCACGCTCGCTCAGGAGCACCGCCGCCTCGGCCGCGATCTTCGCCAGTCCGATCTCTCCGGCGCGGATCAGCATATGGGCCAGGCGCGGCGGCAGCGGCAGGGCGGCGATGGCGCGGCCGTGGGGTGTTGGTCGTCCGGCGCCGTCGATCGCCTCCAGCGTCGCCAGCCGCCGTTTCGCCTCGCTGACCGCCGCGTCGCCTGGCGCGTCAAGCCAGCGCAGTTCGCGCGGATCGGACACGCCCCAGATCGCGCATGCCAGCACCAGTGCCGACAGATCGGCTTCGAGTATCTCCGGCGGGTCGAAGCGGGGCAGACCTGCCGTCGCGGCCTCCTCCCACAACCGATAGGCGACGCCCGGCCCCTGTCGCGCGGCGCGGCCCGCGCGCTGGGTGGTCGCGGCCTGGCTCGCGCGTTCGGTGACGAGCCGGGTCATCCCCGCCGCGCGATCGTAGCGCGGGCGGCGCGCCAGCCCCGAATCGACCACCACCTGGATGCCGTCGAGGGTCAGCGAGGTCTCGGCGATCGATGTCGCCAGCACGATCTTGCGCGCGTCTGACGGCGCGATCGCCGCGCGCTGGGCGACGGGGTCCATCTGACCGTGCAGCCGGTGGAGCGCGACGCCAGGGATGTCGCCCAGCCGATCGGCGGTGCGCTCGATCTCGGCCACGCCGGGCAGGAAGGCGAGGATGCCGCCCGCGTCCTCGCGCAGCGCGGCGCGGATTGCCGACGCGACCGAATCCTCGATTCGCGCATCGGCGGCGCGGCCGATGTGGCGTAGAGTCAGCGGGTACGATCGCCCTTCGCTCTCGATCACCGGCGCGCCGTCCATCAATGCCGAAAAGCGCGCGCCGTCGAGCGTGGCGGACATGGCGACGAGGCGCAGGTCGGGCCGCAGCGCGCCCTGTGCATCAAGCGCGAGGGCGAGGCCGAAATCCGAATCGAGGCTGCGTTCATGCACCTCGTCGAACAGCACGGCCGACACGCCGGCCAGTTCGGGATCGGCCTGGATGCGGTTGACGAAGATGCCTTCGGTCACGACGGTCACGCGGGTGGCTGCCGATCGCCGGCTGTCCATGCGGGTCGCATAGCCGAAAGTCCGCCCGACGCCCTCGCCCGCCAGCGCCGCCATCCGCTCCGCCGCCGCGCGCGCGGCGAGCCGGCGGGGGGACAGCAGCAGGACTTCGCCGGTACACCAGGCTTCGCCGAGCAGCGCGGGCGCGACGGCGGTGGTCTTGCCCGCGCCGGGCGGCGCGACCAGCACCGCGCCCGGTGCGTCGCGCAGCGCGGCGAGCAGATCGGGCAGGACGGCGTGGATGGGCAGGTCGCTCATCGTGGCGACCGCGTAAGTTGATAAAGTTGAGACTTGCCCGCGCGCGAAATGCGGGGACCTCGCCCGTTATGAAAATCGCGGTCGCGGGAAGGGGATGACAGCGCACGCATCGCGAGGGCGGCGTGACACAGCAAGTCCAACATTGAAAGCCGGAGGCTGGCGCCGACTGTTCTCCGTGCGCCCGTCACCCCTCCGCCGGTGCGGTACTCCACCCCAGCCGCGGGATGGTCACCGATCGCCGTCCGGACAAATCGGTGCGCGTGACGATGATATCGCGGCTTTCCATATAGCCCAGCATCCGCCGCGCGCGGCCGAGCGAGCTGGTGCCATAGGTGCGCGCGATCGCCGCGTCGTCGGGTGTCGCCAGCCCTTCGCGCGCCGACCGGGCGATCAGCAGGAAGGCGCCGAGCATGTCGTCGGGCAGCCCGTGCGCCGCCGCCATTGCCTCGGCCCACTCGCCCGTCAACTCGCCGAAGATGCCCGCCCGCGCCGCCGCCAGCCTGCGCGCGAAGGCGCTGACGTCGATCGGCGGCTTGCGGATGCCGGCCATGCGGCACCGCACGCCGAAATCCTGATAGAGGACGGCGGCCGGCTTGGTCGCGGTCTCGGGATCGTCGACGATCGCATGGAGTGCTGCGACGACCACCGTTTCGGGATCGGGCGCGTCGGGTTCGGGGAAGTCGAAGCCGTGCGGCGACGGCTGCGGCCCCAGATCACGCAGCACCTCGCTCGCCGCCGGCGGCGGCGCGGGTGCGGGCGGGGGTGGAGGCGGCGGCAGGTCGAGGCCGGCGAACAGCAGGTCGCGCGCGTCTTCGGCGGGCGCGGTGGGCAGGGGGACAAGCTTTGGGCTGGACGATCGCGCCGACGTCTCGACCGCGCCGATCCTGACCGTCACCGGCCGCCGCGCGATGGCGGGGCCAAGCCCCAGGAAGGTGCCGCGCGCAAGGTCGCGAATGCTTTCCGCCTGCCGCCGTTCCATCCCCAGCAGGTCGGCGGCGCGCGCCATGTCGATGTCTAGGAAGGTGCGGCCCATCAGGAAATTCGACGCCTCGGCCGCGACGTTCTTGCTCAGCTTCGCCAGCCGCTGGGTGGCGATGACGCCCGCAAGACCGCGCTTGCGCCCGCGCGACATCAGGTTCGCCATCGCGCCCAGGCAGGTGCGGCGCACTTCCTCGCCCACCTCCGCCCCGCCGGACGGCGCGAAGATCTGCGCCTCGTCGACCACCACCAGCGCGGGATACCAATGCTCGCGCGGGGCATCGAACAGGCCGGTGAGGAACGCGGTGGCGGAGCGCATCTGCCCCTCCATCTCCAGCCCCTCCAGGCTGAGGACGACAGAGGTGCGGTGCTCGCGCGCGCGGCCGGCGAAGCGGATCAGCTCGGCCGCCGAATAATCGACCGCCTCGATCGCGATATGGCCGTATGCGTCGGCGAGGGTCACGAAATCGCCCTCCGGGTCGATCACCACCTGTTGCACCTGGTTCGCGCTGCCCTCCAGCAGGCGGCGCAGCAGGTGCGACTTGCCCGACCCCGAATTGCCCTGGACGAGCAGGCGGGTGGCGAGCAGTTCCTCCAGATCGACGGCGATCGTGCGGCCGGCGGAATCGAGGCCCATGTCGACGGCGTAGGTCATTCTGATCCGCCGATCGTGGTCGGAGTATCCCCCACCCCGTTCGTGCTGAGCTTGTCGAAGCACCGTATTTCGTGCTGCAAACGGTGCACGTGGGTATCGGAGAACGGCCCTTCGACAAGCTCAGGGCGAACGGGCTTTGGGAGCACGCGCGAAAACCTAATACGCGCGGGCGACCGCGAACTCGACCGCCTCGATCATCGCATCCTTGGCTGCGCCGGGTGCGAAGGGGCCGAGCGCGTCGATCGCACGCTGGCCATAATGGCGCGCGCGGGCCAGCGTGTCGTCGACCGCGCGGGTGGCGCGGACGCGTTCGATCGCCTCGGCGAAATCTGCGTCGGACACGCGCCGGCCCAGCACCGCTTCCTGCCAGAAGGCGCGGCCTTCCTGATCGGCGCGGGCATAGGCCAGGATGATCGGCAGCGTCATCTTGCCCTCGCGGAAATCGTCGCCCGCGTCCTTGCCCATCGTGCCGGCATCCGACGTATAATCGATCGCGTCGTCGACCAGCTGGAACGCGATCCCCAGGTTGCGACCATAGGCGTCGAGCGCGGCCTCGTCGCTTTCGGGCCGTTCGGCGACGACGGCGGCGATGCGGCACGCGGCGGCGAACAGCGCGGCGGTCTTTGCGCCGATGATGTCGAGATAGCGTTCCTCGGACAGGTCGATGCGGCGGACGGCGGTCAGCTGGTTCACCTCCCCTTCCGCGATCACGGCGGACGCGCCCGACAGGATCTTCAGCACCTTCAGGCTGCCGTCCTCGACCATCAGCTCGAAGCTGCGGCTGAACAGGAAGTCCCCGACCAGCACGCTCGCCGGATTGCCCCAGATGATGTTGGCGGTGCGGCGGCCCCGGCGCAGGTCCGACGAGTCAACCACGTCGTCGTGCAGCAACGTCGCGGTGTGGATGAACTCGACCGCGGCGGCCAGCCGATGCTGGCGATTGCCGGTATAGCCCAGCAGTCGCGCGCTCGCGAGCGTCAGCATCGGGCGCATCCGCTTGCCGCCACCGGCGATCAGGTGGCCGGCGAGCTCGGGGATCAGTGGAATATCCGACTGCATCCGCGCCAGGATCGTCTGGTTGACCAGGTTCATGTCGTGCGCGGTCAGCGCCAGCATCGGATCGAGCGAGGGTGTGCGGCCGGTGCCGAGGCGGTGGACGGTGGCGGTCATCTCACGGGGCAGATGGCCGGGGGGGCGACGAAACGCAAGCCTTGCGAACCCCGCTTCGCCGCGTCAGGAGGGGGCATGACCGACGCCACGCTGGAGCGATACCGCCAGAGCATCGACAATATCGATGCCGCCCTCGTCTTCATGCTGGCCGAACGGTTCAAGGTGACGCAGGCGGTGGGCCGCTACAAGGCGGAAACCAGCCTGCCGCCGGCCGATCCCGGCCGCGAGGAACGCCAGATCGAACGCCTGCGCGGGCTGGCCGAGCAGGCGGACCTCGATCCCGAGTTCTCGGAGAAGTTCCTGCGCTTCATCATCGATGAGGTGATCCGGCACCACGAACGGGCGCGGGTGGGCTAGCCCTATGCGGCGAGCCTTGCGCTGGCTGGGCGGCGGGCTGGGCGCGATCGCGCTGCTGGCCGCCGCCGCTATCCTGATTCCCCCGTCCGCCGCGCCTCTTCCCGATGCCGATCGCTCCTATCTGATCCAGCGCGTCAGGATCGTCGATGTCGAAACCGGTGCGATCGGCGCGCCGACCAGCGTGACGGTGCGCGATGGGCGGATCGCGGCGATCGGAGCTGCGGATGCGGCCGGATTGCGGGTGGTCGATGGCGGCGGTGGCTGGCTGATCCCCGGCTTGTGGGATATGCACGTCCATACCTTCCAATTGTCACCGCAGATGCACCTGCCGCTGTTCGTCGCCAATGGGGTGACGAGCGTGCGGGACATGATGGATTGTCCCGGTGTGCGCGACAGCCTTATCGCCTGTGTCGCCGACAAGCGCCGCTGGACGGCGGCGGCGGCCGAGGGGCAAATGGCGAGTCCGCGCTTCGTCGCGGTGGCAAGCTATTATCTCGACAAGCCGAGCCTGACGCCGGCCGACGTCCGCGCGCAGATCGCCGCCGCAGCCGGGCGGGGCATCGACGCTGTGAAAGTGTATAATCGCCTGACCCCGACAGCCTATCGTGCGGCGGCCGAGGCCGCGCGCGCTCATCGGCTGCGACTGGTCGGGCATCTGCCGCAGGCCGTTTCGCTGGAAGCGGCGATCGCGGCGGGCCAGTCCAGCTTCGAACACGGGCACCTGCTGGTCCGCCATTGTTTCCGCGAAGGCGCAGCGTGGCGCGCCGGTCGCCTGGCCGGTGCCGACCCGACATCGCTCGCCGAGGCGATGGTTCGCGATCACGAGCCCGCCGCTTGCGGGCGAGCCTTCGACGCCATGCGGACGGCGGGCGTCGCCCTTGTTCCCACTCACGTCACCCGCGAGGAGGACGCACGTGCGACCGACCCGGCCTTCGTCGACGATGCCCGGCTGGCGCATCTCGACCCGCTGTCGCGCTGGGCGTATCGCGACGATTTGAACGGAACCGCGACCCACTATCCCGGTCCGCGGGGCGCGGCCGCGCTGCGGGCATATTTCGACCACGGCCTGCGGCTGACCGGTGCGGCGCGCCGTGCGGGGGTGCGGGTTCTGGTTGGCACGGACACCGGCGTCGGCGGGTTGCGGTATCATGACGAGATGGCGCATCTGGTACGCGCGGGCCTGACCCCGGCCGAGGTGCTGCGTGCCGCGACGATCGATGCGGCGCGGCATCAGGGCCTCGATCGCGAAAGCGGTTCGATCACCGTCGGCAAGCGCGCCGATCTGGTGCTGCTGGCTGGCGATCCGATCGCGAACATCGCCAACAGCCGCAGCATTCGCGCGGTGTTCCTGGCCGGGCGGCTCTACGATCGCGACGGGCTGGACGCGCTGACCGATTTCAACCGGGGGCAGGCGGGCAATCCTGCGAACTGGGTGCGTCTGCTGTGGGGTTTCGCGCGCAGTTCGGTCGCCGCCGATCTGTAACGATCATTCCGCCGCCAGCAAACTTTCCGCCCCACCCAAGTCCACCGACACCAGCCGGCTCACCCCCTGTTCGACCATCGTGACGCCGAACAGGCGGTGCATGCGGCTCATCGTCGCGGCGTTGTGGGTGACGATCAGGTAGCGGGTGTCGGTTTCGCGCGTCATCGCGTCGAGCAGGTCGCAGAAGCGTTCGATGTTGGCGTCGTCGAGCGGCGCGTCCACCTCATCCAGCACGCAGATCGGCGCGGGGTTGGTCAGGAACAGCGCGAAGATCAGCGCGACCGCGGTCAGCGCCTGCTCCCCGCCCGACAGCAGAGTCAGCGACTGGAGTCGCTTGCCCGGCGGCTGGGCCATGATCTCCAGCCCCGCCTCCAGCGGGTCGTCCGAATCGATCAGCGCCAGGTGCGCCTGGCCGCCGTTGAACAGGGTGGTAAACAGCCGCCGGAAATGGCCGTCCACCGCCTCGAACGCGGCGCGCAGCCGCTCGCGGCCTTCGCGATTGAGCGTGCCGATCGACCCGCGCAGGCGGTTGACCGCCTGGGCGAGTTCGTCGCGTTCGTGCGCATTGGTCGCCGCCCCCGTCTCCAGTTCGGCAAGTTCGGTTTCGGCGACGAGGTTGACCGGGCCGATCCGCTCACGATCGACCGACAGGCGTTCGTGCCGCGCCGATTCCTCGCCGGGCTCGGCGACTTCGGCGGCGTCGAATCCGGCACGTTCGGGCAGCAGCGGGGGCGGACATTCGAAGCGCTCGCCCGACAGGCGGCCCATCTCGACGCGGCGCAGTTCCTGGTTCTCGGCTCGCGCGGTGGCGCCTGCGCGAGCCTCTCGCGCCTCGGCCAGCGCTTCGCCGATGACGCGCGCCGCCTCTTCGGTCTTGCGCAGTTCGGCTTCGGCGGCGCGCTCGGCCGCGGCGGCTTCGTCGGCGGCGGCGCGCAGGCTGCTCGCGGCACTCTCGGCGGCGGCGATCTCGGTGGCGAGCGCTTCGGGACGGTCGGCGAGCGTGTCCCGTTCGGCGGCGAGTTCGGCCTCGCGCTTGCCCATGTCGGCGATGCGGCGTGCGGCTTCGCCGGCGCGGGCTTTCCAACCGTTCGCCTCGGCGGTGGCGGCGGCGGCGCGTTCGCGCGACGCGGCGATTTCGCGATCGAGCCCGGCGCGGTCGGCGCGGGCGGTGGCGACGGCGGCGCGCGCGGCATCGGCGGCGGTCGAGAGCGCGGCGACGCGGGCGCGGGTGGCGACGCCATCGGGCAGGGCGGCGATCGCCGCTTCGGCACGCGCCAATTCTCCCTCGGCTTCGCGCGTTTCGTCGGCGACGCGGATCGCGCGGGCGTCGAGGTCACCGCGCTGGGCGGCGAGGCGTTCGAGCTGCGCGGTCGCGCGGTCCTCCGTCCGGGTCGCCTCGCGCGCGGCGGCGTCGGCTGCGTCGAGAGCGCGGCGTTGCGCGGTGGCGTCGGCGCGCGCGGCGGAGACGCTGGCGTCGATCGCGGCGAGGGCGTCGTCGGCATCCGCGACCGCCTGCGCGGCGGCGGGGCGCATGGCGTCCAGCGCGCGGATGCGGTTGGCGCGTTCGAGTCGTTCGGCCGCCGCCGCGCCGCCGCTGCGCGCGACATAGCCGTCCCAGCGCCGCAGCACGCCCGCGCGGGTGACGAGCCGTTGCCCGACCGAGAGCGGCTGTCCGGCGTCGGCGTCCGCGACGAAGACCTGCGCCAGCCGCCGGGCGAGTTCGGCGGGCGCCTTGACGTGATCGGCGAGCGCGGTCGTACCCGCTGGCGGCGCGGGGTCGTCGGGCTGCGGCGTGGCGCCTGCCCAATGGCGTTCGGCGGCGCGATCGAGCCCGGCCTCCAGATCGTCGCCCAGCGCCGCCGCGAGCGCGCGTTCATAGCCGGGCGCGGGCTGGAGCCGGTCGAGCAGCCTGTCGCGGGGAGCAGGCTGCACCGTCTTCGCCAGCGCGCGCGCCTCGCTGTCGATCGCGGCGAGTTCGGCATGGGCGGCTGCGCGGGCTGACTGGGCGGCATCACGCCCGGCCTGCGCCTCGCGCTCGGTCGCGGTTGCCGCTTCCAGCGCCGCGCGGGCCGCCTCTCCGGCGCGAACCGCCGCGACGCGCTCCTCCGCCGATCGCGCGCGCTCGGCCTCGAGCGGCGCGGCGTCGGCCAGCGCGTCGCGATCGCGGTCGAGCAGCACCAGATCACGCCGCGCGCGATCTGATCGGGCACGTGCCGCATCCCGCGCGGCGGAGGCGACCCGCGCCTCGGCCGCCTCGCTCGCGGCCTGCGCGTGCGCCTGCGCCAGCGCCACTTCGGCATCGCGCGCGGTGCGTTCGGCCTCGGCGAGCAATGCGTCGAGGCGCGGGACACGCTGCCCGGCCTCGGTGATGCGTGTGTCGAGCGCCTTGCTTTCCGCCCCGAGCCGATCGAGCGCCCCGGCTGCGTCGTTCGCCAGCGCGCCTTCGCGGGCACGATCGTCGGCCAGGCGGCGGGCCTGGTCAGCGAGTTCGGTAAGGCGGCGTTCCGCGGCGGTGCGATCATTGCGCAGCGCGGCCAGCGCATGGCCGGCGTCGCTTGCCGCATCGCGGGCCGCAAGCGCGGCGGCGCGGGCATCTCCCAGCGTCCCGGTCGCCCGGTGCTGATATGCGGCGGCGGCGCGCTGTTGTTCGGCGCGTTCGGCGACCAGCATGTCGGCCGCCTTCGCCTCGGCCTTGGCGACATCGGCGGCGGCGGCGGCGTCGCGCCAGCGGGCGTAGATCATCCGCGCCTCGGCGATGCGGATCTGTGCCGACAGCAGCCGGTATTTCTCCGCCTGCCGCGCCTGGCGCTTGAGCTGTGCGGCACGCGCTTCCTGATCGGAAATCACCTCGTCGAGCCGCGCCAGGTTCGCCTCGGTCGCGCGCAGCTTCGCCTCGGCATCCTTGCGACGGACGTGCAGCCCCGCGATGCCGGCGGCCTCTTCCAGCATCGCGCGGCGCTCGGCCGGCCTGGCGGCGATGATGGCGCCGATTCGCCCCTGGCTGACCAGCGCGGGGCTATGCGCGCCGGTGGCGGCATCGGCGAAGGCGAGTGCGACGTCCTTTGCGCGCACGTCGCGGCCGTTGATGCGGTACGCGCTGCCGGCGCCGCGCTCGATCCGGCGGACGACCTCCAACTCGTCGTCCCGCCCGGTGCCCACGTCGGTCACCTGATCGGCGAGGATCGAGACTTCCGCGAAATCGCGCTGGGGGCGCGTCGCGGTGCCGGCGAAGATCACGTCCTCCATGCCCGCGCCGCGCATCGACTTGGGCGAGGTTTCGCCCATCACCCAGCGCAGCGCTTCCAGCAGGTTCGATTTGCCGCAGCCGTTCGGCCCGACGACGCCGGTCAGGCCGGGCTCGATGCGCAGGTCGGCCGGATCGACGAAGGATTTGAAGCCGGTGAGGCGAAGGCGCCTGATCCTCATCAGGCCATACAGCCTGCCCCGGCGAAGGCCGGGGCCCAGTCGGGGTCACTCTGACGTGGAAGGGTGGACATTGAACATCGGGCGCGGTGGATCTGGGCCCCGGCCTTCGCCGGGGAACAGGCTATCTCCTCACCGATGTGCGCCCCCCGTGCCGTATTACGCCCCCGCCGCCTTCAGCGCGCGCTCGACCTGCTGCCAGTTGACGGTCTGTTCGAGCATCTTGCCGTTCAGCAGGAACGTCGGGGTGCCCGGAATCGGATAATCCTTGTTCGCCTGCTCGTTCAGCTTCTGGAGCTTCTCCGCCTCGCCCGCATCGGCCAGGCACTGGCGCGCCTTGGCTTCCGGGATGCCGCGCTGCTTGACGAAGTCGATATAGCCGGCGGCCTCGGCGAAGCGGCTGGCCTGCTGGTTGAGCGGCAAATTGCCCAGTTCCTCGTAGAAGCTCTGCGGCAGCTTCTGGAGCGTGTCGAGCACGCGCGGCTGATCGACCATCATCTGGTCCAGGATCGTGAAGAACGGCCCGGCGCCGCCGCAGCCGCCGACCAGCGCGGCGGAGATGTCGGCGCCGTTGCGCAGGAAGTCGCGGAACTCGAAACTCACCTTGCCGGTGCTGACGTAGTTCTTGACCAGCGGATCATGCGCCTCCTTGGAGAATTCGGCGCAGACGTGGCAGGTGCGGCTGCCGAACTCGACCAGCTTGATCGGTGCGTCCGGGTTGCCCATCAGCCAGCCACCCTCGGGCGTGCGGACCACCGTTTCGCCCCATGTAGTGCCGGCGGGCGGCGCCTTGCCGGCGACGGCGGCGGCCTGGGTGACGTTGTCGACGCTGGTGGTCGTGGCGGTATCGGCGCCGCCGCAACCGGCGAGAACGGCGGCGAGGGGCAGGGCGAGAAACAGGCGCATCTTCAGGGTCACTCCTTCGAAATCACTTGGCGCCGGCGGCGGCCAGAACGGGTTGCAGCGCTGCCCAGCCGGCGACGCCTTCGGCCAGCTTGCCGTTGACCTCGAAGCCGGGCGTGCCGGGGATCTTGGCGAAGGCGTCGCTGCTCATCGCGTCGAGCTGGTTGGTCAGCGTCGGCGTCGCGAGGCAGGCGTTGAGCGCCTGCGCGGTCAGCCCGTGGCGCGCGCCGATCTCGGTGAGGCCGGCGCCGTCGGCGAAGGCGCGGACCTGGCGACCGAGCGGCTGATCCTTCAGCGTCGCGCCATTGGCCTGCACCCAGCCGCTGCCCTTGGCCGTCCAGGCGGCCTGCTGGGCAAATATCTCGCCCGACAGCGCGGTGAAGTGCGCGGCCGGCGCGCAGCGCGCCACCGCCCAGGCCGCCATGTCGAACCCGTCGCGCACCGCGGCGCGCGCCTCGACCTGGACGATTCCGCGCCGCACCAGCGAATCGTGCAGCACCGGCTTGGAATCTCGTGCGAAGTTGGCGCAGGTGCCGCAGGTGAAGCTGAAATACTCGACCAGCTTCACCTTCGCCGCCGGATTACCGACCAGCACGCTGCCGCTCGGCGATACGCGGGCGGTTGCGCGCCAGTCCTTCGCGCCCTGGGGCGCGGCGCCGGTGAGGGCGACGACGGCGGCGAGCGCCAGAACGATACGCATCAACTGATCTTTCCGATGACGGGGATGGTGATCGGCGCCGCCTGTTCGACCCCGGCCGCGAGAGAGGCGAGCACTGCCTTCAGCTCGGGATCGGCGATGGTGCGCAGCGAATCGCCGAGTTCGTGGCTGACCGGGCGGACGGCGGGCGGGGCGCGGCGCACCTCGCGCTTCACCTCGCCCTGGCGGATCACCAGCCTCGCCACGGCGGCATAGCCGAAGAAGCGGTTGACCCGCTCGACGATCTCCGGCGCGATATGCTGCATCATCGTCGCATGCGCGCCCTGCACGCTCAGCGTCAGCACGCCGTTGGCGCGCTCGCCGTGCGGGAAGCGGATCGATTCGGGAGCGGAGACGCGCGCGTAACGATCCCCGACGATTTCCGCCCAGCGCGTTACCACGGAGGATTGCACGAAGCCGAACCGGCGGAACGCGGCGCGGCCGACGTCGGGCAGCAGTTCGCTGACCGCGCGCGCGCGATTGGCGCGGGCCGGCTCGTCCTTCACCGGAAATGCTTTGGGGGGCTTCGGCATTTGCGCCCCTCATGCCATAGGCCGCGCGTGTCCGCCACCGTCTCCGACAAGCTGCTGGCCTGGTATGATGCGCACGCCCGCGACCTGCCGTGGCGGGCGCAGCCGGGCGCCAACGCGGCCGACCCGTACCGGGTGTGGTTGTCGGAGGTGATGCTGCAGCAGACCACGGTCGCGGCGGTGCGCCCGCGGTTCGAAGCCTGGGTCGCGCGCTGGCCGACGCTGGCGGCGCTGGCGGCGGCGTCCGATGCCGATGTCATGGCCGCCTGGGCGGGGCTCGGCTATTACGCCCGCGCGCGCAACCTGTTGCAATGCGCACGGGCGGTGGTGGCGGAGCATGACAGTGCCTTTCCCACGGCCGAGGCCGAGTTGCGCGCGCTGCCGGGGCTGGGCGACTATACTGCGGCGGCGATCGCGGCGATCGCGTTCGGCCGGCGCGCGGTGGTGATCGACGCCAATGTGAAGCGCGTGGTGGCGCGCCTGTTCGCCGACGATGGCGCGACCGTGCGGGCGCTCGCCGACCGGCTGACGCCCGACGCGCGCACCGGCGATTTCGCGCAGGCGATGATGGACCTCGGCAGTGCGATCTGCACTCCGCGCGCGCCGAAATGCCTGCTCTGCCCGCTTCGCGACGATTGCGCGGGCTTCGCGAGCGGCATGCCCGAGGCGTTTCCGGCCAAGGCGGTGAAGAAGGCGAAGCCGCAGCGCCACGGCACCGCCTTCTGGCTGACGCGCGGACGCGACGTGCTGCTGGTGCGCCGCCCGCCCTCGGGCTTGCTCGGCGGGATGCGCGCGCTGCCTTCCGGGCATTGGACGGAGGACGCATCCGATCGGGCCGGCGCCCCCGTCGATGCCGCGTGGCGCGACACTGGCCGCAGCGTCACCCACGTCTTCACCCACTTCCGCCTCGAACTTCGCCTTGCGAGCGCCGAAATCGACGCGCAGGACGTCGCCGGACAATGGTGGCCGATCGACGATCTCGATTCGGCCGGGCTGCCGACCGTGTTCGCAAAGGCGGCGGCGCGGATGAAGGAGTAGGCAATGCGCGTTCGGGTAATCACCGCGATTCTGCTGGGGGCGACCGCGACGGTCGCGGCGCACGCGTGGCAGGCACAGCCATCACCCCAGCCGGCCCCGGCCGTCCAGCGCCACGCCGCGCTCCAGGCGTTGCTCGATCGCTATGTCACCGTCGAGAAGATGCCCGGTATCGTCGTCGCGGTCGGACAGGGCGACGGGCCGACCGGCTTCTATTCGGCGGGCGGGATCTCGATCGATCCTGGCGCGGCCAGGGCCGGCCCGGACAGCCTGTGGCGCGTCTATTCGATGACCAAGCCGATCACCGGCATGGCGGCGATGATGCTGATCGAGGATGGCAAGCTGAAGCTCGACCAGCCGGTCAGCGACTTCTTTCCCGGCTTCGCGAAGATGCGCGTCCTGACCAGCCCTGATACCTCGCTGGACAGCGTGCCGTCCAGGACGCCGGTCACGGTGCGAATGCTGATGACCCATACCGCGGGCCTCAGCTACAACATCATGGCGAAGGGCCCGCTGCTCAAGGAATATGAGGCCAAGGGCATCCTGCCCGGTGCGACCAACGCGGCGGTAGAGGCGCAGGCGCGGACGGTCCGCCCGAAATCGCTGGCCGAGTTCGCGGAGCGCGTAGCCACCTTGCCGCTGATCGCCGAGCCGGGGACGAAATGGAGCTATTCGATCGGTCTCGACGTGCTGGCGGCGGTGGTCGAGAAGGCGGGCGGAATGCCGTTCGAACGCTTCGTCCAGACGCGCCTGTTCGATCCGCTGGGCATGACGTCCAGCTACTGGTCGGTGCCGGCGTCGCAGGTTGCGCGCTTTGCCGACAATTACGCCTTCGCCGGTGCGGCGATGATCCCGTTCGATCCCGCGAAGACCTCCGCCTATCTCGAGCCGCCGAGCTTTCCCTATGGCGGTGCGGGTCTCGTCATGTCGGCACGCGACTATGACCGGTTCCTGCACATGCTGGCGAACGGCGGGATGCTGGGCGGCAAGCGGGTGATGAAGGCGGAGACGGTCCGGCTCGGCATGTCGAACCTGCTGCCCAAGGGCGTCGCGTTCACCGGCGTCGGCGGCGGGACCGGGGGCAACACCAGCGGCACGATGGGCTTCGGCGCGGGCGGATCGGTGTATCTGACCGACGTGCCGGGCGGCGCGAGCAAGGGCACCTACGGCTGGGGCGGCGCGGCCGGAACCGTTGGCTGGGTCGATCCGGTCAGACGCGTGCGCGGCACGATCATGGTCAATTACTTCCCGGCCGACAAATGGCCGTTGCGCACCGATGTGGTGAAGGCGCTCTACGCCGACGCCGCAGCGCGGTGATCGCCACCGGCTTCACGGGCGGCTGGCTTGACCGAGCGGATCATGTCCGTGGCGATCCCGACGCGCTGGCGCGGCTGACCGGCGACTGGCGCGCTCGGCTGCTGAAGCTTCAGGGCGGCGACCCGTCGGTCGATGCCGAGGGGCGGCTGGCGTGGGGGACGCTGGCCGACGCGGCGGACGACGGCACGCTGGTCTTCCTCGGGCTCGACGACGGCGGGCGACCTCACTTCGCAGAAAGCCGGCCGGGTGACGCCTCCGGTCCGGCGCGCTCGCCAGCGCTCTATCGGATGCTGGATGCGATGCCGGCGGGCGATGCGGCGATCTTCGGCGCGGTGCGCAGCGTGACCGGCTGGCACGCGCGCAACCGTTTCTGCGCCAACTGCGCCACGCCGACGCAGGTGACGCGCGGCGGCTGGCTCCGCAAATGCCCGTCGTGCGCCGCCGAACATTATCCGCGCGTCGATCCGGTCGTCATCATGCTCGCCGAACACGACGGGCGGGCGCTGCTCGGACGCCAGGCGATGTGGCCGAAGGGGCGCTATTCGGCGCTCGCCGGCTTCGTCGAGCCCGGTGAATCGCTGGAAGAAGCGGTCGCGCGCGAAGTGCATGAGGAAGCCGGCGTCCGGGTCCGCGACGTCCGCTATGTCGCCAGCCAGCCTTGGCCGTTCCCCGGCCAGTTGATGATCGCCGCGGTCGGCATCGCCGACGACGACACGCTCACGATCGACGCCAACGAGATCGAGCACGCGATCTGGGCTACCCGCGATGAAGTCCGCGCCGCGCTGGCCGGCGATCCCGCCGCCCCGTTCCTGCCGCCGCCGCCCTATGCCATCGCACGGACGTTGCTGGAGTGGTGGACGGCCCAGTCCCCTGCCGCCTAGGGACGCGCCCGCGCCTGCGGATAGGTGCCGAGCAGCCGGACCCACTTGGTATGATAGCGAAGCTCGTCGAGCGCGCGATCGACCGCCGGCTCGCCCGGCTGGCCGACGATATCGGCGTAGAATTCGGTCGCCGCGAAGCTCGCCCCGCGCTGGTAGCTTTCCAGCTTCGTCATGTTGACGCCGTTGGTCGCGAAGCCGCCCAGCGCCTTGTAGAGCGCGGCGGGAATGTTCTTCACCTCGAACACGAAGGTGGTCATGAACGGCCCCGCCCCCTCGACGGGGCGGCCGGCGCGGGCCAGCGCGACGAAGCGGGTGACGTTGTGTTCGGCGTCCGACACGTCCTCCTCGACGACGTTCAGGCCATAGAGCTTGCCCGCGGCCGGGGGCGCCAGCGCGGCGATGGCCGGATCGGCCGCATCCGCGACCATTGCCGCGGCGCCGGCGGTGTCGGGATAGGCGACCTGCCTGATCCCGTTCGCGCGCAGCCAGTGGCGGCACTGGCCCAGCGCCTGGGGGTGGCTCATCGCCTCCCTGATCGCCTCGCGCGGGCCGACCGACAGTAGCGCATGGCGGATCGGCAGGAAATGTTCGCCGGTGATGACCAGCCCCGATTCGGGCAGCAGGAAATGCATGTCGGCGACGCGGCCGTGCAGCGAATTTTCGATGGGGATGATCGCGCAGTCGGCGGCGCCGGTCTGCACCGCCTCGATCGCATCGGCGAAGTCGAAGCATGGCAGCGGCAGCCCGCCCGGAAAGGCTTCCATCGCCGCGACATGGCTGTTGGCGCCCGGCGCGCCCTGGAACGCGACGGCGCGATTGGGCTCCGACGCGGCGGCTTCTGTCATACGCGCGACGATCGGGCGGGCGGGGGCGGCGAAATTCTCCATCTCGCGCGCCGGGTAAGCGCCCGCTTGCGATGGCGCAAGCCGCACCCTAAAGGGTCTCGACTTTCCACTTTTGACCAAACGGCGGGCAATGGACAATCGGAGCAACACGATCGCGGGCTGGGTGCTCGCTGGCTGCGTCGCGGCGCTGGGTCTGTCGATCGGCAGCGGCATGGCGTTCAAGTCCGAACGCCCGGCCAAGATGGGCTATCCGATCGAGGGCGTCGAGGAGACCGGCGGCGGCGGCGCTGCGGCGGAGGAGCCGATCGCGGTGCGCCTGGCGGCGGCCGATCTGGCCAAGGGGCAGGCGAGCTTCGCCAAGTGCGCGGCGTGCCACACCGTTGCCGCGGGCGGCGCCAACGGCATCGGTCCGAACCTGCACGGCGTGATGGGCGAGTCGATCGCGACCGGCCACGCCGGCTTCGCCTTCTCGCCGGCGCTGAAGGCGAAGGGCGGCACCTGGACGTTCGAGGCGATGGACGCCTGGCTCAAGAGCCCGCGCAAATTCGCCGATGGCACCAAGATGACGTTCGCCGGCCTGGGCAACGCTCAGGAGCGCGCGAACATGATCGCCTGGCTCAACCAGGAAGGGTCGAACCTGCCGCTGCCGGCCGTTCCGGCCGCCGGTGCCGCCCCTGCGGCTGACACCCCGGCCGAAGGCGCCGCGCCTGGCAACACCGCCGACGTGGCGAACGCCGCGAGTCCGGCTGCCGGCGCGCCCTCGGCCGATCCCGCCGCAGCGGAGCGCGCGCCGAACTAGGCTGGCGTCGGACGGGAGCCGCACGCGGGCGCGACCCAAGGAGTAGTCGCGGATCGGCTACCCATGCTCGTCGGCGGATCACCGGCGAGCCTGGTCTCTGTCTCTGTTGGCCGATCGATCGGCACGGTTCACCGCTAAATCGTGCCGTTACGGGGCCGGAATCGTCGCGTGGGTCATTTTGCCTGCGACATGAAACACCACACCACCCCCGCTCGCCGCGCGGCCTGGCTGTTCCTCGCAGCCCCTGCGCTTCTGGCCGTCCCCGCGATCGCGCAGGACGCCTCCACCGCGCCGCCGCCCGTCCGCGTGACCGTGCCGCAGGCGACGCCGCCGGCCGCGCCACCCCCGGTTGCGACGACGGCGCCGCTCCCCGCGCAAACGCAGGCACCGCCGACGAGTCGTTCGGTTCAGGCCAACACGGTCAACCCCAACTCTCCGACGACGATCGCGCCGGGTGCGGGCGACGTCGTCGATGACGCGCGCCGCCCGGCCGCACGCACCCAGCGGGCCGCGCCCGCCCGCCAACCGATTCGTACGCAGTCCGTGACGCGGACGGTCACGACCACTGCGCCTGCCGCGATCGCGCCTGCGCCTGCGCCCGGCCCAGAGCCGCTGATCCCGCCGGTGACCGTGCCCGAGGCCGCGGCGCCCTTGCCGGTCGCCGATACCACTGCGACCGAGACGACGACTGCGACCACCAAGGACGGCGGCGCACCGCTCTGGCCGCTCGCGCTCGTCGTCGTGGCGATACTGGCAGCCGGTGCCTTCTTCCTGATGCGCAGCCGTCGCCGCGAGGCCGAATATGAAGAGTATGAGGCCGAGACGACGTATCACGACGCCGAACCCGCCTATGTCGAGCCCGTCGCGGCTCCGCAGCCGGCGGACGATCGGCCGATCGTCGTGCCCGCGCTCGCGACGGCACCGACCGCGGCCGCCGCGGCGGCCCAAGAGCCCGCCGTTGCCATCGCCGACGATGCGATCGTCAGCGACGCTCCGGCGGAAGACGTCGCGGCATTGACCGACGCCACCGCCCCGGTGCACAACCGCCCATGGCTGGAATTCGCGATGCGTCCGGTTCGCGCCGGAACCAGCGCGGACGAGGCGCTGGTCGAGATCGAACTGACCGTCGCCAATGCCGGCAGCGTGCCGGCGAAAGATGTCCGGGTCACCACCTTCATGCTGACCGACGCGCATGCCAGCGAGATGGAGAATATGCTGGTCGATACGCCGGCTGACGCGGCGATTGATCCGGTCACGATCGATCCGGGCGAAGGAACGCGTATCGACGCGACGCTCGCCGCGCTCAAGGCGGATCTCGGAGGGGATGGGCACTTTACCCCCGTGGTGGTCGCCGACGCGCGCTACACCCTGCCCGATGGTAGCGAGGGGCGGACCTCGGCATCGTTCGTGGTCGGCGTGTCGGACGACGAGGGCGGGACGCTGATCCCGATCGACCTCGCCGACCGCGTGATGCGCGAGGATATCGAAGCTCGGCTGCACGGCGCGGTCGAGCACGCCTGACGCCCGTTCCGGCGTTTCGTCCGCGGCCCCGCCCCTCGATCGGGGGGCGGGCCGTTGCCGTATCGGACGCGTGGCCCTATCCGCCCGGCATGACTTCAGCGAACCTTACCGCCGACCTGCCGAGCTTCGTCACCCACCTCGAATGCGCGATGACAGGCGATCGCTACGAGGCCGACACGCTGCAGGGCCTCAGCCGTGTCGGTCGCCCGCTGCTGGTGCGCTATGACCTCGACGGGGTACGGGTGGCGATGACGCGCGAGAGGCTGGCGGCGCGGCCGGCTGACCTGTGGAAATATCGCGAACTGCTGCCGGTGCGCGACGCGGCGAACATCGTCAGCCTTGGCGAGCAGGAGACGCCGCTCGTCACGCTCGACCGCGCGGGCACCGCCCGCGGCGCGCGCGCGCCGATCGTCAAGGACGAAGGGCGATTGCCGACCGGCAGCTTCAAGGCGCGGGGACTCGTCATGGCGATCAGCATGGCGAAGGAACTGGGCGTCCGCGCGATCGCGATGCCGACCAACGGCAATGCCGGCGCGGCGGCGGCCGCCTATGCGACGCGCGCGGGTATCGAGAGCATCATCCTGTGTCCCGACGACACGCCCGAGATCAACGTGCGCGAGATCGCCGCGCAGGGCGGCCGGGTGTACCGCGTCAACGGGCTGATCGACGATTGCGGCGCGATCGTCGCCGCCGGGTGCCGCGAGAACGGCTGGTTCGACCTGTCGACGCTGAAGGAGCCGTACCGAATCGAGGGCAAGAAGACGATGGGGCTCGAACTCGCCGAACAGCTCGGCTGGACCCTGCCCGACGCGATTTTCTATCCCACCGGCGGCGGCACCGGCCTGATCGGCATGTGGAAGGCGTTCGACGAGCTTGAGGCGCTGGGCTTCATCGGGCCCGAACGGCCCCGCATGTACGCGGTGCAGGCCGAAGGCTGCGCGCCGATGGTCCGCGCGTTCGAGGCGGGCGAGCGCCATGCCGAACGCTGGGAGGACGCGCACACCGTCGCCGCGGGCATCCGTGTGCCCAGGGCGGTCGGCGATTTCCTGATCCTCGATGCGGTGCGCGCGTCGGGGGGCGCGGCGCTGGCGGTGAGCGATGCGGCGCTGCTGGCGGCGGTAGACGAGGCGGCGCGTGATGGAATGCTGCTGTGCCCGGAGGGCGGCGCAACCTTCGCGGCATGGGATCGCGCGCTGGCCGAAGGGCTGGTCGGCGCGGACGAGCGCGTGGTTCTGTTCAACTGCGCCACCGGCCTGAAATATCCGATGCCGGACCGGTCGTGCACACTCGATCGCCACGGCGCGATCGACCTGGGAGCGCTGTGATGCGTGCAGCGAAGATTCAGCCGCCGACGCCTGGCCGCGCGGTCATGAGGGGAGCCCTGATCGCCGTCGCCGTCGCCGTCGTGCTGGCTGGTGTGCCGGCGTCCACGTCGGCACAGAATAGCACTGTCATCCCCGAGACGTTCAGCCTGCCGCCGGGGAACAGCCAGGCGACCCCGACCCCGACTCCCGCGCTGCCGAACCCCGTGACGGTGCCGACCGTCACGCCCGCGCCGCCGCCGTCGGTTGTCCCCAGCCTACCCGTGACGCGTCCGGCCGGATCGGCCGCGCCGGCATCGTCGCCGACACCGATACCGACACCGACACCGACGTCGGCGCCGACCCGAGCGCCCGACGTGAGACCGATTCCCGTGCCATCCCCGCGCGCGACGTCGGCACCCGCGTCCATCCCCGGCGCCGTTGCGCCCCCTGCGGCACAGCCCGATGCCGCGATGCCGGGCGCGGCGCCCGTTGCGGCCCCGTCGAGCGCCGAACCTGTGAGCGAGCCGGTGCCGGAAACGACGCCGGCCGGCGAAGGTCCCCCGGCGTGGCTCTGGTGGCTCGCGGGGGTCATCGCGCTCGCGGCGGCAGGGGGCGTCACCTGGCGCCGTCTCGCCACGCGCCGCGCCGCGCCGATCGCCCATGATCCGCCCGCCGCCGCCGATATGCCCGTACCGCCGACACCCAGCCCGCCCGCGCGCCCGGTGGGCCAGTCCGCCGTGGCGGCGCGCGCGCCGGTCGTGCCGCCATCCGATCGCGGGCTGCTGATCGATTTCCACCCGCAGCGGATGTGGACGCGCGGCCCCGATGCTTTCCTGGCGTTCGAGCTGGTCGTCACCAATGCGACCGGCCAGGCGCTCGACGGCATCCGCCCCGCGATCGCGCTGGCGAGCGCTGGCCCGGAGACCGCCGCCGAGGTCGCCGCCTTTCGCGCGGACGCGGCGTCGCTGCCGACCGGCGAGCCGTTCGACCTGCGCGCCGGTGAGACGCGCAGCCTGAGCGGCGAGCTGACGCTGGCGGGCGGCGCGATGTATGTGACGACGGTGGCCGACCGCGAGATGATCGTGCCGCTCGCGCTCGTCGCGCTACGCTGGCGTGCCGGGCTGGCACTGACGAGCTTGGCCGAGGCGTTCGTGATCGGCACCGGCGACGCCGCCTCTCGCCGGCTCGGCCCCATTTGGGTCGATCGCGCGGGGCAGGTCTATCCCCGGCTCGACGCGCGGCGATTCGCGACGCCGGGGAGCTGATTCCAAGGGGTTGCGGGATATAAATTGGCGTGTATTGTATCAACAACACACGCCGCTCCGGCGATCCTGGGGGAATCTGATGCAAGCTGCCGTTCGCCTGTCGAGCCTGATCGCGCTTGCCGTTGCCGCGCCAGCGGTCGTCGTGCCCTCCGCCCAGGCGCAGACCACACCGGCGCCCGTCGACCTCAAGGCATCGCTCGACCGGCTGCTCGCCGCCAGCTACTCCGCCGACGCGCCCGGCGCGACGATCATCGTGACGAAGGGCGGCGCCCCGATCTACGCCGGTGCGCGCGGCCTGGCCGATGTGGAGGCCGGCGCGCCGCTGACGCCGGACGCCGTGATCCGCATCGGATCGATCACCAAGCAGTTCACCGCCGCGATCGTCCTGCAACTGGTCGCCGAGGGGAAGCTGTCGCTCGACGATACGATGGGCAAGTTCTTCCCCGGCTATCCCGCGCCCGGTGCCGCGGCGACGGTGCGGCAATTGCTCAACCACACGTCCGGTATCCAGTCCTATACCGGGATCCCCGGCTGGATGGTCGCGGCGAACACCGGCCGCGCCTTCACCACCGACCAGCTCATCGCCGAATTCCGCGATAAGCCGGCGGAATTCCAGCCCGGCGAGCGATGGAACTACAATAATTCGGGCTACGTCCTGCTCGGTGGCATCATCGAGAAGGTGACGGGCAAGCCGTGGTATGACGCGGTGCAGGCGCGGATCGCAGGGCCGCTCGGTTTGAGGACCATCCGCTACGGCAATCCGCCCACCGAAGCCGACTGGGCCAGGCCCTATACCCGCGGGGCCGGTGGCATCGGCGCGGCGCAGGCGATCGACATGAGCGTGCCGCAGGCGGCCGGCGGGTTGGTCGGATCGGTCGGCGATGTCGCGAAATGGGCGCAGGCGCTGCACCACGGCCGCGTGGTGAGGCCAGATATGTACAAGCAGATGATCGCGCCGACCAGGCTCAACGACGGCACCGTCAACCCCTATGGCTTCGGGATCGCCAATGGTTGGGTACGCGGCGTCGCCGACCTCGAGCATTCGGGCGGCATCTTCGGCGGATCGACCGACAGCCTCTATGTGCCGTCGCAGGATCTGTTCGTCGCCGTCTTCGCCAACACCGACGCGCCGCAGACGCGCCCCGGCACCGTGATGCGCAAGGCGGCGGCGATCGCGCTGGGCAAGCCCTATGTCGAGCTTGCTCCCGTGACCGCCGACGTCGCGGCGATCGAGCCGATGCTGGGCGTCTACAGGATCGGCGGCGGGCCGGACGAGCGCCGGTTCCTCGCACGGGACGGCAAGCTGTGGATCCGGCGCGGCAGCCAGGCGCCGAGCGAGGTGTACTTCGCGGGCGACGGGCGTTTCGGGCTGCGCGGCAACAGCCTCACCTGGTTCCGCGTCGCGGCGGGCGAGGGCGGCGCCTACACGATGGAGATGTTCCAGAACGGCGAGGAACCGGGCGAGCGGGCGATCCGCACCGGCCCGGTGCCGCCCGAGGCGCCGGCGATCACGCTGCCGCGCGCGACGCTGGAGGGCTATGTCGGCAAATATGCCCTGCGCATCGGCGAGGCGACGGTGGCTTTCGGGGCCGGCGACACGCTGACGCTCCAGATCTCCGGCCAGCCGGCAGTGGCGCTCGAGGCGACCGGGCCGACCGAATTTCGCGCGGCCCGGGTCGGCGCGGACATCACGCTCGACGGCAAGACGCTGACGATCCGGCAGGCCGGTCGCGAGGTCAGCGGGCCGCGCGCGCAATAGGTAACGGGCAGGTCAGGCGGCCCCGCTCTCCAGCCACCGCATCGCCTCGTCCATTTCCCGGAATATCCGAACGCGCGGATGCACCAGCGTGCGTTCTGCCTGCAGCTTGTTGAGCTGGCTGCCCACGACCACGGCGACGTGGCCGGTCGTCAGGTCGATGCCGTCGCGCATGATCTGCGACAGAAGGTCGGCGACGTCGGTGGCCTGTACCGGGAAATCGAACGATTCGACGAGCACGCGAAAATCGCCGCGCACAGCCGATGCGGCTCTCAACTGCCCGTCGATCGCGTCAGCCAGCGCGGGAACGTCGTCCGGGTCCAGGAAGCCGCTGACGTGGATCGTCAGGATGTTGCGGCGCGGATCATAGGCCAGCCGGTGCATGCGGAATAGACGCCCTCAGCGATCGCGTGGCCGGATAGGCGCGCGGCGGGCCTCTCTGGTCGCTGGCGGGCGCCGGGGCAAGCGGCGCGTCAGTCGAGCACCCGACCGATGCGGACCAGCACCCCGGTGGGGTCGCTGACCGCGAACTCGTACGTTCCCCATGGCTTCGCGTGCGGGGCGCCGGGTTCGATGATCAGATCGCGCACCCGGCCGGCCACCGCATCGACATCGTCGACATAGAGGTAGAGGCCGAAGGGGTTATCCTCCGCGACGCGCGGCCAGCCGGGCATGCGGTTAAGATGGAGGTGCCAGCCCCGGCCGTCGGACAGGATGCGATAGTGTCTGTGATCGCTGACGACCATCAGGCCCAGGCGTGCGTAGAAGGCGGTACTGGCGTCCAGATCGTTCGCGGGGATGATCGCGGCGATGTGGTGCTGGGTCGGCATGGCGGCTCCTGGTGGATTGCGAGCCGGGATCATCCGCGCTTTCGGTGCGTAGGGAAAGCGACGGCGCGTAAAAGAAAAGGGCGACCCGCGCGTGGCGGGCCGCCCTGTTTCTTCGGCCTGGCCACCATCGAAGTGAATTCGATGGCGTCGGGCGGCGCATGGCACCGCCGGCCGGCCTTGTGCGAAGCGGGGCTGTCGCCAGCCCCGCCCGCGCTGAGGCTTACTTGACCTCGACGGTCGCGCCGGCTTCTTCGAGCTGCTTCTTGAGCTTCTCGGCTTCGTCCTTCGACACGCCTTCCTTGACGGCCTTCGGGGTCGATTCGACCAGCGTCTTGGCTTCGGTCAGGCCCAGGCCGGTGATGGCGCGGACTTCCTTGATGACGTTGATCTTCTTGCCACCGTCGCCGGTCAGGATCACGTCGAACTCGGTCTGCTCTTCAGCGGCCGGAGCGCCACCGGCGCCACCGGCGGCCGGGCCGGCAACGGCGACGGCAGCGGCGGCCGAAACGCCCCACTTCTCTTCGAGCAGCTTCGAAAGCTCGGCGGCTTCGAGGACGGTCAGTTCGCTCAGCTGGTCGACCAGCGCGTTCAGATCAGCCATTTCAATACTCCAGTTCTAATTCGGGTTGGTAACTTCAGGACAGCCTCAGGCCGCCTGCTTTTCCGCATATGCCGAGAGCACGCGGGCGATCTGCGCCGCCGGTGCCTGGGTGATGGTGGCAAGCTTGGTGGCGGGTGCCACCAGCAGGCCGACGATCTTGCCACGCAGCTCGTCGAGCGACGGCAGCGAGGCGAGCGCCTTCACCCCTTCCGCGTCGAGCATCTGGCTGCCCATCGCACCGCCGACGATTTCGAACTTGTCGTTCGTCTTCGCGAAGTCGATCGCAACCTTGGCTGCGGCGACCGGATCGGTGGAAGTGGCCAGCCCGACCGGACCGGTCAGCAGGTCGGCAAGACCCGCGTAATCGGTGCCCTCGAGCGCGATCTTGGCAAGCTTGTTCTTGGAGACCTTATAGGCGGCACCGGCCTCGCGCATCTTCGTGCGGAGCTGCGTCGACTGGGCGACGGTCAGTCCCAGGTTGCGGGTGACGACAACGACGCCCACTTCCCCGAAATTGCTGTTCAGCGCGGCAACGGCCTCGGTCTTTTGCGAACGATCCATGCCATTCTCCTCAAATATGGACCGCCCCTCATGACGAGGCGCAGCCCGGTACAATGCCCGGACCCGAGGGGCCGAGCGGTCGTGTCCAACGAGGGGAAAGGATCGTCGCGGCGCGGCGGAAAGCGGCACCCCAACCCGAACCGCCTGGGCGGTGCGGAGAAAATCTGTTCCCCGTCTAGGCAGGACATTAAGGCCGGCAAATCCCGGCCACCTGCTGTCTCGGACGGACGATCGCGCGGGCGAACCCGTCGATCAGGGGCGGGCAACTAGCATCTCTGCGCGCGAAGTCAATGAGTCGTGACCCGCGGTGGCGGGGCGTGTCAGGGCTCGACGGGTTCCGCCGCGTCGGCCTGCGCCGCCGCAGTCGCGGCCTCGCGTTCGGTGCGCAAGCGGGTTACACGCTCCGCGCTCGCCGCCATCGCCTCAAAGGCGGCAACCGACCGCATCGCGCGGTCGCGGACGTTGTCGAGGCTCGCGGCGTCAGCATCGCTGCGCGCTCGATCGGCCTGCGCACGAAAGAAGGCTGCATCATTCGCCATTGGTCGTGTCCGCCAGAAAGAGGTGTCGAACACCGGCGACACAGCAGGAAGCGCTGTGCCGCCGGCCCAAGTCGTCAGTCGGCAGCCTGAAGGTTGACCGCCGCCATCTTGCCACGGCGATCCTCCTCGAGCTCGTAGGTGACGCGCTGGTTCTGGTTCAGCGTGGCGAAGCCGGCGCGCTCGACCGCGCTGATATGGACGAAGGCGTCGTTGCTGCCGTCCTCCGGCGCGATGAAGCCGTAGCCCTTGTCGGCATTGAAGAATTTGACGGTGCCGGTGATGGCCATGATGGCGTCCTTCTCTGTCTTGACGGCGCACCGAGGATGGAGCGCCGGTCGCTCTAGGGCAGGGAAAGAAGGAGCAAGGGGCCGCAAAGCGCCGAAGACCGTCGATATGCGACTGTAGCCCGCCCCATATGGGGCGCGGCTGGCCGCTTCACAAGGGACTCTCGCCGGCGGCTCTGAGACCCGGGCTATTCGCGCTCCGCCGGCTGGGTCGCGTTGGCGGGTTCCTCCTCGCGGTTTACGCGGGCCGTCATGCCGGTGGCGTCGGCGTCGTGCTGGATCTGCTCGCGGTCGGGGAGCGGGGCGGGGGCGGGGGTGTTCTCGACCACCGGCTCCGGCGTGTTCATCACCAGCGGCGCTTCCTCGACGTTCATGGCCTCGTTAGTGACGTCGAGCATCTCTACGGCGTTGTCGGCAGGCGGTGCGGGCTCGTTCGACGAGCAGGCGGCGAGCAGGGCGGCGGGCGCGAGCGCGAAAAGCATCTTCTTCATGGCGGGTCCCCTTGTCTGTCGTCAGTCGGCCGCGATCGCCGACTGCTGGATTTGCGAGCGTTTCTCGATCTTGGCAGCGAGCTTGCCGTCCCAGCTGTACGGATCGGCGCGGAAGTTCATCGTCCCGTTGGCCGAGGCGAAGGCGGTCCAGTAGAGCAGGTACACCGTCGTCTGCGTCGGCAGCTTCACCCGCTGCGTCTTGCCGGCATCGACCGCGGCCTGGATCGTCCCGGAATTCCATTCGGGCGATGTGCGCAGCAGCAGTTCGGCCAGTTGGGCAGGCTTTTCCAGCCGGATGCAGCCGTGGCTGGCCAGCCGGTCGAACCGCGCGAAGCCGGCCTGGGCGGGCGTATCGTGCAGATAGACGGCAAACGGATTGTCGAAATCGAACTTGAACCGGCCCAGCGACGACTGCGGCCCCGCGGCCTGCTGGAGCCGGCGGCCCGGCCCAGTGCCGATCACCTTGAAACCGTTGCGCGCCAGATAGTCCGGCCCCTTCGGGAACAGTTCGCGCGCGGCGATACCGGCGGGCACGTTCCACGGCGGATTGATGACGATCGAATGGATCGCCGATTGCAGCATCGGCGTCGCGCTGTCCGGCGCGCCGGTCACGCCCTTCATCGACATGATCGGTTCGTCGCCCTCGAACACCGTCACCAGCGCGGCGGCGATGTTCACCTGGATGCGGTTGCGATCCAGTTCCTTGGGCAGCCAGCGCCAGCGTTCCATATTGGCCATGATCTGGCGCACGCGATCGGTGGCGGAGACGTTGAGCGCGGCGAGCGTCTGGCCGGCGACGGTGCCCGTGGGGTTGAGGCCGTAGCGGCGCTGGACGCGCTGGACGGCGGCCTTCAGCTCCGCGTCGAAACCGTCGCCTGCCCTGGCGACCTGGTCATCCTCGATCGCCAGCCGCTCGCGCAGCGCGCGCACCCGCGGGCCCTTGGCACCCATCACCAGATCCGGCCCGGCGGCGAGCTTCGGCCAGCCGCCCAGGGCCTCGAGCGCGCGATATTTGTCGAGCCCTTTCTGCAGGCCGTCATAGCCGGCGTAGGGCGGCGCGAGATTGCGGCCCCAGCGCGCGAGGCTGTTCTTCGCGACCGCATCGGCGAAGGCGGGCAGGGGATCATAGGCGGCCGGGCGCAATGCCCAATCCGCCTCGAAATCGGCCTCGGCCAGCCGCCCGGCGCGCACCGCGCGGGCATAGTCGAGCGCGGCGCGGACCAGCGCGTCATTGTCGCTCGCCGTCACAGGCGCGGTCGCCGCGTCGTGGCGCAGGCCGTGGGCCAGCCGTCCGTCGGCGATGATCTGCGCCAGTTGGGCGCTCAGTTCCGGCGTCAGTTGCGGCAGCGGCACGGTGGCGGCGACCGGAGCGACCGGCGCCGTCGATGGCGGAAGCTGCGCCGGGGCGGGAGCCCGTTCGATAGCCGGCGTCGGCGCGGGTTGGGTCACCTGCGCCTGGGCGGTCGCTGCAAGCGACGCGACAGAGGTCAACAGGGCGGATCGGAACAAGAGGGTACGCATCTATCCTGATCGCTTGGGAGGGTGATCGGCTTCTAGGTCAATCGACCGGAATTTCAAAGGTGGATGCTCACTGCCCGATCACAGGCCGTGAAGGTTGAGCGCCGTCACCAACAGCGCCTCCGCCGCGCCCAGGCGGTCGAGCAGGGCGGGGCGTTCGGCGTCGGCGAGCGCGGCGAACTCATCCGGGCACGCCGCGGCATAGCCGTCGATCACCCGCAATTCCGCGCGCAGCTGCACCACTTCATGGACCAGGCTGGACAGTGGCTGGACGCGATCGTTCAGGGCCAGCGCGCAATGCGCGAGTGGCGGCGCAAGCGTATCGTCCAGCACAGCTCGCGCCAGTTCCTCGAAACGCGCATGCAGTTCGGCCAGCAGGTCTGCGGTCAGATCCCGGGCGGTCAGTTTCGTCAGGGCCATGCACGTCTCGATCGCCGTTCCCCGCACCACATGACGGGGTCGATCAGAGACCGCGAAACGGCGGCGATACCTACTGTGAAAATTACGAGTGGCGCCGGCGGTGCCAGCGGGACTAAGCGAACCGCCTGTCAATCGTGACGGATCGGTCGCCGGTTCCGAACCGGGCGCCACGGGGCACCTCGCGAACGTTACGCTCGCTGGCCGCCCCGCAGCCGTGTCTCAAGACTGGCGAGCAAATCTGCTCCCCGCTCGCACCCGGTCGAGGCTGGCCGTCCCGGTCCGTCGCGATTGGCAGACCGCAACCCCGTCCGGGCCATGGCCGATCACAGCATCCCGGCACGGATCGCCAGCGCGACAGCGTGAACCTTGTTCACCGCGCCCAGCTTTCTGGTGGCGTTGTGAAGGTGGAATTCCACCGTCCGCGCGCTGATTCCCAGGATCACCGCGGTCTCCCACGCGGTCTTGCCGATACTGACCCACGCAAGGCATTCGCCTTCCCGATCGCTCAGGATTCGTTCTGATCGCCGGGTGGCGTCATCGCCCAATCCGGGCGGCAGGGCGGCGGCGGTCGGGGTGTTCTCGCCGGATGCGTCGGCGATACATCCCACCGCGCGCAGGTTGCCGGTCACCGGATCGTGGATCAGGCAGGCGACCGAGCGTATTCGCCCGATCTGGCCCCGGGGCCGTACAATCCTGAACTCGATGTGATAGCGTTCGTCCGCCTCGATCAGTTCGTTGATCCTGGCGTGATCGATCTGGGTCGCGGCTTCGGCGTCGTCGGGATGGATGAACCGCCGGAGCTTCTCGCGCGTGTCGATCCGGTGCACCGTCGGGTCGAGGCCCATGATCGCATACCAGCGCGCGCTGCACAGCAGCGTGTCGGACGGGACGTCATAGTCCCACAAGCCGCCGGCCATGTTCCCCGACCCATCGACCACGCCCGGATTTGCCCCGCTCGGAAAAGTTGCGATTGCTCGCGTTTCGACAGCCCTCAACGAGAGAGGGCCGGAAACGATGTTCCGGCCCCCTTGTTCCAATTGTCTTTTACGATGGTCGGCGGCGGTCAGGCCGCGGCCACCTCCGCCACGTCGACCTTCACGCCCGGGCCCATCGACGACGACAGGGCGATCTTGCGCAGATACTTGCCCTTGGCGCCCGACGGCTTGGCCTTGACGACGGCATCGACCAGCGCGTCGAAATTCTCGCGCAGGTCGGCGGCCGAGAAGCTCGCCTTGCCCAGGCCGGCATGGATGATGCCCGCCTTTTCGACGCGATATTCGATCTGGCCGCCCTTGGCCGCCTTGACGGCTTCGGCGACGTTCATCGTCACGGTGCCCAGCTTCGGGTTCGGCATCAGGCCCTTGGGACCCAGCACCTTGCCCAGCCGGCCGACGACGCCCATCATGTCCGGCGTCGCGATGCAGCGGTCGAAATCGATCGTGCCGCCCTGGACGATCTCCATCAGGTCTTCCGCACCGACCACGTCGGCGCCGGCTTCGCGCGCCTCGTCAGCCTTCGCGCCCTTGGCGAAAACGCCGACACGCACCGTCTTGCCGGTGCCCTTGGGCAGCGTCACGACGCCACGGACCATCTGGTCGGCGTGGCGCGGATCGACACCCAGGTTCAGCGCGATCTCGACCGATTCGTCGAACTTGGCGGTAGCGTTCGCCTTGACGATGCCGATGGCTTCATCGACGCCGTGCAGCTTTTCGCGGTCGACCGTGATCGCCTTCTGCTTCTTGCTCACGAATGCCATGATCTCAGCCCTCCACCACTTCGAGGCCCATCGCGCGGGCGGAGCCTTCGATGATGCGGGTCGCCGCTTCGATATCGTTGGCGTTCAGGTCCTTCATCTTCGCTTCCGCAATCGCCGACAGGGCGGAACGCTTGATCTTGCCCGCGCTGACCTTGCCCGGCTCCTTCGAGCCCGACTTCAGGTTCGCCGCCTTCTTGATCAGATACGTCGCGGGCGGCGTCTTGGTCTCGAAGCTAAACGAACGGTCGGCATAGACAGTGATGACGGTGGGCAGCGGCGTACCCTTTTCGGCATCGCCGGTCTGCGCGTTGAACGCCTTGCAGAATTCCATGATGTTCACGCCGCGCTGACCCAGTGCCGGGCCGATCGGCGGCGACGGATTGGCGGCGCCGGCGGGCACCTGCAGCTTGATATAGCCGGTAATCTTCTTGGCCATGTGGCCTCCTCACTCTTTAGCTGGGCCGCGAACGCAACAGCGCCCCGCCCGTTCAAGTTTAGCGGTCCAGGCGGGCTCCCTGCTCGGGTGCCCTCCCGCAGATTTCCAATGCTGATGCGATGGAAGGCGGCGCCCCTAGCGCAAAAGGGGCGCGCGCGCAATCCGCCGGGTCAGAACTGTTTGCGCAGACCCAGCCGGAAGGTGCGACCGACCGGATCGAGCAGGTCGGGCTGGTAGTTGATCGGAACGCTGCCGCTGGCATCGCGCACCTTCAGCCGCGCGTCGAGCAGGTTGTTGACGTTGAGGAACAGCCGCGTGCCGCGCAGCCAGCGATGCTCGCGCACCGCCGCCATCGACGGATTGAAATCGACGAAGCTGCGCAGTTGCAACGTCATCAGCGGTGAGAATTCGAGGTCGGTCGGCGCGGTGCGCGTGCCGCCGCGCACGAACGTGCCCGACTGCCAGGTGCCGCTGAGCGCCAGGCCATAGCCCTTGAAGTTGCCGCCGATCCGGCCGCGGATCTGGTGTCGCGACGATCCGCCGCGGGTGTTGACCGCGTCGCCGCCCAGCAGGTCGAGCACGGGCAGGGTCGGATCGATCGTGATCGTGTCGGTCAGGCGGATGGTGTGGTCGATCGACACCTGGATGCGTCCGCCGCCGCCACCGGGCCCCATCCCGCGAAAACCGCCAACGCCGCCAGCTGGGCCGCCAAAGCGTCGGGCCTGGCCGCCTTGGCCGGCACCCGCGCGCGGCGCGCCGCCTTCGGTTCCGGGCGGGCGCTGGCCGCCCTCTGTGCCGCCGAACTGGCGCTGGGGCGGCTGCGGGCCGATCCTGCCCATGAAGAACAGGCCCCAGCTGATCTGTTCCTGGTCCGAACGATCGAAGTTGATCGGGCGATTGTCGAACCGGATCAACTGCCCGTTCAGGTCGCGGGTGAAGCGGGTCGGGAACGCCGCCTCCAGCGCCGCGGTGGGCGCGGGCAGGTTTGCGATCGGGTTGACGGTGCGCGTGCCGGTATATTCGACGCGCAGGTTGATCGGCTTGCCCTGGAAGGGCGTGATATTCGCCTGGAAATTCGTCTTGCGGACCTCCGGCGTCAGCAGGTTCGGGTTGCCGCCGTCGATCTGCGTCACATTGACGCTTTCGCCCCGCACGAAATCGAAGAGGCGGACGTCGGGCGTGACGACCAGCGGGTTGCCGCGCTGTGCGCTCGACGGCGCATTTTCGTCGCGCGTCACGCTGGCGATCAGGAACAACTGCTGGATCGGCGACCAGTTGGCGCCATAGCCCCAGGTCTTGAGCGTGCCGAAATCGGAAACCCGGTCGAACTGGAGGTTGCCGTTGACCGAAAGGTTGCCGAGCGCGCCCAGCACGTTCCGGCCTCGGTTGGCGATCGGCACGTCGATGCGCGCCTGTGCGGTGGCGGTGTCGCGTTCGGTGCGAGTCGCGCTGGCGATGCCCGAACGGATCGCGCGCGCATCGAGATCGACCAGCTCGAAGCCGGCCTTGCCGCTCAGCCGCGCCGGCCCGGCGGGCAGTTCCACGATCGGGCCGTTCGCCTGGATGTCGGAACTGACGACGGTGTTGATCGAGCGGGCATAGTCACGTCGCATGTCGCCCAGCAGTACCGCGTCGAACGGCTGAAACGGGTTGATCGCGGCATCGCCCGCGGCGAGGCGGGCCGAAAGTGGCGCCAGGTCGAAGCTCTGGTCGGTCAGCGTGCGCGAGAAGCCGCGGTTGTAGGTGCCGGTATAGGACCAGCGCCACCGTCCGGCATCGCCGTTCAGTGCGATTCCGACACTCGCGGTGTTGGTGTCGACCGCGCGCTGCCGCGCGCCGCCCTCGACGAGATAGCGGTCGATCGTCACGCCGTTGGCGAAGGGCGAGAAGGGATTGGTCGCCGGCAACGCCAGGCTGGCGGTGGCGAGGCCAAGCTGCGAATCGCTCGACTGGGTCTCGAAGCTGGCGTTGAGCGATGCATCGACGCCCAGCACCGTGCGGGCATAGGTCGCCGTGCTCTTGAGCTCGCGCCGTGCCGGGCTGAGTGTCCGGTAGGCGGCGAAATCGCTGGGATTGGGTTGCGGGAGGAAGGCCGACAACGCGGGACGGCCGGTGATGCCGGCCGGCATGCCGGCGACGGCGAGCGTGCCGAGGCCCGGATCGATCTGGGTACGCCCCGCGCCGGGCGAAACGTTGCCGGTGATCGAATAGGGGCGGGCGGGCGCGGTCGGGATAATATCCCGATCCGCCTCGAAGATCGCGGTCTGCGCCTCATACTCGACGTTGACGTTCAGCCGCGTGTCGTTCGCGATACGGACGAGGTTCGCCTCGACCTCGCCGCTGTAGCGGTCGCCCTGCGTCGCGCCGCCGAGCTGCACCTCGCCGCTCCACGACCGGAAGCGGCGGCGCAGCACGAAGTTGATGACGCGCTGTTCGGGCCGGTAGCCGAGTTGCTGCGCGGCCTCGGGCGGCAGGATTTCGGTGCGTTCAAGGGCTTCCGGCGGGAATTTCTCGATCTCGCGCGGGCCGGAGATGCGGCGGCCGTTGAGCAGGAACACCGGTTGGCCGCCCGCCGTTCCGCGACCCGCGCCGATCTGGGGCGCGAGCTCGGCAACCAGATCGGCGATCGAGCTGACGCCGTAGGCACGGATGTCACTGGCGCGCAGCACCTGTTCGGGCTTGACGTCACCCGGCACCGAACCGCGCTCGCGCTGGCCGGTGACGGTCACTTCGCCAGTCGAGTCAGGCTCTTCGCCCTCATGATCTGGCGCGGGATCCTCGGCCGGAGCCGTCGCCGGGGCATCCTGCGCGGAGGCGGCCGGATTGAGGGTCACGGCGGCTACGCCGGCAAGGAGCAGGGTCATACGCTTGTACATGTCAGGAAAGATCAGCCCTTTGTGTCCGCCGCTTCGGGGGCGCGGCGTTCGTCGCGACCGGCACCTACAGCCGATTTGTCGCAAAAAATTGGCAGCGGTCGCAAAAAACGCGGGCGCGTCAGGAATCGAGGATCGGCTCGCCTTCGGTCGCGCCGATCCAGAAGGCGGTCGAGCCGTCGCGGTCGCGTTCGGTACGAAAACGTATGCCCCAGCCGCGCAGCGTCTCGATCGGGTCGGCCGCGCCCACTTCCGCGAACTTGCGCCGGATGCGGTGGATCAGCACGTCGCGGCTTTCCACGCAGCATCCGTTCGCAGCCAGCACCGCGTTGGTATCCTCCCAGCTCAGGCGGCTGCGGCGCATCAGCGCGCCCAGCAGCTCCGCCTCGATCGGTGACAGTGCGACGCGCTGGCCGTTCCAGCGGAATTCCAGCGGATCGAACGTCATCGTCACCGCACCCCGTTTCACCAGGGGGCGGCGCTCGAGGAGCGGGAACAGGGCGGGGAGGGACGGCGCCTCGGCATGCATGGGCCCGGCGCTAGGGCCGTGGAGCCGCCGCCGTCGCGCGCCAAGTCGCGAACCGGCCGGTCCCGGCGACAAATGCACGGGTGCCCGTGTGTCGCGCCATCAACAGCACGCCAGATCGCACGAACCGCGCGGCCACGGCTTGGCAGCGGCGCCCGGGCGGCCCTAGCAGGAGGGCATGGCAGATCATCGCCCCTCGACCGGCAGCGCGCGGTTCACGCACCGCATCGCGGCGGTGACGATCCTGCTGTTCTGGGCGGCGCAATTCTCGTTGCTGACGACGCAGAGGCTGGTGTTCGGTGCGGAGGACGATGCGAGCTTCTATGTCGCGCGCCTGCTGGTCGCCGCGGTGGGCGTGCTGCTGTCTTTCGTGATGCTAAGGTTCCACGTCGCGACTCGCGGGCGGTCGCTGGCGCAGCGGTTGGGCTTTGCCGTGATCGCTGCGTTGGCGGGTGCGGCGCTGCACGCGTTCGCCAACTATTGGTTGTTCCGCTTGCTGGTGCCGAAGGATACGATGGCCGAGGCGGGGCTGTTGATGCACCTGCTGGCGATGCTGCAATGGTTCTGGACCTATGCCGCGATCTCGGGCCTGCTGCTGGCGATCGTCTATTCGGGCGAGGTGCGCGATCACGAGCGCCGCACCGCGCAGTTGCAGCGCGAGGCGCACGAAGCGCATGTCCGCGCACTGCGCTATCAGCTTAACCCGCATTTCATGTTCAACACGCTCAACTCGATCGCCGCGCTGATCGGATCGGGTGCGGTCGAGCCGGCTGAGCGGATGGTCGAGAACCTGTCCGATTTCCTGCGCGCGGGGCTCGCGATCGATCCGGCCGAGGATATTCCGCTGGCCAAGGAGATCGAGCTGCAATCGACCTATCTGGCGATCGAGGCGGTGCGTTTTCCCAACCGGCTGGTGGTCGACATCGACGTGCCCGACGCGGTGCGCACGGTGCCGGTGCCCAGCCTTATCATCCAGCCGCTGGTCGAGAATGCGGTGCGCCACGCGGTCGCGCCGTCGATCGAGCCGGTGCGCGTGACGATCCTCGCCCACGCCGAGGGCCGGCGCCTGCGCATCCGCGTGCGCAACGGCGGGCCGGGCGGCGTGGGCGGACGGCCTGCCGCCCCCGGCACCGGCGTCGGCCTCGCCAACGTCGCGGAGCGATTGCGCACGCGGTATGGCGACGACTGCGGCTTTGCCGCGGGACGGATGGGCGACGGCGGGTTCGAGGTGACTTTCGCGATTCCGATGGAGGGGCAGTCGGCATGATCCGCTTTCTGATCTGCGACGACGAACCGCTGGCAGTAGAACGGCTGCGCGACCTGGTCGGGCGCGTCGCCGGCACCCAGGTGGTCGGCACCGCGACCGACGGCCGCGCGGCGCTGGCCGCCGTTGCCGAACATGCGCCCGACGCGCTGCTGCTCGATGTCGAGATGCCCGCGCTCGACGGCTTCGACGTGGTCGAGGCGCTGGCCCAGCAGGGGACGGGTGCGGCGACGCCGCTGATCGTGTTCGTCACCGCCTATCCGCAGTTCGCCGCGCATGCGTTCGACACCGGCGCCATCGATTTTCTGACCAAGCCGGTGCGGCTCGCGCGGCTCGACACCGCGATTGACCGTGTCCGCCGCGCACTGGAGGATCGCGACGCCGGCCAGCGGCTGGCCGAGCTCGCGCGTCAGATCGAGATGCTGCGCGAGCAGCGTCGCGGCGATGGCGCGGAGGGTGCCCATCTGTGGGTCCAGCGGCGCGGTGAGAATGTCCGTATCGACCTGGGCCAGGTCGATCGCGTGCAGTCCGAGGGCGAGTATGTCCGTATCTTCCACGGCAATGCGTCCTATCTGCACCGCGAACCGATCAGCAGCCTGATCGAACGGTTCGATGCCGGCCGTTTCGTGCGCATCCACCGATCGCACATCGTCAACCGCGACCGGGTTGCATCGATTCGCCGGCGGCCGGCGGGCGGCTACACGATCGTCACCGATACCGGCGAGCTGTTGCCGGTCGGGCGCAATTATCGCGCCGTGGTGAAGACGCTGGTCGGCAAGGGCGAATGAAGGGGGATTGAACCGCGGCGCATCCCGGGCATTATCCGGACATGCGCATGTTCCTCCTCGCGGCGCTGCCGCTTTCGCTGGCCGCCTGCGGCGGTGCTTCCGACAACGCCAAGGCGCCCGTCGCGCCTGCCGGTTACAGCGACGTGCAAAAGCAGGTGATCGCGCTGGACAAGCCGCAGCTGCACATCGTCTTCATCCGCGCCATCCTTGACGCCCAACAGACGTGTCAGGGCGTCACCGAATCGGCGCGCGGCGCGGATGTGAAGGGCGATCCGCTGTGGATCGCGCGGTGCAGCGGCGGCGCGCGTTTCCAGATCAGTATCGGCCCCGACGGCACGGCACGGGTTACGGGGCCGCTCAGCAACCCGCCGGCCGGCTGACGGGCCGGCTGGACCCTGATTCATTCGAGTTGGAACGCCGTGTTCCGGCGAAGGCCGGAACCTTGGCCGCCCGCGCCTGTGATCGCCTACGCTCCGGCCTTCGCCGGAGAGCCGGCCTGATCTGGGACGGTTGGCCGGTCCTGGCCCGCCCGTGCCCTACAGCCCGATGATGCCGCCGTCGGTGCGCTGGATCACGATCGTCGCCGAGCGCGGGCGCACGCCGGCCGCCGCGCCGGACTGGTTCGCCGGCCAGTTGCTGGTGGGTGCCGCGGCGGATCCGGTCTCGCCCGGATGCTGGACGTTGACGAACAGCGTGCGGCCGTCGGGCGAGGTATCCACGCCGGTGATCGCTGCCTCGTTCGGGCCGACCAGGAACCGGCGCAACGCCGCCGGCACCGGTGGCTTGCCCAGACGGGTTGCCTGTTCGGTCCCCGAATTGTTGATCGTCTTGGCGGCCGCGGTGCCATTGTCCCCCACCAGGCCGCCGCCCAGCCCGACCAGCATCTGGTTGTTGGTCACGTCGCGATAGGCGGCGTCGTCGGTGCGGATGAACATCAGCGGCGAACTGGTGCCCGCCGGGTTGCCCGGCTTGGCGAAGCCGATGCCTTCCGGCCCGGAGAAGTCGTTGGTCGCATCAAGCGCGGAGACGTTGATGTTGGTCGCATCCAGATCGGCGCCCGCGCCGAAGGCGTAGACATCCCAGGTGAAGGCCGTCGCTTCCGTCGTGCCGGTTTCCTTGATGCGCAGCACATGGCCGTTGCGGTTGCCGACCTGCGCGCTGGGCGGATCGACATAGGCGCGCGGATTGGCCGGATTGGTATTCGCCGCGTTGCGCGCGTCGTTGCCGTTCAGCGCCAGGACGATCTCGCCGGTCGCCATGTTCGCCGCCAGCCCTTGCGGACGGTCCATCTTGGTCGCCTGCAGCACGTCGCCCGCCAGCCGGGCGTGGACCAGCACGTCGGCCTGGTCGGTGAAGCTGAAGGTCGTGTTGGCGGCGTCCAGTCCGTTCTGTCCGAACGTCAGCGGCACCCAGCTGCCGGTGCCGTCGGCGGCGAATTTCGCAACATAGAGCGTGCCGGTGTCGAGATATTTGTCGCCGATCGCCATGCGATCGGTCGCCGCCGCGTCGGCCGAGGCCCAGGCGGTGTTCGACACGAACTTGTAGAGATATTCGTCCTGTCCGCCGTCGGTCATGTACACGCCGGGCTTTACCCCGACGATGGCCGGGTAGGCGAGGAGGCCAGCGTGGGCGAAGCGCCCGAGCGAGGTGCGCTTCCGCACGCTCGCCGCCTTGTCATAGGGATCGACCTCGATCACCCAGCCGAACTGGTTGGGTTCGTTGCGATAGTCGGCCGGCGCGCCGCTGCCGGTCGCCTGCGCGTCCCAACGGGCGTACTGGCTGCCCGCCGCCGCGGCGGTCGCCCAGCCATAAAGTCCATCGGTGCCGGTGATGCCGTAGCGGCGCAGCGCGGTCAGTTCCTTCGCCGTACGGCGCGCATCGTCGCTGGCCGGCGGGCGACGGAAATAGCGGGCCCATTTCTCCTCGCCGGCGATCGCGGTGCCCCAGCCGGTCGCGCCGAGCTGGGCGTTGCCGATCGTCCCGCGCCCGGCGGTGCCGTCGGTCGAGAAGGCGGTCTGCAGGTTCGCCGTGCCCTTCACCGCGCCGTTGAGCAGCACGGCGGTGTTGGGCGTCACGCGGCGGTTGAGCGCGCTGTCCTGCACGCGCGACCAGACGTTGCCGGCTGCGGCGGCGGCATCGACGATGCTCACGCCGTGCGCCTCGATTTCCTTGACGACTTCGGCGGTCGGGCGCGTGCCCCCCGGGGCGGTCGGCCCGGCGGGGTGGAGATAGGCCTGGGTGATGCCTTCATGGCTGATCGCCAGCAGGCCGCGCGCGCTGTTCGACACGTCGATGCCGGTGCCGGCGGCGGTCAGCCCGAAATAGACGAAGCCTGCCGCGTGGTCGCCGATGCGCGTCGTGAAATCGCCGTCGCTGCCGTTGTTGGCATAGGCGGCGGTGCCCGCGGCGATCGGATCCCCGGTCGCGACCAGCGTTGCGATGCTGTAGCCGGCCGGGATGGTCACGCGATCGTCGCGGTTCTTGGCGACCGCCGCGAATCCCAGCACGCCGGGGCTGGCGGTGACGTTCAGATCGAACACGCCGGTATTGCCGCTGTTGTCGGTCGCGGTGACGCGGATGACGATCGTCGAGACGGTAGCGACGGCGGGCGCGATGAAGCTGGTGGTGCCGCCGGTCGTCGCCGACAGCGTGACGGGCGCGCCTGAGACCTGGACATAGGTGATGCCGGTGACCGTGCCGTTGTCGGTCGCGCTCGCCGCGATCGTTATGCGGTTGCCTGCCGTCGTCGTGGTCGGCGTCGCCGTGGCGGTGACGATCGGGGCGGGGTCGCCAGGCGAGGCGTTGCCGCCCCCGCCGCCGCACGCCGCGAGCAGCGATCCGCCGACCACCGTCATCGCCGCCGCCGAAGCGGAACCGCGCAGCGCGTCGCGCCGGGAATAGCGCCGCGCGATCAGGTCGCCGATCGTGTGGGCGGAGCGGGTCAGGTCGGTCATCGGTAATCCTCGGAACTGAACGAACGGGGCGCATGCGCCGGATGGCTTGGCTGATTAGCGCGCGCCGACGCTTTTGCCACGCCTTTCCTGTTCGCTGCCCGAGGATTGCGGCGGTTTGCGGGCCGAGGCGACGTGCCCCGGCCCGCCAGTCCTAGTCGTCAGAGGCCGACCACCCCGCCGTCGTTGCGCGTGATGACCACCGTCGCCGAACGCGGACGGTTGCCCGACGCGGGACCGGCCTGGCTCGCCGGCCAGTTGCTGCTGAGCGCGGCGATGCTGCCGTCTTCGCCGGGATGCTGGATGTTGACGAACAGCGTGCGGCCGTCGGGCGTCGAATCGACGCCGGTGATCTCGCACTGGATGGGGCCGACCAGGAACCGCTTGAGCGCCGTGCCCGGCGTCTTGCCGATGATCGTCGCCTGCGTCGTGGTGGCGCCCGCCGCGTTGCGGTTGGTTACCGTCCGCGCGGCCCCGTCGCCGACCTGGCCGGGCAGCGCCGCCAGCATCATGCAATTGGTGACGTCGGTGTAGGCGCCGTCGTCGGTCTGGATCCACAGCAGCGGATTGCCCTGGCCCGATGCGTTGGAACCACGGCCGAACCACAGGCCGTCCGGCGACGAGAAGTCGTTGGTCGCGTCGAGCCCCGACAGGTTGATGTTCGCCGCGTCCAGATCCGATCCCGCGCCAAAGGCATAGATATCCCAGCGGAACGTCGTCGCCTCGGTCGTGTCGCCGGTCTCGCGCAGGCGCAGGATGTGGCCGTTGCGGTTGCCGAAGCTGGCCGAGGGCGGGTCCTGGTAGGATCGCGGATTAGCGGCGTCGGTGTTCGCGTTCGTCCGCGTCGAGTTGTTGGTCAGCGTCAGGTACATCTCGCCGTTGACCGGATTGACTGCCGTCCATTCCGGGCGGTCCATCTTCGTCGCGCCCAGGAAATCGGCCGCGAGGCGGCAATGCGTCAGCACGTCGGCCTGGTCGACGAAGGGGTAGAGGCTGTTCGAGGCGGTCAGGCCGTTCTGGCCGAACACCAGCGGGAGCCACTGGCCATTGCCGCTCGCGTCGAATTTCGCGACGTACAGCGTTCCGGCGTCGAGATATTTGTCGCCGATCGCCATCCGGTCCGTGGCGTTGGCGTCGTTCGCGACCCAGGCCGTGTTCGACACGAACTTGTACAGATACTCGTTCACCGCGTCGTCACCCGTGTACCAGGCCGGCTTGCGGCCGACGACGAAATTGCCCGGCCAGCAGCCTTCGTGGTTCATGCGGCCCAGCGCGGTGCGCTTCTTGATCGGCTTCGACGTGTCGTACGGGTCCATCTCGACCACCCAGCCATATTGGTTGGGCTCGTTGCGGAAATCCGCGGTCGCCGATGTACCGGTCGCCTGCGCGTCCCAGCGGCGATAGAGGGTGCTCGACGCATCCGCCGGAGTGACCGTCGCCCAGCCATAGTTGCCGCCCGACGATCGCACGCCATAGCGGGTCAGCGCCGTGACTTCCTTCGCCGTCCGGCGCGCGTCGTCGGCGGCGGTCGGACGCCGGAAATAGCCGGCCCAGTTTTCCTCGCAGGTCAGGCTGGTGCCCCAGGGCGTATAGCCGTTGGCGCAATTGTTGATGGTGCCGCGCGCATCGGTGCCGTTCGGCGACCAGGCGGTCTTCATCAGATCATTTCCACGCGCGGGGCCGGCGAGGGTCGTCGGCGTGTTGGGCGTGACGCGGCGGTTGAGCTGCCCCGCCTGGACATAGTTCCACGCACCGTTGGTGCCCTGCGACACCTCGACCACCGATACGCCGTGCGCCTCGATCTCCTTGCGCGCCTCGGCCTCGGGGCGGGCGCCGCCCACCGTGGTCGGGCCGTTGGGGTGAAGGTAGATCTGGGTGAGGTTCTCGTGGTTCATCACCAGCAGGCCCCGGCTGCTGTTGGTCAGGTCGCGGGCGTTGCCGGTCGCGGCGAGCGGGAAATAGAACAGCGCGTCGTGGTGGTCGCCCGCGCGGTTCGCGAAATCGGTGTCGGTGCCGTCGTTCTTGTACGCCGGCGTGCCCGCCGCGATGGGATCGCCCAGCCGGTACAGCACGCTGACGGTATAGCCCGCCGGCACGGTCACGACGTCGAGCCGGTTCTTGGCGACTGCGGTGAAATTCAGCGCGGCGGGCTGGACGGTGATCGTCGTCTCGGTGCTCGACGTCTGGAACTTGTCGTCGACCGCGGAGAAGCGGATGACGATCGGCGTCGCGGCGGTGACGGCCGGGGCGATGAAGCTGGTGGTCGTTCCGCTCGTCGCCGACAGGGTGACGGCGGGGCCGCTCAGCTGGGCGAAGCTGGTCGCGCCGGTCGTGCCGTTGTCGGTCGCGGTGGCGGTCAGCGTCACGCGGCTGCCGGAACTGGTCGTGCCGCTGGTGCCGACCGACACGACGGGTGCTGCATCGGCGGTCGTCTTCGCATCGCTGCCGCACGCGCTCAGGATCGTGCCGCCGAACACCGCCATCGCCGCCGCCTGGGTGCCCCCGCGCAGCGCCGCGCGGCGCGAATAGCGGTGGTCGATCATCTCGGTCAGCGACGGATTGCCGCTGCGGTTGGTATCGACGTCGCCGTCGTCATAGCCATAGTCGATCGTCATCTTGCGTCCCCCTGGTGGATCGGTTGCCGATCGCTCCATTGGCCGCGCCGGACGACTCCGCGGTGACGGGCCGACGACGATTCGATTGCGTGGCGGCGACGGTTTGATGACGCGCTTCCCCCGATGCGGCCGCACCGTTATGGGCGCGGGGTGACCGCCGACCCCTCGCCCAGCCTGGCCAGCCGCCTCGCCGCGCGCTTCGCAACAGCGTCGGCCGGGCGCGACTCGCGCGCCGGGATCGCCGTCGCGCTGCTGCTCGCCGCGGCACCGCTCGTCGTGTGGGCCGGCGCGCGCTGGACCCAGGCGGGGGTGGTGCGCGATGCCGCCGCGATCCGCGCCACCGCCGCGCCGCGCCTCGCGCTGATCGACGCGCGGGGGCAGGCGCACGCCGAACTCGATGCGCTGTTCGACCGGCCCGGCGTTGCCGCGACGCTCGACGCGCTGGCCCGCGCGCTCCCGTCGGGCGCAATGCTGGTGCGGGCCGGGCGGGGCGCCGATGGCCGGCTTGCGGCGGAGGTGTCGGCCGCCGATCCCGATCGTCTGCGCGCCGCGCTGCGCCGTCATCCCGCGACGCAGCGGCTGCGCGATACCGGCCAGCGGCGCGGCGACGCGGCCATGCTGGTCACGCTGGAGGAGCCGCGATGAGGCTGCCGCCCGTCGCGCTCGGCGCGCTCGCGGGCTTCGCGCTCGCCGCCGCCGCGACGCCGTTCGCCGCAGGCGCGCTCGGTGACCTGAAGGCCGCGCGCATCGATCGCGCGACGCTGGCGCAGGTCGCGGCGGCTCCAGCCCCGGCGCGCGATGTGGTGATCACGGATCAGGCGATCGCTGCGCCCGATGCCGGCGCCGCGGCGGACGCGCTGGCAGCGCGGCTGCGCGCGCTCGCAGGCCAGGCTGGCCTGACGGTCGAGGAAGCGGTGCCGCAGCCATCGCTGGCCCTCGCGAGGGCGCGTCTGCGCTTTACGGGATCGGAGGTCGCGGTGATCGCCTTTGCCGACGCGGTCGAGCGCGGCGTGCCGGTGATCCGTTTCGCCCGCTGGTCCGCCGAGGCGCGGGGCGGGCAGGTGGTGCTGGCCGGAGAGGCGGTGGCGCCATGGCGATGAATAACACGCGCGACCCGCGGCCCCTGTTCCCCGGCGCAGGCCGGGGTCCAGTGGCGATAGCCGGGCTTGTCGAAGCTATCCACTCGTCGCATTCCCACCCAGCCTGGGCCCCGGCCTGCGCCGGGGAACCGATATCGAGCGAGCATCGATGACGCGGATTGAGCGCCTTTCGGTCGCCGCCGCCGCGCTGGTCGCGGTGGGCGTGCCGGCGCTGCTGCTCGGCTTCTGGCCGGAACCCGTGGCGCGTGAGGCGGTGGCCCCGCCGCTGCTGTCGCCGCCCGCGCATCCCCCGGTCTCCGCCGCTCCGGCCCGCGCGTTGTTCGGCGGCGGTGCGCTGGTGGAGGCGGTGGACCCGCCCACCGATGCCCCGGACCTCGCCGGCATTGTCGGCCGCATCGGCCAGGACGCGGTCGCGCTGGTCCGCTCGGGCGAGGTGACGCGGACGGTGGCGGTTGGGGAAAGCGTCGACGGCTGGACGCTCGAATCGCTGGAGATTGATGCCGGGGTGTTCGTGCGCGGCGGGCAGCGGGTGCGGGTACCGCTGCCGGCGGGGGAGTGAGGGGTTCAAGCTGCCGTTGCTAACGCTCGAAGCGCGTCCTAGCTTTGCCGGATGGGCATTAAGCAGCCGGATATCGGACCGAGACGACATGCGCGGTTGGTTCTGTTCATTGGCCCCGCGCTCGGCGTGGCATCCTCGCAAGTCCTCGCTCAGTTTTTACCGCCGCTGAGCGGCGGGATGCGTCAAACGATCACCGTGATCGCGTCGATTCTCATAGCGACATTGCTCACTTGGATTATCTATCGGTTTGCTCGCACCTAAGGGACTGCGAGGAGGGGCGTTGATTATTCTCGCGTGCCATCGCTCTTAGGATCGTGCTGTTGGGCGCACTCACGTAGCGCGACCTCTGCCCCGACGTGGCGAGTCCGTGAGTTGCTTCGCAATCCACGGCCGCCCGCTAGTAAATCCCCTCGATCTCCAGGCTCAGCCTTGGGCCAGGCGGGTTGAGCAGCAGGCTGCCCTTGTCCCTCAGCGTCGCTTCATGCCCGCGCAGGCGGGCGTAGCGGGCGTCGGTCGCGGCCCGTGCATCCGCGCCGTCGCGCAGGATCGTCGGCTTCAGGAAGATGAACAGGGTCCGCTTGGTCCGTCCCTCGCGGCGCGACTTGAACAGTTCGCCCAGCACAGGAATGTCGCCCAGCACCGGCACCTGGCTGCGCACCTGCTGGCGATCGTCGGTGATGAGGCCGCCCAGCACGATCGTCTGGCCGTTGTCGGCCAGCACCGTGGTGTTCACCGCGCGGCGTTGGGTGATGAGGTCGGCGGCGCTGGACAGCTGGGTCTGCGCGATCGACGACGCTTCCTGCGCGATCTCCAGCCGGATGGTGTCGCCGGCGTTGATGCGCGGCAGGACGCGCAGGGTGAGGCCGACATCCTTGCGTTCGATCGTCGTATAGGGATTGGCGGTGCCGTTGCCGGTCAGGATCGATCCGGTGACGAACGGCACGTTCTGGGCGGAAACGAATTCGCCCAGCTTGTTGTCGAGCGTGGTCAGTTGCGGCGTCGACAGCAGGTTGGCCTTGGTCGAGGTGCTGAGCGCACGCAGCAGGATCGAGAAATTGTCGCCAATCGCGACATTGCCCGACAGCCCCTCGCCGATCAGCCCGGCAGCGGGCACGCCCAGCACGCCGAGGATCTGGCCAAGCGACGGCCCCGGCGAGCTGAACGACGTGCCGAACCCCTCGACCTGGGTCAGCGCGGCGGCGCTGGTGCCCATCTGGATCGCCAGCGCCTCGGCATCGTCGCCGCTGATTTCGGCGATCGCCGCCTCGATCAGCACCTGCGGGCGGCGCACGTCGAGGTCGGGGATCAGCCGCTCGATGCTCGCCACCGCCGCCGGGGTGCCGCGCACCACCAGCGCGTTGATGTCGGGGGCGGGCTGCACCGTCACGTCGGGCGTCGCGAAGCCCTGCGGCGTCGCCTCTGTCTGCTGGCCCAGCGGCGCGGTGCCGATGGTGGAGCCGTCGGTCGCGGCGCCGGCCGCCGTACTTTGTGCGATCATGCCCGACAGCGCGCTGGTCGGGCTGGTCGCGCCGGCAGGGCCGGCGGTGCCGCGCGCGGCAAGGCTGCGCGCGACCGGATTGGTTGTCGCGCCTTCCTGGCCCAGCACGCCGCGCAGCACGTCGGTGACGCTTTCGGCATCGGCATAGTTCAGGCGGAACACGCGCGTCACCGGCGTCGCCCCGCCCGGCGCGTCCAGCGCCTGCGCCATCCGCCGCGCCTCTGCCACCATCGCGGGCGTGCCGCGCACGACGATCGAGTTCGAGCGCGCGTCGCCGGCCACCCGCGCGCCGCCTTCGACCATCACCGCCTGGATCGCGGCGGCGATATCGGCGGCGTTGCCGTTCCTCAGCACGATGGTGGTGAAGGTCGATCCGCCGCCGCCGTCCAGGCTGCGCGCCAGCGCTTCGATTCGGCGGACGTTGTCGGCATAATCGGTGACGACGATCGCGTTGGGCGCGGTCAGCGGCTCGACCGATCCGAAGGTGGCGACCAGCGGGCGCGCGATCCGTGCGGCGTCGGCGCTGGGGACGTTGGCCAGCCGGATCATCCGCGTGACCAGTTCCTGCCCGCCCGCGCTGCGGCTGGGCACGCCGCCGTCGCGCACCGCGTTCGCCTGCGGCACGATGCGCCACGCGCGGCCCGAACGGACTGCGGCGAAGCCGTTGGCGCGCAGCACCGACTGGAACAGATCCCACACCCCGGCCTTGCTCAGCGGCTCGGCGGACGTGACCGTGACGGCGCCCTTCACCGCCGGATCGAGGATCAGCGTGCGCCCGGTCAGTCGGCTGATCTGTTCGGCGACATCGGCGATCTCGACGCCGCGCATGTTGACGACGATGTCGGCAGGCGCCGGCCCGTCCTGCGCGGACAGCGGCGTGCCCGCGAGCGCGAGGGCCAGCATCGACAGGCGAATCACTTTGTTCACGTGGGGTTACCTAGCGGATCGGAACGGTCACCGTCACCGGCTTGCCGTCGCGGAGGATCTGGACTTGGGCGGTGCCGCTCGCCTGCGCGCCGGAAATGGCGGCGCGGGCGGCATCGGGGGAGGTGAGCGGGGTGCCGTTCAACTGCTGGAGCACGTCGCCCTGGCGCAGGCCGGGCGGGCCGTTGGCGCCGATGCGATAGCCGCCGTCGGCCGGCTGCGCGTCAAAGCGTTGCAGCACCTGTTCGGCGCTGGGTCCGGCGGGCGGCGCGGCGACCGGATTGCCGGCCGGCGCCGGCGCCGGCGCTGGCGTGCCTGCGGGCGCGGTGCCCGGCGGCGGCGCGAACGGATCGGGGAAGGCCAGGAATTCGACGCGCCCGCCGTTGGACAGCAGCACCCGGCGCGGCTGGATCGCGGCGATCGTCGCGCCGGACACGGCTTCGCCCGTCTTGAACGGTTTTGCGGCCTCGCTGCCGACCTGGATATAGGCGACCGACAGTTCGGCGGGGCGCGCGAAGACGATGCCTTTCAGTGCGATCTGCAACGTCGTCGCCACCGCGCCGTCGCCGTCGATGCCGGTACGGCCGAACGGGTCGAGCGCCAGCATCGGCGCGGTGTCGGGCACCTGCGTAGCGGTGCGCGTGGCGGGGACGGTGATCGCGCCGACATCAGCATGGCCCATCAATCGCCACGTCAGCCCGGCGAGTGCGGCGGCGACCGACACGACCACCAGCACGGTCGCGCCGTTCAGGATCAACCGCTGACGCCGGGGCGTCAGATCGAACTGCCCCGGGATCATCGCGCGGGTGCCCCCGGCTGGTCGAGGAAGCCGTCGAGCGAGGCGAGCGGGGTTTTCGCGCCCTCCTCATACACGTCGACGCGCACGCGGGCGATGTCGGGATCGCCGGTTGCGCGGGTGGTGGTGCGGACCAGCCAGTTGGTGTCGAGCATCGTCACCTTTTCGCCGCCGGTCGCGCCGATGCCAAGTTCGGCCAGACGGTTTTCCGCGACCCACATCGCCGCCGACCGCCGCTCTATGCCTCGGGTCGAATCGATATGCTGCTCGACAGCCCCGACCAGCCCGACCGTCGCGATCGCCAGCACGGCCAGCGCGACCAGCGCCTCGATCAGCGAAAAGCCGCCGTCGTCGCGGCTCATTTCGGCGCGTCCTGCACCACCACGCTCGACAGCCCGTCATAGCGCACCATCCAGTGCTGGTCGCCGCTCGCCAGCGTCGCGACCAGCGGCTTCGCGGCGCCATCCATACCCAGCACGAACGGCGGCGTCTGATCGAGCGTCATCTCGACGCCGGCGGGCAGGGTGTGCCAGTCGAGCCGCGGCGCGCCTTTCGGGATCAGTCCGTCCGACGAAACCTTTGCGAAGCCATAGCCGCTGGCATCGACCGTCAGCGCGACCATCCGGTCGCCGAGCATCGCGTCGTCGCCGGCGGCCTCCAGACGCGTGGCGAATCGGCGCGCCTCCGATTCGACCGACGGCGCGCGGGTGGCCGATCCAATCGCGAGCGCGACGCCGCCCGAGGCGATGCCGATGATCGCCAGCACGACCAGCATCTCGACCAGGGTCATGCCGGCGTCTGGAGAATTCCTCCCCGAGCTCGCTCGGGGAAGGGGACCATTGCGGAGCAATGGTGGAGGGGCTGGTGAAGTACGCTCCAAGCCCCTCCACCCCCGCGCTGTCGCGCGGCGGTCCCCCTCCCCGAGCAAGTTCGGGGAGGAATTGAAGGAAAGAAATGTCACCGCCCCGCCACGATATCGGCGTCGAGGCCCTCGCCGCCTTCCTTGCCGTCCTTGCCCAGGGATTTGAGCGCGAAGCCGCCCGGTGCGGGGGACTGGTACGAATAGGGATTGCCCCAGGGATCGACCGGAGCCTGCGGCAGATAACCTTCCGCCGACCAGTTCGACGGCACCGGCGGCTGGGTAGGCTTCTCCGCCAGCGCCTTCAGCCCCTGCGCGGTCGTCGGATAGCCGCCGTTGTCGAGCCGGTACATCTTGAGCGCGGCGGAGATGGTGCGCAGATCGGTATTGGCGGTGGTGACGCGCGCCTGGTCCGGCCGTCCGATCACGTTGGGCACGATCAGCGCCGCGACCAGCGCGATGATCGCCAGCACGACGATCATCTCGACCAGGGTCAGGCCGGCGTCGTCGGCACGAGCCTTGCGGCGACGCGCCCACGCTGCCACGGTGTCACGAAACTGTCGGATTTTGCTGCGCATTCGCTCGCCCATGGCCATGACACGTGACGCCTTTGTTACAGCTGAACCGCCCCTGCGCGCCAGCCTTGGTACGGGGGCGCGCGAGAATCGGTCGGGACCGGCTGGTATCTGGACGTTGACCGGGGAGGCGCTGGCCGCCTCCGACGTCGATGGCCCCGCGACGGTTCTGGTGCCGACGGAGGGCGTGCGGCTGGTCGCGGTCGATCTGCCGCTGCCGACGCGGGCGAAGCGGCTGGCCGCGCTGCCCTTCGCGATCGAGGAAATGATCGCGGAGCCGATCGACGCCGTGCACCTGGCGCTGGGCGCCGAATTGTCGCCCCGGCGCTATCTGGTCGGCATCGTCGGGCACGACCAGATGGCGCAGTGGATCGCCCGCATCGAGGACGCCGGGCTCGATCACGCCGCGCTCGTCCCCGACGCGCTGGCGCTGCCGGTGCCGGGCGAGGGCGAATGGGCGATCGAACCGGGCGAGACTCGCGCGCTGGTCCGCGGCGGTGACGGCACCGGCTTCGCCGTCTCCCCGCCGCTGCTGCGCACGGCGTGGGAGGCGGCGGGGCGGCCGCGCGCGATCTGCTATGGCGCGGCGCTGCCCGGGGACATGGTCGACGCCGCCGACGTGCTGCCGCTTGATGCGCTGGGCCGTCGCCTGCTGGCGCCCGCGCTCGACCTGCGTCAGGGCCCCTACGCGCCGAAGCGCCGCTCAACCGCCTCGTTCGGAAAGGCGCTGGCGACGATCGCGGCGGTCGGCGTGCTCGCCCATGTCGCGATCGCGACCGCCGACACGGTAGCTCTCCGGGGCATCGCCGACGCGCGTGAGGCGGAAACGCGCGAGCTGGTCGCCGCGCGGCTGCACGGCGCGGCGCTGCCCGCCGACGATCCCGCGGGCGCCGTCGCCGATCTGTTGCCGAGCCCGGGCGCGTCCGGTGGCGCCAACGCCTATCTGGCGGCATCCGCGCGCGTCACCGCCGCACTCGCGCCGCTCGGGCCGCAGGTCGCGGCGCGATCGATGCGGCTGGAAGGCGGTAGCCTGATCGTCGATCTCGACGCGACCGATCCCGCGCTCGCGGATCGCGCCCGCGCCGCCCTGCGTGAGGCGGGTGTCGCGGCGACCGTCGCTTCGGTCGACGGCGGTGTCCGCATCACGAGTCCCGCGGCATGAGGGTGATCCGCATCGTCGAACACCCGGCCTATGCACGGGCCGGCGACTGGTGGCACGGCCTGTCCCGGCGTGAGCGCATCCTCGTCGGCACGCTCGGCGTGCTGCTGGCGCTCGCGATTCTTGTGTTCGGCATCGTCAAGCCGCTTCAGGCGAGCCGCGCGGCGTCGCTCGCCGATATCCGCACCCATGAAACGCTGATGGCGCGCATCCGGGCGGCACCCGCGCTCGGCCCGCCCGCCGGCCCGCCACCGCGCACCGGGGCGCCGGCCGATATCCTCCAGCAATCGGCGCAGAGCTTCGCGCTCCAGCCACAGCTGGAGGCGACGCCGAACGGCATTCGCGCGACGTTGCCGGATGTGGGCTACGACGGCGTGGTCAACTGGATGGCCGATGTCGCGCGCACATCGTCGTTGCGCGCGACCCGCGTCGATGTCCGCCGCCTGTCGACGCCCGGCCGCGTCTCCGCGCAGGTCGAGTACGCACCGTGAGCGGTACGCTGATCGTCACCGACCCGGCACCGATGCCCGTCACGCTGCCCTACGGCTTTGCGCGTCGGGGCGGCGTGCTGTTGCGCGACGGCGAATGCGTGCACCGCGCCGACGCCGCGCTCGACGCGCTGCTGGAGGTGCAGCGGCTGGCGCCGTCCGCGCGGTTCGTCGCAATTTCCGACGCCGATTTCGACGCCGCGCTGTCCGCCACCTACGGCCAGGGTGCGGCGCAGGCCGCCGAGTTTGAGATGGACGCGACCGATCTCGCCGCGCTCGCCGATTCGGTCGGGCCGGTCGACGACCTGCTCGACACCCGCGATGATTCGCCCGTCATCCGCCTCATCAACGCGATCCTGCTGGAGGCGGTGAAGGAAGGCGCCTCCGACGTCCATGTCGAGACGACCGAGAAGCGCCTGGTCGTCCGCTTCCGCGTCGACGGCGTGCTGCGCGACGTCGTCGAGCCGCAACGCGCGCTTGCGCCCCTGCTGGTCAGCCGCATCAAGGTGATGGCGAAGCTCGACATCGCCGAGAAGCGCGTGCCGCAGGACGGCCGCGTGACACTGCGCATCGGCGGCCACGACGTCGATGCGCGCGTGTCGACCATCCCGACCCAGCATGGCGAGCGGGTGGTGATGCGCCTGCTGGAAAAGGGCTCGCTGCGCCTCGATCTCGCCGGGCTGGGCATGAGCGAGCGCGACGTTGATACGTTCCGCCGCCTGCTCGACCGTCCGCACGGGATGCTGCTGGTCACCGGGCCAACGGGATCGGGCAAGACGACGACGCTCTACGCCGCGCTCAGCCGGCTCAACGACCGCAAGCGCAACGTCATGACGGTGGAAGACCCCATCGAATATGAACTCGCCGGCGTCGCCCAGACCCAGGTCAATCCGCGCACCGACATGACGTTCGCACGCGGGCTCCGCGCGATCCTGCGGCAGGACCCCGACGTCATCATGGTCGGCGAAATCCGCGATCAGGAGACGGCCGAAGTCGCAGTCAGGTCGGCGATGACCGGCCATTTCGTGCTGTCGACGCTGCACACCAACTCCGCGGTCGGATCGGTCACGCGGCTGCTCGACATGGGGGTGGAGCGCTATCTGCTCGCGCCGATGCTGGTTGGCCTCGCGGCGCAGCGGCTGGTGCGGCGGCTGTGCCCGGAATGCCGGCGGCAGGATATCGCGACCGATGCCGATGCGGCGATGCTCGGCGGGGTGCTGGCGGCGGGGGAGACCGTCTACCGTGCCGTCGGCTGCGACGCGTGCCACGGCGACGGCTATCGCGGGCGTGACGGCGTGTACGAGGTGATCGCGGTCGATGCCGAGCTTCAGGCGATGATCCACGACGGCGCGGCCGAAGCGGCGCTGGAGGCGGCGGCACGGCGGCGCAATCCCTCGCTGCTCGACGACGGTGTCGCCAAGGTGAAGGCCGGCGTGACGACGGTCGAGGAAATCGCCCGCGTGACGAGGGACGAGGGGTGATGGCGATTGGCTCGATCCTCCCCTGCAAGGGGAGGTGGCGCGCAGAATGCGCGACGGAGGGGTGTCGCGCTATCGACAGGGTGTCACCCCTCCGTCAGGCCTGTGGCCTGCCACCTCCCCTTGCAGGGGAGGATTGACAGGTGCCCGCCTTCGCCTACCGGGCCGCCGATCGCTCCGGCGCCACCCGCAAGGGCGTGATCGAGGCGTCGTCGCCCGCCGCCGCCCGCGCCGCGCTGCGCGAACAGGCGCTGCTCCCGCTTTCCGTCGAGCCGGCCGGCGCGAAACCGTCCGCGCGGGGGGGCATCGCGCTTCCCGCCTTCCGCCGGGGCGTCACCCCGCGTCAGCTCGCCACGCTCACCCGCCAGATCGCGACGCTGGTCGGGTCCGAGATTCCGGTCGAGGAGGCTTTGCGCCTCGTCGCGCAGCAATCCGATGCGCGCGTCGTCACCACGCTGCTGATGGACGTGCGGGCGAGCATTCTCGACGGGCGCAGCTTCGCCGCCGCGCTGGCGAACCACCCCCGGGCGTTCCCCGAATTCTACCGGGCATCGGTCGCCGCTGGCGAAAGTTCGGGCCGGCTCACCCACGTCCTCAACCATCTCGCCCAGTTCGTGGAAACGCGCCACGCCAATGCGCAGAAGCTGCAACTGGCGCTGCTCTATCCGGCGCTGCTCGCGACGGTATCGATCGGCATCATCGTGTTGCTGATGATCTACGTCGTCCCCGACATCGTCCGGGTGTTCGTTTCGCGCGGAGCCGAACTGCCGTTCCTCACCCGCGCGCTGATCGCGATCTCGGCCTTCCTGCAGGACTGGGGCCTCGCGCTGCTGATCGCCTTGCTCGCCGGCGGGCTGATCTTCGGCCGCTGGGTGCGGGTGCCGGCCAACCGGCTGAAGCTCGACCGGATGTTCGCCGAACGCCGCCCGTTCCGCCGCTTCAGCCGCCAGCACAATGCCGCGCGCTTCGCGGGCAGCCTGGCGACGCTGGTCGAAAGCGCGGTGCCTTTGGTCGAAGCGCTCCATGCCGCCGCCGCCGTCACCCCCAATCGCTATGTCCGCGCACGCGCACTCCACGTCGCGGCGCGTGTGCGCGAAGGGCTCAGCCTGCGCGCCGCGATGGCGGAAGCGGCGATCTTCCCCTCGATGCTGACCGCGATCGTCGCGTCGGGCGAAAGCTCGGGCAAGCTTGCGCCGGCGCTGGGGCGTGCGGCGGGTGAACTCGACCGCGAACTCGACGCGCTGTCGGCCACTTTGGTTGCGCTGGTCGAGCCGGCCGTGCTGCTGATGATGGGCGGGATGGTGCTGCTGATGGTGCTGGCGATCCTGCTGCCGATCATCAACCTGAACAATCTGGTGACGCTCTAGGGACAGGACCCGTTGATCGCGATGGTCGTGACGGAGCGGATTTCGGTTCAGGGCTAGAAGCGAGGAGCGGAGCGATGCCTGTGCATCGTGACCGACGAGGGACGACGCCCTGGGCCGAAATCCGTCCGCCGCTTGTGCGGTTGCCCGGACGCGCCCGCCGGCTGCGTCGCGAGGTTTGCGCGTAGCGCCGCTACGCGCTGCGCCCCGCTCCTTGCCGGGCGAACACGTCCGGGCAATCACGACCGTCGCGATCAACGGGTCCTGACCCTAGCATCGTTCCGGTTGCAAAACGGCCCGTAAAGGCGCAGCCTTTTCCGCGACATAGCCGGGAGAGACGCCATGCTGACCGCAGTGATCGTCGCCACGTTGCTCGCCGCCGCCCCGCAGACCGTAGACGCGGGGCGACACAAGCAGATGGACAAGGCCACGCCGAAGCTCGCCAGGTTCACCGCCACGGCTAGTTTTTCAGACGGTTCGACGCGGATCTTCCACGTTACCGCCGATCGAGACAGTGACAACGACGGGGTATCCGACCTCTACGAACTGCGCGTCACCTGCGGTGGCGGCGTGGTTGCCTCCGCGACGATATCGCAGCGCGACTCGGCGACGGGCCTCGCTACCGGACGTCGCCAGCACCTGCCCGTCACCCGCGCCAACCCGCAGGGGGTGGACGACTGGCAGACCCGGACCACCGGCAAGCCGATCGCGGCGAGCTGGGATCTCGCGACAGCCAAGGGCGGCCGTTCCGCCGCGTCCGCCGGTCCCGCGCCGATCGCACTGGTCGAGGTCAGCCCGGCGGTCTGCGCGCCCTAGATTTTTCCCCGGATGCTGCCGCCCGGCGGCAGGCCGACGAAGGGCAGGGCGGCGGCGCCCTCGGGCGTCAGGGTGATGTCGACGGTGCCGTCCTGCGCCAGTGCCATCGTCATCAGCGTGCGCCGCCGCTGAGTGGCGGGGGCCAGCGTCAGGCGGCTGGTCGCGCCGATATGCTCGGCGGTCAGGATCAGCGCCGGGACGGGGGTCGCCGCACCGCCCGCTTTCGGCCGGCAGGTGCCGGGCTCGGTCAGCAGCCGGCCTTCGACCATCTGCCCGCCGCCGCCCAGCTTCGCGCGGGGGAAGTCGAGCTGCATCGCCATGTCGCAGACGAACGGCAGGTCGGGCTGGAGCGCCTGGATCAAGGTGCCGTCGGCGGATCCGCTCATCGCGTCGACTGTCGTGGAGGTCGGCCCGATCAGCGCCCGTCCGCCAAGGGTGGTCGCGTCGCCGTTCGCCGTCCAGTCGATCGCGAAGGCGAGGTTGACGAGGCTGCGGAGCGGCGCCCAGCTCCATTCGAGCTTGCTGCCGCCGGCCAGCCCGGCCTCGCCGTTCCAGATCGTCCCGCCGATGCCGGTCCGCCATGTGCCCCGATCGACCACCGCGCCCGCCGGGATCGTCGCGACCATCGCCACCGCATAGGCCCCTATGCCGAGCAGCGCGAAGCGGGTAAGACGCCTGCGGGCGCCGTCGCGCGCGATGTCGGAGGCGTGTGGTGAATCGTCGGGACGCTCTGAGGCTTCTGCCAGCCGGCCTCGTCGTATCAGCGGCGTCATCGCTCGTTCCCCTCTACGCCCGCACGCCGAAGAAGGACGTGCGGCCGGTCGCGCTGCTGCTGCCGCTCTCGGGCGAGCGGGCGGCGCTGGGGCTTAGCATGCAGCGTGCGGCCATGCTCGCGGAAAGCGATGCGAAGCTGATGTTCGCGCTCGACACCGCCGGCACCGCGACCGGCGCGGCAGCGGCGGCGCAGGCGGCGCTGAAACGCGGGGCGGCGATGATCCTCGGCCCGCTTACCTCGTGGGAAGCGAGTGCGGCGGCGACGGCGGTGGCCGCGCGCGTGCCGGTCGTCGCCTTCACCAACAATCCCGCCGCGCAGGCCAGCGGCGCCTATGTGTTCGGCATCACCGCGACCCAGACGACGACGGCGGTGCTGCGCTACGCGCGCTCGCGCGGCGTACGTAGCGTCGTGGTGGTGGGCGACGGCACCGCCTGGTCGAACGCCGCGTCGGAAGCCGCGGTCAAGGCGCAGCGCGACCTGGGGCTCGACGTGCGCGCCGTCGCGGTGACGGCGGGTGCGCCGCTGCCGGCGATCGGCGATGCGCCTGACGCGGTACTGGTGCCGGGCAGTGGCGATGCGGTGCTGTCGGCCGCCCGCGCGCTTCGGGACAGCGGGGTGCAGTTGCTCGGGACGGTCCAGACACTCGATCATCGCCCCTCGGCGATCGACGCGCTCGACGGCGCATGGATCGCCGCGCCCGATCCGGCCGCCTTCGGCAGCTTTTCCGCTGAGTTCGAGGCGAGGAACGGCGGCGATCCCGGCGCGATCGCCGCGCTCGCCTATGACGCGGCCAAGGTCGCCCGGACGTTGCGCGACGCGGGCCGCCTCAGCCGCGAAGGGCTGCTCGGAACGGAGAGCTTCGCCGGCGTGACGGGCGCGGTACGGTTCCGCACCGACGGCAGTTGCTCGCGTGACCTCGCCATCCTCGTCGCCGCGCCCGACGGCTATCGGAGCGTCGCGACCAGCCGGGGGGCGTGAGGGGCGTGGCACGCGCTGTTCCTGAAGGGCAGGGACCGAAGAGAGACGCCGGCTTCACCCTCATCGAACTGATGATCTCGCTGCTGCTGTTCGCGCTGATCGCGGTGGCCGGAGTCGCGCTGGTCGACAGCGTGCTGGGGGTGCAGGGGCGGACGGAGGCGCGGCTCGACCGGCTGACCCAGTTGCAGCGCGCGATGCTGGTCGTCTCGGGCGATCTGGAGCAGGTGGCGGGTGGCGACATCAGCGGCGGCGGCGGCGCCATCGCGTTCAGTCGCACCGCGCCGGGCGTCGGCGGGGTGCCGGTAACGGTCCGCTACGCGTTGGCGCGCGGCGTGCTGGTGCGCGATGCGGGCGGCGGGCCACAGGCGGTGCTGCGCGGCGTGGAGGGCGTGCGCTGGCGGTTCTGGCAGGGCGGCTGGGCGGAACGCTGGCCCGCCGGCGATCCCGCCGACTGGCCGCAGGCCGTCGAACTGGAAGTGACGCTTGCCGGACAGCCCGCCGGAAGCATCCGGCGCGTCGTCACCCTGCCGGTCCGCGCACGGAGCGTGTCGTGAAGGACGAGTCCGGCATGATCCTGGTCAACGTGCTGATGTTCGTCGCGATCGCGGCGGGCCTCGTCCTGCTGATGATCGAGCGCGAGGAACTGTCGCTCGATCGCTCGCTGCGCGTGCGCGAGGCGGCGCGGGCGAGCGCGATCGTGCGCGGAGGCGAGATTTCCGCGATCGCCGCGCTGCGCCGCGACGCGCTGCTCGCGCCCGAGGTGGATCACGTTGGTGAACCCTGGGCGAGCGTGGCCGAGGCTGGTGCGCCGATCGACGGCGGCAGCTTCGACCTGGCGATCGCCGATGCGGAGGGGCGGTTCAACGTCAACGCGCTGCGCAGCGGGCAGGCCGCCGCGACGATCGTGTTCGAACAGATCGCCGAAAGCGCCGGCATCGACCGCGAGACGATGCTGCGGCTGGTCGAGGCAGTCCGCGCGCGCGGGCCTTTCACCGACCTGCGGCCGCTGCGTTTCGCCGGGCTCGACGCCGACGCGATGCACCGCATGGAAGCACTGGTGACCGCGCTGCCCGGCGATACCGCGATCAACCTCAACGCCGCTACGCCGGAGGTGCTGGCGCTGCTGTTTCGCGATCCGGCGGTGGCGCAGCGGCTGGTCGCGACGCGGAAGCGCAAGGGCCATCTGACGCTCGACGATCTCGCCGAGAACAATGTGTCGATGCCGCCGGGCACGTCGTTCCGATCCAACACCTTCTGGGTCCGCACCCGGGCGACGATCGGCGACACGGCGGTGCAGGGCGCGACGCTGATCCAGCGCCGGATCGACGACAAGGGTAACCGCCACACCGCGCCGGTCGAACGCTGGGTCGGCGCCGCCGTGCCGCCCGACGCGCCGGCGTTCGCGACGCCTGCGGGATAGTAACCCGCGAAACCATCCTCTACCATGCGCCTTTCCCGTTCGCGCCTGAGCTTGTCGAAGGGCTGCCCTTCATCTTTCGTCGCGAGAAGGAAGGGCAGGGCTTCGACAAGCTCAGCCCGAACGGATTTGAGGTCGAACGCTTGATCATGCCGTCCGCCAGTGTCTCCATTCGCGCCAATATCGATCGCCCGATCAGCGTGGTCGAGCTGTTCACGATCGGCATCGGCCCGTCGAGCTCGCATACTGTCGGCCCGATGCGCGCGGCCAGGGCTTTCGCGGGCTCGATGGCGGACCGCGACGTCGCGCACGTGACGGTGACGCTCCACGGCAGCCTGGCGCTGACCGGACGGGGCCACGCGACCGACGTGGCGGTGCTGGTCGGGCTGTCGGGATGGGAACCGGAAAAGATCGATCCCGATATGATCGCCGGTCTGGTCGCCGCGATCCGTGAGACACGGTCGCTCGATCTCGACGGGGTGCTGCCGATCGTGTTCGACCCCGATGCGGACCTGATTTTCGATTACGGCTTCCTGCCCGGCCACCCCAACGGACTGACCTTCGTCGCGGATTTCGCAGACGGGTCGCAGGAGACGCGACGCTATTATTCGATCGGTGGCGGCGCGATCATCGAGAATGGGCAGGAAGTGTCGCGCGCCAATGTCGAGCTGCCGTTTCCCTTTTCATCGGGCGAGCGGATGCTGGAGCTGTGCGCGGCGCAGGATTGCTCGATCGCCGATCTCGAACGCGCCAACGAAGCCGCGTGGCGATCTCCGGCGGAAACCGACGCCTTTCTGGACAGCGTGCGCGAGGCGATGTGCGCCAGCATCCGGCGCGGCATCGCGACCGACGGCATCCTGCCCGGCGGGCTGAAGGTACCGCGCCGGGCCAAGGGGCTGCACGACAAGCTGGTCGAGCGCGGCCCGCGCAGCGACCCGTCGGCGGTGTTCGACTGGGTGAGCCTGTGGGCGCTGGCGGTGAACGAGGAGAATGCGGGCGGCGGCCGCGTCGTCACCGCGCCCACCAACGGGGCGGCGGGGGTGATCCCGGCGGTGCTGCGATACTATGAGACGTTCGTGCATGGTGCCACGCGCGACGGAAGCCGCGACCTTCTGTTGACGGCGAGCGCGATCGGCAGCCTGTACAAGAAGCGCGCGTCGATCTCTGCGGCCGAGATGGGATGCCAGGGCGAGGTCGGCGTTGCCTGCTCGATGGCCGCCGCCGGTCTAGCCGCCGCGCTGGGCGGCACGCCGCCGCAGGTCGAGAACGCCGCCGAAATCGGGATGGAGCACAACCTCGGTCTCACCTGCGATCCGATCGGCGGGCTGGTCCAGATACCCTGCATCGAACGCAACACGATGGGCGCGATCAAGGCGATCAACGCCGCCTATCTGGCGCTGCACGGCGACGGCAGCCACGTCGTCAGCCTTGACGCGGTGATCGAGACGATGCGTCAGACGGGGGAGGACATGCGCAGCAAGTACAAGGAGACCAGCCAGGGCGGGCTCGCGGTGAACGTGGTGGAGTGCTGATGCGGCTCCCTCTCCCATCGGGAGAGGGAAGGGAGCGCCGAAGGCGCGGAAAGGGTGAGGGTAGAGTCGAGCCGCTAACTGTCCTCACCCTTCCGCCGGCTGCGCCGGCTCCCTCCCTCTCCCGTCGGGAGAGGGAACGGGCCATTCCCTAGCGTCATTCGCCACCCCCTTGCGCCGCCTCGCGAATCATCCGACGCTGCGGCAAAATAGGGAGGATCCGCTTGGCCGAAACCGCGACGATTCCCGCGCCGCCGGGCCTGCCGATCGTCGGCCACCTGCACCAGATCGCGCGCGCCGGGCTGATCGGCCATCTGCTCGACGTCAGCCGTGATTTTCCGGACGGCATCTTCAAGCTGAAGTTCGGCAGCCGCATCGGCGTGTTCGTGACCGATGCCGATCTGGTCGCCGAACTCTCCGACGAGACGCGCTTCCGCAAGCTGCCGGGACCCGGCCTGCGCGTCGTCCGCCGTTTCGCCGGCGACGGCCTGTTCACCGCCTTCACCGAGGAACCCAACTGGGGCAAGGCGCACCGCATCCTGCTGCCCGCGTTCAGCCAGCGCGCGATGCGCGGCTATTTCGAGGTGATCCGCGACGTGTGCGACCAGCTGGTCGCCAAGTGGCAAAGGCTGGAGGGAACCGACGTCGAGGTCGCCGACGACATGACCCGCCTCACGCTCGACTCGATCGCGCTGGCGGGCTTCGGCCATGCGTTCGACAGCTTCGAGAAGGACCAGCTCGACAGCTTCCTGGAGGCGCTTGCCCGCGCGCTTGGCGAATCGCTCAACATGATTACGCGGATGCCGTTCCAGAAACCGTTCGCGAAGAAGGCGCAGAAGCAGTTCGATGCCGACATCGCGGAGATGAACGCGCTGGTCGACGGCATCATCGCCGATCGCCGACGGCATCCCAATGACGGGAAAGACCTGCTCAACCTGATGCTGACGGCGGTCGATCCGGAAACCGGCGAGGGGCTGGACGATCTCAACATCCGCTATCAGGTGCTGACCTTCCTGATCGCCGGGCACGAGACGACGTCGGGGCTGCTGACCTTCGCCTTCCACCTCCTGCTGCGGCATCCGCATGTGCTGGCGCAGGCCTACGCCGAGGTCGATCGCGTGCTGCCGGGCGATACCCGGCCCGATTACCACCACGTCGCGCAATTCCCTGTGATCGAGCGGATCATCAAGGAGGCGCAGCGCCTCTGGCCCACCGCGCCGGCCTATTCGGTCGGGGCCTTTGAGGACACGACGATCGGCAAGTGGCGCATCCGCAAGGATCGGCCGATCAACATCTTTACGCCGGGCCTGCACCGCGATCCGGACGTGTGGGAGCGGCCCGAAGAATTCGACATCGACCGCTGGCTGCCGGAAGTGGAGGCGGCGCGGCATCCCCACGCCTACAAGCCGTTCGGCAACGGTGCGCGCGCCTGCATTGGCCGCCAGTTCGCGATCGTCGAGGCGAAGCTGGCGATTGCGATGATCCTCCAGCGGTTCGCGGTCAGCGACCCAGTCGGCTATCGGCTGAGCATCAAGGAGACGCTGTCGATCAAGCCTGACGCGTTCACCATGCGTATCCGAGCGCGCGGGCCCCACGAACGCATCAGCATCGCCGCACCCGTCGAGGCCGAGGCGACCGCGCCCGTCGCGTCGGTGGCGGGGCAGGGGCAAAGGCTTGCCGTCCTCTACGGCACGTCGCTCGGCACCGCGCGCGATATCGCGGAGGAAGTCGCCGAGCGCGCGCGGCTCGACGGGTTCGACACCGTCGTGCGGTCGATGGACGAAAGCTATGCGCTGGGCCTGCGCGACGCCGAGGACCGCGTGCTGGTGATCGTCACCGCCACATACAATGGCCGCGCGCCCGACAGCGCGGTGGCGGTGGAGAAGGCGATCGACAGCGGCGCCTTCGCCGATACGCGCTGGCCCGACGCGCGCTTTGCCGTTCTCGGCATCGGCAACAGCCAGTGGCCCAATTACCAGCATTTCCCCAAGGCGATCGATGCCGCGCTGCAACGTACCGGCGCCACGCGGCTGATTCCCCGCGCCGAGGCGGACGGACGCGGCGATTTCGACGGCGCGGTCGGCGCCTTCGTGCGCGATCTGTGGGCCGCGCTGGGCGGCACCGCGCCGGGCACCAGCGCCGCGCCCGCGCTCAGCCTGACGATCGTCGAGCCGACCCGCGCCCGCGCCGCCGTGCTGCCCGAACACGCGCAATTGCTGACGGTGGTCGAGAACCGCGAGTTGGTGCTTCCCGCCGACGGGCTGTGGGATTTCGCGCAGGAGCCGCCGCGCCCCTCGACCCGCTTCGTCCGCCTGAAACTGCCCGAGGGCACGACATATCGCACCGGCGACCACATCGCCGTCTATGCCCGCAACCGGCCCGCGCTGGTGAACCGCGTGCTGGCGCGGCTCGACGTGCCCGGCGACGCGCAGGTGTCGATCGACGGCGCCAGCACGCGGTTCCGCCACCTGCCGCTCGGCCAGACGTTGTCGGTGCGCAGCCTGCTTACCGATTTCGTCGAGCTGCAGGATCCGCTGCCCCGCCGCGCCGTCGAGATCGTCGCGACCCACACCCGCTGCCCCGACACGCGGCGCCGGCTGGCGGCGCTCGACTGGGAGGATGTGCAGGCGAAACGGCTGACGCTGATCGATCTGCTCGAAAGCCATCCCGCCGCCGAACTGCCGCTCGACGCCTTCGTCGAGCTTTCGGCGGCGATCGCCCCGCGCTTCTATTCGATCGCGTCGAGCCCGCTGGTCGCGCCCGGCACCCCCGGGTTGATCGTCGGCACGATGGCCGCGCCGGCGTGGTCGGGGCTCGGCGAGCATCAGGGCTTCGCCAGCACCTACATGCGCGACCTCCAGCCCGGCGACACGCTGTTCGGCTATGTCCGCGCGCCCAATCCGCCGTTCGCCCCGCCGGAGGATGCGGCGGTGCCGATGATCCTGATCGGCCCCGGCACCGGCTTTGCCCCGCTGCGCGGTTTCCTCGAAGATCGCGCAGCGACCGGCGGCGCGGCTTCACTGCTGTTCTTCGGCTGCCGTCATCCCGACCACGACTGGTTCTGCCGCGACGAGGTGGAAGCCTGGGCGGCGGCCGGCGTCGCTGAACCCTATATCGCCTTTTCCGCCGTGCCATCGCACCCGTGGAAGTTCGTGCAGGACGCGCTGTGGGCCGAACAGGAACGCGTCTGGGCCGCGATCCAGGCCGGCGCGCAGATTTTCCTCTGCGGAGACGGCCGGTTCATGGCGCCGGCGGTGCGCGACACGCTGATCCGCATCCACATGCGGCAGGTCGGCTGCGAACATGCGCAATCGTCGGCATGGCTGGAGGAGATGATCGAGACGGGACGCTTCCACCAGGACGTGTTCGGCTTCGGGAAGTGACAAAAAGGCAGACCTCACCCCGTTCGTGCTGAGCTTGTCGAAGCACTGTATTTTCTTGCACCAAAAGGAAGGGCAGCACTTCGACAAGCTCAGTGCGAACGGGGTGAGGAAAGTCTGTTTCAGGGAGAGGGTAATTGCTGCAACTGTCCGGCCAGGACGCGTCGTTCGTCTATCTCGAAACGCCGCACACGCCGATGCACATTGGTTCGGTCGGCATCTACGATCCGTCGACAGCGCCGGGCGGAAAGGTGCGGTTCAAGGACATACTGGGCTTCGTCGCCGCGCGGCTGGGTGGCGCGCGATCCTTCCGCCAGCGGCTGGTGCGCGTGCCGCTCGACCTCGACCATCCCTATTGGATCGAGGACCCGGATTTCGACATAGAGTTCCACATCCGCCACATCGCGCTTCCGGCGCCCGGCGACTGGCGGCAATTGTGCATCCAGGTCGCCCGGCTCCATGCCCGCCCGCTCGATCTCAACAAGCCGCTGTGGGAATTCACCATCGTCGAGGGGCTCGACAACATCGCCGGCATCCCCAAGGGCTGTTTCGCGCTCGTGTCCAAGGTCCACCACGCCGCGATCGACGGCATGTCGGGGGTGGAGATGTCGGCGGCGGTGCACGATCTCGCGCCCGACGCGCCCAACCGCCACGCCAATGACGACTGGAAGGCGGACAGCCTGCCCGGCATCGGCGACATGTTGATCCGCACCTATTTCAACAACCTGCGCCAGCCCTTCAAACACGCCGAGGTGCTGGCGAACACCATTCCCGGCCTCGCGCGGCTGGGCAAGGGCGTGGGCAAGGGCGACGTCAGCCTCGCCGGGCTGAAGCCCGCGCCGAAGACGCGGCTGAACGGCAAGATCGGCGCACACCGTGTGTTCGACGCCGTGCCGATCAAGCTCGTCGATATCGCCGCGATCCGCGCCGCCGTGCCGGGCGCGACCGTCAACGACGTGATCCTGTCGATCGTCGGCGGCGGGCTTCGCACCTATCTGGACGACAAGGGCGAATTGCCCGACGCCAGCCTGACCGCGATGGCGCCGATCAGCGTGCGCGGGGAGGGGGAAAAGGCGGCACTCGGCAATCTCGTTTCCGCGATGGTCGTGGCACTCGGCACGCACATCGCCGATCCGCTCGAACGGCTGCGCTACGTCCATGGCGAGGCGGCGAATTCAAAGGCGATGACCAATGCGGTCGGCGCGCGCACCCTGACCGACTACAGCCAGTTGATCCCGTCCGGCCTCGCCGGCCTTTCGGCGCGGCTCTACACGCGCGCCGGTGCTGCCAACGCGCACGCCCCCGTATTCAACTGCGTGGTGACGAACGTGCCGGGCAGCCGGGCGCCGCTGTATTTCGCGGGCGCGGAGATGGTGGCGATGTACGGGACCGGGCCGATCTTCGATTCGATGGGCCTCATCAACACGGTCTATTCCTACGTCGATACCATCGCGATCAGCTTCACCAGCGACCGGGCGATGATGCCCGATCCGGCTGCCTATGCCGATGCGCTGAAATCGGCGTTCGATGCGTTGAAGGCCACGGCGGTCGCGCCGCCGGCGAAAGGCAGGAAGAAGGCAGGAGGGAAGAATGGCTGACAAATCGACCAACGATAAGGTGAAGGACACGATCAGCGACAAGGTGATCGATCCGATGAAGCGCGCCGGCGAGGCGATGAAGGCATCGGGCGAGAAGATGGCGGAGGGCGGATCGGCGGTCGGCCTGAAGGTGATCGACCAGGCCGAGGCGAATGCCCGCGAGGCGTTCGCCGCGCTGCGCGCCGCGGCCGGCGCCAAGGACTTGTCGGAAGTGATGAAGATCCAGGGCGACTATCTGCGCGAACAGGGCAGCCGCAGCATGGCGCAGGCGCGCGAGATCGGCGAACTCATCATGCAGGTCGGCCGCGACAGCGCTGCACCGTTCCGGGGCAAGGGCGACTGAGGTCGGGTTTCCCGGTAGCCGTTCCCCGGCGAAGGCCGGGCCCCAGGTGCGGGCCGGGGTGGAACCGGGCCCCGGCCTTCGCCGGGGAACGCCCTGCGGTTCGCCGCTTCAACCGGGCGCGTATTGTTCCAGCAGTCCGCAGCGCGTGCAGCGCCAGGTGTCGATCGGCAGTTTGCGGCGATCGCCGGTCTTCAGCCCGGCCCAGAAGCTCTTTTCGGGTGCGCCTTCGATCCACGTCGAGGGCGTACGCGATCCATAGCCCTCGTCGATGACGTACCCTTCCTCGAGCCGTCCGCCGCAGCGCAGGCAGGCGATACCGGCCATCGTCACAATTTTCCGAACGCGGTTTCGAATCCGGCGAGGTCGCCCTTCGCCAGATAGTCCGCCTGCTCGATCCAGCGATCGCGCGCCATGCGGCCCTGAAACGCGCCCAGTTGCGCGTCGAGCGCGGCTGCGGCGTCGGGGGACAGCGCGGCAACCTGCGCGAAGCTCGTGATGCCCAGTTCGGCGAGCCGCGCGGCGAGCTTCGGGCCGACCCCCTTCAGCTGGGTCAGGTCATCCGTACCCGATACGGCGGGATTGGCGGCTGGCGGCGGTTCGGCGGCCGCCAGCGGCTCCGCCGCGGGCTGGGGGTCGGCGGCCGGCAGGGGCTGGGCCGGCGGCAATGGCTCGGCAGGTGGCGCCGCGACGACCACCGGGGCGGGTTGAGCGGCGAGCGGGGGAGGCGCCGGCGCGACCGGCGGCGTGGCGACCGGCGTCGTCTCCGGCGCCGGCGGGGGCATGTCATCGATCGACGCGGTGACCGGCCCGGCGAAGGCGTCCTCTGCCCGCGCGTCGATCGCCTCGTCGACCGCCTGGCGCTCGCGCTTCAGTCTCGCGCCGCGCCAGATCACCAGCAACGCCAGCACCACGCCGATGGCGATGATGGCCAGGCTGATCGTCGTCCACCAGTCGTCGGCCGCCATCGGCACGCTGGACGCCGCAAGCTCGTTGTTCATCGCCGTCCTCCGCAGGTCATGCGGGCGAAGGATAGCGGCTCGCGCGCGCCAGTCCAGCGACGCTCACTGGGCGGCGGGCGCGCTTCGCCGGTCGGTGCCGGCCAGTTCGGTCAGCTTCACGAACTCCTGCCGCCAATAGCCCCTGGGGTCGCCCGCCAGTCGCCGCACGTCGGCCATCTGATACTCGCCCAGATATTTGTCGCCGCGCAGCTTCTGGCCGAACGCGGCAACGGCGGCGGCGAAGGCCATGTCGCCGCTGGCCGGGCGCGCGGTGCGCAGCCAGGCGGCGGGCACGGCGCGCGCGATCTCGCGGCTGGCGCCGCCGGACGGCGCCTTCCAGCGCAGCTTGACGAAGGCGAGTTCGTTCCCGCCGCGCCCCGCACCGGCGGCTGGCTGGTTGGCCGGATATCGCCGCGCGGGCAGCCAGCCGGTGACGCCCGCCGGCACCACCTCGTACAGCGCGGTCACCTGATGCCCCGCGCCGATATCGCCGGCATCGACCGCGTCGTTGGTGAAATCCTCCTCGGCCAGCGCGCGGTTCTCGTACCCGATCAGGCGATATTCGCTGACGGCGGACGGGTTGAACTCGACCTGCACCTTCACGTCCTTGGCGATCGTCACCATCGTCGCCGACAGCTCGTCGCCCAGCACCTTCTTCGCCTCCATCGCGCTGTCGATATAGCTGTAGTTGCCGTTGCCGACGTCGGCGATGCGCTCCATCATCGCCTCATTGTAGTTGCCGGTGCCGAAGCCCAGCGTCGTCAGCGTGATGCCGTCGTCGCGGTTCTTCTTCACCAGCGCCTCCAGCGCCTTGGTATCGGAAATGCCGACGTTGAAATCGCCGTCGGTCGCCAGGAAGATGCGGTTGATCCCGTCCTTCATGAAATTCGCCCGCGCGGTCGCATAGGCCAGCTCGATGCCCTGTCCGCCCGCGGTCGACCCGCCCGCCGTCAGGCAATCGAGCGCGGTCTTGACGTGGCCCTTGTTCGACGTCGGCTCCAGCACGATGCCGGTGTTGCCCGAATAGACGACGATGGAGACGCGGTCGTCGGGCCGCAGCTCGTCGGCGAGGCCGGCCAGCGCGGTCTTGACCAGCGGCAGCTTGTCCTGGCTGAACATCGATCCCGACACGTCGACCAGGAACACCAGGTTCGCGCGCGGGCGGCTGTCGGTCGTCACGTCATAGCCGCGCAGGCCGACGCGCAGCAGGCGCGTGTTGGGGTTCCACGGCGTCATAGCGACGTCGGTCGTCACGCTGAACGGTTCGGCCGCGCTGGTCGGGCGCGGATAGTCGTAGCGGAAGTAATTGAGCATCTCCTCGGTCCGCACCGCTTCCGGCGGCACCGGCCGACCGCTCGTCAGGAACCGGCGGACGTTGGCGTAGCTGCCGGTATCGACATCGACCGAGAAGGTGGAAACCGGCGCCGCCGCGACCGCCTGGATCGAGGCGACCTCGCGCCCGTCGTAGCGCTCGGTGTTCGCGCGGCTGCCATAAGGTGCCTCCCGCTGCATGGGCGCGTAGGCTGCGGACGGGGCCACCATGACGGGCGGTGGAGGCGGCGGCGGGGGTGGCGGCGCTCCCGGAGCGATCCGGGTCTCGGCCCGCTTCACGCGGCCGCCGGTCACCATGATCGGCGCGGACAGCCGTTCCTGATCGCCCGCGCCGACCCGGCAGCGCACTGGCGTATCGCTGGCCGGTGGCAGTGGGGCGGGGCGGCGCACCTGCGGCACCGGTGGCGGTGCGGCGGAGGTCAGCAGGAACGCGGCGAGCGCGAGCGGCGTGACGGCACGAAGACGCATGGCAATCCTCCCTCGATCGATATGTAATATTGTCACATATCGCGACTGCGTTCAACCGTGGCTCTCCGACGATGAGCGGGAGATGAATGTGGTGGCGACGGGACGGGCAGCGCGCTCAGACGAAACGGTGTGTCTTCGCCCAGAGGTGGAACAGCTCGGGCCACAGATGGGCGGGCAGACCCGCGGTCCGGGCGCCCCAGGCATAGCCATGACCGCCCTTTTCGAACAAATGCATCTCGCACGGCACCCCGCCCGCGCGCGCCGCCGCGTGGAGGCCGATCGCATTGGCGACCGGGACGACGGTGTCGTCGTGCGAATGGACGATGAACAGCGGCGGCGTATCCTTCGTCACCTGCCGGTCGGGCGAATGCTCGGCCATCATCGTCGCGGTCGCGTCGGTGCCGATCAGGTTGGTGCGCGATCCCGGATGCGCGATGTCGGGCTCCATCGACACCACCGGATAGATCGGCGCGGCGATCGCCGGGCGCGCGCTCAGCCGGTCGGCGGCGTCTGCCGGCGCGTACACCTGGCGTCCGTGGCGGGTGGCGAGGTCGGCGCACAGGTGGCCGCCCGCCGAAAAGCCCATCACGCCGACACGCTGCGGATCGATGCCATATTCCTTCGCCCGCGCACGGATCAGCCGCATCGCGCGCTGCGCATCGGCCAGCGGAGTGTTGGCGGGGTCGCGCCAGCCCTCGGCCGGCAGGCGATAGAACAGCACGAACGCGGTGATCCCGCGTTCGGCCAGCCAGGGCGCCAGCTCATACCCCTCGCGGTCGAGCACGATGCGCGAATATCCACCGCCGGGGATCACCAGCATCGCCGCGCCGTTGGGCTTCGCGGGACGGAACACCTCTATCCGCGGGCGACGGGTGCCGGTGATCGCGCGATTCGGCACGCGCGGATCCTCGCTGCGTTCGGTCACCACCTCGGCCAGCGCCCTGTTGGTGAGGCCTGGCGCCTCGCCGGGCCACAGGGCGATGGTTTCGGAAGGGCCCGACGCCGCCAGCGCCCGGGCTGCGGGCAGGGCGGCGAGCGATCCGGCGATCAGGGTGCGGCGATCGATCGTCATCCTACCCTGATGCCACGTCTCAGGCGCCGGTGCGAGCCTCGATCGCCAGCCGTCGCGCCAGCCACGCGCGGCCTTCGGTCGGGGTATGCGCGATGCCGGCGCCGTCGATCAGTTCGCCCAGCAGCGCCTGGCCTTCCGCCCAGTCGCCGATCCCGCTTGCCGCATTGATGTGGCCCGCGCTGCCTGCATCGACCAGATGGCTGCCCCATTGGCCCGCCAGCCCCTGCGCGCGCTCGAAGCGGATCCATGGATCGTCGCGGCTCGCCACCACGATCGACGGAAAGGGCAAAAGAGTCGCCGGCGCCGGCGCGAAACCGGCAAGCTCGGGCGGGCCGTCCTGCCGGTTGACGTCGGCCGGCGCGACCAGCAGCGCGCCCGCCACCGGCCAGCCATAGGGCTGCGGCGACAGCGCCGCCCACCACGCCACGGCCACGCAGCCCAGCGAATGCGCGACAAGCACCACCGGCGCCCGGGCCGCCCGGATCGCCTGGTCGAGCTTGGTCACCCACACGTTCCGGTGCGGCGCGTCCCACATGCCCAGATCGGCGCGCACCGTGTCCTCGCGCTGTTTCTCCCACAGGCTCTGCCAGTGGGTCGGCCCCGAATTGCCGAGGCCCGGCACGGTGAGGACGGTATAACCCTGGATATGCGCCATCGTCTGCCTCCTGATCGGTTGGGAGGGTCGGCGGCGCTTTAGGGAGGGGTACGCCGCGCGACTCTCCCGGCCATCGAATATATTCCCACTTATTTGATAGGCAATAGCCGTTGCGACGGTTCGCCTCGCGCCAGCGCCAGTCCGAACGCAGCTTCCAACGCGGCTTCGCACGTGGCAAAGGCGGAACATATGCTGACCGCGCTCTCCATCCGCGACGTCGTGCTGATCGAGGCGCTCGACCTCGATTTCGCGCGCGGGCTGGGCGTGCTGACCGGGGAAACGGGGGCGGGCAAGTCGATCCTGCTCGACGCATTGGGCCTTGCGCTCGGCGCGCGCGCGGACAGCGGGCTCGTCCGCCACGGCGCCGCACAGGCCAGCGTTGCCGCCACTTTCGACCTGCCGGCCGATCACCCGGCCACCGCGCTGCTCGCAGATCAGGGGCTGGAGGCGGAACCGGGCGAACCGCTCGTGATCCGGCGCATCGTCAAGGCCGACGGCGGCAGCCGCGCTTTCGTCAACGGCCAGCCCGCATCCGCCGGGGCGCTGCGCGAACTCGGGCAGCATCTGGTCGAGATCCACGGCCAGCACGACGATCGCGGCCTGCTCGCGCCCGCCGGGCACCGCGCGCTGCTCGATGCCTTCGCGCGCATCGATCCCGCCGCTACCGCCGCCGCCTTCCGCGCCTGGCGGGAGGCCGGGGACGCCCTGTCCGCCGCCCGTGCGGAAGTGGAGACCGCCGCGCGCGACCGCGACTGGCTGGAGCATGCCGTCGCCGAACTGGAAGCCCTCGCCCCCGAACCTGGCGAGGAAGAGGCGCTCGCCGATCGCCGCCGCACGATGCAGCGCGCGGAAAAGATCGCCGACGATCTCGAGGCCGCCGACGCGCTGCTCTCGGGCGGCGAGGGCGGCCTGTCGAAGCTGCGCCAGGCCGCGCGCATCCTCGAACGCGTCGCGCCGGATCACGCCGCGCTCGCCGATGCGCTGGCGGCGGTCGATCGCGCGGTGATCGAGGGCGCGCTGGCCGAGGACAGCCTGCGCGACGCCGCCCGCGCGCTCGAATTCGATCCCGCCGCGCAGGAGGCCGACGAGGCCCGCCTGTTCGAGCTGCGCGGCGTCGCGCGCAAGCATCGCGTCCAGCCCGACAATCTCGCGGCACTCGCCGCCGATCTGCGCGCCCGGCTCGACCGGCTGGAGGCGGGCGAGGGTGGCATCGCTGCGCTGGAGGCCGGGGTCGCCGCGAAACAGGCGTCCTACGAAGTCGCCGCCGCCGCGCTCACCGCCGCCCGCGCCGCCGCCGCCGCGCGCCTTGACGCCGCCGTCGCGGCCGAATTCGCGCCGCTCAAGCTCGACGCGGCGCGTTTCCGCACCGATGTCGCCGCGCTCCCGATCGACCAGTGGAACGCACAGGGCCGCGACCGCGTCGAATTCCTCGTGTCGACCAATCCCGGCGCGCCGTTCGGCGCGCTGGCGAGGATCGCCAGCGGCGGCGAGCTGTCGCGCTTCATCCTCGCGCTCAAGGTCGCGCTGGCCGAGGAAGGCGGGGCCGAAACGCTGATCTTCGACGAAATCGATCGCGGGGTCGGCGGCGCCGTCGCCAGCGCGATCGGCGATCGTCTCGCCCGGCTGGCGGCGGGCGCGCAACTGCTGGTCGTCACCCACAGCCCCCAGGTCGCGGCGCGCGGAAGCCAGCACCTTTTGATCGCCAAGAGCCACGACGGCACCGTCACCCGCACCGGCGTCCGCGCCCTGGGCGAGGATGACCGCCGCGAGGAGATCGCCCGGATGCTGTCGGGTGCGGAAGTCACCGACGAGGCGCGCGCCCAGGCCGGGCGGCTGCTGGCGGCGTGATCGACGTTATGGCGGCTTGCCCGCCTCTCCCCGCCTCACTACCCTCGTCGTGAAACTCGCGTTCTCGGGGGGGGGCTTGCGATGCGTTTTGGGCTATTCTTGGCGGCGATTCTGGTGGCTGCGGGCGCGGCGTCGGCGCTTCCCGCACAGGGCGGCGGGGTGCCGATACCGGACGACTATCGCATAACGTTCCGGGGGCAGTACAACATCACCTCCTTTGGCCAGCGCCGCCCGGCGCCGCGCCGTCCTGTCCGCCCCGCGACGAACATCTTTGAAGGCGTTCGCATCGGGAATCCCAACGTTCCCGAACCCGTCGGGGTAGAGGGCAAGCCCCGGCCCAGCGCGATGGGCCGCGATCGCTATCGCCCGATCGCGCTGGAAGCGGTGTTCGCCGGCACCAGCGTGACGATGACGCTGACGGGTGAACAGCCGCATGAAATGGGCATGCCCTATCGCGCGCCGGTGGCGTTGGCGGGTACGCGGCGCGGAAATTATTGTGATCTGCGCAACGGCGACGGCGCCATCACCTATCGCGGGACCTGCGATCGAGACGGTTTTCGCGGCACGATGACGGCATTGTATAACGGGCGCGCTCCGGTATCCGGCGATTTCGCGGTCAAATCGACGCGCTGGTCGACCGGATCGATGCCGTTCTGGCTGGCGATGGATGAAACTCTGCCCGCGCCGGACACGCCAGCGGGCGTGGTTTATGCGGCAATGGCGGGTACGACACCGCCGGCCTATCGCCAGCCGCCCACCGCGCTGCGCCAGCGCCCGACCGCGCCGGCGGTGCTGTGGCACGGCAAGCCGGCGGAAACGATGATCGGCGGTCGCACTTTCTATGCCGCGATCGGGGAAAACGCCGCCGCGATCTCCGCCTTTCTCCAGCGCAAGGGCGGCTCTCGCCCGGTCTTCTCGCCGGTCATCGCCTACACCGCGCGTGATCCGGCGAAGGGCGATTATATCCTGCCCTTCTGTTTCGCCGGAAAGGCTGGGTGTTCTGCCCAGTCCAGTCGGATAGACGGCGTGGTGGTGATCCGGCGATCGGGCACGGGCACCAGCAACGGGGTATTCCTGTGGCGCGATGTCGGGCCGAAGCAGCAGGAATTCTGCGCGCTCGGCGCCCCGCCCCGGTGCGAGATGCATCCCTTCGGCGACGGTTCGGCGATGTCGATCGGCACGTCGGGCAAATGGGATCGCAACTCGGTAAGCGCGCAGACATGGGACGGGCTGGCGATATCGGTGCCGGCATATGCCCGGCTTCGCAGCGCCGACCTGATCCGCGACAATGCGCGCTATGCGGCCGAAGCGCTGGCCGCGCGGCAGGCGGAACGACGGTCTTGCCTGGCACAGGCGGAACGCGAGAACCGAGATGCCGTGTGGTGCCCGATCTTCTGATCCATCGGTGCCGGGCGGAACCATCGCCCGGCCCGCAGAAACCATTTTCCTACACGCTCTGAAATGTGCAGCTTCATAGCCATGCCGCACACCGCCGAATCGCGTTTCGTCCGTTTCCTCGATCGCGCCGCCGGGGTGGCCCGTTCGCGCGTGGCAACTCTCAACTTTATCAACGTTCGCCGTTTGAGCGTTCAGTTGGGCGCCGCCGCGCTGCTGTTCGCCAACCCTGTAACGGCACAGCCGGCCTCCGACCTCAAGGCGCTGCTCGCCGAACATTGGGCATGGACGCTCAGGCAGAACCCGACGCTCGCCTCGTCGGTCGGCGTGCGCGACTATGATAGCGAACTCGGCGATCCGTCGCTCGCCGCGCAGGACCGGCAGGCCGCACGGTCGGCGGCGTTCCTCAAGCGGCTCGATGCGATCCCGGACGCTGGCCTGTCGGATGACGATCGCACCAACAGGGCTATCCTGCGTCGCCTGCTGGCCGCGGATGTCGAGGGTAACCGCTTCGGCCAGCGGATGATCGTCTTCACCAGCTACGCCTCGCCGTGGCAGGGGATGGCGGGGCTCGGTGAGCGGCTGTCGTTCCGGGGGCGGCAGGACTATGCCAATTACCTGACCCGGCTGGAGAAATGGCCGGCAAGCAACGACGTGCTGCTGGCGATCACCGAACGCGCGTTGAAGGAAGGCTATGTCCAGCCCTGCGTGTCGCTGGCCGGGATCGAAAGCGCGATCGGCGGGGTCGTGAAGGCCGATCCGGCGCAGTCACGCTTCTACATTCCCTTCACCCGCGCGAAGCCTCGCGATGCGAGCGACGCCGAATGGGCCGCGCTCCAGGCGCGGGCGAAGGCGATCATCACCGGCATGCTCGATCCCGCCTATCGCAAGGCGGCGGATTTCATGCGGACGCGCTACCTGCCGAAATGCGCGCGCGCGGTCGGCGTGTCGGCGCAGCCGGGCGGCGCGGATTATTACGCGTTCCGCATCCGCCAACTGACCACGACGTCGCTGTCTCCGGCCGAAATCCACGCGATCGGGCTGAAGGAAGTCGCCCGCATCCGCACCGAGATGGAGGCGGTCGCGAAGCAGGCCGGCTTCGCCACGCGCGAGGCATTCGTGGCGGACCTGCGCACCAACCCGAAATATTACGCGAAGACACCCGAGGAACTGCTCCAGGCCGCCAGCCGCATCGCCAAGACGATCGATGGCCGGATGCCGACATTGTTCCGCCGTCTGCCGCGCCTGCCTTACGGCGTCCGCGCGATTCCGGCGGAGATCGCCGAAGGCACGACCACCGCCTATTACGGCCCCGGCAGCCCGCAGAACGGGATTGCCGGCACCTATTTCGTCAACACCTCGAAACTCGACCAGCGCCCCTTGTGGGAACTCCCGTCGCTGACCGCGCACGAGGCGGTGCCGGGACATCATCATCAGATCGCCCTGCGCCAGGAACTCGATCTGCCGCCGCTGCGCACCCACCTGGCCTCATTCACGGCCTTTACAGAGGGCTGGGCGCTCTATGCCGAAACTCTGGGCAACGAGATGGGGCTGTACGACACGCCAGAGAAGCGCATGGGCCGCCTGAGCTACGACATGTGGCGCGCATGCCGGCTGGTCGTTGATACCGGCATTCACGCGCAGGGCTGGACGAAGGAGCGCGCTGTTCAGTTCATGCTCGACAACACCGCGCTGTCGGCGGCGAACATCGATGCGGAGGTCAACCGGTACATCAGCTGGCCCGCGCAGGCGCTCGGCTACAAGCTGGGCGAGCTCAAGATCCTGGAATTGCGCGCGAGGGCGGAGAAGGCGCTGGGCGCGAAGTTCGATCTGCCGGCGTTCAACGACGCGGTGATCGCCGGAGGGGCCGTCCCGCTCGATGTGCTCGACGCGCAGATGACGCGCTGGATCACCGCCCAGATGAACGCCAGCTAGAGCGGTTTTCGGCCGATCTGAATCGGTAGGGATTCACAGGGGTCGGATTTTCTGATTCAGGATCCGTGCTGGCGAAGGAGGCTGGCACGGATGGGTCGAGCCTTATCGCGTGATCTTCGGGATCGTGTCGTCGCCGTTGTTGAGGGCGGTGTGTCATGTCGGCAGGCTGCCGAGCGGTTCGGGGTCAGCGCGGCGAG
>NZ_JAMHWM010000040.1:0-15493 GCF_035910975.1 Sphingomonas sp.
CCACCCGCCACGAGGGCTATGCCGTCTCGCAGCGCTGCCGCGAGAAGATCGAGGAACCGTTCGGCTGGGCAAAGACGGTGGACGCAATGGCCCAGACACTCCATCGCGGCGTCGAGCGCGTCCGCGCCCGCTTCACCCTCACGATGGCCGCCTGCGACCTTGCGAGGCTCCCCAGGCTGCTCGCCGCCTGACAAGGAGGCACCCGGAACCGAGGCACCCGACCAACTGCCGGCTCGAAAGCACGCACAGCCGGGAAGCCGTTCTCGCAACACTGCTATTTCAGCAGCCTGTTAGGAACGGTAGCTCCAAGTCCTACAGCTTCATTTTATGCCATCGCCAACCTAGCGCGGTCGCGGGACCAAGGGCTCTATCCTGGCAAGGAGACCGGCCGTGGAGACGCCAAGGGCCGCAGTGATGTCCACGAACTCAACGACATCAATTCGTCGCTCTCCATTCTCATACTTGGCGACGAACGATTGCGGCTTGCCCAGCGCGTCCGCCAACTCGGCCTGTGTCAGTCCCTTGGCCTTACTCAGCACGCCTACGGATGGGCGTATCTCGTGCCGCCTCCGCGGTTCGATCCCGAGGGAGCACGCACGGGCCATATCGCCCGCTGGTCCGCACAGAGTGATGAATCGGATTTCCTGCGATCCTCGCCCAGCTACGCGGATTTTGCGCAGGCCGTGCGGCAAGCCGCAGTGACGCCATGGCAAGGCGTCTGGCTGGTTGGCCGGAACGACACCGGGCAGACGGCTTGAAGTCTCATTTCAAAACAGGACCCAGGCCATGAAACTCAGGGTCATACTCTCGCAGCAACGGGTTGCGTCCCAATCCGATGATATGGCGGTCCTCCGCGGACGGCTGCCCCTGTTTTCGAACGTGGCAACGATGGACGCAACACTGAAGGCATGTCACTCGGAACAAGAATGCTGGGCGATCGGTCAGTGGGAGAATTATCCTATAATATTCAGATGCATATGCGGATTTCTGAGTGCGGCGTGGCTCTCAACAGATTACATATCGTGATATTGCAACATCGCGATATTTACATTTCTAAATATATGTCTACTTTGTCAGCACCACTTCCGCACCAAAGGAGATGCACAGTGCTGATGCTAAACAAAACCGCAGCGACCTACGCTCCCGATGTTAGCTATGGTCATTTCATCGACAACCAATGGGTCGACGGCGAAAATGGCGAGACGATCGAGAGTAACAATCCCGCCAATGGCGCCTATCTGACGCGCACTCCGAACGGCACGGCCGCCGATGTCGATCGCGCCGTTCAGGCCGCTGTCCGCGCCTTCCAGACCTGGCGCAAAACCTCGGTGACCGATCGGGCGAATGCGCTCCTCAAGATCGCTGACCTATTCGAGGTCGATGCCGAACGCTTCGTCATTCTGGAGAGCATGGATGTCGGCAAGCCCGTCCGCGAAGCCCGGCTCGACGTGTCTCTGGCGATCGATCACTTCCGCTACTTCGCCGGCGTCATCCGCAGCCATTCGGACGAAGTGGCGATGATCGACGAGCAGACGATGAGCCTGACGATCAACGAACCGATCGGCGTCGTCGGGCAGGTCATTCCCTGGAACTTCCCCCTGCTGATGGCGGCCTGGAAGATCGCGCCGGCGATCGCGACGGGTAACACGGTGGTGATCAAGCCGTCCGAGATGACGCCGGTCACGATCCTCGAACTCGCCAAGATATTCGCGCAGGTCCTTCCGGCCGGCGTGGTCAACATCGTCTCGGGGACAGGCGCGGTGGTCGGCCAAGCGATCCTCGACCATCCGCAGGTCGCCAAGCTGGCCTTCACCGGCTCGACCCGCGTCGGCGGGGTGGTGGCGGAAGCCGCAGCCAAAAAACTCATCCCCGCGACGCTCGAATTGGGTGGCAAGTCCGCCAACATCATCTTCCCCGATGCCAACTGGGATCGCGCGGTGGAGGCTTCGGCGCTGGCGATCCTCTGGAACCAGGGTGAGGTCTGCGAGTCCGGCGCCCGACTGTTCGTCCATGAATCGATCTATGATCGCTTCGTCGGCGAACTGAAGGCGCGGTTCGAGAAGGTCCGCGTCGGCGATCCGCTTGATGAGAACACCCAGATGGGAGCGCAGGTCAGCCAAACCCAGACCGACCGCATCATGGGCTATATTAAGCTCGCCACCGAAGAAGGCGCTCGCATCCTGACCGGCGGCAACCGTTTGACCGGCGGAGACTATGACGCCGGTTTCTTCATCCAGCCGACGATCATCGTCGATGTCCGCAACGACATGTGTGTCGCCCAGGAAGAGATCTTCGGCCCGGTGGTCGTCGTGCTGCCGTTCAAGGACGAGGAAGAGGTCATCGCGCTGGCCAATGCGTCGGACTATGGGCTCGCCGGCGGCGTCTGGACCCAGGACATCAACCGCGCCATCCGCGTGGCGCGTGCGGTCGAAACCGGCCGCATGTGGATCAACACCTATCACGAGTTGCCCGCGCACGCCCCGTTCGGCGGCTACAAGAAGTCGGGCATCGGCCGTGAGACCCATAAGTCCATGCTGGAAGCATACAGCCAGAAGAAGAACATCATCGTGAGCCTCAACGAGGCGCCCTTCGGACTGTACTGAAATCCGATGGTTGCGAGGCATTTTCGCGCCTTGCACATCTACAAATCGCGATATTTAGGAGTAATGAAATGAAAAACTCGGTTCTTTTTGACAGCGTTGGACTAGGTCCGTACACCCTGAGGAATCGGATCGTCCTCCCGCCGCTCACGCGTTCGCGCAGCTCGCAGCCGGGAAATATTCCGAACGAGCTCATGGCCGCCTACTACCGTCAGCGCACCGGCGCCGGGTTCATGGTGACCGAAGGCACGCAGATCGAGCCTCGCGGCCAGGGCTATGCCTGGACGCCCGGCATCCACAGCCCGGAACAGATCGCGGGATGGCGCAAGGTGACCGACACGGTGCATGCCGAAGGCGGGATTATTTTCCTCCAGCTTTGGCATGTAGGCCGCGTCTCACATACCTCGTTGCAACCGGATGGGGCGGCGCCTGTCGCGCCGTCGGCGATCGCCGCGAACGCCGTCAAGGTGTTCATTGAAACTGGCCCCGGTGAAGGCGCATTGGCAGAGCCGTCAACTCCTCGCGCGCTGACCACAGCAGAGGTCAAGGAGTTGGTGCAACTCTATGCGCAGGCGGCACGCAATGCGCTCGAAGCCGGTTTCGATGGCGTCGAGATCCACTGCGCGAACGGCTATCTGGTGAACCAGTTCATCTCGGCCCACACCAATCGGCGCGACGACGAATATGGAGGCTCCCTGGAGAACCGCCTGAGGTTCCTGCGCGAAGTGACGCAAGCGGTCGCCGATGTCGTCGGCAAGGATCGGATGGGGGTGCGATTTGCGCCATTGTTCGCGACTACCCAGGAGGATCGCGTCTATCTCGGCCTAGTAGAGGACGATCCCCACGCGACCTACATCGAAGCTATCAAGGTTCTCGAAGACATCGGGATCGCCTACGTCTCGCTCGCCGAAGCCGACTGGGACAATGCGCCTGAACTGCCTGAGACATTCCGCGAGGATGTGCGGAAAAATTTCAACGGAAGGGTGCTCTATGCCGGCAAATATACCGCAGAGCGCGGCGTGCGGGTGATCGAGTCTGGCTGGGGCGACCTGATTGCATTCGGCCGTCCCTTTATCGCGAACCCTGATCTGCCCAAGCGCATCGCCAACAACTGGCCGCTGACCCCGGTAGATCCGGCAACCATGTATGGCGGCACCGACAAGGGCTACACCGACTATCGCACCTACCAGTCGTGAGCTTGCGAGCCGCGTCCGGACCTCTGGACGCGGCTCGCGCTTCCGCCTGCGGCCGCCGGGAACAAGATGGTGCGAACCGATGAATACGAACGTCAGCGATACCCTGAAGGCTCTGGATAACCCGACCCGCCTCGCAAACCTCGGCTGGTTGAAGAGCCCTCGCGAGAATTTTCCGGGGCAGGAAGTCGATCCCGAACAGGTCGGTGTTTGCGTGAGCGCCATCCAGGAACGGGTCGGCCTCTCCCAGTCGACGGTGCCCCGCGCACGCTGGCCGCGCGATCCCGATCTTCTGGCCCAGGTGGAGGCGAACTGGGATCCGGCCTTTGGCGACCGGCGGCAGGAGCTGGTGTTCATCGGGATCGATCTCGACCGGGCGGCGATCACCGCCGCGCTCGACGCCTGCCTTATCCCCGCGCTCGCCTTCACGCCGCGCCGCTGGGTGGGCATCCCCGATCCGTTCCCGCGTTGTGGAGCGGCTGCGTGAGCGGCGACCTCGGCCGGACCGGGCTCCGGCGTCGGCAGGGCTCCGGCGCGCCGATGGCCGATTACGACCGGCTGCCGCCCGACTTGCACGCCTGGCTCGCACAGGCCGCGCTGCCCTGGAGCCCGCGCTCGGTCGCCCGCGCCTTCGACCGGGCGCTCACGCGGCGACCGGGCGGCGGCGCTCGCCGAACTCGACCTGCTCCAGGAGGCAAGGCTCGCCAAGGCGCGGCTTTCTGCCCTGACCGGGAGGATCGCGTCATGACCGCGCTTCCCCGGCTCGCCACCGCGATGAACTCCAGCCCCGATCCGGAGGCGCTCCGGACCATCGGCCTGCCCGGCGTCGCGCTCGCATTCTGGAGGGCGGAGCCGCCCAAGGGGTTCCAGAGCTGGATCGAGGCGCTCCCCGCCGGGCAACTACCGAGCTTGGGCGCGCGCGTCCCGCGCGCCGCTCTCGCCGCCGCCTGCGACCGGGCGGGGACACCGGCCGGCCCGCCACCGCGATCACCTGATCGACCGCGCGGCCAGGCGCAGCTTGCGGGGCGTGGGACGTCGGTTTCACGCCGCATCGGCGCCCTCCCGCCGCACAAGATCGTGGAGGCCCCGGGCGAGGTCCTTCGCGGAGATGTCGCCGGTGATGGCCGACTGGACCACAAAACCGAGGATCATGGAGAGCAGCGCCTTCGCGACGTCACCGTCCCCGGCCGTTTTTGGGATTTCACCTGCGCGCTTCCAGTGCTCTACGATGTCGTCGAGCCGGGCGCGAAACGCCAGATAGTAGACCTGCATCGTCTCACGCAGATGCTCATTGCGCTGTGCCTCGCTCCAGCCAAGCAAGGCGACGCGCCGGAGGTCGTATCCCTCGCGTGAGGTGAAGTCCGTGACGGCTCCTGCGATATCCTCGACAAGGCGCGCGGGTGACGGCAGCGGCGCTGTGTTGAGAAGCGGTTCGACCCGCTCGCGAAGCCCCGTCAGGGAAGCCTTCACTGCGGCGAGAATCAGTTCCTCCTTGCTGGGAAAATAGGAATAGACGGCGCCTGCAGAGAGGTGTGATGCCGCGATGATGTCGCTCATCGTGGTGGCGTGCAGGCCCTGCTTCTGGAAGCAGGACCAGGCGGCTTCAAGGATCTGCATCTGGCGTGCGGCGCGCTTTTCGTCGGTTATCTTCGGCATGCCACACCTTAAAATGAATGTTCGTTCTTTACAAGAATACCACTATATGCAAAAAGAACGAATATTCGTTTTATAGAGAAAACCATGATCAAGGTCACGGCCATCGAGACCGGCAAGGCACGCATGAAGACGGCGCAGCGTACCGGACGCGACGAGCGTGGCCCTGTCGGTCGAAAAATCGACATCTTCCGCGATCCGAACTGGGTGGACCCGCTCCCCATCCTTTGCTTCCTGATCGAGCATCCGGAGGGACGCTTCCTCGTGGATACCGGCGATACGTGGCGCAATTCGGTGCCGGGCTATCTTCCGGGCTGGAATCCGTTCTACCGGCAGGTTTCGATCCGGGTTGCGCCGGAGGAGGAGATCGGCCCTCGCCTGCGCGACATGGGAATCGATCCCGCGCGCGACCTTTCGGCGGTGGTCCTCACCCATTTCCATCACGACCATACGGGTGGGCTCGATCATTTCCCGCACACCCGCATCATAGGCCCACGCGAGAACTACGCCGTGTCCACCGGCATCCGGGGCATGATGATGGGTTGCCTTCCCCAGCGCTGGCCCGTCTGGCTGGATCCGGAGCTGGTTGTGCCGGACGGCCCGGCAATCGGACCGTTCCCGGGGTCATGGCCACTCACGAACGATGGCCGGATTTCCTTGGTGCCCACACCCGGCCATGTGGCAGGACATTGCTCCGTGGTGGTTCAGGGCGATGATGTTGCCTATTTCATCGCCGGCGATGCCACTTATTTGCAGGACAATCTGCATGCCGAGCGCACCGACGGCGTCACGAACGACCCCGCGACGGCGCGGGCCACCCTGCGCGCGATAAAGACCTTTGCCACCCAGCAACCCACCCTCATACTACCGGCGCACGATCCCGATTGTGCCGTCAGGCTGGCGACGAAAGCCGTCTTCGCCTGATGTCTATGCGCAGCGATTTGAGACAAATACTCTGATAGGCGGGAGCGAATAACGGATTCGACTAGCCGCTGGGCAAGGTTGCCTTGGGCCGTGGAGGCAAGTCAAAGTCCGACATGTCCGGCGCCAGGATTGAACACCTGAAGGGCTTCACATGCCTGTGGCACGCAACCAGTCCGCGTATTCGGGCCGGGGTTGTTGCGTGGTTGACGGAGGAAAGACGCGAATGTCCCGCGCCTCGCTTGGGCTGAAGCCAAAGCGCAACCTGAAGGCACGGCTCATATGCGCCTGGCTTGCGAAGCCGTGGAGCTCTGCCAGCCGGCCGATATGAGGACGTTCGGCTGAGGCCATCAACACGGCGTGGATGCGCGCGAGCCTCTGATCCTGCACCACGGCTCCGATGCCGCCCCGGGTACGGAACAGCCGGTAGAGCGTGGCGCGCGACAGACCGAAGGCGCGGCAAAGCGCCTCCTGGCTCAGCTCCGGATCGCCGAGGTGGGCGTCGATGTGGGCGATGATCCGGCGGCGGAGCACGGTCTCCGCCGCCTCCTTCCCCTCCGCGCGCGACAGCGGCGTTCCGGAGGCCGTGGCGGCGACGAGTTGTAGCGTCGCCTCCGCCAGGAGGGAGGCAGTGTCCAGGGGTGCCTCACCGAGGCTCGCAGCAAGCGTTGTGAGATGCGTCTGAAGAAGCGGTAGAAGCGGCCCGGAGAGGAGGCGCCCATGCAGGGCGCGTGGCCGCCCCAGCAAGGTTTCGAATCGGGCGCGAGGCAGGAAGATCGCGATATGTTCGTTGGTCTCGGTCGCGTGCTGTCGGCTTGGCCTGGCGAGATCGGTGATAAGGATCTCGCCCGGGCGCAGCATGCGTCGTTCCTCGCCCGTCTCGAACCCGACGCCGCCACCCGAAACGACCAGGCTCAAACGGTATCCCGCAACGTCGGACCGGCGCAGCGCCGCCCCGGTCCGGTCACCCCTGAGAGGTGAATAATGGCCATGGGTCGCAATGACACCGTCCAGGTTCCACACGCTCGCCCGGATGGAGAAAGCCTCGCGTGGCTGCTCCTCGACCGGCGAAATCGCATGGTGCGGCGAGATCGCCGCCTCCCAGGCCGCGAATCGGTCCCGTGGCGCGAAGGCCGCGGTGTCGAAGTGCAGAGACGGGATTGTTCGGTGGGCGGGCTCGTCCATGGGGTCCGACTGGTCCGGGTTGGCTAGGCCCGGCCCTGGCCGAGGCACGTCGCGCGGCGGATCGGACTCTCGCAGAGGCAATCAGGCGATCCTAGCGCACGAATCGCGCGCGGGCATCCCTCTCGTTCGCGCCGCGTCGCGCGCGGAATGATGCGGTGAGGCAAAACTTCCACCCATGCTGAAACCTCCGTGCAAAGCCAGGGCGGTGCTTGACGAGTAAGATGCCACCATCGGGGACGGCGAGCGCCGTCCTCGCCACGGCCCGGCGAATGTCTCCTTCCGGCGACGGCCGCTGCGACGATCTTTTCCACGGCACCCAGCCTGGGGTGCGCGACCCCATGCACCCGGACGGATCACCGTACCGGAAGGGAGATGTCATGTCCGGAGCCTTCCCGTCTTTCCGCAACGAACGTCTGCCCGCGTCGTGGGGATCGCCGCGCGCGGCGGAGAGGGTGCTCCTCCTCTCGAGCACCGCGCTCGTCGCGGCCACCGCGCTGGCCGCGCCGGCCCTCGCGCAGAACTGCCAGGTGAACGGCAACAACTGCTACCTGCTCTCCACGGGCGAGAACGGCGCCGCCGCGCCGGCGAACGGCGGCAGGGGCGGCGACGGGCAGACGGACACGGGCTGGACCTGGGAGTTCGACAACTTGAACTATGTCGAGAGCGGCGGAAGCTCGCCGCTCAACGTGTCCACGACCGGCGGCAACGGCGCGCAAGGCTCGGACGGCCACACCGGCGGCGCCCCCGGCGGCAACGGTGGCGACGGCGGCGACGGCGGGGCGATCATCGTCACGGCTGGGCCGGGGACCAGCGGCACCATGAACGGCCCCGCGTCGGGCATGACGCTGAGCACGACCGGCGGCATCGGCGGCGGGGGCGCCTACGGGGAGCCCGACTATTTGGCGGGCACGAGCGGGACCGGCGGCGACGGCGGAACCATCACGGCGACCATCCAGGGCACCTGGCCGATCCCCCAGGGCAACGCGACCGGGCGTGCCATCGACATCTGGAGCCTCGGCGGCGCGGGCGGCCAGGGGCGCGAGTGGACCACCGGACAGGACAGCGACGCGCCGAACGGCGGCACCGGCGGCAACGGCCAGGAGGTGGATGTGACGCTCGGCGGCACGTTCCAGTCCTGGCGTGACGGCGTCCGGATCCAGAGCAACGGCGGCGCCGGCGGCGAGGGCGGCGACGACAAGGGCGCCGGTCAGGGGGGCGACGGCGGCAGGGGCGGCAACGGCGGCGCGGTGGTGGTGACGGTCGACGCGGGCGCCTCGATCGAGCAGCGGACATCCCAGGATGCCGGGCTCTGGCTCGTCTCGAGCGGGGGTATCGGCGGCGAGGGTGGACCGGGCACGGATGGTGGCCATGGCGGCCAGGGCGGAAACGGCAATGACCTGACGCTGACGCTGAACGGCGGGCAGATCATCGCCACTGGTGTGACCGGCTCACCGGGCATCCTTGCCCAGTCGATCGGCGGCGGCGGCGGCGGCGGCGGTTCGGCCTCCCACTTCGTGATCGGGCCGCAGGGCGGGCCGGGCGGAATTGGCGGGTCGCCCGGCGATGTCACCATCACCGGCGGCAATGCCAACATCAGGTCGGGAAACCAGAGCGTGACCGACCCGACCGCGGCCAATATGGCGCCCGCGGTCCTGGCGCAATCCATCGGTGGCGGCGGCGGGGGCGGCGGCGAGAGCGGCGGCTGGTTCGCCGTGGGCGGGTCGGGCGGCGCCGCGGTGTCCGGCCAGACGGCGAGCATCAGCCTCTCGAACAGCATCGTCACCGCCTACAGCAACAACTCGGACGGGATCGTGGCCCAGTCGATCGGCGGCGGCGGCGGCAAGGGCGCCGACGTGCTCGGCACGGGCGTTGGCCTGAACATGGTGATCGGCGGCACCGCCGGCGCCGGAGGCGACGGCGGCCTCGCCCTGGTGAACAGCGGTGACGGCAACGCCATCTACACGACCGGCGCGCATTCCCACGGCGTGGTGGCGCAGTCGATCGGCGGCGGCGGCGGCATGGGGGGTGCGGCCTACAGCAAGGCGGTATCGGCCGTCTTCGGCGCCTCCATGTCGGTGGGCGGAAGCGGCGGCGCAGGCGGCGGCGGGGGACAGGTCCAGCTGATGACCGACGAGAGCGGCGCGCAGCTCGCCACCAACTCGGGCGGCATCCGCACCTTCGGCTCGGACAGCCACGGCATCCTCTTGCAGTCGATCGGCGGCGGCGGCGGGATCGGCGGCGCCTCCACCGCGGCGGCGAAGGTCTATGGCGGGGACGACGTGCCCTCCATCGCGCTGACCATGGCGCTCGGCGGCTCGGGCGGCGCGGGCGGCGGCGCCGACACCGTCACCGGCCTCAACACCGGCCTCATCCAGACGGCGGGGGCCGGCGCGGCCGGCATGATGGGCCAATCGATCGGCGGCGGCGGCGGCACCGGGGGTGACGCCAGCTCCACGGCCACGGCCTCGGGCCTCAATTCCGACACCCAGCCCGAATATGCGATCACCGCCTCCTTCGCCTTCGGGGGCAAGGGCGGTATCGCCGGCCGGGGCGGCACCAGCGACATCACCAACAGCGGCTTCATCCTCACCACGGGCGAGAGCGGCGATGGCATGCTCTCGCAGTCGATCGGCGGCGGCGGCGGCTCGGGCGGGGCGGGTGACGCCAAGGCCAGCCCCTCGGGCGCCAACACCATAACGCTGGTGGCGGGCTTCGGCGGCAAGGGCGACAACGGCGGCGACGGCCATCTCGCCCAGGCCACCAACCGGGGCACGATCATCACGCTGGGCGACGGGGCGCTCGGCGTGGCTGCCCAGTCGATCGGCGGCGGCGGCGGGCGCGGCGGCGGCGCGGCGGCCTCCACCTCCGGCACCTACACGGCCACGCTGACCCTGGGCGGCAGCGGCGCCACGGCCGGCAGCAGCGAGCAGCTCGACGCCAACGGCTACCAGGTTCCCGTCGCGGTGGTGGAGAACGCAGCCCATGCGACCATCGTCACCTACGGCGCCGATGCGAACGGCCTGGTTGCGCAGTCGATCGGCGGCGGCGGCGGCTCGGGCGGCAAGGGGGGCACCAGCCTCGCCACCAAGACCTCTTCGGGCGATGGCGGCACGGGGGACAGCACCACGGTGCAGAACGTCATCACCGGCATCCAGACCAATGTCTCGACCAACGGCATGAGCTGGCTCGATCAGTACGGCAGCGTCGGCGGCGCGGTGAACCTCGTCAACCAGGTCATCGGCAACGACGGTATCGCCGTAGGCGACGACGACGATCCCACCGAGGCGCTGGACGATGCCACGCAGGAGAAGGGCGAGACCGACGACGACAACGATTCCCAGAGCATCGCGCTGGTGCTCGGCATCGGCGGCAGCGCCGGCTCGGGCGGCAACGCGGGGTTCGTCACCGCCACCAACGCGGGCGACATCGCGACCATGGGCCACCATGCGGACGCGATCCTCGCGCAATCCATCGGCGGCGGCGGCGGCAAGGGCGGCTCCGCCTCCACCGCCGCGTCGAACGACTATAACGGCTTGCTGGCCGTGGGCGGTTCCGGGGGGCTCGGCGGCTATTCCGGCACCGTGCAGGTGACGAATTCCGGCACGCTCCATACCACCGGCGCGCTGGCCGCGGGGATCGTCGCGCAATCCGTCTCCGGCGGCGGCGGGGTGGGTGGCGCGTCGGGCAGCTCCGTCACCTCGAACAGCAAGAACAACGGCGACGACGATGCCGACGACGGCCTCTTCAGATCGCTCGCCGTCTCGCTCGGCGGCGACGGCGGCGGCAGCTACAGCTCCGGCCAGGCCATGGTGGAATCGAGCGGGGCGATCGTGACGCTGGCCCATGACGCGACCGGCATCGTCGCGCAGTCGATCGCGGGCGGTGGCGGGATCCTCAAGACGCTCGCCACCGATCTGGAGGGCGCGGGCGGCTCGGCCAGCGCCACAGGCACCGAACACACGCTCGCCTTCCACTTCGGAGGCGAAAAGGGCAATGGCGTCGGCTCCGGCTATGGCTCGGGCTACGTCGGCGTGACCACCGAGACCGGCGGCAGCATCGAGACCCATGGCGACAACAGCTACGGCATCCTCGCGCAGTCGATCTCCGGCGGCGGCGGCGTGGCGCTCGGCGGCAAGCTCTGGGGCAACACGGTCGGCGATTTCTTCGGCAGCGGCACGACCACGGGCTCGGTCATCGACGACGGCAAGAACGACCAGAACGACTGGCCGGCCAACAGCGGTCTCTACGTCAACGTCGGCGATGCGATCACCACCCACGGCGCCGGCGGGATCGGCGTCGTGGCGCAGTCGATCGGCGGCGGCGGCGGTCTGGCCGGCGACACCGGATCGAGCGGCGCCACATACTACGAGGCCTTCTCCGGCGGCAGCACCGGGCAGTTCTCCGGCAACGGCGGCTTTGTCGGCGTGACGCTGGAGGCAGGCGGCTCGATCACCACCAAGGGCACGAATGCGCCCGGCATCTTCGCCCAGTCGATCGGCGGCGGCGGCGGGCGGGTCACCACCGACAGCGCCTCCTATGTCGGCACGGCCGGCGGAGCGGGCCAGGGCCACGAGGTCGTGGTCACCGTGCAGGGCTCGATCACCACCCTGAATCAGGGCTCGGCCGGGGTTATCGCCCAGAGCGACGGCGATGCGAGCTCCGAGAGCCCCGTAACCGTGACCATCGCCGATACCGGCTCGATCAGCGTCGGCACGGACGAGATCCCGACCTCGGACTATGGGCTTTCCGCCGGCGTCTACGTCGCCAACGGCAGCAGCATCGTGAACACGCCGAACCAGGTGATCAACAACGGCATGGTAAAGACCTACGGCTCGAACACGAACTCCATCGCCGTCTACAGCACCGGCGGCTATACGGCGGTTCTCAATACCGGCACGATGTGGGGCGACGTGCTGCTGAACAATGGCGGCGGAACCGGCTGCTTCACCAACACCGGCACCTTCATGGCCGGCAACGCGGTGACGGTCGGGGCCTGCGGGATGGTGAACAGCGGAACGATCGAGGGCGGCCGCGTCGAGGGCGTGGCCAGCGACCTCACCATCACCGGGGACTATCGCGGCACCGGCCGGCTGGTGCTCGACGCCGACTTTGCGACCGGCGAGGCGGATCGCCTCGTGGTAGAGGGTGACGCGGAAATCGGAGACACCATCGTCATCCGCCCCTCGGTCATGCGCCAGGGCGTGGCGGAGATCGCCCGGGCCGAGGGTACGCTCTCGCTCGGAGGGACGGCGAAGGCCGCGCCGGCCGCGCTCTTCGCCTATGATCTGGCCGCGAAGGATGGTTCGCTCGAGGCGGCGCCGCGCGCGACCTTCGTGGAGACGTCGGCGGGGTTCGGCGACAACAGGCAGGCCGTGGCGCAGCATCTCCAGGCGCTCTGGGATGGAGGCGTGCGATTCGATGACGGCTTCACCGAGCTCGCCTCAGTCGAAGCGACGGACGTGCCGGAGACCCTCGACGCGCTCTCGGGCCAGGCGCTCGGACTGATCGGCGCAACACGCTACCAGGCCAGCCTCGGTTTCGTCGACTCGATCTGGTCGGGCTGCGATGCGACGCCGGACGGCCGCTGCGCGTGGGGCGGCTGGACCGGCACCCGAAGCACGATGGATACAAGCTCCGACGCCAAGGGGTACGAGACGCGCTCGAACGGCTTCCGGCTTGGCTACGGAGGGGCGCTTTTGGAGACCACGACGATCGGGTTCGCCGTCGGCTACGAGAATCTCTCGGCCGATGATCGCGACGGGCTGGGTTCGGTCGACGGCGACAGCGCGCAGATCGCGGCCTATGGCACCTGGGAGCAGGGCCCTTGGCGTTTCGGTGCCGCAGCGGAGCTCGGTTACGGCTGGTTCGACACATCGCGGACCATCGCGCTTGCCGGGCTGTCCGACGAGGCGACGGGCTCGACCAACGCCTGGCAGGCGGGGCTGCATGGCCGGGCGGCGTGGCACAGGAATTTCACGCAGGGCTGGATCGAGCCGCGACTGGACCTCAGCCTCATCCATGTCGCGACCTCGGCCTTCACCGAGGCGGGGTCGAGCCCCTTCAACCTCGCTGTCGACAGCGCCTCGGACACGGTGCTGGTGGCGACGCCGGCCATCGCGGGGGGGGCAGAGTTCGGCCTGAAGGACGGCTCGCGGCTGACGGTGTTCGGGAGCATGGGCTATGCGCTGATGTCCGATGACGCCTGGTCCCCCACGGCGCATTTGGCGGATGGCACGGAGGGCTTCTCCTCCGCCACGCCGCTACCGGATCGGCTATGGAAACTCGGCCTCGGCGCCGAGCTGGTTACAGTCGGCAAGATCACCCTTTCCGCCAGCTACCACGGCGACCTGGGTCAGGACTACAGCAGCCACGCCGCCGTGCTGCGGCTGGACTACAGGTTCTGAAACAAGATACTTCGGGGCTGAGGAGAGGAGCAGATGGCTCGCTCCTCCCTCACGACGGGGGCGGGGGTATCCATGGCGCGACGGGGCCTCCGGAAGCCCGGGAATAAACCAGTATGGGTCGTCCCAGAACTGCCCTGCGTGATCGTGTTGGCCGGCGGGCATCGCCACTTTGTTTTCTTCGATGAGGACTGGTCCGATCGCCAGCCCGCCCGATGGCCGCTTCCTTGGCGGGCGAGCGCTTCGGACCGGATCGTGCTCACACGGCTCGGCGCCGCGCGGAGCGACTTCCGCTGGCGGCTGGCGGAGCCGCGTCGCGGCGCGAGAAGCGCTCGGGAGATTGCGGGGAAAGAGCAGCAGGCCACAGGGAGATCGTACTTGGATGATCTGAGCGCCGCAGGTACCGCCGCGATCCTCGCCCTTCGCCTGACCGGCCGGCTGCTACCCGAACCTGAGATCCGGGGCGAATACGACGGAGGCACCTTTATCTTCACTCTGAACCGCCCCGGGTCTACCGGAGGCGTTTTGTTTGGGTCCTACGCCGCCACGGCAGGTGTCTTCAGGTCGGCGTAGTAGTTTGCTTCGGCCTCGGCTGGCGGGATGCTCCCGATCGGCTCGAGGAGACGGCGCTCGTTGAACCAGTGGACCCATTCGAGCGTGGCGAACTCCACGGCTTCGAAGGATCGCCAAGGCCCTCGGCGGTGAATGACCTCGGTCTTGAAGAGGCCGATCACGGTTTCGGCGAGCGCATTATCATAGGAATCGCCGACGCTGCCCACGGAGGGCTCGATCCCGGCCTCGGCGAGACGCTCGGTATAGCGAATGCTGACATATTGCGATCCTGGGTCGGAGTGGCAGACAAGGCGGCTACCGTCGAAGGGGTGGCGCTGGTGCAACGCCTGATCGAGGGCGTCGAGCACGAATTCCGCCGTGGCGACGCGCGACACGCGCCAGCCGACTATCCGTCGGGCGAAAGCGTCGATGACGAAGGCGACATAGACGAAGCCGCCCCAGGTCGCGACGTAGGTGAGATACTGTCGGCGAATTGAAGTTCGATGTGCTCAGGCGCAGGATCATCTGCTTTCAGCGAGCAGGCAGGGTCAGCGATGAGCCTTCACCCAGAGCCGATCGGCCCTATTCCGGCCGATACCGCGCGTATCGCCCGCGCGTCGTTTCCCAAGGGAACGGTTGTCATGCGGCTGCGTGACGAGTTCGACGTGCTGTATGAAGACGCGGATTTCGCCGCCTTTTACCCTGCGCGCGGCCAGCCGGGCCTGGCGCCATGGCGTTTGGCGCTCGTCACGTTGTTCCAATTCCTAGAGCGCTTGAGCTACCGGCAGGCCGCCGATGCGGTGCGGGCGAGGATCGACTGGAAGTACGCGCTCGGGCTCGAATTGACCGATCCCGGCTTTCACTTCAGCGTACTGACGGAGTTCCGTGCCCGTCTCGTCGCCGGCGGCGCCGAGCACCTGCTTCTTGATCGCATGCTTGAGCGCTTCAAGGCGCGTGGCCTCGTCCGGGCACGCGGTAGGCAGCGCAC
>NZ_JAMHWM010000041.1:0-1516 GCF_035910975.1 Sphingomonas sp.
AACCACGCCCGCGGCGCCATTGGTTGGCGCGGTGACGACCTGGCCGCCGGCCGCGTTCTCCTCGTTCACGGCCATCGCATAGACCGACAGCCAGTCGTTCACCGTATGCGGCTGCGCGAGGTTGTTGCCACGCTCGGCCTGAAGCGCCTCATGGATCGCATGGGCGCGGCGGCGGACCTTGAGCCCGCCCGGCAAGATGCCATCGGTGGCGAGCCCGCGGTCAATGCAGGCGTTCATCACCGACCAGAGCCGGTCGAGCCCGGCGTCGAGCCCCGCGTGGCCGCCGGCCGTCTCGTTCGCGCGCTTCATCGCCGCGATCGAAAGCCCGGAAGCATCGCCCATGACGAGCATCTGGGCGGCGTTCGCGAAGGGGTAGGGGCGATTCACCTGCGCGTCGTCGCCTTTCAGCGTCGCGTTGCGCATTTCACGGTCGGTCAGCACGAAGCCGCCGCCGATCGAGTAATAGGTCTCGGTCAGGTGCAGGTTGCCCGCCGCGTCGAAGGCGCGCAGCACCATGCCGTTGGCATGACCGGGCAACGGCGGGCCATAGTCGAAGACCACGCCCTTCGTCGGATCGAAGGCGAGCGGGCCGATGCCCGGCACGTCGATCGTTCCGCTCGTCGCCAGTGCCGCGAGCCGCAGCTCCGCTTCCTCGGCGTCGAGCGTGTCGGGCACGAAACCGAGCAGGCCGAGAATCACGGCGCGATCCGTCGCATGGCCCTTGCCGGTGAAGGCGAGGCTGCCATGCAGGCTCGCTTCCAGCCGGGCGGGAGCGCCAGCGCCCGGCACGCGGTCGCGGCCATCGCGCAGCGCGTCGAGGAAGCGGGCGGCGGCGATCATCGGACCCATCGTATGCGAGGACGACGGTCCGACGCCGATCTTGAAGATATCGAAGACGCTGAGATACATGGCTGCCCCCGCTTCACGCGCGCGATCCGCGCGGCGGGCGCGGACCGGGAAGGAGATTCATCGGATCGACCGGACGGTCAGTCGGCTTGGCTCGGATAGATGTCGCACAGGCGGCGGGCCGCCGCCACAATCGCCATCATGACTTCGCATGCGTCGGGAGGGCACTTGGCCGGATCGCGTTCGGCATAGTCGCAGCTGAGCATGTAGCACCCGTCCCGAAGATACGCGCGCCGCTCGCTCCGCCATCGGCCGCGAGCGCGTCGCGAAGGGAGCATGCCCGAAACGCGCGGGCCGGGACTGTATATTCGCGGCGCATGCCCTGTATGAGCGCGCCGCGATGTCGCGACGTCATGGCAGTTTTCGCGCGGCCTTGGGGGTACGCGAGAGACTGGCTGATCAGGTCTGGAGTGTCGATGGTGCCGCGTGTCCGATTCGAACGGACGACCTTCGCTTTACAAGGGCGCTGCTCTACCAGCTGAGCTAACGCGGCGCCGGGCTTGCCGGTGGACGGGAGTTATAGCGGCGGCGGCGGGACCCGCCAACCCGCGATCTGCGCTTCGCCCGTCAGTCCAGCACGTCGCGGATCCGTGCCACGCCCTCGTCGATC
>NZ_JAMHWM010000042.1:0-139858 GCF_035910975.1 Sphingomonas sp.
GATACTTGCCACGCGGGGGCGACACGGCGCTTCCCGATCGTCGATCGGGGTCCGGAAAGGCAGGTCGCGCGGCATGGCGCCCTCCTGACAGATCGCGGCCGTGTAGGAAAATGGTTTGAGCATATCGGCGCTGGGGGCCTGTTCGACGCCTTGTTATTCGAAGTAGCCGCCCCTCCCCCAACCCTCTCCCCAAGGGGCAGAGGGCTATGTATGGTCGGCGCATGCGTATGATCCTTCCGCTGCTCGCCCTCGCGATCGCATCCCCCGCGTCCGCCCAGACCGCGCCCAAATGGGCCGGCGTGTGGCGCAATGCGTCGAACAGCGTGCACATCCGCGCGGCATCGTGCGGGCGGGCGGCGATGTGCGGGACGGTGATCTGGGCATCGGCCAAGGCGAAGGCCGATGTCGCCGCACGCGGACGCAAGCTGATCGGCGCTCAACTGTTCCGCGATTTCCGCCACGCCGGCGACGGCATTTGGGAGGGCGAGGTGTGGGTGCCCGATATCGATCGCAGCTTTTCGGGGACGATCAGCCTGCGCGGGCCGAACACGCTGGTCGGCGCCGGATGCCTGCTCGGGCGGCTGGGGTGCAAGGAACAGATCTGGACCCGCGTTCCGGGCAGGAAATGATGGCGGCGACCCCGGCCTGGCCGCCGCAATCGACGCCGCGGCTGTTCGTCGAGACACCGCTGGCCGAGGGCATCGCCGTGCGCATCGACGGCGGGCAGGCGCATTATCTGGTGTCCGTCATGCGCACGAAGCCGGGCGATCCGGTGAAGCTGTTCGACGGCACGTCGGGCGAATGGCTGGCGGTGGCCGAGGCGGTCGGCAAGCGCGACCTGACCCTCGTCGTGCGCGAGCGTTTGCGTGACCTGGAAGCGGTGCCGGATCTGTGGTTGATCGCCGCGCCGCTAAAGAAGGGGCGGATCGACTGGCTGGCGGAGAAGGCGTGCGAACTGGGTGTCGCGCGGCTGGTGCTGGCCGAGACGCGGCGGACGGTGGTGGACCGCGTCAACCTCGACCGCTTGCGGGCGCACATGGTGGAGGCGGCCGAGCAGTGCGGGCGGACCGCCGTTCCCGTGCTCGATCCGCTGGTGAAGCTGCCCGCGCTGCTGCGCGACTGGCCGGCGGAACGCGCACTGTTCTTCGCCGACGAAGCGGGCGGCGCGCCGGCGCTGGAAGCGATGCGCGCGCGGCCCGGCCCGGCGGCGGTGCTGATCGGCCCCGAAGGCGGCTTCGACGCGGCCGAGCGTGAGGCGATCCGGGCGGTGTCGGGCGCGGTCGGCATCTCGCTCGGCCCCCGCATCCTGCGCGCCGACACCGCGGCGGCCGCGGCGACTGCGGTGTGGATGGCCGCGGCGGGGGATTGGTGATGTTGCTGCCTCTGGTCGCGATCGTTCTTTCCGGCGCGCAGGTCGCGCAGGATTCGCCGGTGGGCCTCTATGACGGCGGCGGGTTCGAGATGGCGGCGGGGCTGGAGCTGACCGCCGACGGCCGGTTCCGCTATGCCCTGTCGGTAGGTTCCTATGACGAGGAAGCGAGCGGGCGCTGGCGCAGCGCGGACGGGCGGCTGCTGTTGACCAGCGATCCGGTGACGCCGCCGGTGATCGCGCTGGTTTCGCAGGCGACGGGGACACGCGGCAAGCTCGACATCGCGTTCGAGGGGCCGCGCGGCATCGATCCGCAATATTTCGAACTGCGCCTTACCGGCGACGAGGCGCGCGAAGTACAGCTGGAGGGCGCGCAGACGCGCATCGACCTGCCCGCCGGGCGACCACTCCGGGTGAGCCTCGCGCTCGGCCTCTACGACGTCGAAAGCGCGGTGGTGGAGGTCGACCCCGCACGCGGCGCGCGGCTGGCGTTCCGTTTCACCGCCAACGACCTTGGCAAGGTAGCGTTCGACGACGCCGAACTGGTGCGCGACGGCGACCTGCTGACGCTCGATCGCAAGGGCGGGACGATGCGCTTTCGCCGCGTCAAATGACCGCTGGCGCGCGGCTGCCCCCGGGCGTAAGGGCGCGGAATGACGACAAAGACGGTTTCGGATAGCAACGCACCGATGATTGAATCGGTCGATCAGCTCTACGCCAGCTTCGCGCGCGGCGAGAAGCCGGCCGAGCGGTGGCGGATCGGCACCGAGCACGAGAAGTTCGTCTATCGCACCGCCGATCACCGTGCGCCCAGCTATGGTGAGCCGGGCGGCATCCGCGACCTGCTGGCCGCGCTGGAGCAGTTCGGCTGGCGGCCGGTGTTCGAAGGCGACACCGTCATCGCGCTGTCGGGCGCGGACGGATCGGTCAGCCTGGAACCGGCCGGCCAGTTCGAACTGTCGGGCGCGCCGCTCGACAACCTGCATGAAACCTGCGCGGAAACCGGCCGCCACCTGAAACAGTGCAAGGCGGTGGGCGAGACGCTGGGCATCGGCTTCCTGGGGCTGGGCATGTGGCCGGACAAGACGCGCGACGCGCTGCCGCGCATGCCCAAGGGGCGGTACGGCATCATGCTGAACCACATGCCGCGCGTCGGATCTCTCGGCCTCGATATGATGCTGCGGACCTGCACGATCCAGACGAATCTGGACTATGCGTCCGAAAGCGACATGGCGAAGAAATTCCGCGTGTCGCTGGCGCTGCAGCCGCTGGCGACCGCGCTGTTCGCCAATTCGCCGTTCACCGAAGGCAAGCCCAACGGCTTCCTGAGCTATCGCAGCCACATCTGGTCGGATACCGACCCGCACCGCACCGGCATGCTGCCGTTCGTGTTCGAGGACGGCTTCGGCTACGAACGCTACGCCGAATATGCGCTCGATGTGCCGATGTACTTCGTCTATCGCGAAGGCCGCTATATCGACGCCGCCGGCCTGTCATTCCGCGATTTCCTGGCCGGCAAGCTGAGCGTGCTGCCCGGCGAGCGGCCGACGATGGACGACTGGAACGACCATCTGTCCACCGCCTTCCCCGAAGTCCGGCTGAAGACATTCCTGGAGATGCGCGGCGCCGACGGGGGCCCGTGGGACAGCATCTGCGCGCTGCCGGCCTTGTGGGTCGGGCTGCTCTATGACGGCACCGCGCTCGACGCGGCGTGGGACGTCGTCAAGGACTGGACGATGGAGGAGCGCGAGGCGCTGCGGACGGCGGTGCCCAGACTCGCGCTCGACGCGCCGATCCCCGGCGGCGGCATCCTGCGCGACATCGCCGGCGAGGTGCTGGACATCGCCACGGCCGGGCTGACCGCGCGCGCGCGACTGAACGGCGCGGGCGACAGCGAGGCCGGCTTCCTCGATCCGCTGCGCGAGATCGTGCGATCGGGCAAGGTGCCGGCGCAGCGCCTGCTCGACCGCTATCACGGCGAATGGGGCGGCGACCTCAGCCGGATCTACGACGAGATGAGCTTCTAGGGTCAGGACCCCAGCCGCGCCGCGCCCGCGCGAAAATCGTTGCGCGGGTGCCTCGAAGCTGGTCCATTCCGCCGCGATGGAAGCCACCGAAACCCGCCCGCGCCGCACATTGCTCGACCGGGTCGAGCGGTTCGGCAACGCCCTGCCCGATCCGATCTTCATCTTCATCGGCATCATCGCACTGCTGGTGCTGCTGTCGGTGTTGGGCGCGGCGCAGGGATGGAGCGCGGTCAACCCCGTCACCGGCGAGACGCTGACCGCGCAGAGCCTGATCGATACCGATAACCTCCGCCGCCTGCTGACCGACATGCCCAAGACCTATACCGGCTTCACGCCGCTGGGCTTCGTGCTGACGATCATGTTGGGCGCCAGCGTGGCCGAACGCAGCGGGCTGCTCGCCGCGCTGATCCGGGCCAGCCTGGTGCGCGTGCCGCTGCCGGTGCTGACGCCCGTGGTGTTCGTGGTGGGCATGGTTTCGACCCACGCCAACGACGCGGCCTATCTGGTCTATGTCCCGCTGGCCGGACTGACATTCGCCGCCGCAGGACGCCACCCGGTACTGGGCATCGTGGCGGGCTATGCCGGGGCGGCCGTTGGGCTGTCGGGCAACCTGTTTCCCGGCCAGTACGACATATTGATCCTCAGCCTAACAGAGACGGGCGCGCGCCTGATCGATCCGGCATGGACGTTCAACCCGCTGGGGAACTGGTGGTTCGCGATCGGCATCGCGATCACCTTCACCGCGATCGCCTGGCGGCTGGTCGACGGGCCGCTGGCGCGCAGGCTGGGGCCATGGAGCGGGGGCGGCGACGCGGAAGCGATGGCCGATACTGCCCTGTCGCCTGTCGAACGCAGGGGGCTGCGCCATGCGGGCATCGCCGCGCTGGGCGTCGTGGCGCTGGCGGCCGCGTTGACGCTGGCGCCGGGCGCGCCGCTGTACGATCCGGAAGCAGCCGGGGTGCAGGCGTATATGCCGCTGTTCCGCAGCCTGGTCGCGTTCATCTTCCTGTTGTTCATCAGCAGCGGCTGGGCCTATGGCAAGGCGACCGGCTCCATCGTCACCCACCGCGACGTGCCCCGGCTGATGGTGGAAGGGTTGCAACCCTTCATCCCCTATCTCGTCCTGATCTTCTTCGCGGCGCATTTCGTGGCGATGTTCGGCTGGTCGAACCTGGGACCGATCACCGCGATCGTAGGGGCCGAACAATTGCGCGCCATGGATGCGCACCCGGCGCTGCTGCTGCCGATGCTGACGACGATGTCGGCGTGGCTGGATTTCCTGATCGCATCGGGATCGGCGAAATGGGCGGCGATGTCGCCGGTGGCGACGCCGATGCTGATGCTGCTGGGCGTCTCACCGGAAATGACGACGGCGGCGTACCGGGTGGGCGATACCGTCACCAACCTGATCTCTCCGCTCAATCCCTATTTCATCTTGTCGCTGACGCTGGCGCAGCGGTGGGTGCCCTCGTTCAAGCTGGGAACGCTGCTGGCGCTGCTGCTGCCGATGGCGCTTTGCTTCTATGTGGCCGGAATGGTGTTGACCGCCGGATGGGTCTGGCTGGAGCTGCCGGTCGGGCCTGGCGCGGGCGTGGGGTACGAACTGCCGGTCACGCGCCCCTGATCCAGCGGAAGAGGCGCGGGACGAGGGCGTTGCGCTCCATCCAGTCGAAATAGTCGCGGTAGGCCGGGTCCTCGCCGAGGTGCTTTTCCTCGGTCTTCGCACGCCAGTAATAGACGCCGCTGACCGCCGCGAGCAGGATCGTCGCGCGCGCCGCATCGGCCCAGCCGCCGGTGCTGAGCAGGGGAATCGTCGATACCCACCAGAACAGGTTCTTGCTGAGATAGGCGGGGTGGCGGCTGAACGCATAGGGACCGTGCGTCAGGATGCCGCGGTGGGTGAGGTTGGAGAAGCGCAGGCCGAAAGCGACGGTCGCCCAGGCGTAGATCGCGGTGAGCGCGACCAGTACCGCGCCCGTCGCCATGAGCAGCCACGGATGGCCGGCGAACCAGTGCGTCCAGTCCGACGTGCCGGGATGATAATCGAGCGGCCCGCCGTCGCTCATCAGGATGAACGGCGGATAGCATATCAGCGCCGCCATCCATCCTTGCGCATAGGGGTTGGCCGAACGGATGTGCGAATCGAGCGCGCGGACGGTGAGGAGGTAGCCGACCGTCGCGAACGCCACATCGACCACGAACATGAAGGTGATGAGCCACATCGCCAGCGCGACCGGATCGTGGAGCAGCGTCGAGGTGTCGCCGCGCACCCAGTCGCCGAAGCCGCCGGGCACGATCGCGACCATGAAGGCGAGGAAGAACGCCTTCACTCCCCAGGCGCGCAGATGCGCGAAGATCGCCTCGCGCTCGTACGGTTCGTCCAGGTGGAGCAGCCACGCGCCCAGCGCCCAGGCGCCGTCGCGCGGGTTCACCATCCTGCGGTCGAACCACAGCACCCAAGGGATCGACAGCGCGAACAGCCACGGTGCGGCCGTCTGGAACGCCCACATGGCGAAGGCGAAATTGCCTTCCCAATAGAAGCGGCCGGCCGCATAGATCGTCGCGATCCCGCCCCAGGTGAGCCACAGCCCTGCGAGCTTCGTCAGGCTGATGTCGATCGTCTCGCGCCACGGCCGCGGATTGGCCCAGTCGATGCCGGTCGATGCGTTGCGGTGCACCTTGTCGACGACGACCGACCACAGGATCATCGGCAATCCGCAGGCGGCGACATTGGCGAGCGCAGCATAAGGACCGTCGAGGCCGTACGCCTTGGCGAAACCCATCCAGGCGAGCAATCCGACCAGCCCGGCGACACCGACGCCGGTGCTGACCGCCGAGGCAGGACGCGGATCGGCGGCGCGCGTCTGGGCGGAAAGCGCGGGATCGTGGTACATGGGCGCCAGCGTTAGCCGGCAATGGTAAGCAAGCCGTGAAGCATCTGTGGCGCGACTACACTGGACTTGGGGAGCTTGCTCGCTAATCAGCCGGCGATCCTCCCCCGTGTTCAAGGACTTGCCATGTACCGTCCGCTCACGCTCGCCGCGCTGCTGCTCGCTTCGGCCTTTCCCGCCGCTGCGCAGGTCCGCAACACCCAGCCGGTCGCCCCCCTGCCGTTCGCCCGCGACATCCCCGAGGCACGCGACGTCGCTTACCCCGGCGTCCTCACGCTGGACGTCGATGCGACCAACATCGGCCAGGGCATCTACCGCGTGAAGCAGACGATTCCCGTCGCCAAGGCGGGACCGATGACATTGCTGATGCCCGCCTGGTTACCGGGCAAGCACGCCGCGCGCGGCGAGATCGAGAAGCTGGCTGGGCTGACGATCACCGCGAACGGCAAGCCCGTGGCGTGGAAGCGCGACCCGGTCGATGTCTATGCCTTTCACATCGACGTGCCGGCCGGCGCCCGCGCGCTCAACCTGGAATTCCAGTTCCTGGGCGCCACCGCGTCGAACCAGGGCCGCATCTCGATCGCGCCGAACATGCTGAACCTGCAGTTCGAACAGGTCAGCCTCTATCCGGCGGGCTATTACACGCGCCGCATCCCCATCCAGGCGACGGTGCGCTATCCCGCCGGCTGGCAGGCGGCGTCGGGCCTGCCGTCGAAGACCAATGGATCGACCTACAGCTACCAGCGGACCGATTACGAGACGCTGATCGATTCGCCCGTTTTCGCCGGCCGCTACTTCAAGCGCTGGGAACTGACCCCGCGCGTCGGATTGAACGTCGTCGCCGACACGGCCGAAGAGCTCGCCGCGACGCCGGAGGTGATCGACAAGCACAAGGCGCTGGTCGACCAGTCGGTCAAGCTATTCGGCACACAGCATTACGACAAGTACGAGTTCCTGCTGGCGATCACCGACGAGATGGGCGGGATCGGGCTGGAACATCACCGCAGTTCCGAAAACGGGGTCGATCCGGGCTATTTCACCAGCTGGAAGGACGCGATCGGCGACCGCGACCTGCTGCCGCATGAATTCACCCATAGCTGGAACGGCAAGTATCGCCGCGGCGCCGACCTGTGGACGCCCGATTTCCGCACCCCGATGCGCAATTCGCTGCTGTGGGTGTACGAAGGGCAGACGCAGTTCTGGGGCGTCGTGCTGGCGGCGCGATCGGGCATGTACAGCAAGGACGAGGCGCTCGACACGCTGGCCAACTGGGCGGCGGCGCAGGACAATACGAAGGGCCGCCAGTGGCGCCCGCTGGTCGATACCACCAACGATCCGGTCATCTCCGCGCGCCGGCCCAAGGGCTGGACCAACTGGCAGCGCAACGAGGATTATTACGTCGGCGGCGCGCTGGTGTGGCTGGAGGCCGATTCGGTGATCCGGCGGCTGAGCGGCGGGAGCAAATCGATCGACGATTTCGCGCGCGCCTTCTTCAGCGGGACCGACGGCGACTGGGGTGTTTCGACCTACATTTTCGAGGACGTCGTTCGCACGCTGAACGGCGTTGCGCCCTACGACTGGGCGAAGTTCCTGAACGAGCGGGTCAACCAGGTGGCGCCGCGCGCGCCGCTCGCCGGCTTCACCGACAACGGCTATCGCCTGGTCTACACCGACACGCCCAACGCGGTGATGAAGGCGGCGGAAAGATCGTCGAAGACGGTCAGCCTCGCCTATTCGCTGGGCATGTCGGTGGCGAGCGACGGCGCGGTGCGCAGCGTCATATGGGACAGCCCCGCCTTCAACGCCGGACTGGACGTCGCGACCAGCATCGTCGCGGTGAACGGCGACGCCTACACCGGCGATCGCATCAAGGCGGCGATCACCGCGGCCAAGGGCGGCAAGGACCCGATCCGCCTGCTGGTGAAGGCGGGCAGCAAGTTCCGCGAAGTCGCGCTCGACTATCGCGATGGCCTGCGCTACCCGCGCCTCGAGAAGGTGGGCGACGGGACGAACGGGCTCGATCGCCTGCTGACAGCACGATAATCGAGAGCGAGGGACACATGCGGATCGATCTGATCCCCGTGGGCGATGATCCGCCCAACAGCCTGAACGTTATCATCGAAGTGCCGGTGGGCGGCGAGCCGGTGAAGTACGAGTTCGACAAGGCGAGCGGGGCGCTGTTCGTCGATCGCATCCTGCACACGCCGATGCGCTATCCGGCGAACTACGGCTTCGTGCCGCACACGCTGTCGCCCGACGGCGATCCGCTCGACGCGCTGGTCGTCGCGCGGTCGCCGTTCGTGCCGGGCTGCGTCGTGCGCGCGCGGCCGATCGGCGTGCTGAACCTGGAGGACGAGGCCGGCGGCGACGAGAAGCTCGTCTGCGTACCGGTCGACACCACCTTCCCCTATTATTCCGACGTTGGCGAGCGGCAGGACCTGCCGTCGATCGTGCTCCAGCAGATCGAGCATTTCTTCACCCACTACAAGGATCTGGAAGCCGAGAAGTGGGTGCGCGTCGGCAAATGGGGCGACGCCGCGGAGGCGCGACGCATCACGATCGAGGCGATCGAACGCTATCAGTCGGACAAGCAGGCCGCGAAGGCGTCGGTCGATGCGACCGGGGTGGAGACGGCGCACGGGTAGCCGCCGTGCTCCCGCGCAGGCGGGAGCCTAGGGCCGCATGCGATGACCTCGAAACCCTGGGCTCCCGCCTGCGCGGGAGCCCGGCGGTTTATTTCGCCCGCTTCTTCGCCTTCTTCGGCGCCCGAAGCCCCGCCTCCAGCCCCAGCCGCGCCCAGCGGCGCATCTCGTCGGCGTCGTCGTAGACGTCGTCGGGCGCGCGGCGATAGTTCATCGTCGCGACCGATCCGTCCTTCATCTCGAAACTGAAGCGCGCGCATCCCGCCGCGTCCCATTCGGGATCGCTGACCGCGTCGGACTTGAACCAGAGCGTATCGTCCGCCGCGATCGCGAACACCTGGCCGTCGAGATAGAAGGTCATCCCGCCCATCATCGGACGCCGCGTGAGCACGCCGAGCGGCTCCAGCGCCTCCCCGATCCACGCGACCAGGCCGGCATCGACCGCCATCAGTGTCCCGCCGTCAGCTTGAGGCCCGCGATGCAGGCGACGAGCGCCAGGATCAGCAGGATACGCACCGGCGTGCCGGGCTCACCGAACCACCAGATGCCGACCAGCACGGTGCCGAGCGCGCCGATCCCGCCCCACACGGCGTAGGCGGTGCCCATCGGGATCGAGCGCGAGGCGACTTCCAGCAGCCCCATCGACAGCGTCACGCTGACGAGGAAGCCGATCGTCCACGGCACGTTGCGGAACCCGTCGACGAAGCGCAGGCAGGTGGTGAAGCCGACCTCGAACAGCCCGCCGAGCAGCAGCAGCGCCCACGCCATCAGAGGCGCCCGGCCAGCCGCGGCAGCGCATCGCCCGAGACGCGATAGGTGCGCCATTCGTGCATCGGTTCGGCCCCATTGGACAAATAGAAGCGGATCGCATTCTCGTTCCAGTCGAGCACCGCCCATTCGAACCGGGTGCAGCCGCGATCGACCGCGATGCCCGCGAGATGGGTGAGCAACGCGCCACCCACCCCCGCGCCGCGTGCGGCGGGAGTGACGTAAAGGTCCTCCAGATACAGGCCGCGCCAGCCGGTCCAGGTCGAGAAATTGAAGAAATAGAGCGCCATGCCGACGGCTTCTCCGTCGATCTCCGCGATCACCGCATAGGCGGCCGGCTGATCGGCAAACAGCGCGTCGGCGAGCAGCGCCTCGGTCGCGACGACCTTGTCCGACGCGCGCTCGAAATCGGCGAGTTCCCGCACGAAGCGCAGGATGCGGGGCACGTCCGCCGGGGCGGCGTTGCGGATGGTGACGGTCACGATGCGATCTCCACTTGGGGGACTGGGGAAGGTTTGCCGCGCGCGGCGACGACGCAGCCGCCGACGATCAGCGCGGCGCCCGCCACCGTCCACGACGACAGGGTCTCGGCGAACACGATCCATCCGAGGATCGCCGCCCAGACGAACGAGGTATATTCGGTCGGTGCCAGATAACTCGCCGATCCGTGCTGATACGCCCAGCCGAGCAGCAGCAGAGATACGGTGGCGAAGACCGCCGCCAGCACGATGACGGGCCAGTGCGCCGCATCGGGCACATGGGCAAACCATGGCGCTGCGGGGACCAGGCAGGCGAACACGATCAGGCTCTGCCAGAAGGCGACCTCGACCGGCCCGGCGACCAGCGCCTGCGCGCGCATCAGCACGATGTTGAAGGCATAGCAGAGCGCCGAGAAGAGGATCGCGATCGTCCCCTTCAGCGCCTCCGGCCCGAGTTCGGCGCGCGCCTGCCCGGTCAGGATCAGGCCGACGCCGATCGCCGCCAGGACGCAGGCGATCACCGACCCGCGCGGCACGCGTTCCTTCAGGATCAGCGCGGCGAGGAACAGCGCGATGACCGGCGCGATGAAGGCCAGCGCGATCGCCTGCGCCATCGGCACGCGCGCGAGGCCCCAGAAGAAGGTGAGCGCCATCACGACGGTGACGGCGCCGCGTATCAGGTGGAGGCGCATCGCGGCCCGGCTGGGCCAGGGTGCGCGCGTAGCGGCATAGAGCGTCCCCGATATCGCGACCCCCGCGAATGTGCGCCAGATCATCGTGGTATACACGCCGAGCGCGATCACCAGCCCCTTCATCACCGCATCCATGCAGGCGAAGACGAAGATGCCGATCGCGGCGACGGCGAAGGCCAGCGCAGGGCGAACGGGCGTAGACGTCGTCATGCGGCCCCCTTCCCCCTTTCCTCTGGCTGGCGCGGCGTGGCGAAGCGCCTATAGCAAGCGGGTGGCCCCGCACCAGCGATCGATCGGCAACCGCATCGCGCCGGCGCGCTTCCTGGCATTCTGCGCGGTCGCCGTGATCGCGGTGCCCATCGCCGTCGCTCGGACCGGCTGGGCGGCGGGGATCATGATCGGCTTCGACATCGCGGCGGCGGTGTTCCTGCTGTCCGTCCTGCCGCTGCTGCGCACGTCGGATGCGGCGGCGATGCGGCGGACGGCGGCGCGCAACGACGCAAATCGCGCGATGCTGCTGGCGATCACCGGAGCGACCTCGATCGCGGTGCTGGCGGCAGTGGCCGGCGAACTGGCGGCGGAAGGCCGGCCGACACCCATGATGATCGCGCTGGTGATCGGCACGCTCGCGCTGTCGTGGCTGTTCGCCAACACCGTCTATGCGCTGCACTACGCCCATGTGTTCTACACGGCCGGCGGGAAAGGCGACGAGGGCGGGCTGGACTTCCCCGAGTGCGATGAGCCCGACTATTCGGACTTCGCCTATTTCGCCTTCACGCTGGGAATGACCTTCCAGACGTCGGACATCAGCATCACCGGCCGCCGCATGCGCCGCACCGCGACGCTGCACAGCATGGTGGCGTTCGTCTTCAACCTCGGCATCCTCGCCTTCACGATCAACGTGCTGGGGGGCGGTTAGCGGATCAGGCCGCCTTGGACAGCCCCGCCTCGATCTCCGCCGCCTTGGCTTCGACCAGGCGGACGATGTGGTCGAGCATGTCGGCGCTTTCCACCGTGTGATCGGTGACGCCGGACAGATAGACCATATGCTTGCCGTTGCCGCCCCCGGTCAGGCCGATGTCGGTCTCGCGCGCCTCGCCGGGGCCGTTGACGACGCAGCCGAGGACCGAAAGGCTCATCGGCGTGCGGATGTGCTGGAGCCGTTCCTCCAGCGCCTGGACGGTGCGGATCACGTCGAACCCCTGGCGCGCGCAGGAAGGGCAACTCACCACGCGGACGCCGCGGTTGCGGATGCCCAGCGCTTTCAGAATCTCGAAGCCGACGCGGACCTCTTCCTCGGGCTCGGCGGAGAGCGACACGCGGATGGTGTCGCCGATGCCGTACCACAGCAGGCTGCCGATCCCGATCGCCGACTTGACGGTGCCGCCGACGAAGCCACCCGCCTCGGTAATGCCGAGGTGGAGCGGGCAATCGACCGCCTCCGCCAGCTGCTGATAGGCGGCGACCGCGAGGAACAGGTCGCTGGCCTTCACCGCGACCTTGAATTCGTGGAAGTCATGGTCCTGGAGCAGCTTGATATGATCGAGCGCGCTTTCGACCAGCGCCTCCGGGCACGGCTCGCCATATTTCTCGAGCAGGTCTTTCTCCAGCGACCCGGCGTTGACGCCGATGCGGATCGCGCAGCCGTTGGCCTTGGCCGCGCGGACGACTTCGCCCACCCGTTCGGACGATCCGATGTTGCCGGGGTTGATGCGCAGGCACGCGGCGCCCGCGTCCGCCGCCTCCAGCGCGCGCTTGTAGTGGAAATGGATGTCGGCGACGATCGGCACCCGCGCGGCGCGGACGATCCCCTTAAGCGCGGCGGTGCTTTCGACGTCGGGACACGACACGCGGATGATGTCGACGCCGGCGTCCTCGCAGCGGCGGATCTGGTCGATCGTCGCGGCGGCGTCGCCGGTCGGCGTGTTCGTCATCGTCTGCACGGTGACGGGCGCATCGCCACCGACAGGGACGTCGCCGACCATGATCTGGCGGCTCTGGCGGCGCACGATATCGCGCCACGGACGTACGGACATGGGAAACTCCAGGGGAACCGCACCCGCATATAGGCCGCCCGGCGGCGTAGGGAAACGGGGGGTTGGTCAACCCTTCATTATCCAGCGCCGTGCAATGCGGTCTGCGTGCATCACCAGCCCGACATCCACGCCACCCCCGCGAGCGGCCGACATTATGGCATGGACTGGCTGCGCATCGCGGCCTTTGGGGTGCTGATCGCCTATCACATCGGCATGGTGTTCGCGCCGTGGCTGTGGATCATCAAGGCGCGCGAGACCTGGGCGTGGCTGATCCCGCCGATGGCGTTCGTCACGCCGTGGCGGCTGGGACTGTTGTTCGCTGTGTCGGGCTATGCCAGCCGGACGCTCTTCGCACGGTCCGGGGGCGTCCGCGCCTTCCTGGCCTCGCGCAATGCGCGGCTGCTGGTCCCGCTGGCGGTGGCGATGGCGGCGATCGTGCCGGTCGAGATGTGGGTGCGCGTTCGGCTGGGCGGCTATGAGGGCGATTACCTGACGTTCTGGACACGCGATTACTGGCGGGTCGGCGCGTTCCACGGGGTCAGCTTCCCGAGCTGGGAGCATTTGTGGTTCGTCGCCTACCTCTGGACCTATACTCTGGCGCTCGGCGCGGTGCTGGCGAGCGGCATGCGCGCCGACGCGGTGGTCGCGTGGCTGTGCCGCGGGCGGCGCCTGCTGTGGGTGCCCGCCGCCGCGATCGCCATGGCCAAGCTGGTGTTCATGGTGATCGTCCCCGAACGTCACGCGCTGCTGACCGACTGGGGCGGCCACAGCGAATATGGCGCGCTGTTCGCATTCGGATTCGTCCTTGCCGGATCACCCAGGCTGTGGGCGGCGGTCCGGCGGCTGATGCTGCCCGCGCTTGCGCTGGCGGTTCCCGCCGGGCTGGTCGTCGTCTGGGTAGAATGGACCTGGCCGGGTGCCGAAATCCCCCCGCACGCCGAGATGGCGGCCGACCGCGCCGCGCGCGCGGCGATGGCGTGGAGCATGACGGTCGCGCTGTTCGCAGCCGCCGACCGCTGGCTGAACCGCGATCACCGCTGGCGCGCCCCCCTCGCCCGCGCGGTGTTCCCCGCATATATCCTGCATCACGGCACGATCGTCCTGACGGCGTGGTGGATACTCCCGCTGGCTCCCTCCCCTGTGATCGCCGCCGCCGTGATCGCCGCGGCGACGCTGGGGGTCTGCGTCGCGGGCTACGCGCTGGGCAGCCGGGTGCGCTGGATCGGTGCCGCCATCGGCATGCCGCATCGCGCGCCGCCGCCGGAGAGGGCGGTAGGCAGGGCGGCGGCGTTGCGCTAACCCGGCACGCGCAATGGCGCGGCATTACGGCATGGACTGGCTGCGGATCGGCGCCTTCGCGATCCTGATCCTCTACCACATCGGCATGGTGTTCGTACCGTGGCCCTATCATGTGAAGGCGGTCCGCACGATCGACTGGGTGACGGTGCCGATGCTGTTCACCAGCCCGTGGCGGCTGACGCTGCTGTTCCTGGTCTCGGGTTATGCCAGCCGGGCACTGCTGGTGCGGTCCCCCGGCCTTACGCGCTTCACGGCGACGCGGACCAGCCGGCTGCTCGTGCCGTTGGCGTTCGGAGTCGCGGTGATCGTCCCGCCGCAGTCGTGGGTCGAGCTGGCCAGCCAGCACGGCTATGCGCGCGGATACCTCCATTTCTGGACGCGCGATTTCTGGCGATTCGGGACGCTCGACGGGATCGTTCTGCCGACGTGGAACCACCTGTGGTTCGTCGGCTATCTGTGGCTCTACACGCTGGCGCTGGCGGCGCTGCTCGCGGTGCCGCGGCCGACGGTATTGCAACGCGGGTTCGACCGGCTGTTCGGCGGCATCGGCGTGGTGTGGGTGCCGATCCTCTATCTGCTGATATTCCAGGTCTATGCCGTCCAGCGCTGGGCCGACACGCACGACGTGATCGGCGACCTGCCCGCGCATCTGGGCTTCTTCCCCGCCTTTCTGTTCGGCTTTGCGCTGAAGGGATCGCCGGCCGTTATGGCGGCGCTGGTTCGGTGGCGCTGGCTGACCGCGCTGCTGGCGCTGGCGGCCTATGCGGTGGTCGGCGGCGTCGCCTACACCTGGCCGGGCACCAGTTCGCCGCCGCAATGGGTGGCCGACCAAACTTTGTGGGCGCGCCAGCTCCAGTGCTGGGCGACGATCGCCGCGCTGATCGGCACCGCCGAGACCTATCTGAACCGCGACCACCGCTGGCGCGCGCCATTGGTCGAGGGGGTGTTCCCGTTCTACCTGATCCACCAGACGATCATCGTCGTCGTCGCCTGGTGGCTGCGGCCGAGCGGGTGGCCGCTGTGGGCGCAGTTCGGGATATTGGTGGCGGCAACGGCGGGGGGATGCTGGGCGTTCTATCGCATCGGGCGCGAGATCGGCTGGCTGCGCCCGCTGATCGGCCTGCGGCGCGGGGTGGCACAGGCCCGCACGTCTGCTACCAGCCCGAACCTGCCAATTGTGTGAGTGAACCCCAACCATGCGCCTGCTGATCGGAGCCCTGCTGATGACCGCCGCCACCCCCGCCGCCGCGCAGGATACGCCCGGCTGGACGCTCGTCATCCACGGCGGCGCCGGGGTGATCGAACGCGAACGGATGACGCCTGAACGCGAAAAGGCCGCACGGGCCGGGCTGAACGCCGCGCTCGACGCCGGACAGGCGGTGCTGGCGAAGGGCGGCAACGCGATCGACGCGGTGGAAGCGGCGGTGCGCGTGCTCGAGGACGATCCCGCCTTCAACGCCGGGCGCGGCGCGGTCTTCACCTATGAAGGCACCAACGAACTTGACGCATCGATCATGGATGGCAGCACCCGCGCGGCCGGCGCGGTGGCGGGGGTGACGAGGACCAAGAACCCGATCACGCTCGCCCGCCGGGTGATGGAGGACAGCCCCCACGTCCTGCTCGCCGGCAAGGGCGCCGACGCCTTTTCCCGCGAGAAGGGGCTGGAGCAGGTCGATCCGAGCTGGTTCGCGACGCCCGAGCGCCGCCAGCAGCTGGAAAAGATGAAGGCGCAGTCGCTGTCGGCGTTCGATGTCGACATGAAATACGGCACCGTCGGCGCCGTGGCGCGGGACGCGGCGGGCCATGTGGCCGCCGCGACATCGACCGGCGGCATGACCGGCAAACGCTGGGGCCGGGTCGGCGATTCGCCGCTGATCGGCGCCGGCACCTATGCCGACGACCGCGCATGCGCGGTATCCGCGACCGGATCGGGCGAATTCTTCATCCGCGAGGGCGTGGCGCACGAGATCTGCGCGCGCGTACGGTTCAAGGGCGAGACGCTGAAGCAGGCCGGCGACATCGTGATGGCCGAGACGAAGGACCTGGGCGGCACCGGCGGGGTCATCCTGACCGGTCCGACCGGCGAGATGGCGTGGAGCTTCAACACGGCCGGGATGTATCGCGGCCATGCCTCGGCCGGCGGCACGCGGGTCGTCGCGATCTACGGCGACGAGAAGTGATCGACACCGCCACCTGACGCGCGATACCAACGGCCGGGGGATGGCATGGGCGATTTCGAGTTCATCTTCGCGCTGTTCGGGCTGCTGCTGTTCTGGCAGGCGGCGTGGACCAGCCGCTCCACGCTGGCGACTGCGATGTTCCTGCTACTTGGGCGGACTGAACCTTGCTGCGCGAATTGACTGGCCATATTCCGCGTACCGACATACGCGAAGGAATCGGGCGCTTCTTCGATTGGTATCAATCATCCTATAATTGCTAGTGCGCATATGTCGCCAGTGCGTCACCGAGGTGACGGCGAATATGGAATTCAGCAATCGCCCTTCGCTCCTGGAGCAGCATTTTCATGACCGATCTTACCGACGTTGAGACGCATTTCGAGTTTGGCAAGAACTGGGCGGATTACGCGCGGCAGATCACCGAAGAGGAAGTCGCCGACGCGCAGGCCGGGCTTGCCAGTCTCGTCCCCGCGGATCGCATCGCGGGCGCATCCTTCCTGGATATCGGATCCGGATCTGGCCTGCACTCCCTGGCGGCGGCGCGGCTCGGCGCGAGCAGCATCACGGCAGTGGATATCGACCCCGACTCGGTCGCCACAACCCGATCCGTCCTCGCGAGGTTCGGCGTCGAGGCCGATGTGCGACAATCCAGCGTTTTCGACATCGCCAGCCTCGGCCGCACCTTCGACATCGTCTATTCCTGGGGCGTGCTGCATCACACCGGAGCCATGTGGCGCGCGATCGACGAGGCTTCAAAGATGGTCGCCGACAACGGCCTCTTTGCCATCGCGCTTTACAAGAAAACCCCAGCATGCGGACTGTGGAAGGTGGAGAAGAGACTCTACACCGCAGCGCCGGAATTCATCCGCAAGACAGCACGTGCCGGGTTAGGAGGCGCCATACTCGCCAGTCACGCCATCAGAGGACGCAGCCCCCGCTCGCACGTGAGCGGCCACGTAGGTCGCGGTATGAAATTTTGGACCGATATCCACGATTGGCTTGGTGGATATCCCTATGAATCGTGTAGCTTAGCGGAAATAGACGAATTCATGGCCGCGCGAGGGTTCACCCGTGAATCTGCAAATGTCGTGAAAACTCACGCGTTCGGAATCTTCGGCACGGGTTGCTCGGAGTTTCTTTATCGACGGCACTGAAGGATGTCGGCCCTCAGATCACGCGGTCATTTCGCGATATTCGTCAAGGAATGATCGGATGCGGTATCCGCCACGGGATCGGGCGAATTCTTCATCCGCGAGGGCGTGGCGCACGAGATCTGCGCGCGGGTACGGTTCAAGGGCGAAACGCTGAAGCAGGCCGGCGACATCGTGATGGCCGAGACGAAGGACCTGGGCGGCACCGGCGGCGTCATCCTGACCGGCCCGACCGGCGAGATGGCGTGGAGCTTCAACACGGCCGGGATGTATCGCGGCCATGCCTCGGCCGGCGGCGCGCGCGCGGTGGCGATCTACGGCGACGAGAAGTGATCGACACCGCCGCCTGACGCGCGGTACGGGAATGGCCGTGGGGGCGGCCGGGGGGCGGCATGGGCGATTTCGAGTTCATCTTCGCGCTGTTCGGGCTGCTGCTCGGCCTGTCGATCGCCGAGGTGCTCGGCGGCCTCGCCCGCGCGATCGAGGCGCGGCTGCGGCCGGGATCGCTGGTACGGATCGGCTGGCTGACGCCGCTGCTCGGCGCGTTCGTGCTGCTCGACCTGCTGTCGTTCTGGCAGGCGGCATGGACGACGCGCGACATCGTCGGCGTATCGGGCCGGACGCTGATGGCGGTGACCGCCTTCGCCAGCGCCTATTATCTCGCGGCGCATCTGGTGTTCCCGCGCGACGTGAACGAACAGGCCGATTTCGACGCGCATTTCCATCGCGTGCGGCGGATCGTTATCGGGGTCATGGCGGTGCTGCTGCTGTGCCAGCTCGGCTGGTATGCGAGCGTGCCAGAACTCGCCGTCCATCTGCGGCGCCCGCTCGCGTTGGGGCTGACGGCGGTGCTGATCGCGCTGATGGCGGCGGCGATGGTCGTTCGGGGACAGATGTGGAGTCGCGCGGTGATGGCGGCGCTCGTAGCGCGCTACGTCGTCGTCTACCTGCTGTAGGCGACAACGCGCTTTTCTCGCTCGCGCCGCCGCGCTAGGCCGGGGGGCATGATCCGCAAGCTCCTCACCGTTCTCGCGTTCGCCGCGACGCTGATTTCCGCGCCTGCCCAGGCTTATTGGGAATATGGGCATGAGACGATCGCGTCGATCGCCTATCGCAACGCCAAACCGGAGACGCGGGCGCGGATCGACGCGCTGCTGCGCCAGTCGCGGCTGCTGGAGACGCCGACCTGCCCCGCCTTCACCATCGAGCAGGCGAGCGTATGGGCCGATTGCGTCAAGCCGCTGGGCGAGCGGTTCAGCTATGCCTATTCCTGGCATTACCAGAACGTCGACGTGTGCAAGCCGTTCGACCTGAAATCGGCGTGCCGCGACGGCAATTGCGTGTCGGCGCAGATCGAGCGCGACGTGAAGCTGCTCAAGGACGCCAAGGTGCCGGTGCGCGAGAAGGTGATGGCGCTGGTATTCCTGGTCCATTTCGTCGGCGACCTGCACCAGCCGCTGCACGCGGGCGACCGAGGCGACCTGGGCGGCAATCGCGCGCGGGCGGATTATGGGCTGTACGGGCCCGAACGGCTGAACCTCCATTCGATCTGGGACGGCTGGCTGGCCGAACGCGCGATCTCCACCCCGCCCTCGCTGGTACGCCTCTATTCGCCGCAGGAACGCGCCGCGGTGCAGGGCGGCAGCGTCGAGGACTGGAGCCGCGACAGCTGGCAGGTGGCGAAGGACGCCGTCTATGCCACCGCGATGGGCGATCCGTGCGGCCCGCCGCCGAAGCGCTCGAAGCTGGACGACGCGACGATCGCGAAGCTGGTCGATCCGGCGCGCGAACAGGTGGTGAAGGGCGGCCTGCGCCTCGCCCGCCTGCTCGACGAGGCGCTGGGAGGGTAAGCGCTCAGCGTTCCACGCCGTCCGGATCCCGCTCTGACCACGAACTGTTCCCCGGCGAAGGCCGGGACCCAGTCACCGATCAATCCTGACGCCGCCTATCCTGGACCCCGGCCTTCGCCGGGGAACGGATGCTGGATGCTATCGCGGGCTGGCGCCGATCGCCTTCGCCACCGCATCCACCACCGACGGCGCGATCGGCAGGGCGGGATCGCCGTAGCTGCGCAGGTTCGCGGCACGATCGGCGCCGACATCCTTCAGCACATGATTGACGCCTGGCAGCAGCACCAGCCGCGCCTTCGGCCGCGCGCCGGCGATGCGACGAGCATCGGCGGCGCCGGTCTGGAGGTCGGTTTCCCCCTGGATCACCACCACCGGCACGCGGGCCGAGGCGGCGAGCGTCGCGGGGTCGAGCGCGAAGACGCGCGTCATATAGGCCTGCACCCGCAGCGGAAACAGGTTGGGCAGCGGCGCCGGCAACGTCGCGGGATCGACGGTACGCCCCGCCTCGACCTCGTCGAGCAGCTTCAGCGCGGGCTCGAGGATCGGCGCATTGGCCGGGTTGGCGCGGAATTGTTCGCGCATCACGTCGCCGAGCGGACGGCCGGCGGCCGACACCAGCACGACACCGCAGAGGCGCCGCGCATCCTGCGCCGCCTGGAGCGCGACCAGTCCGCCCTCGCTGTGCCCGATCAGCCAGGCGCATCTGGCCCCCGCGCGCTTCGCCGCGAGCGCGGCCCAGGCGCGGGCATCTTCGGCATAGCCCTGCATCGTCGCCTCATTGGGGTCTGCGACCGCCTTCGCGCTGCCGAACATCCCGCGCTTGTCGATACGAACGCTGGTGACGCCCTCCCTCGCCAGCGCCTCTGCAAGCAGGCGATAGGTCGAGGCCCTGACCCCCAGCGGGCTGTTGCCGTTGCGATCGGTCGGGCCGGAGCCGGGAATGATGACCACCGCCGGCCCCCTGCCCTCGCCCGGCAGCAGCGTACCGGCGAGCGGGCCCTGCGGCCCCGGTACGGTCACCTGCTCGCCTTGCGGGGCAGCAGCGACAGCAGCGAGCATAAGCGCGCTCACGGCGGCGATCATGCGTCGTCCCCCCAGCGCCAGCGCCAGCCGCCGTCGGTCTTGAGCAGGACGAGCGCCAGGAAGGCGAGCGTGATCGCGCCGCCGACCACCAGCTTCCCGGTGTCGGTCGGCATCCGCCATCCGACCAGCCCGATCAACGCGAGATAGGCGGAGGTCGCCGCCCACCCGGCGATCGTTGCGGGATATGCGCCGAAGCCGTAGCGCTTTGGCGCGAACCAGTAGCCGGCACGGACGGGCTTCAGTCCCCATCCGGTACGGCGCATCAGATGTCCGATCATCGCTCGCCTCCCTCGATCGTCATTTCGCGTAGTTCTGAAGATTGCCGCAGCGGCCGCAACGCCAGGTCTGAACCGTCAGCTTATTGCGCCCGCCCAGCTTCAGGCCGGTCCACACGCTTTTCACCGGCGATCCTTCGACCCATTGCGCGGTGCCGTGGTAGCCGTGCGTATTCTGCAGCAGAAAACCCTCGGTCATCGATCCGCCGCAGGCGGGACAAGCAGGTGACCGCATTCTCAATCCTCCTTCGCCGGCCGACCGCGCTTTGCCGCGACCGGCACGTCCAGCTTCACCCCACGCCGCGCGAGCGCCTCGCGCAGCAGGCATTCGATCTGGGCGTTCGCGCTCCTGAGATCGATCGACGCAGACCGCTCGATCGCCGCGTAGAGCGCAGGATCGACACGGAGCGCGAACGCCTTCTTGCCGGGAGTGCCCACCGACCCGGTCCTACTGATAGAGCGTGCCGGCGTTGACGACCGGCTGCGCGTCGCGATCGCCGCACAGCACCACCATCAGATTGCTGACCATGGCCGCACGGCGTTCGTCGTCCAGTTCCACGACGTTCTTCGCCGAAAGCTGTTCGAGCGCCATTTCGACCATGCCGACCGCGCCGTCGACCAGGGTCATGCGCGCGGCGACCACTGCCTGCGCCTGCTGGCGGCGCAGCATCGCGCCGGCGATCTCCTGCGCATAGGCCAGGTGGGTGAAGCCGCATTCGTCGACAGTGATCCCGGCGACCGCCATGCGCGCAATCAGTTCGGCCTGAAGCTCGCCGCCGATCTGTTCGTGGTTGCCGCGCAGCGTGACTTCCTGATGCTCGAAATCGTCATAGGGATAGCGCGATCCGATCGTGCGCACCGCCGCCTCGATCTGGACGTTGACGAACGCCTTGTAGTCGTCGACGTCGAACAGCGCCTGCGCGGTGTCGGTCACCCGCCACACCACCTGCGCCGCCATCTCGATCGGGTTGCCGCGCAGATCGTTCACCTTGATCCGGTCGGAAATGATGTTGTGGGCGCGGACCGCCACCTTCTTGCGGATCAGCCACGGCAGCACCCAGCGCAGGCCGGTGACGCGATCTGTGCCCTTGTACGACCCGAACAGCGTGATCGCCGCCGTCTGGTTCGGCTGGAGCATGTAGAAGCCGCAGGCGATGAAGCTCGCGACGATGACGCCGGCCGCGATCGTCCACGCCGCGAGCACCGGAGCGCGATCGACAAGCGTGATGCCGTAGCCGCCGACGCCAAGCGCCGCGATCATCAGAAATAGCGGGCCATAGCCCGATAAGGTGCCCGCCGGCACTTCCGCGCTGTGGCTCAGCGTGCGGAGTTCACGTCCCTGTTCCATGCTCTGCCTCCCGATTTAAAGTGATATCACTTTTATATCAAGATGGCATGGAGTCAAGGGGGTGGGCCCTCCCCGTTCCAGAGCGAGGGCCCGATCGAATCAGCCGCCCACCGTCACCGTGACAGCGCGGCGGTTCTGCGCCCAGCTCGCCTCGTCGGAGCCGAGCGCGGCGGGGCGTTCCTTGCCATAGCTGATGGTGGTGATCCGGCCTGCGTTCACCCCGCGCGCGGCAAGATAGTTCTTGGCCGCATTGGCGCGGCGATCGCCGAGCGCGAGGTTGTATTCGCGGGTGCCGCGTTCGTCGGCATGGCCCTCTATCGTGATGCGCACGTTCGGATAGCCCTGCAGCCACTGCGCCTGCGTATCCAGGATCGCGCGTGCCTGCGGATCGATATCGTACATGTCGAGGCCGAACAGCACCGTGTCGCTGCTGACCGAGCGGAGGAAATCCTGCTGGCTGCCGGGCACGATCTCGCCGCCGACCGGACCGGTCGGCTGGCCGGCGTTCGGATCGGTCTGCGTGGTGTCGACCGGGGCCGGCGGCAGCACGTCGGGGCGCTTCTTCGCGCAGCCGGCCGTCGCGACAAGCGCGGCGAGGATGATGAGGCGGGTGGTGGTCGTCGCCATGATCGGGGGTCTCCTTCTTCTCTCGGTCGTGGCCCCGCCGGACTGGCGGGCGGTGGGTAATCTCGTCAGGGCCTGAGCGGCCCCCAGCTGGGATCCGACCCGTCGAGCGGGGTCGGGATACGGCGTTCGTTCACGCCGGTCAGATCGACCGACCAGACATCGGCACGCGCCGCGCCCTGGCCCGATCGGAAATAGGTAAGCACGCGGCCGTTGGGCGACCAGCTGGGGCCTTCGTCGCCCCAGGCCTCGGTCAGCAATTTCTCGTCACCGCCATTTGTTCCCATCACGCCGATACGAAAGCGTCCGCCGCCCATTTTCGTGAAGGCGATCAGGTCGCCGCGCGGGCTCCACACCGGGGTGGCGTAGCGGCCGCCGCCGAAGCTGATCCGCTGCTGGTTCGATCCGTCGGCGTTCATCACATACAGCTGCTGGGTGCCGCCGCGGTCGCTTTCGAACACGATGCGGGCACCGTCGGGCGAATAGCTGCCGCCGGTGTCGATGCCCGGACTGGTCGTCAGTCGTTGCGGCGTGCCGCCGTTGATCGACACGCGGTACAGGTCGGTATTGCCCGCCTGCGCCATCGAGAACAGCACCCACTGGCCGTTGGGCGACACGCGCGGCGAGAAGGTCAGGCTGGCGCCGGAGACGAGCTTGCGCTGCCGCGCGGTGCCGAGATCGTAGACGTAGAGCGCCGGCTGGTCGTCGACATAGCTCATGTAGACGATCTGTTGCTGGTTGGGCGCGAAGCGCGGGGTCAGCACGATCGACTGGCCGTTGGTCAGGAAGCGGTGGTTGGCGCCGTCCTGGTCCATGATCGCCAGCCGCTTGATACGGCGGTTCTTCGGCCCCGTTTCGGAGACATAGACGATGCGGCTGTCGAAATACGGCCCCTCGCCCGACAGCCGGGTATAAACCGCATCAGCGCATTTGTGCGCGGCGCGGCGCCAGTCGGCGGGCGACACGACGAAGCCGGCGCGGGTCAGTTCGGTGCGCGCAAACACGTCGTAGAGGTAGCAGCCGACCGTCAGGTTGCCGTCGCCGTTGGCGCGGACGAAGCCCTGGATCAGCGCCTGTGCGCCGGTGCCTCCCCAGTACGGAAAATCGGGCGAGGTCACCTGCTCCATGCCGACGCCGCGCAGCGATTCGGGGCCGATCGGCTTGAACAGCCCCGAATTGCGAAGATCGTTGGTGACGACCTCCGCCACCTGCCGGCCGAGCTGATCGGTGTTGCCGGCAGCAGTCGATTGGGTCGCAGGCGTCGCCATCGGCGGGATGGCGATCGGCATCGGGGCAGAGATGCCGCCGACGACATCGACCTCGACCTGCGCGGCGGCGGGCACCGCCATGTTCGCCAGCATCACGGCGACCGCGCTCAACATCTTGCGCATCTTGCTCTCCATCGCCGCCATCAGCCGGGCAGCCTGTAGTTGAGGATGATGTCTTCCCAGCCGCCGTCGTAAAGCTCGGCCGGGAGCTTGTAGGGGGCGCACTGGATCACCGCCGCGGCGGCCAGTTCGCCGACGCGCTGGGCATAGCGCTGGTTCTCGCCATTGACGCCGGTCTGGCCGGTCAGCACCGGACGAGCCGACATCGTGCCGTCCGGGTTCATGCGCAGGCGCAGGCGCGACGATATCAGGTTGGCGCCGGGCCCGGGATTGGGGACGCGATCGGCACAGGGCTGGACCTGGCGGCGGATCGCGTCGCCCAGCCCAGCCACCGCCTGCGCGCTGACATTGGCGGTACGCGGCGCCTGGCCGGTGCCCTTCTGCTGCGACTGCGCGAGGCTCTTGCGGAAATCGTCACCGAGCAGCGATCCGCGCGGGCGGCTGGCCTTCGACGCGGCGTCGCTGCCGGGGCGTTCGGGAGCGACGTCGGGCCGGGCAAGGCCGGGACGCTTGGGCTGGGGCGCGGCCTTGGGCGCCGGTGCGGCCTTCGGCGCGGGGGCCTTGGGCGCAGGCTTGGGCGGCGCAGGCGGAGCCTTGGGCGCGGGCGCGGGCGCAGGCTTCGGCGGGGTCGGCTTGGGCGGCGCCGGTTGCGGCGGCGTCGGAGCCGGCGGCGGGGGTGCCGGCGTCGGCTCGGGCAGCGCCTCGCTCGGCGCGGGGGCGGCGTCCTCCGGCGGGCCGACCTCGGGCGCTTCGGAGGTGGCCGGCGGCTCGGTTGCCTCGGGGCCGGCGGTCTCCAGCGAGACGGCATCGACCAGCGAGATGTCGATCGGCTTGGATTCGAGCTTCAGCGGGTTGGGCGCGCTGAGAAACCCGACCGACAGCAGGCCGAACAGGACGACATGCCCCGCCGCCGCGATGCCCAGGCCGTATTTCTCCGCCCGCTCCATCAATTGCCCTGTTCACCCGCGTTGGTGACGAGCGCGACGCGGTTCAGCCCCGCACGGTTGAGCTCGCCCATCACCTGCATCACCCGGCCGTAATCGAGCCCGCGATCGGCGCGCAGCAGCACCTGCGGCGGCTGGCCCTCCTGCGCCTTGGCGGCGATGCCGGCCAGCGCATCGGCGAGCACGCCGGTCACCTCATCCTTGTCTATGAACACCCGGCCCTGGTCGTCGATCGCCATGTCGACGGGCTTCTGTTCCTGGTCGAGCGGCTTGGCGCGGCTATCGGGCAGGTTCACCGGCACGCCGGCCGTCAGCAGCGGCGCCGTCACCATGAAGATGATGAGCAGCACCAGCATGACGTCGACCAGCGGCGTCACGTTGATGTCCGCCATCGGCGCGCGCCGGCCCTTGCCGCGCTGGGAGGGGAGGTTGACGGCCATCGCCCTAACGGTCCGTGTCCAGCTGGCGGCTGAGCGTCGCGTGGAAGCCGTCGGCGAAGCGGTTGAGCCGCGCCTCGATGCGGTTGATGCCGTGCGAGAAGCGGTTGTATGCGATGACTGCGGGGATCGCCGCGAACAGGCCGATCGCGGTGGCGAACAGCGCCTCCGCAATGCCAGGCGCAACGACCGCGAGCGACGAATTCTGCTGGCTGGCGATCGCGGTGAAGCTGCGCATGATGCCCCACACGGTGCCGAACAACCCGACGAACGGCGCGACCGAACCCACCGTCGCCAGCACGTTCAGCCGGTCGCTGAGCTTGTCGATCTCCTGCGCGCCGGCGGCGCCCATCGCGGTGGCGAGGCGTTCGCGGGTGCCGTCGCGGTCCACCGCCTTGCCGGCGGTCGAACGGCGCCATTCGGCGACGCCCGCCGCGAAAACCTTCGCGACCGGCACGTCGCTGTCACGTTCGGCACGGTGGAAGGCGTCGATGTCGCCGGCGGTGCGATAGGCATCCTCGAACCGGGCGGTTTCCTTGCGGACCGCGCCCAGCCGCCGCCAGAACATGACGATGATCGCCCAGGTCCAGATGCTGGCGGCGAGCAGGCCGAACATCACAGCCTTCACGACGAAATCGGCCTGCATGAACAAGGCGACGGGAGACAGTGTCGCGGCGTCGGTATTGGCAATCAGCTCCATGACTTCCCTTGTTCTCCCTGCCAGACGAGGCGTTCGAAGGCGGCGACCCAGTCGGCGGGCTGACGACGCGGGCGGCCGGAGGGGGCGACGAACGCCGCCTCGACCGATGCGTCGGTCAACAGGACCGTGTCGCGGATGACTCTCTGATGAATGACAACCGATGCGGGCCGCAATGTGACGAGGCGCGAGGCGACGACCAGGGTGTCGTCGAGCTTCGCCGGCGCGGCATAGCGGATGGCGAGGTCGCGGATGGCATAGGCGCCCTCCCCGGCCTCGAACGCGGCGCGCTGGTCGATCCCGGCGGCGCGCAGCATCGCCGACCGGGCGCGTTCCATGTAGCGCAGGTAGTTGGCGTGATAGACGACGCCCGACAGGTCGGTGTCCTCGAAATAAACGCGCACCGGGAAGCGATGCTCCCGGCCCTCGAGCCGCCCTTCGAGGGGCATCGCGGCGACTGTGGCGTCCATGCCACAGGCTGTTAACCGCGTTGAGTCGCTCGCGGAACCCCGTTCGTCCGCCTAATCGAACAAACCGTCCTGCCCGCCCGCCGGAGGATCGAGACCGAGATGCTTCCAGCCCAGACCGTTGAGGCAGCGCCCGCGCGCGGTACGGGCGATCAGGCCGAGCTGGATCAGAAACGGCTCGATCACCTCCTCGATCGTGTCGCGCGGTTCGGAAAGGCCGGCGGCGAGCGTTTCGACGCCCACCGGGCCGCCGCGATAGATGTCGGCGATCATCGTCAGGTAGCGCCGGTCCATCGCGTCGAGCCCGAGATTGTCGACCTCCAGCCGGGTCAGCGCGCGATCGGCGGCGCGAGCATCGACGGTCGCCTCGCCCGCGACGTTGGCGAAATCGCGCACGCGGCGCAGCAGCCGGCCGGCGATGCGCGGGGTACCGCGGCTGCGGCGGGCGATCTCGCGCGCGCCATCGTCGGCGATGCCCAGATCGAGCAGCCCGGCGGCGCGGGTGACGACGCGCAGGAGTTCGTCCTCGGTGTAGAACTGCAGGCGCACCGGGATGCCGAAGCGGTCGCGCAGCGGCGTCGTCAGCAGCCCCTGCCGCGTCGTCGCGCCGACCAGGGTGAAGCGCGGCAGATCGATCCGCACGCTGCGTGCCGACGGCCCCTCGCCGATCATCAGATCGAGCGCGCGATCCTCCATCGCCGGGTAGAGCACTTCCTCGACCGCAGGATTGAGCCGGTGAATCTCGTCGATGAACAGGACGTCGCCGTCCTCCAGATTGGTGAGCAGCGCGGCGAGATCGCCCGACTTGGCAATGACCGGGCCGGAAGTGGCGCGGAAGCCCACGCCCATCTCGCGCGCGACGATCTGCGCCAGCGTGGTCTTGCCGAGGCCGGGGGGGCCGAAGAACAGGACATGGTCGAGCGCGTCGCCACGCGCTTTCGCCGCGTCGATGAACACGCGCATATTCTCGCGCGCCGCTTTCTGCCCGACGAATTCGTCGAGCGATTTCGGGCGCAGCGCGGCGTCGATATCCTCGGGGCGGCGGCCGGCGGAAAGGATACGGTCGGTGTCTGTCATGCCAGGGTTTCCGTGACGAGCCGATTGCACGCCGCTCGCATCGCAGGCAAGCTGCACGGCAAATCACGAAGGGGGATGACGGAATGGCTGGCAAGAAGATCGGCGGAGTGATCGGCGCGGCATTGCTGCTGGCGAGCTGCGGCGGCGGAACGGGCGATGCCACCGGCGGCAACGCCACCGCGACCGCCGACGCACCCGCCACCGGCGCGATGCCGGCGGGCTGGAAGGCGACCGATGCGTGCAGCGTCATCGACAAGGCCGCGATGAGCGAGGTGCTGGGCAGGCCCGTCACCGAGACGTCGCTCGCCCTGGTGCACGAGCCGACGCCCGGCGGAAGCGACGCCGGCACGTCCGAATGCACCTACATGCTCGATGGCGGACGCGCGACGGTGATGACCCGCTGGTCGCCGATCAACGACAATACCGACGGTGCGATCAATACCGCGCGCAGCACGATGAAGCAGACGCTGGCGGCATTCGGCGGCGGCGAGGTGGAAGACATCGCCGGCCTGGGCAAGGCCAGCATCTGGGTAGGCAAGGTCAACCAGTTGCAGACCTTCATCGGCGAGGACCGCATGGTGCTCATCACCGTTCCGACCGGCGCCGATGCAAAGGACAAGGCGATCGCGCTGGCCCGCAAGGCAGGCGCCTGACGGCGAGGCCCTCACTTCGCCGCCTTCCGAAGCGCCAGCCGGACCAGCGCGTCGAGCGTCGCGCCCGGCCCCAGCTCCTCCTCCGCCGCCGCCACCGCGGCGCTCGCCTCGGCTGGCCTGAAGCCAAGGTTGCCGAGCGCCGACAGCGCGTCACCGGCCGCGCTGCCGGCCGGAGCCGCGACGCCACCTGCCGGACCGAGCGCGACCGCGCCTACCTTGTCCTTCAGTTCGCGGACGATGCGTTCGGCAAGTTTCGGCCCGACGCCGTTCGCGCGGGCGACCATCGCCTTGTCCTGCGCCGCCACGGCGCGCGCCACGTCATCGGGCGGCAACGCGGAGAGGATCGCCAGCGCGACGCGGGCGCCGACCCCCTGCACGCCGGTAAGCAGGCGGAACCAGTCGCGCTCGCCCGCTGTCGCGAAGCCGACGAGGCGCAGGAAATCCTCGCCGACCAGCAATTCGGTGTGGAGCGTCACGCCCTCGCCGACCGGCCCCAGCGCGTCGAGCGTGCGTGCCGAGGCGCCGACGAGATAACCTACACCGCCGACGTCGATCACGGCGTGATCGGACGCGGTCGAGGTCAGGATGCCCTTGAGATGCGCGATCATGACGCGGGCGCCCGGCGATTTGCGACAGCAAATCGCGGAGTCGCCACGGCGGGCAGCGGTCGGGCGCAGCCCGTCCGTCTGACGGCGTGGCACGAGCCGGCACCCCCCGCGAAGTTCACGAAGTTTCGGGCAACGCGGCTCATTCCGTCAACTTCTCCCCGCCTCTGAGCCCCGGCAAACCAAGCGATCGGGCGGCCCACGTCGCCGGCACATAACAGGAACGCGGCGGTGTAGGAAAGCCCCTATCGCCCGATGGCGCGCGCGCTGGCGATATGGTGCGCGTGGCAGATCGCGACCGCCAGCGCATCGGCCGCGTCCACTCCGGCAATCTTCGCCCCAGGCAACAGCACCCCGATCATCGCATGGACCTGCCGCTTCTCCGCCCCGCCGGTGCCGACCACCGATTTCTTGACGAGCCGCGCGGCATATTCGCCGACATCCAGCCCGGCGCGCGCGGCGGCACACAGCACCACGCCGCGCGCCTGGCCGAGCTTCAGCGTCGATTGCGGGTTGGCGTTGACGAACACCTCCTCGACCGCTGCGGCATCTGGCGCGTGATCGGCGATCAGCGCGGACAACATCGCATCGAGGTGCGCGAGACGGCGCGGGAGCGGCGCGGCGCTGTCGGTCTTCAACTGACCGTTGGCCAGGTGGGACAGGCGATTGCCTTCTGCGCGGACCAGGCCCCAGCCGGTTGTGCCGAGACCGGGGTCGAGGCCGAGGATCAGCATGGGGAGAAGGAAGAAGGAAGGGGGTTCGTGCAAAGGCGCAAAGGCGCGAAGAAGAAAGGACGTTTTCGCGCGGAGACGCGGAGACGCGGAGAGACATTGCATGCCGCCATCTCGGCCGCATCAGCGGCCCTGATCGCATGGCGCGTGCCACGAGCTATGCAGTTTCGCTGACGCGAGACGGGGTCCACGCACGAGTCGTCTCCGCGTCTCCGCGTCTCCGCGCGAAAACTCCGTCTGATCTCTTCGCGCCTTTGCGCCTTTGCGCGAACCATCTTCTCTTCTTCTTGTGTTTCGCCGCTAGCCCAGCTTCTCCATCACCGCGTCGGACACTTCGTAATTGCCCCAGACGGTCTGGACATCATCGTCGTCGTCGAGCGCGTCGATCAGCTTGAACAGGGTGGCGGCATCGGATTCGCCGACATCGACCATCGTCTGCGGGCGCCAGGCGAGCTTGGCGCCCTCGGCCTCGCCCAGCACGGGCTCGAGCGCCTTGACGACCTCGTGCAGCGCGCCCTGATCGGTCCAGATCTCGTGGCCGTCCTCGCTCGACGAGACGTCCTCGGCACCAGCCTCCAGCGCCGCCTCGAACACCTTCTCCGCATCGCCCGCGCCCGCCGGATAGGTAATGAGGCCCATGCGATCGAAGCCGTGGCTCACGCTGCCGGCCGTGCCCAGGTTGCCGCCGTTCTTGCTGACCGCGGTGCGCACGTTGGTGGCGGTGCGGTTGCGATTGTCGGTCAGCGCCTCGATGATGAGGCTGACGCCGCCCGGACCGAAGCCTTCGTAGCGGATTTCCTCGTAATTGTCGCCTTCGCCCTTGGCGGCCTTGTCGATCGATCGCTGGATATTGTCCTTGGGCAGCGACTGCGCCTTGGCGGCGTTGACGGCCGCACGCAGGCGCGGGTTCATGTCCGGATCGGGCAGGCCCATCTTCGCCGCGACAGTGATTTCGCGGCTGAGCTTCGAAAACAGGTTCGACCGCTTCTTATCCTGCGCACCCTTGCGGTGCATGATGTTCTTGAATTTGGAATGGCCTGCCATGTGCTCGTCCGAATCTGGGTCTGGGCGCCGACGCTACACGAGGCCGAGCGCGTTGCGATAGGTTTCCAACAGTGCGTCCGCTTCGTCGCGATGATGTTTCTCCATCCTCCGCAGGCTGACGATTTTGCGCATCGTCTTTGAATCGAAGCCGGTCGATTTCGCTTCGCCATAGACGTCCTTGATGTCGTCCATGATGCCGCGCTTCTCTTCTTCCAGCCGCTCGATGCGCTCAATCAAAAGACGCAATTGTTCGGCCGATACGTTGTCGGTCATGTCTTGCTCCGGTTGGGACAGGCGGGTCGGTTAGCCGTGCGGGCGCCGGCCATCAACCATCAATCGGCGGGGAACAGCGTCGCCTTGCCGCCCGCCTTGCGCACGGCGCCGCGCTGCATGACGAAATCGACGCTGTTGAGCACGCCGACGTCGGCGATCGGATCGCCCGTCACCGCGATGATGTCCGCATCCATCCCCGGTGCGATCCGGCCGATGCGGTCGGCGCGGCCGAGCAGGGTCGCCGCATCGACGGTGGCGGTGCGGATCGCGACGGCGGGGCTCATCCCCAGCGCGGTCATGTAACCGAATTCCAGCGCGTTGGTGGCGTGCGGGCCGACGCCCGAATCGGTGCCCATCGCCACCTTCACCCCGCCGGCGAAGGCGCGGCGGTGGCTTTCCTTGACGACCTTCGCGACTTCCTCGGCCTTGGCGGCGGAGGCGACGGGGCGCTCGCCGGCGCGGCTCTGGCGGATGACGCTTTCGAAGGCGTGGATGGTGGGGATCAGATAGGCGCCCTTTTCCTTGAACAGGCGCACCGTCTCGTCGTCGATATAGCTGCCGTGCTCGATCGAATCGACGCCGGCGCGCAGGGCGGTGTCGATCCCCGACTTGCCGTGCGCGTGGGCGGTGACCTTGCGGCCGAAGCTGTGCGCGGTATCGACGATCGCCTTCATCTCGTCGAACGTCATCTGCGCCTCGAGGCCGCCGGCGATATTCGACGCCACACCACCCGACGCGGCGAACTTGATGACCTCCGCACCGGTGAAGATCTGCTCGCGCGTCGCGCGTCGGCAGGCGTCGGCGCCGTTGCACAGATGGTCGGCATCGGCGCGCATAGCATGGGCATAATCCTCACGCAGGCCGTTGGCGTCGCCGTGGCCGGCGGTGACGGAAATCATGCGGCCGGCGTTGACGATCGTCGGCCCCTCGAACTCGCCGCGCGCGATCGCGTCACGCAGCGCGCGGATGCCGCGCGGTTCGGCGCTGCCGAGATCGCGCACGGTGGTGACGCCGGCCAGCAATGTCGCGCGTGCGGAGCCTGCAGCGACGACGAAGGCATCCTCCTTGTCCCTGGTCGGGCCTTCGAGGCGTGATTTCAGCGGATAGCCCGAGGAATAGAAATGGACGTGCATGTCGATCAGCCCAGGCAGGACGTAGCGGTCCTTCAGGTCGACCAGCTTCGCCCCGCCCTCGGGCACGGCGAAGCCGTCGCGCACTTCCGCCACCTTGCCGTCGCGGACGATGATCGTCGAATTGCCGCGTGGCGCCTGGCCGGGCGTGGCGAGCAGCTTGCCGGCGTGGATATAGGTGATCCTGGGCGCGGCCGGAGCGGTCGGGGCTGTCTGGGCAATTGCGGGCGTCGCGGCGGCGAGCGCCAGCGCGAGAGCGATCGAACGGTACATGCATCCCCCTTTTGGTTATCGCAGCGATGCTAGGCGGGATTGGGGGGACGGGACAAGCCGCTCGGATATTCCAGCCCTTCACCGTTTCTAACGATGATGTGTGTGAAGCCAGCGCGACGTACGATGGCGCGCGCTTTCGCGATACAGCGTCGATCTGCTTCGCTGAACCAAACGATATCGATTTGCTGCGTCTTGTCCGAGATACCCTCATACCAGTCTTTTGCGTCGGCTGGTCGCGACATGATCATGTCCTGGATCTGGAAGGTGCATCGTCCCCGATCAGCCCGCACAAAAACCGGTTCGCCAAGTGGCTGCCACGCAGCAATCATCGCGGTGGCGAACGACGCGATCACCGCTTGCTCACCGCCCCGGATCGGTCATCGACGGCGGGTCGCTGGCCGGGAAGCTATCGTCGAGGGCGTCGTCGAGGTCCGCCTCGGTCTTGTTGCGTGCTACGCTCGCCCGCATCCGCTCAAGCTGGTCGTCGGTTGCAGGAAGCTGGTGGCGGCCCTTCCACACGTCGTACGGCTCGCCGTAGATCGCGGTGCGGGCGGTTTCGCGGTCCAGCCCGCCCGCCTCCGCGATCCAGTCGCTCAGGCAGTTGCGGCAGAAGCCGGCGAGGCCCATCAGATCGACGTTCTGCGCATCCGTGCGGTGGCGCAGGTGGCGGACGAGGCGGCGGAACGCCTGCGCCGCCGAAGCGTCGTCCATCCGGTCCAGTTCGTCCATTAGCCGCGCTCCAATACGTTGAACCCTGTCACACTTAGGCGCTAGGACGGTCGCGACAAGCCTGACACCGAAGGACAGCCATGGCCGCCAAGATTCATCCCCGCAGCCGCAAGGTGCGCGTGCTCGCGACGCTGGGCCCGGCGTCGAGCACGCCCGAGATGATCGGCAAGCTGTTCGCGGCCGGCGCCGACGCCTTCCGCGTCAACATGAGCCACGGCGACCAGGCATCGAAGGTCGCGGTGATCCAGGCGATCCGCTCGCTGGAAAAGACGCTGGGACGGCCGACCACGATCCTCGCCGACCTGCAGGGACCGAAGCTGCGCGTCGGCAAGTTCGCCGAAGGGCGGGTGATGCTGGAGACCGGCCAGACGTTTGTGCTCGATCGCTCGCCAGAGCCCGGCGACGCGACCCGCGTCGAGCTGCCGCACAAGGAGATTTTCGCCGCGGCGATCGATGGCGCGCGGCTGCTGCTCGACGACGGCAAGCTGGTGCTGCGGGTGACCGGCCACGCGCCCGACCGGATCGTGACCGAGGTCGTGGTCGGCGGTGCGCTGTCCAACAACAAGGGGCTGAACGTCCCCGACATGGTCCTCCCCCTCGCCGCGCTGACGGAGAAGGACATCAGCGACATGGCGTTCGCGCTGGAACAGGGCGTGGACTGGATCGCGATGAGCTTCGTCCAGCGTCCCGAGGATCTGGCAGAGGGCCGGAAGCTGATCGCCGGGCGGGCCGCGCTGCTCGCCAAGATCGAGAAGCCGTCGGCCGTCGCGCGGCTGGAGGAGATCGTCGAGCATTGCGATGGCGTGATGGTGGCGCGGGGCGACCTGGGCGTTGAACTGCCACCGCAGGACGTGCCGCCCTTGCAGAAGCGCATCGTCGAGGCCGCGCGGCGCCAGGGCAAGCCGGTGGTGGTCGCCACGCAGATGCTCGAATCGATGATTACGTCGCCCTCCCCGACCCGCGCCGAGGTGTCCGACGTGGCGACCGCAGTCTATGACGGGGCGGACGCGATCATGCTGTCGGCGGAAAGTGCTGCGGGCGCATGGCCGATCGAATCGGTCGCGATGATGAATTCGATCGCCACCGCGGTCGAACTCGACCCCGGCCACGGCGACCGCGTGCACTTCACCGTTACCAAGCCCGACCCGACCACCGCCGACGCGCTGGCCGAGGCCGCCAAGGGCATCGCGGTGACGGTGTCCGCGAAAGCGATCATCTGTTTCACGACGTCGGGCTCGACCGCGCGGCGCATCGCCCGCGAGCGGCCGTCGGTGCCGATGCTGGTGCTGACCCCCGATTTGGTGGCGGCGCGGCGGCTCGGCCTGCTGTGGGGGGCGCACGCCGTCCACACCCGCGACGTCGATTCGTTCGAGGAAATGGTCGCCAAGGCCAAGCGCATGGTGATCCGCCACAATATCGCGGGCGCTGGCGACAGCGTCATCATCTGCGCGGGGGTGCCGTTCAGGACGCCGGGCAGCACCAACGTGCTGCATGTCGTGCGGCTGGTGGGCGACGAGCTGAAGGGCTATTCGGGCAGCGAGGGGTAGGAGGCGCTGGCCCACTCGGGCTTAATCGAGCAGCCCAAGCACCCCGAGATCGGCACGCAACGCCGCCGCGCCCCGAAACAGGATCGCATGGATGCCGAGCGCCGCCGCGGCATCGACGTTGGCGGCATTGTCATCGACAAACACCGCTTCGCCCGGCGTCAGGCCGAACCGCGCGAGCGCGAGGGCGTAGATCGCCGGATCGGGCTTCACCAGCTTCTCGTCACCCGACACGACGATGTCGCGGAAACGGTCGAACAACGCCGCCTCCCGCGCGCGGAACGGCGGCCAGAACTCTCCCGAGAAATTGGTGATCGCGTAGAGCGGCACGCCGGCCGCATCGAGATCGGCGACCAGATCGGGCATGCCCGCGATCGGGCCGGGAATCGTTTCGTTGAAGCGCGGCCCCCACTGCGCGATCAGATCGGCGTGATGGGGAAAGCGCGCCACCAGTTCCGCCGCCGTTTCCGCGAACGGACGGCCGGCGTCGTGCTGGAAATGCCATTCCGTGGTAACGACGTCGCGCAGGAACGCATCGAGCGCCTCACCATCGCGGATGAGGCGCTCGTAGAGGAACCTGGGGTTCCAGTCGTAGAGAACCCGGCCTACGTCGAAGATGACGCTGGTGGCGCTCATCCCGTTATCAAAGCAGGGAGCCGAATCCGTGGCATCGGACGGGGCGGATCGCGCCGCCGGCCCGGCCAAGCTTCGGCTGTTCGCGGATTAGCGGTGCTAATCCCGCTGCCTCAGCCCTGACGGGCCTTGAAGCGGCGGTTCGTCTTGTTGATGACGTAGATGCGGCCGCGACGGCGGATCACGCGGTTGTCGCGATGACGGTCCTTGAGGGACTTGAGCGAGTTGACGATCTTCATGGCGTGCGGGCCGCTTCTTCTAATCAGTGGTTTCGGAAAAGAGGCGCTCGCCTATAAGGGGCGTGGCGCCAAGTCAAGGAGAAGTCCCCCGCCATGCCGCTGTCGATCACCCTGGCCGCCGCCCTGTTCGCGCAGGCCGCGCCCGCGCCGCCAGCGATGCTCGGCGGCGGGACGATCGCGGTGGCGCGGCCGGCACCGGTCGGCCGGCGCCCCGCGCCGACCCTGGTATTCGCCGAAGGGATCGAGGACGCGCTGATCGATGCCGGCTTCACCGCGATCCCCGATACCGCCCATGCGCGGCAGGTGGCAACGTTCGACGTCAAGCGCACCGCGCACGGCACCGTCCGTTCCGCCGGACCTGCGGCGGGGCCGGTGCAGGCCGGCGGCGGGATGGACAGCGCGGCGATGGGCGCGAGCCTGGGCTTCGGACTGGGATCGGGCGGCGCGCGGCTGGGCCAGCTGGTGGCGACCGAGCTGACGATCCGCATCGCGCGGCGCGGCGACAGCGGCCCGCCGTGGGAGGGGCGCGCGGTGACCCACCAGATCGCCGGTTCGCGAGGCGATTCGCCCGCGGCGCTGGCAAAGAAGCTGACGCAGGCTGTCCTGCGCAACCTTGGCGGCCCGTCGGGCCTGTTGGTGAGCGTGCCATGACCAGATTTTCCTTTCCTCTCGCCCTCCTCGCCGCGACGGCGCTGGCGGGATGCACGACGACCGGCGGCATGGGGGCCGGCGGGCCGACCGACGTCACCCGCTATCACCTGGGCGAGCCGGTCGCCGCGGGCAGCGTGGTGATCGAGCCGATGGGCACCGGCGGCGAGGCGACACCCGAGTTCCGCACCTATGGCGATGCGGTGGCGAACGAACTGTCGCGGATCGGCTTCACCCCGGCGCCTTCGGGCACCCCGGCCACCTATGTCGCGACGGTATCGTTCGTCCGCGCTTCGCGCGGGACGGTGCGCACCCCGCCGAAATTCTCGATCGGGATCGGCGGCGGCAGCTTCGGCAGCGGCGGGATTGGGCTGGGCGGCGGCGTCAGCACCGGCTTCGGCAGCAAGACCCGCGAATTGCTGGTGCTCGAACTGTTCGTCCAGCTGCGCCGCCGCAGCGACGGCACGGTGGTGTGGGAAGGCCGCGCGCAGCGGCCGGGCATGTCCGGCCCCGACGACCAGCCCGCGCTGATCGCCGGCCGCATGGCCAACGCCCTGTTCAGGGGGTTCCCCGGCGAGTCCGGAATCACTACCAGCGTGCGATGACCATCAGCATATCGGCCGCCTTCGACAGCGGCGCCATTCGTCTCGTCGGCGTTGAAGGCGACATCGTCAGCCTCGAGATTCCCACCGACCACCTGTCCGATTTCTACCAGTGGTTCCACTTCCGCGTCGCGGGCGCGCGGGGCCGCACGCTGACCTTCCGCATCGTCAATTGCGCGGGCTCCGCCTATCCGATGGGCTGGCCGGGATATCGCACGCGCGTCTCGACCGACCGCGAAAGCTGGGGCACCGCGCCGGACACCGCCTATGCCGACGGCGTGCTGACATGGACCCACGCGTTCGAAACCGATCTCGCCTGGTTCGCCTATTTCCAGCCCTATACGATGGACCGCCACGACGCGCTGGTGACAAAGGCGACGCTGGCCGAGGGTGTGAGCCACCGCCAGCTGGGCGAAACGCTCGACGGGCGGGCGATCGACTGCCTGACGCTGGGCACCGGCGCGAAACAGGTGTGGCTCTATGCCCGCCAGCATCCCGGCGAGCCGATGGCCGAATGGTGGATGGAAGGGGCGATCGAGTTGTTGACCGACTCCGCCAATGCCACCGCCAGAGCCCTGCGCGACAAGGCGACGTTCCACCTGGTGCCCAACATGAACCCCGACGGGTCGTTCCGCGGGCACCTGCGCACCAATGCGGCCGGGGTGAACCTCAACCGCGAATGGCATGCGCCGACGCGCGAGAAGAGCCCCGAAGTGCTGTGCGTGCTGGGCGCGATGGACGCGACCGGCGTCGATTTCGCCATGGACGTCCATGGCGACGAGGCGATTCCGGCGAACTTCATCGCGGGGTTCGAGGGCATTCCTTCGTGGACCGACGCACAGGGCGCAAAATTCACCGAGTTCGGCCGGCGGCTGGCCGCGCACACCCCCGATTTCCAGACCGAGAAGGGCTATGCCAAGTCCGCGCCGGGCACCGCGAACCTGAGCATGTCGACCAACCAGGTCGCCGAACGCTTCGGCGCGGTGGCGATGACGCTGGAAATGCCGTTCAAGGACCATGACGCCAATCCCGACCCGGCGCACGGCTGGGACGGCGCGCGATCGAAGGCTCTGGCCGTCGCCTGTCTGGAAACGCTGGCCGGAATGATCGACGAGATCTAGGGTCAGGACCCATTATTCGTGGTGGTCGTGACGGAGCGGATTTAGGTTCAGGGCTAGAAGCGAGGAGCGGAGCGATGCTTGTGCATCGTGACCGACGAGCGACGACGCTCTGGGCCTAAATCCGCCCGCCGCCTTGGCGGTTGCCCGGACGCGCCCGCCGGCTGCGTCGCGAGTCTTGCAGGTAGCGCCGCTACCTGCTGCACCCCGCTCCTTGCCGGACGAACACGTTCGGGCAATCACGACCGCCACGAATAATGGGTCCTGACCCTAGGCGAACAGCTCGCCCAGGAAATCGCGCATCGCAGCCCAGCTGCGACGGTCGCTGTCGGGGTTGTAGCCGAATCCCGGCCGCGCGGGGGCGGACGGATCGGTGAAGGCGTGGCCGGTGTCGCCAAAGGCGTGAAGCTGCCAGTCCGCGCCCGCCGCGGTCATTTCCTCGCCCAATGCGACGACGCTGTCGGGCGGCGCGAGCGGATCATCCCAGCCGTGGCAGATCAACAGCTTGGCCGCGATCGGCGAGACGTTGTCGTAAGGCGGCGGATCATAGATGCCATGGAAGCTGACCACGCCGAGCACATCGCCACCCGACCGCGCGAGATCGATCACGCTCTTGCCGCCGAAGCAATATCCGATCGCGGCGGTGCGCGTCACATCGACCTCCGGCAGTGCGTGTAGCGCGGCGACACTGGCGTGGAGCCGATCGCGCAGCAACGCACGATCGGCGGCGAGCTCGTTCATGTAGATCGCCGGATCGGGCGATTCCCGCGTGGTCCGCCTGCCCCGGCCGTAGGTGTCGCAGGCGAAGCCGACATAGCCGAGCGCGGCCAACGCCTCCGCCTTCATGGTATCGAATTCCTTCTGCCCCAGCACGTTGGGGACGATCATGACGCCCGGCCGTGGCCCGGTTGCAGCGTCGTCCCATGCGACGACGCCCTCGAACGGCCCGCCGGGGCCGTCGTAGATGTGGGTGCGGCGCCGGATCGTCATAGCTTCTCTTCCTTGCACGAACGCGCTTCCCCTCTCTATCAGCCGGGCCGAACGATCAAGGAAGCGTAGCCCATGCCAACCCTCGTCCTCATCCGCCACGGCCAGTCGGCGTGGAACCTGGAAAACCGCTTCACCGGATGGTGGGACGTCGAACTGACCGAGCAGGGCACCCGCGAAGCCTGGGCCGCGGGCGAGGCGATGAAGGCGGCGGGGCTCGACTTCGACATGACCTTCACCAGTTTCCAGACGCGAGCGATCAAGACGCTGAACCTGGCGCTGGAGGCGATGGGGCGGCTGTGGCTGCCGACCGAGAAGTCGTGGAAGCTGAACGAGCGCCACTATGGCGGCTTGACCGGCCTCGACAAGGCGGAGACGGCCGCGCTGCATGGCGACGATCAGGTCAAGATCTGGCGCCGCAGCTTCGACATTCCCCCGCCCCTGCCGGAGGAAGGCTCAGCCTATGACCTATCGAGGGAGCCGCGCTACCGCGGCATCGCCATCCCCCAGACGGAGAGCCTGAAGGACACGATCGCGCGCGTGCTGCCATATTGGAACGAGCGGATCGTGCCGGAATTGAAGGCGGGCAGGCGCGTGCTGATCGCCGCGCACGGCAATTCGCTACGCGCGCTGGAAAAGCACCTCTCCAGCATCTCCGACGCGGACATTACCGGGCTGGAGATCCCGACCGGCCAGCCGATCGTCTACCAGCTCGACGAGGCCCTGGCGCCGGTCGAGCGCTACTACCTGAGCGAGCGTACGGCGGGCTGATCGCCGATCCGGTTGATCCCACCCGGCCGATCGCATAGGGTATCGGCCACGTCCTTGGGGAGTAGCCACCCGCCACGCGGGGCTGTCGTCAACATGCTTGGTCGGATTCGGCCATGGCGACAGCAGCGGACATCGCGTCCGCCCGGCAAGACCAACGGCATGGCGTGTCCCCACCTCGGGCCGGGGGGCGCCTGTCGTATGGTGAGTCCGGCCCCTGGGTGATTTTAACGATGGCGGGTATCTTGACGCTCAGCGCGCTCGGCGCGAGCCTTTCGGTCGATGCGTTCGCGGCGGCGCTGGGCAAGGGCGCGGCGAACCGGAACGTGCGTTGGTGGGATGCTGCGCGGGTCGGCATGGTGTTCGGCCTCTTCGAAGCGCTGACCCCGGCAATCGGCTGGCTGCTCGGCTATCTGGTCAACGACTGGATCGCCGACTGGGATCACTGGGTCGCCTTCGTCCTGCTGGCGATCGTCGGCGGGCATATGGTACGCCAGTCGTTGTCGGTGGACGCCGCCGAAGCGGCGGAGGCCGCACCCATGGAGGCCAGGCCCAACTACTGGCGGCTGTCGTTGACCGCCATCGCCACCAGCATCGATGCGGCAGCGGTGGGGATCACGCTGGCGCTGATGGAGGTCAATCTGTGGGTCGCCTGCCTCATCATCGGGGGCATCACCGCCGTGGTGGCGACCGGCGGCGTTATACTGGGCCAGCGCGTAGGCCCGTACCTGGGCCGCTATGCCGGAATCGTCGGCGGGCTGGTGCTGTTCGCGATCGGCGGATCGATCCTGGTGCAGCATTTGTCGGCCTGATCACTCAGGCCGACAGGGTTTCCGCGTCGATCGCGTAAAGGGCGTCGGCCAAGGCGGTCGCGGCCGCCTTCAGGCCCATCGCTTCGGGCACGACCTGTTCGACGTAGAAGCGGCAGGCGGCGGCCTTCCCCTTGAGGAACGGTGTGTCGCCGCGCGCCGCGAGGCGGCCCTGCTTCTCCATCAGCCAGCCACACACCGCGACCGAGAGCATCGTCAGGAAGGGATAGCTGGCGGCGAGGCGATCGTCGGGACCAGCGGCGAGCAGGTGACGCGCCACATCGTCGCAGACGGCGATCAGGTCGCGCAGGCCGGTGTCCTGCGCATCGTCCCGCATCTCCGCGAGCAGACGCTGGAAGACGCCGGCATTGTCCAGCCCCAGCTTGCGCCCGACCAGATCGGCGGCCTGGATACCGTTGGTGCCTTCGTAGATCGGGGTGATGCGCGCGTCGCGGTAATGCTGAGCGGCGCCGGTTTCCTCGATATAGCCCATGCCGCCATGGACCTGCACGCCGATGCTGGCGACCTCGCAGCCGATGTCGGTGCCGTGCGCCTTGGCGAGCGGAGTCAGCAGGTCGAGCCGCCCTTTCGCTTCCGCATCGCCGGCGTTGGCGCGGTCGACCTGGCCGCAAGCGAGATAGACCAGAGCGCGCGCGGCCATCGTCTGCGCCTTCATGCGCAACAGCATGCGGCGGACGTCGGGATGCTCGACGATCGCGACCGGCCCGGCGCCTGGCGCCGACGCACGCGGCGACTGGATGCGCTCCCGGGCGTAGCGGATCGCGCGCTGGGTCGCGGCCTCCGCCACCTGCACGCCCTGCAACCCGACGTTGAGGCGCGCGTTGTTCATCATCGTGAACATCGCGCGAATGCCGCCCATCTCGCCGCCGATCAGTTCGCCGATACAGTCGCCATTGTCGCCGAAGGACAGCACGCAGGTGGGCGAGGCGTGCAGGCCCATCTTGTGTTCGATGGAGACGACGCGGACGTCGTTGAACTCGGCCGGATTGCCGTCGGCGTCGAGGCGGTATTTTGGCACGAGGAACAGCGACAGCCCCTTGGTGCCGGCGGGCGCATCGGGGGTGCGGGCGAGCACGAGGTGGACGATATTGTCCGCCATGTCGTGATCGCCGAACGATATGAAGATCTTCGTCCCCTGGATGCTGAACGTGCCGTCGCCGCGCGGGGTGGCGCGGCTGCGCAGCGCGCCGACGTCGCTGCCCGCCTGTGGCTCCGTCAGGTTCATCGTGCCGGTCCATTCACCCGACGACAGCCTGGGCAGATAGGCCGCCTGCTGCTCTGGCGAGCCGTGGTGGAGCAGCGCTTCGATCGCGCCGACCGTCAGCGTGGGGGCAAGGGCGAAGCCCATGTTGGCGGCGCCCAGCGTTTCCAGCACCGCCGCCGACAGGACGAAGGGCATGCCCTGCCCGCCGAACGCCTCCGGCGATCCGATCGTGCCCCAGCCGCCCTCGACATAGGCGCGATAGGCTTCGGGATAGCCAGCGGGCATCTTGACGCCGGCTTCGGTCCATTTCGGCCCGTCGGTGTCGCCGGCACGGGCGAGCGGCGCCCATTCGCCGACAGCGAAATCCCCCGCCCCTGCGAGCACGGCGTCGAGGATGTCGCCATCGACGCCCAGATCGCCGATCACGGCGACATGCTCCAGCACGAACTTCTGTTCGGCGGTGGGGGCGGTGAAGGTCATGGCATCCTCTCGCTTGTACAACGCGACGCTCGCCTATAGCCGGCACGGTGTGAGCGCAATTGCTACCCGAACCTTACCCTACGGCGAGGCCGCGATCGCCGACGCCGCCGCGGTGATCGCTGCCGGCGGGTGCGTCGCTGTGCCGACCGAGACGGTCTACGGCCTGGCCGCCGACGCGACCGATTCGGATGCGGTGGCAGGCATCTATGCGGCCAAGGGGCGGCCGAGCTTCAACCCCCTGATCGTCCATGTGCCCGATCTGGCGGCGGCGGAGGCGATCGCGGTGTTCGACGATGCGGCGCGCGCGCTGGCGGCGCGGTTCTGGCCCGGACCGCTGACGCTGGTGTTGCCGATGCGGCCGGGGGCGGTGGCGCGGCTGGTGACGGCGGGGCTGGATACCGTCGCGGTGCGGGTGCCCGCCCATCGCGCGATGCAGGCCCTGCTGCGCGCGTGCGGCAGGCCACTGGCGGCGCCATCGGCCAACGCCAGCAACCGGATCAGCCCGACGCGCGCCAGGCATGTGCTGGCGACGCTCGACGGGCGGATCGCGCTGGTGATCGACGACGGGCCGACCAGCGCGGGGCTGGAATCGACGATCGTGGATGGTCGGACTGCCGAGGTGCTGCGGCCGGGACCGATCTCCTTCGCCGACCTGTTCCCCGGCGAGGGTCGTGACGTGCTTCACACCCGTCTCGCGACTGGGCCCCGGCCTTCGCCGGGGCACGTGACGGCGCCGGGGCAGCTCGCGTCGCACTATGCGCCGACAAAGCCGCTACGGCTGGACGCAGGCGAGCACCGCGAGGGCGAATGGCTGATCGGCTTCGGTGCCGTCGCGGGGGACGACACGCTGTCCGCCATCGGCGATCTGACCGAGGCCGCGGCGCGCCTGTTCGACGCGCTCCACCGCGCCGACGCGAGCGACCGGGCGGCCATCGCGGTGGCGCCGATCCCCGACGACGGTATCGGCGCGGCGATCAACGACCGCTTGCGCCGCGCAGCTTATCGCTGACACGTGTCTTTACGCATCCGTTACAACCGCTAGCATGCTCCCGGAACTGATGGGAGAGACTCGATGAGCAACACGCAACGTGGCCTCGCCGAACTGCTCGGCACATTCTGGCTGGTGTTCGGGGGATGCGGCAGCGCCGTTCTGGCCGCCGCCTTCCCCGAGGTCGGGATCGGCCTGGCCGGTGTGTCGCTGGCGTTCGGGCTGACCGTGCTCACCATGGCGTATACGGTCGGCCACGTCTCCGGCTGTCATCTGAACCCGGCGGTCACGATCGGCCTCTGGGCCGGGGGGCGCTTCTCCGCGAAGGACATTCCGCTCTACATCGCCGCGCAGGTCATCGGCGCCGCGCTGGCCGCCGGCCTGCTCTACGTCGTCGCGACCGGCAAGGCCGACTATTCGCTCGCCGCGAACGGCCTGGCGGCGAACGGATATGGCGAGCATTCGCCGGGCGGCTATGCGCTGCTGTCGGGGCTGACGATCGAGGTGGTGCTGACGGCGGTTTTCGTGATCGTGATCCTGGGCTCGACCGACAAGCGCGCGCCCGCCGGCTTCGCGCCGATCGCGATCGGGTTGGCGCTCACGCTGATCCATCTCATCAGCATTCCGGTGACAAACACCTCCGTCAATCCGGCGCGCAGCACCGGCCCGGCGCTGATCGTCGGGGGCTGGGCGCTGCAGCAGCTGTGGCTGTTCTGGGTAGCGCCGATCGCCGGCGCGGTGATCGGCGCGATCGTCTATCGCACGATCGCCCCGGAAGCGAAGGAGCGGCCCGCGATCGAGGGCGCGCCGCTCTGATCCACGTACGGCGCGGCGGTCGTCAGGCGACCGCCGTCGCCGCCTTCGACCGGGCGGCGAACGACTTGCGCAGCTTCTGGAGTTTGGGCGGGATGACCGCGAGGCAATAGGGGTTGCGCTGGCCCTCATCGTCCCAATAGGCCTGATGGTAATCCTCCGCCGGATACCATTCCGCCGGCGGCTCGATCGTCGTCACGATCGGCGCGGGCCAGTTGGCCGCGTTGCGCGCTATCGCCGCTTCCGCCGCCGCCTTCTGCGCATCGTCATGCGGAAAGATGGCCGAGCGATATTGCGTGCCGACGTCATTGCCCTGGCGGTTGAGCTGGGTCGGATCGTGCGTCGCGAAGAAGATGTCGGCGAGGTCGTCGTAGCTGACCTGGGCCGGATCATAGGCCACGCGGATCGCCTCGGCATGGCCGGTGTTGCCACCGCACACCTGTTTGTAGGTGGGATTGGCGACGTGGCCGCCGATATAGCCGCTCTCGACAGTGTCGACGCCGATCACGTCCTTGAACACCGCCTCGGTGCACCAGAAGCACCCGCCGGCAAAGGTGGCCGTCTCCATTGCTACGCTACTCCTTGCTAACCGCTGATAGATAGGGTTGAGCCGGGACCGCACAATGGAAGAACGAATGATGATCGACGGCAGCGTGATGGTGACGGGCGGCGCGGGCTATATCGGCAGCCATGCGGTGCTGGCGCTGCTCGACGCGGGATACCGCGTGGTCGTGATCGACAACCTGGTCACCGGGTTCGAGTGGGCGGTCGATCGCCGCGCGGAATTCGTGCCGATGGCGGTCGAGGATGCCGAAGTCTCCGGCGTGATCTCCGCGCACAAGGTGCAGGCGATCCTGCATTTCGCAGGCTCCGTCGTGGTGCCCGAATCGGTCAGCAACCCGCTCAAATATTACAGGAACAACACCGCCGCCTCGCGCAGCCTGATCGAGACGGCCGTGGCGGGCGGGGTAAAGCACTTCATCTTCTCCTCGACCGCGGCGACCTATGGCATCCCCGACACGGTGCCGGTGGCGGAAGGCGACCGGCAGGTGCCGATCAACCCATACGGCATGTCGAAGCTGATGACCGAGGCGATGCTGCGCGACGTGGCGGCGGCGCATCCGATGAACTTCGCGGGCCTGCGCTATTTCAACGTCGCGGGCGCCGATCCCGAAGGGCGGTCGGGCCAATCGACCGCGGGGGCAACGCACCTCATCAAGGTAGCGGTCGAGGCGGCGCTGGGCAAAAGGAGCCATGTCGGCGTGTTCGGCACCGATTTCGCGACGCCCGACGGGACGGGGGTGCGCGACTATATCCACGTCACCGATCTGGCGGCCGCCCACGTCCATGCGCTCGAACTGCTGGTCGCGCAGCCGGGCGAGAGCCATTTCCTGAACGCCGGCTATGGCAAGGGTTTCTCGGTGCTCGAGGTGCTCGACGCGGTGGATCGCGTGACTAACCTGACGATCGATCGCCGATTTGAGAGGCGACGCGCGGGCGATCCCGACGCACTGATCGCGGACAATGCGGCGATCCTGAAGGCGCTGCCGTGGCGGCCAGGGCATGCCGACCTCGATGGGATCGTCCGCGATGCGCTGGCGTGGGAACGCAGCCTCAGCGAGCGCGGCCTCTGATCCTCGCGCCGGCCAGCCACCACGCGCCGGCCCACAGCGCGCCGAACGTCCAGCCGGTCAGCACGTCGCTGGGCCAGTGGACACCCAGGTAGACGCGGCTGAACCCGATCGCCAGCACCAGCAACGCGGCGCCTGCCAGGATCGCATCGCGCGTCCAACGGCCGTGGACGACCTGGCTGGCGAGCGCGGCGATGGTCAGATAGACGATCGCGCTGTTGGCGGCATGGCCGCTGGGAAAGCTCTTGCCCGACACCTCAACCAGATGATCGACGATGTCCGGCCGGGCGCGGGCGAACAACAACTTGATCTGCGTCACCAGCAGCGCGCCGCTCGCCGTCGCCGCCGCCACCAGCGCCGCGGTCAGCCACAGGCGGCGCGTCGCCAGCAGCAGGATCGCGGCGGTCGTGACCAAAGTCAGCACCGTCGTGCCGCCGAGCGCGGTAATATCGACCATCGCGTTGTGCAGCGGCCCGGCTGAACTGCGTTCACGCAGCGCGAGGATCAGCGGGCGATCGAACGCGAAGCCGTCGCCCATCAGCCAGCCGATCACCAGCACGACCGCCACCGCCAGCGCGGCGACCCCGCCCGCCCACAACAGGCGCGGCGGGCGGCGGACACCGGGAGCGGCGGTTTCGGCGACGGCGATGTCGGCGGACGGGTCTGCGGTCATGCGAAAGCCCCAGCGGATCCGATGGTGAGCTCGCCGGGGCTCGAACCCGGGACCTACAGATTAAAAGTCCGTTGCTCTACCAACTGAGCTACGAGCTCTCACCATCGGGAAGCAGCGCGACTAGGGGCAGGCGGGCGGGCGGTCAACCGCGCGCGAAGCTGGCGGACGGTCAGATGCGTGATCGGGTCTCGCCAGCCGGGGGCGATTGCCGCCAGCGGGGCGAGGACGAAATCCCGATCGCGGAAGGCCGGATGGGGGATCGCCAGCCCGCGCGACACCCACGCCCCGCCAGACCAAAGGATGATATCGAGATCGAGCACGCGCGCGCCCCACCGGCGGACGCGGCGGCGGCCGAAATCGCGCTCGATCGCCTTCAGCCGCGCGAGCATCGCGGGCGGATCGAGATCGCTGGTGAGCAGGACGGCAGCGTTGGCGTAACGGCGGCGCGAGGGGCCGAGCGGCGTGCTGTCGACAATCCGCGACGCGGTGCCGCCGAGCAGATCGAGCGCCGCACGGACCTCCGCCGCCGGCGAGCCGTGGCGTCCGGGCCGGTTCGATCCGATGGCGATGGCGTAGAAGTTGGCGGGCATCGCTTTCTACCTACCCGCTCCCCGCCCTGGACGGGAGTGGAGAGCATGGGCGACCTTCGACACCGGATGTCGGACGGGATAGGAGGCGCCGATGCTTTCCCCCCTGCCCGCCACCGAAGCGCCGCTCGATTGCCCGCGCTGCCCGCGCCTCGCCGCGCTGCGCGATATGATCCGCATCGAGCATCCCGACTGGTGGAACGCGCCCGTCCCGGCCTTCGGCGATCCCGATGCCTGGCTGGGCATCATCGGCCTGGCGCCGGGCAAGCATGGCGCGCACCGCACCGGCCGCCCGTTCACCGGCGACGGCGCCGGGCCTCTGCTGTTCGACACGCTGGCGGCGCATGGCCTGGCCGAAGGAAGCTATGACGCGCGCGCCGACGACGGGCTGCGGCTGACCGGCGCGATCATCATCAACGCCGTCAAATGCCTGCCCCCCGAAAACAAGCCGACGCCGGAGGAAGTGCGCACCTGCCGCGATTATCTGGAGGTGCAGGCCGCCGCGCTGCCCAACGCGCGTGTGTTCGTCGCGCTGGGGCAGATCGCACACCAGTCGGCGGTCAAGGCGCTGGGCGGCAAGCTGCCGAAGTGCCGGTTCGCGCACCTGGCCGAACACCGGATGCCCGATGGGCGCATCCTGATCGATAGCTACCACTGCTCGCGCTACAACCAGAACACCGGGCGGCTGACGCCGGCGATGTTCGACGCTGTATTCGCGCGGGCGGTCGCGCTGCAAAACGACGCAATTTAAGGCCGCTTGTTGCTTGTCCAGAGTCGCGCTTGTTCCGGACCAAATTTTGTGTGGCCAGGCATTCTCAAATCTGACCGGATGGCGTCAACCAGGGCGGCAAGTAGCTGACTATCCTTCGAATAATCCCGCCCAACATTCGAATGCGAAATATGCTCACGATACGCATGATGCGCCGAGAGAACCTCATCTGGGGCAATCAGCAGGAGATTATTGGATGCTCGCGCAAACTCGCGCTGCGTATCACTTGATGCCATGCCCTCGACGTTCTGCGCCACTGCGTCGATGAGTTCTTTATAATATTCAAGCTTTTCGCTTCGCCAAGCCGCATCAAGTTGCATGCGTCGGTTGAGTATGAACGTAACCAAGGCCCCCAGCACGACCGTAACCGCGGCAATCAGGCTGGGAACAATGGCGATCACACTCAGATATCCTGCACCAGCCGCTCATAGAGGTCGGGCCGGCGATCGCGGAAGAAGCCGAAGGCGGCGCGGTGGCGCTTCACCCGATCGAGGTCGAGCGTGGCGGTGATGACGCCTTCCTCCTCACGATCGAGTTCAGCCAGAATATCGCCGCGCTCGTCGGTGATGAAGCTGGTGCCGTAGAAGGTCTGACCATGTTCCACGCCGACGCGGTTGGCGGCGATCACGGGCACGACGTTGCTGACCGCATGGCCCACCATCGCGCGGCGCCACAGCCGTGCGGTGTCGAGCGAGGTGTCGTGCGGCTCGCTGCCGATCGCGGTGGGATAGAACAGCACCTCCGCCCCCATCAGCATCAGCGCGCGCGCGGTTTCGGGATACCATTGGTCCCAGCAGATGCCGACGCCCAGCTTCGCCGCCGGCCCGTCCCACACCTTGAAGCCGGTGTTGCCCGGGCGGAAATAGAATTTCTCCTCATAGCCGGGGCCGTCCGGAATATGGCTCTTGCGATAGACGCCCTGGATGCGGCCGTCGGGGTCAATCATCGCCAGGCTGTTGTAATGGTGCGGTCCGTCCGCCTCGAAGAAGCTGGTCGGGATATGGACCTTCAATTCGTCGGCGAGCGCCTGCATCGCCAGCACCGCCTTGTGCTCGGCGGTGGGCTTCGCGTTGGCGAACAGCCCTTCGTCCTCGACACGGCAGAAATATTCCCCCTCGAACAGTTCGGGCGGCAGGATCACCTGCGCGCCCCGCGCGTGCGCCTCACGCACCAGTCGCGAAACGTTGGCGATGTTCGCGTCGATGTCGGCGGAGAAGGCGAGTTGGAGCGCGGCGACGGTGATTTCGGTCATGTCGCGGCATGTAGGGGATGTTGCGCGACGCGCCAATCGCCGGCGTCAATCGACCCATGCGCCTTGCCGTGTTAATACACGCGCAGGAGGCTGTTGATGGCACCCGAAAAGCTGATCGAATTGGTAAGGCGGTTGCGCCGCACCGATCTGCCCGCCATCCTGCGCCAGCCGCCGCGGAAGCGGCCGGGCGCATCGGGAGCAGCCTGCGCAGCGCCGATCGGCCCTGCGCCCCCGCCGATGCCGGGCGGCGCCGTGGTCGAACCGTAACCTAACGCTTCGGAATTTGCTGGCTGATGCAGTGGAAGCTGCCGCCACCGGTCAGGATCGCGTCGGCGCGCAAGCCGATCGCGGTGCGGCCGGGAAACAGCGCGCCGATCGCCGCCACCGCCGCGTCGTCGTTGGCCTGGCCGTAGACGGGCACCACCACCGTGGCGTTACCGATGTAGAAGTTCATGTAGCTGGCCGGCACGATCTCCTCATCGGCGTTGAGCACCCGGCCGGGCGACGGCAGGCGCACCAGCTCGATCCCGAACGCCTCGGCGCGGGTGGCGGCGTCCTGATAGACGCGCCAGTTGGGGTCGTTCTCCTCCGGCTCCGGGATCGCCAGCCGGTTGGGGCCGACGAACCGCGCGAGATTGTCGACATGGCCGTCGGTGTGGTCGTTGAGCAGGCCGTCGCCGAGCCACAGGACACGGCCGTAGCCGAGATCGGACGCCAGCTTCGCCTCGATCTCCCCCTGCGGCATCCGTCCGTTGCGGTTGGGATTGAGCAGGCATTGCTCGGTGGTGACGACAAGGCCGGTGCCGTCGCCGTCGATCGCCCCGCCTTCCAGCACCCAGTCGCACCATCTGACCGCGATGCCGCGATCGCCGGCCAGTCGCTCGCCGATATCCTCGTCACCCGGCAGGTCGTACTTCCCGCCCCAGCCGTTGAAGCGGAAATCGCGCGCGCTGCCGTCCCCGGTCAGGATCGCGGCGGTATCGCGCAGCCAGATGTCGCCGAACGGCTGGACGACCACCTCGGCGAACGGCGCCATCGCGCGCGCCGCCTCCGCCGCCTCGCCGTCAGCGGCGACCAGCAGCACCCGCTCGCCCCGCCCGTCGGCATGGACGGCACGCGCGAACGCCACCACTTCCTCACGCGCGGGATCGAGATCGTCGAGCCACAACTCGCCATGCGACGGAAAGCCGATCCACACCGCGTCATGCGGCGCCCATTCGGGAGGAGGAGCCTGTGTCATGCCGCAGATGTAGGACGGGCAGCACCACTTGTCATTTGCGCGCAGCCCCCTCCCTGCTCTTGTCGCGGATCGCGCGGAATTCGTCGCCGGTCACCCAGTTGGGCCATTCTGTGGTGGTCGCGAGCGAGCGGCCGACGCGGTAGTAGAGCTTCAGGTCGGCGGCGACACCGTCCCAGTTCCAGTTGGGATCATATTCGTCCTTGGGGCCGTGATAGCGATTCGCCTCATAATCCTTGGCCGCCGCCTCGCCCGCCGCGCGACCGCCGGAGATCAGATCGTCGCCGCCCTCGAAATAGAGCATAGGCACGCCCTTGCGCGCGAAGGCGAAGTGATCGGAGCGGTAGTAGAAGCCCTTTTCCGGCGTCGGCTCGATCGTGGCGACGCGGTTGTCCACGGCCAGTGCGCGTTCGAGATAGGTGTCGAGATCGGACTTGCCCTTGCCGATCACCACGACGTTCTTGGCAGGCCCAGCCATCGACAGCGCGTCCATGTTGACGCCCGCCACCGTCTTCGCGAGCGGGAACACCGGGTTGGCGGCGTAATATTGCGCGCCGAGCAGGCCCGATTCCTCCGCCGTCACCGCCAGAAACACCTGGCTGCGCGTGGTCGGTCCCGCCTTCACATTGGCTTCCGCCAGCGCGACCAGCGCCGCTGTGCCGGTCGCATTGTCGATCGCGCCGTTGCAGATATCGTCGCCGTCCGGCGCCTTCTCGCAGCGGCCGAGGTGATCCCAGTGCGCGGTGTAGAGGACGTATTCGTCCTTCTGCGTGGTGCCGGGCAGCAGCGCGACGACGTTCTTAGACATGTGCTTGCGGATCTGGTTGTCGAAGGCGACCGACGCCCTCACGCCCAGATCGACCGCGCGGAAGCCCGACTTCCTGGCGGCAGCGGTGAGCGCAACAAGATCCTGCCCAGCCGAGGCCATCAGCGCCTTCGCCTTGTCATTGCTGATCCAGCCGATCGCCGCCGACTGATCGGCGTTCGCATTGGCGCTGTCGGCGACCTGCTGTGGGCCGGTCCAGCTCGACTGGACGACGTTCCAGCCATAGGCGGCGGGTACGGTATCGTGGACGATGATCGCGGCGGCGGCGCCCTGGCGCGCGGCCTCCTCGAACTTGTAGGTCCAGCGCCCGTAATAGGTCATCGCGCGGCCGCTGAACGGGCCGGTCAGCCCCTCGTTCTCATAATCGGGATCGTTGACGAGGATGACGACGGTCTTCCCCTTCACATCGACACCGGCATAGTCGTTCCAGTTCTTTTCCGGCGCATTGATGCCATAGCCGACGAAGACGACGGGCGAATCCTTGATGTCGATCCGCTTGCCGTCGCTGCGATAGGTGCCGACGACCATTTCGGGGCCATAGGCCGCGCTGACGGTCGCCTTGCCGCCGGTGAAGGTCAGCGGCGAGACGTTCTTCGCGGTGATCTCGACCAGCGGCACGTCCTGAAACCAGCTGCCGTTGTTGCCGGGCTGAAGCCCCAGCTTCGAGAATTCGGCGACGAGCAGGTCGAGCGTCTTCTTCTCGCCCGCGGTGCCCGGCGCACGGCCCTCGAACTCATCGGACGAGAGCTGCTGGACGAGACGCTGCATCGTCGGGATCGCTGGCGCGACCTCCGCAGCGGTATCTCCGCCCCCGCCGGACTGGCAGGCAGCGAGCAGAGCGAGCGGCAGGAGCAGGGAAAGACGGCGCATCGGCGCACTCCGGAAAAAACGGTCGGGATGGTGGAGGGTGTGACAGCGGACGCGCGCCCGGACAAGCCCGGTTGCCATCGACGGCGCGCGGGCTAGGCTGGACGGCATAACAATACAGGGGTGGATCGATGCGTTTCCTGAAAGGCCTGGCGAGCACTACCGCGATCCTTACCCTATCGACCGCGCAAGCGCAGACGCAGGCGCCGATGAGCGCGACCGATGCCGCCGCCGCGTTCGGCGCGCGAGAGAATCTGCAAGGCATCAGCCTGTCGCCGGACGGCAGCAAGGTGGCGATGATCGTAGCGGGGCAAGGGCGCAGCGCGATGCTTATGATCGGCGATCTGGTGGCCGGTGGCGCACCGAAAACGCTCACGCGGACATCGGGCGATCCCGATCAGCTGAACGGCTGCGACTGGGCGAGCACGACGCGGCTGATCTGTTCGGTGACGATCCGCCAAAACGTGAACGGCCAGCATCTGTCGTTCGGCCGCCTGATCGCGATCAACGCCGACGGCACCGACATGAAGGTGGTGTCGGCCCGCGACAGCAGCCGCGCGATGGGACTGATGCAGCACGGCGGCCGGCTGATCGATTGGGGCGGCGGCGATTCGGGCGGCGCCACCGCGCTGGTCACGCGGCAGTTCGTTCCCGAGGACTCGCTCGGTACCCGCATGGCGGAGACGCGGCAGGGACTGGGCGTCGAGATGGTCGACACGAAATCGCTGAGCCGCCGGGTGGTCGAGCCGCCACGCGACGACGCGGTGGACTATATCAGCGACGGGCACGGCACCGTACGCGTGATGGGGATGCGGCCGCCCAATGCGCAGGGTTATGACGGATCGCGGATCATCTACCTGTACCGCAAACCCGGCAACCGCGGTTGGGACCGGCTGAGCGAATATGAAGTCGCCACGCGCAACGGGTTCAATCCCTACGCCGTCGATCGCGACCTGAACGTCGTCTATGGCTTCGACAAGCTGAACGGGCGGCTGGCGCTGTTCAAGGTGGCGCTGGACGGCAGCCTGAAGAAGGAACTGGTCCATGCCCATCCGCAGGTCGATGTCGACGGGCTAGTCCGTGTCGGGCGGCACCAGCGCGTGGTGGGCGTCAGCTACGCGACCGATCACCGCGTCGCCGAGTTCTTTGATCCCGCGACCAAGGCGCTGCGCGACAGCCTGTCGCGCGCGCTGACGGGCAAGTCCTTGAGCGTGATCGACGCCAGCACCGACGAGAGCAAGCTGCTGGTGTTCGCCGGCAGCGACGTCGATCCGGGGCGCTACTATCTGTTCGACAAGGCAGCGAAACGTCTGGAGGAAGTCGCCGCGGTCCGGCCTCCGCTGGGCAAGGTCACGCTGGCGGCGGTCCGGCCGGTGACCTACCCAGCCGCCGACGGGACGACGATCCCCGGTTATCTGACGCTGCCGCCCGGCGCGACATCGGCCAAGGGCCTGCCCGCGATCGTCATGCCGCACGGCGGGCCGGAGGCGCGCGACGAGTGGGGCTTCGACTGGCTGTCGCAGTTCTTCGCCAACCGTGGTTACGCGGTGCTCCAGCCCAATTTTCGCGGATCGTCGGGCTATGGCGACGCGTGGTTCCAGAAGAACGGCTTCCAGTCATGGCGCACTGCCGTCGGCGACGTGAACGACGGCGGCAAGTGGCTGGTGAAACAGGGCGCCGATCCGGCGAAGCTGGCGATCTTCGGCTGGTCCTATGGCGGCTATGCCGCGCTGCAATCGCCTGCGCTGGACCCGGCGCTGTTCAAGGCGATCGTCGCGGTCGCCCCCGTCACCGACCTGGACATGACCCGCGAGGAAGCGCGCGGCTATACCCATTTCCCCCAGGTCGATGCGTTCATCGGGCGCGGCGCGCACCTCCGTGACGGATCGCCCGCACGCAACGCCGGCACGATCAAGGCGCCGGTGCTGCTGTTTCACGGCACCCGCGACACCAATGTCGGTCATGCCCAGTCACGGCTGATGGCGGATCGCATCCGCGACGTGAAGGGACAGGTAGACTATGTCGAGTTCGACGCGCTCGACCATTATCTGGACGACGCTGCCGCGCGGACGCGGATGTTGAGCCAGTCGGACGCCTTCCTGCGCAAGGCGATGGGGATGTGAACGAAGAAGGGCGACTCCCGTGAGGGAGCCGCCCTTTTTCTTTCCCGGCATCGCGCCGCGGCGAAGCCGCGTCGTCGGACGGCGCATCGGCGCCGCCGGCCGAGCGCGAACCTCTGCTCATTCCATTCGCGCTTAGCGCGAATAGAATTCCACGACGAGGTTCGGCTCCATCTTCACCGGATAAGGCACTTCGTCCAGCGTCGGTACGCGGATGAAGGTCACCTTGGCCGCGCCGTCCGGGGCGACATATTCGGGGATGTCGCGCTCGGCGAGGCTCTGCGCTTCCATCACCAGCGCCATTTCCTGCGCCTTCGAACCCAGCGTGATTTCCTGGCCCGGGAAGACGCGGCGCGAGGCGACGTTGCACTTCACGCCGTTCACGCGGACGTGGCCATGGCTGACGAGCTGGCGCGCAGCGAAGATCGTCGGCGCGAACTTCGCGCGATAGACGATCATGTCCAGGCGCTGTTCGAGCAGGCCGATCAGGTTCTGGCCGGTGTCGCCCTTCATCCGGGCGGCCTCATGATAGCAGGCGCGGAACTGCTTTTCGGTGACGTCGCCGTAATAGCCCTTGAGCTTCTGCTTGGCGCGCAGCTGGATGCCGAAATCCGACATCTTGCCCTTGCGGCGCTGGCCGTGCTGGCCGGGGCCGTATTCGCGCTTGTTGACGGGCGACTTCGGACGACCCCAGATGTTCTCGCCCATCCGGCGGTCGAGCTTGTACTTGGCGCTGGCGCGCTTCGACATATTCAGTCCTTTGGCAATCGGTTGACGTTGGTTCCGGTATCCGCCGACCGCGCGCCATATGGGCGCGACCGGGCCACCGCTTCACCGGAATGCGGGGCCATTGCGAAGGCGCGGCCACTAGGGCCATGGGCGGCCGAGGTCAAGCCTCGGCCACGGGATCACATGCCCGGATAGCCCGACTGCACCTTGCCGGTGCCCTGGGCACGGCTGCCCATCGGGTCGAGCGCGCGGCCGTTGGGATCGATGCTCTTGTAATATTCGGCCCATTCCGAGGCGGTACGGCAGATGCGCTTGGCGCCCATGCGCGATCCGGTCGCGTCCTCGCGCTTGCAGACCATGCGGTCCTTCTTGGCGTCGGCGGCGGCGGCAGGCGGCGCGGCCTGGACGGGGGCGGCCGCGAGCAGCGCGGTAACAAGTACGGAAATCATCGGTCACTCCACAAGGAAAACTGCATATTCCCCCACGCAATGCTGATCGTCGGCAGGACCACAACCTGCGATGCCACCAGTTGCCGCAACTGCGCAGCAGGGCGACGGCGGCTATCGATTGGCAGCCTGCTCGTAGTTACCGAGCCCCCCGACCCGGCTGCCCATGGGGTCGAGCGCGCGGCCGTTGGGATCAATGCTCTTGTAATATTCGGCCCATTCCGAAGAGCGCTTGCAGATGCGCTTGGCGCCCATGCGCGACCCGGTCGCGTCCTCGCGCTTGCAGACCATGCGGTCCTTCTTCGCCTCCGGGCCGGGATCGGCCGCCTGGGCGGGAGCCATCGCAAGCAGCGCGGTCAGCAGGATGGACATGTCGACGTGCCTTCGAACAGAAACGGGATGCGCCGAAAGTCCCTCAAATCGCCGAATTTTGCAAGATGGCGCGTCACGAACGACAGCCGTGGTACGACGCAGCGCTCAACCGCGCGGCCCTTTCTTGCCCTCCAGCGCCGACAGCACGCCGCGGAAGGTGCGTAGTTCCATGGTGGTCCAGCCGGGCTTGGTCAGCATGCCGCGCAGCGTGCGGCGCGTCGTCGGCACGCGATCGGGCGGATAGTAGAAGCCCGACCGTTCGAGCATCGCATCGATCTGGCCGAACATCCCCTCCCATTCCTCCTGCGGCGCGGGGGGATCGAGCTCGGTCGCCGGCGGGCTCGCCAGCCCCTGCCCCTTCGACCATTCATAGGCGACCAGGATCACCGCCTGCGCCAGGTTGAGGCTGCCGAAATCGGGATTGATCGGCACCGTCAGGATCGCGCGGGCGAGCGCCACGTCGTCGGTCTCCAGCCCCGAGCGTTCGGGACCAAACAGGATAGCGGAACGGCCGGCAGCGGCGTGGATCGCGCCGGCCGCGTCCTCCGGCGTCAGCACCGGCTTGGTCACGCCGCGCTTGCGCACCGTCGTCGCATAGACGTGCGCGCAATCGGCAACCGCATCCGCCACACTGTCGAACACGCGGGCCTCGGCCAGCACGACATCCGCGCCGCTTGCCGCGGGACCTGCGGCCGGGTTGGGCCAGCCGTCACGCGGCGACACCAGCCGCATTTCCGTCAGCCCGAAATTGAGCATCGCGCGCGCCGCCTTGCCGATATTCTCGCCAAGCTGCGGGCGGACGAGGACGATGACAGGCGGCTGGTTCATAGCCTGTGCCTATCCCCCCGTTCGGCGGGTTCGACAAGCCTTGTCGCCCGCCCTATCCTGTCGCCCGGACGATCCGGGGAGAGACGCGATGCCGGTGCTGGGAATGGGTGGCCTGTTCTTTCGCGCGAAGGACCCCGACGCGCTCAATGCCTGGTATCGCGAGCATCTGGGCATCGGCGCGGGATGCGATTCGACCGGCGAGGGCGCGCCCGACGAATGGGCGTGGAAGGTCCAGGGCGGACCGATGGTGTTCGCACCGTTCAAGGCCGACACCGATTATTTCGCCGCCGACAAGGCATTCATGCTCAACCTGCGCGTCAGCGACCTCGATTCGCTGCTCGAACAGCTCAATGCGGCGGGCATCGCGGTGACGGTGAAGCCCGAATGGAATTCGCCCGAGGTGGGCCAGTTCGCGCGCATCCATGACCCAGAGGGGAATGCGATCGAATTGTGGGAGCCGCCGGCATGATCGCAGTCCTGGCGGTGGCGTTGATCGTCGGCGCCGGACTGGTGCTGGCGATGGTGCTGGCGAGCCGTGGTCCGGCCACACGACGGGGCGATGCCGGCGCGGGCGGCGAAGGCGGCGATGGCGGCGGCTGGAGCAGCGACAGCGCATCGAGTTGCGGCGACGGCGGTGGTGGCTGCGACTGACCCCGCCCCCGGCAAAGGTGACGGAAACGCGGTCAATTCGTCCTCGCTTGTCACTTTTGCTACCTTTGCCACCTTTGCCCCGGCCGCGAGTGGACGTCGATACTCGCCGCGGCCCCATCCGGGTGGAAGCAGAAGAAATCCAACTTCTCAAGGCTGGGAGACCGTGGATCGGGTGGTTTAAGGCGTCCGTGGCTAACCGTGATCGGGCGTATGCGTGCGGTTCCAAGGTTCGCCGGGAAACGAACGGCTCGCGCTCCAACCGACGGGCAAGTCAGCGATCAAAGAAACAACAGCCGGACATCTACTGGGATGCCCGGCTGTTGTTTCTCTCGTCTTTCCGCCACGCCGTCGGACGTGTTCGGCGTTGCCGAACCCGCCGCCCGACGTGGCGAGTCCTCGCTTAGCTCGCGCTAAGCGAGGCCGCCCGTGTCAGAACCTCACCCGGCCCGTCACGCCATAGGTGCGCGGTTCGGCCAGATATTGCGAGAAGATCTGGCGGCCGCCGGGATATTGCGGATCGGCGAACGGCGCCGCCGTCGTGCCCGCCTGGAACGGCGAGTTGAACGCGACCTGGGCGTAATCCTTGTCGAAGATATTCTGGCCCCAGAATTCGAGCGCCCAGCGTTCACCGGGCCCGCGGATGCCGATGCGGGCGTTGGCGACGAAGAAGCTGTCCTGCGCCTTCTGTGGGAACAGATCGGAACCGGTGTTGTAATCGTCGCTCAGGCGGCCGTCGATGTAGAACAGACCCGACAGGCCCGATCCGCCGAGACGCGGCGTCCAGGCGAACGAGCTGGTCGCCACCCATTCCGGCGCGTTCGACAGGCGTTTGCCCGGCAGCACGCGCAGCGCCGGATCGAGCGGCAGGCCCGCCTGCGACCCGACCAGGTTGCTGCGATAGCTGGTGTCCGACCAGGTGATGCCGAGCGCGAAGTTCACGTCGCGCGCCGGCTGGAGGTTCGCCTCCAGCTCGACGCCCTGCGAGCGCACGCCGTACTTGACGTTATCGGCCGCGCAGGCGCCGGTCGCCGCGCTCAGATCGCGGTCGGCACCGGCCAGATCGGTCGAGCAGCTGTTCACCGTCGCGACCAGGAAGACGGTGCCGTTGAAGGTGTTGAGCTGGAAGTTCTTGAATTCCTGGCGGAAGGCGGCGGCGGTGATCGTCACCGGCCCGCGCGCGTACTTTGCGCCGATTTCGAAGGCGTTGACCTTTTCCGGATCGAACTGGAGCGCGCCGGCCAGCGCCTGCGCGCCGCCCACGGTCGCCGCGAACGGCAGGACCGGCGACTTGAGCGCCGAGCGGTCGAGGTTGAAGCCGCCCGCCTTGTAGCCGCGCGAATAGCTGGCGTAGAGCAGCAGCGGATCGGACGGCTTGTACGACAGCACGGCAGTGCCGGTGATCTCGTCTTCCTTGCGGCTGGAATTGATGCTGACGCCGTTCAGTTCGGCCGTGGAATTGCCCTGGCACGACAGGCCGATGATGCCGCCCGCCACCGGCGCGAGGCCGGCGTTGGACAGGAACGGCACCAGCGCGGTCTGATTCTGCACGCAGGCGACGTTGTCGTTGGTGAAGCTGGCGTTCAGCCGCTTGCGTTCGTTGGTGTAGCGGGCGCCGAGGGTCAGATCGACCCGGTCGGTGATGTGGAAGATGTTGTGCGTGAAGAACGCATAGTTGCGGCTGTTCTGGTGATAGCGATCGGCGATCGAACCCTTGTCGTTGATCCCGTCGAGCCGGTTGATCGCGGCGACGAGCGCCGGGCCGGCGGCGCCGAACGGCGAGGCCACGCCAGGCACCAGGCCCGACAGCACCGCGGAACCGGTCGGCGAGAGACAGCCCGTGCTGGTCGGCGAATAGAATTGCGCGAGCGCGCCGCCCGAGACGAGGCGGCAGGTGGCGAAGCGGCCATACTGGTTGCCGAAGCGCAGATTATCGACGACGTCGAGATCCTCGTCGGCGAAATAGCCGCCGACCAGCCAGTCCAGCTTGCCGCCGAACGCCTCGCCCTGCAGGCGCAGTTCCTGGCTCAGCGTCTTGAATTCGCGACCCGACAGGCCGTTGGCGGCGCGATAGAGGATGTCGACCGCCGAATAATCGGTGTCCGAACCCTGATCGGACTTGTAGTGGCGATAGGCGGTGATCGAGGTGAGCGTGGCGCCGCCCAGGTTCCAGTCGACCTGGCCCGAAACGCCCCAGTCCTTCGTCGTCCCGGCGAAGCTGCGGCCCGGCGAGGTCGAGATCGTGCGATCATAACCGGCGGCATTCACCCGTGCCAGCGGCTGGCCGAGATCGCGGATCACGTTGATGATGTTGTTGCCGTTGGCATTGGGAAGCGCCGCGGTGGTCGGCAGGGTCGAAAGCTCGTTGAGATCGCCGATGAACGGGTTGATCGACCGGCCGACATAGGTCGCGGCGCAGCATTTCTCGTCACGCTTGGTATAATCGGCGATCAGGCGGATGCTGAGGTCGCTCGACGGCTCGAAACGCAGCTGGCCGCGCACGAAATAGCGGTTGCGATCGTTGACGTCGGTGTTGTTGGCGGGATCCCAGTAGAAGCCGTCGCGCTTCGCATAGACGCCATCGACGCGCAGCGCCGCCGTCTCGCCCAGCGGGGCGTTGAGCGCGCCCTGGAAGCGCCAGGCGTCGTAATTGGCGTAGGTCGCCTCCGCCATGCCGCTGAAGCCCGAGAAGCTCGGCTGCTTCGAGATGATGTTGATGACGCCCGCCGACGCGTTGCGGCCCGACAGCGTGCCCTGCGGCCCGCGCAGCACCTCGACGCGCTCGACCTCGCCCAGCTCGTTCATGCCGACGCCCGAGCGCGAACGATAGACGCCATCGATGAACACCGCGACCGAGCTTTCGAGGCCCGGGTTGTCGCCGACGGTGCCGATGCCGCGTACACGGGCCGAGGTGTTGGCCTCCGACCCCGTCGACGAGACGAGCAGCGACGGCGCGAGCTGGTTGAGCTGGCGGATGTCGTTGGCGCCGGAGAGCTGGAGCTGCTCGGTCGAAACCGCCGACACGGCGACCGGAACGTCGGCCAGGCGCTCTGCGCGGCGCGTCGCGGTGACGACGACGTCGCCCGCGCTGGTATAGCCCTGATCCTGTTCCGTCCCGGCGGTGTCCTGCGGGCCGGCCGCGGTCTGCGCCGCGGCGGGCAGCGCAATCGCGGACGCGGCAACGGTGACGAGCAGTGCGAGCTTACGCATGGTCGGCAATCCTCTCTTTTCGAATTCTGTTTTTATCGTTGCCGCACTGTGTGCCGCGCCGCGCGGCACTTGGCTAGCCCCCCGCCATACCGGAAGATGCGGATTTCCTAGGGAAAGTGCGCAATTGACACAGTTGCAAGTAGCAACTCATCTCCCGCGGCGGCATTTTTTGAGTGATCCCGGTGTGTTAATGACGGAACGGGCGCAGAAAAACGGCCGCCGGCGGAAACCCCGCCGGCGGCCGAAATTTCAATACCCGGCTTTCGAAAAAGCTATTTCGGGGCCAGCACCATCAGCATCTGGCGACCTTCCATGCGCGGATATGCCTCGACCTTCGCCACCTCGGCGACCTGCTCGGCGACGCGCTGGAGCACATTCATGCCGAGCTGGCCGTGGCTCAACTCGCGCCCGCGAAAGCGCATGGTGACCTTCACCTTGTCGCCCTCGCCGATGAACTCGACCACCTTCTTCATCTTGGTGTCATAGTCGTGGTCGTCGATGTTCGGACGCATCTTGATCTCCTTGATCTCCTGCGTCTTCTGCGACTTGCGGGCGAGGTTCGCCTTTTTCTGCGCCTCGTACTTGTACTTGCCGACATCGAGGAACTTGGCGACCGGCGGATCGGCGTTGGGCGATACCTCAACCAGGTCCAGCCCGAGCTCGCGCGCCTGCTCCATAGCTTCGCGCGTGTACATCACACCCAGATTCTCGCCCTCGTGATCGATCACGCGGACCTTGGGGGACTGGATGAATTCGTTGAACCGGGGGCCGGTCAATGCCGGCTGCATCGGCCGGCGCATCATGGGCGGACGGATAGTCTGGTCTCCTGTAGCAATCTGACGGGCGCTATATAGGGAAAACGCTCAACAAGCGAAAGTACCCGTCAGCAGAGGTCCGGCGGCGTCGCTTCCACGTTCAGTCGGGCCACGATTTCGTCGAGCGGCACGAATTCCTGGCGGTCAGAGCCGAGGCGGCGAACGGCGACCCTGCCCTCCTCCGCCTCGCGCTTGCCGACGACGAGCAGCGCGGGAACCTTCGCCAGCGAGTGCTCGCGCACCTTGTAGTTGATCTTCTCGTTGCGCAGGTCGGTATCGACGCGGATGCCGGCGGCGCGCAGCCGTGCCGCGACCTGGCGGGCATAATCATCGGCGTCGCTGACGATCGTCGCGACCACCGCCTGGACCGGCGCGAGCCACATCGGGAAGCGGCCGGCGTGATGCTCGATCAGGATGCCGATGAAGCGTTCGAACGTACCCAGGATCGCGCGGTGGAGCATCACCGGCCGGTGGCGCTCGCCATCCTCGCCGACGTAGCTCGCGTCGAGGCGATCGGGCAGTACGCGATCCGACTGGATCGTGCCGACCTGCCACGTGCGGCCGATCGCGTCGGTCAGGTGAAATTCCAGTTTCGGGGCGTAGAAGGCGCCCTCGCCCGGCAGTTCCTCGAACTTCGCCTTGATCGCGTCGCTGAGCGAAGATTGCTGGACGGCCTGGCGCAGTTCCTCCTCGGCGATGTCCCACATCTCGTCCGAACCGAACCGCTTCTCCGGGCGCAGCGCCAGCTTCACGGCGTAATCGGTGAAGCCCAGATGCTCGTACACGCTGTCGAGCAGCTCGCAGAACTTACGAACCTCGGCCACCACCTGATCCTCACGGACGAAGATGTGCGCGTCGTCCTGGGTGAACTGGCGCACGCGCATGATGCCGTGGAGCGCGCCGTGCGGTTCGTTGCGATGGCAGCAGCCGAATTCGGCCATGCGGATCGGCAGATCGCGGTAGCTCTTGATACCCTGCTTGAAGATCAGGACATGCGCCGGGCAGTTCATCGGCTTCAATGCCATCAGGTCGGCGTCGGCGGAGATAACCGCGCCCTCATCCTCGGTGTTCGGCACCTCGTCGGGCACCACGAACATGTTCTCGCGATACTTGCCCCAGTGGCCCGACTGTTCCCACTGGCGGGCGTCCATCAACTGCGGAGTCTTGACCTCCGCATAGTCGGCGGCGTCGAGGCGGCGGCGCATGTACGCCTCCAGCTGGCGCCACAGGATGAAGCCGTTGGGGTGCCAAAATACCGAACCCTGCGCCTCCGACTGGAGGTGGAACAGGTCCATTTCCTGTCCGATCTTGCGGTGATCGCGCTTGCCCGCCTCCTCCAGCATGTGGAGGTGTGCGTCGAGTTGCTTCCTGTTCAGCCAGCCGGTGCCGTAGATGCGGCTGAGCATCGCGTTTTTCTGGTCGCCGCGCCAATAGGCGCCCGATACGCGCGTGAGCTTGAACGCCTGGGGATCGAGCTTGCCGGTCGAGGCGAGGTGCGGCCCGCGGCACATGTCGAGCCAGGCGCCCTCGCCCTTCCCCGCGCGGTACACGGTAAGTTCCTCGCCCTCGGGCAGTTCCTGCGCCCACTCAGCCTTGAAGCTTTCACCCTGCGCCGCCCAGCGATCGATCAGCGCCTGGCGCGTCCACACCTCGCGGATCAGTGGTTCGTCCTTCGCGATGATCTCACGCATCTTCGCCTCGATCGCGGGCAGGTCCTCCTCGGTGAACGGACGATCCTTCGGCGCGAAATCATAGTAGAAGCCGTCGTCGGTGGCGGGTCCGAAGGTGATCTGGGTGCCGGGGAACAGCGCCTGCACGGCCTCCGCCAGCACATGCGCGAAATCATGGCGGGCGAGTTCGAGCGCGTCGGCCTCGTCCCTCGCCGTCACCAGCGCGAGTTGTGCATCACCCTCGAACGCGCGGCCGATGTCGCGCAGTTCGCCGTCGACCCGCGCGGCGATCGCCGCCTTGGCGAGGCCGGGCCCGATCGCCGCGGCGATATCCGCCGGGGTAGTCCCCGGGGCTACCTCACGGACGGAACCGTCGGGCAGCGTGATGCGGAAATGCGCGGACATGGGGGTGGGCCTTACTTGAAATGGAGCGCGCGCCTATGCCGTGAGAGACCGGCGTAAGGCAAGCGGCCACTATCCGTCGCCCCAGCGAACGCTGGGGCATCACGCTAAGCTTGCCGCCCCACCGGCCTGAGCTAAGATGTTGTCATGAGATTGCCGCTTGCCGATCTATCCGAACCCGGCCGGTACCGCCTGACGGCGTTGGGGCTGCTGTGCATGGCGATCGGCGCACCAATAGCAATTTCCGTCGCCGGCTGGCCTGACTGGCTTCGACTCGCCGTTGGAGCACCGGCATATATCTGGTTGATCGTCTTGACATATCGCCGCCTGCGCGACGCGGCACTAGCCGAGGCATGGATCGGATTCATGGTGATCCCATTCAACGTCGGTCCCGCATGGGAACCCACCGATGGAATAGCCATCCATGTTGGAAATATCATGATCTTGCTGCCAATCATGTTGGCGTCAATCACTCCCACTGGATTCGGCGCAAATCCGGCAGAATCGACTACGGGATAGCCTGACGCCGCCCCGCCGTCAGACCTGACCGGCGTTGCCGGTCCCGCTGCCCGACGTGGCGAGTCCTGTGATTGCTCTTGCAATCACAGGCCGCCCGCGACTCCGAACGGCACGACCATATTGTCCGCGTCATGCCCCACCCGCGCGCGGCCGAGGTAGGGCACGCCCATGTCGCGGCACCAGCGCTCCATCATCTGGTCCAGCGTCTCCCCGAACTGTTCGGCGCCCTCGTCGGCGGGGACGTCGGTGACGCTGCCCAGGCGGACGCCGGCGATGCCCTTCAACTGCGTCGCGTTCGCCATCTGGAACAGCAGGCGGTCGATCCGGTAATAGCTCTCGCCGACTTCCTCGAGGTAGAGGATGTGATCGGTCAGGTCGGGCACCCAGGGCGTGCCGAGCAGCGCGCACAGGATGACGAGGTTGAAGCAGGCCGCCGGGCGACCATCGAGCGTCGGCTCCAGCACCCGCCGATCCTGATCGACCAGCCAGCCGAGCGCGCGGCCGACGGGGATACCGCTCGACCGTTCGGTGACGTTCGACGCCATCGGGCCGTGCACAGGCTTGCCGATCCGCCGGGCGTAGAGCGCGCCGAGCAGGAAGCCCATGTCGGAAAAGCCGAGATAGCTCTTGTCGCGCGCCGCCGCGCCCAGCTCCGGCATCACCTCGCGCAGGATTCGGTTCGAGCCATAGCCGCCACGGCCGAACCAGATCGCGTTTACGCTCGGGTCATTGGCGTATTTCAGGAAGGTCTCGGCCCGGACCCGGTCATTGCCGGCGAAATGCCCCTCTACCAGGAAGGATTGCGGATCGATCACCAGTTCGACCTGCGGATAATAGAGCGCGGCGAAGGCGGCGACGCGGGCGGCGCCGGCCGGGCTGATCGAACGCGCCGGCGCGCAGACGGCGATCTTCACCGGCGGAGGATCGCGAAAGGGGTGGCGGAGCGCATCAGCCCGCGATAGCGCGGCGCGATGCTAGTCGGCAAACGCTTCTTCTTCGTGGGTATCGGCGGTTCGGGGATGATGCCGCTGGCGATGATCCTGGCCGGGCGCGGCGCGCTGGTCGCGGGATCGGACCGCAGCCTGGACGCCGGGCGCGTGCCCGCGAAGTTCGACGCGCTGAAGGCACTGGGCATCGCGCTCCACCCGCAGGACGGCAGCGGCGTCGTGTCGGCCGACCAGACCGTCGTCGCCTCCGCCGCGGTGGAGGGCAGCGTGCCCGACATGATCGCCGCGGCGCGGATCGGTGCCGCGCGGATGACGCGGGCGGAACTCAACGCGCTGCTGTTCAACCAGGCGGCGCTGTCGATCGGCGTCGCGGGGACCAGCGGCAAGTCGACCGTCACCGGCATGATCGGCTGGATCCTGCACGCATGCGGCCGCGACCCGACGGTGATGAACGGCGCGGTGATGAAGAACTTCGTCGCTCCGCACGCGCCCTTCGCCTCCGCGCTGGTCGGCGATCCCGCGACTTATGTCAGCGAAGTCGATGAGAGCGACGGATCGATCGCGCTGTACGATCCGCGGATCGCGGTGCTCAACAACGTCAGCCTCGACCACAAGTCGCTGGAGGAGTTGCGGACGCTGTTCGGCGACTTCTCTGCAAAGGCGCGGGCGACCGTGGTCAATGTCGGCGATGCCGAAGCGGCGGCGCTGGCGGTGACGCTGGATCGCGACCGGCTGACGACGGTGGCGATCGGGCGACCGGCGGACCTGACGGCGGAAAACCTCGCGCCGGAGCCGTTCGCGATCGGGTTTGACCTGATCACGGGCGACACGCGACGGCGGGTGCGGCTGGCGGTGCCAGGCGCGCATAACGTCGCCAATGCGCTGGCAGCGATCGCGGCGTGCGTCGCGGCGGGCGTGGGCCTGGACGACGCTGTCGAAGCGATCACGGGCTTCACCGGCCTCCGCCGCCGCTTCGAGCTGGTCGGCGAGGCGGGCGGCGTCGCGGTGATCGACGATTTCGGGCACAACCCGGACAAGATCGCCGCCACACTGGCGACGCTCCACGCCTTTCCCGGCCGCGTGCTCGCGCTGTTCCAGCCGCACGGCTATGGCCCGCTGAAGGTGATGCGGCGCGAACTCGTCGCGACCTTCGTCGAGCATCTGGCGGCGGACGACGTGCTGGTGCTGCCCGACCCGGTATATCAGGGTGGCACGGTGGCGCGCGAAGTGGGCAGCGCGGAGATCGCGGCCGACGTCGCCGTTTCCGGGCGGCAGGCGCTGCATATCCCCGATCGCGCGGCGGCGGCGGCGCACCTGGTGGCGACCGCTCGGCCCGGCGACCGCATCGTCGTGATGGGCGCGCGCGACGACACGCTGAGCCTGCTGGCGAACGAGATGGTGGAGCGGCTGAGGGGCTGACCCCATTCAGTTCTTCGCCGTCTCCTCGCCGCCGCCGACGACCTCGGCCGGGTCGAGGCCGTTCTTCTTGAGATAGTCGAACAGCGCGATCGCCAGACGCTGCGCGCCGGGCACCGTCATCACCACGCGGGCGTTGGCGACGAAATGCATCGGCGACGGCGCCGCCGGCTCCGCCATCTTGAGCGTCGCCAGCGTAATGCGGATCGTGCCGTTGACATAGTCGAACGCGATCGCCTCGTCGGTGAAGACATCGGCGACGAACGGGTTGGACACGACGGGAAGCCCGCCTGCTCTATCGGCCATGGCCGGTCTCCTTGGAAATTGGCCGAGCCTATGCGGACGCCGGCGGCCGGGCGCAAGGATGGAAAGTTCACTTGACATGACAAGCACACTTTACGTAAAGCGTGCTTGTCATGATTCGAAAGGACTTCCCGATGCCCACCCGTCCGATGCCGCCCGCGATGCGCCGCTATACCTGGCGGCTGATCGGCATGATGACGCTCTATGTCGTCGCGCTGGTCGGCGCGAACCTGTGGTTCCGGCACGCGACCCCGCAGGGCGCGCTGGCCTATCTGGTCGCCGCGCTGCCCGCCCTGCCGATCATCGGCGTATTCGTGGTGATCGGCCGCCTGCTGATCGAGATGGAGGACGAATATGTCCGCATGCTGCTGGTCCGCCAGTCGCTGATCGCCACCGCCTTCATGCTGTCGGTCACGACTGTCTGGGGTTTTCTGGCCGGGTTCGGCCTGGCCCCGGAAATCTGGAACGGGGTGGCGGTGCTGTGGTTTTCCGGCCTGGGCGTCGGCGGGATCGTCAACTGGATCATCGAAAGCCGGGGCGCGGCATGAAGAACCGCCTGAGGGAATTGCGCGGCGAGCGCGGCTGGAGCCAGCAGGCGCTGGCCGAGGCGCTGGAGGTATCGCGCCAGAGCGTCAACGCGATCGAGACCGGACGCTATGATCCGTCCCTGCCCCTCGCCTTTCGCATCGCCGACCTGTTCGAACTGGCGATCGAGGATATCTTCGTCAATCCCGCGCTGGAGACCGAGCAATGATGATCCGGCTGCTGTGCCTTATTGCCGCCATCGCCCTGTCGATGCCGCTGCACGCCGAGATGCTGGAGAGCAAGCGCATCACCGTGCTTGTCGAAGGGAATGGGCCGGACGTGGTGCTGATCCCCGGCCTCTCCTCCCCGCGCGAAGTGTGGGACGCGACGCGCAGGCAGCTTGCCGGTCGCTATCGCCTGCACATCGTCCAGGTCCGCGGGTTCGCGGGCGACGATCCCGGAGACAATGCCGCAGGCCCGGTGCTGGAGCCGCTGACACGCGAGATCGCCGACTATATCGACGACGCGATCATCGACCGCGACCGGCCAGGCCATATCGGCCCGCGCAACCCCGCGCCGGCGGTGATCGGGCATTCGATGGGCGGGCTGATCGGCATGAAGATCGCGGCGCAGGAGCCGCAGCTGGTCGGGCGGCTGATGGTGGTCGATGCCCTGCCCTTTTTCGGGACGCTGCTGATGCCCGACGCCACCGCGGACAAGGTCGCGCCCCGCGCCGCGCAGATGCGCGACTTGCTGCTGGCCCGCGCCGACGCGGCGAAGGCGGTGGCGGACCCGGCCGTGACCGCGGACCCCGGCGGAAACCTGTCCATCACGCCGGAGGGACGGATGCAGGTCGCGCGCTGGGCCGCAAAGGCCGACCTGCGGGTCGTGGCGCAGGCGATGTACGAGGACATGATCCTGGACCTGCGCGGCGATCTGGGCAGGATCGCCGCCCGGCCGTTCACCGTGCTGTACGCCGCCGCCGCGCCCGAGGCGAAGCCCATGTGGGAACGCGACTATGCCGGATCGCGCGCGACGCTGGTCGGCATTGCCGACAGCCGGCACTTCATCATGCTGGACCAGCCGGCGCGTTTCGCGAGCGAGGTGGACGCCTTTCTGGGGCGATGAGGGAAAGCGCTTGACCGCCGCCGCCGCCTGGCGCTCAATCCGGCGCGATATGGGGGTATCATCGATGGATCAGGACGAGGCGGCGCCGAGCGCGTTCGCATTCAGGGGCACGTGGCAGGAATTCGCGCCGATCGCGTTCACCAACCTGCTGCTGACGATCGTGACGCTGGGCGTGTACAGTTTCTGGGCGCGGGCACGCGAGCGGCGATATCTGTGGAGCCGCACGCGCTTCATCGACGAGCGGCTGGAATGGACCGGCACGGGGCTGGAGCTGTTCATCGGCTGGGTGCTGGTGCTGGTGCTGTTCCTGGCCCCGCTGCTCGCACTGCAGTTCGGCATCCAGGCGCTGATCCTGCGCGGGCACAACGGCATCGCCGCGTTGCTGGGCATCGTCGCCTATCTGGCGATCTTCTACCTGATTGGCGTCGCGGTGTTCCGCGCGCTGCGCTACCGCCTCAGCCGCACCTTCTGGCACGGCATCCGCGGCGGCAGCGACGACCAGGGCTTCGGCTATGCGCTCCAGTACATGTGGCGGACGATCGTCGGCTTCGTGGCGTTCGGCCTGATGGTTCCGTGGTCGATGACCAGCCTGTGGAACCGCCGCTGGAACGCGATGAGCTTCGGCCCGTACCGCTTCAGCGCCGATGCCGACTGGAACAAGATCATCGGGCGCTACCTGCTGATCTTCGTGGCAGTCATCGTTATGGGTTTCGTCATGGTAGGCGGCGGCTTGATGGCAGCATCGGCCTTGGGACCCGAGCGTACAGCCCAAGACGCACGTGCCGCCATGGGCATTGCATTGCTGGTCGGGCTTCTGGGTTTCTATATCATCGTCCCGCTCCTGTCCCTCGCCTTCTACGCCGCCTATTTTCGCGAGGCGGTGGGCAAGCTGTCGCTCGGCGGACTCGATTTCGGGTTCGAGGCGCGGACCAAGGACTGGCTGAAGCTGTTCCTGGGCAACATCGCGCTGGTGATCGTGACGCTGGGCATCGGCATCATCTTCCTCGGCTATCGCAACTGGAGCTTCTTCATCCGCCACCTGCACGCATATGGCGAACTCGACCTCGACGAACTGACCCAGTCGACCACGCGGCTGCCGGGCCAGGGCGAAGGGCTGCTCGATGCGTTCGATGTCGGCGCGATCTGACGTCGTCGTCGGCCATTATGACGGGCTGAGCGGTGTCCGCCGCCGTCCCGTCCTGATGGCCGAGGGCGATCATTTCCACCTGATCGACGACGATCGCCGCGACGGGCCGTTCGCCTTCGCGATGCTGACCGCGCTGGGCGCGCACGACGGCGTCGCGCAATATGGGCTGAAGGGGCGGCCCGGCTGGCGGATCGACATCGAGCTGCCGCTGCCCGAGGGGCTGGCGACGAGGCTGCCGGGCGAGGTGCGCTATGGCGGGTTCCTGGACCGCGTCGGATTGTGGGGCGGCGCGGCGATCTGTGCCGCGATCGCGGCGGTGACAGTGTTCACCGTGGCGCAGATTCCGACGCTGGCGGCGCGGTTCGTGCCCCGCGAGGCGGAACGGCGGCTGGGCGACCTGATGGTCGGCGATTTCGGCAACCGCACCTGTGAGGCACCCGCCGGCAAGGCCGCGCTGGAACAGCTCGTCACCCGGCTCGGCCCGGATGCCCGCATCGCCGACATCCGCGTGGTCAATGTCGGCATGGTCAACGCCGTCGCGCTGCCCGGCGGGCATGTGCTGGTGTTCGAAGGCCTGCTGCGCCGCGCGCAATCGCCCGACGAGGTGGCCGGCGTGATCGCCCACGAACTCGGCCATGTCGAGCACCGCGACGTGCTGGCCGCGCTGATCCGCCAGATGGGGCTGTCGGTGGTGCTGGGCGGCCTGGGCGGCGATGTCGGCGGCTGGGTCAACACCGTGCTCGCCGCCGGCTATTCGCGCGAGGCGGAAAGCCGGGCCGACGGCTATGCGATCGACGTGCTGGGCGAAGCCGGCGTTTCGGCACGCGGCACGGCGGACTTCTTCGCCCGGATGGCGAAGGGCGAGGCGGCGCTGGGCAAGGCGGGGCGGCTCGCGGTCTACATGTCCACCCACCCGATGTCCGACGAACGGCGCCAGCGGTTCGAGGGCAAGGCCAGGGCGCAGGCGAACGCGACGCCGGCGCTCGACGCCCGGCAATGGCGCGACCTGCGCGCGATCTGCCGCGACGATCCCGACGTGTCGAAGAGCGAGATGCGGTTCTGAGGGGGAGCAACTGGCCCCCCTCCCCGTTCGTGCGGAGCTTGTCGAAGCACCGCTCTGTGATCCGCGCGCACTGAACTTGCGGCACTAAGCACGGTGCTTCGACAAGCTCAGCACGAACGGGGGAGACGTAACGTTGCGCCGTTCCGGCCGCCCTTCCCCCGCCACGCCCCCTCCCCTACAGCCGCCGACATGACCGATCGCACGCTTGCCTGCCACCACACGCCCGGCCGTGGGCCCACCCTCATCTTCCTGCCCGGCTATGCCAGCGACATGACCGGCACCAAGGCGCTGGCGGTCGAGGCGTGGGCGAAGGCGCATGGGCGTGCGTGCCTGCGCTTCGACTATGCCGGCTGCGGGGCCAGTCCGGGGCGGTTCGAGGATTACACACTGGCCGACTGGCGCGACGATGCGCTGGCGGCGATCGACGAACTGGTCACGGGCCCGGTGGTGCTGGTCGGATCGTCGATGGGCGGTTGGATCATACTGCTGGCCGCACTCGCGCGGCCGGACCGCGTCGTCGGGCTGGTCGGCATCGCGGCTGCCCCCGATTTCACCAGCTGGGGCTTCACCCCCGAGCAGAAGGCGACCTTGCGCGAACACGGGCGACTGGAGGAGGCATCCCCCTATTCGGACCAGCCGACCGTCACCACGCTCGCCTTCTGGGAAGCCGGCGAGCGGCTGCGCGTGATGCAGCCGGTCATTGCGATCGATTGCCCCGTGCGACTGATCCATGGACAGGCCGATCCCGACGTGCCGTGGGAACTGTCGGTGAACCTGGCGAACGCAATCCGTTCAGCCGATGTGCAGACGGTGCTGGTCAAGGACGGCGACCACCGGCTGTCGCGCGATGCCGATATCGGCACGCTCATCAGCACGATCGAGATGCTGACGCCATGATCCTGCTCGCCCTGATGCTCCAGAGCGCCGCGCCGCCCGAGGCGAGCGAGGCGCGCTACGATCGCTGCGTCGACCTGGCGACGGCCGATCCGGTCGCCGGCCAGCGGGAGGCGACCGGATGGGCGCTGGGCAGCGGCGGACCGCCCGCGCGCCAGTGCCTGGGCATCGCCTATGCCAACCAGGGCAAATATGCCGCCGCCGCCGGCACGTTCGAGGATGCGGCGCGCGCGGCGGCGACCGCGAAGGACGCCCGCGCCGGCAATTACTGGGCACAGGCGGGCAATGCCTGGCTGGCGGCGGGCGATGCGGCCAAGGCGCGCGTCGCGCTCGACGCCGCGCTGGCGGGCGGGACGCTGAAGGATCTGGCGCTGGGCGAGGCGCATCTGGATCGTGCCCGCGCGGCTGTCGCGGCGGGCGACAGCGCGGCGGCGCGCGGCGACCTCGACCAGGCGCTACTCCATGCGGCCGCAGATCCGCTGGCGTGGCTGTTGTCGGCGACGCTGGCGCGGCGCACCGGCGACCTGCCGCGTGCGAAAGCGGACATCGCGCAGGCGCTGGAGCGCGCGGGCGACGACGCGGCGGTGCAGCTCGAAGCGGGCAACATCGCGGCGCTGGCCGGCGACGAGGCCGGCGCGCGCGGCGGCTGGACGAAGGCGGCGCAACTGGGCGGCGACGGACCGGTCGCGGCGTCGGCCAGGGCCGCGCTCGCGCAGTTCGAGGCTGGCAAATAGCCGGCCGGAGCCTATCTTCGGCCTCGATCCATTCCAGCGAGGCCCGTTCGATGCATTATCTCCACACCATGATCCGGGTGACCGATCCCGACGCGACGATCCGCTTCTTCGAGGTGCTCGGCCTGAGGGAAGTGCGGCGGATGGAGAATGAGAAGGGCCGCTTCACGCTGATCTTCCTCGCCGCCGACGAGGACATGAACGCGCCGGGTGAGCGCGCGAAGGCCGAGGTCGAGCTGACCTACAACTGGCCCAACGAAGGCGGGACGGGCGAAACCTATACCGGGGGGCGCAACTTCGGGCACCTCGCCTACCGGGTCGGGGATATCTATGCGACGTGCCAGCGGCTGATCGACGCGGGCTACACGATCAACCGCCCGCCACGCGACGGGCATATGGCGTTCGTCCGCACCCCCGACAATATCTCCATCGAACTGCTGCAGGACGGCGTACTCGAGCCCGCCGAACCGTGGGTATCGATGCCCAACGTCGGCGAGTGGTGACATGGCGCTGGAGATCCGTCGCATCCCGGCGCTGACCGATAATTACATCTGGCTGATCCATGACGCGGCGAGCGGCGAGACGGTGGTGGTCGATCCGTCGGAGGCCGAACCGGCGCTCGCCGCGGCGGAGGCACGCGGCTGGACGATCGGGCAGGTGTGGAACACGCACTGGCACCCCGACCATACCGGCGGCAATGCCGGGATCGTCGCGGCGACCGGCGCGATCGTGACCGGGCCGGAGGCTGAACGCGCGAGGATCGCGACACTGCAACGCGGCGTCGGTGAAGGCGACACGGTACAGATCGGCGATCACGTCGCGCAGGTGCTGGAGACGCCGGGGCATACCGCCGGGCATGTCGTGTTCCATTTCGCCGACGATAGGCTGCTGTTTTCCGGCGACACGCTGTTCGCGATGGGCTGCGGCCGGCTGTTCGAGGGGACGGCGGCGCAGATGTTCGCCAACATGCGCCGGTTCGCCGGCATGCCCGACGAGACGGTAGTTTACGGTGCCCACGAATATACGCTGTCGAACGGGCGATTCGCGCTGACGGTCGAGCCCGACAATACCGCGCTGATCGAGCGGATGGCCGAGGTCGAGCGGCTGCGCGACGCCGGCGAGGCGACGTTGCCGACGACGATCGCCCTCGAACGCGCGACCAGCCCGTTCCTGCGCGCGGAGAGCATCAAGGAATTCGCCGAACGCCGCGCCGGCAAGGATGCATTCAGGTGACAATATGCTATGTTCGCCGCAGGGGGACATGGAGGCCAGTATGATGCGTTTTATCCTTCCCGCGGCGGCATTGGCGCTGTCGTCCTGCGCGGCGACGCCGGCGCAGATCGCGGCCGAGCAAGCCGAAGCCCAGCGCGACGATGCGGCGCTGGCGAAACGACTGGCGGGCTACAGCCCCGGCGAGGTACGCGACTGCATCCGGCCGTATAACGCCAGCGTCGATATCTATGGCGACACCCTGGTGTACCGCGACAGCGGATCGCGGCTGTACAAGACGACGACCACCGGCGGCTGTTTCGGGCTGCGGCGCGACGACATCATCGTCACCAGGAGCTTCAACGGCCAGTTGTGCCGCGGCGACCTGGTGCGCACGGTCGACCGCAGCAACGGCTTCCCGTCGGGGGCCTGCTCGTTCGGGGATTTCCAGGTCTACAACCGCGAACGGCGCGGGTGATGATCGGGCGGACGGGCCTCGCGGGACTGGCGCTGACGCTGGTCGGCTGCGCGACCACGCCGCCCGATTATGCCGCCAACGACGCCGCCGAACTGGCCGACGCGGTCAAGGGGCGGATCGCCGGTCAGCCCGTTCGCTGCCTGCCGAGCAGCAGCACCGACGCACCGCGGATCATCGGCGAGAGCCTGCTCTACCGCGACGGCAGGCGCCTGTTGCTGAGCGAGGCGATGGACGGTTGCCCGTCGCTGCGCGGCGACCCGATCGTGATCGTCGAGGTGCGCGGCGGCCAGGTCTGTTCGGGCGACAGTTTCCGCACCCTGCCGCGCGGCGGCAGCATACCGGGGCCGACCTGCCGGTTCGGCCCGTTCGTGCCCTACACACTGCCGCGCTGACGCCTCCGCGTTGACGACGGCGTGATTACAACACGTAGCGGCTGAGGTCGGTGTTGCGGGCGATGCCGGCCAGCTGCTGGTCGACATAGGCGGCGTCGACCGTGAGCGTGTCGCCCTTGCGATCCTCGGCATCGAAGCTGACGTCCTCCAGCAGCTTTTCCATCACGGTCTGGAGCCGGCGAGCGCCGATGTTCTCCACCTCCCCGTTCACTTCCGCCGCGATGCGGGCGACCGCGCGGATGCCGTCGTCGGTGAAGGCGATGTCGACGCCCTCGGTGCCGATCAGCGCCTTGTACTGCTGTGGCAACGACGCCTTGGTGTCGCTGAGGATCGCGACGAAATCCTCCTCGGTCAGGCCCTTCAGCTCGACGCGGATGGGCAGGCGGCCCTGAAGCTCGGGCAGCAGGTCGCTGGGCTTCGCGACATGGAACGCGCCCGACGCGATGAACAGGATATGGTCGGTCTTCATCGGGCCGTATTTCGTCGCGACCGTCGTACCCTCGATCAGCGGCAGCAAGTCGCGCTGCACGCCCTCACGGCTGACCGATCCGCCACGCACGTCGCTGACCGCGATCTTGTCGATCTCGTCGAGGAAGACGATGCCGTTGGCCTCCGCGTCAGCCAGCGCGGTGCGGCTGACCTCGTCCTGGTCGAGCCGCTTGTCGGCTTCCTCCTCGACCAGCTTTTCCCACGCGGCGTGGACGTTCATCTTGCGCCGCTTCTTTTGCGCGCCGCCGAGCGACTTCATCATCTCCCCCAGATTTATCATCTGCGGGCCGGCGCCGGGGATTTCGAACGGGGCGGCGGGTGCCGCGTCCAGCTCGATCTCGATCTCGCTGTTGTCGAGATGACCTTCGTTGAGGCGCAGACGGAACGCCTCGCGGGTCGCCTGCGAGCTGTCTTTGCCGGTCAGCGCGTCGAGCAGGCGGGTCATCGCCGCGGCCTCCGCCTTGTCCTTCACCGCCAGGCGGCGGCGTTCCTTCTCCAGCCGGATCGCCTCCTCGACCAGATCGCGGGCGATCTGTTCGACGTCGCGGCCGACATAGCCGACCTCGGTGAACTTGGTCGCCTCGACCTTCACGAACGGCGCGTCGGCGAGCTTCGCCAGCCGCCGGCTGATCTCCGTCTTGCCGCAGCCGGTCGGGCCGATCATCAGGATGTTCTTCGGCGACACCTCGTCGCGCAGGTCGGCGGACAGCTGCTGGCGGCGCCAGCGGTTGCGCAGCGCGACCGCGACGGCGCGCTTGGCGTCCTTCTGGCCGATGATATGTTCGTCGAGCGCGGCGACGATCGCCTTGGGGGTCAGGGTGTCGTTCATTCTTCTTCTCGTCATCCCAGCGAACGCTGGGATCTCGTGCGGCAAGCGCACGCTTCATAAAAACGATGCCCCAGCTTTCGCTGGGGCGACGGATCAGGTGGCCGAGTCTAGCACTTCGATCGTCGTCCGGTCGTTGGTGTAGACGCACAGCTCGGCGGCGATCGCCATCGCCTTTTTCGCCAGCACCTCCGCATCGGGTTCATAGTCGGTTAGGGCGCGGGCGGCGGCGAGGGCGAAATTGCCGCCGGACCCGATCGCGGCAATCCCGGCCTCCGGCTCCAGCACGTCGCCGTTGCCGGTCACCACCAGCGTCACGTCCTTGTCGGCGACGATCAGCATCGCCTCCAGATTGCGCAGATATTTGTCGGTCCGCCAGTCCTTGGCGAGCTCGACGGCGGCGCGCAGGAGCTGGCCCTGGTGGCGCTCCAGCTTCGCCTCCAGCCGTTCGAACAGGGTGAAGGCGTCGGCGGTGGCGCCGGCGAAGCCCGCAATCACCTTGCCGTCCCCCAGCGGGCGGACCTTCTTCGCATTGGGCTTCATCACGGTCGGCCCCTGGCTGACCTGACCATCGCCGATCACGACGACCTTGCCGTCCTTGCGCACGCTCAGGATCGTGGTGCCGTGCCACACCGGTGTCTTGTCACTCATGGCAACGCATGTGGCATGTTCGTCGCGAGCTTCAAGGCCGCGCATCAGAACGCTTGTGCAACGGTAGCGATTCGGCATGCTGCGAACGGCTCGCGACTCGGGCCGCATCCGCAGGGGGACCGCGCATGATCGACCGCATCAAGAACATCCTTCTTTCGCCCAAGACCGAATGGCCGAAGATCGATGCCGAGCCGATGACCGAAAAGGGCATCTTCCTGAGCTGGGTGCTGCCGCTGGCGGCGATCGGGCCGGTCGCGGGACTGATCGGGCAGCAGTTGCTGGGCGGCGGCAGCTTCATGGGGATCAGCTGGAAGCCCTCGCTCGGCTTCAGCGTCTCGGTCGCGGTCACAGGCTATATCATGAGCCTGATCGGTACCTTCCTGATGGCCAAGATCATCGACGCGCTGGCGCCGACCTTCGGCGGCGTCAAGAACCCGGTCGCTGCGCTGAAAGTGGTCGCCTTCTCTTGGACCGCGGCGTGGCTGGCGGGCATCTTCACCCTGATGCCGTCGCTCGCCATCCTCAGCTTGCTGGGTCTTTACAGCCTGTACCTGCTCTACCTCGGCCTGCCCGTACTGATGAAGGCGCCGTCGGAAAAGGCGCTGGGCTATACCGTCGTCGCCTTCCTCTGCGCGATCGTGATGTTCGTCATCATCAGCACGATCACCGGCGCGGTTTCCAAAGCGCTGATGCCGGAACCGGATCTGGGCTCGATCACGATCCCGGCTTACCAGTAACTGCCGACCGGCGATCTGCGCAGGCAAGTCGCCGGACTTGCCACGTCGGGCAGCGGGGCCGGCAAAGCCGGGCCCGTCTGACGGTGTGACGTTGCCGTACCCTGTTCCCCGGCGGAGGCCGGGGTCCAGGTGCGCCATGCCCGGAATGCGGCCGGAACCTCGCCGGTCCGGCGTACTGGACCCCGGCCGTCGCCGCGGAACGGGTTTTGCAGGAAACGAAAGCCCCGCGCCACGTCGTCAGACGAGAGCAGCCTTGCCGCCCTCGCTGCCCGACGTGGCGACCCCGTCGATATGCGATCGCATATCGACGGGGGCCCACTACGCCGCCCGCGACTTCCCCCATTCCCGAGCCACCGTATACCCCAGATACCCCGTGCCGAAGAGCGCGTAGAGCGGTTCGGGGATGCCACTGAGATAGGCGTTCATGCCGCGCGCGATCGCCTGCGCCGTCTCGGGCCGCACCGCCGAGATCAGACCCATCGGGATCGACCACAGCAGCAGCGCGTACATCACGTAGAGGAAGCTCGGCCGCGCGCGACTGGTCCACGGGTCGGGCGATTGCGCCTCCGCCAGCACCGCCGCCATCTGCGCCCTGGTTCGCTCCATCTCCATGCTGCCTTCGAGCCGCAGCAGTTCAAGCTTGGCGGCGTCACGCGCCTTGGGATCGGGAATGATCTTGTCGAGCAGCCCCGCCACGGGGCCGATGATACCGTCTATGATGCCCATTTCGCCCTCCTTCGGGCCGCGTAAGTTGAGAAAGTTGAGAGTTGCCACGCGAGCGCGGCGCCACGCCGTCGGACGGAAGCGCTGGCGCGCCACCGCCGCCCGCCGTGACGAGTCCTCAGCCGGCTTCGCCGGCCGAGGCCGTCCACACCCGGTTCGCCAGCCAGCCGTAGAGGAAGGCTTCATTCGCCGGCCGTGTCTCCGCCAGCCGGACATAGCGTTCGCCCTGGAGCGCCTCGATCGCCTTGAGCAGCACACGCTCGCCGGCACGGCCCCGGACCTTGAGGAAGCCGTCGAGGGCGGCGAGCGTGCGCGGGCCGACCTGGCCGTCGGCGACCACATCCGCAAAATCGCCGGCACCACGATTCAGCGCGTTGAGCGCGCGCTGAAGGAAGCCGGTGGCGACCGCCGGCCCCATGTTCACCCCGGTATCGAACAGTTCGGCGGCGATCGCCGGTGCGCGGCTGGCGACCCGATCATAGGCCGGGCGCAGCCAGTAGAGCCGGCGATAGACCGCCGCCGCCTGGTCGCGCGGGAAATGGCGCATGTCACCCGAATAGCCATGCGTGCGCGCGACCCGTTCGGTCACGCCCCATCGCGTCGGCCCGCCGCGATCCGCCGGATGGTTGGAATAGCCGCCTTCGCGGCCGATCACCGCGTCGATCAGGTCGTCGATGTCCATATGCCCTCCCGTTGACAGAGGGCAGTTCATCTAACCGGATAAATCCAACATTGGTAGGTATAATGAACCTTTTTGGTTATATCAGCGTTGGCACGTGTGCCGACGGAATGCCGTAAGGCGACGGATGGCCGACTCGCCACGTCGGGCAGCGGGGACGGCTTCGCCGACCCCGCTGCCCGACGTGGCGAGTCGGCGGTTTGCTTTCGCAAACCGCACGCCGCCCGGTTAGCGACACCTCACATTATTCTTGTCGATCGCCTCACCCGCCGCGGCCCCCGCCGCGCCGCCGAGCAGCGCACCCAACAGCCCGGAACGGCCCGGCGCGATGATCGCGCCCAGCGCGCCACCGGCGATGCCACCGACGATCAGGCCGGTCGTGCCGTCGTTGCGGCGGCAGTAATAGCGGCCGTCGCGGCCGGTGTAGACACGATCGTCGGTGCCCAGCCGGCGTTCGCGATAGCGCGCGTTGTCGACATAATATTGGTCGGCGTAATAGCCGCCCGCCGTCGGATCGGGGCGATCCCAATCGTAGCTGGAATAGGTGCGATCGCGCGGAGCCGTGTCATAGCGGTCGCCGTACTGGCCACAGGCGCCGAGCGTGGTCGCGGCGGCGGCGAGGCCGAGGATGGTCAGGGTACGCATGCGGAAAATTCCTCCTGTTTTGCCCGCCCCGACAGGCGCAATGCGCGAGCGGCGGGGAAGGTTGCGGTGGCGGCACCAATACGCCTAGCGTGAGGGCCGGGCAATCTGCGGAGGCGCGCGGCACATGACCGGCTTCGATTTCGTCTTCGCGCTGTTCTCGCTGATCCTGGGCCTGGCGGTGGCCGAGGTGCTGGGCGGCTTCGCGATGGTAATGAAACTCCACGCGCGGGCGCGCGCGGGGAAGGCGAAGGACGTGCGCGTCGGCTGGCTGGTGCCGCTGCTGGCGACGTACGTCACGCTCAACCAGCTCAGTTTCTGGATGACCGGATACGCTGCGCGCGACAGCCTGCCGTTCAGCTACATCACCTTGCTGGCCGTCCTGGTTATCGTGGGCGCCTATTATCTCTTTTCGGTTCTGGTGTTCCCGGACGAACCGGAAGACTGGCCAGACTTCGACGTCTGGTACGACCAGAACAACCGGTTCATCCTGATCGGCCTGACGGTCATCAATCTGCTGGTCCAGGTCGCCACGGCGCAGGTTCGGCCGGCTGCCACCCCCGAGCAGACCGCGGCGTTCGAGGCGCTGGGCGCCGGCATGTGGATATTGGTGTTCGGCGTCTGGTTGCAGATCGTGCTGCTGATCGTCCTGATCTTCGTGAAGCGGCGCTGGCTGAATGCCGTGCTGCTCGCGCTGCTGAGCCTGATGACCGTCGCGGCTGCCGGCTACGTCGCCTATGCCGGGCTGGTCTTCTAGCCTCTGACCAGCATCAGCTTCGCGCTGGCACCCTCCAGCTCGCCGATCACCACGCGGTACTCCCCCGGTACCAGATCGAAGCGGACGATCTTGCGGATGCCCGAACAGACGGGCCCGTGGCCGTGCTTCGCGGACTTGAGCGGCGTGGAGCCGCCGGCGGCGTAGAGGTCGATCCAGCCCCGCTGGTCGAGCGCGACGCCGTAGCTGCCCGCCGCGGTGACGCGGAACGAGGCGACGACCATGTTTCCCGGCCGCGCGGGCGGCGGCACGTCCTTGAGGAGCGCGACCTTAGGATCGACCGTGGCGAGCGTCACCGCCTTGCCGCTCGACAAATCCGCCCCGCTCTCGCGCCAGCCGGCGAGATCGGCGGGAAGCGGCGCCGGGGTGGCCGGGCAGGCCGGCTGGGCGGCGGCGGCCTGGGCGAGGAGGAGCGCGTAGACGATCATGGCACCGGTGTAGCGGCTTCGTCGCCGGAGACATAGAGCATCACGTCATGGTCCGCGCCGGGCAGACGGACCGGGCGGTCGGCGACGAGGCCGATCGCCTCCAGCACCGCGATCGACTTGGCGTTGCCGGCGTTGACGATCGCGACGACGGGCGCGATTCCCTTCTCCCGCGCCAACGCCATTACCGCGCGCGCCGCCTCCAGCGCATAGCCCCTGCCGCGCGCGGCGGGCAGGAACGCGTAGCCGATATCGATGTCGTCGAGCCCGTCGCGGTTCACCAGCCCGGCCATGCCCAGCGGGACCCCGTCCGCCTTGCCTTCGACCGCCCACATGCCGAAGCCCTGCTTCGCATAGGCCGCGCCGTAGCGATCGCGGATCGCGATCTCTGCGTCCTCGACCGTCTTCACGCCGCGATCGCCGATGTTGGCAAGGAAATCGGCGTCGGTCAGCAACGCGTGGAGGAAGGACGCGTCGGCCGGCACGATCTCGCGCAGGATCAGCCGGTCGGTCTCGGTGATGACGGTCATCAGCTTCCCACCCGTTCGTGCCGGGCTTGTCGAAGCACCGTCCGTCGTGCCGCAAGCCACGCGCGGGTTTATCGCAGAACCGTGCTTCGACAAGCTCGGCACGAACGGTTTGGGGGTTCACCCGCGCCGCTTTCGGCACGATATGCAGGCCCATGTCCTCCCGCGCCCGCGTGATCGTGATGAATGCCGCATTGGGCCCGCTCGACTATCGCGTGCCGCAGGGCATGGCGGTCGAGCCGGGATCGGTCGTCATCGCGCCGCTCGGCCCGCGCCAGCTCCTGGGCGTGGTGTGGGAGGCGGACCGGCTGAAATCCGAGCATGTCGGCGACAATCGCCTGCGCAACCTGATCGGCGTGGCCGACGTGCCGCCGCTGCCGCGCCCCTTGCGGCGGCTGATTGAGTGGACCGCCGACTATTACCTCAGCCCGCTCGCCGCCGTCGTCCGCATGGCGATGCCGTCGTCGTCGGCGCTGGAGGGGCAGAAGCTGGTCGTCGAATATCGCGCGACCGGCCACGTCCCCGACCGGCTGACCCCGCAGCGTGCGCAGGCCCTGGAAAGAATCGGCGACCGGCAGGGGCTGGTGCGCGAGCTCGCCGCGATCGCCGACGTCAGCGACGGGGTGATCCGCGGCCTCGTCAAGGCGGGCGCGATCGAGGGCGTCGAGGTCGATCTCGATTCGCCTTTCCCGGAACCCGACCCCGATCACGCGCCACCGGTGCTGTCGAGCGAACAGGGCTATGCCGCCGGCATATTGCAGGCGTCGGTGGCGACGGCGGAGTTCGACCCCTTCCTGCTCGACGGCGTGACCGGATCGGGCAAGACCGAGGTGTATCTGGAGGCCGTTGCCGAAGCCGTCCGCGCGGGCAAGCAGGCGCTGATCCTGTTGCCCGAGATCGCGCTGACCGAACCCTTCCTCAAGCGGTTCCACGCGCGGTTCGGGGTGGAGCCGGTGGCGTGGCACTCCGGCCTGCGCCAGTCGCAGCGGCGCCGCGCGTGGCGGGCGATCGCCAGCGGGCAGGCGAAGGTGACGGTGGGCGCGCGATCGGCGCTGTTCCTGCCCTACCCCAGGCTTGGCGTCATTGTCATCGACGAGGCGCACGAGACGTCGTTCAAGCAGGAGGACGGCGTCCATTATCACGCGCGCGACGTCGCAGTGATGCGCGGGCATTTCGAAGGCTGCCCGGTGGTGCTGGCGAGCGCCACCCCGGCGATCGAGACCCGCGCCCAGGTCGAGGCGGGACGGTATCGCGAGCTGAAGCTGCCCGGCCGCTATGGCCTGGCGCAGATGCCGGCGATCGAGGCGATCGACCTGCTGGCCGAACCGCCGCCGCGCGGGCGCTGGATCGCGCCGCGGCTGGTGACCGCGATGGACGCGACTCTGGCGCGCGGCGAGCAGGTGCTGCTGTTCCTCAACCGGCGCGGCTATGCCCCGCTGACCCTGTGCCGGACGTGCGGGCATCGCTTCCAATGCCCGAACTGCACCGCGTGGATGGTCGAACACCGGCTCATCAACCGCCTGTCGTGCCACCATTGCGGCCATGCCTATCCGACGCCCAAGGCCTGCCCGGAATGCAAGGAGGAGGATAGCCTGGTCGCCTGCGGCCCCGGCGTCGAGCGGATCGCCGACGAAGTGACCGCGCTCTACCCGGACGCGAAGGTGGCGATCGTCACCAGCGACACGATCTGGTCGCCGGCGAAGGCGGCGGAGTTCGTCGGGCGGATGGAGGCCGGCGACATCGACATCGTCGTCGGCACGCAACTCGTCACCAAGGGCTATCACTTCCCCAACCTGACCCTGGTCGGGGTGATCGATGCCGACCTGGGCCTGGAGGGCGGCGACCTGCGCGCGGCGGAACGCACCTTCCAGCAGATCATGCAGGTCGCCGGGCGCGCGGGGCGTGGCGAAAAACCGGGGACGGTGCTGATCCAGACCCACGCGCCCGGCGCGCGGGTGATCGAGGCGCTCGTCTCGGGTGACGCCGAAGCCTTCTACGCCGCCGAAACCGAGAACCGCCGCGACGCCGACGCACCGCCATTCGGCCGCTTCGCCGCGATCATCGTGTCGAGCGAGGACAAGGGCGAGGCGGACTCGGCTGCGCGCATGATCGGCCGCGCCGCGCCGCAGGTGGAGGGCATGGACGTGTTCGGCCCCGCCCCCGCCCCGCTCGCGATGCTGCGCGGGCGCCACCGATTCCGCCTGCTCGTCCACGCGCGCCGCAGCCTGGACGTACAGGACCTGATCCGCGACTGGCTGGGCGCGCTCGACTGGGGCGCGAAGGTGCGCGTGGCGGTGGACGTCGACCCATATAATTTCCTGTAGCTGTCGGATTTGCGTTTCACCGGCGCCTCCGCCACGATCCGGGGCGGGGGCTCGCCATGACCGACACCGTGCGACCCGGCCGCGACCGGCCGCAGTTCTTCGCGACCAGCGCGCTCGTCATGCTCGCGCTGGTGCTGGCGAGCTTTTCCTTCACCTATTTCTGGCCGGTCGCGACGCGGACGCGCAGTTTCTCGATCGTGCTCCACATCCACGGCGCCGCCTATTTCGCGTGGGTCGCGCTCTATGCGTGGCAAACCCGGCTGGTCGCGAAGGGTCGCGTTGCGCGGCACCGCGAATGGGGGCTGGCGGGGATCGCCCTTTCGGCGCTGATGATCCCGCTGGGCATCGCGATCGCCATCGCCGCGGCGCGCAAGCGAACGGCGCGGGGCGACGCCCATCCGTTCGATTTCACCATCTACAACGTCGTCGACGTCACGACCTTCGCCATCCTGATGACGGCGAGCATCGCGGCGGTGACGCGGCATCCGCAGTGGCACCGGCGCTTCACTTTCGGCGCGGCGCTGTGCCTGGTCGGGCCGTCGCTGTCGCGCTGGCTGCAGATCATCACCGAGGTGCCGCCGTGGACGGACCTGTTGCCCAACCTGGCCGCCGACCTGTTCCTGATCGCGCTGGCGCTGCACGACCGGCGGACGCTGGGTCGCGTCCATCCGGCGACGTGGGTGACGGCGGCGGTGCTGGTGCCGATCCATGTCGCGACACCGTTCCTTGCGACGAGTGACGCGTGGCGTGCGATCGGGCCGTGCATCATGGCGCTGGCGGTGTAGCCGAGGGAATTATAGAGACGCCCTCGATGCGCCTGCTCCTCGCCTTACTCGCACTGTTCGCCCTCGCCGCGCCGGCACGCGCCGACGACATCTCGGCCGCCGGGCGCGGCGTCGTCCGCATCGTCACCATCGCGGTCGCCGGGGACGAGGTGGTCGGCTTCGGTCACGGATCGGGCTTCGCCGTCGCGCCGGACCGCATCCTGACCAACGCGCATGTCGTCGAGCTCGCCGCGCGCTATCCGGGCAACGTCGTCGTCGGCGTCGTGCCGTCGCAGGGCGACAAGTCTTTCCAGGGCAAGCTGGTCGCGGTCGATCCCAACCGCGATCTCGCGCTGATCGAGGTGACCGGCGTGCGGCTCGCTCCGCTGGCCTTCTACGCCGGGCCGGGGAACGAGGGCGAGGCGCTCTATGCGCTGGGCTATCCCGGCAACGTCGATCTGGCGACCGCGCGATCATCGGCCGATTTCATCACGCCGATGTCTCCGGTGCGCTCGCAGGGCGTGTTCAGCGGACGCCGCAACCTGATGGGCACTGCGATGCTGCTGCACACCGCATCGATTGCGCGGGGCAATTCGGGCGGGCCGCTGCTCGATCGCTGCGGGCGCGTGCTGGGCGTCAATTCGGCGCTGACGCGCGGCGACGACGGCGACGCCAGCTTCGCCTTCGCGATCGCCGACAGCGAGGTGATGGCGTTCCTGCGCGAGGCGAAGCAGCCGGTCGTCAGCGTCGGCGGGCCGTGCATCACGATGGAGGACCGGCTGGCCGCCGATCGCGACGCCGACGAGGATGCGCTGTCGGCCAGCGCCGCCGCGACGCGCGAGGCGGCCGAACAGGCGCGGCTGGTGCGCGAGGCCGCGCTGGTCGAGGCGCGCGCCACGAACGAGGTCGCCCGCGAGAACTACATGGCGGGCGCCGCATTGGCGCTGGTCGTCGGTGCGCTGGTGCTGGGCGGCGGCGGATTGCTGGCCTCGCGCGGCGACCGGCGGTGGCGCTGGGCGGCGGGCGGCGGCGGGGCCCTGATGATCGGTGCGGTCGCGCTGTTCTTCCTGCGGCCCGGCTTCGATCCCGGAAGCGTCGCGCAGGCGGTACGCACCACCACCGCGTCGGCCGATCCGATCGGCCCGCTCACCTGCGCCTTCGTGCCCGAACGCAGCCGCGTCACCGTCTCCAGCCCGGAGGAACTCAAGCTCGCCTGGGGCGCGGACGGGTGCATGAACGGCCGCACCCAATATGCCGAGGACGGCCGCGGCGGCTGGACGCGCGTGCTGGTGCCCGATGGAGACGCCACCGTATCCGTCGTGTCGTTCGCCCCGGCGACGGGCAGCTACAGCGAGACACGCTGGTTCCTCGACGAGGCGCGGATGACCGAGGCGCGGCGGCTGCGCAGGGATGTGGACGTGAAGGCGTGCAGCGCCGACCAGTCCGCGCGCGGCAACCTGGCGGGGCAGCAGGCCGCGATCCGCGCGGTGCTGCCCCCGGTGCCGAACGAGAAGCTGGTGTACGCATGCAAGCCTGCGGGGTGACGCGGCACCTTTGCCCGATCCGTCCGTTACGCCGCTCATGACGATCCGCATCCACGCCGCCTTCGCCTATGACTTCGCGGAAACCAGCGACGTGCTGTTGCAGGTCGAGGCGGCGGCGATCCCCGAACAGGCGATCATCGATGCCCATATCGACCTGTCCACGACCGAACATTTCGCGCGGGTGGCGGCGCAGGACGATATCGGCGAGCGGATCTGGCTGCGCGTCACCGGGCGGCTGAGCGTGGATTATCGCGCGACCGTGCGGGTGGACCGGGTGATCGCCGATATTCCCGCGCTGGCGGCGGTGCCGTTCCACCTGCTGCCCGGCGATACGGTGCAGTATCTGATGGCCTCGCGCTACTGCCCGTCGGACCTGTTCGAGGATTTCGTGAAGGCCGAGTTCGGGGCGGAACCGAGCGGGGCGCAGGTGGCGGCGATGCGCGACTGGATCGAGCGGCACTTCACCTACCAGTCGGGCGTCAGCACGTCGGCGACGACCGCGCTGGAAAGCTTCGTCCAGCGGCAGGGGGTGTGCCGCGACTATGCCCATGTCCTCATCACGCTGGCGCGGGCGGCCGGCATTCCGGCACGGATCGCCAGCGTCTATGCGCTGGGCGTCGATCCGCAGGATTTCCACGCGGTGGCGGAAGTGTTCCTGGGCGGCGCGTGGCACCTGATCGACCCGACGGGAATGGCGGTGGCGGGCGAGATGGCGAAGATCGGCGTCGGCCGCGACGCGGCGGACGTGTCGTTCCTGACAAGCTACGGCAACGCCGATTTCTGCGAGCAGCGGGTGGAGGTTTCGGCGGGGTGAACCTGTCCCGCCGCCGTTCGCCCTGAGCCTGTCGAAGGGCTGCCCTTCTTCGTGCGGCGGACCATGCGGCGCGAAGAAAAGGGCAGTGCTTCGACAGGCTCAGCACGAACGGGGATGGTTCACTCCCCCACCCCCTCCCGTTTCCTGAGCGCCAGCTTGCGGTCCACGCCATAGGCATAGCCGCCCATCGACCCGTCGCCGCGCTGGACGCGGTGACAGGGGATGACGATGGCGACATTGTTCGCGCCGCATGCCGTGCCGGCCGCGCGCACCGCGTCGGGCTTGCCGATCGTCGCGGCGAGTTGGGCATAGCTTCGCGTCTCTCCCGCCGGGATCGCGCGCAGGGCGTTCCACACCGCTTCCTGAAAGGCCGTGCCCTGCACGTCGAGCGGCAGATCGGTGTGGCGACCGGGGCTCTCCACCTCGCCCACAACGCGCGCGGCCAAGTCCGCAAGCGCGGCGCCGCCCTGCGCGATTTCCGCATTGGGGAAGCGGCGGGTGAGGCTCGTCCAGTCCTCGTCGAAGGCGACGCGGCACAACCCCTTGTCGGTCGCCGCGATGAGGAGCGGGCCTAGGCTGGTATCGGCGACGGTCCAGCGGATCGTCACCCCCGCCCCGCCGCGCTTCCAGGCGGACGGCGTCATGCCGAGGCGAGCGCCCGCCGTCTCGTAGAAGCGGCTGGGCGCCGAATAGCCGGCGTCGTAGATGGCACTGGTCACGCTTTCGTCCCCCGACAATGCCTGTGCGGCGCGGCGCGCCTTCAGGCCGCGCGCCCAGGCGGCGGGCGTCACCCCGGTCGCGCGCTTGAACAGGCGGTGGAAATGATGCGGGGCATAGCCGACCCGCGCGGCGAGTTCGTCGAGTGCGAGGGGCTCGTCGGCGCCCTCGATGATCGCGATCGCCCCCGCCACGGCGACGCGATCGCGCCCCACCTCGTCGGGCTTGCAGCGCAGGCAGGGACGAAACCCCGCCGCCCGCGCGGCGTCGGCATCGGGGTAGAAGACGACATGCTCGCGCTTCGGCCGACGCGCCGGGCACGACGGTTTGCAATAGATACCGGTGGTGGTCACCGCGCCGATCACCCGCCCGTCATAGCGACGGTCGCGATGCTCGAAGGCGGTCCAGGCGGTGGTGTCGTCGATCTGCGTCATGGAGCGGATATAGCGGGCAAATCCGGCTAGCACGTCCCGCGACTTGCGATCAAAGCGGGCGACATTGACTTTTTGCACCGCACAACGTATCTGACCGCCAGCGAGGCCCCTAGAACGGCTGCGTGATCGGACGGCTCTGCCGCCCCGGCCCGGACTTCGCTTCACCCAGCTTCCCCATTCACGCGGGTCGCCATTTTGGCCCGTCGTATCGCGTCGTCCGCTGTGGATCGAACGCGCGCCGACTCCCATTACGAGTCCAATATACCCATGAAATTCACCGATCTCGGGCTGTCGAAGCCCGTCACCGACGCCCTTGCCGCCAAGGGTTACGAAACCCCGACGCCAATCCAGGCGCAGGCGATCCCGGCGCTGCTGAAGGGCCGCGACCTGCTGGGCATCGCCCAGACCGGCACCGGCAAGACCGCCGCCTTCACCCTGCCGTCGATCGATCACCTGGTCGCGTCGAACAAGCGCGCGATGCCGCGCCAGTGCCGCATGCTGGTGCTGGCCCCCACGCGCGAGCTGGCGGCGCAGATCGCCGACAATGCGCGCGGCTATTCCAAGTTCGCGCGCCTTTCGGTCGTCACCGTGTTCGGCGGCACGTCCGTCCACAAGAACAAGGTCGAGCTGTCGAGGGGCTGCGACATCCTGGTCGCCACGCCGGGCCGGCTGCTCGACCTGATCGACGAGGGGCATCTGAGCCTGTCGGCGGTCGAGATCTTCGTGCTCGACGAAGCCGACCAGATGATGGACCTGGGCTTCATCCACGCGCTGAAGCGCGTGGTGCGCATCCTGCCGCATCAGCGCCAGTCGCTGTTCTTTTCGGCCACCATGCCCGCGGCGATCCGCGACCTGTCGAGCCAGTTCATCAAGGACCCGGTCGAGGTGAAGGTGACCCCCGTCGCCACCACGGCCGAACGCGTCGAGCAGCAGGTGATCTTCGTCAACCAGACGGAGAAGCAGGCGCTGCTGACCATGGCGCTGGAGCAGTTGAAGATCGACCGCGCGCTGATCTTCACCCGCACCAAGCATGGCGCGGATCGCGTCGTGAAGCTGCTGGCCGCCAATGACATCGCATCCAACGCGATCCACGGCAACAAGAGCCAGCCGCAGCGCGAGCGCGCGCTGGGCCTGTTCCGGTCGGGCGAAGTGCCGATCCTGGTCGCGACCGACATCGCCGCGCGCGGCATCGACGTGTCGGGCGTCAGCCATGTGTTCAACTTCGAACTGCCCAACGTGCCGGAGCAGTATGTCCACCGCATCGGCCGTACCGCCCGCGCGGGCGCGGACGGCATCGCGATCAGCTTCTGCGCCGAGGACGAGCGTCCCTATCTGCGCGATATCGAGAAGCTGACGCGCCAGAAGATCGCGGTGCGCAGCCTGCCCGACAATTTCATGGCCGAGGCGGAGCGGATCGTGAAGTCGCGCAAGCCGGTGCCGGTCAGCCGTGACGAGTCGAACGGCCGGCGCGGGCGCGAGATGCAGCGCGGCGGAGGTGGCGGCGGCAAGCCGCAGGGCGACGCCGGCGAGCGCCGCTATTTCCCCGCCAAGAAGCGGTTCAGCGCCAAGCCGGCCGGGGCCGGCGGCGGGCAACGCCGCGCTGGCGGCGGTGGTGGCCGGGGACGCTGACGCCTTGCAGCCCCTTTCCTCCGGAGGAAAGGGGCTCACCTTCGAAGCGTCGAGCGCCAGACTTGAACCTTTCGCCCTGAGCCTGTCGAAGGGCTGCCTTTTTCTCCGTGACCTATTATTTGGCGCGAAGAAAAGGACAGTGTTTCGACAAGCCCGGCACGGACAGAGTGCCCGCCAGCCTGATCTGACGCGCCTCCCGCCCGATCAGTTCAGCGTGTGCTCCAGCGTCACTTCGGCGTTGAGCAGCTTGGAGATCGGGCAGCCGGCCTTGGCCTCTTCGGCGATCTTCGCGAACTCGTCCGATCCGATACCGTCGACGGTCGCGGTCAGGCTCAGCGCCGACTTGGTCACCTTGAAGCCATCGCCGTCCTTGTCGAGGGTGACCTTCGCCTCGGTATTGAGCGTGCCGGCGGTATAGCCGGCCTTCGCCAGCGCGAAGCCGAGCGCCATCGTGAAGCAACCGGCATGGGCCGCGGCGACCAGTTCCTCGGGATTGGTGCCGGGCTCGTTCTCAAAGCGGGTACCGAAGCCGTAGCGGCTTTCCGACAGCACGCCCGACTGGGTGGTGATGAAGCCCTTGCCGTCCTTGCCAAGACCTTCATAGCGGGCGGATGCGGTGCGGGTGACCATGAACGGAACTCCTTGCCTTGAGTGAGATCGCCCCGTTTCAACTCACCCGGCGTGCGCGACGATCCATTTTTCCACCACCGGGGCGATTTTCCCGCGCCATTTCGAGCCGTTGAAGATGCCGTAATGGCCGACTTCGGGGGCCATATGGTATTTCTTCATCGCCTTGGGCAGATTGGTGGCGATCGTCAGCCCCGCCTTCGTCTGGCCGAGGCCGGAGATGTCGTCGCGCTCGCCCTCGATCGCCAGGATCGCGATATCGGTGATCGCGCCCGGATCGACCGCGCGGCCGCGATGCGTCATCTCGCCCTTGGGCAAGGCATGATCCTGAAACACGGTGCGGATCGTCTGGAGATAGAATTCGGCGGTCATATCGCACACCGCGCGATATTCGTCGTAGAACGCCTTGGTCGCGTCGCTGCTTTCGCCGTCGCCGGCGACGAGATGTTTGAACATCTCCCAATGCGACATCATGTGGCTGCCGAGGTTCATCGTCATGAAGCCGGCAAGCTGGAGGAAGCCGGGATAGACCCGCCGCCCCGCGCCCGGATAGGTCGCCGGGATTTCCGCGATGACATTCTGTTCGAACCACGCGAAAGGCCGCTCGGTCGCCAGCGTGTTGACCGCGGTCGGCGCCTCGCGCGTATCGACCGGACCGCCCATCATCGTCAGCGTGCGGGGCCGGTTGGGGTGCTCGTCCGCCGCCATCAGGCACGCCGCGGCATAGGCGGGCACCGACGGCTGGCACACCGCCAGCACGTGCGGACGCGGATCGCCGTCACCGCCGATCTCTTCCAGGAAAGCGACCAGATAGTCGATATAGTCGTCGAGATCGAAGCGCCCCTCGCGCAGCGGCACCAGCTTCGCGTCGCGCCAGTCGGTGATATAGACGTCGTGGGCGGGCAGCATCCGTTCCACCGTGCCGCGCAGCAGCGTGGCATAATGGCCGGACATCGGCGCGACGATCAGCAGCTTCTCGCCGCCGGTCACGCCTTCGCGCACGAAATGCTTGAGCTGGCCGAACGGCAGCTTGAGCGCGATTTCCTCATGCACCGCGACCTCGCGGCCGTCGACGGTCGTGCGATCGAGCCCGAACGCCGGCTTGCCGCGCGGGGCGGAGGCGTGAGCGAACACCTCCAGCGCGGACGACAGCACCGGCCCGCCGCCGAAATAGGCGAAGGGGTTCGCGGGATTGCTGAGCCAGCCGGCCGAAAAATTGGCGAGCGCGCTGGCGCCCGCCAGCATCGACCGCTGCATTTCATACGCGTTGTAGAGCATCGGGTACGGCCCCTTGCCGACGCCCCCCGGGGCCGACTTCGAAAAAGCGGGTATAGCGCGCAAAGGTTATGACGCAATTGCGAAGGTAACCGGTTGCGACGAACGAAAGTTCCTCCACAGCCGGCCCGGGATTGCGATCGCAATCCCGGGACTCGGCAGGGCCGGGCAGCGGAGACGGCGCAGCCGTGTTCGTCTGACGGCCTTGCCGCCGCCGCCCGGCGCGCGACTGCAACACGACGGCGACTTCATCGCTGTCCCCTCCCCCATTGCCGCATCGCCGCATCCGGCCTAACCGCACGCGCATGGCCGACGCCCCCGCCCCCCGCGCCCCGATCTCCAGCCTGGCCACCGTCTGGCGGCTCGCGATGCGCTATCCTGGGCAAATCGCCGCGGCGCTGGGCGCGATGCTGGTTGCGGCGCTGGCGACGCTCGCCATCCCGTCGAGCTTCAAGCTCATCATCGATCGCGGTTTCGCCGGTGGCGGCGACATCGGGCGGTGGTTCCAGTACCTGCTGCTGATCGTCGTCGTCATGGCGATCGCGACGGCATTCCGCTTCTACTTCGTGTCGTGGATGGGTGAGCGCGTCGTCGCCGACCTGCGTATCGCGGTGCAGCGCAACCTGCTGCGCCTGTCCCCCGCGTTCTTCGAAGAGAACCGCCCGTCGGAAATCGCCAGCCGCCTGACCGCCGACACCACGATCATCGAGGGTCTGGTCGGCACGACCATCTCCGTCGCGATGCGTAACATCGTCGTCGGCGTCGGCGGGATCCTCTATCTGTTCACCCTGTCGCCCAAGCTGACGGCGATGCTGCTGCTCGGCATCCCGCTCATCATCCTGCCGATCGTGCTGCTCGGCCGGCGCATCCGGCTGATCTCGCGATCGAGCCAGGACCGGGTGGCCGACGTCGGCGCAATGGTGAGCGAAGTGCTGGGTGCGATGAAGATCGTTCAGGCTTTCGGGCAACAATCGCGCGAGGGCGACCGCTTCAGCGGCGCGGTGGAACGGGTGTTCGGCACCGCCAAACGCCGCATCCTGCTGCGCGCGATCATGACCGCGACCGTCATCGGGCTGGTGTTTTCCGCCATCACCTTCGTGATGTGGCAGGGCGCGATCGATGTCAGCGAAGGGCGGATGACCGGCGGTACGATCGCCGCCTTCGTGCTGACCGGCGGCCTTGTCGCCGGCGCGTTCGGCGCACTGACGGAGGTGTGGGGCGACCTGCTGCGCGGCGCGGGCGCGGCATCGCGGCTGGCCGAATTGCTCGCGGAGACGCCCGGCATCGCCGCCCCGCCCGTTCCGCTCACCCTGCCCGAGCCGGCACGCGGCGATATCGCCTTCGACGCCGTCGAGTTCCGCTATCCGACCAGGCCGGACGTGAGCGCGCTCCACGATTTCTCGCTGGCGGTGACGCCGGGCGAGACGGTGGCGATCGTCGGGCCTTCTGGCGCGGGCAAGACGACGGTGTTCCAGCTCGTCCAGCGCTTCTATGATCCGCAGGGCGGCGCGGTGCGGATCGACGGCATCGACCTGCGTGATGCCGATCCCGAGGACGTCCGCCGCCGCATCGCCGTAGTGCCGCAGGAAATGGTGATCTTCGCCGCATCCGCACGCGACAATCTGCGCTACGGCCGGTGGGACGCCGACGACGACGCGCTGTGGGCGGCGGCGGAGGCCGCCAACGCCGCGAACTTCCTGCGCGACCTGCCCGAAGGACTCGACACCTATCTCGGCGAAGGGGGCGCGCGGCTTTCGGGCGGCCAGCGCCAGCGCATCGCGATCGCCCGCGCGCTGCTGCGCGACGCGCCGATCCTGCTGCTCGACGAGGCGACCAGCGCGCTCGACGCCGAAAGCGAGCGGCTGGTGCAGGACGCGCTCGAACGGCTGATGGCGAACCGCACCACCCTGGTCATCGCGCATCGGCTGGCGACGGTGCGCGCCGCCGACCGCATCGTGGTGATGGACGGCGGACGGATCGTCGAACAGGGCACCCACGCCGCGCTGGCGGCACAGGGCGGCCTCTATGCCCGGCTGGCGAGCCTGCAGTTCGACGCGGGCGGCCTCGTCTAGCTCAGCGTCCCCGCAACGCGCGCAGGCTCGCGATCAGACAGGCGACAGGACGGGGCATCGCTCCACCCTGCCCGTCGCGGGCTATCCTCACAACAGCGCCCGTCCTTTGCGATTGCGGCGGCGGGAGACCAGGCATAGACCCGCCATCCACGGGGGCCGATCGCGTCCCCGCGGGGGAAGCAGCGAACCTTGACCGACAGCGAGACACCCCCGCACCGCTACCGTTTCGACCGGTTCACGCTCGATCCCGCCGATCGCCGGCTGTTCGACGGCGCCGCGCCGGTCGAGCTGAGCGCGCGCTACCTCGACGCGCTGGCGCTGCTGGTGCGCGAGGCGGGGACGCTGGTTTCCAAGGACCGGTTCATGGACGAGGTGTGGCGCGGCGTGCCCGTCACCGACGAGGCGCTGACCCAGGGCATCCGCAGCCTGCGCCGCGCGCTGGGCGACGACGCCACCAACCCGCGCTTCATCGAGACGGTGCCGAAATACGGCTATCGTTTCGTCGCGGCGGTGACGACGGGGGATGCGGTGGTGCAGGAGCCCGCGCCCGTCGCCCCCGCCCTGCCGCCGATGCACCCGCTGCGGCGCGCGCTGCTGCTCACGGGCGCCGGGACGATCGGCGCGGGGCTGGCGGGGCTCGTCGGCGGGCTGCTCTATGGGTTCATCGGCGCCGCGCAGCCGCTCCAGCCCGGCATGGGCGCGGCGTCGGTGCTGCTGGTGCTGCTGTGCCTGACGATCCTGGTCGCGCTGCTCGGCGGCGCGGGGGTGAGCGCCGGCATCGCCGCGAGCGGCCTGCTACCGGGCCGCGCGTTTCGGTTGAGCATCGCCGGAGGCGCGCTGGGCGGGTTGGTGGTCGGCGCGGTCGCCAAGCTGCTGGGGCTCGATGCGTTCAACCTGCTGCTCGGCCGCTCGCCGGGCGACATCACCGGCGCCGGCGAGGGGCTGGTGCTGGGCGGCGCGGCGGGGCTGGGATTCTGGCTGGCGGTGCGGGGCGCGGCGCCGCTCGCCCGGCAGGTTGCGATCGCGGGCGGCATCGGTGCGATGGCGGGGCTGGGGATCACGCTGGCCGGCGGGCGCCTGCTGGGCGGCAGCCTCGACCTGCTGGCACGCGGTTTCCCCGAGTCGCGGCTGCGGCTCGATCAGGTCGGCGCGCTGTTCGGCGAGACAGGGTTCGGGCCCGCAGCGCAGGCGGTGACCGGGGCGCTGGAGGGCGGGTTGTTCGCGGCGTTCGTGGTGGGCGCGATACTGGTGGCGCGGCGGGGGTTGGGCGCGGGCTGATCCGGCTACCGCCACGTCGTCAGACGGCGCCGCTGCGCGGCACCGCTGCCCGACGTGACGACTCCTGCGATTGCTGGCGCAATCGCAGGGCGCCCGCTCAACGCGTCGCGTTGTAGCGGAGCTGTTCGTCGGTGAGCTGGAAGCCGACCAGCGCCTCGAACGTCGCGCGCGCCACGGCGGCGCGGACGGCGGGATCGGACAGCGGATCGACCGCGGCATCGGCATCGCCGGGCTTGCGCTGGCGCGTCACCTGGGCGCGGACTTCCTCCGGCAACGTAGCGGCGGCGCGGGTGACATAGGTCACGCCGGTCGCGGTGGCGCGGGCGCGGGCCTGTCCGGGTTCGAAGCGCAGCGCGACCTGGCCGATACGCTTGGCGACAACCACGGTCCCGCCCTGCAGCACCGTGGTGAAATAGGGCACACTGACGTCGCGGGCGCCGTCGGTGTTGCTGCGACGTGCCAGCACGTCGAAGCTGATCTGGGTGACGATCGGGTCCGCCGCATCGTTGCAGGTCGACCGCACATTGGTGATGATCGCGTTGACGTCGATCGCGTCGGCGCTGCGATCGGTGGGCGAGGTGAAGGTGGTGATGTCGCCGGTCGCCGCCGGAACCGCCACCGCCGGGCATACGCTGCGCACCGCTGTGATGCCCCCGGTCGCGTCGATCTCGCCGCTGCGCTTGCACGCGGTGGTCGCCAGCAGGGCGATGGTGGAGGCGAGGACAAGCTTGCGGGCGGTCACTGGGGAAGCACCTTTCGAAATCACTGGCGCGTCTCGAAGCCCGCGCGGGAGCCTTGCGCTACCAAGCGCCTTCCGCCCGCGCAAGCAATCGCGTAGGGACGACGCCACGATGACCGATGCCGCAAAGCCCCCGCTCGACCTGTTGATCGCCGCGCCGCGCGGCTTCTGCGCCGGGGTGGACCGGGCGATCCAGATCGTCGAACTGGCGATCGAACGCTATGGCGCGCCGGTCTATGTCCGGCACGAGATCGTCCACAACAAGTTCGTCGTCGACAGCCTGAAGGCCAAGGGCGCGGTGTTCGTCGAGACGCTGGACGACGTGCCCGACGGCGTGCCCGTGGTGTTTTCCGCCCACGGCGTGCCCAAGGCGGTGCCGGCCAAGGCGGCGTCGCGCGGGCTGTCCTACCTCGACGCGACCTGCCCGCTGGTGAGCAAGGTTCACCGCCAGGCCGAACGGCTGGTCGCGGCCGGGCGCCATATCCTTTTCGTCGGCCATGCCGGCCATCCCGAGGTGATCGGCACCTTCGGCCAGGTGCCCCAGGGGCACATGACGCTGATCGAGACAGAGGCCGACGCGGAAAGCTTCGTCGCGGCCGACCCGGACAACCTCGCCTTCCTGACCCAGACGACATTGTCGGTCGACGATACCGCCGCGATCATGGCGGTGCTGCAGCGCCGGTTCCCTTCGATCGTCGCGCCCAAGGCCGACGACATCTGTTACGCCACGTCGAACCGGCAGGCCGCGGTGAAGGCGATCGCCGCACAGGTCCAGCTGGTGCTGGTGATCGGCGCGCCCAATTCGTCCAACTCGCTGCGGCTGGTCGAAGTCGCGGAGCGCGAGGGGACGCCGGGCAAGCTGGTGCAGCGCGCGGACGATCTCGACTGGGCATGGCTCGACGGCGTGGGCGCGGTGGGCATCACCGCCGGCGCCTCCGCGCCCGAGGTGCTGGTACGGGAACTGGTCGACAAGTTGGCGACACGCTTCACCGTGACCGAACGCGAGGTCGAGACGACGCGCGAATCGATCGCGTTCAAGCTGCCGCGCGAATTGTGGGCCGCCTGACGGGTTGCGATGTTGGATTGCGTCTGACACCTGCCGGTCGATGGCGAATCCGAAGGGGCTGACGTGCCTCCGGAATCGGCCAAAAGTGACGAAAGTGGACGAATAGTGCGCGTTTGCGTGCACTTTGGATGCGGGCGCGGGGGACGATGGCGGTCTACACACAGGTTTCGGCCGAGGCGCTCTCCGCGTTCCTCGCACGCTACGACGTCGGCGAACTCGTCTCGGCCAAGGGCATCGCCGAAGGTGTCGAGAATTCGAACTACCTCGTCGATACGACGCAGGGCCGCTTCATCCTGACGCTGTATGAGAAGCGCGTCGCGGCGGGCGACCTGCCCTATTTCCTCGACCTGCTCGATCACCTCGCGGGAAAGGGTCTGCCGGTGCCGCCCGCGATCCGGGACCGCGCGGGCGTGGCGATCCAGGAGCTCGCCGGGCGCCCGGCCTGCCTGATCCGCTTCCTGACCGGGGTGTCGGTGACGCACCCGACGCCAGCGCAGGCGCGGGCCGCTGGCGCAGCGCTGGCGCGGATGCATCTGGCGCTGGAGGATTTCACTGGCACCCGCGCCAATTCGATGGGGATCGCCGAATGGCGACCGCTGCTGGCCCGCTGCGGCGCCAGCCTCGACGGGATCGCGCCGGGCCTGTTCGCGCGGATCGACACCGCGGTTGCCGATATCGAGGCGCGCTGGCCCACAGGGCTGGAGACCGGCGCGATCCACGCCGATCTGTTTCCGGACAATGTGTTGATGCTGGGCGATACGGTGACCGGCCTGATCGATTTCTATTTCGCCGCGACCGATATCCGCGCCTACGACCTGGCGGTGATGCATTCGGCCTGGGCGTTCGACGGCGACGGCGTGCCGGTCGACCCGGCGATCGGCGCCGCGCTGCTCGCCGGCTACAAGGAGGTTCGCGGCCTGACGGCGGGGGAGGACGCGGCCTTCCCCGTCCTGGCGCGCGGCGCGTGCGTCCGCTTCTTCCTGTCACGGGCGTGGGACTGGCTGAACACGCCCGCGGATGCGCTGGTCACGCGCAAGGACCCGCTCGCCTATCTGCGCCGGCTTGAATGGTATGAGGCGCAGGCGTGAGCGACCTGCCCTTCGTCGAGATCGCGACCGACGGCGCGTGCAAGGGCAATCCCGGCCCCGGCGGCTGGGGGGCGCTGCTGCGGTTCGGCGAGCGCGAGAAGGAATTGTCGGGCGCGGAGACGCCGACCACCAACAACCGAATGGAGTTGACGGCCGCGATCCGCGCGCTGGAGGCGCTGAAGCAGCCATGCCGCGTCAAGCTGTCGACCGACAGCCGCTATGTGATGGACGGGCTGACCAAGTGGATCCACGGCTGGCGGCGCAACGGCTGGAAGACCGCCGACCGCAAGCCGGTCAAGAACGCCGAGCTGTGGCAGGCGCTGCTGGCGGCGAGCGAGCGCCACCGCATCGAATGGACCTGGGTGAAGGGCCACGCCGGCCATCCCGACAACGAACGCGCCGACCGCCTGGCGAGCGACGCGGCGCTGTCGGTAGCTTGAGGCGCCGACTCAGCTGTTGTCCTCTACGTCCGCGGCCGGGCCGTTCTTCTTGATCGAATCGATCGCGTTCTGCGCGGACGCCTTGCTCGAATAGCCCTCGGTCGAGAACATCGTTTCGCTATTGTACTTGAAACGCACGCGAAACTCGCCGGCCTTGTCCTTGTAGATCTCGAACTTGTGGGCCACCGTCGATACTCCTGCGGTTGATACGCAGACGAAACTATCGCTTTCGTTGCGTCTGCGGAAGGGGCTTGCGCCAAGGCGGCGGCGCGGCGGCGGGTTTCCAGCACGGCTCGACCAGCGTCGCGAATCGATTTGCCCATTCGGCGGGCGACCCCGGCGCGATCCAGCCGTCATAGGTCGCGGACCTCAAATGATCCGGGAACTCGACCCGGATTCGGTCGGCGTGGAGGACGATCATGATATCTTGCGAGGGCGCGGGGGCTAAGCCATCCGGCACCCAGCGGGTATCGGAGGCGCTCGCCAATGCCTCCAGCGCGCCGGGACAGGTCGTGAGGTCCGCCTCGACCCATTCGACCTTTGCGGTATCGAGCGCCGCCGCGACCGCCGCCACATCGGCTGGCTTGCGGCCAGCGACATTGGTCACCAACGCCACGCCGCGCTGGCGGGGCCGCTCAGCCCCCTGCGGCAGCGCGGCGCGAACCATGCGGGCGATCCGCCGTTCGCCGCAGCCCTCGCGCGCCGCGCCGGGCAGGCAGCCGGTGCGGATGGCGATCGACCAGACCGGCCAATCGTAATCGTCGCCGCGATAGGCGATGCGGACGAGGTCGGGGCCGGCATCGAAGAAGCGCGCCGGATCGAACGCCAGCGCGGTCACCTCACGACGGACGTCGATCACGCCCCGCTCCTGCGGCGCGGAGGCGGCAGCGACGAGCAGCAGGGCGACGATCACGCGAACCTCTCCGGCGAATAGATGGCCGGATCGATATGCGCGATATCCGCGTCACGCGCGCGACCCAGCAACAGCGACGCGGCGAGGCGGGCAGCGGCCGGGGCGGTCTGGATGCCGAAGCCGCCCTGCCCGGCACACCAAAAGAAGGCCGAAACGCGCGGATCAAAGCCGTAAACGGGCCGCCGGTCGGGCGCGAAGCTGCGCAGGCCGGCCCAGCGCCGCTCGACCGCGACGACGCGCCAGTCGACTGCCCGCTCCATCCGGTCGATCGCGACGGCGACGTCGAGTTCCTCTGGCGCCGCGTCGCACGGATCGACCGGCGTTTCGTCGGCCGGCGACAGCCACAGCCGGCCACCCGCCTCTGGCTTGAAGTAGAAATGCTCGCCGATATCGACGACCAGCGGCATGCCGGCGCGCGGCGAGGGATCGGTGCGCAACTGGGCGATGGTGCGGCGATAGGGCTGGATGCCGATCGGCGCGACACCCGCCGCCAGCGCGACGCGATCGGCCCAGGCACCCGCCGCGTCGACCAATATGTCGGCGGCAAGCGGCCCCGCGGTGGTCTCGATACGCCAGGCGCCGCCTTCGCGGGCGGCGCTGGCAAGGTCCGCGTCAAGCCACAGCGCACCGCCCGCGCGGCGCACCCGGCCGAGCGCATCGGCATGCAGCGCCGCGACATCGATATAGGCACAACTCGGCTCGAACACGCCGAGCGTCCATTCGGGGCGCAGGCCGGGCACCTGCGCGGCCGGGGCGACCCGGTGCAGTTCCACTCCGGTGCCGGCGAATTCGTCGAGGAAGGCGTCGATCGCCGCCGCATCGCCGGTCCGCCCGATATGGAGCGCGCCGAGCCGTTCGAGATAGGGCGCAAGCTCCTTCGCTGAGGCGGTGGTCAGCGGCTGGATGTGCGGCCCGCCATAGGTTTCGGACCAGAAGGCCGCGGACCGCCCGGTCGCGTGGTAGCCTGCGGCGGATTCGCGCTCGATCACAACGAGCGATGCATGCGGTGCCAGTTCGGCCGCCAGGGTCGCGCCGGCGATGCCCCCGCCGACGATCGCGATGTCGAAGCGTGTCACACCGGCGCCTGTGCCCGCGCCGACAGGAAGGCGTCAATCTCCGTCAGCGCGCGGGTCCGGACGGCGTCGCCCTCGCGCAGGATTTCGTGCGCCGATTCGGCCCCGAAGCGGACCACCCGGCAGTCCGGGAGCCGAGCCGCGACCTGCAGCGCCGCGGCCGGATCGACCAGCCGGTCCGCCTCGGCGACGAGCATCAGCACCGGCGTGTTCGTCATCGCGAGCGCCGGTGAGTCGCGCAGTTCGCGCGTCGACGCGAACGCCCGGGTGAGCCAGCGCCAGCTGGGCGGCCCGGTATCGAGCGTCGCATCCTGCCCGCGCCACCAGAGTTCATCGGCATAGCGTGCGGAGTCGCCGGTCAGCAGGCTCTGCCGCGACACGGTGGTATACGGCCGTTCGTTACCCTTCCACGCGGCGCGTTCGGGCCGGCCGAGACGAGCCATCACGCGCGCCAGCCGCTCGCCGAAACGCGGGCCGATCGGCGCGTGCAGGCCGAGCATCGGCGCGACCAGAACCGCCGCCTGCGGATCGATCGCGCGTTCGACGAGCGCCCGCAGGACCAGGTGGCCGCCCATCGAATGGCCGATCGCGACATGCGGTTTCGGTGTCCGCGCCGACCAGTCTGACCAGAAGGCACCGAGATCGGCGATGAAGGTGGCAAAATCCTCGATATGGCCGACGTGCGGGGCGGGCGTCGTGCGGCCCGATCCGCCCTGCCCGCGCCAGTCGAACGCGGCGATCGCCCAGCCGCGTGCATTCCAGTGCGCAAGGCTTTCCAGATATTTCTCGATGAAGTCGCCGCGTCCGCCCTGCACCAGCAACGCGCCGCGCGGAGCCGCACCGTCCGCCGCCGGCCAATCCAGCACGCGCAGCCGCCAGCCATCCGGCGCCGTCCAGTGCCGCACCGTCGCGCTCGCGGGGATCACGCGGCGCAGCGCCGCCCCTTCATCCAAATCGGCCATTCACCATGGTTACGGTTTGGAAAGGCGTAGCGTCTAGGACTTTGCGATTGATGGGGGATTACGTCGCTCTTGTATTGCTCGGCGCGCTCGCGCTGCTGCTGGTTTCGGCCGGCATCCAGGATGCGCGCACCCGCGAGATCGCCAACTGGAAGAACATCGCCATCGCCGCACTGGCCCCCGTGTGGTGGCTGGCGATGGGGCTGGCGCCATGGCCGGACATGGCGTGGCAGGTGGGCGTGGCCGCAGCGGTCTTCGCCTTCTTCGTCGGCGCCTTCGCGCTCGGCCAGATGGGCGGCGGCGACGTCAAGCTGATCGGCGCGCTGGCGCTGTGGCTGCCGCCGGTGCCGCTGGTGACCACGCTGGTGTGGATGACGCTGGCTGGCGGCGCGCTGACGATCATCATGGTCGCCGACGAATGGATCCGCCGCCGCGCGGCCCCGCCCCAGCCGTCAAAGGTTGCGCTGGCCACGCTGTCGGCGGTCGGAATCGCGCTGGTGCTTGCCACGCGGCCCGATTCGCTGGGGCCGGTCGCATGGCTTCTGGCGATCATGGCGGCGCTCTTCGGGATCGGCGTGCTGCTGGTGCTGGGCATCCGCTCGGCGCGGCGCCGGGGGATTGCGCCGGAGACGCCCTACGGCGTCGCGATCGCCATGGCCGGGCTTCTCGCGATGCGGGAACCGATAATTAACCACTTCGGATGATGCTTAACGGCGGATCAACCCGCCCGACTGCGAAAGGCACGTGAAGGCAATGGACGGACGCAAGATTTTCCTGCTGGTGGGCGCCCTACTGGTCGCCGGCATCACCGCGTTCATGGCCCGCAACCTGATGTCGGGCGCACCTGCCCCGACGGCAGCCGGGCAGCCTGTCGTGATCGACGGCCCCGAAGTGCTGGTCGCCACCAAGGCGCTGCCGGTGGGCACGATCATCGACCAGACCGCGCTGAAATTCCAGCCATGGCCCAAGGAACTGGTGGAGAACGCCTATTTCCTGCGCCAGGGCACCGACCTCAAGAACGTCGTCGGCACCGTGGTGCGCTTCGCGATTCCCGCCGGCCAGCCGGTGACGCAGGGCGCGCTGGTGAAGCCGGGCGATCGCGGCTTCCTGGCCGCAGCACTGGGTGCCGGCATGCGCGCGGTGACGGTGCCGGTGTCGGCACAGTCGTCCGTCGCGGGCTTCGTGTTTCCCGGCGACCGCGTCGACCTGTTGCTGACCCAGTCGGTTTCGGGCGGCGGCGACGGCGCCCCGCTGAAGACCACCGAGACGTTCCTGCGCAACCTGCGCGTGCTGGCGACCGACCAGAAGACCGACAAGGCGACCGACGACCAGGGCAAGACCGTGGTCAACGCCTATTCGACCGTGACGCTGGAAGTGACGCCGCAGATCGCCGAACGCATTTCGGTGGCACAGACGGTCGGCACGCTGTCGCTGTCGCTGCGCTCGATCGCAGACAACGCCGGCGAGCTTGAGGAAGCCATCGCCAGCGGCGAGGTGAACGTGCCCGAGGGCACCGATCCCAAGGATGAAAAGGCGATGCTGGCCCGCGTCGCCGCCCGCCCGACCGAGGGCAAGGGCAGTTTCTCGACGGGTGCCGACGTGTCGCGCTTCCAGCGTTCGTCGGTGCCGGGCAAGCCGCAGGCCGATCGTCCGATGATGACGCCGGGCGTGCCTGTCACGCCAGGCACCTTCGGCGCCACCGCCGGGGTGCCGGTCGGTCCGGTCGTCCGCGTGTCGCGCGGCAACAATGTCACCGTGGTTCCGGTGGGGGGGAAGAATTAACATGCGCGTGTTCGACAAACCGCTGCGCCTGCCGCTGGCGATCTGCCTGGCGACGACGGCCTTCGCCGCCGCGCCGGTCCAGACCGTCGCCCAGACCGTGACGCGGGCAAGCGACGTGACCCAGCTCAACACCGGCCGTGGACGGCTGGTGACGCTGTCGGCGCCGATCAGCGACGTGTTCGTCGCCGACGACAAGATCGCCGACGTGCAGGTCCGCTCGCCCACCCAGATCTACGTTTTCGGCAAGGCGCCGGGCGAGACCACCATTTCCGCCACCACCAAGGCGGGCCGTGTCGTCTATGCCTCCACCGTCCGGGTCGGCAACAATTTCGATTCTATCGGTTCGATGCTCCAGATGGCGCTGCCCGAATCGCGGATCGTCGCGACGCCGATGAACGGCCTGGTGCTGCTGACCGGCGTGGTCGCCACGCCCGAGGACGGCGCCGAGGCCGAACGGCTGGTGCAGGCGTTCGTCGGCGAGCAGACCAAGGTGCTGTCGCGCCTGAAGACGGCGACGCCGCTGCAGGTCAACCTGCAGGTCCGGTTCGCCGAGGTGAGCCGCAGCTTCGTCAAGAACATCGGTGTGAACGTCACCGCGCAGGACACCACGTCGGGCTTCCAGTTCGGCGTGTCGTCGGGCCGCAACATCGGTTCGATCGGGACGGTCGACACCTCGTCGCTGCCGCGCCTCGACGCATCGTCGCGCTTCGGCCTGCCGGCCGGATCGATCAGCCTGCCGTTCGATCCCAAGCTGGGCGACTTCGTCTATCCGAACACCGGCACGGCCTATAATTTCGCGAACCTGGCGAACACGCCGCAGCGCACCGCGCTGGGCTTCGCGGGCAAGCTGCTCGGTCTCGACATCCTGTCCGCGCTCGACCTGGGCGAGATCAACGGCCAGGTCTCGACGCTCAACACCACCAATCTGTCGGCGCTGTCGGGCGAATCGAGCTCGTTCCTGGCCGGTGGCGAAATCCCGATCCCGATCAGCCAGGGGCTGGGCGCGGTTTCGGTCGAGTACAAGCAGTACGGCGTCAGCCTGGCCTATACACCGACGGTGATGTCGGACGGCCGCATCTCGTTGCGCGTCCGCCCGGAGGTGTCGCAGCTGTCGGCCGCGGGCGCGGTGACGATCGGCGGCGTGCAGATCCCGGCGCTGACGACCCGGCGCGCGGAGACGACGGTCGAGCTCGGCTCGGGCCAGAGCTTCATGATCGCAGGCCTGCTGCAGAACCGCCACGACAACCAGATCAGCAAGGCGCCGGGCATCGGCGACATGCCGATCCTGGGCGCGCTGTTCCGCTCCAACGGCTTCCAGCGCAACGAAACCGAGCTGGTCATCGTCGTCACGCCGTATCTGGTGAAGCCGGTCGACGCGAACAGCATCGTGCTGCCCACCGACGGATACAAGGCGCCGACCGATGCCGACCGCATCCTGCTGGGTTCGCTGGCAAGCGGCGACAGCCACGGCGACCGCCCCAAGCCGCAGATGATCGCCCCCTCCGCCCCGCCCCCTTCGGTCGGCGCGGTGACGCCGAGCCCGGTGATCCCGGCGCGGCGCGAGGAGAAGGCACCCGTGCCCGCCAAGGGCAAGGGCAAGGACAGGAAGGGTCCGGCCGCCGCGCCGGGCTTCAGCTTCAAGTGAGAACGCGCGTGAGGGAGAAGACGACCATGGCAGGCACGCTTCGCATGGCCCTGTTGGGCGCGGTCGCCGCGACGCTGGCGGGCTGCGGCACGCCCAACCGCGGCCTCGAATCGGTCCACCAGCCGGTGGTCGAGCGCAACGACTACGCCCTAGACGTGGCGGCCGCCGGCGACGGCCTGGCGCCTGGCGAGGCGCAGCGCCTGGCCGGATGGATGGCCTCGCTGCGGCTCGGTTACGGCGACCGCCTGTCGATCGACGCCAACACCGGCGGCGATGCCGGCGTCCGTGATGATGTGGCGGCGCTCGCCGCGCGCTACGGCATGCTGGTGTCGGAGGACGCGCCGATCACGGTCGGCCAGGTCGCGCCGGGCACCGCGCGGGTGATCGTGTCGCGGATGCGCGCATCGGTGCCGTCGTGCCCCGATTTCAGCCGCAACACCGGCATCGAGCTGGAAGGCAACACCACGTCGAACTTCGGCTGCGCGATCAATTCGAACCTGGCGGCGATGGTCGCCCGGCCCGAGGACCTTGTACGCGGCCAGCCCGGCGCGCCGTCGTCCGACCCGGCTGTGTCGTTCAAGGCGATCGACACGCTGCGCAAGGCGCCGACCACAGGCGCGGGCGGGCTGAAGTCCGAATCGACCAAGTCGGGAGGCAATTGATGAACGCGCCGTGGAACCCCGCGCGCGCCGGAACGCGTGAACCCTTCGTCGCCTTCGTGTGCGACGAGACCACCGCCGAGGCCATCCGGCCGATCGCGGTCGAGATGGGCTGGGCCGGCGAGAAGGTGAACAAGGGCGGGCTGCGCAACGCGGTGCAGACGCTGTCGGTATCCGCCAGCCCGCACGTGCTGTTCGTCGATCTGTCGGAAAGCGGCGACCCGCTGAACGACATCAACGCGCTGGCCGAGGTGTGCGAGCCCGGAACGGTGGTGATCGCCGCCGGACAGGTCAACGACGTGCGGCTTTACCGCGATCTCGTCGCCAGCGGCATTCAGGATTACCTGCTCAAGCCGCTCAATCCCGACATGCTGCGCGATGCCTTCGCCCAGGCGCAGGCGCTGCTGAGCGCCCCACGTGCGGCGGAGGCCTCGGTGGAACGCCCGCATTGCTCGATCGCCGTGATCGGCGCTCGTGGCGGCGTCGGCGCCTCGACGCTCGCGACCTCGCTTGCATGGCTGTTCAGCACCAAGAGCAAGCGGACGACAGCACTGCTCGACCTCGACGTGCATTTCGGCACCGGCGCGCTGGCGCTGGACCTGGAGCCCGGCCGCGGCCTTACCGACGCGATCGAGAATCCCAGCCGTATCGACGGGCTGTTTATCGAACGCGCGATGGTGCGCGCGTCGGACATGCTGGCGGTGCTGTCGGCGGAAGCGCCGATCAACGCGCCGATCGTCACCGACGGCGCGGCCTTCTTTCAGCTGCAGGAAGAAATCCGCGGCGCCTTCGAATGCACCATCGTCGATCTGCCGCGGGCGATGCTGGTCAACCATCCGCATCTCGTCAGCGACGTCCAGGTCGCGGTGGTGGTGACTGACTTCACGCTCGCCTCCGCGCGGGACACGATCCGCATCCTGGCGTGGTTCCGCTCCAACGCCGCGCACACCAAGGTTGTGGTGGTCGCCAACCGCGTCCAGCCGGCCGCGCAGCAGGAGATCAACCGCAAGGATTTCGAGGGCTCGATCGAACGCAAGGTCGATTTCGTGCTGCCGTTCGAACCCAAGTTCGCCGCGCAGGCGGCGAAGCTGGGCAAGCCGCTGGCCGAAGTCGCCAAGGGGCAGAAGCAGCTCGCGCCGCTGGGCGAACTGGCCCAGCACCTGCTGGCCTGCACCGAGGCCGATGGCCCGGAAACCGGCAAGTCCGCAGGCGGCGGAAAGCCCGCGAGCGCGGGCGGCGGTTCGCTGCTCGGCAAGCTCGGCGCCCTGACGGCCAAGCTGCCCGGCAAGAAGAAGTGATGACGCGCGGGGGCGCGGGCGACCGCCCTGCCCCCGTCGCCTGAAGGAAAGGTCTGGTCCGCGTGGAAGTCGTGCCGTTCATCATGGTGTGTTGCGGGGCGCTGGTCGTGCTGGCGATGCTCGCGATCGCCCTGTCCGGCCCGTCGGCCGCCAAGGCCGGCTCGCGCCGCCTGACCGGCCTGCGCGATCGCCATGCCCACGCGGCATCGGCGGGCGCGATGGAGGCACAGGTTCGCAAGATCGCCGCCGGTCGCGCGACGCGGATGGACCTGACGATGGGCCGCATCCTGCCGAACCCGGCGCTGCTGCAGAAGCGGCTGGCGATGACCGGCAAGGACTGGACGGTCGGCAAATACGGCGTCGCGACGCTGGGCATCGCGATATTCGTCACGCTGGCGCTGGCGCTCCAGGGGCTGCCGGTGCTGCTCGCGTTGTTCGTCGGCCTGTTCGCCGGCGTCGGCATTCCGCACGCGACGGTGGGTTTCTTCATCGCCCGCCGTCTGGCCAAGTTCAACGCCAAGTTCCCCGACGCGATCGAGCTGCTGGTGCGCGGCCTGCGTTCCGGCCTGCCGATCACCGAGACCATGGGCGTCGTCGGCGCGGAGGTGGAAGGCCCGGTCGGCGAGGAATTCCGCAGCGTTTCCGACAAGATGAAGATCGGCAAGACGATGGACCAGGCGTTGCAGGAAACGTCGGACCGGCTCGGCACCCCCGAATTCCAGTTCTTCGTCATCACCATCGCCATCCAGCGCGAGACCGGCGGCAACCTCGCCGAGACGTTGGCCAACCTGGCCGAGGTGCTGCGCAAGCGCGGGCAGATGAAGCTTAAGATCAAGGCGATGTCATCGGAATCGAAGGCGTCGGCCTATATCATCGGCGCGTTGCCGTTCATCGTGTTCGGGCTGATCTGGTTCATCAACGGCAGCTACATGCAGAACTTCTTCGTAGACGAACGCCTCATCATCGCCGGCGGCGGTGGCATGGTGTGGATGGCGATCGGCGCGCTCATCATGCGCCAGATGATCAACTTCGAGATCTGACGGGAGGATATCGACATGACTCCCGCAAATGGCCCCACCCTTCTCGGCATCGACGTGCTGTGGGTCGCGACGATCCTGTCCGGCGTCGCCGCGCTGGCCGTGATGTTCGCGATCTATACCGTCATGACGGTCCACGATCCGATGGCGAAGCGCGTCAGGGCGCTGAACGATCGCCGCGAACAGCTGAAGGCCGGCATCACCGCATCGACCAGCAAGCGCCGCGCCAAGCTCGTCCAGAAGAACGAGGCGACCGACCGCATCCGCGCGCTGCTGTCGTCGATGAAGGTGCTACAGGATTCGCAGGTCAAGACCGCGCAGTTGAAGCTGATGCAGGCCGGCATCCGTTCGAAGGAATGGGCGGTCGCGGTGATCTTCGGCCGGCTGGTGCTGCCGGTCGTCTTCGGAGCGGCCATCACCTATCTGGTATATGTCGCGGAAATCTTTCCCGAATGGGGCCCGCTCAAGCGCTACGGCCTGGTCGCGGGCACCTTCATCCTGGCGTACAAGGCGCCCGATCTTTATCTGAAGAACAAGATCCAGAAGCGCCAGACCGCGATCCGCAAGGGCCTGCCCGACGCGCTCGACCTGCTGGTGATCTGCGCGGAAGCCGGCTTGACCGTCGACGCGGCCTTCCACCGCGTGGCAAAGGAGCTTGGCCGCGCCTATCCGGAGCTGGGCGACGAATTCCAGCTGACCGCGATCGAGCTCGGCTTCCTGACCGACCGGCGGCTGGCGTTCGAGAATCTGGCGATGCGCACCGATCTCGATTCGATCAAGGGCGTCGTCACGACGATGATCCAGACCGAGAAATACGGCACCCCGCTCGCCTCGGCGCTGCGCGTACTGTCGGCCGAATTCCGCAACGAACGCATGATGCGCGCCGAGGAGAAGGCCGCGCGCCTGCCGGCGATCATGACGGTGCCGCTGATCCTGTTCATCCTGCCGGTGCTGTTCATCGTCATCCTCGGCCCCGCCGCATGCAGCATCAATGACGCGCTGCTGACCGGCTGAAGCCGGTCGCGGCGGGAACGGCCGGCAGGCAAGCCCGTTGTCCCTCCGTAACAGGAGAGACACGATGCTGTTCACCACGCCGACGCAGTTCGCCGTCCTTGCGCTGTGCCTGATCGCGGGCTGGATTTTCGGGCTGGCGAGCGCGCCGGGCGGCAGGCGCGCCAAGACGAAGCTGCGCGAGGTCGAGGCGGAGTACGCCGCCTACCGGAAGGATGCCGAGGCCCGGATCAAGGCGGCGGACGCCGAACGCGATCGAATCGCTCGGGCAGCCCCGGTGACCGCATCGACGATGGGCGTGCAGCCGCACGACGACGCGCGACCGGCGGATCGGATTTAGGTCAGGCCGGGCTTCCTTGCGAGGATCGCGGCGGCGTAGCGTTCCTCGACCAGCGCCAGCGGCTGACCATTACCGCCGCGTACCAACGCGCGCACCATCAGTATCGGATCGCCCGAGAGCCGCTCGCACGCCAGCGTTTCGCGGCGCGGCTGGAGCGGCGCGATGACGGCGCCGAACGGCGTGTCGCTCCGGTCGAGCGCGACGCGCATATCGGGCGCGAGACGATCGGGAACGAACCAGTTGTCGGCCTGCGAAAGCAGACTGTCGCCCCGCATCAGCCGCACACGGCGGTGGCCAAGCGGGCTATCGTCGCCCACGCCGAGCATCGTGCGGATATCCGCCGGCGCGGGCGTGCCGCTCCCCACCAATTCGGCATGGACACGACCGCCGGACCACGCCTCCAGCACAGCCGTGGCCGTGCCGGAGGCGATCAGATCGGCGATGAAGGCATCGAGCGTGGCGAGGGTCGTCGAAGGCGTCACGCCGCCCCGGACTGCGCCTTGAGCGCCGCCTGCGCCGCCGCCAGCCGCGCGATCGGCACGCGATAGGGCGAAGCGCTGACGTAATCGAGCCCGACCGATTCGCAGAAGGCGATGCTCGCCGGATCGCCACCATGTTCGCCGCAGATACCCAGCTTGATGTCGCCCCGCGTCGCGCGTCCGCGATCGGCCGCGAGCTGCACCAGTTCCCCGACTCCCTCGACGTCGAGGCTGACGAACGGATCGCGCGCATAGATGCCCTGTTCGACATAGTCGGTCAGGAAGCGCGCGGCGTCGTCGCGGCTAACGCCCAGCGTCGTCTGGGTCAGATCGTTGGTGCCGAACGAGAAGAATTCAGCCCCTTCCGCGATTTCGCCGGCGCGCAGTGCGGCGCGGGGCAGTTCGATCATCGTGCCGACGAGATAGTCTACGCGCTTGCCGGTTTCAGCGAACACCGCCTGTGCCGCCCTGTCGACGACAGCCTTCATCAGTTCGAGCTCACGCTTCGTGGCGACCAGCGGGATCATGATTTCCGGCACCGGCGCCTCGGCCAGGCTGACCGCCGCCTCAAAGATCGCGCGCGCCTGCATCTCGTAGATTTCGGGATAGGTCACGCCCAGCCGGCAGCCGCGATGGCCGAGCATCGGGTTGAATTCGTGCAGTTCGTTCGCGCGGCGCTTCAGCGTCTCGACATCGAGCCCGGTCGCCTTCGCCACTTCCGCGAACTCGGCATCGCCGTGCGGCAGGAATTCGTGCAGCGGCGGATCGAGCAGGCGGATCGTGCAGGGCAGGCCGGCCATCGTCTGGAAGATCTCGACGAAATCGCTGCGCTGTTCGGGCAGCAGCTTGTCGAGCGCGGCACGGCGACCGGCCTCGTCCGACGCCAGGATCATCTGGCGGACGGCGGTGATGCGGCCGGCGTCGAAGAACATGTGTTCGGTGCGGCACAGACCGATGCCCTCCGCGCCGAATTCGCGCGCGGTGCGGCAATCGTGCGGCGTTTCGGCATTGGCGCGCACCTTCATGCGACGGATGCCGTCGGCCCATTCCATCAACGTGCCGAAATCGCCCGACAGCTCGGGCTGGACGGTGGGAACGGCGCCCGCCATGACCTCGCCGGTCGAGCCGTCGATGGTGACCACCTCGCCCTCGCGCATCTCGCGGTCTCCGACGCGCATCACGCCCTGGCCGATCGACAGCGCCCCGGCGCCGGACACGCACGGGCGGCCCATGCCGCGCGCGACGACGGCGGCGTGGCTGGTCATTCCGCCACGCGCCGTCAGGATGCCGCGCGCCGCGTGCATGCCGTGGATGTCCTCCGGCGACGTCTCGACGCGGACGAGGATCACGTCCTGTCCGTCCTTTGCGGCCGCCTCGGCGGCGTCGGCGGTGAACACGACCTTGCCCGATGCCGCGCCGGGCGACGCCGGCAGCCCCTTGGTCAGCACATCGCGCGGCGCCTTGGGATCGAGCGTCGGGTGGAGGAGTTGATCGAGCGCGGCGGGATCGATCCGCGCGATCGCCTCCTCGCGGGTGATGAGTCCCTCGCTCGCCATGTCGACCGCGATCTTCAGCGCCGCCTTCGCGGTACGCTTGCCCGAACGCGTCTGGAGCATCCAGAGCTTGCCCTGCTGCACCGTGAATTCGATGTCCTGCATGTCGCGGTAATGGCGTTCGAGCAGGTCGAACACGCCCGCGAGTTCACCGTAGACCTCCGGCATCGCCTCTTCCATCGAGGCGGGCTTGGCCCCGGCGGCCTCACGCGCGGCCTTCGTCAGATATTGCGGCGTGCGGATGCCGGCGACGACGTCTTCGCCTTGAGCATTGATGAGGAATTCGCCGTAATAGGCGTTGTCGCCCTTCGCCGGATCGCGGGTGAACGCCACGCCGGTGGCCGACGTATCGCCCATGTTGCCGAACACCATCGCCTGCACGTTCACCGCGGTGCCCCATTCGGACGGGATGTCGTTCAGCCGGCGATAGACCTTGGCGCGTTCGGACTGCCACGATCCGAACACCGCGCCGACAGCGCCCCATAATTGCTCATGGACGTCCTGCGGGAACGGCTTGCCCCACAATAGCTGCACCAGCGCCTTGTACTCATCGACCAGCCCCTGCCAGTCGGCGGCGGTCATATCCGTATCGAGGTAATAGCCGCGGTCTTCCTTGGCGATCTCCAGCGCTTCCTCGAACCGGCTGTGATCGAGTTCGAGCACGACATCCGAATACATCTGGATGAAACGGCGATAGCTGTCCCACGCGAAGCGATCGTCGCCGGACACGGCGGCGAGGCCCTGTACCGTCGCGTCGTTCAGCCCCAGGTTGAGGACAGTGTCCATCATCCCCGGCATCGACGCGCGGGCGCCCGAACGGACCGAGACGAGCAGCGGATCGGCGGCATCGCCGAAACGCTTGGCCGTGATCCCCTCGATATGCGCGATGCCGTTCGCCACCTCGGCGCGCAGGCTGTCGGGGAACGCCCCGCCGGACTCGTAATAGACCGCGCACATCGGCGTCGAGATGGTGAAGCCCGGCGGCACCGGCAGGCCAATCGACGCCATCTCGTCAAGGTTCGCGCCCTTGCCGCCGAGCAGGTTCTTGTCGCCCCGCCCGCCATCCGAAACCCCGCCGCCGAAACGGTAGACATACTGCGTCATTTGAACTCCCTCTCCCCTTCAGGGGAGAGGGTCGGGGAGAGGGGCAGCGCCTCATATCCCCGACCCTCGGTTGATCTCGACTGCCCCTCTCCCAACCCTCTCCCGTCAGGGGGAGAGGGCTTTAACCTTCGATCCTCGAGAAATCGGCGACCGCGTGAACCGCGTCGCGCATCCGCGCGAGCAGGCCGAGCCGGGCCTCGCGCTTTTCCGGTACGGGATCGTTGACGATCACCGCGTCGAAGAACGCGTCGATCGGTGCCCGCAGGGTCGCCAATGCCGCCATCGCCCCCTCGAAATCCTCGGCCTCCACCGCGGCCTTCGCCTTCGGCTCCGCCGAATCGAGCGCCGCGATCAGCGCCTGTTCGACCGGTTCGGGCGTGTATGAAAGCGGATTTTGCTGCGACGCGGTAAAGCCTTCCTTCTTGAGGATGTTGGCGGCGCGCTTGTAGCCGGCGAGCAGGTTGGCGCCGTCCGGGGTGGCGACGAAGGATTGCAGCGCGTGGACGCGGGCGAGCAGGCGGACGAGATCGTCCTCGCCACCCAGCGCGAACACCGCGTCGATCAGGTCGTGGCGGACGCCGGCTTCGCGTTGCTGGACCTTGAGGCGGTCGGCGAAGAAATCGAGCAGTAAGGGACCTGCAACTGCTGCCCGCTCATGGATCGCAGCTCTGACTTGCTCATACGCCTGTCTTTGCGCCGGATCCTCGAGAACGTCTTCCGGCAGTGATCGGGCTTGTTCACCTGCCCGCGCAGCTGCTCTCTCGTAATATATTCGTGCTCGACCGGCACGGCGGCCCGCCCGGTACAGTCCACCAAAAACCATTTGCTGTTCAATGATTTTCGACAACGAGAGCTTGAGTTGCCCATCGATCAACAACGCCAAAATAGCCAATGCTTGTCGGCGTAAGGCAAACGGATCCTTCGAACCGGTCGGGGTCAACTGTTCAAAAAAGAACTGGATCAGAGTATCCAGCTTGTCCGCCAGTGACACAGCGGCTGTCACCGGATCGGTCGGTATGTCGTCGCCCTGGCCGACCGGCTTGTAATGATCGCGGATCGCGTTCGCGACGGCCGCGCTCTCGCCCTGTGCGGCGGCATAGTAACCGCCCATCAGCCCCTGCAATTCGGGAAACTCGCCGACCATGCCGGTGACGAGGTCGGCCTTGGCGAGCCGCGCGGCGCGGTCGGCCTGGGCGGCCAACTGCTCTTTCGTCACTCCAGCGAACGCTGGGGTCTCATGCGGCCCATGCCCCTCGCCATCGCCGGAGGTCCCAGCGTTCGCTGGGACGACAATGTCGGATTCGACCAGCCACCGCGCCAGCTTCGCGACGCGGTCGACCTTGTCGGCGACGGTCCCGAGCTTTTCGTGGAAGACGATCTTCTCGAGCTTCGGCGTCAGGTCTTCGAGGCGGGTCTTGAGGTCTGTTTCGTAGAAGAAGCGCGCGTCGCTCAACCGCGCGGCGAGCACCTTGCGGTTGCCCTCGACGATCTTCGCACCGCCGTCCGCCGCATCGATGTTGGCGACGCAGACGAAGGCGTTGGCGAGCTTTCCATCGGCGTCGTTGGCGACGAAATATTTCTGGTTCACCCGCGCGGTGAGCTGGATCACTTCGGGCGGGACGGACAGGAACTCCGCGTCGAACCGGCCCAGCAGCGGCACCGGCCATTCGGTCAGCCCGGCGTTCTCCGCCAGCAGCCCCTCATCGCGCACCAGCGTGAGCCCGGCCTTTGCGGTCAGCATCGTCGCGCCCATCGCGATGATGCCGGCGCGCTCGTCGTGATCGACGATGACGTGGCAGGCGCGCAGCTTCTCGACATAGTCGCTCGCCGACCCGATCGTGATCGCGCCGGGATGGTGGAAGCGGTGGCCGACCGTCGCGGCGCCGGAACGCACCCCGGCGATCTCGCAATCGATCACGTCGTGGCCGAACAGCGCGACAATGCCCTGCAGCGGGCGGACCCAGCGCAGGCTTTCGGTGGAGAGCGAGGCGTCGCCCCAGCGCATCGACTTGGGCCAGGGGAAGGCGCGGACGATCGCGGGGATCGCCTCGGCCAGCACATCGGCGGTCGCGCGGCCGGGCTTTTCGATCACCGCGAACCACACGCCGTCGCGGTCGACGAGCTGGTCCTGGCTGAGGCCGGTCTTGCGCAGGAAGCCTTCCAGCGCCTGGGGTGGCGCGGAGGTGCGCGGACCCTTGGCCTCCTCACTCACCGCCTCGGTCGCTTCGGGCAGCCCGCGCGCGATGAGGGTCAGGCGGCGCGGGGTGGCATAGGTGATCGTCTCGGCAGCGGTCAGCCCGGCCTTCGCCAGTTCGCCCGCGAACAGCTTCGCGAGATCCTCGCGCGCCTTCGCCTGCATCCGAGCGGGGATTTCCTCCGAGCGGAGTTCGAGGAGGAAATCGGTCATCGTATCCAATCCGTCGCCCCAGCGAACGCTGGGGTCTTAACCCGTCGAGCGTGCGCTTGCGGCACGAGATCCCAGCGTTCGCTGGGATGACGATGGTGGCAGGTCACGCCGACCACCCGTTCTTGTCCATCCACGCCGCGCAGCTGCCCTTGGCCAGATCGCGGACGCGGCCGATATACGCCTGCCGTTCGGCGACGGAGATCACGCCGCGCGCATTGAGCAGGTTGAACACATGGCTCGCCTCGATCGCCTGTTCATAAGCCGGGATCGGCAGGCCGGCGGCCAGGCAGTTCTCGCACTCGGCCGCAGCCTTGCGGAACTGGTCGAACAGCGTGTCGGTGTTGGCCACTTCGAAGTTCCAGGTCGACATCTGGCGCTCGTTTTCCAGGAACACGTCGCCATAGGTCACGCCATCATCGTTGAAGGCGAGATCGTAGACGTTGTCCTTGTCCTGGATGTACATCGCCAGCCGTTCGAGGCCGTAGGTCAGCTCGCCGGCGACGGGCTTGCAGTCGAACCCTCCCATTTGCTGGAAATAGGTGAACTGCGTCACCTCCATCCCGTCGCACCACACTTCCCAGCCGAGGCCCCAGGCGCCCAGCGTCGGCGATTCCCAATCGTCCTCGACGAAGCGGATGTCGTGCGTCCGCATGTCGATGCCGATCGCCGCGAGGCTGCCCAGATACAGTTCCTGCAGGTCGGGCGGGCTGGGCTTCAGCACCACCTGATACTGGTAATAATGCTGGAGCCGGTTGGGGTTCTCCCCATAGCGGCCGTCGGTCGGGCGCCGGCACGGCTGGACGAAGGCACAGTTCCACGGATCGGGACCGAGCGCGCGCAGCGTCGTCGCGGGGTGAAAGGTGCCCGCCCCCATGCGCATGTCATAGGGTTGCAGGATCACGCAGCCCCGCGCCGCCCAGTAATCATGGAGCGTCAGGATCATGCGCTGGAACGAGAGCGGTCCGGTGCCAGATGCGTTTTCAGTCACGCGCGGGCGTTTGGCCGATGGGCGGTGAGGGGTCAAGCGAGGCGAAGGTCAGGATATAGCGACATTGTGTCAGGTAATGTTGACATCAACCGCGAATCACCCTAGTTGTTGTCAGGTAGAGCTGACATTTGGTCAGGGAAGGACGACTTTGCGCAACCGCCTGAAAGTGCTGCGCGCGGAACGCGACTGGAGCCAGGCGGAGCTTGGCGGCCGGCTGGGCGTGTCGCGACAGGCGGTGAACGCGATCGAGACGGGCAAGCATGATCCGTCGCTGCCGCTGGCGTTCCGCATCGCGCGGCTGTTTGACCTGACGATCGAGGAGGTTTTCGATGACGGGGACGGCGATGACTGATCGTGACGATGCGCCACGTTCGCGGCGGACATTGTGGCTGGTGGTGGCGGGCGTGCTCGCGATGCTGGGGCTGCCGTTCGTGATCGGCATCTACCAGGGCTATACCGGCGGCGAGGCGCGGCCGATGCTGCCCTGGGCGGTGCTGGCGGGCATCGCCGGGCTGGTCGGGGTGATCGCGACCGGCGTGTGGCTGGCGGCGCGCGACCGCGCAAGGCATCCGCCGAGCGGGCCCGGCGAAGCGGCCGCGGTACGCAACAGCCGGTCGTTCTGGCTGATCCTGGGCACGTTGTTCTTCGTCGGCATGCTGGTCGGCGCGGGCGCGGCGATGTTCGAAATCGACGCCGGCGGCTTCATGACCGGAACGCTGCCGGCCTGGTTCGCGATCGTCGCGGCGGTGGTGACGGTGCTGGCGCTGACGGTCGGGACGGTGTTGTTCCTGCGCCGCGTCGACGAGGTCGAGCGCGCCGACAATATCTGGGCCTCCGCTGTCGGGGCGAACGCGCTGCTGATCGTCTATCCGCCGTGGTTCTTCCTGTGGAAGGGCGGCTGGGTGAGCGAGCCGTCGCACTATGCGATGGCGGGCATCCTGTTCGCCGCGATGATGATCGCCTATGGCTATCGCAAGATCCGCTGATATTTTCCGCTTCAACTCCAAAGGGATAAAAGACATGTATTACTCGTTCCGCAAATCCTTCGCGCTTGCCGCCGCCGGCCTGTTGGCGACGACCGCCCTGCCCGCCTGCGCGCAGCCGGCACCCCAGCCGCAGACGCAGGACGCCGATCCCGCGCTGTGGGTGGTGAAGGACGCGGATACCACCATCTACCTGTTCGGCACCGTCCACGTGCTGAAGCCGGGCCTGTCGTGGTTCGACGAGGCGGTGAAGACCGCGTTCGACGATTCGAAGGAACTGGTGCTCGAAATGGTCGAGCCCGACGCCCAGACGATGCAGGGCATCATCATGTCCAAGGCGATCGCCGCGCCGGGCACGCCGGCGCTCAGCACGCAGCTGCCCGAGGACAAGCGCGACTATTATCTGAAGTCGATCGGCGAGCTGGGCATCCCGGCGCAGGCCGCCGACCGGCTGAAGCCGTGGTTCGCGGGCATGACGCTGACGATGGGTCCGGTGATGAAGGCGGGCTATGACCCCAAGCAGGGCGCGGAAAAGGTGCTGACCGAGGCCGCCAAGGCCGCCGGCAAGCCGGTGTCCGGGCTGGAAACCGCGGAGCAGCAGATCGGCTTCTTCGATGGAATGACGGCCGAGGCGCAGCTGACCTTCCTCAAGACCACGCTCGACGAACTGCCCAAGGGCGTCCAGACGCTCGACACGATGATCGTCGACTGGGCGAAGGGCGATCCCGACGCGCTGGCCCGCACGATGAACGAGGGGCTGAAGGACTCGCCCGAGGTGGCGAAGACCATCCTCTACGATCGCAACGCCCGCTGGGCGACGTGGATCCACGAGCGGATGAAGCAGCCGGGGACCGTATTCGTCGCGGTCGGCGCCGGCCACCTGGCCGGCGACAACAGCGTCCAGGCGAAGCTCGCCGACTACCAGCTGAAGGCGACGCGGATCGAATATTGATCCCGTCGCCGACTGCCTGGTCGTCGCCCGCGCACATGCCCCGCGCGGGCGGCGATCTTGCCATGCGGCCCACCTTCCGCTAAGGGCGCGCGCTTGCTTGGGCGGGGTCATCCCTGGAGGCCCGCCTACGCAAGCCACGAAACACTAGCATATCGGATTTGAGACACATGAGCGACACGCTTACGCTGTCGGCCGAGACGCGCGACCGGGCTGGCAAGGGAGCCTCCCGTGCACTGCGTCGCGAAGGCCGCGTCCCCGCCGTGATCTACGGCATGAAGCAGGACCCGCAGAGCATCAGCGTCAACGAGCGCGAGCTCGCCAAGATGCTGAACACCGGCCACTTCATGAATTCGGTCGTGATGATCGACGCCGGCGGCAAGCCGGTGCGCACGCTGCCGAAGGATGTCGCTTTCGACGTCGTCACCGATCGTCCGCTGCATGTGGACTTCCTGCGCATCGGCGAGCACACCACGGTTACCGTCGCGGTGCCGATCGTGTTCGCCGACGAGGATGACGCACCGGGCATCAAGCGCGGCGGCGTGCTGAACATCGTTCGCCACGAGCTGGAGCTGGTGGTCGATGCCGCGCAGATCCCGAGCGAGGTGACCGTCTCGCTCAAGGGCCTGGAAGTCGGCGACACCATCCACATCTCCAACGTCACGCTGCCCAAGGGCGCGTCGTCGGCGATCGACGACCGCGATTTCACCATCGCCACCGTGATCGCGCCGTCGGCCCTGAAGTCCGAGACGCAGGACGCCGAAGCGCCGGCCGAAGAGGCGAAGGGCGAATAATCCCGCTTCCGGTCCCCTCCCCTTCAAACGGGGCGGGGACCGGCAAAGGGGAAACTCCGCGGGTGGACGGCCCCGGCGACGCGCCGTCCGCTTTTCCCCGCCCCTCCCGTCGCCGGGCAGAGGACGCGTACCGGATGCAACTCTGGGTCGGCCTGGGCAATCCGGGACCCGAATATGCGCTGAACCGGCACAACGCCGGGTTCCAGGCGATCGACGCGATCGCCGCGCTGCACGGATTTTCGGCGCCCCGTAAGGCGTTCCAGGGCTGGACGCAGGACGGCCGCATCGGCGGCGACAAGCTCGTCCTGCTCAAGCCCGGCACCTATATGAACGAAAGCGGCCGCAGCATCCGCGCGGCGATGGATTTCTACAAGCTGACGCCGGCGGACATCACCGTCTTCCACGACGAACTCGACCTGTTGCCGCTCAAGGTGAAGGTGAAGGCGGGTGGTGGCACCGCCGGGCAGAACGGGCTGAAATCCACTGTCCAGCACATCGGCCCCGATTTCCGCCGCGTCCGGATCGGCATCGGCCATCCTGGGCACAAGGACCGGGTGACCGGCCACGTCCTGTCGAACTGGCACAAGTCCGAGATCGAGCCGCTCAGCGACCTGCTCGGCGCGATCGCCGCCGAAGCGGCCTGGCTGGCGCAGGGCGACGACGTGCGGTTCATGAACGATGTCGCGCTGAGGCTCGGCGAATGACCACCCGCAGCCTGTTTCCCACCCACTTCTACGAAGCCGCGCTGGGCGACGAGGAACTGGTTTCCGAACTGGTCGAGGCGTGCCGCGAGCTGGCGCGGGAGGATCGCGCGGGCCGGGCCTGGTCGAAGGACAAGGGCTATCGCGGCTACACCAGCTATGCCTCGCTCAACGACCTGCCCGCCCGCGATCCGCGGTTCGGGGATCTGGTGAAGCTGCTCAACCGCCATGTCGCGCGGTTCGCGAAGGATTGCGGGTTCGAGCTGGGCAGAAGGCTCAGGCTCGACAGCCTCTGGGTGAACGTCTTGAAGCCCGGCGGCACCCATTCGGGGCATATCCACCCGCACAGCGTGGTGTCCGGCACCGTCTATGTCGCCGTGCCGCCGGGATCGGGCGCGCTGAAGCTGGAGGACCCGCGCCTGCCGATGCTGATGGCCGCCCCCGCCCGCCCCGACACCTTCGTCTACGCCGAACCGGCGGAAGGCAGCCTGTTCCTGTGGGAAAGCTGGCTGCGGCACGAGGTGATGCCCAATGCGGCGAAGGACGATCGCATCTCGATCAGCTTCAACTATCGTTGACGGCGCGCCGGAACGGTTCCGGCTCTCTCCGATTTCCGGCTGATGGCGTTGCCGCAGGCCGACCGTCTCCAGCGGCGCGGCGAGATCGGCGATCGCCTGCCGGTCGCGGTGCAGGAAACGCGGGGCGCTACGCGCGTCGATGCTGGCGTCAATCGCGCTTCTGGCCTATCGGGCGCGCTTCATCGACAATCGAGACGAGTGTTTTCATGGGATTCCGCTGCGGCATCGTCGGGCTGCCGAACGTCGGCAAATCGACGCTCTTCAACGCGCTGACCGAGACGGCCGCGGCGCAGGCCGCCAATTATCCGTTCTGTACGATCGAGCCGAACGTCGGCAACGTCGCGGTGCCCGATCCACGCCTGTCGAAGCTGGCCGAGATCGCCGGATCAGCCAAGATCATCGAGACGCAGCTGGGCTTCGTCGACATCGCCGGGCTGGTCCGCGGTGCGTCGAAAGGCGAAGGGCTGGGCAACCAGTTCCTGGGCAACATCCGCGAGGTGGACGCGATCGTCCACGTCCTGCGCTGTTTCGAGAACGACGACATCCAGCATGTCGACAACAGGGTCGATCCGATCGCCGACGCCGAGACGGTCGAGACCGAGCTGATGCTGTCGGACCTCGAATCGCTGGAGAAGCGCGTTCCCAACCTCGCCAAGAAGGCGGCACAGGGCGACAAGGAGGCGAAGATCGCCGCCAGCGTGCTGGGCCAGGCGCTGGACCTGCTGCGCGACGGCAAGCCCGCGCGGCTGACCGTACCAAAGGACGCGGAGGAGGAGCGCCTGTTCGCCAGCTCGCAGCTCATCACCGCGAAACCCGTCCTCTACGTCTGTAATGTGAACGAGGAGGACGCCGCGAACGGCAACGCGCTGTCGGCGAAGGTGTTCGAAAAAGCGAAGGCGGAAGGCGCGCAGGCCGTCGTCGTTTCCGCGGCGATCGAGGCGGACATCGCAACGATGCCGGCGGAGGACCGCGCCGAATTCCTCGCCGAACTGGGGCTGGAGGAAACCGGCCTGGCCCGCGTGATCCGCGCGGGCTACGATCTGCTGCACCTGCTGACCTTCTTCACCGTGGGGCCGAAGGAAGCGCGGGCGTGGACGACGCATGTCGGCGCGAAGGCCCCGCAGGCGGCGGGCGAGATCCATACCGATTTCGAACGCGGTTTCATCCGGGCCGAGACGATCGCGTTCGACGACTATGTCCAGTTCAAGGGCGAGGCGGGCGCGCGCGACGCCGGCAAGCTCCGGTCCGAGGGCAAGGATTATGTCGTCAAGGATGGCGACGTGATGCTGTTCCGCTTCAACGTGTGACGCCGGCCGCGCGGGTGGTGACAATCGTTACGGTCGCCATTGCGGCTTGCGGCGAATCGGTGTATCGTCGCGCTATGACGCTTCGTCCGCTCCTTGCCGGTATCGCGCTGTTCGCAGCTTCGCCGGTAATCGCCGCAGACACGACGAACCCGCAACCGTCGCAGACGATCGACACGGTGCAGGCTCGCGCGCCCGCACCGCGCCTGCCCGAACGCAAGCCGTCGCTGCCGATGAAACCCCGCGTGCTGGAGGCGCCGGGCGCCGCCTGGATGATGATTCCGGCAAGCTGGTCGCCGGCCTCGCGCCGCATCTGATCGCCGGCGATCGGGCCCGGCCCATTATCGTCACCGCCGTGTAACCTGGCTGGGCTCTTAACGCGGTCATGCGCCCGACATCAGCCCTGTTCCTCCTGTTCGCCGCCCTCGCGGGCTGTGCCGGTGCGTCCGCGCCGCGGCATCCGGCAGCCCCCTCCACGCTGGCCGCCGATGCCGCCGAACAGCGCGCGCCGGTCACGATCCTGATCTCCATCGACGGGTTCCGGCCGGATTATCTCGATCGCGGAATCACGCCGTCGCTATCGCAGCTCGCGGCGGCCGGCGTCCGCGCGGAAATGCGGCCATCGTTTCCCTCCAAGACGTTTCCCAACCACTGGACGGTCGTCACCGGGCTGCGCCCCGATCGCAACGGCATCGTCTCCAACCGGATCGAGGACCCCGAAGGAAAGCGGCGGGCCTTCACCATGGCCACGGACGATCCGTGGTGGTGGAACGCCGCGCCGCCGGTCTGGGTCGATGCGGAGAAGGCCGGCATCCGCACCGCCGCGATGTTCTGGCCAGGCTCGAATGTGGCAGTGGGTGGTACGCGCGACGATCAATGGCCCAACGACATCACCGGCGGCGTGCGGCCGGACGACTGGGTTCCGTTCAGCGGATATGTCGACGATCGCCAGCGCGTCGATACCGTCGTGGACTGGCTCCGGCGCCCCGCGACGAGCCGACCGCGCTTCGTCACGCTGTATTTCGACATCGTCGACACCGCCGGGCACCGTTTCGGCCCGAACGATCCGCGCACCGATGCGGCGATCGCCGAGGCGGACGCTGCGGTAGGGGCGTTGGTCGCGCAGCTCGTGGCGCTTCGGCAACCCGCCGATATCCTCATCACCTCGGATCACGGCATGGCGCAGGTGACGGGCGACCGCATCGTCCAGGTCCGCGACCTCGCATCGCCCGAGGACGGCCGCGTCGTCGAGGACGGGGTGTTCGCCAGCTTCGCCCCGCTGCCGGGCCGCGAGGCCCAGCTCGCCGCCAGCCTGTCGCGCAGCCGGCCGCATGTGCAATGCTGGCCCAAGGAGCAGATTCCCGCGCGCTTTCACTACGGCCGCAACCCGCGCGTCCCGCCGTGGTTCTGCCTGGCCGATCCCGGCTGGCGGATCGTCGAGGGAAAGCCCAACCGCGAGGAAGGCGGCGAACATGGCTATGACAACGACGCGCCCGACATGCGCGCGCTGTTCATCGCCAGCGGCCCGGCGTTCCGACGCGGCGTGACGCTACCGAGTTTCGACAATGTCGATATCTATCCCCTACTGCGTCGCCTGCTGGGGCTACCGCCGGCAACCGACGTGGACGGCAGCGACGCGGCTTTCGACGACGCGCTGACACGCTGAGGCTTGCCAGCGAAGGGTTTCGGCGCGAAACCTAGTTGATGCGCTACTGGGAAGATATTCGCGTCGGCGATCGGGCCGCCTTCGGACGATATGAGGTGACCCGCGACGAGGTGATCGAATTCGCGCGGAAATATGATCCACAACCCTTCCACCTTTCCGACGAGGCCGCCGCCGCCACGCACTTCAAGCGGCTGGCGGCGAGCGGATGGCATACCGCCGCGATGACCATGGCGATGAACGTCGCCCACTGGCAGACCGAGACGGGCGGCAGCGCCGGGCTGGGCGCGGCGGGGATCGACGAACTGCGCTGGCTGAAGCCGGTCTATCCCGACGACATCCTGCGCTGCGAGACCGAAGTCGAAGAGGTACGCGCGTCGAACAGTCGCCCCGACATCGGCAGCGTCCGCAGCCGCATGACCGTATTCAACCAGGACGACGTGCCCGTGATGAGCTTCGTAGGGATCGGGCTGTACCGGCGACGGCCGGTCAACTGAACCTTCAGTCGCGCCGCTCCCGGCGGTTCTCGCGACGCACGTCGCGGCGGTCGTCGCGGCGTTCACGGGAATAGTCGCGCCGATCGTCGGCACGCTCGCGGCGGAACTGTTCGCGCGTCACTTCGCCGCGACGATAGTCCTGCCAGTCGCCGCGCCGGCCGTCGCGATATGCCCGGTCATCCTGCCGGCGATCGCGCGCATGGTCGCGCCAATTGTCGCGGATCTCCGTGCGATTGCCCTGCCAGCCACGGCGGCGACCTTCCCAATAGGCGCGCTGCGCGTCGCTCCAGCGGTGCGGCCGTCGGTAGCTGTCATAGACGTAGGTGCCGGTGCCCGGGTAATAATAGTCGCCGTGCCAGCCCCAATAGGGCGAGCCGTAGCCGGGATAGCCGCGATCATATCCGTACCCGCCATGGGGATCGCCGTAATATCCGCCGTAGCCGCCGCTCGAATAGCCGAGCGAGACGCCCGAATAGCCATAGCCGTCGGTGCAGGCGGAGAGACCGAGCCCGGCGGCGGCGACAAGGGCGAAGGTGCGAAGGCGGAGCATGTCACTCTCCCGGATGCAGGATGGCGTCTCGCCAGAAACGACAAGGGCGGCGCAACGTTCCGCTGCACCGCCCCTGCCCTGTTCATCAGTGGGCGGAGGACATGTCCGCCCGGCAGTCGCCTCAGTGCTTCACGCCCCGCCAGACGCTCTGATAGGCGCCGTAGGTGAGGAAGCAGAAGATCAGCAGGAAGCCGATCACCGCCCAGCCGGCCGAATGGCGCGACTGCAGCTTGGGTTCGGCCGTCCACACCAGGAACGCCGCGACGTCCTTGGCCATCTGGTCCTTGGTCGCGCGGGTGCCATCGACGTAGGTGACCTGATCGTCCGCCGTGATCGGCGGCGCCATCGCGAGGTTGAGCGTCGCGAAATAGCGGTTGAAGTGCAGCCCCTCCGGCGTCTTGGCGTCGGGGAAGCGCTTCAGCAGATCGGCCGGCTGGTTCGAATAGCCGGTCAGCAGCGAATAGATGTACGCCCCGCCGTCGTGGCGCGCCTTCGCCATCAGCGACAGATCCGGCGGAATCGCGTTGTTGTTCGCGGCGCGCGCGGCGATATCGTTGGCGAAGGGCGACGGGAACTTGTCCGACGCCATGTTCTTGCGCGTCGCCATCTCGCCCGTTTCGGGGTTCGGAGCGGGCGTCTCGATCGCCCACTGGCCAGCGATCGCCTTCACCTCGGCCTCGTTGTAACCGATGCCCTGCAGGTCGCGGAACGCGACCAGCTTGAGCGAGTGGCAGGCGGCGCAGACTTCCTTGTAGACCTGGAAGCCGCGCTGGACCTGCTGGTTGTCGAACTTGCCGGCCACGCCGTTCGACGGCAGGTCGAGTTCCTTGGGCTTCAGGTGGAAGGCGTGTTCCGCCGTCTCGGGCGCAGGCTCCCGGATCGCCCCCACCACGGTGGTGAAGAGGCTCAATGCCAGCACGAAGGCGAAGCCGATACCGACCAGGAAGCCGATGATACGAACCATTGTCCTAGCGTCCTTATTCGGCCGGCGCGGCAGCGCCGCCGGTCATCGCGGTGTGGGCCGGGCTGGTGCCGCCCTTGCCAGCCAGCACGGCTTCGGTGATCGAATTGGGCAGCGGTCGCGGCCGTTCCATCGACGACACGATCGGCACGATCACCAGGAAGTGCAGGAAGTAATAGGCGGTCGCGACCTGGCCCAGGATGACGTTGCGCGCGATCGGTTCCGCCCCGCCGACATAGCCGAGCACCAGCACGTCGACGACGAGGATCCAGAAGAACACGCGGTAGGTCGGGCGGTAATTGGCCGAGCGCACCGGCGACGTATCGAGCCACGGCAGGAAGAACAGCACGAGGATCGACGCGAACATCGCGAGGACGCCCCACAGCTTGGCCGACAGGATGAAGTCGAAGGTGAACGACTTCAGGATCGCGTAGAACGGCAGGAAATACCATTCGGGCACGATATGCGCCGGCGTCGACAGCGGGTTGGCCGGAACGTAATTGTCCGGGTGGCCCAGCAGGTTCGGCGCGAAGAAGATGAGGCCTGCGAAGATCAGCAGGAACACCGCGACGCCGAAGCCGTCCTTGGCCGTGTAATAGGGGTGGAACGGCACCGTATCCTGCTCATCCTTCACCTCGACACCGGTCGGGTTCGACGAACCCGGAATGTGCAGCGCCCAGATGTGCAGCACCACGACGCCCAGGATGACGAACGGCAGCAGATAGTGGAGCGAGAAGAAGCGGTTGAGCGCGGCGTTGTCCGGCGCGAAGCCGCCCAGCAGCCACACGCGCAGCGTCTCTCCCACCATGGGTATCGCCGAGAAGAATCCGGTGATGACCTGCGCGCCCCAGAAGCTCATCTGGCCCCACGGCAACACATAGCCCATGAACGCGGTGGCCATCATCAACAGGAAGATGACGACACCCAGCAGCCACACCATCTCGCGCGGCGGCTTGTACGAACCGTAATAGAGCCCTCGGCCGATGTGGATGTAGACGACGGCCAGGAACATCGACGCGCCGTTGGCGTGGGCGTAGCGGATGAACCAGCCGGCGTTGACGTCGCGCATGATGTGCTCGACCGAGTTGAACGCGAGATCCGCATTCGACGCATAATGCATCGCCAGCACGATCCCGGTGACGATCTGGATCGCCAGCGCCGCGCCGGCGAGGACGCCGAAATTCCAGAAATAATTGAGGTTGCGCGGCACCGGATAGCCGGCGCCCACCGCGTTGTAGACGAAGCGCGGCAGCGGCAGCCGGTCGTCCACCCACTTCATCAGCGGCAGCTTCGGCTCGTAATGCTTGGCCCAGGGAAAGCTCATGATCCGTGTCTCTCCCTTACCCGACCGTCACGACGGTGTCGGACGTGAATGCATAGTCCGGCACGTGCAGGTTGGTCGGCGCCGGGCCGGTGCGGATGCGCCCGGCGGTGTCATAGGCTGAACCGTGGCACGGACAGAAATAGCCGCCGAACGGCCCCTTGTTCTCGCCCTCGCCCGCGCCCAGCGGCACGCAGCCGAGGTGGGTGCAGACCCCCAGCGTGATGAGCCAGTTCTTCTTGCCCTCCTTGGTGCGCTCCTCCAGCGTCTGGGGATCGCGCAGGTCGGACACCGGGGTCGCATCGGCCTCGGCGATTTCCTTGGGCGTCAGGTTGCGCACGAACAGCGGCTGCTTGCGGAAGGTCGCCTTGATCGACTGTCCGGGCTGGATCGCCGAGATATCGAGTTCGGTGGTCGACAGCGCCAGCACGTCCGCCGACGGGCTCATCTGGTTGATGAGCGGCAGCGCGACCACGCCGACGCCGACACCGGCGAAGGCGACGGCGCCGATCTGCAGATAATCGCGGCGGCGGGGATCGGCCAGCCCGTCATGGGCGGCGTCTCCGGCCGGAACAGCGTCTTCAAGCGTTGCCATGCACTAGCCCTTGCACTTCAAATTCGGTGGCGCAGTAACGCGCGCCGGTACGGGATTCCCCGCGGATAGCCGCGAGGGGCCGCCCGGTGCCCCCGGTGGCTGGGGCGCTGATAAACGGCCACGCCACGCTTTGCCAACAGCAATTTGCGCGCGCGCCCGCACGGCGCTAGCCGCACCACCATGCGGATCGCTCTCTACCAGCCCGATATCGCCGGAAACGTCGGCGCGGTGATGCGCACCTGCGCATGCCTGGGCGTCGCGCTGGACCTCATCGAACCGATGGGATTCATGTGGGACGATCGCCGCGTCGCGCGCGCGGCGATGGACTATATCGACCATGTCGACCTGACGCGGCACCGGTCCTGGGATGCGTTCGAGGGCCAGGCGCGCGGGCGGCTGGTGCTGCTGACCACGCGGGGCGCGACGCCGCTGCACGACTTTGCGTTCGACTCCGACGACATCCTGCTGTTCGGCCGCGAGAGCGCGGGCGTACCCGACCACGTCCACGCCCGCGCCGATGCCCGTGTCGTCATCCCGATGGCCCCGCCGCTCCGCTCGCTCAACCTCGGCGTATCGGCGGCGATCGTGCTGGCGGAAGGACTGCGGCAGACGGGGCGCTGGCCGGCGACGGGTGGACAATTCGTCCCATCGACTCCGCCGTCCACGCTTCGCTAAGGCCCCTTTCCATGCAACCGCTCGACGCCGAACAGACCCAAGCCCGCCACTGGTTCGAGACCCTGCGCGACCTGATCTGCGCCGAATTCGAGGCCGTGGAGCGCGAGGCGGGATCGGACGCCGCGTTCGAATACACGCCGTGGGACCGCGCCGATCCGAGCGGCGAACCCGGCGGCGGCGGCGTGCGCGGCGTGATGAAGGGCCGCGTGTTCGAAAAGGTCGGGGTCAACGTCTCGACCGTCGGCGGCACCTTCGAGGGCGAATTCGCCAAGTCGATCCACGGCGCGGGCGACAATCCCCGCTTCTTCGCCACCGGCATCAGCCTGGTCGCGCACATGGCGAACCCCCGCGTCCCGGCGGTGCACATGAACACGCGCTTCCTGGTGACCACGAAGCGATGGTTCGGCGGCGGCGCGGACCTCAATCCGCCGATCCCCGACCAGTACGATACCGATGATTTCCACGCCGAGCTGAAGGCGGCATGCGACCGGCATGATTCGACGCATTATCCGCGCTTCAAGGAATGGGCCGACGACTATTTCTGGATTCCGCACCGTGGGGTCCACCGCGGCGTCGGCGGCATCTTCTACGATCATCTGGAGGGGGATTTCGCCGCGAACTTCGCGTTCACCCAGGATGTCGGGCGCGCCTTCCTGGAGGTTTATCCGCGAATCGTGCGACGGCGCATGAACGATGGGTGGACGCCACAGGACGAGGCGGCGATGCTCGAATGGCGCGGGCGCTATGCCGAATTCAACCTGGTCCATGATCGCGGCACGCTGTTCGGGCTCAAGACCGGCGGCAACATCGACGCGATCCTGATGAGCCTGCCGCCCCGCGCGACGTGGAGCTGATTGCGCACTTGTTACATTCTTGTTATGTTCCGCGCTCAATGCGAAGGAGGGGGAAATGGAAATTGTTGCGGGCGATATCGTGCAACTGAAGTCGGGTGGTCCGTACATGACAGTTGAATGGATCGAAGATGGCGTGGCCTTCTGCTCTTGGTTCGATGTTAAGAAACAGATCAAAGATCGCTTTCAGATAGTGGCTCTCACAAAATAGAAGATGAGCCTGACGCCCGTAGCCGACACACAGGTGGCGACGATCGTCACCACGCTGGAGATGCGCGCACGGCCCCGCCCCCGGCCGCTGCCCGATTCGCGGCTGCGGCTGGCGGCATGGGACCGGCCATCGCCGGACAAATATCGCGCGCTGTTCGCCCGCGTCGGCGCGCCGTGGCTGTGGTTCTCGCGGCTGGTGATGGACGACGCGCGGCTGTTGTCGATCATCCACGATCCCGATGTTTCGATCCTCGCGGTGCTCGACCCGGCGGGAATCGAGGTCGGGATGCTCGAACTCGACTTCCGTGAGCCCGGCCAGTGCGAACTGTCCTATTTCGGGCTGGTTCCCGAACTGGTCGGACAGGGCCAGGGTCGCTGGCTGATGGGGCATGCGCTGGCGCGAGCGTGGCGCAAGGGCGTCGAGCGGGTGTGGGTGCACACCTGCACGCTCGATCACCCGCGCGCGCTGGGCTTCTATCGGGCTGCCGGCTTCGTGGCGGTCACGCGGAAGGTGGAGACGTTCGACGATCCGCGCGTCACGGGTGTGCTACCGGCCGACGCCGCCCCTCATGTGCCCTTGCTCGCCAGTCGGCGATAGGCGGCGACCGCGACCAGCGCGAGGGCAAGCGCGCCGATCGACGAGAAGATGCCGGCGACGACGGCGCCGACCGCGAGCAGCACCGGGTTCGGCCCCGCATCCGACGCGCCGAGCGCGCCGATCGACAGGCCCAGGCTGCCGAGCAGCGCCGGAATCAGGTAGATGGCGGCGTAGAGCGACGCCATGATCCAGCCGTTGCCGCGCGTCATCCGCCAACTGCGCGCCACCGCCTCGACCGCGCCGACGGGCGCCTCGGCGACGATCACCGGCCCCATCAGCATCGTTCGGCCATAGACATAGAAAATCGGCGCCGCAGCGAAGAGCATTAGCACCGGCGCCGAAACCGCGCCCGCCAGCAGCATTCCCATCGGCAGCGAGACGAGGATCGAGGCGAGCAGGAAACGCAGGTACAGCGCCCCTGCGCGCGCAAGCGCCCCGCCCAGCGTCGGCCGCTGCGGCGCGAGGTAGAGCGCCATCACCACGAGCGCGCCGAACAGCGCGATCATCGGCGCCAGCAGGAACCAGCCGCCATGCTGGCCCGCCCAGGCGACCACCGCGTCGCGCCACGCCGCCATCGCCGCCTCGCCTTGCGCCTGCGGATCGAGCGGCGGCAGGCCGGGCAGCAGCAGTTGCACGCCGAGCTGCGGCAGCAGGAAGGTCAGGCCGGCGAGCGGCAGCAGCAGCGCGCGATCGCGCCGCCATGCCGACAGGGCATCGGCGAAGGGCGCCTTGAAATCGAGGATCATGGATCAGGCCGATATCGGCGTGGCGGCATCGCGACCAGCGACAATCGCGGTATAGAGCTTTCCGCAGAACGCGGCGGCCAGAACGGTGAAGATCGTCTTCACGCCCGCCACGACAATCGCGGTGATGATCGCGGCGATCGAAATCGGCCCCTCGCCGCCCGCGACCAGCCTCAGGATCGATCCGAATACGGTCTGCGCCGCGAGGATCGCGACGAGGGCGACGACGGTGTAGAGGATGACGACGCCGACCAGCCGCCAGCCGATGCCGCGCGACAGCGCGAACGCGCGGGCGATCGCGCCCGTCCCGCGCCGCTCCGCGACGATCACCCCCGACAGCGGCAACAGCCGCGCGGCGAGGAACAGGGCGACCGCGACGATCACGATCCCCGCCAGCAGCAACGCGAGCGCATAGCCGCCGCCGAGGTTCGCCTGCGCCCCGCGCCCGTCCTGCATCGCGGCGAAATCGGCGCCGCTCAGCCCCGCGATGACGACGATCGGCAGCGACAGCAGGATCGCGCCGACGAGCACCATCAGGAACACGCCGACCGCGGGCAGCAGCCGCTGGGTGGCGACCGTCGTCATGCGCCGGCCGATCGCCGGATCGATCGCCAGCGCGACGATCGCCAGCTGCACCCACAACGACAGGATCGCGAAGGCGAGCGAAAGGATGGCGAAACCCAGTTTCAGCCCGAACCCGCCGGACGCCGACACCTCCGCCAGGCTGTCGGCGATCGAGGTCGGAACGAACAGCGCCAGCAGCACGATCGGCAACAGCAGCGTCAGATTGTCGCCCAGGAATTCGACCGTGCGGTCCCAGACATCGCCCATCTTCACCATTGCCGGCCCCTCGTTCGCGCCTTTCGGCCCGCGCACTTAGCCGAACGCCGCACCGCTTGCCAATCGCGCCCGCGCCCCGCATCTGATCCGCCATGACCGATCTTCGCGAAGGCATCGAATGGCGGACCGCGCCGGCCCCGGTCGATTACGCGCAGGCGCTGGCCGAGATGGAAACGCGGGTCGCGGCGGTGCAGGCGGGCACCGCGCCCGAACTGGCCTGGCTGCTCGAACACCCGCCGCTCTACACCGCCGGCACCAGCGCCGACACGGCCGAGCTGATCGACCCGCGTTTTCCGGTGTTCGCGGCGGGGCGCGGCGGGCGCTACACCTATCACGGCCCGGGCCAGCGGATCGGCTATCTGGTGCTCGACCTGGGCCGGCGCGGGCGCGACGTGCGCTGTTTCGTCCATGCGCTCGAAGGCTGGGTGATCGCGGCGCTGGCGCGGATCGGCATCGACGCCTTCCGCGCCGACGGGCGGATCGGCATCTGGACGCGCGATCCGGTGCGGGGCGAGGCCAAGATCGGCGCGATCGGCGTGCGCGTGCGCCGCTGGGTGACGATGCACGGCTTTTCGGTGAACCTGTCGCCCGACCTCGCGCATTTCGGCGGCATCGTGCCGTGCGGCATCGCCGATTACGGCGTGACGAGCGCCCAGGCGCTGGGCAAACCGCATGATTTCGCAACTTTCGACGCCGCCCTGGCGTTGAGCCTGCCCGCCTTTCTCGACGCGCTTTCGTGCCGCCTGCAAAACGAGGCTTGAGGGCGTGGGCGGAACCGATTAATGTCTACCGCGATTTGGGTAATATAAAGTGCATCCAGCCAGCCCGGATCGCCTTATCTAGGGAGCTTCCAATGCGTGCAATTCTTTCCAAGGCCCTGACGGGCTCGATGATCGCCGGTGCGGCGCTGCTCGTGTCCGCTTGCGGCGGCACGACCGAGACCACCACGACCGAGAACACCGTCGTGACCGACCTGAACGCGACCGACACCATGATGGACGGCACGATGACCGACAACATGACTGCGGTCGACGGCGCGTTGGGCAACGACGTGCTGGCGAACGACACCGTCGTCACCAACACCACGACCACGACGACCACCAACGCGATGTAATCGCGCTGGCGGAAGCGTCTGGCTTTCGTCGAGGGGCCGCCCGGATCCGTCCGGGTGGCCCCTTTCGATTCGGGAGGTCGGACACTCATCGGGACGAGCGGTGGAGAAAGCGCTTGGGCCGTGCCACAAATCTGCCTAATCGTGGCGTCACTTGAGGTTAACGCCGGTTGGGAGACGGGGCGGCAAGGCCCCGGAGCGAGACGCCGAAGCGAGAGGGTTGTCATGATGTTGCGTATCCTGGCCGGGTTGTCGGCCACCACGCTGGCGCTGGGCGCCGCGGCGCCGGCGAAGGCGCAGTTCTTCTTCAAGTCGCCGGACCTGCGCGGCCCGGTGGTGGACGGCACCGAACCGGGCATGATCGCCCAGCCATTGCCCGGCGCGACCCCCAACGAACTGAAGGCGGCGCTGGCGTGGAACCTGCGCGCCGCGCTCAACGTAGCGGCGCTCCAGTGCCAGTTCGCGCCGATGCTGATGACGCTGCCCAACTACAACAAGCTGCTGAAGGACCATGCGGTCGAACTGGACAAGCAGTATGACGTGCTGGAAGCCTATTTCAAACGCGTCAACAAGACGCCCAAGGCCGGGCAGACCGCCCTCGATCAATATGGCACGCGCGTCTATTCGAGCTATTCGACGGTGATGGCGCAGCTCACCTTCTGCCAGACGGCGGGCGAGATTTCGCACATGGCGGTGTTCACACCGCGCGGCAGCTTCACCACGCTCGCTCAGGAACGCCTGCGCCAGATGCGCAACAGCCTGGTTCTGGCCGGCGAGCAGCGCTTCTACCACGGCTTCCACGTACCGGCGCCGGCGATGCCGCGCTTCGACGACGTCTGCTGGCGCCGCGACCAGTGGCAGCCCAAGAAGTGCGGCGCACTGAACTGGCCGCCGGCATAGGACGCAAAGCCGGGCGCCTCAGCGCAGGCCCAGCGCCTTGTGCGTCTGGAGCGACAGGCGCCATTTCGGCCGCGCCATCGCGAAATCGACCGCGGCGCGGACATTTTCCACGCCCGCCGCATCATCCATCGGCTGAACGAGGAAATGGGCGAAGTCCCAGCCCTCCATCACATCGGCGTCGCTGCCGGGCTGGGGCCAGACCAGCTTGAGTTCGTCGCCCGAACGCTGGACCACCTCGCTCCCGGCCTTGGGACTGACGCAGACCCAGTCGAGGCCGGGATGCGCCGCAATCGTGCCGTTGCTTTCCATCGCAATCTCGAAGCCGCGCGCGTGGAGCGCGTCGACCAGCGCATCATCGACCTGGAGCATCGGCTCACCCCCGGTCAGCACGACGAAGCGGCGCTCGGCGCCCGCGCCCCAGTGCAGTTCCACTGCATCGACCAGCGCCGGCGCATCGACAAATTTGCCGCCGCCCGCTCCATCCGTGCCGACGAAATCGGTGTCGCAGAAGCGGCACACCGCAGTCGCGCGGTCCCGTTCGCGGCCCGACCACAGATTGCAGCCGGCGAAGCGCACGAACACCGCGCGTCGGCCGGCGTTCACGCCCTCGCCCTGGAGCGTGAGGAACATTTCCTTGACGGCGTAGCTCATTCCCGACTCTTCAGGCCCGCGCGGCGTAGACCGTGGGATCGGGCAGGCCGGCGTCGATGAAGCCCTTGGCGCGCAGCCGGCAACTGTCGCACAGCCCGCAATGCACTCCGCCGGGCGCGGGATCGTAGCAGGACCAGCTCATCCCCGCGTCCAGCCCCAGCCGCGCCGCCTCGACGACGATTTCGGCCTTCGTCATGTTCTGGAGCGGCGCGCGGATACGGAAGGGCGCGCCTTCGACCCCGGCCTTGGTGGCGAGTTCCGCCAATTGTTCATAGGCGGCGATGAATTCGGGCCGGCAATCGGGATAGCCGGAGTAATCGAGCGCGTTGACGCCGATATAGATGTCGCGCGCGCCCGCCGCCTCGGCCCAGCCCAGCGCGAGGCTGAGGAAGATCGTGTTGCGCGCGGGTACATAGGTGACGGGGATGCCTTCTCCCACGCCGTCTTTTGGCACGTCGATGTCGTCGGTCAGCGCCGATCCGCCGAACGCCGACAGGTCGAGCGGCAGGACGACATGGGCGGATGCGCCCAGATGCGCGGCGATCCGGCGGGCGGCGGCGAGTTCGAGGCGGTGGCGCTGGTTATAGTCGATCGACAGCGCGAACAGCCGATGTCCGTCCTCGCGCGCGCGCGCGGCCGAAACCATCGAATCGAGCCCGCCCGAAATCAGGACGACCGCCGCCGTTACTTCCTCTGTCATGATGTCGGCATCGCTACGCCGTTGGACGGCATCCCGCAACCACATGAAGAAAGGGCCGCCCGATCAGGACGGCCCAGGACTTCTCAGCTAGGGAGATAGGCGTGCCCGCTGACTGGCACCAAATCCCTATATATCGATCTTGGTTAAGGCCCGGTGAACGCGGAAGGCGTCAGTTGGCCGGACAGCTGCCGGTCCGCCGCCCTTCGAGTTCGAGCGAAAAGGGGGCGCCGTTATCGATCCCCTCGCTCTCGATGCGCACCAGCCGCGGGGTCTCGACCGAAATGGTCGTCCGGCCGTGCCCGCGACCGGGGCAGGTGTAATGGACGGTCGCGGTGGTCGCCGTGTTCTCGATGACGAAGCGCGAGCATTGCGCGCCATTGCCGCGCAACTGGAACAGCGCGGCGGGATCGCGGACGCACGTCGCGCGCGCGCCGCCGCCGGTCTCGCGCAGTTGCCACATCCCCTGCTGCATCGTGTCGAGCGCGATGAAGCGCGGCGCCTGGGCCGGCGCCGCGAACGCGGTCATTCCCGATAGCAGCAGCGCGCCGGCGAGTGCCGGGCGCACCAGGCGCCAAACCGTCATCTCCCCGACTCCAGGCCGAAACCGTCGCGGCCGGGCAGATCCGGTGCGACGATCGGTCCGATAGCATGTGGGAGGCGGCCCGCGACCTTACAATGACGGTTACGAAACGATCCCGGATACCGGCACGGGAAACTTGGTAGAGCAGAAGGCGCAGTCGACCGAAATCACGCCGTCCGAATCGGCCATTTCGGCCCGATCCTCGGGGGCGAACTTGGCGAGGACGCCGGCGATATAGTCGGCGTCGCAGCGGCAGCCCTTGGCGAGCGGCGTCGCGGCGAGCACGCGCACCTCGTCCTCCTCGTTGAACAGCCGCCAGACCAGCTCCTCCAGCGGGACCGCCGGATCGGCGAGTTCATCGACGCCCATCGTCGCACCCAGCGCCTCGACATGTTCCCATTCGGAATGCTGATCGCGCGCGTGAAGCCGCTCGCCGCCATCCTCGCCTTCCGGCATATGCTGGAGGAACAGGCCACCGGCGATGCACTTGCCGTCCGCGCCATGGTTCGTCCCCAGCCGGATCAGGCTGGGGATCTGTTCCGACTGGTCGAAATAACGTTCCGCCGCCTCCGCGAGCGAGGCCCCGTCGAGCGGGACGATACCCTGGTAACGCTCGCCGCTCGTCGCCTGGTCAAAGGTGATCGCGAGATAGCCCGTGCCGAACAGCGCGAACAGCGATGGCGCCTCGCCGGCCTCGACCAGCCGGTCGGCGTCGAACTGGAGGTAGCCGCGCAACTCGCCGTCGCGGTAGTCGCACACCAGCAGCGACACGATCCCCCCCCGCGTCTGCGCCTGGAGCGTGAGCTGGCCGCGCGCGTCCTTGAGCAGCGCGCCGAGCAGCGCGGTGAGCGTCAGCGCCTCCGCCAGCAGCGCCTCGACCGGCTTGGGATAGGCATGCGCGTTGAGGATCTGCTCGAGCACTGGCCCGACGCGCACGATCCGTCCGCGGGCATGGCGCGCCGGGATGGCGAAGCCGACGACGCGGTCGAGATCGGAAATGGGGGGAGTGTCAGCCATAATACCTCGTCACCCCGGCGGACGCCGGAATCTCATGCCGCACACGCGGGTCAATTGCCTGAGATGCCAGCGTGCGCTGGCATGACCGATTTGGGAAGCCGTCGCTACCGCGTCAACCGATCTGCCCGAAGCACCAGCGCAGAACCGATTTCTGCGCGTGCAGCCGATTCTCCGCCTCTCGCCAGATGCGCGATTGCGGCCCGTCGATCACCCCTGTGACAACTTCCTCCTCGCGATGCGCGGGCAGGCAGTGGAGGAAGATCGCGTCCGGCGCGGCCTGCGCCATCAGCGCCTCGGTCACCTGATACGGCATCATCGCCGCCAGCTTTTCCTCGGCATGGGCCTGGCCCATCGAAATCCAGGTATCTGTGACGACCACGTCGGCACCGGCGATCACCCGTGCCGGATCTCGATCGATGTCGATCCGGGCGTTGGTGCCGGTCAGCGCGGCATTGGCGGCATCGCCCCAGCGCGGGTCCGGATCATAGCCTTCCGGACAGCCGGCCATCACCGAGAATTTGAACAGCCCGGCCGCCTCGATGATCGAATGCAGCACATTGTTGCCGTCGCCCAGCCACGCCCATTTGCTGCCGGGCAGCGCCTTACCTTCCTCTACGACGGTCAGCAGGTCGGCGACGATCTGACACGGGTGCGAGGCATCGGTCAGCCCGTTGATGACGGGCACGCTGGCATATTCGGCCATCTCCAGCAGCTTGGCGTGATCGTCGGTGCGCACCATGATCGCGTCGCAGAAGCCCGACAGCACGCGCGCGGTGTCCGCCACCGTCTCGCCGCGGCCGAGCTGCGACGTACCGCTGTCGAGGATCAGCGCCGATCCGCCGAGCTGGCGCATTGCCATGTCGAACGACACGCGGGTGCGGGTCGATGACTTCTCGAACACCATCGCCAGCGTCCGCCCGGCGAGCGGCGCATCGGCGTCGGGCGCGCCCTTGGGCAGGTCACCACGCGCGCGCTTGCGGTCGAGCGCATCGGCCAGGATCGCAGCGATGCCATCGGCACCGGCATCGGACAGGTCAAGGAAATGGCGCATCAGGATCCCTCTCCCGCCGGGAGAGGGAAGGGGCCCGCTCGGCGCAGCCGAGTGGGAAGGGTGAGGACGGCTCGCCGCCCCCTGCCCTCACCCTTCCGCCGCTCCGCGGCTCCCTCCCTCTCCCACAGGGAGAGGGAGCTAATCATCGCTCACCGGCGCATAGCTGCGCGCGCCCGCGCTCAGCCGCTCGACGCATTCGGCGATATGCGCGTCCTCGATCACCAGCGGCGGCAGCACGCGGAACACATTCTCGCCCGCCGCGACCGTCAGCAGCCCGTGGTTGTCGCGCAGGTGCGCCACGAAATCGCGCGCGACCGCCGGTTCCTTCAGCTTGATGCCCAGCATCAGGCCCTTGCCCCGGATTTCCTCGAACAGATGGTCGTGGTTGGGAATCAGTTGCTCGAACGCGGCGCGCAGCCGGTCGCCCTTCGCAGCGACGCCGTCGAAGAAACCCGGCTCCAGCATCACGTCCAGGATCGCCTGCCCCGCCGCCATCGCCAGCGGATTGCCGCCATAGGTAGAGCCATGGGTGCCGACGACCATGCCCTTGGCCGCCTCCTCGGTCGCCAGGCACGCGCCGAGCGGGAAGCCGCCGCCGATGCCCTTCGCCACCGTCATGATGTCCGGCACGATGCCGTAATGTTCATAGGCGAAGAACTTGCCGGTGCGGCCGTAGCCGCACTGGATCTCGTCGAGGATCAGCAGCAGGCCGTGCTCGTCGCAAGCCTTGCGCAGGCCCTGGATGAACTCGGGGGTGCCGGCGGTCATCCCGCCCTCCCCCTGCACCGTCTCGACCATGAAACCCGCGGTCTGATCGTCGATCAGCGCGAGCGCCGCCTCCAGATCGTTGAACGGCGCATAGGCGAAACCGGGCAGGAGCGGTTCGAACCCCTCGCGCATCTTGGCCTGGTTGGTCGCGCTGATCGTCGCCATCGTCCGCCCGTGAAAGGCGTTGTGGAAGGTGATGATCTTGTGCCGTTCGGGCCGCCCTTCGACGTGGAAATAGCGCCGCGCCGTCTTGATCGCGCATTCGACCGCCTCGGCGCCCGAATTGGTGAAGAACACCGTGTCGGCAAAGCAGTTGTCGACGATCCGCTGCGCCAGCGCCTCGCCCTGGGGGCTGCCGTACAGGTTGCTGACATGCATCAGCGTCGCGACCTGATCCTGTAACGTCTTCGTCAGGTGCGGGTGGCCGTGGCCCAGCGCGTTGACGGCGATGCCGGCGGCGAAATCGAGATATTGCTCGCCGCGCTCCCCGTACAGGTACACGCCCTCGCCTCGCACCGGCCGCACCCCGCACCGGGGATAGACGGGCATGAGGGGAGTGATCGCCACGAGCGTGTCCTTTCAAAAAGCAAAAGGCGGCCCCGGATGGGACCGCCGGAACGTGCTTCTATCGGCGGTCGGGGCGCAGCGTCAATTCTTGAGCTTCCATCCGCTTTTGAGCAGCGCATAGACCCCGATCGCCATCACGATATCGATCGCCCCGATGATCGCGCCCGACGCCCAGATCGACATATAGCCGTCGGTCGCGCCGACGAAGCCGTAGCGGAAGCCAGAGATGATGTAGAAGAACGGGTTGGCGTGGCTGATCGCCTGGAACGCGGGCGACAGCCGATCGACCGAATAGAAGGTACCCGACAGGAGCGCGAGCGGCCCGACCACGAAATTGGTGACCGCGGCGGCGTGATCGAACTTCTCCGCCCATGTCGATGTCAAGACGCCCAGCAGCGCAAGGAACACAGATCCCATGATCCCGAACCACAGGATCGCCAGCGGCTGCACCGGCGTGACGTGGACGCCCGGCCACAGCGCCATTGCCAGCCACACGGCCAGCCCCACGCAGATCGCGCGCGTCACCGCGCCACCGACCAGCGCCGCAAGCAGTTCGGCGGTCGACAGCGGCGGCATCAGATAATCGACGATCGTGCCCTGGATCTTGCCGACCAACAGCGAGAAGCTGGCGTTGGCGAAGGCGTTCTGCAGCATGCCCATGACGATCAGGCCGGGCGCGATGAAATCGGCGAAGGTCACGGTCGCGCCGCCGAGGTGGACGGCCGTGCGCCCGCCCATCGCGACCGTGAAGACCATCAGGAACAGCAGCGTCTGGATGGCCGGCGCCCAGATCGTCTGGAGCTGCACCTTGAAGAACCGGCGCACCTCCTTCACATAGAGGGTCTTCAACCCGCCCCAGTTTACGTTCCGGATCGTCGGGACGCCGGGGGCGGGTTGCTGGTTTCGGGCGCCATGGGAGGGCTGGTCGAGCATCGCGGCATCGCGTAATCGACCCCGCCTGCCCCCGCAAGCGCGACAATGGGATTAGAGAATGAGCTGGACCGACGAGCGGATCGATACGCTGAGAAAGATGTGGGAAGGCGGCCAGACCGCCAGCCAGATCGCCGAGGCGCTGGGCGGTGTGAGCCGCAACGCGGTGATCGGCAAGGCGCACCGCCTGGGCCTGCAATCGCGCCCCTCGCCGGTCAGGCCGAACGACTCCGACTCGAAGAAGGCCGCGGAGCCAAAGGCGCCGGCCGCTCCCCCCGCCCCGCGCCCTGCGCCACCGCCGCCCCGTGCCGCCGAGCCGCCAAAGGTGGCCGCTCCCGCGCCGTGGGAAGGGGATGAGGAGAAGTCCGAGACGCCGGCCGCTCCGGCCACGCCGCGCCCGGCGCCCGACGCGCCCGTGCTGCGTTCGGTCGGTCCCGGTGGCTTTGTGCGGCAAAATCCCGGCGAGCAGGCTCCGCCGATCGCCCCGGCACCGCCGCGCCGCCTGGTGCCGGCCAAGCCGAGCAAGGAGATCGAGGGCAAGACGAGCCTGCTCGATCTGAACGATCGCATCTGCAAATGGCCGCTGGGGCATCCCGGCGAGCCCGATTTCCATTTCTGCGGGGAGAAGGTGAACCCCGGCTTCCCCTATTGCGTCGATCACTGCGGCCATGCCTATCAGGCACAGCTTCCGCGGCGCGACCGTCGCCCGCCGCCGCCGTTGCCCTATGGCGGTCCGCGCGTCCGCTGACGGGGTCTATTCCAGCGCGGCGCGCGCCTCGCGGACGAGGCGGGTCGCACTGGGCAGGCGGCGTTTCTCCAGACCGGACAGGCGTTCCTGGCTGAGTTCGGCGCACACGCGGGTCAGCTCGCGAAGCAGCGGCGCCGCCGCGGCGGTCGGGCGAATCGTCTTCGCACGTCGATCGGTGGCGACCGCGACGCGCTCGATCAGTGCCAGATCCTCCAGCGCGTGGAGCAAGCGCACCAGGGTCGGCCCCTCGATGCCGACCACATCGGCCAGATCGCGCTGCGTGAAGCCCGCCGGCAGTTCGTCGACCCAGTAGAGCACGGTGAAGCGCGCCAGCGTCATGCCCGTCGGCTTCAACCGCTCATCCACCCGCGCGCGCCAGCGACGTCCCAGAAGGACGCACTCGCGCACGAATTCGAACGGCATGTCACCTTCAGTCATCGTGCGTCTCTCGCACGACGGCAACGGCTTGCCAATCGGCGCGGTCAGGCCATGCCTCCGGCCGCGAGGCGGCCACCCTCTCGCAATGTGCCAGCGTTTCGCGCCGATGCGCGACAGGGGCAATGATGGGCGGCGGCCGGTGGGCGCTTGCGGCGACCCGCGCCATGTCGCCAACGAGCAGGGCATGACAGGGGCGTGGCGCAGCGCGATGCCCCGCGACCACGGCAGCCGCGCCTCACCCCGCAGGCGCATCGCATCGACAAAACCGGCCCGCAACCGGGCAAGCCCCATATCGCGCAAGTGGAGCGTCAATCCCGGCAGCCCGCTCGCGCAGGCGCCGACAACGATAGGGCTGAAAAGTCGGCATTCCGACTGCGGAATAGTCGAAATGCCGATCCGCGCCGGACACAAAAAAACCGCCAAGCCATTGGCCTGACGGTGTTTTATTGGTTGCGGGGACAGGATTTGAACCTGTGACCTTCAGGTTATGAGCCTGACGAGCTACCGGGCTGCTCCACCCCGCGCCAAGGCGCGTAGAGACGTTGACGTCCCTGACATTGTGAATGGGTTTTCGCGAACACACCGGCTGCAATGCCTGGCGACGACCTACTCTTCCAGAGCTTGAGCCCTAGTACCATCGGCGCAGTCTGGTTTCACGGCCGAGTTCGAGATGGGATCGGGTGGGTCACAGACGCTATGGCCACCAAGCAATGAAGCCGGTGTATGCGCGAAGTTTTTCAAATCAGATGCCGTGCACTTAGGCTGGATATTCAACCATCGTAACAGTCTTGTCAGAGCTGTCATTGATGGTGGGACTCATCAAGCGCGAATAGGACAATTAGTATCGGTTAGCTCCACACGTTACCGCGCTTCCACATCCGATCTATCAAGGTCGTGGTCTTCGACCGTCCTATGAAATCTTATCTCGAGGGAGGCTTCCCGCTTAGATGCTTTCAGCGGTTATCCCGTCCATACATAGCTACCCTGCTGCGCCGTTGGCACGACGACAGGTACACCAGAGGTATGTTCAACCCGGTCCTCTCGTACTAGGGTCAACTCCTCTCAAATTTCGACGCCCACGGCAGATAGGGACCAAACTGTCTCGCGACGTTCTGAACCCAGCTCACGTACCACTTTAATTGGCGAACAGCCAAACCCTTGGGACCTGCTCCAGCCCCAGGATGTGATGAGCCGACATCGAGGT
>NZ_JAMHWM010000043.1:0-1003 GCF_035910975.1 Sphingomonas sp.
GTGTTGGCGAGCCGGTCGAAGCTCACATCCGCGCTCGCCGATCCGTCGCACATCGACTGCTCCTGGATCTGGTACTCACGGGCGCCGGAGGTCTCGAAGGCCATCGGCAGGTGGATGGTCCCGGCGAGCTGGGTGGTGTCCGTGACGACGACCTCGGCCACAGGCAAGCCGCTGGGCACCGAATCCGGGGCCAGGTCGCCAGGATCCGCCGAAGCAGGATCGGTGAGCGCCTGCAGGAAATCCACGATCAATGGGACGTCATCCAGGGTGATATCCGCCGTGACCTCGGCCGGGTTGAAGTGAGCGAGGATCGCGGCCGTGTTCGGGAGCAGCGTCGACTGGAGCGGCGCGTCGATCTGCGACACGTCGTAGTTCTGGAGCGAGGCCGCCGGATCGATATAGTGCGCGACAAAGTCCGCGAGCTGGGAGAATTGCCCCGCGTGACCGTATGGCCCGGTCAACGCGATGTTGCGGAGCGGCGCGGTGCGGAAGCGGTAATTGTCGGCGCTGGTGGTCTCGCTGCCGCGCCCGACGTCATCGTCGCGGAAGGTGCCGTCGGCCTTGCCCGGTCCGAACTGCGGCAAGGCGGTATTGTGGAACTTGAAGTCGGAGAGCGCCGCGCCGCTGTGACAGGTCGCGCACTTGCCCGCGCCCATGAACAGCTGCGCGCCCTTCAGCTGGTTGACCGTGAGCGCGTTGTTGTCGCCCTTCAAGAAATTGTCCCAGGGGGTATCGGTGGCCGCGAAGGTGTCGATCTCGAACGCCGCGATCGCGTTGGCCGCGTGGGCGAAGGTCATGTCCGCGAAGGCCGTGCCCGGGTAGGCCTTCTCGAACATCTCGACATACTGCGGGATCGCGCCGAGCCGCGTCATGAGGAGCGCCCACTGGTCGCGGAAGAGATCGTCGCGGACCGTCGCCAGCTCGTTGGTCCCCATGACACCACGCATTTCGCGGCGCGAGGTGACGGGGAACATGGCCTGCGCCGCGGCCGCACGGAACCCGG
>NZ_JAMHWM010000044.1:0-1155 GCF_035910975.1 Sphingomonas sp.
TGCCGCACACCCGCGTGCGGCTGTCTGCCGGCCGCCAGGCGCTCGGCGACGCGGTGCAGGCGCTGTGCTTCCTGGCCGGGGCCAACTCGATCTTCTACGGCGCCAAGCTGCTGGTCACCGGCAACCCCGATGTGTCGGCTGATCAGGTGCTGCTCGAGACGCTGGGCATGAAGGCCGCGTGAGCGCCCGAACATGAGCAGCCATGGCCGGGCGAACCGCAAGGCGCCGATCCCCTACGACGCCAACATCTACAAGCAGCGCACTCGGATCGAGCGCATGTTCGGCAGACTCAAGGACTGGCGACGCGTCGCAACTCGATACGACCGCTGCGCCCACACCTTCATGAGCGCCATCTGCATCGCAGCCACCGTCATCTTCTGGTTATGAGTCCTGAGCCTAGACGAGGTGGCCATCGGGGAGCGCGGCCAAGGTGGAGTTCGCGGACTTCACCCACAGCCCAAGAGGACCCGGTGACCGACGCCGGGATGGCACTGATCGAAGCGTTGCGAAAGGCTGATGATGGAAACTTCCCGCGCAACCCCGCCGGGACGGTTCCGCGGATCCTGATGGAGGCGGACGTGGAGGGCATGACCGATGCCGGGCGGTACGGGCGGAACGGCGAACGGTCAACCTGGCGCGACGGTTACCGCGATCGGATGCTTGATAGCCGGCTGAGACGGCTCAACCTTCGCATCCCGAAGCTCCGGACCGGGAGCGACTTCTCACCCTTCCTCGAGGCGCGGAAGACGACCGAGAAGGCGCTGGTCTCGGTCATCCTAAGTGAGCCAGCGGCGTCGCCACCGGTTCGAGACCGCTGGCGAACGGCCCGTGCATCGGTTCGTCGGAGGCCGCGCCGTTCTGGGCAGGCTTCCTCAAGGACCTGGCGCGCCGGGGTTTGAAGGGCGTGAAGCGCGTCATCTCCGACGCGCGAGGGCCTGAAAGCGGCGATCCGGCGCATGATCGGCGCCACATGGCAAAGAGGTCGCGTGCATTTCGCTCGCGACGCGCTCGCCCATGTTCCGCGCGGCCAGCACGACATGGTCGTCGCCGCCATCCGTCAGGCCTTCATCCAGCCCGGCCGAAAGAGCGCCGGCGAGACCTGGCGCCACCTCGCCGACCAGCTCCGCGCCCGCTGGCCGAAGCTTGGCGCCCTCA
>NZ_JAMHWM010000045.1:0-1906 GCF_035910975.1 Sphingomonas sp.
GGCACGGTGATCGGGATCACCCACCAGCCGTCCAGAGACAGGCCGGAGGCGATGTGCGCGGTGCGCAGGATCTCGACGTTGGTGCCGCCAGAGGTCAGCGTCTGCGGGGGCGCAAAGCGGGCGGCGACGGCATTGGCTCGCGCCAGCGCGGTCGCTGTGCCGACGCCGCCGGGGTAGTGAAGGGTGATCTGCAACAGGCCGCGCTGCTCGGTCACGTCGGAGGTAACTGCGTGATCGATCGGGTCATTGATCAGCAGGGTGATGCGCTGCCATGGCGTGCCCTCGACGGGCGTGAACGCGACGTTCTGCCAGGCCGTGCTGATGGTTGGCGAGATGCCGTAGAGCCGCGACTCAAGCGCGGCCTGAATGGCGGCGATGGTCATTTCAGCGACCTGGCGGCTTTGCGGAAGACTTGCTCGAAGTCCTGCACCGTGAGGCGTACGAAGCCGCCGACAGCCTGCGATGAATAGCCGCCGCTGGTCTTCGGGCCGTTGGCCGAGCCGGGGGGATTGCCGTACAGGCCGAACTCGGCCACGCGGGCGTAGGGCATGGAATTGGTCAGCCAGATGGTCTGACCGGGCTTCCACGTCGCCAGCGCAGCGGCCGCGGCCGGCAGTGGGTCCGAGCCCGGTGCCGCGTCGGTGGCCTTGTTGATGGTGCCGATGCCGATTTGGAAATTGGACTTCAGCCGGCCAGTGTCGACCGGCGCGCGATCCACCATGCCCTTGTCCAGATCGTAGGCGGTCTTGCGCACCACATCGACGGCCTTGTCCTTGGCGCGATCGAGAACCGCCTGCAGGTCTGCGGCGAAGCTCACTTGCGCACCTGCACGTCGTAAAGCAGATCGGTGCCGGCCGGCGAGACGGCGCCCGCGCGCATCACACGAAACACGGTCGAGCCGATGGTGAGCGTGTCGCCCGGCAGCGGCAGGACGGCGCCGGTCGTGCTCAGGTACACCCGCTGGTCGCCCGCCTGGATCAGCGTGCCGTCGATCTCGCGGGCCGCATAGTCGAACTTGGCGCCTGTGACCGTGTAGGACGCGGGTGACACGGGCGTCGCCACACCGGTCGCGGTGTCGTAGGTCGGCGCGCTGCCGGACGCACGGGCCAGCGTCATCGACATGCCGAACTCGGCCAGCAGTTCGGCCGCGGTGTCGGCGAGGCCGGAATAGTCGAAGGCGGTCACGCCCGCACCAGCCTGATCGCATTGCCCACGCCGCCCACCACCAGGCCATCGAGCAGCCGCAGCGCGTACTTGTGTTTCGCCATGCCCTGCGCCGGATCGCCGCCGCCCGCGTAGGTGGTCGAGATCGGGCCGACGGTGACCGATTCCTTGAGCCGCGCGGCCACGACAGCCGGCGCACCCTGCGCGGCGATCTCGATCACCGCGGCTTTCACAGCGTCAGGCACTGCCGTCGAACTGACCGCGATTCCGTACCGGTTCACGACGCCGCCACGCGGCCAGCCGAGCGCCTGGGCGGTCGAGATCTGCACGCCGCGCCACTGCACATGCGCGTCCAGGTAGGCGGTTGCCTCGATCAGGTAGCCCTCTTTCTGCGCGGTCGTGTACGCGGTCCATGCGGCCTCGCGCGCCCGGGCGGTCAGATAGGTGGTGGCCTCGGCGACCGACGCGTAGGAGTTGGCGCCAGCCGTCACCGACCCTGTTTCAACGACGACGGTCATTCGATGGGCTCCAGTGGCTCAGAAATGCAAAAAGCCCGCCGAAGCGGGCCGTTGTTGAGCGTATTCGCTCAGGGCTTGACTTTGACCGGCTCGGCAGCCACTTCGGCCGCCTTCTCGCTCACGTCGATGGCCGCCTGGGCTTCGATGGCTGCTTTCACAGCGGCAGCATTCTTCGGGCTCATGGCGCGCACCTTCTCGGCCAGCTTCACTGACGTGAGCGAACC
>NZ_JAMHWM010000046.1:0-5673 GCF_035910975.1 Sphingomonas sp.
GGTCCTGTTTCAGGACATAGGTGACACTTCAACTTCAGGACATGGGTGACACTATGGCCGCGAAGGTGCGCTTCCGTGAGGATGAAGCGATGCCGTGGCCGAGCATCACCATGAATGAGAGTCGTCGAGAGTTTGTCCGCCGAGCGTTGCAGCAGGACTGCAACTTTGCGGCGTTGTGCCGCGAGAGCGGCATAGCGCGAAAGACCGGATACAAGTGGCTCGCACGCGCCCGAGAAGAAGGGTTGCGGGGGCTGCGCGAGCACAGTCGCCGGCCGCGTAGTTCACCGCAGCAGTTGGGTGAAGACGTGGTCTGCGCGTTAGGCAGGCTGAAGGTGGCGCATCCGCGTTGGGGTCCAGTGAAGATCGGTGAGCTCTACCGTCGGCAGTACGGGGAAGTGGTGAGCGTGAGTAGCTGTCATCGTGTGCTGCAGAAGCTGGGGCTGGTGCAGAAGCGTCGCCGGCGGATCCGACGCACCTCATCGGCGGGGGCCGGGCCAGTGTCTGCATTATACGCGAACCACGTCTGGACCGTGGACTTCAAAGGCTGGTGGACCTTGGCCAGTGGTGAGCGGTGTGAGCCGCTGACCGTGGTGGATGCGTACAGCCGATTCGTGCTGGCGGCGGTCGTCCCGACGGCGACCGGCTTTGAGGCGGTGAAGCACGTCTTCGTCGAACTGTTCAACCAATACGGGTTACCGGAAGTGATTCACTCCGACAATGGAAGCCCGTTTGCGAGCGTACAGGCGCCGCTTGGCCTCAGCCGATTGTCAGCGTGGTGGGTTAGTCTCGGGATCGATCTGGCGCGTAGCCGACCTGGTCACCCGCAAGACAATCCGGCGCATGAACGCATGCACGGAGATATCCAGGAAGAGATCACGCTGCACGTGCAGTCCGATCGCACGGCGCAGCAGGCCGGCTTGGACCTCTGGCGGCAGGAGTACAACGCCGTGCGCCCCCACCAAGCATTGCAGCAGCAATGCCCGGCCGAATTATATCGCAGGTCCGAGCGGCGATATTGCGCCGCCGAACTCGACTACGGTCCCGGTTTCCAGCCCCGCCGGGTGAGCGACAATGGCGTGATCAAGTGGGCAGGCGAAAACGTCTTTATCTCCACCGCACTCGCCGGCCAACTACTCGGACTGCGTCGCATTGGCGGCGCTGAACTCGAAGTGTGGCTCCATCACTTGTTTCTCGGTCACATCGATCTTAAGACGTACGGGTTCCGTGTCGCGCCAAGCCGCGACACGGAACCCGTACGTCTGTCCGCCTAAGCGAATACTTCCTCATCAACCCAAACTGTCACCTAGGTGTTACCGATGTCCTGAAACTAAAGTGTTACCGATGTCTTGATAGGACCCTTTCTGGATCGATCTCTCAGCTCTCAACTCTCAGCCCTCAACTGCGCCCGTCGCGGGCGCCACCCCTCACTCCGCCGTCTCGTCGAAACGCAGCAGGCGCGCGCTGTTGAAGATGACGAAGAACGCGCTGAATTCGTGGAGAAACGCGGCCACGATGGGACTGACGAGCCCGAAAGCGGAGAGGGCGACGAAGAGCCCGATGAAACCCAGGCCCCACAGCAGATTCTGGTTGATGATCCGCAGCGTGCGGTCGGACAGCGCGATGAAACGCGGCAGATGCCGCAGGTCGTTGCCCATGAGCGCAACGTCGGCGGTCTTGATCGCCACGTCGCTCCCCAGCGCCCCCATCGCCACGCCGAGATCGCCGGCGGCGAGCGCGGGCGCGTCATTCACACCGTCACCGATGACGAGCACCCGGCGGCCCGCGGCCTTCAGCGCGCGGACTTCCTCGAGTTTCTGCTCGGGCAGACAGTTGGCCCGGAAACGCGTGATGCCCGCTTCGGCCGCAATCTCGCGCGCCACGACCTCGCGATCGCCGGTGAGCATCACGAACTCCTCGATGCCGAGCGCACGCAGACTCTCGGCGGTGGCCTTCGTCTCGGCGCGAATGGCGTCGGCCAGCAGAATCGCGCCGGCGAACGTGCCGTGCCGCGCGACGTAGAGGCTCGAAGCGTTCGCCGTGTCGGTGACGTCGGTCGGGATCGCGACGCCCAGCTCCGCAATCCACGTGCGCCGCCCCGCGGCCAGACCGCCGCCGCGGACGCCGCGTCCGGCGACTTCCTGCGTCTGCAGCGTGGAGTCGATCGTCACGCCGCGCCGCCGGGCCTCACCGAGAATGGCGCGGGCGACGGGGTGCGTGGAGTGCGTCTCCAACGCCGCGGCAAGGGCGAGGAGTTCGTTTTCGGTGACGCCTTCAGCCGGATGGAGACTGACGACCCGGAGCTGGCCGGTGGTGAGCGTGCCGGTCTTGTCGAACACGACCGTGTCGATCGACTGCGCGGCTTCGAAGAAGCGCGAACTTTTCACGAGGATGCCGAGCCGAGACGCCACCGCGAGCGCGGCGACCATCGCTGACGGCGAGGCGAGGACGAAGGCGCACGGCATCGCGACGATGATCACGGCGATTGCGCGTTCGACTTCGCGGGTGAAGAACAGCACGAAGCCCGCGATGATCAGCACCAGCGGCATGTAGTAACGCGTGTAGTCGTCGATCAGCCGCATCACCGGAGCGCGCGAAGTCTTCGCCTCCTCGACGATATGCTTCACGCGACCGATCACGGTATCGTCGCCCGTCTTCGTGACCTCGAACTCGATGGCGCCGGTCAGATTGGTGGTGCCGGCATAGACGGCGGAGCCGACCTCGGCATCGACCGGCAGCGATTCGCCGGTGATCGTGGCCTGATCGAGCGTCGTCAGGCCGGAGAGGATACGGCCGTCGGCCGGAACGGTGTCGCCCGGCAGCACGCGCACGCGATCGCCGAGACGCAGGTCAGCGCCGTCGACGAGTTCCTCCGTCGCGCCGGAGGCGGCCAGGCGGCGGGCTTTGACGCGGGCGAGGCGGGTGAGGGAGTTGACCGCCTCCTCGACGCCCAGCGTCGTGTGCTCCTCGAGGATCTGGCCGACGATGAGGATCGCGGCGACGATCGTACCCGTGGCGTACTGGCCGATGGCGAAACACGCGAGAATCGCGAGCGCCACGAACTGATCCATGTAGTATTTCGTGGCCTCGAAGCCGTCGGCTTTCAGCGACGTCAGGCTGTCGATGAGCACGGGAATCGCGGCCAGCGCGAGGCCCAGCATGGCCCAGAGCGACATCACGTCGGCCTGGTCCGGCCGCAGCCACTGGGCGACGACGCTCAGGCCGAGGCACAGCAGCCCGAGCGCGACGAGTCCGATCCGAACGTGCAACGCCGACAGGCGAAAGGCGGGGGCGACGGCCGGGGCGCTCATTTGGCGTCGCGCAGGTAGACGTTGAACGCACCGCCGTCGGCGGGCAGCAGCGTTTTCTGTTTCACGCGCGGCAGCACGTACTCGAGCGCCGCGGCGCGGAGGCGGGTTTCGACGAGGGCGGGCGAGGTTCGGTGCTCAGCGAGCAGGGAGAGAAACGAGGCGGTCTCGCCGCGCGCGCGGGTCGTGAGTTCACGGCTGTCCGCGGTGGCTTGTTGCCGGGCGCGGAAGGCCTCGCTGGCGGCGCGCGGCATCGTCTGGGCGCGATAGGTGCGCGCCTGTTCGAGCGTCGTGCGGGCCTCCACCTGGGCGCTCGTGACGTCGGCAAACGCCGCGCTGGTCGCCGCAGGCGGCGCGAGGCTGTTGATCTCAAACGCCACGATCTCGATGCCGAGTTTGAGGGCGTCGACGCGTTCCTGCGCGAGTTCCCGGATGCGCGTGCGGAGCGATTCGAGCCCGGAGCCGAGCGCGTCGTCGATTTTCGTGCGCGCCAGGGTGCGCGTCGCCGCATCGATCAGCACGGCGTCGATCAGCGGCGTGCGCGCGCCGGTCTGCACGGCGCCGGCGTAGGCAAACGGATCGGTGATGCGGTAACGCGCGGTGAGGCGCGCCTGCACGATGTTGGCGTCGCCGGTGAGCGTGTAGCCGTCGAAGACTGGATGGAGTCCCTTGCCGGGCGGCGGGGTGTTCGCGGCGAGACCGACGTTGGCGGCGGGCAGGACGGCGAGCAGTGACGCGGGAATCTGCGGCGCGGTGAACGCGGCGGCCGGGGATGCTTCCGCGGCGGCGTTGGCCGCTGCCTGTTCGTCGGGCGCCCAGGCGTTGAGAAACAGCTCGTGCTGGGTGCGGGTGGGAACGCGCACGACGCGATCGATCGGCGGTGGCAGCGCAAAACACAGGCCGGGCGGGTGCAGTTCGCGTTGCAGCCGGCCGAGGCGGTAAATGAGCGCGTCCTCGTTGGGCGCCACGCGCGTGATTCCCGAACCGAGATAAATGCCGACGAGACCGAGCAGCAGCCAGCGCAGCAGCTTGATGGTGGCGGCAAGCGCGCCGAACAACGCCTGACCGGAGCTCACGCGGGCGGCGCGGCGTCGGGCGGAAAGCGGGAGAGGCGCGGGGTCAATCATGGCTTCGCGCGCGGGAAGGCGCGGCGTACCGGCGGAGATTCGGGAGGGCGCGCGAGGAAATTCATTTCGCGGGGACGGCCTTGAGCTGGTTGAACGGCGCGGTGTCGGTGTCGAGAATCAGGGTGGTGTTCTCGCGCGTCACTTTGCGCAGCGTCTCGAGCTCGCGGAGAAACTGATAAAACTTCGGGTCCTGCGCGTGGGCTTCGGCGTAGATGCGGGCCGCCTCGGCCTCGCCTTTGCCGCGGGTTTCCTCGGCGAACTTCTGTGCTTCGGCGATCAGGACGGTGCGTTCGGCGTCGGTCTTCGCGCGGAGTTCCTCGGCCTCGCGGCGGCCCTCGGCGCGGAACTTCGCGGCATATTGTCCGCGCTCGGCCTTCATGCGCTCGAACACGTACAGCGTGTTCGCCTCCGGGAGTGCGATGCGTTTCAAGCCGACCTGTTCGATCGCGATGCCGAACGCCGCGAGCGCGGCGGGCCGAATCTCCTCGGTGAGGCGCTGCTCGAGTTCCGCGAGCTTCAGCCGCGCCGGATCGGTGCTGACCAGTTCCTGGAAGTCGTAACGGCCGAGCAGCGAGTTCCGCGCGCTGATGGCGAGGCTGTCGAGCTTCGTCGGCACGGCGGCGGGCGTGCCGAGCGCCTGCAGGAACTTCAGCGGATCCGCCACGCGCCAGGCCAGGAACACGGGCAGGATGACGTTGCGCTTGTCCTGCGTGAGCGCCTCGGACACGCGCGTATCATAAAAAGCCAGACGCGTGTCGAAACGGTGCACGGTGTCCACGGGCCACGGCCATTTGAAGTAGAGCCCGGGATCGGCGAGCGTGCGCACCGGCGAGCCGAAACGGGTGAGGACCGCCGACTCGTTGCTGGCGACCTGGAAGCTGAACATCGCGAAGCCGAGGATCGTCACGACGACGAGGGCGATCAGCGCGCGGGTGAGGACTTGGACGGAGGACATGGGGGCGGTCGAAAACGGTTAACGCAGGGGCGCGGGCGCGACGGGTGTCGTGGCGTCGACGCCGAGGAAGAACTGGGCGCGGGCGCGCGCGGCGTGCGGAATCAGGATGAGCTGGCGGACATCCCCGAGCGCGGCCTCGAGGGCCTCAAGCCGGCGGCGCGTGGTGTAGACGTCGGGTTGGTTGCGATACACCGCCAATGGTGCACGGAAACGGGCGGCTTCACCCTGCGCGCGCGCGCGCCGCTCGGTGGCGGCAGTCTGCGCCTGCAGGCGAATCTGCGTCGCG
>NZ_JAMHWM010000047.1:0-1152 GCF_035910975.1 Sphingomonas sp.
GACCAGGCTTCCGCACGATATCGGTGCGATCCATTTCACCGGCATCGGCGGCATTGGCATGTCCGGCATCGCCGAGGTGCTCCTGAACCACGGCTTCACGGTGCAGGGCTCCGATCTCAAGGCGAGCCCGATCACCGAGCGGCTCGCGCGGCAGGGCGCGACGATCTTCATCGGCCAGAAGGCCGAGAACATCGAGAACGCCCAGGTGATGGTGATCTCCTCGGCGATCAAGCCCGGGAATCCGGAACTCGACGCGGCGCGGGCGAAGCACCTGCCCGTCGTGCGGCGCGCGGAGATGCTGGCGGAGCTGATGCGGCTGAAGTCCAACGTCGCCGTGGCGGGCACGCATGGCAAGACCACGACGACCTCGATGGTCGCCGCGCTCCTCGACGCGGGGGGAATGGACCCGACCGTGGTGAATGGCGGGGTGATCCATGCCTATGGATCGAACGCGCGCATCGGCGCGGGCGACTGGATGGTGGTCGAGGCCGACGAGAGCGACGGCAGCTTCAACAAGCTCCCTGCCACGATCGCAGTCATCACCAATATCGACCCCGAGCATCTCGACCATTACGGCGATTTCGAAACGCTGAAGGCGGGCTTCGACACCTTCGTCTCCAATATCCCGTTCTACGGCCTCGCGGTCTGCTGCATCGACCATCCGGAGGTGCAGGCGCTGGTGGGGCGTGTTTCGGACCGGCGCATCGCGACCTATGGCTTCAGCCCGCAGGCGGATGTGCAGGCGAAGAATCTCGTGTTCGAGAACGGCGGCGCGAAGTTCGACGTGGTGCTCAACGCGGAAGGACAGGTGATCGAGGGGCTTAAGCTGCCGATGACCGGCGATCACAACGTCTCGAACGCGCTCGCCGCCGTGGCGGTGGCGCGGCATCTGAAGATCTCCAAGGAAGCGATCCGGGCCGCGCTCGCGGGCTTCAAGGGCGTGAGCCGGCGCTTCACCAAGGTCGCGACCGTGAACGGCGTCACGATCATCGACGACTACGGCCATCACCCGGTCGAGATCGCGGCCGTCCTGAAGGCGGCGCGGCAGGCGACGAAGGGCCGGGTGATCGCGGTGCACCAGCCGCACCGCTATACGCGGCTGCGCGATCTCTTCACCCAGTTCTGCGCCTGTTTCAACGACGCCGACGTGGT
>NZ_JAMHWM010000048.1:0-6725 GCF_035910975.1 Sphingomonas sp.
CCGCCTGCGGCAGCGACGACGCCGCGGGCGTCGACGCGGCGATCGACGCCGATCCGCACTCGCTGCCGCACTTCTCGTTCTTCGTCACCAGCGTGAAGGCGCTGCAGGAGCTGTCGGGCAACCCGCAGGGCTTCGGCGGCGATCTGCGCTTCGGCGAGACCGGCCCCGGCGCCGGGCTGCGCGGCGCCGACAAGCTGTGCACGACGATCGCCGAGCGCAGCATGCCCGGCTCCGGCGCCAAGGAGTGGCACGCGTTCCTGTCGGTCGCCGACGGCGGCAACGGCCAGCCGGTCCACGCGATCGAGCGCATCGGCGCTGGCCCCTGGTACGACCGGCAGGGCCGGATGCTGGCGCCCGACGTGGCGTCGCTGATGAGCATCCGGCCGCAGGGCGGCGACCCGACGATCAAGAACGACTTCCCCAACGAGGACGGCGTCCCGAACCACGATCCCGACGGCACCGGCGAGGTCGACAACCACGACATGCTGACCGGCTCGAACGCGCAGGGCCGGCTCGAGTCGGCCGACCGCACCTGCCTCGACTGGACCGCCAACGCCGGCAACGAGTCGGTCGAGGGCGAGCCCCGGGTCGGGCACTCGTGGCCGCGCGACGGCTCGCAGATCCAGATCAACGGCTGGATGTCGTCGCTGATCGAGTCGGGCTGCGCGCCCGAGGTGTCGCTGATCGAGATGGGCCCGCCGGATCCGCAGTCGAACACCGTCGGTTCGGGCGGCGGCTACGGCGGCTTCTATTGCTTCGCGCTGATCCCGTGATCGGGACCCGGCGTTCGACTCCCTCACTCCTCGCGAGGTCTGGATGCGCAAGTGCTCGGTGATCGTGTTCGTGCTGGCCGCCGCGTGCGGTGGTGGCGATGACGGCGGCGGCGCGATCGACGCGCCCGAGGCGATCGACGCGCCGATCGACGCCGATCCGACGACGCTGCCGCACTTCTCGTTCTTCGTGACCAGCCTGAAGGCGCTGCAGGAGCTGTCGGGCAACCCGATGGGTTTCGGCGGCGACCTGCGCTTCGGCGAGACCGGTCCGGGCGCGGGGCTGCGCGGCGCCGACAAGCTGTGCGCGACGATCGCCGAGCGCAGCATGCCGGGCGCGGGCGCCAAGCAGTGGCGCGCGTTCCTGTCGGCGTCCAACGACGGCAACGGCAACGTCGTCAACGCGATCCAGCGCATCGGCACCGGCCCCTGGTACGACCGGCTGGGCCGGATGCTGGCGCCCGACGTGGCGTCGCTCATGGGCATCCGCCCCGCGGGCGGCGACGCGACGATCAAGAACGACTTCCCCAACGAGGACGGCGTCCTCAACCACAACCCCGACGGCACCGGCCAGGTCGACAACCACGACATGCTGACCGGCACCAACCTGCAGGGCATGTTCGAGGGGCCGACCCGCACCTGCCTCGACTGGACCGCCAACGCCGGCGACGAGTCGGTCGAGGGCGAGCCGCGGGTCGGACACTCGTGGCCGCGCGGCAACACCGGGATGATCAACTCGTGGATGTCGTCGCTGATCGAGTCGGGCTGCGCGCCCGGCGTGTCGCTGATCGAGATGGGCCCGCCGGATCCGACGTCCAACACCGTCGGCTCGGGCGGCGGCTACGGCGGCTTCTACTGCTTCGCGCTGATCCCGTGAGGCCCACGCGCGTCGCTCGGTGACGCGCCGGTTACGACTTTCTTACGACGCCGATGCGACTGTCTCTGCCTACTCCTAGCGAGGCCTCGATGCGCAAGCTCTCTGTGATCGCGATCCTGACGATGGCTGCCTGTGGCGGCGGCGACGGCGACGGTGCGGTGGACGCGCCGGACGTGACCGACGACGGCGGCTTCGTCGACGCGCCCCCCGGCACGATCGACGCGCCGATGGCGGTGATCGACGCGCCGACCGGCCCCGACGCCGATCCGACGACGCTGCCGCACTTCTCGTTCTTCGTGACCAGCTTGCGCGCGCTGCAGGAGCTGTCGGGCAACCCGCAGGGCTTCGGCGGCGACCTGCGGTTCGGCGAGACCGGGCCGGGGGCCGGCATCCGCGGCGCCGACAAGCTGTGCGCGACGATCGCCGAGCGCAGCATGCCGGGCGCCAGCGCCAAGCAGTGGCGCGCGTTCCTGTCGGCGACCAACGACGGCAACGGCAACGTCGTCAACGCGATCCAACGCATCGGCCCCGGCCCCTGGTACGACCGCCAGGGCCGGCTGCTGTCGCCGACGCTCGCGCAGCTCGCCAACATCCGGCCGCTCGGTGGCGACGCGTCGATCAAGAACGACTTCCCCAACGAGGACGGCGTGACCAACCACAACCCGGACCTGACCGGCAACGTCGACAACCACGACATGCTGACCGGGTCGAACTCGCAGGGCATGCTCGAGGCCGCCAACCGCACCTGCCTCGACTGGACCGCCAACGCCGGCAACAAGACCCTCGAGGGCCAGCCGCGGGTCGGCCACTCGTGGCCGCGCGACAGCCAGCTCAACATGATCAACTCGTGGATGTCGTCGCTGATCGAGTCGGGCTGCGCGCCCGGCGTCTCGCTGATCGAGATGGGCCCGCCCAACCCGAACAGCAACACCGTGGGCTCGGGCGGCGGCTACGGCGGGTTCTACTGCTTCGCGCTGGTGCCGTGATGAAGACCATCGCTGCGATCCGCGCGCTGACGCTGGTGACGCTGGCGGCGCTGGCCGCCTGCGGGGACGACGTGGCCTCCAACGTCGACGCCGGGCCGGACGCGTTCCAGGTGACCGAGGGCGCCTGCCAGATCACGGACACCGCCAACCCGCCCGACTCGCTGTCGACCGTGACCTGCGGCGCCGACTTCACGACGCTGGCGTCGCAGCCGCTCGACGCGACGCTGCCCGGGTCGCAATCGGTGAAGGTCGTACTCGATCAGGCCGGCGGCGACGCGCTGTACTTCATGAACACGGTGGCGTTCGAGATCCACTACGAGTTCGTGTCGACGCACCTGTCGGGCGGCGCGCTGCCGGTGGTCGGCACGCTGGCCGACTTCAACTCGACGCAGTACTTCGCGCCGGATCGTCGGTTCTTGCTGGGCGCGGTCACGTACTACGAGCAGCCGGAGAAGTGGGTGCTCGAGCTGTCGCCGTACGACACCGCGTCGGCCGAGATGATCACCAAGCTGTTCCTGGCGGCGAAGCACGCTGCGTTCTTCGGCCCGCAGCTGGCGTTCCATCCGACCTCGGAGGCGCAGGGCACGGTCGCCGCGAGCCTGCCGGCCGACGTGCCGATCATCACCACCGACGACCTCTACGCGGGCATCGACTTCCAGCCGCTGTCGCTGGGGACCGCGTACGGTCGCGTGCACTTCACGACGGCGGCGGCGCTCGCGACCGAGTACCTGTCGTACCAGGACATCGTCGTGCTCGACTCGGCGCCCAACGACATCTCGGTCGTGCAGGGGATCATCACCGAGGCGTTCCAGACGCCGCTGTCGCACATCAACGTGCTGTCGCGCAATCGCGGCTCGCCCAACATGGGCCTGCGCGGCGCGCAGACCAACGCCGCGCTGCGCGCGCTCGACGGACAGCTCGCGAAGCTGACCGTCACCGCCGACGCGTGGACCATCGCGCCGGCGACGCAGGCCGAGGCCGAGCAGTGGTGGGCCGACCACGCGCCGACCCCGGTCGTGCTCCCGACCGTCGACCTCTCGGTCACGTCGATCACCGACATCGCGCAGGTGACCGCGGTGCCGAGCGGCGGTCAGACGCTGCTCGACGTCATCCGGGCCTCGCTGCGGGTGTTCGGCGGCAAGGCCGCGAACTACTCGGTGCTGTACCGGACGCCGGGCGTGCCGATCAAGAACGGGTTCGCGATCCCGATCTACTTCTACGATCAGTTCATGCGCGCGAACGGCTTCTACACCCGGATCGACGCGCTGCTCGCCGACCCCGCCTTCACCACCGACGCCGCCACCCGCGACACCGCGCTCAAGGCGCTGCACACCGACATGCTCGCGGCGCCGCTCGACGCGACGTTCGTCGCCCAGCTGCAAGCGAAGGTCGCCCAGTTCCCCGGGGTCGCCAAGCTGCGCTTCCGCTCGAGCTCCAACAGCGAGGACCTCGACGGGTTCCCGTGCGCGGGTTGCTACAACTCGTACTCGGGGCTGACCTCCGACATGCTCGACATGGCGGACGCGATCAAGAACGTCTGGGCCGACGCGTGGTTGTTCCGGACGTTCGAGGAGCGCGCCTACTACCGCGTCGACCACCACTCGCTGGGGATGGCCGTGCTGGTCCACCCCAACTTCGAGTCCGAGGAGGCCAACGGCGTCGCGGTCACCGCCAACCCCTTCGACGCCTCGGGGATCGACCCCGCGTTCTACGTCAACGTCCAGGCCGGCGGCACCTACGAGGTGGTGGCGCCGCCGCCCGGGGTGCAGAGCGACCAGCTGCTCTACTACTTCGGTCAGCCCAACCAGCCGGTGAGCTACCTCGCGCACTCGTCGATCATCCAGCCAGGCACCACCGTGCTGACCCCGCGCCAGCTCTACGACCTCGGGACCGCGCTGGAGAAGATCCACGCCGCGTTCGGTGCCGCCTACGGGCCGGCGGCCGGCAACAACGGCTTCTACGGGCTCGAGGTCGACTTCAAGTTCGACGACGAGCTGACCCCCGGCACGCCCACCCTGTACATCAAGCAGGCGCGCCCGTACCCAGACCCGTTCGGCGGCGCCAACTAGCATCGCCCGCCCACTCTGACGATCGGGTGGGGATCGTCGGCCGGCCACTCCGGATCTGACGATCGGGTGGGGATCGTGATCTGACGATCGGATGGGGATCGTCGGCCGGCACTCCGGATCTGACGATCGGGTGGGGATCGTGATCTGACGATCGGATGGGGATCGTCGGACGGTCACTCCGGATCTGACGGTCGGGTGGGGATCGTCGGGGCGGACCGGGAGCGGGGCGAATTGTCGCCGTGCAGCACGATGCGCGACTGTATGTTGGCGTATTTGCGCAGAATGGTGCGAAGCGAAATAGATTTCTGTTGCATCGCACAATGCGAGGCGGTACTGCTGTCGGCCATGACGACCCAGGTTCAGAACGTGCCGTGGTGGAAGGAACCGACCCGGGGCCAGTGGGCGGGGTTTGCGGCGGCGTGGGTGGGGTGGGTGCTCGATGCGTTCGACTTCACCATCTACATCCTGGTGATGAGCCACATCGCCAAGGAGTTTGGCGTGGGCATCGCGGCCGTGGCGGGCTCGCTGACGCTGACCTTGCTGGTGCGGCTGGCCGGCGGCGCGGTGTCGGGGTGGATGGCCGACCGCTGGGGCCGGCGGCTGCCGCTCTTGCTGTCGCTGGTGTGGTTCGCGGTGTTCGACGCCGCGATCTACTTCGCGCCCAGCTTCACCTGGGTGCTGGTGTTCCGCACGCTGTTCGGGTTCGGCATGGGCGCCGAGTGGACCGCCGGCACCGCGCTGGCGATGGAGTGCTTCCCGGCGCGCAGCCGCAAGATCGCCTCGGGGCTGCTGCAGGCCGGCTGGCCGGTCGGCTTCTTCCTCGCCGCGGCCACCGCCTACTACGTGGTGCCGGCGTGGGGCTGGCGCGCGATGTTCCTGATCGCGATCGCGCCGGCGCTGCTGGTCCTGCCGATCCGCTTCCTCGTCCCCGATGAGCACAGCAAGGCCAAGCCGACCGCGGCGGCCAGCAAGGGCGCGCTGGCGGACCTGTGGGAGCCGGCCGTGCGGGTCCGCATCGTCCTGGGCTCGCTGGTGATGGCGCTCGGCTTCATCGTCTACTACGGGCTGACCACGACCCACTCGCTGATCCAGATCCAGGAGCTGGGGCTGTCGCCGCAGACCGCGTTCGCCAACGTGTGCTGGTTCCAGGTCGGCATGCTGGTCGGCGTGATCGTCGCGGGCATGGTCGCGAACCGCTACGGCGTCGTCGCGGCGCTGGTCGCGCCGGCGCTGTTGATGGTGCCGGCGCTGCCGCTGTTCGTCGGCGCGGCGCCCGGCCTCTTGACGCTCGGCGCGGTGCTCGGCGGCGCGCTCGGCGCGGGCTACTCCGGCGTCACGCCGGTGCTGGTGACCAGCCTGTTCCCCGAGCACGTGCGGGCCCGCGCGATCGGCCTCGTCTACCACCTCGGCGCGCTGCTCGCCGCGTTCGTGCCGTGGGGCATCCCCGAGCTGGCGGCGCGCACCGGCTGGAAGCTGTCGAGCGCGGTCGAGCTGGTGGTCGGGATCGGCCTGGTGGCGATGGCCGCGGCGGTGTTCGGTCTGCGCCGGATGCTGGCGCCGGTCGCGCCGGCCGCCGAGCCGATCGAGGTGATCGACGCGACCACGACCAGCGCCCACGCGCCGGGCGCGTCGCGGCCGGCCCCGAGCTTCGTGCCGCCCGTCGACGCCGCGCCGATCAGCGCGGTGGCGTCGTCGCAGAACTGACCGCACCGGAGCAGCGCCGCGCCATGTCGTACCGCCCGTTCGATCTCCCCGGTCAGCCCGCGTTGCCGCGCGTCGGCGTCGCCGGCCTCGCCACGTACATCCCCGCGCCGCGGATGACCAGCGCCGAGCTGGCCGCGGCCACCGGCATCGCCGAGGACGTGATCGTCCACAAGTTCGGCATCCGGCAGAAGCCGATGCCCGGCCCCGACGATCACCCGTGCGCGATGGGGGCCAAGGCCGCCGAGCGCGCGCTGGCCCAGGCCGGGATCGACCCGCTCGAGGTCGACGTCGTGATCTCGATCAGCGAGGAGTACAAGGA
>NZ_JAMHWM010000049.1:0-2426 GCF_035910975.1 Sphingomonas sp.
GGGATCGGGATCGGGATCGGGATCGGGATCGGGATCGGAATCGGCATAGGGATCGGGATCGGGATCGGGATCGGGATCGGGATCGGGATCGGGAGTCAGACGAGATACAGCGCGCGTCGCACCGCCGCGATGATGTCCTTCACCTGCGGCTGCACCTCGTCCTCGAGGTTCTTCGCGTACGGCATCGGCACGTCGTCCGAGCACACGCGCTCCACCGGCGCATCGAGCGCGTCGAGGCAGTTGCGCTGCACCTGGTACGCGATCTCGCCGCCGAAGCCGCCTTGCGGCCAGCCGACCTCGACGATCACGCAGCGACCGGTCTTCTTGACGCTGTCGCAGATGAGCGCCGAGTCGAGCGGGCGCAGCGTGCGCGGATCGACGACCTCGCACTCGATGCCATCGGCGGCGAGCACCTTCGCCGCCTCGAGGCACAGGTGGACCATGCGCGACCACGCCACCAGCGTGATGTCCTTGCCGGCGCGCTTGATGTCGCCCTGGCCGAACGGGATCAGGTACTCCTCGTCGGGCACCTCCCAGGTCGTGCCGTAGAGGGTCTCGCCCTCCATGAACACCACCGGGTTGTCGTCGCGGATGGCGGTCTTGAGCAGGCCCTTGGCGTCGTAGGCGGTCGACGGCAGCACCACCGACAGGCCGGGCACGTGCGCGTACCACGACTCGAGCGCCTGGCTGTGCTGCGAGCCGACCTGCACCGCCGGGCCCGACGGGCCGCGGAACACGATCGGGATGTTGAACTGCCCGCCGCTCATCTGGAACATCTTGGCGGCGCTGTTGACGATCTGATCGATCGCCACCAGCGAGAAGTTCCAGGTCATGAACTCGATGATCGGGCGCAGGCCGACCATCGCGGCGCCGACGCCGACGCCGGCGAAGCCCATCTCGGCGATCGGCGTGTCGACGACGCGGCGCTCGCTGAAGCGCTGCAGCAGGCCCTGGGTGACCTTGTAGGCGCCGTTGTAGTGCCCGACCTCTTCGCCCATGACGAAGACGTTGGCGTCGCGCTCCATCTCCTCGCGCATCGCCTGGTTGAGCGCTTCGCGGTAGCTGATGACCGCCATGGCTACTGGGCTCCCTTCATGACGTACGGCGCGTAGGCGTCGGCCGGCGCGCTGTCCTCGGCGAACTTCACCGAGTCCTCGATCTCGGCCTTGACGTCGGCCTCGAGCGCGTCGATCGCGGCCTCGGCCATGCCGATCTCGAGCAGGCGCGACCGCGAGCGGTTGAGCGGATCGCGGCGGCGCCACTCTTCGACCTCCTCCTTGGTGCGGTACAGGCCGGGGTCGCTCATCGAGTGGCCGCGGAACCGGTAGGTGACGATCTCGACCAGCGTCGGCTCGCCGGTGACGCGGGCGCGCTCGACCGCCTCGGCGATCCGCCGCTTGACCCGGATGACGTCGTCGCCGTCGAAGCGATCGCGCGCCATGCCGTGGGCCAGCGCGCGCAGCGACACGTCCTCGACCGCCAGCGAGCGGTACAGCGGCGTGCCCATCGAGTACTGGTTGTTCTCGCAGATGAGCACGATCGGCAGCTTCCACAGCGCCGACAGCGACAGGCCCTCGGCGAAGCCGCCGATCGTCGCGGCGCCGTCGCCGAAGTAGCAGACGGTCACGCGGCCGTCGTTGCGGTACTTCGACGCGAACGCGGCGCCGGCGGCGAGCGGCACGTGGCCGCCGACGATGCCGTGGCCGCCGAGGAAGTTGGTGGGCTTGTCGAACAGGTGCATCGACCCGCCGAGGCCCTTCACCAGCCCGGTCTTCTTGCCGTAGAGCTCGGCCATGATCGGCCGCGCGGCGATGCCCTTGGCGTAGGCGTGGCCGTGCTCGCGGTAGGTGGCGACGACGTAGTCGTCGGGCTTGAGCGCGGCGATCGAGCCGACGCACACGGCCTCTTGGCCGATGATGAGGTGGAGGAAGCCGCCGATCTTGCCCTGCGAGTAGGCCTTGGCGGCCGCCTCTTCCATGCGGCGGATCGCCAGCATCTGTCGGTACAAGGGCGCCAGTTCGTCGACGGTCGTGGGGACGGCCTGCTCGGGCTCGACCCGCGCCGAATCGGGTAGCGTCATGGGTGGCGCACCATAGCCACTCGCCCCGGCGCGCGCACGTTGGCCGCGCCGGTTTTGCGTCGCGATCCGTCGCGCGTGATGGCGCGACGCGTCAGCGCGTTGCCGAAGTCAACGCGCGAGGTCGAGCGTGAGCGCGCCGCCGCTGCCGATCGAGCTGCCGGTGGCGAAGCCGCCGCGTTGCCCCGACAGCCCGAACGACCACAGCTGCACGTCGGTGTAGCTCTGGGGCAGCTTGTCGTAGAAGAACGAGCCGGGCGCGCACGGCACCGGGCGGACGGTGTGCGCGGTGCCGGTCGACGGATCGATGATCGACAGCTCGAGCTCGCTGATCCCGGCGCACGCGGTG
>NZ_JAMHWM010000050.1:0-2315 GCF_035910975.1 Sphingomonas sp.
CTTCGACCGCGGCCTTGCGCGCCTCATAGGCGGAGATGATCTCGCCCCAGCTTTCGCGCCCGCGCGAGCCCGGCTCGGCCTGCGCGCCGGCGCGCACCGCGGTCGCGGCGACCTTCGCGGCCGGGGTGGCGGCGCGGATCCCGCCCGCCGCGATCCCGCCGACGCCGGTGGCGATGCCCGCCATCTGGCTTGCCTCGCGCAAGCCGCTCGCGGTGGCGACCACGGTCCCGGCGAGACCGTTCACCATCGTCGGCACCTGCGACATGAGGAAAATCGCCGCCATCGCCAGGATCAGGAAACCAGCCGCGTCGGTGAGCGCACCGGAGGACTCCACCTCGTCGATCATTCCGGCGCCCAAATTGACGATGACCCCCATGACGCCTGCCAAGACGAGCGGGATCAGCGCGAAGCCGAGGGTGAACTTGCACCAAGTCGAGAAGAGATCGGAAGTCGCCTTGAAGAGCAGGCAGGCGATAAAGATCGGCGCAAGCGAGACCGCCATCGCGAGGCCGATCTTGCCGATGCCGGCGACGACGATCGCGACGCAGGCCATCAGCGCGCCCACCACGGTCAACGCGAAGGACAGAAGCGCGCTCAGGATGAAGCCGCTTTCATCGGCGGCGCGGTCAGAGAGGTCGTGTCGCGAAAGTGGTGGAAATTGGAGGGCGGCGTAATCTCCGGGTGACCTGACACCCACCCAACCGGCGGCGCCAACCGCCAGGGAGATCACGCCATGACCAAGACTACCGACACCGCCATGCCTGCGCTACTGCTGGGCGAGGCCGGCAGCGATCCGATCGAGGACCGGCTGCGCGAGACGGTGCGCGCAACTATCGAGGCACTTTTCGACGAGGAACTGGCCGCATTTCTCGGCCGCCTGCGCTACGACCGCGACGGCGGCGTACGAAAGGGGTATCGCCACGGACGGCGTGACCGCCAGATCGTCGGCACTTTCGGCGCCGAGATCGTCAGCGTGCCGCGCGCGCGCATTGAGGGCGAGGGCGGCAGGACCACCGAATGGCGGTCCAAGGCGCTGCCGCGCTACCAGCGGCTGACAAAGCGGGCCGAGGCTCTGATCGCCGCTGTCTACCTCGCCGGGACCAACACGCGACGGGTGAAGCGCGCGCTGTTCGGCCTGTTCCAGGGGGCCGTTGGCAAGGACGTCGTCAGCAGAGCTTGGCGCAAGGTGAAAGTGGACTGGGACGCGTGGGCGGCCCGCGGCCTCGCCGAGGAGGACATCGTCCGGCTGATCCTCGACGGCACGGTGATCCGTACGCGGCTGGACAAGAAGGCCACGAACATCTCCGTGCTGGCGGCCATCGGCGTGCGCCGCGACGGCCAGAAGATCCTGTTGTCCATCAGGCACATGGGTGGGGAGAGCACCTCGGCCTGGCGCCAGTTCCTTGACGACCTCGACGCCCGTGGGCTGAGGCGCCCCGCCTTCGTCATCGTGGACGGCGCGCCCGGGCTCGAGGCCGCGCTCGCCGCCCTGTGGGGCGCGGAGCTGCCGATCCAGCGCTGCACGGTGCACAAGCATCGCAACCTTCTCGGCCACGCCCCGAAAGCCATGCACGACGAACTGACCGAGGACTACCGCGACATGATCTATGCCGAGACCGCCGCGGAGGTTGAGACCCGCCGCAAGGCATTCCTGCGCAAATGGCGCCTGAAATGTCGGGCCGTCGCCGACAGCCTTGAGGAAGCCGGCGAGCGGTTGTTCGCCTTCACCCGCCTGGATCCGTCGCAATGGAAATCGGCTCGAACCACCAACACGATCGAGCGTCTCAACGAAGAGTTCCGCCGCCGCGTCAAGACGCAGACCGTGCTGCCATGCGCGGAGACCGTGCCCATGCTGCTCTGGGCGCTGCTCGCCTCGGGCCAGATCACTATGCGCAAGGTCGACGGATGGGAGACCCTCTCCCAGCCCATCGAGCCAGCAACCCTTGACCAGGCCGCCTGATCAGGCAGAAATCGCCATGCTCGGAGAACGCCGTTCGAGAATTTCCACCACCTCCCGGACACGACCCGACACATTCCTCGGGACCTTCACCCGCTACATTGATTCCGGCTTCGGCCTGCTTGGCGGCGAAGTCGCCTTCATCGCCACAACCCTTATCGTCATCGACGTGACGCTGGCCGCGCTCTTCTGGTCCTGGGGAGCCGACGACGACATCATCGCGCGCCTTGTAAAGAAGACACTTTTCGTCGGCGTCTTCGCCTACATCATCGGCAACTGGAACAATCTGGCGAACATCGTCTTCGACAGTTTCGCCGGCCTCGGTCTGAAGGGTTCGGGCACCAGCTTCACCGTTCAG
>NZ_JAMHWM010000051.1:0-1072 GCF_035910975.1 Sphingomonas sp.
TCAACCAGCGCCTTTGCGGGCTGCGCTGCCTGCGTCCGATGTTCTCTCTCGGCCTCGACGAGGCGGCGGGGAGCGAGGGTGCTGGCGAGCACGATGGATACCGTATCCGTGGCCAGATCGCCTGGTATGGCGGCGGCGGGACCTGGTGCGTCGGCCCCGCGCTCGAATGCCTGGAGGCCTTCCATGCGCGGCTAGGGATGACGGTGCTGCGCATCATCGAGGACCGTTCGTGGCGGACGCTGCCGCTGTTCACGCCTAGCACGGCGCTCGATGTGGCGCGGGACTTCTACTGGTACGGCGAGGAGGACGAGGAGACGGCACTCCAGGAATCCTGGGGCGACGATGCGGATGCGCGCGAGGAAATGCGAGCCGGGATGGTGACCCGTGCGCTGTTCGATGCCACCTATCCGAAGTGGGCGCTGCCGCGCGCAAGCCAGCGTCGACCCTTGCGGACGCGACAGATCGCGGAGGCCGCCGAACTGGCGATTGGATCGGCCGGGCCGCGCATCCGGGGCGTCATACAGGACGCGTGTGCGCTGATGCGGCTGCGCGTGCCGGCGAGGGCACCTCAGGCGCAGGACCAGGAGGGCTACTTCATCGGATTCGCGGGCGTGCTGACTTGGCGCGAAGACGACCCCGTCGCCCCCCGCGTCGTCGACGACTTCGAGCAGATGGTCGGAGAGAGCGGCGAGTTCTTCGAGGAGAGCGGGACGTGCGAGATCGACCTGTGCGGCCCCGACGGGCTGCTTCGGTGGGTCGAGGACATGGGGCCCTGGTTCGCCGCCGTGCGGCTCATCGACAGCTTGATCTTCAGGCTCTCGGACGGAGACTGGTTCGACCACGGCAAGGTTGCGAAGGACTGGCCATGACGAAGGAACTCGAATTCCGCGTGATCGAGGAAGCGGTCGGCGGCGTGGCGCTGGACAGCGCGGTGCTGATCTACCGCGGTGCCAACAGCACCGCCTTTGCGACCGTGCACCCGATCCACCACGACGACGCGGGCGCAGCCTCCATCCTGCCGGGCCGGCCGATGACCATGCTGGCCGTGGCGCGGCTCGCGAAGCGGCTGGGC
>NZ_JAMHWM010000052.1:0-1014 GCF_035910975.1 Sphingomonas sp.
GGCTCAGCGCCGACATCATCGCCGGCCTGCCCGCGCTGCAGATGGTGGCCATCGCCGCCACCGGCTACAACAACGTCGATCTCGACGCCTGCCGGGCGCGCGGCATCGTCGTCTCCAACGTGCGCGGCTACGCCCGCGAAACGGTGCCCGAGCACGTCTTTGCGCTGCTGCTGGCGCTGGCCCGGCAGATCGGCCCCTTCCACCGCTCGGTGGCCGCCGGGCGCTGGCAGAAGAGCGAACAGTGCTGTTATTTCGACTACCCGATCCGCGACCTCGCCGGCCAAACTCTTGGCCTCCTCGGCAGCGGCACTCTCGGGCAGGGCGTGGCGCGCATCGCCGCCGCCTTCGGCATGCGGGTTGTTCTTGGCGAACACAAGGGCGCGGCCACCTGCCGCGACGGCTACCTGCCCTTCGAGCGCCTGATCCGCGAAGCCGACGTAATCAGCCTGCACTGCCCGCTCACCGACGCCACCCGCCACCTGATCGGCGCGCCCGAACTGGCGGCCATGAAGCCAACGGCCATCCTGATCAACACCGCCCGCGGCGGCCTGGTGGATGAAGCGGCGCTGGCCGACGCCCTGCGCGCCCGCCAGATCGGCGGCGCCGGCTTCGACGTGCTCACCGAAGAACCGCCCGTCACCAACCCGCTGCTGGCGCCGGATCTGCTCGACGCCGGCAACTTCATCCTGACACCCCATGTCGCGTGGTCCAGCCGCGAGGCGATGCAGACCCTCGCCGACCAGCTCATCGACAACATCGAAGCGTTTGTCGCCGGTGCGGCGGTGAACCGGGTGGCGTGAACATCTTGATCAACAAGGGTTTGCGCTAAGATTCGCCGGCGTTCGCCCGGAACGCCGCTATGCCCGCAGGAGCCATCATGGATTTCGCCACCCAACGCCGGTATTACAACCGCTGCCACTTTCAGCCCTGATGCCCGCCGACTCCCGTGCCGCGCTGAAGCACCTGATCAGCGCCCTCGCGCTGGGCGACGGCTTTCAGTTCCACATCGTCGTC
>NZ_JAMHWM010000053.1:0-2303 GCF_035910975.1 Sphingomonas sp.
GGGCGATGCGGGACGTGCGCAGTTCGATTTCGATTTTCTCGACATCGGCACCCGTCTTGCGCGCGACGGCGATGCGAGCCTGGGCGTCGAGATCGAACGCCTTGATCGCAGCGGCGGCGTGGTCGTTGAGGGCTTTTAGGCGCGTGGCATTGGCGGCGACGGTGGCGTCGGTGACCTTTTTGATGCCGGCGGTTTCGGTGATTTCGCGCTTGGCGACCGAGACTTGAATCGCGGCGGTTTGCTGCGCGAGCGATTGGTCGATTTGCGCGATTTGGGCGGCGTAGAGATCCTTCGCGGCGCTGGCGGATGCACCGATGCGCGCCTGGGCGGCTTCGATGTTGCTGGCGGTGCGATTGATGCGCGCATTGAGCTCAGTCAAGGGCTTGTCGACGGCTTCGACTACGCCCGAGAACGCGTCGGTGAACTTGGCACCGACCTTGCCGACGGTGGCTTGCGTTTCTTCGAGCGACTTGCGGAGCGAGGCCTGCTTAACTTCAAGCTGTTGCAGCGCTGCACCGTTGGCACCGATGGTGTTGGTTAGCTCAACGTATTGGAGCTTGTTGCGGTCGATCGCTTCGGACGCGCGCTTCATTTCGGCGGTGTCGCCGGACACGAGCGCGGTCATGTAGCGCAGACGCTCGCTCACGTCAATAATCGCAGCCGCGACCCCACCGCCGAGCGTGTCGCCAAACTGTCGGGCATAGGCGCTGCTCTCGCGCAACCATTGGCCGAATTGGTAGGCCGGGACGCCGGCGGCCAGCGCAGCGGGGATAAACGCCGTGATCGCGGTTGTGGCGGCGCCGATGCCGGCGGCGGCAAGCGCGCCGCTTGTGCCGAGCGCACCGATACCGGCAACGATCGGGGCGATGATGGGGGTGATGGCGCGCGCTGCGATGGCGGTGACGGCGAGCGCACCCCCTACAGCAGTTAGCGTGGTGACGCTGTTACGCAAACCGGCGGGCAGATCGTTGAACGCCTTGATGAGATCGGTCGCGCCGTTGAGGAGCGGGAGCAAGCCTTCAAGCAACGCTTTGCCGGCGGCGACCTGGGCGCGGTTGAGTTCAGCGCTGAATTTCTTTAGGGCTTGCTCGGGCGTGTCTTTGAGTTTGTTGAAGGCGTCTTTGGTTGCGCCGGCGGCGTTGGTGGCTTCGTCGAGCGAGGTGGCGAGCAAGTTGTAGTTGCTGCTCAAGAGTGCGACCGCGCGTTGACCCTCTACGTCGGGAATCAGGCGGCGCAACAGTTCGGGGCCGATGTTCTTACGAGCGAATTGTTCGATGGTGCCGGCGAATCCGTTGTATTGGATGTCCAATTCGGCCATTGCGCCGGCGGCTTCCGTGCTTGGGGCGGCGAGCTGCTTGATCGCACCTTCGAGCGCGACCATTGCGCGCGGCGCGGTGAGGCCGTTTCGCGTGAGTACGACGGTGGCGGCGGACAATTCTTCGAGACTGACGCCAGCCGTTCGCGCGGCTGGCAGCACAAGGCCGAACTTTTCGGCAAGTTCTTCAAACGAGATAACACCGTCGCGCACCGTCTGAAACAAAATGTCGTAGACGCGATCGAGCTGGCCCACCTGGAGCTGATAGGCGTTTAGGACTTGTACGCCGATTTGGGCGGCGTTTTCGACACCCGTCAGACCGGCGATAGCGGCGCGCGAGGACGCCTCAAGCACGCGCAACGCGTTTTCGGGCGGGATGCCGGAGCCGATGATCGAGTAGAGCGCGCGGAAAGCTTCGACGCCGTCTAGACCAATTTGCCCAGCGAGCCGCAACACACTTTGGCCGAGCGCGTCGAGCTGGACCTTGTTGAGATTGGTGATCGAGGCGATCGAGGCGAGCCCCTGCTCGTAACGCGAGGCGGCCGTCGTGACCGCGGACACGGCGAGCGCATACGCACCGACCGAGCCGATGACAGCGACAAACGCACCCTGCAGCTGTTGCATGCTGCCGGTGAGAATGGATTGTTGCGCGTTGACCTCTATCGTTTTGGCGACGAGGCGCGACTTGGCTTGCGCGAGATCGTTGAGCGTGGCGGTGCCGTCGGCCCGCAACACGTTGTAGGCGTCTTGCAGCTTTTTGATCTGCGCGCGGGCTTCGTCGGTGTTGACGACACCCAACACGCCGCGGGCGGTTTGGGTGGCCACGGCGCGTTGCGCGGTGTCGAGCGCTTTGGCGAGGGCGAGTTGTTCGGCGGCGAGGTTGGCGGTGTTGAGGCCCGCCGCTTTCATGTCGACGTTGAGCGACTTGAGTTTGTCGGCGATGCCGCCGGCGGATTTCTCGGCGGCGCGGAATTCTTTGTCGACGGCC
>NZ_JAMHWM010000054.1:0-2175 GCF_035910975.1 Sphingomonas sp.
GGCCATGGTCGGCGCGGCCGTGGATGCCTTCGGCCAGCTCGACGGAGCGCTCAACAACGCCGGTGTGACGGGTGGTCAGATCGGGCAGGGCGGACGCTTCTCCGCCGACTGGGACGAGGAAGCGTTCGACCGGATCATCGACATCAACCTCAAGGGCGTCTGGCAGTGCATGCGGGCGGAAATCGCCCAGATGTCGAAGCAGGGGGCCGGCTCCATCGTCAACACCTCGTCGCTCGCGGGCGTCACCGGCTTCCTCACCGCGTCGGGTTACACGGCGAGCAAGCACGGGGTGATCGGGATCACCAAGGTGGCCGCCATCGAATATGCGCCGCATGTGCGCGTGAACGCGCTCTGCCCGGGCTACGTGGACACCGAGATGCTGAAGGACTCGATGTCCCGCCGGGGCGAACAGATCCTGTCGCGCATTCCGTTCAAGCGGCTGGGCGCGGCGCGGGAAATCATCGAGATGGCCTGCTGGCTCCTGTCGGACCGCGCGAGCTACACCACCGGCGGCGTCTTCATCGTCGACGGCGGCTACATGGCCGGCTGAGGGCAGGGCGATGAGGCAGCTGCGTGTGGGGCGCGACGAGCCGATCCTCGATCCGGGGATGCCGATCATCGACGCGCACCACCACCTCTTCGACCGTCCGAACCTGCGCTACATGCTCGACGACTATCTCGCCGACACGCAAGCGGGGCACCGGATCGTCGCGTCGGTCTATGTCGAAACGCTCGCCTTCGCCTGGCCGGACGGCCCCGAGGTCATGCGCCCCATCGGCGAGGTCGAATTCGCGAACGGCGCCGGAGCGATCGCCGACAGCGGGCGCTACGGCGACGCGCGGCTTTGCGCCGCCATCGTCGGCTATGCCGACATGCGCCACGGCGACGCGATCGCGGGCCTGCTCGACCGCTGCGCGGAGACGGCGCCGGATCGCTTTCGTGGCGTCCGCCAGATCACCATGGAATACGCCGACGAACGCCCCTACCCGCATTTCCCGAAGCGCCCACCCAACGGCGTGATGGAGCACCCGGAGTTCCGCCGCGCCTTCGCGCATCTCGCGCCGCGCGGGCTGATCTTCGACGCCGCCGTCTTCGACCCGCAGTTGCGGAAGATAGCGGACCTCGCGGACGCCTTCCCGGACACGACGATCACGCTCAACCACATGGGCGTGGCGATGGGTGTCGGGATGAGCCCGGCCGAGCGAGGCGAGCTTTTCCAGCGCTGGCGTGCCGCCCTCGGCGACCTCGCCAGGCGGCGGAACGTCCACTGCAAGGTGGGCGGCCTCGGCATGCCGTTCTGGGGGCTGGGGCTTGATACGCGCGACGACCCAATCGGCTTTGCCGAACTGGCCGAGGTCTGGCGTCCCTATGTCGAGACCGCGATCGAAGCGTTTGGCACCGACCGCTGCATGTTCGAGAGCAATTATCCGGTCGATGGCCGCTCCGCCGGCTATGTGCCGCTCTGGAACGCCTTCAAGCACATCGCGTCCGGCCTTTCCGCCGACGAGAAGGCCGATCTCTTCCACCGCACCGCCGCGCGCGTGCACGGCATCGACCTCGCGACGCTGGGCATCGACGCCGCGACGCAACCGGCTTCCTGAGCCGACCGGACACCTGGAGAAAGACATGCGCCACTATTCGAAGTTCTTCATCGGCGGCGAATGGGTCGAGGCTATCGGCACCGGCCGGTTCGAATTGGTCAATCCCGCGACCGAAGCCGTATTCGCCACGGTCATCCTCGGCACGGCGGCCGACGTCGACCGCGCCGTCGACGCGGCCCGCGCCGCTTTCCCCGCGTTCAGCGCGACCTCGAAGGAGGAGCGGCTCGATCTCCTGCGCGCCATCGTCGCCCGGCTCGAGGCCCGCGAGAAGGACATGGCCGACGCGATCACCGAGGAGATGGGCGCGCCCGTCAGCCTCAAGGGCCAGACCGGGACCGCGCTCGCGGCCTTCCGGCAGGCCATCGTCACGCTCGGCGGCTACGATTTCGAGACGATGATGGGCGACAACATCATCCGTCGCGAGGCGATCGGCGTCTGCGGCCTCATCACCGCCTGGAACTGGCCGATCCAGCTGCTCTCGACCAAGCTCTCGTCCGCCTTCGCCGCCGGCTGCGCCGTCGTCGTGAAGCCGAGCGAGTATACCCCGCTCAGCACCCTCGTCCTCGCCGAGATC
>NZ_JAMHWM010000055.1:0-1486 GCF_035910975.1 Sphingomonas sp.
GGGCAAATCGATTCGTTTCGCGGCGAGGTGCGGTTCAACACGGCGGACGGCGGCTCTCGCTGGATGCTGGTGAGCGCCCGCAGTATCCGCGACGCCTCAGGCGTCCTGCGCGGCGGGACCGGCACGCTGACGGACATTTCGGCGGCGAAGGCGGTCGAGGCGGATCTCGTGGCGGCGCGCGCCGCGGCGGAAGTCGCGAACCAGGCAAAGAGTGAATTCCTCTCGGCCATGAGCCACGAGCTGCGGACGCCGCTCAACGCCGTCATCGGCCTAAGTGAATCGCTGCTCGAGGCGGGCGCGGCGGTGGACGCCACCCGCACGCGCCGCTACCTCGGCATCATTCACGACAGCGGGAAGCAGCTGCTGGCGCAGATCAACGACATCCTCGACCTGGCCCGCATCGAGGCCGGTCGTATCCAGCTCAACGTGACGTCGTTCGACCTCGGCCTGCTGGCCGCCGCCGCCGTCGAATCCGTGCAGCGCGACGCGCGCGCCAAACACCTGGTCACCGAGGTGCAACGCCCGCCCGCGCCGCTCATCGTCAGCGCCGACGAGCGGCTGCTGCGGCAGGTCGTGCAGAACCTCGTGAGCAACGCGGTCAAGTTCACGCCCGCCAGGGGCGGCGTCACCGTCTCCGTCGCGACCAACGCCGCGGGCACCGTCGTCATCGCGGTGCGCGACACCGGCATCGGCATTCCGCCGGACAAGCTGGACCGGTTGTTCAAACCCTTTTCCCAAGTCGACTCATCGCTGGCGCGCGCCTTCGGCGGCACCGGCCTTGGCCTCGTGCTGGTGCAGCGGCTGGTGCGATTGCACGGCGGCACCGTCACCGTGGCGAGCACGCCAGGCGCCGGCAGCACCTTCACGATCGAACTGCCCGCGTCGATCGTCGTCCCGCCCGTCACCCCACCCGCCGACCTGCCTCCCCGCGCCCGCCGCGTCGTCCTCGTCGACGACGATCCGCGCCAGCACACCCTCGTCGGCGATTACTTGCGCGATCACCGGATCGAGGTGGTGCACTGCGACAGCGGTGAGTCCGCGTTGCAGGCGATCGCCGCGGCTGAACCGGGCCTCGCGCTGGTCGATATCAACATGCCCGGCATGAACGGCCTCGATCTGATCGCGCGCCTCCGCCAGACGCCGCATGGCCGCAACCTGCCCATCGTGGCGGTCAGCGCGCTCACCGAGGCGGAAGCCGTCGCCCGCTGCCGCGCCGCCGGAGCCAACGCGCACCTGCCCAAACCCGTTTCGCTCACCGCCCTCGCCCTCAACCTTCGCACCTTCGCCGGCCTCGCTCCATGAAACCCAAGATCCTCATCGTCGACGACGAACCGCTCAACCTTGCGACCCTCGAGGCCTTTCTCGCCGGCGACGCTTACGACCTGCACTTCGCCGAGAACGGGCCCGACGCCCTCGCGCTCGCGCGGCTCCACCAGCCCGATCTGATCCTGCTGGATGTCATGATGCCGGAGATGGACGGCTTCAC
>NZ_JAMHWM010000056.1:0-2339 GCF_035910975.1 Sphingomonas sp.
TTCCGCCAAGCCGCGCTCGCCTACCACCGCCATGCGCCGCGGGGGAAGATCAAGGTGGTGGCGACCAAGCCGATGCTGACGCAGCGGGACCTGGCGCTGGCGTACTCGCCCGGGGTGGCGTACGCGTGCGAGGAGATCGCGGCGGACCCTGCGAAGGCGAGCGACTACACGGCGCGGGGCAACCTGGTGGCGGTGATCAGCAACGGGACGGCGGTGCTGGGTCTGGGGGACATCGGCCCGCTGGCGGGCAAGCCGGTGATGGAAGGCAAGGGGGTGCTGTTCCAGAAATTCGCCGGGATCGACGTGTTCGACATCGAGATCGACGAGAAGGACCCGGACAAGCTGGTCGACATCATCGCGAGCCTGGAGCCGACGTTCGGCGGGATCAACCTGGAGGACATCAAGGCGCCGGAGTGCTTCATCGTGGAGCGCAAGCTGCGCGAGCGGCTGAACATCCCGGTGTTCCACGACGACCAGCACGGGACGGCGATCATCGTGGGCGCGGCGGTGGTGAACGCGCTGGAGATCGCGGGGAAGAAGATCGGGGAGGTGAAGCTGGCGACGACGGGGGCCGGTGCGGCGGGGATCGCGTGCCTGGACATGCTGGTGGCGCTGGGGCTGAAGCCGGAGCACATCACCGCGTTCGACCGGGGCGGGGTGATCCACGCCGGCCGGACGGACCTGGACGAGGCCAAGCGCCGGTATGCGCGGCAGACGGACCAGCGCACGCTGGAGGAGATCGTGGCGGGGGCGGACGTGTTCCTGGGGCTGTCGGCGGGGGGCATCCTGACGCCTGCGATGGTGGCGACGATGGCGGCGACGCCGATCATCCTGGCGCTGGCCAACCCGTACCCGGAGATCCTGCCGGAGGAGGCGCGGGCAGTGCGTCCGGACGCGATCATCGCGACGGGCCGGTCGGACTACCCGAACCAGGTGAACAACGCGCTGTGCTTCCCGTACATCTTCCGGGGGGCGCTGGACGTGGGGGCGCGGGGGATCGACGAGGCGATGAAGCTGGCGTGCGTGCGTGCGATCGCGGCGCTGGCCAAGAGCGAGGCGAGCGACCTGGGGGCGGCGTACGGGGAGGAGATCCCGAGCTTCGGCCCGGACTACATCATCCCGCGGCCGTTCGACCCGCGGCTGCTGACGCAGCTGGCGCCGTGCGTGGCGCAGGCGGCGATGGACTCGGGGATCGCGACGCGGCCGATCGAGGACCTGCGGGCGTACCGGGAGAAGCTGGGCCAGTTCATCTACCGGACGGGACTGGTGATGAAGCCGGTGTACGACCGTGCGCGGTCGGACCGGCAGCGGGTGGTGTACGCGGAAGGGGAGGAGGAGACGGTGCTGCGGGCGGTGCAGACGGTGGTCGACGAGGGGCTGGCGACGCCGATCCTGGTGGGCCGTCCGGAGGTGATCGCGCGGCGGATCGAGCGGCTGGGGCTGCGCCTGCGCGAGGGGGTGGACTTCGAGGTGACCAACGTCAACGACGACCCGCGCTTCAACGACTACTGGCGGCACTACCACGCGCTGACGGAGCGGCGGGGGGTGACGCCGGACGCGGCGAAGGCGCTGCTGCGCTCGCGGACGACGCTGATCGCGGCGATCATGGTCGACCGCGGGGAGGCGGACGCGATGATCACGGGGCTGGTGGGCCGGTACCACAAGAAGCTGGGGTACCTGCGCAGCGTGTTCGGGCTGGATCCCGGGGTGCAGAGCACCTCGGCGATGACGGGGGTGGTGAACGACCGGGGGCTGTGGTTCTTCGTGGACACGCACGTGCAGCCGGACCCGACGCCGGAGCAGATCGCCGAGAGCACGATCCAGGCGGCGTACCGGCTGAAGCTGTTCGGGATCGAGCCGAAGGTGGCGCTGATGTCGCACTCGAACTTCGGCAGCCACGACGACCCGAGCGCGCGCAAGATGCGGCAGGTGCGGGAGATCCTGTCGAAGCGTGCGCCGAAGCTGGAGTTCGACGGGGAGATGCAGGGGGACACGGCGTGGGACGAGGGGCTGCGTCGGCGGATCTTCCCGAACACGACGCTGGAGGGGCGGGCGAACCTGTTCGTGATGCCGAACCTGGACGCGGCGAACATCACCTACAACATGGTGCGGGTGATGACGGACGGTGTGGCGCTGGGCCCGATCCTGATGGGGGTGAACAAGCCGGCGCACGTGCTGACGCAGACGTCGACGCCGCGTCGGGTGGTGAACATGACGGCGATCGCGGCGGTGGAGGCGCAGATCCGGCGGCAGCGCGAGCAGCAGGAGCGGGACCACCGGCAGCAGGAGGCGCGGCGCTACCAGCACCACCTGGCCGGCGCGGCACCGGCGAAGAAGCG
>NZ_JAMHWM010000057.1:0-1093 GCF_035910975.1 Sphingomonas sp.
ATATCACTCTCCCGCCGCTTCCGCCCCGATCGCACGAGCTGAACCCGGTCGAAGACCTCTGGCATTTCATGCGCGACAACTGGCTCTCAAACCGCGTGTTCAAAAGCTACGACGACATCGTCGTCCATTGCTGCGAACCTTGGAGCGAGTTGATGGAACAGCCCTGGCGCATCAAGTCCATCGGCCGCCGTGAATGGGCTAATGGGTTCTGATCACTGCGGGTGGGTAGTAGGCGCGTGATATAGACGGCAGAGTGTCCCCCACCGGCTTTCACGCCGGGTTTGCCACGAGCTTGGCCAGCATCCGGATACTCAACTTGCGATCGATCGAGTGCCGGCCGATCGTGCCGTAGAACGGCGCGAGATCGCGTCGGATGCCCGATAGGTCAAATAAGCGGTCGATAGCGTGGATCAGATGGTCGGCAGGGACATGGTCCTCGAGGCGAAACTCGTCGAACAGGCTCCCCCGCGGGCGCCGCCGTTCAGCCATCATCCCATCGCCCTTTCCCCGGCACCCGCCGGCCCGCAATCCGTCGCCGGCATCGCGCCGCGGCCTTCCGGCCGCATCGCCCGACGGAACGCGCCGGCGCCGGGACGCGGTGCGGCGCCGGCGCGGGACCATTGGCCGGAAAGTCAGCGCTCGGGCCGGTCAGGCGGGCGCGAGCAAGGGAGCCGCCGGGCTGGGACGGCGTTCGGCTGCCTCCGCCCCGCCCGGTGGTCGCCGCGCGGGCTCAGTGGAAGAGCGCGGCGGTCTTTTCGATCGTCATCCACACGCCCCAGGCGAGCGGCAGACCCACTGCCGCCCAGGCGAGCGCGGCGAGGGCGTCGAAGCGACCCCGGTCGATGCCCTGGCCGCCCCGGGACGCGACCCGCGCGGCATTCTCGCCCTTCGACGCCAGCGCCACCGCTTCCGCGTGCGACATGAACCATTTCGGGTTCAGCGGCCGGATGAAGGCGTTGGCGAGGAGGCCGAGCAGCAGGAAGCACGCGAGCATATACATCGTGAAATCGTAGACCTGGGCGCGCGGCACGCCCGCCGAGATCTGCGCCTCGCGGATGTAGTTAACCACCACGGGCCCGACGATACCCGCCGT
>NZ_JAMHWM010000058.1:0-2173 GCF_035910975.1 Sphingomonas sp.
GCTGACGGCGCTCGGCATCGATCTTCTGAAGGCGATCGCGCTCGCGCTCGGCCAGCCCGAGGATGCCTTCGCCGCCATTTACGAACCGCGGCCGACCCAGCTCCTGAAGCTCATCCGCTATCCCGGTCGCGACGTCGCCAGGACCGATCAGGGTGTCGGCGCGCACAAGGACGGCGGCCTCGTCACCATCCTTTTGCAGCAAGAGGTGGCGGGGCTGCGGGTGCGGACGGCGGAGGGGATCTGGATCGACGCGCCGCCCGTTCCCGGTACCTTTGTCATCAACACCGGCGAACTCCTGGAACTCGCCACCAATGGCTTCGTGCGCGCCGATGTCCACGACGTGGTCGCGCCGCCCGCGGGCGTGGAGCGCTTCTCCTTCGCTTTCTTCCTCGGTGCGCGCTACGACGCGACGATCCCCGTGCTACCACTGCCCGACGATCTCCACGCGCTGGAGCGCGGGCTGACGGTCGATCCGCTGAACCCGCTGTTCCGCGAGGTCGGAGCCAACCACCTGAAGAGCCGCCTCCGCTCACACCCAGACGTCGCCGCCGCCCACCATCCGGATCTGGTTGCCGAGGGCGGTCTCAACCAGTCGTCGTAACACCTTAGTCTTGCGCGGCGATAAGCTAGCATTACAATTGTGTTTTGGTCGTGTTCTGCCTCAGTGGATCGCCATGGCATGGAGGTCGTGGTGGCGGGAGCATCGATCGCGGCGACGCTGGAACCATGGGCGTCATCGCTGCGCGAGGTGAAGGCGCGGATGCGGCCCGTGTTCAGCCAGGAGCGGGTCGCGGCGTCGGCGAACAGCCTTCTGGACGGGCTGCTGGGCGACGAACGCCGCGAGACCGGGTGGATGCGCGCCGAGGCGGCGGGCGACGCTGGACCATGGCGGCGACAAGCGATCCTGGGACGCGGGCGGAGGGACGCGGATGCTTTGCGCGATATCGTGCGCGACTACGCGATCGCGCATCTCGGCACGGATGACGCGGTGCTGGTCCTCGACGAGACCGGGTTCCCGAAGCAGGGCAAGGCGTCGTGTGGCGTGGCGCGCCAGTATACCGGATCGGCGGGCAAGGTGACCAATTGCCAGATCGGCGTGTTCGCCGCCTATGTCTCGGTAAAGGGCCATGCCTTTGTCGACCGGGCGCTGTATCCGCCGAGAAGCTGGATCACCGATCCGACACGGCTGGCCGCGGCGCATGTGCCCGAAGGCACGGCCTTTGCAACCAGGCCGGCGCTGGCGGTGGAGATGATCGAACGCGTGATCGCGGCCGACATGCCATTCGCCTGGGTCGCGGCGGACGCGGTCTAGCACTACTTTAGCAGATTCTTATTTTGGCGTTCTGCGATGAGCTTTTCACAATGAGGGCAGCGTATTGGTGGCGGTTTCACGACTGCGTCGAGGATGGCCTGCCTGCCTGCCGGCTGGCAGGGTCGGTCGCGGGTGTGGTCCGGGGGTTCTTTTTTTCCCGTCCCGCGACCTTGAGGCGGCGAGATTTCAGGAAGGCATAGGCTATCATCGTCATAAGGGCGTGTCGGTGAAGGCCCGTCCAGGATCGTCTCTCGAAATGGTCGAGACCGAGTTCTTCCTTGATTTGCTAGTGCGCCTGTTCGCAAATCCATCTGGCCTTGATGGCGGCGGCAAGCGCCTTGAGGGGCGTATCGGCGGGCAGGTTGGAGGCGTAGTATTTCAGCGCTGGTCGCCCGGCGTTCACCGATCAGCCAGACCTCCTCGTCACCGGGCATCCACCGCATCAGTTCGGATCCACGAAGCGCGGACTATCTGGAAAGGCCCGGACTACAGCGTCGGCTGGCGCCGGGTCTGTCCGGGCCGAAGGTCGGGATGATAGACTGCGCGGCGAGGATGTTTCTTCGCTGCGACGGGGCTGTTATGCCGGATGCCGACCACCCGAGCTACGAAACCTGGGTCGGGCTCGTTTTCGACCATGATCCAGCGGAGGGACCCGAATGGCTGTTCGGCGATGGCTTTCCTGACCCGCCGGCGTAAATTCTGATGACCTATGTTACGCGACTGTTCATGTCGCCAGTGTCCTCTCTCTCGCGCTTCTCAGACGCACAGATCGCGATGGGACTGAAGTATCTTGTCTACCTTCCCGTGACGGACGCCGCGTGGTGTTACGACCGGACGATCTCGAAGCTGACGCGGGTCGCC